>NZ_WNXY01000004.1 GCF_009733815.1 Pseudactinotalea suaedae
CGCGCGGCCTGGCCGCCCGACAGCTGCCGCGGCCGGCGAGCCGCGAGCGCTGCGACGCCGAGCCGCTCGAGCCACCGGTCGGCGACCGGCGCGGCGTCCCGCTCGCGCCGCGCCCGCAGCCCGAAGGCCACGTTCTCGCGCACGGTCAGGTGCGGGAACAGCAGCGGGTCCTGGGCGAGCAGACCCACGCGGCGGGACGCCGGCGGCACCAGCCGGCCGTCCGCGCTCGAGAGCGTCCTGCCGCGCCAGCGGACCTCCCCCCGCTGCGGCGGCAGCAGCCCCGCGAGCACCTCGAGCAGCGTCGACTTGCCCGAGCCGTTCGGTCCGAGGACCGCGAGCACCCCGGCCTCCGGGATCTCGAGCTGCGCCTCGAGGGTGAACGAGCCCCGCACCGCCGTGACGTCGACGACCATGCCGGGCTCCGCCGTCACCAGGCGTCCCGACGTCGCACGGCGGGCACCAGCAGCAGGATCACCAGGGCGGTCGCCACGAGCAGCACCGACAGCACGAGCGCGAGGTCACGCGTGACGCCCGCACCGTTGAAGGCCGAGTAGATCGCCATCGGGACCGTCTGCGTGACGCCGGGCCGGTTGCCGGCGACCAGTGCGGTGGCTCCGAACTCCCCCAGGGCGCGCGTGAACGCGAGCACGGTCCCGCCGACCAGGCTCGGCGCGATCAGCGGTAGCGTCACCCGCCGCAGCACGGTCCAGGGGCGGCCACCGAGGGTCGCGGCCACCGTGTCGTACCGGGTGCCCACGGTGCGCAGGCTGCCCTCGACCGTGATGACCAGGAACGGGAGCGCCACGAAGGTCTGCGCCAGCACGATCGCCCACGGCGTGAAGGCGATCGTGACGCCGAGCCGCTCGAGCCAGGGCCCCAGCACCCCGGTGCGCCCGACCACCGCCAGCAGCGCCACCCCGCCCACCAGCGGTGGCAGCACGAGCGGCAGCGTCACCAGCGCCCGTAGCACGGTCGCCACCCGCGGACGGGCACGCGAGAGCGCGAGGGCCAGCGGCACCCCCAGCAGCAGGCAGAGCACCACGGCGAGCGCCGCCGTCCGGATCGAGAGCCCGAGCGCGTCGAGCGCCGCCGGTGAGCCGAGCGTCGCCGGCAGGTCGGCCCAGTCGACGCGCGGCAGCATCGCGAGGAGCGGCACGGTGAGCAGCACCAGACCCAGGGCGGCCGGCACCAGGAGCCAGCGCGGCAGCGGCGCTGCCCGGACCACCCGCTCGTCGGCAGCCATCAGGGGCGGCCGAAGCCGTGCTCGGCGAGCACCGCCTGGCCCTCGTCCGAGATGACGAACGCCACGAACGCACCGGCAGCCTCGCCGGCGCCCACCAGCGTGGTGATCGGATAGCTGCTGACGACCTCGGCCGCGCGGCTCGGCACCACGGCCTCCAGGCTGTCGGAGCGGGAGCCGACATCGGTCGCGTAGACCACGCCGGCGTCGACCTCGCCGCGGGCGACCCGCTCGGCCACCGCGGTGACGTTCTGCTCCTGGCTCACGGCGTCGAGCGGGACGCCGTCGAGCTCGAACAAGGAGGCGGTCGCGGCGCCGCAGGGGACCTCGGGCCCGCAGACGACGTAGTCGTGCCCGACGAGATCGGACGTGTCCGCGATGCCGAGCGGGTTCCCCGGCGCGACGGCGATCACGAGCGTGTTGGTCGCGAACAGCACCGGGTCGCCGTCGGTCAGCCCGGCGGCCACGAGATCGTCCATGTCGGCCTCGGCTGCCGAGGCGAAGACATCGGCGTCAGCCCCCTCGGTCAGCTGGGTGACCAGCGTGGAGCTGCCGTCGTAGACCGGCGGCGCCACCGAGATCGCGGGGTTGAGCTGCTCGAACTCGGTGATGAGATCGGCGAACGCGGTCTCCAGCGAGGCCGCCGCGTACAGCGTCACCGTGCCGCGGACCTGGTCCTGCGGTGGCCCCGGCTCGTGAGGGACCTGCTCCTGCCCGTCGGGCCCGTCACCGGGCCCCGTACCGCCGCCGGAGCCGCACGCCCCGAGCAGAGCCAGCGTCGCCGCGGCGGCGAGCGCCACGGTGCGCGCCCTCACCGCGGCCGCTCCTTCTCCACGATCACGGTCGTGGCCTTGACGACCGCCACCGCGGTGGATCCGACCTCGAGCCCCAGGTCCCGCACCGCCTCGGCCGACATCAGCGACACCACCCGGAACGGGCCGCACTGCAGGTCGACCTGGGCCATCACGGTGTCGGCCCGGATCGCCGTGACGAGGCCGACGAACCGGTTCCGCGCGCTGGAGGCGTGCGGGTCGTCCTGGGTCGCCGAGGCCACGGCCTGCGCGAGCGCGGCGAGCTCAGTCCCCGCCACGACCGCGCGACCGGCCGCGTCCGTGCTCGTGCCGAGCTTGCCCTGCTCGATCCAGCGGCGCACGGTGTCGTCGCTCACGCCGAGCAGGCGGGCCGCCTCGCTGATCCGATACTGCGTCACAAAACGGCACTGTACCTCCGCAGATGCGGACGTCGAGGCAAACCCGCCTGCCCGGCGGCGACCCTCGCCTCAGGCGGAGGGACCGTGCGTCTCGTAACCGGCCGCGCGGGTCTGGATCGCTCGCACCCGGTCGAGGTCGAACTTGGGCCGGCGATCGAAGTCGTAGATCCCGTTCTCCTCCTGGAACGTGTCGGTCAGCTGCGTGTAGCAGTAGCCGAACATCCGCGGGTCGTCGAGGAGCGCGTCGGTCAGGCCAGCGAAGCGCGTGTACCACTCCTCGATGTCGGCGACCCGGTCGCCGTAGCCCCACGACTCGCGTCGGTCGGTGCCCGCGGCGTCGGCCTTGGCCGCGTTCCACCAGATGCCGCCGTACTCGGAGCAGAAGTAGGGCTGCCCGGCGTACGGCAGGGAGATCGCCCGGTCGTCGTGCTCGTTGACGTAGGGCGAGCCGCTCTCGAGCCCGGACATCAGCTCGGCGAAGGCGGCCGGGTCCTGCTCGTACAGGTGCGAGTCGTAGATGTCGGCCCCGGGCACGCGGTGGGAGTAGCCGGAGGCGTCCAGCACCGGGCGGGTCGGGTCGGCGAGCTTGGTCGCCAGGTACATCGCGTGCGTGACGTCGTCGAGCTGCGTGACGTGGTCGGTGATGGCCTGCCACGTCTCGTTGAGCGGGCACCAGCCCACGATCGAGGGGTGGTTGACGTCGCGCTGCAGCGCCTCGAGCCACTGCGTGACGAAGGTGGTGGTGGGCTGCTGGCGGTTCTCGACCGTGCCGTCCACCCCGGCGCCCCAGTCCCCGAACTCGCCCCACACCAGGTAGCCCAACCGGTCCGCGTGGTAGAGGTAGCGCTCCTCGAAGACCTTCTGGTGCAGCCGTGCGCCGTTGAAGCCCGCCGCGATGCCGAGCTCGATGTCGGCCTTCAGCGCCTCGTCGCTCGGAGCCGTCATGATCGTGTCCGCCCAGTAGCCCTGGTCCAGGACCAGCCGCTGGAACACCCGCTCGCCGTTGATCAGCACCTGCTGGCCGCGCACCGACACCGAGCGCAGCCCGGCGTAGGACTCGACGCTGTCGATCGCCCCGTCGGCGCCGACCAGGCTGACCGTGAGGTCGTAGAGGTGAGGGTCCGTCGTCGACCACGCGCGGCGCCGGTCCTCCGGCAGCACGAGCCGGAGCGAGGGGCTCATGTCGTCGTCCGCGCTCGCCTCGCCGGTGACGACGACGCCGTCGGCGTCGCGGATCTCGACGGCGAGGCGCAGCCCCTGGGTCTGTCGGCGCACGGTCGCCTCGACGTCGAAGGCACCATCGGTGAAGCGGGGCGTGACGCGGACCCGCTCGATGCGCTGCGCGGGCACCGCCTCCAGCCACACGGTCTGCCAGATCCCGGTCGTGCGGGTGTAGTGGCAGGTGGCGTTGGCGTACAGGACAGACTGCTTGCCGCGCGCCTGCGGGCCGGCCTTCGGGTCGCGCGCCCGCACCACGATCGTGACGTCCTCGCCGGGCGCGGCCACGCCGGCCAGGTTCGCCGTGAACGGCGTGAAGCCGCCACGGTGACGCGCGACCTCGGTGCCGTTCGCCCACACGGTGGCGTCGTGATCCACCGCGCCCAGGTGCAGCAGCACCTCGTCACCGGCCCAGTCGGCCGGGATCGTCACGGTCCGGCGGTACCAGACCGCGTGCAGGAAGTCGACGTCCTCGATGCCGGAGGCCCGCGACTCCGGTGCGAACGGCACCACGATCTCGCGCTCCAGGTCGCGCTCCAGCAACCCTCGCTCCAGACCGGAGTCGCCCCGGTCGATCTCGAACTGCCAGGTGCCGTTGAGGTTCAGCCACCGCTCGCGGACCAGCTGCGGGCGGGGGTGCTCGGGGCGCGGGATGCTCATCGTCGAAACTCCGGGGGATATCAGGGGTAGAACTAGGATTGCTACGTAGCATGTACGAGAAGGTAGGACGAGCGCAACCCTCACGGCTGTGCGGCTCGGCGGAGCGGTTCCGGAAGCGAGGAGAGTTCGTGGCGGTCACGATGCGGGACGTCGCCCAGCACGCGGGCGTCTCGCAGCGGACGGTCTCGAACGTCGTCACCGGGTCGGTGCCGGTGCGACCGGAGACCCGCGCGAAGGTCGAGGCGAGCATCCGCGCCCTCGGCTACCGCACCTTCGCACCGGCCCGGCAGCTGCGCCAGGGACGCACGTCCACGGTGGCGCTCGCCCTCCCCTCGCTGACCGAGCCGTACTTCGCGGAGCTGGCGCAGTGCGTGATCGACCGGGCCGCCGGTGACGACCTGCGCGTGCTGGTGGTGACCACCCGGTCACGTCGCGAGAACGAGCTGGCGATCCTGGGAGGCGACCAGGTGTTCGCCGACGGGGTGATCATGTCCTCGGTGGCGCTGACGCCCGAGGACTCCTCGAGCCGGCACCCGACGTTCCCGGTCGTGCTCATCGGCGACCGCGGGCTCGGCGAGAAGGTCGCGCACGTCGGGCCCGACAACCGGCTCGCGGTGCACGACGCGGTGCAGCACCTGATCGGGCTGGGGCGGCACCGGATCGCGCTGCTCGGCGCGCACAACGGACCCGCGCTCACGTGCGAGCTGCGGACAGCCGGCTACGTCGATGCCCTGGACGAGGCCGGCATCGACGTCGACCCCGCGCTGATGATCAGCTCCGGCTGGAACTTCGACGCAGGCCTGCAGGCAACCCTCGGCGCGCTCGAGCGGGTGCCGGCCGTCGACGCGATCTTCGCCATGAACGACTCCGCGGCGATCGGTGCGATGAAGGCGATCGCGCGCACCGGGCGGTCCGTGCCCGACGACGTCGCCGTGGCCGGGTTCGACAACATGAGCGAGGGTGCCCGCTCCACGCCCGGCCTGACATCGGTCGGGCCGCTTCCCGACGAGGTCGCCGCCGCCGCGCTCCGCGAGCTCAGAGCCCAGCTCGACGGCGACGCGCAGCCCGCGCGTTACCTGCTGCCCCATCGTCTGGTGGAGCGAGGCAGCACCACCGGCGAGCGATCGTGACCGAAGGAGTCCGTGTGAGGCAGAGCTATGAGGGACGCGTCGTCCTGGTGACCGGGTCCTCGCGCGGCATCGGAGCAGAGCTGGCCTCGGGCTTCGCCGCCGCCGGGGCGACCGTGGTGCTCAACGCACGCTCGCCCGAGGCGCTGGTCGAGACCGAACGCGCGTTGGCTCAGCAGATCGCCGACGCCGGCGGCAGCGGATCGGTCGGGTCGGTGGCCTTCGACGTCACCGACGAGGACGCCGTGCGCGCGGCGGTCGCCGAGATCGCCTCGACCGTCGGTGCCGTCGACGTGCTGGTCAACAACGCCGGGATCCAGCGCCGCGGCCCGCTCACGGAGATCTCGGTGGCGGACTGGCAGGCGGTGATCCAGACCAACCTCACGGGCGCCTTCCTCGTCTCCCGCCACGTCGCGCCGGCCATGATCGAGGCGGGGTCCGGCGCGATCCTCAACATCTGCTCGGTCCAGACCGCGCGGGCGCGAGCCACCACGGCCCCGTACGCCGCGTCCAAGGCCGGCCTGGCCGGTCTGACGCGCGCGATGTGCGTCGAGTGGGGGCCGCTCGGGCTGCGTGCGAACGGTTTGGCGCCCGGCTATCTCGCCACCGAGCTGAATGCGCCGCTGATGGCCGACCCGACGTTCTCCGGCTGGGTCGAGGACCGTACGCCGGCGCGGCGCTGGGGCGAGCTGGCCGAGCTCGTGGGGCCCGCGCTCTGGCTGTGCTCCGACGATGCTGCCTACGTCAACGGCCAGATCGTGTACGCCGACGGCGGCATGACCGCGGCGCTGTGACGGAGGGGAGTCGATGACCACCAGGGTGGCGCTCGTCGGCGCCGGTGCCATGGGCACGATCATGGCGCGGGACATCTACCCGCAGCTCGGCGGCGAGGTCGAGGTGGTCGCCGTCGTCGACCGCGACCCGATCCGGGCGCACAGCCTCGCCGCACCGCTGGGTGCGCGACCGTACGCCTCGCTCGCCGACGCGCTCGCGCACGAGGAGCTCGACGCCGTCGACATCCGGATCCCGCACGCCGGTCACGCCGACGCCGCGGTCGAGGCCCTCGACCAGGGTCTGCACGTGCTGGTCGAGAAGCCGCTGGCGCTCACGCTGGCCGACTGCCACCGGGTGGAGCGCGCCGCGGCCGCGGCCGGTCGGATGGCCGCCGTCGCGGAGAACTACCCGCACCTGCGGGCGGTCCGCGCCGCGCGCGCCGCGATCGAGGCCGGCACGGTCGGGGAGGTGCTGGCGTTGCGCACCACGCGGGCCTACACGCTCGACGGCGTCTGGGCCGAGTCCGCCTGGCGGCAGGGCGATCAGCCGATGGCCGGGCTGCTCTGGGACCAGGCGACCCACCACATCAGTCTGCTGCGGGCACTCGCGGGCCCGATCACCGCGGTGGCGGCCCACCGCACCACCCGGCGCACCACTCCCGGGGCGGAGGCGTACGCGCTCGACCTCACCTTCGACTCCGGGCTGGTGGCGCAGTCGCTGTACTGCTGGGGCACGCCGAGCCGCGCGGTCGAGGTCGAGGCGACGGTGCTGGGCAGCCAGGGGATGATCGACGTCGCGGTCGACTACGAGGCCCACGGCGGCGGTGCACGTCTGGTCCGGGGAGCCGACGTGACAGCGATCTCCGAGGTCGAGTGCTACTACGACAGCCACGCCCTCATCGTGCGCGACTGGGCTGCGGCGATCCGCGGCGGCGGGTCGCCCCTGGTCACGCCGACCTCGGCAACGGCCGATGTCGCGGTGGTGATCGCGGCCCAGACCTCGCTCGCCGCGGGCGGCGCGCCGGTCCAGGTCCAGACCGCGGGTGCCGCCGTCAGCCCTTGATACCGGTGAGCGTGACGCCCTCCACGAAGTAGCGCTGCAGCACGAAGAACAGCAGCACGATCGGCAGGATCACCACCAACGACGCCGCCATCAGCAGCCCCCACTGCGCGGTGTACGCGCTCTGGAAGGTCGCCAGCCCGAGCGCGAGCGTGAAGTTGTCGCTGGAGCTCAGGTACAGGAGCGGGCCGAGGAAGTCGTTCCAGACCCCGATGAACGTGAAGATCACGACGACCACGACCACCGGCTTCGACAGCGGCATCACGATGCTGATGAACACCTGCCACGGGTTCGCGCCGTCGATGTAGGCCGCTTCGTCCATCTCGTACGGGATCGTGAGGAAGAACTGCCGGAACAGGAAGATGTTGAAGACACCGCCACCGGCCCCCGCGAACCAGGCCGGCACGATCAGCGGCAGGAAGGTGTCGAGCGCACCGAGCGCCGCCCACCCCACGAACGTGGGGATCAGCGTCACCGCGTACGGCAGCATCACACCGGTGAGCAGCACCCCGAACACCACGTTCCGGCCGCGCCAGCGCAGGCGCGCGAAGCTGAAGGCGGTCAGCGCGCACGTGAGCACCGTGCCGGTGACCACGAACACCTCGATGATCATCGTGTTGAGGAAGTAGCGTGCGAACGGCTGCGCCGTCAGCGCGTCGGGGAAGTTCTCCCAGGCGACCGGGTTCGGGAGCCACTGCGGCGGGTTGATGAAGATCTGGGCGTCGGTCATGAGGGCGCTGCGGATCAACCACGCGAACGGCGCCAGCATCACCAGCGCGCCGAAGGCCAGCAGCAGGAACATCATCCCGCGCGAGATCCGGCGCCCGCCGTCCGGACGCGACCGGGTGGCGGTGCTCATCGGGTGTCCCCCGTCTCGTAGTAGACCCAGCTGCGGGCGTTGCGGAAGAGCAACGCCGTGATCACCAGCACGATGACGAAGAGCACCCAGGCGAGCGCGCTCGCATACCCCATCTCGCTGTCGGTGAAGGCCTTCGTGTACAGGTAGTAGATGTAGAAGAGGGTGGCGTTGTTCGGCCCGCCGCTCGTCATGATGTAGGCCTGGTTGAACACCTGGAACGTGCCGATCACACCGGTCACGAGGTTGTAGAAGATCACGGGCGTCATGAAGGGCAGCGTGACGTGCCGGAACTTGGACCAGGCGTTCCCGCCGTCGAGCGAGACCGCTTCGTACAGCTGTCGCGGCACGCCCTGCAGCCCGGCGAGGAAGATCACCATCGCGTTGCCGAAGCCCCAGGTGCTCATGATGATCAGCGAGGGGACGGCCGTCGACTCCGAGTAGATCCAGTTCGACGTCGGCAACCCGACGGCCCGCAGCACCGAGTTGAAGAGACCGGAGTCCGGGTTGAAGATCCAGATCCACAGCACGGCGCTGGCCACGGCAGGGACCAGCGTGGGCAGGTAGTACACCGTCCGCCACAGCGACTGCAGCCGCCAGCCGGCATTGACCAGCAGCGCGACGACGAACCCGACGAGCAGCGCCAGCGGGACGGCCGCCAAGGTGTAGTAGGTGGTGACGCCCAGGGACTTCCAGAACAGCTTGTCCTGCGTGAGCGCCACGTAGTTGTCGACGCCGATGAAGCCGGGTGTGCCGCCGACCGTCCAGTCCGTCAGGCTGAGGAAGAAGGACGCGATCATCGGCCCGATGGTGAAGATGAGGAACCCGAGGATCGCCGGCATCGCGAACAGCACGCCCCAGCGGGCCTCGGACCGACCGGTGGTGGGTCGGCGACCCCGGCGGCGAGCGCCGGTCGGGGCCGCCGCGGTGCTGACGCCGCTCACACCAACGGGTTGGGGTAGAAGCCCTGCAGCACCCCGTCGTTGAGCTCGGCGGCGATCTCGTCCATGACCGCCTGGACCTCCTCCTCACCGGTCTGCACGCGCTCCAGTGCCGGCGAGATGATCTTGTCGATCGCCTCGTAGTTCTTCATCGTCTCGGCGAAGTACCTCTTGGAGCTCGACATCGTGTAGTCCACGACGGCGGTCCGGTACTCCGGCGGGTGCACGTCGTTGTCGGTCCAGGTCGCGATCAGCTCCTCGTCCGTGTAGTACTTCTCCTCGACCGGCATCCAGAGGCCTTCACCGAACAGGCCCACGACCGTCGGGTCGGACTGGTGCACGTACAGCGCGAGCGCCTCCTCGAGGTGCTCGGTCTCCGCCGAGATCCCGATCGCGCCGCCCATCGAGGCGGTCATGGGAGTGCCGTAGCTGGGCAGCACCCCGATGCCGTAGTCGAACTCCGACTTGCTGATGTCCAGCAACGCCCACTGCCCGTCGATCGCCATCCCGAGCCGGTTCGAGGCCAGCTGCGCCGGGGTCGAGGGCGCGTTGTTGCCCAGCTGCGTGGGCGAGGGCGCGACCCTGTGCTCGTGCATGAGGTCCACGAGGTTCTGCAGCACCGCCACGGCCTCGGGGCTGTTGAGCTGGGTGGTGGTGCCCGAGGCGTCGACCACGTCGACGCCGTTGCTGAGCAGCAGGCCGTACCAGGCGGCCGACCACATGTTCGCGAGGGTGCCGAACCGCGCGACCTGGGTGGGGTCGAAGCCGTCCTCGTCGGGGCGCCGACCGCTCTGGTCGACGGTCAGCCGGTAGGCGGCGTCGACGAAGTCGTCCCAGCTCCAGGCGTCAGCCCCCGTGACCGGCGGCAGGTCGACACCCGCCTCGGCGAAGGCGGCCTTGTTGGTGAACAGGCACATGATCTCCAGAGCCGCGGGGGTCCCGAAGGTCTGCGTCTCGGACCAGTAGTTGTAGGCCTCGGGCAGCCGGCCACCGATCCCCGGGTGGTCCTCGAAGTAGGGCGCCAGGTCGAGGAGCTTGCCCTGCTCGGCGAGCCGGTAGGCCATCCCGTTGGAGATGTAGGCGACGTCCGGCATCCTGTTGCTCGCGACCAGCGCGTTGAGCTTGGTGTCGTAGTCGTCGGGCGTGTACAGCGGCTCGATCGTGAGCTCGCCGTCGAGTGTGTCCTCGAACGAGGTCAGCATGCCCTCGACGGCCTCCTGCTCCGCCGTCGAACCCCAGAACATGTACTGCAGCTGGGGTCCGGCCGAGCTGCAGGCGATCAGGGAGCCGCCGACGGCGGTCCCGAGAGCGGCGGCTCCGCCGAGGCGGAAGACGTCGCGGCGGTTGAGGATGAGCGGCTTCATTGTCGGACTCCTTGCAGTGGATGTGTGCGGCCATGGCTGGCAGCAGTCATGAGTGGGTGCAGCCGTGCGTGGGTACGGCGGATCGACGAGCCGGCAGGTGCCGGTTCGTGGGTGGTGGTGCGTGCGTGTTCTGCGCTCAGCCGTCCATCGGCAGCCAGACCTTCATCGGTCCGATGTCACGGTTGGCCCACATGAAGTACGGGATCGCGACGACCCGGCCGGCATCGCCGTCGGGAAGGTTGCGCGCGGGCGCGGTCACGACCGGGATCCCTCCGAACAGGTCGCCGCGCCACTGCTCGGTCAGCTCCGTGGAGGTCAGTGCGGCGTCGTCGACCGCGACGCCCTCCTGGTCGAGGTGCTCGATCGCGTAGACCAGCGGCCCACGCTCGATCGCGACGGCGCCGCGCACGGCGTCCACCCGGTGGTGGCCGCGCGTCAGGCGGGGGGCCATGGGGAGCACCAGCCGGACGACGTCGCCCGGGCGCCACGTGCGCGTGATCCTGGCGTACTCGCCGGCGACGACGGCGACCGGCTCGCCCTCGACGTGCAGGGTCGCCTCGCGTGCCCAGCCGGGGATGCGCAGCGCCATCTCGCGGGAGGCGTCGGGTGCGGACTCGACGACGACCTCGATCTCGCCCTGCCACGGGTACTCGGTCCTGACCCGGACCGACAGCCCGCCACCGGTCACCTGTGCCGCGCCGTACTGCTGCAGCTGCAGCCCGTGCTCCGAGCTCGTCGCGAGGTAGTGGTGCCAGGAGGCCAGCGTCCGCATGAGGTTGGTGGGGCAGCACGAGCAGCCGAACCACTCCTGCCGACCGGCGGCACCCATCCGGTCGTCGTAGGCGATCGCACCCTCGCGGACCTGGAGGGTGTTGACGTAGAAGTAGCGGTCGCCGTCGAGCGTCACACCCGAGAGCACCGCGTTGTAGAGCTGGCGCTCGATCAGGTCGGCGTACCTGGACTCGCCCGTGGCGAGCAGCAGCCGCCAGCTCCACTGGATGCTGGCGATCGCCGCGCAGGTCTCGCCGTAGCCGCGGTCGGTCGGCAGCTCGTAGGGATCGCCGAAGGCCTCACCCTCCCAGCGTGAGCCCAGGCTGCCGTTGACGTACATCTTCGCCTCGACCATGTTGTCCCACTGGCGGCGCAGGGTGTCGAAGAGCTCGGTGTCACCGGTCTCGATCGCCACGTCGGTGGCACCGGCGGCGAAGTACACCGCGCGCACCGCGTGCCCCTCGGGGTACACGGTCTCGCGCACCGGGATGCGGTCGCTGAAGTAGACCGACGTCCAGCCCTGCCAGGTGGGATCGGTGAGCGTCCCATGACCGCGCATCTCGACGAAGTAGGACGCGAGGTCCAGGTAGCGCGCCTCCCCGGTGACCCGGTACAGCTCGACGAGCGCCATCTCCACCAGCGGGTGGCCGCAGGTCTCGCGCCGCTTGTCGACGCCGAAGGTGTCGGCCAGGTGATCCGCGGCACGGCGCGCGACCGCGAGCAGGTCGGCCGATCCGGAGGTCCGGTAGCGCGCCACCGCCGCCTGGATCATCGTGGCCATGTTGAAGATCTCGTGGTCGTAGGAGATCCACTCGTAGCGACCCCGCTTGCCCGCCGCCTGGTTGAAGGTCGAGAGGTAGCCGTCCTCCGCCTGCGCCGAGGCGACCAGCTCGATCCTCGAGTCCAACCACTGCCCGAGCCGGTGGTCGTCCGACCGGCCGTGCTCCCAGGCCGTGGCCTCGAGCCACTTGAACGCCTCACCGTCCTCGAACACCGGGCCGTGATAGGGCCGGCCGACGTGGCGAGCGGCCGCGTTCTCGAAGTTCGTCCAGGCCTGCTGGCGCTCGAGGTGCTCGTGACCGCGCACGATCGAGGTGCTGGCGTTCTCCTGCTGCAGCCGGGCGAGGAAACCCCCGGTCAGGCGCACGTCGCCGAAGCCCAGCGGGCTCAGCGTCGTGGTGGCGCGCGGCTGGACCGGCCCGCCGCCGGCGGGCTGCACCCGCTCGGCGGTGCGGGTCTGGACGTGGGTGTGGTGCTCGGACACGAGGCTCCTCGGTGACGCGGATCGTGCGGCGTTGAACGTGTTGTCTCCGGGCTCAGCCGAGCGACGTCGGCCATCGTGGCACGACCACCGCACGTTGTGCAACATGTTTCCGTTGTTTCCTAGATCCGTACCCGCCTCGGTCCACCCGGCTCTGCTCGATGTCGTCTCGCAGCCGCTGTCGCCCGCTAGAGTTTCCGGAAACGAGAGGGGGCTCCGGTGAGCGACGGGCAACGGCGCACGACCATCCGCGATGTCGCCGCGCGCGCGGGGGTCTCCCCCGGCACGGTGTCGAAGGCGCTGAACGGCACGGGCCAGATCAGCGCCCAGACCCGCCAGCGGATCCTCGCTGCCGCGGCCGAGACCGGGTTCCGACCCAACGAGCTCGCACGCAGCGTGTTCGAGCGCCGCAGCTACACCGTCGGCATGATCACCACCGACAGCTTCGAGCGCTTCAGCGTGCCGGTCATGCTCGGCGCCGAGGACGCGCTCGGCGCCGGTCGGATCTCGGTGTTCCTGTGCGACAGCCGCGACGACCCGATCCGCGAGAAGCACTACATCGACGTCCTGCAGGGACGCCGCGTCGACGGCTTCATCGTCACCGGCCGCAGCTCGAACATCCGGCAGCCCCTCGCGGTGGAGCCGGGGACGCCGGTCGTCTACGCCCTCACGCCCTCCGCCAACCCCCAGGACTGCTCGATCGTGGTCGACGACGTCGCGGTGGGTCGCATCGCCGGCGAGCACTTCCTGCGGATGGGCCGCACGCGGGTCGCCCACATCACCGGGCCGGAGCGGTTCGACGCCGCGCAGCAGCGCCTCGCGGGCCTGCAGCAGGCGCTCGCCGCGGGCGGGACCGAGCTGGTCGCGCCGCCCTACTTCGGCGGCTGGGCCGAGGACTGGGGCCGGCAGGCCACACAGATGCTGCTGCGGGCGCACCCGGACGTCGACGCGATCTCCTGCGGCAGCGACCTGCTGGCGCGCGGGGTCACCGACAGCCTGCGCGAGCTGGGCAAGCACGTACCCCGCGACGTCGCCGTCATCGGCACCGACAACTGGGAGATCATCGCCACCGGGGCACGACCGCCGCTGACCACGGTGGACACCGCGCTGACCGAGGTGGGCAGGATCGCCGCCGAGCGGCTGCTCGACGCCATCGCGGGGCGGCCGCACTCGGGCATCGAGCACGTGCCCCCGCGGCTCGTGCTGCGCGCCTCGACCGACGACTCAGCGAGCTGACGCCGCGACCTCCGGGGAGCTGACCTCCGCCGGCTCAGACCCGGCGAGGGCTCTGGACCTGTCCCAGTGCCACAGCCGTCTCGCCGGAGGCGGCGGCCGCCTCCCGCAGCTGGTCGCTGCGCGAGGCGTGGCGGAACCAGCGCTCGGCACGCGGGTCGCCCTGGTCCCCGGGACCCCACGGGAGCCGCTCGGGCGCCGGAGGCAGGTCCCGGTTGAACCACAGCACCTCGGCCAGCTCGGTCCGCCCCCACGGGGCGTGCTGCAACCGCACCCGCTCGGGCGCAGGCAGGTCCTCGGCGACGTCGCGCAGCCGCGAGATCTGGCCGTGCAGCTGCCACCACTTCGCGAGGAAGTACCCGTGCTGCAGCACGGCAGAGGCATCCGCGGAGCCCACGGGGCGGACCTCGCCCGAGAGCAGCATCGCGAGGATGTCCTCGGCGCTGCGCGCCCGCCGGAGGTAGGGAAGCACGACCGACTGGCACAGCTCCCGGAGCTGCTGCGGGTTCCAGCGCCCCGGCACGGCCGCACCCTGCGGGTGCACCTGGCTGCCGACGTCGAGCCGGAACGCCACCGTGCGGCCACCATCGGGCAGCGGCAGGCTGGACTCGACCGTCAGCATGTCCGTGCGCCGTCCCCAGCGGGGGTAGGGCACGAGCGTGACGCGGTGACCGGTCTCGGGGTCGACGAAGGTATCCTCCTGGCCGCGCTGGTCGAGCCGCTGGTATCCCAGCTCCTCGACCCGTGCGCCGAGCCAGGCGCGGACCTCGCGACCGGACACGGGACCCCCTTGTTGGTGAACGTCAGAAGTTGACGCTACAGGTTCTGACCCCGGCTTAGCCACTTCCGCCCGGGAAATCCTCCGGCGTGCCGCTACCGTGCCACTCATGCGCATCACGCAGGACACCGTGGTCCTGATCACCGGTGGGGCCTCCGGGCTCGGTGCCGCGACCGCCACCAGGTTCCACGAGGACGGCGCCGCCGTGATCGTGCTCGACCTCCCGGGCGCCGCCGGCGAGACGTTCGCCGCCTCGCTCGGCGAGCGCGCCACGTTCGTCCCCGCCGACGTCCGTGACGAGGACCAGGTGCGCGCCGCCGTCGAGCGGGCCGCCGGGCTGGGCGAGCTGCGGGTCGCCGTGACGTGCGCGGGTGTGGCGACGCCGGGCCGGCTGCTGGGCCGCGCGGGGGTGCTGCCGCTGGAGGACCTGCGCCGGGTCATCGACATCAACCTCGTCGGCACCGCCAACGTACTCCGGCTGGCCGCCCAGGCGATGGCCGGTCTCGAACCGGTCGACGGCGAGCGCGGCGTCGTGGTCATGACCTCCTCGGTCGCGGCGTTCGACGGGCAGGTCGGGCAGGCCGCCTACGCGGCCTCCAAGGGAGGTGTCGCCGCGCTCACGCTGCCGGCGGCACGCGACCTCGCCCAGCATCTGATCCGGGTGGTCTCGATCGCACCCGGCACCTTCGCGACGCCGCTGCTGGCCGGGCTCCCCAGCGACGCGATGGCGGCCCTGGAGGCGCAGACACCGCACCCTGCGCGGCTCGGCAGGCCCGAGGAGTACGCCGCGCTGGCCGCGCACGTCGTCGAGAACCCGATGCTCAACGGCGAGACCATCCGCCTCGACGGGGCGCTGCGGATGCCGCCGCGCTGAGCCGCTGCCGGCTGCGTGCGCCGTCGGCGCCCGACCCGGGGCACGCGTTCGCCGTGCCGTGGCTTAGCGTGAGCGTGTGGAACCGCTCGTGCCGCCCGGACCGCCGCTGACCCCGGAGCAGACGGAGACCTATGCGCGACACCTGCTGCTCCCGGCGCTCGGCGAGGTCGCGCAGCGGCGGTTGCTGGCGGCGCGCGTGTGCGTGGTCGGCGCCGGCGGGCTGGGCTCACCCGCGCTGCTCTACCTCGCGGCCGCGGGTGTGGGCACCCTCGGCATCATCGACGACGACGTCGTCGACCGCACCAACCTGCAGCGGCAGGTGCTCCACGGGGTCGACGACGTGGGGCGCAGCAAGCTCGACAGCGCGGCCGAGCGGCTGCGCGCCATCGACCCCGACCTGGTGATCGAGCCGCACCGCGAGCGCCTGACGGCGGACAACGCGACCGCGATGCTCCGCGGGTACGACCTCGTGCTCGACGGCACCGACACCTTCGAGACCCGGTACGCCGTCTCCGACGCCTGCGCCGAGCTCGGCATCCCGCTCGTGTGGGCATCGGTCCTCGGCTTCGACGCCCAGATCTCGGTGTTCTGGGCGCGACCGGACCTCGCCGGCGGCGGCACGACCCTGCGCGACCTGTTCCCCGACCCGCCCGCGCCCGGCTCGGTCCCCTCCTGCGCCGAGGCCGGGGTGCTGGGCTCGCTCACCGGCCAGGTCGGATCGACGATGGCGACCGAGGCGATCAAGCTGATCACCGGCATCGGCGAGCCGCTGCTCGGCAGGGTGCTCGTGCTCGACGCCCTGGCCCAGCGCTGGACCGAGGTGCCGCTCCGGCCGCGCGAGCGCCGCTCGACGCCCGTCCGCTCCGCGCCGGTCGAGGCGCCGGCTCGCGCGCCCGAGCGGTCCCCTGTGGCGGACGCCGTGGACATCGACCAGCTCCGGGCGGCGGTGGCGCAGGGCGAGCCGGTGACGCTCCTCGACGTCCGCGAGACCTTTGAGGTGGCCCACGGCGCGATCCCGGGCGCCCTCCACATCCCGCTCGCGCACGTGCTCACCGAGACCGGGCGGGAGGCGATCCCGCGCGATGCCGTCGTGGTCGCGTACTGCCAGGTCGGGCCGCGGGCCGAGCGCGCCGCCACGGCGCTGCGAGCCGCGGGCATCGATGCCCGCTGGCTGGTGGGCGGCTACCCCGCGTGGGTGGCCGCCGAGCACGAGAACGTGCGCACGTCATGAACGCCCCGATCAGCGCCGACGACTACCGCGCGCGGCTGCTGGCGGACATCGCACCGGTCTCGAGGGCGCCGACTCCCCTGACCGACGCCCTCGGGCTCGTGCTCGCGACCGATCTGCTCGCCCGCGAGCAGATCCCGCCCTTCACCAACTCGGCGATGGACGGCTACGCCGTGATCGCGGCCGACGTCGCGGACGCGACGCCGGATCGTCCGCTCGTGCTCCCGGTGGCCGACGACATCCCCGCCGGCCGGACCGACCGGCTCACGCTGAGCCCGGGGACCGTGATGCGGATCATGACCGGAGCGCCGCTGCCCGACGGCGCGGACGCGATCGTCCCGGTCGAGGCGACCGACGGCGGGACCTCCTCCGTGGCGATCCGCCGGCCGGCGGCCACCGGTGCGCACGTGCGCCGCGCCGGTGACGACCTCACGGTCGGCGACCTCGTGCTGCGCGCCGGGACGCGGCTGACCGCACGGCACCTGGGTGCGGCCGCGGCGGCGGGCCACGGCATCCTCGACCTCCACGCCCGCCCGCGTGTCGCGGTGATCTCGACCGGCTCCGAGCTGGTCGAGCCTGGACGGCCGCTGGCGTTCGGGCAGATCCCGGAGTCCAACAGCCACGTGCTCGCCGCCTCGGTGGCCGAGGCGGGGTGCCTGCCGGTCCGGGTGGCTGCCGTGCCGGACGAGGAGGACGCGCTGCGCGAGACGCTCGCGAGCCTCTCCCCGCAGGTCGACGCGATCATCCTCTCCGGCGGCGTCAGCGTCGGCGCCTACGACGTGGTCAAGGCCGTGCTGGCACCGCTGCCGACGATGTGGTTCGGACCTGTCGCGATGCAGCCGGGCAAGCCGCAGGGGTCGGGACGGCTCGAGGACGGCACGCTCGTGATCACGCTGCCCGGGAACCCGGTCAGCGTCTACGTCTCGTTCGAGGTGTTCGTGCGGTCCGCGCTGCGGCGCCTCGCCGGCGAGCTCGCCGTCGAGCCCCGGTTCCTGCCCGCGCGGGCCGCCGTCGACTGGACGAGCCCCGCCGGGCGCGAGCAGTACATGCCGGTGACGATCAGCCACGAGGGCATCACGCCGCTGGTGCACCCGGCGTCCAGGCGTGGGTCCGGCAGCCACCTGGTGGGCGGCCTGGCCGGTGCCGACGGCCTCGCCCGGGTGCCCGCGGCGGTCACCGAGGTGCGCGCCGGAGACGAGATCCACGTCCTGGAGGGAGCACGATGAACCACCCACGGCGGTTCACCCACATCGACAGCACCGGCGCGGCGCGCATGGTCGACGTCACCGAGAAGCAGCCGACCGTGCGCTCCGCGACGGCGTCCGCACTGGTCGCGTGCGCGCCGCAGGTGGTGGCGGCGCTGCGGGAGGACACCGTTCCGAAGGGCGACGTGCTGGCGGTCGCCCGGATCGCCGGGATCGCGGCCGCGAAGAAGACCCCCGACCTGCTGCCGCTGGCGCACGTGATCGGGGTGCACGGGGCCGTCGTCGACGTCCAGATCACCGACGAGGGTGTCGCGATCCGCGCGACCGTGCGCACCGCCGACCGGACCGGCGTCGAGATGGAGGCGCTCACGGCCGCCTCGGTGGCGGCGCTCGCCGTCGTCGACATGGTCAAGGCGCTCGACAAGGGCACCGAGATCGCGCACGTGCGCCTGGAGGCCAAGACCGGCGGCAAGTCCGGCGACTGGACCCGCTGACCGATGTCGCGGCCCGGGGACCCGCCGTCGCTCGACGCGGTCGTGCTCGCGGGCGGCCGCAGCACCCGGCTCGAGGGGCAGGACAAGGCGACCCTGCTGCTGGAGGGGGCGCGCCTGGTCGACCGCGCGGTCGCGGCCGCCCGTGCCGCGGGTGCGCGGCGGTGCGTGGTGGTCGGTCCGGATTCGCTGGAACCGGGGGTCGCGGTGGTGCAGGAGCGGCCGCCCTTCGGCGGCCCGGTGGCCGGGCTCGGCGCCGGCCTCGCGGCCCTGGGCCCCTCCGAGCAGTGCTCGACGGCGGTGCTCGTGCTCGCCTGTGACCTCGCCGACCCGGTGGCGGCCGTGGGCGCGCTGACGGCGGTGTGGGTCGCGGGCGTGACGGAGGCCGGTGCCCATCTCGTGGACGAGACGGGGCGACCGCAGTGGCTGGCCGGGATCTACCGCCGCAGCGCGCTGGACGCCGCGCTCGCCGAGCTCGGCGACCCCGCGGGGCGGTCGGCGCGCCGGCTGCTGTCCGGGCTGGCGCTCCGGCCCGTCGAGGCGCCCGCTTCTGCGACGGCGGACATCGACACCTGGGAGGATCTGAGCATCGCCCGCCGTCGCCGAGCTCGAGGAGGCACCGATGAGTGACCTGCCCCCGATCCAGTCCTGGGTCGAGCACCTGTGCACGACCCTGGGGGTGGACAGCTCCGCCGTCGAGCTGCGCGCCCTGCTCGACATGACCCGGGACGTCGCGCACCACGTCGACCGCCCGGCCGCTCCCGTGAGCGCGTTCATCGTCGGTCTCGCCGCGGCCCGCCAGGGCGGGACGCCGGAGGCCGTGCGGGTGGCGTGCGGACGTGCCAGCGAGGCGGCGCTCGCGTGGGAGGCGTCATGACCCAGGTGCGCTACTTCGCGGCTGCCGCCGAGGCGGCCGGTACCCCGAGCGAGGCGATCCACGCGGGCACGCTCGGTGACCTGCGTGCGCGGATGATCGCGGCCCACGGGCCGGATCTCGAGCGCGTGCTCGCCCGCTGCGCGGTGCTGGTCGACGGCCGGCGGGTGGACGACCCGGAGGCACCGATCGCCGACGCCGACGTGGTCGACATCCTGCCGCCCTTCGCGGGCGGCTGATCCTCAGGAGCCGAACGCGTCCCCGAGGGCGGCCCGGACGCCGTCGGCGACCGCCGGGCTGGCGGCACCCACCAGCCACGGCCGGGGGTCGGCGGGACGGTAGCTGCTGCCGTCGGGCCGCTGGATCGTCCCGCCCACCTCGCCGATCAGGAGCTGGCCGGGCGCGTGGTCCCACGGCTTGCCGTGCGCGAACACGATGAAGTCCACGTCGCCCGCGGCGAGGTGGGAGTAGTCGACGCCGGCGCAGAACCATGTCTCGCCGACCGCCGTCAGCCCGTCGAAGTGACCGTCACGGATCTGCGTCTGGGAGCTGATGCCGCGCCAGCTGGTCGTGTCGTCCGCGACCTCGAGGGTCGGCAGCCGCTCGCCGTTGCGGTAGGCGCCGGCACCCTTCTCGGCCACGAACGCCAGCTGGTGCTCGGG
The DNA here is from genome assembly GCF_009733815.1 of Pseudactinotalea suaedae. Taxonomy (GTDB): domain Bacteria; phylum Actinomycetota; class Actinomycetes; order Actinomycetales; family Beutenbergiaceae; genus Pseudactinotalea; species Pseudactinotalea suaedae. The sequence continues at coordinate 19,827 of NZ_WNXY01000004.1, forward strand.
CTGCCAGATCCAGCTGCGGACGACCTCGCCGGAGCGCAGCTCGGCGACCATCACCGCGTGGTCGGGCTTGCCGTGCACGAAGTTCCAGGTGCCGTCGATCGGGTCGATCGTGAAGGAGTGCTCGGCGGTGGCGAAGGCGGCCAGGAGGCTGGGGTCGGCTGCGGCAGCCTCCTCGCCCAGGATCATGGCGTCCGGGTAGGCGCGCCGGAGCGCGGCCGTGATCACCTCCTCCGACTCGCGGTCGGCGACGGTCACGAGGTCACCGGGGTGGTCCTTCTCGAACACCTCACCCTCGGCGAGCGCGCGGAAGCGCGGGGTGATCACGTCGATCGCGGTCTGGCGCAGCAGGTCCAGGACGGCTTGGGTCTCCACGTACGACCACGTTAGTCCAGCGGGGCCGTGGTGGAGCTCACCCGATTTCGGTGACCGCGCGCATGCGCCCGCGGACGAACGGCAGCACCGGTGCCCGGTACTCGATCGCCGGCGGGTGCTCGGGCTCGAGCACGAGCTCGGCCTGCCCGAAGCGCCAGAGCCGGTTGAAGAGGAACGCTCCGAACGACACGGCCTCGTCGGCCGGCACCCGCCAGGTCCCGAGCCCCCACTGGACCGGTTGCGTGCGCCCTGCGATCACGAGCGTCGGCCTGACGAACCCGTACAGCGCGAACCACGGCTTGCGCATCGTGATCTCGATCCGACGGCTCGCCCGGGGCTCCTCGATCACGAGGTGCGTGCCGGGATGTTCCACGCGCGGATCGCGGGTTCCTCGCGCTCGTACTCGAGCACGCTGAGCGACCCCGCGTCCAGGAGCAGCTTCGCGCCCATGCGCGGCTCCTGCTGCAGGAACACGGTGGCGAGCACGCGCGAGTAGTGGCCGTGACCGACCAGGGCGACATCGCCGTCGGCCATGGCCTCCAGGGCGCGCTTGACCACCCGGGAGGCGCGTCCGGCGACCTCCTCGACGGTCTCGCCGGGGGTCTCGCCCGGCACCACGCCGTCACGGAACACGCTCCAGTCGTAGCCGAGCTCCTCCCGGATCTCCGGCGTGGTGCGGCCCTCGTAGCCGCCGTAGTCCCACTCCAGGAGGTCCTCGTCGAGCTCGGGGGTCAGGCCCGCGAGCTCGGCCGTGCGGTAGGCCCGCTGCAGCGGCGAGCTGAGCGTGAGCACGAAGCTGAAGTCGGCGAGCGCCTGCGCGACCGCGCGCGCCTGGTCCTCGCCATGGGGTGTCAGGGGGATGTCCGTGCGGCCGGTGTGCTGGCCGGAGCGGGACCACTCAGTCTCGCCGTGCCGGAGGAGCACGAGGCGTCCGGACGGCGTCGTACGCATCACTGTCACGGCACCAGCATGTCAGCCGCCGATGGCGGACATCGGCCGATCGGGCTGCAGGAAGCCCGGCTCGTCGATGCCGTGGCCGGGAAGCTTGCCGACGATGCAGGTGTGCATGAGCTGCGCCAGGTCGTCGTCGGTGCCGCCGCCGCGCATGAGCCCGGCGAGGTCGGACTCGGTCCGGGCGAACAGGCAGTTGCGGAGCTGGCCGTCGGCCGTGAGCCTGACCCGGTCGCACGCGCCGCAGAACGGGCGCGTCACCGATGCGATCACGCCCACGGTGCTCGGCCCGCCGTCGACCTGGAACCGCTCCGCGGGGGCGGCGCCGCGGCCGGGCAGCTCGGTCAGCATGAACTCCTGCGCGAGCGCGTCGAGGATCTCCTCACCGGTGACCATCTCGGGTCGCGACCAGACGTGGCCGGCGTCGAGAGGCATCTGCTCGATGAAGCGCAGCTCGAGGCCCCGCTCGACGGCGTAGCGCAGCAGGTCGGTCAGCTCGCCGTCGTTGACGCCCCGCATGGCGACCGCGTTCAGCTTGATCGGCGCGAAGCCTGCGGCGATGGCGGCGTCGATGCCCTCGAGGGTGTCGTCGAGACGGTCGCGGCGGGTCAGCGAGTGGAACACCTCGCGCTGCAGCGTGTCGAGGCTGATGTTGAGGCGGGTCAGCCCGGCGTCCTTCAGCCTCCCGGCGAGCGTGGGCAGCCTGAGCGCGTTGGTGGTCATCGAGACCTCCAGCGGACCCTGCTCGCCCTCGATGGCGGCCATGCGGGCGACGACGTCGACGACGTCGGGCCGCAGCAGCGGCTCACCCCCGGTCAGCCGCACCTCGACGATCCCCAGTGCTGCAGCGATCTCGGCGGCCCGGACCAGCTCGTCGGTGGTGAGGATGTTCTCGCGCGCCAGCCACGGCACGCCCTCGGCGGGCATGCAGTAGGTGCAGCGGAGGTTGCAGACGTCGGTCAGCGAGATCCGCAGGTCGCGGTGCACGCGCCCGTGGCGGTCGACCAGCGGGCCCCGCAGGCCCTCGGAGACCTGGACGCTCATGCCGATCCCACCCAGGTGTGCGAGCCGTCGGCGAGGACCTGCTTCTTCCACACCGGCAGCTCGGCCTTGACGGCCTCGACCAGCGCGCGGCAGGCCTCGAACGCCATGTCGCGGTGCGCGTCTGCGGCAGCGACGACGATGGCGACGTCACCGACCCGCAGGGTCCCGGTGCGGTGGCTCACGGCGAGCCGCACGCCCTCGAACCGTTCGGCCACGCGGTGCGCGATCGCCGTCAGCGCCGACGTCGCGTCGGGATGCGCCGAGTACTCGAGCTCGACGACCTCGCCCGCAGCGTCGGGGCTGTGGTCGCGGACGGTGCCCACGAACGAGGCGACGGCGCCGACCGCCGAGGTGAGGACGACGTCGAGGTGAGCTCCGACGTCGAGCGCCTCGTCGCGGAGCTCGGCGAGCACGACCAGACCGGGCTCAGCCATGGTCGCCACCGTCCAGCTGTGCGAGGAGATGTTCCAGCAGCGGCACCACGACCGCCAGCGTGTCGGTGACGCCGCCGGGCGACCCCGGCGCGTTGATCACGACGGCCCCGCCCAGGGTGCCGACGAGACCACGGCTGAGCAACGCCGTCGGGACGGTGTGGGAACCGACACGGCGGATCTCCTCGGCGATGCCGGGGAGTGTGCGCTCCAGCAGGGCTGCCGTCGCCTCGGGCGTGAGGTCACGCGGCCCGACGCCGGTCCCGCCTGCCGTGACCACGACCCGGGCGCCCTCGGCGACGGCGGCCGCGAGCGCCTGCTGGACGCTCTCGACACCGTCGGGCACCACCCGGACGCCGTCGACGGCGTAGCCCGCCTCGGTGAGCAGGGTCGCGGCGTGAGGTCCGGAGCGGTCCTCGGCCGCGCTGGTCGAGCAACGGTCCGAGACCGTGATCACGACCGCGCGGGGGCTGCTCATCTCGCCAAGAGTATGCGCCTGCAGGGCGGACCCGATGTCATCTGCCCGGCGTACCATGGCACGGCCCGACAGGCGGGACGAGGGGATGAGCACACGGTGGGTAGCACCGAAGCGCCGCAGTGGCTGTTGTCAGCGTGGCGGCGCAGCGTCGAAGCGGTGGGCGCCACAGCCGACCGAGCAGCGATCGAGAGCACCGGTCAGGCGCTGATCGAGCGGTGGACCTCCGAGGAGCGTGTCCACCACAACCTCAAGCGGCTGATCGCCGTGCTGGCGCGGGTGGACGAGCTCGCCGCCGAGACGCACCAGCCCGATGTCGTGCGGCTCGCGGCGTGGTATCACGGCGCCGTCTTCACGAGCGCTGCGCCGAGCGCCTACGCGCACCGGGGCGGCGCCGATGCCGAGGCGTCGGCGGAGCTGGCCCGCAGCGAGCTGGGTGCGCTCGGCGTCCCCGAGAAGGCGATCGAGCGGATCGGCACACTGATCCAGTACCTCTCGCGGCACGTGGCGCCGGGCAACGACATCGACGCCCAGGCCCTGTGCGACGCCGATCTCGGTGGTCTGGCGGCCGAGCCGCAGCGGTATGAGGCCTACCTGCGCGAGGTGCGCGAGGAGTACAGCCACATCCCCGATCGCGACTACGTCGAGGCCAGGCTGGCGATCATCGGCCGGCTGCTGGAACGGCGGACGCTGTTCGCCAGCCCGCTCGGGCACGGCTGGGAGAACGCGGCGCGCGACAACCTGCGGGCCGAGCGGGCACGCCTGGAGATCGAGCTCACGACGCTGCCGGAACGCGGTGAGGGCGAGGAGTCGCACGTCGCCGAGATGGTCGCCGCGAAGATGGCGGTGCTCGGTGAGGGTCCCGCCGAGGCCGGCCCGGTGACCGAGCCCGCGCCGTTGACGGCTGCCGATCGTGTCGACGTCGCGCGCCGTGCCGCACGCGAGCGTGCCGGTGAGCGCCGCGCGGCGGCAGAAGCCGACCGCGAGCGGCGGCAGCGCGAGAAGGCCGAGCGCGCCGAGCGCAAGGCCCGCGAGCGCGAGGCGGCCCGCCGTGGCCGCGCCGCCGACGACGACGGCTCGTCGATGTCGAGGCCGCCCACCCGCTGAGGCGGCTGTCCACAGGTGCGCCCCGATGCACCACCGTCCACAGCACCCCCTTCCCCGACCGGCGCGTGACCGGCTCCGTCCCTAGCGTCGCTGCATCGGCGTCGAACAACGACGCCACGGCGAAGGGATGGACACATGGCACGGTTCGAGGTCGACAGCGGCGAGATCCTGCGGGCGGGCGGGAACGCACGCGCCTCGGCGGCGGCGATCCGCAGCGAGGTCAGCGCGATGATGGGGCACCTCGCGGCGCTGCAGGACTCCTGGCGCGGCAGCGCCTCGGCGGCCTTCAGCACCGTGCTCGCCGACTGGCGGGTCACGCAGCAGCAGGTGGAGAGCTCGCTGGACTCCATCGCCCTGTGCCTCGACGCCGGTTCTCGGCAGTACGAGGAGGCCGAGACCAGTGCGCTGCGGATGTTCGCGCGCTGACGGCGGTCGCAGGGGGCTGCCGCGCGGCCTAGCCTGGTCGGGTGGTGGTGCTCATCGATGCTGCGCGGTGGCCCGCGCACGGGACGGTGTTCGCCCACCTGGTCTCCGACACCTCGCTCGCAGAGCTGCACGCGTTCGCCGAGCGGGCCGGGATCGCGCCGCGGGCCTTCGACCGGGACCACTACGACGTGTCCGAGGCTCGCCGCGAGGACCTGATCGCCCTGGGGGCGGTGCCGGTGAGCGGGTCCGAGCTGATCCGGCGGCTGCGTGCCAGCGGGCTGCGGGTGACCTCGCGCGAGCGCCCCGCGCACGCGCGAGCGGTGCTGCAGCAACGATGGCCGGGCGCGCTCGCGGCGGCCGTGCCGTTGCGGGAGGAGCTGCTCGCGCGGTGGTCGGAGCCGCACCGGCACTACCACGACGTCACCCACCTCCTCGCGGTGCTCGACGCGCTCGACGCGGTGACCGACCCCGGGGAGGCGGCACCGCTCGTGGTGACGCTCGCGGCATGGTTCCACGACGCGGTCTACGACGGCGCCCCGGGCACCGACGAGGAGGCCTCGGCGCTGCTCGCGGAGACCGTGCTGGCCGGCCACCTGCCCGCGAGCGATGTCGCCGAGGTGGCCCGGCTGGTCCGGGTGACGACGGATCACCGGCCGGAGCCGGGCGATCGCCACGGAGCGCTGCTGTGCGACGCCGACCTGGCGGTGCTCGGTGCCGAGCCGGCCCGCTACGACCGGTACGTCGCTGCGGTGCGGCTGGACTACGCGCACGTGAGCGACGCCGACTGGCGCTCCGGGCGCGCCGCGGTGCTGCGGCAGCTGCTCGCGCTCGACCCGCTGTACCGGACCGAGCGCGGCCGCCACCTGTGGCAGGAGCGCGCCGGGGCGAACCTGCGCCGCGAGCTCCAGACGCTCACCGGCTGACCGGGAGGGCCAGCACAGCGATCGCCCCCTCGCGGTCGACCAGACCAGACGGGGCGGCATGACCGGGTTCGGGACTCCCGGGGCGCGAGCGTGCCCACCAACCCGTGCACCCGGTCGGTGGCGACCCGTGCGGCCAGCACGCCCGCCGGGCTCCATCGACGACCCCTGCCGCAGCACCCCACCCTGACGTACAAGGAGGCATCACCATGTCCGAACCCGTGCGAGCAGCGAGCACGCTCGAGGATCACGCCCGGTCCGAACCAGCCGGAGACCTGGCCGCGCGGCTGGCCCGGGAGACCCGGACCTTCTCCGAGGAAGCGGGGATCGACCTGCGCGACACCCCGGCACCGCTGTTCCGCCTGCTGGTGCTCGCCTCCCTGCTGGCCGCTCCGGTGCAGCACACCACCGCGATCCGGGCCTCGGCCGCGCTTCGGCCGCTGACGCGCACCGCGGCGACGCTCGCCGCAGCCGAGCCCGACGACGTGGCGCGAGCGATGACGCTCGCCGGCTACTGGCGGTTCCACCACACGAAGGCGACGCTGCTGGTGCGCGCCGGAGAGCACGTCGTCGAGCGCTGCTCGGGTGACCTACGCCGGCTCTACCGCGACGCCGACTCCCCCACCGGTCTGCACCGCGAGCTGCGGCGGATCCCCGGTGTGGGTACGCACGCAGCGCACATCGTGCTGCGCGAGGCGCAGGCGGTGTGGCCGGACGTCGCTCCCTACCTGGACGATCGCGTGCTCGACGGCGCCAAGCAGCTGGGCCTGCCCGAACAGCCCGACGAGCTCGCCGGTCTTGTCGACCCCCACGACCTGCCTCGGCTGGCGGCCGCCTGCGTCCGGACGACCCTGCGCCCAGTCGGCACGAGCAGGGCACCAGCGGGTTCCTGATCCAGCCGTTCGCTCTCAGCGAACAGGACTAGCACATCCGTTCGTTACAGGTGTAGTGTTTGTTCATGGAGGACGCGGCGCAGCTCAGCACTCTGGCGGGCCTGCTCAGGCAGGCGGACCAGGCGCTGTCGGCGGCCGCCGCACAGAAGGACTCGATGGCGTCACTGCCCGATGAGGGGTTGCTGGAGGTTGCCGAGCTGGCCGCCAGATTGCAGCGACTCACCGATGCGCTGATGGTGCAGGTGGTGCACCACGTCGAGCGGCAGTGCCTCCAGGCCGATCCGGCACGGTCGCTGGCCGCGCGCTTCGGCCTGCGGGACAGCACCATGCTCCTGATGGTGCTCACCGGAGCGGGACGCCACACGCTCGCCAAGTACCGGCGGATCGCTGCGGCGACGACAGCGCGGGATGGCGGGTCGACAGGAGCGCTGCCGCCCCTGATGCCGCAGCTGGCGAGCGCGCTCCGGGCCGGCGCGATCGGGCTCGACCAGGCACTCGTGGTCCGGGACACCCTGAACCAGGTCGGCGGCCGAGCGCACCCGGACGCGCTCGAGGCCGCCGAGGTGGCTCTCGTCGCCGCCGCGACCGGCTCCCCCGACCCGTCGCTCGAGGAGGCAGACGATCCCGACCGCGAGGAGGACCACGCGGTCTGCCGCCTGCCGTTGGCACCAGAGCTGTTGGCGGTGCAGGCCCGCGCCTGGCGGGACGCTATCGATCCCGATGGTCCCGAGCCCTCGTACGAGCAGCAGCGGGCGCGGCGTTCCTTCACGCTCGGACAACGAGCCGACGGCATGTGGGTGGGCAAGCTGCTGCTGCCGGCGGACCAGGGCGCAGCCCTGCGGCTGGCGCTCGACGCGCACAACGCGCCCCGGAGCAAGGTCCGGCACGAGACCGATCAGACCCAGCCGCCGATAGCGAGCAATGCCGGCGGGCAGATCGGCAGCAGCGACGACCGCAGCAGCGCGCAGCGGCAGGCGGACACCCTGGTAGGCCTGGTCACACGAGCGGCCGAGCTCGCCGAGGCACCGCGCATCGGCGGAGACGCACCCACCCTGGTTGTCACGATCACTGCCGACCAGCTGACGGAGCACGCCGCCACCGGCGGCGGGATCGCCCACCTGCAGCACAGCGGCGACGCCCTCCCGGCACACGTCGCCGCCCGCATCATCTGCGACGGGCTGATTCAGACATGCGTGCTGGACGAGGCAGGACTGCCGCTGAAGCTGGGACGCGCCAGACGCTCCCACACCCGACATCAGCGGCGCGCGATCCTGACCAGCTACCCCGGCGGCTGTCAGAACCCGGGCTGCGAGGCACCACCGGGATTCACCGAGATCCACCACCCGATCTGGTGGAGCGACGACGGCGCCACCGATACCGACAACGGCATCCCGCTGTGCCAGCACTGCCACGGCGAGGTCCATGCGGGCAGGCTGGTCTGCTTCCGCGAACCGAGCGGCCGCTGGGCCGTGGCGCCCCGCCTGTCGCTGCAGCCACGGGGGCGGCTGCGCCTCGCGGCCTGAGACGGTCAGCGCAGGCTCCGCACCCAGTCGACGACCGCATCGGCAGCGCCGTCCGGCGTCAGGGCGGCCGTGTCGACCACAGCATCGACGTTCTCCCGCAACCATCGGCCGAACCCGACCTGCTCCTCGATGTCGCGAGCACGCCACGCCGGCCGCGACTGGATCCGCCGCCGGCGCTCGTCGTCGGGGCAGTCCAGCACGAGCGTGTGGATCTCGCCGATCCAGGCACGCCCGGGAAGGTCGTCGAGCTGCCGCGGGAAGAACGGTCCCAGCAGCAGCGGGTCGACGCCGTTCTGGGTGACCCCGTGGGCCACATGCAGCCAGAGGTCGCGAAACGTCGCCCAGTCGACCTGGCCATCGGGTGCGGATCGTGCCAGCGGATCGATGAGCCAGTCGACGTCGAAGACCGCGCACTCGCCGACGAGCCGCTGCAGCAGCAGCGGGAGCAGCGTCGTCTTGCCGCCGCCCGAGGCACCCGTGACGAGGAACAGCGGACCCGTCCGTGAGGCGGGTGCCACCGCCGCGCACCTTGGGCACGCCGCAGCCTCGCCCCGTGGCGTCATCGAGCGTTGCTCCTCACAGGTCTGGCAGTAGTGCATGAGCGGATCCTCCTCCAGGGGTCAACGACAAAGGGACGCGTCGGCCAGACCTGAGGCGCACTCATCGATCGCTCTTGTCGAACACCGATGTACGGGTTACATTACTCGGACATTGGTGTTCGAGATAGGACGAGGTGGTTGACATGGATGTCTCCGACCGCGCTGCCACGGGGTCGGCCGACGTGGCCGATCCCCGTCGCTGGCGCACGTTGGCGCTGCTGGGCGTGGCGCAGCTGATGCTGATCGTCGACGTCACGGTGGTGGCGATCGCGCTTCCGCAGATGCAGGCGGACCTGGGGCTCGACCGAGCGGCCGTCGCCTGGGTGGCGAGCAGCTACGCACTGGTGTTCGGCGGGTTGATGCTCCTGGGCGGCAAGACCGCCGACATCCTCGGTCCCCGAGGCGTGGTGCTGACCGGCCTCGGTGTGTTCATGGCGGCGTCCCTGCTGGCGGGGCTCTCGAGCACCGGAGAGCTCCTGCTGCTCGCACGAGTCCTGCAGGGTGTGGGCGCGGCGGCGCTGTCGCCCGCTGCGCTGTCCGTGATCGCCCGGACCTTCGCCGGCGCCGAGCTCGCGAAGGCGCTGGGTGTGTGGTCGGCGCTCGGCGGTGCGGGCGCCGCGCTCGGGGTGCTCCTGGGTGGCGTGCTGACAGCCGGCCCGGGCTGGGCTTGGGTCTTCTTCATCAACCTCCCGGTGGGCCTCGTCCTGCTGATCGGGTTGCTGCGCTCGGTCCGGCCGCTGCCGGGCTCGGGTGGTCGCGTCGACGTCCTCGGCGCCGCGCTGGCGACGTTCGCGACCGGCGCCGTCGTGTACGGGTTGGTGACGGCGGGCGACGACGGCTGGCTCGGGGGCCGCACCGTGATCGCCGTCCTGGTCGGGGTGGTGGGCTACGCCCTGTTCGCGTGGCGGATCCGAGTCGCTGCGGCGCCGCTGATCGACCGGACCCTGCTGGGACGGGGCGCGGTGCTGCGCGGGCTCGGCCTGATCTTCGTGGCGACGGCGCTGATGATCTCGGTCTTCTTCCTCGGCTCGTTCGCACTGCAGCACCTGCACGGGTTCACCGCGCTCGAGACGGGGCTGTCATTCCTGCCGGTCGCTCTCGGAACGATCCTCGGCTCGAGCCTCGCGGGTCGGGTCATCCCCCGCTGGGGCGTCCGTGCGGTCTCGGCGCTCGGGCTGCTGATCGCCGCCGCCGGGCTCGCGGCTGCGGCGGCGATCTTCTCGATGACCGTGCTGATCGTCGCCACCAGCGTGGCCGGTCTCGGCATCGGAGCAGCCTTCGTGGCCGCCGCGGGCAGCATGTTCTCGGTGGTGCAGCCCCACGAGGCCGGCGTGGCCTCCGGCGCCCTCAGCACGTTCCACGAGTTCGGTGCGGCCGCCGGCGTGTCAGCGGTGTCCAGCGTGGCGGCAGCGGCGCTGCTCGCACCGAGCTTCGCCGCGTTCGCCCCCGGCTACTGGTTCGCCGCCGCCGTCGCGGTCGTGGCGTGCCTGGCGTCCTGGGTCTGGAAGAGCCGACCGCAGCACATGTCCTGACGCATTCACCACCCGAGCGAAGGAACTGGAATGGGAACCATCGTCTGTCAGACGTTCGTCAGCCTCGACGGCGTGATCAACCACATGGAGCGCTGGCACTTCGGCTACATCGACGCCGAGTCCGACGCCATCGCCCTCGAGCAGCTCCGTGGCTGCGACGCCCTCCTGATGGGGAGGCGGACCTACGAGGTCTATGCCGGAGCCTGGCCCGGCCGGGAGGGCGACTACCCCGACCTGATCAACGCCCTCCCCAAGTACGTCGTCTCGAGCACCCTGTCCGACGCCGCGTGGAACAACACCACGGTCCTCGACACCGAGCCGATCGCCGCCATCCGCCGACTCAAGGAGCAGGAGGATCGGCAGATCCTCATGCACGGCTATGGTCCGCTCGCGAAGACGCTGCTTGCTGAAGACCTGCTCGACGAGCTCCACCTCTGGGTGCATCCCGTGCTCGCCGGGGTCGGCACCGGCGACGACCTGGTGCTGCAACCCGGCCTCACCAAGGAGCTGCGACTGACCGGCACGAGGACGCTCGCCTCCGGCGTGGCGATCCTCACCTTCGACACCTCCGCGGGCCGACCGGACGCGACGTCGTGACCGACGACGCCGGCATCGACCTGACCGCTCTGATCAAGCCGATCCGGTTGCCGCCCGGCTTCGACGCCCCGACCGAGCTTCGACACCTCGACCTGCGAGCACGAGCGATCAGCCGCGCCGACCTGGAGGCCGATGTCGCCGGCATCAACGCCAGCCTCGACCTCATCCGCAGCACCCGAGGCGGCGGCTGGCCCACCGAACCGGCGACCGCCGCGGGCAACGAGGTCGACCTGGTCTGGCACGAGTGCGAGTTCCGCGACGGGAAGTCCTTCACCTACGCCGTCTACCTGGACACCGGTGAGTACCTCGGATGTTGCTACCTCTACCCCGTCGGATCTCGGACGCCCACCTCGCCGGCCACTACCGAACGCTCTACGAGGCGCTCCAGCGCTGGGTGCGCGACCCCTTCCCCTTCACCCGCGCGCACTGCTCCAACGTCGAGATCCCCGACTGAAACCCGCCTCGGGCACGACGACGCCCCCGGAGAAGATCTCCGGGGGCGTCGTGGGTGTTGCGTCAGACGGTCAGGCTCAGAAGCCCATGCCGCCCATGTCGTCGCCGCCACCGCCGCCGGCAGGAGCGGGGTGCTTCTCCGGCTTGTCGGCCACGACGGCCTCGGTGGTGAGGAACAGACCGGCGATCGAGGCGGCGTTCTGCAGCGCAGAACGGGTCACCTTGACCGGGTCGTTGATGCCGGCGGCGAGCAGGTCCTCGTACTCGCCGGTCGCGGCGTTGAGGCCGTGGCCGACGGGCAGCGAGCGCACGCGCTCGGCCACCACGCCGCCCTCGAGACCGGCGTTGATCGCGATCTGCTTGAGCGGGGCGTCCACCGCAACCTTCACGATGTTCGCACCGGTCGCCTCATCACCGACGAGCTCGAGGGACTCGAGCGCGGTCTTGGCGGCCTGGATGAGAGCGACGCCACCACCGGCGACGATGCCCTCCTCGACAGCAGCCTTGGCGTTGCGCACCGCGTCCTCGATGCGGTGCTTGCGCTCCTTGAGCTCGACCTCGGTGGCCGCGCCCGCCTTGATGACGGCGACGCCGCCGGCGAGCTTGGCGAGACGCTCCTGGAGCTTCTCGCGGTCGTAGTCGGAGTCGCTGTTGTCGATCTCGGCGCGGATCTGGCTCACGCGACCGGCGATGGCGTCAGCCTCACCGGCGCCCTCGACGATCGTGGTCTCGTCCTTAGACACGACCACCTTGCGCGCCTGGCCCAGCATGTCGAGCGTGGCGTTCTCCAGCTTGAGACCGACGGTCTCGCTGATGACCTGACCACCGGTGAGGACCGCGATGTCGGCGAGCATCGCCTTGCGGCGGTCTCCGAACCCGGGGGCCTTGACGGCGATCGACTTGAAGATGCCACGGATCTTGTTGAGGACCAGCGTCGCCAGCGCCTCGGACTCGACGTCCTCGGCGATGATCAGCAGCGGCTTGCCGCTCTGGATGACCTTCTCCAGCAGCGGGAGCAGGTCCTTGACGTTGCTGATCTTCGACTCGACGATCAGGACGTAGGCGTCCTCGAGGACGGCCTCCTGGCGGTCACCATCGGTGACGAAGTACGCCGACAGGTAGCCCTTGTCGAAGCGCATGCCCTCGGTGAGCTCGAGCTCAAGGCCGAGCGCGTTGGACTCCTCGACGGTGATGACGCCTTCCTTGCCCACCTTGTCGAGAGCCTCGGCGATCAGGTCGCCGATCGCCGGGTCAGCGGCGGAGATGGCAGCCGTGGCGGCGATCTCCTCCTTGGTCTCGATCTCCTTGGCGTTCTCGAGGAGCTGTGCGGTGACAGCCTCGACGGCCTTGTCGATGCCCTTCTTCAGGGCGATCGGGTTGGCGCCGGCAGCGACGTTGCGCAGACCCTCGCGCACGAGCGCCTGGGCGAGAACGGTGGCGGTGGTGGTGCCGTCGCCAGCGACGTCGTCCGTCTTCTTGGCGACCTCCTTGACGAGCTCGGCACCGATCTTCTCGTAGGGCTCCTCGAGCTCGATCTCCTTGGCGATCGAGACACCGTCGTTCGTGATGGTGGGGGCGCCCCACTTCTTCTCGAGAACGACGTTACGGCCCTTCGGACCGAGGGTGACCTTCACGGTGTCGGCGAGGATGTTGAGTCCACGCTCCATCCCGCGTCGGGCCTCCTCGTTGAAGGCAATGATCTTGGCCATGGGGGTTGGATTCCTCCGGTACTGGCTTGGGAAGGGCAGTCCTCGCGCCCGCGACGGACGACGCCGGCTCGACGGTCACGTCCCGTCTCGCCCAAGCGCCTCGCTCGGCTACCCGCGTTCCACCCCGGGGTGGTCATGAGTTATCACTCTCACCCCGAGAGTGCTAATGCCATGTTGGCACTCTCACGGGGAGAGTGCAAGATCGACGGGCTCGGTTCGCCCGAAGCGATCAGCGAGCGCCCGCCGCGCGGCCCACCATCCCACCATGCCGTGCACGCCCGGGCCCGGCGAGGCGGCGGAGCTGCACAGGTACACGCCGGGGATCCCCGCCGAGTAGGGATCGAGCGCCCAGCGCGGGCGCTGCGCCATCGAGAACGTGGTCAGCTCGCCGAGCGCGATGTCGCCCCCGACGTAGTTCTGGTTGTGGTTCGCCATCTCGCTCGCCGGTGTGCCCAGTGCGGTCACGACGACGTCCCTGAAGCCGGGCGCGTAGCGCTCGATCTGCCCGATGACCATCTCGACCGGGTCGACCGGGCAGTCGTGGGGGACGTGCGCGTAGGCCCAGCCGGGCCGCAGCCCACCGACCTCGCGGCTCGGGTCGGTGACCGTGGGGTCGGAGAACAGCACGAACGGGTTCGGCGAGAGCCGGCCTGCGACGGCGTCGGCCTCGCTCGCCGCCATCTCGGCGCGGGTGCCGCCGAGATGGACGGTGCCCGCGCGGCCCACGTCCGGGTCGCTCCAGGGCACCGGTCCGGACAGCACGAGATCGACCTTGGCCGCCGCCGGTCCCGGCCGTACCCGCGACAGCGCCGCTCGCACGCGTGCCGGCATCCGGTCGCCCCAGATGCGCGCCAGCCCCGGCGCGCTGGTGTCGAACAGGTAGCTCCGCGCCCGCGGCAGGTCGCGCCAGTGGCGCACCGGCGCGTCGCACCGCACCGTGCCGCCGTGGGCCTCCAGATCGGCCAGCAGCGCCGCCGTGATCGCCCCGGTGCCGCCGACGGGGATCGGCCAGCCCACGGTGTGGGCCAGCGTGCCGAGCATGAGCATGCCGCCCGCGGCGACCGGCGAGGGCAACCGCCCGATCGCGTGCCCGGCCACACCGGTCAGCAGCGCCGGCGCCACCTCGTCCTGGAAGCGGCGCCCCCACGCCGGGGTGCCCTGCTCCAGCAGTCGCGCGGCAACCTGGGCCAGCAGCCGTGGCCCGGCCTTGGCGAGCGCTGCGCCCATGCCGTGCGTGCGGTCGCCGAGTGCGAGGTCGATGAGCTCGGGCCAGCCCTCGATCGTCGGGGCGAACAGGTCGGCCCAGGCCGCGCCGTCGACCCCGAGTCCCGCAGCGGTGCGCTCGAGGGAGGCATAGGCGATACCGGCGCGACCGCCGTCGAGCGGGTGCGCGTAGGAGACCTCGGGAACGACCATGTCGACACCGCGCGCCGCGAGGTCGAACGCCCGGAAGAACGGGCTGGCCAGAGCGAGCGGGTGCACGGCCGAGCAGACGTCGTGGACGACCCCGGGCGCCAGCCCGAGGTCGAGCGTGCGCGCTCCCCCGCCCGGCGTCGGCTCGGCCTCCAGGACGAGGACCTCCAGGCCCGCGCGCGCCAGCGTGAGCGCTGCCGCCAGCCCGTTGGGGCCGCTGCCGACGACGACGGCGTCGGTCGTGCTGGGGGCGTTCACCATCTCTCCAGTCTCGCACTCAGGATCCGGGGCCTCCCTACACTGGCACGATGCGCCGCCGGGGACTGTCGCGGGCGATCCTCGTGGTCGCCGTCGTCGTGCTCGTCAGCGGCGCCGCTCTGTTCGAGCGGCCGCGGCGGGACGAGGCGGGCAGCTACGCCGACGGCGCGGCGCTCGACGCGCACGGGCAGCCCCAGCTGCTGCCCGCGGGGTCCGACCCGCAGCTGATCATCGGATCCCGGGTGCTCGACCCCGGACCCGACGCCGACCCCGCCACCACCGCCGCCGCGCTCGAGGTCGCTCAGCAGCAGCGGGACTGGCTCGCCTCCGGGTGGCTGCCCGAGGGCGAGTACTCCGAGCTGGTCACGACCGCGCTGCTCGACCTCCATGTCCTCAGCACCGGCGGCGGCACGCTGGCCGCGATGAACCCGAACTGGCGGTACGTCTGGCCGCGCGACTCCTCGTTCGCCGCGGTCGCGTTCGCCGTCTCGGGCCATCTCGACGACGCGACCACGGTGCTCGGCTACCTCCAGACCGTGCAGGCCGGCGACGGCTCGTTCGAGGCGCGGTACCTGCCCGACGGCTCGGGACCGCCCGACGGTCGGCTCGCCCAGACCGACGGCACCGGGTGGGCGCTGTGGGCGCTCGATGCTGTGATCGCCGCCGCGCCCACCGCGCAGCAGCCGACGCTCCTCGACCGGTTCGACCCGCTGCTGCAGCGCTCGACCGCGTACCTGCTCGGCCAGGTGGCCAACAGCCGACAGCTCCCGAACCCCTCGCCGGACTACTGGGAGCACCGCGAGCGCGTCGTCACGCTCGGGACGGCCGCCCCGGTCCTCGCGGGGCTGGAGGCCGCGGCTCGGCTGCACGAGCGCGCAGGCGACCCGGCGCGGGCGGACGCGGTGGCGACCACGGCTGCGGGCTTGCGCGAGGCCGTCACGATCTTCTTCGGCCCCCACGGCTACGGGCGCTACCCCGGCCCCTCGCCCGCCGACGCTGCCAGCGCGTTCCTGCTGCCGCCCTACCAGTCCAGCCCGCTCGGGGGTGCCGTCGAGGCGTGGCAGGCCTCGGTCACGCCGATGCTGCGACCCGCCGGCGGCATCGCCCCGGGCGCGGGGTGGCGCGAGCAGAACCTGTCCTGGACACCGGAGACCGCGCTGTACGCGCTCGCGGCGGCCTCGATCGGTGACGACGAGCAGGCCCGCCACTGGTTGGACTGGCTGGCCGCGCACCGCACCCCGATCGGCGCGCTGCCCGAGAAGGTCACGGCCGACGGCGGACCCTCCGGACCGGCACCGCTCGCCTGGACGTGCGCGCTCGTGGTGCTCACCGTCGCCGAGCTGGAGCGCTGACGCCCAGCTCAGGGGAGCTCGAAGCCGGCCCTGAGGACGAGCACGAGGTCGCCGTCGGCGGCCGACGAGCTCTCGACGAGGTTGGTGATGCCGAGCAGGTCACCCAGCGCCTCGGCCTCGTCGAGCTGGTCGGCGTTGTCGTAGAACAACGTGGTGCCGGAGGGCTGGGGGCGACCGTAGTCGGCGGCGTTGACGTCTTCCCAGCCGTCCTCGGTGAGGAACGCCTGGGTCTCGGCGGCCAGCCCGCCGACACCGGATCCGTTGAGCACCCAGACCTGGATGCTGCGGTCCAGGTCGGCCGCCGGCTCCTCGCTGGTCTGCTCCTCGGTCGTGGTCTCGCCCTCGGTGGGCTCCTCGGTCGGGGCCTCCGTCGGCTCCGTCGTGGGCTCGCCGTCGGTGGCGGGCTCGGTCGTCGTGTCGGCCGTCGGCGAGGGGTCATCGCCTCCGCCCGACAGCGCTTGCACGGCGACGAACGCGAGCGTCGGCGCCAGGATCAGGACGATGATGAACGGCAGCAGCTGGCGCCACCGGGGCAGCGGTGCCCGATGCACACCCTGAGGTGTCCGGTCCGCCCCGAGGGCGTCGAACTCGTCCTCGGGGTAGGGGTAGTCGTCCCTGGTCACGTCCGAAGGTTAACGGGATCTACAGATCCGAGCCGAGGCGGCGTGCCGAGCGCTCGCGCTGACGCGCGCTGCGCATGCGCCGGAGCCGCTTGACGAGCATCGGCTCGGCCGCGAGGGCCTCGGGAGTGTCGATCAGGGAGTTGAGGATCTGGTAGTAGCGCGTGGCGTTGAGATCGAAGAGCTCGCGGATGGCGGTCTCCTTGGCACCGGCGTACTTCCACCACTGCCGCTCGAACTCGAGGATGCGTGCGTCACGCTCGGCCAGACCTGCGGTCTGCTCGGCAGGCGCCGACATCTCGTGCGCCACGGGTGCTGCCGCCATCGTTGTCCTCCCTCGCTCGATCGCGTTTCTCGGCATCGTACGGGGAAAACGACACCGTTGTCATTCGACGCGTGTCGCAACGGGGGTGTCGACTGCCCAGGTGCCGTGACAAGGTGTTGGAGTGAGCACCACGCCACCCGTCACCGAGCAGCCGGCGCAGCCGCACCAGGCGGCGGCACGACCGCTGGCCGCACTCGTCGAGCCCGGCTGGGCGAGCGCACTGGCCGCCGTCGAGCCCGATGTGCGCAGCATGGGCGAGTTCCTTCGCGCCGAGATCGCCGCCGGCCGTGGCTACCTCCCGGCCGGCCCCGACGTGCTCCGCGCGTTCAGCCGGCCGTTCGAGGCGGTCCGGGTGCTGATCGTGGGTCAGGACCCCTACCCCACCCCGGGGCACGCGATGGGGCTGAGCTTCTCGGTGCAGCCCGACGTGCGCCCGATCCCCCGGTCGCTCGCCAACATCTACACCGAGCTCGTCGACGACCTCGGCGGCGACCCGCCCAGCAACGGCGACCTCACCCCGTGGGCCGACGCCGGCGTGCTGCTGCTCAACCGGTCCCTCACCGTGCGGCCCGGAGCGCCGGCCTCGCACCGCGGCAAGGGCTGGGAGCGCGTCACCGACGCCGCCATCGCGGCACTGGTGGCGCGTGGCACCCCGCTGGTCGCGATCCTGTGGGGCAAGGACGCGCAGTCGCTGCGGCCCGCGCTCGGCGACGTCCCGATCATCGCGTCCCCGCACCCCTCGCCGCTCTCGGCACGCGGCGGGTTCTTCGGCTCCCGCCCGTTCTCCCGCGCCAACGAGCTGCTGGTCCAGCAGGGCGCGGCACCCGTGGACTGGCGGTTGCCGTGACGCCTCCGTGGGCCAGCTACGTCGCGATCGGGGACTCGTTCACCGAGGGTCTGCGGGACCCGCGCGGCGAGGACACCGAGAACCTGCGTGGATGGGCCGACCGGCTGGCCACGACGATGTCCCGACGGCGGATCGAGGCCGGTGAGCCTGCCTTGCGTTATGCGAATCTCGCCATCCGCGGTCGTCGGCTCAACCGGATCATGTCCGAGCAGCTGCCGCCGGCGCTGGCGATGCAGCCGGACCTGATCTCGATCGTCGGCGGCGGCATCGACGTGCTCCGGCTGGGTGCGGACCCGGACCGGCTCGCCGAGATGCTGGAGGAGGCGGTGGTGCGGGCGCGGGCCGCAGGCTGCGACGTGCTGCTGGCCACCTGCATGGACACCCGGTCCGGCGGCCCGCTGCTGGGCTCGATCCGGCCGCGGATGGCGCTGTACTCGGCGCACATCTTCGCGATCGCGCGCCGGCACGGCTGCTACGTGATGGACCAGTGGGGGCTGAGCGCGCTGCAGGACCTGCGGATGTGGTCGCAGGACCGGATCCACCTGTCCGCCGAGGGGCATCACCGGCTCTCCCAGTCGGCGCTGGTCGGTCTGGGCCTGGAGCCGGACGACCCGGACTGGCAGGGTCCCTCTCCCCGATCCCGAGGCGGTCACCGCCGTCGACCGGCTGCGGGAGCACCGGGACTGGCTCCGGCGCGACGTGGCGCCCTGGGTGGGTCGTGGCATCCGCGGCACCTCGACGGGCGACCTGCGTTCCCCCAAGCGGCCCGTGCTGGTCGAGGTCACCCTCGACGAGGCGGGCGCCGAGGTCTAGGACCTCACGACGTCCAGCACGAGCACCATGTCGGTGTTCCCCCGCTCCCCCACGGGCGGTGTGAACGCGAGCGTCCCGTGGTTCTGGATCTCGCCGTCAGCGGTGAACGCGCCCGTGATCGGGTCCATCCACCGCACCCGCAACCTCTCGCCCGGCAGCACACCGCTGCGTAGCTCGAACGGGCGCCCGGTGAAGCGGTAGGCGAACAGGTAGTCGCGGCCCCGGCTGACGACCAGCCTGTCCGTACGGAAGCCGGGGTCGCCGACGACGACCGTCTGGTCCGGTATGCGGTCGAGGTAGTCGTAGGACAGCAGCAGCCGCTGCAGGTGCTGCAGGTCGTTCGATCCCGGGGCCGCGATCCCCTCGCGCCACGTCATGGTGGTCCCGTACGCGGGCCGGTGCTCCGGGGTGTGGACCTGGATGACGGCGTTCTGGCCGTAGGTGTGGCCGGCCGCGCCGGCGAGCACCGCCCAGTAGGCGAAGCGACGCGAGTCGTCGTGGCCCCAGTAGCCGTGGACCGGGTCGTGAAGGCCGCGCGGCAGGTCCTCGTAGCAGGGCTCGCCGTCGATCGTCGGCTTGGCCGGCCAGCGCTGGTAGTCCTGCTCGACGTAGCGCCAGGTGTCCGGTCCCTTCCACGTGCTCGGGTCGTCGTCCCAGACCTGCTCGTAGTCGCGATGACCCGACTGGATCATGTTGAAGTCGAGCCAGGGCGCGTCGTGGAACCAGGTGGCGGACTGGCGGCGCCCGAAGGGGTGGAAGGTGATCAGCGCGCTCGGGTTCGCCCTGCGCAGCGCCGCGCCCGCCCGCTGCCAGGTCTCGATGTGCGGCGTGCCGTGCACGTCGCCGCCGTTGAGCCAGACGATGTTCGGGCGCCCGCGCGTGCGTCGTCCGAGCCAGCTCGCGTAGGCCTCGACGTCGTCGGCCGAGAGCTCCCCGTCCGTGACGTTGCTGCCCCAGATCGGCACGAGCGCGAGGTACAGGCCCGCCTGCTCGGCGAGGTCGAGCACGTCGTCGAGGTGCTCCCAGAACGATGGCCCGACCAGACCTTGCGCCTCGTCCGCGGGCCGCTCGTCGGGCTCGGTGAGGTCACCCTTGACGAAGGGCAGCCGCCCCGCGAGCGTGGCGGTCTGCAGGCTGTGGACGACCATCACCTGCACGACGTTGAAGCCCTTGGCCTTCCGGTCCGCGAGGTACTCCCCGACCTCCGCGAGCGTGAGCCTGCTGAGCACCAGCCACGCCGTGTCGGCCTGCCAGAAGAACGGGGTGCCGTCCTCGTGCTCGAAGAACCGGCCGCCGTCCGCCACCTGCAGGCGGCCGCGCTGCCACGGCTTCTCGAACGCCGCCGTGCTCACTCGGGGGCGGCGACCGGCAGGTGGGTCTCCCACCAGCGCAGGATGTGCTCGAACCGGGCGATGCGGTGCTTCGGGGTGCCCGAGCGGGAGAGCTCGTGCCCCTCCCCCGGGAACAGCAGCAGCTCCGTCGGCACGCCCTGGCGCTTGAGCCCGACGAACCACCGCTGGCCCTGCTCGACGGGGCAGCGCCAGTCCTGCTCGGAGTGGATCACGAGGGTCGGCGTCCGTACCTTCTCGATCTGGGCCATCGGGCTCTGCGCGGCCACGAGCTCGGGGTCCTCGCCGAGGTACTTGATGCCGAAGAACCAGCCGATGTCGCTGGAGCCGACGAAGCTGACCGGATCGAGGAAGCCGCGCTCGACGATCGCGCCGGCCCATCGCTGGTCCTGCGCGGTCAGCCACGCGGTCATGTAGCCGCCGTAGGAGCCGCCCATCACACCGACGCGAGAGGGGTCGAGATCGGTGTGCTCGGCGAGCGCGCCCTCGAGGAACTGCAGCACGTCGGCCGCGTCCCGCTGGCCGAAGCCGCCGATGATGGCCCGCCCGTGCTCCTGCCCGTAGCTGCCCGATCCTCGCGGGTTGCAGAACACCACGGCGTAACCGGCGCCGGTGTAGGTCTGCACCTCGTCGAAGAACGTCGGCTCGTAGGCCGCGAACGGACCGCCGTGGATGAGCAGCAGCACCGGGTGCGGGCCGTCGCCCTCGGGCACGGTGACCCATCCGTGGATCGGGTAGCCGTCGTCGGCGCTCACACGCAGCTCGGCGGGCTCGAAGACGCCCGCCTCCTCGCGCAGCCGCGACGAGAGGTCGGTGAGGGTGCTCTCGGTCCCGTCCGCGCTCCGCAGCACGAGATCGCCCAGGCTGTCGACGGCGCTGCTCGCCAGGAGCAGCGCACCCTCGGTGCCCACCGGCTCGGCCGCGTAGACCTCACGGTCGCCCTCGACGAGCACCTCGAGCTCACCCGCGTGCCAGCGGACCAGCTGCACCGTGCCCTGGTGGCCACGGGTGAGCAGCACCCCCTGCGGGGTCGGCTGGAACACCGCACCGGTGAGCGACTCGACCGTCGGGTCGGTCAGCCGCTCGACGTCGCTCAGACCGTCCTGGCCCAGCTGCGCCCGGTACAGCGCCGCCGACTTGCCGATGAAGTCGTAGCCGTCCTCGCCGTAGTCGACCAGCAGCAGGTACAGCTCGCCGTCGGCACCGACCGCGACGTCCTCGGGCCCCTCGCCCGGTGTCTCGATCTCGCGCGCCGACCACGCGCCCGCGGTGTCGGTGACGCGGAGCAGCGTCGACGCCAGCCCGTCCACGATGTCGCGCCGCACCAGCAGCTCGTCGGCGTTCAGCCACACCGGCCCGTAGTGCCCGAGCGTGCCGGTGGTCACCTGGACCGGGGTCACACCGGTGGCGGCGATGGCGCCCGACGACGGGGCGTCGTCGGCGTCCTTGCTGTCCGGCTCGTCCTTCGGGTCGTCCTTCGGCTCGTCCTTCGGGACGTCGGCGGTGGGGTCGGCGGGCGCGGGGACGTCGATGACGAACACGTGCTGGGGTCGATCGAGCCGGAACCCCATGCCGTCGATGCGGTAGGAGAAGTCGGTGATGAGGCGCGGCGGCTCGGCGCCGGGGCCGACGTCCTTGTCGGTTCCGTAGCGCCCCTTCTCGGGGATCCGGGTGATGTAGGCGATCCGGCGCGAGTCCGGCGAGAACTCCGGTCGCCCGGACACCGCGCTGGTGTGGTCGGTCAGCAGCCGTGGTTCGCCGCCCGCGGTCGACATCAGCGCGAGCTGCGGCTTGACGCCCTCGCCGCCACGGATGAACGCGACCCACCGGCCGTCCGGCGAGATCACGGGCGAGCCGTCCGAGGTGCCGTACGTCAGCTGCGTGAGCTCCCCCGACCCCAGATCGAGGCGCCACAGGTTCGTGACGTACCGGTCGCCGTCGACATCGGTGCGGGTGATCGGGACCATTGCCCACCCGCCGTCGGGGTGGACGGCCGGTCGACCGGGCTGACGGAACAAGGAGAGGTGCTCAGGACGCATGGCGTCACCCTATGGTCGTCCGAGCCGCGTGTCGGAATCGAACCGACGACATTTTGCTTACAAGGCAAACGCTCTACCGACTGAGCTAACGCGGCATGCCTGCCACCAGGCCTGAACATGGTAGCCGGGCCGACGGTCGCGCTCCCGCTAGGGACGTGTCCACGCGCACGGCGACCTCTCGACGCCGGTGAGTATGCGCCCACCGTTGGCGAGCGGCGGTGGAATCACGCCCAGCCGGCGGCGACGTGTGGGCGCTGTCTCACCGCCAACCGCCGGGTGTGGGCGCTGCCTCACCGCGACTGACGTCAGCGGGCCGGTCACGAGGCGAGGACGGCGGTGACCGCGTCGGCGAGCGCTCCCTCGGCGCTCCAGTCGCCGGCGAGCCTGGTGCCGTCGAGCAGCAGCGTGGGGGTGACCTCGACGCCGTCGCGGACCGCCTGGTCGGTGGCGGCCACGAACCAGTCGTCGAAGAGCCTGTCGGTGAACTGGTCGGCGACCTGCTGGGGAGCACCGACCTGGAGCGCGAGGGCTTCCAGGTCGCGGTCGTTCAGCTGCTCGGCGCCGCCGGCGCGCATCTCGAAGGCGGCGTCGAGGAAGGCGACGAACGCCGTGGGGGCACGGTCGGCCACGACCACCGCAGCCTCGCCCGCGCGGGTCGACGCCCCGCCGAGGCCACCGTCGACCAGACCGACCGGGTGCAGCCACAACGCGATCGTGCCCTCGGCGTTGAGAGCCTGCAGCGCCTCCCCCTGCGCCTGCCCGAACGCCACCGACTCGGGCGACTGGACGTCGAGGTAGACGTCCAGCCGCGGGGCGTCACCGGCCAGGCCCGCTGTGCCGTCGGCGGCGACCGGGATGCCGCCCCGGGTGTCCGCACCCTGCGGTGTCCGCTCGACGTCGTCGAGGTAGGTGGCCTGCGAGCCCGTCCAGATGATGAAGGCGGCCGCGGCGACCGCGGCGACGAGCAGCACCACGCCGCCGATGATCAGCCCGCGGTTGCGGCGCTGCTGCCGCTGCAGGCGTTCGGCCTGCGTCCGCGCGGCCTCCCGTCGCGCCGCCGCGTTGAGGGTCCTGCGCCGAGACATGCCTCAGGCGGCGTCCCGCACGGCCTGCAGCAGCGTGCCCGGCGTGCTCCAGTCGCCGGTCCAGCGGCTGCCGTCGAGGAAGGTCGTGGGCGTGCCGGTGACGCCGTCCTCGCGCGCCTGGTCGGACGCGACCGCGACCCACTCGCTGTAGGTGCCGGCCGCGAACGTGTCGGCGACCTCCTGCGGCACGCCGACCTCGACAGCGATCGCGGCCATCTCCGCGTCGGAGAGGCCTTCCGTGCCCTCGGCGGGCTGGTTGTCGAACAGCGCCTCGAGGAAGTCGAGGGCGACCTCGGGGGCATCGGTGGAGACGGTCGCCAGGGCGTTCGCGGCGCGGGTCGAGTAGTTCGTCCCCATCGACTGCTGGTCGAGGTAGTTCAGCGGGTGGAACACCACCGTGGCCTCGCCCTCGGTCAGCATCGTGCGGATGTCGTCACGGTTGACCTCGTCGTAGCTGCCGCAGACCGGGCAGATGAAGTCGATGTAGACCTGCACCTCGGTGGCGTCCTCGGTCACCGTGCCGGCCTCGAGCGTGGAGCCGAAGGTGATGCCGCCGGAATCGGTCGACGCCGCCGGTCGCTCGCCCTCGAACTCGCTCAGCAGCGTGCGCTGGGACTCCTGCCAGATGAAGAAGCCCGCCACGCCGATCAGCGCGACCACGAGCACCGACGCCACCGCGATGATCAGCCGGTTGCGGCGCTCGGTCGAGCGCTGCCGTGCGGCGAGCCGCTCCGCCTCCTTCCGCGCGGCCTCGCGGCGCTCGGCCTTGGACTGACGGGGCTCGTTCGCGGGCATTCGCACTCGTCTCTGCTGCTGGTCGACGAGGACGTCGACGGCGATTGTTCTGATTCGTGGCTGCGCGGGAGCCGCGCCGGGCGCCCACCGGCGGGCAGTCTACGATCCGAAACTGGGGATCGGCGGCACCGGCAACGGGTCCCACACCGGCACCGGGGAGCTGAGGAGGGCGGCGGAGATCGTCGCGGTCGCCACCGACAGCCCCACGACGATCCACACCCACGCGCTGCCGCGGCCGGGTGCCACCAGCTCGAGAACCGCCCAGACGCCCTCGCGGGCTGTGGTGCTCGACGGCGTCCACCACGCCAGCATCGTCGTGGTCGCGACCACCACGAGCATCACGAAGGAGTCGACGCCCGAGGGGGCGAGCAGACCCCAGAGGATGCCGCCACCCAGCACCCCGACGACGGCACCGGGCACGAGCAGCAGCAGGGCGATCAGCGCGTGCACCGGGCTGGCCAGCGAGGTGACCGCGACGTCGGAGCGGCGCGGCCCGTGCCGCAGCCGCCGGTTGCGCAACGCCTTCGCCGAGGCACCGACCGCGCCGACGACGACCATGACGGCACCGAACGCGAGCAGCGTCAGCCCCGGCCAGAGCATCCCCGCACCGATGACAGCCAGCCACCACGCCAGCGTGATCCCGGGCCGCGAGCGCGCGGGGGTCGCCCACGCGGGCCACTCCTCGACCGGGCCCGGCTGCTGGCCGTGCTGGTGGTCGGGCTGCAGCTGCTGGTGCTGCGGCGGAGCGGGAAGCGGCTGCCGCGCCGCGACCTGCGCGACCGGCTCGCCCCATCCGTGCTGCACCGGCGGCGCCTGCGTCGGCGGCTCGGCCGGGGCGGGTGCCGCCCAGGGGTCCGCGACCACGGCGGTGGCCTCGCCCGGCGCGTAGCTGGGAGGCATCGTCGTTCCCGGTGGCAGCACGTCCGCCGCCACGAGCTGCGTGACCTCGCGCCCCGCGGCGTGGTCGTCGAGCGCCGTCAGCACCGATCGCGGGCTCAGCCGCAGCGCCGGGTCGGGGTGCAGCGCGCGCCGCAGCACCTGCCCCACCCGGGGCGACAATCCCTCCACGTCGGCCCGGCCCGTCTCGACCCGGGCGAGCACGGCCGCCAGCGGGCCGGTGCCGAACGGCGGCCGCCCGGTCGCCGAGAACACCAGCACGGCGGCCCAGCCCCACCAGTCGCCGTCCTTGTCAGGGATGCCGCCGGCCAGCACCTGCGGGTCGACGTACCCGGGCGTCCCGGTGACCAGGCCGGTCTGGGTGAGCCGGGCGTCGTCGGCCAGCTGGGAGATCCCGAAGTCGATGACCACGGGGCCGTCGTCCGTGAGCATGACGTTGCCGGGCTTCATGTCGCGGTGCACCACCCCCGTCGCGTGGATCTCCTCCAGCGCGGTGGCCAGCCCGTGCGCGAGATCGCCGAGCTCCTCGGCGTCGAGCGGCCCGTGCTGGCGCACCGAGTGGTCCAGCGACTCGCCGTCGATCAGCTCGGTGACGACGAACGCCTCGTCGGCGTCGGCCTCGGCGTCGAGCACGCGGGCCACGTGGGCACCACGCACCCGGTGCAGGGTCGCCACCTCGCGGCGCAACCGCTCCCGGGCCGCGTCGTCGGTGCTGAACGCCGGGTGCAGCAGCTTGAGCGCGACCTGCCGGCCATCGGCGTCGATCGCCTCGTAGACGGTTCCCATGCCGCCGGAGCCGAGAACGCGCACGAGCTCGTAACCACCCACCGAGCGCCGTGCGGGCGCCGGGGCGGTGCGGTGCTCGGACCCCTCCACACCAGGCAAGTTACGCCACCATCGCCGGCTGGCCGCCGTCGACGGGCAGGTGTGCTCACTTCGTTACCCTGACCACCATGGCCCCCGACCGTGATCTTGTCGTCGTTGCCAACCGTCTCCCGGTCGAGGAGACCACGAACGAGAACGGTGAGACCGGTTGGTCCCGGGCACCCGGCGGTCTGGTGACCGCGCTCGCGCCGATCATGCAGAAGAACAACGGCGTCTGGGTGGGCTGGCCGGGCAAGGCGGGGCTCGACCTCGACCCGTTCACCTCCGAGGGCATCGACATGCACCCGGTGAGGCTGAGCAAGCAGGACATCAAGCGCTACTACGAGGGCTTCTCCAACGCCACGATCTGGCCGCTGTACCACGACGTCATCGTCGACCCCGAGTACCACCGGGACTGGTGGACCAGCTACGTCGAGGTCAACTCGCGCTTCGCCGAGGCCACCGCCGAGGCCGCCCCCCGCGACGCGCTGGTGTGGGTCCAGGACTACCAGCTGCAGCTCGTGCCGCGCATGCTGCGCCAGCTCCGCCCCGACCTGCGCATCGGCTACTTCCACCACATCCCGTTCCCACCGGTCGAGCTGCTGGGCCAGCTCCCGTGGCGGTCCGAGGTGGTCAACGGGCTCCTCGGCGCCGACCTCGTCGGGTTCCAGCGCAGCGGCGACGCCGCGAACTTCCTCCGCGCCGTGCGCCGGTTCACCGAGTTCAGCACGCGCGGCTCTGTCGCCACGATCAAGCGACGCAGCCTCCCGGACCGCTACGTGCGCGCCGAGACGTTCCCGATCTCGATCGACAGCGCCGCCTTCAGCGCGCTCGCCTCCTCGCCGGAGGTGACGGAGCGGGCGCTGCAGCTGCGCGCCGAGCTCGGCTCGCCCGACGTGCTGCTGCTGGGTGTCGACCGCCTCGACTACACCAAGGGCATCCGCCACCGCATCAAGGCCTACGGCGAGCTGCTCGCCGACGGTCGGCTGCGCGCCCCGAGCACCACGTTCGTGCAGGTGGCCAGCCCCAGCCGCGAGGACGTCGAGGAGTACGCCGAGCTCCGCCGCCAGGTCGAGGTGAGAGTGGGCCGGATCAACGGCGACTACTCCGCGCTGGGCCGCCCCGCCATCCACTACCTGCACCACTCCTACCCCGCGGAGGAGATGGCCGCGATGTACCGCGCGGCCGACGTGATGCTCGTGACGGCGCTGCGTGACGGCATGAACCTCGTCGCCAAGGAGTACGTGGCGGCCCGGTCCGATCTCGACGGCGTCCTCATCCTCTCCGAGTTCGCCGGCGCCGCCGACGAGCTCAACCAGGCGCTGCTGGTCAACCCTCACGACATCGAGGGCCTCAAGCGCACGATCCTCACGGCGATCGACATGCCGCACACCGAGCGCCGGCGCCGGATGCGGGCGCTGCGCCGCAAGGTGCTGGACAACGACGTCGACCGCTGGGCGCAACGATTCCTTGCCGTCCTCGCCGGCGAGAGCACCCAGGGGTGAGCGAGATGAGCATCGATCCCGAGCTCGACGCGGCGCTGACCAGGTTCGCGGCCGCTCCGGCCCGCGTGATCGCCCTGGACTTCGACGGCGTCCTCGCCCCGATCGTGCCCCGCCCGGAGGATGCGGCACCGCTGCCCGAGGTGCGCGCCGCCCTCGAGCGCCTGGCGCAGGATCCTGCCGTGCACCTCGGGCTGGTGTCCGGCCGCGCGCTGGGCGACCCGGCGCTGCGGCGTGCTGCGCCGCCGTCGACGGCGATCATCGGCTCCCACGGAGCCGAGCCGGGCTTCGTGCAGGACGACGGCCACCTCGCCGCCGGGCCTCCGGTGCTGCAGGAGGACCAGCGGGCGCTGCTGCAGCGCCTGCGCGAGCGCGCGGAGGAGCTCTGCGCTCCCGTCTCCGGGAGCTGGGTCGAGGAGAAGCCGACGGCGGTCGTCGTGCACACCCGCCCGGTCCCCGACGACGACGACGCCGCGGCGCTCGAGCGGGCCGCGCTGGAGGAGCTCGGCGCGCTCTCCGGCGTCCGCGCGATCGCCGGCAAGCGGGTCGTGGAGCTGAGCGTGGCCCACGCGACCAAGGGCGACGCCGTGACGCTGCTGCGCACCGGTTTCCCCACGCGCGAGCTCGCCGACGACACCCCGGTGATGTACATCGGCGACGACGTCACCGACGAGGACGCGCTCGGCTCGCTGGGCCCTGCCGACATCGGCATCAAGGTCGGCGACGGCGAGACGACGGCGACGTACCGGGTCCCGGACCCGGTCGCCGTCGGCCAGATCCTGGCCCGTCTGGCCGATCTGCGGGGTGTGTGACCAGCGTCACCCAACGGGCTCCGAGTGTGCAACACTGTGGGCGGCTCGCATGCTGCGGGTCGTGTCAGATCGCTCTGACACCTTCACGACGGATCGTCCGGCACGTACCTGCCGGTGGAGGGAAGTAACACCATGGCTTCAGTCACGTTTGACCACGCCACGCGGGTCTACCCGGGCTCTGAGACCCCGGCGGTCGACGCGCTCAACCTCGAGGTCGCCGACGGCGAGTTCCTCGTTCTCGTCGGCCCGTCCGGTTGCGGCAAGTCGACCTCGCTGCGCATGCTCGCAGGCCTGGAGGACGTCAACTCCGGTCGCATCCTCATCGGTGACCGCGACGTCACCGACGTGCAGCCCAAGGACCGGGACATCGCGATGGTGTTCCAGAACTACGCGCTGTACCCGCACATGTCGGTCGCCGACAACATGGGCTTCGCCCTGAAGATCGCGGGCACCCCGAAGGCCGAGATCCGCCAGCGCGTCGAAGAGGCCGCGAAGATCCTCGACCTGTCCCAGTACCTCGACCGCAAGCCGAAGGCGCTCTCCGGTGGTCAGCGTCAGCGTGTGGCCATGGGTCGCGCGATCGTGCGTTCGCCCCAGGTGTTCCTCATGGACGAGCCGCTGTCGAACCTCGACGCCAAGCTCCGCGTCCAGACGCGCACCCAGATCGCCTCGCTGCAGCGCCGCCTCGGCGTCACCACCGTCTACGTCACGCACGACCAGACGGAGGCGCTGACCATGGGTGACCGGATCGCGGTCCTCAAGGACGGTCTGCTCCAGCAGGTCGGCACCCCGCGCGAGATGTACGACACCCCGAAGAACATCTTCGTCGCGGGCTTCATCGGCTCCCCGGCCATGAACCTCGGGCAGTTCAAGGTCGCCGACGGCAAGGCCAACCTCGCCGAGACGCACATCCCGCTGACGCGGGAGGTGCTCGATTCGCTCACCGCCGAGGACAACAACGAGATCACGCTGGGCTTCCGCCCGGAGTCGCTCGACACCACCACCGAGGGTGATGTCGGCGCGTTCCCCGTGACCGTCGACCTCGTCGAGGAGCTCGGCTCCGACGCGTTCGTCTACGGCCAGCTCGCCAACAAGGAGGCCGCTCAGGCCATCACCTCCGGTGCGGGCGAGTCGCAGATGATCGTCCGTGTCGACCCCCGCCGTCCTCCCCTCAAGGGCGACACGGTGTGGGTGAAGATCCGCGAGGGCGAGCAGCACCACTTCTCCCCGGCGACCGGTCTTCGTCTCCCGAGCTGAGACCGCATCGCTTGACACGCTGAAGGGGCGGACCTCACGGTCCGCCCCTTCTTCGTGCGCAGAACGCTCACGACTCGTGTGACCTCTCGTACATCGGTCACCCGGGGGTAGGCCCGCGACCCGAGTCCCTGACAGACTGAACCCATGCCGGCAGCGCTCCAGATCACCGCAGCCTCGCCTGACCCGGCGCTGCTCGACCTGCCGTGGCACATCCCGCTCGAGGACTGGCCCGAGGACCTGCTCGCGGCGCTCCCCCGCGGCATCTCCCGCCACGTGGTCCGGTTCGTCCGGTTGTCCGGGCGGGTGATCGCGATCAAGGAGATCGGCGAGTCGGTCGCCTACCGCGAGTACGCGCTGCTGCGCGACCTCGACCGCCTCGACGTCCCCTCGGTCGTGCCGGTCGGCGTGATCACCGGGCGCCGGGCCCCCGACGGCGAGCCGCTCGACTCGGTGCTGATCACCAAGCACCTGCGATTCTCGCTGCCCTATCGCGCCCTGTTCTCCCGTCACCTGGCTCCCGACATGGCCACCCGCCTGATCGACGCGCTCGCGGTGCTGCTCGTCCGGCTGCACCTGACCGGCTTCTACTGGGGCGACGTGTCGTTGTCGAACACGCTGTTCCGGCGAGACGCCGGCGAGTTCTCCGCCTACCTCGTGGACGCCGAGACCGGTGACATGCACCCGCAGCTGACCCGCGGCCAGCGCGAGTACGACCTCGAGATCGCCCGTGTGAACATCATCGGCGAGCTGATGGACCTCGAGGCCGGCGGGCTGCTCCGGGACGTCGACGACACCGTGCTGGTCGGCGAGATGCTCGTGCAGCGGTACAACGAGCTCTGGGCCGAGCTCACCGAGGCCGAGGAGTTCTCCAGCGCCGACCGGTGGCGCGTCTCGGCCCGGATCCAGCGGCTGAACCAGCTCGGCTACGACGTGGGCGAGCTGCAGATGACCACCGACATCGACGGCACCACGGTGCAGATCCAGCCCAAGGTCGTCGACGCGGGGCACCACCACCGGCGGCTGATGCGCCTCACCGGACTGGACGTGCAGGAGAACCAGGCACGGCGCCTCCTCAACGACATGGACACCTACCGGGTCGCCACCGACCAGCTCGGTGAGGACGAGGAGCTCGTCGCGCACGAGTGGCTCAGCGAGATCTTCGAGCCGGCGATCGCCGC
Source organism: Pseudactinotalea suaedae (assembly GCF_009733815.1). GTDB lineage: Bacteria > Actinomycetota > Actinomycetes > Actinomycetales > Beutenbergiaceae > Pseudactinotalea > Pseudactinotalea suaedae. The sequence continues at coordinate 50,265 of NZ_WNXY01000004.1, forward strand.
GATCCCCCGGAACCTGCGGCGCAAGCTCGAGCCCGCCGAGGCCTTCCACGAGATCCTCGAGCACCGCTGGTACCTCGCCGAGAAGGCCGGTCACGACGTCTCGACGCAGGAGGCGGTGGCCTCCTACGTCTCCAGCGTGCTGCCCAACCGGCCCGACGAGGAGGCCATCCTGGGGCTGGACACCGCGACGCTGCGCGCGATCTCGGACACCGACACCGAGATCGGCGTGCAGCGCTAGCCGGTTCGGTTCGACTTCGGCTGCAGGAAGATCAGCCGGTTGCCGGCGGGGTCGCCGACCGTGACGGTCAGGCCCCAGTCCTGCTCCTCGAGACCGGGGCGTGCATAGCGGTACTCCCGAGCGACCAGCTCCCGCTGCAGCGCGGCGGCGTCAGCCACGTGGATGATCACCGCGCTCCCGGGGGTCGCGTCGCCGTGGTGCTCGGACAGGTGCAGCCGCACGCCGTCCCGCTCGACCTCCACGTACAGCGGCAGCTGCTCCTCGAACCGGTGCTCCCAGCTGATCGTGAAGCCGAGGAACGAGACGTAGAACTCGAACGTGCGCTCGGTGTCGAACATCCGCAGGATCGGGATCGCGCCCGGTCGCGGCGACCGCTCGACGGCGGCGCGGTGCGGCGCGTCGAGCGCCGCCATCGTGTTCCAGTCCTTGTGCCCGTGCTGATGCGCGACCAGCTCGAGCGCCTGACTGTGCGTCAGCTCGAGCCCGCGTTCGGCCAGCTCGGCACGCAGCCGCTTGGCCATCGACCTCGGATCGATGTCGGTCATGACTCACCCTTCGGCGGTCCCGTGTGCCGGTGCCTGCGTTGCCGACCGGGCCGCCCGAGAAGGCAGTCATGGTCGAGAGATGTCGTGCTCCGGTGTTCACCGTGGCGCTGGCCAGCAGGCGGCCGGCCACCGGGGGCCGTGCCGTCAGTCTAGGGCGCGGGGCTACAGATCGCGCTTCAACCGGGGCGCGAGAAAGACGATCGTGTTGACGACCGCATCGGCCAGCAGCAGCGCTCCGAGCACCGCGACCACGCGCTCGCCCGGCGTGGTGCCGGTCCCAAGCCGGGCACCCCGGCCGGCACGGCGCAGCGCCAGCAGCCCGCCGCTGGCCTCGAGCGCCGCGACCGCGGGGGTCCACCACGACTGCCTGATCGGGACGACGACCTCCTCGGTGAAGGTCTCGGCGGCGTCGAAGGCGGACTCGGCCCGCACCCGGGCGGCTTCCGCCCGCTCGCGCATCAGCTCGGCGCGCTCGCGCACCTGCTCGGCGTGCTCACGGACGCTCTCGGTCATCTGGGCCTGCGCATCGGTCACGGCCCGCGCGAACGCCTGGCCGAAACCATCGGGCTGCAGCACCTTGGCCCCCTCGAGGGAGGGCAGGTCGGCACCGTGCCCGAGGTAGCCCGCCAGGTCCGCCGGCAGGCCGAGCGCGGCGATCAGCTCGGCAGGTCCCGAGCCGGGGGTCCCGAGGGCTGCGCGCACGGCGCCGGCATCGGCCTCCGGCAGCAGCGCGGTGATCTGGGCGGTGAGCCCACCCAGGCCGAGCGCGGCGTCGGCGAGATCGTGCGCGACCGCAGCCGCGGCGGGCTCGCTCGGCACCTGCCACACGTCGAGGTCCCAGGTGTGCACGTACGCCGAGTCGCCGTCGAGGATCGCGACCGCCGGATACGCGGCACCCTGCTCGACCACCAGGGCGGGCTTGAGCGCGTCGGACCAGTCGACCGCGCTCAGCGCGGGACCATCGGTGACGAGCACGAGGTGCCCCTCGCCGTGCGGGGCCACCAGCACCGGCATGTCGACGGCGCTCACGAGCGCACCGAGCTCACCGATCGTGGCGCGCGTGTAGACCACGGCGCGATCGGGCACGTACGCGGCGTCGATGTCGATCTCGGGGTCGAACGGGTCGCTGGAGTGCTCGGACGGCTCGTCCTCGCCGAACACGAGGTCGTCGAAGATCACCTCACCACCGCAGGTGGCGGCGAGCGCCTCGGCCAGCTCGGTCAGGGTGGGGCCGGCGATGACGCCCGTGCGGGCCTCGTCCACCACCGCCACGCGGTCATCGGCATCGGTCGCGATCGTGATCCCCACCGCGTCCGGGTTCTCCGGCTCCGACTCCACGAGCGCGATCACGAGCGCGCCCTCGAGGAACCCACGGGCACGGTCGACCCGACCCGTGGTGCCGGTCACCAGCCCGGAGCGGCGCTGCCAGTCCGAGGTCATGCGTCCGAGACTACTAACTGTCGCTGACAGCGGCTTCGCGACGCAGCCGCGAGACCTCGTACAGGGCGATGCCGGTGGCGACACCCGCGTTCAGCGACTCGGTGCTGGCCGCGATCGGGATCGAGGCGATCACGTCGCACGTCTCCCGGACGAGCCGGGACAGGCCCTTGCCCTCCGAGCCGCAGACGATCACGATCGGCTCGGTTGCGAGCTGGAGGTCACCGATGTCGGTGGTGCCGTCGGCGTCGAGCCCGACGACGAAGCACCCGGCCTGCTTGTAGGTGGTCAGGGCGCGGACCAGGTTGGTCGCACGCGCGACCGGCACCCGGGCTGCTGCTCCTGCCGAGACCTTCCAGGCCGAGGCCGTCACGCCCGCCGCGCGGCGCTCGGGGACCAGCACGCCGTCGGCCGCGAACGCTCCGGCCGAGCGCAGCGCGGCACCCAGGTTGCGGGGGTCGGTGATGCCGTCGAGCGCCACGATCAGCGGCGTGCGTCCCAGCCCGAGCGCCTCGTCGAGGAGGTCCTCGGGCTGGGCGTAGGTGTAGGCCGGGACCTGCATCGCGACGCCCTGGTGGACCGCGTTCTCGGTGAGCTTGTCGAGCTCGGGCTTGCCCACCTCGAGCAGCGGCACACCCTTCGTGGTGACCTCGCGCAGGATCTCGCGGGTGCGGTCGTCGGCGTCGATGCGGCTGGCGATCCACACCGTGGTGGCGGGCACCCCGGCTCGCAGCGCCTCGACCACGGAGTTGCGACCCGCGACGATCTCGTGCGTGCGCTCGGCGGACCGGCGCGGCTGCCGGGCGCGCTGCGGCGTCCGGGTGCCGCTGCCGCGCTCGGAGGTCTGCTTGCGCTTGTGGGCCACGTGGTAGGGCCGGTCCTCGGCCTTCGGCGTCGGGCCCTTGCCCTCGAGACCCTTGCGCCGCTGGCCGCCGGATCCGACGGTGGCGCCCTTCTTGCTGCCGGCCTTGCGCACGGCGCCCTGACGACGAGAGTTACCTGGCACCTGCTGATCGTCTCACGCTCACGGCCAGGCGGGGGCGTCAGCGCAGCGACCAGCGCGCGCCGTCCGGCCCGTCCTCCACGACGACCCCCGCCTCGGTGAGCCGGTCACGGAGCCGGTCGGCGCGGGCCCAGTCCTTGGCGGCGCGCGCCTCGGCACGCTCCTGCAGCACCGCGCGCACCAGCACGTCGATCGCCTGCTCGGCCGCCCCGGAGCCGCCGCTCCCGGCCCAGTGCGGGGCCAGCGGGTCGAGACCGAGCACGTCGAGCATCGCGCGCACGGCGAGCGCCTCCTGCGTGGCCGGGCGGCCGTCGGCGAGCGCGCTGTTGCCCGCGCGGACCGTCTCGTGGACCACCGCGAGGGCGGCCGAGACGTTGAGGTCGTCGTTCATCGCGGTGACGAACGCCTCAGGAAGGGCGAGGTCGGCGACCGGTCCGGTGGCGCCCGCTCCGCCGTCGGGCGCCGTGTCGGCCTGGACGGCCCGCGAGACGAAGCCCGTGATCCGCTCCCAGGCCGCGCCGGCCTCCACGAGCGACACCCCCGGGGTGAACTCAAGCGTGGAGCGGTAGTGGACGGCCCCGAGCGCGTACCGCAGCAGCACCGGGTCCGCGTCCCGCAGCACCTCGCGCACCACCAGGGAGTTCCCGAGCGACTTGCTCATCTTCTCGCCGCCGACCGTGACCCAGGCGTTGTGGAACCACAGCCCCGCGAAGTCCCAGCCCGCGGCGCGCGACTGGGCCTGCTCGTTCTCGTGGTGCGGGAAGCGCAGGTCGATACCGCCCGCGTGGATGTCGAAGCCCTCGCCGAGGTACTTGCGGGCCATCGCCGAGCACTCCAGATGCCAGCCCGGCCTGCCGCGGCCGTACGGCGTGGGCCAGGCGGCGGTCTCCGGCTCGCCGTCCTTCGGTGCCTTCCAGAGGGCGAAGTCGAGCGGGTCCCGCTTGTCCGGAGGCGGCTCGGTGGCGTCATCGCTGCCGAGGTTCTCCAGCCGCTGGTGCGTGAGGTCGCCATAGCCGGGGTAGGACCGCACGTCGAAGTAGACGTTGCCCGCCTCCCCCGGGTAGGCATGGCCGCGCTCCACCAGCCGGTCCACGAGCTCGACCATCTCGGTGATGTGGCCGGTCGCACGGGGCTCGTAGGTGGGCGGCTGCACGTTGAGCGCGTCGTAGGCGGCCGTGAACTCGCGCTCGAACCGGTTCGCCCACGCCCACCACGGCTGCCCGGCGTCGCCGGCCTTGGTGAGGATCTTGTCGTCGATGTCGGTGACGTTGCGGATCAGCGTGACGCGCTGCCCGTTCCGCTCGAGCCACCGGCGCAGGATGTCGACGGCGATCGCCGACCGCAGGTGGCCGATGTGCGGGCTGCCCTGCACCGTCGCGCCGCACAGGTAGACGCCCACCTCGCCAGGAGTCCGTGGCTCGAGGGGGCGGACGGCGCGGCTCGCCGTGTCGTAGAGCTGTAGTCCCACGGTTCCGGAGTCTAGTGAGGTGTCTCAGCGGCCGGACACGCCCTCGACGACGTCCAAGGCGTGGGCCTCGGCGATCTCAGCGCGCAGGCGCGCACCGCAGCAGTTATATGTGTGCTACACCTATATTCCGTGGCCGACCTCTCCTCCCTCGACGAGCTCGTGGTGCGGCTGGTGCAGCAGCGTCGAAGCCCTGCCTACCGCCGCGAGCTGTTGCGCGGCCTGCCGGAGGGCGTGGGCATCGCCGGTCTGCGGGTGCTCCGCACGGTCGAGCGCAGCCTGGCGGCCGGCGTGCTGCCCACCGTCAAGGACGTGGCCGTCGACCACGGCATCGAGCAGTCGACCGCCAGCCGCGCGGTCCATGCCGTGGTCGCCGCCGGCCTGGCCACCAAGTCCACCTGCGGTGACGACCTGCGCAAGGCCCGGCTCGACCTCACCGGCGCCGGCCGCGACGTGCTCGAGCACGCGACGCGCAACCGCCAGGCGCTGCTGCAGCGCGTGACCGCGGACTGGTCTGCGGCCGACGTCGCGCAGCTGGTCGCGCTGCTCGAGCGGCTCACCGAGGGCTACCGCACGGGGGTGCTGACCCCGCGATGACCTCTCGCGCCACCACGCCGGCCGGCACGCCCCTCCGGTCCCCGCGCAGCGCCGTGCAGCTGCTGCTGGACCGCGACTTCGGCGGACTCTTCTGGGGCAAGGTCATCAGCATCGTCGGCGTCTGGGCGTTCAGCGTGGCGGCCGCGATCGCCGTGTTCGACGCGACCGGGTCCACGCTCGCGGTGGGGCTGGTGGCGGGCGCGCAGTTCGTGCCGCAGCTCGTGCTCGCACCGCTGAGCGGCACGTGGGCCGACCGGGGCGACCCGCGCCGCCAGATCATCCTCGGACGGCTGCTGTGCCTCGTGGGCGCCGGCGGTCTGGCCCTGTGGGTGCAGCTGGTGGCGCCGACCGGCTGGGCGCTGGCGGTGGCCGTGCTGCTCGGCTCGCTCACGGTGGGGTTCGGGTTCTCGATCGGCGGGCCGGCGATGCAGTCGGTCACGCCACGACTGGTCAGCCGTGACGAGCTCCCGCGGGCCATGGGGCTGAACACCGCACCGATGACCGTGGCGCGCGTGGTGGGCCCGGTGGTCGGTGCCGCCCTGGTGGCGGCGATGGGACCGGCCGCGGGCATCGCCGTCGCCGCCCTGGGCCAGCTGGTGTTCCTGCTCCTGCTGCTGGCGGTGCGGATCCCGGCCAACGAGCCGCGCGCCGCCGACACCGACTACTCGGTCGGCGCCGCCTGGCGCCACGTGCGCTCCGATCCCGGGCTGCTGCTCCTGCTGCTCGCGGTCACCGCCGTCACGTTCGGGGCGGAGCCCAGCATCACGCTGGCGCCCGCGCTCTCGGCCGACCTCGGCCACGGAGCGGAGATGGTCGGCGCGCTGACCGCGACGTTCGGCGTCGGCTCGGCGGTCGGGCTGCTGCTGGCGAGCTGGCTCGGCAGGCCCGAGCGCACGGTGCTGCTGCTGCTGATCGGGCTGGGAGGACTCACCGTCGGCATGGGGACCGCGGCCGCGCTGCCCTGGCTCGGCGGCGCGCTGGCCGGTTTCGCGATCGCCGGCGCCGGCTTCACGATCGGCGTGACCAGCGTCAGCACGGCGGTGCTGCTGCGTGTGCCGGGGCACCTGCGGGGCCGGGTGATGGCGTTCTGGATGATCTGCTTCGTGGGTTTCCGCCCGGTCGCCTCGGCGCTCGTGGGCGTGGTGGCCGACGCCGCCTCGGTGCGCTGGGCGATCGTCACGATGGTGCTGGTCACGGCGGCCGCGATGATCGCGATCACCCGGCGCCGCTCGCTGGTGAGCGCCTGACGGTCCCGCCGAGCCGCGCGCGCAATCTCCTGGACCTGGCCGCCCTGCACCGCGAGGCTGGGGCGATGAGCGAGGACATCTGGAACCTCCCGCAGCGCGACCTGTGGGACGAGAAGGCAGCTCAGAGCTATGAGGACCTCGGCTCGCCGATGTACTCGCCGGAGGTGCTGGGCCCGACCGTCGAGACGTTGGCCGGGCTCGCCGCCGGCGGTCGCGCGCTCGAGCTCGCCGTGGGCACCGGGCGGGTCGCGATCCCGCTGCGCGAGCACGGCACCGAGGTGCACGGCATCGAGCTCTCGCCGGCGATGATCGCCGAGCTCCGCACCCGCATGGACGCCGACCAGCTTCCCGTGACCGAGGGCAGCATGGTCGACGTCCGGGTCGACGGCGAGTTCTCCCTCGTCTACCTGGTGTTCAACACCATCTCCAACCTCTACAGCCAGGCCGAGCAGGTCGCGTGCTTCCGCAACGCCGCGGCCCACCTGGGCCCGGGTGGGCGGTTCGTCATCGAGCTCTGGGTACCGCGCCCGCAGCCGGTGGGCAGCGCGCACGCGCAGGTGTTCAGCACCGGCGAGGGCTACATCGGCATGGATGTCCTCGACCTGTCGACGCAGCGCGGCGTCTCGCACCACATCCGGTACGAGCCCGACGGCGCAGCCCGGGTCTCGTTCAGCCCGTTCCGTTACGTGTGGCCCGGTGAGCTGGACCTGATGGCCGAGCTGGCCGGGATGGAGCTCGAGCACCGGTGGGCGGACTTCTCGCAGGCACCGTTCACGTCCGAGTCCACCTCGCACGTCTCGGTGTACCGCCTCCGGTAGCAGCTGTCGGAAACGTTCAAGAGCGATGTCGGCCCTGGGGCGCACACTGGTGGGCATGACGACAACCGCACCGGTCACCGAGCTCATCGCCTTCACGATCGACACCCCGGACGCCTCCGCGCTGGCCGCCTTCTACGGCGCGCTGACCGGCGGCGAGGTCACCGACTACCCCGAGTACGGGGTCGCGAGCCTGTCGGCGCTGGGCGCGAACCTGTACTTCCAGACCGTCACCGACTACAGCCGCCCGGAGTGGCCCAGCCAGCAGCACCCGCAGCAGTTCCACCTCGACCTGCGCACGGCTGACCTGGACGCCGCTGTCCAGGCCGCTGTCGAGCTCGGCGCGAGCGTGGCGAGCGAGCAGCCCAACCCCGAGATGTCGACGGTGATGATCGATCCGCACGGGCACCCGTTCTGCCTGTGCCCGCCGAAGCAGGACTGAGCGCAGCCGCGCGCCGCGATCAGGAGGGACCGGGCAGCACCGCCTCGATCGCGGCGACGACCTCGGCGGACTCGGGCTCGGTGCGCGAACGGAACCTCGCCACGGGCACGCCGTCCGCGCCGAGGACCCACTTCTCGAAGTTCCATGCCACGTCGCCGGCGTCACCGGTCGCGTCGGCGACCTGCGTGAGCGCGGCGAACACCGGGTGCGCCCCCGGCCCGTTGACCTCGACCTTGTCCATCATCGGGAAGCTGACGCCGTAGGTCGACGCGCAGAACTGCGCGATCTCCTCGTTCGTGCCCGGTTCCTGACCCATGAACTGGTTGCAGGGGAACCCGATCACCGTCAGCCCACGCTCGGCGTACCGCTGCTGCAGCCGCTCCAGGCCGGAGTACTGCGGCGTCATGCCGCACCTCGAGGCGACGTTGACGACCAGCAGCGCACGTCCGGCGTGCTCGCCGAGGGTGGTGGCCCGGCCGTCGAGCGTGGTCACGGCGATGTCAGAGAGGTTCACAGGTCCACGCTACGGCGTCGTTGGTGGCTGGCAGGATCGAGCCATGCTGCGGCACCACCTCGAGACCCCGATCGGCACGCTGATCGCGATCGCCGATGACGCCGGGCTGCGGTCGTTGCTGTTCCCGGGGCACCGGGTGCCGAGCGCGATCGAGACGATCCCCCGCAGCGACCGCGGGTTCGAGGCGCTGACCGAGCAGCTCGCCGAGTACTTCGCCGGTGACCGGCACCACTTCGAGCTGCCGCTCGCCCTCCGCGGGACCCCGTTCCAGCTCCGCGCCTGGGACGCGCTGCGGCAGATCCCCTACGGCCAGACCCGCAGCTACGGCGAGCAGGCCGCGATGCTCGGCGGTCCGGAGTCGGCTCACACGCTCGCGCGGGCCGTCGGGCTCGCGAACAACCGCAACCCGATCTCGATCATCGTGCCGTGCCACCGGGTGGTCGGCGCCGATGGCAGCCTCGTCGGCTACGGCGGCGGCCTGCCGATCAAGCGGTACCTGCTCGACCTGGAGTCCGCCGCGCAGCCGCTGTTCACGTTCTGACGAGCTCCTGCTTGCCGGCCAGGTCGGCGTACTCGCCCCCGAGCTCGAGCAGCTCGTGGTGCGTCCCGCGCTCGACGACGCGACCGCCGTCGAGCACCACGATCTGGTCGGCGTCCGCGATCGTCGAGAGCCGGTGCGCGATCGTGATGGTGGTGCGGCCGACCGCGAGGGCGTCGAGCGCCTCCTGGACGGCGCGTTCGGTGGCGTTGTCCAGCGCCGAGGTGGCCTCGTCCAGGACGAGGACCAACGGGTCGCGCAGGATGGTCCGCGCGATCGCGATCCGCTGCTTCTCCCCGCCCGAGAACCGATATCCCCGCGAGCCGACCACGGTGTCGTACCCCTCGGGCAGGCCGACGATCAGGTCGTGCACCTGGGCGGCGCGGGCGGCCGCCTCGATCTCGGCATCCGTGGCGTCGACCCGGGCGTAGCGCAGGTTCTCGCGGATCGTGGTGTGCAGCAGGTAGGTCTCCTGGGAGACGACACCGACGACCGAGCTGAGGTCGGCGAGCGAGAAGTCGCGCAGGTCGATGCCGTCGATCCGGACGCTGCCCACGGTGGGGTCGGCCAGGCGCGCCACCAGCGACCCCAGGGTCGACTTGCCCGAGCCGGTGTGACCGACCAGCGCCAGCGCGGTGCCGGCGGGCACGGTCAGGTCGATCTCGGCCAGCGCCGCGCGGTCGGAGCCCGGGTAGCTGTAGCCGACCCCGTCGAAGCGGACCTCACCACGCATCCTGCTCCGGTCGACCGGGACCGGCTGCTCGGGGTCGTCGATCTCGACCACCAGGTCGAGGTACTCGAAGACGCGGCTGAAGAGCGCCATCGAGCTGATCACCTCGACGCCGACGTTCAGCACACCCATCAGCGGACGGAACAAGCCCGCCTGCAGGCCGGTGAACGCCACGAGGGTGCCGATCGTCATGCCGTTCGAGGTCGCGGGCAGCCCGGCGATCAGGTAGATCAGCGCGGGGATGGCCGCGAACACGATGCTCATCGTCGCCATCCGCCAGCGACCGGCCAGCTGGGACCTGACCTCCAGATCCATCAGCTCGTTCGAGGTGCTCGCGAAGGTGGCCGAGGCGGTGGGCCCGGTCCCGAGGATCTTGCCGAGGATGGCGCCGCTGACCGACAGCGACTCCTCCACCTGGCCCTGCAGGTTCGCCATGGCGCGCTGGCGCTGGGCGGTGACCTCGCGTCGCATCGTCGCGACCTTCCTGGTCAGCCAGATCGCCGGCGGCAGCACGATCAGCGACAGCAGCGAGAGCTGCCACGAGAGGGCGACCATCGCCACGGCGGTACCGACCGCCGTCGTGATGTTCGAGGCGACCGAGGTGGCCGTGGAGGTGACCACGCCCTGCATCCCCTGGATGTCCTGGGTGAGCCGGGACTGCACCTCGCCACCACGGGTGCGGGTGAAGAAGTCGACCGACTGGCGCTGCAGGTGGGAGAACACGTCGGTCCGCAGCCGGTGCATGACCTTCTGCCCGATCGTGGTCGAGAGCCACGTCTGCACCACACCGAGCACCGAGGAGATCACCGTGACGGCGAGGAGCCCGCCCACGAGCATGAGCAGCAGCGGGACGTCCTGGTCCGGGATCGCGTCGTCGATCAGGTGCTTGGTGATGAACGGCGTCGCCAGACCCACGAGGGAGGTGGCGACGATGAGCGCCGTGACCACGGCGAGCGGGCCGCCGTAGGGGCGGAAGAGGGCGCCGATGCGGCGCATGCTGACGGGGTGCTCGGCGAGCTGAGCCTTGTCGGCGGGGTCGAGCCGGGCGACCAGGGGGCCGCCGGGACCGCCGCCACCGCGGCCGGCGCTGCGGCCGCCCGTGGGATCGCCGGGCTTGCCGACCGTGCGAGAAGTGTTGTCGGGCGCTGTCATGGCGCACCACCTGCCTTTGCGAGTGCTGGAAGCTGTGAGGCTCGACGGCGGCGGAGCGGTCTCCGCGCGACCTGGGCCATATAGTGAGGTTACCTCACCATGAGGCTCAACCACTATCTCGGCTAGGGTATTCCCGTGCCCGCGCCCGAACCCGACACCAGCGAGCTGATCGTGCGTACCGCGAGGCAGCTGCGCCGGCGGTGGATGGCGTCGCTGGAACCCTGGGACATCACACCCCACGAGTTCCGGGCGCTGCACGCGACCACCCACGGTGAGGCGCCACGGCTGTCCGAGATCGCGGACCGGTTGCGGATCGCGCCGCGGTCGGCCACCGAGGTCGTCGACAGCCTCGAGGCCAAGGGCCTGGTGCGTCGCACGCCCAGCCCCACCGACCGGCGGGCGGTCCTGGTGCACCCCACCGACGCCGGCCGCGCCCTCGCCGAGGAGGTCGCACAGCACCGGTCCACCCTCGGCGAGGAGATGCTCGCCCCGCTCACCCCGGAGGAGGTCACGCACCTGCGCGACCTGCTCACCCGGATCCTCGACGACGCCCCCTGAACCGCTGTCAGGGGGTGAAGACCAGTGCGGTCGCGATGGCCGCCAGCCCCTCGCCGCGACCCGTGAGGCCGAGGCCGTCGGTGGTGGTGGCCGAGAGCGTCACCGGAGCGCCTGCGGCCTCCGAGAGACGTCGCTGTGCCTCCTCGCGCACCCGCGCGAGCTTGGGTCGCGGACCGATCACCTGGACCGCGACGTTCCCGATCGCGAACCCGGCCGTCCGCACGCGCGCCGCGGCCTCGCCGAGCAACCGGACGCCGCTGGCGCCGGCCCACCGGGGGTCGTCGGTGCCGAACTGCGCGCCCAGGTCGCCCAGTCCTGCCGCGGAGAACAGTGCGTCCGCGGCCGCGTGGGCGGCGATGTCGCCGTCGGAGTGACCCTCGAGCGCGGGCTCGTCGGCGAACTCGATCCCCGCCAGCCACAGGCCGAGCCGCCCGTCCTCGGCGAACGCGTGCACGTCGACGCCGATCCCGGTGCGCGGCGTCACGACCACTGCCCGCTCGCCAGCATGGCCTCGGCGAGCGCGAGGTCGACCCGGGTGGTGATCTTCATGGCCTGATCCTCCCCCGCGACGACGCTGACCGCGACGTCGCTGAACCTCTCGACGAGACCGGCGTCGTCGCTGACCGCCGTGGACTCCGCCGCCGCCAGCGCGGCGCCCGCCGCGTGCACCTCGACGAGCAGGTCCCGCGCAAAGGCTTGCGGCGTCTGGACCGCCACGAGCTCGGTGCGGTCCAGCGTCTGGGAGACCACGCCCCCGCTCACGCGCTTGATGGTGTCGATGACCGCCAGCCCGGGGATGACCGCCCGGTCACCGGCCGCGAGCCGCTCCAGCAACCGCCCGATCAGCGCCGGCGAGGCCAGCGGTCGCGCCGCGTCGTGGACGAGGACGACGTCGGCGTCCGGCCCGAGGGCCGCGAGCCCTGCGGCCACCGACGCCTGCCTGCTCGCGCCTCCCGGGACGCACCGCGCCGACACCTCCGCGACGGCGCGGGCGATGTCGTCGTCACGCCCGGACGGGCAGGTGACGACGATCTCCTCGATCCCGGCCGCCCGCAGCCGGCGGGCGGCATGAACGACCAACGGGTCGGCGCCCAGGCGCACGAGCGCCTTGGGGTCAGCCGACCCGAGTCGAGTGCCCGATCCCGCGGCGGTGAGGATCGCGGAGGCGCGCACCTGGGAATGACGTCCGTGGACTACGAGGCGAGCACCTCGTCGAGGATGGCCTCAGCCTTCTCCTCCTCGGTGTGCTCGGCCAGCGCGAGCTCGGAGACCAGGATCTGGCGCGCACGCGCGAGCATGCGCTTCTCGCCGGCGGAGAGGCCACGGTCGGCGTCACGGCGCGAGAGGTCGCGCACGACCTCGGCGACCTTGATGACGTCACCCGAGGCGATCTTCTCGACGTTCGCCTTGTAGCGGCGCGACCAGTTGGTGGGCTCCTCGGTGTACGGGGCGCGCAGCACCTCGAACACCTTCTCGAGACCCTCGTGATCGACGACGTCGCGGACACCGACGAGATCGCAGTTCTCCGCGGGCACCTCGATCGTCAGATCACCCTGCGCCACCTTGAGCCTGAGATACAACTTCTCCTCGCCGCGGATGACGCGCTTCGAGATCTCTTCGATGAGGGCCGCACCGTGGTGCGGGTAGACGACGGTCTCGCCGACTGTGAAGGTCATGAGTTGGCACTCCCCTTTCCAACGGTTGAGTTTATCATTGAACCTGGCGCTCGACCGACCGTCGCTCAGAGCGTTTGCGCAGGTCACCGGCCCGCACGTCGCTGTGGGTCACGATGCTCCGGCGCGGAGCGGTCGCGGTCGCCCCGCCCGACGCTAGGCTTCGCTGTCGAGACCCTGGTCGAAGAATCGGTCGGATTCACGAGCCCTCGAGGAGCGCAGGACATGGCAGGTCGGACCGGAGCCGGACACGCACGTTGGATGTCGCGTGCGCTCGCCGCGCTGGCGATCGGGGCCGCCGCAGCGGCCGGGATCGGGGCTTGCTCGCCCATCAACACCCAGCTCGAGTACGCCCCCAGCGACGGCAACCGCGCCGAGCTCGGCGACGAGATCAGGGTCGAGAACCTGCTCGTCCTCACCACGGGTCAGGACGAGCCCGCGCTGGTCGTCGGCGGCGTCACCAACCGCACGGCCGAGACGACCACGGTCACCTTCACCTTCGGCGCCGACGAGGCGGGCGCCACCGAGAGCCTGGACGTGCAGGTCGCGGGTCGCAGCACGGTGCTGCTCAACCCCTCGCACGAGGACGGCGAGACCGCGATCCTCGAGGCGAGCCCGGTCGCGCCCGGCGCGAACCTCCCGGTGACGATCTCGACGCCGACCTCCGGCTCGACCACGGTCAACGTCACCGTGCTCGACGGCACCCTGGCCCCGTACGACACCTACCTCGAGTTCCTCGACTAGCGCGAGCCGGCCGCGCCCGAGCAGCGGCGTCGGGCGGAGCGGGACTCAGCCGACGAGCTTGTACCCCAGGCCGCGCACGGTCACCAGCACCCGCGGGTCCGAGGGATCGGGCTCGATCTTGCCGCGGATCCGCTTGACGTGGACGTCGAGGGTCTTGGTGTCCCCCACGTAGTTGCTGCCCCAGACCCGGTCGATCAGCTGGCCGCGCGTCAGCACGCGGTCGGGGTTGCGCAGGAACATCTCCAGCAGCTCGAACTCGCGCAGCGGCAGCGCGACCTCCTCGCCCTCGACCGTGACCACGTGGCGGTCGGTGTCCATGCGGATCGACCCGACGGTCAGCAGCCCGAGCCCGTCGTCCTCGGCCTCGGGGGTGGCCTCGCCGCCGCGCCGCAGCACGGCACGCACCCTGGCCAGCAGCTCTCGGAACGAGTACGGCTTGGTCACGTAGTCGTCCGCGCCGAGCTCCAGCCCCACGACCTTGTCGATCTCGCTGTCCTTGGCGGTCACCATGATCACCGGGACCTTGGAGCGCAACCGCAGCTCACGGCAGACCTCGACCCCGGACATGCCCGGCAGCATCAGGTCGAGCAGCACCAGGTCGATCGTGTTCTCCTCGAACGCCTCCAGGGCTGCGGGGCCGGTCGCCACGGCGACCACCTGGAAGCCCTCGCGGTTGAGCTGGAACGTCAACGGCTCGCGATAGGCGTCCTCGTCCTCGACCACCAGGATCGTTGTCATGCCACTTCCTCATCGTGCTCGTCGGCGCGGGGAGAGCCGGTGCTCTCCACCTCGGGGATCCGGAGTGTGAACGTCGACCCACGACCGGGAGCCGACCAGAGTCGCACGTCGCCGCCGTGACGCGCGGCGACGTGCTTGACGATGCTGAGGCCGAGCCCGGTACCGCCGGTGTCGCGGGAGCGGGCAGGGTCGACCCGGTAGAAGCGCTCGAAGACGCGCTCGAGATCGCTCGCGGCGATCCCGACGCCCTGGTCGACGACCGCGATCTCGACGAACCCCTCGCGCGAGCGCACCCCCACACGCACCGGCGAACCCTCCGGTGAGTAGCGCAGACCGTTGTCGAGCAGGTTCCGCAGCGCGGTCACGAGCAGCGCGTGGTCGCCGTAGACGCGCTGACCCGAGCCGGCGCCGACGGCGATCGTCGAGCCGCGGTGGCCCGCCTGCACCCGCACCCGGTCGACCGCCTCGGCGATGACGTCGTCGATCGAGAGCTCCACCAGCGCGGTCTCGGTGTCCGGCGCCTGCAGCCGGGACAGGTCGATGATGTCGCCGACCAGCAGCGACAGCCGCGTCGCCTCGGTCTGCATCTGCGCGCTGAACCGGCGCACGGTCTGCGGGTCCTCTGCAGCGTCGGCGATCGTCTCGGCCAGCAGCGACAGCGCCCCGACGGGCGTCTTCAGCTCGTGGGAGACGTTCGCCACGAAATCGCGCCGGACCTCCTCCAGCCGTCGTGCCGCGGTGGTGTCCTCGGCCAGCACCAGCACCCGGCCGCCGGAGAGCGGCGCCACGATGACGTCGAACACCAGCCGGTCCGAGCTGCTCAGGGCCGACCGCGAGATCGCGACCGTCTCACGCTGGGTGCTGCCGCCGTTGCGGACCGCCGCCACGAGCCTGGAGACGTCGGAGGACGGGATCCGCCCGTTGCGCACCACGCCCTTGGCATAGGCGTCGGCGCTGACGCGCAGCACCTCTTCGTCGGGCCCGAGCAGCACCGAGGTCGCGGTCAGCGCCGCGAGCACCTCGGCGACGTCGTCGTGGACCTGTGGCGGTGCGGCCGACAGCGGCACGCTGCGCTGGCTCCGCTCGCTGTGCAGGAAGGCCCAGACACCGGCGACACCGACGCCGACGCCCAGCAGGGCGGCGACGATCAGCAACCAGTTTTCCTCCACGTCGCCACAGCGTAGGCGTCACGATGCCGTGCTCGGCGCCCCGATAGGCTCTGTCTGCCGGCTGCAGGGTTGTTGTTCACTTGGGTGGCACCGACCGTTCACCCGCCGGTGCCACGGTGTGGCAGCGGTCAGCGCTACCGCTGCCGTGGTCTAGGAGTCAAGGAGCTGTCAGGGTGCGAGCAATCTTCGACCAGGAGCTGGAGCAGGTCGGCAACGACCTCCTGCAGATGTCCAGGCACGTCGCCGACGCGATCAGCAACGCCTCCCAGGCGCTCATCACGGGCGACCTCGAGCTGGCCGAGAAGGTGATCGAGGCCGACGCCAAGGTGGACGAGCTCGAGCGCGTCCTCGACGAGCGGTGCATCATGCTGCTGGCGCGTCAGCAGCCGGTCGCCACCGACCTCCGGATCATCGTCTCCTCGCTCCGCATGAGCAGCTCGATCGAGCGGATGGGCGACCTCGCCCGGCACATCGCCCAGGTGGTGCGGCTGCGCTACCCCGAGGCCACGCTGCCGGACGCCGCCAAGCACGTCTTCAACGACCTGTCGACGGCGGCGATCAAGGTCGCCGGCGACATCGTGGAGCTGCTCGACTCGCACGACCTGCAGCTCGCCTCCGCGGTGGAGCGCGACGACGACGTGCTCGACCAGCTGCACACCGAGACGTTCAAGATCACCCTCGCGGAGTCGTGGCAGGGCACGACGGCGCAGACGGTCGACGTCACGCTGCTCGCCCGGTTCTTCGAGCGCTTCGGCGACCACGCGGTCTCGGTCGCCCGCCGCATCACCTACCTGGTGACCGGCGACTTCGCCACGGGCAACGGCAACGCCGACGGCTGAGGCTGCCCTGCTCGAGGCCGCCGGGGCGATGGGCGCCGCACCGGTGTGATGCGTCCGACAGTCTCATCTCAGATCTGAGATATATCATCGGCGGTATGACGATCACGCTCGATGACTCCGCGCCCGGTCCGGCCCCGCTCACCGAGATCGGAGCGCTGATCCGGTCCACGCGGCAGGCCAAGGGCATCACGCAGGCCCAGCTCGCCGACGGGCTCGGCACCAGCCAGAGCGCGATCGCCCGCATCGAGTCCGGCGGCCAGAACCTGTCCGTCGAGATGCTCACCCGCATCAACGCGGCACTGCACGCCGACCTCGTCACGATCGGCACCAAGGGCCCGACCCACCTGCGCGTCACCGGCGGGCAGCAGCTCTCGGGCAGCATCGCCGTCAACTCCTCCAAGAACGGCGCGGTCGTGCTGCTGTGCGCCGCGCTCCTCAACCGAGGCACCACGGTGCTGCGCAACGTCGCCCGCATCGTCGAGGTCGAGCGCATCGTCGCGGTGCTGGTCTCGATCGGCGTCAAGGCCACGTGGTCGAGCAACGGTCGCGACCTCGAGCTCGTCACGCCCGACACGCTGGACCTCGACGCGATCGACGTCGACACCGCCATGCGCACGCGCAGCATCATCATGTTCCTCGGCCCGCTGCTCGGCCGCCTGGACACCTTCGCGATCCCCTACGCGGGCGGCTGCGACCTCGGCACCCGCACCGTGGAGCCGCACATGATCGCGCTGCGCCACTTCGGGCTCGACGTCGTGGCGACCCAGGGCGCCTACCGCGGCACCGTCACCCGCGACCACGCCGGCGACCTCTCGGTGGTGCTGACCGAGCGCGGTGACACCGTGACCGAGAACGCCATCATGGCTGCGGCCCGCCACCCCGGCGTCACCACGCTGCGCAACGCCTCACCCAACTACATGGTCCAGGAGCTGTGCTACTACCTGGAACTGCTCGGCGTGCGCATCGAGGGCATCGGGACCACCACGCTGCGCATCCACGGCGTCACCGACATCGATGCCGATGTGACCTACACGCTGGCCGAGGACCCGGTCGAGGCGATGAGCCTGCTCACCGCCGGCATCGTCACCGGTTCGCAGATCACGGTCACGCGGGTGCCGATCGAGTTCATGGAGATCGAGATCGCCACGCTGGCCGAGATGGGTCTGCGCTACGACCTCAGCGCCGAGTACACCTCCGGCAACGGCCGCACCCGGCTCGTCGACATCACGGTCCACCCGAGCGAGCTGCGGGCGCCGATCGACAAGATCCACCCCATGCCCTTCCCCGGCCTCAACATCGACAACCTGCCGTTCTTCGCGGTGATCGCCGCATCGGCCTCGGGGTCGACTCTCATCCACGACTGGGTCTACGACAACCGCGCGATCTACCTCACCGACCTCAACAGGCTCGGGGCGAACGTCCGGCTCCTCGACCCGCACCGCCTCGACATCACCGGTCCCACCCACTGGTCCGGAGCCGAGGTGAGCTGCCCGCCCGCGCTGCGCCCCGCCGTCGTCATCCTGCTGGGCATGCTCGCTGCCAAGGGGACCTCGGTGCTGCGCGGTGTCGACATCATCGCGCGCGGCTACGAGCACCTCGCCGACCGGCTGATCTCGCTCGGGGCGCAGATCGAGACCTTCCACGACTGAGCCTCTCCCGGGACGCGCGACGCCCCCGACCGGATCGGTCGGGGGCGTCGTGCGTGTGCGGGGTGTCGGTGCTCAGCGTCCCTGGTTGGCGACGGCGGCGATCGCCTCGGCGGCCGCCTCCGGGTCCAGGTAGGTCCCGCCCGCCGTGACCGGCACCATGTCCTCGTCCAGCTCGTACACCAGCGGGATCCCGGTCGGCACGTTGAGACCGGCGATCACCTCGTCGTCGATGCCGTCCAGGTGCTTGATGATCGCGCGCAGCGAGTTGCCGTGCGCCGCGACCATGACGGTCTTGCCCTCGCGCAGGTCGGCGACGATCTCGCCCTCCCAGTACGGCAGCGCGCGCTCCAGCACGTCCTTGAGGCACTCGGTGGTGGGGATGGGCTCACCGGCGTAGCGGGGGTCGGCGTCCTGGCTGAACTCGGAGCCGAGCTCGATCGGCGGCGGCGGCACGTCGTAGCTGCGGCGCCAGGTCATGAACTGCTCGTCGCCGAACTCGTCACGGATCTGCTTCTTGTCCTTGCCCTGCAGCGCGCCGTAGTGGCGCTCGTTGAGGCGCCAGCTGCGGTGGACCGGGATCCAGTGCCGGTCGGCGGCGTCGAGCGTCAGGTGCGCGGTCGTGATCGCACGACGCAGCAGCGAGGTGTGCAGGACGTCGGGGAGAACGCCGGCCTCGGTCAGCAAGGTGCCGCCGCGCACAGCCTCTTCCCGACCCTTCTCGGACAGCGGCACGTCCACCCAACCGGTGAACAGGTTGAGGGCGTTCCATTCGCTCTCGCCGTGGCGGAGCAGCACGAGGGTGTAGGTCATGCGAGCCAGTCTGCCGCATCGGCGAGACGGCCCATGACCCTCAGCGTGCGGGCAGCAGGCACATGGGAGCGGACGCCGCGATCGTCGAGCTCAGCTCCCCGACCGTCGGACCGCCCGGGCCGCGATCGACCTGGTGCACACCGATCTGGTCGGCGTACTCCCCCGCGACCAGGACCGTCTCCCCCACCACCGTGAGGTGCCGTGGCCACGTGACCGTGGGGATCTCGGCGAGCAGGCGGTCGACCACGCCGTCGGCGAGCCCCACCACCGCGAGCGAGTCCGCGCCGCGCACACCGACCACCAGGGTGGTCGGGTCGATCAGCTCGAGGTGGGACACCGTGTGGGTGTCCCCGGTCCGGGCAGGCACGGTCACCGTGCCGACCGAGCCCAGCAGCTCGCCGGTGCCGGTGGCCTCGTCCCACCGCAGCGTGACGACCTCACAGCTGAGCTCGCACGCCACGTGGACCAGGTCGCCGGCCACCACCGCGTGACGGGGTCCGCTGCCCGGGACCAGCGCCGTGAGCACCGGTTCGCCGACGGGCCGTCCATCCTCGAGACGGTAGGCACGCAGCTCGTCCGTGCCGAGGTCGGCCACCACGAGCCATGCGCCCTCGGGCGAGACCCAGGAGGAGTGGGCGTGCGAGCCGTCCTGCCGCTCGGCGTTCGGTCCGCTGCCCGAGTGCGGCAGCGTCACCGACTCGCCGGTGAGGTCACCGGCGGCGTCGAGAGCGAGCGCGGTGGCGACGCCGTCGCCGTAGTTCGTCGTGTACAGCCAGCCCCCGTCGGGGTGCACGGAGAGGTGGCAGGGTGAGCTGCCGCCGCTGCTGGCGCTGCCGGTGCGCACCAGCGTCGCACCGGAGATCTCGAACGCGGCGACCGACCCGGGATCGGACTCGTCGACGGCGTACAACCGGGGCGCCGTCGGGTGGAGCGCCAGGAACGCCGGCCGCTCGGCGGCGTCCCCCGCGGGGGACAGCCGGCCGCCGGCGAGCCGTGAGATCTGCGGGGTGGAGCTGCCCACCCAGATGTCGGTCATCAGTGCGCGGCGGCGTAGGCCTCGCGGATCTCCGCCGAGACCCGGCCGCGGTCGCTGACCTTGTAGCCGTTCTCGCGCGCCCACTCCCGGATCGCGCCGGTGTCGCCGCTGCGGGCGGGCGCGCTGCCGGATGCCGCGCGACGCGTCGTCGCGCTGCGCCGGCCGCCGGAACGGCGGGCGTGACCGATCCACCGTGCAAACGCCTCACGCAGCTCGGCCGCGTGCTCGGCGTTGAGGTCGATCTCGTAGGTGACCCCGTCGACGGCGAACGAGATGGTCTCGTCCGCGTCGCTGCCATCGAGGTCATCGATCAGCAGAACCTTGACCTTCTGTGCCATGAGCGTGGCCCTTCTTCATGAGGTGATGAGTCTGACTCGAATGGCGGGAATGCCGTTCTCCGCGCTCGAGCAAAGGAAATCTTGACACTCGCGCTTCGGCGATGTCAAAGAAGTCTACTCGTGGTTCTCGGTCGGGCTTTGCGCTGTTCTGCTTTCGGCGCGACGGCGCTCGATCTCCGCGTCGATCTTTTGTCGTGCGGCGCGCTCTCTGCGATCGGCGACCACGAAGGCACGAATCACGATCACGAAGAGGATCAGTACCCCGATCGGGGGTACCACGGTGCTGAGGATATCGTTCATCGCGGCTTCACCAACGGGAACAGGATCGTCTCGCGAATGCCGAGCCCGGTGAGTGCCATCAACAATCGGTCCAGTCCCATACCCATGCCGCCCATCGGTGGCATCCCGTGCTCCATGGCCTCGAGGAAGTCCTCGTCCACCCGCATCGCGTCATGGTCGCCCTTCGCGGCCAGCAGCGCCTGCGCCTCGAACCGCTCGCGCTGCACGACCGGGTCCACCAGCTCGGAATAACCGGTCCCGAGCTCGAACCCGCGCACGTAGAGGTCCCACTTCTCGACGACCCCCGGGCGGCTGCGGTGCGCGCGCACCAGCGGCGAGTTGTCGACCGGGTAGTGCATCACGAAGGTGGGTTCCCACAGGTGGTCGCCCACGTGGTGCTCGAACAGCTCCTCGGCGACCTTGCCCGGGATGACGTGCGCCGGGTTGATCTGCAGGCCGGCGGCGTCGGCGTGCGCCATCAGCTGATCGAGCGGCGTCTCCGGCGAGATCGTCATGCCCATCGCCTCCGACGTGGCCGTGTACATGTCGAGCTGGGGCCACTCACCCCCGACGTCGTAGCTCGTGCCATCGGCGAGCGTCACCTCGGTGGTGCCGAAGGCGGCGAGCGCAGCCGCCTGCACCAGCTCGCGCGTCAGGTTCGCGATCGACATGTAGTCGCCATAGGCCTGATAGGCCTCGAGCATCGCGAACTCGGGCGAGTGCGTGGAATCGGCGCCCTCGTTACGGAAGATCCGGTTGAGCTCGAACACGCGCTCAATTCCCCCGACAACCGCCCTCTTGAGGAACAGCTCGGGCGCGATGCGCATGTAGAGATCGATGTCGTACGCATTCATGTGCGTCACGAATGGCCGCGCCGCGGCGCCGCCGTGCTGGGTCTGCAGGATCGGGGTCTCGACCTCGAGGAAGCCTCGCTCGTGCAGCTCGCTCCTGATCGATCTCACGACGGCGGAGCGAACTCTGACCATTTCTCTCGCGGCCGGACGGGCGATCAGATCGAGATATCGCTGCCGCACCCGAGTCTCTTCCGAGGACTCCTTGTGGAGGGTGGGAAGAGGGCGCAACGCCTTCGCAGCGAGCTGCCAGGTGTCGGCGAACACGGACAGCTCTCCGCGGCGCGAGCTGATGACCTTGCCGTGCGCGAAGAGATGGTCGCCGAGGTCGACATCGGCCTTGAAGGAGTCGAGGGATTCCTCGCCGACCTCGGCGAGCGAGAGCATCACCTGCAGCCGTTCCCCCGCGCCGTCGGCGAGCGTGACGAAGCACAGCTTCCCGGTGTTGCGCAGGTGCACCACCCGGCCGGCGACGCCGACGACGTCGTCGGTCTCGGCACCGGGCTCGAGGTCGGGGTGCGCCGCGCGCACCTGGCCGATCGTGTGCGTGATCGGCACCGCGACCGGGTACGGCTCTCGACCCTCGGCGAGCATCCGGTCGCGCTTGGCCAGGCGTACGCGGTACTGCTCGGGGAGGGATTGCTCGTCGTCGTGCTCTGGTCCGCTACTCACCGGGATAGTCAATCACCGCATTGTCGATGAGCCGAGTTCGGCCCACCCTGGCTGCGACCAGCAGGAGGGTGGCGGCCGTCGGGCGCTCGCTCGGGGCCGGCCGCAGGGTCGCGGGGTCGACGAGCGCGAGGTAGTCGACCTCGACGAGCGGGTCGGCGGCGTCGAGCTCCGCTCGGGCGGCCGCCAGCACGGCCTCCGGACCGCCCTCACGAGCCTGGCTGCCTGCGCGCATCGCACGCGAGAGCGCGAGCGCGGCCGCACGCTCGGCCGGCGCGAGGTAGGTGTTGCGGCTGGACCGCGCCAGCCCGTCCGGCTCCCGGACGATGGGCTCGGCGACGATCTCGATGTCCATGTCGAGGTCGGCCACCATGCGCCGGACCAGCGCCAGCTGTTGCGCGTCCTTCTGCCCGAACATCGCGACGTCCGGCCGGGTCAGGTGCAGCAGCTTGTTGACGACCGTGAGCATGCCGTCGAAGTGGCCCGGGCGGGCCGCGCCCTCGAGGACCTCCCCCATCGGGCCGGCGTCGAGCGTGACCAGGGGTTCGCCGTCGGGGTACATCTCGGCGACGGACGGCGCGAACACCAGGTCGACCACGCCGGTCTCGGTCAGCCGGGCGAGGTCGGCCTCGAGGGTCCGCGGATAGGTCGCGAGGTCCTCGCCCGCGCTGAACTGCAACGGGTTGACGAAGATCGTCACCACGACCTCGTCGGCGCGCTGCGCCGCCCCGCGCACGAGCGCGAGGTGCCCTTCGTGCAACGCCCCCATCGTCATGACCACGGCGCGGCGGCGCGGCGTCAGCGCGGCACGCAGGTCTGCGACGGTGCTGACGAGCCTGGGCGGCTCGGTGAGCGCCCGGGTCGCGTGCCCGTCGAGCGCGCTGAGCACACCGCGCGCCCGGGGCTCGCTGAGCCGCCCGGTGCGCGCGGCGCGCTCCGCCGTCGCCCGGGCCAGGGCGCGGTAGGCGGGCAGCACGTCAGGCTGCCCCTGCAGCGCCGCGAGCGCCTCGACGTGCTCGGAGACGGTGCCGGCGTCACCGCGCGAGACCGGCCCGGTCAGGGCGGCGTCGCCGCGGTGCACCGCACCGTCGAGCGACGCCTGCGCGAGCGGCCCGAGCATGGCGGGGTCGACGCCGTCGATCGTCGCCAGCGTGCCGCGCGCCTGCGCGATCAGGGTGACGAGGTGGTTCGAGGCGTGCGACAGCGCCGCGTGGTAGCGACCGCGCGCCGCCTCGGGCAGCACCACCGGCTCGCCGCCGAGCTCGACGACCAGCGCCAGCGCGATCGGCAGCACGGCCTCGTCGGCCGTGACGGCGAACGGCGCGCCCACCAGCCGTGCGACGTCGGTGCTGGTCCCGGTGAACGTCATCGCCGGGTGGATCGCGAGCGGGATCGCTCCGGCGTCGCGGGCGGGCGCGAGCACGTCGGTGCCGAAGCGGCCCGCGGTGTGCACGACCAGCTGACCCTCGTGGAACCGACCGAGCTGGGCGAGCCCGGCCACGAGCGGCGCCAACGCGTCGTCGGGGACGGTGAGCAGCACGAGCTCGGCCCGCTCGACGACCTGCTCGACCTCGAGCACCGGCACCCCCGGCAGCAGGTCGGCGACGCGGTCACGACTGGCCTCGGAGACCCCGCTGGCGCCGACGACGGCGTGCCCGGCGCTCCGGAGGACGTGCGCGAGCACGGCGCCGACCCGACCCGCTCCGACGACGCCGATCCCCAGCCGGCCCGGCCGCGAGGTCACCGAGCGCTGTCCCGGCCGGGCGTGGTCGGGAGCACGCCGGCGTAGCCGGCGCGCAGCGATGCGGCCTCGCGCGGCCCGGCCGTCGCGTCGACCCTCGTCTGCATCCACCGCTCGGGCGCCGCGTGGCGGCGAGCCTCCCGGGCGCGGCCGGCGAGGTCGAGCAGCAGGTCGCGGGCCACGTCCACGTCGAGATGGATCGCCGAGGCGCGCACCGGCCCCGCGGTGGAGTGGAAGTCCAGGCCGGCGAGCCTGCGACGCCGCTCCAGCGGCCCCTGCGTGATCGCCATCGACTGGGTGCGCTCGTGCGGCACGATCGCCAGGTAGCGCCACCAGACGCCCGAGCGCAGCAGCAGCGCGGTCCGGGTGACGCGGATGCCCTGCCTGCGCCAGCTGAACGGGTCGAACAGGTTCGCTCGCGGGGGCGAGATGATGAAGCCGTCGTCGTCGCCGACTCCGGTGAGGGCCGCCTGCAAGGTCTCCAGCGGGTTGTCGGTGCCGAGATCGGGCAGCACGAGCGGCAGGATCTGCTGCAGCTCCTCGGTGGTGGCCACGGGGAACAGCACCGTGGAGGCCTCCTGGCCGCTCTCGGCACCGTATCCGGCGACGTTCATGCGCAGCCGCCACCATTCCTTGCCGCGCCACAGCAGCGGCTGGGAGAGCGAGATCGCCTGCACGCGCCCGGGTGGCACGGTGCGCGCCTTGGACTCGAGCAGCCCGTGGCGGAGCCGGATGCCGTCGGCGGAGATGCCGATGCGGAACGAGAACTCGCCCGCGAACCGCGACCACACGTAACCGACGGCGCCCAGCACCGCCGGCAGCGCACCGGCCACGAACTGGAACGTCTGGGTCACCACGACCGTCACGACGAGGCCCGCGACCAGCACGACCGCGAGCATCACGCCGGCCGAGCGGATCAGCGACCCGATCAGACGCCCGGAGCTCAGCTCGAGCAGCTGCCGCTCGGGCGCGGCCTGCGCGTCGACCGGCGGGCTGCCCGCGGGCTGCTCGCCCCGCTTGACGCCCGCGGCGCGCGCGAGGATCTCGTTGCGGACCCGCTGCGCCTCGTCATCGGTGAGGTAGGACAGCGTGAGGTTGGAGCCGGCACCGCCGGCCGACTCGATCTTGAGCGAGGAGAAGCCGAACATCCGCGCGAGCAGCGGCTGCGTCACGTCCACGGCCTGCAGCCTGTCGAGCCGCACGTGCCGCTGCTGGCGCCACAGCACGCCCGAGTGCAGGAACACGCTGTCGGTGCCGATCCCGTACTGGGTGCGACGCCACGCGAGCGCTCCGTAGCCGAAGCCGATCAGCCCGCCGAGCACGATCGCCCCGATGACGAACAAGCCCTTCTGGAGCACCGGCAGCTCGAGCTGGGCGAGCTCCTCGCCGTAGTTCCAGACCGCGATACCGAGGAGGACCGCAGCGGCCTTCCAGGCGTTGAGGGCCGGGGTCACCTTGTGCAGGCGACGCCACTCGACCGGCTCGGAGGTGGTGTCCGGAGGTGCCGACGGCGGCGCCTCGCTCGTGTCCTCCGGCGCGCTGACGCCGGGTGGTGGGCTCCACGGAGCGCTCACAGGCCGGCCAGCCTCGCCTCGCCGGCCTCGCTGAGCCGGTCACGCAGCCGCGCGGCGTCGGCCTCGGGAAGGCCCGGGATCGCAGCGTCGCTGCCGGCGGACGCCGTGTGCAGCTGCACCTGCGCGATCCCGGCGCGGCGGGTCAGCGGGCCTGCCTGCACGTCCACGAACTGCATCCGCCCGTACGGGACCACCGACAGCGACCGGAACATCACGCCCTTGCGGATCAGCAGGTCGTCGTCGAGCTCGGCGTAGCCGATCGCGCGCACCTGCCGGGGGATCAGCCAGAACGCCCACACGAGGAAGAGCGCGAACACCGCCGGAGCGATCCAGACGGCACCGCCGAAGATCACGGCCGGGACCGCGGATCCGAGAAGCGGCAGGCCCAGCCAGATGCCGGCGGTGAGCCGACGCACGCCGATCAGCTTGTCGGAGACCGGCGCCCAGGCCACCCCCGGGACATCGAACGCAGTGGAGTCCATGCGGCCATTCTCCCCTGACGGCGGTGCGGGCGACCACCATGCCCGCCCGGGGCGCCCCGCGCGCGGGCTGCTGCGCGCCGACCGCGGGGTCAGCGTGCCGGGCGGTGGGTGCCGTCCGGGTAGCGGTCGTCGCCGTCCTCGTCCTCGGGTGGGACACGACAGCACCACTGGGTGACCATGCCGGCCACGGCCATGGCGACGGCGGCCAGCAGCCCGACCCCCGAGGCCAGCGCGACCTGCCGCGGCTCCGGCAGCTCCAGCTGCATCGAGGCCAGCCCGAGGGATGCGGTGAGGTACCCGGCGAGCACCGCCCCGGCGAGGGCCGCCGTCTGACCGAGGACGAGCGTGCGGGTGGCGCCGATCGGGTCGACGTGCTCGCCGCGCGAGACCCAGCGCCGTACCCGCAGGCCCAGCACCAGCACGACGGCACCCACGATGGCCAGCAGCGCGGCCAGCAGCAGCGGGATCTGCGGCAGGTCGCCGCCGTTGCTCTGCCACCAGCGCAGCAGCACGGCGCTCACGGTTCCGACCGCGAGGAAGGCCGCACCCAGCGCGGCCCACCGCACCCGCAGCCCGGGGTCCGGCTCGCTCACCTGCTACGCCTCGGGGTCATCGCCGCGGATCGGCGCCCAGCGGGGCCGGATCCGGGTCGCGCTCGCGGGGTCCGGCTCGTCCGCCTCCCACGGGGCCCGGGGCTGCGGGTCGGGCCCGGCCTCGGGCTCGGGGCTCGGCAGCGGTCCGGGCGCGGCCAGGGGCCGAGCCGTCGGCTCGGGCTCGGGTGCCGGCTCGGGTGCCGGCTCCGGTGCCGGGAGCGGCTCGGGCGCAGGCGCGGGGACCGGCTCGGGCATCGGAGACGGGAGCGGCTCGGGCGTGGGAACGGGCTCCGGGGCCGGCGCGGGCTCGGGCACGGGCAGGGGTTCCGGCACCGGCAGCGCAGCGGCGGCGGCCTCGGGTCGGTTGGTGACCACACGGGAGGTGGACAGGTCCTCGGCCTCGTCCTCCGCGGCGGGGGCCGCGGACGCTGCCGCGGGTGCGGGTTCGGAGCGCGGCGACGAGCCTCGCTCGTACCAGTCGAGCGCGAGCCACCTCACGCCGCCGCGGTCGGGCGCCGTGTCGGCGAGAGCCGCCACCGGCCCACCGCCGAGGCCCGGCAGGAACGCGTCGGGGTCCATGTGGGCCCACGGCACCAGCACGAACGCGCGCTCGTTCGCGCGCGGGTGCGGCAGGCTCAGCTCCGGGTCGGCGCTGGAGACCGAACCGTAGGTGAGGATGTCGACGTCGAGGGTGCGCTCGCCCCACCGTTCCTCACGGACCCGGCCGTGCGCGGCCTCGACCTGCTGCGTCGCGGCGAGCACGGCGCGCGGCGAGGCGGTGGTGCGTGCGACCACGACGGTGTTGAGGTAGTCGGGCTGGGACACGGCGTCGGGCTGCAGCACGGCCGCGGTCTTCGCCAGCGGCGCCACGTCGACGATCTCCAGGACCCCGGAGGCAGCGAGGTCGTCGATGGCCCGCCGCAGCGTGGTGCGGACGTCGCCGAGGTTGCCGCCCAGGCCGAGGACCACCTCGACCGGTTCGGCCGGCTCGGCGTCGAGGTCGGTCGGTGCGCTCAGCGGGGCCGGCTCGGGCGGAGCCGCGGCGACGGCGGGGACGTCGTCGCGGTCGGGCTCCTGCACAGCGGCCACCGGCGCCGGTGCGGCGGCGGGCTGCGCGGCGGGCTCGAGCGTGCGGTCGCGCACGATGCTGACCTGGACGTCGTCGAACGGGACCCCGACGGGGGCCTCCGGCTTGTGCACGGTCACCTCGACGCTCTGCACCGCGGGCCGCGCCAGCACGGCGTCGGCGATCATGGCGGCGAGGGTCTCGATGAGGTTGACCGGCTCCCCCTCGATCAGACCGACGACGTCAGCGGCGACCTCGGCGTAGTTGACCGTGTGGGTGAGGTCGTCGCTGGTGGCCGCGGCGCGCGTGTCGAGGTGCAGCACCAGGTCGACCTTGAAGAGCTGGCCGCTGCGTCGCTCCTCGGGCAGCACGCCGTGCCTCCCGACACCTCCGAGCCCGACCAGCCTGATGACGTCCGCCCTCGCCGCACCCATGTCAGTCTCCCGTCCTGCCCTGCTCGAACCTGGCCTCGCCGGCCGCTCGCACCGCTGTGCCGACACGCACCGCGTCGACCGAGCCTGCCACGTCATGGACGCGCACGGCCCAGACACCCCGTGCCGCCATCAAAGCCGACACCGCTGCGGTCGCGCGGTCGCGGTAGGTCGGCAGGGCCGGGACGCCGTCGTGCTCGAGGAGCTCACCCAGGAACCGTTTCCGTGAGGCGCCCACCAGGACCCGGTGACCGGTCGCCATGAAGACCTCGACGTGCGAGAGCAGCTGCCAGTTCGCGTCGGCGTTCTTGGCGAACCCCAGGCCCGGGTCGAGGATGATGCGGTCCTGCCGCACACCGGCCTCGAGGAAGGCGGTCACGCGCTGCTCGAGCTCGCGCGCGACGTCGGCGACCACGTCGTCGTAGCCGGCCCGCTGGCTCATGACGTCGGAGTGCCCACGCCAGTGGCTCACGATCACGTCGCAGCCGCGGTCGGCGACCAGACGCGGCATCTCGGGGTCGGCCAGACCGCCGGAGACGTCGTTGATGCAGCTCGTGCCGGCGTCGAGCACCTTCTCGGCCACCGAGGCGCGCATCGTGTCGACGCTGATCGCGGCGCCCTCGGCGGCGAGGCCCTGCACGACCGGCATCACGCGCGCCAGCTCGACGTCCTCGGGGACCCGGGTCGCACCGGGCCTGGTGGACTCACCGCCGACGTCGAGGAGGTCCGCACCTTGGGCGATCAGGTGCCGGCCGTGCGCGATCGCGAGCTCGGGGTCGAGCCACTGACCGCCGTCGCTGAAGGAGTCGGGCGTCACGTTGACCACGCCCATCACCCTCGTGGCAGCAGGGTCGGCGACGCTCACGGATCCAGCCTCTCACGCACGCGTGATCAGGCTCATCGCCTCGGCCCGGGTGGTGGGGTCGCGGAGCGAGCCGCGGACGGCGGAGGTCACGGTGCGCGAGCCGGGCTTCCGGACGCCCCTCATCGACATGCACAGGTGCTCGCACTCGATGACCACGATCGCACCCAGGGCGTTGAGCTTGTCCATGAGCGCGTCCGCCACCTGGGAGGTGAGCCGCTCCTGCACCTGCGGCCGCTTGGCGTAGACGTCGACGAGTCGTGCGAGCTTGCTCAGCCCGGTCACGCGGCCGTCGGAGCCGGGGATGTACCCGACGTGCGCCACGCCGTGGAACGGCAGCAGGTGGTGCTCACAGGTGGAGTAGACCTCGATGTCGCGCACCAGCACGAGCTCGTTGTGCCCGAGCTCGAAGAAGGTCTGCAGCACGTCGCCCGGCTCCTGGGCCAGTCCGGAGAACGCCTCCCGGTAGGCCCGTGCGACCCGCCGGGGCGTCTCCAGCATGCCGTCCCGCGTGGGGTCGAGCCCGAGCGCGACCAGCAGGTCGCGAACGGCGGCGATGGCCGCAGCCTCGTCGTAGCCCGGCGGCTGCGGGGCCCGGAGATCCTCGGACATGCGCTCAGCCCTGGCTGTCCACGGTGCCGTCAGGCGGGATCTCGCGGACCTCCTGCGCGGGACTCTCGTCGTTCCCGGCGGCGGCGATCTGGTCCTGCGGCAGCATCTGCGGCGCTCCGGAGGCGATCTCCCTCGGCGACTGCACCGGGGGCAGGTCGCTCACGGCGCGGTGCGCGCTCGAGAGCCAGACCGGCCGCGGCGGGCGCTTCTCGATCGGGGTGAACACCTCGGCGAGCTCCGCCTGGTTGAGCGTCTCCCGCTCGAGCAGCTCGAACGCCAGCGCATCGAGCACGTGCCGGTACTGGGTCAGGATCTCCCAGGCCTCGTCATGAGCCGCGTCGACGAGGCGGCGCACCTCGTCGTCGACGATCCCGGCGACGTCCTCGGAGTACTCACGCTGGTGACCCATGTCGCGGCCCAGGAACACCTCGCCGTCGCCTCCGTTGCCGAGCCGCAGCGCGCCGACACGCTCGCTCATGCCGTACTCCTTGACCATCTTGCGCGCGGTGGCGGTGGCCTTCTCGATGTCGTTCGACGCCCCGGTGGTCGGGTCGTGGAAGACGATCTCCTCGGCGACGCGGCCACCCATGGCGTAGGCGAGTTGGTCGAGCAGCTCGTTGCGGGTCACCGAGTACTTGTCCTCGGCGGGCATCACCATCGTGTAGCCGAGCGCGCGCCCGCGGGGAAGGATCGTCACCTTCGTGACCGGGTCGGTGTAGCGCAGCGCCGTGGCCACCAGGGCGTGGCCGCCCTCGTGGTAGGCGGTGAGCTTGCGCTCCTTCTCGTTCATGAGGCGGCTGCGCTTCTGCGGGCCGGCGATCACGCGATCGATCGCCTCGTCGAGCTCGTGGTCGCCGATCTGGGCGCCACCGGTGCGCGCGGTGAGCAGCGCGGCCTCGTTGAGCACGTTGGCCAGGTCCGCACCGGTGAAGCCCGGGGTCCGCTTGGCGACCGCGTGGAGGTCGACGTACGGCGCCATCGGCTTGCCCTTGGAGTGCACCCGGAGGATCTCCTCGCGACCGCGCAGATCGGGTGCGTCGACCGCGACCTGCCGGTCGAACCGGCCCGGACGCAGCAGCGCCGGGTCGAGGATGTCGGGCCGGTTGGTCGCCGCGATCATGATGACGTTCTGGTTGGCGTCGAAGCCGTCCATCTCGACCAGCATCTGGTTCAGCGTCTGCTCGCGCTCGTCGTGACCGCCGCCGAGCCCGGCGCCGCGGTGACGTCCGACCGCGTCGATCTCGTCCACGAAGATGATCGCCGGCGCGTTCGCCTTGGCCTGCTCGAACAGGTCGCGCACGCGCGAGGCGCCGACACCCACGAACATCTCGACGAAGTCGGACCCGGAGATCGAGTAGAAGGGTGCGCCGGCCTCGCCGGCGATCGCCCTCGCGAGCAGCGTCTTGCCGGTTCCGGGCGGGCCGTACAGCAGCACACCCTTGGGGATCTTGGCCCCGACCGCCTGGAACTTCGCGGGGTCGGCGAGGAACTCCTTGATCTCGCCGAGCTCCTCGACCGCCTCGTCGACGCCCGCGACGTCGGCGAACGTCACCTTCGGCATCTCCTTGGTGACCTGCTTGGCCTTGGACTTGCCGAAGTTCATCATCTTGTTCCCGCCGCCCTGCACGCGGGACATCAGGAACCAGAACAGACCACCGAGCAGCAGCACGGTCAGCAGCAGCGGCAGGATCGAGCCCCAGATCGAGGGCTGCGGGACCACCGAGTTGTAGCCGTCGGGGAGCCGGTCGTCGGCGCGCGCGTCGGCGACGGCCTCGGCGACGGCGTCCGCCTGCGCGGTCGCGTAGTAGAACTGGACGACCGTGCCCTGCTCGACGTCATCGACGACGAGCTCCTCGCTCAGGCTGAGGGTGACCCGTTGATAGCCGTCGTTGATCTCGACGGCCTCGAGGGTCTCACCCTCGAGCAGCTCCATCCCGGTCGAGGTGTCGATGGTCTGGGTACCGCCGCCCGCGAGCAGCCGGAAGCTGGCGAACACGACGACGAGGGCGATGACGACCCAGATGAGGGGTCCGCGCAGCAGCTTCTTGACGTTCATATCGGTGGCGACCCGAGGGCGGGCCGGATCCTTCTTTCCTCGGCACTTTCGTGATGGGAACTGCGGTGACGCTATACGACCAACGCGCGAACGGCCGAAATGGTTCGCGTCTGTTCGCCGTGGGCATGAGCGCCCGGCGCCGGCGTCACCGCGGCACCACCGGCAGCGCCCTGCTCAGGAGGAGTAGACGTGGGGTGCGAGCGTGCCGACGAACGGCAGCGTCCGGTACCGCTCCGCATAGTCCAGGCCGTAGCCGACCACGAACTCGTTGGGGATGTCGAAGCCCACGTACCTGACGTCGACGGCCACCTTCGCGGCCTCGGGCTTGCGGAACATCGTGGCGATCTCGATGCTCTCGGCACCGCGCGAGCGCAGGTTGGACACCAGCCACGACAGCGTGAGCCCGGAGTCGATGATGTCCTCGACGATGAGCACGTCCTTGCCGAGGAGGTCGGTGTCGAGGTCCTTGAGGATGCGCACCACACCGGAGGACTTGGTGCCGGAGCCGTAGGACGAGACCGCCATCCAGTCCATCTGCACCGACAGCCGCAGCTTGCGCGACAGGTCCGCCATCACCATGACCGCGCCCTTGAGGACCCCGACCAGCAGCACCTCGCGGCCGGCGTAGTCGGCGTCGATCTGGGCGGCCATCTCCTGCAGCCGGTCCTGGATCTGCTGCTCGGTGTAGAGGACCTTCTCGAGGTCGTCACCCATCTCGCTGGCGTCCACGCCGCTGTCTCCTCGCGTCGGTCAACTGGGGAGCCGGTCGGTGCGACCGGCTGGCCTCGCGACCACCAGCCTGCCACAGTCCCGACGCCCGCCGACGCGCCCCGGCAGCGCGACCTCGCCCTGACCGCGCCAGTCGATCACCAGGGACTCGAGCGCGCGCACGTGCGACTCGAGCAGAGCGAC
The DNA here is from genome assembly GCF_009733815.1 of Pseudactinotalea suaedae. GTDB lineage: Bacteria > Actinomycetota > Actinomycetes > Actinomycetales > Beutenbergiaceae > Pseudactinotalea > Pseudactinotalea suaedae. Next base: position 82,670 of record NZ_WNXY01000004.1, read on the forward strand.
GCCGGGGGCGCCCGCGACGAGCGCCGCGCGGCGCAGCACCCGGGTCCGGAACGCGGCGGGCTCGGCGGCGAGCGCGTCGACGTCGAGCAGGACGGCTGCGCCGTCTGCGCCGTCCTCGCGATCGACCAGGCACCGGGTCCAGGCCGCCGTCGCGAGCTCGTCGAGGAGGTCGGCATCGGCCTGGGCGAGACGTGCGGTGCGGGCGAGCGCCGGAGCGGGGTCGCGGCCGAGCGCGTCGCCGAGCGCGGTGAGCACCACGTCGCGCACGGCGGCACGCGGCACCGGGCCGCCGTCGGAGCGTCTCCAGGGGCCGTCGACGGCGTTGCTGGGGTCGACGTCGCAGCTCAGGTCGAGGGCGGCGCAGGTCTGGTGGGTGTCGCTGCGCCGGACGCCGAGCAGCGGTCGCCAGTAGGTACCGCGGACCTCGCTCATGCCCGCGAGGGAACGGGTGCCGCTGCCACGGCCGGCGGCGAGCAGCACGGTCTCGGCCTGGTCGTCGAGGGTGTGGCCGAGCAGCACCCCGGTGGCGCCGACCTGCTCCCGTGCGGCGTCGAGCTCGACGTAGCGCGCCTCGCGGGCGGCGGTCTCGCTGGCCCGTGGGAGGTCGGGGACGCGGCGGACCAGCACCGGGTCGAGCGCGAGCGCCGCACACGTGGCGGCAGCACGAGCCGCGACGGCGGCGCTGTCGGGTCGGACCCCGTGGTCCACCACCGCCGCGCCCGCGTGCAGCCCGAGCCGAGGTGCCAGGAACGCGGTCTGGCTGGCGAGCGCGATCGAGTCCGCGCCTCCGGAGCAGGCGACCAGCAGCAGCGCACCGGGTGCCAGGGTGCCGTCGGCGAGCAGCCGCTCGAGGAGGTCGCGGACCCCGGCACGCACCCGGGCGACGGCGGGATCAGGCCCGACCAACGCCGTCGACCTCTCGCCTCTAGCCGTGCACCCGGCGCACCCACGCGGCCGGGTCGGTGATCTCGGTGGCCAGCGGCAGCTGCTCGGGCCCGGACCAGACCGCGTTGAGCCCGGCGTGGCCGACCGTGGCGGTCACGCCGCGCACGAACGCGGCGCCCTGGCGGTACTGCGCCAGCTTGGCGTCCATCCCCAGCAGCCGGCGCATCAGCATGTCGGCCACGCCGGTGCCGTCGCGGCGGCGCTCGAAGGCACGGCGGATCTTCGCGACGGTCGGCACCACGCTGGGCCCGGCCTCGTCCATGACGACGTCGGCGTGCCCCTCGAGGAGTGCCATCACCGCGAGCACACGCTCCAGCTGGGCCTGCTCGTCGGCGGTGAGGACGGCCGACATCAACGGTCCGCCGGAGGTGGCGTCGATCGGCGCTCCCTCCAGGACGCGCGGCAGCGACCGCAGCAGCGAGCTCAGGCGGCGGCCCGCGCCGGCGGTGTCCGACATCGAGGTGGCGAGCGCGGACATGTGCTCCCGCAGGTGCCCGGGCAGCCAGGGGGCGGCACTGAACTGCACGGCGTGGGTCTGCTCGTGCAGGCAGACCCAGAGGTGGAAGTCGGCGGCGTCCAGGCGCAGCTCGCGCTGCACATGAAGGACGTTCGGGGCGACCACGAGGAGGCGGCCGCCGCCCGTCGAGGCCGTGAACGGGTCGAACTGGCCGAGCACCCGGCTCGCGAGCAGCGACAGCAGCACGCCCAGCTCCTCGCCGGCGAACCGCGCCGAGATCGGACCGACCTCAGGGAGCTCGTCGCCCAGCAGGTCGGCGAACATCTCGAGGTTCGCCTCCGCCCAGCGCGCGCGGTCGATCACGTAGGTCGGCAGCGCCTCGGCCAGCTCGGCGGCCTCGTGGAGCCCGGTGACGTCGCCGACGTACCCGGGCGCCCGAGCTGCCGCGGCACGCAGCGAGGCGACCACCGCGCTCGCCTCCGCGCGCTCGACCACGGGACCGGCCGGGCTCAGCGCCGCCGCCCGCCGGCGGGCGAGATCCCAGTCGATCGCCGCCGCGCCCGCACCGTCTGCCATGCCGCCAGCCTACGTACCCGTGCTCGAGGGGGCGCACCTGGGTCGAGAGCTGGGCGTCAGCAGCCGCAGCTCGCGACGCCCGTCACCCAGGAGTCGATGGCGTCGCGGGCGCCGGCGATGTTCCCGGTGGGGACGTCACCGACGAGGACGGCGAAGGCGAGGAGGCGACCGTCGGCCGTGGTGACGTAGCCCGACAACGAGGCGACGGTGCGCAACGTGCCGGTCTTGGCGGCGACCATCCCGGCGGCGGGCGTCTCGTCGAGCCGGGTCGACAGCGTGCCCTCCAGGCCCCCGACCGGCAGCCCGCGAGCGACCGATCCGAGCTCGGGCCGGGAGGCGACCTCCAGGAGCGTGCCGACCAGGGTGCGGGGCGAGATCAGGTTGGTCGAGGACAGCCCGGTGGAGTCCGCGAGCGCCAACCCCTCGACGTCGACACCGAGGCCCGCGAGCACGTCGCCGATTGCGGTGCCGGCGCCGTCGAAGCTGGGCTCCTCGCCCTGCTCGTGCGCGACGAGCCTCCCGAGCCCCTCGGACAGGATGTTCTCCGAGTGCTGCAGCATGTAGGCGACCAGGTCGCGCAGCGGCGCGGAGGTGACCGAGGCGAGCTCAACCGCTCCCTCGGGGGCGCTCGCGCCCGCCACCTCGCCCTCGACGGTGATCCCGGCGGCCACGAGAGCGTCGACGAACGCGGCGGCCGCGTCGCCCGCCGGGTCGATCGCCCTGGGACGGGCGCCCTCGATCCGGCCGATGTCGATCGCCAGCGGGGCCATGTGCATCGCGTCGCCCACGGCGAGGTCGATCTCGTCCCACCGCGGCGCCATGTCGGGTCCGGCGTAGTAGCTCAGGTCGAGCCCGACGCTCACCCGCGCGGTGCCCGCGGCGGCCAGCGCGTCCGCGGTCGCCTGGGCCAGATCGGCGAGACCGGCGTGACCGATGATCGTCTCCGGGTCACCCGCACCAGCGGCCAGCGCGAGGTCACCACCGCCGACCAGGATGATCTCGCCCTCGCCGCCGCTGACCACGCTGGTGGTGAACCGGTGGTCGGCGCCCGCCGCCGCGACCGCCGCGGCCGCTGTCAGCAGCTTGGTGGTCGACGCCGGGACGTGACCGGCCTCGGCGTCGGCGGCGTCGAGGTCGGTACCCGTGAGGACGTCGGTGACCAGCACGCCGGCCGTCCCGACGACCGGGTCGGCGACCAGGTCCGCACGCAGCGAGGCAAGGTCTTGCGTGCTGGGCTGCTCGGCGTCCGCCGGGTCCGCCACCACCTCGAGCGGTGCGGGCTCCGGGAGCTGCGGCTGCGGGAACGGCGGGTCCGCCGCCCGCTCCGGGCGCATGGTGAGCGCACCGGGGACCACGTCGTAGACGTCACCGGCGACGTAGCCGCCGCCCAGCAGGACCGCGAGCAGGACAACAGGGACAACCACCCGGCGCCTGCGTCGTCGTCGGTTCCTCGCCACCCCCGGAGTATCCCCCACCTCCTCGGGTACGTCAGACTAGGCCCGGAGCCGACAGGCGCGACGAGAGGCATGGAGGGCGCAGGGTGGAGTTCGACGTCACGATCGAGATCCCGAAGGGGCAGCGCAACAAGTACGAGGTGGACCACGAGACCGGTCGGATCCGCCTCGACCGGATGCTGTTCACCTCGACGCGCTATCCCGACGACTACGGGTACATCGAGGGCACGCTCGGCGAGGACGGCGACCCGCTCGACGCGCTGGTGCTCCTCGAGGAGCCCACGTTCCCGGGCTGCCTGATCCGCTGCCGCGCGCTCGGCATGTTCCGCATGCGCGACGAGGCCGGCGGCGACGACAAGGTGCTGTGCGTGCCCAAGGGCGACCAGCGCGCGTCCTGGCGCTCCGACATCGACGACGTCTCCGAGTTCCACCGCCTGGAGATCCAGCACTTCTTCGAGGTCTACAAGGACCTCGAGCCCGGCAAGTCCGTCGAGGGTGCCCACTGGGTCGACCGCGAGGCGGCCGAGGCCGAGATCAAGCGCTCGTTCCAGCGCGCGATCGACACCGGATACACGCACCCGCAGCCGCACATCGTCCAGCCGCACAGCTGAGCCGAGCGGCTCAGGTCGGAGCGGTTCGGGTCAGGGCCGGACGGCGTTCGGCAGCACGTTGCTCCACCACATCGGCACCAGCTCGACGTTCTTGCCCGCCGACGGCGCGTGCAGCCGCATGCCGTTGCCGGCGTAGATGGCCACGTGGTAGATCCCGTTCGGCCTGCCGTTGTCCGAGTAGAAGAACAGGTCGCCCGGCTTCATCTGGCCCACCGGGACCAGGTCGCCCGAGTAGTACTGCGCCGCGCTGTTCCGCGGGATCGAGATGCCCGCGTTCCGGTAGGCCATCATCGTCAGGCCTGAGCAGTCGTAGGAGCTCGGGCCTGCGGCGCCGTAGAGGTAGGGCTTGCCGAGCTGCGTCCTCGCCCAGGCGAGAGCCGCCGCGTTCGCGCCGCTCGACGGCGGAGCAGGCGGCGGGGTGGTGACCGGCGGCTTGGTCGTGGAGCTGGTGGGCGCCGGGGTGGTCGGTGCGGGCGCCGGCGTCGTCGGCGCCGGCGCGGGCGGTGCCTGCGTGGTCGGCGCGGGGTTGCTCGTCGGCTGGCTCGTGGGCTGCGCGGGCGCGGGGTCGGCGGGTGCCGTGGCGGCCGGCTCGTCGGCGGGGGCCGCGGGCTCCTCGACTCCGAGCGCGGCGGCAGCGGCGGCGTTCTCGGCCGCCAGGCGCTCGGCCTCGGCGGCGGCCTGGCGCTCCTGCTCCATCTCGATGCTCGTCTGGCGCAGCGCGGCCAGCTCGGCGATCAGCGCGCCGTAGCGGTTCTGGTTGGCGGCGAGGATCGCCTCCGCGTCGGCGGCGGCCTCCTCGGCCGTGGCGGAGGCGGTCTCGAGCGCATCCGCTGCGGCGGCGCGCTCGGTGACCGTCTCGGCGGCACGGGCGTTCGCGGCGTCCGAGGCGACCGCAGCATCGGCGTAGCGCTGCTCCGCGGCTGCGGTGCTGGCACCGAGCACCTGGTAGGTGGTGGCCTCGGCCAGCGCGTCCTCGAGACCGTCGGCCGAGAGCATCGACCCGAGCTGGGCGAGGTCGCCGCCGGAGCGGTAGCTCGCCATCGCCAGCTCGGCCATCGCGGCACTGGCGGCATCGAGCTCGACCTCGGCGTCAGCGGCGGCCTGCTCGGCGTCGGCTGCCTCCGTCTCGGCCTCCTCGAGGGCGACGACGGCCACGTTGTAGCTCTCGGCAGCGACGAGCGCCTCGATGGTGGCGGCCTCGTAGGCGGCCTGGTTGGTGGCGAGCTCGGCCTCGAGCCCGGCGATCGCGGACGCGGTGTCGGCAGCCGCAGCATCGACCGCGGCGATCTCCTCGTCCGAGGGAACGGTGGGCGAGGCGAGCGCACCCGAGGCGAACAGGCTGAAGCCTGCGGTGAGAGCTGTCGCCACCCCCAGCGGGCCGAGAAGTCTGCGCCGCACGTCGTCCACCTCACACCGTATCGATCAAGGAATGCGCGGCGTGTCGAGTTGACGCGCTCGGCGCATGCGTCCACACCGTAATGCACTTTTCACTCTTGCGACACACCTGTCACAACATTCACATTCGTCCCACGGCGTGCTCGAGCGAATGACATTCATGTCATTTCCCGCATATCCGGCGAGATCCCGCTCGGGTCCCACGATGCGAGACGTTCCGACCGAAGACTGGACCGCGATCGCCGTCGGCCCTAACGTCGGCGGCATGTCCTTCCGTCGAATGTGCCGCTGACGCGCACGTTCGGCATGCCCTGACGTTCTTCTCCGCGCTCTGCGGGGACGTCGCAGCGCACGTGCGCACCGCCCACCCACCCCGGGATCGGTCAGCGCGAGTCTGCTCTGCCGGCCCACCACCCCGCAGGAGACAGACCGATGAGCACCCCCTGGAACTTCGAGACCCGCCAGGTCCATGCCGGCCAGGCCCCCGACGCCGAGACCGGCGCTCGCGCCGTGCCGATCTACCAGACGACCTCGTTCGTCTTCAAGAACACCGACGAGGCCGCGGCACGGTTCGCGCTCGCTGAGCTCGGCCCGATCTACACCCGCATCACCAACCCCACCCAGGCGGTCGTCGAGGACCGGATCGCCTCGCTGGAGGGCGGCGTCGGAGCCCTGCTGGTCTCCTCGGGTCAGGCCGCCGAGACGCTCGCGATCCTCAACATCGCCGAGGCCGGCGACCACATCGTCGCCTCCCCCTCGCTGTACGGCGGCACCTACAACCTGCTCCACCACACGCTTCCCAAGCTCGGCATCACGACGACCTTCGTCGAGGACCCCGCCGACCCGGCCGCGTGGCGCGCCGCGGCCCAGCCGAACACCAAGCTGTTCTTCGGCGAGGTCATCCCCAACCCCAAGGGCGACATCCTCGACATCGAGGCGGTGGCCGCTGCGGCGCACGAGGTCGGCGTGCCGCTGGTCGTGGACAACACGGTCGGCACCCCCTACCTGGTGCGGCCGCTGGAGTGGGGCGCGGACATCGTCATCCACTCCGCGACCAAGTACCTCGGCGGGCACGGCACCGCGATCGCCGGCGTCATCGTCGACGGCGGCACGTTCGACTTCGGCGCCGACCCCGAGCGGTTCCCGAACTACAACACCCCGGACCCGAGCTACAACGGTCTGGTCTACGCCCGCGACCTCGGCGAGGGCGGCATCTTCGGCGTCAACCTCTCCTTCATCCTCAAGGCGCGGGTGCAGCTGCTGCGCGACCTGGGCGCGGCGGTGGCCCCGTTCAACGCGTTCCTCATCACCCAGGGCTTGGAGACGCTGTCGCTGCGTGTCGAGCGGCACGTCGAGAACGCGCTGAAGGTCGCCACCTACCTCGAGGCGCACCCGCAGGTGCGCTCGGTCAACTACGCGAGCCTGCCCTCGAGCCCGTACCACCAGCTCGCGCAGAAGTACACGCCCAAGGGCTCCGGCGCGGTCCTCGCGTTCGAGATCGAGGGCGGTCTGGCCGCGGGCAAGGCGTTCGTCGACGGCCTCGAGCTGCACTCGCTCGTGGCCAACATCGGTGACGTCCGCTCGCTGGTGATCCACCCGGCGTCGACCACGCACAGCCAGCTGACGCCGCAGGAGCAGGCCGCGAGCTCGGTCACGCCGGGCCTGGTGCGGCTGGCGGTCGGCATCGAGCACATCGACGACATCGTCGCCGACCTGGACAAGGGCTTCGAGGCGGCGGCGGCCGCAGCGGCCACCGCCACCGAGCAGGCCGCCGCCGAGACGGCCTGACGTCGTGCGGCCCGAGGTGACTACCGTGAGCTCTGTGAACCCGGACTGGGACCGAACACGCACGCCGCGCGCGGTGCTGCGACCGATTCGGCTCCCCGCTCGCCCCCGCCAGCCGATGGGGCCGATCCCGGCCTCGGGAGCGTGGCGCGAGGGTGACGAGCCGGGTCGACGGATGTTCGCCCACCTCGGGCCGCTGCACCTCGAGGCCGGCGGCCGGCTGCCGTCGGTCACCATGGCCTACGAGACCTGGGGTCAGCTCAACACCCGCGGCGACAACGCCGTGCTGGTGCTGCACGCGCTCACCGGTGACAGCCACGTCACCGGTGACGCCGGGCCGGGCCACCCGAGCGCCGGCTGGTGGAGCGACCTGGTCGGGCCGGGACGCCCGATCGACACCGACCGGTGGTTCGTGGTCGCGCCGAACGTGCTGGGCGGCTGTCAGGGAACAACAGGCCCCTCCTCGGCCGCCCCCGACGGCACCCCGTGGGGATCGCGGTTCCCCTACGTCACGGTGCGCGACCAGGTCGCGGCCGAGGTCGAGCTGGCGGACCAGCTCGGCATCGGCTCGTGGGCCCTGGTGGTCGGCGCCTCGATGGGTGGCCACCGTGCGCTGGAGTGGGCGGCAGGCTACCCGGAGCGGGTGCGACGGGTTGCCGCGATCGCCACGACCGCGCAGACCTCGGGCGACCAGATCGCCTGGGCGCACAGCCAGCTCGGCGCCATCCGCGCCGACCAGCGCTTCCGCGGTGGCGACTACTACGGGGCGGCCGACGACGACGGCCCGCACCTCGGTCTCGGCATCGCCCGCCAGATCGCCCACACCACCTACCGCAGCGCCTCCGAGCTCGACGAGCGCTTCGGGCGTCTCCCCCAGGGCGGCGAGGAGCCGCTGGGCGGCGGCGGCCGGTTCGCGGTGCAGTCCTACCTCGACCACCACGCGGGCAAGCTCTCCCGCCGCTTCGATGCCAACAGCTACGTCGCCCTGACCGAGTCGATGCTGACCCACGACCTCGGCCGCGACCGCGGCGGTGTGGCCTCAGCGCTCGCGGGCATCACCGCGAGGACGCTCGCGGTGGCGGTCGACAGCGACCGGCTGTTCCTGCCGGAGCAGTCCGAGCGCATCGCCGACGGCGTCCCCGACGGCGAGCTCCGAGTCATCCGCTCCGCCTACGGTCACGACGGATTCCTCATCGAGTTCAACCAGCTCGGCCCGATCATCACCGAGTTCCTCGAGCGCGACACCGAGCCCGAGACCGGCCTCGACCCCGAGTACGTCATCTGACCCACCCCGGTTTCACCGCACTTCCGACCGAGCCCCGGTTTCACCGCACTTCCGACCGAGCCCCGATTTCAACGCACTTTCGACCGAGCCCCGATTTCAACGCACTTGTGACGACGCCGTGTCGTCACAAGTGCGGTGAAACCGTCGCAGGTGCGAAAGTGCGGTGAAATCGCCGGAGTGCGAAAGTGCGGTGAAATCGCCGGAGTGCGAAAGTGCGTTGAAATCGATCAGGGGTGGTCGGTGAGGGCGACGCCGATCTGGTCAGCGGCCTGCTGGAGGATCGCCTGCACCGCGAGGGTGTCGTCGAGCGGCATCGTCGGGGACTCGGTGAGCCCCTCGGCCAGGCACCGGTTCACCTCGTCGACCTCGAGCGAGTAGCCGGCGGAGGCGGGTGGCAGCACGATCTCGTCGGGCTCGCTGCCGGGGCGGCGCAGCACGATCCGGTCGGGGTGGTGGAACCGCGGCGGGATGTCGATCCAGCCCTTCGTGCCGAGCACGCGAGCGGCACCGGGGCTCGGGTAGAACGCCGCGCGCAGCGTCGCGGAGCGGCCGTCTCCGTAGGAGAGCAGGTAGGAGGACTCCCCGTCGACACCGGTCGCCATCAACGACCCCGAGACGTCGACCCGGGTCGGGTTGCCGAGCACCATCTGGGCGAGACTGACCACGTACACGCCGAGATCGAGGATCGTGCCGCCGCCGAGGTCGAGCGAGAACAGCCGGTCGTCCGGGTCGAAGGGGCGACCCGCCCCGAGATCGGCCTCGACGCCGCGGACCTCGCCGATCGCGCCGTCGGCGACCAGCTCGCGCAACCGCACGATCGCGGGCTGGAACCGGGTCCACATCGCCTCCATGGCGAACACACCACGCTCCCGGGCGAGCCCGACGACGCGCTCGGCACCCGCGAGGGTCGCGGTGAACGACTTCTCCATCAGCAGCGCCTTGCCCGCCTCGAGCACGGCGCTGCCGTGCGCCACGTGCCAGGTGTGCGGTGTCGCGACGTACACGGCGTCGACCTCGTCGTCGGCGAGCAGCTCCGCGTAGGAGCCGTACGAGCGCGGTATGCCGTACCGGTCCGCGAACGCGCGCGCCCGCTCCGCCGAGCGCGACCCGACGGCGACAAGCTCGCCGTCGGCGACGTGGGAGAAGTCACCGGCCACGCTCTCAGCGATCCGACCCGGTCCCAGCACAGCCCAACGCACCATGACGGCGAACCTACCGGTCCCCGCGTGCGTCATCATGGGCACATGCCGACACTCGCCGCCGTCGTCAAGGACCTGCAGGAGCAGTGGGACCTGCTGCGCGCGTGGCTCGAGGAGCTGCCGGACCCGGCGTCGCCGGAGCCGTCCACGCTGCCGGGCTGGTCGATCGGGGTTCTGGTCGCCCATCTCGGACGGAACATGGACGCGATCTCGGCGCTCCGTCCCGTCGCTCCCGACGACGGCGACCCCCTCACCCTCGCGGAGTACCTCGCGACCTATGCCGCGGCCGACCACGGGTACTTCGACGGCATCGCCCGCGACTTCGCCGCCTCGATCGCCGACGACCCGCTCGAGCACCTGGACCGGCTGGCCGATCTGGCCTTCGCCCACATCGCCGAGCTCGCCGGTGCGGACGGCCAGAGCGACACCGTCGTCGTCGCCCGGCGCGGCACCATCGGGCTCCGTGACTTCCTGGTGAGCAGGCTGATCGAGCTCGTGGTGCACGGCTACGACCTGGCGCCGACGCTGCCCCTTCCCGCCCCGATCGACCCGACCGCCCGCACCATCGTGGCCGAGGCGCTGATCGAGGTCGCCCGGCAGCGCAGCGGGTACGCGATCGACGTCGACGACCAGGCGGCGTGGATCGCGGCAGCGACCGGCCGGCTCGACTGGCCCGCCGCCGTCGCCCGGGGAGCGGTGCGGCCGAGCGCGCTGTCGGACGGAACTCCCGACCTGACCGCGTCGTTGCCACTGCTGTGACCGACGACGTCCCCCCGCTGCGCCTCCCGCAGGGCAAGACACCGCGGCGCAAGACCGCCGCGAGGGCGAAGGCAGCCGCCGACGTCGCCGCCGAGGCCGCACCCGTCCGCCGTGACGAGGCGCCCCCGCCGCCGCCCACCGGTCGTTGGGGCCGCGACGTCCTGGGCGAGGACTTCGAGGCGCGCACCTTCCCCCAGCCCGACGACGACGAGGGCCCGGTCGTCACCACCCTGATCCGGCACCGCCCGGGCCGGGTGCCGCTGCCCCGCCGGCCTCGGTTCGCGGTGCTGTACGTGCACGGCTGGGCCGACTACTTCATCCAGACCGAGCTGGCGGAGTTCTGGACCGAGCGCGGGGCGGTGTTCTACGCCGTCGACCTGCGGAAGTCCGGACGTTCGATCCGCCCGCACCAGACCCCCTGCTTCGTGGAGTCTCTCGAGGAGTACGACGAGGACCTGGACCTGGCCGTCGACGTGATCCGGAGCGTGCACGGCGCCGCGGTGCCGATCCTGCTGGTCGCGCACTCCCAGGGTGGCCTCACCGGCGCGCTGTGGACCACGCGGCACCCCGGCACGTTCCTCGGCATCGTGATGAACTCCCCGTTCCTGGAGATGCACGGCTCGAGCCTCGCGCGCGCGATCAGCCACCCGGTCGTGACGCAGGTGGCCCGGCGGCAGTCGCGGTGGCCGGTGCCGATCGCCGCACCCACGTTCTACGACCGCACGATCAACGAGCACGAGGACGGCGAGTGGAGGATCGAGCCCACCTGGCGGCCGGTCCCGACGCACCCGATCCGACCCGGCTGGGTCAACGCCGTCATGTCCGGGCACAAGACGCTCGGCACCAAGCTCGATCTCGACATCCCGATCCTGGTGATGACCTCGCACCGCACGGTCATCGGGTCCCGTTGGCGGGAGGAGATGCGCACCGCCGACGTGGTCATCGACGTCAAGCAGGTCTGGCGCCGGGTCCCCGATCTCGGCAGGACCGTGACGTTGGCCAAGATCCACGACGCCATCCACGACGTGCTGCTCTCACCCCACCCGGTGCGCGACCAGGCGTACGAGCAGATCGACCGCTGGTTCCGCGGCTACATCGAGCCCGACCTCCCGCCCGCCCCGCACACCTCCGGTTCGAGGTAATTCACCACCGCCGGAAGGTCGCCGTTTACCTCGAACGGAGCAGTGGCGGGGGGGTCAGCTCCGCACCCTCGGCCGTGCGGAGCTGGTCAGCAGCTCGGCGAGCGTGACACCGGTGACGCCGGCGAGCTGGTCCGCCTGGGTGCGGCAGGAGAAGCCGTCGGCGAGCAGCACGGCGCCCTCGGATGCGGCGCGCAGCGCGCTCAGCATCCCGTTCTCGGCGACGGCCACGCTGACGTCGTAGTGACCCTTCTCCATCCCGAAGTTGCCTGCCAGCCCGCAGCAGCCCGAGATCGTGGTCACGTGCGCACCTGCCCGTTCCAGCAGGGCGAGGTCGGTGCCGTAACCCATCACGGCGTGGTGGTGGCAGTGCGGCTGTGCCAGCACCTCGACGCCGGACAGGTCGCTGGGCTGCCAGTCCTCCCCCGGCCCGAGCGGCGCCGGTGCGCTCAGCAGCTCGGCGAGGGTGTGCACGCCTGCGGCGAGCGCGGCCGCACGCGGGTCGTCGCCGAGCAGCTCGAGCAGGTCGCTGCGCAGCACCGCGGTGCAGCTCGGCTCGACGCCGATGACCGGGACGCCACGCTCGACCCAGGGGCTGAGCACGTCGAGCGTGCGCCGCAGCTGGGTGCGGGCGCCGTCGAGCTGACCGGTCGAGATCCAGGTGAGCCCGCAGCACGCCGCCTGGTCGGGGACCCGCACGGTGTAGCCGGCCTCCTGCAGCAGCGTCACGGTCGCCTCGGCACCCGCGGTCGACATCGTCTCGCTGAAGGAGTCGACCCACAGCAGCACCTCGCGCTGCTGCGTCGCCGCCGGTTGGCGCTGCCGCCGGAACCACCGGGTGAACCGCTCGGTCGCGAACGCCGGGACCCCGCGCCGGGTGTCCATGCCGCCGCCGGCCAGCACCAGCTTGCGCAGCGGCCCGAACCTCAGCGCCGCGTTGGCGAGGGCGGCGACGCCCGGCACCGCCGTGACCAGTCGTGACCACCGCGGCAGCCACCCGAGCGCGTAGTGCCTGATCGGCCGGAGCTTGCCGCGGTAGCGCTGGTGCAGCACCTCGGACTTGTAGGTCGCCATGTCGACCCCGGCCGGGCAGTCCGACCCGCACGCCTTGCACGACAGGCACAGGTCGAGCGACTCCTCGACCTCCCGCGAGTCCCAGCCCTGCACCAGCGAGCCGTTCGCCAGCTCCTGCAGCACCCGGGCGCGCCCGCGGGTGGAGTCCTTCTCGTCCGCCGTGGCGCGGAAGGACGGGCACATGAAGGTGCCGGCGCCGTCAGCGCTGTCGACCCGGCACTTGCCCACGCCGACGCACCGGTGCACGGCCGTGGTGAGGTCGCCGCCGTCGTGATCGAACGCGAACCCGCCACGGGCCAGCGGCAGCGGTCTGGCGTGGGGGCGGCGCAGGTTCTGCGCCACACCCTGCGGCCGCACGACCACGCCCGGGTTCAGCAGGTCGGCGGGATCGAACAGTCCCTTGACCTGCTCGAGCAGCCCGATCGAGGTGGGCGTGTACATGTACGGCAGCAGCTCGCTGCGCGCGCGGCCGTCGCCGTGCTCGCCCGAGAGCGAGCCTCCGTGGCCGGCGACCAGGGCCGCCGCCTCGTGCATGAAGTCCCGGAGCACACCGGCGCCCCCGGGCCGGTCCAGCGGCAGGTCGATCCGGACGTGGATGCAGCCGTCGCCGAAGTGCCCGTACGGCAGCCCGTCCACGCCGTACCGGTCCAGCAGCGCGTTGAACTCCCGCAGGTAGGTGCCCAGCCGCTCGGGCGGCACCGCCGCGTCCTCCCAGCCGGGCCACGCCTGCTCACCCGAGGGCGTCCGCCCGGCCAGCCCCGCGCCGTCGGCACGGATCTGCCAGATCCGTGCGGCCTCCGGACCGGCGGGCAGGATCCTGACGGCGGTGGTCCCGGCATCCTTGACCAGCGCCTCGGCGTTCGCGTACGCCTCGTCCTGGTCGGCGCCCCCGACCTCGACGAGCAGCCATCCCGCACCCTCGGGCAGGTCCGGGATCGGCGCGGTGGAGTGGCGGCGCACCACGTCGAGCAGCCGGTCGTCGAGGCCCTCGATCGCGAGCGGCCGGTGCGCGAGCATCGTCGGCACGGCATCGGCGGCCGTGGGCATGTCGGGGTAGCCGAGCGCGACGATCGTCGGTGACCCGGGGATCGGCACCAGGTCGACGGTCGCCTCCAGCACCGTGACGAGCGTGCCCTCGGTCCCGACCAGGAACTTCGCGAGATCGCTCCCGTTTTCGGGGAGCAGGTGCTCGAGCGAGTATCCCGAGACCTGCCGCTCGAACCGGCCGAACTCCGTGCGGATGGTCGCGAGGTTCGCCGTCACCAGATCGGCGAGGCCAGGGATGGGCGAGAGGTCGCCTCGCGCGGCGGTGAAGCGCCGCCCGGTGCCGTCCACCACGTCCAGCGAGCGCGTGTTGTCGGCCGTGCGGCCGTACGCGACGGCGTGCGGCCCGCAGGCGTTGTTGCCGATCATCCCGGCGATCGTGCAGCGGTTCTGCGTCGAGGGGTCCGGCCCGAACCGCAACCCGTAGGGCTTGGCCGCGGCCTGCAGCGTGCTCATCACGGTGCCGGGCTGCACACGCGCCGTGCGCGCGTCCGGGTCGATCTCGAGGACCTGGTTCAGGTGCCGCGAGAAGTCGATCACCACACCGGGCCCGACGGCGTTGCCCGCCACCGAGGTCCCACCGCCTCGCGAGGTGATCGGGCTGCCGTGCGCCCGCGCCACCTCGAGGGTGGCCAGCACGGCCTCGGTGCTGCGGGGGAACACGACGACCTCGGGCACCACCCGGTAGTTGGACGCGTCGCTGCTGTACTCGGCGCGGCGTCGGGTCGAGGCATCGACCTCGCCGTCGACGGCGGCCCTCAGGTCGGCGAGCAGATCGGGCACGGGACCCAACCTACCGAGGTCCCGAGCCGCTCCCGCTCAGGAGGCGTCGAAGTCCAGGAACTCGTCGGTGACGGCGACGACCGACCAGGTCCCGCCGTCGTCGGTGGTCAGCGACCAGGCGGGCAGCAACGTGGTCGCGCCGCCGGGAGTGGGGTAGGCGACGAGCGTCAGCTCGGCGCCGACGACGGTCCGGGTCTCGACCGGCCACGGCAGGGTGGCGCCGGGCTCGGGCACCGTGGTCGGGCCACCGGACGGCTCGGACGGCTCGGCCACGCTGCCGTCGGCGGCGCCGAACGGCACCATGCCGCTCGGCGCGGCGCCGAACCGCGGATCGGCCAGGCGCTCGACCGCCACGACCGGCGACACCACGTCGTAGCTGCCGAGCGAGACCAGCGGCGCGAGCCACCCCCAGGCCGAGTACACGCCCTCCGCGGTGACCGTGATGGTCCAGGCCGGCGCTGCGGCGCCGTCGGAGTAGGCGGTGACGTCGATCGCGCCGACACCCTCCGCGCCGGCCTCCAGCCGGAGCACGTCGGTGTCGACCCCCAGCGTCGTCAGGAACTCACGGGCGGTGCTGACCGGGTCGGTCGGGGCGGCGGCCGGGTCGCAGCTGCCGAGCTCGTCAGGGCTGGATTCCGCGCTCGCGTCCACGGCGCACGCCCACGGGTCCAGCGTGGGATCGACGTAGCCCAGCGTGGCGGTGCCGTCGGCGTACAGCTCGACCGTGCGGCCACCGTCGTCGACGACCGCCCAGGAGCCGTCGCGGTCGGTCATCTCGCCCTCGACGCCGAGCGCCTGGGCGATCTCGACGGCGGTCTCGGCGCCGGTGAGGCCGGCGGGGTCGTAGGCGAACGCCTCGGCACTGCCCGGCTCGCTCGACAACCCGGACGCCACGAACATCACGCGCCCGCCGGCGAGCATGGTGAGCTCGCTCTGCGTCCCGGCGCCGCTGTCCTCGATCGCGCCGCCGTCCATGTCGGTCTGGCCGGCGCTGTCGCCGCCGGCGGCCTCCTCCGAGGCCATCAGCGGATCGGCGTCCTCAGCGCTGCCGTCGGCGCCACCGGCACGGTCGAGGCTGCCGACCCCCACGAGGTAGCCGCTGACACCGACGATCACCGAGGCGGCCGCGCCGGCGACCCACGCCATCCGGCGCGGCCGCCTGGGCCGCCGCGCGGCCAGCTCATCGGTGCCGACCGAGGCAGGCGCGGCAGCTGCGGGGGTCTCGTCGCTCAGGCGGGTGTCGACGGCGCGGCGCAGCGCGGCGAGGTCGGTGGGCCGACCCTGCGCGGGGTCGGCGGCGCGCAACCTGCGCAGGCTCTCGTCCTCGCTCACCATCGTGTCCTTCCAGCAGCACAGGGGGCGCCGTCACGCCCGTTCCCTGGACCATGTGTGGCGCTGCCGCCCGATGTTGCACGACTGTGACCCACGTCCTAGGCCTCCACCCGGTCGCGCCAGCCGTCGCGGAGCCGAGCACGTGCGCGGGACAGCGCCGCCGCGGCGCCGCCGCGACTGATCCCGAGCGCCCTCCCCAGGCCCTCGCCGTCGAGGCCCTCCCACACGTGCAGCAGCAGCACCTGCCGGTCCCGCGCGCTCAGGCCCGCCAGCACCCCGCGCAGCTCGTCGTCCTCGACGACGATGTCGGCCGGGTCTGCCGCGTAGGTGCCGTCGACGTCGTCGGGCAGCTCCTCGACCGGGACCGGGCGCCCCTTGCGCCGGTAGTTCGCGAGCACGAAACCCGCCGTGCGGTAGAGCCAGGCGAGCTCGTGCCCCTCGGGGACGTCCTCACGGCGGCGCCACGCCGTGGCCAGCACGTCGGCGGCGAGATCCTCGGTGTCGTCGTGCGGTGCCCGCCGCAGGAAGTACCGGTGCACCGCCCGCGCGTGCTCGGTGAACAACGCGTCGAACCAGGCGCGGTCGCGCGGCACGGCCCGCGGCGACGCGTCTTCCGATGGCATCGGTGCTCCGTTCGCGGGCTGCACGGGATGAGGGCGCGGCGGCAGCCCTTGCCCCCGTTGTGTCGCCGTCGCTCAGATCGTTGCACGAGATGCCCCGAGAACGCGGCTGCCATGACGAACGGCCCACCGGTGCACCGGTGGGCCGTTCGTCGGGACCTCCGGCTACTTCTTGTCGGTGGTGTCGTCCCAGGCTTCCTTGGCGTTGGCCGAGGCGCTGCTGCCCGCCTTCTTGAGGTTCTGCCCAGCGCTGTTGACGCCGTCCTTGACGTCCTCACCGGCCTGGCGAACGTTCGCGCCGGCCTGCTGGGTCTGTCCCTCCCGCTCGAGGTCGGCGTTGTCGGTGACGTCGCCCACCTTCTCCTTGGCCTTGCCCGCCGCCTCGTCCGCCGCGTTGCTGATCTTGTCTCCCAGACCCATGCGGTCCCTCCTCCGATCGGAGCATGCGCTCATCGCATGCGGCAGCTTCGACAGTAGCCCGACGGCGGTGACGGCGCCCGGGAACAAGCCTCGTCCGGGAACGCCGAAGGCCCGCACCCACCGAGGTGGGTCCGGGCCATCGTGTGGAGCCGCCTAAGGGAATCGAACCCTTGACCTATTCATTACGAGTGAATCGCTCTGCCGACTGAGCTAAGGCGGCGCTGCCGGGGTGGACCCGGCGACCGCCTACTGTACCCGGGCGGCGCGGGAGGGTCGAATCAGCAGCTCAGACCATCCTCGGGGACGGTCCCCTCGACGAGGAACGCGTCGACGGCCTCGTCGATGCAGGAGCCGGCGCCGTAGGCCGTGTGACCGTCGCCGTCGTGGCTGAGGAACACGCCGCTCTCGAGCTGGCCGGCCATCGACTCGGCCCAGGCGTGCGGGGTGGCCGGGTCGCGGGTGGTGCCGATCACGAGGATCGGTGCCGCTCCGGCGGCGGTGATCGGCTCCCGCACGGCCGTGGACTGGAACGGCAGCGTCGCGCAGCCGACCTCCCCGTAGCCGAAGTACGGACCGAACACCTCGTTCTCCGCGGCGAGCGCCTCGGCGTTCGCCGTGATCTCAGCACGGTCGAGCGTGACCGGGTAGTCGAGGCAGTCGATGAGCTGGAAGGCGCCCTCGTCCTCGGGGTAGTTGCCGTCGTCGTCGAGGTCGGCGGCGATGTCGGCCATCTGCAGCAGCTGGGTGCCGTCGTCCTCCATCGCGAGGGTGATCGCCTCGGTCAGGGTGGGCCACCAGCCGGGGCTGTACATCGACATGATGATCGCGCTGATCAGCTCGCCGTCGGTGACCGGCCGGTCCGGGTCGCCGCTGTCGATCGGGTTGGCAGCGAACTCCTCGAGCAGCTGCACCGTGCGCTCCCACGCCTCGTCGACCGTGCCCGTGAACGGGCACGCCGCCCCCTCCAGGCAGTCGGCGAGGTAGGACCGGTAGGCGACCTCGAACCCCTCGTTCTGGCCCGCGGTCAGCTCGGCGTAGCTGAGCGCCGGGTCCACGGCGCCGTCGAGCACCAGCCTGCCCACCCGCGAGGGAAAGAGCTCGGCGTAGTGGGCACCGAGGAAGGTGCCGTAGGAGAACCCGAAGTAGGTGAGCGTCTCCTCCCCGAGGGCGCCGCGCAGGATGTCGAGGTCCTTCGCCGCGCTGATGGTGTCGAGGAACTCCATCAGCGGCCCGGTGTTCTCCAGGCAGGCCTCGCCGTAGGCGGTGGCGTCGGCCACGTACTCGTCCCAGCCGGCGTCGGTCTCGAGGTCGTAGAGCTTGGCGTACCACTCGTCGAGCTGCTCGGTGGTGTAGCAGCGCACCCCGTGGGACTCGCCCACGCCGCGGGGGTCGAACCCGACGATGTCGTAGCTCTCGCGCAGCTCGCGGGAGAAGTAGGAGGTGGTCGACTCGACCATCTCCACGCCCGAGCCGCCCGGTCCGCCCGGGTTGATGAACATCGTGCCGACGGCGTCGCCGTCACCGGTGTGGTTGAACCGCTTGACGGCGATCTCGATGGTCTCGCCGGTCGGGTCCGCGTAGTTCATCGGGACCACCACGCTCGCGCAGTCGAAGCCGCCGCCGCACTCGGTCCACTCCACCTCTTGGGCGTAGAACTCCTCGAGCTCGGCAGGCGTGCTGCCGTCCAGGCTCACGCTTCCCGGCTGGATCATGGGCGCGGGCGCAGCGCACCCGACCACCAGTGCCGCCGCGACCGCGAGCACGGCTAGGCCGGCCCCTCTCCTCACACCCACCCGGTCAGTCTAGGGAGATGGGAGCGTGGTTCCCGACGGCGTAGCCCGGGCAGGTCTGTCCGTGATCAGCCCTGGGGGCGGAGGGCGATGAACAGCGACTCGATCGCGAGCAGCGGGGCGACGGTGCCGTACTCGTCGAAACGCGCACGCGTGCGGCCGATCGCCTGCATGCGCCGCAGCGACTGCTCGGGGGTGGAGTCGGCGGCCATCTCGCGGATCCGCTCCTCGACGGCGGTGTTGATGAGGCTGACGTCGCTGCCGACCTGCACCACGAGCACGTCCCGGTAGTAGGACAGCAGGTCCACGAGCGCACGGTCGATCGTGTCGAGCAGGGCGCGGCGGGCCCGGCGCTTCTGGTCGTCCTCGAGCTGCCGCAGCTGCGACCGCAGCGAGGGCGGCAGCTTCTCGCCCTCGGTGACCCCCAGGTTGCGCATCAGCTCGACGCGCTCCTCGGCGTCACGCTCGGCGGTGGCGACCTTGCTCTGCTCGGTCGCCTCCTCCACGAGCTCGCCGGCGGCCAGCACGGCATCGCCGACCCCGCGGATCCGGGACGGGATCGCCAGCACGCGCTGCCGGTAGGCCCGTGCGCCCGGGTTGCGGGCCAGCCTGCCTGCGACGCCGATGTGGCTCTGCGCGGCGCGTGCGCACTCGAGCGCGAGGGCCGGCTCGACGCCGTCGCGCCGGACCAGCAGGTCCGCGACGGCCTGCGGCTCGGGGACCCGCAGGTTGATCTGCCGGCACCGGGACCGGATCGTCGGCAGCATGTCCATCGGGCTCGGGGCGCACAGCAACCACACGGTCCGCGGTGGCGGCTCCTCGATCGCCTTGAGCAGCACGTTAGAGGTGCGTTCGGCGATGCGGTCCGCGTCCTCGATGATGATGACCCGCCAGCGACCCTGCCCCGGCGTGCGGTAGGCGGTCTGGACCAGGGTGCGCGCCTCGTCGATCGTGATGATCAGGCGCTCGGTGACGTGAACGGTGACGTCGGAGTGGGTGCCGTTGAACGCGGTGCGCGCCTCGTGCGAGGTGCCCTCCGGGTCGTCGGGCGCCTGCAGCGCAGCGGCGAACGCGCGTGCGGCGACCGAGCGGCCCGAACCGGGTGGACCGGTGATCAGCCACGCGTGGGTCATGCTCTCCGGGCGCGCGGCCGCGGCGGCCAGCGTGGCCACCACCTCGTCCTGACCGACGACGGCGTCCCACAGCGACGTCATCCGGTCCTCACCAGCAGCCGCTCGACATGGGATCGGACCTGCAGCGCGATCTCCTCGACCGGGGCTGCGGCGTCGAGGACCACGATCCGGTCCGGGTGCGCGGCGGCGCGCTCGAGAAAGGCTGCCCGGGTGCGGGCGTGGAACTGCGACCCTGCTCGCTCGAGCCGGTCGGGGGCACCGGTGAGGCGCGCCGGGAGCTGGGCGGGATCGAGGTCGAGCAGCACCGTCAGCTCGGGGAGCAGACCATCGACGGCCCACAGGTTGAGCTCCTCGACGCGCTCCGCCGTCAGGCCCCTGCCGCCGCCCTGGTAGGCGACCGAGGAGTCGAGGTAGCGGTCGGTGAGCACCACGGCGCCGCGCGCCAGCGCGGGCCGGACGAGGGTGGCGACGTGGTGGGCCCGGTCGGTGGCGTACAGCAGCGCCTCGGTGCGTTCGTCGAGGTCCTCCCCGTGCAGCACGAGCGTGCGGAGCTGGTCACCGAGCGCGGTCCCGCCGGGCTCCCGGGTGGTGACGACCTCGCGGCCCTGCTCACGGAACCACTGCGCGAGGCGGGCGAGCTGGGTGGACTTGCCGGCGCCGTCGCCACCTTCGAAGGAGATGAACAACCCGGCCACGCGCCCACACTAGCCGCCAGGTCGGACACCGGCCCCGGGTGCTCGCTAGGGTGGCGGCGCCGGCCATGTCGACCGGCTCGAGGAGGAGCTCGCATGACCCCTGACCTGGGACCCGACCCCGCCGACGCACCGCCGCTGCGCTGGGGCATCCTCGCCGCAGGCGGCATCGCGCGGAAGTTCGCCGCCGATGTGCCCGCGCACACCGCATCGAGCGTCGTGGCCGTCGGGTCACGCTCCGCCGAGCGGGCGGAGGCGTTCGCCGAGGCGAACGGTGTCGGGCGGGCGCACGGGAGCTATGAGGAGCTCGTCGCGGACCCGGAGGTCGAGGCGGTCTACGTGGCCTCGCCGCACTCCGAGCATCGCGACCACGCGCTGCTCGCGATCGAGGCCGGCAAGCACGTGCTGGTCGAGAAGTCCTTCACGCGCAACGCTGCCGAGGCGCGCGAGGTGCTGGACGCTGCCCGCGAGCGCGGCGTGTTCGCGATGGAGGCGATGTGGAGCCGGTTCCTGCCGCACATGGCGGCGCTGCGCGACGTGATCGGCTCCGGCGCGATCGGTGACGTGGTGACCCTGGTCGCCAGCCACGGGCAGGCGATCGCGCACGTGCCGCGGATGGCGCAGCCCGAGCTCGCCGGTGGTGCGCTGCTCGACCTCGGCATCTACCCGGTCGCGTTCGCCTTCGACATCCTGGGTGAGCCCCGCTCGGTGCACGCCACCGGCCAGCTCACCGAGGCCGGCGTGGACGCCACGCTCGCCATCACCTTCGGCTACGAGGCTGCCGTGGCGCAGCTGTCCACCACCATGCTCGCCCGCACCCACAACGTCGCCGAGATCGCCGGCACCGCCGGCCGGATCACGGCCGAGGCCACGTTCTTCGCGCCGGGGGCGTTCACGGTGCACCCGCACGAGGGTGAGCCGTGGCGCGTGGCTCCCGAGGTCGTGGGCGGCTTCCAGTACCAGGCGGCCGAGGTCGCCCGGCGGGTGCACGCCGGCGAGCTCGAGTCCCCGCTGCGGTCCTGGGCCGAGATCATCGGGACGCAGACGGCGATGGACTCGATCCGCCGTCAGGTCGGGGTGGTCTTTCCCGGCGAGTAGCAGCGGCGCGCCGCCCCCGGGCCGGCTGCTGCTCCGCCCGGCCGCGCGGACTCGCGACGCCCGGCCGGAGGACCACATCGTGGACACCCACGTTTCTCGCCCGTAAAAGTTGACGCTGGCAGCAAATCTCGCCGGCGTGCCCCGCCGCCATCCGTGCGGCCCCCTGCGCTGCGGCGGCTCGCCGAGCCCTGCGCCCGCCGGCACCGAGCGCCTGGCCGCGCCAGCAGGGCGCTGACCTGGGGCAACGGCCGCGTTCGAGGCAACGTCGTGGCGCCGGCAGCCGGGAGTGCCGCGGCTGTCGCACGGCCGGCATCACGCCCTCCGTCCGCGCCACGACGGCGCGTTTCACAGAGGTTTCGCGGCGCCGCCACGGGCCTCGGGGCATTGCCATCGCCGTCGGCGGCTCCCAATACTCGGGACGAGCAGTCCCCCTGGTTCCCAGCGTCGCGAATCGTCGTCACGTATGCGAACCGAGGTGCCGATGTTCATCTTCCTCCTTCAGATCCGGCACATGGTGGGCGGCCACCCCGAGGTCTACATGTTCGCCGTGTACTCGGCGCTGATCTGGTTGGTGTGGGGGATCAAGACGTTGCTGTCGCGTCGCTACCGACCCTTCACCGGGACCTTCACGGGCACCACCAGCGTCGTCGTCCCGGTCGTCGACGAGCCGCTGGACCTGTTCCGTGACGTGCTGCGGCGCATGGTGGACCAGCGCCCCGGCGAGATCATCGTGGTCATCAACGGCGCCCGGAACCCCGGGCTGGAGGAGGTCTGCGAGGAGTTCGCACCGTTGGTGCGCTGGGTCCACACCCCGATCCCCGGCAAGCGCAACGCCGTCAAGGTCGGCACCGTGCTGTCCACCGGCGAGATCACGGTCCTGGTGGACAGCGACACCGTGTGGACCGACGGCACCCTCGTCGAGCTGCTCCGCCCCTTCGCCGAGCCGTCCGTCGGCGGCGTCACGACCCGGCAGCGCATCCTCGAGCCCGAGCGCTCGTGGATCACCCGCTGGGCCGACTGGCTCGAGAACTCGCGCGCGCTCTACGCGATGCCTGCGCAGAGCGTCCTCGGACAGGTGGGGTGTCTGCCGGGTCGCACGATCGCGTTCCGCCGCAGCATCCTCATGCGCGTCATGGACGCCTTCATGACCGAACGGTTCATGGGTGTCTTCCTCGAGGTCAGCGACGACCGCACGCTCACGAACCTCACGCTGAAGGCGGGCTACCGCACCGTCTACCAGCACACCAGCCTCGTCTACACCGACGCACCCCTGCACGTGCCGAAGCTGTTCAAGCAGCAGCTGCGGTGGGCGCGCGGCAGCCAGTACAACACCCTGCGGATGCTGCCGTGGATGCTCGGTCACGCACCCGTGCTGGCGTTCTTCTTCATCATGGACATCCTGCTGCCGTTCCTGCTCGCCGGGGTGATCGGCGGCTGGGTGTACCGCGCCACGGTGGGAGCCGGCTACAACTTCTATGAGGGGATCCTGTCCGAGTACGGGCTGGGCAGCGGTGTCGCGATGGTGCTGGGCCTGATGGTCGTGTCCTCGGTGCTGTCGATGGCGCTGCGGCAGATGCGGCACCTGGCCGAGAAGCCCGGCGACTTCTTCCGGCTACCGATCTTCATCATCGTCTCCACGACGTTCCTGATGCCGATCCGCATCCTCGGCTTCTTCCGGATGGGCCACGCCAGCGGATGGGGGACGCGGTCGGGCGCCTATGCGGGCGGGACCGCCAACGACGAGCTCGTCGACCAGCTGGCCGCCGAGGACGAGCCCGCCGTCAGGAGCGCAGCGGCGGACTCGGACGAACGCCTGCTCGCCGGGCTGGGGTTCGAGGCCGCACCACACACCCAGGGCGCTGTGGCGGTCTCCCCACGCCGTGCTGCTCGCGCCCGCGTCGCCGCTCCCGCACCACGACCCTCCCGGCGACTCAACCCCAAGGCGGCGTGGCCGTATCTCGTCGGCACCGCGCTTCTCACGATCCAGGGAGCCCTCATTGTCTGATCACCTCACGACCTGGTGGACCGACGGCAGCACCAGCCAGGCACGCAAGACGACTATCGCCGCCCTCGTCGTCACGCTCGTGCTGACCGGTGTGAGCGTCCTGGTCTGGACGTCGCCGCAGGCCGCGCTGTCGCGTCAGGTCCTCGGCACGGTGCTCGATGCGATCGACCCCGAGGAGGACCAGGCCGGCGACGCCGAGCTGCTCGCCGACTACGCAGCGCTGCAGCAGGACCTCGAGGACCAGGCAGCGACGGCCACCGCCCTGCAGGACGAGGTCGCCGAGCTCGAGGCGGCGCTGGCCACCGCCAACGACGCGCTCGCCTCCTCCCGGGCGGAGAACTCGAGGCTGTCGACGGAGCTGGGCGGTGGTCCCGGTGCATCCGACCCGCCGACCGGGGACTCCGGCGGGTCAGGTCCTGGCTCCCCCGGTGCCGGCGATCAGGATCCTGGCTCACCTGCGGCACCCCCGAGCTCCGGAACCGAGGAGCCGACGACCCAGCCACCGGAACCGACCCAGCCGCCGGAGCCGACGGAGCCGCCCGAGCCCGTGATCACGGCGCCCCCGCTCGCCGAGCTGGTCGCCCCGGAGCTGCCGCAGTACGGCATGTACACCCAGCAGGCACCGTTCAACTGGGCGACCTACGACGACACCTCCTCACGGGTCGGGGTGCGGCCCAACGTCGTCGGGTACTTCGGCGGGTGGGACAAGGACTTCCGCGCCGACGCCGTCGAGCGGGCCTGGACCCGCGACACCATGCCGATCCTGACCTGGGAGTCCCGCCCCATCGGGGCCGCCAACAACGTGGTCGAGGAGCCCGAGTACTCGCTGCCGCGGATTCTCGCTGGCGACTTCGACGAGTACCTGCACACCTATGCCAGCGACATCGCCGCGCTGGGGCTGCCGCTCGGCATCCGTCTCAACCACGAGATGAACGGCACCTGGTACCCCTGGAGCGAGACGACCGGCTCGGGCGCCCCGATCAACGGCAACAACCCCGGGGACTACGTGCGGGTGTGGCAGCACGTGCACGACATCTTCGAGGCCGAGGGCGCCAACGAGCACGTCGTATGGATCTGGGCACCGAACATCGTCAACAACCTGCCCACCCCGCACCGCACGCCGGAGCACCTGGCCTCGCTGTACCCCGGTGACGACTACGTCGACTGGGTCGGGCTCTCCGGCTACCTGCGCCCGCCCTACCGGCAGGACCAGACCTGGACGTTCGACTACACGTTCGGTCAGAGCCTGGACCAGCTGCGTGACCTCACCGACAAGCCGATCTTCCTGGCCGAGGTCGGCGCGTCGGAGACCGGCGGCCACAAACCCGCCTGGGTCACCTCGTTCTTCGACGCGCTCGCCGAGCCCGAGAACGACGACGTCATCGGGTTCGCCTGGTTCAACCTCGCGATCACCACCTACGTCGAGGGGCAACGCACCACCAACGACTGGCGGATCGACTCCCGCTCCGACACCTTGCAGGCCTTCCGTGACGGTTTGCTCGACCCCGAGCTCGGCTACCAGCTCCAGCCCTACTAGATCCGAGGTCCGACCATGCCGCCACGCAACCTCCGCCGCCTCCGTGCACACCGCCCGCCACCCGCCGCGCACCACCGACCGCACCCAGGAGAGACCATGACCGCAACCAGCAGCACCCCGTCCGCACCTCCCGCCATCAGCGTCATCGGGACCGGATACCTCGGCGCCACCCACGCCGCCGCGATGGCCGAGCTCGGGTTCACCGTGACGGGCGCCGACACCGACCCCGCGAAGGTGGACGCCCTCGCCCGCGGTGACGTGCCGTTCTACGAGCCCGGGCTGCCGGAGCTCCTCCGGCGGCACACCGAGACGGCTCGGCTGAGCTTCACCTCGAGCATCTCCGAGGCCGTGGCCGCCGCGGACGTGCACTTCATCTGCGTGGGCACCCCGCAGCAGCGGGGCAGCAACGCCGCCGACCTGTCCGCCGTCGAGGCCGCGACGCTGGCGGTGGCGCGGGCCATGACCCACGACGGCCTGATCGTCGGCAAGTCCACGGTGCCGATGGGCACCGCCGCTCGACTCCGCACGCTCGCCCAGGCCGCGGCCCCGGACGGCGTCCACGTCGATCTGGTGTGGAACCCCGAGTTCCTCCGCGAGGGCAAGGCGGTCGAGGACACCCTGCACCCGGACCGGATCGTGCTGGGCAGCGTCGCGGGGGCCGACCTCGGACCGCTGCTGGAGATCTACGCGACGCCGCTCGGCGCGGGCACCCCGCTGATCCGGTGCGACCTGCCGACGGCGGAGCTCGTCAAGGTGAGCGCCAACGCCTTCCTCGCCACGAAGATCTCGTTCATCAACGCGATCGCCGAGGTGTGCGAGTCGGCGGGCGCCGATGTCGCCGTGCTCGCCGACGCCCTCGGGCACGACGCCCGCATCGGCCGGCAGTTCCTCGACGCCGGGCTCGGGTTCGGCGGCGGCTGCCTGCCCAAGGACATCCGCGCGCTCGCGCACCGGGCGGGCGAGCTCGGCGCGGGCCGAGCCGCCGCGCTGCTGCAGCAGGTCGACGAGATCAACATGGCCCAGCGGCAGCGGGTCATCGACACGGTGCTGCAGGTGTGCGGCGGCTCCGTGCTCAACCGACGCATCGGCGTGCTCGGTGCCGCGTTCAAGCCGTTGACCGACGACGTCCGCGACTCGCCCGCGCTCAACGTAGCGGCGGCGCTGCACCTGCGTGGCGCTCAGGTCGTGGTGTTCGACCCGCAGGCACGCGCGACCGCACAGCGGCAGTTCCCGACCCTGACGTTCGGGGGCTCGGTCACCGAGGCGGTGACGGATGCCGACGCCGTGCTCGTGCTCACCGAGTGGAACGAGTTCACGTCGATGGACCCGGCCGCGCTGGCCGCGCTGGTGAGCAGCCCCACAGTCGTCGATGCCCGCCACTGCCTCGACGCCGAACGCTGGCGCGCGGCGGGCTGGCAGGTGCACGGGCTCGCGCCCGCCGGGCACGCGCCGGCCCCGCTGCGAGCAGCCGACGCCCTCACGCCCGTCTGACCCCGGCTCCTCACGGTCGGGGGGTGCGGAGCCGACACGGTCAGCTCTTCTTGGTCGTCTTCTTCGTCGTGGTCCGCTTCGCTCCGCGAGCCGGTCGCTTCGCGGGGCCGGCGGCACGCTTCTCCGCGAGGATCTCGTAGGCGCGCTCCTGGGTGAGCGTCTCCAGCGGGTCGTCCTTGCGGAGCGTGGCGTTGGTCGCACCGTCGGTCACGTACGGACCGAACCGGCCGTCCTTGACCACGACGGGCTTGCCCGAGACCGGGTCCTCCCCGAACTCGGCCAGCGGCGGCTTGGCGGTGCCGGCGCCGCGACCGCGCTTGGGCTGGGCGTAGATCTCCAGCGCCTGCTCGAGCGTGATGTCGAACAGCTGCTGCTCGGACTCCAGGCTCCGGGAGTCGGTGCCCTTCTTCAGGTACGGCCCGTACCGCCCGTTCTGCGCGGTGATCTCGACCTGCTTGGCCTCATCACCCTCGCCCTCGGTCACGGTCCCGACGACGCGGGGCAGCGACAGCAGCTTGAGCGCGGTCTCCAGGTCGACGCTCTCGACCGACATGTCCTTGAACAACGACGCCGTGCGCGGCTTGGCCTTGGCGGCCTTGCCCTTGCCCTTCTTCGGCTTCTCGTCCTCGGCGGCCTCGGGCAGCACCTCGGTCACGTAGGGGCCGAAGCGACCGTTCTTGACGACGATCTCGTGCCCGGTGGCCGGGTCGGCGCCGAGCTGGCGGCCGTCGTCGCCGGTGGTGGCGGCCTCGGCCATCAGCTCACGGGCACGCTCGGGGGTCAGCTCGTCAGGGGCCAGGTCCTCGGGCACGCTCGCGCGCGCCGGGGTCTCACCCTCGGGCGCGCCCTCCGGGAGCGGCACCTCCAGGTACGGCCCGTAGCGGCCCACCCGCAGCACGATGCCGTCGCCCAGCGGGATCGAGTTGACCTCGCGGGCGTCGATGTCGCCGGCATCGGCGACCATGTCCTTCAGGCCCTCATCACCCTCACGGCCGAAGTAGAACCCGGTCAGCCACTCGACCCGGTCGCGCTCGCCGTGGGCGATCGAGTCGAGATCGGCCTCCATGCCGGCGGTGAAGTCGTAGTCGACCAGCCGGCCGTAGTTCTCCTCGAGCAGCCGGATCACGGCGAACGCCAGCCAGGTCGGCACCAGCGCCTGGCCGCGCCGGTCCACGTAGCCGCGGTCGGTGATGGTGGAGATCGTGGAGGCGTAGGTGCTCGGTCGCCCGATCCCCCGCTCTTCGAGCGCCTTCACCAGGCTCGCCTCGGTGTAGCGGGGCGGCGGCGAGGTCTCGTGCCCCTCGGCGCTCAGCTCCTCGGCCGTCAGCGGTGCGCCCTCGGCGACGTCGGGCAGCCGGGTCTCGTTGTCCGAGGCCTCGCCGTAACGCTCGACGTCGCGGCCCTCCTCGTACGCGGCCAGGAAGCCGCGGAAGGTGATCACGGTGCCCGAGGCGCCGAACTCGGCGTCGCGCCCGTCCGAGGCCGTCGCAGCCAGCCGGATGGTCGCCGTCGAACCCTTGGCGTCAGCCATCTGCGAGGCGACGGTGCGCTTCCAGATCAGCTCGTAGAGCCTGAACTGGTCACCGGAGAGCTCGCCGGAGACCTGGCCGGGGGTGCGGAACGAGTCGCCCGCGGGCCGGATGGCCTCGTGCGCCTCCTGCGCACCCTTGGCCGCCTTGCCGTACACACGCGGCTTCTCCGGGATGAAATCGGCGCCGTAGAGCTCGGTCGCCTGCCGGCGCGCCGCAGCGATCGCCTGGCTCGACAGCGCCGAGGAGTCGGTCCGCATGTACGTGATGTAGCCGTTCTCGTACAGCCCCTGCGCGGTGCGCATCGTCTGGTTCGAGCTCCAGCGCAGCTTGCGTGAGGCTTCCTGCTGCAGGGTGGAGGTGGTGAACGGCGCCGCCGGACGGCGGGTGTAGGGCTTGGTCTCGACCGACCGCACCGCGAAGGGCGCGC
Source organism: Pseudactinotalea suaedae (assembly GCF_009733815.1). Classification (GTDB taxonomy): domain Bacteria; phylum Actinomycetota; class Actinomycetes; order Actinomycetales; family Beutenbergiaceae; genus Pseudactinotalea; species Pseudactinotalea suaedae. Next base: position 111,253 of record NZ_WNXY01000004.1, read on the forward strand.
TCTCGAGCGCTGCCACCAGCGCGGTCGCGGCGGGCTCATCGAGCGCGACGGCACCCTTGGCCTTGAGCGTGCCGTCGTCGGCGAAGTCACGGCCCTGGGCGACCTTGACACCGTCGAGGGTCATCAGCCGGGCGGGGAACGCGGGCGAGCCCTCGTGGCTGAACTGGCCGCGCAGGTCCCAGTAGGACGCCTTGCGGAACGCCATCCGCTCCCGCTCCCGGTCCACCACCAGCCGGGTCGCGACCGACTGCACACGCCCGGCCGAGAGGCCCTGGCGGACCTTGCGCCAGAGCACCGGCGAGATCTCGTAGCCGTACAGCCGGTCGAGGATGCGGCGGGTCTCCTGCGCGTCGACGAGGCGGTTGTCGAGCTCACGGGTGCTCTCCAGCGCCCGCTGGATCGCCTCGCGGGTGATCTCGTGGAACACCATGCGCTTGACCGGCACCTTGGGCTTGAGGGTCTCCAGCAGGTGCCAGGCGATCGCCTCGCCCTCGCGGTCCTCATCGGTGGCGAGGTAGAGCTCGTCGGCGTCCTTGAGCAGCTTCTTGAGCTCGGCGACCTTCTTCTTCTTGTCCGGGTAGACGACGTAGTAGGGGTCGAAGCCACCGTCGACGTCGACGGCGAACTTCTTGTACGGCCCCTTCTTCATCTCCGCCGGCAGCTCCGAGGGCTGCGGCAGGTCACGGATGTGGCCGACGCTGGCCTCGACGTCGAAGTCGGACCCCAGGTACCCCGCGATCGTGCGGGCTTTCGCCGGTGACTCGACGATGACGAGCTTGCGTCCTGCCACGCCTGACCTCCTTCGCGGTGCGTTCTGGCGACCGTGTCGTTGTTCTGCCCCGACGGCGGCGCTCCCCTGCCGGATGTCGGGTCCGGTGCGCTCTCGGTGCCGGACTGTACCCGAGCGGCCTGGAACACGTGCCCCGGGGCGCTGGCGAGAGCACTCGCTCGACGGGCGCCGCGGTTCCCCGGCTGACCCGTGCGGGCCTCACTCTACGGACAGCTCAGAGCGGTTGTGACTGCGGCTTCGGGTGGTGGGGGCGCAGGCGGAGCATCATCGCCTGGGTGAAGAAGGCGACGGCGGCGACCCCGGCGGCCGACCCGAGGAACGCGACCTGGTGACCGAGATCGGTCGTGATGGGCGCCCGCACCGCGGTCGCGGCGAGCGCGCCCATGCCGAGTGCGAGGCTGAGCGTGCCGAGCACGGTGAGGATCCCCAGCGGCACCTTGACGAGCGCACGAGGCGGGTTCCCGCCCGACCGTGACTCACCGCCGGAGTGCGCGAGCGCAGCCAGCACCGACTCGGCGAGGAAGTACCACAGGGTCGCGATCAGCATCGCCGCCACGACGTCGGAGGCGCGGTGCCAGGCGCCGATCTCGGTCCCGATCATCGTCGAGATGCCCATCGACGCCGAGAGCAGGGCGCCGAGCACGGCGACCGGTGGGCGCCACCGCACGGGGAGCACCAGCAGCGCGGCGCCGGCGATCGAGGCCGCGACGGTCGCATGACCGGAAGGGAAGGAGTTGTTCGCGATCGAGGACGCGTCCTCGACCGGCCGCACCAGCAGCGACTGCAGCACCTGCGTGGTCAGGTTGGCGCCGACGATCACCACGATGGCGGCGATCGCGATCGACCAGCGCTTCTGCGCCAGGGCCACGAGGGCCGCCGCTGCCACCACGATCACCAGGAACGGCACCGAGACGACGCCGAGCATGAGCGCGGTCAGGTCCGACAGGGACTCGCGGGCGTCCCGCGAGCCGATGCGGGCGGCCTCCTCGACCAGCTGGCCGCGCCTCGTGGTCACGAGCAGCCGCCACGTGATCACGATCAGCAGCAGCGACACGATCGCGGCGAGCACGGGGGCGAGCACCCCCGGCGGCACCACCCGGCGCGGGCGGGGCGGCTGCACCGCCTCACCGGGTTGCTCGATGACCACGTCGCCCTCGTTCACGCCGACACCGTAACGGTTCGAGCCGGTGCTCGCCGCGCAGCCGTGCCCGGCTCATTCGGGCAGTGTGAGCAGGCCGTCGACGAGCAGCTCGCGGATCGCGGGCAGCACGGCGGCGCGGACCTCCCCCACGCCCTCCTCGAGCAGCACCGCGACACCGCCGGTGATCTGGCCGAGGGTGAGCTCGCCGTCGCAGGCCCCGACGACCGCGGCCAGCACCGTGTCGGCCCGGACCACGCGGCCGAGCCCGCCGCCCTGGCGCAGCAGGATCACGCTGGGGTCCGGCTGCCCGGGGATGTGGTGCCGCTCCTCCGTGACGTCGGTGGCCACCACCGGCGCCAGGTCGAGCTCGCAGCCGTCGTCGAGGGATGCGAGCAGGTCGGCGACGCGCAGCGAGGTGGCGATGCCCTGCCCGAGCGCGGGTCCGACCGGCCCGTCGAGCTCCTCCAGCCGGTGCCGGCGGGTGCCGTCGTCGGACAGCGGTCGCCGCAGCACCAGGTACCCGAACCCGATGCCCATGACCTGCCGGCTCGCGAAGTCGGCCATCCACGCCTCGGCGGCCGTCTCCCAGTGGGCGCGGTCGCGCTCGGCGGTGATGCCGCCGTCGCGCAACCAGGTCTCGGCGTAGTGCGCCGGGTCGAGCACCTCGCGCTGGATGACCCAGCCGTCGAGTCCGCTCGCATCGAGCCACTCCCGCACCCGCTCCGTCCATCGCCGCCCGCGCGGGATCTCCCAGTTGCCGAGCATCTGCACCAGCCCGCCCGGCGCCAGGACCGAGCCGACCGAGGTGACCAGGTCGCGCACGAGGTCGTCACCGGAGCGGCCGCCGTCGCGGTAGGTGTAGGTGTCGAGCGCACCGCCGCGTGGCGTGATGACGAACGGCGGGTTGGAGACCACGAGGTCGAACTGCTCGCCGGCCACCGGCTCCAGCATCGACCCCTCCCGCCACTGCGCCGTCATGCCGTTGAGGGCGGCGTTGAAGCGGGCGTACGCCAGCGCCCGGGGCGAGATGTCGGTGCCGGTCACGGTGCCGGCGTGCGCGCTCAGCGCCAGCGCCTGGACGCCGCACCCGGTGCCGAGGTCGAGCGCGCTGCCGACAGGTGTGCGCACCGTGAGCTCGGCCAGGGTGCGGGAGGCACCGCCGAGCCCGAGGACGTGGTCGGGCAGCACCGGGCTCGCGGTCGCCGACGAGTCCTGGTCCGAGGCGAGCCACCAGCCCTGCCCGCCGATGTCGACGGGGCTGAGGTCGAGCACGGCCCTGACGCTCTCACCGTCTCCGGTCACCAGCCCGAGCCGGCGGGCGCCTTCGACGCCGAGGCTCGGCAGCGCGCCCTCGGCGAGCTCGACCGGCACCGGGTCGGCCAGCGTGAACAGCCGGGCCAGCGTGGCGGCCGGGTCCTCGGTCGCGCGCGCGGCGAGCACGGCAGGCAGGCCGTTCTCCCGTTCCAGCGCGGCGACCGCGGTGGCCCCGAGGACCTCGGCCAGGTGGCCGACGTCGTAGTGCGCCGCCTCCAGGTCGGCGCGCAGCCGCTCGAGGAGCCTGTGGTCGGTCACCGGAGGATTCACCCGGTCACCCTAGAAGGCCGCGCGTCGCTCGAGCTCGCCCCTGCCTGGCGAGGTCAGCTGCGTGCGGCCGCGCGAGCGGCTGCCGCGGCGCGCTCGGCCCAGGCCGGCAGGTCGCCGTAGCGCTGTGACGGGATCAGCCGGCCCGCGGCGCAGTCGGCCACGAGGGTGGCGAGCCTGTCGGCCCGGGTCTGCTCGCGCTTGGCGCTCGAGAGCCAGCGGATCACGATCTTCCTGTACGACGGCGTCGCCTCCTCCCAGAACGCGCTCGCCGCCGGGTCGGCGGCCAGGGCGGCGGCCTGCTCGGGGCTGAGCTCGCCGGCGGCGTTCTCGTAGGCGTAGACGCCTGACCGCTCGGGGGTGCGGCGCTCGTACGCCGCGATGCCGGCGGGGCGCATCTTCCCCTCGGCGAGCAGCCGCTCGACGTGCGCGATGTTGACGGCGCTCCAGTTCGACGTCGGCTTGCGCGGTGTCCAACGCTGACGGCGGGAGTCCTCGTCGATGCGCTGGCTGACCGAGTCGATCCACCCGAAGCACAGCGCCTCGGGCACCGCCTCCGCCCACGTCAGCCCGCGGTCGGGCACGTGCTTGGCGCGCAGCCCCATCCACAGCTCGGTGGCGGTCTCGTGGTTGACCTCGAGCCACGCGCGGAACTCGTCGGGACCGGTGAAGAAGACCGCCGGCCGCTCGTCGCTGCCGCCGGCGCGCCCGATCGTCGGGTGCTCGCCGCCGTCGGTCCCCGGGGTAGCTGTGCTCACGCGCACAGTCAAGAGGGCGGCGGCACCCGCGTCAACGTGCCGTGACGGCGCGCCGGGGAGCCCGGACCGGGCGTGGAGGTTCAGGGTCGGACGGTGCGGCGCATGACGGTGTTCCTCAGCCCCTTGGAGCGGACGAACTCGAACCCGGCTTCCTCGTACATCGTGCGTGTCCCGTTGTAGACGAACGAGTTGCTCATCCGCTTCTCACCGATCTCGTGGGGATAGCCCTCGACGACGCCGCCGCCCCGCGCCGCGATCAGGTCGAGCGCGCCGGCCAGGGCCACCTTGGCCAGACCGCCTCGGCGGTGACGCTTGTCGACGAAGATGCAGGTGATGCGGTAGTCGGGCAGCACGTCGAGCTCGGCGAGGTACTGCTTGCTGTGGTGGATGTTCGGCAGCTCGTCCGGCGTGCCGAACGCCGCCCATGCGATCGCCTCGTCGTCGAGCATCACCAGCGCGGCATGAGCGCGCCCTGCCTCGACCAGCTGCTTCTTGAACACGCGGCTGCCTTCGTACCCCGGCCCTCGCTCGGCGCACCCGGGGTGGAAGTAGGTGCACCAGCACCCGCCGAAGATCCCGTTGTGCCGCTCCACCAGGCCGGCGAACGCCTCCCACGAGTCAGCGGTCAGTGGCTGGATGGAGTGCTCGGTCGTCGCCATGCGACGACCCCAGCACGACACCCGGACGATTCGCGTCCGCATCGACACTGGTGCGTACGTCGGCTGCGGTGGACGGTGCTCGCGGTGCTGGTTGGCCACCGCCGCCGCACGCCCCTACGTTGTGCGCATGACGAACGTGCCGACCGCGGCGCCCCAGGACGACGAGCTGGCCCCGGTCCCCCGCCGCGTCGTGCGCGCGTGGAGCCTGTGGGACTTCGGGCAGCAGTCGTTCAACACCGTCATCCTCACGTTCGTCTTCAGCGTGTACGTGACCGGCACCGTCGCCGACAGCGAGCTGCGCGGCACCCAGGTGTTCTCGAACACGCAGGCGTGGGCAGGCCTGGCGATCGCGCTGCTCGCGCCCGCGATGGGGACGTTCGCCGACCGGCTCCGCAACTCCCGCCTGCTGCTGACGATCACCACGGTCGCCACCATCGCGTGCATGGCGGGGCTGTGGTTCGTCAAGCCCGAGGACAGCTACCTGCTGCTGGGCTGCCTGCTGATCGCGGTGGCGTCGGTGTTCTCCGAGCTGGCCGGCGTGTTCTACAACAGCATGCTGCTGCACATCTCGACCCCGAAGACCTACGGCCGCATCTCCGGCACCGCCTGGGGGCTGGGCTACATCGGCGGGGTCATCGCGCTCGTGATCGCCCTGTTCGGGTTCATCCTCAACGGCGGCATGCTCGGCCTGCCCACCGACGAGGCGCTGAACGTGCGCGGTGTCGCGGTGATGTGCGCGATCTGGTTCCTGGTCTTCGGGATGCCGTTGCTGCTGCTCGCCCCGAAGGAGCCGCCCTCGACGCTGACCGGCCGGTTCAACCTGCTCACCGCCTACCGCGACCTGGGCAGACGCATCGTGCAGCTGTGGCGCACGGAGCGGTCGCTGCTGCACTTCTTCCTCGCCTCGGCCGTCTACCGGGACGGGCTCGGCGCCGTCTTCACCTTCGCCGGCGTGCTGGCGGCCAACGCCTACGGCTTCAGCACGACGATGGTCATCATCTTCGGGCTCGCCGCGAACCTGGTGGCGGGCATCGGCACCTGGTTCGCCGGCAGGCTCGACGACAAGCTCGGCCCGCGCCCGGTCATCGTCGGCTCGCTCGCCGTCATCCTCGTCATGGGCGCCGGCATCATCGTCTCGGACGCCGACATCGTGTTCTGGGTCGGCGGTCTGGTGATCGCCTCGTGCGTGGGCCCGATCCAGTCGGCGTCGCGGTCGATGCTCGCGCGGATGACCTCCACCGAGACGGCGAGCGAGAACTTCGGTCTGTACGCCACCGCGGGCCGTGCAGTGAGCTTCCTGGCCCCGGCCGCGTTCGCCTCCTTCGTGGCGATCACCGGTCAGGAGCGGCTCGGCATCATCGGCATCGTCGTGGTGCTGGCGCTCGGCCTCGCGCTGTTCCTCTCCATGCGGTTCACCGAGCAGGCCGAGGAGCGCCGCCGCGCTCAGGACCCGACGCCCGACCGACCCTGACCGCTCTCACTCGGACTCCTCCGGCGGCGGCTCCTCCGCCACCCGGGCGTGCCTGAAGCCGGCGGCGAGCAACGACAAGGCCGTCACCAGGAACAGCACCGCCGCGACCAGCAGCATCGGCCCCAGCCCCACGCGGTCCGCGAGCACCCCTGCCACGGGAGAGACGACCACCACGACCGCGCGGTTGAAGGACCTCATCGTGGTGTTGGTGCGCGCCTGCAGGTCATCGGGCGTGAGCGACTGCCGGTAGGACATCTCGTGGCTGTTGCTGAGCCCCATCGCGAACCCGTGCAGCGCCTGACCCGCCCCGAGTGCGATCGCCGCGGCGAGCGGGTTCGCGGCCAGCAGCAGCGCCGAGGCGATCACCAGCACGCCGGCCACGGAGACGCTGTGCGAGAGGATGATCGCGCCGCCCGTGCCGACCCGGTTCCCGATCCGGCCGCTCGTGCTCGCACCGACGAGCGCACCCACGCCGGCCGCGCCGGCGGCGAGGCCGAAGGCCACGGTCGAGAGCCCGAGCTCGCGGAGCGCGAACGGGGCCAGCACCACGCCGAGCACCGCGTTCGCCGCGAACCACAGGTGGGTCGCCAGGGCCAGCACCCGCAGCCCCGACTCGCGGTAGACCCGCTGCACCCCGACGGCGATGTCCCGCCCGAGCGACCGCAGCGGCTTCTCCCGACGCGGCGGGCGCGGCGGCTCCTCGGTCTTGAGCGTGGCCACCGCGAGCACCGAGGCGGCGTGCCCGAACGCCGAGACCAGGAACGTCAGCGGCGCACCGAGCAGGCGGATCAGCACGCCACCCACCGCCGGTCCGCCGGTCTCGGCGACCGCGGCCGCGCCGTCGAGGCGGGCGTGCGCGGGCTGCAGGTGCTGCCGAGGCACCAGCCTCGTGACGAAGGACTGCGAGGCGGCATCGTTGGCCAGCGAGGCCAGCCCGTAGCAGGCGACCAGCCCGAGCACGAGCGGCAGCGACAGCACCCCGGCCGCCCACGCGGCCGGGATCGCCAGCAGCAGGAGCAGCCGGATCACGTCCGTGACCATCATGACCGGCCGCCGTCGGACACGGTCGACGAGGGCTCCGACCAGGAGCCCGAAGGCCAGGTAGGGCAACCACCGAGCAGAGCTGAGCAGACCGGTCTCGGTCGCTCCGCCGTCGAGATCGAGGACCACCAGGGTCTGCAGCGCGAGACCGGTGATGGCGGCCCCGAAGCCCGTGACCGCCTCGCCGGCCCAGAACCGCCGGAAACCCGGCGGCGGGAAGGTCGCGGACGCGGTGGGCGGTGGCGGCACAACCCCTACCCTGCCGCACCGCGACACCCCCGAACCGCCGGCGGGACGGCCCTACGACGACGAGATCGCACCTGCGGTCCGAGATCGCACCGCCGGGGGTGCGATCTGGAACCGAAGGTGCGATCTCGTGGTGAGGGGTGAGGCGATCAGGCGTCGACGGCGTCGCGCTCGGCCTGCTCCTCGTTCTCGGCGTCGGTCCTGGACGCCCGGATCCGCGAGGAGATGATCGCGGCGGCCGCCACGGCTGCGGCGACCAGGGCGATACCGATGCGGAGCGTGTGGTCGCCCTCGATGCTGACGGCCACGATCGCGGGTGCGATCAGCACCGAGACCAGGTTCATGACCTTGATCAGCGGGTTGATCGCCGGACCGGCGGTGTCCTTGAACGGGTCACCGATCGTGTCACCGATCACCGCGGCCTCGTGGGCGGGTGAGCCCTTGCCGCCGTGATGACCGTCCTCGACGATCTTCTTCGCGTTGTCCCAGGAACCGCCGGAGTTCGCGAGGAACACCGCCATCAGCACACCGCACGCGATCGCACCGGCGAGGAAGCCCGCCAGCGGGCCGACGCCCAGGCCGAAGCCCACGGCGATCGGGGCGAACGCGGCCAGCAGGCCGGGGGTCGCGAGCTCGCGGAGCGAGTCCTTGGTGCAGATGTCGACGACCTTGCCGTACTCCGGGCGGGTCTCGCCGGTCATGATGCCGGGGATCTCGCGGAACTGGCGGCGGACCTCGAGGACGATCGCACCCGCGGCCCGGGTGACGGCGTCGACCGCCAGGCCCGAGAACAGGAACACGACCGAGGCTCCGATGATCACGCCGACCAGGGTCATCGGCGAGATGATCGAGTAGCTGAACAGCGCGGCGACCACGTCGTCGGCGAACTCGCTGGTCGAGCCGAGCGCCGTGATGACCGCATCGGCGTAGGAGCCGAAGAGCGCGGTGGCGGCGAGCACGGCGGTCGCGATCGCGATGCCCTTGGTGATCGCCTTGGTGGTGTTGCCGACAGCGTCGAGGTCGGTGAGGGTCTGAGCGCCCTCCTCGTTGACGTCACCGCTCATCTCGGCGATGCCCTGGGCGTTGTCGCTGACCGGGCCGAAGGTGTCCATCGCGACGATGACACCGACCGTGGTGAGCAGACCGCAGCCCGCGAGCGCGATGAGGAACAGCGACAGCCATAGGTTGCCGGAGGCGAGCAGGAACAGGCCGCACAGGGCGGCGCTGATGACGCCGGCGGTGTACACGGCCGAGTGGAACCCGACGCCGATGCCGGACAGCACCACGGTGGCGGCACCGGTCCGGGTGGAGGCGGCCACCTGGATGGTGGGGCGCTTGTTGGTGTCGGTGAAGTAGCCGGTCAGCCAGAGGATGACTCCCGCCAGGACCACGCCGATCAGCACCGCGACGGCGGCGACGAGGCGAGGATCCCCGGTGAGACCGGAGAGGTCGACGATCTCGCTGCCGGGGGTGAGCGAGCTGAACGCGCTCGGCAGGTAGACGAAGGCGGCGACGCCGGCGAGCACCGCACCGACGATCGCGGAGATGTAGAAGCCGCGGTTGATCGCCGTCAGGCCCGACTCGTCACCACGGACGCGCGTGATGACCACGCCGAGCACGGCGACCAGCGCACCGATCGCCGTGACGATCAGCGGGAAGATCAGGCCCTGCTCGCCCATGGTCGCCTTGCCCAGGATGAGCGCTGCGACCAGGGTGACGGCGTAGGACTCGAAGAGGTCGGCGGCCATGCCGGCGCAGTCGCCGACGTTGTCTCCGACGTTGTCGGCGATCGTGGCGGCGTTGCGCGGGTCGTCCTCGGGGATGTGCTGCTCGACCTTGCCCACCAGGTCGGCGCCGACATCGGCGGCCTTGGTGAAGATGCCGCCGCCCACGCGCATGAACATCGCGAGCAGCGCCGCACCGAACCCGAAGCCCTCGAGCACGGCGGGCGCCTCGATGCCGAAGAGGAGCACCACGGCGGCGGCACCGAGCAGGCCGAGGCCGACCACGCCCATGCCGACCACGCCACCGGTGCGGAACGCGATCCGCGCCCCCTCGACCCGGCCGTTCGGGTGCATCGCGGCCGCGGCGACCCGCAGGTTCGCGCGCGTGGCGAGCCACATGCCGAGGTAGCCGATCGCGGCGGAGAACGCGGCCCCGAACAAGAAGGCGACCGAACGGCCGACCTTGATCCCGGTGTCGCCCGGCAGCAGGAACAGCAGGCCGAAGACCAGCACCGCGAAGATCGCGAGGGTCTTGAACTGGCGCGTGAGGAACGCAGACGCGCCCTCCTGGATCGCGCCGGCGATCTCCTGCATCTTGGGTGTGCCGTCGGGCGCAGCGAGGACCTGGCGCCGCAGCACGGCGGAGATCACCAGGGAGGCGATCGCCACCACGCCGATGATCGCGACAATGACAAGACTGCTCGTACCGAGCGAGGGCATCCGTCCTCCATGACGTGGTGCGTACCGGTGGCTGTCGGGGTCATCATCGGGAACGTCCCCCAGCGCCTGAGGCGGCAGTCTAGGCCAGCCCGGAGGTTGCATCGAACACAGGCCCGGGCGCGCCCGGGAACGGCCTCGACGTGCCGCCGGATGGTGTTGGCTACCGTGGCCCGCGTGAGGCAGACGTGGGGGTGCCGGTGCTGATCGCGGGCGCCGTCGGTGCGGCCGTGTTCCTGCTCGTCTCGACGCTCGAGGGACTTGCGCGCCCGGGTTACAGCCTGGTGCGCCACCCCGTGAGTGCACTCGCCCTCGGCAGCCGCGGCTGGGTGCAGACGGTGAGCTTCCTGGTGTGCGGTGCGCTGGTCGCCCTGGGAGGTGCGGGGCTGTGGGCGACGTCGTGGCTGCTGGCCGTGGGTGTGGTGGTGCTCGGCATCGGGCTCGTCGCCTCCGGCGTGTACCCGATGGACCCGGGGCGGGGTTACCCGCCCGGTACCCCCGACGGCGACCCGCCGTCGTTCTCCCGGCGTCACCAGCGCCACGACCAGGCCGGCGCCGTCGTGTTCCTCCTGCTGCCCGTGCTCCCGCTCCTCGCTGCCGCGACGCCGGAGCTGCCGACCGCGCTGCGATGGGTCTCGGGGGTGCTGGCGGTCGTCATCGGGATCGGCGTCGCCGCCTTCGTCCGGGCCTGGGAGGCGGGCTCGCCGCGAGCGGGGATCACGCAGCGGCTCACGCTGACCGGTGCGCTCGGCTGGCTCGCGTGGCTGCTGCTGGTCGTCGCCGCTCAGCCCGGCTGACGCGGGGACGTTCGAGGAGAAGCTGACCCTGTCAGCGGCTCCGTGTGCGCGGTGGCAGCCGGTGCAGCCGGACGTCCTCCACGCGGCCCGCGAGGAGGGTCGCCGTCATGAACGTGCAGTGCGGCTGCCGCCGCCGGTCGGTCGGCGAGCCGGGGTTGAGGAGCCGCAGCCCGTCCGCCTCGGTGTCCCACGGGATGTGGCTGTGGCCGAACACGAGCAGGTCGAGCTCGGGGTACGCCGCCCGCATCCGCGCCTGCCTGCCGGTGCTCGCGCCCGTCTCGTGGACCACCCCGATCCGCACGCCCGCGACCGTCGCGACAGCCAGCTCGGGCAACCGCGCCCGCAGCTCGGGACCGTCGTTGTTCCCCCAGCACGCGAGCAGCCGACGTGACCGGTCGACCAGCTCGTCCAGCAGCCCGGCGGTGACCCAGTCGCCGGCATGGATCACCAGGTCGGCGGACTCGACCCGGTCCCACACCTGGGCGGGCAGCACACGGGCCCGGGCCGGCACGTGGGTGTCGGCCAGCAGGAGGACCCGGACCGGACCCTCCGTCTGCGCCGGCTCGGCGCTCTGGCGGCTCGGCTCGGGCTGGACCTCGCCCCCGGTGGTGCGCACCCGAAGACGATACCGACGGCGGGCTGGCGGTGGTGGGCTGTGGGGTGCGACGGGAGATCCCGCCGTCGAAGTATCGGATGGCCCGCAGGGCGGCTGCACCCCTACCCTCGCCAGCATGCCGACGATCACCGACTCGCTCGACCGTGCTGCCCACGAGAACAGGTTCACGGGGGTCGTCGCCGTCCTCGGCGGGTCCGACGAGCTCGTCCTGCCCTACGGGCTGGCGAACCGGAGCACCGGCACCCCCGTCACCCGTGACACGCGGTTCGCCGTCGCGTCCGGCTCGAAGGGCATGACGGCGCTCGTGATCGCCTCGCTGGTCGAGGAGGGCGCCGTCGGCTTCGACACGCTCGCGCGCGAGCTCCTCGGCGAGGACCTGCCGCTGATCGACGACGCCGTCACCATCCGCCACCTGCTGACCCACACCTCGGGCATCGGTGACTACCTCGACGAGGAGGAGCTCGACACCGCCGACTACGTGCTGAGCCGCCCGGTCCAGGAGTACCTGACGACGTCGGCCTTCCTGCCCGATCTGGCCGGGCACCCTCAGGCGTTCCCACCCGGTGAGCGGTTCGCGTACTGCAACGGCGGATTCCTGGTGCTCGCGCTGCTCGCCGAGCGCGCCTCCGGCAGCATGTACCACGAGCTCGTCCGCACCCGGGTGCTGGAACCGGCAGGCATGGTGGCGTCCGGGTTCTTCCGCTCCGACCGACTCCCCCCGGACACGGCGCTCGGCTACCTCAGCGAGGACGAGGACGCGATCAGCAACGTCTTCCACCTGCCGATCCTCGGCAACGGTGACGGCGGTCTCTACACGACCGTGGCCGACATGCACCGGTTCTGGACGGCGCTGCTGGCCGGCTCGATCGTGACCGCAGGGACGGTCGAGGAGATGATCCGCACCCAGGTCGAGGTCCCCGACGGACCCAGCGACTACGGCCTCGGCTTCTGGCTGCGGCCCAGCGCAGAGGGCGACATCGACCCCCAGCTCGTCGGCGAGGACGCCGGGGTGTCCTTCCTCAGCCGCCACGACCGCAGCGAGGGCGTCACCCGCACCGTGCTGAGCGGCACCACGGAAGGTGCCTGGGAGATGTGGGACACGCTGCTCTGAGCCTGCTCAGCGGCGGCTCAGAACGCCATGCCGCCGCCCTGGTGGAAGAGCAGCGCGTGGCGGCAGCGGTTGCACACCCGGATCGTGAAGATGTGACTGCCCATCCCCCACCGGGTCTGCATGCGGCCCTCCTCCTCGCTGAAGGAGACCCCCGAGCACGCGGGGCACGTCAGCGCAGGGACGGGGTCCGGCTGGCCGAGCACAGGCTCCTGCCGATCCGGCTCGGGTGATCCCCAGGGCGGCACGTCGTGCGTCATGGCGCCATCCTGCCAACGCGGCGTCGCACGCGCGAGGTCACGCTGCCGTGTCCGCGGGTAGTTCTCCCCGCGCCGATGTCGGCGCGTCGGATTAGTGTGCCGAAGGTCTCATGAGCCACGGGATGGTGGCACAGATCGCGGTCGTCGCTGGGGGGCACGGTCGCGTCGGTCGAGCCTGGGACGCCGCGCCGGGGGCGGTCGCGAACGTTGCGACCGCCCCCGGCCGCTGGCCCGCGGTGCGCTCGTGTCGGTGACGGCGCGCACAATGGGTGGGTGCAGGCAGGTGGTGCGGTGGCGGCGTCCGCCTCGCGCACGCTCGGCGTGCTGCTGACCGGTGAGCGCGAGCGCGACTGCCTCGTGCACCTGGAGCACCTGCCGGCACGCGAGGCCGTCACGGGAACCTGGCCCGGGTGGGCCGACCGGGAGCTGGTCGCCGGCTACCGGGCGCGGGGCATCGAGCTGCCGTGGCGGCACCAGACCGAGGCCGCCGAGCACGCGTGGTCGGGTCGGCACGTGGTGATCGCGACCTCGACCGGTTCGGGCAAGTCGTTGCCGGCGTGGCTCAGCGCCGTGACGGCGATCCGGGCATCCCGCCCGGAGGGTCGGTTGTCCGAGCTCTCGCGCCGCCCCACCGCGCTCTACCTCTCGCCCACGAAGGCGCTCGCCGCCGATCAGCTGCACGGGCTGCAGACGCTCCTGGACAGTGCCGGGATCCGTGACGTCCGGGCCACGACGGTCGACGGCGACACCGGCATGGAGGAGCGGGACTGGGCGCGCTCGCACGCGGACATCGTGCTGAGCAACCCCGACTTCCTGCACTTCTCGATGCTGCCGGGGCACCGCAGGTGGCAGCGGCTGCTGCGCGGGCTGCGGTTCGTCGTGGTCGACGAGTGCCACGCCTACCGCGGCGTCATGGGTGCGCACGTGTCGTTGGTGCTGCGGCGGCTGCTCCGGGTCGCCGAGCACTACGGCGCGAGCCCCACGGTGGTGATGGCCTCGGCGACCACCGGGGACCCGGCCGGGACGGCCGCTCGGCTGCTCGGTGTGGAGCCCGGAGCGGTGGCGGCGGTCACCGAGGATGGTTCGCCGGCCGGGCGGCGCACGGTGGCGCTGTGGCAGCCGCCGCTGGTCGACGGTCTCGATCCCGAGGATCCCCACGGCATGAACGGGATCGCCGAGGTCGACGACGACGCCCCGATCTCGGGAACGCCCGACGCCCCACGCCGGTCGACGCTGAGCGAGGTCGCGGATCTGCTGGTGGACCTCGTCTCGGCACGGCGGCGGACCCTGGCGTTCGTCCGCTCGCGGCTCGGTGCGGAGGTGATCGCCGACCACGCGCGCAGCCGGCTGAAGCCGCAGTGGCAGCCGCCAGGTGGGGCCGGCACCGCGCAGCGGCAGGGCCTCGGGCCGGCCGAGGCGGCGGCCGCGGACCCGGGCCCGGGCCCGGACTGGGATGAGCAACCAGCGGTCGGGTCCGGCTCGGTGGCCGCGTATCGCGGCGGCTACCTGCCCGAGGAGCGGCGCGAGCTGGAGCGGGCGCTCCGCAGCGGAGAGCTGCTGGCGCTGGCGACCACCAACGCGCTGGAGCTGGGGGTCGACATCGCCGGCCTCGACGCCGTGCTGATCGCGGGCTGGCCAGGTACACGGACATCGCTGTGGCAGCAGATCGGCCGCGCCGGGCGCGCGGGGGCTGAGGGCCTGGCCGTGCTGGTCGCCTCGGACGACCCCTTGGACACCTACCTGCTCCGCCACCCGCAGGCGATCTTCGGTGCGCCGGTCGAGGCCACCGCGTTCGATCCGGCCAACCCCTATGTGCTGGCGCCGCACCTGTGCGCAGCCGCGGGCGAGCTGCCGATCACCGCCGCCGACCTGCCGCGGTTCGGCCTTCCCGACGACGTCCTGCTCGACGAGCTGGTGGCACGCGGGCTGCTGCGCCGCCGCGGTCGGTCCTGGTACTGGAACTACGACCGCCAGGAGACCCCGCAGAGCCTGACCGACCTGCGCGGTGGTGGCGATGCCGTGGTCGCGGTGGTCGAGGAGGCCACCGGCGCCGTGGTCGGCACGGTCGACGGCGCGCGCGCCGACGCCGTGGTGCACGAGGGCGCGATCTACACCCACCAGGGACGCACGTTCCGGGTGACCCAGTACGAGGACGACGTCGCGCTCGTGGTCAGCGAGCGGCCGCCGTTCCGCACGCGGGCACGGTCCGACCGGCACGTGCGGATCCTCGGGGTCCGGGACCAGCAGGCGTGGGGGCCGTTCACGTGGCATCGCGGATCGATCGAGGTGACCTCGCGGGTGGTCGGGTACGACCGCCGTCGGCTGCCCGGTCTCGACCTCATCGGCACCTACCCGCTCGACCTCCCGGAACGCGTGCTGCGGACCGCGGCCGTGTGGTGGACGGTCGAGACCAGCGTGCTCGCCGACGCCGGCATCGGCCCGGACGAGCTGCCCGGAGCCCTGCACGCGGCCGAGCACGCCAGCATCGGGTTGCTGCCGCTGATCGCCACGTGCGACCGATGGGACATCGGCGGCCTCTCGACCGCGCTGCACCAGGACACCTTCATGCCCACCGTGTTCGTCTACGACGGCTATCCCGGAGGCGCCGGCTTCTCCGAGCGCGGCTTCACCGCGGCGCGCTCGTGGATACGGGCGACGCGTGACGCGGTGGCCTCGTGCCCCTGCCGCGACGGCTGCCCCGCGTGCGTGCAGTCCCCCAAGTGCGGCAACGGCAACAACCCGTTGAGCAAAGCCGGCGCTCGCCGCGTGCTCGACCTGCTGCTCGCGCAGTCCGCCGCTGACGACCGGTCCGGCCCGGGCGCTCGCGCTCGCGCTGGTGCGCCAGCCCGGTAGCGGCTCGACCCGCACCACCACGTCCACCTCGACGTTGCCACCGGGCTGCACCCGACAATGCTGCAGGGCAGCACCGTTGACCCCGACCACGCGGGCGGCGACGGCACACGGGTCGCCGTCGCCTGGCCGCTGCGCTGCCTGCGCCGCGGCGATCGCTGCGAGATCGGCGGCTGCCTGGGCGGTGCCCCGAGCGTTCGCCGCTCTCGCCAGCGCGACGGCTCCCACGGCCACGACCAGCGCGACCGCCACGACGGCCAGGAGCAGGACCGTGGCGGCGCCCCGCTCGGGGTCGCGCCTGCGCGGCGGTGTCATGGGTCGCCCGGCTCTGCGGGGATGCTGACCTCGGCGCGCGCCGTCAGCATCGACCCGCCGAGCCACCCGGTCGAGAGCGGTCGAGTCACGATCACGGTGAGCCACCCGCCGGACTCGCTGACCGCTACCTGCGCCTCCTCACCTGCCAGATCGGTGGCGATCGCGACCACGGTGGCGTGGTCCTCGCCGAGCGCTGCCGCCCGGGCGGCGGCGCGCGCGGCGTCGGTGCACCTCACCTGCGCCACGGCGGCGGCTCCCACGAGCAGCACCACGACGAGGGCGAGCACCACCGCCGGGAGGCCGAGCGCCAGCTCGGCTGTCACCGAACCGCGGTCACGCGGTTGCCGGCGCTGCCTCCCGACGGCGGCCATCTCAGCCGCCGACCGAGAGCGCGCTCTGGACGATGCCCAGCAGCATCGAGCGCACCTGCTCGCTCCGCAGGATCACCAGCAGCAGCCCGGCGAACCCGACCGCGGCCAGTGTGCCGATCGCGTACTCGGCGGTTGCCATCCCCGCCTCGCCGCGCTCCTGCAGCGCCCGCCACCGGACGCGCAGGGCAGCCGCAGTGCGGCTGAGTCGTGAGTCCCTCATCCATGACCTCCTCATGCCTGGGTGGTGCGCGGTTCGCACCACCGGACCACGAGCGTCGCGGGGTCGGGCAGGTTCCCGCTGCGCCGGTGACCCACTGCTGTGGATGCAGGTGCATCGGGGGGTACCTGTGGATGACCGCGGACATCGAGAGCCCCCGAAACCCCAGGGCGGTGGCGAGGAGTCAGCGCACGGCGAGATTCGTCATGTCCACGACGGCGCGGTAGCCCAGTGATCGGTGAACGGGTCGACCCACCCACTCCGGCGCAGGCGCTCGGGAGCAGAGACTCAGGCACCCCAGAGCTCGAGGCCGGCGGCGAGCAGCACCGGTACCAGCCCGAGCAGCACGAACGCGGGCAGCAGACACAGGCCCAGCGGGAGCACCAGGCGCACCCCGAGGCGAGCGGCCGCCTCCCTGGCCCTGGCCTGCCGGGTACGGCGGATCGCCGCTGCCGCGTGAACCAGCAGCGGCTCGGGGTCGACGCCATCGGTCCAGGCAGGTGCCAGCGCGTCTGCGGCCGCCGACGGCACCGGCCAGGCGACCTCCCAGGCGGCGCCGAGCCGCAACGCCTTCGCCGCGCGCAGGTAGGGCGTGCCCTGATCACCGGGCAACGCCGCGCCCACCGCCTCGATCGCACCCACCACGTCGACGCCGGAGGCCAGCGCGGCACGGACGAGGTCGAGCACCACCGCACCGTCGACGAGCTCGCGCGCGGACCGGTGGCGCCGCGACGCGCGGACCGGCAGCGCGCGCGACGCCCGCAGCGGTCGACGTGCCCACGGCAGGCAGGCCAGCACCGCGAGCGCGAGAAGAAGCAGCCCGACGTCGGGCTCCGGCCAGCTCACCTGCCCGCTCGTTCCGCCTCAGCGACGAGCGCCCGCACCCAGCGGTGCCCGAGCAGGAACAGCGCACCACCGCCCACCAGGCACAGCCCGCCCACACCGCCGCCCAGCAGCACCGCGAGCGGGTCAGCACCCAGCATCGTCCCGAGAGCGATCCCGCCGGCGGGCAACCAGGCGAGCAGCCGCGCGGTGGCTCGGGGGCCGGCGAGCGCGGTGCGGCGCAGCTCGTCGGCATCCGCCGCCTCCGCGACACCCGCCACGACCACGTCGATGATCTCGGCCAGCGGCGCACCCGTCCGCGCGGCCAACCGGCACGCCGCCACGGCCGCGGCGACGTCGGGACCGGCGTGCGGCGCACGTCGACGCCACCACCTGCCCGGGGCCGGTGCCCGCGCTCGCGGACCGGTGACAGCGGTCGCCGCGATCATCCCCGCACCGGCCGCGCCCATCACCTCACCCGCCCACGGCGGTGCCGGGTCGGGGAGCGACCGCCGCCACGCCTCGGTCAGCTGGGTGCCTGCGCGTAGCCGCGTGGCGACCTCGACCAGCACCCGGGTCACATCCGGGCGGCCGCGTCGGGTCACCCGACCGAGCCGCCAGGTCCGGAACCGGTGCTGCCACCCCGGCCGGTCCCGCGGGCTGGACCGGCCGGAGACCGTGAGCACCCAGCCCGCCAGCAGCAGCAGCGCCACCACCAGGACCCGCATCAGCGGGCTCCGCGATCGAGGACGCTGCCGAGCTGGTCCCATGCCGCGGCGGTCACCATGCCGCCCGCTGCGCGAGTGAGCGCAGCCTCGCACCGCATGCCATCGGGGCCGTCGGCGACGAGCACACCCACCTGGGCGAGCACGCGGCGACCCTCGGCGTCGCGCCGCAGGTGCAGCACCGCGTCGATCGCCGCGCGCGCCTGCACCGCCACGGCGGCCGGCGTCAGCCCGGCGAGCGCGCCGAGCGCCACCAGCCGCGCCGGCACGTCGTCCGCGGAGTTGGCGTGCACGGTGGCCCAGCCGCCGTCGTGGCCGGTGTTCAGCGCGCCGAGCACCTCCCGCACCTCGCCGCCACGGCACTCGCCGAGGATCAACCGGTCCGGCCGCATCCTCATCGCGGTGCGCACCAGCACGTCGAGCCCGATGCCACCGGCGCCCTGCACGTTCGCGCGACGGACCTGCAGGTGCACCACGTGCGGGTGCGTGGGCGCCAGCTCGGCGGCCTCCTCGATGCACACGATCCGCTCCGTGGCCGGGACCAGGGACAGCGCGCACGCCAGCAGCGAGGTCTTGCCCGACCCGGTCGCGCCGCTGACCAGGACGTTCGCCCTCACCTCCACCAGGCGTTGCAGCACCTGGGCGCCGACGTCGTCGAGGAACCCCAGCCGCCGCAGGTCCGCCACCGTGAACGCCCGACGCCGCAGCGTGCGGAGGCTGATGTGCGCGCCCTCGGCCGCCACCGGCGCGAGCACGGCGTGCAGCCGCGACCCGTCGGGCAACCGGCCATCGACCACCGGCACCGCGTCGTCGAGCCGTTGGCCCGCCAGCGTCGCCAACCGGGCAGCCAGCGCCCGCGCGTCCTCGACCACCACATCCGTGCGCTCCAGACCCGCGCCGCGGTCCACCCAGACGCCGTGCCCGCCGTTCACCAGCACGTCCGTGACGAGCGGGTCCTCGAGCAGGGGTTGCAACGCCCCCGCGCCCAGCAGCTCGGCGCGTGCCGCACGGTCCAGCTGCAGCCGTGCCCGGTCCCCGACCACGCCGCTGCCGCGGACGGCTCGGTCGAGACCCGGCGCGTCGAGCAGCCGGGCACGCACGCCGTCGAGCGGCTGCGTGCTCGTCACGGCGCCAGGCCCAGCGCGTCCACGATCTTCCGGGCGGCACGGACCAGCGGTCCACGGCGGTGATCCCCGGGTGCGACCCCACGCTCCAGCGCTGCGGCCAGCGATCGCTCCGGTGCCATCCCGTGCAGCAGCGGCACACCGCACGTGGCTGCGAGGTCCGCCGGCTGCAGGCCGCCCGGCGCCGGTCCGCGCACCACGAGCCGCAGATCCAGACCGGACAGCGACCGCGCCAAGGCCTGCGCCCCCGCCGCGGACGGCACGTCGCACACGGCGACCGCCAGCACCGTGTCGCACCACCGACCCGCCAGCCCACCCGTGCGTGCGGCAGCCCGCGGCAGGTCGAGCACGACGACGTCGTGCGCGTCACCCAACGCCGTCAAGGTCTCCTCCGAGGGCGGTGAGCCCACCGAGCGCAGGTCGCCCGACAGCAGCCGCACGCCGTGCCACATCGGCAGCCCCGACGCCAGGTCCGCGGGTGCGAAACCGCCCTGCTCGCCGCCCAGGTCGGCCCACCGCAGGCCCGCCTCGTGCTCGGAGCCGATCAGCACGTCGAGGCCGCCGTGGTCCAGATCGAGATCGACCAGCGCCACCGACAGCTCCCTGTCGGCGCACGTGCGCGCCAGCACGGCGGCGAGGCTCGAGGCCCCCGCGCCGCCGCGCGCACCGACGACACCGATCACCCGGGCACGCCGACGAGCGCTGACCGCCCGGATCCTGACCAACAGCTCCTCGGCGGTCTCGGGAAGCACGAGGCACGCTCCGCCGTCGGGCGCCGTCAGGCCACGCTCCACCGCCACCCAGGCGAACCGCCCGCCCGGCCGGCGCCAGTCCGGGTCGTCCGCGCTCACCTCCGCCACGCTGTCCAGCAGCAGACCCGCCTCCGGCAGCGCTGCACCGGGTGGATGCACCACCAGCGGCAGCTCCGCGAGCGCCGCGATCGACCGCACCGCCTCGACCACCGCAGGATCTGACGAGCGCAGCGCGACCGCGACTCCCGACATCACCGACCCCTTCCGTCGTCCTGGCCAGCCAGCATGCGGCGCCCCGCCACGACACGCTCCGGCGCGGTAGGGGTGCTGTGGACAGCGGTGCATCGGGCCGCACCTGTGGACAACCGACGAGCACGGTGCCGAGCCCCGTGGAAGTCCGTCGAAGTCCCTCCAAGTCCTTCCCAAATGCCGCCGAGAGGAGTAGACAAGGAGCACAACTTCATCCCGGCGGTGGGAACCCACGCGCGAACAGTCCACGAATAGGACTGGGCGAACGGCTAGCCCGTATCGACCCTGTGCACGCCTGCTAACCCACCGTCGGATGAGGTCGACGACGGCGCCGCGCAGGCGCCGTCGTTGCGAGGACCGGCTACGGCGCGCCACCCGAGCCGCCAGCACCCCGGCCGTTACCGTGAAGGCGTTCCACGACAGCTGGGAGTACCTCATGAGCACCGACGAGAACCGCAGCGGCCCCGCTGACCACTCGGCCGAGACCGGCCAGGGGTCGGTCGAGCCACGCCCGGTCGAGCAGACCGGTGAGGAGCCCACGCGCGTGGAGCCCCGCCGCGTGAACGAGACGCCCGCGCACGAGGCCACCCTCGAGCAGCCCGCTGAGACCGGCGCGCCCGCGCAGGACCCTGACGAGCGCCCGGGCACCTCCTACCCGGCCTCACCGGCTCCCCTCCCGGACGAGACCCACGTGGGACAGCCCACGCAGCAGCGTGACGACCCGTTCGCCGAGGTCGACGGCGGCGAGTCCGACCGCGGCGCCGCCACGACCGCGTTCCCCACGGCCGAGGAGGACGACGCGATCCGCGACGAGCGCGCCCGCCGCTTCGGCCGGCCCCGCAGCGAGGGCGACGCCGGCTCCGAGAACCAGGCCACGTCCTCCGGCGAGGAGCAGACCTCCCGCGTCCCGGTCGCCGCTGCAGCAGGCGCGGGTGCCGGCGCGGTCGCCACCCGGGGCGCCCCGGGTGTCGCCGACCCGGCCGGCACCGACTCCTCGTCCACCCGGACGATGCCCGCCACCACCTCGACGTCCACCACCGGCGAGGAAGACCCCTTCAAGGACTTCGACGAGGGTCCCGCCTCCCGCGCCGCCGCGCACTGGTGGAGCATCCTCATCTCGATCGTGTTCGCGCCGGTCGCCTGGTACCTGATCGCCGACGGCGGCGAGCGGATGAACTTCAACCTCACCAACGGCGGCGAGTTCAACTGGGCCGGCCCGCTGGAGCTCGCCGGTGGCCTGCTGTGCCTGTTCTTCGTGCTGCTCGCAGCACGCTGGTCCTCGGTCGGGGTGATCCTGGTCGGCACGATCACCGCGGCGGTCGGCATCGCCTTCATCGTCTTCAACACCGAGGCGATGGATCTGGTCACCGAGTACCAGGGAACCCTGGTGCAGGCGCTCGAGCAGCTGGGGCAGAACATCGTCGACCACCTGCTGGCGGACGCCCGTTCCGGCCGCCTCGCCGTCTACGGCGTGGCCCTGATCATGGTCGGCGTGGTCTCGCACGGCGCCCGCCGCCAGGGCCGCCGCGAGGAGCGTCGCAAGGCCGCGATCGGCGCCTGAGGCACCGCTCGACGACCAGGGGTCGAGACGCCGTCGGGCATCTCGCGGCACCGAAGTCGGCCGGTGGTTCTAGGGTGGTCCCGGATTATCACCACCGTCGTCGTTGGAGTGCTGAAGATGACCGACCAGACCCCGCCCAGCTCCCCCGCCCTGGAGAACCTGCTTCACGAGACGCGGCGTTTCCCACCCAGCGAGGAGTTCGCCGCGCAGGCCAACGCCGGACCGGAGCTCTACCAGGAGGCGGCAGCCGACCGGCTCGAGTTCTGGGCGAAGCAGGCCCGCGAGCTGCTCAGCTGGTCGCGACCCTTCACGCAGACCCTCGACTGGAGCAACCCGCCGTTCGCGCAGTGGTTCGCCGACGGCACCCTCAACGCCGCCTACAACGCGGTCGACCGGCACGTCGAGGCCGGGAACGGCGACCGGGTCGCGATCCACTTCGAGGGTGAGCCGGGCGACGTCCGCACGATCACCTACGCCGACCTGCAGCGCGAGGTCAGCAAGGCGGCCAACGCCCTCGGTGAGCTGGGCGTCCAGACCGGCGACCGGGTGGCCATCTACCTGCCGATGATCCCGGAGGCGGCGATCGCGATGCTCGCCTGCGCCCGGATCGGCGCCACCCACTCGGTGGTGTTCGGCGGCTTCTCCGCCGAGGCGCTGTACAGCCGGATCACCGACGCCGAGGCGAAGCTGGTCATCACCTCCGATGGCGGCTACCGCCGCGGCAAGCCCAGCGCCCTCAAGCCCGCCGTGGACGAGGCGCTCGCCAAGGGCGAGACCACCGTCGAGCACGTGCTGGTGGTCAAGCGCACCGGTCAGGACGTGGAGTGGACGCCCGGTCGCGACGTGTGGTGGGAGGAGGCCGTGGGCGGCGCCGCCGAGGTCCACCAGCCGGTCGACCTCGACGCCGAGCACCCGCTCTTCATCCTCTACACCTCCGGCACCACCGGGAAGCCCAAGGGCATCCTGCACACCACCGGCGGCTACCTCGCGCAGTCCGCGTTCACCCACAGGTACGTGTTCGACCTCAAGCCCGAGACCGACGTGTACTGGTGCACCGCCGACATCGGCTGGGTTACCGGTCACAGCTACGTCGTCTACGGGCCGCTGCTCAACGGCGCCACCCAGGTCATGTACGAGGGCACGCCCGACAGCCCGGACAAGGGCCGCTGGTGGGACATCGTGCAGAAGTACAAGGTCAGCATCCTGTACACCGCACCCACCGCGATCCGCACCGTCATGAAGTGGGGAGAGTCGATCCCGGCCGGCTACGACCTGTCCTCGCTGCGCCTGCTCGGGTCGGTGGGTGAGCCGATCAACCCCGAGGCGTGGATCTGGTACCGCCGCGTGATCGGCGGCGACAAGGCCCCGGTGGTGGACACCTGGTGGCAGACCGAGACCGGCGCGATCATGATCTCCCCGCTCCCCGGCGTCACGGAGGCCAAGCCCGGGTCGGCGCAGGTGCCGCTGCCCGGCATCACCGCGCAGGTGTGGGACGACGCCGGTCAGGCGGTCGGCCCCGGTGGCGGCGGCTACCTCGTGCTCAACGAGCCGTGGCCCTCGATGCTGCGGGGCATCTGGGGCGACCCGGAGCGCTTCAAGGAGACGTACTGGTCGCGCTTCCCCGGCACCTACTTCGCCGGCGACGGCGCCAAGCTCGACGAGGATGGCGACGTCTGGCTCCTCGGGCGCGTCGATGACGTCATGAACGTCTCCGGCCACCGGCTCTCGACGACGGAGATCGAGTCCGCGCTCGTCTCCCACCCGTACGTGGCCGAGGCCGCCGTGGTGGGTGCCTCCGACGACACCACCGGTCAGGCCGTGGTCGCGTTCGTGATCCTGCGCGGCGAGGTCGTCGAGCAGGCGGACGAGCCCGGCGAGGGCCAGGACATCGTGCAGGAGCTGCGCAACCACGTCGCCAAGGAGATCGGCCCGATCGCCAAGCCGCGGTCGATCCTCGTGGTCGCCGAGCTGCCCAAGACCCGGTCCGGGAAGATCATGCGCCGGCTGCTGCGCGACGTCGCCGAGAACCGTCAGGTCGGCGACGTCACCACGCTCGCCGACTCCAGCGTGATGCAGCTGATCCAGGCCGGGTTGTCCAGCTCCGCCGGCACCGCCGACTGAGCCACCTCTCGGACGAGAGCCCGACGGCGGAGGTGAGCTCCGCCGTCGGGCTCGCGTGCGTCTGTGGTCGAGCGGGTCCTCAGACCTTCGGTGGTGAGGGTTCCTCCCTACGGATGACGCGCGGGATGACGTGCGCCGGTAGCGTGGTCGGCCGTGACAGTGGACCCCGCGATCGTGACGCCTGCCGGTCCGTGGACGCATCGGATGGTCGCTGCCAACGGCGGCCGCTTCCACGTGGCGGTGACCGGCCCTGACGACGCCGATGCCCCGCTCGTCGTGCTGCTCCACGGGTTCCCGCAGTTCTGGTGGGCGTGGCGGCACCAGCTGGTGGCGCTGGGTGAGGCCGGCTACCGCGCTGCGGCGATGGACCTGCGCGGCTACGGCGCCTCGGACAAGCCGCCGCGCGCCTACGACCTCCCGGCGCTGGCCGCTGACGTCGCCGGGGTGATCCGCTCCCTGGGCTCGAGCAGCGCGGTCGTGGTCGGCATGGGCCTGGGCGGTCAGGTCGCGTGGGCGATGCCCTCGCTGACACCCACCGCGGTGCACGCGATCGGTGTGCTCGGGGCGCCCCATCCGCACTTCCTGTACGACCTGGCGCCACGGGCCCTGTCCGCGGCGACGCTCGCCCGGGTGGCCCAGTTCCAGCTGCCCTGGTTCCCCGAGCGGTCGATGACCAGCGGCGACCTGGTGGCCCGGTTGCTGCGCACCTGGTCCGCGCCGAGCTGGACCAGCCCGGACGTCGAGCTCTACACGCAGGCCGCTCGGCTGCCGTTCGCGGCGCACAGCCAGATGGAGCAGCTGCGCTGGCTGGTCCGCTCCCGCCCGCGCCCCGATGGCCGCCGCTACCGCGAGGCGGTCGAGCAACCGGTCGACGTGCCGGTCCTGTCGCTGCACGGCCGTCTCGACGGAAACATGTCTCCGCGCGCGTGTCGGCGCGACGGCGAGATGGTCGCGGGCCCCTACAGTCGAGTGATCGTGGACGGCGCCGGCCACTTCCTCCCGGAGGAGGCTCCGGAGGCGGTGACCGACCTGCTGCTGAGCTGGCTGCCGCGGCTTCCCGGGAGCTGAGCGGCGCGGCCCGTACGCACCACCCTGTGAACCTGGCAGACTGTGGCCCACGTCACAAGCTGCCCCAAGCCGTCAGAAGATGAGGAGGCGCTCGGTATGGACGAGGCCGTCATTCGCAGCTCACCGCTGTTCGCCGAGCTCAACGACGCCGGATACCTGGCGATCCGTGAACGGATGACGGAGCACACCTTCCGCCGTGGCGAGGAGATCTTCCACGAGGGCTCGCCGGGCGACAAGCTGTTCGTCCTGGGCGCCGGCAAGGTGAAGCTCGGTCACACCGCACCCGACGGCCGCGAGCACCTGCTCGCGATCCTCGGCCCGGGCGAGATCCTCGGCGAGGTCTCGCTCTACGACCCGGGCCCACGCACCGCGACCGCCACGGCGCTGGCGAAGACGGCGCTCGTCTCGCTCCAGCACGCGGACCTGCTGCGGGTCCTGGACGCCCGGCCGGAGATCTCCCAGCACCTGCTGCGCTCGCTCGCGCAGCGGCTGCGCCGCACCAACGCGGCGATGGCCGACCTCATCTTCTCCGACGTGCCCGGTCGCGTGGCCAAGACCCTGCTCGACCTGGGGCAGCGGTTCGGCCAGCCGGCCGACGGCGGTCTGCGCGTCACGCACGACCTCACCCAGGAGGAGCTCGCCCAGCTCGTGGGCGCCACCCGGGAGACGGTCAACAAGTCGCTGGCGGAGTTCAGCAACCGCGGCTGGCTCCAGCTCGACGGTCGCTCGGTCGTGCTCCTGGACATCGAGCGGTTGCGTCGCCGCGGGCGCTGACGCCGTGGACCGGCGCGCCCGGTGAGGTCGCGGTCAGGCGACCTCGAAGACGACCTCGACCTCGACGGGTGCGTCGAGCGGCAGCGCGGCCACCCCGACGGCGGAGCGGGCGTGGACGCCCGCGTCACCGAAGATCTCCTGCAGCATGGTGGAGGCGCCGTTGATCACGGCCGGCTGGCCGGTGAAGGACGGGTCGGAGGCGACGAAGCCGACGACCTTGACCACGCGCGTCAGGTGGTCGACGCCACCGACCAGCGAGGCGGCGGCAGCCACGGCGTTGAGCGCGCACAGGCGCGCCAGCCCGGCGGCGTCCGCGGGCGGCACCAGCCCTTGGGCCTCGCCCACCTTGCCGGTCGAGGCGAGCACGCCGTCGGCCATCGGGAGCTGGCCGGAGGTCATCACGAGGTTCCCGGTACGCACGGCGGGCACGTAGGACGCGACCGGTGGGACGACGTCGGGAAGGACGATCCCCAGATCGGCCAGGCGCTCGGAAGCGCTCACCTCAGGCCTTCTCGCGCTTGAGGTAGGCCACGAGGCCCTGCCCGTCCGGGCCGGGCACCACCTGCACCAGCTCCCACCCGTCGGCGCCCCAGGTGTCCAGGATCGCCTTGGTGTTGTGGATCATCAGCGGGATCGTCGCGTACTCCCATGCGGTCATACGGCGATCCTAGAGCCGCCCCGCAGCGGGCGGCACCTCTCAGTTGGAGGAGTGCTCGTGGCGGGCGGCCTTCGGGACCGGCCAGCGCTGCGTGATCAGCTCGGTGATGTGGTCGCGGTCGAGGTCGGCGAGCGTGGCCCGCCAGGAGTCGACCGACGGCGCCCGGCGCAGCAGGGCTCGCCGCTCACGCTCGGTCATGCCACCCCAGACACCGAACTGGATCCGGTTGTCCAAGGCATCGACCAGGCACTCCAGCCGGACTGGGCAGGCGAAGCAGACCTCGCGGGCCTGGCGCTGAGCCGCACCCTGCACGAACAGCTCGTCGGGTGAACGCCCAGCGCAGGCAGCCTTGGCCGTCCAGCTCTCTTCGTATGTCGTCGTCATATCGACCTCCCCGAGATTGGGTCCAGCGCCTTCGCTGGTACACGGTGACCGCTTGATCCGAACCTAGACCGAAGCACCACTGTTACGCAAAGGTCAGTTCTGGAAGGGGTCACGTGGATGGGGAGAAACGGCGCAGGGTTGCGGCCCTCACGTGGCACCTTCGGGCGCGTTACGTATGATCCGAAGCATGGCTTCGCCCTCACGCGCGTCCGGGCGCTCCGTCAACGTCGCGCAACTCGTCTCCATGTTCCTCGCGTTCCTGCTGGTCGCGGGTCTCGCCGGCGTCCTCTCGGCCGGGTTCGTGATGCCGATGGTGGCCGCGGTCGGCGCCACCTCGCAGGCCGGCGTGGACATGTTCGACGAGCTGGACACCGACATCGGCGACATGACGCTGTCCGAGCGCAGCGTGATCCGCTACAGCGACGGCAGCCTGATGGCGACGTTCTACGCCGAGGACCGCATCGTGGTCCCGCTCGAGGAGATCTCGCCCTACGTGCAGCAGGCCGTGATCGCCACCGAGGACAAGCGGTTCTACGAGCACGGCGCGATCGACCCCGAGGGCATGCTCCGCGCGGTGGTCTCGAACCTCAGCGGTGGCGACCTGCAGGGTGCCTCGACCCTCACGCAGCAGTACGTCAAGAACGTGCTGCTCGAGCAGGCCAAGGTCGAGGGTGACGCCGAGGCGATCGCGGCGGCCACCGCAGCGACGATCGGCCGCAAGCTCCGCGAGGCCAAGCTCGCGATCGCCCTCGAGCAGACCTACACCAAGGACGAGATCCTCACCGGGTACCTCAACATCGCGCAGTTCGGCCCGTCGCAGTACGGCATCGAGGCCGCTGCCCGGTACTTCTTCTCCAAGAGCGCGATCGACCTCAACATCGGCGAGGCGGCGCTGCTCGCCGGGATCACGCAGTCCCCCGGCAGCTACAACCCGATCGTCAACCCCGAGAACGCCCTCAACCGACGCAACACGGTCCTGGGCCTCATGGAGGACCAGGGCTTCATCACGCAGGAGGACTTCGACGCGTTCTCGGCGGTGCCGATCGAGGAGATGCTCGCCGTCCAGCCGATCCCGCCCACGTGCGCCACCGCGGAGATCTCTGCGTACTTCTGCGACTACGTCGTCAAGACGATCCTGACCAGCCCGGAGTTCGGCGAGACCCCCGAGGCGCGCCGTCAGATGCTGCTGCGCGGCGGCCTGGACATCACCACCACGCTCAACCCCACGCTGCAGGACCAGGGCTACGCCTCGTTGACCGCTGCAGTGCCCGTCGACGACGAGTCCGGCATCTCCAACGCCATCTCGACCGTAGAGCCCGGGACCGGGCGCATCCTGGCCATGGTCCAGAACACCCCGTACGGCGAGGGCGGCGAGGAGGGCGACCCGGCCCGCACCACCAAGGTCAACTTCAACGCCGACGCCAGCTACGGCGGCTCGATCGGCTTCCAGACCGGCTCGACGTTCAAGGCGTTCGTGCTGGCGGCATGGCTCGAGGCCGGTCACTCGCTCTACGACACGATCAACGGCGCCCAGGGACAGAGCTTCCCGGTCTCGTCCTGGAACTACGACGGGTGCCAGTCCTTCGCCAGCAAGTACGACCCCAAGAACATCGAGGGCATCGGTACCGGGCGGATGCGCGTGATCGACGCGACCATCCGGTCGGTCAACACCGCGTTCGTCGACATGGCGAACCAGCTCAACATGTGCGACCTCTACGACCTGACGCAGCGCCTGGGGCTGCACGTGGGCTCCGGGATCCACCCCGACTCCGAGCTCGCGCTGTACCCCTCGCCGTCGATGGTGCTCGGGTCGAACAACATCGCCCCGCTGACGATGGCGGCGGCGTTCGCGACCTTCGCGTCCAACGGCACCTACTGCTCCCCGATCGCGATCGACTCGATCATCGACTCCGACGGCAACCCCGTCGCGGTGCCGGCCTCCGAGTGCAGCCAGGCCCTGACGCCGGAGATCGCCTCGACCGTCACCTACGCGCTCCACCAGGTCACGGCGAGCAGCGACCGCGGTGCCACGGGCCGTGAGGCGCGTATCTCGGGCTACGAGATCGCCGGCAAGACCGGTACCGCGAACGACGACTCCGCGGCCTGGTTCATCGGCTACACGCCGCAGGTGACGACGGCGGTGTGGAACGGCTTCTCGGACCGCCTCGACGCGATGATGAACATCACGATCAACGGGCGGTACTACCGTCTGGTCTACGGCGGTGCGTTCGCCGCTCCCATCTGGCAGAACTACATGAGCCAGGCGATCGACACCCTCGGGCTGTCGCCGCAGAGCTTCCCGGACCCCAGCGACAAGCTGCTCTACGGCGAGCGCAAGTGGGTCCCCAACGTGGGTGGCATGAGCGTCGAGCAGGCCACGGCCACGCTCGAGGGTGCTGGTTTCCAGGCCAGGACCGGCAGCGAGGAAGAGAGCGACTCGGTGCCGGAAGGTTCGGTGATCCGCAGCCAGCCCGGTGCCGGTTCGCTGCAGACGCAAGGAACGGTGATCACGCTGGTCACCAGCTCCGGCGCCCCGCCGGAGCCCGACCCCACGCCGGAGCCGCCTGACAACGGTGGCGGCGACGGACCCGGCGGCGGCGGCGGCGGCGGCGGCGGTGGCGGTGGCGGTGGCGGTGGCCGAGACGACGACGACTGAGCCGGCGCCATGACCACGATCGTGAGAGTCCCCTGAGCGCGCGTGCCTGGGCGAACGGTGTCGGTGCGCTCGCCCTGACGGGCGCCGCTGGGCTGACCTGGGCGCTGCTGGAGGCCCAGGCGTTCACGCTGCGTGAGATCCGGGTGCCGGTGCTCGCGCCGAGCGCTCGGGAGATCCGGGTGCTGCACATCTCCGACCTGCACCTGATGCCCGGTCAGCACCGCAAGGTGGCCTGGGTGAGGCAACTGGCGGAGACGCGGCCCGACCTGGTGGTCAACACCGGCGACAACCTGTCGCACCCGGCCTCGCTGCCGGTGCTGCTGCGGGCGCTGGGGCCGTTGCTCGACGTGCCGGGTGTGTTCACGCTCGGATCGAACGACTACTTCGGGCCGGAGCCTCGCAACCCTGCGCGGTACCTGTTGCCGGATGCTCGCAGCGAGGGCTCGCACCGGGGCAAGCCGAACCTGCCGGGCCGGGAGCTGCAGGCGGCGCTCGCCGCTCGCGGCTGGACGGACCTGGCCAACAAGCGTGCCGTGCTCGACGTGGCCGGCCAGCAGCTGAGCTTCGTCGGGACCGCGGACGCGCACATGAACCTCGACCGGATCCCGGCGGCGAGCGACGGCGACAAGCCGAGCTCCGCCGTCGCCCACCTCGGGGTGGCGCACGCACCGTACCGGCGGGTCCTCGACGGCTTCCGCGCCGACGGCTGCGACATGGCCCTCGCGGGCCACACCCACGGCGGCCAGCTGTGCCTGCCGCTCGTGGGGGCGCTGACCACGAACTGCGACCTCGACACCGGCAGGGCCAAGGGCCTGCACGGCTGGCCAGGCGCCCGGCCGGACGAGGACCCGAGCTCGATGTGGCTGCACGTCAGCGCGGGCCTGGGCACCAACCCCTACACCCCGGTGCGCTTCTTCTGCCGCCCCGAGGCCACCCTGCTGACGCTGACGGCCCGCTGATGGCCCCGACGATCCGCCACCCGCGGCCACCGCGCCCGCAGCAGCACCGAGTGCGGCAGTTTCCACCGAGTGCGGCAGGTGCGCCTGCCGTAGTCGGTGGAAACTGCCGTTCTGGGCAGCGCGTGGCGCGTGTCACACCCCGGTTTCAGAGTGGGGCCAACTTGCGGCTATCCTTGCCAGGCTGCTCCGGGGTGTGGCGCAGCTTGGTAGCGCGCTTCGTTCGGGACGAAGAGGCCGCAGGTTCAAATCCTGTCACCCCGACACACTGAGAAACCGCCCGGCGAAGCCGAGGCGGTTTTCTCATGTGTCGGCGGCGACAGGATGCCGGGAGGAGGAGCGTTCAGCGAGGAACGAGCTGGGTGCGACGACGGCTCCTGTCACCCCGACAGATCGACAGACCCGCCCGGTGAAGCCGAGGCGGGTCTTGTCATCTGGCAGGGGTGCGCAGCTGCCGGTCGACGCCTCGGCTCCCGTCAGCCCCCAGCGTCTTCCGCACAGCCGGCCCGTGCGCACCCACCCGTGCGGCCGTGACAGCATGACGACATGCCGATCCCTCCGTTCATCGAGTCTCTCCGGACGAAGGTCGGGACCGACCTGCTGTGGCTCGCAGGAGTCACGGCGGTGGTGCTCGACGACGAGGGCCGGGTCCTCATGGGGCAGCGTGTCGACAGCGGCCTGTGGGCGCTGATCTCCGGGATCCTCGAGCCCGGTGAGCAGCCTGCCGTGGCGATGGTGCGGGAGATCAAGGAGGAGACGGGGGTGGACGCCGTCGTCGACAGCCTTGCCGCGATCCTCGTCCAGGACCCGATGACCTACCCGAACGGGGACCACGCGCAGTACCTGGACCTGCTGTTCGTGTGCCACGCCACCGGCGGCGAGCCGCACGCGGCCGACGACGAGTCGCTCGCCGTCGGCTGGTTCGCGGTCGATGGCCTGCCCGAGAACACCGGGCACTACACGCTGGAGCGGCTGGCGGCGCTCGCCGAGTACCGTGCCAACCCCGGCGCCGGCCCCCGGTTCACCCGCGCCGCGTCGAGCCCAGCCCTGGCCCCTGCAGCCCGCCGGGACGGGACCGCCGTGAGGCAGGCGACCCCCGCGGACGCCGGCACCGTCGGAGCCCTCCTGCACGACTTCAACGTCGAGTTCGAGACCCCCACCCCGAGCGCCGCCGAGTTCGCGACCAGGTTCGCCCGGCTGCTCGAAGGCCCGAACGTCGTCGTGCTGCTCTCGGAGCAGGCTGAAGAGGCGACCGGTTTCGCCTACTTCACCCTGCGCCCCACCCCGTACTACGACGGTCCGCTCGCCCAGCTGGAGGAGCTCTACGTCCGCCCCGACCTGAGGGACCAAGGCATCGGGACCGCACTGCTCACGACCGCCGTCGAGCGCTTCACGAGCCAGGGCGTCGGTGAGATCCACATCAACGTCGACGAGATCGACACCGACACCCGCCGCTTCTACGAGCGGCACGGCTTCGTCAACATCGAGCCCGGTGAGGACTACCGGATGCTCTGCTACATCCGCGAGCTCTGACCCTCGAGATCGAGACGGCCGACAGGCACACTGAGCTCGTGACCACTCCTGTCTGGTACGACGTCTTCCTCGACGTCCCCCGCGCCGGGTGGCAGCGCTCGGTCGAGTTCTGGGCTGCCGCGACCGGTCTCACGCCGTCACCGGCACGGGGCGAGGACGGCCAGTTCCTCACCCTGCTTCCCGGCGGCGGCACCTCCTGCGTGCGGATGCAGGCGATCGACGGCGGCCCTCGAGTGCACCTCGACGTCGCCTCCCATGATCGGGATGCGCTGCTGCAGCGTGCACTCGGCCTCGGCGCGACCCGGGCGTGGCACTACCACGACGTGCCGGTGCTGCGCTCACCCGGCGGCCTGCTGCTGTGCCTCACGCTTGCCGAGCCGGAGCCACACCTGGCTCGCACCGGTGAGCCGATCCTCGATCAGGTGTGCCTCGACATCCCGCCGAGCCAGTGGGAGACCGAGGTCGCGTTCTGGCACCAGCTCACCGGGCGGGACATCACCACCGGCCGCAGCGACCCGTTCGTCCGGCTGGTCGACCCCGACCCCGCCGGCGGGCTGCGGTTCCTGCTGCAGCGTCTCGACGAGGACCGTCCCACGGTCTCCGCCCACGCCGATATCGCCGTGGCCGACCGCCCCGCTGAGGTGGCGCGTCACCGCGAGCTCGGTGCCGAGCAGGTTGCCGAGCACCAGGCCTGGACGATCATGCGCGCGCCCGAGGGCCACATCTACTGCCTCACCGACCGCGACCCCGGGACCGGGCATCCGCGGCCCTGAGGCGTCAGCGCGGCGGCACCTCGCGCCGCTCCGGCCCCACGTACTCGCTGAGCGGGCGGATCAACGCGTTGGAGGCCAACTGCTCGATCACGTGCGCGGTCCAGCCCGTCACCCGTGAGGCGACGAACAGCGGCGTGAAGGTCGGGGTGTCGAAACCCATCAGGTGGTACGCGGGACCGGCCGGGTAGTCGAGATTCGGCTTGATGTTCTTCGCCTCGCCCATCGCCGACTCTAGCGCCGTGTACATCTCGCCGAGGTCGGGGCGCTGGTAGTGGGCCACGAGGTCGTCGAGGACCGCCTTCATCGTCGGCACCCGCGAGTCGCCGTTCTTGTACACGCGGTGCCCGAAGCCCATGATCTTCTTCTTGGTCGCGAGCGCGTCCTCCAGCCACGCGTGCGCCGCGTCGGCGGAGCCGATCTCGTCGAAGGTGTGCATCACGGCCTCGTTCGCGCCGCCGTGCAGCGGCCCCTTCAGCGCCCCGATCGCACCGGTGACCGCCGAGTACAGGTCCGCCAGCGTGGAGGTGATCACCCGGGCGGTGAACGTGGAGGCGTTGAACGAGTGCTCGGCGTACAGCACCATCGAGACCTCGAACGCCTTGACGACCTCCGCTGCCGCGTCCTCCCCGAACGTCATCCACAGGAAGTTCTCCGCGTACCCCAGGTCCTCGCGCGGCGGCACGAGCTCCTGGCCACGACGGCGACGCTGGTCGTAGGCGACCACCGCGGGCAGCATGGCGAACAGCCGCAGCGACTTGGCGAGGTTCGCCTCCACCGACGCGTCCTCGGCCTGCGGGTCGTTGGCGCCGATCACCGACACCGCGGTGCGGCAGACGTCCATCGGGTGACAGGTGGTGGGCAGCGCGCTGATCGCGTCGACCACGAGGTCCGGCAACGCTCGCTGCGCCCGCTCGGCGGCGTTCTGCTCGGCCAGCTGCTCCGCCGTCGGGAGCTCGCCGTGCCACAGCAGGTAGGCCACCTCCTCGAACGAGCGCTGCGCCGCGAGATCCTGCACGGGATAGCCCCGGTACAGCAGGGAGTTGGTCTCGGGGTCGACCTTGCTGATCGCCGTCACGTCGACGACGACGCCCGCCAGCCCCTTCTTGATGTCCTCGCTCATGCTGTGCCTCCTTCTCCCGGCTCCGGCGCCGAGTAGGTGAAGATCTCCGAGTCGAACGTGTTGTAGCCCGCGTAGTCGATGACCTCGTACAGCCGCGCCCGGGTCTGCATCCGCGGCACCAGCCCGGCCTGGGTGCCGGCGTCGCGGATCTCCTCGAGCCCGCGCTCCACCTCCCCCATCGCCAGCCGCAGCAGGGTGACCGGGTAGATGACGACACGCACGCCCGCGGAGGCGAGCTGCGCCGTCGTGAACAGCTCGGACTTGCCGAACTCGGTCATGTTCGCGAGCACGGGCACGTCGACGGCGTTCGCGACCTGCTCGAACTCGCCCAGGTCGGCCATCGCCTCGGGGAAGATCGCGTCGGCCCCGGCGTCGACGAGTCGCTTCGCGCGCTCGACGGCGGCCCTCACCCCCTCGAGCGCTCTCACGTCGGTGCGTGCCATCACGAGGAAGTCGGGGTCGCGCCGGGCGTTGACCGCCGCCCTGATGCGCTGCTCGGCGGTGCCGACGTCGACGACGGCCTTGCCGTCGAGGTGCCCGCAGCGCTTGGGGTTGACCTGGTCCTCGATGTGGCAGCCGGCGAGCCCGGCGTCCTCGAGGACCTGCACGGTCCGGGCGACGTTCATCGGCTCGCCGAAGCCGGTGTCGGCGTCCACGATCGCCGGCAGGTTGGTGACCCTCGCGATCTGCCCGGCGCGGCCGGCGACCTCGGTGAGCGTGGTCAGCCCGATGTCCGGCAGCCCGAGGTCCGCGGCGAGCACCGCCCCGGAGATGTAGACACCCTCGAAGCCCTTGTCCTCGATCAGCTGCGCCGAGAGCGGGTTGATCGCGCCCGGGAGGCGCAGCAGCTCACCGGAGGCGAGCCGCTCCCGCAGCTGCCGGCGCTTCTGGCTCGCGCTCATCCCGGCGTGCAGCATCAGAACAGTCCGCCCGGCGACCGCACCGTGCCCAGCAGCCCGGGCCGTGCCGTGATCGTCAGCTGCGCGAGCTCGTGCGACTCCAGCTCGGGCAGCCGCTGCGCGACCTGCAGGAAGCGGTCGATCTCCGCCGGCTCCAGCACCCCCTCGGCGAGCGTGCGGAACTTCTCCACGTACTGCGCCCGGGCGAACGGACGGGCCCCGAGCGGGTGCGCATCGGCCATCGCGATCTCCTCGACGATCGTGCGGCCGTCGGTGGTGTTGATCTCGATGCGGCCGCCGAACGCCTTCTCGGCCGGGTCGCTGGAGTGGTACCGACGCGTCCACTCCGGGTCCTCGGCCGTGGTGATCTTGCGCCACAGCGCGACCGTGTCCGGTCGTTGCGCCCGCTCGGGCGCGTAGGAGCGCTCGTGGTGCCACGTGCCGTCCTGCAGCGCCACCGCGACGATGTAGGGGATCGAGTGGTCGAGCGTCTCGCGGGTGGCGCTCGGGTCGTACTTCTGCGGGTCGTTGGCGCCGGAGCCGATCACGTAGTGGGTGTGGTGGCTGGTATGGATGACGACGGACTCGATGCGATCCGGGTCGGCGAGCTCGGGCCGCGTGCGGTGCAGCCGCCGGGCAAGGTCGATCAGCGCCTGGCTCTGGTACTCGGCCGAGTGCTCCTTGGTGTAGGTCTCCAGGATCGCGCGCTTGGGCTCGCCGGGCGCAGGGAGCACGACCTCGTAGCTCGCGTCCGGGCCGTCGAGCATCCACGCGATGACGCCGTCCTCGCCCTCGTAGATCGGCTCGGGCGAGGTCTGCCCGCGCATCGCCCGGTCGACCGCCTCGATGGCGACCTTGCCGGCGAACGCCGGGGCGTAGGCCTTCCACGTGGAGATCCGGCCCTTGCGGGACTGCCGGGTGGCCGTGGTGGTGTGCAGCGCCTGCCCGATGGCGGTGAAGATCACCTGCGTGGGCAGCCCCAGCATCGTCCCGATGCCGGCGGCGGCGCTGGGGCCGAGGTGGGCCACGTGGTCGATCTTGTGCTTGTGCAGGCTGATCGCCTTCACGAGGTCGACCTGGATCTCGTAGCCGGTCACGATGCCGCGCACCAGATCGGCGCCGCTGCACGCACGGTGCTGCGCGACGGCCAGGATCGGCGGGATGTTGTCGCCCGGGTGGGAGTAGTCCGCCGCGAGGAAGGTGTCGTGGAAGTCGAGCTCGCGCACGGCCACGCCGTTCGCCCAGGCCGCCCACTCGGGGCTGACGCGCAGGTCGGAGCTGCGTCCGAACACCGTCGCGCCCGGTGAGTACGGATGGGTGAGCGCCTGCGCACGCGCGGCCACCACGGGCGCACGCAGCAACGAGGCCGCTGCCACCGCCGCGTTGTCGATGACACGGTTGACGACCATGTCCACGACGTCGTCGTCCACCGCGACGGGATCGGTCGCCAGCTCGGCGAGCTTCCACGCGAGCTGGTCGGTCTGCTCGAGGTTGTCCTCGCTGCGATGCACACGCAGCTGATGGGTGAGGGGCACGGTTCTCCTAACGCTCTCTCACCCCACCGTAGAGCGGCCGAGCGGTCTCCGGGTCACCGTTCCCCGTGGTTCACCGACACCCCCGGCGGCCGTAGCCTGTGACCGTGGTGCTCTCACGCAGATTCTCGACGGCGTCCCTCACCTTCCTCGTCGTGATGCTCACGACGGCGGTGCTCTGTCTGGTCGTGGCCGGCACGGCTCAGGCGCACAGCGCGCTGGTCTCCTCCACCCCCTCGGACGGCAGCTCCACCTCGGAGATCCCCACCGAGATCGTGCTGGAGTTCAACGAGGACATCCAGAACATCGGCAACGAGATCGTCGTGGTCGACTCCGAGGGCACCTCGGTGACCGACGGCGAGATGGTGGTCGACGGCCCGATCGTCACGCAGCCGATCGGGGTCGGGGCGCCGGGCGCGTACACGGTGACGTGGCGCGTGGTCTCGCTGGACGGCCACCCGATCTCCGGCGAGTTCAGCTACGAGCTGCAGGTGCCCCAGACCGTCGAGGCGACCGAGACCACCGAGGCGTCGCAGGAGCCCACGACCGAGACCACGGACGCCGCGACCACCGAGACCTCGGTGGCGCCCTCGAGCGTCGACGCCGAGGAGGACGACACCGCGAGCGGGCTGGGCGCTGCCGCCCCGATCGCCATCGGTCTGGCGGTGCTCGCGCTCGTGGTGGTCGTCGTGCTCGTGGTCCGCCGCAGGCGCGCCCGATGAGCTCGGCCGCGCGCGACTGGCCGCCTCCCCCGTGGGAGCAGCGGTTCCGCGCGGGGCGCGTCAGGCTGCCGCAGTGGGCGGCGGACAACCCGGACCGCGCTGTCGTGGTCATGACCGACGAAGGTGCGCTGCAGGCGCACTCGTGGACGCCCTCCACCGGCCGGGTGCTCGCGGCGACGGACCGCACCCAGGGCACGAACCTCGCCCAGATCGACCCCGGCGGCAACTGGGTGTGGTGGTTCGACGACAACGACGGCGACGAGTTCGGCACCTGGCGGCGGCAGCCGTTCGGATCCACGCCGGGCCGACGCGTCGAGACACCGATCGACCTGCCGGCCGCCTACCCGCGCGGCCTGCTGATCGGACGCGACGGGACCGCCGTGATCGGGCGGGGCGACGCCCGCTACGGGACCCAGATCCACGTCGTCCCGGTGGGCCGGTCCGCGCACGGCACCGACGGGCCCACGCTGATCTACGCGCACCGCAACTGGGCGGCGGCCAGGGCGATGAGCCACGACGGGCAGCTCGTCGCCGTCGAGCACAGCGAGCACGGCGACTCCCGGCACCCCTCGATCCGTGTGTACCGGCGTGACGGCTGGCCGGTCGCCGAGCTCGACGACGGCGGTGACCGGGGCCTGTGGGCGCTCGGCTTCGCGCCGGCTGCCGGTGACCAGCGGTTGCTGGTCCGGCACGAGCGCGGCAACACCCCGAAGCTGCTGATCTGGGACGTGGCGAAGCTGATCCAGCGGCCGGTCGATCTCGGCGTCGACGGCGAGATCGGCGACGCGTCCTGGTACCCGGACGGCCGGCACCTGCTGGTCTCGGTCGATCATCACGCCCGGACCCGGCTGTACCGGGTCGACCTGTTCTCCGGCTCGGTGCTGGGGGTGGGGCCGATGGAGGGGACCGCGGAGGACGCCGTCGCACGCCCCGATGGTGACGCGTGGGTGCTGCACAGCTCGGCGGCCCGCCCGCCGGCGGTGCTGTCGGCCCGCAGCGGCCGCGAGCTGCTCACGGCACCGGGTGCGGGGTCGCCGTCCTCGGTCGGGGTGCGCGACGTCTGGGTCGACGGCCCGGGCGGTCGGATCCACGCGCTGCTGCGGGTGCCGACCGCGGGCACCGCTCCCTACCCCGTGATCGTCAAGGTCCACGGCGGCCCCACGCTGCACGACTCCGACTCCTTCTCCCCCGCGGCGGCCGCCTGGGTGGACCAGGGCTGGGCGGTGCTCGAGGTCAACTACCGCGGTTCCACCGGGTACGGGGTCGACTGGCGGGACGCGCTGGAGGCGAAGGTGGGCTTCACCGAGCTGGCCGACGTCGCCGCCGTGCACGACCAGCTGATCGCCGAGGGCACGCTCGACGCCGACCGCTCGGTGCTGGTGGGCCGCTCGTGGGGCGGCTACCTGACGCTGCTCGGGCTGGGCACGCAGCCGGACCGGTGGGCCGCGGGTGTGGCGGCGGTGCCGGTCGCCGACTACGTAGCCGCCTACGAGGACGAGATGGGATCGCTGCAGGAGTTCGACCGGGCACTGTTCGGCGGCTCGCCGGAGGAGGTTCCCGAGCGCTATCGCGAGTCCTCGCCGCTGACGTACGTGGACGCCGTCAGGGCGCCCGTGCTGATCAGTGCCGGCGAGAACGACCCCCGCTGCCCGTACCGGCAGATCCTCAACTACGTAGAAGCACGGCGGCGATGCGGGGGAACGGTGGAGACCCACATCTACGACGCCGGTCACGCGAGCCAGGTCGACGACGAGCGTGTCACCCAGATGCGCCTCGAGCTGGACTTCGTGCGTCGGCACGTCTCCTGAGACGCGCGAGGGGAACAGCGCGCGTGAGCCGCGACCGAGCCGTCATCAGCCTGCGCCGCGGGGAGATCTCCGCGACGCCCATCACGCTGCCCGACCCGCTGCCCGCGGGATCGCCGCGCACCCTCGTGCTGCGGGCGATGTGGCGCACCAGGCGGTTCTCGCTGCCTGCTGCCGGGTCCGCGGTGGTGCACCAGGTGTGCGAGGCGCTGGTGCCGGTGATCATGGGCCGCGCGATCGACACCGCGGTCGTGGACAGCGACGTGCGCGGCCTGCTGGTGTGGCTCGGGCTGCTGGCCGTGAACTTCATGCTGCTCGCGCACGTGGTGCGGTTCGGCGCCTGGTACGGCCAGCTCGGCGCCGACACGATGCAGCATCAGATGCGCACCCGGGTCACCGACCGGCTGCTGCACCCGCGGGCGCGTGCCGACCGGTTGCCCGGCAGCGCGCTGTCGCTGGCGACCAACGACGTCCGGCAGCTCACCAGCGCGACCATGCTCATGGTCTACCCGGTCGGGGAGGCGGCGGCGATCGTGGTCGGCGGGACGCTGCTGCTGCTGCAGTCGGTGCCGCTGGGCGTCGCGGTGCTCGTCGGGGCGCCGCTGCTGCTCGTGCTGCTGGACCTGCTGGGCCGGCCGCTGCGGCGCCGCGCGGAGGCGGAGGCCGCCGCGGTGGCCGATGCCTCGGGGGCGGCCGCGGACATGCTGGCCGGGCACCGCGTGCTCGCGGGCATCCAGGCGCAGGACGTCGCGGCCGGCCGGTACCAGGAGACCTCGCAGCAGGCGCTGCGGGCCACGATGAGGGCCCGCGCCCACGAGGCCGGTCTGACGACCGGGCTGGGCGCCATCACCGGGCTGTTCATGGTGGGGGTGGCCGTCGCCGGCGGTGTGCTCGCGGTGCGCGGGGAGATCACGATCGGCGGGCTGATCACGGTCGTCGGGCTCACCCAGCTGCTGCTGATCCCGATCACGGGGTTCGCGCGGAACGTCGCCCCGATCTGGTCCGCGGCGCAGGCCAGCGCGGCGCGCCTGCTCGCGGTGCTCACCGACGACGAGACCACCGGCCGCACCTCCTCCCCGACGGCGACGCCGGGCGCGCTGCCCGTCCGCATCACGGGGGTCGACCTGGGCGACGGCGATCTGCTCGACCTGGAGGTCGAGCCGGGCGAGCTCGTGGGCATCGCCGTCGACGGCTCGCGGGCGGTGGTGCTCGCCGACACGCTCGCGGCACGTCGGGCGCTCGACGACGGCGCCCAGGTCCTGGTCGGTGACGTCGCCGTGATGCCGGAGGCACCCGAGGCTGCTCGGGCACGCATGCTCGTCGCCCCGCACGAGGCGTCGCTGTTCGACGGCACCGTGGCCGAGAACCTGGCGCTGCCCGGGCACCAGCCCGAGCTGCTCGAGCGCGCGCTGCACGCGGCCGCGTGCGACGACGTGCTGCGGGTGCTTCCCGAGGGTCTGGACACGGTGGTCGGCGAGGGCGGCCTGCGGCTCTCCGGCGGGCAGCGGCAGCGCGTCGCCCTGGCGCGGGCGCTCGTGATGGACGCGCCGGTGCTCGTCCTGCACGAGCCCACCACCGCCGTCGACTCGGTGACCGAGGCGGTGATCGCCGAGCGGATGCCGCGGCTGCGCTCGGGCCGCACGACGATCCTGCTGACCACATCCCCCGCACTGCTCGCCGTGTGCGACCGCGTGATCGCCGCGGGCGAGACCGACGAGGTCGCGAGATGAGCGGGCACGCCGAGTCGCCCGAGGCGCCCGCCACCATCCCGGTGGCGACCACGCGCGAGGTCTGGCGGACCTGCGCGGCGCTGCTCCGCCGTCGGACCTGGCTCGTGGTGCTCGTCGGGCTGGCGTTCGTGGTCGCGGCGGCCGCCGGTCTGGTGCTGCCCACGGCGCTGGGGCGCATCGTCGACCTCGCGACGTCGCCGTCGAGCACCGAGGCGGACGTGTGGCGGCTGGGCGGGTGGATGGCTGCCGGTGCACTCGTGCAGGCGGTCGCCACCGGCGCCGGTGCCATCGGGGCGGCCGCGCTGGTGGAGAACCTGCTCGCTGAGCTGCGGGAGCGGCTCGTGCGCCGGTCGTTGCAGCTGCCGCGCCGGGTCGTCGAACGGGTGGGTACCGGCGACCTCACCTCGCGCGCGAGCGACGACGTGGCCCAGGTCGCGATGGGGCTGCCGAACGCGATCCCGACCGTGGCCGCCTCGGGTTTCACGCTCGTGCTCACGGCGATCGCGCTGACGGTGCTGCAGCCCTGGTTCGCGCTCGTGGTGGTCACGGTGGTGCCGCTGCAGGTGCTCGCGCTGCGCTCCTACCTGCGGAAGGCGCCGCCGCTCTACGCCGCCGAGCGCGCGGCCCTGGGCGTGCGCGCCCACCACGTGCTCGCGGCGCTGCGCGGGCTCCCGACCGTGCAGGCGTTCGGGCTCGGCGCGCTGCACGCGACGCGGATCGGCGTCGCGTCCTGGGAGGTGGTGCGGCTGTCGCTGCGGGCGCGCGCGGTCCTCAACACGTTCTTCGCCCGGCTCAACACGGCCGAGCTCGTGGGCATGTCGACGATCCTCGTGGTCGCGTTCGTGCTCGTGGGCCGCGACGAGCTGACGATCGGTGGCGCCACCACGGCGATGCTGCTGTTCCTGCAGCTGTTCGGGCCGATGATGGGGCTGCTGCTGCTCATCGACGAGCTGCAGTCGGCGCTCGCGTCGCTGGCCCGGATCGTCGGCGTGACCCAGATGGAGACCGGGGACGACGACCAGCGCCGGCCTGGCGGATCGACACCGGTCGCGGCCGCGGGCGTCCGCTTCGGCTACGGCTCCGACCCGGTGCTGCACGAGGTGGACCTGCAGGTGGCGCCCGGTGAGCGGGTGGCGGTGGTGGGGACCTCGGGCGCCGGGAAGTCGACGCTCGCTGCGCTCGTGGCCGGCGTGCACGCCCCGTGGTCAGGCAGGGTCGAGGTCAGCGACGACGCCCACGCCCGCACCGTGCTCATCAGCCAGGAGGTGCACGTCTTCGCCGGAACGGTGCGCGACAACATCACGCTGGCGCTCCCCGGGGCCGACGACGACGCGGTCCGCGCGGCGCTGGCCGCGGTCGGCGGCTCGGATGTCATCGCGGCGTTGCCCGCGGGCCTGGACACCGAGGTCGGGCCGCACGCGCACACCCTCACGGTCGCGCAGGCGCAGCTGGTGGCGTTGGCCCGGGCGCACCTCGCCGATCCGGCGCTGGTGCTGCTCGACGAGGCGACCGCCGAAGCCGGCTCCGCCCACGGCGCGATGCTCGACCGCGCCGCCGACGCCGTCATCGCCGGTCGACCTGCTCTCGTGATCGCGCACCGCCTCGACCAGGCGGTCAGCGCCGACAGGGTGGTCGTGATGTCCGAGGGCCGGGTGGTCGAGCGGGGCACCCACGAGGAGCTGGTCGCCGCCGGCGGCACCTACGCCGGCCTCTGGTCGGCCTGGCAGCGCCACCGCCCCTGACCCCGCTTTCACCGCACTTTCGACCGGGCCCCGATTTCACCGCACTTTCGGCGCTCTCCCCAGCAGCCGGTTCGAGGTAATCGAGGACCACCGCGTGGCCGCTGAATACCTCGAACGCGTCCCCGCCGCAGCCGGTTCGAGGTAAACCAGCGCCTTCTCGTGGTCCCGGATTACCTCGAATCAGCGGGGGGGTGTGATGCGTGCCGCGACCGGGGTGAGGGCGCAACCGTGGCGCCACCGCGGGCGCGACCGTGGTCGGCGTCAGGCGCGAGCTGCGACCAGGAGCTCGGCGATCTGGATCGTGTTGAGCGCGGCGCCCTTGCGGAGGTTGTCGTTGGAGACGAACAGCGCGAGGCCGCGGCCGTCGGGCACGCCCGGGTCGGTGCGGATCCGGCCGACGAAGCTCGGGTCGGCCCCGGCGGCCTGCAGCGGCGTCGGCACGTCGGAGAGCTCCACACCCTCCGCCGCGGCGAGCACCTCGCGGGCACGCCCGGGCGAGATCGACCGAGCGAACTCCGCGTTGATCGACAGGCTGTGGCCGGAGAACACCGGCACCCGCACACACGTGCCGGAGACCCGCAGCTCGGGCAGGTCGAGGATCTTGCGCGACTCGTTGCGGAGCTTGCGGTCCTCGTCGGTCTCGCCGGAGCCGTCGTCGAGGAGGTTCCCCGCGAGCGGCACCACGTTGAACGCGATCGGCGCGACGTACTTGACGGGCTCGGGGAAGGTGACCGCCCCGCCGTCCTGCGCGAGCGCCTCGAGGTCCTGCTCGACGGCGGCGCGCACCTGGCCGGCGAGCTCCTCCACCCCGGCCACCCCGGATCCGGAGACCGCCTGGTAGGTCGAGACGATGATCCGTTCGAGCCCGGCCTCGTCGTGGAGCGCCTTGAGGACCGGCATCGCGGCCATCGTGGTGCAGTTCGGGTTGGCGATGATGCCCTTGCGGGCGTCGGCGATCGCGCCCGGGTTGACCTCGCTGACCACCAGCGGGACGTCGGGATCCATGCGCCAGGCGGAGGAGTTGTCGACGACCGTCGCACCCGCGGCCACGAAGCGTGGCGCGTGCTCCTTCGAGGTCGCGCCGCCCGCGGAGAACAGCGCGATGTCGATCCCGGTCAGGTCCGCCGTCGCCGTGTCCTCGACGACGATCTCGCCGCCCTTCCAGGGCAGCGTCGTGCCCGCCGAGCGGGCCGAGGCGAAGAACCGCACCTGCTCGAGCGGGAAGTCCCGCTCCGCCAGCAGGCGGCGCATCACGGCGCCGACCTGTCCGGTCGCACCGACGACGGCGACAGTCACCGACATGGTTCCCTCCCCTATCGTCCGGTGCCGCCGTAGACGACCGCCTCGACCTCGGCGGCGTCCAGCCCGAAGGCCGAGTGGATGCGTCGCACGGCCTCGTCGAGGTCTTCCAGACGCAAGATGACCGAGATCCGTATCTCCGACGTCGAGATCATCTCGATGTTGATGCCGGCGTCGCGCAGCGCGCCGAACAGGCGCGCGGAGACGCCCGGGTGCGAGCGCATCCCGGCGCCGACCAGCGACAGCTTGCCCACGGTGTCGTCGTAGACGATCTCGGCACCCTGCAGCGCGCCGTTGAGGGCCGCGAGCGCGGCCTTGGCGGCGTTCGCCTGCTCCAGCGGGAGCGTGAAGGAGATGTCGGTCAGCCCGGTCTGCGCGGCCGAGACGTTCTGCACGATCATGTCGATGTTGCAGCCTGCCGCCGCAACCGCCTCGAAGATCCGTGCCGCCGTGCCCGGGACGTCCGGGACGCCGGTGATCGTGATCTTGCCCTGCGAGCGGTCGTGGGCGACGCCGGAGATCAGCGGGTGTTCCATGAAGCCATCCTCTGCTGGCTCGTCGGTGACGAGGGTGCCCTCGTTCGAGGTGAACGACGAGCGGACGTGGATCGGGACCCGGTAGCGCCGCGCGTACTCGACTGCGCGCAGGTGCAGGATCTTGGCACCGTGCGCCGCGAGCTCGAGGGTCTCCTCGGTGGTGATCCGGCTGATCTTGCGGGCAGCCGGGACGATGCGGGGGTCGGCGGTGAACACGCCGTCGACGTCGGAGTAGATCTCGCAGACGTCGGCCTTCAGCGCCGCCGCGAGCGCCACCGCGGTGGTGTCGGAGCCGCCGCGGCCCAGCGTCGTGACGTCGTTGGTGTCCGAGGTGACGCCCTGGAACCCCGCGACGATCGCCACCGCGCCGTCGGAGAGCGTGGACTGGATCCGGCTCGGGGTGACGTCGATGATGCGGGCGTTGC
The DNA here is from genome assembly GCF_009733815.1 of Pseudactinotalea suaedae. Classification (GTDB taxonomy): domain Bacteria; phylum Actinomycetota; class Actinomycetes; order Actinomycetales; family Beutenbergiaceae; genus Pseudactinotalea; species Pseudactinotalea suaedae. Next base: position 155,881 of record NZ_WNXY01000004.1, read on the forward strand.
CGTGCGCGGTGTCGGTGATGACGCCGGCCTGCTGCCCCGTGAAGGCGCGCGCCTGCACGCCGAGGGCGTTGATCGCGATCGCCAGCAGCGCCATCGAGATCCGCTCGCCGGCCGTGAGCAGGATGTCGAGCTCGCGCTGCGGCGGTGTGTCGGTGATCTGGCCGGCGAGGTCGAGCAGGTCGTCGGTCGTGTCACCCATGGCGGAGACGACGACGACGACGCCGTGGCCGGCCGCCTTGGTCTCGACGATCCTGCGGGCCACGCGGCGGATGCTCTCGGCGTCGGCGACGCTCGAGCCGCCGAACTTCTGCACGATGAGGGACACGGGACTTTTCTCGCAGGTCAAGACAGACAGGGACGATCGAGTGTAGATCCGCCCACCTGATGGACAACGCACCGTCCGTATCGCGGACCGCCCCGGGCGAGCTCACGAGCCCGCGATCACGTCCCACCCGAGCCGCAGGATGAGGGCAGCCACCACGACCACGAAGGCCACCCGGACGAACCGGTTGCCCTTGGCCACGGCCATCCGCGCCCCGATGTAGGCACCGACGAGGTTCGCGGCGCCGACCATCAGACCCACACCCCACACCACGTGACCGGCGGGCACGAAGAACAGCAGCGCACCGAAGTTCGTGGCCAGGTTCACGATCTTGGCCAGCGCGGAGGCGGGCAGGAACGCGTACCCGATCACGCCCACCAGCGCCATCACGAGGAAGGACCCCGTGCCCGGGCCGAGCAGCCCGTCGTAGAGGCCGATCAGCAACCCGATCCCGGCCGCCGCTCCGTAGTGGCGGTTGCCCTCCCAGCGCAGCTCGGTGGTCGCCCCCAGCGAGGGCCTGGCGAGGGTGTAGACGAAGACGCCCACCAGCACCACGATGATGATCGGCCGCAGCGCCGACTCCGGGATGTAGGAGGCGAGGGCGGCGCCGCCGATCGATGCCGCGAGGGCCGCGAGCGCCATCGGCGCGGCCGTTCTCATGTCCGGATGGATGCGCCGGTAGTAGGTGATCGAGCTCGTCGACGTGCCCATGATCGAGCCGACCTTGTTGGTCGCCAGCGCCTGGACCGCGCTCATCTCGGGGAACAGCACCAGCAGGGCGGGCAGCTGGATCAGCCCACCGCCGCCGACCACGGCGTCGATCCACCCCGCTGCCAGGCCCGCGAGGACGAGCAGCAGCACCAGGGTGAGCGTGACCTCGACGTCGCCGAAGCCTGGCAGCGCGAAGGATCCGGCAGCGAGCAGCACAGCGCTTGGTCTACCACGTCGCCGTGGGCGACTCGCTCGGCTCGTCGGTCGGTGGCGCGCTCGGGTCCTCGGTGGGGGCCTCGCTCGGCTCCTCGGATGGCGCCTCGGTGGGCGTCTCGGACGGCGGCTCGGTCGGCTCCTCCGACGGGGTCTCGCTCGGGGTCTCAGCCGGGTCCGACGGCGACTCGCTGGGTTCCTCGGTCGGGGTCTCGTCCGTGGTGGGCACCTCGGCGGGCAGCTCGTCCGCTGGATGCGGGGCGGGGGCGGCGCCGCCGCTGCCGACCTCGGAGATCGTGGTCCCCTCCCGGCCGGACAGCGACTGCCCGGTCGCGAGCTCGAACGCCGTGATGCCTAGCCCGGCGAGCAGGAACACCGCGGCTGCGCTGATGAGCACCCTGGTCCATGCTCGACGGCGGGGCCGTGGTTCCGCCTCGACCTCACCGGCCAGGGCCGCCTGGGTGGGCACACCGGGAGGGACGGCGCCCACGGTGGTGCGCGACGCCGTCGGGCGGGTACGCATCACCAGGGTCGGGGCGGCCTTGACGGCGAGCGGCGCCTTGGCGATCACCTGCCGGCCGCGCTGGAGCGAGGCCGAGTACAGCGAGCCGGTGATGCCGGCGACGATGCTTCCGATCGCGGCGCCGACCACGGTGCCCGAGACGCCGAGGCGGCTGCCGATCACCGCCGCGGTCATCGCCGCGAGGGCGCCGGCGAAGAGCTGGACGAGCGAGAGCTCGATGCGGCCGCGCTTGACCGGTTCGACGTCGTCGGTCGTCTCGGTCTCGGGGCGGGTGGTGGTCTCGGTCTGCGTCATGGGTGCGGCATCGGCTCAGGTCGTGGCGGGGCTGGAGGACGCCGCTGTCCATGGCCCTCAACGGTAGGTCGGCCCGTCATGTTCCACCGCGCCCGGCCGCGGTGAGCCCGCACACAGCAGCCGCGACACGCCGCGGTTTCACGGGATCTCCGCAGCGTCACCAGGGCGCCTGCGCACCCGTGGCGTCGGCGTGCCGTGCACCGCGCGGGCTCCGGCGACCGGAAGCCGGCGACCTAGCTGCTGGTGTCCCCGTAGAGGGCGTCGAACTCGGCGTCGGCGGCGGTCTCGTCGTCGACGTCGAGGCGCAGGTGGGCGATCAGCGTCAGCAGCGCACGGGTGGCGCTGGCGGCGCGCTCGCCCCAGGCCGAGAGGTAGGAGAACTGCCACCACCACAGCGCCTCGGACGCGTGCCCGGCGCGGTGGTGCTGCAGCCCGACGCTCAACGCCTGCGCGATGTCGGCGAGGTCGTTGGACAGGGAGCCGGTGGTGACCTCGGCGGAGACCAGCGGGTCGGCGACCTCGCGGTACTCGTCGATCCCGTCGAGGACGTTCGCCAGCGAGGTGCGCAACGGCTCGTGATCGCGATCTGGGCCGTCGTCGGGCTCGAAACGCTCGGAGGGGACGACGTCGACGATCGCACCGAGCCGGGCCCCGGCGGCGCTCAAATCGGAGACGGCGAGCAGCAGCAGCGGGATCGCGGCGTCGGGTGAGGATCCGGCCGCGACCTCGCGCACGGTGCTGAGGTAGCGCTCGGCGGTCGCCGCGGTGGTGGCGCCGAGCAGCGTGAGGTCGGCGTCGAGCTCGGGTGAGTCAGCACTAGACATCGACGGTTCTCCTTCCTTCGAACGCCCGGCCGAGGGTCACCTCGTCGGCGTACTCGAGGTCGCCGCCGACGGGCAGGCCGGAGGCAAGCCGGGAGACGGTGAGCCCGAGCGGACGCAGCATCCGGATGAGGTAGGTGGCGGTGGCCTCGCCCTCGACGTTGGGGTCGGTGGCGATGATGACCTCGGTGACCTCGCCATCGGCGAGCCGGGTCATCAGCTCACGGATGCGCAGGTTGTCGGGGCCGACGCCCTCGATCGGGTTGATGGCGCCGCCGAGCACGTGGTAGCGGCCGCGGAACTCGCGGGTGCGTTCGATCGCGACGACATCCTTGGCCTCCTCGACGACGCAGAGCACGGCGCCGTTGCGACGGGTGTCGCGGCAGATCCGGCACTGGGTCTCCTCGGAGATGTTGCCGCAGATCTCGCAGAAGCGGACCTTCTCCTTGACCACACGCAGCGCGGTGGCGAGGCGGCTGACGTCGGCGGGGTCGGAGGCGAGGATGTAGAACGCGATCCGTTGCGCGCTCTTGGGCCCGACGCCGGGCAGCCGGCCGAGCTCTTCGACCAGGTCCTGCAGTGCACCATCGAACATCAGCGGCGATCCTCATCGAAGTACTCGTCGATCACGGTTCCGCCCAGCATCCGCGTGACGAGCGGCGCCCCGACCAGTCCCGAGTCCTCGAGGTTGGGGTCGGAGGCATCGGGCTCGTCGACGACGGCGTTGGGCGCGGGGGCTGCTGCGGCCTGGGCCGCCTGGATGCGCTCGCGCGCGGACCGGACGGGCGGCGCGGGCTCGGACGGCGGTTCGGCCGGCGGAGGTTCCTCGGCGGGCGGCTGCCCGGGGTCGTCCTCCCACGGCGGCCGGCGGTCCGGCCCGGAGGCCTGTGGCTGCGGCGCCGACGTGGCGCCGTTGTCGCGGGCGCGCTGCGGGGCGGGCTCCTGCGCGCGGGGCTGCGGGGCCGGCTGGCTCGGTGCGGGCTCGGGCTGGCGGGCCGGTCGGGCCCAGTCGGCTGCGGCTTCGGCGGCCCGGTCGACCGGCGGTGCCGCAGCGGCGGTCGCGACCGGCCCCTCCCCCTCCACCACGGCCTCGATCCGGGCCTCCAGGCCGAGCGTCTCCGTGAGCGCGCGCTGCAGCGGCTCGGTGTGCGGGCCGTTGCGGAAGGTCGAGACGAGGCCGGAGCTGGGGAACCCGATCTTGAGCACGCCGCCGCTGAGATCGACGACCTGCGCGTTCTGTGCGAGTGCCCACGTGATGCGGCGCACCTGCGCCAGTGTGCTCAGCACCTCGGGCCAGCGGTGCCGCACCTGCTCGGTGGTGAGGCCGTCGGTCGCCCCTGCCGTGGGGGTGGCGACGGGCTCGACCTGCTGTACCGGGGCGGGCTGCGGCTCCGGCTGCTGCTCGGCCGGAGCGGGGCGGGACGGCCGCACCGGTTGCTCGGGCGCGGGAAGTGCTTCCGCGGGAGCGGTGGCGATCGGCTGGGGCGCTTCCGCGGAAGCGCTCGGTGCGCTCTCGGCCGCTTCCGCGGAAGCGGCAGGCGGGACGTCCGCGACCGCTGCTCGCGCAGGCTCGGGTGTGGCGGCGACGGGCTGGGCGGTCTGGACGGGCGGGGCGACGACGGCGATCGGCCGGCCGGTCGCCAGGCCGGCCCCGCCGGCCTCCAACCGCTCGAGGCGAGCGTTGACGCCGTCGACCCCGTCATCGGCAGCCGGCAGCAGCAGCCGGGCGCAGAGCAGCTCGAGCTGCAGCCGGGGCGAGGTGGCGCCGACCATCTCGGTGAGTGCGAGGTTGGTGAGGTCGGCGGCGCGGGATGCGTTCGCGAGCCCGAGGTGCTGGGCCTGCGTGCGCATCCGCTCGAGCTGGTCGGCGGGCACGGTGCGCAGCACGGATCCGGCCTGCTCCCCCGCGGCCAGCACCACGATGAGGTCGCGCAGCCGCTCCAGCAGGTCCTCGACGAACCGGCGCGGCGCGTGCCCTGTGGAGATCACGCGGTCGACGACTCGGAACAGGCTGGCACCGTCGCGTGCGGCGAGCGCCTCGGCGGCGTCGTCGAGGAGGGTGGCGTGCGTGAAGCCGAGCAGCGCGACGGCACGCTCGTAGGTGACGCCCTCGTCCGAGGCCCCGGCGATCAGCTGGTCGAGGACCGAGAGCGAGTCGCGGACCGACCCACCCCCGGCGCGCACCACGAGCGGCAGCACCCCGGCGGCGACCTGGACGCCTTCCTCGTCGGCGATCTTGCCGAGGTAGTCGAGCAGCTGCTCTGGCGGAACGAGCCGGAACGGGTAGTGGTGCGTGCGCGACCGGATCGTGCCGATGACCTTCTCGGGCTCGGTGGTCGCGAACACGAACTTGACGTGCTCGGGCGGCTCCTCGACGAGCTTGAGCAGGGCGTTGAAACCCTGCGTGGTGACCATGTGGGCCTCGTCGATGATGAAGATCTTGTAGCGGTCGCGCGCGGGCGCGAACGCGGCGCGCTCGCGCAGCTCGCGGGCGTCGTCGACACCACCGTGGGAGGCGGCGTCGAGCTCGACGACATCGAGCGAGCCGGTGCCACCGCGGGCGAGGTCGACGCACGAGTCGCACGTGCCGCAGGGGGTGTCGGTGGGCCCGTTGGCGCAGTTGAGACAGCGGGCGAAGATGCGTGCGGAGGTGGTCTTGCCGCACCCTCGCGGGCCGGAGAACAGGTAGGCGTGGGTGACGCGGCCGCCGCGCAGCGCCGCCATCAGGGGGTCGGTGACGTGCTCCTGGCCGATGACGTCGGCGAAGGAGTCCGGCCGGTAGCGGCGGTACAACGCGGTGCTCACCCGGCCACTCTAGGCGGGGACACCGACACCGGTCAGCCCGGTCGCCGCGGACCGTGGACGAGGGTCACGCGGAGACGTGAAGACCCCTCGCGCACCCATCAGAGCCCGCCTGCCCTTGCTGCCTTCCGGCCCTGGGGGAGTTCAGCGAGATGACGCCGCGCGAGGGGCTGGCACCCAGTCTAGGCGATGCTCGGAGGTGGCTGATCACGTCAGCGCGGGCCGCCCGCGCCGGGGCCGGGCGAAGTCCTTTCCACACTCGCGACACCGCTGGTCAGGCATCGCCCAGTCCCCGTTCTCGTCGACGGTGACGCAGCACCCGCCGATGACGACCTCACCCCGCTCGGCCGCTTCCATCACCGACGGGTCCGGCATGCCATAAACGATCTTGGCGATGTCACGGCTGCCGCAGCTCGGGCACGTCCTGGCCATGCGCTCCCCTCCCTGGCGCCGGCCCGCCCGACGCGCAGGACCACTCCAGCACCGACCCCCGACATCGCGAGATCGGAAGAGCGTGAGGGTGGGTCGCGTCACCTCTTTGCGGCCAGGAGCACGGCTCGGGTCCGGTATCCTCGTCTGGCCCAGGAGGATTCGCCTAGTGGCCTATGGCGCACGCTTGGAAAGCGTGTTGGGTGCAAGCCCTCGGGGGTTCGAATCCCCCATCCTCCGCCAGCAGTCCTTGAGATCCCTTGGGAATCCGCCGTTTTCGGCTAGATTCCGCGGTTTCTGGACCTTTCCCTGATCAGCACCAGTGGGCACAGATCAGCAGGTTGTGACAGAATTTCTGTCACACAGCTGTCACAGACCGCGCGTGTGACAGCGTTCGCGGAAGGTCCAAGGATGGCCACCGGAGCCCTGCCCCGAGGTATCACAAGGTACCGAGATCGCTACCGGGTGCGCCTGGACGTCAACGGCGCCACCCATGCCCTGGGCGTATTCGACACTCTCGGCGATGCTCGTGCGGCGCTCGACATCGCCAAGGGCGAGCGCGCCCGCGGCACCTTCGTGCCACCGGCCCAGATCCGCGCCGAGCAGCGCGCGGCACGGATCAAGGCCGAGGCCGACGCCCTGACGCTCGGCCAGTGGGCCGAGCAGTGGCTGGAGGCCCTTGCGGCCAACCCCGACCGCTCCCCCTCGACCGTGCTCTCGTATCGGTCGGTGCTGCGCACGCACGTGCTGCCCGAGCTGGGCAGCACCCGCCTGGTCGACCTCACCCCGCAGCAGGTCGCCGCCCACCTCGCGGCGCTGCGCGCCATGCCGTCGAAGCGCCACCCGGGTGCGCGGGCAAACGGCGTGGCACCGAACGCAGCGAGAGTGCTGCGCTCGTGCCTCAATGCCGCAGTCAGACGACCGGACATCGGCCTGGCGTCGTTCACGTTCCCGGAGGCACCGTCACAGACTCAGGTCCGCCCGGAAGAGGACGACGGCGACGTGGCGACGCCCGAACAAGTCGCCGCCATGGCTGCCGCGATGCCTGAGCATCTCCGCGCCGCCGTGTTGCTGGCCGCCTGGTGCGCTCTACGCCTCGGTGAGGTGCTCGGGCTCGAGCGCCGCGACCTGGAACTCCTGGACGACCCGGCGCGCGCCGTGCTGCATGTCCGCCGCCAATGGAACACGAAGGCCGGGCGACTGACGGACCCGAAGCGCGGCAGCAAGCGCAGCGTCGCGATCCCGGCCTCCCTGCTACCGATCCTGAGTGACCACATCGAGACCCACGCGGCCCCAGGCCGCGACGGCCCGCTCTTCACTCTCCCAACGCGCCGCGGCCGCCGCATCTCCCAGACGGCGTTCGACCGCTACTGGCGTGATGCGCGGAAGGCAGCTAGCCGCGAGTCCTTCCGCTTCCACAGCCTCCGCCACACCGGCCTGACGGAGTACGCACGCCAGGGCGCGACCCTCGCCGACCTCCTCGAGCGCGGCGGCCACACGGACGTGTCGGTTGCGCTGAAGTACCAGCACGCCTCGGCTCAGCGAGACCGGGAGCTGACTGCTCGGCTCGATGATGTTGTGGTGATCGCGGCGGTCGCAGACGAAGCCTGACAAGTAGCTGCCCGAACGTCCCAGCATGGCGATCCACCCTTTGAGCGGGCCAACTGCCTGCCGCCCAATACGCACACTTCATCCGCGCGCCTCCTCGCTAAAGAGTCGCGGATGAGGAAGTCTTTCTACTCCGTGGACAGTTAACGAGGCGTCCGTGGGTCGGCCGAGAAGAGAGGCGTGAGCGGTGGGCTCAGCAGCGGCAGACAGTCGCCCCGACGCTATCGAGGCGGACAGACCGAGCGTCGAAGTCTCCGCGATGTACCTGAAAGAACTTACGATCCGTGGGTTTCGATCGTGCGCGGACTTGACAATCCCGCTGTCGCCTGGCGTGACGTTGTTGGTCGGCGAGAACAACTCTGGAAAGTCCAATGTAATCGAGGCGCTTCGACTTGCCACAGCGCCGCTCAATGGGCGACGAACGCGTTACTTCGACCTCGAAGACGTGACACGCGGACACACCGGGCCCGTGCAGATAACCGCCCGATTCGCCGGGCTGACAACATTCCAGCGCGCGCACTTCATCGGAGCACTCGAGCTCGACACAAACGAAGCCGTCCATTGCACGATCTATCGGCCGCCGACCGACAGCATCTCCCGCGGGCGCGTGGATCACCTGGTTGGCGAGTCGGCGGCGCCTGATCCTGAGCCCGAAAAGCGAGACCACATCAACCACGTGTACCTCACGCCCCTACGCGACGCCCAACGCGAACTGGACTCGTACTCGGGGACAAGGCTGGCCCGCCTCATCCAATACTTGGCGAGCCCGGAAGAGCAGGAAGACTTCGTCAGCACCGCCGCGAGCTCAATGGAGGCGCTGGCAAGTCATTCCGTGGTGAGAGGCGTGCAAACAGCGATCCAACGCCATCTGACGGGCCTGACCGCACCTGGGCGCGAGCAGTCCATGGACGCCGCGTACGACCCTCCTGAAATCGTACGACTCGCCAGGAATCTGCGCCTGAAGATGGCTGAGGCAGGCCTCAGCGTTGCGAACCTCAGCGAGTCTGGTCTGGGCTACGCCAACTTGTTGTTCATGGCGACGGTAATCCTCGAGCTCCAGAAGTCCAAGGAGTCAGAGCTCACGCTGTTCCTTGTCGAGGAACCGGAGGCCCATCTCCATCCGCAACTGCAGGCTGTCCTTCTGCAATTCCTTGTCGATCAGGCTGCGGAATCCGCGAGTCGTGACGCCGTTGCGCCAGCCGGCCGGATCCAGGTGATCGCTACGACGCACTCTCCCAACCTGGCTAGTGCCGTGGGAATCGAGGACATCGTGGTGCTCCGTCCTCGAACAGATGACACCGGCGCGAGAGCGGCCGCCTCCACGAGCGTCATCCCGCTCGCTGCGCTGCCCCTGTCGACGGATGAGAAGCGCAAGATCAACCAGTACCTCGACGCGAGTCGCTCCGAACTCCTCTTTGCGCGGCGCGCCGTCCTCGTCGAAGGCATCGCCGAAGCCGTCTTGCTTCCGGTTCTGGCACGCGAGTGCATCCATGCCAGCAGTTCGGACAGCGACATCGCCGCCCGGCGGGCGTTCGCCGGCGCCTCCCTCATCACCGTCGGGTCGGTGGACTTCAAGCCCTACATGAAGCTCCTCCTATCGGCTGTCGATGGCCAGCGACTCGTCGACTCGCTGTGCGTTATCACAGACGCAGACCCAGCTCTGCCGAAGACCGAGACCTCGGCACCTGGGACCTCCGAAGCGGCGCAAGAGGTCGAGGGCCCGCCTGCTGAAGACCACCCTGAAGCCGAAGAGACCGCGACACTCGTTGGTCAAGCGGAACAAGTGGTCGCCAGCACGGGCTCGGACCACGAGCCGACCGGACAGGCGCAGGATGACAGCGGCACGGGTGGCACTGAGCGTGAAGGAGGTGACTTGCACTGCGCGGGCGACGGCGAGCCCGATGAGGACGAGGACGAGGACCCCCTCTACAACCGGTCGGCGGATCTCCAGACCCTCGCGGACGAGCTGGGCGCGGCAGACGTCGTTCACATTGCTGAGGCACCCCACACGCTCGAGGCGGACCTGCTCGGGCCGGCCGAGGAAAATCGGACACTTCTAGGCAAGGCCTATCTACGCCAGAAGCCACGATCGAGCAAGGCGTGGAAGGCAATCGTCGACGCTGATGACCCGCCGCAGGCGTTCTACGAGATGCTCCGCGGGAACAAGCGCCTCATCAGCAAGGGCGAGTTCGCACACGACGTCGCCCAACTCATCGCGACCGGTGGCCCCTTCACCTGCCCGGAGTACCTCGAGAAGGCCATCACCTTCATTACGCTGCCTTCATCTCATGCCTAGCGTTACCTTCACTGACGCACAGATGTCGTTGATTCGCACGGAGATGGCAACGTACGTCGAAGCCTGCCCGGGCGCTGGCAAGACCCAAGCCATCGTCCAGCGATTCATCGACCGGCCGTTGCGGCATCCACGCAAGGGCATCGGCCTGATCTCGTTCACGAACGCCGCCATCGATGAAGCTCGGGAACGATGCACGTCCGAGCCCGGTCTGATGGAAGCGCCGAACTTCATCGGAACCATCGACAGCTTCATCAATCGCTACTTGGTCGGACCTACCTTCCTCGCGCGCCGCGGCATCGCCCCGCGGTTCTACGAGTCGTGGTCAGTGGTGCCCCACAGCCAGGTGAAGGTAGACGGCGTTCCTTTCAGCGCCAGCCTCGACTGGTTCACGATCCGCGACGGCGCCGCGCACCTCGTTCCGGGACGGGTCCCGATCGAACGCCGCAAAGCGGCCGCTGGCCTCGCGGCGGAGAGCCGAGCAAGCCTCGAGGTTGAAGCGATGAGGATCTGGAACCGGTTCGTGGACCGCGGAACGTTGAGCTCCTCGGCTGCCAGGGTCGCGCTGCGGTCCTACCTCGCCGACCCCGGCCGCCGTGAACAGCTTGGCACGTTGCTCTCCGACAGGTTCGTAGAAGTCATCATCGACGAGGTCCAGGACTGCAGCGTAGACGACACACTCGTTCTCAACTTCCTTCACGAGTTTGGTGTGACAATCATTGCCGTCGGTGACCCGGACCAGTCCATCTACTCATTCCGATCCGACGCCCCGGCCGACATCAACACTTTCCTGGACAAGTTGGTATCCGGAGAGCGTCTCAATGGGAATTTCCGATCGTCGCCTGCGATCTGCGCAGCCGTCGATAGCCTGCGCGCAGGGTCTGAACGCGACGACCCCATCGGCCCCCACGTCGACGTCAAGTCGCCTGTGGTTCTGCTGTCGTACCGTCGTCGTCAGAGCCTTCCCCAGTTGCTCACCAGCGTCATCGACGCGCACGAGATCCCCCACAGCGACTTCATCGTTCTCGCTCATAGCGCCGACCACGCACGGATTGCCGCTGGTGCCCCTGGCAGCGGACCAGCCTCAACCAGCAAGCTTGTGATGCTTGCGAAAGCGCACCACGTGATCGGCGATCCCCACCGGTCCGGACCGGAACGCGTCGCGGCTATGCGCTCGGTCGAGCGGACGATCCGAGAACTCGGCGTCTCCGAGATCGTCGAGCTAGACCATCCCGACTACCTCGACGCCTGCGGGCTCTCGGAGCGGACGTTCCGGGAGGCTTGCCTACGGGTAGCCGCGACATTGCCCCGGCCGTTCGAGATGAAGCCGTCGGAGTTCCGCGCAAGTCTTGCGGCGCTCGCTGACTCCCAGGCGCAGTTGCGCTGGACACCTCAGCCGCTCAGATCCCCGGCAGGCGATACCTGGCCGAGCCCGCCCGCCGCCCAAGCGAATGCAGCACCGCTGTCACACTCGACGATCCACGGCCTAAAGGGACGCCAGTCGCCAGCGGTGGCTCTGGTCATACCCGAAAGCCGAGCTGGAGGCGACGGCGTTCAGCAATGGTGCGAGGGGCTAGGCGGGGAGGAACGACGCGTGCTCTACGTCGGGGCGTCGCGCGCCGAGCGCCTGCTAATTGTTGCAGCCCACGAAACGGTCTTCGACGCTGTGAAGAAGCAATTGGAGAGTGACGGAGTCCCGACGACCTTTGGGTGACGGTCATGCCGATCTGAAGTAGATCCGGGAGGTCCACCTCCCACGCCCGCACGCACTCCGTAGGCCATGCCAATATGTGAGCCAAACGTTGCCCAACGACCGAGGTTCGGGTTGAATGGCGCGATGGGAGCCACCAAGCGCCACATGGAGCTTATCGATTCCCGTGGCTGGAGCGACCTCGAGTCAACCATCTGCAGCGGGTGCGTTGCGGACAAGGCCCTCGTTTCTGCCATTCGGGCCCATGGCGGGTCTGACGAGTGCGACTACTGCGAGGAAGAGCCTGTCGCTCCCGAGGCCAGCGCCCCCATCGAACTGGTACTTGAGCTGGTGGTGGACGGTCTGAAGCTCGACTACGAGGACCCTGGCGAGGGCATGGCATGGGACGGCGGCTACGTCGGTGTCGTTCACGACACCTGGGACCTCCTATGGGATCTGGAAGTTACTGAGCGAGAGGACGTGCATGAGGCGCTTCACAGCGCAATCGTCACCGCACAGTGGTGCCAGCGTGACCCGTACGCAGCCACTCCCGCTCAAGCGCTGACCTGGGGATGGGAGGCGTTTCGCAGGTTCGTGAAGCACCAGCGACGCTTCACGTTCCTCACAACGGACCACTCCACGGCAGACGGCGCGGGCATGATGCCCATGCACGCAATGCCGTCAGCCATCGCGCGAGCGGTAGCGGAGGCCGGCCTCGTGACGGAGCTTCCCGTCGACTCAGAGTGGTGGCGGATTCGACCGCACCCCACGACCGAGAGTTACGCTTCTGCAGCCGACCTAGGCCCGCCGCCTGACTCAGTGGCGCGAGACAACCGAATGACGGCGAAGGGGATCGGTGCCTTCTATGGCGCGTCCACCGCCGCAGGCGCACGAGCCGAGGTCGCTGGCTACGCCGATCCAACCTTCGGCGGAACGTGCGGCAAGTTCATGACGACCACATCCCTGACCGTGGTCGACCTGCGCGACCTGCCCGACTATCCGTCGCTGTTCGACCCCGATCGGAGGCATCTGCGCGCCCCGATCGAGTTCCTGTACGGCTTCGTCAAGGACGTGTCAGAGGTGGCAGATCCGACCGACAAACAGAATCTTGAGTACGTACCGACGCAGGTCGTGGCCGAGACCTTCCGCTTCGACCTGCCTGTCGATGGCGTGCTGTGGCGCTCTTCCAAGGACTCCTCCGTGACCTCTTGCGTGCTATTCATACCGAGTACGGAAGTGGCCGAACTTGGAAGCGCGACCCAGCGCACCCGACTGCTGCTGGAACCGTCCAGTGTCGGGCATATTCACGCGCCGCTCTAGTGGCACGCGATCCGCGCACCCCCGTCCTTCCGCCGCTTGTGTGCGTGGTTGATGCGGCCGGGACCTGGCAGGACTTGTCGGCTTCTCATAAAGGTCCACCCAGGCAAGCGCGTGACTACGTCGCTCTCGGCGAGTACTGGCTGGCACGCTGGCATACATGGGAGAACAACGCCAACCATTGTTCGATGACTTCAAGCGAACCGACGCCACGCCGGCGACCCACCAGGAGTCAAGCTTCGAGTTCCTCAACCGCGTCGCCGGTGACTACTGGGAGCACCCTCGTGCCCTCATGCAGGAGTGGCTCGACCGAATCCCTAGCGCGCAGGAGTACGACGACCTGCGGCAGCGGTTCCGGTCCCGCGACGACGAGCAGTTCCGCAGCGCCTTCCTTGAGCTCTACTTGCACGAAATCCTCGTAAGGGCTGGGTACGCCGTCACAATCCATCCCGAGGTGCAGGGCACCGGGCGCCGCCCGGACTTCCTGGCAGAGCGCGACGATCTCCGGTTCTTCGTCGAGGCCATTGCGCCGGGCTCGACTCCAGCTAAGAGGGCGGCGGCGCAACGCAGAGCCGTTCTGTTCGACACAGTGAATCGGTTGGGCGATCCCAACTTCATGCTGTGGCTGGACGAGCTCGAAGAGGGAGCCTCGCCGCCCGCCTCGGCACGCCTTCGAAAGGACCTCCGGCGCTGGCTCGCGGAGCTCGACCCAGATGCCCCGTGGAAGGCGGACGCAGCCCCCACGCATCGGTGGCAACACGATGGCTGGGCGGTTACGTTCAGGGCGGTTCCGAAGAAGCCCGAAACTAGAGGGATGAGGCTGAACGATCGGGCGATTGGTGTCTACGGGCACACGGGTGTCGACCTCATCGATGACGCACCGGCGATCAAGAAGGCACTAGCGTCGAAGCACCAAGAGTACGGGGACCTCGGGGCGCCGTTCATCATCGCGGTCGGCACGTACATCCACGACAAGGACCGTTGGCACAGCAGCAACGCCATGTACGGGCACGTTGCTGTGCGTATCGGCGAGGCGCCCGACGGTTCGATGGTGACCCGGGAAGTCCGGCAGCCGGATGGCTACTTCGGCACGCCACCAGAGTGGACCAACCGCAACGTCTCTGGCGTTCTCCTCGTGAATCAGCTCATGCCGTACTACGTGCAGCGAGCGGAGACGACCCTGTGGCGGCACCCGAACCCAGCCCACCAGCTTCCCGAAGCGCTTGGGTTGCCGGGCGACACGCTGAGTCTCGCCGAGAGCACGCTCGTTGAGGAGTCATCTCCTAACGGGGCAGACGAGTTCTTCGGACTTCCGGAGCCTTGGCCACCTGGCGAGGCCTGGCCCGACGACAAGTAGGCGCATGCCTGATGGAGCGGCGTGAGGATGATTGACTCGTCGGATCAACCGCAAGGGCTGTACCCACGCAATGCGTCGTTCCGCCGCCTATGGCTCAGCCCGGGGCGCCAGCTCTGCGGACCGTGGGTCCTTCGGTCTCGATCAGGGTCGCGTGGCACGTGGTCGCCTCCTACGGTTCTGTGTAGAGAGCTGCATAAGCAGCCAATCACGTAGCGGCGACAGTCCACGTAACGGGTAGCCCACCGTCGGCATAAGGACCGACCTTCCCGACTCTTGCCGCGCCTGACCGGGGCCCCAGCCGGCAGCAACCGCAGCTGTACCTCGCGGCCAGGCGCATCACCCGCGGAGCGCGCTCTACTGGCGCCGCTCGAACGCCCGATCGTGCGATCGGCGATCTCTCGAGGGCCACACACCTCTTGCACCTCCGGTGAGAGGTTCCGTATCGATATCGACCTGTTCGCGCGCGGCCGTACGTGTAGTGGGTGTGATGACGATCCACTCACTGCACGCCGGGAACGGGTATGAGTACCTGACCCGGCAGGTCGCGAGCGGCGACGATGTCCGCCGCGGGCAGTCGCTGAGCGACTACTACAACGCGCACGGCAACCCGCCCGGAAGATGGGTCGGGAGCGGAACGAGAGCGATGCAGATCTCGGGTCAGGTCGACACCCTGCAGATGCGCAGCTTGTTCGCCTTCGGTGCTCATCCGAACGACGAAGCGCAGATGCTTGGCCGGCCGTTCCTGCGCCGTCGCGAGTGGGAGGACGATCCCTACCTGGCTGCACTCGAGCAGGCCTTCACCACGTTCGCTGCAGAGCAGGACCGGGCGCCTCGTGCCGGTGTCGAGCGTGAGCGCATTCGGTGGCACACCGCCACCGAGATGGTGCGTCAGAGCGTCGGCAGGGAGCCGTCCAAGCCCGAGGTCGCCCGCTACCTAGCGGGGCGATCCTCAGCCAACAGGGAGGGCGTGTCCGGCTTCGATCTCGTCTTCACGCCGGCCAAGTCGGTGTCGGTGCTGTGGGCACTCGCCGACGACGATGTGCGGGAGCAGATCAGTCAGGCCCACGCGCATGCGTGGCAGGAGACGCTCGCCTGGATCGAGCAGGAAGCAGCCCTCACTCGTACCGGTCATGGCGGGCTGAAGCAGATCAACACGATGGGTCTGACGGCGGCCGCGTTCGACCACCTGGACTCACGTTCGGGTGACCCGAATCTGCACACTCACGTCGCCGTGTCGTCAAAGGTGCTGGGCGTCGACGGCAAGTGGCGCAGCCTTGATGCTCGCGTGCTGTTCCAGCTGGCCGTGGCCGCCTCGGAGCGGTACAACGCCATGGTCGAGGAGCAGCTCGTGCAGCGGCTCGGCGTGCAGTTCGTGGCCACCCCTCGCCCCGGCAAGAAGGTCCCCGTACGAGAGATCGACGGCGTCGGCGCCGACCTCGTCGCCCTGTTCTCGCAGCGACGTGCAGCGATCACCACGTCGTACGAAGCGATGGTCGCCGAGTACCGAGCCAAGCACGGCCACGAGCCGCCCCGCACCGAGCAGTACCGCCTCGCTCAGGCAGCGACCCTGGCGACCCGCACCGCCAAAGAACCTGGCCGACCGCTGAACGAACGAGTCCTCGACTGGCGCGCTCGCGCCGTCGAGATGCTCGGATCTTCTGAACGATTGCAGCAGCGGCTCGCTTCAGCTTTGCACCGTCAACCGACGCAAACCACCCTCCTGCTGGACGAGCACCGCTTCACACAGGAAGCGGTGACGCAGGTGATAGAGCTGCTTGGCCAACGGCGCGCCACGTGGACCCAGTTCCACGTCCTCGCCGAAGCGACGCGGGTGGTCCGCACGCTGCCCGCCGTCCAGCAGGGATCGTGGTCCGTCACCGACGCCGCGCACGCGGTGACGACCGCCTGCTTGAAGGCCTCCATCCAGCTCACGCGGTCGGACCCCACACCTGTCCCGACGGCGTTGGCCCGCGCTAGCGGCACCTCGATCTACGTGCAGCACGGGACCACGAGGTACACCTCCCGACAGGTGCTGGACGCCGAGGCGGCACTCCTCCAGGCCGCACAGATGAGCGGTGGCTTCGCCGTGCGAGGTAGCACGTTCGAGGCTGCTACTGCTGATGTCCAGATCGACTCCCGACGACGCATGGACACCCACCAGATCGAGCTGGCTCGGCGGTTCGCGTGCAGCGGCCAACAGCTTGTCGCCGGCATCGGTCCGGCCGGTGCCGGCAAGACGACAGCGATGCGAGCCTTCACCTCCGCAGTCCACGGCGACGGCGGCAAGGTCGTCGCCCTGGGGCCCTCCGCCGTCGCCGCTCGGGTTCTCGGCGACGACCTCGATGTCACAGCCGAGACCCTGCACAAGTTCATCGCCAGCCACGATCACAGCACTCCGGTGCCGGAGCATCTGCGCGTCGACGAGCGGACGGTACTGCTGATCGACGAGGCAGGCATGGCCGGCACGCTCGACCTGCAGAAGGTGCTGCGGATCGCCCAGCGCGCAGGAGCGTCGGTACGGCTGCTGGGCGACCCGAGCCAGCTCGGTGCAGTCGGTGCCGGAGGTGCGCTGCGACTCATCGCCAACACCGTCGGCGCCGCCGTGCTCCGTGACGTCCACCGGTTCAGCACGCCCGGTGAAGACGCCGCCGGCCTCCTGGTCCGAGACGGCCGCAGCGCGGGTCTGGACTTCTACATCGATCAGGGCCGCGTCCACCCCGGCACCCGCGATGCCGCGCGGGAGGATCTGCACGCCGCCTGGGTCGAGGACCACGCCGAGGGGCGCACCTCGATCATGGTCGCCGCGACCAACGACGACGTCACGTACCTCAACGAGCGCGCACGCCAGCACCGCATCGCCAGCGGCGAGATCGCCGACGACGGCCTCGCGCTCGCCGACGGCACCGCTGCCGGGATCCGCGATGTCGTCGTGACCCGTCACAACGACCGGCTGCTGCGCCACGGCAGCACTGATTACGTCAAGAACGGCGACCTCTGGACCGTCACCGGCATCCGCGACGACGGCGCACTCGCCGTGCAGCATCGCGAGCACCGCACCCGCACCGTGCTGCCTGCCGCGTACGTGCGCGAGCACGTGCAACTCGGGTACGCCACGACCGTGCACCGTTGCCAGGGCATGACGGTCGACGTCGCCCGCGTGCTCGTGGATAACTCGATGGCCCGCGAGCACCTCTACACCGGCATCACGCGTGGCCGGGAGAGCAACCATCTGTTCGTTGTCACCGAGGAGCTGCTCGACGTCTCGCTGCATCACCAGCCGCAGCCCGACGCCGCGGCCCGCGATGTCCTTGAAGCCGTGCTCAGCCGCGGTGACTCCGACGACGCCGCCCTCACCGCGGTCGTAGCCGAACGGGAGGCATCGGCCTCCCTCGCGACGCTCGTGTCCGCCTACGAGGACGCCTACGCGACCGCGCTCGATCCCAACGCGGTCGCCAGCATGGGCAAGCTCATCCAGGGTGCCTATCCGCCCGACCAAGCCCGTCGCATCCTGGCCGACGACTCGTGGCCACACCTGGCTGGCCTCCTGTACCGCCACCAGCGAAACGGCACCGATGTATCAGCGCTGCTCGCGCACCATGTCGAGAGCCTCGCAGGAGCGCGCTCGCCCGCAGCCCTGCTGGCATGGCAGCTCGATGAACCCGTCAGGGAGGGTGAAGGGTTGCCCGCCTGGATCACTCCACCACCGCCTGACGAGAGCCGACTACGGGGCGCGAGCGACGCCGTCGGGACTCCAGCGGGGACGACCGCGACGGAGGATGCGGCGGTAGCCGCATGGCTGCGCGACCGAGCGCACCGAATCCGCGACCGCCTCGACGAGCTCACCCGACGAGTCGCCGAGCACCCGCCCGTGTGGGCCGCGGCGCTCCCCGAGGCGCCCGGCCTCGACTCCCCGGACCGGCTGCTCTGGGATCACCACGTGCGCCAGATCGTCGCCTACCGCGACCGATACAGCATCGATGCCGACTCGCCCCTAGGAAGGTCAGTACCAGCGGGCAGCCCCATGGGTCGTGCGCGGGCGGCCGCCGAGGCGGCACTCGCCGCGCTCGGCGCCGTCAATGACGCGCCCGACGTCGCCGAACGTGACCGGCTGCGGGACATCGAGCGCAAGCAAGCATTGGAGCAGACCGAGCTCAGTCTCGACGAGCTGCTGCAATGCGCCCTGGATCCGCTCGACCCGATGCACCAGCACCTGGGGGTCATCGGCGACGGCTGGGGGCCGGGTCTGAGTTAGGTGATCGCGAATATCGACCTGTTCGTTTGCGAACAGGTTGATATCGACGCCCGGGACGGCCGGGAAGGCTGCGCGAGGCCGCTGATCTGATCAGGTAGGTACGCTCTTAGTTCCCGACGTCGTCTCCCGAGCGACCATGGACCACGCCGGTCGCGAATCCCAGTCCTGGTCCAGCACCAAGGGTGACGAGCTGGGGCTCGGCCGGAGTGCTTCCGCAGCACGAACCCTCGGCGCTCACCTCGTCCCCATCTCCGCCGAGGTCGGTGGAGCAGACTCCGGTCTCGGGCAGATCGAGCTCGACGGCGTCGGCGCTAGCCCGGTCGCCGGCCAGCGCTGCGGCGATGGAGCGTACTTGTTCGTAGCCGGTGGCCAGCAGGAACGTCGGAGCTCGCCCGTAGGACTTCATCCCGGCCAGGTAGAAACCGTCGTCAGGGTGAGCGAGAACGCGCTCCCCGTGTGCGGGAACGGTGCCGCACGAGTGCTGGTTGGGGTCGATCAGCGGCGCAAGTGCGGTCGGAGCCTCGACCACGGGGTCCAGGTCCAGGCGCACCTCTCGCAGCATGTCCAAATCGGGCCGGAAGCCGGTCGCGTTGACGATGGCGTGCACGGTCAGGTCGAGGCCGCCTTCACGGTTCGTGCCGAGAATCTGGACCGATTCCTCGCTGGGCAGCAGCTTCTCGATCGAGACTCTGGTGAGCAGCCGCACCTGTCCGGCTTCGACGGCCTCCTTCAGGCGGGTGCCGAGCAGTCCACGGGCGGGAAGCTCGTCGTCGCTCCCGCCGCCGAACAGGCGACGCGTGGATCCGCCGCGGATCGCCCAGGTGATCGTGGTCGTCGGCTCATCCCTGGCAAGCTCGACCAGACTCAGCAAGGTGTTCGCCGCAGAGTGCCCCATCCCCACCACCAGTGTGTGCCGGCCGGCGAACCGAGCGCGGTCAGCTCCGAGCACGTCGGGCAGCGGTCCAGTGATGAAGCGCTGGGCCCGCTCCTCACCGGCAGCAGGGAGGCCGCTGATGCCCAAGGGGTTGGAGGACCCGTAGGTGCCCGAGGCGTCTATCACGGCTCGTGCCAGTACGTCACCCACGGCGCCGTTGGCGTCCATGGTCCTCACGCGGTACCCCTGCCGCGCGCGTCCCAGGCTTCGCGTCTTGTCTGCACCGTCCCGAGCGACTGCCAGCACCCGGGTGCCGGTCAGCAGCCGCGACGCGATTGCCTCGGTCTGGGCGAGCGGTGCCAGGTACTGCGCAATGAGCTCCGCGCCGGTCGGCAGCACGTCCGGATCGGGGTGGGACCAGCCGGTCGGCTCCAAGAGCCGCGCGGCCGCCGCGTCGACGTCGTAGCGCCAGGGTGAGAACAGCCGCACGTGCCCCCACGACGCGACGGCTGCCCCAGGCTGGCTGCCGGCCTCCAGAACCAGCGGCTCGAGCCCGCGTTCCAGCAGATGCGCCGCCGCAGCCAGGCCCACCGGCCCGGCTCCGATCACGACGACCGGAAGCTCTGCACGCCCACGCTCAACCATCACCACTCCTCGCATCGACAAACATCAATGAGAGCGATCATGAGCGACGCATCGACGAATGTCAATTCGTGGGATGATGGCGGTATGACGATCACCGAGACCGCTCCCCCCGCGACGGGAGCGAGTTGCTGCGCCCCCGCGGTTGCGCTGGACCCAGAGGTCGCTCGTGAGATCGCGCACTCCTTCAAGGCCCTGTCTGACCCGGCGCGCGTGCAGCTCATGGCCATCATCGCCGCGCAACCGGAGGGTGAGGCGTGCGTGTGCGACCTCACGGGACCGGTCGCCCTTTCGCAGCCCACGGTCAGCCACCACCTCAAGATCCTGGTCGACGCCGGCCTGCTCGATAGGGAGCAGCGCGGGCGCTGGGCCTACTACTCGCTCAAGCCCAGCGCCCTGACCCAACTGGCCGTCAGCATGGCGAGCACCAGCGCTCCGGCGCTGGGTCGGTAGCGCCAGCCCCTTCACGCGCTCACATCTGGCGCCTTGCCGCCCTATATTGATGTGTGTCAACATAGACATATGTCGATACAGAAGACGGTGGGCCCCGCAGACCATGGCAGCGAGTCGCGGCGCGCGAACACCGTCGCCGTCACCGATGAGACCTTCGCCGCGGCGGTCCTGAGCTCGGACCTGCCAGTACTCGTCGACATCTGGGCAACGTGGTGCGGGCCATGTCGGCAGATCGCTCCCATTCTGGAATCCCTCGCCGGCGAGTACGCCGGGCGGCTGGTCATCGCCAAGCTCGACGCGGACGCCAACCCCACGACCGTGGCGGAGTCAGGTGTGGTCTCGATCCCGACCCTGAACTTCTACTCCGGCGGCCAGCTCGTGAAGACCGTGGTGGGTGCGCACCCCAAGAACGTCCTGGTGGCAGCGATCGAGGAAGTCCTCGCGTGAGCGAGACCGCGCTGGCACCTGCCGAGCACACGCAGGAAATCCCGCATCTTTCCACGCTGGACCGATGGCTGCCGGTCTGGATCGGGTTGGCGATGGTCGCCGGCCTGGTCCTGGGCCGGTTCGTTCCCGGTCTCGCCGACGTGCTGGCGGCCCTGGAGGTCGGGGGTATCTCCATCCCGATCGGGCTGGGGCTGCTGGTGATGATGTACCCGGTGCTGGCGAAGGTTCGCTACGACCGGGTCGCCGCCGTCACCGGTGACCGGCGGCTGCTGATCTCTTCGCTGGTGCTCAATTGGTTGGTCGGCCCCGCGCTGATGTTCGCTCTGGCCTGGACCTTCCTGCCGGACCTGCCCGAATACCGAACTGGGCTGATCATCGTCGGGCTGGCCCGCTGCATCGCGATGGTCGTGATCTGGAACGACCTGGCGTGCGGTGACCGTGAAGCCGCAGCGGTCCTGGTCGCGATCAACTCGGTGTTCCAGGTCGTCGCCTTCTCCCTGCTGGGCTGGTTCTACCTCACCGTGCTGCCGGGCTGGCTCGGGCTCGACACCCAAGGCCTGGACGTCTCCGTCTGGCAGATCGCCCTGAACGTACTCGTCTTCCTTGGAGTGCCGCTGGTCGCCGGCTTCGCCTCCCGCTGGGTCGGGGAACGTAGGAAGGGACGCGACTGGTACGAGGGCACCTTCCTCCCGCGCATCGGCCCCTGGGCGCTGTACGGCCTGCTCTTCACCATCGTGCTGCTGTTCGCGCTCCAGGGCGAAGCCGTCACCTCCAACCCGCTCGACGTGGTCCGGATCGCGCTGCCGCTGCTCGTGTACTTCGCCCTCATGTGGGGTGTCGGTCTAGCCGCCGGCAAGGTGCTGCAGCTCGGCTACGCCCGTTCCACCACGTTGGCCTTCACGGCTGCGGGCAACAACTTCGAGCTGGCGATCGCCGTCGCGATCGGCACCTTCGGCGCGACCTCCGGCCAAGCACTGGCCGGCGTCGTGGGACCGCTCATCGAGGTCCCCGTGCTCGTCGGACTCGTCTACGTCTCACTCTGGGCAGCCCGCCGCTGGTTCCACACCGACCCTCGCAGGCCGGCGCCGATCACAAGCACCACCCCCACGAAGGAGTCACAGTCATGACTGACACCGTCCTGGCCAACGGCACTGACGCCCAATGCGAGCCCTCTGTCGATTCCCACGCCATCGGCGTCGAGGTCGCCGAGGTCGTGGCAACTGCACTCAAGGCACTCTCGGAGCCGCTGCGACTGCGCATGCTCTCCTTCATCGCCACGGCACCGGAGGGCGAGGCATGCGTGTGCGACCTCGCCGCCCTGACCGAGGTGTCCCAGCCCACCGTCTCGCACCACCTGCGGCTGCTACGCGAGACCGGCATCCTGAGCTCCGAGCGCCGCGGGACCTGGGTCTGGTACCGCATCGCTCCCGGCTACCGCCGCGCGGTCGCCACGCTGCTGGAGTCCTTCGCGCCCGCCGCACTGGATGCCCACCACGCACCCGGCCCACTCGGCGCGGGCGTGGGTGACGCAGACGCGGTGCTCGACCGGATGGCCACCCAGCTTCTCGGCACCCATCCCGAGCTCGGGCAGGACGTCGTGCTCCGCACGGTCCGAGAGTCCTACACCGCACTGGCGCGCTCGGCCCAGGTCTCCGGCCACCTGATCAACCTGACAGAACGGTTCGCCAAGCAGCGCCTGACCGACCTCTCACGGCGATCCGGAACCGATACCCCCCAGATCCTGTTCCTGTGCGTCGCCAACGCCGGCCGCTCCCAGCTGGCCGCAGCCCTGACGCAGAGCTACGCCGGCGACCGAGTCATCGTCCGCTCAGCCGGATCCACCCCGGCCGCGCAAGTGCACGCAGCAGTCCGGCCCGAGCTCGAGGCGCTCGGGGCCGACGCCGACGCAGCCTTCCCCAAGCCGCTCACCGATGACGCGGTACGCGCCGCCGACGTCGTGATCACCATGGGCTGCGGCGACGTCTGTCCCGTGCTACCCGGCAAGCGCTATGAGGACTGGGTCGTCGGCGACCCCGCCCTCGCATCCCCCGCCGGCGTGGCGGCGATCCGTGACGACATCGATACGCGGGTCCGCGCGCTGCTGACCGAGCTCCTGCCTGACCTGCACCTGCCCATCCGCTAGATCCACTCCCCGTCTGCCCGAGAGGTTCCCCGTGACTGACACCAGCACCGCCCGCCCCTCTGCCCTCTTCGTCTGCGTCCACAACGCCGGCCGCTCCCAGATGGCTGCGGGCTTCCTCCGTGCCCTGGGAGGGAATGCGGTGGAGGTCCGCTCCGCAGGCTCCACCCCGGCCGACCGGGTCAACCCCATCGCTGTGCAGGCCATGGCCGAGGTCGGCATCGACATCACGGCCGAACATCCCAAGATCCTCGACGTCGAGGCCGTGAAGGCCTCCGACGTCGTCATCACGATGGGCTGCGGTGACGCCTGCCCGATCTTCCCGGGCAAGCGCTACGAGGACTGGGAGCTGGCCGACCCGGCCGGACAGGGCATCGAGTCGGTCCGCCCGATCCGTGACGAGATCCGCAGCCGGGTTCTGGTGCTCCTGGAGCAGCTCGGCGTCGACCCGGTCCTCGACCAAGCGAGCACGCCCCGGTAATTCTCGGTGGGTCAGCCTCGGAGCAGCCCGCTAGGCGCAGGGCTGACGCGGGACCAGGCGACGACACGGCGGCTCTGCTGCCCGTGGTATCGGACCCGACGCGACTTCGGTCGATCGGCAGCAGTGTCGAGCATGGCTCCGCGTGGATCACACCTCCCGCCCGACGTGGGTCTCAACGCGCAGCCAACGACGGCTGTCACCGATGACAGGACCGTGCTCGCTCCATGGCTTCGCAGCCGCGCACGGAGCATCGGCGACCGACTAGACGAGCTCACGCGCCGAGTGGCCGAACGACCACCCTTGTGGGCCGGAGCCTGAGCGGGCCGATAGCCGCCTCGCAGCAGATGAAGACTGCTGGCCTGATCAGCGCTTGTCTGATCCTCAGGTTTCGTTGCGTCGTCCCGAGGCTGCGGCTGCCGTGCCGGGTGGTGTGGTGTTCGGGTGATCGTGCGGCTCAGCTTCGGGATTGGACCAGGCGCCGAGCAGCTGAAGGGTTTCGTAGTCGAGGGACCCGGGTTCGGCAGTCAGGACGGTGAGTTGAACGCCGGGGTGTCCGACGATGTCGAGTCCGTCGTAGTGCAGGGTGAGCTCGCCGACGACGGGGTGGTGGTAGCGCTTGGTGCCGCTCTCGTGGTGCCAGACGTCGTGTCGTCCCCACAGCCGGCGGAAGTGGTCGCTGCGGGTGCACAACTCCCCGACGAGCTCGTGCAGGACTTTGTCGCGGGGGTTCCGACCCGCTTCGGTCCGCAGCTGGGCGACATTCACCGCGGCAGCGGTGTCCCAGTCGGGGTAGAACCGCCGGGCGACCGGTTCGAGGAAGATGAACCGCGCGAAGTTGGGCGTCGGTGTCGTGCTCGAGTCGATCATCTCCTGCATGAGGGCGCGACCCAACAAGTTCCAGGCGAGTAAGTCCGTCCTACCGTTACCGACGAGCGCGGCCGCCGTTCCAGCTGAGTCCAGGAACCACTGCAAGCTTGCGGAAGGTCGCCAGCCAAGGACACCACGCTCGCGCCTGGGCGCGCGGCGGCCGGGGGCGTCGGCCCGACTCGCGAGTCGGTAGAGGTGCTCCCGCTCGGCATCGTCCATCAGCAGCGCCCGGGCGATGCCGTCCAGCACCGCCCGGGAGGCACCGCTGATGGCGCCGCGCTCGAGCCGGGCGTAGTACTCGACGCTGACGCCGGCCAAACCCGCAGCCTCGCCGCGGCGCAGGCCTGGCACTCGTCGGTCGCTGCCGCGGGGCAACCCGACCTGCTCCGGCTCTACCCGGGCCCGTCGCGTCATCAGGAACTCCCGGACCTCGGCACGATGATCCATGTCCCGAGCGTAGGGCGCCCGTACGCGCGGTGGGATGCCCTGTCAGGACACGTCACAGCCGGGACTCCCGTGGTCGTCGAGTCTCTTGTTCGGTGAGCTCATGGCACATCGAGCTCGGTTCGCACTCGCCGCTTCGCTGGTTCTCGCGATCGCTGCGTGTTCCACCACAGGAAGCACGACGGATAGGGCCGAGGTGCGGCTGGACGATGCGGCACCGGCGGTGCAGCTGGCCGAGGTGCTCTCGCCGGACGACACGCTCAGCTTCAGCAGCAGTCTGGGTACCGCCCACGTTGCCGACCTCTCACAGCCCCTCGAGGTTCAGGACGGTTCTCCGATGACCAGCTACCGCGCCGGCGACGTCGCCTACTGGCCGAGGCAGCAGCGTGTCGTCATCTTCCTCGCCCACGGCTCGGCCGTGCCGACGGGGGGCCTGATCCAGATCGGTCGGGTCGTGACCGGCCTGGACTACCTCGACGGCTGCGCCCGCGACTGCCAGGTCCGCCTCAGCGCGCCGACCTCGGAACCCCTCGGACTGGGCCGAGATCGCTGAGCTCAGAGCGTCAGCAGGACCTTGGTGGCCCGACGCTGGTCCATCGCTTCGTACCCGGCTGCTGCCTCTTCCAGCGGGAGCATCAGGTCGAAGACCTGTCCAGGGTCGATGGTCCGGTCCCAGATGAGCTGCACGAGGTCGGGCAGAAAGCGCCGAACGGGTGCCGGACCGCCGTGGAGGTGCACCGAGGAGAAGAACAGATCGAGACCGTTGAGCGTGACGTCGTGGGTGACGCCGACGAAGCCGACGTACCCTCCCGGCCGGGCGGCGCCGATGGCCTGCTCCATCGACTCCTGGGTGCCGACGGCCTCGATGACGCCGTGAGCGCCGAGTCCTCCGGTGAGCTCCTTGATGCGGTCGATGCCTGCCTGGCCGCGCTCGGCGACGATGTCGGTGGCGCCGAGCTCGCGCGCCAGGTCCTGTCGGTCGGCGTGACGGGACATCGCGATCACTCGTTCGGCGCCAAGCCTGCGGGCGGCCAGCACTCCCATGAGTCCGACGGCGCCGTCGCCGACCACGGCGATGGTCGTGCCCGGGCCGGCCTCGGCTGCGACAGCGGCGAACCAACCGGTCCCCAGCACGTCGGACGCGGCCAGCAGGGAGGGGACGAGGTCGTCGTCAGGGATCCCGGGGAGGCGGACCAGCGTGCCGTCGGCCAACGGGATGCGAGCACGCTCAGCCTGGGTTCCGATGGCGCCCATCATCACCTGGTGCACGCACCGGGACTGGTAGCCGGACAGGCATATCTCGCAGGTGTTGTCAGAAGCGACGAACGAGCCGACGACGTGATCGCCGACGGCGAGCGTGCTCACCTGGCCGCCGATTTCCTCCACGACGCCTAGGTACTCGTGACCCATCGGCGTGGGGCCGGCGAGCTTCTCGATGCCACGGTAGGGCCACAGGTCCGAGCCGCAGATGCAGGCGGCGGTGAGGCGGATGATGGCGTCGGTGGGCTCGAGGATGACTGGGTCGTCTCGGTCCTCGACCCGGACGTCGCCGGGGGCGTGCATGACTACTCCGCGCATGGATGTACTCCTCTTCTTGGTGACGGCTTCGCGGTGGGGTGGCAGGTGGGGGATCAGGGTGCCGTGATAGTGGCTTCGAACCCGTCGGGCTGGTGCTGGAGGAAGGCCATGTCGGCCTCGTCGAGATGGCCGAGACGCACGATGCCGTTCCAGTAGCCGACATCGCCGTAGTACAGGACGAGGCTCTGCGAGGGGGCGTAGTAGCCGAGGTCGTTCGGCTCGGGGGCAGCACCGTCCGGGACGCCGTCCATCGTCAGCGGAGCTGGCAGGGTGGCGATCTTCTCCACCCCGTTGAAGTCGGCGAAGGTGAGTTGCAGCGGAAGGTGGGAGGCGAGATCGTGGGCCGTCGAGCTGTCGTTGAGCTCGACGACGATCACACGCTCGTCGATGCTCAGATGAAGAGTGCTCATGTCGTGCTCCGCATCGTCGAGGGTGATCGAGCTGGCCGAGCTGTCTGGGTGAGTGGTGGTCGGGGGCGTCGTCGCGGTGGTGGTCTCGGGGGACTCCGTGCCCGTGACGGTCGGACCGTGGGGACCTGTCGTCGCTGCGGAGCAGCCGCCCAGTTGCAGCACCAGCAGACCGGCCAGTTGCGCGCGGCATGTCGGGCGGGGCCGGGTCATGCTGCGTCGACGACAGGCCGAGGGCGGGCGAGCAACCCGAGCGCGAGCGTGGAGGCGAGCACCAGGGCCAGCACGATGACTGCCATCGGAACGGCTGTGGTGTCACCGCCCAGGCCGGTGAGCGGGGCGATCAGTCCGGCCATGGACCACTGCAGGACACCGAGCACCGCGGAACCCGTGCCGGGGTGCTGCGGCACCTGGTCGGAGGCCAGTGCCCCGGCGTTGGGCCCGATGAGACCCTGAGCGCTCATCAGCACGAAGAATCCCACCACAGCCACCGCGAGGGGCATGGCGAACCAGATCGCGCCGACCAGCAGGATGACCCCGGCGACCGCGGTGCCGGTAAGCCCGACGGCGATGACCCGGTCGGTCGAGGTCCGGCCGGCGAGGCGGGCTGCGACCATTGTCGTCAGCGTCAGCCCGGCGGCGTTCGCCGCGAAGACCATGGAGTACTGGATAGGTGAGAGGCCGTTCATCGTCTGCAGGATGAAGGTCGAGCTCGCGACATAGGAGAAGGTCACGCCCATGGACAGCGCCATCACCAGCAGGTAGCCGACGAAGCGGCGTTGGCCCAGGACCTCCCGCGCCGCGGCCGCGAGCGTGCCCAGGCCACCGGTGCGCCGTCGGCTGGGCGGGAGCGATTCCGGCACGGCGACCAGGACCGCGATCACCATCGCGACCGCCAGACCGGCCACGACCCAGAAGGAGACACGCCAGTCGGTCAGCTCCAGCAGCACGCCGCCCAGGAGCGGTCCGCCGACGAGCGCGATTCCGCCGACGCCGGCAACGGCGTTGAGGGCACGCACCAGGGCTGGGCCAGAGGCGAGGTCGATGACGATGGCACGGGCCACCACCATCGCCCAGCCGCCGCTCAGCCCTTGCACGAACCGGGCGACCAGCAGCGGCTCGAGCGAGGAGCTCACCCCGCACACGATCGAGGCGACGGCGAGCACGACCAGCGCGAGCAGCAGCGGTCGCCGTCGACCCCGCCCGTCCGAGAACGGACCGCCGACGAGCTGACCGAGCGCCATCCCGACGAAGAACGTGGTCAGGGTCAGCTGAACCTGGGAAGCGCTGACACCGAGATCGGCCCCGACCGCGGGGAACGCCGGGACATACATATCGGTGGCCAGCGGCGCGATCGCGTTCACGAGCACCACGGCGGCCAGCACGCTGAGGCTCAGCCGTGCAGCCGTCGCCGGTGTGACGCGGGCCGCGGGCGAGGTGACAGGCATGGGTTCTCCGTGGTTCGGGCGGGTCGGAACATCCCATCAGACACGGTGGTGCGACCGGCAGGAAGTCCCTGTGGAGGGGTGTACTGATAGGGCATCCCACACCTGGCGGGGCGGCCATAGCCTGGCGGCATGGACAACAGGGCCGAGGTGCGCGAGTTCCTCATGTCGCGGCGGGCGAAGGTCAGCCCGGCCGCCGCTGGCCTGCCCACCTCCGGTACCCGGCGTGTGGCCGGGCTGCGCCGCAGCGAGGTCGCCGCCCTGGCCGGTGTCAGCGTCGAGTACTACGCCAAGCTCGAGCGCGGCGCGATCGCTGGCGCCTCCTCCTCGGTGCTGGATGCCGTTTCCCGCGCCCTCCAGCTCGACGACACCGAGCGGGCGCACCTGCTCGACCTCGCTCGCGCTGCAGACGGCATCCCCGCCTCCGGGCGTCAGCGCCGCCGATCGATCCCGGCCGCGACCGCCCGTCCCAGCCTGGCGTGGGCACTGGAGTCGATCACCGGAGGCGTGGCCTTCGTGCGTGACTCCCGCCAGAACCTGCTGGCGACCAACGAGCTCGGCCGGGCGTTCTACTCACCCGTGATCGGGACCGGTGGCCGGACTCCGAACCTGGCCAGGTTCCAGTTTCTGGACCCTGCCTCGCGTGACTTCTACCCCGACTGGGACCTGTTCGCCGGGATGTGTGTAGGCATCATGCGCGCCGAGGCCGGCCGAGACCCGCACGATCGCGTGCTGCAGGACCTGGTCGGCGAGCTGTCCACCCAGAGCGAGGTTTTCCGCAGGCTCTGGGCCGCGCACGACGTCCGCACCCACGGGTCCGGCACCAAGCGCTTCGCGCACCCCGTCGTCGGTGAGTTGACGCTGGTCTACGAGGAGCTCGCGATCACCGCCGAGCCGGGTCAGGTCATGATCGTCTACACCGCCGAGCCCGGCTCGCCCAGCCAGGAACGACTGCGACTGCTGGCCAGCTGGGCCGCCACCGCACCCGAGTCAGAGTCGGACGCCGGGGCGACCGGCGCCGATATGAAGCGCTCCTGAGCGCCTCGTACACCGGAAAGCGCACGAGCGACGTCCACACGGTATTGCCCGAGAAGCGGTCTGCCGAGGCGGCAACGACCGTGGTTGCCAGCTCGTGGAGCTCTGGGCTCGATGTACGGCGTCGAGATTGGGACCAGCAGGCCGGTCCAGCGCTGCACGCTCGCCAAGCCCTGTCCGAGCTCTTTACTACACACACGACGCCGAGTCCGACTGGCGCATCCGGCTGGAGTACGTGCGCCGCGCTGACGGCGACGGTCTCGCTGGAGGTGGCCGGGCCAAGCCACTCGACCCGCCCGATCAGCACCTGGGCGCGAAGATCGGCAGACTGCGGCGATCCATGCTGTCCTATACGTCACTCAGGTTTTCGTATACGCTAATGGGATGAGCGAGCACCTCATGCACGGCAAGCCCGTGACAGATGAGCAGATCCAGGCGTGGGCCGACGAGGCTGAGGCTGGCTACACGCTTGCTGACCTCCCGAAGCCTCGTCGGGGTCGCCCGCCCGTGGGCGAGGGTCCGGGAGTGGTCGTCCCGGTGCGACTCGACGCAGCAACCGTCGCGGCTCTGACCGCCCGCGCCGAGGCAGAGGGCATCTCCACACGGTCGGACGCAATCCGGGCTGCTGTGCGCGCCTGGACGCACGTTGCCTGACCTGCACCGCTCTGCCCGCAAGCACTACCGCCGCGACCGGATCGACGATGCTGCCGTTCGCCACGCCGCTTCGCACGTCCTGCAGTCGCGTCCACTCGATGACGGAGATGACCCCAGACGCTGGCTCGCGATCGGCGTCGATCCGGCGGGCCGCCTCCTCGAACTCGTGCTCTTAATCTACGACGACGGCTATGAGTTGATCATCCATGCGATGAAGGCGCGCACCCAGCACCTCGACGACCTCGCTTGAGCCAGCGCCCATCGATCGTCAGTGGTGTCCACAGTTCTGGGATCAACGAGTCGGGCGCCGACATTCGGTCATGCGATTCGGCGCCCCAGCAGGATGTCGGCCTGGCTCCGCCATCCGGTCGATACCGCCGTAGGCGTCGAGGATGACCTGGTCGCGGGCAGCTGCGACGACACTGTTGATCCTCGCGCGGCCGAGCTCGCTCACGCCGTCGAACGGGATCAGCGTGACCCTCATCCCGAACGTCCCCACCTCCTTCCGCACGAGCCCGCCTGCCTCGGCAGCCCGCTCGATGTCGTCGACATAGAGCACGGGCCATGCCTCCCCCGCGCTCGATCGATAGAGGTTCGCCCCGGCATCGCCCGTCAGCGCGTAGTCGAGCCCGGCCGCACCGAACGCGTCCGCAAGTTCGTACGCGCTCGGCCCTGCCTCGAAGCCAACGGAGCCTGGACGGCGGGCGAGTCGGGCGGCGCGTCCGGCACGGAGGAGCAGATCGGCCTCCTTGCCAGGTGCGACTAGCCCGACGTCATCGACCAGACAGATGCACGACCACCGCAGACGCCAGGCTTCGACTCCCGGCGTCACCGGGACAGTAAGCGACGGATCGAGGGCCGACCGCGCTGCGGCGATCGCCTCGGCATCTGACACACCGGTGAAGCCGATCGGCTCCCCAGTACCGTCAGAATCTCCTGGGCCAGATCGAACGACGGACTGACTGCACCCGACTCCATCCGCGTGACCGTCGTCGGCGCGACATCGACCAACGCCGCGACCTGGCGAGCGCTCAACCCGTTCGCGCGTCGCAGCGTCGAGGCGCGCTCGCCGATGTCCATGCGATCACGTTAAGTCGGTGTTGCAGATATGCAACGACGCCTCGATCGGCGACCCTCATGCAACTGTCACACCCCTGTCACGCCGCGATCCGCGGCTGCGATGTCGCAGGTCAGCGCCATTGAGGCGACTATCCCCCATCCTCCGCCAGCAGTCCTCGAGATCTCGAGAACCCGCGTTTCGGCTAGATCGATCCTGGCGACCATCGAAGCCCTCTCGCGTGCAGCTTGGAGGGCAGGGCGCGGTCAGGTCGTCGCAGGTCGCCCGTGCCGCCAGTAGCCGACGAAGTCCACGTTGCGCTTGGGCACTCCCCACTCCTGCACGAGGTGGCGGCGGGCACCTGTGGCGAGAGCGGACTCGCCGATGAGGTGCGCGTGGACCACACCCCTGAGCGGAACGGTCGCCTTGACGGCCTCGAGCGCGAGCTGTCCCGGAGGGCCACCACCTGCGGACGACTCGTTGCGATGGATCCAGCGCACCTCTAGCCCGAGCGGCGCCCGGATCTCCTGTCGATCACCGGAAGTGGGCACCTCGATGATCGCCATCCCCCGGGCATCCTGAGGAAGTGAGGCAATGATGCCGGCCACCGCGGGCAGCGCTGTCTCGTCACCAACGAGCAAGGTCCAGTCGTGCGGGTGGTCCGGGGTGAAGCCGATGCCTTGATCGAGGAATCCGAGGCGATCACCGGGGCTGGCCGCGAGCGCGAACTGAGCCGCCGGTCCGAGCCTGCCTGCCTCGTCCTCATGGATCACGAAGTCGATGTCCACCTCCCCCGTGTCGGGACGGACGTCGCGGCACGTGTACGCCCGGACCCACGGGCGTCGCGCCCTGGGGGTGGCGAGGTACTGGAGGTACCAACCGACCTCGCCGGTGCGCGTCGGCAGCTGCAACGTGTCCTGTCCGTCGCGCGCGAAGAAGAGCCGGCACCAGTGGTCATGCCCGCGTGGTGCCAGCTCGTCCATCCCACCGAGCGTCAGCCGCACGAAGCTCGGGCTGATGCGTTCGACGCGGCGTACGTGCGCCATCGTGAACTGGCGATCGGTCGGAGTGTTCTTCTTTCTCCTCACGCGGCTAAGGATAGCCTTACCTTGGTCAGCAGCCGTCATCCGTCCAGCGATCACGGCTCCGCGAACAGGCTCGATGTCAGCCTCAGTCGGTTGCCCGGATGTCCAGCAGGATCCGGGAGGGGTCGTCCAGGGTGAAGACGCGGTACTCCGCACGCTCGGCCAGTCCCAGGTACAGCGAGGCCGATCCCCCCGATTGCTCGTAGTACCGCACCTCCGCTATGGGGTTGCCGCTCGGGCCCCCGACACTGTGGGCGGCGCCGGTACCCGGCTGCCAGGTGACGCCGACGACGCTGATGTGCAGCACCTCAGGCCCATCGATGGGCGCGACCTCGTCGGTGCCCTCGATCCTCACCTCGCCGGTCCACTCCGCCCATAGGCCGAGCTGTCCGGTACGCGTATCCGGCGAGCTGTACTGCACGATCACCCGCTCGAAGCCATCACAGGCTGCCGATTCGAGCGACTCGAAGAGCAAGCCGCTTTGCCCGTCTCCGTGATGCTGGATCTCTCCCGAGAAGTCCGCCGGCAGGAAGTCGACCTCGCCGTCGGCAACCCTGACGTCACACGGAGCCATCGGTGCTTCCGCCGATGGCGTCGGCAACGGGTCGGTGCACGAGGTAGCCCCGCACACGAGGAGCACGCACAGCACCATGTCCACGCTGCGCCGTCGCCCCATCGGCGAGAGCCTAGCGAGATCCTGAGGGGCGCCAGGAAGGCCTCCGACCGCTCCGCCGAGGTCCATCTCCGGCGAACCCGATCTCAGGGCACACCTGTCCAATGCGACCCGTGCCGAAACGCCCGCCCATCCCTATACTCAGGGCGATCGAGGCGGACCAGCGTTGGCCCGCGACCCTGGGCTGAGCCCAGCACACATCGGCTAGAAGCAAGGGGCAAGACGTGGGACTCATCCAGGCGATCACCGGAGCCATCGGCGGCACGCTCGCAGACCAGTGGAAGGACTTTTACACCGTCCCGCAGGGTCTGAGCCCGACGGCGGCGGTCTTCACCGCTGTGCCGCAGGGCACCAACGCCGGCCGCGGCTCGAACACGCGCGGGTCCGACGGCGTGATCACCAACGGCAGCAAGATCCTCGTTCCCGAGGGCTACGGCCTGATCCTCATGCAGGACGGCGCGATCACGGGCTTCGCGGCTGAGCCGGGCGGGTACGAGTGGAACTCCGAGGCGCAGGACTCGCAGTCGATCTTCGCCGGCAACGGGATCGTCAGCCCGCTGATCACCACGTCCTTCGAGCGCTTCAAGTTCGGCGGCCGGCCCAGCACCCAGCAGCGCGCCTACTTCGTGACGCTCAAGGAGCTGCCCAACAACCGCTTCGGCACACAGTCGGAGATCTACTGGGACGACGCCTACATGAACGCCCAGGTTGGTGCGATCACCCGCGGCACCTACACGCTGAAGATCAGCGACCCGATCCTGTTCGTCAAGAACTACCTGCCGGCCAAGTACCTCGAGCCGGGTCAGGTCTTCGACTTCACCGACATCGACAACGACGCCGCCTCCCAGCTCTTCAACGAGGTCGTCGGCTCGCTCGCACCCGCGTTCTCGATGTACACGAACGACCCGAGCAAGGGCAACCGGATCACCAAGATCCAGCAGGACTCGATCGGGTTCGCGCAGAGCCTCTCGGCCGCCGTCGAGCAGAACTATGGCTGGAGCACCGGGCGCGGCCTGACCATCGTGAGCACCGCGATCATCTCGATCGAGTACGACGAGACGACCCGCGAGCTGCTGCGCAACGTCCAGCGTGCGGATGCCCTCTCCGGCGCCCGCGGCAACTCCAACCTGCAGGCCTCGGTGGCTGCAGGCTTCGAGTCCGCCGGCGAGAACGGCGGCGGCGCAGGCCTGGTCGGGATGGGGCTGGCAGCTGGCACGACCGGCATCGGAGGTCTGCAGCAGCCGGTTCCCGGCGTCGGTGGTGGCGGCGCCGGCTACGGGCAGCAGGTGCCCGCTCAGCAGCAGCCCTACGGTCAGGCACCGCAGGCGCCCGTGCAGGACGCCGAGGACTCCATGGCCAAGCTCGCCAAGTTCAAGGAGATGCTGGACGCCGGCCTGATCACCGAGGACGACTACAACGCCGCGAAGGCCAAGGCGCTCGGCCTGT
Source organism: Pseudactinotalea suaedae (assembly GCF_009733815.1). Lineage (GTDB taxonomy): Bacteria > Actinomycetota > Actinomycetes > Actinomycetales > Beutenbergiaceae > Pseudactinotalea > Pseudactinotalea suaedae. The sequence continues at coordinate 190,241 of NZ_WNXY01000004.1, forward strand.
AGAGCGGCCTCCCACCGATGACGTCAATCCCGCCGTCGCAGCCCCAGGACCAGCCCGAGGTCGTCAACACCCAGAACGCGGATCTGGGCGACGGCGTCAACCGCTGCCCGCGCTGCGGCTCCACCGACATCCAGCTGCGCGCCTCCACCGGCATGCTCATCTGCCTGTTCTGCCGGCACGAGTGGAGCGAGCAGCGGGCCGAGGGTCAGCTGTTCGACGACGGCGACCTCACCCAGCTGCAGGGCACCACGCTCGGCTCGGGCGCGGCGGACATCGCGGCCGACGCGAACGCCGTCGTGACCTTGAAGTGCCAAGGATGCGGCGCTGAGGTCGTGGTCAACACCGCGGCAGCCATGTCGTCACGCTGCCACTGGTGCCGACACGTGCTGACGATCAACAACCAGATCGCCAACGGTGCGGTCCCCGACGCCGTGCTGCCCTTCTCGCTGTCCCATCAGGACGCCGTCGCCCGGATCACCGAGTTCGCGAGCAAGCGCAGGACCTTCGCCAACCGTCAGTTCCTCAAGGAGTTCACGCCCGAGAACGTCGTCGGCGTGTACATGCCGTACATGATCGTCGACGGCAACGTCAGCGGTGACGTGTTCGGCCACGGCGAGATCGAGACCCGCCGCTACACGCGCGGCAGCGACGAGAACCGCAAGACCTACTACGACGCCGACGTCTACCAGATCCATCGCCACGTGGACTTCACGGTCGACGACCTCACGATCGAGTCCTCGGCCGAGCGCGCGATGATGGACGCCTCCGTCAACACGAACAACATCATCAACACGATCCTGCCGTTCGACACCAAGAACGCTGTCCGGTGGAACGCGAACTACCTCAACGGGTTCTCCTCCGAGAAGCGTGACCAGGACGTGGAGCACCTCCGCCCCGCCTTGGAGCACCAGCTGCTCTCGATCGCGCGATCCCAGGCGGCGCCGTCGGTCTCGCGCTACGACCGAGGCGTGCGGTGGGAGGCCGAGAAGGTCGACGTGCACGGGACCCGATGGGTCTCCATGTACCTGCCGGTGTGGCTGTACTCCTACTTCCAGGAGGAGAAGAACATGGTCCACTACATCGCGGTGAACGGTCGGACCGGGGAGACGATGGGGAGCATCCCGGTGGCGCAGGGCAGGCTGCTGGCCGTGTCGGCCGCCGTCGGTGTCGCCGTCGAGGCCGCCGCGATCGTCATCCTGGTGGTGAGCTGATGGGCATCGGCGCCGAGGTCCTGGCCACAGGTCTGCCGATCCTCGCGTCCGGCGGCTCCGGCGACGGCAGCCCTGCCGGCATCCTGCTCGCCGGCCCGATCGCGGCGATCGCCGTCTACGGGCTGCTGTTCCGCTACTACCGCAACACCGACAAGTCACACTCGTTCGAGACCGAGACGCGCATCCAGGCGGCTCCGATCACCGGTGGCGACCAGAAGGTCAACGAGATCCGGGGTACCCAGCAGAGCCAGATCGAGGGCAACAACGTCGGCAGTCACCGGCAGCGGGTGCGCCGGGCGCCCTGACCCGACAGGGATGCGGCACGCACGCCCGGCGTCGTCCTCAGTCGACTGATCGGTCCGCTCGCGCGGGCCGACGACGCCCGCGCAGCAGCATCACGAACACCGCGGCGACGGCGGCGATCACCACACCGTTGACCCCGACGACGGCGGCCCATCCCGACCCGAAGCCGCTCACCGCGACCTCGGGGTCGAGACCGCTGACGTCACCGGTCGCGAGGCGATCGGCCGTCTCGCCGCCGCCGACGGCGCGACCGATCGCGACGGCCAGCCCACCTCCGAAGACGCCGAGCACGATCGACGTGACACCCGTGCGCACCGTGTTGAGCAGACCGGACATCATGCCGACGTGCTCGCTGCCGGCCCTGCTCATCAGCTGGGCGTCGCACAGGCCCGTCAGCGTGCCGGAGGCCACCCCGAGCAGTGCAGTCGGGACGAGGATCGCCCAGGCGGCAGGGTTCGTGGCGAGCGCCGCCAGCGCGAAGAGACCCGTGCTCATCAGACCGAGTGCGAGCGCCACGGCGCGGGCGGGCGACCCACCGCGCGTGACCCAGCGCGAGGCGAGCATCGGCGTCACGAAGATCGGAACGGTGAACGCCAGCATCCAGGTGCCGGCCGGACCGGCCTCGACGCCGCGCACCGTGAGCAGATAGGTCGGCAGGTACACGGTGAAGCCCGCGAGCCCGACCGGGCCCATCACGCTCGCGAGCAGCCACCCCGCGACCTCCCGGTTCTTCACCAGGGCCAGGTCGAGCAACGGCTCCGCCACCCGCAGGCAGCGCACCACGAACGCCGCGAGCACCAAGCACGCCACCACCAGCTCGCCCACGACGACGACGGTGAACCCGGAGGCGGTGCCGGTCGAGATCCCCAGCAGCAGCAGGCTGAGCCCGATCGTGAGCAGCACGGCACCGGCGACGTCGAGGCGGCGCGGCTGCGCTGCCCGGCTCTCCTCGATGAGATAGGTGCTCACGACCATGAGGACCGAGACCGCGGCGAGCACCACGAAGGTGCCGCGCCAGCCCGCCTGCGCCACGATCCACCCCGCGGCGGTCGGCCCGAAGGCCATGCCGATGCCTCCTGCGGTGCCGCACAGCGCGAACGCACGCACGCGGTCCACGCCGTCGAAGGAGCTCGCGAGCACGGCAGCGCCGCACGCCATCAGACCGGCCGAGCCGACACCGGACAGGATCCGGGCGGCGTCGAGCGAGACGATGTCCTGCGCGAGCGCAGCGCCGACCATGCCCGCGGTGTAGAGGATCGAGGAGATCCGCAGCACCAGCCGCCGCCCGTACCGGTCCCCGAGCGCGCCAGCCACCAGGACCAGGCACGTCGCGGCGAGCAGGTAGCCGGTGACGAACCACTGCATCCCGGCGGGACCGGCGCGCAGCTCGGTGGCGATCGTCGGGAGCGCGATCGCGGTGCCCGACGTCGTCAGCGTGCCCACCACGTACCCGGCCAGCACGCACACCAGCGCCGCCCACTGCCGTGGTGTCCAAGGGCGGGCCTCGGCCAATGGGGCGCGACGACGGTGCAGCGAGTAGGTCACGGGCACTCAGGATACGGCCGGAATCGAATCGTTACGACACCGCCGTCGCGCGTGGCCTCGCGGCTAGCATGCGGCCATGGTCAGATCGACCGCCGTCCAGCGACCTGCCGGCCGCCGGGGCCCCGCCGTGGTCGGCTTGGCCGGTGCCCTCATGTCCGCGATCGGCGACGTGCTCATCCTCGGCCGCCCCAGTTCCGGCCGAGACTTCGACCAGGCCGCCGGCATGGTTCCGTCGCACATCGATCCCGACAACGCGTGGCGGTCTTTGTGGAACGGCGCCCGCCTCCCCGTGCGTCGCATCCATGCCGGGACGCTCACCGGCAACGTCGGTATCGGCCTGCTGCAGTGGCTGGCGATGCGGGGCATCAGTCGAACGCTCCCCGCCGGGCGCGAGCGCCAGGTCGCGGAGGCGTCGGCCACCGCGTTCGCCGTGGCCGGCGTCCTCACCCACCAGTGCTGTGCCACGGTGATCCTGGCCTACAAGAAGGCGATGGAAGAGCCTCTCGGGTCCGACGACGAGGCCCGCCGTGCGCCACGCTCTGCGACTCCGCTGCTGGCGATCAGCACCGCTGCCACGCTCGGCGCGCTCGCCGCCTACAGCGCCAGCCTGACGGTGGCTGCGCTGCGTCGGCGCGACTCAGCCGGCGCATGGCAGGCGGTCGTGACGCCCCTTCCGTCGGTGATGGCCACGTTGCTGAGCTTCGGCGCTCTTCCAGCTCCGGTCGGTGGATACGCGCGTCCAGCGTCCATCAGCATCGGCCTGATGGCGTACTTCGCGATCACCGCCGCGTCGGACCAGCGCGACAGCCATCGACGTGCGGCTGGATCGATGGTCCATTGACGTTGCGACCCGCTACCGAGCTCATCGACGAGGGACGCCGTATTCGCGCGCGGGAGCAGCAGCGCCTCGAGCCGCTGCTTCCCGGGGTCGAGCTCCGCTTGACCGGTGGGAGCTCACTGCCAGGAGCGATCACCGGCGGTGATATCGATCTGCACTGCCGCGTCACAGGCGACTTCGACCACGCCGTCAGCGTGCTCACCGACCTCTACGTGCCGGTGAAGGCGGAGATCTGGGGACCGACGCTGGCGACGTTCGAGGTTCCGGACGAGCTCCCCGTCGGTCTCGCAGCCACCCCGGTCGGCTCAGAGCACGACAGGTTCTTCCTGTCCAGCTGGGCGCAGCTGGCCGCCGAACCGGGCCTGCTCGAGGAGTACAACGCCCTCAAGCGGACGTACCACGGCACGGACGTCTACGAGGAGAAGAAGGCGGAGTTCTTCGGCCGGTTGGGCGGCTACTCCTGACAGGCATCACACCTCAGCGAGATCTCGCAACCAGACGAGCAGTGTCGCCAGCGTCCCGTCGGGCCTGACGTCGGTGGTCGACTCGACCTCGCGAGCCAGCGTGAAGCCCGCCTTCTCGGCGACACGCACCGAGGCGTGGTTCTCGGGGTCCACCCGGATCGCGGCGTGACTGCCCTCGGCGTGCTCGGCCATTCGATCGCACAACAGCTGGACCGCGGCGACGGCGACGCCTCGACCTCGCGCCCAGGGGTGCGTCGCGTAGGTGATGTTCACCTCGCCGGGCTCCAGGCCGTCGTCGACGGCGGGGTTGTAGTCCACGTATCCGGCCAGCCGGTCCTCGAGCCAGACACCGAAACCCTGTTGGCCCTGGCCCCGAACGGCGTTCTCGGCCAGCATCGCGATGTGCCTCGCGGTCGAATCGGGGGTGCCCGGTGCGCCCGTCAACCACCGAACGGTCTCGGCGTCCTCACCGTCGTTGTGCGCCTGTACGTCGCTCTCGGTCAGCGGCCGCAGCTCGATTCGCATGCAGCCAACGTAGGCAACGGACGTCGGGCGCGCCGCTCCACTACATCGGGCACCGCACCACGCCCCTGGGAACGCCGAGGACTGGGCCCCCGATCCCCCCGACCGAGCGGATCATCAGAACGTCGCGGTGAGGCCGCCGTCGACCGTCACGACCGAGCCGGTGACGTAGGTGTTCTCCCGCGCGGTGAGGAACAGCACGGCCGGGGCGATCTCCCCGGCCCTCGCACCGCGCCCGAGCGGCAGCTTCCCGCCGTCGACGTAGGTGGCGACGAACGGGGCGGACTCGGTCTCGTCGGTCCCGTCCGCCAGTGTGCTCATCGCGGTGCGCACAAATCCCGGGGCCACGGCGTTGACCAGCACGCCGGAGCGGCCGAGATCGATGGCCGCCGACCGAGTTCCGGCCTCGAGGCCGGCCTTCGCGACGTCGTAGGCCAGGCATCCCGGGCTGCCCGAGCGGGCGTGCACGCTCGTCACGTTGACGATCCGCCCGAACCCCTGCGCGACCATCGTCGGCGCGCACAGCCGCATGAGATGCAGCGGCGCCTCGAGGTCGACCGCCCACACCGGGCGCCAGTCCGAGGGGTCGGAGTCGGTGACTCCGCCCGGTGCGAAGACCCCGGCGACGTTGACGAGGACGTCGATGCCGCCCCACGTCCGGATGACCTGCTCCACCACCTCCACCCGTCGGCGGTCATCGGCGAGGTCGACGCCGATGATGTCGACGTCGTCGACGCGGTCCAGGCCGACGACGTGGTCGCCGCGCCCGCGCAGCGCCGCGGCCACCGCCGCGCCGATGCCGCCCGCCGCGCCGGTGACGAGGGTGCGCAGAGGCGCGGGTGGGGTCTCGGCTCCGGTCACGGGTCGCTCCTGTCGTGGTCGAGGAGCCGCAGCGACGCGCTCCAGGTCATGGTCTTGCCGGGTCCGAGCGGCACCGCGCCGCCCGCCGCGGTGCCCGCGCCGTGGGCCGTGGTCGTCGGCTCGATCCCCATCGCCACCACCGCCCCGTCCCACGGCGACTCGGTGCTGCGGCGCAGCTCCTGCCACAGCAGCGCGTGCGGCAACCCGTCCCACCGGACCTCCACCGACGCGCCGGGTCGGTGAAGCCGGACCCGTCGCGGTCGGGGATGGAGGAGCGCAGCGACGCGTGCCGGGGTCGCCGCGGTCACGCGTGCCCACCTCTCGCGCGGGTCACCGGGCCACGGCACGACGTGCCCGCGGGGGCGGCCGTCGTAGTCGAGATCGGCGAGCATGGTGCCAGGCGCGACGTCGAGGTCGAGCGCGGCGCCGTCCTCGACCACGGGAGCGAGCACGTCCGAGCCCAGCACGAGGTGCTCGGCGACGATCACCTCGCGCGGGCGGGTCCCGACGTTGCGCACGGTCGTGCAGACCCGTGCCCCTGTCGGCTCGAGCGACCAGGACCGGACCACGTCGAGGTCCTCGTCCGACCATGCCAGCCGCACGCCGACGTCCGAGGTGTGGTCGACGCGCCACGGCGCCTGCGACGCCGTCCCGTGGAACCCCTGGGCCGGCTGCGCGTCGGGCTGCGGCTGGCCGGCCGTGGGGAGGCAGAGCTGCCAGCCGCCCCGCCACCGGCGCACCCAGTCGTCCTCGTCCGGCGCGGGCGAGACCTCGTCGACGACGCGTCCGGCCCACGGCGTGCGTGCCAGCAGGTCGATGGAGTCGACCACGAGGTCGACGAGCACGGCGCCCGCACCCGGGAGCACCGACCCCCGCACCTCGTGGCCCCCGCTCGACCGTGCCAGCACGACGGCGGCCATCTCAGCCGCTCGCCGGCCGCTGCCCGCCGAGCGCCCGCGCGAGCGCGTTCTTGCCGTCGAGCACCACCTCGAGCATCCGTTCGGCCGCACGCTCGCCCTCGCCGCGATCGATCGCCCGCAACACGTCGGCGTGCCGCTCGACGTCCTCGGCCAGCACCGGCTCGCTGGCGTCGACCTCCTGCTGGAGCTCGAAGCTCAGCCGCAGGTAGTCCGCCACCACCGCGCCGAACTGTCGCAGCAGCACGTTGTGGGATGCGGCGTAGACGGCCATGTGGAAGTCGACGTCGGTGACGGCGTACGCCTGCGGGTCACCGATGGCCTGCGTCATCGCCTCAACGATCTGGTGCAGCCGGTGCAGGTCGTCCATCTGCGCGCGCCCGGCGGCCAGCCGTGCCGCCTGCGGCTCGAGGATCTGCCGGATCTCGACGAGGTCGCGCAAGATCGACTCGCCGAGGCCCTCCTCGCTGTGCCACCGCAAGATGTCGCCGTCGAAGACGTTCCACTGCTCGCGCTGACGCACCCGCGTGCCGACCTTCTGGCGGATGTCGACGAGACCCTTCGCCGCGAGCACCCGCATGGCCTCGCGAACCGAGGTCCGGCTGACGCCGTAGGTGGCCGAGAGGTCGGCCTCCTTCGAGATGAGCTCGCCGATCGGGAACCGACCCGACACGATCTCCCGGCCCACGGCGTCGATCACCCGACCCTGCTGCCCGCGCATCGAGTACCCGGAGGTCCGGTCCTGGTCGGTCGGCATCGACGCCACCCGTGCCCTCCGCCCCTCGTCGACGCCGTCGGTCAGGATCACCCTAGGTTCCCGGTGGCAGCGGGGCTGCGGAACAGCGACACGCCGTCGATAAGGATCTCGACCGTGCGCAGGTAGGGATCGAGCGCCGCGAGGTCGACGTCGACGCCGAGCCCCGGGGCGTCAGGCGCGCGCACCTCGCCGTTGCCGTCGCGGGCCAGGTGCTCGCGCGTGACCGCCAGCGCCACCGGGCGCGGGTGCACCGGGTACTCGCACAGCCGGTGGTCGGCCAGACCTGCGTACGGCTGCAACGACGCCGACAGGGCCAGGTGGGAGGTGAACGTGTGGTTCACGTAGACGACGCCGCGCATGACCGCGTGGGCCGCGACGTCCGCTGCCGGCCCGATGCCGCCGATCCGGGCGGTGTCGACCTGCACGTAGTCGACGGCGCCGTAGTCGATGACGTTGGTCGCCATCGACGCCGTGTGCGCGCCCTCGCCACCGGCGAGCGCGACCGAGGGGGTCCGTGCCGCGAGCGCCGCGTACGCGCTGTAGGCGTCGGCGACGAAGGGCTCCTCCAGCCAGGTGACGCGTGCCCGGGCGAGCGCCTCCAGCCGCTCGGACGCCGCCTCGACGTCGTCGACCCAGATCTGCCCGGCGTCCAGGAGAAGCTCACCGTCGTCACCGAGGCCCTCCCGTGCGGCCGCGACGTGATCGGCGTCGGAGGCCACCGACGCCCCGAACGCGCCCCACCCGACCTTGACCGCCCGGTAGCCGTCCTCGCGTGCCGCCCGGGCGCGCTCCAGCGTCTCCTGCGGCGTCGAGCCCAGCAGCATCGACGCGTAGGGGACCTTCGGGTGGCTGGTCTCGTAACCCAGCAGCCTCCAGACCGGCTCCTCCCGGCGACGCCCCAGCAGGTCCCAGAGCGCGATCTCGATACCCGACCACGTGTGCGCGGCCTGGAGCAGATCCATGCTGCGGCGACGCACCTCGGACGCGATGCGCCGGATGTCGTCGGGGGTGTCGATCGCTTGGCCGACGACGCTGGCCGAGACCGGCTGGCACACCCCGTGCGAGCGCGGCGTGACGTACGCCGCGATCGAGGTCAGTGGCGACGCCTCGCACTCGCCCCATCCCACGTGGCCGTCATCGCTGACCACGCGCACCAGCAGTGCGTCCTGGCTCCCGTCGGCCTCGAGGGTCACCTCGGGCATCGCGGCGTAGAAGAACTCGACCGTATCGATCTGCATGGGCCCGCCTTCGCAGCGTGTCACGGTCGGGACACCGACCTCTCGCAGCAGCGCGAGTGAATGAACATCGTATGTAACGCTTCGATCACAACCGCTGGTCGAGCGCTTCTTGCCCAGCATGCCATAGAAACCAGAACAAAGGTATGATCTAATGGCGTTGTCGGGATGGACCGACGACCAGGCGAACGGACGATGATGTCGGAACGACCCTCCCGTGGGTACCAGACGAGCGGCGCCGCACCAGCGGGCGCACCGTCGTCGTGCCGCGCGGTCCAGTCACCCGTCGTCGACGCGGTCCCGGCGCCCACCACCACGGGAAGGACACTGAGATGACGAAGCGAACGATCGGTTCCCTGCTCCTCATCACCAGCACCCTCGTCGCGATCGGCGCCTGCTCGGGCGGCGGCGGCGAGGAGGCGGGCGAGAACGAGCTGGTGATCTGGGACACCGGGCTGCTGGGCCGGACGAACGACGACGGCTCCGCCGACATGGACAACTCCTTCATCGACCAGATGGCGGCGGCCTTCGAGGAGGCCAACGAGGGCGTCTCCGTGACCGTGGTGCAGCAGGGCGGTGACATCAGCGCGAACAGCGCACAGTTCCAGGCCGCCTCGATCGCCGGGGACGGGCCGGACATCCGGATCCAGTACGCCGGAGGTCCGACGACCTCGTTCGGCGAGTTCTTCACCGACCTGTCGCCGTACGTCACCGACGAGATGCTGGAGTCGATGGCGGGCTTCAACGTCAACCGCGAAGGCTTCGAGCCCGAAGGCCGCCTGCTCGGCATGCCGTACGGCGCCGGCAACCTGTTCACGGTCTTCACCAACAACGAGATCCTGCGTGAGGCGGGCCTCGACCCGCAGGACCACCCCGAGACGTGGGAGGACATGGTCGACAACGCGCAGACCGTCGTGGACACCACGGACCACAACGGGTTCTGGGTGGCGAACCTCGAGGGCTACCCGGGAGCCTGGATCATCTCCGCCCTCGTCGGCGGTGAGCTCGGCGAGGATGCCTTCACGCAGATGTACAGCGGGGCGATCCCGGTCGACGACCCGGCGATGCTTCAGGCATACACGACGTTCGCCGAGCTCGGCCAGGGCGGCCTGGCGAACCCTGACGCGGGACAGGTCGCCAACGGCGACTCCAGCGCCGGCTTCATCGGTGGCGGAGGTGCGTACTACATCGTCGGGTCGTGGGAGAACAACGCGATGGTCGAGGCGTTCGGCGACGACATCGAGACCTTCTTCATCCCGATGCTCGACGGCTCCCCCTACCCCGCGATGGGTGCCGGCGGACCGGAGATCGCGCTGTCGATCACCGAGTACTCGGAGAAGCAGGACCTGGCGGGCGAGTTCCTGCAGTTCCTCGCCGAGCCGGCGAACCAGGACACGTTCGTCGAGCTGTATCAGACGCAGGCGTCCAACCATGTCGACGGCGACGCCTCGCTGATCCAGAACCCCTTGCTCCAGCAGCAGTTCGCCCAGCTCTCGGAATCCACGGACGGCGTCGTGTTCGCCTTCGACAGCGTGATGCCGCAGGCCACCATCGACCTGTTCTACCGGGTCAACGCCGGCGTCTACCTCGGCAGCATCACGCCCGAGGACGCCGTGGCGCAGCTCGCGGCCTCCTACGAGCAGGAGATCGCGGCGCAGTGACCGCTCCCACCACGCGCCGCGCTCCCGCTCCCGCTCCGGCGGCAGCGGGGGCGCGGGGCGCTGCGCGCCTGTCGGTCGCGAGCCGCCGGCAACGGCTCATCGGTCTGGCAGCGGTGCTGCCGGCGCTGGTGATGGTCGTCGGTTTCATGGCGTTCCCCGTGGCCTACGCGCTCTACATCAGCTTCACCAAGACCAACGGCCTGACCTTCGCGTGGGTGGGCCTGGCCAACTACACCGCGCTGCTCAGCGACCCGGTGGTGCATCAGGTGTTCGGCAACAACCTGAAGTTCCTGGTCTCGGTCCCGCTGGTCATCTTCTCGGCACTCATCGTCTCGGTCCTGCTCTTCGAACGCGTCCGGGGCTGGCGGCTCTTCCGGGTGGTGTTCTTCCTGCCCAACGTGCTCTCTGTCGCCGTCATCGGCCTCATGTTCCGCAACGCCTTCGGCTACTACGGCGGCGTCAACCAGGCGCTGGGGCTCCTCGGCGTCGAGCCTGTGCAGTTCTTCACCGACGGCACGCTGGCGATCTCGGTCATCGTGCTCGCCCTCGTGTGGTCGGGCTTCGGCTACCAGTCGCTGCTGCTCCTCGCCGGCCTCACGTCGATCGACCCCGCCGTGTTCGAGGCGGCCGCGCTGGACGGGGCGGGCTGGTGGAAGCGGCTCTGGCACATCACGATCCCCAACATCCGACGCGTGCTCGGCTTCGTGTTCATCATCAACGTGCTGTACACGTTCACCTCGTTGTTCGGGTTCGTCTACGTGATGACGGCCGGCGGCCCGGGCTTCGACACCACCACGATCGACTACCTGGTGTACCTCCGGGCCTTCTCGAGCACCAACCTGGGCTCCGGGGCGGCACTCGCCGTCGTGCTGTTCCTGTTCATCGGCGTGCTCACGCTTGTGCAGAACCGGGTGTTCCGGCTCCAGGAGGAGGACTGATGGCGGCCGAGCAGGTCAGCACACGCCTGACGCGACGCGGCCGGTGGCCGATCTTCATCGGCCTGTGCGTGGTCGCGGCGACGATCATCTACCCGCTGTTCTTCGTCACCCTGACGTCGCTGCGGCCCAACGCCGACTACCTGCAGGACCCCTTCGGGCTGCCGGCGATCTGGACGCTGGACAACTACACGACGCTGTCCCGCGTCTACGGGGTGGGCGACGCGTTCGTCCGGAGCCTGGCGGTCACCGGTGTGACGGTCTCGATCGTGCTCCTGCTGGCGATCTTCGCCGGGTACGGTCTGGCCAGGTACCCCGTCCCCGGACGCCGCGTGATCACGTCCGTCTTCGTGTCGGTGATGCTCATCCCCGGCCCGGTGCTGATCATCCCGATCTACCTCATGCTCTCGCGCATGGACCTCGTCGCCACCTACCCGGGCCTGATCCTGGTCTACGTCGCCACGGGGCTGCCGTTCTCGGTGTTCTTCCTGACGCTCTCCTTCCGCGGCGTGCCGGTCGAGGTCATCGAGGCGGCACGGATCGACGGCGCCGGCTTCTTCCGCACCTTGGGCTCGATCGTGGTCCCGATGGGGCTGAGCGGTCTCGCCACCCTCGCGGTGCTGCAGTTCCTCGGGGTCTGGAACGAGCTGATCTTCGCGATCATCCTGATCCCCGACCAGGCGGACCGTCTCCTGACACCGACGCTGGCCAACATCGGCGAGCGGTTCGTCACCGACCAGCCGCTGGTCTCGGCGGGCCTGGCGATCACTGCGTCCGTGCCGCTGCTGCTGCTCGCGGTCGCGTCGCGGTACATCATGCAGGGCCTTCAGGTGGGAGTGAGCCGATGAGCGGCGCAGGTGTGCAGGTCCACGAGGACGGCGCCGTCGAGCTCGCCCTCGACGGCACGACGCTCGGGCTGCTACGCCCGGGCCTGGTGGAGATCGACCGCCGACCCCTGACCGCCGACGGTGAGGTGCTCACCGGCGAGGAGCCGACGGTGCGCACGCGCATCGGCACGACGACGGTCACGTGGTGGGCTCGCCGGCAGGACGAGCACGCGGTCTGGGAGATCGGGCTCGACCTGCGCAACGAGGGCTCCGAGCCGATGCTGCTGACGCGGCTCGACCCGCTGCTCCTGGAGCTCCAGCCCGAGCTCGGGCACTGGACCACCACCTGGTACCGCTCGGCGTGGGGCGACGAGTTCCGGCCGCGGCACGGCACCACGCGTCATGACGTGGTGCTCGACGTACGCTCGGGCCGCTCCTCCCACGGCCACAGCCCGTGGCTGGGGCTGGAGGCGGAGGACCACCCGGCCGCGATCGTGATCAGCCCGGCCTGGAGCGGCAACTGGTGGATCAACGCGCTCGCTCACGGCCGGATCAGCGCGGGCATCTCCCCGTGGCAGCTCGGGATCGAGCTCGCACCGGGAGAGACGCTCTCGGCCCCGTCCGTCGTGCTCGCCGTCGGCACCACCACGGACGAGGCGGCGCTGACGCTGCAGCGCGCCGTGCGCGACCGTTGGCTCGCCCGCTCCCCGTGGTCGGACTCCGCCCCACCGGAGTGGAACCACTGGTGGCCCTACGAGGACCAGGAGGTCGACGAGGCCGTGATCGGCGCCAACGCCGATGTCGCCGCGACGCTGGGGCTGCCGGTCGTCACGATCGACGCCGGGTGGTTCGGCGCGGCCGACGCCGCGAGCGACTGGCAGGAGCAGCGCGGGGACTGGGATCTCGTCAACACGGCGCGGTTCCCCTCGGGTCTCGCGGCGGTCGGGGACAGGATCCGTGCCGCCGGTGCCGAGCCCGGCATCTGGATCGAGGCGGAGGCCGTCGGGCGCTCCGCGCTCGTCCGGCGTCAGCGACCGGAGATCCTGGCGCTGGCCACCGACGGACGCCGGCACGACCCCTCCTACCGGGTCACGACGGTCTCCCTCGACGACGACGACCCGACGTTCCTCGGATACGCCTGCCTCGGCTCGCCGGCCGGCCGTTCCCACGTGCTCGAGTCCATGAGTCGCCTCGTCACGACCATCGGCGCCCGCTGGGTGAAGCTGGACTTCAACGTCGACCCGGACGCGGGCTGCACCCGGACCGACCACGGTCACGGGGCCGGCGAGGGTCTGTTCCGTCACTACCTCGGCCTCTACGCCGTGCTGGACGAGTTCCGGAGCCGCCACCCGGACGTGCTCCTCGAGGCGTGCTCCTCAGGAGGCCTGCGGATCGACCTCGGCCTCGCGCGCCACATCCACGGCTTCTTCCTGTCCGACCCGGACTGGACCGAGCACCACCTGCAGGTGCTGTGGGGCGCTGCTCGGATGCTGCCGCCGCTGGGGATCCTGCACTGGTCGCAGTCGCAGTGGCGCGGCGACCACCCGCAGCAGCGCGTCGACTGGGCGACCCTCGCGCCGGAGCGGTTCGACACGATGCTGCGGGCCGCGATGCTGCACCGCTTCGGCGTGAGCATCCGGCTGCCCGATCTGGCTCCGGCACTGCACGAGCGGCTGGCGCTCCACGTCCGCTTCTACCGCGAGCACGTGGCTCCGCTGCTGCCCACAGCTGTCCTGCGCACCCTGACGGCGGCGCCCGGGCGCGGCGGCTCGGGCGAGCGCCGCCCCGCCGCGCAGCTCAGCGACGAGGAGCGCGACGTCCATGTCCTCGGAGCGTTCGACCTCGACGGCACGGGGGCGCCCGTGCTCGGCGTGCAGGGGCTCGACACGCGACGGCGGTACCGCGTCCGGCACGCGGGCCACGACCCCGTCGTCCTCCCTGGCGCCGAGCTCGCCAGCGCCGTCCCGCTCGACGCGAGCACCGGCCAGACGTCGTGGTTGCTGCTCATCGAACCGGTGGAGGACTGAACGATGGCATCCGGACCGACCGAGCGGGTGGTGCGCACCGGTGTCGAGGACATCGTGCTCCGCGTCCGCGACGCGGAGCCACTGGTCTACGGCGCCTTCGTCGACTGCAACATGGCGACGGCGTGGGTGCAGGACGAGTACCGCATCTTTCCCGGCAAGCACGGCGAGGACCCGGTCTGGGGCCCGGCCGACCACCTGCGGATGGGGTCGGGGCCGGTGCCCTCGTCCGCCCTGACGCGGTCCGAGCCGGAGCTGGTCCGGCTCGATCTGCCCCCGAACGCGCCAGCCGGCTCGGCCGGGCTGCACGGCGCCGTGTGGTTCGAGAGCATCCACCAGGACACCCGGGACCCCAGCGGCCACACCCTGTACGCGCTCTACCACAACGAGAACTACCCGCAGACACTCCCCTGGGACGAGGCCTCCGGGACGGGGCTGCGCGATCACGACTGGCCACCCGGGCTCCTCGGAGACGGCTCGGTGCAGGCCGTTCCGCGCATCGGTGTCATGCGAAGCACCGACGCCGGAGCCAGCTGGGACGACCGCGGGATCCTCCTGGAGGACGGCGACGACCGGATGATCCGGCTCCCGGTCAACCGGAACTTCTGCTTCCCGGGTGGTGTCGGCGACCCGAGCGCCGTCGCGTGCGGTGATCACCTCTACGTGTTCTTCGGCGAGTACGCCTACCCCGAGGCGTGGTCCGCGGGCGGCTGGGACGCCCCGACCGAGGCCGCGGCGCAGTGCATCGGCGTCGCGCGCGTCCCGCTCGAGGACCTCGACGAGCCGACGGGCAGGGCGCGCCGCTGGGACGGCGTCGCCTTCGAGGCCCTGTGGGACGGCGCCGGCGCACCGATCAGATCGCTCCAGATCGACGACGCCGACGGCGGCGGCCCGGTCTCGCAGGGCGACCGGCGCTACTACTGGGGTCCGTCGGTGAGCTGGAACGAGCACCTGGGCGTGTGGGTCATGCTCATGGGCCGCGTCGACGGGCCGTTCTGGGTGGGCGACTCGGTCTTCGTGTCGATCAACACCGAGGCCGATCTCGGCGCCGGGGACGCCTCCCAGCGCTGGTCGACCCCGGTGGAGCTGCTGAGCCGCCCCGGTCGCACCCTCTGGTACCCCGCCTTGCAGCCCACCGACGAGCCCGACGACGTGGCCGGCCGCCGATCAGGCATCCGCCTCGGTCGACGAGCGCGGCTGTTCGTCAAGGACATCCCCCGGGGGGACCTCGTCTCGGGTCAGGACCGCTACGGCAGCGACCACCTGGTGGAGCTCGAGCGCGAGGTGCAGCCATGACACGGACGGCGGTGGTCACCGGCGCCGCGAGCGGGCTGGGCGCGGCGACGTGCGTACGGCTGCGCCGGGACGGCGTCCGCTGCATCGGGCTGGACCTGGACCCGAGCGCGGACGAGGTGGTCGACGTGACCGACGCGGCGGCGGTGGCCGAGGTGGCCGCGCGCATCGGCCCGGTCGACGTCCTCGTGACGTCGGCCGGCATCGTCGGACCCAACCGCCCGCTGCTGTCCACCACCACGCAGGAGTGGCAGCGCACCATCGACGTCAACGTGCACGGGACGCTCCACCCGATCCGCGCCTTCGTGCCCGGGATGGTCGAGCGGGGCTGGGGCCGGGTGGTCACGCTGGCGAGCATGGCGGGCAAGGACGGCAACCCCCGGCTCGCGGCGTACAGCGCGACCAAGGCTGCGGTCATCGCGCTCACGAAGTCGCTGGGCAAAGAGCTCGCCACCTCGGGTGTCCTGGTCAACGCCGTCGCCCCGGCGGTGTTCGCGACCCCGATGAACGCCGCGACGGAGCCCGAGGTGCTGGCGCGCATCACGAGCCTGATCCCGATGGGACGGGTCGGGCGGCCCGAGGAGGCGGCCGAGCTGATCGCGTGGCTGTGCTCGGACGCCGTCTCGTTCTCGACCGGTGCCGTCTTCGACCTCAGCGGCGGTCGAGCGACCTACTGAGGGCGGCGGCCGGCGTCCCGACCTACCGCACGCGCTACCTCAGGCGCAGCCGGCGCCATCGGGCCACGGTGAGAGCGCCGAAGCCAACACCCGTGGCCAGCGTCAGCAGCAGCTGGACGGTGCTGGGCGCGCCGGAGCCGGTGCCCGCCAGGCCCGCCCAGGCGCCCGGGGCCGCGAAGGGGAACCAGGGCCCGATGGTGAGCAGCGCGACCTGCGACAGGACCAGCAGGATCACGGCGAGCCCGACGGCGCCGAGCATCCCGCGGCTCACGGTCGCCGCCCACGCGCACGGGACCGCAGCCGCACCCGTCAGCACGATCACAGCAGCGACCTTCGCCGCCAGCGGCCCGACGCTGGCGCCCGTCATCGGGTAACCGAGCAGCAGGCCCGTCACCAGGAAGGCGACCACACCCGCGACGGCGGTGAGCGCGACGAGCGCGGCGTACATCACCAGCTTGGCCGTGGCGATCCGGGCCAGCGGGGTGGGGGTGGCGAACAACGCACCGACCGTCCGCTCGGTGAACTCTCGTCCGAAGCTCCAGCCCAGGTAGACGCCGAAGGCGAGCAGGCCACCGGCCGCGGCGATCACTCCGACCAGGGTGGTGAGGTCGGCCCACGGCTCGCCACGCGTGAAGGGCTCGAGCTGAGCCGTGGCGACGACGTTGCCCGAGCGTGCCGCCACCAGGAGCGTGGCGCTGATCGCCGCAGGCCCCACCACCAGCGCCGCCAGCACCACCCACGACACCAGCCCGTGCACCGACTTCGTCCCCTCGACCCGCAACGCCGCGATCATCCGGGCTCCCCCAGGTCTGCCCGCACCAGCGCGAAGAACGCCCGCTCGATGTCGAACCCGTGGGGGTCGATCGTGCCGATCACCCTGCCGGCGTTCAGCACCGTGACGGTGTCGCCGGTGCGAGCGATCTCATCCAGGTGGTGACTGGAGATCAGGAACCCGACCCCACGTTCGGCACGCGCACGGATCGCGCCGCGCAGCAGCAGCACCCCTGCGGGATCGAGGAACGCCGTCGGCTCGTCCAGGATCACCAGCTGCGGATCGTGCAGGAGCGCCGCCGCGACTCGCACCCGCTGCCTGTTCCCCGACGACAGGGCGCGAGCGCGCCGAGAGGCGAGGCCCGCGATGTCCAGCTCCTCCATGACCTCGCGGACGGCGACGTGGGCTCGGCCGCGCTCGAGCCCTTGCAGCCGGGCGGCCAGGAGCAGGTTCTGCTGCACCGTCAGGTCCGGATAGCTCTCCGCACCCTCCACGGCGTGACCCACGCGTGCCCACTCGGCCGCACCGGCATCGCGCACCGGCACCCCGAGCACACGGATGTCCCCCGACTGCAGATCGATCATGCTCAGAACCAGGCGCATCAGCGAGGACTTGCCCGCCCCGTTCAGCCCCACGATCGCGTGCACCTGCCCCGCGCGCACCGACAGGCTCACACCCCCGACGCCGGCCCCGTTCGGGTAGCGGTGAACGGCGTCAGCGACGGCGAGCAGGGGCCGCCCGGCGGTGGTCATCGCTCGGCTCCGCCAGCTCTCCCGGCCCTCAGGCCGTCTCTTCGGCGATCACCCGGGTGTCGCTGTCGGGGATGCCGTCCTCGTTCATGTCGGCCTTGCGGGCCTTGTGGGCGTCCCACCGGAGGGTCGCGGCCGCCAGCGTGGCTGCGATCACGGTGCCCGCGAGGACTCCCAGCGTCGCCGCGTCGGTGTGCCCGGAGTCGGGGAAGGACAGCTCGGCGATCAGCAGCGAGACCGTGAACCCGATCCCGGTCAGGAACGCCACCGGCACCAGGTCGCGGATCCCGAGCGCGTCAGCCAGCCGCAGCGGCGTGAGCTTGGTGACCAGCGCGGTCACGCCCAGCACACCGATGATCTTGCCCAGCACGAGCCCGACGGCGATCGCCGGCAGCACCGGTTCGGCGAGCAGCGCGCCGAGGCCCTCGCCGTCGACGAGGTTCACCCCGGCGGAGAAGAGGGCGAACACCGGCAGGGCGATCACGGAGGAGATCGGTCGGACCGCGTGCTCGTACCGCAGGGTCCGGGGCTGCGACTCGCCCTGGATCGGGCGTGCCGCGACCACGAGCCCCAGCAGCACACCGGCGATGGTGGCGTGGACGCCGGAGGCGTGCATCAGCGCCCACGCGGCGAACGCCAGCGGGAGCAGCAGCCACCACCGCGCGTGGCGCGAACGCGCGACGAGCGCGAACACGCCCACCACGGCCAACGCTGCCACGAGCGGCAGCCAGGAGATCGAGTCGGTGTAGAACACCGCGATGACCATGATGGCGAGCAGGTCGTCCACCACGGCCAGGGTCAGCAGGAAGACCCGCAGCGCGACGGGTAGCCCCCGCCCGAAGATCGCCAGCACCC
The DNA here is from genome assembly GCF_009733815.1 of Pseudactinotalea suaedae. Classification (GTDB taxonomy): domain Bacteria; phylum Actinomycetota; class Actinomycetes; order Actinomycetales; family Beutenbergiaceae; genus Pseudactinotalea; species Pseudactinotalea suaedae. Next base: position 208,687 of record NZ_WNXY01000004.1, read on the forward strand.
CCAGCGCGAAGGCGATGTCGGTCGCCGTCGGGATCGCCCAGCCCCCCACCGCGCTGGGGTCCCCGAGCAGCATCACCATCGCGACGTAGATCGTCGCCGGCAGGACCATGCCGCCGATGGCGGCGAGCACCGGCACGGCCGCCTCCTTCGGGCGGCGCAGGCTGCCCGTGACGAACTCCTGCTTGAGCTCCACGCCGACGACGAAGAAGAAGATCGCCAGCAGCCCGTCGGCCGCCCAGCCCGCCAGCGAGAGGTCCAGGTGCCAGGCCTCGGGACCGATCACGTAGGCGGAGAGCGCCTCGTAGCCGCCTCGCCACGGCGAGTTGGCCCAGAGCAGCGCCACGGCTGCGGCGATCAGCAGGAGCACACCGGCGGTGGTCTCCCGCGAGGCCCAGCGCTGAAGGCGAGCGGGCACGGAGGTGCTGACACGGTCGGACATCTGACTCCTTGGCACGTCGGTCCGACCGGCAGGGTCGCCAGCGGGACTTGCCGACCAGGCTTCCCGGCGCTCCGCCGACCATTCTACGGGCGCCCCGCCCGCTCACGTGCCGAGGGATCTCCCGACGGCGGGACGTCGCCCGGTCCTCCTCCTGCTCAGCGTCGTCGCCGGACCCCACGCACCACGCGCCACGTGATCCACGCGCCAGCGAGCCACGGCGCTGCGAGCACCAACGGATCCATCCAGACGTGGGCGTTGTCGGCGCGGCGTGGGTCGCGCGGCTGGAGCATGCGGCCGCTGCGGAGCTGCTTGATCAGCCCGGTGCCGCCGACGAGCGCTGCGGGCCCGCGGCTCGGCACGGCTTGCAGGCCGGAGAGCGCCGAGTCGACCCGGTCGCCGAGCATGAGCAGCAGCCAGTGGGCGGCGCGCGCCTCGCTGTAGCGCTCGTAGGCGTAGCGCCGGATGGCTCCCGCAGGCCCGTGGAGCGGCTGCGCGGTGCCGAAGACCGGGGTGAGCATGCCGTGCTCGATCGAGCGCTCGCGTGGCTCTCGCTCCTGCTGCCGTTCCGGGAGCACCCAGTGCGCACCGGTCACGACGTCGTCGCGCTCCTTCGGGTAGGAGGGGCGGTCCGCCGGGTCGAGATCAGCACCCCACCCCGGTATGCGGCGGCGGAGCTCCTCGGCGGACGGTGCCGGATCGGGTCGGTCAGCGGTGTAGGGCATGGCTGCTCCTCTCAGGCTGCGGGCGGCGTGAGGACGACCTTGGTGCAGTCGTCGAGCTTCGTGGACATGAGGTGGTAGCCCTCGGCGATGTCCTCGAGAGGGATCCGGTGGGAGATCATGTCGCGGGGGCTGATGTGACCCGCGCGGATGTGCTCCAGCAGTCGTGGCCACTGCCGCCGCACGGGCGCCTGGTTCGCGCGGATCGTGAGGCCCTTGTTGACGGCGTCACCGAACTTGACGGCGCTGAAGATCGGCCCGTAGGCACCGAGCACCGAGATGTTGCCACCCTTGCGTGCGGCGTCGATGGCCCAGTTGAGGGCTACAGGAGAGCCGCCCTGGAGCTTGAGCTTCGCGCCCGTGATGTGCTGCAGGAGGCTCCCGTCGGCCTCGGCACCGACGGCGTCGATGACGACGTCGGCTCCCAGGTGGCCGGTGGTCTCCTTGAGCAGCGCGACGATGTCGGGGTACTGCGTGAAGTTGTACGTCTCGGCGTAGGCGAACTCGGCAGCCTTGCGCAGCCGGTGGTCGACGTGGTCGACCACGATGACGCGGCCCGCGCCCAGCAGCCAGGCCGACCGGGCAGCGGCCAGACCCACGGGTCCGGCACCGAGGACCACCACCGTGTCCCCCTCGGCGACGTCGCCCAGCTGGGCACCGAAGTACCCCGTGGCGAAGGCGTCGGTGAGCATGAGGGCGTCCTCGTCGTGCAGCCAGTCCGGGATGATCATCGGGCCGACGTCGGCGAACGGCACCCGCACGAGCTCGGCCTGGCCGCCGTCGTAGCCGCCCGCGGTGTGTGAGTACCCGTAGATCGCCCCGGCGGCCGTGGCGTTGGCGTTCACGTTGTGACAGTTCGAGAGCAGCCCGCGGGAGCAGAAGAAGCACGTCCCGCACGAGATGTGGAACGGCACCATGACCCGGTCCCCGGGCTTCACGTTCTGCACCGACGAACCCACCTGCTCGACCCGACCGATGAACTCGTGGCCGAACGTGTGCCCGATCCGGGTGTCGGGCAGGAGCCCGTGATACAGGTGCAGGTCCGAGCCGCAGATCGCCGCGAGCTCGACCCGCACGATCGCGTCGTTGGGATGCTCGATCACCGGATCTGGCTTGTCCTCGACCGCGACCCGGTACGGACCGCGATACACCATGGCTCTCACGTGGATCTCCTTCGGTGCCCGGGCGGGCGCCCGCCCGCTCGACCCCGGTTCCCCGGAAGGGGGTGGTCGAAACGAGCGGGCGCCTCCGCTGCGGCTAACCGGTGCCGAGGACGTCCCGACGCCGGAACGCCCTCAGCCCGGCGGCAGCCATCGCCACCGCCAGCAGGGTGAGCACCATCAGCCCCACGCCCGAGACGGCGTCCGACGGGTAGTCACCCACGTGCTCGAAGGGCGAGAGCCACAGCGCGGCGTCCGGGAGATCGAGCAGCGGCCCGAAGAACCCCACGACCAAGCCGTAGCCGACCACCGCCCACACCACCGGCATCGCCCGGGGTGCCACGCCGTAGAGCAGTGCGGCCACGGCCAGCACCACCCAGACCGCCGGCGCGAACACCACGGTCGCGAGCACCATCTCCCCCACCAGGCTGCCGTTCCCCACGCTGAGACCAGCACCGATACCGGTGGCGAGGCCCGACACCAGCAGCAGCCAGAGGCTGCCGAGCGCGACCACGCCCAGGTGGGTGCCGAGCCAGCGCTGCCTGCTGACAGCGGTGGCCAGCACGGGCTCGGCGCGCCCGCTGGCCTCCTCGGCGCGCGCCGTCTGTGCAGCCAGCACCGCGTAGACCGCCACCGTGACACCGAAGGTCAGCGCGAGGACGCCGAGGAACCCGGAGGTGATGTTCTCGGTCCCTCCCATGACCACCAGGAGCTCCTCGGGTGCGTCGTCGAACACGTCGAGAGCCGGTCCCGTGAACGCGCCGTAGGCACCGCCGCCCACCGCCAGCGCCAGGCTCCAGCCCACGAGCTGGGCCCGCTGCAGCCGCCAGGCCAGCGCCAGCGGGCTACGCAGCCAGGGCGCCGCCCGAGACGGCCCCGGCCGCGGCGGCACCAGACCTGCTGCCAGGTCCCGGCGGGTCGAGAGCGTGTAGCCGAGCGCCGCCGTCAGGATCGCGAACGCGACCGAGATGGCCAACGGCCACCACCGGTCCAGCACGTAGGGAGCGGTCTGCTGGGCCCACCCGATCGGCGACAACCAGGACAGCGCGTTGCCGTGCTCGGAGGTCATGTCCCCCAGCGCCCTCAGCGCGAACGCGCCGCCGAGCGCGGCACCCGCAGCGCCGGCGGCTGCGCGGGGGTACTCCGAGAGCTGCGCAGTCGTGGCCGCGACACCGGCGAAGGACAGACCGACGGCCCCGACGCCCACCGCGAACAGCCACGAACCCGCGGTGTCGAAGCCCTGCCCGGTCATGACGGCACCGATCAGCCCGACCACCACCAGGTTCATCCCGGTCGTCAGCACGAGCGCCGCCGTGAGCTGGGCGTGCCGGCCCACCACGTTGGAGCGGATCAGCTCGGCGCGACCGGAGTGCTCCTCGGTGCGCGTGTGCCGGACCACGGTGAGCAGGCTCATCAAGCCTGCCCCGAGCAGGATGTAGACCCCGTACAGACCCGCGAGCAGGTGCTCCAGGCGTGGGTCGTCCATGCCGTAGCCGGGGCCGCCGAAGAGGGCTCCCATGGGCCCGCGCATCAGGGGCGCGATGGCACGGATGTCCTCCGGGGTGGCATAGACCTGCTGCAGCGCCGTCACGAAGTAGCCCATGAAGGCGGCCAGACCCAGTGTCCATGCGGGGAACCGGACGCGGTCCCGGCGCAGCATGAACCTCAGCAGCGTTCCCGTGCCCGTCAGCGCACCCCTGCGGGAGGACGCTGCCACCGCGGTCCGCCTGCGAGGCTCGGTGGCCGTGGACATCAGGCCACCTCGGCGTTGCGCGGGGACAGCTCGTCCCCGTAGTGGCGCAGCAGCAGCTGCTCCAGCGTCGGTGGGTGCGCGGTCATCGCTCGGACGTCGAGCTCGCCCAAGGCCTTGACGACGGCGGCCACGTGGGGGCCGTCGACGTCGAACGTGACCTGCTCGCCCTCCACCCGCAGAGCGTGCACACCTGGGAGGTCGGCGAGCGCCGCCGTCGGGCGCTCGGTCTGGATCGTGACCGACGTGCGCGTGAGGTGACGCAGCTGCGCCAGCGAGCCAGTCTCCACGACCCGGCCCTGGCGGATGATCGAGATCCGGTCGGCCAGCACCTCGACCTGAGCCAGGATGTGGCTGGACAGCAGCACCGTGCGTCCTGCCTCCTTGGACTCCCGGATGCACGACTGGAACACCGCTTCCATCAGCGGGTCCAGGCCGGCGGTGGGCTCGTCCAGCAGCAGCAGGTCGGCGTCGCTGGCCAGCGCGGCGATCAGCGCCACCTTCTGCCGGTTCCCCTTGGAGTAGGTGCGTCCCTTCTTGGTGGGGTCGAGGTCGAACCGTTGGCACAGCTCGTCGCGTCGGGCGTGGTCCGCGCCGCCACGCAGCCGGGAGAGCAGGTCGATCGCCTCGCCGCCGGTCAGGTTCGGCCACAGCTCGACGTCGCCCGGTACGTAGGCCAGTCGCCGATGCAGGTCGACGGCGTCTCGCCACGGATCGGCACCCAGCAGCCGGGCCCTGCCGCCGTCGGAGCGCAGCAGTCCCAGCAGGATGCGGATCGTGGTCGACTTCCCGGCGCCGTTCGGGCCGAGGAAGCCGTGTACCTCGCCCTGGCCGACCTGCAGATCGAGGCCGTCGAGGGCGGTGACGGCGCCGTAGGACTTGCGCAGGTCGTGGATGTCGATCGCGGGCACGTCGGTGTCCCGCACGGGTGCGGACATAGGAGTTCCTTCTGGTGTGGTGGGGAGAGCTCGTCGGCGGGGATCAGGCCGAGGCGGCCTGCTCCGACTCGGGCGGGTCCCCCACGTACAGCAGGTAGGCGTCGAGCATCCGGCGGTCGACCAGGAATCCCTGGGTGTAGAGCTCGAGCGCGGGCAGCATGATGGCGTCGATGTGAGCGCGCATGCTCGACCGCAGCTCCTCGGCGCTCTGCGGCGCATCGAACGAGAGCCGCAGCGCCAGGTGACCGAGGGAGCTCTCGGTGAGGTAGCGCACGCGGGCGCGCTCGTCGCGGCTGGGCAGCAGGGTGCCGGCAGCGACCGCGTCACCGACGTAGTCGAGCGCGTCCTCGACCATGTGATCGATGAACGCTCTGGCCTGCTCGCCGCCTGCCTGGACGCTGCGGGCGACATACGCCACGTACGGGACGTACTCGTCGATCATCGCCAGGTGCTCGAGCGTGGTCGCCGAGCCGTGCGCGCGCACCATCGCGTCCCGCTTGGCCTCGCGAATCACGCCGAACACGTGCTCGTCGCACTCGCGTCGCAGCTCCTCCTTGGAGCCGAACAGCTGCACGATGCGGCCCGCCGTCAGACCGGCCTCGGCGGCGATGGCGCGCAACGACGCACCCAACCCGTCCCGGCCGAACACCGCGACTGCGGAGGCGCGCACCCTGGCCCGGGTGCTCACGTCAGCCGCCTCTAAACGCATGTTTAGGAGGGTACACCCGCCGCGCTCTCGGCGTCCAGACCCCGCTTGCGAGCACGCGTTCGACGGTGCCGGACCCTCAGGCCGGTTGGACGCCGAGCTGGTCGAGGAGACCCAGCACCCGGGTGCGGATCTCGTCGCGGATGGGCCGCACCGCCTCGATGCCCTGGCCGGCGGGGTCGTCGAGCTTCCAGTCCTCGTACCGCTTGCCGGGGAAGACCGGGCAGACATCACCGCAGCCCATCGTGATGACGACATCGGACTCCTTGACGGCGTCGGAGGTCAGCACCTTCGGCTGCTCGGCGGTGATGTCGATGCCCACCTCGGCCATGGCGGCGACCGCGACCGGGTTGATCCGGTCGGCGGGTTCGGACCCTGCCGAACGCACCTCGACCCGGCCGCCGGAGAGCTCGCGCAGGAATCCTGCGGCCATCTGGGAGCGGCCGGCATTGTGGACGCAGACGAACAGTGCGGAGGGGCGGGTTTCGGTGGTGGTCACAAAGATCTCTTCCAGCTAGCGGACGGGTAGGTCGAGGTCGGGCAGCAGGTCAGCGAGCAGTGCCCGGACCCGGGTGTCGAGCTCGACCCGGATGGCGGTCACGCCGGCCGGTGAGGCCAGCGCCGGGTCACCGACGACCCAGTCCTCGTACCGCTTGCCGGGCAGCACCGGGCAGACGTCGCCGCAGCCCATGGTGATGACCACGTCCGCGGCGCGCACCGCGTCGTCGGTCAGCGGCTTGGGGAATGCGTCACCGGCGGGGACGCCGAGGTCGGCGAGCTGCGGCTCGACCCCGTGGTGGATCCGGTCCGCCGGCGTGGAACCCGCCGATCGGACGATCACCCGGTCACCGGCGTAGTGCTGGACCAGGGCGGCCGCGAGCTGTGACCGGCCCGCGTTGGCGACGCACAGGAACAGGATCTGCGGCACACCGGAGGAGGACCGCCGGCTCAGATCCGTCAGGCGCTGCTTGGCGAACCGCTCGGCGAGGTTGAGCAGGTGCCCGGACACGTGCGCCGAGCGGGCGAGCGCGGCGTAGGACTCCCGCACCGTTCCCACGACGACGCTCCGGTCGAGGTCCGGGTGGCGCGAGGCGAGCTCGTCGGCCATCCGGTCCAGCGCGCCGTCGGCGTCCTCGGGGCCGGCCAGCGGGCCGCCGGTCGGGGCGGTGAGGGTCGCGGGTGCGAAGGTCTCCAGCAGCGTGGACACGGCGCGCCGGTACCCCGGTGCGACCCGGTACCAGACCCAGGTGCCGCGCCGCTCGGAGGTCAGGATGCCGGCCTCGCGCAGCAGCTTGAGATGGTGGGAGACGGTCGGCTGGGAGACCTCGGTGAGGGTGGCCAGGTCGCACACGCACGCCTCCCCGGTCGCCGAGCTCGCCACGTAGGACAGCATCCGCAGCCGCAACGGGTCGGCGAGCGCCTTCAGCGCGGTCGTCACCGTCTCGGCGACGGCGGGAGCGATCGCGTGCGCCTCGACGTGCTCGCACGCCACCTCGCCCTCGGTCGTCACGGTGTCAGGGCTCAGGGTCATGACCTCACCTCGTTCGTCAGCTCTGGTTCGGGGTTCTCGGAGGGTGTGGTCGCGCGCGGGTCGATGCCGAACCACCGACGAGCCAGCCACAGCGAGACGTAGACCAGCCCGACGAGCACGGGAACCTCGATGAGTGGTCCGACGACGCCGGCGAGCGCCTGGCCCGACGTCGCACCGAAGGTCGCGATCGCGACCGCGATCGCCAGCTCGAAGTTGTTCCCGGCCGCCGTGAAGGCGAGCGTGGTCGACCTGGCGTAGCCGAGATCGAGCAGCCGGCCGGCCAGCATGCCGACGCCCCACATCAGCGCGAAGTAGACCAGCAGCGGCACGGCGATGCGCGCCACGTCCAGCGGCCTCGAGGTGACGGCCTCGCCCTGCAGCGCGAACAGCAGCACGATGGTGAACAGCAGGCCGTACAGCGCCCATGGCCCGACCGCGGGGAGGAACCGCTCCTCGTACCAGGCGCGACCGCGGCGGCGCTCCCCGATCCACCGGGAGGCGAAGCCCGCGAGCAGGGGGATGCCCAGGAACACGAGGACATTGAGGGCGATCTGGCCCACGGACACGTCGAGACCGGCTGTGTCGAGGCCAAGCCATGCGGGCAGCACCGTCAGGTAGAACCAGCCCAGCAGCGAGAACGCGACCACCTGGAAGACCGAGTTGACCGCGACGAGCACGGCGGCGGCATCCCGGTCGCCGCACGCGAGGTCGTTCCAGATCACCACCATCGCGATACATCTGGCCAGGCCCACGATGATCAGGCCGGTGCGGTACTCCGGGAGATCCGGCAGGAAGGTCCAGGCCAGCGCGAACATCAAGGCCGGCCCCACGAGCCAGTTGAGCGCGAGCGAGGAGACCAGCAGCCTCCGGTCCCCGGCGACCGCGGCAACCCGGTCGTAGCGGACCTTGGCCAGCACCGGATACATCATTACGAGCAGCCCCAGCGCGATCGGTGCCGAGATGCCACCGATCTCCAACCGCGCCAGCACCTCCGACAGCCCGGGCACGAAGCGGGCCAGCAGCAACCCGGCAACCATGGCCAAGCCGATCCAGAGCGGCAGGATCCGGTCGAGCGCGGACAGCCGCGGCCGGGCCTGCTCGAGGACGTCCGCGCTCATGCGGCAGACCGCGCGGAGTCGGTATGCGAGACGCGAGGACCGCTGCTGACCGCAACGGGACCGTGCTGCTGTATCGACATGTGTCTATATTGGCACACATCGATAGGCGCGGCTAGCCTGCGCTCGGTCGAGCACGATCACCACCGGCCGGAGTCGCAGCTGACGTAGCGTGGACACGTGCGTTCGGGCGCCGGCGAGGTGCGCCACCCACTGCGGCAGGAGGACACCATGCCCACTCGTCGGGTCGCGGTCGTCGGCGCCAGCGGGAACGTCGGAACCGCGCTGCTGCGGCACCTGGTCGCCGATCCCGAGTTCTCCGACCTGCTCGGGATCTCGCGGCGGGCGCCGCACGGCCCGCCGTACGAGTCGGCCGACTGGCGCGAGATCGACATCACGGCCGCGGGCGTCGACCAGGTGGTCGAGTCGATCGCTCAGGCGGTCTCGGGCTACGACGCGGTGGTCCACCTGGTGTGGGCGATCCAGCCGAACACGCGCCGTGACGTGATCCGGCAGACCAACGTCGAGGGCACCCGGCGGGTCCTCGAGGCAGCGGCGCTGGCGGGCGTGCCGCACGTGGTCGTGGCAAGCTCGGTCGCGGCGTACTCGCCGTCGCCCGGCCCCGAGCTCCGCGACGAGAGCCACCCGACGCACGGCATCCGGACGTCCCACTACAGCGTGGACAAGGCCGCGCAAGAACGACTGCTCGCGGAGTTCGCTTCCGACCACCCGGAGATCTCGGTCGCCTCGATGCGCACGTCACTGGTGTTCCAGGCCGACGCCGGTGCCGAGGTCGCGCGACTCTTCGTCGGTCCGCTGGCGCCGCTCGGCCCGCTGCTGAGCGGGCGCCTGCCTGTCGTCTCGCTCCCCCTCGGGCTGCGCCTGCAGGCCACCCACGCCGATGACATCGCCGGCGCGTACGCGGCGGTGCTGCGCGCCGGCGCCTCCGGCCCGTTCAACGTCGCAGCCGAGCCCGTGATCGACGGCAACGACCTCGCGGGCATGCTCGGCTCGGGACGTCTCGTCGAGATCCCCAGCCGCGCCATCCGCCCGCTGCTCCACCTCGCGTGGCGGGCACGCCTCGTGGCGGCCGACCCGGGCTGGCTCGACATGGCGATGAACGCCCCCGTGATGGACACGACCCGGATCCGCGAGCTCGGGTGGCGCGAGACGCGAAGCGCTCAGGAAGCCACGCTCGACGTCGTCGCCGGCATGCGGTCCCGGACCGGCACGGGCAGCCCCGCGCTGCGGCCCGGTGACCGCATGCTCGACGACGGCGACCTCCGCAAGCGCTGACCGACCCTCAGCGGACCTCGTTCTCGTGCTCGGCAGCGAGATCCTGGTTCGCCGCCGCGCCCCGGAGCGTGACGAGGGCCCAGATGGCCGCGGCCACCATCACCCCGGCTCCCGCCAGGCCCGTGAGGGTGATCGCGTCGGTGAACGCAGCCTTGGTGATCTGAAGGATCGCCTCGCCGGTGCTGCCGCCGACCTCGGCGGCGACCAGCAGGGCCTCTGCCATCGTCGAGGACGCGCGCTCCGCGAGGGACGGCGAGAGATCGAGCGCATCGGTGCCGGCGCTGACAGCCCTGGTGTACCAGGCGACGAGCACCCCGCCGAGCACGGCCGTGCCGAGCGTCGTACCGAGCTCGTACGCCGTCTCGGAGGTCGCGGCGGCCTGCCCTGCCCGTTCCGGTCTGACGGAGCTCATGATGATGTCGTTGCTCAGCGCGAGCCCGATGCCCGCACCCAGCGAGACCAGCGCGAGCGAGGCTGCGATCAGCGCCGGGCTCGAGGTCGGCGTCAAGAAGATCGTGAGCCCGAAACCGCTGGCCGCGATCAGCAGGCCCGCGGTGATGATGTAGGCGGGAAGGATGCGCTTGGCCAGAAGCGCCGCGCCGAACCCGGCGAACGCGGCAAACACCGCCTGGGGCAGGAGCCAGAGCGAGGCCTCGAGCGGGCCGAGCCCCAGGACGAGCTGGAGGTGCTGGACGAGAGCCACGAGCGCGCCCACCATCGCGAAGATCGAGAGAAGGTCGGCGATGACGGCTCCGCGGAAGTACCGCACCGTGAACAGCCTGACCTGGAGGAGGGGGGTGGGAAGCCTGAGCTGTCTCCGGATGAACGCGGCGACCGCGAGCAGCCCGACGGCGAGGGCCGTGATCCCGAGGGCGATGTCCTTGCCGCCGGTGAGGGTCTTGATGGCGTAGACCACGCCGATCATGCCGACGAAGGAGAGAACGACGCTGACGGCGTCGATCCGCTGCAGCTCGGGGTTCCGGCTCTCGGGCAGCAGGAGCGGGCCGAGCACCAGCAGGAGCAGCATGACCGGGATGTTCATCAGGAACGCGGCCTGCCAGCTGAACGTCTCGATGATCCAGCCGCCGATGATGGGTCCCACGGCCGCACCGACCGATGCCATCGCCGCCCACACAGCCATCGCGTAACGCCGCTGCTCCCGGTCGAGGAACATGTTGCGCACCAGCGACAGCGTCGACGGCATCATGATCGCGCCGCCCACGCCCAGCAGCGCGCGGGCACCGATCAGCATCCACGGCTCTGTGGCGAGCGCGCCGGACACGGACGCGGTTGCGAAGACGACGGCGCCGATGAGGAGGTTGCGTCGCCGCCCGAACCGATCACCCAGGGCGCTCATCGCCACGAGCAGCCCGGCCAGAACCAGCGCGTAGATGTCGATCATCCACAGCTGCTCCACACCCGTCGGGCTCAGCTCGGCGGAGATCGCGGGCAGGCCCAGGATCAGGACGGTGCCGTCGATCGTGATCAGCAGCAGCGGCAGGACCAGGACACCCAGACCGATCCAGCTCCTCGCCGTCGCCTTGGTGGGAGGGGTGGTCGTGGTGGTGGTGTCGTCCATGAGGTTCCTCTGCAGAGGTCGGGTTTGACCTCAGTACAAACGGTGTCCTCACCACACGGTCAAGCGGCTCGGGCGTCGTCGCTCCTCCGGCGTTCAGCGAGGCGGGCCGGAGCGAGTCGCGACCGGATCGGCTCTGGCCTCAGAGGGCGCGAGCGACCCGCTTGACCCCCAGCTCGGGACTGGTCAGGACCGGCACGTCCACCGACACGCCGGCAGCCGCACCGGCCATCGAGGCCTGAGCCAGCACGATCACGTCGTTGTCGGCAGCGAGCGCCACGATCGCCTCACCCACCAGCCGGTCGTGCGTCGCGGCGTCGCCGCCGCTGATCGCCTCGAACGCCCCGTCGACGACCCGGTCGCTCACCTCGATCTCCGCGCCCGCGAGCGCGGCGCGGTCCCGCAGCAGCGCGACGGTGGGCTCCAACGTCGTGGGCAGGGTCGCGATCACCGCGACCCGCCGCCCGATCGCGACGGCCTCGTCGGCCATCGCCTCGTCGATGCGCAGCACCGGCACCCCGAGCTTGTCGCTCAGGCCGGCTGCGTAGCCGCCGATCGAGCTGCACGAGAACACCACCGTGGACGCGCCGGAGGCCACGGCCGCCGCCCCGAGCGCTTCGAGGCGCTCGCGCACCCCGCTGCCCTCGGGGTCGCGCCCGAGGTCACCGACGATGCTCGAGTCCAGCAGGTGCTGCACCTCGACCCCCGGCAGGTGCTCGGCCGACAGCGCCGCGAAGGTCGGGATCACCACCGGACCGGTATGGATGTAAGCCACTCTCGTCATCGCACTCTCCCTCTCGTGAAGATCCTTCACCACATCACCGGCAGCCACACCGACATCTCACCGTCGCCGCGGTTGCCCCATCGCCCGTACGGCACCAGCCGCACCGGCAGCTCCTCCGGCTCGACCGCGGGCAGCTCGCCGTACAGGGTGCCGCCGGGCACGAGCCGTGGAACCCGCCGAGCCACGCCCTCGAGGACCGCGTAACCGGCGAACGGACCGTCGCCCTCGGCCGTGCTGAGCTCGATGGACCGGGGCAGGTACACCTCGTCGATCGCGACGCCCTCGGGGAGGTCGGCCTCCTCCAGGCAGTAGACGATCGGCCCGCGCATCGCCGCGACCTGGTTGGTCGCCTCCTCCACGAAGTGGTGTGCGACCACCAGCCGCGGGTCCATCGGCAGCTCGAGCGTGATCGTGGCGTCGCTCCACTCCCGCTCGATCACCGCGTAGCCGTGCTCGACGGCGGAGATCGCCTCGCCGTCGACGCTCACCCGGGCCTCGTCCCCGGCCCAGCCGGGCACGCGCACGCGCACCGCGGCCCGCACGGGCCGCTCCGCGCGCACGCGGATCGTGACCGACCCGGCCACGGGATAGCTGGTCGACTGCTCGAGACGCAAGGCGACGCCGTCGACCGTTGCCTGGAACGAGCCGCTGACGAACTGGTGCACCCACACGCCGTCGGCAGCGGTCCCGTAGACGTAGTACGGCAGCTCCGCGAGCGCGCGGGCGATGTTGGGCGGGCAGCAGAAGGAGGAGTCCATGAACGCCTGCCGCGGCCGCACGTGCGAGGGCCGCACGCCCTCGGTGGCCCGCAACTGGTCGCCCGCGCGGCGCAGCTCGTACGGCAGGTCCCGGACCTGCCGCAGCGGGTTCGTGTACAGGTAGGTCATGGCATCGGCGCCGATCATCGCGGGCAGCGCGTTGAGGAGCACCCGCTCGATCTCGTCGGCGAACCGGGCCTCGCCGGTGAGCGCGAGCATCCGCCACGCCCACATGATGAAGCCGATCGAGGCGCACGACTCGTTGTAGGCCGTGGTCTGCGGCAGCTGGTAGGAGCGGCCGTAGGACTGGTGGACCTTGGTGACGCTCCAGTAGTCCTGCGCCGCGTCGGGCGAGGCGCCGTCGTAGAGCGCGCCGCAGCCGCCGGTGATGTAGAGCTTGCGGCCCACGAGGTCGTCCCACAGCGAGTCGATCGCCTCGCGCAGGGCCGGGTCGCCGGTCTCCAGGACCACGTCGGTCATGCCCGCGTAGAGGTAGTTCGCGCGCACGGCGTGCCCGGCGGCGACCCGCTGGTCGGCGGCGGCGAGCTGGTCCTGGTTGTCGTCGCTGCCCGCGCGGCCCTTGCCGCCGTGCAGCTCGATCAGCCGGGCGGCGAGCGCGGTGTATCGCGCGTCTCCCGTGGTGCGCGCCAGCTCGACGGTGCCCATGTAGTGCGATGGGCAGATGTTGCAGTCCGAGAACCGCTCGGGCCGCTCGGCGACCGCCTGGATCACCCAGTCGCCGAGCCGCCGGGCCACCCCGAGGAACCGGTCGTCACCGCTGGCCCGGTAGGCGATGCAGGCGAGCGTCATCAGGTGACCGAAGTTGTAGGTCTCGAAGTCGAGCCGGTCCGCGAGCGGACCAGGCCCGCCGTCGCGCTCGCGCACGGTCGTCTTGCTCTGGATGTAGCCGTCGTCCCGCTGGGCCCCGACGACGGCGTCCGCCGCCTTGTCCACGAACCTCACCAGGTCCTCGGCGCCGCTCTCGGAGGCGGCCACCGCGGCGGCCTCGAGCCACTTGTACAGGTCGCCGTCCATGAACGGGGCACCGCGGTGGGTGCCGTGCGTGCCGTCCGTGACCCCGCCGGCCACGAGGAAGTTCTGGTAGGCGTGCGCCCGGTCGCGGTCGAAGAAGATCCTGCCCATCGTGGGGATGGTGGTGGTGAGCGCGTCCGCGTGCATCGCGGCCATCGGCGCGCGGCCGTCGATCGCGACGGAGCCGGCCGGTGCCGAGCTCATCAGCGCGTGTGCGCTCGCACGGGTGTCGGTGAGCAAGAGTCCTCCTAGGGGCGCAGCGGGGTGCCGCTGCGGATGTCGTCGAACAGGTTGTCGTGGCCCATCTGGCCGCCCTTGAGCGCGACCTCGACCCCGCCGCGCAGGTGCTCGGCGCTGCCCTCGGCACGGCACAGCGCGACCATCCCCCACGGGGTGCCGGTGATGCGCAGGGTGTCGACGCCGAGGCGCCGCAGCACGTTGCCCGAGGTGTCGCCGCCGGCGACCACGAGCCGGGTGTCGGGGCGGGTGCGCAGCACCGCGGTGCCGATTGCGGCCAGCCGCTCCTCGACCTCGACGCTGCTCGCCGAGCGCGGCACGTCCGGCCTGCTGGAGAAGACGACGACGGCGCCGTCCTCGCGCGTCAGCCGCACCGCCTCGTCGTGGGTGGCTTCGGCGAACAGGTCGAGCGCGGTGAAGCCTGCGGCGGTCGCGGCCTCGACCTGGCGCCACGTCAGCGCCGACGCCGACCCGCTCAGCACGAGCGTGGGACCAGCCGCCGCCCCCACCCCGGTTTCAACACGATTCTGAACACCCCCCGGTTTCAACGCACTTTCGACCGCCGATGCTCCGGCCTCCGCCTGCACACCGAGGCCGAGCGCGCGCGAGAGACCGCCGGAGCCGAGGACGAAGCGCGACCGAAAGTGCGTTGAAATCGGGACCTGGTCGAAAGTGCGGTGAAATCGGGGGTTCAGGACGGCGCCGATCTCGCGCAGGTGGTCGTCGGTGAGCGTGTCGAGGACGACGACGTCGAGGTCTCCTCCGTCGTTATCCACGGCCTCGCTCCACGCTGCGGCAAAGCTCGGCCAGTGCACGCCGCCCACCCACAGGTCGGTCTGCGCCCCGATGTGGACGCGCAGGTCCGACTCGGTCGCGGGCGTGACCGGGTGGTTCGCCATCGTGGGCTGCCGGTCGAGGCGGTAGACCTCGCCGCGGTCCGCGGCGAAGTGGTGGCTGAAGGCGGTGTAGCGGCCGAAGTCGGGCTGCGCGAGCAGCACCGGCACCGGCGACGTCCCTACGAGCGCGCGACCGATCTCGATCACCCGGCCGAGGCTGCCCATCTCCGGGGAGGAGTCCGCCGTCGAGCACGCCTTGTACTGGAGGACGTCCGGACGCAGCGCCAGCAGCGCCTCGAGCGCGGGCCGAACCTCGGCCTCGAGCTCGGCGGTCGGCAGCGAGCGGGCGATGCCCGCGATCCCGACGACGTCGGCGTCCGTCACGCCTGCGAGCGCCTCCGGGGAGGTGACCAGGACGCCGTCGAGACCCGTCCGTCGGAACTGCAGCAGCGCGTCGATCGACCCGGTGAAGTCGTCGCCGTAGAAAGCGAACCTGACCATCAGTGGCGGCCGAACCGTTCGAGCGCGGTGGCGAGCTCGGGCACGGCGGCGGCGCGCTCGTCCAGGGACTCACCCGCGACCGCGGCGTCCCATGCCTCGCGCATCGCGCGGACACCTGCCGCCGATCCCGCGGGGTGGCCGTGGATGCCGCCGCCCGCGAGCACGAGCAGGTCGGTGCTCTGCACCGCCTCGTAGGTCGCGTGCGCGAGCCCGGCCGACTGCCCCGAGGACAGCACCGGCAGGCACGCGGCGGTGCCCAGCAGCGGGGTGCGCACCTGCACGATCGAGTCGAGCACGGTCGCGTCGTCCTCGTAGAACTTGTTGCGCAGCCCGTTGGTGTGGACGTGGTCGGCGCCCGCGAGCCGCCACAGCTTGGAGGAGGCGTGGAAGCCGATGCCCACCTGGGGCGACCGGTTCATGGCACCGAACATCGTGCGGTGGGCGTGGATCGGCAGCTCCGAGCGCTGCCGGAGGTACTGCAGGCCGGCGATGCCCACGGTGTTGACGGCGACCATCACGCAGGTGCCGCCATGAGCCTTCACGAGGTCGTGGTGCTCGCCGAGGCGACCGATGTCGTCGGTGATGTTGAAGGCATACATCGGGAGCTTGCCGGTGCGCTCCGCGCTGGCGTGCAGGGCCTTCATGACGGCGGGGACGCGCACCGCCAGCGGGAGCGCGGGTGAGTTGCCCTGCAGCTCGTCGTCCTTGATGAAGTCGATGCCGGCGTCGGCGAGCTCGGTGACGAGCTCGGCCAGCTGCTCGGCGTCCAGGCCGATGCTGGGCTTGACGATGGTGCCGATCAGCGGGCCGTCGTGCTCGCGGCCGGCGAGCTCGAACGTGCCGTCGACGCCGAACTGCGGGCCTCCGTAGGCATCGGCGAACGCCTGCGGCAGCTCGAGGTCGACGAGCTTGAGGGCGCCCGCCTCACGGATCTCGAACAGGTTGCCCGCCACCGCGGCCAGCAGGTTCGGGATCGAGGGGCCGAAGTTGTGCAGCGGGAACTCGATGCTCACTCGAGCGCGACGGGCCTGGCTCCAGTCCCCCGAGGCGCCCGGCAGCGGCGGCAGCCCGCTCGGGGGCAGCTCGGCGATGTCCACGACGCGGGCGGCGAACCGTGCCTTCAGCTCCTCGGTCTCACGAGCGACCGCCACGAACGTGCCGCTGCTCTGCTCGCTCGCCATCACGGCGGCGGTCTGCTCCAGCGGGAGCGCGGTCTCGATCTCGTAGACGGCACGGACGACCTCGGCCACCTGCGGCCCTTCCGTCACCAACGGCGACTATCTATGCACTGCTGAATGGTCGTGTCATCCTATCGTCGCCGCCCGAGCGCGGCAACGAGCGTCCACGAAGCAGACCGGACTCGGCCAGCAGCAGCGCGGCGGCGATCAGCGCCGCCACGGCGCCCGGCCGCAGCGCACTGCCCGCGAGCGCCACGGCGCCGACCTGCAGCAGCGCCGCGGAGGGGAGCTGCCAGCGGCCGCCGTTCCGGGACCAGTGCAGGAGGAGCGCACCACCGAGCACGATCGTGACCCGCGCCGAGGTCTGGTAGCCCGCGTAGGCGGCACCCTGGCCGGGGATCACGAACCCGGGGCTGATGTAGCCGTAGGTGCAGTCGAGGTAGCCGTCCCAGGTGGCGATGCAGTACGACGGGTTCATCCATCCGGCCACGTACTCGGTCTCGGCGCCCACCACGCCCCACGGCAACCCGAGCGCGAGCAGCAGTGCTGCCGCGGCCAGCGCCACCCGACCGTTCATCGGGGGCCGCTCATCGACGGGCGCCGCCGAGCCACGCCGCGACCACGGCGCACCCGACACCCAGCGTCTGCAGGAACCCGCCGTTCGAGGAGATGCCCGGCAGCACGATCACCACCCAGTACGCCACCAGCGCGCCGGTGGCGATCATGCGGAGCACGTTCGCCTGAGCCGGGTCTCGCCTCGAGGCGAGCGTGATCAGCTGGGCGACCGCCATCACCGCGGCGAAGACGGCCCACAACGTGTAGTCGGTCCACCCGACCGAGCCGCTCTGCGGGATGCTCAGGCCGGCGATCACGAGGATCGGGCAGAGGATCTGCGCGACCCGTCCGAGGGTGTCCGGGGACGCCGACGGCGGTGCCTGACCTGGTGCCGGACCGGGACCGGGGTTGCCGCCCGGCCACGACGGCGGCGCCTGCCCGCCCCACCCGGGCTGCGCCGTCGGGCCCGCCTGCGGCCACGGACCGGGCTGGGAGGACTGGCCATGCTGGGCCCACGGACCAGGCTGAGAGGACGGCCCGAACCCGGGCTGCGCCGTCGGACCCTGAGGTTGCGGACCGGGAGGGACCGGCGGAGGCATCGTCATGGAGCCATCTTGGCCGCTCGCCGCCGCGGCGTCGATGGTCACGGATATCCACCTCACGACGGACGACGTACCCCGACCCCGGTCTCTTAGGATCAGGTGGTGATCTTCAAGGCTGTCGGCGACGAGCGCCCGTACCCCGATCATGGGCTCACCACGCCGAAGGACTGGGCGGAGGTCCCGCCGCGGCAGGTCCGGCTCGATGAGCTCGTGACGACCAAGTCCACCCTCGACCTGCGCAGCCTGCTCTCGGAGGACTCCACGTTCTACGGCGACCTGTTCGCCCACGTGGTCCGCTGGAAGGGAACCATGTACCTGGAGGACGGGTTGCACCGCGCGCTGCGGGCGGCCCTGGGTCAGCGCAACGTCCTGCACGCCCGCGTGCTGGAGGTGCCGTGACCCGCCATCCCCGGGGTCGGCTAGGTTTCTGCCCGTGAGTCAGAGCACGGAGGCCGTGCGCGCCCGAGCAGCTCGCCGTCGGCACCTGCAGCAACGCCAGACGGTGATCTTCGGCACCCTCGTGGCTGCGTTGCTGCTGGTCGCGCTGCTCGGCGGTGCCGTGTGGTCCGGCGTGATCCCCTCCCCCGTGAGCGTGCCGATCAACAGCGGCGGACCCGCGGCGACCCCGGACGCGATCGCTCCGCCGTGCCCGCCGGCCGACGCCCTGCCGGTGCCCTACGCCGAGATCAACGTGAACGTCCTCAACGGGACCGATGAGCAGGGGCTCGCCTCCCGCACCGCCACGAGCCTGCAGGCCTACGGTGTCCAGATCGGGCAGCAGGCCAACGGCACGCCGTACGGCGGGGTCGCACAGCTCACGGTCGGCCCGCTCGGCGTGGCCTCGGCCTACTCGCTCGCCGCGGTCTTCACCGAGGCCCAGATCGTGCTCGACAGCCGGGAGGACGCCACCGTCGACCTGCTGCTGGGTGAGGGCTACGAGACTCTGGTCCCGCTGGAAGAGGTGGCGCTGGACCCGGCCGTGCCGATCGTGGCGCCCGAGGGGTGCCGCCCGATCGAGACGACGAGCCCCGCGGCGTGAGCGCGCCCGGCTTCACGCCGCTGTCGGCACCGCCCGCGCCCTACGGGGCCGACGACCTCGCCCTCCACGTGCCGGCCTCGCTGAGCACGCAGCCGCGTGCCGATCTGCGCGACCCTGTCGATCCGGCCGTGTACGTCAACGACTACACCCGCCCGCTGCCGACCTACGCCGAGACCTTCTCCGGACCGGGCTACGAGGCCAAGCCCCCGCCGACGAGCGGTTTCGCCGTCGCGGCGCTGGTGTGCGGACTGGTCGGGGTGTTCACCCTGGCGCCTGCGGTCGCGGCGATCGTGCTCGGGCACCTCGGGCTGTGGCGGACCTCGCGGAACACCCACTCAGGCCGCGGGCTCGCCATCGGTGGCATGGTCCTCGGCTACGCCGTGGCGGCCGTGGTGGGGCTCGTGGTGCTCGCGACGTGGATCGCGGAGCAGTGAAGCCGTTCCTGCTGCTGTCGACGCGCCCTGAGACCGATGCCGCCGACGCCGAGTACGCCTCGTTCCTGCAGTTCGGCGGGCTGGAGGCGGCCGAGCTGGTGCGGTTCCGGCTGGAGCAGGCGCCGATGCCGGAACTCGATCTCGAGCAGTACTCGGGGATCTTCCTCGGCGGCAGCCCGTTCAACTCCAGCGAGCCCGAGAAGTCGGAGCTGCAGCGACGCGTCGAGGCGGACCTGCGGCGACTGCTCGACCAGGTGGTGCCACGCGACTACCCGTTCTTCGGTGCCTGCTACGGGGTCGGCACCCTGGGCCTGCACGCCGGTGGGGTGGTCGACTCGACGTACTCGGAGCCGGTGTCCGCGGTTGAGGTGCGGCTGACCCCTGAGGGCCGGGCCGATCCGCTGCTGGCGACGATGCCGGACTCCTTCGCCGCCTATGTGGGCCACAAGGAGGCGTTGTCGTCGCTTCCCCCTGGTGCGGTGCTGCTCGCCACCGCGGACTCGTGCCCGGTGCAGATGTTCCGCCTCGGCGAGAACTTGTACGCGACGCAGTTCCACCCCGAGCTCGACGAGGACGCGATCGTGGCGCGCATCCGGGTCTACGCGAACCACGGCTACTTCCCGCCCGACACCCGTGACGCGGTGATCAGCAGCGTCCGAGGCGCCCCGGTCCGCTCGGCGCACGACCTGCTCTCGGCGTTCGTGCGCCGCTACCGGCGGGACTGACGCGCCCGGTTTGGGCGGACCGGCGCCGTTGGGTACCCTGTCTCGGCCAGGTAGCGTGTCCGAGCGGCCGAAGGTGCAGCACTCGAAATGCTGTGTGGGTGAAAGTCCACCGTGGGTTCAAATCCCACCGCTACCGCCATGTGACGAGAGTCCCGCCCCGTGCCTTTGGGGGCGGGACTCTCGTCACAAGATGGCTGGGGGATGGGGGAGGACGCCGACGTCCGCGACGAAGGAGCGCGCCGCTGTGCGACGGCGTCCCACCGCTACCGCCGCGCCCTCACCGGCCCGAGTGCGGCAGTGTCCGCCGAGTGCGGCAGGTGCACCTGCCGCACTCGGTGGAAACTGCCGTTCTCGAGGTCAGCGGGGCGCCGGTCACCCGCATGTCGGCGGAGCAGGCCGACGCGTAGACAACGCGAGAGCCCCGCCCGTTCGGGCGAGGCTCTCGACGTTGACCGCTGCGCTGCAGCCCCCTTCAACGGGGACTGCAGCCGGCGGCGGAAAGGTCAGGCGCGCGAGCGCTTGCCCGTGATCGCCGTGTAGACGAGGAGCACGATCAGCGAGCCACCGAGGGCGAGCAGCCAGGTCTTGATGTCGAAGAAGCCACCGAGGTCGGTGTCGAAGATCATCGACCCGAGCCAGCCGCCGACGAGCGCGCCGATGACCCCGATGACCAGGCTGGCGAGCCATCCGCCAACCGCACGGTCCTTGAGGATCGCCTTGGCGATCGTGCCGCAGATGAGTCCGACGATGAGGAAGCCGAGAAGGCCCATGGTTTCTCCTGACCGGCCGACGGGATACGTCAGCCTTCTTGTTGTTCTGGCCGGTTGGCCGAAACGCAGCACAGAAGTGTAGCGCGGAGGGGGAAATCGGTCGTACAGGCGTACGATTTTCTGCCTCGTTCACCACCCCCGCCGACGGCGGATCATCGCGACGCAGTCGCTCACGGACGCCTCGAGGAGACCGGCGCGGATCCACAGTCGCGGGCGCCGGGCACCGGCTGCCTTGAGGATGACGATCTGACGGTCGACCTTGAGCTGGGGCACCTCGAGCCAGGCGTAGAACCGTCGTGGCCCCATGCGTGACTCCGCGCCGTCGCGGGTCAACCGGATGCGCGTGCCCGTGATCCAGAACGCGAGCACCGCCGTCCACACACCTGTCAGCGCCATGGCCACCCCGATGGTCCGGGCCGCGGCGTCGTCGACCAGCGCGACGGCGACCCCACCCACCAGCAGCCCCAGCGCCAGCCCCCACACGATCGCCGTCGTGCTCGTCTTGGTCGGCAGCAGCAGATCACCGTCTGCCCCGGCGACCACCCCGAACGGCAGCGCGCGGTCCTCCGCGGTGAGCGCACCGAGATCCCGGGCGTGCGCGGCCGGGAGCGCTCGGTCGAGCAGCCGCGTCAGGAACCGCACAGCGACCACCACGAGGACCGCGACGGCCACCAAGCCGCCCACCGCGGCGAGCCAGCTCTCACCCACGCCGCGGGCCACGGCCGCCGCAGCGGCCAGGAGCGCCAGCCCGCCGAGATGCACCGTGGTCCGGAGCGTCCGGATGGCGCGGGTCCGCGGCATCTGGCTGGCGCGAGGCATGGGCCGATCTCAGCCCACCGGGCGACCGAGGTCAACAGCACTCGGGCATGTCGGATGACAGGATGGTTGCGTGCCCGAACCGATCCACGTCGCTGCGCTCGTCATGCGCGACGACGACGGCCTGGTGCTGACCGTCCGCAAGCGCGGCACCACCCGGTTCATGTTTCCCGGTGGCAAGCCCGAGGCCGGCGAGGACATCCGGGACACCGCGCTGCGGGAGACCGCCGAGGAGCTCGGGATCTCGCTGGACCCGCTGCACCTGGCGTACCTGGGCACCTGGACCACGGACGCCGCCAACGAGGAGGGTCGCCTCGTCCGCGCCACCGTGTTCACCCATCCGGTCGTGACGGTCGGCGAGCCGATGGCCGAGATCGATGCCGTCCGCTGGATCCACCCCGATGACCGCTCCGAGGATCTGGCCCCGCTGCTGCTCGACGCCGTGCTGCCGGCCCTGGACCAGCCGCTCCGGCAGCTGCAGCGGCTGACCGTGTTCACCGGATCGGCAGCAGGCCACGACCCCGCCTACGGCGCCGCGGCCTCCACCTTCGGCCGAACCCTCACCGAGGCTGGCGTCGGCATCGTCTACGGCGGCGGCCACGTCGGACTGATGGGCGCGGTCGCCGACGCCGCGTTGGCTGCGGGTGGCGAGGTGATCGGGGTGATGCCGCGAGCGCTCGTCGACCGCGAGATCGCCCACCGCGGGCTCAGCCGCCTCGACACGGTGCCCGACATGCACGCGCGCAAGCTCCGCATGTCCGTGCTCGGTGACGGGTTCGTGGCGCTCCCCGGTGGCGCCGGCACGCTCGAGGAGCTCGTCGAGGCCTGGACCTGGCTGCAGCTGGGGTTGCACGGCAAGCCGGTCGCGCTCCTGGACGTCGACGGCTACTGGCAGCCGCTGCTGCGGCTGATCGACTCGATGGTCGAGCGCGGCTTCCTGGCCGCCACCTTCCGGGACGCGCTGGTCGTCGCCGAGGACCCCGCCGACCTGCTGAGCCGGCTGGCCCGGTGGCACCCGCCGTCGTCGAAGTGGGACGCGCCGCTCTCCGCGGCGAGCGGCACATGAGCAGGGTCGACAAGAGGCCCGGGCCCGTCGAGCAGGCCGCCCGGATCCTCGCGGGCAGCCGTTTCACCGTGCTCACCGGTGCCGGCATCTCGACCGACTCCGGCATCCCGGACTACCGCGGCCCCGACTCGCCGCCGCGCACACCCATGACCTACCAGCAGTTCGTCGGCGACGAGGTCTTCCGCCGTCACTACTGGGCCCGCAACCACGTGGGCTGGCGGCACATGCGCACCACCCTCCCCAACGCCGGCCATCGCGCGCTCGTGGGGCTCGAGCGACGCGGGCTGCTCACCGGCGTGATCACCCAGAACGTCGACCTCCTCCACGAGCAGGCCGGTGCGCGGAACGTCATCGATCTGCACGGCCACTACAACGAGGTCATCTGCCTGAGCTGCCGGACCGTGTTCACCCGCGCGCACGTCCACGAGCGTCTCGAGGAGGCCAACCCCGATTTCGCCGTCGAGGTCGGTGACGTCGAGATCGCGCCGGACGCCGATGCCGTGCTCGCCGATACCGCCGGTTTCGTGGTCCCGCCGTGCGAGGTCTGCGGCGGCATGCTCAAGCCGAACATCGTGTACTTCGGCGAGAACGTCCCCAAGGAGCGCGTCGCCGACGCGTTCGCGATGCTCGACGACGGCGGAGCTCTCCTCGTCGCCGGGAGCTCGCTGACGGTGATGTCGGGTCTACGTTTCGTTCGTCGCGCCCACGCCGCGGGCAAGCCCGTGGTGATCGTCAATCGCGGCACCACGCGGGGCGACGAGCTCGCCGACCTCGTGGTCGACGACGGCACGTCCGAGTTCCTCGCCGAGCTCGCCGCCTCGTTGCCCGACCTGTAGAGGCCGGTCGGGACGAGCCGATCGATGGTGAGCGCCATCAGGCGCCCGGCTCCGATCCTTCGAGCAGCCCCAGCGCGATCGCGTGCGCGAGGACGTCCGCGTGGATCGTGTCGTGCTCGGCGATGTACGCGACGGCGTCATGCGGTGGCAGCTGCAGGACCTCGACGACCTGCTCGCCGTCGTCGGGGTTGGTCGGTGGACCCACCACCTCGACCCGGGCGAGAGCGTGCAACCAGTACGCGCGCGGGTACGACAGGTGGGGGCGGTAGGGCGCGGCCAGCAGGCTGTCCGCGACGAAGGAGGAGAAGGGTCGGATCTCACCGAGCAGCTCCGCTCCCGCCTCCTCGCGCAGCTCCCGCCGGGCGAGCTCGGGCAACGACTCCCCCGGTTCACGCGTGCCGCCCGGCAGGAACCGCCACCCCTGCACCGACCGGCTCACCACCACGTCCCCCGCGGACGTGACGGCGACCAGGTGCAGCCTGCTCACCAGCGGCTCGGGCGCAGGCTCGACCGTGTAGCGCACCGCGCAGCTGGCGTAGTCGACGCGCTCGAGGTCGTACAGCCGCGGGAGCTCCGCGCGCCACCGGTCGTCCGTCACAGAGCCATCGTCGCAGCCGGGCGGAGCCCTCCCACCACCTCGCTCGGCGGCGCGACGAGGACGTCGGACGCCCGTGAGCGCCTGCTTCCTCCGAGCGTCTGACGTCGAGGGGCTGGGAGGGATAGCGTCAGAGCATGGCTGACATCGTGGTGATCGGAGCTCACGGCAAGGTCGCTCAGCTGGCGCTGCCGCTGCTCGTCCAGGCGGGCCACCAAGTCCACGGGGTGGTGCGGAAGCCGGACCAGGTCCGGGCGGTCGAGGACACCGGGGCACACGCGACCCTCGCCGACATCGAGCATCACGACACCCGCGGCATCGCCACCCTGCTGCGCGGTCACAAGGCGGTGATCTGGTCCGCCGGAGCCGGTGGCGGTGACCCGAGCCGGACGTGGGCGGTGGACCGCGACGCGGCGATCCGCACGATGGACGCTGCGGCGAGCGTGGGCGTCCAGCGGTTCGTGATGGTGAGCTACTTCGGGGCCGGGCCCGAGCACGACGTCCCGCCGGACTCGAGCTTCTTCCCGTACGCGCAGGCGAAGTCGGTCGCCGACGGTCACCTCGCCCTCACCAACCTGGCCTGGACGATCCTGCGCCCCAGCCGTCTCACCGATGACGCGCCCACGGGCAAGATCAGCGTCGGCACCGACCAGAGCGCCGGGTCGGTGAGCCGTGGCGACGTGGCGGCCGTGATCGCCCAGGCCGTCGTCCTCCCCCGCGCCGTCGGCAAGATCTACGAGTTCAACAACGGTGAGGTCCCGATCGCGGAGGCGCTCGAGCAGGGCGGCTGGCACCCGCCGGTGCCCGAGGCCGTCGGCCCGTTGGAGGGCTGACTCAGCCCAGCCCGGTGACCCCGGGGATCCCCACCCGGCCCAGCGCGTCCAGGGTGAGCAGCACCCCGAGGATGCCGACGATCCACGACGTCATCGACGCGGCCGACCTCGACATCCACGCCTCGAGCCGCTCCAGCGGCCCGCGCACCCACTGGTAGGCGAGCACGCGGAAGGCGAGCAGCACCAGCGCGGGCAGGATCATCACGAGGCAGTAGCCCGCGAGCACGGTGACGCCGCTCGCCAGCGTGACCTCGGACGCGGTGAGCAGCCCGATCGCCGACAGGTACGGCAGCATGCTCGCGGTCTCGATCCCTGCCGCCCCGAGCGCGAGCCCGACGAGCGCGACCAGCGACCCGCCGCCCTCCGCGCCCATCGCCCGAGCCCGCCAGCGCGCGACGCGACCGGGCCGGGGAGGTGACGTCGTCTCGGAGCTCACGACCGCCGTCGAGCCGCCGACGGCGGAGCTCGCCCCAGCGGGGACGCTCGCCTGGGCGGTGGGCACCTGGGCGGTCCCGCCCTCGGCCGCCGTGGTGGTCGCGGGCTTCTTCGGGTCGAGCATGAACGAGAGCAGGAACAGCCCCACGCCGAGCGCGAGCTGGATCCACGAGGCCGCAGGGGTCTCCAGGAAGCCACCGAGGGCGCCGGCGACCTGGGTGGCTCCGGCGAGCAGGGCGACGCCCAGCACGAAGTAGTACGCCGCGACGGTGCCGAGGAAGATCAGCACCCGGTGCGCGCGCAGCCGCCCGGGCGCGAGCATCAGCCACAGCGGGATCAGCAGGGTGCCGAAGCTGGTGGAGTCCACCAGCGCGAGTGCGGCGAGCGGGGCCAGCAGTTCTGTCATGGCTCCACCCTGAGCGGCGGCGGCCACGGGCGCGTCGGCCATCGTGCGCATCCGTCGCCGCCTCGCGTACATCCTTCAGCCGACACCCGACGGGCACCGGCTGTGCTGGGATGGGCGGGTGAGGAGGATGGTGCGCGCGCTGGGGCGTCTCAGTCGCGGCTACTCCGACGACCCGGGACCGCTGAGCGCGCTCGTGCTGCTCGTCGTGGGTGCGGTGACGATCTGGGTCGGGTTGTCCGGCCTCTGGATCGTGCGGACGTGGGAGGCACCGGCCTGGTGGCACCTGGTCCCGCTGCTGGTCGGCTGCGCGGCGAACCTGGTGCGCCGCTCGCATCCCGGCATCACGCTCGCGGTCGCCGTCCCGGTGTTCATGGCCGACCTGCTGATCGGTGGCTCGCTCGCGGTCCTGCTCGTGCTGTTCGACGCGATCTACTCGGCCGAGCGGTTCGGCTCGCAGCGACTGCGACAGGTGGTGCGGTTCGGCGCGGGCGTCGTGACCGTGGGCGTGACGATCGCCTCGGCGCTCGCGGGGATGCCGCCCCGAGCCGTGGCGGCCATGGCGCTGCAGACCGTGGCGATGCTGGCGGTCCCGATCTGGTGGGCGCTGGACGTGCGGCACCGCACCGAGCTGGCCGACGCCGCGACCGCACGCGCCGAGCTGGAGGTGTCGCGGGCGGCCGAGCGCGCACGGGCCCAGGACGCCGAGCGGCGCAGCGCCGTGCAGGCCGAGCGGTCCCGGATGGCGCGGGAGCTGCACGATGCCGTCGCCGGTGATGTCAGCGCGCTCGTGATCCGCGCCGGCGCGGCCCTGGCCGCACCGCCCGGGCCGAGCGACCGGGAGTCGCTCGCCGCGGTGCGCGAGAGCGGTCTGCACGCCCTCGGTGAGCTCCGCACGATGATCGAGGTGCTCGCGGCCGACGGCACGGCCGAGCCGATCGCGCCCACACTGACCCAGGATGGAGCCGAGCTGCTGGAGCGAGCCGAGGCCCAGGCCGACGGCGTCGCACCCGCTGATCTCGCGCCGCTCACTCCCGCCGTGGACCGGGCCGGCTACCGGGTCCTGCAGGAGGCCCTGACGAACGCCGCACGGCACGGCCGCCCGGGCACCACCCGGGTCCACATCCAGCGCGACGGCGACCGCGTCGAGATGAGGGTGAGGAACGCCGTCGAACGTGGATCAGAACCGGCGACCGGGATCGGTCTGGCGAGCATGACCGAGCGTGCGCACGCGGTGGGAGGCATGCTGGAGGTCGGGATCGAGGAGGACACATGGACGGTGGCGGCGACGCTCCCGGCGACGTCGTGAGCGGCGCGCCACGCGTGCGGGTGGTGCTCGCGGACGACCACGGAGCGGTCCGCGCGGGCCTGCGGATGGTGCTGGACGCGGCTCCGGACATCGAGGTCGTCGGCGAGGCGGCCGATGGTGCGGCCGCGGTCACCAACGCCCGCGCGCTGCGCCCCGACGTGGTGCTCATGGACGTGCGGATGCCCGGCATCGACGGGATCGAGGCCACCCGGATGGTCACCGGTGAGGGCCTCGCCCAGGTGCTGGTGCTCACAACGTTCGATCTCGACGACGCCGTGTTCGGGGCGCTGCGGGCCGGGGCGGCCGGGTTCCTGCTCAAGTCGGCGACGCCCGAGGAGCTGCTGACCGCCGTCCGACGGGTCGCCGCTGGCGACGGCGCCCTGGCACCCGAGGTGGTGCGGCGCGTCCTCGACGCCGCGGTGGCCGGTCGCGCCGCATCGGCCGGGCGGGGCGAGGCGAGCGACGCCGTCGGACGTGCCGTGGCCGAGCTGACCGAGCGTGAGCGCGAGGTCTTGGCCGCGCTGGGGCGCGGGCTGGCCAACGCCCAGATCGCCGAGGAGCTCGTCATCAGCGAGGCGACGGCGAAGACCCACGTCTCCCGCGTCCTCGCCAAGCTCGGGGTGGCCTCGCGTGTGCAGGCCGCGCTGATCGCGCAGCGGCTGAGCTGATGACCGACGCTGACGCTGGAGCTGGCCGCGGGTCGAGGTAATCCCCCACCGCGAGAAGGCGCCGCAATACCTCGAACCCTGCCGGGACCCCGCGGGATCCCGCTGAAGCCCCGCCGGCACCCCTGCCAGAACCTCCGCTGGGTCGAGGTAATCCGCCACCGCGGGAAGGTAGTGCTTTACCTCGAAGGGGGGAGGGGGCGGCGGCATCGCCTCGAACCACGGCACGTCCCCGCTGCGTCGAGGTAATCCGCAGCCGCGAGAAGGTGCCGCAATACCTCGAACCGTCGGAGCCCGCCGGAAGCCGCCGCCGGGTCGAGGTAATCGACCACCGCGGGAAGGTGGTGCTTTACCTCGAACGGAGGTGGGGTAGGGGCGGGGGCGCGGGGGGCGGCGGGGCGGGGCGGGACCGGGTGGGTCAGGCGGTCGGGACGTACATGACCACGTGGAGGCCGGTCGTCTCCGACGGCTCCATCCGGTGGTGCTCGAAGACCAGCAGGCCGTCGTCGCCGGCGCGGAAGGTCCGACGGCGGGAGGCGAACCGTTCGATCGTGAGTTCGGCCCACTGGGCGCGGAAGTCCGCGCTCCGCTCGCGGAGCCGGTCCACCAGCGCCTGGTGGCGGGGGGCGCTGAGCCGCACACCCGACTCGGCGCGGAACTCGGCCAGGAAGCGCCGGCTGTCCTGCTCCCAGTCGGGCAGCAGCTCACGGAGGCCGGGGTCGGTGTAGACGAGCCAGAGCAGGTTCCGGTCTGCGGCGTCGAGGGTCGCGATCGGCGGGTAGAGCCTGGCGTACGCGGCGTTCCACCCGGCGATCGTCCAGTCGGTGGTCAGGGCGAAGGCCGGGAAGTCGAGGGCATCCAGCAGGTGCTGCAGGTGCGCGGGCATGTCCTCGGGCTCGTCGTCGACCGGGTCGTCCTCACGTTCGGCGAGCGCGATCACGTAGTCGATCTCGGCGGCCGTCAGCCCGAGCACCCGCGCCACCGCCGCGAGCACCTGCCGCGAGACGTTGATGTCGCGCCCCTGCTCGAGCCACGTGTACCAGGTGCCGCTCACGCCCGAGAGCGTCGCGACCTCCTCGCGGGACAGACCGGCGTCGCTGCGCCGGGTCGTGGGCGGCAGCCCGACCGCGGACCGGCTCATCCCCCGCCGTCGGCTGGTGAGGAACTCACCGAGCTGCTCGCGCCGGGGCGTGCGCGGCCTGATCACCGGCGCTCCGACACGCGGACGTCATACGCCTGGAGGTGGCGGTTGCTCGGAGCGTATGACGCAACGAGGGTGGCGGTACGCACGAGGTTGATGGTACTGCGAGTACTAGTACCGGTGGCATCTTCCGGTGCCGAGCGGGCTGTGGCGCAATGGTGCGATGCCCGACTACCGCTCTCGCACAGTCACCCACGGACGCAACATGGCGGGGGCCCGCGCGCTGTTCCGCGCCGCCGGTGTGCCCGGCGCCGACCTGGGACGCAAGCCGATCATCGCCGTCGCGAACTCCTTCACCGAGTTCGTTCCGGGCCACACGCACCTCGCCCCGGTGGGCCGGATCGTCTCCGACGCCATCACGGAGGCCGGCGGCATCCCGCGCGAGTTCAACACGATCGCTGTCGACGACGGCATCGCCATGGGCCACGGCGGCATGCTCTATTCCCTCCCGAGCCGCGACCTGATCGCCGACTCGGTCGAGTACATGGTCAACGCCCACTGCGCCGACGCGCTGGTCTGCATCTCCAACTGCGACAAGATCACGCCCGGCATGCTGCTGGCCGCGCTGCGCCTCAACATCCCCACCGTGTTCGTCTCGGGCGGCCCGATGGAGTCCGGCCGCACCACGCTCGAGGACGGCACGATCCGCACGCTCGACCTCGTCGACGCGATGTCGGAGGCCGTCAACGAGAAGGTCTCGGACGAGGACATCGCGCGCATCGAGGAGGCCGCCTGCCCCACCTGCGGCTCCTGCTCGGGCATGTTCACCGCCAACTCGATGAACTGCCTGACCGAGGCGATCGGGCTCTCGCTGCCGGGCAACGGCTCGGTGCTGGCGACCCACACCGCCCGCCGCGCGCTCTACGAGAAGGCGGGCTCGCTCGTCGTCGAGGCCACCAAGCGCTACTACGAGGGCGACGACGACACCGTGCTCCCCCTCAGCATCGCCACGCCGGCTGCCTTCGGGAACGCGATGGCCCTCGACATCGCCATGGGCGGCTCGACGAACACGATCCTGCACCTGCTCGCCGCGGCACACGAGGCCGGTGTGCCCTTCGGGCTCGACGAGATCGACGCCGTCTCCCGCCGGGTGCCCTGCCTCGCCAAGGTCGCCCCCAACATCGCGGGCAGCCGCACCTACTACATGGAGGATGTGCACCGCGCGGGCGGCATCCCCGCGCTGCTCGGTGAGCTGCGCCGCGGCGGCCTGCTGGACGAGAACGTCCACACGATCCACGCCGCCACGATCGGCGAGTGGCTCGACGAGTGGGACGTCCGCGGCGGGAAGGCCACCCAGGAGGCCATCGAGCTCTGGCACGCCGCCCCGGGCGGCCAGCGCTCCTCGACGGCGTTCTCGCAGTCGGCGCGCTGGAACGACCTCGACACCGACGCCGCGAGCGGCTGCATCCGCGACGTGGAGCACGCGTACACCAAGGACGGCGGCCTCGGCGTGCTGCGCGGGAACATCGCGGTCGACGGCGCGGTGGTGAAGACCGCGGGCGTCGACCCCTCGATCTGGACCTTCTCCGGCCCGGCCGTGGTGTGCGAGTCGCAGGAGGAGGCGGTCGAGAAGATCCTGGCCAAGCAGGTCACGGAGGGCGATGTGGTGGTCATCCGCTACGAGGGACCCAAGGGCGGGCCGGGCATGCAGGAGATGCTCTACCCGACGTCGTTCCTCAAGGGCCGCGGCATCGGCAAGGCCTGCGCGCTGATCACCGACGGTCGCTTCTCGGGCGGCACCTCCGGGCTGTCGATCGGGCACATCTCGCCCGAGGCGGCCGCGGGCGGCGTCATCGCGCTGGTCGAGGACGGCGACATCGTCTCGATCGACATCCCCACCCGCTCGCTGCAGCTCGAGGTGCCGCAGCACGAGCTCGACCGCCGCCGCGACGAGCTCGAGGCGAACGGTGGCTACCGGCCGAAGAACCGCGTGCGGCCCGTCTCGGCCGCGCTGCGGGCCTACGCGGCGTTCGCGCAGTCCGCGGACAAGGGCGCGGTGCGGGTGGTGCCGGACGAGCCCGTGGTCACCGTGCGGTCAGCGGCGCCGGGCCGCGAAGAAGTCCTTGAGGAGCCTGCCGCACTCGTCGGCACGGACGCCTGAGGTCACCACGGGCCGGTGGTTCAGCCGGGGGTCGGCGACGACGTCGCTGACCGACCCGGCGGCCCCGGCCTTGGGGTCCCACGCCCCGAACACCACCCGGTCCACCCGGGAGAGCACGATCGCGCCCGCGCACATCGTGCACGGCTCCAACGTCACCACCAGCGTGCAGCCGCCCAGGTGCCACCGACCCCGCGCGAGGCCCGCCCCGCGCAGGGCGAGGATCTCCGCATGAGCCGTGGGGTCGCCGTCGACCTCTCGCCTGTTGTGGGTGGCGACGACGACGGCGCCGCGCTCGTCGAGCACGACCGCCCCGATCGGGACGTCGTTCACCTGGGGCGCGAGCCGAGCCTGCGCGAGCGCAAGACCCATCGCCTCGTCGTCGTCCACGCGCCCAGTATCTCGGGTTCCGCGCCGGCGGGCCGATCCACCTGAGTGCCTGCCGTTTCGCGATCGTGGCTGACGCACGATCTCGGGTGGTGGCGACCGCGGCGCGGATCGACCTGGCGCCCGCGTGACGGGGGCTACTCGACCGGCAGTGCGTCGCGCATCGACTGCGCGGTGGCGCGGGGGTCATAGCCCTCCGGGACGCCGTCGACGAGGATGATGTCGCCCGGGATGTGCCGCGAGCGCAGCGGTGCGATCTGACGATATTCAGGTGAGTCCCACCAGGCGCGCGCCCGGTCGATGTCGGGGAAGCCGATGAGCACGACGTGGCCGGGCCAGGAACCCTCCTTGACCTCGTGCTGCGTGACGTGGACCAGGAACTGGCCGCCGAACGGTTCGAACGTGCCGGGGATCCGCTCGATGTACTCGACGACGTCGCGGTGCGGCGGGGACTCCTGCAGGTGGGCGATGGCGTACGCGGTCATGTCTGCTCCGTTCTGTCGACGAGATCCGTCCGGGTCACGAGCGCCGCCCAGCGAGCGCCTTCCGCACCAGAGGCGGATCGGGATTGGTGTGGGAGACGCCGTCGATCACGACCGTGGGGACGGTCTCGTTGCCGTCGTTGACGCTGCGTACGAAGGCAGCGGCGTCGGCGTCCTGCCAGATGTTGACCCAGGCCGCGCGGCGGCCGGCCCGGCCGAGCGCCGAGCGCAGCCGCAGGCAGTAGGTGCATCCGGGGCGCCAGTAGATGGTGACCGGTCGAGCTGCCTCCGGCGTCGCGAGGACGTCGGCGTGGCTGCGCGCGGTGCGGCGCCCCTGGAACGGGCTCAGCCACCAGCTCAGCGCGAGGCCGAGAGCGCCGTAGACGATCGCGAGCCAGTACGTGCCCTCCATCACAGCGGACACGACCAGGTACGCCGAGAGCGCCGCCATCGGTACCCACATCCAGCGCATCGGTCCATCCTCATCGTGCCGACGAAGGTGCGCATCCATCACTCGGGGGAGATGGGCGGGATATCGTGCGAAGCATGCACCTGCACGTGGCCGACCACCCCCTGGTCTCGCACAAGCTCACCCTCCTGCGCGACGAGCGCACGCCGTCGCCGACGTTCCGGCAGCTCACGGAGGAGCTCGTCACCCTGCTCACCTACGAGGCGACGCGCGGGTTGAAGACCGTGCCCGCCGAGATCACGACGCCCGTCACCACGATGACCGGTCAGCGTCTCGCCGAGCCGCGTCCGATGGTGGTGCCGATCCTGCGCGCCGGCCTGGGGATGCTCGAGGGCATCACCCGGCTGCTGCCGACGGCGGAGGTCGGGTTCCTCGGTCTCGTGCGGGACGAGGAGACGTTCGAGGCGGTCACCTACGCCAACCGGCTCCCGGAGGACCTGTCCGGGCGGCAGTGCTACCTCGTCGACCCCATGCTCGCGACCGGCGGAACCATGGTCGCCGCGATTCAGTACCTGCTCGAGCGCGGCGCCAACGACGTCACCTGCATCTGCCTGCTCGCCGCCCCGGAAGGTCTCAGCACCGTGGAGCAGATGGTGGGCGACGAGGCGAACGTCAAGGTCGTCGTCGCAGCGGTCGACGAGCGTCTGAACGAGAAGGGGTACATCGTGCCCGGGCTCGGGGATGCCGGCGACCGGCTCTTCGGCGTCGTCTAGCACGCAGATGCGCGTCCTCAACGTCCTGCTCAACATCATCTGGCTGGTGCTGGCCGGGATCCCGATGGCGCTGGGCTACGTGCTCGCCGGGATCATCTGCTGCATCCTCGTCGTCACGATCCCGTGGGGTGTCGCCTCGTTCCGGATCGCCAACTACGTGTTCTGGCCGTTCGGGCGCACGGTGGTGCAGAAGCCCAGCGCGGGTGCGGCGTCCGCGATCGGGAACGTCATCTGGATCCTCGTCGCCGGCATCTGGCTCGCGATCGCTCACCTCGTGAGCGCGATCGCCCTGTTCGTGACGATCATCGGCATCCCGCTCGCGATCGCCGAGCTCAAGATCATCCCGGTCACGCTGACCCCGCTCGGCCGCGAGATCGTCTCGAGCGACCGGACCTTCGCCCGCTACGGCAACGTCACCCAGGTCTAGGTTTCACCGCACTTTCGGCGCTGTACCGATTTCGCCGCACTTTCCACCCTGTAGCGGTGTCACCGCACTTTCGCACCCGACTGCTTCACGCCGTCGAAAGTGCGTTGAAACCCGGCCGCGGCGGAAAGTGCGTTGAAACCCGACCGCGCCGAAAGTGCGGTGAAATCTCAGAGGGTGGCGAGGGCCTGGGCCAGGTCGCCCTGGAGGTCGACGACGTCCTCGAGCCCGACCGAGAACCGGATCGTCGACTCGCTGATCCCGCACGCGGCGCGGCCCTCGGGGCCGAGCTTGCGGTGCGTGGTCGTGGCAGGGTGGGTCACGAGGGACTTGAGGTCGCCGAGGTTGTTCGAGATGTCGACGACGCGCAGCGCGTCCAGGAACCCGAAGGTGCGCTTCTTGAGGGCGTCGCCCGCGAGCCCGGCGTCGTCGAGGTCGAACGTGACGACGGTGCCGCCGCCGGTCATCTGGGCGCGCGCCAGCTCGTGCTGGGGGTGGGACTCCAGGAACGGGTAGCGCACCTGTGCGATCCCGGGCTGCTCCTCGAGCCACCGTGCGATCTCGAGCGAGGCCGCCGCCTGCGCCCGCACCCGGAGCGCGAGGGTCTCCAGCCCCTTGAGCAGCACCCAGGCGTTGAACGGGGCCAGGCTGGGCCCGGTGTTGCGGATCATCGTCTGCACCGGCCCGTAGACGTAGTCCTTCGGCCCGAGGATGGCGCCGCCCATCACGCGGCCCTGGCCGTCGAGGTGCTTGGTCGCCGAGTAGACGACCACGTCGACGCCGAAGTCCACGGGCCGCTGCAGCACCGGGGTCGCGAACACGTTGTCGAGGATCACGATCGCCCCGGCGCGGTGCGCCAGCTCGGTGACCGCGGCGATGTCGACGATCTCCTGCATGGGGTTGGAGGGCGTCTCGAAGATCACGACGTCGGCCGGTTCCGACAGGGCCGCCGCCCAGCCCTCCAGGTCGGTCGCGGAGACGTAGTCGGTCCGCACGCCCCACTTGCCGAGGATGTCGTTGAGCACCACGAAGGTGGACCCGAACAGCGCCGTGCTGGCCACCACCCGGCTGCCCTGCTCGAGCACGGCGGCGAGCGAGGTGAACACGGCGGCCATCCCGGTCGCCGTCGCGTAGCAGGCCTCGGTGCCCTCGAGCAGCCGGAGCCGCTCCTCGAACGCGTTGACCGTCGGGTTCCCGTAGCGGCTGTAGGTGAAGCGGTCGATCTCCTCGGCGAAGGCGGCCTCGGCGTCGGCGGCGCGCGGGTAGGCGTAGCCCTGCGTGAGGAAGACCGGCTCGGAGATCTCCTCGAAGGCGGTGCGCTCGAACCCGCCGCGGACGGCGAGCGTGCCCGGTCCCAGACCTTCCGGCAGGTTCGTGCGCGGCTCGGGGCGGCTCACTGCTGCCTCCAGGGCAGCCCGTCGGCGCGCCAACCTGTGCCGCCGCGGTGACCCTCGTCGTCGACCTCGCCCTCGAAGCCGTCGGAGATGTTGTACGCCGGTCCGTAGCCGGCCGCCGTCAGCGCCGCGGCCGCGGCGGCGGAACGGTGACCGCTGCGGCACAGCAGCACGATCGGGGTGCCCGGGTCGACCTGCGCGGTCACCGCCTGCACGAACCCGGCGGGGTTCGGCCCGCTGCCGAGCGAGCTCCACTCCGCGAACAGCGGTCGCTTGCCGAGGCTCGTGGTGTCGGGGACACCCACGAACGCCCACTCGGCCTGGGTGCGCACGTCGACCAGCACGGCGTCCTCGTCCTGCTTCAACAGCTCCCACGCCTCGGTGGGCGTGAGATCGCCTGCGTAGCTCATGTCGCCTCCATCGGTCCTGGCGGTAGCACCGTGCCGCGTGTCGCGGATGGTTGCTGCAGCGTCGTCGAGCCAGATCTCTCAGCTGCTCTGGATGGTGTCCGACGGCGAGTGTACGGGTTCGTCCCCGACCCGCCGGAACGATGTCATCACCTCGTCCATCCCTTGAGCACGGCCCCGGTGCAACACTCGTCACAGCCGAGACACTCACGCGATATCAGGCCCGGCGCCGGGAGGCCATGTGCGTCACCGCATCGGAGGGGTGCTGGTGCTCGCGGCCACGCTGGCGCTGACAGCGTGCATCGGCGCCGGGCCTGGTGAGCAGACGACGGCCGGCTCGGGCTGGCGGCTTCTCGGTGAGGGCCTCTCCGGCTCGGCCTATCGCACAGGCGTCGCCACCACGGCCGATCAGATGGAGGCGCTCTGGGACGAGGCCGGGCTCGACGGCGACCCGCCGCCCATCGACTTCGCCACCGAGATCGGAGTGTGGTTCGGCGCCGTGTACGGCGGCGACTGCCCGATACGGCTCGACGACGTGGTGGTGACCGGCGACGTGCTCCACGCGGAGATCGTGATCCGGGGCTACCCCGATGGGTGCTCCGACGACGCCAACCCGCACGCGTACGTCGTCGCCGTAGAGCGAACGATGCTGCCCGACCGCGCATTCTGGGTCCAGCTCAGCGCCGACGACCCACCGCGCGGGGAGCCAGAAGAGCGCACGTTCGTCGACGTCGATCTCTCCGAGCCGGGTTCGACGGCCGACTCCTGACCGCGCGACCGGTGATCCGTCCTCTCGGTCGCCGGTGCCCGGCCTGGTGAGGGTGTCGATTGCGTCCCCGCGGGCCCGCACCCACCAGAATGTTCGGGTGCGTTCTCTCCGTCTCGGCGTCGCTCTGCTCGCCGCCTCCGCCGCGCTCCTGACCGGCTGCACCGACCCCTCGCCCGCGCTCGACGAGCCGAGCGAGCCTCCGTCGTCGGAGACCTCGGAGGGAACCTCGGAGTCGCCCGAGCCCGAGGAGCCCAGCGAATCGGCCACCGAGGCCGACGAGCCCGCACCGCCGGTGTTCGGGACATCGCCCACCCAGCCGGGCGGTGCGGCGACCGCGTGCGTCGCGGACGCGCTCGGAGCCCCGCTCACCTTCAGCACCGTGCTGACGGCGGCCGACCCGATCACCCTCGACGACCTCACGCTCGACCCCCAGAACGCGGCCGAGATCGAGATCCTCGACGCGTACGTGCTGCCGTTCAGCGGCGGCGCCGGTGGCCTTGCCGTCGGCGACTACCCGCCCGCGGACCCCGGGGCCGCCCGCGAGGACGTGGGTGGGTACCCGCTCGCGGCCGGCGAGACGGTGACCGTCGGCGTGGGCGTGAGCGCGCAGAGCCCGACCACGATGGAGTTCGTCCTCACCTATCGCGGGGCCGACGGCGACGTCCGCACCCTCACCGCCCAGCACGAGGTGTCGATCGCCCAGACCTGCACCTCCGAGGGGCCGGCCACCGAGACCCCCACCGGAACCGCGACCGGCTGACTCCCCTGGCGTCATACGTTCGGAGGAACCCCTGCCACGCGGCGTATGACGTCAGGCCGGGGCGGCGTCCTCCACAACGGCGTCGTCGTCGCCCTGGTCGAGGTGGCGGAGCTGACGCCAGATCAGCACCACGAACACCGCCGACCCGATGCCGGCGAACCAGAACGGCGTCGCCACGGTGTAGCGCTCGGCGAGCAGGCCACCGAGCGTGGACCCGAGCACCAGACCACCGAAGACGCCGAGGCTGTTGACGCCGTTGACCCGCCCCTGCAGGGTGAGCGGCACCACGCGTTGCCGGATGGTCGCCGAGGTCGTCCCCCACACGAAGGCGTGCGCGCCGAAGACCACGAAGATCACCATCGCCACCCACGGGGTGTGCGTGGTGGCGAGCGCGAGGTGCGTCAGCGCCTCGATGATCAGGCCGATCCGCATGAGGTTGCCCAGCGTCACCCGCCGGGTCAGCCAGCCGTAGCAGCCCGTGCCGACCAGCCCGCCGATCGCCCCCATGGTCGTGATCAGCCCGAACCCGATCGCGCCGATGCCCAGCTGACGCTGGGCGTACAGCACCAGCACCGACCACGCGGCGCCGAACGTGATGTTGAAGATGAAGATCGTCAGCACCAGCGTGCGGACCGCCGGATGCGTCGCCGCCCAGCGCAGCCCCTCGGCGAGGTCGTGCCGCACGTGTCGCCGCTCGCCGGTGCGCTCGATCCGGGGCAGCCGCACCCGGGACAGCAGCACCAGCGCCGCGACCACCAGCAGGATCTGGCTGGCGAACGGCCACGCGTGCCCGAGCGCGAACAGTGCCGCACCGACCGGCGGTCCCGCCAGCTGGTTGAGGGTGACGACGCCGGTCATCACCCGCGCGTTCGCCACCGGGAGGTCCTTGCGTGCCACCAGCATCGGCACGAGCGTCGAGGACGTGTTGTCCACGAACACCTCGGCGCAGCCGAGGAGGAACAGCACCGGCAGCACGATGCTGATCGACACGTGCCCGGTGAGCACCGCCGTCGCGAGCACGGCGAGCACCACGATCCGGAGGGCGTTCGCGGTCACCATGACGCGCCACCGGTCGAAACGGTCCGAGATCACGCCCGCGACGAGCGAGAACAGCAGCGGCGGCAACCACTGCAGCGTGGCGCCGAGCGCGACCAGCCGGGCATCGTCGGTGAGCGACGCGACCAGGAGCGGGCCGGCGGCCAGCACGATGCCGTCGCCGAGGTTGCTCACCCAGCTCGATCCGAGGAGCCACCGGAACGGCCGGCCCAGACGAGCGGGGAGCAGCCTCTCCGTCAGCCTGCTCATCGCACCCACGAGCAGTGCACGCTACTCCTGTGCTTGGGTAGCGTCGGGGACATGGACTGGACCGCCGACGTCGACGCTGGATCCTGGCTCGTCGAGCGCATCGACAGGCCGTGGCGGGGCACGATCCACGACGTCGTCCCGCGTGGTTTCAACGCGTACGCGCGGGTGCTCCACCCCGCCTCGCGCGACCGCCCCGTCGGGCAGCCGTGGCCGCCGCTGCCGTACGCCGCGCACCGCGCCGAGTGGGCGGCCTTCCAGGCCGACGGCCCGCAGATCGACGGCGAGCAGGTCTCGTGGGAGCGGACCGCCGCGGCGTTCGGGGACCACGATGCATCCCCTCGCGCAGTGGGGCGCGCTGGTCGCCCCCGGTGTGGTCGTCGAGAACGAGGACGGCCCGCGCGACCGCGCCGGGTGGCGCTACGCCCAGCCCGAGCTGGGCCAGCTCGAGCTCACCGCGCTGGCCACCGTCGCCGGTCACCTCGCCCAGCACACCAGCACGCCCGACGGCGGCCATCTCGCCGTCTGGGAGGGCTGGGGTGGGTTGGTGGGAGCCATGGGGCCGACACCCTCGCGGGCGTTCGGCAGCATCTCCGACGACGCCCGGCACCGTGGTCTGCTGGCCCACCTGGTCCCGGAGCGGTTCCGCAGCCCGTTCGCGAGGGACAGGTGGCAGCCCGGGATCCTGCCCGACGACGTCTCGCGTGGACCGCGGCTGCGCCTCCCGGGACGCGACCACGTGCTGTTCACCGGCGGCGTCGCCGAGCTGACCTCGCCCGACTGGGTGCTGGCTGCACCGTGGCGGGACCGGGAGGCGGAGGCCCACGGGTTCGACCCGTCGGCGCACTCGCCGAGCCTCGTGTGGCCCACCGATCGTGCGTGGGTGCTGGTGAGCGAGGTGGACTGGGACTCGACGGTGGTGGCCGGCAGCGCGGCCCTCGTCGCCGACCTGTGCGCCGACCCCGCGCTCGAGGCCGTGCCGCTGCCCGCCGACACCGCCTTGACCGAGGATGCCGACACGGTCAACCGCGCCGTGCCCGGCCCCGATAGCCTGCGGGGGTGAGCGAGGCCGGGGGGATCACGACGCGGACGGCGATCGCGTTCCTGCTCGCCACCTGGCCGCGGCGCGTGCTGGCGTCGCTGCTGCTGCTGGTGCCCGTGGTCGTGGCTGCCGCGGGCGGGTTCCGGCAGGCCGACCCGCCGCCCCGCGGGGTCGAGCCCGAGGTCGTCACCGACACCGGCGCCTACCTCGTGGTGCCGCGCTACTACTTCGTCTCGGACCAGGTGGACGCCTACGGGCTCGACGACGGCGAGCGCTGGGTGGGCGCCGTCGTCCAGATCACCAACCAGGGAACCGAGCCGATCAGCGTCACCTTCAGCGACGAGACCTTCGAGCTGCCGGCATCGGTCCCGAACGACGGCTCCGTGAACCCGCACGAGGCGCTCCGCCTCGACACCGCCCGGCCGGTCGGCGAGGCGCAACCCGGGCTGACCTACGAGGTGGCGCTGCTGTGGGGCACCACCGGCATGCAGGACCCGCCACCGGAGCTCACCTTCACGATGAACCGCACGGCGTGGACCGAGTGGAGCATCGAGGCCGGGTACTCCACGTGGCGCAGCACGGGCGACTCCTACGACGTGCCGCTCCCGCTCGGCGATGCCCCGGCCTCGATCCTCGAGGACGAGGAGGAGGAGTGAGGCGCGCGAGATGGGCCGTGGCGGGGATGGCCGCCGTCGCGGTCGCGGTGGGTGGCGGAGCGAACGCCGTCGACAGCAACTACCTCGCCAGCGGGTGGCACACGGTGGTCCGGGGTGAGAGCGCCACCGACGTCGCGGCGGCGAGCTTCCAGGTCCACGTGCACGGGGCCACCGCCTCGCCGCACCTCGACGACGACGAGCTGGTGACCAGCCCCGGCCTGTTCGTGCTCGTCGACGTGTCCTACGCGACCGAGGACGCGTGGCGCACGCCCGAGGAGATCGTGCTCATCGACGCCGACGGGCGCGAGTTCACCCAGCCCAGCGGGTTCGGGTCCGCGGGCAGCCCCTGGCTCGCCGGACCGGACATCTGGTTCCGGGGCGGCCTGCTGTTCGAGGTGCCCGCCGACGCGGTCGCCGACCTCACCCTGGAGGTCCGGCCGGAGCGTCCCAACGCGCAGCTCCCCTCGACGGTCGTCCGTGTCCCGCTGACGGTGACGACCGAGTCGTCGCCGCTGACCCTGACGTACGAGACCCTGCTGGCGGAGGGCGAGCGATGACCGAGCCGCAGCCTCCCGCGGCCCCCTACGGCGCCGTCGACCCCGACCCCACGCCACCCCACGCCCAGGCCGCTCCTCCCGGGGCGGGCGAGCCGCCGTCGTCGGCTCCCCCAGGGCCGCCCAGCGGACTCGCGAACGAGCGAGGGCCCCGACGGCGCGTGGCGAGCACCGCCGCCGTCCTCGCTCTCGTGGGCTCCCTCGCGGGATGGGGGTGGTTCGCGAGCGAGAACGCGCGCGAGGGCTGGTGGGAGTTCGGCAGGCACGTCGCGGTCGAGCCCGGCGACGACGGATGGGCCGACGTGGACACCCTGAGCGTGCGGCTGACAGCCGCGGACACCGCCACGACGATCGACGGCGTCGAACCGCCGGCAGGGTTCGAGTACCTGGTGCTCGCCTTCGACGTCGAGGCGACCGAGGTCGAGCTGTACCGCAGCTGCACCGTGGAGGTGCTCGACACCCAGGGCCGGGAGTTCCTCGCCGGACGCGAGGTCCCCAACGGGGACCCGTACACCTCCGAGCTCATGTGCGGCACCTCCGACCCCGAGGAGGACCCGGTGCCGGGCGCTCAGTCGGTGCTGGTGCTGGTGCCCACCGGTGCCGAGCCGGTCTCGGTGCGGATCGACTCGCGGGAGTTCCCGCCCGCGACCTTCGTGGAGCTGCCCCTGCGCTCCTGACGCGGGCGCCGGCGCAGCTGACCGACCGCGCCGAACCGGGTCAGCAGCCGGTCGGCGAACACGGCCGTGAGGGCCACGGTCAGCACGAGCGTGATCATCTCGGCGACCCCGTTGAGGGGGTCGTAGAGGGCGGCCCAGACCAGCTCCTCCCGCGACCCGAGCACGAGCCGGGCGAGCCACCAGACGACGACGTCGGCCTGCGCGACCACCGTGAACAGCACGCAGTAGACGAGCACCGGCGCGAAGGCCGACCGCAGCACCAGGGCAGCGCCCCCGACCAGCGCACCGAACCGTCCGGTGGTGTCGGACAGCCTGCTCCAGGCCTGCCGCAGCGGCGCGTCCCCCACCCGGTCGCTCAGCGCCGTCCAGCGGCCGCGCTTGACGGCGCCGACGACCTCGTCCGGGCTCACGGTGTCGACGACCTGCAGCCCGTAGACGATGACGGCGATCGTGAGCATCGAGAGCGGCACCACCAGACCGGTGACCGCGGCATCGGCAAGCACCGGCAGCGCGCTGGTGACCCAGTCGCCGACGGCGCCGAGGCTCGGGAGGCTGACGCGGACCCGGGCCCAGGCGTCGAAGACCCCTTGGGCGACCGTGCGCACGGACCACCAGGCGCCGATCCCGCCGAGGACGCCCGCGAGGACCCAGGCGCCGAGGGTTACCCAGACCGCTTCCGCGTAGCCCACGACGACCTGCAGGACACCGCGGCGCGGGTCGTCGGCCGAGCGCCACCGGTCGCTGCCGACCAGCCGGCTGCCCACGGTCCGGACCAGGAGCGCCGACGCCACGATGCCGAGCACCAGCCACGAGGCGATCTGCGGGAGCGCGCTCGTGATCGTGTCGGCGCCGAGCTGCTCGTACAGCGTTCCCCTGACGTAGGCGAGGAGGTCGGCGCGCAGGTCGCCCCGGCTCTCGTACACGACGAGGAACGGCACGAGCACGCTGCCGGTCGCGGCGACCACGCCCCAGGCGTCGGAGCGCCTCGCCTCGCGGCTGCGCACCACCAGCAGCATCCCCACGAGCGCGGCCACGCTCGCCAGCGGCACCAGCGCGAGCGCGAGGAACCCGGGCACGGCGCCGACGAGTCCGGCCGCGACGGCCAACCGGGCCAGCAGCTCGCGTGCGAGGAGGCTGGCGGCGGCGATCGCGAGCAGCGGCAGCCAGTGCTCGGCCAGCAGCGCGCCGGTGCGGCGCAGCAGGGACGCCGACTCCTGCAGCCCGAGCGGGTCGGCCGGCGCCCGCTGCGCCCGCCGGGAGGGCGGCTTCTCTGCCGGCGGAGCCGTGGGGACCTCGGAGGCACCCCCACGATCGGGCACGTGGCCCTGCTGCTCAGTCTCGCCGTCGACCATCGGGCGTCACTGTAGCGAGGCTCACCCGAGGTCGCGGAACCGGGGAAGCATGGCGGCCAGCCGGTCGCCGTCGACCATGGGGTTGGGGGTGCGCGCGATGAAGATGATCTCGGTGGCGCCGCGGCGCACGGCATCGGCGACGAGCTCGAGGCTGGCGTCCTGGCCGTCGGGCAGCCGGAGCTGGACCGAGCGGCGGATCTCCTCGGGGTCCCGGCCGATGCTCTCGCAGTGGCCGTCGAGGACGTTCGAGGCGTCGGTGAACTCCGCGAGGTCCGAGCCGGTCCAGTTCCACACGTCGGCGTGCTGGGCGACGATGCGCAGCGTGCGGCGGCGACCGCTGCCGCCGATCCAGAACGGCACGGGCTGCTGGACGGGCTTGGGCTCGGCGACCAGATCGGTGATCGTGTAGTGCTCACCGGCGAACGAGGTCCGCTCCTTCGTCCAGAGCGACTTGACGATCTGGACGGCCTCCTCGAAGCGGCGCAGGCGTGGGCCGGGCTCGCCGAGCTCCAGACCCATCGCGTCGTGCTCGTAGACGTTCCAGCCGGCGCCGAAGCCGAACTCCAGGCGGCCGCCCGAGAGGTGGTCCACGGTCACGGCCATCTTGGCGATCTCGGCGGGGTGGCGATAGGTGTTGCCGCTCACCATGCAACCGATCCGGACCCGCGAGGTCGCCACCGCCATCGCGGCCTGCATGGTCCAGGCCTCGAAGATGTCTCCGGCCTCGTCGTGGTCGATGCTCGCGAAGTGGTCCATCACCCAGGCGTGGTCGAAACCCGCGTCCTCGGTGAGCTGCCAGAACTCCCGGTACTCCGCCATGCTCGCCCGCTGGCTCAGCTTCAACCCGTACTTCAGCGTCATCCGATCGCTCCCTCTCGTGGTGTGCCCACGCTATTGCGACGACGTCCTGGTCCGGCAGCCCCGTCTCACGCCCCGGTTTCACCGCACTTTCGACGCACCCCGGGTTTCACCGCACTTTCGACTCGCCCCGGTTTCACCGCACTTTCGACACACCCCGGGTTTCACCGCACTTTCGACGCGCCGCCGAAAGTGCGTTGAAATCTGGAGCCGGTCGAAAGTGCGTTGAAATCGGGATCCGGTCGAAAGTGCGGTGAAATCGCTGGTGGTCGAGGTCAGATCAGGCCGCGGGACATCGCCAGGGCGACGGCCTCGGTGCGGGAGGTGGCGCCGAGCTTGGCCATCACCCGGGTCAGGTGGACGCTCACGGTCTTCTCCGAGATGAACAGCTCTGCGCCGACCGCCCGGTTGGTGAGGCCACGGGCGACCCGTTCCAGCACCGAACGCTCGCGCGGCGTCAGCAGGTCGGTGCCGATGCGGCGGCTGCCGGGCAGGGTGATCTTGAACCTCCGGCACGCGGCCTCGACCGCCGCCGACAGCGGGGCTGCCGCCATCTCCGTGGCGAGCGCGTGCGCCCGGATCAGCTCATCGCCCCCGGTGCGATCGCCCGCGGTGAGCAAGGCCTCCCCCAGACGCCACCGGGCCAGCGCCTCGTGCGGCCGCTCGCCGTACTCGGCGACCTCGACGACGGCCCGCCACAGCCCCGGGTCGTTCTCGCCCCGAGCGCGGGCTGCCTCGGCACGTGCGCGCGCGAGCCACATCCGTCCCTCGGCGCCGAGCTGGTTGCCGCGCGGCACCCCCACCTGGGCGACCCGCTCGACACGCTGGAGGATCTCCTCGGTGGACCAGCCGGGGTCGGGGCTCTGGGGTGCGCCGTGACCCAGCGCGTCGGCGCGGGCGGCGAGGAGCGCGGCGCCGATGCGGATCTCGGCGAGGTCGTCGGGGTACTCGGGCCTGGCCAGCGCTGCGGTCAGCGCCTGCTCGACCAGATCGGGGCGGCCGCGCCACAACCAGGAGTTGACGATGCCGTGGCCCGCCATGGCCTCGCTCACGCGACCGGTGAGGACGGCACCCGCGATCTGC
Organism: Pseudactinotalea suaedae; assembly: GCF_009733815.1. Lineage (GTDB taxonomy): Bacteria > Actinomycetota > Actinomycetes > Actinomycetales > Beutenbergiaceae > Pseudactinotalea > Pseudactinotalea suaedae. The sequence goes on from NZ_WNXY01000004.1 coordinate 252,954, forward strand.
TCGGCCGTGCCCAGGGCCGCGACGTCGGCATCGAGCAGCTTCCAGTCGCCCAACCATGACGCCGCGAGCACGCGGGTGGACAGCACGAGCTCACGCTCACCGGCCGGCACCGCCTCCAGGGCCGCCGTGGTGCGGGTCATCACCTCGGTGAAGGCGCCGCGGGCGATGTCCACGAGGCACAGCAGCCAGGTGAGCTCGCGGCCGTAGCCCGACCAGCTGCGGCCGTGCTTGGCGGCGACGGCGATGCCCTCCTGGGCGATCTCGACCGCCTCGGGGATGCGGTCGTGGTCGTACCGCAGGATCGCCATGTTGAAGAAGGCGCGGAGCTCGGTGTCGTCGGCTCCGCCCTCCCGGGCCTTGCGCCGCGCCTCCTGCAGCCGTTCCATCGCGCCGTCGACATCGCCCTCGTGCTGCAGCAGGAACGCCAACGAGATCAGCGCATCCGCCTCGGCGCCCTGCGCACCCACCGCCCTGGCCTCGGCGATCGCCCGCTCGGCGAGGTCACGACGCTCGGGGGTGATCTCGCCGTAGGACATCGTCGACATCACCCAGGCGCGCTCCGCCGTCGAGGGCTCGTTCTCCAGCAGCGCCCAGGCGAGCGCGATCTGCCGTTCCGCCTCCCGCCACTCACCGGAGTTGTAGAGCAGCTTCGCGATCCGGCGCCGGGCACCCGCCTGCTGCAGCACGGCTCCCGTCGCGGTGGCCATCTCCACCGCGGCTCGTGCGTACGACAGCGCCCGATCGGTGCGTGCGGCGGCGGTGGCCTCGTCGCAGGCGCGCAGCAGCAGCGTGAGCTCGTCGACGCCGGTGACCGCCTCGGGGTCGGTGACCGCGGGCCAGAGCGCGAGCGCCTTCTCCACGTGCGCGAGCGCGTCGCTGTGCGCGGCGAACTCCCCGGCGACCGCGCTGGCCTCGAGCCGAGCCCTCAGCGCGCGCGGGAGGTCACCGGCCCGGGTGGCGTGGAAGGCGATCGCCGCCTGCCAGCCCGAGGGTTGCTCGGCCTCGAGCACCGCGACGTAGGCGCCGTGGAGGCGGGCGCTCTCCCCGGGCAGCATGTCGGCGAGCAGGGCCTCCCGCAGCAGCGCGTGACGGAAGGCGTAGGCCCCGTCGTGCGCCACCACGAGCACGTGGGACTGCACGCACTCGCGCAGCGCGGACTCGATCTCCGCCGGTGCGAGCCCCACCACGTCGGTCGCGACCAGCCCTTCCAAGGAGGAGGCCCACAGGTCGCGCTGGCCCACGATCGCCGCCGCCCGGACGACGCGCTGCGCCGCCGACGACAGCCGCTCGATCCGGTCCAGCAGCACGGAGGTGAGCACGTCGCTGAGCTCGGCGGCGCCACCGCTGGCCGCGCTCATCAGCTCCTCGGCGAAGAAGGCGTTGCCCTCCGAGCGCGTCGCGACATCGGCCACCAGCTCGTCATCGGCCTGCCCCTCGGGCAGCAGCGCACGCGCGAAGGCGCGGGCGGCCTCGGGTCCCCACGGCTCGACGTCGACCCGGCGCACCCCCCGCATGCGGGCCACGCTGGCGAGCCAGGGGCGCAGCGGGTGCTGGCGGTTCAGGTCATCGGAACGGTAGGTGAGCAGCACGAGGATGCGGCTGCTGCCGAGCCGCGAGAGCAGGAACAGCAGCAGGTCGCGGGTGGAGGGGTCGCTCCAGTGGAGGTCCTCGATCACCACCAGCACCGGCGCCGAGCGGGCGGCGCGCACCAGGAGGGCGAGAACGCCGTCGAACAGCCGCACCTGGTCACCGGCGACATCGGCCCGCAGCAGCCTCTCGGTGCTCTCGACGATCTCGGTGTCCTCGGTGGCCGCGTGCAGCTGGGAGATGATCTCGAGGATGGGCAGGAAGGGGGGCGCCGCCTGACCGAGCCCGAGGCAGTGGCCGAGCAGCACGACCCCGCCCTGGGCCTGCACCTCGGCGGAGATCTCGGTGACCAGTCGGGTCTTGCCGATGCCGGCATCACCGGCGAGGACGACCGCAGCGGCCTCGCCGTCATCGGCTTGCGTCCAGGCATCGCGCAGCGCACCGATCTCGGACTCGCGACCGATCAGCGGGGCGGTGAGGGCAGGCGTCGCCACGTCCGGCATCGTCTCACGCAGCAGCGACACCGCTGCTGTGGCGAGCGCCGTCATCGCCCGGTGGAAATGCCAACGGCCCGGTGGTTTCGCAACCACCGGGCCGTCGGGTCGGTACCGCCAGGGACGCACGCCCTGGCTCGCCGGGCGTTCATGCCGCGCGGATGATGCTCTCGCGGGCCGCTCGCTCAGCTCGTCGCTGCAGCAGCAGTGCCCGAAGGCGTGCGACCTTCCGGAGCGCCTGTGCGCGCCGGACGTCGCGAAGCTGCTCGCGTCGATACTCGTTCTCAGATGCATAGAACTGCGGTTCCATGGCCGTCCCTTCCTTGTGATGTGCCTCCACTCTGTCGGTGAGGGCCACCTCGGGGCTATGGGAATTCCGCGCACGGTTGTCTCTGAGGACCCCTTACCCCACCTCGACGGCGGCTCGTCGGGGTAAGGGGTCGGGTACCGATCGGGGTGGCGAAGGTGGAAGGATCGGGTCATGACGCTTCCACTTCGGCTCGGTTACAAGGCATCGGCGGAGCAGTTCGACCCACGCGAGCTCGTCGAGCTCGCGGTGGTGGCCGAGCAGCGGGGGTTCGAGTCGGCCACGGTGTCCGACCACTTCCAGCCGTGGCGGCACGAGGGCGGCCACGCGCCGTTCTCGCTCACCTGGCTGGCGGCGGTCGGTGAGCGCACGAGCACGATCCAGCTCGGCACGAGCGTGATGACCCCGACGTTCCGGTACAACCCTGCCGTGATCGCGCAGGCGTTCGCGACCATGGGGGTGCTCTACCCCGGCCGGATCTTCCTGGGCGTGGGTTCGGGCGAGGCGCTCAACGAGATCGCCTCCGGCTGGACCGGCGAGTGGCCCGCGTTCAAGGAGCGGTTCGCGCGCCTGCGCGAGTCGGTGGACCTGATGCGCGCGCTGTGGACCCAGGACCGGGTGAGCTTCGACGGCGAGTACTACAAGACGGTCGACGCCTCGATCTACGACCGCCCCACCGGCGGCGTGCCGGTCTACGTCGCCGCCGGCGGCCCGGTGGTCGCTCGCTACGCCGGCCGCGCCGCGGATGGCTTCATCTGCACCTCGGGCAAGGGCGCCGAGCTGTACTCCGAGCAGCTCATCCCGGCCCTGAAGGAGGGCGCGGAGAAGGCCGAGCGGGACGTGGAGCAGATCGACCGGATGATCGAGATCAAGCTCTCCTACGACACCGACGGTGACCTCGCGCTGGAGAACACCCGCTTCTGGGCGCCGCTGGCGCTGTCGAAGGAGCAGAAGCACGACATCACCGACCCGGTCGAGATGGAGCACGCCGCCGACGCCCTCCCGATCGAGCAGATCGCCTCACGCTGGATCGTGGGATCCGACCCCGACGAGGTGGTGGCCCAGGTCCGCCAGTACATCGACTGGGGCCTCAACCACCTCGTGTTCCACTTCCCCGGTCACGACCAGCGCCGCGCGATGGAGCTGTTCGAGCGGGACCTCGCGCCGCGCCTGCGCGGCTAGAAGCGCTGCTCAGGCGGCTGCGGCTGGTGGGGCGTCTGCAGCTCCACCCGCCGCAGCCCGAGCTGCGCGAGCACACCGAGCGCGGCCACCAGCAGCAGCATCGGCAGCGGGTAGAGCAGACCCAGCAGCCAGCTGCTGTCCTCGTTGTGGAAGCCCATGGACCCGACGAGACGCACGAGCGTCACCGGCGCGGTGGCGGTGTCGCCGCCGGAGCTGACGATCAACGAGGGCAGCAACGACTGCGCCTGCGTGATCAGCAGCACCCCCGCCGCCCCGGCAGCGGCGGCGCCGACCACCCGGCGGTCGGTGCGTCCCGTCCGCTCTCGCATCCCGGCGAACAGCATCGCCATGACCACGACCGCCCCGACGACGACGGTGGGTCCGGGGATCCGACCGACCCAGGTGTCGAGGATGCCCATCTCGCGCTGCTCCAGGTAGCGCGCGAGCATCAGCGGCGCCGGCCCGACGAAGAGCCACGGCGCGAGCGGGAGCAGCAACCACAGGCTTCGCCGCCCGGCAGGCCGGCACCAGCCGATCGCAGCCCCACCCAGCACCGCCACACCCACCTGCAGCACGGTGGCGATCGCCGCCGGTACCCACGTGGCGAGGCCGACCCGAATCGGTGAGACCTGCCCGCCGGGTGCCGCAGCGAACCCGCCGGCGAGCACGGGCAGGAGCAGCACCACGGCGGCGAGCAGCACCACACCGGCGATCACCGCTCCGACCACACCGCGCCCGCTCGACCCGGACGGCGGACCGACATCCTCCCGGACGCCGAGCCGCGCCCCGACCAGCAGCAGCGCAAGGACCGCCACGATGCCCAGGACGCCGGCGAGGAGCAGCAGGAACCCGGCGACCGCGGCCCCGCGTCCGAAGTCGAACATGATGAAGCCCAGCTGGTAGATCAGCTGAGTCGGAGACTGCGAGCCGCTGTCGGCGCCGCTGCGGCCGAAGACGAACGGGAGCTCGAACAGCTGCGGACCCAGCGCCAGCGCGCCGGTGACACCGACCAGCAGCACCGCTGCGACCCCGCGCCCGGGCGCGCGGCCAGCCAGCGCCACGGCGAACGCGGTGGCGAAGGCGGCCGTCAGCAGCGGGAGCGCCGCGAGCGTGACGACCACGACGACGAAGGTCTGCGCCTGCGCGGCAGAGCCGAACCCGTCACCGGCCACGAACCGGGACAGCCCGATCCCCAGCGGCACGAACAGGGCCGCCAGCACGCCGACGACCACCCGCACCGCACGGGCATGCTGCTGCTGCGGCGTCATCGCACCCCCGATGACGAACCCCAGCACCGCCGCGACCACGGTGACCGGCAGGACCGCGACGATGGCGAACCCGAGCGCGGGTCCCAGCTGGGGCAGCACGTCCGACCAGTTCTGCAGGCCGACCGGATCGGCGTCGGCGCCGATCGGGTTCCCGCTGCGTGTGCTCTCCACCAGGGTCGACACCGTGGGGATCACGAGCTGCCAGACCACGAGCGCGTACAGCGCCGCCACCCCCACCCATCCCACCGTCCGGGTGTTCGACGGCGGCGCGGGGCTCGCGTAGCTCGGGTCACCTGGTTGCGGGTACGGATGGCCCCCGTACGGCCCAGCCGCGGCCTCGTAGCCGCCGGGCTCGGCCTGGTAGCCGCCTGGCCCGGGTTGCTGTGCGCCGCCGTCGGGCTGGTACGGACCGGGGCCGGTGGGTGGCATCGTCATGGTGTCTCCCTCTCCTCGACCGGCCCACCTAAGCAGAAGGGCACGAGCCGGCACAGGTCACCGCTGCCCATGCGGCCGATGGGCGAGGATGGACCGATGACGTGGAGCGAACCTCAGCCCGATGTCCTCGGTGGCGACTGGGTGGCTCGCACCCTGGACCTGACCGATGCGAGCGGACCGGGCGTGGCCACGCTCGTGCACCGCGCCGACGCCGGAGGCCGCGCGCGGGCGATGCTCTACCTGCACGGGTTCGCCGACTACTTCTTCCAGGAGCACCACGCGCAGGAGTGGGCGGACAACGGCTACGACGTGTACGCGCTCGACCTGCGCGACTACGGCCGGTCGATCCGCCCGGGTCGCACACCGAACTGGATCACCGATCTGCGTGACTACGACATCGAGATCGACGCCGCGCTGGCGTTCGTGCGCGCGCAGGGCCACGAGGTCGTGGTGCTCGACGGGCACTCGACGGGCGGCCTCATCGCCGTGCTGTACGCCCACGACCACCCGGGCGCGGTCGATGCGCTCGTGCTCAACAGCCCCTGGTTCGACCTCAACGCCACGTGGTTCGACCGCGTGATCACCACCCGCGTGATCGATCGGCTGGGCGTCACCCATCCGGACACCCTGATCTCGCGCATCGAGGAGCCGTACGGCCGCTCGCTGCACGTGGGGTCCGGAGGCGAGTGGGACTACCAGCTCTCCTGGAAACCGCACGACGGCTTCCCGGCGCTGGCCGGCTGGGTGCGCGCGATCCGGCGTGGCCACGCCCGGCTCGTGAAGGGCCTCGCGATCGTGGTGCCGGTGCTGGTGGCGACATCGGGGCGCAGCGGCGACCGGAAGAAGCCGACCGCGCAGGACCTGGCCGGCTCCGACGTCGTGCTCGACGTCGAGCACATGTGGAAGCGCGCCCCGCTGCTCGGTCCTCGCGTGCGGGTGCTGCGCGTGCCGGGCGGGCGGCACGACCTGACGCTGTCGGAGCGGGCGGTCCGCGAGCGCTACAGCGCGCTGCTGTTCGGATGGTTGGAGCGGGTGCTCCCCTGAGGCCGGTCGGCCTCCCCTACAGTGACCAGCGATGACGCAGACCGTCGAGGCACAGCCCGAGCAGGAGCGCTGGTCGCAGCTGCTCGGCCTCGGGCTGCTGGGCACCGCGTGGCGGCTGCTTGCGGCGCACTGGTGGCAGCTGGTCGCGATCGCCGCCTGCGCCTACGTGGCGCACGATCTCGTGATGCGGCTCGCGTTGCTCGCCTACCGCGCCGGTGCCCTCCCGGGGCTGCTGGTGTTCTCCCTGGTCCCGTTGGTCCCGGTGGTCGCGATCGTGCTGATGCTGCTGGTGCTGCGGCGCCGTCAGGGTGCGAGCGGCGGGTTCGCGGCGTTCGTCGCGGCGATCGGCAGCGTGCTGATCCCGTTCCTGGTCGTCTACGAGAGCCAGGGCGACTTCAGCGACGACCTCAGCGAGTTCCTGTACGGCGGCTTCACCCAGGTCCAGGAGGCGCAGTGGGGCATCGACGGCGTCGAGCCCGGCGCCTTCGACGCCCTGGTCCCGGACGCCGGCGACCCGCTCCTGCTCGCCGTCGTGGTGGTCGCGTTCCTGCTGCGGGCGCTCGGTGCCCGGATCGCCGCCCGCGACTCCCTCTGGCAGGGCTCGGGCGCTAGGCGCGGGCTGCGGGTGACGTTGCGCTCCCTGGTCGGGTACGCCGAGATCGTCTGGATCGTCATCGGCGCCGTGGTCGTCAACACCACCGTGAAGGGCCTGCACGACTGGTGGCAGCAGCGCCGGCTGGGCCGCTCGCTCGACGACTGGTGGCAGTCCGTCACGGTCTCGTTCCCCACCTTCGGTGACGTCGGAGCGTGGCTGGCCACCGTCGTCGGGACCGTGCTCGACGGCGTGGTGACCGGTCTCGTGACCCCGCTCGCCTGGTTGACCATCGGCGTCGTGATCTACGGGTTGTCCGCCGCCGAGGGCATCTCCGAGGACGAGGTCGTCACGGCGATGCAGCGGCAGTCGCGGCTGAAGAAGGTCACGCAGCGCGTCAGCCCCGCGGTCATCAGCCTCGCGTGGCGCCGGATCGCGGACACCGAGGGCCACTTCGGGGCGCTGCTCGGCGGCGTCGCGATGATCCTGCGCTCCCGCTTCGTGCCGGTGCTGGTGTTCTGCCTCGTGTACACCGCGGCCACCACATGGTTGCCGTACCTGCTGTGGGACATCCCGCGCTCGCTGCTCACCCGGTTCGACTACGTGGACTGGCTCGCGCTCTACGGCCCGATGCAGGCGGTGTCCCAGATCCTCGTGCTGTGCGTGACCGCGCCGCTGCTGGCCGCTTTCGCCGACGCGCTGCTGACGCGGTTCGGCGCGCAGTCGCAGCTGCGTCTTCCTCAGTCGATCTCGAGCTCGATGTAGCCCGAGCTGAACCCGGTGCTGGTGATCTCCACCGCGGTCGGCTCGGCGTCCGCAGGTACCAGCACCAGCAGCGCCTGCTGCGCGGGGACGTCGTCATCCGGCTCGGGCACGCCGCAGGAGAAGGTCCACTCGAACCCGTCGACGAAGCTGTCCACGAAGAGGTTGGCCACGAAGTGCCGGCCGCCGCCGTCAACCAGTGCGACGTCGCAGGCGAAGAGATCGGGGTTGGTCGACTCCGCGTCGAGCACCACCCGCCAGGCGTGGAACCCCGACGGCGGCTGCCAGTCGGTCCCGGGCAGCGAGGGTGTCGCGCCGAGGTCCGTAGCCTCGACGAGCGAGACGGTCAACCCCTCGTGGGTGGCCGCGCCCGCTCCGTCGACGGCCACCGGCTCGTCCCGCTCGGACCCCAGCCACACGGTGCGGAAGTGCTCGCTCGAGATCCACCCGGTGCCGACCAGCCCGACGACGAGGGCGATCACCTGCAGCACGTGCACGGTGGAGGCGCGGCGTCGCTGCGGCGTCGGTGGTGCCGGTGGCCCGGCTCCCCAGACCGGCGCGGCGCCTGCACCCGGCCCGGGTGCGGCGCCGGAGTCGGCCGCCGGGACTGGGGGCTGGGCGGCAGGCTCGGGCTGAGGCAAACCGCGCGGCGGCGTGTCGATCTCGGCCTCGGGCCGCGGTTGCTCCTGCGGCGGTTCGCTCATCTCTCCCCCGCCCCGAGGATCTGCTCCTCGGACAGCTCGATCACGTCGAGCACCGCGCCGGGATCGAGATCGAGAGGGATCCGGGCGTACTGCGTGGGCATCGGGCCGTAGAGCTGGATCCCGGGGTCGAAGACCAGCGTGAGGCCCTCCAGTGCGTCGGGGGCGACCTCGAAGGCGAGATCACCGCGGACCCAGATGTCGGGACCGGCCAGCCAGCCGCCCGAGCCCGTGCGGTTGGACACCGGGAACTCCCGCCCGTCCGCCGATCGCAGCACCAGACCGGTACCCGAGGCGCCGCGGGGGCGATCGGCGGTCGCGTAGGACAGCGTCACGACGACCCAGACGCCGTCGGTCCCCGTCGGTGGCGGCGTCTCGAAGCGGCAGCACACGAGGACCGTGTGCGCCGCCTGCGCCTGGCTGACGTGGACCGTGAACGGATACGCGCCGGCGTCCTCCCCGATCGCGCCGGTCGAGGACGTCGGCCCGTACGGGAGCAGCCGTGCGTCGGCCACGTTGGTGGCGATGCCGAGCACGACCGCGAGCGCGGCGAGCCCGACGATCATCCAGCGCCGTCGCATCAGAGGTCCTCCTCCGGCTCGAACAGCGCCGGCGGCAGCTCGGTGCGCGGCAGCTCGACGTGCCACACGTCACCCAGAGACATCCACTGGTGCTCGTTCGACATCGGGCCGAACGTCCACAGCGACTCGGTCATCGACGCGGGGAGCACGTCAGGCACGGCGTCGGCGTCGGTGATCGGCCACAGCAACGCCACCTGGGTCCGCACACCGGGCAGCGCAACGGACCCCATGGTTCCGTCGTCGACCCGGTACGCCTCCTTCGCGACCGACGCCCCCGTGACCAGGGTGCCTGCGGGCAGCTGGGGTGCCAGCGCGTCGCTGGCCGGTCCCGGGAAGGTGAGGGTGATGGCCTCCTCGGTGTGGTTCTCGACCTCGACGACGACCCCGAGCCACGCCTCGGCGCCGTCGGTGATCTCCAACGTGGTCCGCTGCGTCTCGTCCGAGACGAAGAACGCGATCGGGCGCACGACCATCGGCCCGAGGTCGACGTCCTGGCCGGGCGCCACGTCGAACGTGCGCGGCTCCGCGGTGCCGAACCCGCCCAGCGCCCCCACGACCACCGGCACCAGCAGCAAACCACCGAGCACGAGCCGCCTCGGCCATGTGGCGAGCAGCAGCGCCAGCACGGTGCGTACCGTGATCGCCCCCGCCTCCATGCTCACGCCCGCAGGCTACCCACCTCTCCCGCGATCGAGCCACGCCTCGCCTCGTGGGCAGCCCTCCCCGCCCGTTCGCGCCGGCCTGGCGACAGGGCGCCTATCATCGGCGCAGCAACAGGCACGAGCCGAAGGGACCGCATGGCCACCAAGACGGTGACGGTGCTCATCGACGACGTCGATGGCAGCGCCGCAGACCGCACGGTCGATATCTCTCTCGACGGTGAGCGGTACGAGATCGACCTCTCCACCGCCCATCACCACGAGATGGTCAGGGATCTGGCCCGGTACATGGCGGTCGCACGCCGTGTGGGCGGCACCGGCTCCCCCACGCCGTTCTACAGCGACATCAAGGCGGACCCGCGCGCCGTGCGCGAGTGGGCCCGTTCGAACGGGATCGACCTCCCCGCCAGCAAGCGGGTCCCGAAGGACGTCATCGCGCAGTTCCACGCCGCGGGCAACTGATCCGCCGCTAGCGCGTCAGCCGTTCCGCGAGGCCCGAGGCTCGCGGCGCCGTCTCCCCGACGGCGGCCCTCACGGCTGCTTCTGCCTTGTCCCTGTCGTTCCCGGTCACCACGCGCACACGGTGCTTCGCGCGGGTCACAGCGGTGTAGAGGAGCTGCCGCGTGAGCAGACGCGAGCCATCCTCCGGCAGGAGCACGGTCACCTCGTCGACCTGACTGCCCTGGCTGCGGTGCACCGTCATCGCGTGCGCCGAACGCACCTCGGGCAGGCGGCCCACCGGAAGGAGCTTGGGCTGCGTACCGCCCGAGGCCACGGCAGCCACCAGACGCGACCGCCCGGGATCGTCAGCCGGAAGCACCACGGCGAGATCGCCGTTGTACAGACCCAGGCCGTAGTCGTTCTCCGTGACGATGACCGGCCGGCCGACGTACCAGGTGGGGAGGCTGCGGTGCTGCAGCGCTCCCAGCGCACGTTCGATCCGGCGGTTCCAGAAACCTTCACCGAAGGGTCCTTCGCGGTGAGCGCACAGCAGCCGGTGCCGCTCGAGGACCCCGATCACGCCGGCCGGGCCGGCATCTCCCGCCGCGGCCTCCTGCAGCGCGACCGCGTGGTCGATCAGCGTCGGTTCGACGTCGTCCAGCGTCACGAGCTCGACGACTCCGGGATCGCCTTCGCTGTCGTGGCCGTCGGCGGCGGGCGTGGTGAGCAGCTCGATCGCCCGGTCGGCGTCGCCGTCACGGATCGCGGCTGCGAGGGCGCCGATCCGGCCACCGAACCTGTGGCTGTGCACCAGCCGCCGCACCTGCGCCGACTCCTCGCCCATGTCGAGACCGGTCACGAGGTCGCCGAGCACCGCACCGGCGTCCACCGACGCGAGCTGATCGGCGTCTCCGGCCAGCACCAGACGGGCCTGCGGCCGCATCGCGTCGAGCAGCCGCGCCATCATCGTCAGCGAGACCATCGAGGTCTCGTCGACCACGACGACGTCGTACGGCAGCCGGTTCGAGCGGTTGTGCCGGAACGGCCGCCCGGGCACCGCTCCGAGCAACCGGTGCAGCGTGCGAGCCGACTCGGCGATGGTCGCGACCCGGTCGGTGACGGGACCCCGCGGGAACCACGACCGGTTGGTCGTCTCGGTCACGGCCTCGCCCATCCGTGCGGCCGCGCGGCCGGTGGGCGCTGCGAGCGCGATCCGCAGCGACGGGTCGCTCTCGAGGAGCACGCCGAGCAGACCGGCGATCGTGGTCGTCTTGCCGGTGCCGGGACCACCCGTGATGACCGTGGTCCACCCCTCGCAGGCAGCCTGCGCGGCGGCGCGCTGCTCGGCGAACGGGTCACCGCTGTTCCCGGCGCCGCTCCCGTTGACCTCGATGCTTGCCGGGAAGTATCGGTGGAGGATCTCCTCGAGCCGGTCGGAGCGCGACGGCGTGGTGGCACCTCGGTCTCGCAGGTCGCGCACGACCTGACCTTCCTCCTGCCAGTACCGGTCGAGGTAGAGCCGGTTCGCGTCGAGCACGAGGGGGGTCACGGCGTCGTCGCCGGCCTCGCGCACCAGCGTCGAGGTCAGCAGGGCGGCACGCCACGCCTGGACGTCCCAGTCCTGCGCGAGCAGCTCCCGCACGCGGCTGCTGCCGAGGTCGAGGCACACCGATCCCTGCCGTACGGCCCGCACGGCCAGGGCGGCCGCGACCAGCACCCGTTCGTCCTCGCAGCCGCCGAGTGCGCCCAGCCGGCGCGCGACGTGCACGTCGGCGGCGCTTAGGCCGTCCGGATGGTTGAGCTCCTCGAGCAACCCTGTCGCTGCCCTCGCCACCTCACGTCCGAACGGATCCACGTCGACCGCGGCAGCGACGCGGCCCTGCGCCTCCAGCTCGCTCACGCCGCCACCTCCGCGCCGTCGAGCAGGTCCGAGATCTCGCTGACCAGCGCCGCCGGCGGCTGCCACGAGAAGACACCGCACGGGTGGCCGTCGACCACGGGCGTGTCCGGTCCGCACATCCCGCGCACGTACAGGTAGAGCACTCCACCGAGGTGGCGCGCCGGGTCGTAGCCGGGCAGCCGCCACCGCAGGAATCGGTGCAGCACCACCGCGTACAGGAGCGCCTGCAGCGGGTACGAGGAGTGGGTCATCGCCTCGGCGAGCCGCACCGGTGCGTACGCGCTCGCGCGGAGCTCCTCGTCGAAGGACCCGAGCCAGTTGGTCTTGTAGTCGACCACGAGATAGCGCTCACCCACCCGGAGCATCACGTCGACAGAACCTGTGAGGTAGCCGCGCAACCGCTGTGCGGCGTACGCCGGGTCGGCGACGATGCCCGCGTAGGGGAGCAGCGGGTCGCCGGGGCGTAGGTGCTTCCGCAGCAACGGGCCGAGATCGGCCAGTGTGGCGTCAGCACTGCCGCCGCCGCCGGCATCGCCACCGTGCAGCGGCAGCTCGAAGTCGAGCTCGGCGAGCCTGTCGGCCAGGCCGATCTCTCGCAGCGTGGTGCCCGCGAGCGGGCCGAGCGGTGTGTCGCAGACCGCGACCAGCGCATCGGCGAGCGCCTCTGTCGCAGCGGGGTCGGCGAGCTCGGCCACCGGCCACCGCACCCGCGCCTCGGCGATCCGGGTGAGCATCTCCTCACGCAGGTCCCCGCCGTGCTCGGGCGTGGCCGGGTCGGCGAGCTCGAGCACCTCGTGCACCAACGATCCGAAGGTCGCCCCGGCCGGCAGCGCTGCCATCGGCGAGGGCAGATCCCCGACGACGGCCACCTCGGTCGTGGGGTCGACATCGGGCTCGTCGTCGCGGGTGGTGTACTCCGGCTCGCTGTCCACCATCGGGCCACCGACACCGACGACCCGGGTCGCGAGCTCGGCCTCCGCAGCGGCGCTGAGAGCCGAGTAGGAGGTACGCCGCCAGATCATGTCGATGTGCCGTTCCCAGCGACGCGCACCGAGCGCGGGTCGGATCGGCTCCCCCACGGCATCCGCCACATCGGCGGGTTCGGCGGTCTCGACGCTGAACGCGCCCACCTTCTCCCAGCGCCGGGCGTACTCCTCGGTGGTGGCATGGTCGAGCACGGGGACGTTCTCGGGCACCGCCGCTGCTCGCGGGGCGCGGCCGAAGACCAGCCGGTGCAGCGCCGACTGCGGCGTGTTGCGGTTGCTCGGCAACCACCAGGCGACGACCTGTGACTTCGCGCGCGTCAGCGCCACGTACAGCAGCCGTAGATCCTCACCGAGATCCTCGGAGCCGGCGGCTCGGAGGTGCTCGCCGGCGAACGGTGCACCGCCGACGTCGAGGCACCGGTTCCCGTGCTCGTCGTGGAACAGCGGGAAGTCCGGCTCCATGATGTAGTTGTCGGCGAGGAACGGCAGGTAGACGACGCCGAACTCCAGGCCCTTGCTGCCGTGGATGGTCAGCACCTGCACCGCCGCGGCGTCGCTGTCGAGCCGTCGAGGTCGCTCCGCTGCTGCCGGTCCGCGGGCGCCGTCACGCATCTGCTCGCGAAGCCAGCTGCACAGGGCGATGACGCCGAGATCGTGGTGGTGCGCGTGATCGTGCAGCACCTCGCCCACGTGCCGCAGATCCGTGAGCAGCCGCTCGCCGCCGATCGTCCCCAGCACGCGCCCGATCATGCCCCGGCCCGCCGCCGCCTCGAGCACGGCCGCGATCCCGCGATCCCGGATGAGGTCGCTCCACTCGCGGAGGGTCTCGGCGATCTCACCGGTGATCTGGTCGGTGGTGTCGGCGCCGAGATCTTCCGCGCTGTGACCGAAGAAGCCGGTGAGTCCGGCGGCGCGCACGCGTCCGGTGAGCTGCGGCCGCTCGATCGCCTCCAGCAGGGTCAGCCACTGCCGTGCACCCTCGGTGCCGAACACGCTGCCGCCGGAGGACAGCACCGTGGGGATGCCGGCATCGGTGAGCGCATCGGCGACGTACCCGGCCTGCCGATGGCTCTGGCACAGCACCGCGACGTCGCTGGCGCGCAGGTCACGCTCGCCGAGCCGCGCGCCGGCGGTCAGCAGCTCACGCACGTCCGCGGCGAGATCCCGTGCGACGTGCTGGCGCAGCGGGCCGATCCGCGGTGAGTCACCGGCGAACAGCGCCCGGTCCACGAGCCGGAGCCGGAACGGCGCCGAGTGCGGCGCGCCGACGAGCCGGCCGTGCTCGTGGGCGGCGTCGACCTTGCGCACGACGATCCGCGGGTCCCCCAGCTCGGCTCCCTCCAGCAGCGCCTGCATGCGCGTGAGCAGCGGCCCGTCAGAGCGGCGGTTGACGCCCAGGGTCGCGATGGTCTCGGCGCCCGCACGAGCCTGCAGGTAGGTGACGACGTCACCGCCGCGGAAGGCGTAGATCGCCTGCTTCGGGTCCCCGATCAGCACCATCCGCGCGTGTCCGGTGAAGGCGCGGTCGAGCACGTGCCACTGCACCGGGTCGGTGTCCTGGAACTCGTCGACCAGGACGACCGACCACCGTTGCCGCATCCTCGTCCGGGCGGGCGAGTCGGTGGGCTCCAGCGCGTGCGCCAGCTGGCTCAGCAAGTCGTCGTAGGAGAGCAGCCCGAGCCGCCGCTTGCGTACCTCGAGCTCGTCGCGCACAGCCTGCGCGAAGCCCAGCCGGCGCGCTGCGGGCGACCCCGGATCAGCTGCCTGCGGCTCGAGCCGTGCCGAGGGGTCGGCCACGGCGGCCATGGCGATCTTCATCGCCAGCCCTCGCGTGAAGACGGGGTTGCTGTCGTCCTTGAAGCCACGCAGGTACAGATCGTCGACGACCTCGCCCAGCAGGTCGTCGAGATCCTCGACGAGCGTCGCACCCACGTCGGTGTCACCGGCGACGCCCAGTCCCTTGAGCACCAGCTGGCAGAACTGGTGGGTCGTGACGATGGTCGCGGCGTCGAACCTGCCCAGCGCCTCGCGAAGGCGACGGCGGCGCAGGCCGCGCTCCTCGGGATCGACGTCGAGAAGATGGCTCGTCAGCCCGCCGTCGTCGGCGGGAATCCTCGGGTCCTCACCCCGTGCCGTGGCCGCGAACGCGCGCTCGACGCCGACCAGCCGTTCCCGCACCCGCTCGCGCAGCTCCTGCGAGGCGGCCCGCCCGAAGGTGACGACCAGCATCTGCTCGAGCGGTGCCACCCCTTCGGCGACCATGCGGGCGACGAGCGCGGCGATCGTCCAGGTCTTGCCGGTGCCCGCGCTCGCCTCGAGCATCGTGGTCGACCGGTCGGCGGGGAGCTCGCCGAAGACGTCGAACGCCTGCGGCTCGTCCGCGCTCATGCCTTGCCTCGCTGCTCGTGGTCGAGCAAGGGCTTCCAGAGACGCACGGCGTACTGACCGAACCTCGTGCTCTGGGTGGGGCTCCAGAGCTCCTCGCTGCGTGCCGGCTCGGCCAGCAGCCCGCGCTGCTGCTCGATCGGCAGCTCGGTATCGGGGCGCAGCGGGAATCCCGCACCCCAGACGTACTCGTGGTACTGGTTGGCCTGCTCACCATCGAACCTGCCGCCGTGCCAGGCCTCGTACGCCGCGTACGCACGGTTGCTGTCGGTGCCGGGCGTCTCGGCCCACACCGCCGAGGTCTTCAGCGGCAGCGGCAACGGCTCCTGCTGGCCGCGCTCGTACAGGTCGAGCAGCTCGTCGAGGAAGGCGCGCGCGTTCTCGGGATCGACGGGGCCGAGCAGCGACCGGCGCGGCGAGCGCCCGCCATAGATCTCGGCGGTCCAGGCCACCTCGGGCCGCGCGACGGTGAGCGCCAGCAGGTCCACCCAGGCCGAGAGGCGCTGCTTGGCACCGAGGCTGCTGTAGGTGACCCGGACGATCCGCCGGCCGCGCACATCGGGAACCTGCCCGGTGACGTGCACCCCGTCGACATCGATCGTCACGTCGATCGTCTCCGCCGGTTGCGTCCTGGCCTCGGCACTGGCAGCCGCGAGCGCGGTGACCGCGGTGTGGATCTTGTCGAGCACCGGCTGTCCGAGCTGGAGCGGGGGGATCTCACCGCGGGCTCGCTCGGCCGTCTCGAGCGCGTCGAGATCCTCGCCCGCGAGCAGCCGTGTCAGGACCCGGTCGCCGATCGCCCACGCCTGCAGGCTGTCGAGCTCGACGGGGATCGAGTCGGAGGGCTCCTCGTCCTCCCACGGCAGCGCGATGTCGAGACGACGACGCACGAACGCACGCACGGGATGAGAGAAGAAGTACTGGAGGTCGGCGAGCAGCACGCCCGCCCCGCCGTCCTCGCGCACGACCGGCGCGAGCGCCTCGGCGAGGAAGGGCGGCACCCGCCGCCGAGGCCCGGATGCGGCTCGCGCGCCCTCGAGCGCGGCGACGTCGAACGCGAAGGGCTGCGGTGGCTCGCGACGGCTGAGCACACCCGCGGTGAAGTTGCGTGCGTCGAACGGCTGCAGCGGGTGGTGCACCACGATCTGGTCGCGGACCGGTGCCGCGCTCGTGACATCGAGCGCGTCGAGAACCTCTCCGATCGGCACGGCCGGCGGACGGTCGCCACCCTTGACCTCGTCGGCGCCCGTGTAGGTCAGCACCAGGTGCTCGGTGGCCGCGAGCAGGGCGTCGAGCAGCAGCTGCCGGTCCTCGCCGCGGACATCCCGCTCACCGGTGCGCGGCATCCGCGCGAGGGCGTCGTCGCCGTCGACGCTCGCCAGCCGGGGATAGGCGCCGTCGTCGAGCCCGACGAGCGCGATCACCCGGTGCGGGACCGATCGCATCGGCACCATCGTCGAGACCGTGAGCGCACCGGTGCGGAAGTTGGCCCGCGTGGCCCGCCCGGACAGCCGCTGCTCGAGCAGCGTGCGGACATCGGCGAGCCGCAGCAGCACGTCGCTGCCACCTGCGGCGTCACGGATCGTGGCGAGCTCGCGGTCGGTCTGGGCCCGCTGCCAGGCGTCGTCGCCGCCGACCGCGCCGAGCCCGTCGATCGCCTCCTCGAGCGCGGCGATCCACTCCGAGGCGCGGCGAGCCGTGCCGAGCGCCCTGACGGCGCTCTCCAGACGATCGATCAGCTCGGCCAGCCGCCCGGCGAGATCGATCGCGGCGCTGCCGACACCATCGAGCGGCAGCGTCGCGCCGAACCGACGCTGACCCTGCTCGGCCATCGCGACACCGACCAGCAGCCGGTCGAGGCCGAGCTTCCAGGTGTTGTGGGGCAGCGACAGCCCGAACGGCTGCCGCAGGTCGGCTGCCAGGCCCCAGCGAACGCCGGACTCGACGACCCACTGCCCGATCTGCTCGAGATCGTCGTCGCTGAACCCGAATCGGCGACGGACCACCTCGGTGCTTGCGAGGTCGAGGATCTCGCTCACTCCTGCACGGCCGCCGGCGACCTCCACGACGCGGGCCGCGAGATCGAGCAGCGGGTTCGTCCGGGCGAGGCCGCGGTCGGCGAGCCGGACGCGCAGACCGTGCGCCGGGTGCCCGCCGCGCACGACCTCGGCCAGCCCGAACCCGGCCTCGAACAGCGAGGCGAAGGACTCGATGTCCGGGCACATCACGAGGATGTCGCGCGGCTCGAGCGTCGGGTCGTCGGCGAGCATCCCGACCAGGACCTCGCGGAGCACCTCGACCTGACGGGCCGGACCGTGACAGGCGTGCACCTGCACCGAGTCGTCGGTCGGGGCGAGCACGCGGCCCGCGCGGGTGGCGGCATCGGGTTCGGCATCGGCGCGCAGGTCCCGCTGCAGCCAGCCCAGCAGCGTGTCCGGTACGGCGTCGGAGTGGCTGTCGACCGAGACATCTCCCGCCGGCCCGAGCATCGACAACGTGCGCTGCAGCTCGCGCGAGTCACGCCCCAGGCTGGCCAGCAGGGGGTGGTCGACCTGGAGCGCTGTCTCGTCACGGGCGCGCAGCACCGGCCCATCAGCGACCACGGGCCGCAGCCGGTCCCAGGCCACCGCCGAGGCCTGCGGGAGCCACAGGTGCACCTCGCGCTGCTCGCCGACCGCCGCCAGCAGCTCGACCTCGGTCACCGGCAGCCGGGTGTGCCCGAACAGCGAGAGCCGGGCCGGCAGCGCGAGCGGCTCCCCCGACCGGATCCGCGCGAGCACATCGGCGTGCCGCACGTCCGGCGGCGGCACGTCCATCCGCTGCTCGAGGCGGCGGTACAGCTCGGCCTGCCAGACCAGGTCCTCGTCGAGCCGGTGCCCCTGCCCGTCGGAGTCGTCGCCGGCGCGCCAGGCGGCGAGGATCGCCGGCCGTTGCACCGCGTAGCCGGAGAGCAGACCCGCGAGGCGCCGCGCGACGGAGTAGCGCCGGTTCTGACGCTGGCCGGACCGGCCCGGACCGCCGTCCTCAGCATCGGCACCCAGGTGCCGGGCGAGCGTGCTCGCCCACGGCTCCGCCATGACCTCGTCGATCGTGGCGAGAAGTGGCCAGGCAAGCCGGTCCGGGTCCCACGGATCGGTCCGCTCCGTCCCGGTCAGCTGGGCGACCAAGGACCGTGGCGAGACGAGCCTGATACCCGCGCAGACGCCGTCGGCGCGGCCCTCGCTCGAACCGAGCCGGTGCGAGAGCCGCTGCGTCAGCCACCGCTCGACCCCGCGCGCGGGCACCACCACGAGCTCCTCGGCGAACGGGTCCGCCATCGGGGTCGCCAGCAGCCCGGCGAGCTCGTCAGCGAGACGGTCCGTCCGGTGCGCGCGATGGATGTGCACTGCCACGTGGGCAGGCTATCGGCGGGTTCCCACATCGGCTGCCTGCCACCGTGCCGAGGGGACGGGGGCGGCCGGCGAATGGCAACGGCGACCTTCATCGGCGCCGATCTCTGCTCACCACCCCTCCCGCGCCGTGTGCGATCGTGGCCGACCACGCCCCACATCGCACACGATCAGGATCCGGGGAGGCAGACCGGGCAGGGCACGAGCACCCCGCCCCACCCGCGGACCTGCAGGACCGCGGCGACCTGCTGCGCCACGCCGCAAGGATCACCCGAGACGTCGGCACAGCCGCATCTGAGGGTGGCGAGCGAGTCGACGACCGCACGGTTGTCGCGGCGCATGTCGCGGAACTTCCCGCTGCCGGCGTGGCCGACCCTGCCGTCGAGCTCGACGAGCAGCCGCTGCTCGACGTACAGCACGTCGACCTCCGAGCGCCGCCGCGCGACCTGACGACGCGCACTCGGAAGTCCGTGGGCCCGCTCGACGTCGCGCAGGTACCGCCGCTCGAGAGGGCTGCGGGCGCCCTCGGCCACCTCGCCGAGCACCTCGAGGAGGCCCGTCCTCGTGTGCGTTCCGGGCCGAGAACGGCCCGGACCGCACACGATCCTCAGTCGATCGTCTCCGGGAGCCGGTGACCGATGAGGGCGAGGCACTGCATGGTCGCGAGGCTGCCCTGCGCGGCGTCGTTGGTCCACAGCGTGGGGGCGTCGTCGACCGGCGCCATCACCTCGGGCGGCTCCCGCCGCACAGACGTGAAGTCGCCGCGCATCCGCTCGCCGCCCGCGAAGAACGCCCGCCAGGCGCGGTCGGCGAGATCGTCGCGGCCGAGCCGGTTGGCTGCGAAGGCGAGGATCCGCGAGTGGGGCTGCTCGAACGGCGATCCGTCGTGCTCGCGGCCCAGCTCGGCGACCTGCTCCTCGGGGGTGCCGAGGTACAGCCGGCAGTACTGCAGCCACGCGTCACGGAACCCGGGTGCCTCGTCCTCGCCCACGAGGTCGATGAGCTCGCTGCAGATCTCCACGAGCCCGAACATGATCGACAGGTGCGAGGCGCCCACCCGGTCCCGGTTCACGTCGAACCGGCCGGTGTCGAGGTCGTACAGCGCCTCGCCGGTGAAGAACCCGTGCGGCATCGCGCCGATGTCGCTCATCGTCCCCAGCAGCCGGTCTCGCGAGCGCTCGTTCCCGGTGATCTCCCAGTCCGCCAGCCACGTGGACGCGAGCGCGCTCCAGTCGGTGCCCAGCCCGACCCCGAGGGCGTTCCGCTGCGGCCGGTAGGTCGCCGCATCCCGCCGCACCTTGCGCACCGGGTCGAGCCCGAGGAAGGTCTGGTCGGAGTCGCGCAACTCGAGCATGAGGTCGCGCGAGTGCTCGTCGGCCGTGAGCAGGTAGTGGTGCCTGCGGTAGACGGGTGAGCTGATCCGCAGCTGCTTGGCGCTGCAGCCCCAGTGCTGCACGTTGTGCCGGGTGCCCAGGCCCTGCCACCGCCCGGTGTGGTAGACGTCCACGTCCCCGGTGTGACGCGTCAGCCGCTCCGCGAGCCGGAACACGTCCGCGCGCCCGGTGCGCAGGAACGCCGTCCACAGCCACAGGTCGGGCGACAGCTCGGAGTTGTCCCACGCGTAGCCGCCCACGTCGTAGCGCCAGGTGTGGCGGTCCTCGTCGTAGGCGTGCATCAGGTCGCCGTAGTTCCAGAAGCCGTACCAGGACCGCTGGTCGATCTGCCCCGCGTAGAAGTCCAGGAGAGCGCTCAACCGGTTCTCCAGCTGCGCCCGCGCCGGCGTGGAGGAGTCCGGCAGGTCCCAGTCCCCCAGCACCCGGGCCGCGTGCAGCGCCTCCGGGGTCACCGCGAGCCGCGGCGCCTGCACCACGTGGGCGACGTCGGCAGCCAGCAGCGACAGCGACGGCGTCGCCGCGTAGCCGACCACCTCGAGCTCGTGGGTGCGGGCGATGCCGTGCGCGTCGCCGAACCCGGGCTCGTAGTCCTCGTAGGTGATCTCGAGCGCGTCGAGCTGGTCGGGGTAGGTCTCCTGCCCGAGGCCGTCGTGGTAGAACCGCAGGTCCATCGGCTCGGCGTCGGGCGACCAGAGCCAGAGCGTCAACGAGGCGGTGGCCTCGCCGTCGGCTGCGGCGCCCTCGACGTCGAGGCCGGTGGGGTGGGACTGCCAGAACCCGGTGAGCCCGATCCCGAGCCCGCCACCGGGGTCGCCGACGTACCCGAAGCCGTCGGACCGCGTTCCCTCGGTCACGCCGATCCACGGCCGCTCGCTCGCGGTCCGCTTGCGCACCGTGAAGCCGTTCGCGCTGTGCTGCCGCAGGCTCCACGCGTCCCAGCACGGGATCCATCGCGCGAGCCTGGCCACGTCCTGCTCCCAGGTGGTGCTCGACGGCGTGGCCTCGCCGCGCATCTGTGCCTCTCGGACCGCTCGACCCGGGTCGCGTCGAAGACCCGTGAGCCCGCGCACGGCCTCGCGCAGCAGCCCGCCCTCCGCGCCGGCGAGGCGCACGTGCCGGTCGTGGGGCTCGGCGCGCAGCGGCACGTCGAACCGGATCCCGAGCGAGGAGAGGTAGTCGGCCTCGGCGTCGCCGTCCCAGATGAAGGAGTGCACCACCCGCAGGTGCGTGGAGCCGGCGGTCGCCACCAGCCGCACCGTGAACGGCAGCCAGCGGCGCCCGGCGTCGGTGCGGTGCCACCCCTCGACCCGCACGACCGCGCGCACCGGCCCGCGCTGCTCGACCGTGACGCTCTCGACCTCGCCGACGCCGTGGTCGCGCCGGTCGTGGTCGGGTCGTGGCGTGCTCTGGACGCTGGAGACCAGCCGGCCGTCGCGCCCGACGACGACCCCTCCGATCGCGAGCTCGCTCACCAGGGCGTCGCCCGAGCGAGGCACCGTCACGGTCATCGCGCCGGTGTCCAGCACCACCGCGTCCGTGCGCTCCTCGACGCTGACGGCCTGCTCCGGGCCGGCGTGCGCGTCCTCGACGAGGCGGTAGCCACGGGCGGGTTCGCCGCGGGCACCGATCGCGATGCCGGTCCACTTCACGCTGCCGTCCGGCCACGTGGCCAACGGCCACAGCTGCGCCGGGACCGGGGCGCCGCCGTCGTCGACGACACCGAGCGACGCGAGCTCGGTGACCACCCCGCGCGGCAGCGGCGCGCCCAGGGTGGCGCCGGCCGGGAGAGCGGCCGGGGCGTGGTCGTCGATCCAGCGGAGCGGGACGTCGATCGTGCGGTGGGTGCTCATAGGAGTGGGGTCACCTCGAGGTTGCGGTAGTGAGCGGACAGGGGGGCCATCTGGCGGAAGCCGATCCGCCCCGGCCCGAGCGGCGGGCCGGTGGCGCCGTCGTCGGTCCAGCGGAACAGCTCCAGGTCGTCGATCGCGAAGGCGATCTCGGGACCGCGCTTGGTCACGCGCACCCGGTAGTGGCCGTCGGCGTCGGCGGGCGCCGGCAGCGGGTCGGCGCCCTGGGCGACCAGGTGGAAGCCGGGGCTCTTGCGGAGATTGCAGGTGTGGAAGCGACGCTCGGCCGGCCACCGACGGCGGTAGTAGGAGACATGCAGGGTGCGTACGTCGCCCGAGTGGTACTGCGGGTAGTAGCCGGTGCGCGGCGCGAGGGTGGGGTCGAACAGGTCCCTGCCCTCGGTGCCGGACGCGGCGAAGAACAGCATCGCCAGCCCGGTGTCCTGCAGCGGCCGGAAGTCCCACGCGATCTCCACGTCGGGGCCGAAGATCTCGGGGCACCAGACCGTGACGTGCGCGTGGTCGCCACGCCCCTCGGCGGCCAGCGCAGCCTCGTCCGCGGTGCTGAACAGCCGCGCGCCGCCGTCGACGTGCTCGACGCCGAGCGGACCTTCGGCGACCCAGCCCTGCAGGTCGGCGGCGGTGGCGAGCGGGTTCCGGTACGTCATGGGCGCACGAACCGGGCGCCGAGCGCTTCCGCGTGGTCGTCCAGACCACGGATCACGCGCAGCTGCTGAGCCACGAAGGCCGCCACGGTGGTGGCGCCGAACGCACCGAAGTGGGTGTTGTCGGGGGCGCCGGTCTCGGGGTGCGCGTGCCCGAAGAGCCGCCACGACTCCTCCTCGCCCATCCAGGCGTAGAGCCACCGCGTGAAGCCGGTGAGCTCCAGGACCGGCACGTCGAGCTCGGTACCCAGCGCGCGCACCGCCGCGGGGTAGGGGCCGTGCGAGAGCTGCAGGTCGCCGTCGTCGGTGAAGAGCCGACGCTCGACGCTGGTCCCGAGCACCGGCAGCCCACCGGCGGCGCGCGCCTCCTCGACGAAGGTGCGCAGGTTCCTCGCGTAGCCACCGGTCGCCGCGAGGGTGTCCGGCTCCTTCTGGTCGTTGTGGCCGAACTGGATCACGACGACGTCGCCCGGCTCGGTCGCGTCCAGCACGCGCTGCCAGCGGCCCTCGGCGCGGAAGGAGTCCGTGGTCGCTCCGCCGATCGCCTCGTTGTGGACCGGCTCCTCCACGTGCAGGTGAAGGGCCGCACCCCACCCCGCCACACCGGTGTCGTCGAGCGGGCCGGGCGCCACCGTGGAGTCGCCAGCCAGGTGGATGGTGATGGATGGGCCGCTGCTGCTCAACCCTTCACGCTCCCGATCAGCATGCCCTTGGCGAAGTGCTTCTGCAGGAACGGGTAGGCCAGCAGCACCGGGATCGTCGCCACGATCACGACGGCGAACTTGATGCCCTGCGCCGGCGGCGGGACGTCGCTGTTCATGTCGTCGGCCGTGAGCGTGGCCGAGGCGGTCACCTGCCGCAGGATCATCTGCAGGGTCCACTTGTCCTGGTCGCCGAGGTAGAGCAGCGGCGACATGTAGTCGTTCCACAGGCCGACGGCGTAGAAGAGGGCGAAGGTGGCCAGGACGGGCTTGCTCAGCGGGGCGACGATGCTGCGCAGGATCCGGATCTCGTTGGCGCCGTCGATGCGGGCGGACTCCTCGAGCTCCTTGGGCAGCTCCTGGAAGAAGTTCTTGATGATGATCAGGCTGAAGGGGTTGATCGCCATCGGCAGGATGAGCGCCCAGTAGCTGTTGAGCAGACCCAGCTCCTTGACGATGAGGAAGGTCGGGATCATGCCGGCCGAGAACACCATGCAGAACACGATCAGGCTCATCATCGTGCGCCGGCCGGGCAGATCGACCTTCGACAGCGGGTACGCCATCAGTGCGGTGAGCGCCAGCTGGATCACGGTGCCCACACCGGTGACGACGACGGTCGTCACGAAGGCGCGCACGAACACGCGCGAGCTGAGGATCGAGGCGTAGGACGCCGTCGTGATCTCGTTGGGCCACACGAAGAACGGCCGCGTGGTGATCTCCAGCTCGGTGGCGAGAGAGCCCGCGAGCACGTAGAGGAAGGGCAGCAGGGCGAGCAGCCCGATGCCGATGAGCACCACGGCGTTGACGGCGTCGAAGGCCCGCCCGGCCCGGGTGTTGAACCGCTGGTAGGTGCGTCTGTCCATCAGAAGATCCCCGGCTGCTTGAGTCGCTTCGCGAGCGCGTTGGTCCCGAAGATCAGGATCAGGCCCACGATCGCCTTGGCCAGCCCGACCGCCGTCGAGTAGGAGTAGGCGCCCTGTCGGATGCCCGTGAAGTACACGTAGGTGTCGAACACGTCAGCCACGGAGCGGTTGAGCGCGTTGGACATCAGGTAGATCTGCTCGAAGCCGGTGTCGAGGATGTTGCCGGTCTGCAGGATCAGCATCACCACGATCGTGGAGCGGATCGCGGGCAGCGTCACGTGCCAGACCCGCTGCCAGCGGCCTGCGCCGTCGATGATCGCGGCCTCGTACTGCTCCTGGTCGACGCTGGCCAGCGCGGCCAGGAAGATGATCGTGCCCCACCCGGTGCTCTTCCAGATCGACTGCAGCAGGATCAGCGGCCGGAACCAGTCCGGGTCGGCCAGGAAGTTGGTGTCGCTGCCCAGCAGGTCGTTCAGGGTGGTCCACAACGGCCCGTTGCCCACCGCGAACAGCAGGCCCGTCAGCGAGACCACCACGGTCCAGGACAGGAAGTGCGGGATGTAGACCAGCGTCTGCACGGTGCGCTTGAGGACCTGCAGCCGGACCTCGTTGAGCAGCATCGCCAGCACGATGGTCAGCGGGAACGCGATGAACAGCCCCAGCGCGGCGAGGATCAGCGTGTTGCCGAGGATCCGGGGGAAGTCCGGGTTGGAGAAGAAGCTCTGGAAGTGCTCCCAGCCCACCCACTCGCTGCCCTCGATGCCCAGGAACGGGATGTAGTTCCTGAACGCGATCTGCGCCCCGTACATCGGCCAGAACCGGAACAGCGCGAAGTAGAGCACGCCCGGCGCCAGCAGCAGGAACAGCCACCGGTAGCGGACCAGGTTGCCCAGCAGGTTGCGGCGGTTCGGTGGGGGCTCGGGCCGCAGCAACGGGCCGTCGTCGACGGCGCCGACATCAGCGGTGGCAGAGGTCATGGTCTCTTCCTCGGGGACAGGAGCGGTTCACGCGGCGTGCCTGCGTGCGAGGTCCGGGGACCTGCCCCGGACCTCGCGCGCTTCAGCATCAGCCGAGCTGGCTGTACAGCTCGTTGATCTCGGTGGTCACCTGGTCGCCACCGCTGGTGCGCCAGAGCTCGACCGCCGCGTCCAGCCCGGCCTCGTCGATCTGGCCCGCGAGGTACTGGATGCGGGCGTCGCCGATGATGTTGTCGAGCTGGGTGCCGTTGGTCGTGTAGGTGTCGGAGACCAGCCCCGCCGCGGGGTTGAACACGGCGTTGGCGGCGTCCTCCTCCTGCAGCTGCAGGCGCAGCTCGCCGAGCTCACCGAGGAACTCGGTCCGCGGCTGGATCGGGTGCGCGTTGTAGCCGGCGACGTTCATGCCGAGCTGGGCCCACGCACCGGTCACCTGGTCGGTGAACTCCTGCCGCTCCGGGTTGAACACCGCGAAGCCGTCCTCGACCGTGTAGTTGTCACCCTCGATGCCGTGGTTCATCAGGTTCTGGGCCTCGGTGGTGTTGAGGTCGTTGAGGATCTGCAGCACCTGCTCCAGCTGCTCCTCGTTCTCCACCGACGAGCGCGGGATGGCCAGGAATCCGGCGTACCCGGTCGTGGGCAGCGCGAACGTGCCGTTGGGGCCCTCGAGCTGGCCCGCCAGCGCCACCTTGGTGGCCGCGCTGCCCTCCTCCTGCTGCTCGAAGAGGTCGGCGAGCTGTGCGGCTCGGGACTGCACGTCGAGGATGATCCCGCCCTGACCGTTGAGGAACGGCTCGTTCCAGGTCGCGGGGTCCATGGTGGCGTAGTCGGGGTTGACGTAGCCGCTCTGCACGAGCTCGCGCTCGTACTCGAGGGCCTCGCGCCACTCCGGCGTGGTGAAGGCGGGGACGAGCTCGCCGCCCTCGTCGCGCCAGACGTTCCCGGAGCCGTACCAGACCTCGATCGTGTCGTACGGGCTGCTGGTGCCGATGCCGCCGGGCCACTGCGGCGCGATCATGCCGTAGGTGTCGTCCGCGCCGTTGCCGTCGGGGTCGTCCTCGGTGAAGGCGCGTGCGATCTCCGCCAGGTCCTCGGTGGTCTCGGGCAGCTCCAGCCCCAGGTTGTCGAGCCAGTCCTGCCGGATGATCACGCTGGAGCGGATGACGTCGCGGGCGCGGTAGACGCCGAAGATCTGGCCGTTGACACCCGAGGCGAGCTCGACGTCGGGGTTCTCCGAGACCAGGTTCGGGTAGTCCCCGGACTGCAGGTACTCGGTGAGCTCCCAGAAGCCGCCGGCCAGCGCCGTCGACACGAAGCCCTGGTCCTTGCCGGTGATCACCATGACATCGGGGATGTCGTCGCCAGCCAGCACCGTGTTGATCCGGTCGCCGTAGGAGGTGTTCGGGACCCACTGCACCTCGAGCGGCACGCCGGCGAGCTCGCTCAGGGCGGTGCCGACCGGGTCGTCGCTCTCGGGCGGCACCTCGGCGAAGTAGGGCGCCATGATGGTCAGGCTGTCCAGCGCGCCGTCGCCACCCTCGCCGCCGCCGTTGTCGCCACCTCCGTCGCCGCCACCGCTGCAGGCGGTCAGCACCAGTGCACCCGCCACCGCCGTGGCGATCGGTGCGATCCGTCGCATTCTCATGGATTTCCTTTCGTGGTGAGTGAAGTCACTCGGGGGACGTGCTGGACGAGGACGCCGCGACCAGCTGGTCGTTGCGTGCGAAGCAGGAGAAGCAGATGGCCGACACCGCGTGGACCCAGGCGCCGACCGTCAGCACGGGAAGCAGCCCGGGCAGGAACCCGGTCAGCAGCACCGCGAGCACCGTGACGACCACGACCAGCGCCGTGGCCGGCAGGTCGTGAAGCAGGTAGCGCACCGCGGTCGTGGCGTACCGGCGCAGCGGCAGCTCGTAGTGGGTGAAGAGCATCACCGCGAACGTCGCCGCGAGCCCGACGACGCCGAGAGCGACCCAGAGCGCCACCACCAGCGCGCCACCGAGGGGGCCGAACGAGTACAGGTTGGCGCCGAGCACCAGCGCGAGAACCGCGAACGGTGCCAGCACGGCGTTCGCGCGCCAGAACTCGCGGCGCCAGACGGCGGCGAAGGTCCGCAGCAGCGGCTGCGCGTCACCGCGGACGCGGGACCGCGACACGCTCGCCGCTGCGGCAAGCGCCGGCGCCAGGCCCAGCACCACACCACCGAGGAACGTGGTCAGGACGATCATCAGGTTCAGCCCCGCGAGCCAGACCAGCAGCTCGGCGGCGTCGTAGATCCGCCCGCCGGGCAGGCCCGAGGTGGTGGGAAACGCTTTCCTCGGCGTGGTGACTGCGCTCACCGGGCGCTCCCCTCGAGATCGTCGTCGACGTCAGGTCCTGCGCATCGTCACCGCCAGCGGTAACGATTCATTGAATGGATTCATGACGGTACATGCGAGCGCCGGGGCCGTCAAGCCGCTGTCCCCCAACCCCAGCCGGAACGGGGCGGCCGGGGTCAGGGAGCCAGCGGGGCGGCGAGGAGTGGGGCGAACGCAGCCTCGGCCGCGCCGATCATCAGTCGGT
Source organism: Pseudactinotalea suaedae (assembly GCF_009733815.1). Taxonomy (GTDB): domain Bacteria; phylum Actinomycetota; class Actinomycetes; order Actinomycetales; family Beutenbergiaceae; genus Pseudactinotalea; species Pseudactinotalea suaedae. Next base: position 280,673 of record NZ_WNXY01000004.1, read on the forward strand.
CCTCCCCCAGCGCGGCGACGCGCAGCTCGAGGTCGTCGGCAGCACCGGGGATGACCTGGTCGACGACGGCGCTCAGCAAGCCTGTCATGTCGCGCTCGGCGAGGGTCGCCAGGAAGCCGCCCAGGATCGCCACCGAGGGGTTGAGCACGTTCACGGCGTTCGCGAGGGCGGTGGCGAGGATCCTGCGCTGGCGTGCGACCTCGGCCGCCACCAGCGTGTCGTCCGAGCCGGCGATCGCGGCGGCCAGGGTGGGTTCGTCGGCGCTGGACAGGCCGACGGCGTCGAGCAGCCGCGCGCGGCTGACCTCGTCCTCGAGGACACCCGCCCCCGGCCCCGACCCGCCGCGTCGATCGGCGACCGCCACGATGCCGGGCCGGTTCTGCCCGAACTCCCCCGCGTAGCCGGCGGCACCGGTGACCGCGTGCCCCTCGACCACCAGACCACCGCCGATGCCGCTCGCGCCGCCGTTGAGGTACACGAGGTCGTCGACGTTGCGTCCGGCACCGAACCGGTGCTCGGCGACGGCGCCGAGGGTGGCGTCGTTGCCGACCGCTGTCGGCAGCCCGGTCGCCGCAGCGACCAGGTCCCGGACGGGTGCGTCCCGCCAGGCGAGGTGAGGCGCGAGCCGCACGAGCCCGTCCGAGGCCCGGACGAGGCCCGGCACGGCGAGACCGACGCCTACCAGCCGGGCGCCGTCGAGCTCTTGATCCCGCCAGCGTTCGATGCTCGCCCGGGTGAGCTCCGCCGTCTGCGCCGGACTGACCACGGTGTCGAGCTCGATGCGCTCACGCGCCACCACCCGGCCGCCGAGCCCGACAGCGGCGACCGTGACCGCGTCCACCTCGGGGTTGACCGCGATGGCGATCACCCCCGGTGCCACCGACACGACCGGCGAGGGCCGGCCCACCCGGTTCGTCTCCTGCGGCGCCCGCTCCTGCGCGAGCCCCAGCTCGACCAGCTCGCCCGCCAGCGCGGCCACCGTCGAGCGGTTCAGCCCGGTCACCGCGGTCAGCTGCGAGCGCGACGCCGGGCCGCGCAGGTGGATAAGCCGCAGCACGGTGGCGAGGTTCCGCTGCCGGACCCCGTCGGCTGCCCCGGCTCGCTCCACCACACCGAAACCCTAGTGGGGGCGTCACGAAAACCCTTGCCCTGCCTCGCAGCGCGGAGCATGGTGGCCGGATGAGCGAGCCTGAGCGCTGGAGCGTCGCCACCGTGTACCCCGACATGTGGGTCGATCCCGATGACGACCCCCGCAACACCGACGGCGTCAGCGCTGACGGCGAGCTCCCCACGCTGCAGGACTACCTGACCAGCTACCGGCTGACGTTGCTGATGAAGTGCGACGGGTTGGATCCGGAGCAGCTGGCGCGGCGGTCGGTACCACCCTCGACGATGTCGCTGCTCGGGCTCGTGCGTCATCTGGCGCAGGTCGAGCGGGACTGGCACCGCACGATCAGGCCCGAGGACGCCGAGCACCGCATCTACGGCCCGGGCGACGCCGACTTCGACGGCGCCGTCGCCGAGCGGGCGGCGGTCGACGGCGCGTTCGCCGACCTCGCGCGCGAGCAGGAAGCGACGGACGCGGCGGTGGCCGCGCATCCGGACCTCGGCGAGCGGGTCGGCGCGGAGGGGGTCGCGATCCGGGAGATCCTCGTGCACCTCATCGAGGAGTACGCACGCCACTGCGGCCACGCCGATCTGCTCCGCGAGTGCATCGATGGGCGCGTCGGGCAGTAGGTGCCGTCGCGGCAGGGACCTACGATGCCCGCGTGGGGGACGATCAGGGAGGATCTCCGGGCGAGAGCGTGCTCACCAGGTTCGCCTCGGGCATGCGTTCCAGCGCCGGCGCGGCGGTGCGGCGGATTCGCCGCGAGCACCAGTGGCGCCGCCACGGTGTCGCGCTGCGGCTGTCGGTGGAAGGGCCGGAGCGCTTCGCCCACGCGATCGCCGAGCACGCCAGCCCGACCCGCCGGGTCCTCGCGGGCGTCGACCCCGAGCTGCAGATCTCCAAGGAGACCAACCTCGCGCTGGCCTGCGCGCAGCTGAGCGGCCGGGTGCTGCGCCCCGGCCAACGCCTCTCGTTCTGGTACCTGGTCGGTCGCCCGACGGCGGCACGCGGCTTCCTCCCGGGGGTCGTGCTCAGCCATGGAGGGGTCACCTCGGGCATCGGCGGTGGGCTGTGCCAGCTCACGAACCTTCTCTACTGGATCACCCTGCACACGCCGTTGACCGTGGTGGAGCGCTGGCGCCACTCCTACGACGTCTTTCCGGACTCGGCACGCACCCTTCCGTTCGCGAGCGGAGCGACCTGCGCATGGCCCGCCCTCGACCTGCAGCTCGCGAATCGCACGGAGCACGACTTCCGGCTGGCGGTCGAGGTCGTCGACGGCGAGCTGCGTGGCTCCTGGTCGAGCGGCACCGCTCCCACCCAGCGGTACCGGGTCTACGAAGCCGCGCACCGGATCACCAACGACGGCCCGGGGGTGCACAGCCGCCACAACGTGCTGCGGCGACGCGTCTTCGACCTGGACGGCGTCGAGATCGCCGACGAGCTGGTCGCCGAGAACCACGCGCTGATGATGTACGAGCCGTTCCTGGGTGCCGGACCCGTGCGTCTGCCCCTCGAACCGGCCTGATCACCCGGGGTCGGCGAGGTCGAACCGGACCCCGAGCAGCCGCACCGGGCGGTCGAGCTCGAAGCGCTCCAGCACGACCTGCGCACGCTCGCGCAGCGCCGCGAGGTCGGTGGTGGGCGCCGCCAGCTTCGCGGTCTTCGTCCGCGTGAAGAACGTCGCGGTCCGGACCGTCACGCCCACGTGCGTGGCGACCCTGCCCTCCTCCAGGAGCAGCGCCTGGACGTCGTCGACCAGCGCGAGCACCGCCGTCGAGACCTCCTCGCGGGTGCGCAGATCAGCGGGGTAGGTGACCTGCTTGCTGAGCGAGCGGCGGACCCACGGCTCGGTGGTGATCGTGCGGCTGGCGCCGCCGCGCGCGAGCTGACGCAGCCCGGGTCCGATGGTGGGGCCGAACCAGCCGGCGAGCGCCTGCTCGTCGGCGTGGCCGAGATCCGCGATCGTCGCGATCCCGTGGTCGGCGAGCTTGGCCGCGGTGCGTGACCCGATCCCCCACAGGTCACGTGCCGGCCGCGCGCCCATCACCTCCCACCAGTTGTCCCGGCTCAGCCGGAACACTCCCCCGGGCTTGCCGAACGACGTCGCCATCTTCGCGCGCTCCTTCGTGTCACCGATCCCGACGGCGCAGCTCAGCCGGGTCCGTTCCCGCACCCGGGCGCGGATCTCGTCGGCGAGCACGAACGGGTCCTCGACGTCGGCGCCGAGGAACGCCTCGTCCCAGCCCCACACCTCGACCGGGTGGCGGAACGAGCGCAGCACGTCCATCACCTCGGCGGACGCGGCTTCGTACACAGGGCGGTCGCTGGGCAGGAAGATCGCCTCGGGCGCCTTCCGCAGCGCCGCTCGCAGCGGCATGCCGCTGTGCACGCCGAGGGCGCGGGCCTCGTAGGTGGCGGTGGCGACGACCTGCCGCGCCCGGGTGGGGTCGCCGTCGCCGCCGACCACGACCGCCTGGCCCGCGAGCTCGGGCCGGCGCCGGATCTCGACCGCGGCGAGGAACTGGTCGAGGTCGACGTGGAACAGCCACCACGTCGGTGACTCCTCGCCGGCCATGGTGGTCAGGCTAGGCACACCGGCGGGCCGGCGCGCGGAGATTACCTCGCCTCGGTCACCGATGCATCGTCGAGCACGAGCGGTTCGATCGCGCCGCCGAGGAGCTGGTTGGCGGACCGGAGCACGGTCGGCGCCAGCACGGTCTCCGGGTCGAGCGGGCCGCCGGCCCGCACGGTCAGCTCCGCGCTCTCACCGGGCAGCAGGGTGATCATCGAGTCGTCCACGGTCGCGTCCGGGTGGGCACGGTCGGCGAGCACGACGACGTCGCGGACGTAGGACGTCGCGGTCACGGTGATCACCGCACCATCGGCGCTCGTGACCGCCGTGGCGCTCACGGCGCCGGGGTCGAGCTGCTGGTCGACGACGTCGACGTAGTCGTGGATCACGCGTGCATAACCGGGCAGCTCGGCAAGGAGGATCTCGGCGCCCGGGTCGCCGGGCGTGGCGACCTCGACGGGGATCGGCACGCGGGTGACCCCACGCGCCGGGGCCGTGACCTCGGCCCTGGTCTCGGCGAGCAGGCCACCGTGGAGATCAAGGCGGCGCAGCACGGCCTCGCCGATCGTGGGCTCGTCTGTGTCGTTGAGGATCACCAGCTCCATCCCCTCGCCGCCGTGGACCGGTTGCACGGTCGCGAACCGGGCGGCGTAGACCTGCCGCAACGTGTGCCACAGCGGTTTGCGGCGCTCGGCGTGGTCGACCGCCGCCCAGGAGACCGACGGCCAGTTGTCGTTGAGCTGCCACACCACCGTGCCGGTGTTGTACGGGGCGAGGGCACGGAAGTGCGCGATGCCGAACCGGATCGCGTGCGCCTGGTTGAGCTGGGTGGTCAGGTGCCAGTCGTCGAAGGTCCGCGGCGGCGGGAAGTGGGGCGTGTAGCCGCGCTCGAGCTTGAGGTTGCCGTCCGCGGCCTTCTGGTGCACCAGCAGCTGGTGGCCGTAGGGGTCGAGCGGGTCGTCGTGGACGACGTCGAGCAGGGTCGTCCACGCCGGCGGCGCCTGGAAGCCGAACTCGGCCACGAAGCGCGGCCGCCAGTCGCGGTACCGCGTGTAGTCCTCGCGGTTCCAGACGTCCCAGATGTGCACGGTGCCGTTCGCCTCGTCGTTGGGCGCCATCAACGGTGACGGCGAGAACGGGCTGCCGGGGATGTAGGGCCGGGTCGGGTCGAGCTCGGCGACCACGCGGGGCAGCAGGTCGAAGTAGTAGCCCTCGCCCCAGCTGCGACCCTGCAGCTCGGCGCGCCAGCCCCACTCGACGTAACCCCACACGTTCTCGTTGTTGCCGCACCACAGCACCAGCGCGGCGTGCGGGCTCAGCCGTGCGACCTGCTCACGCGCCTCGGCCTCGACCTCGCGCGCGAGCCACGGCTCCTCGGCGTAGGAGGCGCACGCGAACAGGAAGTCCTGCCACACCATGACGCCCCGCTCCGAGCAGATCTCGTAGAAGGCCTCGGACTCGTACAGGCCACCGCCCCACACGCGGAGCAGGTTCATGTTCGCCTCGACGGCGTCCCCCACCCGTCGACGCAGCCTCGCCTCGTCGATGCCGGGGAAGAAGGCGTGATCGGGGATCCAGTTGGCGCCGCGGACCTGGACCGGGCGGTCGTTGACGCGGACCACGAACGGTGTGCCGTGCTCGTCCGGCGTGGTGTCGACCTCGACGGTGCGGAACCCGACCTTGCGCGTCCAGGTGTCTCCCGTGACCCGGACCGTGACGTCGTACCGGTGCGGTTCCCCGTGCCCGAGGGGCCACCAGAGCTCGACGCTCGGCACCCGCACCCGGATCGCGCCGGTCACGCGGACGACGCCGGTGGCGGACCAGCTCTCACCGCCGCGCGAGACCGTGACCTCGACCTCCCGGTCGCGGGCGAGGCCGTCCTGCTGCAGGTCGACGTGGGCGGTCAGCACACCGTCGGGCCCGACGACGTCCACGAGCGGTCGCACCTGGGCGATCCGCACCTCGCTCCAGCCCTCGACGGCGATCGACCGCCAGATCCCGGCCGTGGCCACGTCCGGCCCCCAGTCCCAACCGAAGTTCGACGCGGTCTTGCGCAGCATGTTGTACGGGTGGTGGTTGGTGTGCGGCAGAGCTCCGCCGTGCTCCCGCTCCCGGCGCTCTGCCTCGGGGACCGGCGCCGCGAACGTCACGGCGATCTCGTTGCGGCCCTCGCGCAACAGGTGCCCGACGTCCCACCGGAAGCTGCGGTGCTGGTTCTGCGTGACCGCGACGACTCGACCGTTGAGCTCGACGGTCGCGAGCGTGTCGAGGCCGTGCGCGACCAGGTCGTGGCGGTCGTCCTCACCCGGGTGCCAGTCGAAGCTGCGGTGGTATCGCCACGCGGTCGACCCGATCCACTGCTGCTCGCTCTCGTTGTCGCCGTCGAACGGCGGGGCGATCAGCCCGGCGGCGTGCAGGTCGAGGTGGACGCACCCGGGTACCTGCGCGGCGATGTCCCGGCCGCGGAGCTCCTCCGGCGCTTCTCCGTCGACGACCCGCAGGGTCCAGGGTCCATCCAGGCTGATGCTCGTCACGATGGTCCTTCCGCACAGCGGCGTGGTTCGGGCGCCGCACACACTTTCATCGGCAGCCTAAGTTAGTCAAGTCTCGTGCTGGTTCACGCGAGCTCGGAGACGACGCCCAGATGCCGCGGGGCGAGCTCCTGCTGGAGCACGAGGGCGGCGCTCCCCACCGCGGCGGCGTCCGAGATCTGCGCCGAGAGGCGCACGTCGACGCCGTGCCGGCCGCGTGCGTGGAAGGACGTCGCGAGGCGGTGCCGCACGGCCGCGAGGTAGATCGAGCCGGCCACGGCGAACGAGGGACCCGCCAGCACGATCGAGTCCAGGTCGAGGACGTTGGCCAGGGTCAGCGCCGCATCGGCGACGTGCTCGGCCGAGTCCTCGACCAGCGACGTGGCCAGCGGATCGCCCAGCACGGCCGCGGTGGCCACAGCGGCGAAGTCGGTGAACGGGTCGGCGGGCTCGGGCAGCACGATCGAGGAGGTCCGGCCGCGCGCCAGGGCTGCGCGGGCGTGGGCAGCCACGGCGGCGGGACCCGCGAGGTCCTCCAGACCGATCTCCCCCGATCGGCCCGAGCCTCCGGCCACCGGACCAATCGCTCCGGCGTTGCCGCTGGCGCCACGGTAGAGGCTGCCCGCGAGCACGATCCCTGCACCCAGACCCGCGCCCATGTACAGGGTGCCGTGGGCCTTGGAGTCACCGTCGCCACTGGCCCAGAACTCACCGATGGCCGCCGCTGCCGAGTTCGTCTCGACCACGACGTCCAGCGCCGCCGCGTCCGCCAGCGCGTCACGGACGCCGAACCCCTCCCACCGCGACAGCGAGCGCGAGGACACGATGCTGCCGCGCTCCAGGTCGACGACGCCCGGCAGGGCGAGCCCGAGGCCGACGACGACCTCCTGGGGCAGCCCGGCGACCGCGAGCAGGTGCTCGACGTCGCGCGCGATGCTCGGCACGACGGCCTCCGGTGCCTCGTCCCGAGCGCCACGGACCCGGGTGCGCGCGACGATCGCGCCGGCCGCGTCGACCACGGCGAGGATGATCCAGTCGGCGCCGAGCTGAACGCCCACGGCGCAACGGGCGCGCGGGTTGAGCACCAGCTTGATCCGAGGTTTGCCGCCCGTGAACTCCCGCTCGCCGGACTCGACGAGCAGGTGGTCGTCGAGCAGGCCCCGCACCACGGTCGAGATCGTGGCCTGCGTGAGTCCCGTGATCTCGGCGAGCTCGACCCTCGACACAGCCCGACGCTGTCGCACCACGTCGAGGACGAGCCCCCTGCTCGTCGCCGCTGCTGTGCGCACGCGCTCTCCTCGCTCACCCTGCGACGCCGGTGGGCCATACTGCCGACGTGAGCAGTCACGGCCAGGCGTCATCGGCGACCCTACCGGCGCCCACACCCCCCACGCGCTTCGGTATGGCGGTGCTGCGTGCGCCCGGCCATCGGGGCATGGACGTGTTCTTCTCCGGGCTCCTCGACGGCATGGACCCGGTGCTGCAAGCCGCGGGGGCCGTCATCGACCTGCTGATCGTGGGCTCGCCCGAGGAGGAGCGCGTCGCACTGCGACGCTGGGCCGAGCAGCGTCTCGTCATCGGCGTCGTCATCGCGGACCTCGGCGAGGACGACCCGCGCCCCGCGCTGTGCCGGGAGCTCGGGATGCCGGCCGTCGCCCTGGGGGGCTGCGACGACGAGGCGACCTCCGCCGTCCTCGTGGACAACGCGGCCGCCATGCGGCTCGGGGTCGCGCACCTGACCGGACTCGGGCACACACGGCTGGGACGGGTGTCCGGACCGACCCGGTTGCGGCACACGCGTCAGCGGGATGCGGCCTTCGCCGACGAGCTGGCTGCGCGCGGCGCGTCGAGCGAGACGCTCGAGGGTGACTACACCGAGGATCGCGGCTACCGCGCGACGGCCGAGATGCTGGCCCGCCCGGACCGCCCGACCGCGATCGTCTACGACAACGACGAGATGGCGATCGGCGGGCTGCGCGCCGCCCGCGAGGCCGGGCTCGAGGTGCCGGCCGACCTGTCGGTGCTCGCGTGGGACGACTCCTCGGTCTCGCGTCTGGCCGAGCCGCCGCTGTCGGTCGTGAGCCGCGACGTGCACGAGCTCGGCGGTCTCACGGCGCGCGCGCTGCTCGCCGCGGCCGCCGGCGACCGCGTGCAGCTGGTGCACGACGCGGACGCGCAGGTGATCACCCGCCGCAGCACCGCTCCCCCGCGGCGCTGACCGGCGCAGCCGCGCACCGCGCGAGCCGGAACGTTGACAGGCTTACTTAAGCGCTCTAAGTTACTCGCCAGCCGGTCAATGTGCGCCCGGCCACACGTGAGGAGACAACGATGCTCTTGACTCGGATGACCAGAGCGACGGTCGTCATGGCCGGAACCGCCGCGATGGTCGCGCTCGCGGCCTGTGGGGGCGGTGGCGGGGGCGGAGGCGAGCCCGGTGCCCAGGACATGGACCCGGAGACCTGCGGACCGGCGGGCGACCTGACCGTGCTGACGTGGCGCACCGACCTCGTCGAGGACGGCACCTTCGACGCCTACGTCGCCGACTTCAAGGAGGCGTACCCGGAGATCGGCGACGTCGACATCCAGGGCATCACCGACTACGAGGGCGAGGTGAAGACCCGGATGAGCACCGACGACTACGGCGACGTGCTCGCGATCCCGGGATCGGTGTCACCCGACCAGCTCTCCCAGTTCTTCGAGCCGCTGGGCGAGCTGTCCGAGATGCAGACGCAGTACCGCTGGGTCGAGCCGGAGTCCTTCGAGGGCCTGTCCTACGGCATCCCGGTGGTGGGGAACGTGATGGGCGCGGTCTACAACGTCGAGGTGTTCGAGAGCGCCGGGGTGACCGACTTCGCGACGACGCCGGAGGAGTTCCTGACCGATCTCGAGGCGGTCAAGGCGGCGAACCCCGGCATCGCGCCGCTGTACACCAACTACAAGGACGGCTGGCCGCTGACGGCCTGGCAGTCCTATGTGGGCGGCGTGTCCGGCGACCCCGAGTTCACCAACGGCATGACGACCGACGAGGCGCCCTGGTCGGGCGGCAGTGACATGGAGGTCATCGACGGCCTCCTCTACGACGTCGTCGCGCAGGGCCTGACGGAGGCGGACCCGACGACGACGAACTGGGAGCAGTCGAAGCAGATGCTCGCCACCGGCCAGATCGGCGTCATGATGCTGGGCTCGTGGGCCATCCCGCAGATGCAGGATGCCGCCGAGGCCGCGGGTGAGAGCCGCGACATCATCGGCTACATGCCGTTCCCGGTGCAGACCGACGGCACCTTCCACGCTGTCGCGGGTGGCGACTACAACCTCGCCATCAACGTCCACTCGAGCAACAAGTGCGCCGCGCGCGCGTGGATCGACTGGTTCAACCACGAGTCGGGCTTCTCGGAGTCCCAGATCGGGCTCTCGCCCCTGGTCGACGGGCCGGTCCCCGAGTCCTTGCAGGCTTTCATCGAGGACGTCGAGCTCGTCGAGATGGCTGCGGCTCCGGAAGGTCAGGAGTCCCTCTTCAGCGACATCGACACCGAGTCGGGGATCCTCACGACCTCGCCGGACTACCGGATGAAGATCGTCGACGACGCCCGCTCGGGCGCCCGGACCAAGCAGCAGGTCTTCGACGACCTCAACGCGGCCTGGGGTGAGGCCGTGCAGGCCGTCAGCGCGGGCTGATGGCTCTGATGACGCCGGCGCGGCGGTCTCCCCGACCTGCCGATGACCCGCCTGCCGGGCGAGCACCCGGCAGGCGGGTCACCGCTCGCCGAGGCCGGGAGCGGGTGGTCCCGTACTTGTTCGTGCTGGCACCGATCGCGCTGCTCGTGACCTTCACGTACGTGCCGGTGGCCAACATGTTCGCGTACTCGGTCACCGACTGGGACGGCCTGGACCGGGTCAAGAACTTCGTGGGGCTGGCCAACTACGTCGACGTCTTCACCGAGCCGGACAACCTGCGCGTCTTCGTGGTCTCGCTGTACTACCTGGGCGCCTCCTTCGTGCAGATGGCGCTGGCGCTCTACTTCGCGACGGTGCTCAGCTTCCGGGTCCGGCTGAAGAACCTCTGGAAAGGGATCCTGTTCTTCCCCTACCTGATCAACGGTGTGGCGATCGGCCTGATCTTCCTCAACTTCATCAGACCGGGAGGTGGCCTCGACAGCGCCCTGCTCGCCGTCGGCCTCGAGAGCGTGATCCGACAGTGGACCGGCGACCCGGAGGTCATCAACTACACGCTCGCGGCCGTCAGCGTGTGGCGGTACATGGGTCTGAACTTCGTGATGTTCCTGGGCGCGATCGCCTCGGTCCCCGGCGAGATCTACGAGGCGGCCGAGCTCGACGGCGCAAACCGCTGGCACCAGTTCCGTCACCTGATCCTGCCCTCGATCAAGCCGATCGTCGGGTTGAGCTTCATCCTCGCGATCTCCGGTTCGCTGTCGGTCTTCGAGGTGCCCTACATCATGACCAACGGCGGCAACGGCTCGGAGACCTTCGTGATCCGCACGATCAAGATGGCGTTCGAGAACAACAAGGTCGGGCTCGCCTCGGCCATGGCTGTGGTGCTGCTGGCCATCGTGCTCGTGGTCACCTGCGTCCAGCGGCGGCTCGTGCCCGAGGAGAAGGTGGACCTGACATGAGGCAGATCGTGATCTCCGCCGTCAAGTACGCCTCGCTGGTGGTCGCGTCAGTCATGATGCTGCTGCCGGTCGCGCTGATCATCACGGGCTCGTTCAAGACGAACCAGGAGTTCCTCACCACCGGCCCGTTCGACGCCCCCGAGAACTGGCTCAACCTGTCGAACTACGCGACCGCCTTCACGCGCGGCGGGATGCTGCTGGGGTTCGCCAACACGGCGATCATCCTGGTGGCGGCGATCACCGGCACCATTCTCATCGGCGCCGCCGCCGCGTACGCGATCGACCGGTTCACCTTCCGCGGTCGCACGGCCACCCTCGCGCTGTTCCTGCTCGCGACCCTGGTACCCGCGGTGACGACGCAGGTCGCCACGTTCCAGGTGGTCAAGGCCCTCGGGCTGTACAACAGCCAAGGCGCCCTGATCGTGCTGTTCATGGGCACCGACATCATCTCGATCTACATCTTCGTGCAGTTCATGCGCAGCATCCCGCGCTCGCTGGACGAGGCGGCCAAGATCGACGGCGCCGGCCACCTCCGGATCTTCCTGCAGGTGATCCTGCCGAACCTGAAGCCGGCGATCGCGACCGTGATCATCATCAAGGGCATCGCGATCTACAACGAGTTCTACATCCCGTTCCTGTACATCACGAACCCGGACCTGCGACCGATCTCGACCTCGCTGTTCGCGTTCAAGGGACCGTTCGGGGCGCAGTGGGAGGTGATCTCGGCCGGGGTGGTGATCACGATCATCCCGATCCTGGTGCTGTTCCTGGCGCTGCAGCGCTACGTCTACAACGGGTTCACCTCGGGCGCGACGAAGTAGCCGACCCTCACCCCGCGATGTCAGCGACGGTCGCGCCAAGGCCGCGCACGAGGTCGTCGACGTCGACCCACACGCTGTAGCCGTGCGCACCGCTGCCCATCGACACCCGCCGGCCGGTCAGCGAGGCGTCCACGTAGGTCGGGTACTCCTGCAGGCTCCCGAGCGGGGTGATCGTCCCGCGCTCGTGCCCGACGGCGTCGAGCGCCTCCTGCGCCGAGGGGAACTTCAGCTTGTTGACACCCAGCAACGCGCGGAGCTTGGCGAACGACACCGAGGCGTCCCCCGGGACGATCGCGAACACGTACTGGCCGGTACCGGCGCGCATGACGATCGACTTCGCGATGTCGGCAGGGCTGATCCCCAGGATCGCGGCGGCCTCCTCGAGGCTGTTCGCGTAGGGGCGTTCCTTCACCTCGATGGGGATGCTGCGCGCCGTCGCGTCGGCGCGGACACGGACCAGGCCATCGGGCTCACTCACGCCGACGAGCATACGAGCCGCATAACCAGGTGACCGGTTCAGCCGTGCGGAGCAGACTCGAGCGCTGTGCGCACCACGATCCGTACCGAGAACGCCGCCGACCCTGCCGAGGTGGCCGCGATCGCCGTCGTTCACGCGACCGCCTTCGATCGCCCGCAGCACGGAGCGCTCCCCGCCGCCCTGCGTGCCACCGGCCACCATCGACCGCGGTGGTGCTTCGTGGCGCTCGACGGCGGAGCGGTCGTCGGGCACGTGATGGTCGGTACCGCGTTCCTCGAGCGCCCCGACGGCCAGGTCATCGAGGTCCCGAACCTCAGCCCGCTCGCGGTGCTGCCGAGCCGCTGGCGCGAGGGGATCGGCCGCGCGCTGGTCGAGGCCGCCGTCGCAGCCGTGGATGCCGACGGCGAACCGTTCGTCGTCCTGGAGGGCTCGCCCGCCTACTACGGTCGCCTCGCCTTCGAGGATGCGCGTGCGCACGGCGTCACGCTCCCGCTGCCCGACTGGGCACCGCCCGCGGCCGGACAGCTCCGCCCGCTCACGCGCTACCGCCGTGTCCCCGGCACGATCGTCTACCCGCCCTCGGTGCAGGCCGCGTTCGAGGCGGTCTGAGCGGACACCTGCCGGTCACCGTGCCGTCACGTCGCCTCGTTAAGGTCGCATGCATGAGCCAGCACCGCCCTGTGATCATCGCCCACCGAGGCAACGCCAGCATGGCGCCGCCCAACACCATCGCCGCCTTCGAGTCGGCGTGGCGAGCCGGCGCCGACTACCTCGAGCTCGACATCCAGGTGACGGCCGACGGCGATGCCGCCGTCATCCACGACGCCACCCTGGAGGGGACCACCTCGGGCGTCGGACCGGTCGCCGAGCACACCGCGGAGCAGATCGTCGCGCTCGACGCCGGATCCTCGTTCTCGCCGGTGTTCGCAGGCGAACCGGTGCCGATGCTGTCGCAGGTGGTGGACTTCCTCCGCAGCCACGTCGAGATCGGGCTGGTGCTGGAGATCAAGGGCGACTGGGCGCACGAGCCGCTGCAACGAGCCCTCGACCTCGTCGACGACCCGGCACTGGTGGGGCGCCTCGTCGTGGAGAGCTTCTCGGTCGAGACGATGACGGCGGCGCGCGACCTGGCGCCGCACCTGCGCCGCGAGCTGTTGATCGACGAGGCGCCGGAGCACCTCCTCGGGCTGTGTGCCGAGCTCGACGTCAAGGGTGTCGGGCCTGACGGCCGGCTGCTGCTGCAGCGTCCCGAGCTCGTCCAGGTCCTGCACGAAGCGGGGCTCACCGTCAACGTGTGGACCCTGAACGAGCCGGAGCACTGGGCCGCCGCGACCGCGATCGGTGTCGACGGCATCGTCACCGACCGTCCCGACCGCCTCGCGGGTTGGTTGAGCGGCCGCACGATGTCGTGACCGCTCGGGCGGTCCGCTCGCCCGCGGTGGGCCGGCTCAGTCGAGGCAGAACTCGTTGCCCTCGGGATCGGCCATGACGATGAAGCCGATGCTCAGCGGCGCCTCCGGCTCGTGCCGCCGCAGCCGGGTGGCGCCGAGCGCGACGAGCCGCTCGCACTCGAGCTCGAGGGCGGCCATGCGTTCGTCGTCGCGCAGGTCTGAGGCGGTCCGGACGTCCAGATGCACCCGGTTCTTGGCGACCTTGTCCTCGGGGACCTGCTGGAAGTAGATCCGCGGGCCGGCGCCATCCGGGTCCTCCAGGGCCGAGGCGGTGTTGCGCTGGTCCTCGGGCACGCCGGAGCGCTCGAGAAACTCGTCCCAGGCGGCGAGCGGATCGGCACCTGGCGCCAGCTCGACACCGGGTGGCGGCGGGTGGACGTATCCGAGCACGTCCCGCCAGAACGTGGAGAGGACCCGGGGGTCCCGGGCGTCGAAGGTGATCTGGATCGTGCTGCTCATCGCGGCTCTCCCTCGGTCGCGTTGCGGGTGTCACGGTAGAGGTCACGCAGCAGGCAGACCTCCGAGAGGTGATGGATCAGCTCCCGGTGGATGTGGAGCACCAGTGCGGCCAACGGCGCCTCGGCGTACGGTCCCTCCGCCTCGCCGCACGGCCTCATCAACCCTTCCTCGCCGAGCGCCTCGACGCCGGCCAACCAGGTCGCGTACTCGGCCTCGAGCTGGGCGAGGGCCTCCTGGGCGGTGGCCGCGTACTCGAACGACTCGTAGCCGATGGCGTCGCGGCCGAAGTGGGAGGCGTTGCGCATCGCCAGCACGCCGACGATGACGTGCCCCAGCCGCCAGGAGATCGTCGTGACCGGCGCCGGCTCCGGCTCCGGGATGGCGAAGTCGATCGTCATGGCGCCGGCGCCGACCTGCACCGGGGCGGTGCCGGTTCCGCGCGGGCGCACGCTCCAGCTGCCGGGCGCGGGTTCCCAGAAGTACTCGTCGTCGGTGAGGTCGGCCAGGCGGGGGCGGAGGTGGCGGCCCCAGTGCCAGTCGATCTGTTCGCGGAGAAGCTCGTTCCATGAAGGTGTCGTGCTCATGGGTTCGACTCTCCCGTCGATCACGGACAGTTACGGTCCGTGATCGGTGGGAGAGTTTCCACGTGAACACCGAGGGATCCACCGAGCGGGTGCTGCGACTGCTCGGGCTGCTGCAGCGGCGCCCCTCCTGGACCGCCGTCGAGCTCGCCGAGGAGCTGGGTGTCACCGACCGCTCGGTCCGCCGGGACGTGGAGCGGTTGCGCAGCCTCGGCTACCCCGTGCGCGCCACGGCCGGGGTGGGCGGCGGTTACCGGCTGGGTGCCGGCAGCCGGATGCCGCCCCTGCTCCTGGACGACGACGAGGCCACGGCCACGGCCGTCTCGCTGCGGCTCGCGGCGACCAGCGCCGTGGCCGGCGCCGGCGAGGCGGCGGTGCGCACGCTCGCCAAGCTGGAGCAGGTGATGCCACCGAGGCTCCGCGCCGCGGTCAGCGCCGTCCATCTCGCCACCGACACCCTGGTGGGGGCGCCCGCGGAGGTGGGTGCCGACGTCCTCGTGACGCTCGCCCGCGCCTGCCGCGACCACGTGCGGGTGCGCTTCATCTACGCGCGCGACGAGGCCGACGAGCACGACCGGACCGTCGAGCCCGTCCGCATGGTCACCACCGGGCAGCGCTGGTACCTGATGGCCTACGACGTCGACCGCGAGGACTGGCGGACGTTCCGGCTGGACCGGATGCGGCAGGTCGAGGCCACGACGTGGCGCTTCCGCCCCCGCGACCACCCGGACCCGGCGACCTACGTGCAGGACGCGATCACCACCGCGCCGTACCGGTACCACGCACGGGTTCGGCTGCGCGCCGCGGCCGACGAGGTCCGCCGCCAGGTCCCGCCGCAGGTGGGGCGGGTGGACGAGGACGTGGACGGCTGGTGCGTGCTCAGCGCCGGCGGCGATCACCTGGACTGGCTCGCGATGCACATCGCCGCGCTCGGTCTGGAGACCGAGATCCTGGACCCGCCCGAGCTCGCGCACGCGGCGCGGCTGCTGGCCGACCGGCTGACGAGGATGGCGGCCACCACCTGAGCGGCCGGCTTTCCTGCCGATCACGAGAAGCAGGACGCCGGCGGCGGTCCGCACCTCAGTCGAGCACGCGCTCGATGTCGACGATGTAGCGTCCAGGCATCGGCGGCGACGGCGCCGCCCCGGAGGGAGAGCACCATGAGTGAGCCAGACGTCGTCGGCGGGGCTGACCACACCGATGCCGACGAGCTGAACGAGGACGGCGTGAAGATCGGGCTCGGTGAGGAGAACAACACCTTCGAGCCGGAGGAGGAGCCTGACGCGACGCCCGAGGAGCCTGCCGAAGGCGCTGACGGGTCCCAGGACTGACGAGCAGAGCCGGCGAGGACGCGGCGCCCAGCACGTCGGCGGACGGCTGGGCGCCGAACGCGCAGCTCGCCGCGACGGCTCAGTGCGTGTCTTCTGCCGCGATCTCGCTGCGGTCGCCCGACCACAGCGTGTGGAAGGTGCCTTCGCGGTCGATCCGCTTGTAGGTGTGCGCACCGAAGAAGTCGCGCTGCCCCTGGATCAGGGCTGCGGGCAGGCGCGGCGCGCGGAGGCCGTCGTAGTACGCGAGCGAGGCGGCGAACGCCGGCGCCGGGATCCCGGACATCGCCGCGCCCGCGACGACCTCGCGCCACGCCTTCTGCGCGGCCACGAGCGCGTCGCGGAAGTACGGGGCGGTCGCGAGGCTGACCAGCCCGGGGTCGGTCTCGTAGGCCTCGGTGATCCGGTTGAGGAACCGTGCCCGGATGATGCAGCCGCCGCGCCAGATCTTGGCGATCTCGCCCTTCTTGATGTCCCAGCCGTACTGCTTGGCGCCCGCGATGATCTCGTCGAAGCCCTGCGAGTAGGCGATGATCTTCGAGGCGTAGAGCGCCTGGCGGACGTTCTCGATGAAGGCGGCCTCGTCCTTGACCTCCCAGGTCTGGTCGGGCCCGGGCAGATCGGCGGCGGCGGCGCGGGCCTCGCGGTCGGAGGACAGCGACCGCGCGAACACGGCCTCGGCGATGCCCGAGACCGGGACCCCGAGGTCGAGCGCGGTCTGCACGGTCCAGGCGCCGGTGCCCTTGGCACCGGCGGAGTCGAGGATGACGTCCACGAGCGGCTGGCCGGTGCTGGCGTCGACCTGACGAAGCACCTCGGCGGTGATCTCGATCAGGTAGGAGTCGAGCTCGCCGGTGTTCCACTCGGCGAAGATGTCCGCGATCTCGGCGGGGCTCTTGCCGGTGCCCTGCCGGATCAGGTCGTAGGCCTCGGCGATCAGCTGCATGTCGGCGTACTCGATGCCGTTGTGGATCATCTTGACGAAGTGCCCAGCACCATCGGTGCCGACGTGCGTGACGCACGGCTCGCCCTCGGCCACGGCGGCGATCGAGGTGAGGATCGGCCCCAGCGTCTGCCAGGCCTCGGCGCTGCCGCCGGGCATGATCGACGGGCCCTTCAGTGCGCCCTCCTCGCCGCCCGAGATGCCGGCGCCCACGAAGTTGATGCCGGTCTCGCGGACGGCCTTCTCGCGGCGGATCGTGTCGGTGAAGAGCGCGTTCCCGCCGTCGACGATGATGTCGCCCGGCTCGAAGACGCTGACGAGCTCGTCGATCACGGCGTCGGTGGGTCGCCCGGCCTTCACCATGATGATCGCGGTGCGGGGCTTGACCAGGGAGTCGGCGAGCTCCTGCACCGTGGCGGCCTTCACGAACCCGGCCTCGGGGTGCTCGGCGAGCAACGTGTCGGTCTTGGCCGTGGTGCGGTTGTACACCGCCACGACGTTGCCCTCGCGGCTCGCGAGGTTACGAGCCAGGTTCGACCCCATGACGGCGAGGCCGACGACGGCGATGTTGGCGGTGGGCGTGGTCATCGTGACTCCGATCGTGCGCAAACGTGCTGGCAGGCTCTGCGGTGGCGGCTACCGACGTAGACGATGCCAGCATCCCGCACGGGCGACGAACCCGTCTCACGATCGCCACCCTTTGCCACCTGCGCCCTGCCCCATCTCCGCCTTGCGGAAAGCGCTCTGGGGTCGTCTGGGGTCACCCCGCGGACCGAGGTGACCCCAGACGCCGGATCCTCAGACCGACGTGCGCTCCCGGTCGCGCTCGGTCTCGTCTTGCCCGACGGCGGTGGTCGCCACCGGCTCGCGGCTCACCTCGGGCTCGTCGCGGAACAGGTCCTCGGAGGACGCCGAGTCGTACTGCTCCTGGTCGAGGATGCCCTCGCGCTTGGCGACGATCGTCGGCACCAGCGCCTGCCCGGCGACGTTGACCGCGGTCCGGCCCATGTCGAGGATCGGGTCGATGGCGAGCAGCAGCCCCACGCCCGCCAGCGGCAGCCCGAGCGTGGACAGCGTCAGCGTGAGCATCACGACGGCGCCGGTCACGCCCGCCGTCGCGGCCGAGCCGAGCACGGAGACGAAGACGATCAGCAGGTAGTCCCAGATCGACAGGTCGATCCCGAAGAACTGCGCGACGAAGATCGCCGACAGCGCCGGGTAGACCGCGGCGCACCCGTCCATCTTGGTGGTGGCTCCGAAGGGGACCGCGAACGAGGCGTACTCGCGCGGCACGCCCAGGTTGCGCGTGACCACGCGCTCGGTCACCGGCAGCGTGCCGATCGAGGAGCGGGAGACGAACGCCAGCTGGATCGCGGGCCAGGCGCCGCGGAAGAACCGCGACACCCGCAGGCCGTGGACGCGCAGCACCACCGGGTAGAGCAGGAACAGCACCAGGGCCAGCCCGATGTAGATGGCGACGGCGTAGGTCCCCAGCGGCGCGAGCGCGTCCCACCCGTAGGTGGCCACCGCGCGACCGAGCAGGCCGATGGTGCCGATCGGCGCGAGCCGGATCACCCACCACAGCACCTTCTGGATGACGGCGAGCGCCGAGCGGTTGAAGTCGAGGAACGGCTGGGCGGAGTCGCCGACCTTGAGCGCCGCGATCCCCACGACGATGCCGATCACCACGAGCTGCAGCACGTTGAAGCCGGCGGCGTCGCCCGAGGTGTCCAGGCCGAGGAAGTTGGCCGGGATCAGACCGGTGAGGAAGTCGGTCCAGGAGCCGGTCCTGCCGGGCTCGCCCGCAGCGGCCGGGTCCACCCCGGAGCGCATGCCTGGCTGCAGGATCAGCCCGAGCGCGATGCCGAAGGACACCGAGATCAGCGCGGTGATGGCGAACCAGAGCAGCGTCTGGCCTGCGAGGCGGGCTGCGTTGGTGACCTTCCGCAGGTTCGCGATCGAGGCGATGATCGCGGTCACGACCAGCGGCGGCACGATCGTGCGCAGCAGGGTGACGAAGCTCGAACCGATCACGCTGAGTGTCTCGGCGAGCCAGTTGTTGATGTCCTGGCCCTCCTCGTCGACGCCGATCGGGCCCATGCGCAGCGCGATGGCTCCGAGGATGACGCCCAGGACGAGCGAGATGACGATCTGCACCGAGAACGACGGCAGCCTCAGCCGGCGCCGCTTCTCCGGCGTCTCAGGATCGGTGGTGGAGGTGGTGGTGGACATGGTGCCTCTTTCGACGATGACGTGCGGATGTGAGCGGTCGAGATGCCGACGCGCGCGTGAGCGCCGGGCGCGATGGCGCTGAGAACGCGGTGCGAACGGAGCGCAGTCAGCGGGCGTGGCGACACAGCGCGCTGGCGACCCGGAGCAGGTCGACGGCACGACGGCTCGTGAAGGAGCCCGATGCGTGGTGTGCAGCCATGTCGGCTCGACGGTACCCACGTGGTCCCGCCGCGCATCCGACCGAAGGCCTCGTCTCAGGATGTGGACCGAGACAAAGAGGCTGGAGAACTAGGAGGTGGGAAGGGCTGCGGCGTGGTGGCGGCCCAGCGGGAGCACGAGGGGCTTGCCGTTGGTCGGGTCGGGCACCACGAGGTTGTCGAGACCGAACACGTCGCGGACGCAGGTCTCGGTCAGCACCGCGGAGGGCTCGCCGGCGGCGTAGAGTCCGCCGGCCTTGATCGCCACCAGATGGTCGGCGTACCGGGCGGCCAGGTTGAGGTCGTGCAGCACCATCACGATCGTGGTGCCGAAGTCGCGGTTGAGGTCGGTCAGCAGGTCGAGGACCTCGATCTGGTGGGTGACGTCGAGGAAGGTCGTGGGCTCGTCGAGCAGCAGCAGCTCGGTCTGCTGGGCCAGCACCATCGCGATCCACACCCGCTGCCGCTGACCACCGGAGAGCTCGTCCACGGAGCGGTCCGCGAGGTCGGCCGTGCCGGTGACCTGGAGCGCGCGGGCGACAGCGAGGTCGTCGTCGGAGGTCCAGCGGCTCAGCATGCCCTGGTGCGGGTGCCGGCCGCGGCCCACGAGGTCCGCCACGGCGATGCCCTCGGGCGCGATCGGCGACTGGGGCAGCAGCCCCAGCGTGCGGGCGACCTCCTTGGTCGACATCGCGTGGATGCTCTTGCCGTCGAGCAGCACCGAGCCGGAGCGGACGGGCAGCAGCCGTGACATCGCCTTGAGGATGGTCGACTTGCCGCAGGCGTTGGCCCCGACGACCACCGTGATCCGTCCCGGCGGGATCGGCAGGTCGAGACCCTCGACGACGGTGCGCTCGCCATAGCCCAGACCGAGGCCCTCGGCGGTGAGTGAGTGGGCGTTGCTCATAGCGAGCCTCCGGACCTGTTGGAGCGGACCAGCAGATAGATGAGGAAGGGGGCACCGAGGGCGCCCGTGATGACACCCACCGGGAACCGGGTGCCGAGTGCGTACTGAGCGAAGAAGTCGGCCACGAGCACGAGCAAGGCGCCGAACAGGCCCGAGGCGAGCACGGGCGAACCGACCGGACCCAGGATCCTGGCCGCGATCGGCCCCGACAGGAACGCGACGAACGCGATCGGGCCGGCGGCCGCCGTCGCGAACGCCATCAGCGTCACCGCGACCACGATCAGCAGCACCCGGACGCGCTCGACGGGCACGCCGAGCGCAGCGGCGGTCTGGTCACCGAGGCGGATCGCCTCGAGGTCCCGCAGCAGGTACAGCAGCACCGGCGTCAGCAGCACCACGGCGAGCAGCAGCGGCAGCGTCCGCTCCCAGGTGGCGCCGTTGAGGTTGCCGGTGAGCCACCGCATCGCGACCTGCATGTCCCAGGCGGCCGCACCCGAGAGCACGTAGGAGACCACGCTGCCGAGCATCGAGGCGACACCGATGCCGATGAGGATCAGCCTGGTGTTCGCCACGCCACCCTGCTTGAAGGCCAGCAGGTAGATGGC
This sequence comes from Pseudactinotalea suaedae, assembly GCF_009733815.1. GTDB lineage: Bacteria > Actinomycetota > Actinomycetes > Actinomycetales > Beutenbergiaceae > Pseudactinotalea > Pseudactinotalea suaedae. The sequence goes on from NZ_WNXY01000004.1 coordinate 301,520, forward strand.
GAAGGCCGTGGCGAGCGCGGCGGCCGTGGCCATCACCGACACCGTCGTGGGGCTGACCGCCAGCACCAGGATGCCGATGACGGCGGCCGCGCTGGCGCCCGAGCTGATGCCGATGACGTCGGGGCTCGCCAGCGGGTTGCGGAGCATGGTCTGGAAGGTGGCGCCGGCGAGCCCGAACGCCAGGCCCACCATCAGCCCGGTACCCGCGCGGGGCAGCCGCAGCGTGCCGACCGTGAAGGAGGCACCGTCGACGTCGCCGCCCAGGATCACCATCAGCACGTCGGAGAAGGGATAGTTGGTCCGGCCCAGCATCAGCGACAGCCAGAACACCACGACCACCGCGAGCCCGAGCCCGAGGTGCACCAGCAGCCGGCGCCGGCCGCGGCGCCGGCGGCCGGCCGTGACCGCCTCGAGCGTCGCGGCGAGCGCGTCCGGCTGCACGGCGGTCACAGGTCACGCACCTTCTGCCGGCGCACGATCCAGATGAAGAACGGCGCTCCGAGGATCGCGGTGATGATGCCGGCCTGGATCTCCTCGGTGCCGCCGACCAGCCGACCCACCACGTCCGCCGCCGTCAGCAGCGCGGCACCGGCGAGCGCGGAGAGCGGGATCAGCCACCGGTGGTCGACCCCGGCGAGCAGGCGGACCACGTGCGGCACGACCAGCCCGACGAAACCGATCGGACCCGCGACCGCCGTCGCCGCACCGCACAGGACGACCCCACCCACCGCGGCGAGCAGCCGGGCGCGCATCACGTTCTCGCCCAGCCCGGCGGCCAGCTCGTCACCGAGCGCGAGGGAGTTGAGGGCGCGCGCCGAGGCCAGCGAGAGCAGCATCCCGGCAGCCAGGAACGGCAGCACCAGACCGATCGTGCCCCAGGAGCCGCCGCCGACTCCCCCGATCTGCCAGAACCGGAACGACTGCATGTCCTGCGCGCGGGGCAGCAGGATCGCGCTCACTATCGCACCGAGCGCCACCGACGTGGCGGCACCGGCGAGCGCGAGCTTGAGCGGTGTCGCACCACCACGACCCAGCGAGCCGACGACGTACACGAACACCGCGGCGATCGCCGCGCCGACCATCGCCACCCAGATGTAGCCGACCTGGGACGACAGCCCGAGAAACACCATCCCGATCACGACGGCGAGCGAGGCGCCCGAGTTGACGCCGAGGATCTCGGGGTCGGCGAGCGGGTTCCTGGTGACCCCCTGCATGACCGCACCGGAGACGCCCAGCGCGGCGCCGATGACCAGCCCGAGCACCGTGCGCGGCATCCGCTTGAGAACGGCTGCCTGCGCCGTGGTCTCCTGCCCGCCTCCGATACCGGCGACCAGGTCGTCCCAGCTGACGTCGAGGACGCCGAACGTGACCGAGGCGAGCCCCACGAGGACCACCAGCGCCACCAGGCCGAGGGTGGCCAGCACGCGCACGGACACCGGCCGGCGACTCCTGTCGACGGCCGGTGCCACCGTGAGGGTGGCGGTCACGGGACGATCCGCTGTCCGCTGGGCATGAGCTCCGACCTCAGGAAGCCTTGCCCGCGGTCTCGTCCAGCAACGGCAGGTAGTTCTCGATCAGGTGGGAGATGCCGAGCGGGCTGGGGTTCGCCGAGGCGGCGGTGGCCGGGTCGACCGTCTCGTCGAGGAACACGATCGCGCCGTTGGCGACCGCCGGGATCCGCGACAGCAACGGGTCGGCCTGGAGCACCTCGAGCTCCTCGCCGGTGCCGTAGGTGACGATCACGTCGAAGTCGCTGAGCTCGTCGACCGCCTCCGCAGCCGCCGAGGCGAGGAACTCCTCGGTGCCGGCCGCGGTGACGGCCTCGGGAACGGTGAAGCCGGCCTGCTCGCTGAGGAAGACCTGGCGGGGGTCCACCATCGTGTAGAAGCCGACGCTCGACAGGTCGGTGACGTCGAACCATGCGAACGCCGCGCCCTGTCCGCCGCCGAGGTTGGCGTACCCGTCGACGGCCTCGCTGATATGGCTCTCGAGGTCGGCGACCAGCGCCTCCGCCTCGGTCTGCAGACCGAGCGCGGTGCCGTTCACGGTGATCGTCTGCTGCCAGGTGGTCCCCCAGGCGACGTCCGGGAACGCCACGACCGGCGCGATCTCGCTCAGGATCCCGTAGTCGTCCTCGGTGATGCCCGAGTAGGCCGCGAGGATGACGTCGGGAGCGGCGTCACCGATCGCCTCGAAGTCGACGCCGTCGGTGCCGTCGTACATCTCCGGGGTCTGCGCGCCCAGCTCGGTGAGCTTGTCCTCGACCCACGGGAGCACGCCGTCGCCGTCGTCGTCGCCCCAGGTGGCCTCCTCCATGACGACCGGGACCACGCCGAGGGCGAGGGCAGCCTCCTGGTTGCTCCAGCCCACGGTGGCGATCCGCTCCGGCTGCTCCTCGATGACGGTCTCGCCGAACGCGTGGGTGACCGTGATCGGGAACTGGGCGGAGGCCTCGGGGACCTCGGACTGATCGCCTCCGGCGTCGTTGTTTCCCGTGGGGGAACCGGCGCACGCCGCAAGGGCGAGCGATGCTGCTGCGGTCGCGATGATCGCGACGGCGGGGCGCGAGACGCGCATGGACAACTCCATCTCGGAGGGGCAGGTAACTCGGCAAGGCTAGCCTTACCTAATTCAATTACGTAACCCTGCACTTGTGTGAATTGGATCGCTCTCCGGACGCCCCCTCCTATGCTCGGGGGATCCGGCACGCGCCCCACCCTTGGCGCGACGGGCGACGACGCCCCTGCAGCCGGCGCGACCGACCCACGAGGACAGCCTGTGACCACACTCTCCGCCCACGTCGCCCGCACGCTGGCCCACCACGTCGATCACGTCTTCGGGGTGATGGGCAACGGCAACGCCCACCTCATCGACGCTCTGGAGCGGCAGGGCCACGTCGGCTACACGCCGATGCGGCACGAGGCCGGCGGCGTGGTCGCGGCCGACGCCTACTTCCGCGCGTCCGGCAGGCTGGCCGCCGCCACGGCGACCTACGGCGCGGGTTTCACCAACACGATCACCGCCCTCGCCGAGGCCGCGCAGGCGCGGGTGCCGTTGCTGCTGATCGCGGGTGAGGCGCCGACGTCGGGCCTGCGACCCTGGGACGTGGATCAGAACGCCCTCGCCTCCGCGGTCGGCGTCCGCACCTACACGGTCGGCCGCGCCGACGCCGGTGGCACCGTCGTGCTGGCGATCGAGCACGCGCTGAGCTATCGCACCCCGGTGGTGCTCGCGCTCCCGTACGACGTCGTCACGACCGACGTCGTCGCGCTCGACGACGGCGAAGCGCGCCTGGAGCCTCGCGTGGCGCGCCCACAGGGTCCCTCGGGCGAGGTCGCGCGGGCGCGGGTCGCCGGGTTCGCACGCGCCCTGGCCACCGCCGAGCGGCCGCTGCTGCTGGCCGGTCGCGGCGCCTGGTTGTCGGGTGCCGGGCCTGCTCTGGGACGCGTCGCCGACCTGACCGGGGCGTTGACGACGACGACGGCGCTGGGGCGCAACCTGTTCCCCCGGCCCGAGTACGACCTGGGCGTCGCCGGTGGCTTCGGTGCCGACGGTGCGATGGCGCTGATCCACGAGGCGGACGTGGCCCTGGTGGTCGGCGCCTCCCTCAACCAGTTCACGATGCGCTACGGGGACCTGCTCGCCCCGCGTGCGCAGGTGCTCCAGATCGATGCCGCCGCCAGCGCGACGCACCCGCAGGTCAGCGGCTTCGTCAGCGGCGATGCCCGGCTGGTCGCCGAGGCGCTCTCGGCCGAGCTGGAGGGGCTCGGGGCCGCACCGAGCGGCTGGCGAGACCGGGTGGAGGTGACGGCCGCCCGTACCTACCCGCGCGGGGCGGGCCAGTGCGCCGACGGAAGGCTCGACCCTCGCAGCGCGGCCGCCCGCATCGCCGAGCTGCTCCCCGCGGACCGCATCGTCGTCGCCGACGGCGGCCACTTCCTGGGCTGGTCGAACATGTACTGGCCGGTCGCCGCGCCGGATCGCGTCATCATGGTCGGCACCGCGTTCCAGTCGATCGGTCTGGGCTTCCCCAGCGTCGCGGGTGCCGCGCGGGCCAACCCGGAGGCGACCGTGGTGCTCACCACCGGCGACGGCGGTGGGCTGATGGCGGCAGCCGACCTGGAGTCCGCGGTGCGGGTCGCCGGCGGTCGAGGTCTGGCTGTCGTCTGGAACGACGGCGGGTACGGCGCGGAGATCCACGTGTACGGCCGCCAGGGCCTGGCGCCCGAGCCGATGCTCATCCCGCAGGTCGACTTCGCTGCGCTCGCCACCGCGATGGGCGGCGAGGGGGTCGCCGTCGGCACGCTCGAGGACCTCGAGGCGTTGGCGAGCTGGGCGGCGCGACCGGCCTCGGCGCGCCCTTTCCTGCTGCTGGACCTGCGCATCTCGCCCACGGTGGTCGCGCCGTACATGGACGAGCTGCTGCGAGCGAGCGCCGGAGCCCAGCTCACCTCGCCGGCGCGCTAGTCAGCGCTGAGGCAGCAGGCTACGCCCGAGGAAGTCGGCGAGCTCGGCCGTGGCGGTCAGCGGGAGCACGTGCGCGACGTACTGGTCGGGCCGCACCACCACGACCACTCCCTCGCGCGAGAGGCCGCGCTCGGTGAAGATGTCGACGTCGGTCCAGGCGTTCGGGCCGGCGGCGTACACCTTCTCCCAGTCCATCAGGCCGAGCGGGCCGGTCCTGGGGAGGAACACCGGTGGCACCGCCGGCAGGTCCACCTCGGCGTAGTCGCACTGATAGATCACCTTGACGTCGAGAACGGCGTCGACGTCGGCATCGGCCGGGGTGAACCGCGCGAGCGGTGACGACGGCGTCGCCAGCCACGCGGCCCACTGCGCGAGCGCGGAGCCGCCGGAGTCGGGGAACGCGTAGATCCGCCACCGGCCGTCGGCTCGCGCGTGGTGCCCGAGATGGACGGCGTTGCCGTCGCAGACGCGCACCACCTGGGCCGACTTGAAACGCATCCCGACCGGGTAACCGGTGGCGAGGTGCTGGTGCTCGTCGCTCCCGACGATCGACGACGGGGGGTAGCGGGTCATGAAGCCGGACGGGAACTCCGCCGTCGCCAGGTAGTGGGTCGCCAGATCCTGCGGGTCGGTGATCTCCTCGGGTCGGCGCGCCATCAGCGAGGACCACTCGCGGTCGAAGTCGATCAGCTCCTGCGCCACCGGTCTGCGCTCGGCCGCATAGGTGGCCAGCAACGTCTCCGGGCTGCGGCCGGTGAGCACCGCCCCCAGCTTCCAGCCGAGGTTGAAGCCGTCCTGCATCGAGACGTTCATGCCCTGCCCGGCCTTGGCGCTGTGGGTGTGGCACGCATCGCCCGTGAGGAACACGCGCGGGGTGCGAGCCACCCCCGGCAACACGTCGTCGAACCGGTCGGTGACGCGGTGCCCGACCTCGTAGACGCTGTGCCAGGCGACCTGCCGCACGTCGATCGAGTACGGGCTCAGGATCGCGTTCGCGCGCCGGACGATCTCCTCGATCGGCGTGCTCCGGACCCGGTGGTTGTCGTCCTCGGCGACCGCGCCCAGGTCGATGTACATCCGGCTCAGGTAGCCGCCCTCGCGCGGGATGTGGAGGATGTTGCCGGCCGCGGAGGTGATCGCGCACTTGATGCGCCAGTCCGGGAAGTCGGTGTTGACCAGCACGTCCATCACACCCCAGGCGTGGGCCGAGGCGACGCCCACGTGCCGGCACCCGATCGCCGTGCGCACCCCGCTGCGCGCGCCGTCGCAGCCGGCCACGAACGTCGCGCGGACGGTCCGCTCGCGCCCGGCTCGTGCCTCGGTGCCGTCGGCGTCCTCAGCGACGTGCCGCAGCCGCACCTCGACGGGGTGCTCGCCGCTCTCGTGCACCTGCAGCCCGAGGAACTCCACACCCCAGTCCGGGACGATCCGCGCCGGACCCTGTGCGGCCGCCTCGGCGAAGTAGTCGAGCACGCGCGCCTGGTTGACGATCAGGTGCGGGAACTCGCTGATCTTGAGCCCGTAGTCCTCGGTGCGGGTGGTGCGGACGATGTGGCCCGGGTCCGCCGGGTCCGGGCCCCAGAAGTTCATCCATCCGATGTTGTAGGCCTCGGCGACGATACGCTCGGCGAAACCGAAGGCCTGGAACGTCTCGACGCTGCGGGGCTGGATGCCGTCGGCCTGGCCGAGCGCCAGGCGCCCGGGGCGGCGCCCGACGACGCGCGTGACGACGTCCGGGAACTGCGACATCTGGGCCGCCAGCAACATGCCGGCCGGCCCGGAGCCGACGATCAGCACGTCGACCTCGTCCGGCAGCTCGGCCGGACGGTCCAGACCGGCACCCGCGGCCGGCTGCACCCGAGGATCTCCCGACACGTAGCCGTGGTGGTGGAACTGCACCGGTGAACCTCCCCGACGTCGCTGTCGTGCCCGCAGGAGCGGCCTCATCCGAGCGAGGCGCCCCCTGTGTCCGGCGATCGTATACGACCGCGACGACGCCGTAACGAGTGTGTTTCTGCCCGGGTTCCGACCGATGTCACCGTGCCCCGGACCGCTGCCTCCCGGCAGGATCTTGTGCTCGAGCACAGTTTCGGGCCGGAGATCGTTGGTGCCGGGCCGGGTGAAGCGGTACGCACTTGTGCGCTTGAGTGTGCCCACGGGGCGCAGGTACGAACCATCCCTACCGTCCTCTCGTGCCTGGTGCACCGATCCCCGACCCCTGGAGGCCCTCGTGAAGTCCCCCCACCGCTCTCGGTCGCACCGCTCACCCTTCCGACGACGCATCGCAGCATCGATCGCACTGGTCGGCCTCGGTGCGGTCACCATCGCCGGATGCAACGCCGACGCCGGCGGGAACGCCGGTGACGGCGATGCCGGCGCCGGCGACGGCGCCGACAAGCCCACCCTCGTCATCAGCCTCGACAGCGCCGTCGACATCCTCGACCCGCAGCAGTGGCGCACCCCCGGCGCCATGGTCACCACCGGCAGCCTCGTCGAGCAGCTGATCGAGCAGACCTACGAGACCGAGGGCATCGCCAACCTCGGCACCACCGAGATGGAGAACGCGCTCGCCGAGTCCTACACCTACTCCGAGGACGGCACCACGATCACCGCGGTGCTGCGCGAGGGGCTGACGTTCACGGACGGCACCCCGCTGACCGCGGCGGACGTCGTCTGGAGCTACCAGCGCGGCCTCGAGGGCAACACGACCTACACCAAGGTCCTCTACGCGATGGTCGGCCTCACCAGCGAGAGCTTCACCGCCGTCGACGAGCGCACGGTCGAGATCAGGGCCGAGTTCGCCTCGCCGCTGCTGGACAAGATGCTCGCGATGCAGCCCTTCGGGATCTTGTCCCAGGCCACGGCCGAGGCCAACGGCACCCCCGAGGATCCCTTCGCCGAGGACTGGTACCGCCAGAACGACAACTCCTCCGGCCCCTACACCGTGGCGTCCTTCGACCCCACCACGAGCATCGTGCTCGAGCCGAACCCGGCCTACTACGACCAGGACAAGATCGCCAACTCCCGGATCACGATCCAGTTCGTCTCCGACCCCTCGCAGCGCGCGCTGCTGCTGCAGAGCGGTGAGATCGATCTCGCGGGCGGGCTGCCGCTCGACCAGGTCGCGCAGCTGGAGGACGTCGAGGGTCTCGAGGTGGTCTCGGAGGCCTCGAACCGTCTGGAGTACCTGGGCATCAACACCACCCAGGCGCCGTTCGACGACCCCCGGGTGCGGCAGGCGATCGCCCTCGCCCTCCCGTACCAGACGTTCGTCGACGAGATCATGTACGGCTACGCCAATGCCTCGACCGGCCTGGTGCCCGAGCAGATGGAGACCCACAGCGCCGACGCCGGTGCCTTCGAGGAGGACCTCGACGCCGCGCGTGCGCTGCTCAGCGAGGCCGGTGTCCTCGACTTCACCACGACGCTGTCCTTCAAGCAGTCCTCGGCCGTCGAGTCACGCGCCGCCGTCTACATCCAGTCCGCGCTGGCCGAGATCGGGATCACGGTCGAGATCAACGCGTTGCCGGACGCCGAGTTCACGCAGCGCACGTCCGCCCGTGACCTCGAGCTGTACCTCAACAACTTCCTGGGCTGGGGCGCCGATCCCTTCTACCAGATGAAGTCGCTGGTGGGCACAGGGTCCGGCACCAACTTCAACAACTACGGCAACGCGGACCTCGACGCCCTCATCCAGACGGGCTTCGAGACCCAGGACGCCGCGGAGCGCGATGCGATCTCGGCCGAGGCGCAGCGGATCATCTTCGACGAGATGCCGCTGATCCCGCTGTGGAACCCCGACTGGACCTACGTGGTCCGCGACGGCGTCAGCGGGCTGACCAAGGACAACACCGAGCAGCTCCGCCTCCAGTACCTCACCAAGGAGTAGCCCGCCGGGTGGGCGGCCGCCCGAGCGGCGTGCCGCCCACCCGAGAGTGCTCCGACCCACCACCCACCCGCACCCCACCGAGGAAGCGACATGGTCCGATACCTGCTGCGCCGGCTCGCGATCTCCGCGATCACCGTCGTCGGGCTCGTGCTGGTCGTCTTCCTCGTCGTGCGGATCCTCCCCGGCGACGCCGCGGCCGCGCGCCTCGGCCCCGAGGCCACGCAGGACGACATCGACGCGCTCCGCACCCGGATGGGGCTCGACCAGCCGATCTGGGTGCAGCTCGGCGACTACCTGGCCGGGCTCGTGCGCGGCGACATGGGCACCGCGATCTCCACCGGCCGCCCGGTGGCCGACGAGCTGCTCTCCCGGCTCCCGGCGACCATCGAGCTGGCTGCCGGCGGTCTGTTGATCGCGCTGCTGCTCGGCTTCCCGCTCGGGATGCTCGCCGCCTCTCGTCGCGGCCGCACCTCCGACGCCGCGGCGCGGCTGTTCGCGGTGCTCGGCTCCAGCATGGCGCCGCTCTGGCTCGGGCTGCTGCTGATCTACGGCCTCTACTCGCTGGCCGGGCTGTTCCCGGGCCCGGTCGGGCGGCTGCCGATCGGTACCCCGCCGCCGACATCGATCACCGGGTTGTTCGTGCTCGACGGCCTGCTCACCGGGAACCTCGACGTCGTCTGGCAGAGCATGCGCGCCCTCGCGCTGCCCGCGCTCACGCTCGGCCTCGGTGCCTCCGCCGCAGTGCTCAAGATGGTCCGGTCGGCGATGATCGCCACCGAGGACGCCGGGTTCACCCGCACCGCCCGCGCCTACGGCGTGCCGGCCTCGCAGGTGCTCTGGCGCGACCGGCTCCGCAACGCGATGCTCCAGGTGCTGACGGCGATCGGCCTGGTCATCGGCTTCCTGCTCGGCGGCAACGTCATCGTCGAGCGGCTCTTCAGCTGGCCCGGCATGGGTCGGATCGCCTACGACGCGCTCGGCTCCAACGACCTCGAGCTGCTGCAGGGCTACGCGCTCATCGTCGGTGTCATCTACATCGCCCTGAACTTCGTCGTCGACCTCGTCTACGGCGTCATCGACCCACGGATCCGACTCGGAGGGCGGGCAGCATGACCGCGCTCACCACACCTGCCGCACCGGACACGCTCCGGACCACCGCCCGCCGTCGGCGCCCCTTCCTCGTCCTCGGGGTGGTCGTCATCGGTGCGCTGCTGATCGTCGGGATCATCGGCCCGTTCGTGGTCGCGGACCCGGCGGCGCGCATCGCGGCGCCGTTCCTGCCGCCCTCGGCGGAGCACTGGTTCGGGACCGACAGCTACGGCCGCGACATCCTCGCCCGCTGCATCCACGCGATCCGCCTCGACCTCGCGCTCGGCGTCAGCGTCGCGCTGCTCGCCATGGTGATCGGCTCCGCCGTCGGCGTCGTCTCGGGCTACCTGGGCGGCAAGGTCGACGACGTCGTGATGCGGCTGGTCGACATCCTCATGGCCTTCCCCGGCTTCATCCTCGCGATGATCCTGCTGGTCTCGGTGGGTGACTCGATCCCCAACCTCGCGATCGCGCTCGCGATCGCCCAGATCGCGCCGTTCGTGCGGCTGGTGCGGGCCAAGTCGCTCAGCGAGCGCGAGCTCGACTACGTCGCCGCGGCCCGGGTCTCCGGCGCCGGCTGGCTGCGCACCGCGTTCGCGCACGTGCTGCCCAACTCGATCCGCCCCGCCGCCGTGCAGCTGACGCTCGTGTGCGGCTACTCGATCCTCAACGTCGCCGGCCTCGCCTACCTGGGCGTCGGCATCCACCCGCCCACCGCCGAGTGGGGCGTCATGGTGGCCGAGGGCGCCTCGAACATGCTGACCGGTCAGTGGTGGACGGCGTTCTTCCCCGGTCTGCTGATCGCGATCACGGTGGCGGCGTTGCACTTCATCGGTGACGACCTGGCGGGAGACGGCGCATGAGCGCGACGCGACCGGCGGCCGAGACCACCCGGCGCGACGTCCCGCTGCTCGCGATCGAGGGTCTCGGCGTGGTCGCCGAGGCCACCGGGGCACCGATCCTCACCGACGTGTCGCTGGAGGTCGCCCCCGGTGAGATCGTCGGACTCGTCGGGGAGTCCGGCTCGGGCAAGTCGATGACCTCGTTCGCGACGATGGGCATCCTCCCGCGTGGCGTGCGGCAGACCGCGGGCCGTTTCACGGTCGACGGCGAGGACGTCACCGACGTGCGCGACCGCTCCGTGAGCAGCCGGTTCGCGATGATCTTCCAGAACCCGCGCGACTCGCTGAACCCGCTGATGCGGGTCGGTGACCAGATCGCCCGGATCGCCGCCCTGCACCAGGGGATGTCGCGGGCGCAGGCCCGCGCCGAGGCGGTCAGCATGCTCGAACGGGTCCACATCCCCGACGGCGAGCGGGCCGCGCGCGCCTACCCGCACCAGCTCTCGGGCGGCATGTGCCAGCGGGTGATGATCGCGATGGCGCTCGCGTGCCGACCACGGCTGCTGATCGCCGACGAGCCGACCACCGCGCTCGACGTCACGGTGCAGGCCCGCATCCTCGACCTCGTCGTGGAGCTGACCGAGGAGACCGGGTGCGGCGTGCTGCTGGTCACGCACGACCTCGGCGTCGTCGCCGAGACCTGCGACCGCCTCAACGTGCTCTACCGCGGCGACCTCGTCGAGAGCGGCCCCGTGGACCGGGTCCTCGCCGCACCGCGGCACGAGTACACGCGCTACCTGCTCGAGTCCGCGAACGAGCTGGAGGACACCGATGGCGCTGCTTGAGGTCACCGGCCTGCACCGGGTGTTCAAGAGCCGGGGGCACGAGGTGCGCGCGCTCGACGGCGTCGACGTCACCGTGGCGAAGGGCCGCACCCTCGCCGTCGTCGGTGAGTCCGGCTCCGGCAAGTCCACCCTCGGCTCGATCGTGGCGGGGCTGCAGCCGCCGTCCGCGGGTGAGCTGCGCTTCGACGGCACCCCGCTGGACGTCAGACGGCTCCGCGGCCCCGAGCGGCGCCGGATCCAGATGGTGTTCCAGAGCCCGCTGCAGTCGCTCAACGCCCGATACCGGGTCGAGAGCACGCTGACCGAGCCGCTGCGGCTGCTCGCCGGGCTCGACCGGCGGCAGGCCTCGGCGCGCGTCGACGAGCTGCTCGCCGCCGTGCACCTGCCGGCCGAGCTGCGCCACCGGCGTCCGGGCGAGCTCTCGGGAGGCCAGCAGCAGCGGGTCGCCATCGCGCGTGCGCTGGCGGCCGACCCCGACCTGATCGTGCTCGACGAGCCCACCAGCGGCCTGGACCAGTCGATCCGCGGCCGCATCGTCACCCTGCTCCGCGAGCTGCAGGCCGAGCGAGGGCTCAGCTACATCTTCATCACCCACGACATCGCCGTCGCCCGGGCCTGCGCCCACGAGGTCGTCGTCATGCAGCGCGGCCAGATCGTGGAGCGCGGCGGGCTCGAGGTGCTGGACGCGCCGCAGCACCCCTACACGCGGACGCTGCTCGCGGCCGTGCCCGGCATGGACCCCGCAGCAGGACGGCGCCGCCGCGCGAGCGCCGCCCCCGACCCGAGCGCAGCGCTCGACCCCGAACCAGCACCCCTGGAGCAGGACCTCGAACCCGAGGCCTCCAGCCACAACCCCCACACGGAAGAGAGCTGACCATGCGCTTCGGACTTGGCGTCCCCACCGGCACCGAGGGACTGATGTATCCGGTGCCGTACGCGGACCCGGAGCAGGCGGTCCGGCTCGCCGTGGAGGCCGAACGTCTCGGCTTCGACAGCGTCTGGGGCAACGATCACGTCACCACCCAGAAGTACGTGCGCGCCGAGTTCGAGCAGCCGCCGCGCTACTACGACCCCTACCTCTACCTGTCCTACGTGGCCGGCCAGACCACCACGCTGGAGCTCGGCACCGCGATCACGGTGTTCGCGTTCCGCAACCCGGTGGTGCTGGCCAAGCAGGCCGCGACGCTCGACCAGCTCTCGGGCGGCCGGTTCAAGCTCGGCGTCGGCATCGGCGCCTACCGCGAGGAGGCCGAGGCGATGTGGCCCGGCGTCCGGATCCACCGCGGCCGCCAGGCCGAGGAGTACACGCAGGCGCTGCAGCTGCTGTTCACCGAGCGCCGCGCCAGCTTCGCCGGCGAGTTCGTCAGCTTCACCGACGTCGAATCCTTCCCCAAGCCCCGGCAGACACCGCTGCCGATCCTGTCGGGGGGCAACTCCCCCGGCGCTCGCGAGCGCGCCGCCAGGTACGGGCACGGCTGGCTGCCCGCGGTGCTGACGCCGCAGGAAGTCGCCGCGGGGGTCGCAGCGATCCGTGAGCTGGCCCAGCAGCACGGCCGGGTGCTCCCGGCCGACTTCGACGTCGCGCCGCAGCTGTCGATCTCGATCGGCCGGGACACGGCCGACGCGGTCGCGAGCTTCGAGACCTCACAGCTGTACCAGCACATGCGCTCGCTCTCGGCGAGCACCCTCAAGGACCAGGACACCGCCGACTTCGCGAGCCGCAACCTCATCGGCAACGCCGAGCAGATGCTCGACCAGATCCGCGCGTACGCGGCCGCGGGCGTCACCACGCTGTCGGCGCTGCTGTTCGCCAAGAACACCGTGGAGGAGACGATCGAGGCGATGCAGTGGTTCTCGGAGAACGTGATCGCGGCGTACCGCGCCGAGACCGGCACGCCCTGGCCGGCCGGATCGGCCACCGGGCAGGCCACGGCAGCAGGGAGCCTGGCATGAGCAGCCGACGGATCGACCCCGCACTCGTCGAGGCCCGCCGCACGCGGCTGCGGTCCGCGCTCGAGGACGCCCCGTTCGACGCCGCGCTGGCGCTGAGCGGCGCGAACGTGGACTACGCCACCGGCTACCGCAGCGTCTCGGCGACCGTGCACGGCGTCTCGCCGCTCGCCGCGGTCCTCACCGACACCGAGCTCGCCGTGGCCGGCCCGGTCGCCGACAGCGCCCCGGGGTTCGACGCCGGGCTGGCCGAGGCGGACTACTCCGCGTACGGCCGGTTCTTCTTCGAGTCCGCAGGCGGCGCCGCGACGGCGACCGGCCTGGTGGAGCAGCACGCCGACTACGCCGCGGCGATCGAGGCCGCGGTGCGGCACGCCGGCGCGGGCGGCCGCCGCGTCGGCATCGACGCGAGCGCGTGCCCGGTGCCGCTGCGTGAGCAGCTGGCCGAGCGGCTCGCCGACACGGCGCTGATGGACGCCAGCGACTGGTTCGCCTCCGTGCGGTCGGTCAAGCTCGACGGCGAGGTGGCGTTGCTGGAGCGCGCCGCCCGCATCGTCGAGCACGCGATGCTGACGGCGATCGAGCGGGCCGAGGTGGGTGCGACCGAGGCGGAGCTGGCCCGGATCGTCGCGGGTGAGCTGGTCGCGGCCGACATGGAGCCACGCTTCGTCGTCGCGACCTCGGGGCCGCGGTCCGCGCTCGCGGACGCCTACGCGACCGACCGGGCGCTGGCGCCGGGCGATCTGCTGCGCTTCGACGTCGGAGGCATGTACCAGGGTTACTGGGCCGACCTCGGACGCACCGCGGTGGTCGGGGAGCCGAGCGAGAAGCAGTCGCGCTTCTACCGGGCCATCCTCGACGGCGAGGAGGCCCAGCTCGCGCTGGCACGGCCGGGGGTCCCGGCCGAGCAGGTCTTCGCCCGCGCCGTCGAGGTCGTCGAGCAGACCGGCCCGAGGCCCTACCGCCGGCAGCACTGCGGGCACGGGATCGGCCTGGAGGTCTACGAGGCGCCGATCATCCGCCCGGACACGGCGACGCCGCTGGCCGCCGGGCAGGTGTTCTGCTTCGAGACCCCGTACTACGAGATCGGCTGGGGCGGCATGATGGTCGAGGACGCCCTCGTGGTGACCGAGGACGGCGTCCGGCTGCTCAGCGACCGCGGCCGTGAGCTGCAGGTGATCGGAGCATGAGCGTGCCGACGACCTCCGACGACGCCGCCCGCGCCTATCGGGGCTACCTGACGCACCCGATCACCGGTGCCCGGGTCGCGGAGGCCGAGGCCTACCTGCCGACCGCGGTCGAGGACGGCCACGTGTACGCCGTCCCGCACTACGACCTCGAGAAGCTGCGCGGCCTGGAGACCACCGACGACCCCGGGTTGTTCCGGTACCGACCGCTGCTGCCGATCGACGGCGGCCCCGTGGTCAGCCTGGGTGAGGGCGGCACCCCGCTCGTCCCGCTCCCCCGGTTGGGTGCCGAGCTCGGCCTCCCGGGGCTCACGCTCAAGGACGAGTCGCGCAACCCGACCTGGTCCTACAAGGACCGGCTGGCCGCCGTCGCCGTCACGAAGGCGGTGCAGCAGGGACGTGAGGTCGTCGTGGTCTCCAGCACCGGCAACCACGGCGCCGCCGTTGCCGCCTACGCCGCTCGGGCGGGGATCCGGTGCGTGGTGCTGACGCTCGCGTCAGCGCCGCTGGCGATGACCACGCTGATGCAGAGCTACGGCGCGGTCACGGTCGCCGTCGAGAAGCCGACCGACCGCTGGCTGGTGATGCGGCAGGTCGTCGAGGAGCGCGGCTGGGTGCCGATGTCCGGGTTCGTCGGGCCGCCGTCGGGGTCCAACCCGTTCGGTGTCGAGGGGTACAAGACGATCGCCTACGAGCTGCACGCCGAGCTGGGCGGCGTGCCGGACGCGATCGTGGCGCCGGTCGCGTACGGCGACGCGCTGGCGGGACTGGCCCGCGGTTTCCAGGAGCTCATCGCGCTCGGCATGAGCACGCAGGTGCCTCGGCTGATCGCGGCCGAGCCGTTCGGGCCCTACGAGGACGCGCTGCAGCACGGCTGGCGCGCTCAGGCCGCGCAGCCGGCGGGCTCGACCGTCGCGTTCTCGATCGGCACCCCGATGGCGACGTGGCAGGGCTGGGACGCGCTGTCGCGCACCCACGGCGCCGCCGCGTCGGCGGACGACGAGCAGACGATGGCGGCGCAGCGCCGTCTCGCCGGCCTCGAGGGCATCTTCCTCGAACCCTCCTCCACGGTGGCGGTCGCGGTGCTCCCCGAGCTCGTGAGCCGCGGCGTCCTCGGCGGAGAGGACCGGGTCGTGGTGCTCGGCACCTCGTCCGGGCTCAAGGACGTGCCGACGGCGGCCGCAGGGCTGCCGGCGACCCCGGTCATCGAACCGACCGTGGCCGCGCTCGACGCGGCGATCGCGGCAGCGGACGCAGGCTGAGCGTGCGCACCGGGAGGCTGTCGGCATGAGGATCGGGATCGCACCCTCGGGTCTGCGGTCGGCCGCGGGCGCGGTGCGGATCGCGCGCCAGGCCGAGGACGCCGGCCTCGACGAGGTCTGGGTGAGCGAGGACTACACCGAACGGGGCGCGTTCGCCGTCACCGGTGCGATGGCCGCGGTCACCCAGCGGGTCCGGATCGGGATCGGCGTGGTCAACCCGTGGACCCGGCACGTGGTGCTCACCGCGATGGAGGCGCAGGCGCTGGACGAGATCGCCGACGGCCGCAGCGTGCTGGGGCTCGGTGCCAGCAACGCCGGCTGGATGTCCGGGCGGCTCGGCATCGACTTCGAGCGCCCGATCTCGGTGCTCTCCGACTACACCGCAGCACTGCGGCGGCTGCTCGCGGGCGAGCGCGTGACCGATCTGGTCCGCGGTCAGCGGCTCGACACCGCGCTCGACGCCCGGCCGCCGCGCACCATCCCGCTCGTCTGGGGCGTCAAGGGGCCGCGCGCGCTGCAGCTCGGCGCGCAGGAGGCCGACGGGCTGTTCCTGTCCGTGCTGTCCTCACCCGAGTACGTGCGGTGGGTGGCCACCGAGCACGGCGCCCCGGAGCTGACCGCGTACGCCACCTTCTCGGTCGGTCCCGACCGCGCGAGCGCCGTCGACCGGCTCCGCGTGCACACCGCCAAGTACCTCGGGCTGCACGGGGCGTCCGCGATCACCGAGCACGCGGGCATCGACCAGGAGCTGGCGGCGACCATCCGGCGCCGGTTCCTCGACGGCGAGCCCTCGGCGCAGCTGGTCTCCGACGCGATGATCCGCGCGCTCACGGTGGCGGGCACGCTCGAGGACGCAGCCGCCCGCATGCTCGCCTACCGCGACGCAGGGCTGGCGTCGCTGGTGGTCATCGACGACGGCGGCACGGATCCTGAGCACCTCGTCGACGGCGTCATGGCTGCTGCGCGGCTGGCGGGACTGCGCTGATCTGCTCGGCGGCCTCGAGTGCGACCACGAGCCGGCTGAGATCGCGCGGTCGGTGAAGATCGAGCCCGCTGAGCTCCTCGATCCGGTGCAGCCGGTAGGACACCGTGTTCTTGTGGACGCCGAGCACGGCGGCCGTCGCGCGTAACGAGAGCCGCTGGTCGAGGTGGGTCCGCAGCGTGGTGAGCAGCTCACCGCTGAGCTCGCCGAGGTAGCGGTCCACGAGCTGGCGCGCGATCGCCGGCTCGCGGCGCACCATGATCTCCAGCAGCGTGTCGGCGTACAGGTGCAGCCCACCCGGAGCGCCCACGACCGCCGCGGCTGCCAGCGCCTGCCGGCAGGAGGTGCCGAGGGTGGCGAGCCCCGTGCAGCGGTCACCGATGCCGGTGGTGACCGGCGTCTCCGAGATCGGGGCGACCGCGCGCGCCAGGTCCAGCAGCAGCGCCTCCGGCTCCAGGTCCCACGGCATCGCCACCAGCACGACCGGCTGCCCCACCTCCTCGACCACGCCCGAGAGCACCGCGCTGCCGAGCGATCGAGCGAGCTCGGTGACGACGCGGTGCCGGATCTGGTCCGCCGTCACGCGATCGACAGGGGTGCCGTCCGGGCGTGGCCACAGCCGGACGGCGGCGGTGACGAACTGGGTCTTGTCCGGGTCGGCGACGCCGATGGCGACCGCCAGCTCGGAGAGCTCGGAGGTGTCGATCGGCACCCCGGCCGCGAGCCGCCGGAACAACCGCGGCTCGCTGAGCCGGCGGTCGGCCTCGATCTGGATCTGCAGGTGGGTGTAGGCGTCGAGCATCGACCGTTCGATCGCGTCGAGGTCGCGCAGCAGCGCGGCCCGGACCGCGCGGGCGGTGGCCGCGCGGACCTGCATCCGCGTGCACCAGCCCTGCAGCTCCTCCAGCAGCACCCGCTCCGCGGTCCGGAACGACTGGATCATCGCGATCGACGCGACGCCCTGCAGCGCGCGCCGCTCACCGGTCCGCGCCGAGCGCGCGAGCTCGGCGGGGCTCGGCTCGCGCCACTCCTGCAGGCAGGTCACCACGTTGAGGACGCTCTCGCCGATGCGCGCGGTCAGCTCCTGCCGGTCGGGCAGGAACTGCGAGTAGCCGGGCACGGTCTGCCAGACGCGCTCGGTGATCGTGTGCAGCAGGTCGTCGAGCTCGCTGAGCATCGCGCGCGCGACGCGCGCGACCTCCTCGGCTCCGCCCGGGGGCAGCGCCCCGCTGCGGGTGAGGGACTCCACCGGGTCACCGTACGGCTCGAGCGCTGCCTGGCGGTTGCGCCTCTCACGGCCGGCGCATCGTATACGATCGTGGTCACGCAAGAGCGAGGGAGCTCATGACGATCGATCCAGCAGAGCGCTTCGCCGCGCTCGGTCGCCGCCCGGGCAAGGTCGTGGCGGTGCACCTGTCCTACGCCTCGCGCGCCGAGCAGCGCGGCCGCCGGCCCGCCCACCTCTCGTACTTCCTCAAGCCCTCCAGCTCGGTGGCTGCCTCCGGAGGTGTGGTCGAGCGGCCGGCCGGCACGGAGCTGCTCGCCTTCGAGGGCGAGATCGCGCTCGTGATCGGGACCGAGGCCCGCCGCGTCCCGCTCGCGCGGGCCTGGCACCACGTCGGCTGGGTCACCGCGGCCAACGACCTCGGCGTCTACGACCTGCGTGCGAACGACAAGGGCTCCAACCTGCGCTCCAAGGGCGGCGACGGGTACACCCCGATCGGCCCGGCGCTGCTGGATGCCGCCTCGCTCGACCCCGCCGCGCTGCGCGTGCGCACCTGGGTCAACGGCGAGCTCGCCCAGGAGGACACCTCGGCGGGTCTGATCTTCCCGCTCGCGCAGATGGTCGCCGACCTGTCGCAGCACCTGACGCTCGAGGTCGGCGACGTCATCCTGACCGGCACCCCGTCGGGCTCGAGCGTCATCGGCCCGGGCGACGTGGTCGAGATCGAGGTCGACGCCCCCACGGTCACCGGTGCCCCCAGCACCGGGAGGCTGGTCACGACCGTCACGCAGGGCGATGTGCCGTTCGACGCCGCGCTGGGATCTCTGCCGGCGATCGACGACCAGCAGCGGGCGGAGGCCTGGGGCTCGCGCGAGGCGGCCGGTCTGGCGCCCGAGCGGAGCGGGCTCGACGCCGCACTGCTGGACAAGCTGCGCCGGGCGCCGACCGCCGGGCTGTCGGCCCAGCTCCGCAAACGGGGCCTGAACAACGTCGTGCTCGACGGCGTCGCCCCGCTGCGCGCGGGCGTCACGGTCGTCGGCGTGGCCAGGACCCTGAGGTTCGTGCCGAACCGGGAGGACCTGTTCGCCTCGCACGGCGGTGGCTACAACGCGCAGAAGCGCGTGTTCGACGCCGTCGAGCGCGGCGAGGTGATCGTGATCGAGGCACGGGGCGAGACCGGGTCCGGGACGCTCGGCGACATCCTGGCGCTACGGGCGAAGGCACGTGGGGCGGCCGGCGTGGTCACCGACGGCGGGGTCCGGGACGCCGCCGCGGTCGCCGACATCCTCCCGGTCTTCGCCGCCGGTCACCATCCTGCGGTGCTCGGGCGTCGGCACGTGCCGTGGGAGGCCGACGTCACGATCGCGTGCGGCGGCGCCACCGTGCAGCCGGGCGACATCATCGTGGGCGACGACGACGGCGTCATCGTGATCCCGCCCGGCCTCGCCGAGGAGGTGGCCGACGCCGCGCTGGCGCAGGAGGCCGAGGACGCCTGGATCGCCGCACGCGTCGCCGAGGGCCACCCGGTCGACGGGCTGTTCCCGATGTCGGCCACCTGGCGAGCCCGCTACGACGCCGACCGCGCCGGCGGGAGCCGGCCGTGACCGACGTCGGAGCGCCGGCGACGCTCAGCAAGTCGCAGCAGGCCTACCACTGGCTCAAGGGGCAGATCGCGAACCAGCAGCTCACCCCCGGGCGCCGGCTGGTGCTCGGCTCGATCGCCGCCGAGCTCGGCATGAGCGTGGTCCCGGTGCGGGAGGCGATCCGCCAGCTCGAGGCCGAGGGGCTGGTGACGTACGAGCGCAACGTCGGCGCCCACGTGTCGATGGTCGACGAGAACCGGTACCGCGCGAGCATGCAGGCGCTCAGCCTCATCGAGGCCGCGGCCACCGCGATGGCGGCGCGCGAGCTCACCGCCGGCGACCTGCGCCGGGCACGCGAGGTCAACGAGCGCATGTACGCCCAGCTCGTCGACGCCGACCCCTTCGACCCGCACGCCTTCACCGCGCTCAACCAGCAGTTCCACGCGATCCTCTACCGCCGCTGCCCGAACGCTCGGCTGGTGGAGCTGGTCGAGGCCGAGTGGGCACGGCTGGGCAACATGCGGGACTCGATCTTCACGTTCGTGCCCGACCGCGCCGGCACGTCGGTCGCCGAGCACGAGGAGATCCTCGGCCTCATCGAGCGCGGCGCGCCCATCGACGACATCGAGCAGCAGCTGCGCCTGCACCGGGCGGGCACCCTGCAAGCCTTCCTCAGCCGCACGCTGAGCGAGCACGCCACCGAAGGAGGCACGGCATGAGCACCACGAGCCACGACCCTGCCGGCAGCGGGTACGTCCCCGCCGACCTGCCCCGCAGGATCCAGCACTACATCGACGGCGAGCTCGTCGACTCGGCGGACGGCGCGAGCTTCGACGTGCTCGACCCGGTCAGCAACGCCACCTACGTGCAGGCCGCGGCCGGCGGCAAGGCGGAGATCGATCGAGCGGTGGCGGCTGCGCGCAGGGCGTTCACCGAGGGACCGTGGCCGCGGCTGCTCCCGCGGGAGCGGTCCCGGGTCCTCCACCGGGTCGCCGACCTCGTGGAGTCTCGCGACGCCCGGCTCGCCGAGCTGGAGTCCTTCGACTCCGGGCTGCCGATCACGCAGGCGCTGGGCCAGGCGCGGCGCGCGGCGGAGAACTTCCGGTTCTTCGCCGATCTCGTGGTGGCGCAGACGGACGACACCTTCAAGGTCCCGGGGCGGCAGATCAACTACGTCAACCGCAAGCCGATCGGCGTGGCCGGCCTGATCACCCCGTGGAACACCCCGTTCATGCTGGAGTCGTGGAAGCTCGGGCCGGCGCTGGCCACCGGCAACACGGTGGTGCTCAAGCCTGCGGAGTTCACGCCGCTGTCGGCGTCGCTGTGGGCCGAGATCTTCGAGGAGGCCGGGCTGCCGCGCGGGGTCTTCAACCTCGTCAACGGCCTGGGCGAGGAGGCGGGCGACGCGCTCGTGAAGCACCCCGACGTCCCGCTGATCTCCTTCACGGGCGAGAGCAGCACCGGGCAGCTCATCTTCGCCAACGCGGCGCCCTACCTGAAGGGTCTGTCGATGGAGCTGGGCGGCAAGAGCCCGGCGATCGTCTTCGCGGACGCCGACCTCGACGCCGCTGTGGACGCCACGATCTTCGGGGTGTTCTCGCTCAACGGCGAGCGCTGCACCGCCGGGTCCCGGATCCTCGTGCAGCGCGAGATCTACGACGAGTTCGTCGCGAGGTACGCGACGCAGGCCGAGGCGGTCCGCGTCGGCTACCCGCACGACGCCGCCACCGAGGTGGGCGCGCTCGTGCACCCGGAGCACTACGAGAAGGTGATGGCCTACATCCAGATCGGCAAGACCGAGGCGCGCCTGGTCGCCGGCGGCGGCCGGCCGCACGGTTTCGCGACCGGCAACTTCGTCGCACCGACGGTGTTCGCGGACGTGCCGCCGACGGCCCGGATCTTCCAGGAGGAGATCTTCGGCCCCGTGGTGGCAATCACGCCGTTCGACACCGAGGCCGAGGCCCTCGAGCTCGCCAACGACACCCGGTACGGGCTGGCGGCGTACGTCTGGACCAACGACCTGAAGCGGGCGCACAACGTCGCGCAGGCCGTGGAGGCCGGGATGGTCTGGCTCAACAGCAACAACGTGCGCGACCTGCGCACCCCGTTCGGCGGCGTCAAGGCCTCCGGCCTGGGCCACGAGGGCGGCTACCGCTCGATCGACTTCTACACCGACCAGCAGGCCGTGCACATCACGCTCGGCCAGGTCCACAACCCGACGTTCGGCAAGGCTGCCGACGGCGACCGAGGACACTGACATGACGAGCCCCATCACACCCTCCTCCCCCGAGCCGGTGGTGACCCAGGACAGCCCGATCCGGACCGGCGCGAGCCTCCCGACGCCGTCGAGCCCTCCGCCCGACGTGCTCCGCTGCGCGTACATGGAGATCGTGGTGACCGACCTCGCGGCGTCGCGGGTCTTCTACGTCGACATCCTCGGGCTCGTGGTGACCGAGGAGGACGAGACCGCGATCTACCTGCGCACGATGGAGGAGTTCATCCACCACAACCTGGTGCTGCGCCAGGGCCCCGTGGCCGCCGCCGCCGCCTTCAGCTACCGGGTGCGCTCACCCGCCGACCTGGACCGGGCGGTCGCCTTCTACACCGAGCTGGGGTGCCGGGTGGAGCGGCGCCCCGAGGGCTTCACGAACGGCGTCGGCGACGCCGTGCGCGTGCAGGACCCGCTGGGGTTCCCGTACGAGTTCTTCCACGAGGTGGAGCACGTGGAGCGCCTCGCCTGGCGCTACGACCTGTACACGCCGGGCACCCTGGTGCGGCTGGACCACTTCAACCAGGTGACGCCGGACGTGCCGCGCGCGGTCGCGTACATGGAGGATCTCGGGTTCCGGGTCACCGAGGACATCCAGGACGCCGACGGCGTGGTCTACGCGGCGTGGATGCGGCGCAAGCCGACCGTGCACGACACCGCGATGACGGGCGGCGACGGCCCGCGCATGCACCACGTGGCGTTCGCGACGCACGAGAAGCACAACATCCTGGCGATCTGCGACAAGCTCGGGGCCCTCCGGCGCTCCGAGCTGATCGAGCGCGGCCCCGGAAGGCACGGCGTCTCCAACGCCTTCTACCTGTACCTGCGCGACCCGGACGGGCACCGCGTGGAGATCTACACGCAGGACTACTACACGGGCGACCCGGACAACCCGGTGGTCACGTGGGACGTGCACGACAACCAGCGGCGCGACTGGTGGGGCAACCCGGTGGTGCCGAGCTGGTACACCGAGGCCTCGCTGGTGCTCGACCTCGACGGCAACCCGCAGCCGGTGTCCGCGCGCACCGACCGGTCCGAGATGGCGGTCACGATCGGTGCCGACGGCTTCTCCTACACGCGCAAGGGCGAGCAGAAGCTGGGCAACCAGCTGTGACCGGTGCGCTCTCGACCGAGGTGATCGCGGCGCTGGCCGACGAGCTCGCGGAGGCCGACCGCGCGCACACGGTGATCCCCCGGATCACCGCCCGCCACCCCGAGGCCACGATCGAGGACTCGTATGCGATCCAGCGCGTCTGGCGGGATCGGCAGGTCGCGGCGGGGCGCACGCTGGTGGGGCGCAAGATCGGGCTGACGTCCAGGGCGATGCAGGCGGCGACGGGCATCAGCGAGCCGGACTACGGCGTGATGTTCGACGACACCGTGCACCGTTCCGGGGTGGTCCTCGAGGTCGACGCCTTCTCCAACGTGCGGGTCGAGGTGGAGCTCGCGTTCCGGCTCGCCTCGCCGCTGGCAGGGCCGGACTGCACCCTCGAGCACGTGCTGGCCGCCACGGCGTCGGTGGTCCCCGCGCTCGAGGTGCTGAACTCCCACATCGAGCTCGAGGGGCGCACGATCGTCGACACCGTCGCGGACAACGCCGCCTACGGTGCGATGGTGCTGGGCGAGACGGCCAAGCCTCCGGAGGACGTCGACCTGCGCTGGGTCGCGGCGCTGCTGGCGAAGAACGGCACGATCGAGGAGACCGGGGTGGCGGCGGGCGTGCTCGGGCACCCGGCGACTGGGGTGGCGTGGCTGGCGAACAAGCTGCACCAGCACGGTGACCGGCTCGAGGCCGGCGAGATCATCCTGGCCGGCTCCTTCACCCGGCCGCTGTGGGTGTCGCGCGGCGACACCGTGACGTGCGACTACGGACCGATGGGAACGATCACATGCAGCTTCCGATGACCTTCCGCGAGGCGATCGCCACCTCCGAGCGCCCCCTGATCGGGATGTGGTGCGGCTCGGCGAGCCCGCTGGTGGCGGAGATCTGTGCGGGCAGCGGGATGGACTGGCTGCTGATCGACGGCGAGCACGCGCCGAACGACCTGAGCACGATCATGGCCCAGCTGCATGCGGTCGCCGCCTACCCGGTGACGCCGGTGGTGCGGGTGCCGGTCAACGACGCAGCGATCATCAAGCAGGTCCTCGACCTCGGTGCGCAGAACCTCGTGGTGCCGATGGTCTCGACCGTCGAGGAGGCGCA
Organism: Pseudactinotalea suaedae; assembly: GCF_009733815.1. GTDB lineage: Bacteria > Actinomycetota > Actinomycetes > Actinomycetales > Beutenbergiaceae > Pseudactinotalea > Pseudactinotalea suaedae. Next base: position 325,313 of record NZ_WNXY01000004.1, read on the forward strand.
GGCGGCCGCCGCCGCGGTGCGTTACCCGCCCGGTGGCGTCCGCGGGGTGGCAGCGGCGTTGGCGCGCTCGGGCCGGTGGGGCCGGGCCGAGAACTACCTGGCCGACGCCGACACCCACGTGTCCCTGATGGTCCAGGTCGAGACGATGGCCGGCGTCGAGGCCGCGGCGCAGATCGCCGCCGTCGACGGGGTCGACGGCGTCTACGTTGGCCCCTCGGACCTGGCTGCCTCGATGGGGCTGCTGGGTCAGCAGACCCATCCGGACGTCACGGCGGCGGTGCTGGCCACGTTCGACGCCGTCCGCGGCCAGGGCAAGGCCGCCGGCGTGAACGCGTTCGACCCGACGGCGGCGCGGCGATACCTGGACGCCGGCGCCACCTTCATCACCGTGGGCGCCGACGTGACCCTGCTGGCGCGCGGCTCCGAGGACCTCGCCACCCGCTTCCGCTGACACCCCCACCCCCGCTTTCAACGCACTTCCGACCACCCCCCGCTTTCAACGCACTTCCGACCAACCCCCGCTTTCAACGCACTTTCGACCAGCCCGCGGTTTCACCGCACATCCGACCACCCCGATGTCACCGCCGTCCGGACGAAAGTGCGGTGAAATCGTCTGAACGGGAGGACGAGACATGACGACATCCGACGAGGCTGACCTGCTGGCACGTGTGCCTGACGGCGTGTTCATCGGGGGCCGGTGGCGGGCCGCGGAGAACGGCCGCACGTTGCAGGTGACCGATCCCGCGACCGGTGAGGTCATCAAGGAGGTGGCCGACGCCTCGGCGGCGGACGGCGCCGCCGCGATGGACGCCGCCTGCGCAGCCTTCCCAAGCTGGTCCCGGACGCCGGCGCGCGAGCGCGCCGAGCTGCTGCGCCGGGCCTTCGACCTCGTGCAGGAGCGTGCCGAGGACCTGGCGCTGCTGATGACGCTGGAGATGGGCAAGCCGCTGGCCGAGTCGCGGGGCGAGGTGACGTACGGCGGCGAGTTCCTGCGCTGGTTCAGCGAGGAGGCGGTGCGGGTCCAGGGCCGGTACGGCGTCAACCCCGAGGGCTCCGGCCGGATGATCGTGACCAAGCACCCGGTGGGGCCGTGCTACCTGATCACGCCCTGGAACTTCCCGCTGGCGATGGCGACGCGCAAGATCGCACCGGCGCTCGCGGCCGGCTGCACCGTGGTGGTCAAGCCGGCGGCGCTGACGCCGCTCACGACGAGCTTCTTCACCCAGATCCTCGTGGACGCCGGGCTGCCCGACGGCGTCGTCAACGTGATCACCACTTCGGAGTCCGGTCCCGTGTCGGAGCCGATCATCGCCGACCGGCGGCTGCGGAAGCTCTCCTTCACGGGCTCGACGGCGGTCGGCCAGCAGCTGCTGAAGCAGGCGGCACCCGGGGTGCTGCGCACGTCGATGGAGCTGGGCGGCAACGCGCCCTTCGTCGTGTTCGAGGACGCCGACCTCGACAAGGCGGTCGACGGCGCGATGCTGGCGAAGTTCCGCAACATCGGGCAGGCCTGCACCGCCGCCAACCGCTTCATCGTGCACCGTGACGTGGCCGAGGAGTTCACGCGCCGGGTGACCGAGCGCGTGCAGTCCTTCACCACCGGCCGCGGCACCGAGGACGGCGTCACGATCGGACCGCTCATCGACGACCGTGCGGTCGACAAGGCCGACGCGCTGGTGAGCGACGCCGTCGAGCGCGGCGCCGAGGTCCGCACGGGCGCACGCACGGTCGACGGCCCAGGCTCGTTCTACGAGGCCACCGTGCTGAGCGACGTGCAACCGGGCAGCGACATCCTGCGCGAGGAGATCTTCGGCCCGGTGCTTGCGATCGTGAGCTTCGCGGACGAGGACGAGGCGGTGCGGATCGCCAACGACACCGAGTTCGGGCTGGTGTCGTACGTGTTCACGCGCGACCTGGCGCGCGGCCAGCGGATGATCGACCGGCTGGAGACCGGGATGATGGGTCTCAACGTGGGCGTGGTCTCCAACGCGGCCGCGCCGTTCGGCGGCTGGAAGCTGTCCGGCATCGGCCGCGAGGGCGGCTTCGAGGGGATCGGGGAGTACCTCGAGACCAAGTACACGCTGACGCCGGACCCGTTCGGGTAGCCCGGGACGCTCAGGGCGCGAAGACCTCGAGCTGCCTGAGCACCACGGCCTCGTCCGCCACCCACCGGAACGCCGTCACCGGGGCCGAGGGCGGCTCGATGCGGAACACCCGGGTCTGCTGCGTCCGGGTGAACTCCTCGGCCACGCGCGCGTCGGCGACCACCCAGTCGCCGTCGACCTCGGCCAGCAGCGACCAGCTCATGCGGCCGGGGACGTCGGCCGTGACGGTCATGAGGCTGCCGCACCGGCGCGGCTCGGGCAGGCGTACCTCGACCGTCTCACCGGCCGCGAGCGGCACGGGCGTGCCCGCGACGTCGTCGATCACGGCGGCGTGAGAGCAGGGTGCCCCCTCGGTCAGGTCACGGAGCGGCTCGGTGTGGCCGTGCAGCTCGCGCGCCGAGGGCGGCCGAGAGCCCGCGGCCCACCCGGTGGGCTCCTCCGCGAGCGTGAACTCCAGCGTCGTACCCCCGCGCAGGAGCTCGTCGGGGATCGACACCTGCTCCCATGGCCGGCCGTCGACCCGCACCGAGGCGATGAAGCGACGCTCGCGCGAGGGGTTGGTCACCCGGATCGTGATCGGCGCGCGCCCAGGCGGCCGGATCACCACGTGCGGCAGCCGCGGTGGCAGCAGCACCCAGCTGCCGGAGGCCGGGACGAGCGGGTACAGCCCGACCGAGGCGAACACCCACCACGCCGACATCTCCCCGTTGTCCTCGTCGCCCGCGAAGCCCTGCCCCAGGTCGGTACCGACGAACAGGCGGTCGAGCGCATCGGCGACCAGCGCGTGCGCGTCGTCGTGACGACCCACGTGCATGTACATGAACGGGATGTGGTGCGCCGGCTGGTTGGACAGCGCGACCATCCCGGTGCGGCAGTCGCGCGCCTCCGTCATCTCGTGGATCGGGCGACCGTAGGACCCTGCATGCCGCGCCGCGCCCGTCTCGGGGCGCGCCACGATCGCGTCGAGCATCGCGGACAGCCCGGCCTCACCGCCGTGGAGCGCCACGAGCCCCGCACCGTCGTGCGGCACCGTGACGGCGGTGCCCCAGGCGTTGGTCTCGGTGTAGTCGTGGCCCCACTCGTCGGGGTCGAGCTCGTCGGGTCCCCGCCGCCAGCCGCCGTCGGCGTCCCGGCCGACGAAGAACCCGGACCCGGCCTGGAAGACCTCCTGGTAGAGCAGCGAGCGGCGGGCCAGCCACTCCGTCTCGGCCTCGACCCGGCGACGTTCGGCACCCTCGGGCAGGGTGGCTGCCACGAGGCGGCCCAGCTGTGACCCGGCCCAGTCGTTGAGGGCGGCGTCGAGGGTCCAGGACATGCCCTCGTGCACCTCGGTCGAGACGTACCGGCGGAAGAGACCCTGGTGCAGGCCCTTGCGGCCGACCCGACGGTCGGGGGCCGGCACTCCTGCGTGCGCGAGCACGCTCTGCCAGGCGTCCTGCAGATCGATGCCGGGGACGTCCTTGACGAGCAGGTCGGCGAGCACGGTGTCGCTCGTCGTGCCCGTCATGCAGTCCACGGGCGCCGGGGCGCTCCACCGCGGCACCCAGCCGGTGTCGCGGAAGTGGGCGAGGAAGCCGTCGGCCAGGTCACCGGCCGAGTCCGGGGTGAGCAGCCCGAGGAGCGGCCAGGCGGTGCGGTAGGTGTCCCAGAACCCGTTGGTCGCCGCGTAGCTGCCCGCCCCGAGCGCAGGGCGCGGACCCAGCTCGGGCGCGCGGATCGATCGGATGTCGGGGACCTCGTAGGGGCTGCGCCAACGTCGCCCCTGCGGGGTCTGCTCGTCGTGACGGGTGGGAAAGAGGAACAGCCGGTAGAGGCTGGAACGGAGCAGGACCAGGTCGTCCGGAGTCGCGTCGGGCGCCTCGACGATCGCCAGGAGCGCGTTCCACCGGTCACGGGCGGTGGCGATCAGCGCGTCCACACCGGGCGCGGCGGCCACGTGAGCGGCCGCCGTGGCGGCGTCGATGCTCGAGAGCCCGACGAGCACCTCGGCGGATCCGGAGCCGGCGACCTGGACCGCGCCGCGCATCTGACCGCTCGCCACCGTCAGCGTGTGTGCCGTGGCCGCCGGGACCCGGACGTGCACGTGCTGCGGCGGCGCGCCGGGGGTGTCGTCGAGAAGGCAGGACACCGTCAGACCCGCCTCATCCAGCTCGATGCGGACGTCGGTGACCGTGCCCCGGTGGTCGAGGACGAACGAGCCATCCCCGGAGGGGAACGAGCACCGCACCCCCATCACGCTGTCGCCCGCCGCGGCCTCGACGACCAGACCGCCGTCGAGCCGAGCCGACCACACGTGCGGGCGGTCCATCTCGTGGTCGTGGTCGAACGCCAGGCCGCGCTCGCTCCGGCCCAGCTCCGGGTGGAGGCCGTCCGCCGGCATCACCTGGAAGGCGCCGCGCTCGCGGATCCACGGGCTCGGCAGGTGCGAGGTGGCGATCGCCTGCAGCCGCGGTCGCGGGTCGTCCGCGGGGCCTTCGCCGTGCCAGCGATAGACCCAGTCGGGCGCCGCGGCATCGGTGACCGGCACGGCGTAGAGGCGTCCGTGGGGCACCCCGACCAACGGCGCCGTGTTGCCCCGCGAGAACGCGGGCGCGGAGTGCGAACCGCGCGTGGTGCGCACCTGCTCGACCGGCTCGGCGCCGATCTCCGGAACGGCAGCCAGCGCGACGCCGTCGACGAACACGGTGACGACCCGTCCCGGGCAGGCCCGGACGACGAGCTCCACCTGCGCGATGCTCCGGCCGTCCCACCCGTCGAGGTCGACGCGCCGCAGGTTCCACTGGTCCACCCACATCATGCGGGCGTCGGCCTGAGCGACAGGATCCAGCCGGACGCCGTACTGGTCCACCGCGCCCGTGGCGCTGAGGCGGCTGCCGTCGTCGGCGACGAGATCGAGGCTGACGGCGGTGCCGGCCCAGAGGTCGTCCAGCTCGTCGAGAGCGGTGACATCGCTCAGCTCGTCCGGCAGGCCCTGCGGCAGCAGCGCCCAGATTAGCTGCTGGCCGGCGCCGATGCGGCGCCCCTGCAGCTCGGGGAGGCGCACCGTGTGCGTCTGCTCCCCCGGTGGCACCTGCACCCGCCACGGGATCGCGCTGACGAGGCCGACGCCGGCCCGCCCCGTCACCACGTGCTCGGGGGCGTGCCGCTCGACCCTCGCGGACGCGGTGGGCACGGGACCTCCTGCGGCCCCAGGATCGGTCCCCGTCACACGGCCCTCGCTCTCCGACCCGCCGGTGGGTCTCGACGCCCCTGGGATCGGAGCACGTCCGTTCGCTGCCATCTGCCTGATGCACGAACGGCTCCACCGCAGGTTTCCCTGATGTGGAGCCGTTCTGCTCGCTGTCTCAACGAGCGCGCCCGGAGGGACTCGAACCCCCAACCTTCTGATCCGTAGTCAGATGCTCTATCCATTAAGCTACGGGCGCTTGCCCATCGGGTAACCGAAGGACCGCAGAGCATCCTACCGCCTCGAGCGGGGTGGTCGCGAACTCGCTGGTCAGCAGGCCTCGGTGGTCATCTCCTCGCCGTCCATCTCCTCCGAGCTCATCTCGTCCGACGGCGACATGTCCTCACCTGACATGTCCTCACCCGACATCTCGTCGGTCATCTCCTCCTCCGAGGTCATCTCCTCGTCCGACGTCATCTCCTCGTCCGAGGTCATCTCGTCCTCCGAGGTCATCTCCTCCATCGGGTCGCACGACTCCGAGGCCATCTCCTCCGACGTCACCTCCTCCGACGTCATCTCCTCGTCGCCCATCTCGTCGTCGCCCGCCCCTGCTCCGCACCCCGCGAGCGCGAGCGCGGAGGCGAGCGCCAGCGCCAGCGAGGCGCTTCGCAACCTGGTGGTCCTGGTCATGGTGATCTCCTCTTCTCGGTGTGGGACACGACGTCCCTGAGCACGACGGCGGATCTAGCCGACGACCTCGAACTCACGCCGGTGCAGCCCGCTCGCCCCGTCGGGGGCGGGCGGTCTGACGTCGACGGACTGCCGGTTGCCCTCGGCGTCGACCGCGCGGACGGTCGCGCGATGCCGCCCCGGTGCCAGACCGGTCACCGGGAGCCGCCACTGCACCCAGGTGTTGCCGTCGGCGACCGACGCGAGCTCGCACTCCTGCCAAGGACCGTCGTCGACCTGGATCTCGACCGTCCTGACGCCGGTGCCGGGCAACCACGCGACGCCGCCGATCACGGTGTCGGCATCGATCTGGGCGCCCTGGGCCGGGACGTCGATGCGCGAGGCGAGCTTGATCGGACCCTCCTTGGCCCAACCGCGCGGCACCCAGTACCCGTCGCGCTCGTCCCAGGTGGTGAGCTCGATCGTCTCGAGCCACTTCGTCGCCGACACGTACCCGTACAGCCCTGCCACGACCAGCCGCACCGGGAAGCCGTGCTCCGGGAGCAGCGGCTCCCCGTTCATCGCGTAGGCGACCAGCGCGGTGCGCTCACCGTCGAGAACCGAGACCGGGAAGCCGCAGCTCCAGCCGTCCACCGAGGTGCTGAACAGCTGCTCCGCGCTCGCCTGCACCCCGGCCTGCGCCAGCAGGTCGAGCAGCGGCACGCCCTGCCACACCGCGTTGTCCACGAGATCGCCGCCCACCTGGTTGGAGACGCACTGCAGCGTCACGGGCTGCTCCACGCTCGGCATCGCGAGCAGCTGCTCGTAGTCGATCTCGATCGGCTGCTCGACCAGACCCTCGATCCGCAGCCGCCACGTCCCCACGTCCACCCGCGGCACGCTCAGCGCGGTGTCGATCCGGTAGAAGTCCTCCGACGCGGTGACGTACGGCGAGATCCCCTCGGCGTCGAAGGCAGCGGTGTCCGGCAGCGGCACCGTGCTCGGCGGCTCCGGCAGCACGATGCCGTCCGGCATGCTGCTCGCGCCGCCGGTCGCGCCCGCCACCAGCCGGCTGAGCGCGGCCGTCCCCGCCGCCGCCGTCGCCGCGATCCCCGAGACCGTCAGGAAGTCCCGTCTCGACGGCGGAGCAGCCGCCTGGTTGTCGCCGCGCCTGGGCGCGGCTCGGGTGAGCAGGCGCCAGGTTCCGAACCCGACACCGTTGGCGACGACGGCACCGAGCAGCGCGAGCGGCACCGATCCGCGTGGGTCGGCGACCTGGGACGCGAAGCCCACCACCGAGAGCACGAGCACGAGCGCAGGCACCAGCCACGCGGCGCGGCGGGCGATGCCGCCGGCCACCGCACCGAGCACCAGCGTCACCGCCACGGTGCCGATCACGAGCGCGGCCTTGTCGTTGGTTCCGAACAGCGCGACGGCCAGCTCCTTGAGACTGGCGGCGAACCGGTCCACGAACTGCGAGCCCACGGCCAGCAGCGGCGTCTCGGTCACGCCGGTGATCGCGGCGACCAGCTCGCCCGCGGCCAGCGCTGCCGCCACCGTGACCGCCCCGGCCACGGCTCCGCGCCGACGCGACAGCAGCCGCACCCCCTCCTCCGTCATGGCAGCGACGCTAGGGACCGGATCGCAACGACTCCGATCAGAGATCTCAACGTTCTCGAACATCGTGGCCGCCCCTGCTCTCCGCGAGGATGGCGGTCGTAGCCTGAGCCGGTGCCCGCCGACCCGACCACGACCAGCGTGCTCGTCGTCGACGACGAGCCGATGGTCCGCGAGGTCGTGGCCCGCTACCTGGCGCTCGACGGGCACCACGTCCACGAGGCCGGAGACGGCGCAGCCGCGCGCGACCTGCTCGCGCGCGAGCACGTCGACCTCGTGGTGCTCGACGTCATGCTGCCCGAGCTCGACGGCCTCACCCTGCTGCGCCAGATCCGCTCCCAGGGCGATGTCCCCGTCGTGCTGCTCACCGCGAGAGGTGAGGAGACGGACCGGCTGCTCGGCCTGGAGCTCGGCGCCGACGACTACGTGGTCAAGCCGTTCTCGGCCCGCGAGGTCGTGGCCAGGGTGCGGAACATCCTTCGGCGAGCGACGCCGTCGAGCACCGTGCCCGGCGACGACCAGCCGGCCGAGCTCTGCTTCGGCGACCTGCGTATCGACACCGGCGCGCGCGTGGTGACCGTGGCCGGCGCCGAGAAGGCGCTGACCGCCAAGGAGTTCGACCTGCTGGCGTTCCTCGCGACCTGGCCGCGGCAGGTGTTCAACCGAGCACAGCTGCTCGAGCGGGTGTGGGACTCCTCCGCCGAGTACCAGGACCCCGCGACGGTGACCGTGCACGTGGGCCGGCTGCGCCAGAAGGTCGAGCCCGACCCCGAGCACCCGCGCTGGCTCACCACCGTGTGGGGCGTCGGCTACCGCTTCGACCCGACCGGATGAGGCCACCGATGGAGGCGAGCTGGTTCGCGGGGATGGCGATGCAGCCCGGGGTGGCCGCGCTGACCCTGGGCGGTGCGGTGCTGCTGGCGGTCGTCCTGGGCGTCGCGCTGCGACGGGTCTCGGCACGCCTGCGCACGCTGCGTGGCCAGCTGCTGCTGATCACGCTCGCCGGGGTGATCGTCGGCGCGCTGTGCGCATGGCAGGCCACCACGCACATGCTGCTCGACGCCCAGCTGCTCGGACCTGTGCTCGTGGTGCTCGTGATCACGGCGTTGGTCGCCGCGATCATCGTGCTGATCGCGTCCAGCTCCCTCAGTAGCGCCGCGTCCCGCCTCGCCCGCACGGTGCAGGCGGTCGAGGCGGGTGAGCGCGACATCCGTACCGAGGTGGTGCGCCGTGACGAGATCGGGCACGTCGCGGCAGCGATCGACGCCCTCTCGCTCCGGCTCGCCGAGCTCGAGGCCGAGCGGGAACGGCTCGACGCCGAGCGGGCTGTGCTGCTCACCAGCATCAGCCACGACCTGCGCTCGCCGCTCGCGGCGCTCCGTGCTGCGCTGGAGTCGCTGGTCGACGGCGTCGCTCCCGACCCGGACCGCTACCTGCGGTCCATGACCGCCGACGTCGAGACCCTGACCCATCTGGTCGATGACGCGTTCCTGGTGGCCACCATCAGCGGGGGTCGGCTCCACCTGCAGCAGGAGGTGCTCGACCTCGGGGACTGCTGCGACACCGCCATCGAGGCGCTCTCCCCGCTGGCAGACGCCCGACAGGTCACGCTCGCGCTCGAGGTCACCGACCACGTGCGTGTGCGTGGCAACGCGCAGGCGTTGGGGCGCGTGCTGCGCAACCTCATCGACAACGCGGTGCGGCACACGCCCACCGGGTCCACCGTGACGGTGCAGGTCGGGCGGCCTGAGCCGGCGGCGGCGCCGCGCGTGCACGTCATCGACGAGGGCCCAGGCTTCCCGCCCGACTTCCTCGACCGCGCCCTCGAGCCGTGGGCACGCGCCGACGAGGCGCGCAACCGCAGCACCGGGGGCACCGGCCTCGGCCTGGCGATCGCCGCCGGGCTGGTCGAGGCTCACGGCGGCAGGCTCTGGGTCGAGGCCGGTCCTGGTGGCCGCGCCGGGTTCACGCTGCCCAGCCCCAGCTGACCCGCCCGCCAGGTGACGGGATGCCACCGTGCGACCCCGACGAGCTCGGACGAGAGCCGCCGCCTACGACTCCAGGTGGACCCCGGGACCAGCCCCTGGGATCCCCCGACCACCCGAGAACGGGACCGCCGACGGACGCGCTCGGGCCGCCGTCGGGACGAACCTGGATGGCATGACGACGCGATCCCCTCTCTCAGCCCGCGCCCTGACCAAGGTCTACGGCGCACCGAACGCCCGCCCCGGCAGCGGGCCCGTCCCGCGGGTGGCGGTACCCCCGGGCGGCACCCAGCAGACCGCGAGCCCCGGCCCGGTGGCCTCGATGCCGGCCAACGGCGCGGTGGCGCTCGCCGGCGTCGACCTGGAGATCGCGGCCGGGGAGTCGGTCGCGATCATGGGGCCCTCGGGCTCGGGCAAGACGACGCTGCTGCACTGCCTCGCCGGCATCCTGCCGTCCACGAGCGGGCAGGTGATCTGGAACGGACGCGACCTGGCCGGCATGTCCGACGGCGACCGCACCGCGCTGCGCCGTCAGGACTTCGGGTTCGTGTTCCAGTCCGGCCAGCTGCTCCCCGAGCTGCCCGCCGACGAGAACGCCGCCCTCCCGCTCATGCTTGGCGGGGTGCCGCGGCACCAGGCGGTCGCCGCCGCTCGTGAGTGGCTCGGCTACCTCGGTCTCGCCGGCATGGAGGACCGCCGCCCGGGCGAGCTGTCCGGCGGCCAGGCGCAGCGTGTGGCGATCGCTCGCGCGCTCACGTGCTCGCCCGGCGTGATCTTCGCCGACGAGCCCACCGGCGCCCTCGACCAGCACACCGGTCAGGAGGTGCTGCGCGTCCTGCGCGACGCGACCGAGCAGACCGGCGCGAGCCTCGTCGTCGTCACCCACGACGAGCAGGTCGCCGCGTGGTGCTCGCGCACCGTCCGGATGCGTGACGGCCTCGTCGTGAGGCCCGACGGCGGAGCCCAGCAGGTCCCCTACCCCACCCCTGTCGCGGGCCAGGTCCCGCACACCGTGCAGAGCCAGGCGGGTGCGTCATGGTGACCGCTGTGCGCATGTGGTTGCTGCTGCGCAAGCGCGACGCCGGTCGCACCGACCCGCAGCGGCTCACCAGCGTCCTCGCCGTGGTGGCGTTCGCGGTGACCACGGCGGTCGCGCTGCTCGTGCTCGGAGGGTTCCGAGCCTTCGCCGAGCGGCACGCGGCGGCGCCCAGCGACGACACCAGCCTGTATGTGATGCTCGCCGGCACCGCCGCAGGGCTGCTGCTGATCCCGTTGGTCACGTTGGGTGGCGCGGCCTCCCGGTTGGCGGTCGCCCGCCGCGACGAGCGACTGGCGGCGCTGCGGCTCGCGGGCGCGACCACCCCTCAGGTGTCCACCCTCGCGCTGCTCGACTCGACGCTGCAGGCCGCGATCGGTGCCGTCATCGGTGCCGTGGCCTACTTCGGTCTGATCCCGCTCGTGCTGCCGGTGACCTTCCAGCAGCGACCCTTCAGCTACGCCGAGCTGGTGCTGCCCTGGTGGGCGCTGCCGCTGTCGGTGGTCGCGGTGGTGCTGGTGGCGCTGGTGTCGGCGGCAGCGAGCCTGCGGCGCGTGGCGATCACCCCGCTCGGGGTGGCCGCGCGGCAGGCGCCGCCCGGGCTGCACTGGACCCGCGTGGTCCCGATCGTCGTCGTCTGCGGTGGCTTCGTGGTGCTGTTCAACTCCGGTCAGGCTCCGCTGATCGTGCTGATCCTCTTCCTGCTGGGCGGGCTCGCCGTCGTCAACATCGTCGGCCCCTGGCTGATGGGTGTGATCGGCAAGCGCGCGGCCAAGCGTGCGAAGACCGCCGCCTCGCTGATCGCGGCACGGCGCCTCATCGACGCCCCGAAGACCGCCTGGCGCAGCGTCGGTGGCGTGGCCCTGGCCACGTTCATCGCGAGCATGGCTGCCTCCGCCGCGATGTTCGCGGCGGGCGACCCCGACCCGATGCTCGCCGACATCGGCACCGGGGGTCAGCTGACCCTGGTGATCGCGGCCGTGGTCGCCGCCACCTCCACGGGTGTGATGCAGGCGGGGCGGATCATCGACCAGCGCGCCGAGTACCGGGCGCTGCACCTGGCGGGCACCGACGTCCGCGTGATGGACGAGGCGCGGCTGCGCGAGGTCGGGGTGCCGCTGATCGCGGCGGTGCTGCTCGCCACCGCAGCGGCGTCGGTGTTCCTCGTGCCGGCCCTCGGGATGGGGCTGTTCACCGAGCCCGTGGTGGTCGTCCAGTACCTGCTGAGCGTCGTCGGCGCCTGCGCCCTGGTGCTCGCCGGTTCGTGGGCGAGCAAGGGGGTGGTGCGCACCGTGCTGGCGTGATGCCGGCGCATGCACAGCACGGTCGGCCGCGGAGGGCGGTCGACCAGGAGGGTCGCGGGGCGGTTCGAGCCGGAGGGGGCTCGCACCGCCCCGTTGCTCTGCCCGGCTGCTGTCGGGTGTCCGGCGCGGCCGCGATATCGGTCAGGTCCTGCGGGTGTCGATGACGGCGGACAGACCCTGGGCGATGTCGGCGCGGGCTAGGAGGGTGGAGGTGCGTCCAGGGCTCGGAGCATCCGCTCGAGCACCTCGCGCAGCTCGGACCGTGCCGGCTCCGGCAGGTCGGTGGTGTACGTGACGCCCGGGGGCACCCAGGACATCCCGTACATCGTCTCGCGGAAGTCCGAGCCACCGACCGGCCACCGGGTACGGCTCTCATCCTCCACGACGGCGCCCTGCGCCCAGTTCCCGAACCACTCCTTCATCTGCGCGAGCGGCATGTCCATCACCACGTCGGCCTCCAGAGGCTTCCGCACCCACTGGGAGGCGATGAAGATGAGCTCGTCGACCTCCGCGGCCGAGATCTCGCGCGGCTCGAACCGCATGTGCGTGTGCTCGACGGCGCTGAGCCGGTCGACACGGAACGTGCGCCAGTCGTCGCGGTCCCGGTCCCAGCAGAGCAGGTACCAGTGCCGGTCGGCGGGCGCCAGGGCGTACGGCTCCACCCGACGCTCGCTGGTCTCGCCGCCGGCGCTCGTGTAGCTGAAGCGCAGCCGTTCGTGGTCACGGCACGCGAGCGCGAGCTCGCCCAGCACCGGGCCCGAGACCACCGACCCGCGATGCACACCCGTCGGCCGGATCGCCGCCGCGAGCGCGTTGACCCGCGTGCGCAGCGTCGGGGGCAGCACCTGCTCGATCTTGGCCAGGGCCGAGAGCGTGGTGTGCGGGCCGTCGACCAGCCGCTGCGTGGCGGCCAGCCGCAGCCCGATACCGATCGCGACCGCCTCGTCGTCGTTGAGCAGCAGCGGCGGCAGCGCGTTGCCCGGCGCCAGCCGGTAGCCGCCCTCGACGCCGGGCGCCGACGTCACGCGGTAGCCGAGGCCGCGGAGCCGGTCGATGTCGCGGCGCACGGTGCGCTCGGTGACCGCGAGCCGGTCGGCGAGCTCGCGCCCGGCCCAGTGCCGGTGGGTCTGCAGCAGGTTGAGCAGCGCGAGGATTCGCTCGGTGGTGTCGGCCATGTCACCATCCTCCTCGAATCGAGGACTGTTGCTGTCCGCATCGAGTCCTACCGTCGAGTCATGCCTTCCGACACCGTCATCTCCACCCAGGGCCTCACCAAGCGATTCACCGTCAAGAAGTCCGAGGTCGAAGCGGTCACCGACCTCACCGTCGACGTCCAGCGCGGCGCGCTCGTCGCCTTCCTCGGTCCGAACGGCGCCGGCAAGTCGACCAGCCTGCGCATGCTGACCACGCTGATCCCGCCGACCGCGGGCAGCGCCACCGTGGCCGGGTACGACATCCAGAAGGAACCAGCCGGCGTGCGCTCGCGCATCGGCTACGTGGGCCAGGGCAGCTCGGGCAGCTTCGCGCAGCGCGTCCGCGACGAGCTGCTCAGCCAGGGCGCCTTCTACGGCATGGGCCGGCGCGAGCGGACCGAGCGCGCCGACGAGCTCATCGCCTCGCTCGAGCTGGACGCCTTCGCCACCCGCACCGTGCAGCAGCTCTCCGGCGGGCAGAAGCGCCGCCTCGACATCGCGCTCGGCCTCATCCACGCGCCGGAGGTGCTGTTCCTCGACGAGCCCTCCACCGGCCTGGACCCGCAGAGCCGCGCCAACCTGTGGGAGCACATCATCGCGCTGCGCGCCCGCTACGGCACCACCGTCTTCCTCACCACCCACTACCTCGAGGAGGCCGACCGGTACGCCGAGCGGGTGATGGTGATGGACAGCGGCAGGGTCATCGCCGATGACACCGCGGCCGCGCTCAAGGCCGACCTCGCCGGCGACGCCCTGACCCTCACCCTCGAGGAGGGAGGCGACCTCGCCCGGGCGAGCTCCGCCGTCGGGCGTCTCGCCGGGGCGACGGCGGAGCACCGGGGCGACCGGACGCTCGCGTTCACGGCTCCGTCGGGATCCGCGCTGCTGCCGCGGCTGCTGCGCGAGCTCGATCACGAGGGCATCGGGGTGGCCACCGCCACCGCGGTCCCGCCGACCCTCGACGACGTGTTCCTCGCCCTCACCGGCCGCACCCTCCGCGACGCCGACCAGCCCGAGGGTGACGACGCGCCCGCCACCACCGACACCGAGTCCCACACGCTCGAAGGGAGCACCCGATGACCGCCACCGCCACCGCCACCGCCAGGATCGTCCGACCCCAGCTCGGGCGGGACACCTGGAACGTGCTGATCCGTGAGCTGAAGCCGGTCGTCCGGGACCCGTTCTCGTTGATCTTCAGCCTGGTGCAACCGCTGGTGTTCCTGGGCCTGTTCGGGCCGCTGCTGGTGGCGCAGTCCGGAGGAGACCTGGCGGGCACGCTGTCGTGGTTCGTGCCGGGTGTGCTGGTCATGATCGTGCTGTTCGGCACCGGTGCGACCGGCTCCAACCTGCAGTACGAGATGATGACCGGCTCTCACGAACGCACCCTGGTCGCACCGCTGTCGCGGTCCTCGCTGCTGATCGGGCGCGCGCTCAAGGAGGTGGCACCGATCATCGTGCAGGCGTTGCTGATCGTGGCGATCGCGCTGCCCTTCGGGTTCCGTGCCCACCCGCTCGGGCTGGTGGCCGGGCTGGCGCTGCTGGGGGTGTTCGGGATCGGGCTGGGCGCGCTCAGCTACTCCCTGGCGCTGGCGACCAAGCAGCGCGAGTGGCTGTTCTGGGGTGTCCAGCAGAGCCTGATCTTCCCGCTGCTGATCCTGTCCGGTGTGCTGCTCCCGCTCGACGGCGGTCCGGCGTGGATGCGAGCCGTGGCCGCCGTCAACCCCGTCTCGTACGTGGTCGACGCCGAACGAGCGCTGCTGACCGGCTCGCTCGGGGCACCCGAGGTGCTGTGGGGGTGGGTGGCTGCGGCCGCGCTCGCCGCGGTCGGGCTCGCGGTCGGGGTGAGAGCGATCCGGCGCAGCAGCTGAGCCGTGCGTGGCGCCCGCGGTCGCGTCGGGGGATCCTCCGATCGGCGGATATCGGCACGGGGAGCGTCCTTGAAGACTGTCCGGGGCGGCGCGAGGTGCGCCGCTCGGGAAGGGAGATGTCGTCATGTTGATCGCCTACTGGGGACTCGCCGGCTCGCTCGCGGCCGTGTTCCTGGCGGCCGGCCTCAGCAAGCTGGTTCGCCCGAGAGCGGCGCTAGCCGCGGCGGGACTGGACTACGTCGAGGACTTCACATCCGGACAGATCAAGCTGATCGGGGGCGCCGAGGTGGTCGGCGCCGTCGGCCTCGTGCTGCCGATGCTGCTCGACATCGTTCCGTTGCTCAGCCCGGTCGCGGCGTGCGCGCTGGCCGCGATGATGGTCGGCGGCGTGATCACGCACGTCCGCCGCGACGAGGCGTATGCGTTCCCGCTGGTCCTGGCGGTGCTGTCGGCAGCCGCGGCCGCGCTCGGGCTGATGCCCTCGGCCGGGGCGTGAGCAGCACGATCAGCAGCCCCTCGCCACTCGCTCTCGCTCAGCGGGACCGGCGGCCTCGGCGAGGGGACATCGAGCTTCGGCCGCTGCTCGCGGGACCTTCTCGTGTGCGCTCGAGAGGGCACCTGTGATGCTGGAGATCCGACCCAGCCGGCGCAGGACGTCGGCTGGGAACCATGACGGGCAGCCGTGAGGCGAGCCCACCGACCATCACCGCACGGCGCGCGAGCGCACCTCCTGCTCGCAGCGCCCCGACACGAAGGGAGAGAACGATGACGACAGGCGTCATGGCACCGAAGGGGAACGTCGGCGCTCATGTGCTGCGCCTGCTGATCCAGGCCGGCGAGCGCCCCCGTGCGCTGCTCCGTGATCCGGGCACGCTGGACTCGGAGGTGTCGGAGCTGGTGGAGACCGCCACCTGCGATGTCGGGGATCCGCAGTCGGTGATCGACGCGACGGCCGGCCTGAGCGCGCTCTACTGGGTGAGTCCGACAGCGATGGATCGCGATCCGGTCGCGGCCCACCGAGAGGTCGCGGAGCACCTCAGCGCGGCCGTGCAGCGCAACGGCATCGAACGCGTCGTGTTCCAGTCGAGCGGTGGCGCGGAGAAGCGCCAGGGCGTCGGTGAGATCGACGGCCTCGCGGCGATCGAGGTCGCACTCGACGCCTGCGGTGCCTCCGTCACCCATCTGCGGTGCGGGTACTTCTTCACCAACCTGCTCATGGACGCCGAGGGGATCCGCAGCGGCGCGCTGAGCACGGCGATGGACCCCGATCGCCCGTTGCCCTGGGTCGCGCCGGCTGATGTCGCCGCGGTGGCGGCGTCCAGGCTCCTCGGCGGCTCGTGGACGGGTCGCCACGTCCAGGGCGTCCACGGGCCCGAAGACCTCTCGTTCCGTGACGTCGCGTCGGTGCTCGCCGAGGTCCTGGGGCACGACGTCACCGTCAACCAGGTCAGCGACGACGACGTCCGCACCCAGCTGGCGTCGCTGGGCATGGGTCAGGACTCGGTCGAGGCGATCGTCGGCATGACCGCCGGCATCCGGGACGACTACACGCCCGAGCAGCCGCGCTCGTACGTCACGACGACGCCGACGACGCTCAGGAGCTGGGCATCCGCCCACCTGACCTGATCGGCAGCAGCGGCGACAGGCTCAGTGCGTGTACGGCCGCTCGCGCGGCACGTCGGGGTTGAGCTCGACGCCGAAGCCGGGCGTCTCGGGCAGTCGCAGCCGCCCGTTCTCGGGCACAGGCTCGCCGAGCAGGAGCGGTGCGAACATCGGCACCACCTCCTCGGCGGTCTCGTGCATCATGAGGAACTCAGAGAACGGGCTGTTGGTCCGGGTGATCACGAAGTGGTAGCTGTACACGCTCGAGCCGTGCGGGACCACCATCGCGCCGTGGGCGTCGGCCAGCGCCGAGATCTTGATCAGCTCGGTGATGCCGCCGCACCAGTTGACGTCCGGCTGGATGATGTCGACGCCGGTCTCCAGCAGCTGCCGGAAGCCCCACCGGGTGGCCTCGTGCTCGCCGGTGGTGATGAGCACGCTGGGCGGCGCCTGGCGCTTGAGCTGGGCGTAGCCCCAGTAGTCGTCCGGGATCAGCGCCTCCTCGAGCCATCGCAGCTCGTGCTCGACGGCGGCGTGCGCGAGCCGGGTGGCGTACTCGACGTCGAGCGACATCCACGCGTCCCACATCAGCCAGAAGCCGCTCCCCACGCGTGCGCGCATGTCGGCGAGCGCGGCGATGTTCGCCTCGAAGCCCCGCTGCCCTTCCGCAGGAGCGTGATGGATCGGCATCTTCCCGCCGATGAAGCCGAGCTGCTGCGCGATGTCAGGCCTGGCTCCGGTGGCGTAGAACGTCAGCTCGTCGCGGACCGGGCCGCCCAGCAGCGCGTACACGGGCTCGCCGCGCAACCGGCCCAGCAGGTCGTACAGGGCGAGGTCGACGCCGGAGATCGTGTTGAGCACCACGCCGCGCCGCCCGTAGTACAGGGTCGAGCGGTACATCTGGTCCCAGATGCGCTCCAGATCGGTGACCTCGCGGCCCTCGAGGAACCGGGCCAGGTGGTTCTCGACGATCCAGGCTCCGATCTCGCCCGCCGTGGTGACGGCGAACCCGATCGTCCCGTCGCTCGCCTCGATCTCCACGACGAGCGTGCCGAGCACGTCGATGCCGAACGACCGGCGCGACTGCCGGTACTCGGGGTAGACGGACATCGGTGTCGCGATGTGGTCGTCGATCCAGTGCGCGCCCGGCTGGTCGTGGTAGTCGGCGCCCTTGCCCCGCACGGTGTAGGCGCGGACCTCACGGATGGTCGTGCGCATCGCTGCTCCTGCCGGGATCGAGGTCGACGGCGAGAGTCACCAGGACCTTGCCCGGTACGTCCGCGTGCGCGGCGAGAGCGGTGAAGGCGGCAGCCGCCTCCGTCAGCGGGACGGTTCTCGAGATGAGCGAGCGGGCCTTGTCCGGCTCGGCGGCGATCCAGGCCGCCGCGGTGCGGAAGTCGTCTGCGGAGTAGGCGAAGCTGCCCACGAGCTCGCGCTCCGCGGTCGTGACGAGGTAGGCGTCGAGCGACAGCTGCGGTGAGCCCATCCCGACGAGGCAGATGCGGGCGCCGAGGCGGGTCGCGCTCAGCGCCGTCGCCAGCGAGGCCGAGATCCCGACGGCGTCGATCGCCACATCGGCGGCGCCGCCGAGCGCCGCGTGGATCTGGGCCTCGACGTCGGGGCCGGTCGGGTCGATCGCGACGGCGCCGAGCCGGTCCAGCAGCTCCCGGCGGCTCGCGGTCGGCTCGGTGACCACGATCCCGCCGGCGGCGGCACCCTGGAGCGCGAGCACGACCGACTGCCCGATCGGCCCGCCGCCGACCACGAGCACCCGGTCGCCGGGCTGCACCCGCGCCCTGCGGACCGCGTGCACCGCGACCGCGAGCGGCTCCACGAGGGCGCCGTGCTCGATCGGGGTGCCGGCGGGGAGCGGGACCACGTTCCGCGCCGGCACCGTGACGTGCTCGGCGAACGCCGCCACGATCTCGGGTGCGACGCCGACGACCCGCCGCCCGGGAGCCTGCTGCTCACGTCCCGCGAACTCCGCGGTCTCGCCGTCGGGCACAAGCACCGGGTTGAAGGTCGCCACGGTGCCGACGGCGATCCCCGGCACGCCCTCGCCGACGGCCTCGACCACGCCCACGCTCTCGTGACCCATCACCTGACCCGGCACGCGGCGACCGTTCTCACCGGTGAACCCGTGGATGTCGGACCCGCAGATGCCTGTGAACGCGATCCGGATCCGCACCTCGCCCGGACCGGGAGGCTCGGGATCCGGGAGGTCGACCACCGCGAGCTGGTGGAACTGCTCGAGCCGTAACGCCTTCATCTACCCGGGCTCCCTCGTCCGTCGCTCTGTGCTGCCACCCTCCCATCACACCGGTGCCAGGTCGAGGCCCGCACCGCGGACCGAGACGCTCGCCGGCACGGTGGCGGTGCAACAGATCCGTCGTCAGATCGCCCGCAGTGCCCCGTTCCGGGCGATCCGGTACATCTGGAGACGGATTCGTTGCACAGGGGTGGGCGGCCCTCAGCCGGGGCGCCGGGAGAGGCGCCGCGCGATCGTGCTGCTGACGATGAGCTGCAGCTGGTGGAACACGATCACCGGCACCGCGATCGGGCCCGCGATCGCGGCAGGGAACAGCGCCGCGAGCATCGGGAGCCCGGTGGCCAGGGACTTCTGCGAGCCGCACATCAGCAGCGCGGCCCGGTCCTCGATGCTCAGCCCGAGCGCCTTGCCACCCCACCAGGTCGCGGCGAGCGCCACCGCGAGCATCGCACCGCTCACCAGCACCACCGCCGCCAGGGTCCCGGGTGAGACGGTCGACCAGATGCCCGACGCGGTCGCCGTCGAGACCGCCACGAGCACCACCAGCAGGATCGTGCCGCGGTCCCAGAGGGTCGTCAGGTGCTTCTTGGACCGCACGTAGCCGCCGATCAGCGGCTGCGCGAGCTGCCCCAGCAGGAACGGCAGCAGCAGGAGCAGCAGCACCGAACGGATGCCGCCGCTGGACCCGGCGCTGCCGCTGGTGTGCATCAGCACCAGCACGAGCAGCGGCGTCAGGAGCATGCCCAGCAGGTTCGAGACCGTGGCCGAGGTGATCGCGCCGGCGACGTTGCCGCGCGCCACCCCGACCAGCGCCACCGAGGACTGCACGGTCGAGGGCAGCAGGCTCAGGTAGAGCACGCCGTCAGCAAGGTTCTCGCCGAGCAGCGGCTCGGCGAGCGTGGACACCGCGAGCCCCATGAGCGGGAACAGCACGAAGGTCGTCGCCAGCGCCGCACCTTGGAGGCGCGCGTTGCGCAGCCCGTCGAGCACCTCGCGTGTGGCCAGCCGTGCACCGTAGAGGAAGAACAGCACCACGATCGCGATGTCGGCCACGATGTCCAGCGCCGCCCGGATCTCCTCGGGGATCGGCACCAGCAGCCCGATCGCCAGCATCGCGAGCAGCGCCACGATGAACGGGTCCACGAAGCGGCGCACCCGCCGACGCTACCCCTCGAGCCGATCTCGGCCGGCCACTTTAACTTTCCGAAACTTCTGCGAAAGTCTTGCCCTCGTCGATCGGCTCTCCGTACGGTCGTGCCGAGACCTGCCGCGCCGCTGCCGTGCATCTGCGTAGGCGCGACCCTTCGACGATCGGACACGCCGTGCCCTTCTTCCTCGACCAGCAGGTTCGGCTCGTGGACGCAGCCCCGTTCCCGCTCGGGGCTGCGATCGACCAGCGTGAGACCACCGGCGCGGCCGGGCAGGCACTGGCTCACCACTTCACGCAGCTCACGGCCGAGAACCACATGAAGCCCGAGGCCTGGTACGCCGACGACGGCACCTTCGCCCCGAGCCCGCAGATCGACACGCTCATGGACTACGCGCAGGCCAGGGGCCTGCGCGTGTACGGGCACGTGCTCGTGTGGCACAACCAGACGCCGCCGTGGTTCTTCACGCACCCGGACGGCACGCCCCTGACGGCCGACGCCGCCGACCAGCAGATCCTCCGCGACCGGCTCCGCAGCCACATCGACGCCGTCGCCGAGTACCTCTCGGACGGGTGGGGCGAGTTCGGGAACGGCAACCCGGTGGTGGCGTGGGACGTCGTCAACGAGGTGATCGACAAGGGCACCGGCTTCGCCGACGGGATGCGGCGCAGCGACTGGTACCGCGTGCTGGGGGAAGAGTTCATCGACATCGCCTTCGCCTACGCGGACGAGGCCTTCAACGACCGTCACGCCAGCCCCGCCACGGGCAGGCCGGTCGCGCTGTTCATCAACGAGTTCGACACCGAGACCGCCGACAAGCAGGACCGGTACCACGCACTGGTCTCCCGTCTGCTGGAGCGCGGCGTCCGGGTCGACGGCGTCGGGCACCAGATGCACGTCGCGCTCGACGTCCCGGTCGAGTCGTTGGCCGCCGCGCTCGACCGTTTCGCCGCGTTGCCCGTGCAGCAGGCGGTGACGGAGATGGACGTCCCCACAGGGGTGCCGGTCACCCCGTCCGCGCTGGACGAGCAGGGCCGCTACTACGAGGCCGCCTTCCGGACCTTCCGTGAGCGTGCCGACGTGCTCTTCTCGGTGACCCTCTGGGGCTTTCACGACGGCCGGTCGTGGCGTGACGCCCACGGCGCGCCGCTGCTGCTCGACGAGCGGCTCGAGGCGAAGCCCGCCCTCACCGGCGTGCTCGCCGGGCTCCGGGCGCCGTCACCGTCCTGACATGCCACCCGCCACGGCCGGTCGAGCGTCTCAGCGTGCATGTCGGCGACGTCGCGCTCGGTGCCGACTGCGCACCCCGGGTGCGCTCCCGGCGCCACCGCCCCATACTGTGAGGGTCGGGACCTGCTCAGCGAGGAGCGCACCATGGCGATCGACGGCTTTCTCCAGATCGACGACATCCCGGGCGAGAGCCGACGGGAGGGTCACGAGGACGAGATCGAGATCCACGGGATCGAGTTCGGACTGGCCGCGGCGGGCGTCGCAGGCAGGCGCGCCATGCCCGGGACGGCGACCGGGCGGGTCGAGCTCGAGCCGGTCCGGGTGGCGAAGCACTACGACAGGTCCTCGCCGCTGCTCAAGCAGGTGCTGGCGCGCTCCCAACGCCTCGAGGAGGCCGTGATCTCGGTGCGGCGCACGGTCGAGGGCGAGACCAGCGACTACCTCGTGGTGACGCTGACCGAGGCGAGCGTCATCGGGTACGACCTGCACCCGGCACCCGAGGACGACGTCCTCGAGGAGCTGGTCTACCTCGACTACGCCTCGATCAGCTTCCGCTACGAGCCGGACAGCCTCGAGGTCACGCTCGAGAAGCGCGTCAACCGCTGATCTCCAACCACCAGGCGAGCACCCCGTCAGGCCCGATCCTCGCGACCTCGTCCGGCCCGGCGCCCGCCACGGTGGTGGTCGCGCCCATCATCGGCTCGATCCCGATCGACCGGTAGGGCGCACCTGCCGGCCACCCGCCGAGGTTCCGCCAGAGCAGGAACGACGTCGGGGTGCCCGGCTGGGCACCCCAGCGGAGCCTGAGCGTGTGGTCGCCGTCGTGGATCTCGACGGCGTCGCTCGCCACGACCGCGCCCGTCGCCGTCCCGTCGTCGGGACCGAGGCGGTCCAGCCGCATCCCTGCGGCGTCCGGCCACGTGCTGCGCGTGGCCCGGCCCGCTCGCGGATGCTCCTGGAGCGTGACCGCCGGTGAGCCCTCGACGGCCAACGTGGCGTCTGGCGACACGTCGAGCAGGAGATGGACGGCGTGCACGAACGGCTCGCCCGATCGACCGCTGATCTCGTAGTCGGCGCGGACCACACCTCGTTCGTGGCTCAGCCTGCGGCGCAGCGTGAGGCCGGCGGCAGTGCGCACGGCGGCGTCGCCGGGCTCGCCCACCCAGGGCCGGCACCAGACGTCGCCGTGGTCGTGCCCGTCCGCCGCGTCGCCGTTGACCGACGGCAGGCACTCCTCGCCGCCGCCCGCGTCGACGAACGCCGCACCGGGCCGAGCACGGGCGCGGTCCGCGACGGACACCGCGGGGTTGCGCCACAGCCACTCCCGCTCCCCCGCACGGAGCGACGTCCACCGACCGCCGAGCGCCAGATCGGTCTCCGCACGCAGCTCCGTCACAGACGCACCAGCTCGGCGATGTCGCAGTCGCCCCAGCTCCAGGGCACCGCCAGCCCGGACAGCAGCTCGTCCCCGGTGCGCTCCTCGACCTGCCCGGATCCCCACACGATCCGGTAGCGGCCCGCAGGGTCCGTGCCGGGGAGCGTCACGGCCAGGGCACCGCCGTCACGCCGCCACGCCAGCACGACCGCACGGTCGCCGAGCGTGTACGTCACGCCGTAGGCGCGACCGGCGGGGGTGCCGTGCCGGTGCAGCTGCCCGGTGTGCACCACCTCGCGGGTGCGGCGGTAGCGCGTCACGTGCTCCGCGGCGCGGGCGCGCGTGGCCGCGTCCCACCCCAGCAGGTCCGAGCCGATGCCGAGCACACCCGCCGACGCCACCACGAACCTGAAGTCGAGGCTCGCGTGCTCGGCGTCGAGGACGTCCGGCTCGTCGGTGACCCACGAGCTCATCACCCACGACGGGTAGACGCCGAGGAAGCCGTGCTGGATCGCGAGCCGGTCACGCGGACCCGTCTCGTCGCTGGGCCACACCACGTCGGAGTGCTCGAGGACGGCGAGGTCGATCCGGCCGCCGCCGCCCGCGCATGCCTCGACCGTGACGTGGCCGAGCTCCTCCCGCAGCATCGTCATCACCCGGTAGTACGCCTGCGTGTGCCGCCACGACCAGTCGTCGCCACCCGGGGTGCGCTGCCCGCCGTCGGTGATGGCGCGGTTCATGTCCCACTTGAGATAGCTGATGTCGGCGCTCGTGAGCAGCTGCCGCAGCGTGCCGCTCACCCACTCCTCGACCTCCGGGCGCCCGAGGTCGAGCACGTACTGGTTGCGCAGCGTCCGCAACGGCCGGCCCGCCACGTGGTGCACCCACTCGGGGTGCGTGCGGTAGAGGTCGCTGTCCGGGTTGACGGCCTCGGGCTCGACCCAGAGCCCGAACCGCATGCCGCGCTCGCGCACGGCATCGGCGAGGGGTGCGAGCCCGTCCGGGAGCTTGGCGGGGTCGGGCTCCCAGTCGCCCAGCCCGGCACGGTCGCTGGTACGGCCCCGGAACCAGCCGTCGTCGACGACGAAGACCTCCACGCCCAGCCCGGCGGCCACGTCCGCGAGCGCGAGCTGGTGCTCGAGCCGCACGTCGAAGGTGGTCGCGTACCAGGAGTTGTAGACGACGGGGCGGTGCTCGGGTCCGGTGGAGCGGGCCAGCGTGCGCTGGTAGGCGTGCCAGGCGTTCGCGACGACGTCGGCGTCGCCGTGCGCCCACAACCCCGCCAGCGTCGGCGTGACGAGCGACTCCCCCGGCCGCAGGGTGAGCACCCCGGACTCGTCGTCCGGGCCGCCGGCGATCCGCACCGACCCGGTGACCATCACCACGTCCACGGCGAGGCGCCACGAGCCCGACCAGGCGAGCGCGACCGACCACGCGTCGCCGTCGGGCACGCCGCGGGGTCGCACCGTGACGACCGGTGCCGCGGTGTGGGAGGTGATGCCCTGCCGGCTCCCGACGCTCAGCGTTCCGGCCGTGAGGTCGACGACCGAGGCGGTGGTCTCGCGCGACCAGGCACCGGTGCGCACCTCGACCTGGGCGCCCTCCCCGGTGGGCGCCTCGAAGGCGCCGCCCCACCCGCGCAGCAGCTCGACGGCGTGACCGGAGTCGTTGCGGATCGTCGCCCACTTGGTGATCACGTCGTGCGAGGGGTGGCTGCGCAGGTGCAGCTCGACCGCGACCTGGGCCACTGGGTCGGCGAGCGGGCACACCAGCCACGTGCCGCCGTCGTCCTCGACGCGGTGCTCGACCTCGCCGGCGAGCGAGAGCCGCAGCCCGCGCACGCCGTCGGCCCGGCGGGCCACGATCTCGGCGGCGTGCACGTCGCGGGTGCCGAGCGCCGTCGCCTCCATCGGGAGCAGGTCGACGTCGCGCACGAACGAGGCCGCCCGCCGCGGCAACGACGGCGCGGGCGGCTCGGTCTCGGTCGGCCCGCCCCAGTGGTGCAGCACCAGGCCCTGATCGTCGGGGGCGAAGCCCACCACGTAGCTGCCGGAGGCGGTCGGCAGCGTCCAGGTGCTCACTTGTTGGACCCGACCAGCAGACCCGAGACGAACTGCTTCTGGAACGCGAAGAACACGATCGCCGTCGGGATCGCCGCCACGAGCGAGCCCGCGGCGATCACGTTCCAGGAGCTCGAGTAACCACCCATGAGGTTCAGCAGCGCTGCCGTGATCGGGAACTTCGCCTCCGTGCGCAGCACCGTCATCGCCCAGATCAGGTCGTTGAAGATCCACGTGGTGGCGAGCGCCGCGAGCGCGGCCAGCGAGGGCCGCGACAGCGGCAGCACGATCTGCCAGAAGATCCGGCCGGCGCCCGCCCCGTCGATGCGGGCGGCCTCGAACACCTCCGTCGGCAGCCCACGCATGAAGCCGTGCAGCACGAACGTGTAGAACCCGATCCCGAACCCGACCTGGACCACGATCAGGGCCGTCAGCGTGTCGTAGATGCCGGCCGCCTCGGTGATGGCGGAGACCGGCACCAGCAGGATCTGCGGCGGCAGCAGGTTGCCTGCCAGCATGGTCAGCAGGATGGCCCGGCGCCCGGGGATCGCGAACCTGGACAGCGCGTAGGCGGCGCAGGAGCTGAGCGCCAGCGACAGCACCACGCCGAAGCCGGTCACCACGATCGAGTTGCCGAGGGCGCGCATCAGCCCGCCGCCGGCGAACGCCGTCTCGAAGCCCTCCCACGAGATCGACATCGGCAGGGCGCCGAGCCCGCGCGAGGCGATGTCGTCGAAGGAGCGGATCGCGACGAAGACGACGAACACGATCGGACTGAGCCACAGCAACGTCAACGGGATCATGCCGACGTGGAGCCAGGGCGAACGCGCCGGCTTCGGCTTGCGCATCATCGGGCGGGTGGTGGGGGTGGCCGCGGCCATGTCAGTCCTCCTCCGCGCGGGCCTGGCGGGCCAGGTAGGTGATGATGAAGCCGATCGCCAGGGCGAAGATCACGACGGCGATCGCCGAGGCGTAGCCCAGGTTCCCCAACGTGAAAGCCTGCTGGAACATGTAGGTGCTCAGCAGCTGGGTCGTGTTGTAAGGACCGCCACGGGTCATCGCCCACACGATGTCGAAGGTGCGCAGCGAGTCGATGACGGTCACGGCGAAGACCACCATGTTGACGCCCTTCAGCTGCGGCATCACGATCTTCCAGAACCGCTGCCAGGCGCTCGCGCCGTCGACGGCGGCGGCCTCCTCGAGCGAGATGTCGCAGCTCTTCAGGCCGGCCAGGTAGAGCACCATGATGTAGCCGCACTGCCGCCAGACCGCGGCGATCAGCACCGCGTAGAGCGCGAGGTCGGGGTCGGCGAGCCACTGGTTCTTCAGCGAGTCGAGGCCCACCAGGTCCAGGCCCGCGTTGATCGGGCCTTCCGGCGCGTACATGACGCGCCAGAACAGCCCGGTCACGGCGAGCGAGACGACCATCGGCAGGTAGATCGCGCTGCGGTACAGCCCGACGAGCGGACCCGGCTTGTTGAGCGCGACCGCCAGCGCGAGCCCGCCGACGACCGAGAGGCCGCCGAACCCGACCGCCCAGATGACGTTGTTCGTGAGCGCCCTGGTGAAGATCGGGTCGTCCCACAGGGCGGAGAAGTTGCCGAGCCCCACCGGTTCCGCCGGCGTGATGCCGTCCCACCTCGTGAGCGAGAGCGAGAACGAGTTGGCCGCCGGCCAGAACACCCAGAAGAGCTCGACGACCAGCGGGATCAGCAGGAACACCCAGACCAGCAGCGGCACCCGCCGCAGCGCGCGCACAGCCTGCCCGGCACGGCGGGGCCGGGCAGGTGCTGCGGCGGGTGCCGGCGTGGTCATGAGCCCCAGACGCCCTCAGCCGCTCGCTGCCACTCGTCGAGGATCGCGGTCATCGAGTCGGGGTCGGCGAGGAACTGCGTGAGCGCGGTGTCCGCGGTGGCCTGCAACGCGTCGGAGGAGTCGCGGTTGAAGAACTGGGTGATCTCCTCGGTGCTGTTGAGGAGCTCGATGCCCTTCTGCACCAGCGGGCTGAACTGCGAGGTGTCCACGTCGGGCGAGGTCGGCAGGTTCGCCGACTTCGACAGCTCGATGTACTCCTGCTGCTGATCGGGCGAGGCCAGGTAGTCCAGCAGCGCGAGCGCACCCTCGGGGTTGTCGGAGTTCGCGGCGGCAAAGAAGCCGTCGGTGGGGGCCTCCTCCGCCGTGGGGACGGCCTCGTCGATGACCGGCACGGAGAAGAAGTCGAGGTCCTCGCGCTGGTCCTCGGGCAGGTACTGGGAGACGAACGCACCGATGAGGTACATGCCCGCCTGGTCCTGCGCGAACGGGGTCGCCCCCTCCTGCGCCGAGTAGGAGGCCATGTTGGGGTCGAAGTACGGGATCAGCCGCTTGTACTCCTCCATCACGGCGACCACCTCGGGGTCGTTGAAGGCGTGCTCGCCGGCCAGCAGCTCGCGGTGGTACTGCGCGCCGTTGATCCGCAGGTCCAGGTAGTCGAACCAGCCCGAGGACATCCAGGGTGTGGAGCCGATTCCGTTCGCGAGCGGCGCGACGCCCTGGCCGAGGAGGTTCTCGCAGAGCGCGTGGAACTCGTCCCACGTGGTCGGAGGCTCGACGCCCCAGGCCTCGAACGCCGACTTCTTGTAGAAGACCGACCACCAGTAGTAGCTGGTGGGCACGAAGATCTGCTTGCCGTCGGCATCGCTCGACAGGCTCCGCAGCGCCTCGGAGAACCCGGCGCACGCGCCGTCGCCCTCCCACAGGCTCGAGACGTCGAGCAGCAGGCCCTCGCTCGCGTAGGCACGAGCCACCGAGCCCGCGTACCAGGTGAGCACCTCGGGCGGGTCGTTGGAGCGCAGGTAGTTGGTGAGCTGGGCGCGGAACTGCTCGGTGGCGACCGAGTTCATCGTGACGTCGGCGTCCGGGTAGGAGCCGACGACCGCCTCCAGCGCCGCCTTCGGGTCGGCGTCCTGCACCGAGGACTGCAGCACGATCGCGCCGCCGGCTCCGCCGCCGTCGCCGGTGTCGTCACCACCGCCACCGCCGCCGCCACCGCCGCCTCCGCCGGAGCCGACGCAGCTGCTGAGCAGGCCTGCGACGCCGAGGGCGCCGCCACCGAGGAGCAGACCCCGGCGTGAGATCGAAGAGCTGGACATGACATTCCTTCCTTGCGCCGTCGTTGGCGCGGGTCGGTTCAGTCGGTCGGCTGGTGCCGGCCGGCGAAGATCGCAGCGCACTCGCGCTGCAGGGTGATGTCGGACCACATCGAGTGATGCGGTGCCGCGTTGGAGCACACGACCGCTCCCCAGGCGTCGCGCTCGGCAGCCTCGCGGACGGCGAGCCGGCACAGCTCGGCGCCGACCGGACCCTCCTCGAAACGGCCATGGCGAGGGGTGTAGCCGACGTACCCCTCGCCGAGGATCAGCGGGATGTCGCGGGCGGCGGCGGCGTCCGCGGCCACCGCCAGCCAGGTGACCAGCCGGTCGGTCATGGTGCGCCGGTGCTCGCCCCACCGGTCGTACAGCCACCGGTCGAACGCGGCCGGGTCGCACCAGTCGTGCACGTACATCTCGGGCTCGCACACGATCGTGGCCCTCAGCTTCCACGCCTTCTCGGGCCCGAGCTGCCAGTCCGCCAGGTCCGGTGCGTCCGGCTGCAGCAGCTCGCGGGCCTTGCCGTTGTCGAAGTCGGCGGTCGGTCCGCGCATCCCGTAGGTCGCGATGAGCTCGTGGAGGACGCCGTACACGTAGGGGTGGACCACGAGCGCGTCGAGGTCGCGCGGGAGCGTGCTCATGTGCGCGAACGGCACCCCGGCGTAGTTGACGGTGACCGGGCGATCGGGGTGGCGCTCCCGGAACCGGGCGATGCCCGCCTCCAGGCGCGGGGTCAGGGCGGGCACGGACTCCTCACCGCGTGCGGTCCCGAGGCCCTCGATGAGGTGCCCGACCTGCACCTCGTTGTGGAGCTCGGTGAGCAGCAGTCGATGCCCGAGGCCCTCGGCGTCGAGCAGGTCGACGAGGTCGGCGTGCGCCTCGGCGAGCACCACCGCCCGCTGGTCGGGCTCGACCGCGTGCAGCGCCTCGTACCAGGCGGGGTCGGAGGCGAACGCCGGGGTCTGCTGGTACTCCCACGAGGAGGCGATCACGAACAGGTCGTGCCGATCGGCCGCGCGGAACAGCTCGAGCAGCTGCGCGCGCACGTCCACCACGGTCACCTGCGGCACGTCGTACCACCGCACGCCCTGCCAGTACCGGTCCCCCACCGCGGTGCCGTGGCCCATCGGCTCGAACTCGATCGCCGAGGCATCGAGCCCGGACCGGAACAACAGGAACGGCGCCGCGCAGATCCGGATGGTGTTGTAGCCGCGCTCGCGCGCCTGGGCGCACGCGGCGTCCAGGTCCTCGAACGGCTCGCCCGGCCCGGTGCGGGTGAACCAGGTGAAGTCCCACAAGGTGATGACCAGCCGGTGGGGTGCACCCGGGCGCAGGCGGGGATCGATGGTCATGAGGTCGCCTCCTCGACTCGGACGGACAGGCTTCGTGCGCTCGTGCGCAGGATGTGGCGCAGGTCGGCTGCGTGCCGCTCGGCGAGCAGATCGGCGCGCGACAGCAGCGCCGAGGCCGTGTCGACGTCGCCCGCCAGCAGCGCCAGCTGGGCGTCGAACACGGCCACCCGGCGGTCCCGGCCGGCCACCGGGTCACCGGCGAACAGCAGCAGGTCGGGCAGCGAGGTCGCGAAGTAGTCCACGCTCGGCGCGGTGGCGGCGTAGCTGTCGCGGAACTCGCTCAGCGCTGCCGTCAGCGCTCGCGCGCCCGTCTCGTCGCCGATCCGCCGCAGTGCCAGCACCGACCAGAACGTGGTCTCGCTGTGCTCGGCCGTGCTCATGCCGAGGAAGTCCCCGCGCTGCGCGGCGGCCTCCGCCCACGCGCGTGCGGCCCCCTGGTCGTCTCCCGCGGCGGCGAGCGCATCCCCGAGCTGGAGCAGCAGCGCGGCGGTGCTCGCGAGCGGGTGCCGGGCCTCGCCGAGGTGGGGCGCCGGGGTCAGCGCCGTCTGCAGGTGCTCGACCGCGCTCCTCGGCTCCCCCGCTCCCGCTGCGTCGTGCGCGAGCTGGGCGAAGGCCCGTTCCCAGGCCTGCAGCACCTGCCCCTCGCCACCCTCCCAGGGCTGGAAGTGCCGGGACCGCAGCGTGGGCAGCGCGTGCGCGGCCCGACCGTCGCTGATCAGCAGGTGCAGGTACTCGACCGTGAGGTCGTGGCGCTGCACCACGAGGTCGGCCCGTGCCTCCAGCCGCGCGAGCCGTTGCGCGGGCGACTCCTCCAGCAGCGCCGCGAGCTGGTCGCGCTCGTACAGGAGGCGTGCGTCGTCCGGCCTGGCTGCGATCGCGGTCTCGTAGTGCTCGACGGCGCCCGCCGGGTCGCCCTGGACGTTCGCGGTGGCGAGCCCGAGGTTGCGCTGGACGACGGCGTCGCTCGCGTCGATCCGCGCGCTCTCCTCCCAGAGCCGCGCCGCCTCCTCGTGCCTGCCGACGGCGTAGCTCCAGTGCCCCAGCAGGGCTCGGGCCCGGGCGTCGGCCGGGTCGGCACCGATCGCGCGCGTCAGCGCGGCGGCATCGGCGAGGCGTGCCGGGTAGCAGCCCGTCGCCTCGAGCAGCTGGGCGCGCGAACGCTCGGCGGCGGCCTCGTCCGTGCGGCCCATCCGCTGCAGGATGTCCCCGCGGTGGTAGGCGACCAGCGGCGCGGCTGCGGTCTGGCCGAGCGCACGGCCGCCCTCGCGCTCGTCTGCGAGGTCGAGGCAGCGCAGGGCCGTCTCGCTCTCCCCCACCTCCGCGAGCTCGATCGCGACATCGAGGCAGATCTGGGCGTCCGCGCTCGGGTCCTGGTTCGCCAGCACCGCGAGCGCCGCGTCCAGCCGGTCGAGCGTGCGGGCCGCCTCGAGCAGCCGTTCCGCAGTCTCGACCTCGCCCAGACGCCGGTGCGCGATGACCTGGAGCGCGCGCGCCTGCAGGTGCTCGGGCTCGCAGCGCAGCACGTCCTCGAGCCGGTGCAGCGCGTCGGCGTGGCGACCGTTGCGGGCGTCGATGCGGGCCATCCGGTAGCCCGCGGGTGCGCGCCAGAGGCGCATCCACATGGCACGACCGAACAGGTCGTAGGCGCCGGCGTCGTCGCCGAGCGCCTCTTGCACGAGCCCGTGCAGGTAGAGCACCCGGGTGTCGCGCGGGTTGGCGTGGCGCCGGGTCAGGCGAGCGGTCGCCCGCCTCAGCAGCTCCTCGGCCTGCTGGTGGTCACCGGCAGCGTACGAACGCTGGGCGAGCCCCGCGAGGCTGTTGACGTGCTCGGGGTCGCGCCGCAGCGCCTCCCGCCAGTACGGCTCGGGCGAGCGGGTGGCGTGCCGGTACAGCTCCAGGTGGGTGGCGATCGTCGCCAGCTCCTCCACGTCGTCGACCTCGTCGGGCAGCGGTGGCTCCTGCGCCGGCGCCGGGTCCGGTCCGGCGACCGCCTCCGGCGGCTCGGTCCAGGTCACCAGCGTGCGACCGTCGTGGCTGACCCGGACGGTCAGCGGTCCCGCGTCGGAGGGGACGGCGTGATCGGCGCGATAGGGCTCCCCCGGATCGAGGTGGGCGGTGTCCTCGACGAGGCTGACGCCGTCGGCCATCACCTCGATCCGGACGCCCGCCAACGACCTGGTGACGACGACACCCACCGAGGCGACGCCGTCGAGGTGGCGCAGCGAGACCGCGGCGTCCGGCGTGGCGCGATCGACCGGTCCCAGCGCCCGGATGGGGTACCACCGCTGCGTGAAGACCTTGGTCTCGCCGGGCGCCAGGTAGGCGAAGTCGGGCTGGTTGTCGGTGAAGACGCCGGCCATCAGCTCGATGTAGTGGGCGCCGTCGTCGGACAGGTTGGCGTCCCAGGCGTGGCCGAAGGGCGCGTTCCCCCAGCTCCACTGCTTCTTCCCGACGGCGATCTGGTGGTCGGCCACGTGCACCAGCCCCACACCGGTGGCGTGGTCGTAGCCACCGAAGAAGTCCTCGCGGGAACCGAGCGCCATGTAGGAGGTGGGGACCGGGATGTTGCGGTACCAGTCGAGGCGGTCGCCGGGGACCTCGGTGCCGTCGGCGGCGCGGGCGACGTCGTGGGCGCGTGCCGGGTAGTCGATGCCGTAGTAGCTGCGATCGGCCGCGGGGAAGGCGGTGACGGCACGGCGCGCGTGGTCGGCGACGTGCGTCACGTCGTGGGGGAAGAAGGACTGGTAGTGCTCGTCCACGCGGGCGGCGACGTTCGCCCACCAGAGGAAGGTCCTGGTGAGCTCGGTGCGGTTGTACAGGCGCACCGGCAGCTCGATCACGCTGGAGTCCGGGCGGAGGCGGAACCCGTGCATGCCCTTCATGCGGTCGAAGGGGTCGTGGTCGGAGCACCAGACGGTCACCGATCCGTCGGCGGCAGTCTCGGTGCGGACGTCGGTGGGCAGGAACGTGGCGGGCCGGTGGTGCTGCGGCCAGTTGAGCTCGATGCCGCCGGCGATCCACGGACCCGCGAGGCCGACGAGGGCCGGCTTGATGACCGGGTTGGCGTAGACGAGGTCGACGCCCGAGGTCAGGTCGCGGGCTACATGCAGGCGGCCGCCCAGCTCGGGCAGCACCACCAGCCGGAGCCACCGATTCTCCAGGTGCACCGCACGCCAGGTGCGGGGCGTGGCCTCAGTGGCGATCTGGTGGTGGAACGGGAGCGGGTAGACGCGGCCGGAGGACCCTTGGTAGACGCGGCGGTCGAGATAGGCCGGGTAGGCCTCGGGGGGCAGCGGCTCGTAGGTGGGAAGCGTCAGCGGCTCCTCCCAGATCGCGGCGGCACGGTCGGCCAGATGGGCCGGCCGGGGCGGCAGCGTGAGGGACTCGACGTCGAGCATGCGGCCACGGTAGGCGGGGCAGCGGGCGCCGAGAATGCAGAGATCGACGATCTCGCCTGGACGATCCGATGATCCTGGCTCCGGCGCAGCGGACGCAGGGCCGGTAGTGTCGAGCTCGTGCGGATCCGTGAGGGGTTCCCGGGACAGCGGCTGCGGGTGCTGCCGCCGGACGTGGTCAGGACGGCGTCCGGCACCGGCCTGACCCGGCACCTGCTCGTCACCGACGCCGGCTACTACCCGAATGCCCTGCACCACGGCGCCACCCGCAGCCATGGCGCGTGGGGAACGATCGTGATCGTGGTGCTGTCGGGCCGGGGAGCGTGCCGCACGGGCGAGGAGGTGCGCGACGTCGGTCCCGCCCAGGCGCTGCTGATCCCGGCCAGGTCACCGCACCGGTACTGGTCCGACGACCACGACCCATGGACGATCGCATGGATGCACGTGCGTGGTCAGATCCTGCCGGACGTCGAGCGGGCGGTCGCGCCGGACGGGCTCGCTGCCGTGGTGGACCTCCACGAGCCCCTGCACGTGGTGGGTGAGCTGGAGCGCGCGCTGGCGGCGATGGAGCAGGACGAGACGATGCCCAGCCTGCTGCGCGCGGCGGGCGCGGGATGGTCGGTGCTGGCGCAGGTGGTCGCCGACGCTGCGGCCGGCAGCCAGACCCGGACCGAGCCGGTACGGGCGGCGCAGACCTATCTGCGCGAGCACTTGGACGCGCCGGTCCGGGTGGGCGAGCTGGCCACGCGCGTGGGTCTGAGCACCTCGCACTTCGCGGCGCTGTTCCGGCGCGCCACCGGTGGCGGGGTGGTCGAGTACGTGAAGCGGCTACGGATCGCGCGGGCGTCCGAGCTCCTCGTCACCACGCCGATGTCGGTGGCCGAGGTGGCCCGCGCGGTCGGCTACGACGACCCCTTCTACTTCGCCCGGCAGTTCCGCCGGGTCCATGACTGCAGTCCCACGCAGTTCCGCGCGCGCGCCAACTCCTGACGGGGTGGCCTCTCGGCAGGGCAGGCCGGGAGGCCACCCCGCGTCACGCCGCCGTGACCTGCGCGGCCAGGACGCGGTGGAGCGTGTCCCGGAGCGGCGTGGTCCCGTGCACGGTGCGATCGCCCTGCGGCTGGAGCAGGCCGCGGGCCTCCGCCTCGTAGAGCGCGGCGAACTCGCGGGCGAGGGCGTCGGGAAGACCGGCGTCGAGCATGCTGGGAACCCACGCCTCCCGCGGGATCGTGACGAGCTGCAGCGGCCGGCCCAGGGCCTCGGCGAGCAGATCGGCGACCTCGCGCTCGGTGCTGGTGGGGCCGAGCACGTCGATCACCTCGCTGCTCGCGGGCGGAGCGAGCAGAGACCGGGCCACGACCTCGCCGATGTCGTGGGTCGCGACCATCGGGGTGGGGACGTCGGCGGACTCGCCGAACACGGGGTAGATGCCGGCGCCGAGCACCGCGCCCAGCACGGTCTCGACCTTCTCCTGGAAGTGGCAGCAGCGCAGCACGGTGACCACGGCGCCGCCGGCTCCCAGCCCGGTCTCGAGGTGGTGCAGCCACCGGATCGGCCCGGTGCCCTCGGCGAGCTCGGCGCCGAGCGAGGACAGCGCGACCACGTGCGGGACGCCCGCGGCGGCGACCGCCTCGCTGATCGAGCCGGCCATGCGGCGGTGCTCGGCGTCGCCGCCGGTGGGGAGCGTCGGGAGCAGGACGAACGCGCCGTCGCTGCCGCGCAGCAACTCTGCCAGCGCCACCGGGTCGTCCAGGTCGGCGACCGCGACCTCCGCGCCCCGGTCCGCCCAGGGCGCACCCTTCTCGGCCGACCGGACGACGACGCGCACCGGCGCGCCCCGCTCCAGCAGCGCCCTCGCGGCCGCCCCTCCGACGTGTCCGGTGACCCCGGTGATCGTGTACATCGCTCTGCCTCTCGTTGATCGGTGTGTCGAGCACCAGTCAAGGCGAGGACCGTGAGCGGATCCATATCTGATCGCGGCATTTCCATGTCTGTCCGTCTAGGCTTCACGCATGGACCCGTTGACCGACCTGCTCGACGGGGTGCGGGCGCGCACCGCCACGTTCTGCCAGGCGATCCTGACCCCGCCGTGGGCACTGCGGATCGAGGACGGCGCCGCGCTCGCGTTCGCGACCGTGCTGCGCGGTCACGCCTGGATCGTGCCGGACCACGGCGATCCGGTCCCGATGCACCTGGGGGACGTCGCCGTCGTCAAGGGCCCCGGGCCCTACACGGTGGCGGATCACCCCGAGACGGTGCCGGACGTCGTCGTCGGCCCTGGCAACCGGCTGTCCGCACCGGACGGCACCGACCTCACCGAGCGGCTGCGGCTGGGCCCACGCACGAACGGATGGAGCCGGGAGGGCAGCGCGATCGTGGCGAGCGGCACCTACCAGGTGACCAGCGATGTCACCGGGCGGCTGCTGGACGCGCTCCCCGAGGTCGTGCTGGTGCCGGCCGCACAGGCGCAGGACCCGGTGATGCGGCTGCTGGCCGAGGAGGTGGGCCGCGACAGCCCGGGGCAGCAGGTGGTGCTCGATCGGCTGCTGGACATCGCGCTCGTGGCGACGCTGCGGGCGTGGTTCGAGCAGACCGAGGCGGCCACGCCCGGCTGGTACGGGGCGCACACCGACCCGGTGGCGGGGCCCGCGCTACGGGCGTTCCACGACGACCCGGCGCGGCCGTGGACCATCGGCGAGCTGGCGGCCTCGCTGGGATGCTCACGTGCGGCGCTCGCGCGCCGGTTCGCCGCGGCGGTCGGCGAGCCGCCGATGACCTATCTGACCGGATGGCGCATCGCGCTGGCAGCCGACCAGCTGCGCACCTCCGACAGGACGATCGAGGCGATCGCGCACCAGGTCGGCTACGCCAACGCGTTCGCGCTCAGCGTGGCGTTCAAGCGTGTGCGCGGGCTCTCGCCCAAGCAGTACCGGGACGCAGTCAGCGCCGGGGCGATGGCCCCGGCGCTGAGCTGACGGTCGAGCTGGCGGTCAGACGAGCCCGCCGCGGAACGAGCTGGCCAGCG
The DNA here is from genome assembly GCF_009733815.1 of Pseudactinotalea suaedae. Taxonomy (GTDB): domain Bacteria; phylum Actinomycetota; class Actinomycetes; order Actinomycetales; family Beutenbergiaceae; genus Pseudactinotalea; species Pseudactinotalea suaedae. Next base: position 360,840 of record NZ_WNXY01000004.1, read on the forward strand.
GGCAGGTCCAGACGTCGATGTTGCCGCGACCGACCCGGTTGATGAACCGCGCGACCTCGACGTAGGAGCGTCCGAGCGAGGTCTCGTGGTAGGTGATGCCCAGCTTCTCGCAGTGCTCGCGCACCATCGGTGCCACGCGTCGCAGGTTGGGACGCGACATCGACGGGAACAGGTGGTGCTCGATCTGGAAGTTCAGCCCGCCCAGCAGCGTGTCGACCACGCGACCGCCGCTGATGTTGCGGCTCATGAGCACCTGCCGGCGAAGGAAGTCGATACGGACCTCCTTCGGGACGATGGCCATCCCGATGTGGTTGGGCGCGAACGACATGCCCATGTAGAACCCGAAGACGAGGACCTCGACGGCGAGGAAGGCGACGGCGAGCACCGGCGACATCACCACGAACGCGAAGGTGATCAGCGCGGCGTGGCGGATGACGATGAACGCGATCTCGGTCCAGCGCCGGTCGACCTTCTCCCGTGAGAGCAGGCGCGCGAAGCCGTTGACGTGCAGCTGCAGGCCGGCCAGGAGCAGGATCGGGAAGAACCAGATGCCCTGGTGGCTGGAGAACCAGCGCCCGAGGGCGGTCTTCCGGGCCTGGACGTCCTCGGGGGTGTAGACCAGCGCGCCGGGCGCGACGTCGGGGTCCCTGCCCGCCTGGTTCGGGTTGCCGTGGTGCTTGCCGTGCTTGACCTGCCACCAGCCGAGGCCCATGCCCGCGAACAGGTTGACCACCACGAGGGAGGTCCACTCGTTGGCCTTGGAGGAGGCGAAGATCTGGCGGTGGGCGGCGTCGTGGCCGAGGAAGGCGATCTGGGTCATCACCAGCGCGAGCGCGACGGCGACGCCGAGCTGCCACCAGCTCTCGCCGAGCTGCACCGAGAACCAGCCGAGCCCGGCGAGCATCAGCGGGAAGGCGACCATCCGCGAGATGTAGTAGCCGTGGGAGCGTGCCATCAGCCCCTCGGCCTTGACGCGCTTGCTCAGGTCGGTGAAGTCGCTCAGGTGGCGGCTGCTGCGCTCACCCTTGCGGGGAGCGCGCCTGGCGGGCGTCGGAACCTGGGTCTCGACCGGCGCTTCCAGAACGGTGGCTGTCATAGGTCCATCGTGCGTGGCGGAGCGTGCCGTGTCGTCACCCGCACGGTTCGACCTGATGCCCTACTCGAGAGTGATGCCCCGGGGCGCCCGGCCCGGCGCTCGCGCCCGCGCTCAGGGCAAGAACGAGGCCAGCAGGCGGTCGAGCGCCGCGTGCGCCTGGTCCCTCGCCGTGTCCGTCTCGGTCTCGTCGCTCTGCGCGACCCACAGCGCGGCCTCGTTCATCGCTCCGGAGAGCAGGGCCGTCGTGGCGTCCAGCAGCGCGTCGGCGACGCCGACCTCACGCAGGACCTCGCGCAGCAGCGCCGCAGAGTTCTGCGCGTCGAGCCGGCGCCACTCCTGCCAGCCGACCACGGCGGGTGCGTCGATGAGCAGGATCTGGACGGCGGGCGCGGCGGTGATGGCGTCGAGGAAGGCGTGCGAGCCCGCGCGGAGCTGCTCGGCCGGCTGCGCCCCGGCCACCTCGGCCGCCACGGCGACGGCGTCGGCGACGTTGGCCTGGAGGCTGGCTGCGACGGCGCCGAACAGCCCGGCCTTGTTCGCGTAGTGGTGGTACACCGCACCGCGCGTGACGCCGGCGCTCTGGGCGACGTCGTCGAGCGAGACCGCGGCGTAGCCACGGGAGGCGAACAGCCGCGTCGCGGAGTCGAGGACCCGCTGGGCCGTCTGCGCGGCGACGGCGGCGGAGGCACGTGGCATGAGGTTCCCTTACGTACACAGAGTATGTATCCTGAGCGCACTTACATGCACAGTGTACGTAAAGGAGCGATCGATGTCCGTCACCGCCTTCTACCCGGTGCTCATGTCACGTGATGTCGCGGGAGCCGCGGCGTTCTACCGTGACGCCCTCGGCTTCGAGGTCACCTACGACTCCAGCTGGTACGTCAGCCTGCGCCTGGGGACGTTCGAGCTGGCGATCCTCGCCCATGACCATCCGACCATCCCCGAGGGGTTCCGCGCGTTGCCGAGCGGGGTGCTCGTCAACCTCGAGGTCGACGACGTCGACGCGGTGCACGAGCGACTCACCGCTGAGGTGGGGCTGGAGCCGGTGTTCACCCTTCGCGACGAGGACTTCGGGCAGCGGCACTTCATCGTGGTCGCACCGGACGGAGTCCTGCTCGACGTGATCCAGCCGATCCCGCCCAGCGCCGAGTACGCGGACGCCTACGCGACGTGAGGGGATCGGGGCGGTCGCGGCGCTCCGCCGTCGATCACGACCCGACGGTGATGAGCCCGCTCTCGTAGGCGGCGACGACGATCTGGGTGCGGTCCCGCAGCCCCAGCTTCATCAGGACCCGGCTGACGTGGGTCTTCACCGTCTGGTCGGCGAGCACCAGCTCCCGGGCGATCTCGGCGTTGGACAGCCCGCGGGCCACGAGCCTGGTCACGTCCAGCTCGCGCTCGGTCAGCTCGTCGAACCGGCGCGTGTCGCGCTGCGAGCGCTCCGGCTGGGTGACGAACTCGGCGATGACCGAGCGCGTGATCGACGGGCTGAGCAGGGCGTCCCCGCCGGCGACCACGCGGATCGCGTGGATCAGGTCGGCGGCGGGCGCGTCCTTGAGGAGGAACCCGCTCGCACCGGCCCGGAGCGCCTCGAACACGTAGGAGTCGAGGTCGAAGGTGGTGAGGATGATGATCCGCGGGTCGACGTCCTCGAGCGCGACGATCCGTCGGGTCGCCTCGATGCCGTCGACGTCGGGCATCCGGATGTCCATGAGGACCACGTCCGGCCGGGTCCTGGTGACGAGCTCGACGGCCTCGGCGCCGTCGGAGGCGTCTCCGACCACCGCGATGCCCTCCTGGGCGTTGAGCAGCGCGCCGAACCCGGCGCGCACCATCGCTTGATCGTCGACGATGGCGACGTTGATCAGGCCGGCTTCCATGTCATGTCCGTTCTGATGATCTGCCTACTCCTGGTCAGGGACTCTCTCACCTCTTGGCCGTGGCACCGAACGCTCGGCGCGGCGGTCCGACGCCGGCGGCAGCTCTGGTGGGTGCGCTGGCTCGGCCGAGTCGGTCGTCTGGTCGTCCACCTGGCGGCAGGGCAGCACCGCGTGGACCAGGAAGCCGCCTCCGGGTAGGGGCTCTGCGCTCAACGATCCCCGGACGAAGCTGGCGCGCTCGCGCATGCCACGCAGACCGAAGCCCTTGCTGTCCGATCCACGCGCGGGTGCGATCGACGGCGAGTTCTCGACGGCGAGCACGACGTGCTCGTCCGCGACCGTGATGCTGACGTCGATCTCGCTGCCCGGGGCGTGCCGCAGGGCGTTGCTGAGCGCCTCCTGCACGATGCGGTAGACGCTCAGGGAGGTCGCCTCCGAGACCTGGGGGTCATCGAGCCGCCCGGTCACGTGCAGCCGCACGGGGTTGATGCCCCGGCGCGTGCTCGCCACCAGGTTGGGCAGGAAGCTCATGGTGGGCTGCGGGGCCAGCTCGTGCTGGCCGTCCTCCTTCCGAAGCACGGCGAGCAGGCCGCGCATCTCCACGAGCGCGCGACGGGCCGACTCGGTGATGTCGTCGAGCTCCACCAGCGCCTCCGGTGGCACGCCCTCGATCCTGTACCGCAGCGTCGAGGCCTGGATCGAGATCACCGACAGCCCGTGCGCAACCACGTCGTGGAGCTCTCGTGCGATGCGGTTGCGTTCCTCCATCAGCAGCCGGCGTTCCTGCGCGGTGACGGCGATCTCCTGCTGCTCGAGGAGCTCCGCCCGGCTCTGCAGCCACTGGTGGATGAGGATCCCGAAGGTGACCACGAGCGCCAGGATGGAGATCGCGGTGATCAGGTTGGTCGCGAACGGACCCCAGCCGCCGTCGTGCCAGGGCATCCCGGCCACGGCGGCGGCTGCCACCGGCAGCACGGCACCGGCGACCGGCACCGACCACTTCTCGCGCACCGCGAGGAGGAACACCATCAGGGCGACGGTCACGAGCGTGATCACCGGGATCGGCCACGGCAGCTCGCCGCGCCCGACGGCGGTCAGCAGCGTGGTCGCGGCGACCGCGACCGTGGCCACCCCGACGGCGAAGCGCGGGCGCGTCAGCGCCCAGACCAGCGCAGCCGACTGCAGCACGGCCACCACGAGCGCGATCGGCACGATCGCGTCGTACAGCGACGGCATGGTCGAGGCGTTGACCACGAGCGCGACGAGCATCAGCAGCCAGACCAGCACGGGCAGCCAGCTCTGGGACAGCAGCCGCACCCCGATCCGGTGCAGCAGCCGCTCCAGGCGTCCGACGATGCCGGCCGTCAGCTGCCGCGGCGGCGGCGCCACCACGGTCGCACGGCTTCGGCCTCTCCCCACGGACCAACCTTCTCACCTGCGTGCAGTCATGTTCTGACCCCGGGAGAGATGCGTCAGCGACTGCGGCGCCCGGACCCAGACCCGTCAGCGCATCGCGCCATATCCATCGAACGATGGAGGCGACATCGGCTGTCCGCACGACGCGGCGGCTCGGAGCCCGACCTAGCGTCGAAGAATGACCTCAGCCACCACCGCTCCTGACACCGCGGTCACAGCTACTCAGCGCATCCACGGACTCGACGCGCTCCGTGCCGGCGCCCTCGGGCTGGGCATCGTGCTGCACTCGCTGATGCCGTTCCTGTCCGAGGCCGTGTGGCTCTTCAACGACCGCCGGACCACTCCGGTAGCCGGCGCCGTCGTGGACTGGATCCACCTGTTCCGCATGGTGCTGTTCATGGCGCTCGCCGGATACTTCGGCCGCATGGTGCTGCAACGGCGGGGCACCGCGCGCTACCTGAAGGACCGGCTGCTGCGCATCGGGCTGCCGGCGGTGGCCTTCTGGCCGGTAGCGGTCGCGTCGACGTTCGCGATCGTCGGTGTCGGCATGGCGATGCGCGGGCAGGAGCTGCCGCCTGCCGCCGAGAGCGCCGAGGCCGACCCGCTGCTGCTCTTCACCCCGGCTCACCTCTGGTTCCTGTGGGTGTTGATCGAGGCGGTGCTGATCACGGTCCTGGCGCGCGCCGTGCTGCTGCGCGTGCTCGGTGACGCAGCCGTCGGTCGCGCCGCGGAGCGGATCGGGCAGGCCCTCTCCTCGCCGTGGGGCGTCCTGGTGGCGGTGCCGCCGTATGCCGCGTGCCTGCTCGCGCAAGGCAGCACGGTCGCCGGCATCCGCGAGCACGCCACGATCGTGCCGTCGGTCACCGCACTGACCGCATACCTGGGCGCGTTCCTGGTCGGCTGGTTCCTCCAGGCACGCGCCGGCTCGCTGCACTGGATCGCCCGTTACTGGCCGGTCCAGCTCGCGCTCGCGGTGGTGCTGACCGTGGCGCTCCGGATGTTGACCGACGCGGCCGCACCGCTGCTCGTGCTCGCCACGACGACGGCGCTCGGCGGCTGGACCTGGACGTTCGCCCTCATCGGCCTCAGCGTGCGGTTCCTGTACCGCGAGCGCCCGGTCGTGCGGTACCTGGCCGACGCGTCGTACTGGAGCTACCTGCTCCACCTCCCCATCCTGCTGGCCGTCGGCCTCGCCCTGGCCGACACCGGGCTCCCGATCATCGTCAAGCTCGTGATCACCTGGGTGGTGACCGGCGCGCTGCTGCTGGGCAGCTACGACCTGTTCGTCCGCAGCACCTGGATCGGCAGGTGGCTCAACGGGTACCGCCACCCGCGGGCGTGGCAGCGCATGCGACGTTCCCGCGAGGTCGACGACCACGCGGTCAGTCGATCGTGACGGCGTGCGGCATCGCCTCGATCTGAGCTGCTCGCGCTGAGCCGAGCCACGCGACGTCAGCCGACGGTCGTCCGTGGACGTCGGTGGCCGGACAGCCCCGTCAGCAGGATGTCGAGCCCTTGATCGAGCTCGGCGGCGCCGTCGTAGTGGGCGAGCTCGGTCGCCAGGCTCCGGACGTACGGAAACTCCTGGGGCGGCAGTCGATGCAGTCCGAGGCGCAGCAGGTCGTCGCTCTCCTCGGGACTTGCGACCAGCTCCTGCAGCTCGGTGAGCACGTGACCGTAGAGGAACCCGAAGTAGGCCCGGTAGACGCGCAGCGCATCGGTGGGTGCGAAACCGGCGTCGACCAGCATGGCCAGCAGCATCTCCAGGGGACGCACGGTGCCGAGCGGCCGCAGGCCGAGCGGCGTGGCCAGCGGACGGGTGACCACGAGCGGGACCACCCGGGGGTGCGCCAGCGCAAGGCGGCGGAACTCGTGCGCGATGCTCCGCAACCGGTCCTCCCAGCCCGACCCGTCGGGGGCGATCACCAGCTCTGCCAGCACGGTCTCGACCACACCGTCAAGGAGCTCGTCCCTGCTGGCCGCGTAGCGGTACAGCGCCATCGCGTTGCACCCCAGGTCTCGTGCGAGCCTGCGCATCGTCAGCGCCTCGACGCCCTCGGCATCCACGAGGGCGAGGGCTGCGCTGAGCACGCGTTCCCGGCTCAGGGGCTCGCGGCGGGTTGCCCGGGGGTGCTGCTGCGCCGCCTCCGCGCCCACCGGGTTTGTCGACCGGGACATGGTCCTCCTAACGAGATCCGAGACAGTGTCATGGTGCCACTTGTGTAAGTCTACGGTGTAGACCTATAGTGTAGACAATCGCGACCAGCCGGCCTCGATGGCCGATCTCGCCCGCTCAGCTCCACTCGAGCCGCATCGCGACGGCGTCGCTGCCGAAGATCCGACCCGTGCTCGAGACGGTCAAGAAAGCCCACGAACGACGCTGCCTGCCGCGACTCACCTGTCGCCGCCTTCGTCGCCTCCACGCGTCCGCACCCCGACTCGCCCCGAGTCCTCATTCTCCGAACGGAACCCCATGACCGCTGCGCACACGAACGCACCCCCGACTCACGACCGACGCGCGAAGGTCACCGGGTTCGTCCCGGTCGGCAACCGTCGCGACAAGGACTGAGCCACGATGGGAATCCACGAAGGCTCCGTACGCCCACCATCAGCACGCTCGACGTCGCCCCGACTGGTCCGCGGCGGCACCGCCGTCGCCGTCATCGGCGCGATCGGGCTGCTGGCCTCGCTGTGGCTGACGCCGCAGCCCGCGTACGCGATCGGGACGGTCGTGCCGCTCGGCGTCGCCGACAGCTACTCCGCGCTGGGTGGCCAGTCCGTCACCAACACGGGGCCCACGGTGATCGACGGTGACGTCGGAGTCAGCCCGGGCACCGCGATCGACGGCTTCGACACCGCTGTGATCGACGGGGACACGCACGCCGCGGACGCACACGCGCTGCAGGCGCAGGCCGACCTGACGATCGCCTACGACGACGCCGCCGGTCAGGCCCCCGACGCCAGTGTCTCGGGTGACCTCGGCAACAGCACGCTTCTCGCAGGCGTCTACAACGCCTCGTCCAGCATCGGGCTGACCGGCCCGCTCACGCTCGACGCCGAGGGCGACCCGAACGCGGTGTTCATCTTCCAGATCGGATCGGAGCTCACCACCGCCTCGAGCAGTTCCGTCCTGCTGCTGAACGGTGCGCAGGCCTGCAACGTCTTCTGGCAGATCGGCAGCTCGGCGACGCTCGGCACCGGCAGCACCTTCGTCGGCACCATCATGGCGCTCACCTCGATCACCGTGACCACCGGCACCACCGTCGACGGCCGAGCGCTCGCCCGCAACGGCAGCGTCACGCTCGACACGAACGTCTTCACGAGCAGCACGTGCGACAGGACGCCGACGGAGCCCACCACGGAGCCCACGGACGCCACCACCGAGCCGACCGAGCCGCCCACGGACGCCACCACCGAGCCCAGCGAGCCGCCCAGTGAGACGCCCACCGTGGCTCCCACGGACACGCCGTCCGCGACGGCGACGTCCACCGACGCCGCGCCGGTCCCCGTGCCCTCCGGCACGTCCAGCGACACGGGCGGCTCGAACCCGGGCACGCCGGGCAACGGCGGGAACCCCGGACTGGGTAGTGACGGCGATCTGACCGGCGGTGACGACCGGCTCCCTGAGACAGGAGCCTCCAGCAGCACCCCGCACCTGCTGACCGCCGCCATCGTCACCCTGCTCGCCGGGATCATGCTGGTCATGGTCGGGCTGCCGCGTAGCCGACGTCGGCACTAGCACCGACGGCACGACCCACCACGCCGCCCGTGTCGACCTCGCGTCGACACGGGCGGCGTCGTGCTGCCGCCGGCCGGAGATCGCGGCCGAGCGGCGTGCTGAACCGACCGGTCCGACCGAGTACCCGGTGCTAGCGTCCCGCCATGGCTCGCGACGCCGTCGGCCTCCTGGCACGGCAGTGGCACGTCTCGGGTGACCGCCTCGCGCACCGGTGCCACGACCTGAGTGACCGCGAGCTGCTCTGGGAGCCGGTGCCCGGTGCCTGGAACCTTCACCCCGATCCCAGCCACCCGGGCGGCTGGTCCTACCCGTACGACTTCGACCCGCCGCAGCCGCATCCCGTGACGAGCATCGGGTGGCGCCTGGTGCACATCACCGGAGCAACTGGGTCTACATGGACCACGCCTTCGGCCCGGGTCGACTGGTCTTCGACCAGCTCGTGGTGCATGGCACCGCCGAGGAGCTGCTGCGCGACTGGCAGGCGAGCCGCGAGCCGGTGTCGGACTGGCTGGCCGGGGCCGAGGACGCCGACCTGAGTGCCGAGCGCCCCTCCCATCTCGGCGGCACACGCACAGCCGGAGAGGTCATGCGGATCCTCATCGACGAGCAGACGCACCACGGGGCGGAGATCGCGCTGCTCCGGGACCTCTACCTCAGGCGCTGAGCTCGTCCGCCACGATGTCCGTGGTGACCGCGAGCTCGCGGCCGGCGTCGAGATCGGCCCGCAGGCTCGCCAGCCGCCCCTCCGCCAGCGAGAGCGAGTCCGAGCCGAGCACCTGGTGCAGGACCGCGGTACCCGTCGTCGCCACGGTGATGATCGCCGTCGCGGCCCTGACCGGGTCGCCCAGCTGCGTGCCGGGCATCGCCTGGTGGGCGGCCGTCATCTCGCGCACCGAGGGGTAGGCCGCCACGGTGGCGCTGGCCACCCCGAGGGACTGCGGCTTGAGGAAGTCGGTGCGCATGTAGCCCGGCTCGATCAGCGTGACGTCGATGCCCATGTCGGCCACCTCGGCCGCGAGCGACTCCGTGAGGCCCTCGAGCGCAAACTTGCCGGCGCTGTACAGACCCCACCCCGGGAACGCGGTCAGGCCGAGGATGGAAGAGATGTTGATGATGTGCCCGCTGCCGGCCGCGCGAAGGCCCGGGAGCACGGCGCGCAGCACGTTCCACACGCCGAAGACCTGGACGTCGAACATCGTTCGCGCCTCCGCGTCGGTCACCTCCTCGACGGCGGCCAGGAAGCCGTAGCCGGCGTTGTTGACGACGACGTCGAGCGCACCGAAGCGGTTCGTCACCTCCTCGACGGCGGCGCTCACCTGGCGCTCGTCGGCCAGGTCGACCTCGAACGGGAGCAGGCGGGAGGTGTCGCTGCCGGTCAGCGCGGCGGTCAGACGCTCGACCGAGCGGGTGGTCGCGGCCACGTTGTCGCCGCGCTGCAGCACCTGGCGGACCAGCTCGAGGCCGAGGCCTCGGGAGGTGCCTGTGATGAACCATGTGGCGGGGCGGTCGGTGGGGTGGGTCATGATCGGTCTCCTTGGATGGTCGGCTCGCTGGTTCGGGCCGGTCACTCCAGCGTGGTGGCGCACCGCGGCCTGCAGAAGGCCGCCTCAGGTACCGCCGATCCCAGGTCGCGCGGACCTAGGACTCACAGACCCACGCGCGCCGCGTGGGTGCTCTGCGATCCTGTGACGCATGGACGACGACGGCCCGGCCGGCCTGGCATGACGGGCACCGGTGGTCACCGGGAGCTGGCCGACTTCCTGCGCCGCGCCAGGGCCGCCCGCGACCCACGCGGCACCGGGCTGCCGCCCGACACCCGCCCCCGCCGCGTCGCCGGGCTGCGCCGCGAGGAGGTGGCGATGCTCGCCGGCGTCTCCACCGACTACTACACCCGGCTCGAGCAGGGTCGGCGCATCGTTCCCTCGGCGCAGGTGCTGGACGCGATCGCGCGCGCCCTCGACCTCGACGAGGCCGGCCGCACACACCTCCACGACCTGGTGGGTGGCGCCGGCGGCCGGGGCCGCGAGCGGCAGCGGCCGCCGGTCGCACGGGTGCGCCACGGTCTGCGTCAGCTCCTCGAGACCTTCGACACCCAGCCGGCCCTGCTGCTGGGGCCGCGCACCGACGTGCTCGCCGCCAACCGGATGGCGCGGGCGCTGTTCACCGACTTCGACGCGATGCCGGCCCGCGAGCGCTACTACGCCCGGTGGATGCTGCTGTCGCCGCAGGCGCGGGCGCTGTTCGTGGACTGGGACCAGCAGGCGCGCAGCGCCGTGGAGGCGCTGCGCCTCGACGCCGGCCGGACCCCGGACGACGACGCCACCCAGAAGCTCGTGGGCGAGCTCTCCCTCGCCAGCCCGGAGTTCCGCCAGTGGTGGTCCGAGCACCAGGTCCACCAGCGCACCTTCGGCTCCAAGCGGCTCAACCACCCCGTGGTGGGGGCGCTGACCGTGGACTTCGAGAGCTTCACGCTTCCGGGCGAGCCGGACCAGACCCTCTACCTCTACAGCACGCCACCCGGCAGCCCCTCGCGCGAGGCGATCGAGCTGCTCGCGAGCTGGTCGCACCCGACCGCCGCAGGCGCCGACCAGAAGCGGCGGTCACAACCGGGAGCCTGACGGCGCCACCGGGAGCAACGGTGACCCCTCTGTGCACCCGGCGCGATGAGGCACATCCCGAGAACGCCTCCGCTCCGGCCTCAGGAGGCGTCCCCGTCTTCGGCGCGCTGGCGTCGTTCGTACTCACGGCGGCTGTAGGTGGCCTCGCGCACGGCCCGGTCGGAGTCGAAGTTCGAACCGATGGCGCCGCCCATGGTGCCGAGCGACGCAGCAAGCCAGCTGAGTCGCAGGTAGTCGAGGATCGTCACCGGGTGTCGGAGCTGGCTCTCGAGGTATTCCGACGTGATGACCGTGAGCGCGGCGACGAGCAGCACCAGGTAGAGCATGAGATACATCGAGGCCACGCTGATTCCGACCGTGAGGACAGTGGCGGCGTTGTCCAGCCACCGTCCCTGCCGGTCGTTGATCGCCCGACGCGTCGTCCACAGGCGGTTGTAGAAGATCAGCCAGAACGAGAGGGCTGCGATCACGACCACGCTGATCAGCGCCAGTCGAGCCGGCGGCAAGGTGTCGGCCATCGCCCAGATGCTGGCGTAGAAGATCCCGAAGGCACCCGTGCCGATGCCTGCCGCGGCGGTCGTGGACAAGGCGGGCAGGAGGCCGGCGGGCCGGTTGTTGCGCACCATGCCTGCCAGCAGGAGCGCACGGCTCAGCCGGCCGGACCTGACCAGGGTCTGGACGCCATCAGGGGTCGTGCGCCGCGTGATCGTGCCGCGGAGCGCCTGGGCTGCTTCGGCCGCCCCGTCGCCGCGGCTGACCAGCGAGGAGAGCAGCGGGACGAGGAGCGCGCGGGTGCGGGCGGCCACACGCCAGGCGCCGAGCGCCGGCAGGCAGATGAGGGCGAAGCGATCCTTCGAGCCGAGCTCGGCCACGATCGGGTTGAAGCCGTCGCGGCGAGGCAGGTCGGTGAGATAGACGACGGCGTCCCAGCGGTGGTGCTCCAGGAGCCGCGGCGCGTGCTCGATCAGTGGGATCTCGCCGGCCTCGGTGAGCGGCAACGTCTCGCCACTGGCCTCGATCCGCCAGTCGACCGTGCCGCCCGTCTGGACAGCGAGGCTCTGGCCCAGGTCCTTCGTGAGGCGGCTGGCGACCCGTTCCGGCAGCCCCGGGTCGGCGATCAGACCGACGGTCAGGGTACGGGACACGATCGCCTCTTCTTCAGGTCCTCACGGCGGGCGATCAGGCTACCGATAGGAGGTCATCGGTGGCGCCGCACGCCCTTGACGACGCGGTCGACGCTGTTCTTCGGTCCGTGCACCGCCACGCCGACGAGGTCGAGATCGGCTCCTGCTGAGGCTGCGACCACGTCGCGGTTCGCCGCGTCGTGACCTGTCGTGAACATCCCGCGGTCATAGACGGCGACCCGCAGCGCGCGGCTCACGGCCTTGGCGCGGACGTCCTGCAGCGTCGCTGCGTCGCCCTCGAACACCCAGACCGGTTGGCCCAGCATGGGCAGGTACTCGACGCCGTCCGCATCGACGTACGGCATTCCTCGCAGCTCGGGCTCCGCCGCGACCCCGCTCGCCAGGAAGGCAGCGACGTTGGCGGTCTGCCACGGCTCGAGGTCGCTCAGCAGCACCAGGGCGACACGGGTGGGGAAGCGCACGGGTTCATCGGCCATGACCCGATGATCGGGTCACCGCGCACACACGTCTTGTACGTTCCTCGCATGGGTGGTGGTGGCACGTGGATGCGGGCCTGGCACCCTGCCGTGCCGGGCGTGCGCGAGGTGCTGCACGCTCGCATGACCGACCACGCCTATCCCGCTCACGCGCACGCGGAGTGGGCCCTCATGCTCGTCGACGAGGGCGCGGTCAGCTACCAGCTCGGGCGTCATGCGCGGATCGCCGACCCGACGCGAGCGACCCTGCTGCCGCCGGGTGTGGCGCACGACGGCCGCGCCGCGCCACGCAGCGGCGGCTTCCGCAAGCGTGTCGTCTACCTCGACGCGTCGTGGATCTCGGAGACCCTGGCGGGAGCCGTGGTGGACCGACCTGGTCGCCCCGACCTGCTGCGTGAGACACGCCGCCTGCACCGAGCGCTGGAGCTCCCCGGCGCGGAGCTGGCGGCCGAGGAGATGCTCGTCGCGGTCGCCGACCGGTTCACGGTGGGCTCCGGTGCGGATCAACGGGTGGTGAGGGACGGCGCGCTCGCGCGGCGGCTGCGCGACCTGCTGGAATCACGGCTCGTCGAGGGCGTCACGCTCGCCGAGGCCGGCAGGCTGCTCGGTGCGCACCCCAGCCACCTCTCACGGACCTTCACGACAGCGTTCGGGCTGCCACCCCACCGCTACCTCACCACTCGACGTGTCGATCTCGCGCGCAAGCTGCTGCTCGACGGCACCCCGCCGGCGGCAGCGGCGAGCATGGCCGGTTTCCACGACCAGCCGCACCTGACGAGACACTTCCGCAAGGTGCTCGGTGCGACTCCCGCCCGGTTCGCGCGTGAGGGCTGCCCCTGACCTTCGCCGCCTTGCGTTGATGATCGCCACCACGACCGAGACCCGCTGACGCGCCTCGGCCACGAGACGTGACGGCGCTGGTGCCCAGAAGTGTCGCGCTGCGCTTCAGGGACTACTACGGTGACGGCTACTGACTCATGAGGCTCGGACGGGAGCGGAACCCTGGCGGATCTCGTGGGCCGGCGCCGAGAGCGTGAAGCGGTCGAGACGTTCCTGTCCCTGGCACGGTCCGGGCGCAGCGGAGCGCTGATCGTGCGCGGCGAGGCCGGTATCGGCAAGACCGCGCTTCTCGAGCACGCCCGGCACATCGCTGCAGACTCCGCCTTCCGCGTGGAGTCCTCGGTGGGGGCCGAGTCGGAGACGCAGTTCGCGTTCGCGGGTCTGCACCAGCTGTGCGGGGCTCTGCTGGAGCGTATGGGCGCCCTGCCCGAGCCGCAGCAGGCGGCTCTGGGGGTGGCGTTCGGGCTCCACGGCGGGGCTGTACCCGACCGGTTCCTGGTCGGGCTGGCGATCCTCAACCTGCTGGCGGAGGTCGCCGAGACGGAGCCCTTGTTGTGTCTCGTCGACGACGCGCAGTGGTTGGACGAGGCCTCGGCGCAGGTCCTGACCTTCGTGGCCCGGCGGGTGGGGGCCGAACGGTTGGCGCTCGTGTTCGCGATGCGGGACTCCGAGGAGGGCGAGCGCCTCCTGTTCGCCGGGTTGCCGGAGCTGCGTCTGGAGCGCCTCGACGAGCCCGACGCGCGGGCGCTGCTCGGCGCCGCGGTGCAGACACCGCTCGACGAGCGGGTTCGCGAACGCATCCTTGCGGAGGCGGCCGGCAATCCGTTGGCGCTGCTCGAGCTGCCCCGCAACATGCGGCCGGCGGAGGTGGCCGGCGGGTTCGAGCTGCCCGGTGCGCTGAGCGTGCCGCGTCGCGTGGAGGAGAGCTTCCGGCGCCGGTCGGTCAACCTGCCCCGCGAGACGCAGCTGCTGCTGCTGGTCGCCGCGTCCGAGCCGACGGGCGACGTCGCGCTGCTGTGGCGCGCGACCGACCACCTCGGCATCGGTCGCGAAGCGGCAGCACCCGCAGAGGTGGCCGGGTTGCTGGAGCTCGACTCGCGGGTGCGGTTCCGGCACCCGCTGGTGCGCTCGGCGGTGTACCAGGCAGCGACGCCGCCGGACCGCCGTCACGCCCACCGGGCGCTCGCCGAGGCGACCGATCCGCAGACTGATCCCGATCGGCGTGCCTGGCACCGCGCGCAGGCGGTGCTGGGCACCGACGAGGAGGCCGCCGCGGAGCTGGTCCGCTCCGCCGGCAGGGCGCGGGCGCGCGGCGGTGTGGCCGCCGCTGCCGCGTTCCTGCAGCACGCCGTCGAGCTGACGCCCGATCCAGCCACCCGTGCGGTGCGGGCGCTCGAGGCGGCGCACGCCAAGCACGACGCCGGTGCCTCCGAGGCCGCCCGGGAGCTGGCGGCCGTCGCTGCGTCCGGTCCGCTCGATGTGCTGCAGTGCGCCCGGCTCGAGCTGCTGCGCGCCCAGATCGCGTTCCACCTGACGCGCGGCGCCGGCGTGCCGGGGATGCTGCTGGACGCGGCGAGGACACTCTCGCCGCTGGACCCGGCGCTGGCACGCGAGACGTACCTGGACGCGCTGGACGCGGCCGTCATCAACGGCGGCGGCGAAGCGGTGCGAATCGCCCACGCAGCACTGGACGCTCCCCCACCTGGGGTACCGGTACGCCCGGTGGACCTGCTGCTCGACGGCCTCACGACGACCTTGACGAGCGGATGCGCGGCGGGCGCCTCCGAGCTGCGACGCGCCCTGGAGGCGTTTCGCGACAGCCGTCGTGGTCGCAGAGGCTCCGAGCTGGACCCCCAGAACGATCGCTGGTTGTGGCTGGCCGCCCGCAACGCGGTGGCGATCCTCGACGACGAGCTGCTCGACACCCTGGCCAGCCGCAATGTCCGGCTGGCTCGCGCGGCCGGTGCGCTGGCGGCACTGCCCGCCGCGTTGAGCTTCCTGTCGATCACATCGGTGCTCGAGGGCGAGCTCGCCCGCGCCGCCGAGCTCGCCGCCGAGGCGACGGCGATCACCGGAGCCATCGGTGGCGTGCAGCTGCGGCACGCTCACGTCATCCTGAGCGCCTGGCGTGGCGACCGGGCCGAGACCACGGCACTCACCGCCCTCACCGCACGCGACGTCGCTCACCCCGACGAGGGCACCGAGGCCTCCTTGGCCCAGTACGCGATGGCAGTCCTTCACAACGGGCTGGGGAACTACTCGGCCGCGCTCGAGGCTGCCGCGCGGGCGTGCCAGTCCCATGAGCTGTCGCTCAGCAGCGCAGGTCTGCCCGAGCTCATCGAGGCCGGCGTCCGTGCCGGTGAGCACGAGCGCGCCGCTGCCGCGCTCGAGGAGCTCAGCGCGCGTGCCCACGCCAGCGGCACCCAGTGGGCGCTCGGGCTCGCGGCAGGCGCTCGCGCGCTGACCAGCACGGGAGCCGCTGCCGAGGAGGGTTACCGCGAGGCCATCGAGCGGCTCGGGAGCTCCCGGATGGCCGGCCATCTCGCCCGCACGCACCTGGTCTACGGCGAGTGGCTGCGCCGCGAGGGCCGCCGTCGAGACGCCCGCGAGGAGCTCCGCACCGCTCACCGGCTCCTCAGCGACATGGGCGCCGAGGCGTTCGCCGAGCGCGCCGCCGGTGAGCTCCGCGCCACGGGTGAGCACCCACGAGCGCGGACCGCCCAGCCGAGCGACGACCTCACCACCCAGGAGCTGCACGTCGCACGGCTCGTCGCCACCGGGGCGACCTCCCGCGAGGTCGGCGCCCAGCTGTTCCTCAGCCCCCGCACCATCGAGGCACACCTGCGCAACATCTACCGCAAGCTCGGCATCACCTCCCGCCGCGAGCTGCGGGAGCTCCACCTTCCCTGACCGGCCGGCCTGCTGCGCTCCGGGTCGCACCTCTGAGTCGTCCCCGGCGCCGGCCGTGCGTGAGGTACCTCAGACCGCGGGGTCGACCCGGCCGGCGACCGCGGGGCCCTCGACCTCGTCGTCGTCCCCGCCCATGTTGAGGCCCTCGATGTCGTGCGTGTTGACGATGGGTTCGAGGGCGGCGACGACCTCGCAGTCGAGGTGGTCACGGACCACCGGCGGCAGGCTGTCGTAGAAGTCCTGCGTCACCGTCAGCACGGTGTGCCCCGCGAGCACCTCCTCGGCGTCGGCCGCGTAGACCGTGATCACCATGACGGGTCGTTCCTGATCGGCGGAGATGTTCGGCGTCCCGCGGTGCAGCATGAGGGGTGTGCGGGCCGACATGTCCCCGCGGCGCGGGCGCTTCAGAGCCCGGCGCGGGTCGTCCTCGTACTGCTGCTGGCCCGCCCCCTTGGCCGGGAACATGCCGTCGTCGGTGGGGATCTCGTCCCACTGCGTGCCGTGCACCACCTCGAGCGGCCCGAGCTCGGGCTCGACGTCGACGGTCGGCAGGTTGAACGCGACGGCGGTGATCCGCGGCTTCCCGTCCGGCCCGGTGGTCATGCCGACCGGACGGCGGAAGTCCCGGTGCCAGGGCTGGTGCTTCGACCCTGGGAAGGAGACGTCGAAGGCCACCTCGCGGATCCGGTAGTCCGGTCCCAGGACCCGCTCGCACGTCTGCACCAGCCACGGGTGCGACAGCACGTCCACCACCATCGACAGCGCCTCGGGGTGGACGGCGTAGTACCACCGCTGCGGGCCGCGCCGGACGCGGCCGCCCTGGTACGTGCTGGCCTCCTCGTACAGCCGCATGCACTCAGCGTGCAGGCGCTCGATCAGTTCGGTGGGGAATGCCCCCGGCATGCCGCTGATGCCCTGGGTGTACAGCTCGTTCTCGACCCGCTCCAGGTCGAGGTCCGCCAGATCCGGAGGCGACGTCATCGGTGGGTCTCCGTCCTCGAGGGATGCTGCAGCACTGTCAGCAGCCATGAGCCTAGAGAGTCGGTCGTCGGCCTGCATGCTGAACCGTTCCGACGGTTGATATCGCGTTGGCTAGGGTGGCCGCCATGGCAGCGTTGCGGGTCCTGTTCATCGGTGGCAATGGCACGATCAGCGCGGCGTCGAGCCGCCTGGCGATCGAGCGGGGGCACGACCTCACCCTTCTCAACCGGGGGGTCTCGGCGTCGTCGGACGCACCGGACGCCCGGCCACCGATCGAGGGCGCCCGGTCGCTGGTCGGCGATGCCGGTGACCCGGACTCGATCCGGTCCGCCGTCGCCGGGCAGGAGTGGGACGTCGTGGTGAACTTCCGCTCGTTCTCGCCCGAGCAGGCGGCGGCCGACGTCGAGATCTTCGACGGCGTGGTCGGCCAGTACGTCTACATCT
This sequence comes from Pseudactinotalea suaedae, assembly GCF_009733815.1. Lineage (GTDB taxonomy): Bacteria > Actinomycetota > Actinomycetes > Actinomycetales > Beutenbergiaceae > Pseudactinotalea > Pseudactinotalea suaedae. The sequence goes on from NZ_WNXY01000004.1 coordinate 378,385, forward strand.
CCTCGGCGTCGGCGTACGCCAAGCCGGTCGAGCAGCTGCCGATCACCGAGTCGACACCGCTGAAGAACCCGTTCTGGCAGTACTCGCGGAACAAGATCGCCAGCGAGGAGGTGCTGGTGCGGGCCTGGCGCGAGCGCGACTTCCCGGCCACGATCGTGCGCCCCAGCCACACCTACGACGAGCGCAGCATCCCGATCCCCGGAGGCTGGACGGCGATCGACCGCATGCGCCGCGGAGTGCCGGTGCCGGTGATCGGCGACGGCACCTCGCTATGGACGCTGACCTACACGCGCGACTTCGCCATCGCGTTCGTCGGCCTCCTCGGCGACCGCCGCGCCGTCGGCGACACCTTCCACATCACCTCCGACGAGGTGCTCACCTGGGCCCAGATCACCCGAATCCTGGCCCGAGCCGCGGGCGCGGACGAGCCTCAGCTCGTGCCGATCACGGGCCGGGCCATCGGGTCCGAGCTGCCGAACGAGCTCGACGGGCTCGTCGGCGACAAGGTGCACTCGGTGGTCTTCGACAACAGCAAGGTCAAGGCGCTGGTGCCCGAGTTCACCGCCACCACCCGGTACTGGCAGGGCGCCGCCGAGGTCCTCGACTGGTACGACGCCGACGAGCGCCGCCGCGTGGTCGACCCCGACGTCGACGCCGCGCTGGACCGGCTCGTCACCCGCTTCGGGTCATAGCGACGGGGGCGGCTACGTCGCTGGCGTGACCGATCGACGGTGCTGCCATCTAGGTGGCCCGATCACTCTCCGCGTCCAGGCCGACATCCTCCCGGGACATCGGGACTTAATCGGCTCGCACGCGCCTGGTGTCGAATGCCCACATCGCGATCTCGACGCGGTTGCGGGCGCCGAGCTTGGTCATCAACGACGCGACGTGCGACTTGACCGTGCTCAGGCCGACGAAGAGCTCGGCGCCGATCTCGGCGTTGGTCCGGCCGCGCGCCACCAGCGCGAGCACCTGCTCCTCGCGCTGCGTGAGCGGCTCGATGGGCTGGATCGGCACCACCGGCGCCTGCTCGGCGAAGGTCGCCAACAGCCTGCGGGTGACGTTGGGGGCGATCAGTGCGTCACCGTTGGCCGCCGCGTGGATGGCCTGCACGAGAAGCTGCGGCCCGGCGTCCTTGAGCAGGAAGCCGCGGGCACCGGCGCGCAGCGCGCCGAGGACGTACTCATCGAGGTCGAACGTCGTGATCACGACGACGGCCATCGGGTCCGCCACGTCTGGTCCGGCCAAGCGCCTCGTCACCTCGATGCCGTCGATCCCGGGCATCCGGATGTCCACGAGGAGGACATCGGGACGCAGCCGGGTCGCCAGCTCGAGGGCTGCTGATCCGTCTGCGGCCTCCCCCACGACCTCGAGGTCAGGTTGTGCGCCGAGGATCATCGCCAACCCGGTCCGGACCAGGTCCTGGTCGTCTGCCACGACCACACGAATGCTCATGCTGATGCCTTCACCGGCAGCACGACCTCGAGCAGCCAGCCGCCCTCGGCCCCCGGCCCCGCCGAGAGCGATCCACCCAGGAGCTGGGCGCGTTCGGCCATCCCGAGCAGGCCGAACCCAGGCTTCGGGCCCCACCCCGGCTCGCCCCGTCCGTCGTCGGCGACGCGCAGCCTGACGGCGTCGCCCTCCCGGCGCACCTCGATGCCGATGTGTGTCGCGCCCCGGGCGTGCCGGACGGCGTTGGTCAGGGCTTCCTGCGCGAGCCGGTACACCGCGGCGTCCAGGTGTCGCGGCAGCCGGGCCAACGAACCGGCCAGCGACACCTCGACGGTCGGCGTCGCGTCGGAGCGCGCCAGAGCGGGCAGGTCCGCGACGCCCAGCTGCGGTGCGTAGTCGACGTCCGCCTCGCGCAGCACCCGCACCATCGACCTCATCTCCGCAAGGGTTCGCGACGCCTCGGACTCGATCGCAGCCAGGACCTCGGCCGCCTTCTCGGGCTGCGTGCCGGCCACCGCGCCACCGGCCTGCGCCTGCACCGCGATGGCTGAGACGTGATGGGCCACGATGTCGTGCAGCTCCCGAGCCAGTGCCAACCGCTCCTGGTTGCGGATCTCGAGATGCTGGCGACGCCCGAGGTCCGCGCGGTAGCGGAACACCGCCGCCAGGGCGATGAACATCAGCAGGAAGGCACTCCCGCCGACGACGTCGCCCCACCCGGTGGCGGAGACGACCATCCCCAGCGCGACGACAGCGGTCACGAACGCCGTCCCCAGCACGATGTCGCGTCCCGAGCCCCACCGCACCAGGGAGTAGAGCAGGATCGCGACGGCGATCGTGGAGCTGAGGCCCAGGTCATCGGTGTGCGCAGTCAGCTGAAGGACCGAGAGCAGCCCGGCCACGCCGAACCCGAGCAGAGCGGCCGTCAGTGGCTGACGACGCCGCCACAGCAGGGCGGGTATCAGGATCAGGGCCAGCCCGACGACGAGAGGTCGCCACGTCAGGTCCGGGCGGACGATGGCCTCGACCGCGACGGCTGCCCCGAACGCGCCCACCATCAGCCAGTCGAGACGACCGACGGGCGGGGCGTCAGCCGCTCGCGGCTCCTGCCAGAGGGAACGCGCGCCGGTGGCCACGGCTGCAGCCTAGGCATCGGACGGCCTCGGCGTACCGGCCGAAAGAACGAGACCGAGCTCATGCCATCGGCGGGAGAGCTCTGGCCTCCGGGCGGGTGTGCCCGCCGTCTCGCTCGGCCATCGTGAACCGACCGATCCGCACACCACGACAACGGAGGCCCTCATGAGAACCCGTCAGCCCACCACCATGCTCGACGAGCAGCCGATACCGGTGAGAGCCAAGCTCGCCGCAGCGTGGACCAGCCTCATGTTCCTCTACGCCTACGTGGACATCCTCAACTTCTTCACGCCGGGGGTCGTCCAGGAGATCCTCGACGGCAGGGTCTTCGAGTTCGACCTCTCCCAGACGTTCTCGACCTCGGCGCTGGCCCTCATGGCGGTTCCGAGCTTCATGGTCGTGCTGTCGATGACGTTGCCAGCCCGGATGAATCGCCTCGCGAACCTCGTCGTGGCGTCGCTCTTCGTCCCCGTCACGGTCTTCAACCTGGTGGGCGAGTCCTGGCTGTTCTTCTACGGCCTCGGCATCGTGCTGGAGCTGATCCTTCTCGCCGTCATCCTGCGGTACGCCTGGACCTGGCCCAGCACCGCGCCGTCGGCGACTGCGGCGACCAGCCCGGGCCGTGGAGCCGTGCGCCCAGCCGCCCCTGTGAGCTGAGTCCTGACGGACGACGAGTCCGCGTCGCCAGGCGCGTGCTCAGGACGCGGTCTCCGACCCGTCCGGTCTGCCCGTCCAGGCGGACGGCACCACGTGGCCTCCCTGCGGGTCAGCCACGCCGTCGGGCGTCGTGAGAGGTACGGTCGCGGCTCCCGGCGGCGTGGGCCATCCCGGCGGCCACGCGGCAGCGGGTGGCGCCCCGACCGGGAACGTTCCGCCGCCTGGGTGCTGGATCATCGGACCCGCACCCGACGTCGTGGGCAGGCCAAGACCCGCGGTGCCTGGAGCCTGAGCGGGCCAGGCCTCGCCACTCGTACCCCACCCCACCGGCGGGGCGGCCCAGGCACCGCCGGCTACGGCGGGGACGGACCGCCGTCGAGCACGGATGATCAGCAGCGCCGCCCCGGCGACGGCGGCCAGAAGCACGACGACGACACCACCGCCCAGCCAGGGAGCGATGGCGGCCCGGTCGATGGTGGTCTCGGAGGCTGCATCCGCCGCGTCGAGATCACCGTCGGCGAGCAACTCCCGCGAGTCGGCCGCCGAGTCGTCGACTGACAGCAGGAGCTGTCCGAGCTCGCCCAACGGGTTGCCGTCCTCCGCCGCAGCCTCCGACGCCTGGCCCACGTCGCCCACCACCCCGACCGCCTGCGGCAGGAGCAGCTCCAGCGCGGCGTAGTCGTCGGCGGAGTCGGCCTCCTCGTAGCTCTGGCGCACACTGGCCGGCTCGGGCAGCCCGGCCTGCTCCGCTGCCGTCTGCACGGCGCCGGCGGTGCTCGCGAGCGCGTCGGCGGCCGGCGTCGTGCCCTCGAGTCCCAGCGCGGCGCTGATCGTCGTGGCGTCCTCGAAGGTCCAGTCGGTCATCGCCGTTCGCAGGCCCAGCGGCGGAAGCCAGCCGCCGTCGGCCTCATCGATCGCCGCGTACGTCTCGCGTGCCGGCGACCGCGCGTCGAGCAGCTCCTGCTGGTCGGGATCGAGCACCCAGGTGCGGTAGACGTCGTCGGCGACCGTCACACCGGCACCCTCGACCAGGTCCAGGAACCGCTGCCAGTCCGTGCGTCCGGGCTCGACGTCGTCACCATCGGGCCCGGCGTAGGCGCTCTCGCCCTCGTAGGCTGCCGAGATCACGTCGGTCACGGCCTCGTCATCGAGCTCGCCCAGGAGCGCGACCATCGCCGTGTAGGACGCGGCGTAGGCGTAGAGCTCGGCGTCGTCCACGCCATCGGTGAGCTCGACCTCGTCCCACGCGGTCAGGGCGACGGCGTCGGGATCGTCGCGATCCGGGGCGCCGTCGGGCGACTGGTCTCCAGCGGTCTGCGCCGCGACGCGTTGCCCGACGAACTCGCTCAGACCCTCGTACAGCCACCGGCCCTCGAAGGCGATGCTGTTCAGCCATGCGTGACTGAGCTCGTGCATGAGCAGGGCCGCGTCGAGGTCCTCCGGGACCACGATCTGGCCCCGGCCGGGGTCGAACCATGCGTAGCCGAGGACCTCCGGGGAGACGTCCTCACGTATCGTGTCGACGCCCCCCGGCCAGGAGATACCGATGGTCTCCTCGAGCAGGGGCAGACCCGCCGTCACCTGCTCGGTGACGAACTCGCTCCACTCGGCATCGCCCGGGAAGCTGCTGAGGGTCAGGGTGGTCTCGCCCACGGTCACGTCGCTCGTGTCCGCCTGCTCGGGGTCGCGGACCGAGACGTAGGCGAACGTTCCGTACTCGTCCTGACTCTCCGTCGAGCGGTGGGTGCGGAGGTCGCCGTCGTCGGACGAGGTGAAGCCGTCCCAGGTGGAGTCGAACGTCATCGTGGTCGGTGTGACGATCTCGATCGTGACCTGGCCGGTGTCCCCGGAGCCGACGGCGGTGAACGTCGCGTAACCGGGTCCCACACGGGTGTAGCTCTCCGAACGGATCGGATCGCCCGGGATCGTGTACGTCCAGACGATCTCCCGCTCCTGGCCGTACATGAGAGCGCTGAAGCTCGCGACGGCGAGCGAGACCGACGGGTCCTCACCTCGCTCGAGCGAGACCGGCAGCGTGGCCCCTCGGCTGGTGGCGACGACGTCCTCGGCGCCCTCGGGCACGGGGACGCCGTAGGAGTCCCAGAAGTAGTAGTAGTTGCCGCTGTCGGGCTTGTTGTTGACCAGGGTGGTGGTCACCGTGACCTCGACGGGTCCGTCGCCGTCGACGTCGTACCGAGCGAGCGTGGTCTCCGAGAGGCCGTCGTCGGGGCTCGCGGACGCGGCCGGCATCACGGCGAGGAAGCAGAGGCCGCTGAGGCCGAGCGCCGAGAGCAGCGCGCTCGCACGCCGTCGCCAGGACGGAAACGGCCCGCGAGGTCGGCCATCGCCCGACCTCGCCCTGGTAGCGACCGCTCCGTTGCGTTTCATCCCCACGACCTTCCCCCCGAACCGGGCCGTCAGCGTGGACCGCGACCCGACCGCCGGCGCTCATCACCGTCGATGCGCGTACTGTATCCAGGCCGCGGATCAGCCTGGCCGACCCCACGCGCCCGCGCCTGGCGACCGGCGCGCGGCCGGCGCGGCACGACACCTACTCGCCGCGCGGCCCCGGGGCGGCGTTCTTGTCCCAGAACGTCAGCAGCGCGTCAGCCACCGCGGCGGGTTGTTCGAGAGGGATCAGCGTGCGCGCGGCCGTGATCGTGAGCGACTCGGCGTGCGGTGCCAGCGCAGCTGCTCGCTGAGCGTCTTCCGGGCTCCAGTCACCCCGGTCGTCCGAGGCGATGAACAGGCTGGGCACGCGGATCTCCGGCAGACGATCGGTGACATCGCTGCGGTCGATGATGAACGAACGCAGGGCGTGGCTCATGCTCTGACGTGTCGGCCGACCGAGGCTGGAGATGACGACGTCGCGGATGGCGGGGTCGGCCGCCGAGGCATCGGTCAGCATCGCCGACACGACGGCGTCGCGCACAGGACCCACGGGACCCGCCAGACGCAGCAGCGGGTGCAGCAGGGCTATCTGGCGGCGGAGGGCTGGTGGCACCGGCTCGGTCGGCGCGCTGATCGCCACGAAGCTCCGTACCACCGACGGATCGGTCGCGAGCTCGTAGCCCACGTGACCGCCGAAGGCGTTGCCGACCCAGTCGACGGGGGTGGTGATGCCGAAGGCCTCGAGGGCGTCGCGGGCGGCGTCCGCAGCCGCCGCGATGCTGCTGCGCCGTGTCAGCGGGGCGCTCAGGCCGAGCCCGGGCGGGTCGACGAGCACGAATCGACGGCCTGGGGCGCCGGCCACCAGCAGCGGCAGCACGCGGTCCCACGTGTGGCTGTCGACGAACATCGATGACCACAGCACGGTCGGCTCACCGGTGCCGACGAGGCGGACGGCGAGGGAGCCGAGTCGGGTCTCGACCCGCTCGGCACGTTCAGTGAAGGTGTCCATACTTTCATGTTAGCGTGATTAACATGAAAGCGCGCAAGTACCGGATGTCCGCCCGGGCGGAAGCCGCGGAGCTGACGGCCGAGCGCATCGTCGATGCGATGCTCGAGCGTCTGCGAACCACGCCGTACGAGCGCGTGAGGCTGGAGGACGTCGCCGCGGACGCCGGGGTGACGGCCCAGACCGTCATCCGCAGGTTCGGGGGCAAGCCGATGCTGATGACGGCCACGGTCGAGCGGGAGCTGGGACGCATCGCCACGCGGCGTGAGGCCGCCATCGGCGCAAGCCCGGAGCAGACCATCCGCGCGCTGGTCGACCACTACGAGATCTACGGCCTGCTGATCCTCAAGACCTACTCCGAAGCACCCCTCGTGGCCGGGCTGCCGGAGCTGGCGGCTCGAGGACGCGCCTACCACGTCGACTGGTGCCGACGCGCGTTCGCCGAACATCTCGCCGTCGGGCTGGACGACGCGACGCGCGGGCGACGCCTTGCTCAGATCGTCGCCGTCTGCGATGCGACCACCTGGCGCATCCTGCGCGTCGACGGCGACCTCACGCCTGCGGCCACCGAGCGTGCGACCACCGAGCTGCTCACGCCGCTGCTCCGATGACGCCAGAGAGTGGCACGAGCGTGATCAGTTTTCGGGGACACCCGGCCAACGGTCGTCCCACTGCAGCTCGCAGATCTGCATGCGGATCTGCAGCGGATCCCACTCGTAGTAGTGGTTGACCATGTAGTAGCGGCCGCGGTCCTCGAGGATGTCCTGGCCGCCGGCCCCACCTTCGGGCGCGAGCACGACGGTTCCGCCACCCTCGAGCAGCGGCACGCCGTCGCGGTCGACGTACGGCCCGGTGAGATCGCGGGAGCGACCGACCTGGACGTGGTAGCTGTCGCTGACGATGAAGCCGCGTGAGGTGAACAGGTAGTAGTAGCCCTGCCGGTAGATGATGGTGGGCGCCTCCAGCGACGGCGCTCCGGTCACCTCCGCCAGCTGCACCGGCTCACCGGACACCGACGTCATGTCCTCCAGCTCGAAGAGGTGGATGCCCTCCCACCACGACCCGAAGGCGAGGTACCAGGTGCCCCGATCCTTGAACACGTACGGGTCGATCGCGTTGTAGGGATCGCCGGGCTGCGACATGAACACCGGCCCGTGGTCCTGCCAGCTGTCGAGATCGCCAGGTGTCGTCGTCGACATCACACCGATCGCCGAGTTCTGCGTCCCGAGCTGGGAGACCCCGTAGTACAGCCAGAACGTGTCGCCGACGCGGACGACGTCCGGCGCCCACAGGTGGTTGTGCCCATACGCGAGAGTCCACTCCGGCACCGGCAACGCGCCCAACGACTCCCACGGTCCCTCGAGGGAACCCACGGAGCGTCGCAGGAAGATGCCGCCAGGATCGTCAGGCGTCTGCTGGATCCCCGTCGAGGCGACGTAGTAGGTCTGCTCGGACGGGTCCTTGACGATGGCGGGGTCGTGCACCGGGTCGTCCACCGGCGTGGTGGAGCCGGTGTCGCCCGTCAGGTCCAGGCAACCCGAGGGCGGTGGCCCTGTCGCGGTGGCGGCCGCGCTCGTGACCATCATGCCGGCGAGGAGACAGACCACCAGCATGAACGCCCTGCTCACCGTCCAGCGGTGATGGTCCAGCTTCGTCGTCGACATCCTGACCCCTTCCTCGCAGAGATCGGGGTGCTCGTCCGGATCGATCAGCCCCTTCGCTGCCGTCGCCCGCCCAGCCTGAATCAGGCCATGTGAGGTGTCAAGAGCGACGGATGTGTCGACGACACTCTCTGTTGCCGCCACGCCGACTTCGGATGACGGCGTCAAGGTGGTTGCCCTACGTGCTTGACCCATCCGGCCATTCCAGCGGAGACGGTGGGAATCTCCTCCATAAAACGCTGACCACCGCAAATACCCAGCGTGTGAGCGTCGTGTCACTTCCGTGACAACTTTCGATGAATTGCACAGGCTCGGTCTGACGGGCCACGGCACTACCGCGGCACGCTCCGATCGCTGGCTTGCTTAGGTGGCAGCCGACAAGACCCCCTGAGATGATCGATCCCGCAGTCCGCGAGGCACGCACTCCCCGCTTTGGGAATGGGCCACCAAGTTCAGTGTCGCTGTCGCTCGCCGGTGCGCACCCGGCTGCTCGCCGACGGCCATCAGGCGCGCCAGCGCTCCTGGGCCTGTTGCACCCTGATCGAGAGCCCGCTGGAAACGTGCAGCGGGTGGCGCTGGACCGGGGCGACCCGGTCCGCTACGCCACGATCCCCGAGAACCTGGATAGCTTCGCTGATCGGCCTGATCTACGACGGCCGCCTAGGGGACATCTCTGGCACAAGGCCGATTCGCGTGATCATGACAATTTGACGAGTGAAGGACCGGCCAGCTCTTCTGAGCGAGGACCTCTTGAGCCCGCCCCTGAGGCTTGACCGACCACCCATCGTCGTAGTAGCCGCGCGTCATCCCCGCCGTCCTGGGGGTTCGCGGGGCATGTCAGCAGGCGGTACCCGCACAACACCGGGTGCCGTGCAGCATCAACTTGTCGGGACGATGCCAGCAGGTCCCGCCCGAACGGCACGAATCACCAGTAGCTCCGTCTACTCCTCTTCTCGCTGGGCAAGTCGACGCCGACGTGGCGGTCGTCGTAGTGCCTCACTGCCGATGCGGAACACCGAGAGTTGGTCAAGGAGGCGGAGAAGACGAGTAGACGACGAAGCCCGCTCGCCGCGAAGGGTCTGTGTCGCAGTCATACCGGGTGCGGCGGTCGAGGCCATTGCCCGAGGACACGCGAGGCGGCAGAGAAGCCGTCGAGCGCAGCGGCCGTCAGCCATGCGTGATCGTCGTCGATCGGCAGATCGACCACCCGATCCCAGCAGCCGTGGACAGTGAGCGCTGGTTGGAGCGAGCTTTTTTGGAGACGCACCGAGTGCAGGGGCTCATCCGCCAGCGCGAGCAACCCACCACCGGCCAGAGGACTCGACGGTCGTACGAGCGCATCTGCCACCGTCGCGACGACGTCGAGCTCGGCGAGGTCGACAGAGGCGACAGCCGACACCAAGACCTCGTCCTGCCAGTGACTCGGGTACCAGCTCACACGCACGGGCCGTCCGGACACCTCGACATGCATCTGCCCTTGGCTCACGGCGCCGGCTGGTGACGACCACAAAAGATCCAGTCGCATCGTCGCCCCGCGACTCCCCCACCGCCGCCCTGCCGCCCTGGCGGCACGGCCACCGCGCGAGGCGTCGATCACCGCGTGCGACCGGATCTCCTCCCGGCCCCCACGGGTCGCCAACTGCACCCTGGGTCGCTCAGGTTCCGCGAGATCCAGACCTGTGACCCAGGCGTGCAAAAGCACCTCGACATGCGCATCTGCGAGCATGCGGTCGAGCACGTGGGCCGTCGCGACCGGATCGAGAACACCACCCTCGACGGCGTCGAAGCGTTTGAGCCGGTCGGCGAGCTCACCGCAGAACTCGACGGGTGTCTCTTCCGGCGACCACCGGACCAGTCGCGACCTGGTGATCTCGCGGCCCAGGGCGCCGCTCGGCTCGAGCACGGTCACTCGCTGGCCGTGACGGGCGAGCGTCCACGCCGCCGAGACGCCCGCGAGACCGCCTCCGACAACGACGACCGGGTCGCTGGGGTCCTGGCTCATGCAGCGACATCCTTCAGCCGGGCGCGCAGGCGGGTCGCATACGTGCGAGCCACGGCACGGTCGTGATGCTCGTACGAGTGCCACACGGCGCTCTGCTCGTGACCGAGGCGCTCGAGCACGTAGGCGCTGAGCAGTTCAAGGCCCCATCGGTGGGAGGTGCTGGGCGCACGCACGGGTGGGGTGCCCGACCCCTGCGCGATGAAGTCCTCTCCCAGAGCGGGGCGTCGTACCAGGTCCGACACGGCCACGACCGCCGCGGAGCGGACGTCCGGCGGCAGCTGGTCCGCGACATCACCGAGGTAGCGGAGGAGGTGGAGCAGGTCAGAGCTCGCCTGCTCGGCGACGATCGCCGTGACGGCATCGCGGGCGGCGGCCGGGTGGCGCATCAGGCGAAGGACGATCAGGGCAGCCACCCAGGTCGGTTCCGCGCGGTCGACCTGGCCACCTTCCAGCGTCGCGCCCACGCGTCGCGTGACCATGTCGACCAGTGCCGGCACCGCGTCGCGGTCGCCGAGCAGCCCGCGGACGAGCGCGACATCGTCGGCCCGGGCTGCTCGCGTCGATGCCGCAGCGATCCTGAGTGGTCCGAGCACCTGCGGTCCCCGTCGGTGCAGCCACCACATCGCGCGACCGCGTCCGGAGCCACCAAGTGCTGCGATGAGCTCGGTCGTCACGATGTCCGGGGCGTCGGCCTGGCCGGGTGGGTCGATCCCGACGCGGCTGGGTGCGTCCAGATCCGCTTGGCTCAGGACACCCCGACGAATCAGGTCCTGCTGCAGCAGCGTGACGTCGAGCTGCCGTGGTGAGCACTCAGCCCGCACGCACAGCGCGGCGGCCGTGCCCGCCGCCTCCCCGATCTTGTGGATATCGCGTTGCATGCGAAGAGCGATCCCGGCGTCGCGCGTCACCGACAGCGCCCTGCAGCCGATCAGCAAACCGTCGACATCTCGGGGCACCAGGCTCCGGTACGGGACCCTGCTGATGAACCGGACGTCTCGGAGCCCGAAGACACCCAACCAGACCTGCAGAAGGTCGCTCTCATTCGCGTAGTCGTAGGCGTGGGTGTCGATGTGTGACTGGCACCGCGTCACGGTGTCCGCGAACGGGGGGTCCTCAATCAGCTCCTCGAGCGAGAGTCGGTGCTCACCCTCGATGAGGCGGCCCTCGCGCACTCCCAGCTGGCTGGCGGCGCCGATGTAATGCTCCGTGCGTGGGGTTGCTCCGTCGCGCCACCAGAGCGAGCGTCCGTCACGGTACGCCCGGGAGACGTCCCGTGGGTCGGTCGTGTCCACCCAGCCGACGTCGAAGTTGCGGTAGAAGAGCAGTCCGTCATCGTCGACGACGCGGGGCACGAGGGAGAACGTGTGCTGAGCGCCGTCCCAGTCCCGGCCCAACGTGAATCGACACCCTGCGAGCGCCGCGACATCGCCGTCGCCCGTCGCGTCGACCACGACCGCGGCCCGCACCGTCACCGCGTTCTCCTCGGTCTCCGCCACGACTCCGACCACCTGGCGCCCCTCGCAGAGGACTTCGGCCACCACCGCTCCGTAGACGATCGGCACCTCGAGTCGGGTGAGCCGCTCCTGCAGCGAGAGCCAGAGAGCGTCCGGATGGAAGCCTCGCGCACGGCGGCCGAGTCGACGCGCCCGTTCGCGAGCAGCTCGGTCCACCTCGTCCTGGATTCCCCCCTTGGTCCCCATGTAGTAGCGGTGGATGCCGGCGCGGACACCGACGCCACCCACGCGGGTATCGCGTTCCAGGACGATGACGCGGACTCCGCTCTCGGCCGCGGCGATCGCCGCCATCACACCGCCGGTGCCGGCGCCGACCACGCACACGTCGACCGTGAGGTCCTCCACGCGGCCTCAGCCCGCCTCGGCGTGCGCGCGGCGGTACTCGTCGATGATCTCGGTGCCACCACCCGCCATGAATTCCTCGACACCGGCAGTCCAGGCCGTGACCGGCTCGCGTCCTGCGAGGATGTCGAGCTCGAGCGAGAGCAGCGCCCCGTTGAGGGAGTCGTAGTGCCGGCTGGCAGTCTCGCTGTACAGCCCGAGCGTCGGGTCCTTGATGACCTTGGTGTTGCTGCGGCTCTGGTAGTCATAGGCTTGCTCGACCACCTCGGACCGGCCGGGGGCGTACAGCACTCGTGTGGCGTCGGCGATGTACCGGGTGCCCAGCTCGACCTGGTTCGCCGTGTCGGGATCGACCACGGGGTCGCCGTCGTCCCAGGTGAAGTGCGTCCCCTCGATGCCGTATTTCTGGAACAAGTACTCCTCGGTCCCGAACGGAGCGGCGAACCAGCTCGCCACGGCCAGCAGCGACTCGACCCGGTCAGCGGCATCGATGTTGATGGCGGAGATGCCGACGTTGGGGATCGGCTGCACCTGGCTGCCTTGACCGCCGTCGTAACCCGGCACACTCAGCGCGTGGATCTCGAAACCGTCCAGACCCGCATTCTGCTGATAGAGGCCGAACCAGGAGACGAAGGAGTCGGCGTGCAGGGCGCACGTCTGCGCCGCCAGCCACTGCTTCTTCTGCGAGAGCGGCGCCACGGCGGAGTCGGGGTTGACCGTTCCAGCGGCTTCCAGCGCGCGGCCTGCCTCCAGCGCCTGGAGATGGCGTTCGTCGGTGAGGGTGGAGACGAAGGAACCATCCTCGAGCGCCCATCGCTCCGGCAGGTCGAGCATGCCGCGCAGGTACGCCATCGGCACTCCTGTCAGTGCCCAGGTGTTGGCCTGCGGAGCGGTGAGCTCTCGACACAGCTCGAGCAGGTCGGCGAAGCTCGCGGGGTCCTCGTCGATGCCACGCTCCCGGAGCACGTCCGAGCGGGCGTAGAGGACGGGCACGCCGATGATGCCGCGTGCGATGGGGATGCCCATGATCCTGCCGTTGATGACGCACTGCTTCCAGCAGTCGGTCTCCAGGTTGGCCAGCCCGGGATAGTTCAGGATGGCGTCGCCGGACAGATGGTCTGTCAGGTCGGTGGCGCGGGCCTCCATGAAGGCGGGCAGGGACGGTGTCGGCCCCACGTGGAACATGTCGGGCAGCGTTCCCCCGGCTACCGCGGTCGCGAACTTCGCGGCGTACTCACCGGCCGGTGTGATCGAGAGCGACAGATCGGATCCGAGGCGCCGGTTCATCTCCTGCCAGTACGCGTTCTGTGGCAGCGCCGGCGGGATCGCGAGGAAGGTCTGCACCATCGCATTGATGGGACGCCCGTCACCGGGAGCGCTGTCGGAGAAGGCCACCGGATCGGGGTAACGGAAGAACCCGCTCGAGGTGAGACCAGGCTGTGGTGCCAGATCGGGCACGACCTCGTCGAACGACCGGTAGGTCGGCAGGATGTCGGTGTCGACGGCGGAGGCTGGGCCGCCGGTGCCGCTGGTGCCCGAGGACGTGCAGGCGGCCAAGGCCCCGGAGGCGACCGCGGTCGTCAGACCGAGGCCGAGCAGATGACGACGGGACAGCACGGATCGCGACGAGGTGCTCTTCATGGTGATCTCTTTCAGTGGATGCGACGGGTGGTTCAGCCCTTGACGGCCCCGGTGAGCACACCGGTGGCGAAGTGCCGCTGCAGGAACGGATAGATGCACAGGATCGGGACGACGGAGGTCACGAGGATCGCCATCTGCAACGACGGCTGGGCGGGAAGCCGGTCGATCCCCAGGTCGGCGGCGCCCAACGGGTTCTCGTTGACGACGTAGGTGCGCAGCACGAGCTGCAGCGGCCACCGGGCGGCGTCGTCGAGGTAGAGCAGCGCGGTGAAGAAGGCATTCCAGTAGCCGACCGCGTAGAAGAGGCCGACGACCGCGAGCATGGCGCGCGACAGGGGTAGCGCGATGCGAGTGAAGATCTGCCACTCGTTCGCTCCGTCGATGCGGGCCGCGTCGGTCACTTCGCCGGGGAGTCCCAGAAAGAAGGCGCGCATGACGATGACGTTGAACGCGCTCAGGGCGACCGGCAGCACCAGCGCGGCGTAGCTGTTGATGAGACCGAAGTCCTTCACAGCGAGGTAGGACGGGATCATCCCCGGGGTGAACAGAAGGCTGAGGAGGATCAGCGTGACGACCGCGGTGCGTCCGACCATGTGGCGCCGTGATGTGGCATAGGCCAGCAGGGCGCTCACGCTGAGCGAGACCGCGGTTCCGACAACGGTGACGCCGATGCTGACCAGCAGTGCTCGCGTGACCACGCCTCCCGAGAGCACCGAGCGGTAGGCGTCCAGGCTGATCGACTCGGGGATGAGCACCATGCCGCCGCTGCGCGTGACCTGGTCGCTGGGCGCCAGCGACGTCGAGATGATGCCGGCGAAGGGGACCAGCACCAACGCGCACGCCGCCGCCATGACGAGCGCGGTGAGGATGCGCATGAGCGGATGTTGCCGCTCCCGATAGCTGCCGGTGCCAGGCGCGCGGCGGACTGTCCGTCGACGGGACTGCGGCGACGGGTCCGACGCGGTGAGTGGTCGCGTAGGGCTCTCAAGCTGCATCATCGCTTGTACACCCCGTCCTCGCCGAAGAGATGGGCCACCTTGTTCGCCGAGAGGACCAGGACCACGCCCACGATCCCCTTCACGAGTCCCACGGCGGCGGACTGTCCCCAGTTGCCGCCCGCGATACCGTTGTTGTAGACGTAGGTGTCGAGGACCTCGGCCGCGTCGAGGCCGACCGCAGCCTGCTGAAGGATCAGTTGCTCGAAGCCCACGCTGAGCGAGTCGCCGAGTTTGAGGATCAGCAGCAGCACCACGATCCCCCGCAGCCCCGGCAAGGTGATGTGCCAGAGCTGCCGGCCTCGGCTCGCGCCATCGACTGCCGCGGCCTCGTAGAGCTCGGCGTCGATCCGAGAGAGCGCAGCGAGGAACAGGATCATCGCCCAGCCTGCGTCCTTCCAGGTGACCTGTGCGGTCAGCAGAGCGATGAAGACGTCGGGATTCCCGATGATGTGGATCGGGTCCAGCCCGCTCGCGCGCAGCGTGTTGTTGATTAGCCCTGACCCACCCAAGAACTGCTGGAACAGCGCGACGACGATCACCCACGACAGGAAGTGCGGCAGATACAGGATCGACTGCACGACCCGCTTGACCCGCTCGGACACCAGCGCGTTGAGAGCCAACGCGAGCATGATCGGAACTGGGAAGGCTACGACTGTCTGCACCAGGGTGATCAGGAGCGTGTTCAGCAAGGCGTTCATGAACCGCGGGTCGCCCGAGATCAGCGGGGCAAAGTTGTCCAGCCCTACCCAGGGGGAGTCCCACACGCCGAGGAATGGCAGATAGTCCTTGAACGCGATGACGTTGCCGAGAAGGGGGTAGTACTGGAACGCGAGCAGCAGCGCAAGGCCCGGCAGCGTGAACAGGGTGAGCAACCACTGCTCACGAAGCCGAGCCGGCAAGGTGCTGCGCCGGGTGGCAGCGGTGGCCTGTCTGCTCAAGGCTCGCTCCTTCGTGTCGTCGTCGACTTGCGTCTTCCCATATGATGGGATACCCTTGTGGTGATGTGGGAAGCCTAGAGAACGGTCGGTCGATGGTCAAGAGCGACGACAGCGTGCCCGTCCAGGCGATCGGGCGCGCCATGGCTCTGCTGGAGTCCGTGGCCGAGATGGGCACCGTCGGTGTTTCCCAGCTGGCCGACCGTCACGGGATGCCGACGTCAACCGTCCACAACTTGCTCAAGAGCTTGGCAATGCTGGGTTACGTGACCAGCTCTGACGGTCGCTACAGATTGGGGCCAGGAGTGCTGCTCCTCGCCTCCCATCTCGACTCGGGACGCGCTCTCGTCGATCTCATGCAGCCGACGGTCGAGCGCATCGCCTCGGCAACCGGTCACGCCGCGACCCTGACGACGATGGCAGGGCAGCACGCCTGCGCCGTGGCCACAGCTGCGGGGACCGCCGAAATTGTCGTCCAACCCACCGGCTCCGCGCGACAGCTACCCCTCGCGCTGGCCACGGGTCGAGTCCTCGTCGCTCTCGGGCCACGGCAGGACTGGCCGGGCCACGTCTCCCGAGCCGTCCGCGCCGAACCTGCCTCGTCGCCGCAGCGCTGGCTCGACGAGCTGGCTCGTATCGCAGAGGTCGGTGTCGCGGTGCGTCGCCGACCTTCCACCCCTGCCCATCCACCACAGGTCACCGCCGTAGCGGTACCGGTGTGGATCGGATCGGAGTTACCCAACTACTCCGTGGGTGTGTCCGTGCCGTGGACCCTCGACGGCGACGCCGTCGCCGAGCTCGTCGAGGTCCTGTGGCCCGAAGCGGTCCGACTGTCCGCGGATCTTGGTTGTGATTCGCCGCCGGTCCCTCGTCCTGACCGCGAGACGGTCCGCGGGATCGCCCGCACAGCCATTGACGTCCCACCGACGACGTCCTAGAACGACCGCCCCGACGCACCCAAACTGCCCGCCAGACTCGTCGACACGTCACCGATGTCTGATCCGCCGCGCGTCCCACGCCGGACCAAGTCACCAGAGAGTCGAATGGCAACTCCGCACCGCTACGACCTGATCCGTGAGGTCGATCCAGACCTCCAGGTTCCGACCCGCACGCTCGCGCTCGAGCCGCGCCAAGCAGTCGGACCATGACTCACCGCCTGCCGGACGAAGTTGAAGCCGTCCGCCGCAAGCTCGGCCTCTGCGGCATAGACCTGCTCTTCGTCCCTAACCTCGGGGCCCGCACCTCCAACTCCAGCGAGTAATGGCCCTCGCTGTGATGGTCCTGGATTCTCGGCCAGAACACGGCTCGTCCGAGTTGCCTGCGGGCAGTGCGGCAACCACCACAGGACGGGCCTTGATACGCAGAGCTACCAGTATTGGCCTGCGCATTGCGTCAGTCGAATCACCCCGCCCGGATGGCAACCCAATGCAGATGTGCCAGCCCAACGCTCTGACCCGCGCACACGCCACTCGGGCTAGGACGTTGAGCGCGGGGCGCGACGGTGCGGTCGGCACTCTGGGAAGGATGAGAAACTCCAGCGACGGGCCGCTGACCTGCACGTGCGAGCCCCGGACGGGCCGTCTGTCACTGTTGTCAACAGCAGCTCGGCATCGCCCGTCGCTACTGCACACCCTCAAGCGGTGACGGCGAGGGCTTTTTCGACAGCGGCGATCTCGTCGTCGGTGAGGTCCGGTGCGGAGCCGGCCGCGACCGTGCCGAGCAACTGCTCGGCCGAGGACGCGCCAACGATCGCTGAGGTCACGCGCCCGCCACGCAACACCCAGGAAAGAGCGAGCTGGGCGATGCTCTGGCCGCGCCCCTGCGCAATCGGGGCGAGCGCACAGACCTTCGCCAGCCGGTCGGGTGTCAGGTTGTCGCTGCTCAGATGGCTGCCCTCACGACCCGCGCGCGAGCCCGCCGGGATACCTTCGAGGTAGCGCGAAGTCAGCAGCCCCTGTTCAAGCGGCGAGAACACGATGGAACCGACGCCGGACTCGTCCAGCACGTCTTGCAGGCTCCGCTCGTCGTCACTTCCCTTGGCCCCAGGCTGCTCGATCCAACGGTCCAGCATCGAGTAACGGGGCTGGTGCAGCGTCAGCGTTGTGCCGAGGCCGCGCAGAATCTCCGCTGCGCGCGCCGTGTCGGCAGCGTTGTAGTTCGAGATTCCGACGTACAGGGCCTTGCCGGCGCGCACGATCGAGTCGAGCGCACCCATGGTCTCCTCGAGCGGCGTCTTGGTATCGCGCCGATGGGAGTAGAACACGTCGACGTACTCCAGGCCCATGCGCCTCAACGACTGATCGAGCGAGGCCACGAGGTACTTGCGTGACCCGCCGTCACCGTAGGGGCCCGGCCACATGTCGTAGCCGGCCTTGGACGAGATCAGCAACTCGTCCCGGTAGGGCCGCCAGTCGGCCGCGAAGTGGCGTCCGAAGCTCTCCTCGGCGGCGCCGTAGGGCGGTCCGTAGTTGTTTGCCAGGTCGAAGTGCGTGACCCCGTTGTCGAACGCGGTGCGCAACATCTCGCGCTGCACCAGGCGGTCGCTGGCATCGCCGAAGTTGTGCCATAACCCGAGTGAGATGCGGGGGAGCTGGATCCCCGAAGCCCCAGCTCGTGCGTAGGTCATGGTCGAGTAGCGGTCGCCATTGGCGCGGTAGGAGGGAGTGATATCCACCCGCTAATCATAACGAACCAATCCACTAAGAGGCAGTATAGAGAATCCTCCCTATCAAAGATCTCAAGACCTGGACTGCCTCAGAGTTGACATACTTCCGCGCCCTTCCTGGTCGTCATGTCTACCCAGCACAAATCTAGGACCGGGCGTTCTCCGCAATAGCAGGAAAGACACCTCCATAAGGTGCAAGCGTGGCCTGCAGCGCATGGTAAAGATCGGATTTGCCCCTCCTGATTTGTCCGTCGGGACGGTTGCGCCCGTCGAGTTCATGCAGCCACGACCCGTGCTGTCGGTCGATGAACCAGGTGTCGGCGAGAGCCCACCAGTCGTTGTACAGCCTCTCGTAGTGGGGCTCCTCGGTGGCGTGCCACCACGTCACTGCCGCCTGGAGCGCCTCGCACAACACCCAGTGCAGGCGTTGGCGCACGACCGGCCGACCGCTCCAATCCACGGTGTACACGAACCCGGGTGCGGTACCCGGCTCGAAACCCTCGGTCACAGCGCGGTCGAACAGCTGCTCCGACACGGTGAGCAACTCCTCGCGGGTCGTGGCGGATCTGCCCGTCGTTCGCGCGAGCTGAAGGACCAGGCGCGACCACTCGAACCAGTGCCCGATCGTCGAGCCGTAGGGCTTGAGCGGGTCGTGCGGTGACTCCGCGTTGAAGTCGAGGAGGGGAGCCAGGTCGCCATCGAAGTGCTCGGGCAGACGCATGTCGTTCCCGCGGGCGCGATCGAGGAAGACCTGCGAGATCCGTTCCGCCCGGTCCCAGTGCGCGCTCTCCCCCGTCGCCGCCCCGGCTGCGAGCAGTGCCTCGACATAGTGCATGTTGGCGTTGGCGCCCACGTACCGGGCGGGTTCACTGTCTGGGGACCTAGCCTCGTTCCGCAGCACCCCCAATTCCTCGTCCCAGAAGAAGCGCTCAATGCTCTCCAGGGCCGAGTCCAGCAGCTCTGGGCCAGCCTCCATCCCGGCGCTCGTCAGCGTCGCACCCGCAAGCAGGACAAAGGTGTGCGCATACCCATCTCGGAAGAGGTCGCCCTCCGCATAGTTGCTCGCCCAGCCTCCCGCGGGGTGCTGGTTCAGCGCGATGCCAGTCAGTGCCTGAGCGCACAGGTCCGCCGCGTCAGGATGGCCGATCATGGTTCCCAGGGCATAGCAGTGGGCCATCCGCGCCTGGACATACAGCGGTGCCGGTGCGGTCCATATCGCTCTCCCGTCGCTGCCGATCCACCCGAAACCACCGACCGGGAGCACGCCGCCGGTTCCGAAATCGAGCAACCTGAACGACTCGCGGCGTAACCAGGCCAGATGCTCAGCTTGGTTCGACCACGGTGGGACGTCCCCAACGACGGGTGCCGTCACGGCGTCGTCTCCAACCTGCAGCGAGACTCGCACGCATTTCTCACGAGCGGCTGCGACGGCGGGTGAACCTCGCCCGAAGTATCGTCCTGGCCTCAGCCGGGCCTTTCGCGCCGACGACGCCCAGCAGCAGTCCGGTCGGGTTCGCATCCGCGCGTGCACGGTAGGCGCTCCAGCCGGGTGGCAGCTCGAGGTCGAGACCCGGAGCGTCTTCGTGGTCCCAACGCACGCTGACTCGGCCCCGCACCGCGGGGATCGTCCTCACGTCGGCGAGCCAGCCGTGGCCGAGATCGTCGTCGGTGAACTCCAAAGCATCGCCACCAGCAGCCAGCACCACGCCGTCGCCGTGGAAGACCCACTCCAGCGTCGTTCCGGGTTCGCAGACGATGTCCATCTCGTCCGTCCATCCGTCCTGGGTCAGGCCCAGGGTGCGTCTGACCTCGGCGCCGTTCCACGTGCTGCGGGCGACGAGCGACCCGTCATCGAACTCGACGAGCTCACCCGCGTGCTTCGGCTGGTCGGCATCGCCGACCACGACGACGTTGTGCGCGACCTGTGAGCGCATCCACCGGGTGATGGCGGCTCCGTAGCCGCTCGTCCCGAGGTCGAGGCTGCGCCATGTGCCGAGCTCGACGTCGACGGCAAGTTTGTCGTGGTGGTCATGCCAGCCGGCGTCGGGACCGAAGCGCAATCCCAGTCGAACACCTGCTCCCCGCAGCACCCCGATACCCGGCCCAGGCCACACGAAGGAAGAGGCTCCGGCCGCGCCTCGATCCGGGATCGTGTCTGCGCCGTACAGCAGAGCTCCGACGCTGTAGCGTCCCGACCGTCGCGGCGCGGGACCGCCGACGTGGTTGGCGCCGGCCCACAACTGCACGGGGGCAGGCCGGTCGTCGACGTAGTCAGCGACGATCTCCGGTCCCGCTCCGGGCAGCAGCGCGGAGGCTACCTCTGCCGTTTGGGCGAAGGTGCCGAGGAACGTGTCCGGCCAACCATCGCCGTAGGCCGGAATCCGGCCGTCCGAATAGGCCAGTTGTGCCGGTGCCGACACCGCCCGCCGTAGCCGCGACAGCGGTTCACCCGACAGTGCTTGCGTACCGACGGTCTCGACGAAGGAGAGCAACGCATTGACGGTGTAGAAGTGATAGTGCGGGTTGATCTCGAACCACAGACCCTCGGGATGCATCCCCTCGAGCAGTTGGTTGCGCGCACCGAACGGACCGTCAACCGCCGTGCTGAGCAGTCGCTCGTTGTCGGTGGTGACGGCGCACTCCGCCAGCGCGGCCACGATCCAGCAGTGGATGTTGTGGATCATCCCGAGCTGGGGTTCGAGGACGGCTGTGACCTCAGCGGCGAGCGACCGTGCGGCATCGTGCACCGCGGGAGACAGCAGTGGGCCGGCCCACCGCACCGAGCGGAGTATCCCGATCGCCCAGATCGACTCGTCGAGATTCTGCGGGGTCACCCTCGCCTTGCCGACGTTGACCCCGTGCAACTCGTACGCGCTGTAGTGGGTGGCGTAGTGGGTGACGATGGCGGTGAGCACCTCGACGGCGTACGCACGCACGTCGGCGTCACCGATGCGAGCCAGGATCGCGGCGCGCTGCACCTGAGCGGCCGCGGTGTTGTGCATCCGGGTCCGCCACGCGCCGTCCCAGGGCTCGCCGCGGTAGAGGCGTCCACATGCGGGACAGGCGTGCTCCCAGGGGTTGTCTGGATCGAACCGCAGCCCCGCGCCGTCGTCGTCACAGAAATAGTGGTGGGTCCAGGCGCTGCGCCCTTCGGGGCCGGGTATGCGCAGACGCTGAGCCCAGTCCGTGAAATCTGTCGTGAGTGCTGCGACGGTGTCCTGCGCCCAGCCTGGTGCAGCCGCGCGGTGACGCACGCGGTCCCAGTCCGGCGCAGTCGTGGAGACCTGGAGTGTGTACGACGTATTGCCGTGCTCTGACATGTACCTGCGGTGTCCTTCGTAGATGGTGATGAGAGATGAGCTCGGAGGAGCGGCAGGGCGGCGCAGGGACCGCCTGCGCCGCCCGCCATCGGCGTCAGCCCACGTTCTCGGCGTGGGCCTGCTCGAATTCCTGACGCATGGCGTCACCGCCGTCTTGCTTCCAGGTGGCGACGGCGTCGGTCCATGCCGAGACCGGCTTGCGACCTTGCAGGATGTCGGTCTCCAGATCGGTCATGGTGGTGCTCAGCTGCGTCCCCTTGCGTGACTCGGTCTCACTGAACAGCGTCGCCGCCGGATTGGCGACGGCGGTCGGGATCGCTTCGCGCTGAACCTCGAACATCGACTCGGCAACATCGGGGAAGCCGGGAAGGTAGGAGACGAACGGCCCCTGACCCAGGTACTCGATCCCCAGCTTGGTCTCACTGCGACCTTTGTCGTTCAGGACCGGCTCGCCGTCGACGACGTCGTAGTGCACACCTTCGATTCCGTAGTTCTTGAACAGGTGCTCGGCACTGCCGAACGGCGCCGACAACCAATTCAGGACGTCGAGCATGGCCTCGACGCGATCTCCCGCCTTGAGGCTGATGCCGGTGAGGTTGTGTGTCGGGGCGCCGAGCCAGATCGGCGCCATGCCACCGCCCCCTGCCAGTGGCGGCAGGACGACGTCGACATCGACCGGCGTGGCCGCCATGTTCGCGAACGCGGGGCGACCGCTGAAGGTGTCCTCGACGAACCAGGTGGTGCCGGCCACCGTCCAGGTCTTGCGCTGTTGGTTGTCCGAGGATGTGGTGTCGGGGTGGACGAGGCCGTCCTCGACCAGCTTGCGCCCTGCCTCCAGCGCCTCGAGCTGAGCTTCGTGCTCGAAGGCGCTGGTCCACGTACCGCCGTCATCGATCGACCACCCGTTGGGCACACCGAAGGACTGACGGATGATCTGCATCGGGACGCTCGCCAACGCCCAGGTGTTGGACGAGCTCACCTCCGCGAACATCGCGTGCATCTCATCCCAGGACGACGGCGACGGGTCGATCCCCTGCTGCGCGAGTAGGTCGGTGCGACCGTAGAGCACCACCGTGCTCTGTACCGCTCGGGCGATCGGAACCCCGTAGATGCGCCCTCCGTAGACGGCGGACTTCCAGCTCTCTGTGGGAATGGAAGCTAAGAACGGATACGCCTTGATCGCGTCGCCACTGAGCAGATCGGTCAGGTCGGCGGCGCGCTCGCGCAGGAGCGAGGGCAGCCCGGGGATGCCCTTGGGCCAGTAGGTGAACAGCTCGGGGAGCCGGTCGCCGGCCACGGTGGTCTGGAAGCGGTCGGTGAAGTCGCCGCTGGGGACCAGCGAGACCGACATGCCCGCGCCGAGCCGCTCGTTGAGCGACTGCCAGAACTGGTTCTGGTCGAGCGCGGGCGGGATGGGAGTGTTCGTGAGTGCGAACGCCCCGAAGTCCTGGCCGTCGCCGGGAGGCCCATCGGTCACAGGCTCAGGGTTCGAGGGGTAGCTCAGCATGGCCGGGGTGAGCCCGTCCCCGGAGAGGTCCGCGGTGAACCCCGGATACGGGACGTAGGTCGGTAGCGCGACGCTGCCGCCGCTGCTCCCTGACGGGGACTCGCCGTCGCCGCGACCGTCGTTGCTGCAGCTCGACATGCTGACCCCGAGCGCGGCGAGGCCGCCCAGGGCGAGGGTGCTCTGCAGGAGGCGGCGGCGGTCGATTCGGATCTCTGACACGTGGTTACTCCTTGGTGGTAGGGCCCGGCCGCGACTGTGCGAGCGGGGTGGTGCGATGGCCCCGGCGGGTTCAGCCCTTGACGGCGCCGGTGAGCATGCCTTTGGCGAAGTGGCGTTGCAGGAAGGGATAGACGATGAGGATCGGGATGATCGAGATGACGAGGATCGCCATCTGGATCGTGGTCTGCGGCGGCAGCGAGACCTCGGGTCCGAGATCTTGGGCGCCCAGCTGGGTGCCGTCGACGACGTAGGTGCGCAGCACCAGCTGCAGCGGCCACAGCGCCGAGTCGGAGATGTAGAGCAGGGCGTTGAAGAACGCGTTCCAGTAGCCGACCCCGTAGAACAGCCCGACGACGGCCAGCACGGGTCGCGCCAACGGCAGCCCCATGTGGACGAACAGCTTCCACTCCCCGGCGCCGTCGATGCGGGCCGAGTCCATCACTTCTTGGGGCAGGCCGACGAAGAAGGCGCGGACGACGATGACGTTGAAGGCCGACACCGAGGTCGGGATGATGATCGCCCAGAGGGTGTCGAGCAGCCCCAGCTGCTGGACGACGAGGTAGCTGGGGATGATCCCGGGGTTGAAGAGCAGACTGACCAGCACCAGCAGCAGCAGGGGTCGGTTCCCGATCGACCCGCGACGCGAGAGCGCCCATCCGAGCATCGCGGTCAGCGTCAGGCTCAGCGCCGTCCCGACGGCCGTGACGACGGAACTGATGAGGAGCGCCCGGGTGACGACGCCGCCGGTGAGGATCGAGCGGTAGGCGGTGAGGTCGATCCCTTCGGGGAGCAGCACGAACCCACCGGCTCGGGTGACCTGGTCGGCCGGAGCCAAGCTCGTGGAGATGATGCCGATGAAGGGCAGGATCACGACGGCGCAGATGGCCGTCAGCACGACAGCCTTGATGACGTTCTCCACGCGTCCGGGCCGAGGGACGCCGTCGATCAGCGCGCCTGAGCGTCCGGTGCGGCGAGCTGAGCTTGCGGTTTCGGCGCTGCTCATGCGCGGTACACCCCTTCCTCGCCGAGAGCGTGGGCAACCTTGTTCGCGACCAGGACGAGCACGAGCCCGACCACCCCCTTGACCAGACCGACGGCAGCGGATATGCCCCAGGCACCGCCGATCACGCCGTTGTTGTAGACGTAGGTGTCGAGGACTTCGGACACGTCTCGTCCGACAGCCTGCTGCTGCAGGATGAGCTGCTCGAAGCCGACCGAGAGGGAGTCGCCGAGCTTGAGAATCAGCAGCAGGACGATGATCGAGCGCATGCCCGGGAGGGTGATGTGCCAGATCTGGCGCCAGCGGGACGCGCCGTCCATGGCCGAGGCCTCATACAGAGAGCGATCGATCTGGGACAGCACCGCCAGGAACAAGATGGTGGCCCAGCCCGTGTCCTTCCAGATGACCTGGGAGGTGATCAGTGCGTAGAAGGCGTCCGGGTTGCCGATGATGCTGATGGTGTCCCAGCCGTTGGCACGCAGGAAGTTGTTGATCATGCCAGCGCCGCCGAGGACCTGCTGGAACACCGCGACCACGATCACCCAGGACAGGAAGTGCGGCAGGTAGAGCACCGACTGCACCGTCTGCTTGATCTTGTTGGAGACCAGGCTGTTCAGCAGCAGGGCCAGCACGATCGGCGCCGGGAAGACGAAGACGGTCTGCAGCAGCGTGATGTAGAGCGTGTTGCCGAGAGCCTGCAGGAATCGCGGGTCGCCGTTGAACAGGATCGAGAAGTTCTCGAAGCCGACCCAGAGACTGCGGTCTATACCGAGGTAGGGCTGGTAGTCCTGAAAGGCGATCACGTTGCCGCCCAAAGCCAGATACTGGAAGACGACGATCACCGCCATCCCCGGCAACGCGAGCAACAGCACGGGGTGATCGCGCCGCAGACGCGCCCACCAGCTCTGCCCGGGGCGCCGAGCCGGCGTCCGGGCGCCGTCCGGGCGGAGCTTGCGAGACCGCGTGGTGGCCTGCCGTCCAGCGGTCGTCGTCATGCTGCCCCCCGCCGCCCGACGGCGGGCGGTGGGGCGTGCGCAGTGGTCCTCACTGGCTCTCCCTCGTGCCGAAAGTGATCGTTCACTTACGCTAAGTGAACGATCACTTGATGTCAACTAGTCTGAGCCGATGACCGATCCGCGCCGGCGTCCGACGATCCGAGAAGTTGCTGAGATGGCCGGGGTCTCGCACCAGACCGTCTCGCGCTTCCTCCGTGACGACCCCACTCTGCTTGCGCTGACGCGTCACAAGGTCCAGGACGCCGTCGACGCTCTCGGCTACCGCCCGAACCTGGCGGCGCGGTCCATGCGCACGCGGCGTTCGGGCGTCGTTGCGGTCGTGCTGCCGACGATGCGCGGGCCCGAACAGACCGTGGCCGCTGCCGTTGACGAGGCACGCTCGCGCGGCCTCCGGGTCGAGGTCATCATCGGCGTCGACGAGGGCGCCGACGAACTGAGCCTGCGCGCCCGCGACCTTCTCGACAGCGGCCGTGTGGAAGGAGTCCTTCTGGTGTCGCCCGTCGCGGCGTCAACCGATCGGGTCGGCGAGCTCGTGGACACCACTGGCTACGAAGATCGCGTGCGCGTGGTCGGGGCAGTGCCAGGCAGCACTGAGACCACCGCCGCGCTCGTCGAGAAGTTGGCGGACTGGGGTCACCGCCACTTCCTCCATGCCGCAGGCCCGGCGGGATGGCGCTCAGCGCAGCTGCGGCGCGAGGGCTACCTGAGCGCCATCGAAGCCCTCAAGCTGACGTCGCACGGGGAACCGCAAGGCGACTGGGATCCTGAGACCGGCATCCGCGCCGTCGACGGGCTTCCCGATGACTCGCCCGTCACCGCGATCATCGCCGCGAGCGATGTCATCGCCGCCGGCGTCATGTTCAGTGCCGCGCGCCGAGGCTGGGAGATCCCGCAGCGACTCAGTGTCACCGGTTGGGACGAGACGCCGCTCATGCGGTACTCCGTCCCGCCGCTGTCCACCGTGGTGGTCGATAGGGAGCGCGTAGGCCGACATGCCATGCAAGATCTACTGGCCGCCATCCGAGGTGAGAGCAAGCCCCCACCACTGCCCGCGCAACTGAACAGGATCGTCTTGAGAGGTACGACAGGGCCCCCGCCGCAAGGGGAGCCGCGGGGGTAGGCGGACTGCACCTTCGCCAAGGCCTGGACGCCCATGCTCTTGGTTACCCCACCCAGTGTCGGAGGCCAAGCCATCTAATCCCGCCTCGGCTGCAACAAAGCCGTCGCCAGATCGCCGAAGCCCGCGAGATCAGCGGGTTCCGAACGGTCTGGCGACGGCTCTGTTGCGTGGTGGCGCGGCTCGCAGATGTGGGTTAACCCTCGGCACGCACCCGCGCCGCGGCGACCGCCCCTTCAGGACCGGATGGGATCTGCGCGCTCGGTAATCGAGCTGGATCACCGAGCTAGTTCGAGGGGCGGAGGGCAGAGGGCCGCCCCTGGTCGAGTGCACCGATCGACAAGGCGGTGAACGATGTGAGCGGCTAGGGGTGTGCAGCAGCGCAGTCAGATCTGTACCCAATATCGGCTACCGCGAGCAGATTGGCCAAAGGGCGCGAATCGCAGCTGGATCGGCGGCCGCCACCACAGGCGTCCTCAGCGAGCTAGAAATCGACCCAACACGCGGCTACCAACCCCGAAAAACGACGACACCCGGACCTGCCACTGCAGGTCCGGGTGTCCGGGATGTCCTGAGACATCACACTGCGGAGACGGTGGGATTTGAACCCACGGAGGGCTTACACCCTCACATCCTTAGCAGGGATGCGCACTAGACCTGACTATGCGACGTCTCCAGATCTCGGCCTAGGTTACCCAACGCGGGCCAGACGGCCAAAGCGGGCCCTTCGACCGCCGTCGTCGGGGCCTTGCCCTACCGTGACCACCATGCGCGTCACACTGGTCGGCGGCGGTTCCCGAGGCGATGTCCAGCCCGTCGTCGCCCTCGCCCTGGGGATCCAGGCAGCCGGCCACGACGTCACGGTGGCGGCCTCGGTCGACTCCGAGTCGCTCGTCACCGAGCACGGTCTGCGCTTTGCACGGTTCGACGTCTCGATCACGCAGCAGATGCAGACCGCCGCCGGCCGCGCCTGGGTCGCCGACTCGGCCGGGCGCCCGTTCCGCGAGCTGCGCAACATGGCGCGCGTCTACGCCGAGACGGCACGCCCGCTCGCCGACGGCGTGCTCACCCTCTCCGGCACCGCCGACCTCTTCATCAGCGGCGTCCTCAGCCTCGACTCGATGGCCTCGATCGCGCAGCACGACGGCGTCGCCCATGCCACCGCCCTGCTGTGCCCGTTCCACCCCACCACGGACGGCCGCGCCGGCCTCACCGCCCGCTCCGCGCGGACCAGCCCGGCGAACCTCACGCGCACCCGCATGGGCCGCTGGCTGCTGTCACGCTCGGTCACCCAGGCCGGGCAGCTGGTCCGGCGCGACCTGGGTCTGCCCGAGACCGGACCCCAAGGCTTCATCCGGGCGCTGGACTCCGTGCCCGCCGTCCTCGGCGCGAGCCCGCTGCTGGTCCCGACCCCGCCCGACTGGCCCAGCACCGTGACCGTCACGGGCTCGTGGACGCTGTCCGCCCCCGCCGGGTGGGAGGTGCCGGCAGCGCTCGCCGACTTCCTCGACGCCGGTCCCCCACCGGTCTACCTCGGGTTCGGCAGCATGTCCGTGGTGCAGCCCGAGCGCATCCGCGAGGTCGCAGTCGAAGCAGCCCGGGCCGCCGGGGTCCGGCTGCTGCTCTCCGGCACCGACCTCGACGGCCCCCACGGCGACGACGTCCTCGGCATCGCCGACGTCCCCCACACCTGGCTGTTCCCCCGCGTCCGGGCCGTGGTCCATCACGGCGGCGCCGGCACCACCCACGCCGCGCTGCTCGCCGGCGTGCCCCAGCTCGCCGTCCCCCACATCGCCGACCAGCCCTACTGGGGCCGCCGCATCCACGAGGAGAAGCTGGGACCGCCACCGCTGTCGCTGCACCGCCTCACACCCCAGCGCCTGACCGAGCGGCTCCGCGCCCTGGTCGAGTCCCCCGAGCTGGCTCAGCGCGCGGCCGAGGCGGGGCAGGAAGCCCGGCAGGAGCCGGGCGTGGCGAACGCCGTCGAGGCGCTGCTCGCCTCGTGACCGGGCGCCCGACGGCGGCCCTCGAGCTGGTCCGGATCTCACCTGAGGGTTCGCTCCCCAGGCACACGGCGCCGCCGCGTCGGGCCCGATCACCCGCTAGTGGCGCATCACCTTGCGCGCGAGCGCGTTCCCGAGCCCCTGCACCAGCTGCACGATGATGATGATGACCACCAGCGCCGCCCAGGTCACGACCTCGTTGTACTGGCGGTACCCGTAGGTGATCGCGTAGTTGCCGAGCCCCTCGCCACCGACCAGGCCGGCGACGGCCGACATGTCGACCACCGCGATCACGGCGAAGGTCAGCCCCAGGATCAGCGGTCCGAGGGCCTCGGGCACGATCACCGTGCGGATGATCCGCCACGGCCCCGCGCCCATCGCGCGAGCCGCCTCGATCACCCCGGGGTCGACAGAGACCAGGTTCTGCTCGACGATGCGCGCGATCCCGAAGGTGGCCGCGAGCGCGATCGCGAACGTCGCCGCCTCGTTTCCGATCCCCTTCCCGACGACGACCCGCGCCACCGGCTGCAGCGCCGCGATGAAGATGATGAACGGGATCGGCCGCACCAGGTTGACCAGGGCGTTGATCACCCACCAGACCACCGGCTGCGCCAGGATGCCGCCGCGCCGCGTGACGTAGAGCGCCGTGCCCACGACCAGACCGGCGACCCCTCCGAAGAGCATGCCGAGCCCGACGATCTGCAGCATGATCGCCGTCTGCTCGAGCAGGTCGGGCAGGATCTCCTGCACCTCGTTCATGCGCCGGCCTCCGTGATGCTCACGCCCGGCCCGACCGAGGCGAACGCCTGCGCGATCGCGGCGTCCTCGCCCCGTACCGCGATCGTCAGCAGGCCGTAGACGCGGCCCTGGATGTCGTCGACACCGCCGTGCACGAGGTTGAAGTCCACGCCCGCTCGTGCCAGCGCTCCGAAGACCCGGGCCTCGGTGGCCCCGGCGTCGGTGAAGGAGACCGTGAAGAAGCGGCCGTCGTGCTTGGCGCGCAGCGCGGCGAGCTCGTCCCCCTCGGGAAGTGCCCGCACCACGGTGCGCACGAAGCGCTTGGCGGTCTCGGTGCGGGGTGCGGTGAAGACGTCGTAGGTCTCGCCCTCCTCGACCACCCGCCCGCCCTCCATCACCGCGACGCGATGCGCGAGCCGGGTCACCACCTCCATCTCGTGGGTGATCACCA
Source organism: Pseudactinotalea suaedae (assembly GCF_009733815.1). Taxonomy (GTDB): domain Bacteria; phylum Actinomycetota; class Actinomycetes; order Actinomycetales; family Beutenbergiaceae; genus Pseudactinotalea; species Pseudactinotalea suaedae. The sequence continues at coordinate 408,154 of NZ_WNXY01000004.1, forward strand.
CGATCGTGACCCCGAGCTCGGCGTTCACCCGCGCGAGCAGGTCGAGGACCTCCTCGGTGGTCTCGGGGTCGAGCGCCGACGTGGCCTCGTCGGCCAGCAGGATGCTCGGGTCACCGGCGAGCGCCCGGGCGATCCCGACCCGCTGCTGCTGCCCGCCCGAGAGCTCCTCCGGGTAGGCACCGGCCCGATCGGCCAGGCCCACGAACTCCAGCAGCCGCGTCACCTTGGCGGCGCGCTCGGCGCGCGGGACCCCGGCGACCTCGAGCGGGTAACCGACGTTGTTCGCCACCGTGCGCGAGCGCAGCAGGTTGAACCGCTGGAAGATCATCCCGATGCCGAGCCGCAGCTCCCGCAGCGACCGCGAGCACAGCGTGGTGACCTCGACGTCGTCGACCAGGATCGACCCGCTGGTCACCGGCTCGAGACCGTTGATCAGCCGGACCAGGGTCGACTTGCCGGCTCCGGAGTAGCCGATGATGCCGTAGATCTGGCCCCGTTCGACGTCGATGCTGACGCCGTCGACGGCGGTCACCGGAGCCTCCCGGCGCCGTTGCGCCGGGAAGGTCTTGGTGACGTCGCGGAGGCTGATGTGAGGCACGGGGCTACTGCGTCTCGAGCTCGGCCTGGACCTCCTCGAGGCTGGCCTGCAGGTCGGCGGCCGGGGTCTGGGTCAGCACCGCTGCCCCGCCTGCGGCCTCGAGCACACCGTCCTGGACCTCGGGCGTGGTCTGGTAGATCTCCACCAGCTGGGCGAGGACCTCGTTCTCGGCGTCGTCCGCCGTGGTGGCGAAGATGTTGATGTACGGGAACGCGGAGGGATCGGTGGGGTCGTCCTGCGCGATCGCGTCCTCGGGGGTGAGCCCGGCGTCGGTGATGAAGTCGTTGTTGATGATCGCCGCGGCTACGTCCGGCAGCGAGGAGGCCGTGATCGCGGCGTCCAGCGCCGTCACGGTCACCCGCGAGCCGGCTTCGTCGACGTCGGCCACCGTGGAGAACGGGCTGCCGCCGTCGGCGAGCGTGATCAGCCCCGCCTGCTGCAGGATCAGCAGCCCGCGGGCCTGGTTGGTGTCGTCGTTGGGCACGGCCACCTCGGCGCCGTCCGGGATCTCCTCGACGCTGTCGTACTGCGTGGAGTACAGCCCCAGCGGGTAGATCGCCGTCGAGCCGATCGGCACGAGGTCGTCGCCGGCGTTCACGTTGTAGTCGGCGAGGAAGATGATGTGCTGGAACTGGTTGATGTCCAGCTCGCCCTCGGACAGCGCCGGGTTGGGCTGGTTGTAGTCCGTGAAGTCGACGATGTCGATCGCGATGCCCGCGTCCTCGACCGCGCTCTCGTAGGTCGCCCAGTACGGCTCGCTCGCGCCGACGACCCCCAGCTGCACCGGGTTGTCCTCGGTGCCCAGCTCGGCGTCGCCCTCGCCGGCGCCCGCGCACGCCGACATCAGCATCGCGACCCCGACGGCGGTCGTGGTCAGGGCGATGGTGCGGCGTGCAGGCATGGGTGGGCTCCTCGAGGATCGAACGTGGTGCCGGCCGCGACGTGAGGTCATCGCACCGGTCAGAGGGTCGCTGACGCAGCCCATCGGTGCGGACCCGCCCGGCCGCCGGGACCAGCCTCACCCGCGCGCTCGGGGCAGTCGCGCGAGCACCGGAGTTGTCTCAGATGGTGGGCAACCGGCCGTCGAGGCCGGTCAGCGGCGTCGTCGGCGCCCGATCAGGATCGGGAGAACGGCAGCATCCGGGCCAGCAACCGGTCCCGCCGCACCACCGTGTGCCGCAGCACGAGCGAGACGTGCGCGAGCACCGCCAGCCCCAGCAGCACCTGCGCCCCCACGTGCACGACGACGAGCCCGTCCTCCTGCGTCAGCACCAGCGCCAGCCCGGTGATCGGCACGGCGAACAGCGAGGCGAGCAGCGCCTTCTCCGTCCAGCCCGCGAACCGCCGCTCGGCGTCCGACAGCGCCGGCGACCACGGCGGCAGCCCACCCACCCGCCGCCAGATCACGCGCGCCACGGCGAGTGCCAGCAGCGTCAGCCCGGTCAGCACGTGCAGGTCCAGGAGGTCGATGCCGTCGGCCGTGCCGACCAGGTACTCGACCTCGGCCGCACGATCGGCCTCGAGGTCCGCGGCGTCCTCGGCCGGCTCGCCGACCTCCTCGGCCGCCTCCTCACGCGCCTCTGCGGCCTCCTCGGCCCGCTCGGCGGCGGCGTCGGCCTCCATCGTCAGCCCCAGCGCCAGCTGCACCAGCAGCAGCGCGACCGTGAGCCAGTGCAGCACCTTGGTGACGGCGCCGTAGCCGTGATCCCCGTTGCGCATCTGCACGCCGCGCACGCTACCGGCAGATGGGCGGTGCGTGGACCGAGTCTCGACCGTCAGCGCTGGTCAGCCAGGAAGGCACTCAGGTCGGCGGCGATGCGATCGGGCTCCTGGGAGGCGACGGCGTGAGTGGCTCCTTCGTAGAGCAGCACCGTGCCGTGGCTCAAGGTCCGCTCGGCCACATCGGCCGCGGCCTCGGCGTCGTGCACCACCGAGTCGCCTGCGATGATCGCCAGCACGGGGATGTCGAGGCCGGCCAAGGCTTCCTCGGTGATCCGCTCGGGTTGCGGGAGCTTGCCGCTGTAGTGCTGCTGCCCGGCGTCGATCATGCGGCCGACGGCGAAGTCCTCGGTGTCCTCCTCGCCGCCCGCGATCCAGGCGTTGAAGCTGTCGCGCCAGGCGTGCGGCAGCCACGGGATCGATGCCGGGATCGAGCGCAGGATGAACTCGAGGTCGAGGTCGGCGAAGGTGTAGACCGGGTCGATGAGCGTCAGGCTCGCGGCCGAACCGGGGTGCCGGGTCGCCAGGTTCGCCGCCGTCCACCCTCCGACCGAGAGCCCGATGACGTGAAACCGGTCCTCCGGAAGCTGCTCGATCGCCTGATGCAGCCACATCGCCTGGTCGGCCGCGTCCACGATCGGCCGTTCCTGCACGCTCATCCCCGGGTGCCCGAGCAGATCGAGCGTGTAGACATCACCCAGCTCGAGCATCTGGTCCAGGTTCGCCGCCCAGACGGGCGACCCCGCGCCGTGTCCGGTCACCAGGAGCAGCGGATCGCCTCCCCCGTTCTCGCCGGCGTACCGGTACATCCGCACCCATCCGTAGTCGGTGCGCAGGTCCAGCGTCGCCGCGGCCTCGGGCATCTCGGCCATCGCCTCGTCGTAGGCCAGTCGGTGCGCGTCATACCCCTCCGCGCTGCGCCAGTGGCCCACCGGCGAGGGCGAGCGCAGCGCGAAGGCCGCGACGAGCACCACCGCGCCCGCGACCACAAGCGCGACCTTCCATCGGCGCCGCCGCGGACGCGTGACCTCCGCCTCGGGACCCTCGGCGCTGTCAGTCTCTGGCGTCTCTGTCTCGTAGTTCTGGGCGTGGTCCGACATGCGCCCTCTTAACCGATCGGTAGTTTTTTCCACCGTACGGTAGGGTGACCTGCGTGGCAAGGCATCCCGACGGCGGCACTCGCACCTTCATCGAGCAGAAGCGCCGCGCTCAGCTGATCGACGTCACGATCGCGATGGTCGCCGAGCACGGCTACGCCGGGACGTCGCTGTCACGGATCGCCGGCGGCGCCGGCATCACCAAGGCTGCCGTGCTCTACCACTTCCCCACGAAGGACGCCGTAGTCGCAGCCGCGTACCAGCACGTGCTGACCGCCTTGGTCACCCGCGTCGCCGCCGCGGTGGAGGCCGCTCCCGCCACCGATGGCCCGGCCGCATACGTGCGCACGATGATCGCCCACCTGCACGAGCACCCCGAGCACACCCGGATGCTCACCGAGGCGCTCACCAGCACCGAGACCCAGGACCAGGGCAGCAGCGGGCGGTGGCACGCACTGGCGCAGATCGTGGCCGCCGCCCGCGCCGCCCGCGGGCTCGACGAGCACGCCGACCTCCGCACCGCCGCGATCATCGTCGGCGGTGCGATCGATGCGCTCGTCGGCGAGCGCCTGCGCGACCCTGCCTACGACACGATCACCGCGGCCGAGGAGCTGGTGGGCATGATCGAGCGCACGCTGCTCACCTGAGCGACCGGGCACCCAGCGCCGGTGCCAGCACCACGATCGTGACCGCCGCCAGCACGTGCCACACCGCGTGACCCTGCAGCCACGAGTCCGGCGCGCACCAGGGCCAGCCGGGCCTGGTCATGGTCCCGATCGCGCCACCGAGCCCGAGCAGAACCAGCCCTGGCAGCAGGTGCCGCCGCAGCGCAGGCCGCCGCCAGGCGCGGAGCAGCGTGATGCCGACCGCGGCGGCGGCCGCCACACCCTGCGCAGCGGCGGACCAGCCCGGCCGCCAGAACGCCAGCACCGCGCACACCGCGCCCGGGACCAGCCACCACCACGCCCGCAGCCGCCGCTGCGTGAGGTCGGCGACGCCGTCGGCCGCAACGAGCGCCAGCAAGGCCATCAACGGCGGGTCGTGCACCACGGGGTTCCACCACGGCGAGGGGCCGTGCTGCACGACCGATCCCAGCCCGATCAGCACCGCCAGCACCGCGACGGCGGCCTGCACCCCAGGGCGAGCACCGCCGTCGGGCCGGCGGCCGCGGGTCAGCCACAGCGCGATCCCGGCGATCACGAACGCCAGGCTGGTCACGGTCGACGCGGGCTCACCCCAGGCGGTACCGCCCGCGACCTCGCACTGCATCGACACCTCCCCGGTGAGGCTCAGCAAGCTGGCGGAGGGTAAGGGATTCGAACCCTTGGTGCTTTCGCACAACGGTTTTCAAGACCGTCACATTCGGCCGCTCTGTCAACCCTCCGTGCCCGGTCGAGACCGAGCGGGAACCATTGTGGCCCACGTACGCTCGCAGTCATGCGCGCGATGGTGATCACCCCGGACGGCGCCCTCCAGGACGCCGAGCTCCCCACCCCGGATCCCGGCCCTGGCCAGGTCCTCATCGAGGTCGCGGCCGCGGGCGTCAACCGGGCAGACCTGCTCCAGCTCCAGGGACACCACCCGCCGCCGGACGGCGCGCCCGACCACCCGGGCCTGGAGGCCTCCGGGCGGGTGGTCGCGCTCGGTGAGGGCGTGACCCGATGGCAGGTCGGCGACGAGGTCTGCGCCCTGCTCGACGGCGGCGGCTACGCCTCCCACGCCCTCGCCTGGGCGGACTGCGTGCTCCGAGTCCCCGACGGCGTCTCGCTCGTCGATGCCGCCGGGTTGCCCGAGGCGATGGCCACCTTGTGGTCCAACCTCGTGGGCGTCGCCGGCCTCTCGGCCACCGACAACACCGGTCGCACCGTGCTCGTGCACGGCGGGTCCGGCGGTGTCGGCACGACGGCGATCCAGGTCCTGCGGGCCACGGGCGCCGTGGTCTTCACGACCGCGGGCGGCCCCGAGCGCGTCGAGCGTTGCCACGCCCTCGGCGCCTACGCGATCGACCACCGCAGCGAGGACTTCGTGCAGCGGGTCCGCGAGGCCACCGGCGAGCGCGGGGTGGACGTGATCCTCGACGTCGTCGGCGCCAAGTACCTCCAGCAGAACCTCGCGGCGCTGGCCCCGCACGGCCGGCTGGTGGTCATCGGCCTGCAGAAGGGCAGCACCGGCGAGCTCGACCTCTCGACCGTGCTCTCCCGCTGGCTGAGCATCCACGGCACCGGTCTGCGCCGCCGCCCGCAGCAGGAGAAGGCCGCGATCATGGCCGACCTCTGCGAGCGCGCCTGGCGCTACCTCGACCGCGGCGAGGTCCGCCCCGTCGTCCACGACCGGCTGCCGCTCACCGAGGCCAACGAGGCCCACCGCCAGCTGTCCGCCGGCGAGGTCTTCGGCAAGCTCCTGCTCATCCCCTGACCCCCGGCCATCACCTCGAGCACGACCAGGTCCCGCATCCGCCGGCGCGTGCTCAGCGAGGGCCCTCCGAGTCCTCAGCGAGCCGGCTCGCGCCGAACCGGCACCCTCAGGCGAACGTGATCTCGATGAGGTGCGGCACGTAGACGGAGCTGTCGATGAAGGTCATGTACGTGACCTTGCCGCCCTCGCGTGCGAACTCGGGGTGCTCCTTGCCCGCGTTGAACAGCGAGTCCGGCAGCGTCTTCTCGGGCCGGTGCACCACCTGCGGCTCGCTCCACGGGCCGGTCATCTCCGGCGCCGTGCGGATCACGAGCATGTTCTCCCGCTGGAACGTGGTCAGCGAGATGTAGCAGCCGAGGTAGTCGTTCCACGACGAGGACATCTCGTTGGGGACGTCCGAGAACAGGCACGCGGTCGGCGCGAACTCCTTCGCCCAGCGCGGCTCCACGTCCGGGTCCGCCGTCGTAGGCGCCTCGACCAGGTACTCGTAGGCGGCCAGGTCCTCGATGCTCTCGGGCCGCACCCGCGCGAGGTACATGTCACCCGCCGACTTCGACGCCGGCTGGATCGCACCCCACAGGTAGAGGTACTCGCCCACCGGCTGCACCCACACCCCGAAACCGGGCTGGTCGCCCTTCCACCACTCGTAGGAGCCGTCAGGGGCGTGCAGCCGCTCGAAGTCGTGGTCGCGCCCCGCACGCGCCACCCCCATGCCGTCGAGCACGAAGCTCTCGAAAACATCGACCTCGGGATCCATGGTGATGCGGTGGTAGTAGAGGTACAGCGACTCCCCCACCTGCGCCCCGTGGATCGCCCACAGCCGCTGCGTCTCCTTGCGCTCGGGCGGCACGAACCCGATCAGCTGCCGGGCGCGCGAGCCGTCGGGCTCGGTCAGGTAGCGGAACTCCTTGACGCCGTCCGAGATGTCCTGCAACGGCACGATCGCACCCGTGTTGGACAGCACCTCGGTCAGCTCGAAGCCGCGGATCGAGTCGAACGGTCCCTCGATCGTGTCGCCGAAGATCCAGAACGTCGTGCCGTCGCCGAGGTCCACGGACGTCACCGCGTCCTGGCCTGTGATGTCGACGTCGTTGTCGAGGAACTGGGTGCCGAGGTCGCGCACCGATGCCACGAGCGGGCTGTCCTGCAGGGTCATCTGCGCAGCCTAGCCAGCCTCGTCCACCACCACGGCGCTGTCAGCGGCACGCACGTCCTCGGCGCTCTCGGCGCCCTCGCCGTCACGCAACGGGTGCGCGATCTCGTCCGCCGGCAGCCGCGCGGCCACGATCGCGATCGCGGCCAGCACCACCGGGAGCAGGCCCGCCACCAGGAACGTGTTGCGCAGCCCGATCGCCTGCGCGACCGGCGCGGCGAGCGCCATCGACACCGGCATCAGCGAGACCGAGACGAAGAAGTCGAGCGAGGCCACCCGCCCCAGCAGCTCGGGCGGCACGCGACGCTGCAGCAGCGTCCCCCAGATCACCATCGGCGCGCTGAACAGCGCACCGAGCACGAAGCCCGCGACGACGAGCACCCACAGCTGGGAGGCCACCGCGTAGAGCACGAACGGCAAGCAGGCCGCGCCCCACATCAGGTTCATCGCCGTCAGGTAGCGGCGTGGCATCTTGATCGACCCCATCGCGAACGACCCGATCGCCCCGCCGATCCCGAACGCCGCCAGCACGCTGGCGTGCCCCGAGGCGTCCCCGCCGAGCTCGTTCTTGATGAGGAACGGCGTCAGCACCTCCAGCGGACCCATCATCACCAGCACCATCGCCGAGGCGAACAGCAGCGTCGCCAGCAGCCAGGGGGTGCGCACCATGTACGCGAAGCCCTCGCGGACGTCGCGCCACGCCTGAGCGACCGGCCGTGCGTCGTCGTCGCCGGTGAGGTCCCGGCGGACGGCGGTCAGCGGCACCGTGAGCAGCGCCAGGATCCCGAGCCCGGCGGCACCGGCCGCGATCGCGACGGCGGCACCGGGAGACATCGCCGCGATCGCAGCCCCGGCGACGGCCGGGCCGATCGCCTGCCCGATCGCCGGTCGGACCATGCCCTCGAAGCCGTTGACCGCCATCAGGTCCTCCTCGGGGACCAGCGCCGGCAGCCAGGCCGAGTAGGCGGGGTAGTAGAAGGACATGCCGACGCCGGTCCCGAACGCCACGATCATCAGGTGCCAGACCTGGGTGTGGCCGGTCAGCGCCAGCGCCGCCACGACGGCCATGCCGAGCAGCTCCACCGACGCGACCGCCAGCAGGATGCGCTTCTGCGGCACCCGGTCGGCGACCACCCCGGCGATCAGCGCCGGGACCAGCATGCCGAGCGCGGAGGCGGTGGCCACGAGCGCGACATCGCTCTCGTTGCCGCCGATCCCGATGACCTCCCACACGAGCGCGACGATCCAGACGCCGCTCGCGAACGAGGACAGCACCAGCGCCACCGCGAGCCGCCGGTAGCCGCGCGTGCGGAAGGGCTGCAGGAAGCGCGGCAGGCGGCGGCCGGTGGCCTGGTCGCCGATGGTGTCCGCCGGGTCGCCCGTGATCGGGTCGGTCATCTCGGCGCTCCCATGCGCACCAGTGTCGGAACTCTCGGCGTCGTCCACCAGGTCATATGGCGTCGTCGGCATGGGGATTATGTTATTCATAGTCCGAACTTGCGTGTCAATAGTGGATCTGTGAGAGTGAAGGCCATGCCCGTCAAGCGCAGCTACGCCGAGTGCGGGGACGCGTGCGCCACCGCGCACGCGGTCGAGCTGATCGGCGACCGGTGGACCTACCCCGTGATCCGCGAGCTGATGCTCGCGCCCAAGCGGTTCGGCGAGCTCGCCGACGCGGTCCTCGGCGTGACCCCGGCCGTGCTCACGAGCCGGTTGCGCGAGATGGAGGCCGCGGGGCTGGTCGAGCGCGTGACCCTGCCGGCTCCGGCGTCGGTGAGCGCCTACCGGCTCACGCCGTGGGCGCGCGAGCTCGGTCCGCTGCTGCGCTCGCTCGGCCGCTGGGCGCACGGCTCACCCGTGCGTGACGCTGCCCCCACCGGCGGCCTGACACCCGACGGCGTGGTCCAGTCGATGCTCACGATGGCGCCCGCCGAGGCGCCGAGCCCGGGCCTGGAGCTCCAGCTCGAGCTGACCGATGCCCGCGTGGCGGGCGGCCACAGCTACACCTACCGGCTGAGCTGGGACGAGGCAGGCCTGCGCATCGACCGCGGCACCCACCCCGGCGCCACCGCCACGCTGCGCGCCGACTCCTCGGCGCTAGCCGGGATGCTCTACCAGACCCACGAGCTCCCCCCGGGGCAGCAGGACATGGTGACCGGCGACAACAAGGACGTCGCCCGGCTGCTGGACGCGTTCCCGACCCCCTGACACCTCAGCCGTCCGACAGAACCGCCCCGAGCGAGGTCGCGAGCGCAGCCGCGGGATCAGCGTGGCCTGGATCGCAGGGGTAGATGTCCGGCTTGCTCTCCCATGCCTGGCGCTCTGGCCCTGCCTAGCCACAGCAGGGGAGCCGATCACGACGTGTCAACTCACCGCACACACTGCCCGTACATGTTAGTTTCTGCGGAAATACTTAACATGTCGAGTCGATCGGTCAAAGGAGTTCACCTGTGCTGTGGAGTGCCGAAGTGCCGTTCAACGACTTGCCGGCTGCGCCACCACATGGCATCGACCTCGAGCCGAAGCCGATCCTCAAGGCGGCGATCGAGTCGCGCACCGCGCTGGCCACGCTCGCGCAGGCGGCGCGCCTGCTACCCAATCCTGATGTGCTTATCCAAGCCATTCCGATCCTGGAGGCACAGGCGAGCTCCGAGATCGAGAACATTGTCACGACGGCCGACGAGCTGTTCAAGCACGTCGACACCGGCGGAGGTGACCATGCCACCAAGGAGGCTCTGCGTTATCGCACCGCACTGTTCGCGGGAGTCGAAGCCATCAAGGAACGACCCCTCTCGGCACGAACAGCAGCGCTGATCTGTTCGCGACTCCAGGGCCGCGAGATAGACGTTCGCTCGATTCCTGGTACCAGAATCGCCAACCCCGCCAGCGGAACGATCGTGTATGCACCGCCTGAAGGTGCCGCCCTGATCAGAGCCAAGCTCGCCGACTGGGAACGATTCGCGCACGGCTCCGACGATCTCGATCCGCTCGTCCGCATGGCGGTGGCTCACTACCAGTTCGAAGCGATTCACCCGTTCCACGACGGGAACGGTCGTACGGGCCGCATCCTGAACATCCTGATGCTGATGGAGGCTGGCCTGCTGGACCAGCCGGTTCTGCACCTCTCTCGCCCGATCATCGCCCGCAAGAACGACTACTACCGCCTGCTCCGCGCCGTGACTGCGGAGGGCGCATGGATCGACTGGGTGCTCTACATGCTCGAGGTCGTTCGTGACGCAGCCGCGTCGACCACCAGCAAGATCGCAGCGATTCGCATCTGCCAGAGCACACTCGCCGAACGGGCACGCGCGGCCAGCCCGGCTGGCCGCGACGCCCAGTTCCTTGACGTTCTCTTCGAGCGGCCCTACTGCAGAATCGCCACGGTCACCGAACGCTGTCGGGTCTCACGCCAGACCGCCTCGACGTGGCTTCACGCGCTCGTCGAGGCCGGTTTGCTGTACCAGGTCAAGGTCGGCCGGGAGCTCTTGTTCGTGAACCACGAGTTCCTCCACGTGCTCACACGAGCCGACTGACCTCAGCTGTCCAGCAGCCCCTGCCCGAGCGCGCTTGCGAGCGAGGGTGCCAGCGGCAGCCGCGGGATCAGCGTGGCCTGGATCGCGTGATAGATGTCCGGCTTGCCGTCCCACACCGTGGTGCTCGGGCCGTTGCTGGGTGAGAGCTCGTGCACCCAGGACCCGTGCTCCTCGTCGAGGAGGTGCTGCGCGGCGTACTCCCACCACAGCTGGTACCAGGCGTCGAACGTGTCCTCGCCGGTGTGCCGGTGCAGCGCGGCAGCGGCACCGATCGCCTCGGTGACGACCCAGTGCATGCGCTCGCGCACGAGCGGGACCCCCTCGAAGGTGACGGTGTAGACGAACCCGTCGTCGCCGTCGACCGCCCAGCCCTCCTCGACACCGGCCTCGAACAGCGAGCGTGCGCCGCTGGCCAGCTCCGGCGGCGCGGTGCGGCCGCGCGCCGCGAGCGCCTCGACGACGTGCAGCGCCAGCCGCGACCACTCGAACCAGTGCCCGATCGTGGCGCCCGCGGGCCGGAACTTGTCGGCGGGGTTGTCGTCGTTGTAGTCCAGCAGCGGCTGCCACTGCGGGTCGAAGTGCTCCGGGATCCGCCACGAGCGCGCCGGTGCGAGCTCACCGACCACGCGCTGCGTGATCTGCAGCGCCCGGTCCAGCCAGGCGTCGTCGCCGGTCACGTCCGCGGCCGCCAGGTAGGCCTCGACCGTATGCATGTTCGCGTTGACGCCGCGGTAGGCCTCCGTCTCGGTGAAGGCCGCGTCCCAGGACTCGACGACCATGCCGGCCTCGTCGTCCCAGAAGTGCTGCAGCTGCACGCGCAACGCCTCGTCGAGGGCCTCGCGCGCACCCGGGCGGCCTGCGACCGCCGCGCTCGAGGTCGCCAGCACCACGAACGAGTGCGCGTAGGCGGCCTTGGTGCGATCGATCGGGCCGTCCGGTCCGACCTGCGCGAACCAGCCACCGTGCTCGCGGTCCGCCAACGGACCCGCGAGCGCGGCGAGCCCGTGGTCGACCATCGACGCCGCCCCGGGCCGCCCGAGCAGGGCACCCAGCGCGAACGAGTGGACCATCCGGCACGTGAGGTACAGGTGCGAGCCCTCCGAGGCGACCACCTCGCCCTCGGTGTCGAGATAGCCGAAACCCTCGTCGATCGCGGACGCCGAGGCGAACGCCAGCAGCTCGTCGGTCTCTCGCTCGAGCCAGCGGTTGTGCGCGGGACTGCCCAGCCATCTCATGCCGCTGAGCCTAGGGTCAAGCCGCACGTCGGAGCCAGTTGGCAAGATGGGGTCCATGACGGAGCACAGCCACCAGCCGAACGCGTCCACCGAGCCCACCGAGGCGCAGCCCGGTGCCGACCCGAGCGAGCACAAGCCCGACGACCGCGGGCAGGGTGACCGCGTCGTCGTCGCCTCTGCCGAGACGATCGGGATCCACGACACCAAGAAGGACCCGACGGCCGCCGTCGAGGAGCCCGCCAAGGTGATGCGGCTCGGGATGATGATCAAGCAGCTGCTCGAGGAGGTGCGGTCCGCACCGCTGGACGAGGCCGCGCGCGAGCGCATGGCCGAGGTGCACGAGCGCTCCCTGTCCGAGCTGGAGAGCGGGCTCTCACCCGAGCTGGTCGCCGAGCTGCACCGCATCACGCTGCCGTTCGCCGATGACGGCAACCCGCCCTCGGACGCCGAGCTCCGGATCGCTCAGGCCCAGCTGGTCGGCTGGCTCGAGGGCCTGTTCCACGGCATCCAGACCGCGCTGGTGGCGCAGCAGATGGCGGCGCAGAACCAGCTGGTCGAGATGCGCCGGGCGCTCCCGCCTGGCGTCACGATGCCCGGCCAGCAGGGGGTAGGGCCGCAGCGCCCCGGCCCCGCCGAGCCGAACCACGGCACGGGCCAGTACCTCTGACCCGCGGCGCGGTCAGCCCTTGACCGAGCCCGCCAGCAGACCCCGCACGAAGTAGCGCTGCAGGGAGAAGAACACGACCAGCGGGATGACGATCGACACGAACGCGCCCGCGGTCAACAGGTGCCAGTCCTGCCCGCGGTCGCCGGTCATCGCGGCGAGCGCCGCGGTCAGCGGCTGGATGATCCGGTTGCCGCCCGAGAAGGTCAGCCCGACCAGCAGGTCGTTCCACACCCACAGGAACTGGAAGATCGCGAAGCTCGCGATCGCCGGCAGCATCAGCGGCAGCATGATCCGCAGGAAGACGGTCACGTGGCCGGCGCCGTCGATGCGGGCCGCCTCGATCAGGTCCCGCGGCACCTCGGACATGAAGTTGTGCAGCAGGAAGATCGCCAGCGGCAGCGCGAAGATCGAGTGCGCGAGCCACAGCGGCAGGAACAGCAGCACCGACCCGGCGTCGGTGTCGTTGAAGAACCGCAGCAACGGGATCAGCGCCATCTGCAACGGCACGATCTGCAGCGTGAACACACCCACGAAGACCAGGTTGCGGCCGCGCCACTCCAGCACGGAGAACGCGTACGCCGCCATGACCGCGAGCGAGAGCGGCAGCAGCGTCGACGGCACCGCGATCACGAGGGAGTTCGTGAAGTACTGCGACAGGTTGGTCGAGGACGACCCGCCGAGCACCTGCCGGTAGTTGTCCAGGGTCAGGGCCGGGTCGGAGAAGAACGTCCACCAGCCCGAGCCCTTGATGTCCGACTCGGGTCGGAGCGAGGACAGGAACAACCCGAAGGTCGGGACCGTCCACAGCACGGCGATGACGATCGCGACAGCGCTGCCGATCCGGTTCGTCAGCGCGCCCTTGAGGGTCGCCGCCGCACTGCGGTCGGCGCCGCCGCCCATCGCGCGGTCGGCCTCGTCGGCCTCGGTGATGCTGGAGGCGGTCATCCTCGGACCTCCCGGTTCTTCGCCATCTGTCGAACGTTGAACACCACGAGCGGCACCACCAGCAGGAAGATGAACACCGCCATCGCCGAGCCCAGACCGTTGTTGCCGAACACGAACGACTGGTCGTACATCTGGTTCGCGAGCACCTGGGTGTCGAACTGGGCACCGGTCATGGTGCGGGTGATGTCGAAGATCTTCAGGGTCGCGATCGAGATCGTCGTCAGGACGACCACCAGCGAGGGCCGGATGCTCGGCACCGTGATGTTGCGGAACAGCTCCCACGAGTTGGCGCCGTCGAGACGCGCGGCCTCGATGATGTCGACCGGCACCGCCTTGATCGCCGCCGACAGGATCACCATCGCGAAACCGGCCTCGATCCAGACCAGCACGAGGATGAGGAAGATCGTGTTGCCCGGCGCATCCTGCAGAAACCGGACGGGTGCCAGTCCCACCGAGTTCAGGAGCGCGTTGATGACGCCGATCTGGTCCTGACCCGCGCCCTTGTAGTCGTAGACGAACCGCCAGATAATGCCCGCACCGACGAACGAGATCGCCATCGGCAGGAACAGCAGCGCCTTCGCGGCCTTCTCGAGCCGGGACTGGTCGATGAGCACCGCGTAGACGAGCCCGATCGTCGTCGACAGCAGCGGGGTGAGGATCACCCACAGGAAGGTGTTCCGGAAGGCGATCACGCTGGCGTCGGCCGTCAGCGCCGTCACGTAGTTGTCGAAGCCGATGAAGTTCTGGCTGCGGGCGTCCATGAACGACATCCACACCGTGCGGATGAACGGGTAGATCAGCCCGACCGCCAGCATCAGCAGCGCCGGGCCGGCGAACACCGCGATCACGGCAGGCATCCGGGCCTTGCCGCGCAGCCCGTCGGCCACCTTCGCGATCAGCAGCAGCACCGCCACCACGGCGACGAACAGCATGATGGCGATCAGCAGGTGACCGACCCTGTTGTTCAGCAGAAAGCCCACACCTCGCTCCTTCCCGAGCGCTCACCTACGCACACGACCGGGGTGCGACACGATGGCCGCACCCCAGTCGCGTGTCAACAGCTCAGTCGGTCGGCCAGGAGTTCTCGACGGCGGTGAGCGCGTCCTCGGTGGTCTGAGTCCCGTCGACCCAGTTCGTCATCGCGGTCCAGAAGGAGCCGGCACCGACGGACGAGGGCATGAGGTCCGAGCCGTCGAAGCGCGCCACGGCGTCCTCGTCCTGCATCAGCTGCAGCGTCTGCCGCAGCATGTCGGAGGAGGCGTTCGCCGGGTCGACACCCTGGTTCGGGCTGGTGACACCGCCGAGGCCGACGCGGGTGTCCGCCCAGGCGCCGGAGGACATGAAGGCGTGCACCGCCACGGTCGCCTCGTCCTCGTCGAACGCGGCGAGGTAGTCGCCGGCGACCAGGAGCGGCTGCTCCTCGGCGGTCGTGGACGGCAGGTAGAAGGCGTAGATGTCGCCCTCGGGCGAGACGTCGGTGCCCTCCGGCAGCTGCGCCTCGAAGAAGGACGCCGCCCGGAACAGGAAGCAGTTGCCCTCGAGGACCTGCAGACCGGCGTCGGCCCACGCGGTGGTCGCGATCGAGCGGGGGTCACCGATGCCGCCGTTGACCCGCTCGGGGTCCTGCAGGATCTCGCCGGCGGTGTCGAGCGCCTCGACGATCTGCGGGTCGTTGAACGGGATCTCGTGGGCGACCCACTGGTCGTAGACATCCGGACCGGCGGTGCGCAGCACCATGTCCTCGAGGAAGTCGGTGCCCGGCCAGCCGGTGGCGCCGCCGGACTCGATGCCGAAGCACCACGGCTTGACGGTCTCCGAGCCGTTGTCGGTCGCGATCTGGTCGGTGAGGCTCATGAGCTCGTCCCACGTGGTGGGGACCTCGTAGCCGTTGTCCGTGAACGCCGTCGGCGAGTACCAGACGAAGGACTTGACCGAGCCCATGATCGGCACGCCGTAGAGGGTGTCGTCGATGGTGCCGTAGGTCAGCCAGTCCTCGGTGAGACCCTCGTTCGCGGTGGTCACCACGTCCTCGGCTGCGGGCTGCACGTAGCCGTCGGCCACCATGCGGGAGAGCAGACCGGGCTGCGGGAAGATCGCGAGGTTCGGGGCGTTGCCACCCTCGACCTGCACGTAGATCTGCGACTCGAACTCGTTGGTGCCGTTGTGCTGGATCGTGATCCCGGTGCAGTCGGAGAAGTCCGCCCAGGACTCCTCCAGCGCGTCGGCCTCCGCCGGGTCCGAGATCGTGCTCGAGATCGTGACCGTGGCACCCTCGAAGGTGCCGTACTGCTCGTAGTCGGCGCAGTCGGCGTTCTCGCCGCCACCGCCGCCGCCACCACCGAGATCGCCACCGCCGTCACAGGCAGTCAGGGCGAGCGCGATCGCGGCGCCCCCGGCAAGGACAGCGCCGGCTCGCCGGCGCATGCTCGTCATCCTCACTGATGTCTCCTCTTTGGCTGCAAGCCCGTCCGCACTCGCGGCGAGCACCCACACCGTAAGCGCTTACGGTGGGGGTTGCGCAAGCGATCAGGCCCGATCCTGGGTAACGATTCGGTCAACTTTCGCCCGCGCTGCCGGAGCAGTCAGCGAGCGCAGGCCGTGTCCCGAGCCAGCAGCGTCGTGGGAAAGACGACCTGCCGCTCGACCGTGGCGCCGCCGATCATCTCCAGCAGCAACCGTGCGGCGGTCTCACCGAGGCCGATCGCGTCCTGGGCGAGCGTCGTCAGTCCCACGAGGTCGCCGAGCGGGTGGCCGTCGATCCCGATCACGGACAGGTCGTCCGGTGCCCGCAGCCCCCGCTCCCGCAGCACGTCGAGGACCCCGAACGCCATCTCGTCGGAGTCGGCGACGACGGCGGTCAGGTCGGGAACCCGGTCGAGCAGCTCCGCGGCGCTCGCCCGACCCCCGGGGCGCGCGAACCGGCCGTACGCCATCAGCTCGGGCTCCGGCTCGAGCCCGGCGGCGCGCAACGCCTCCGCGTAGCCGGTGGCGCGCTCCACCTCCGACGCCCACGGGGTCGGCTCGGTCGGGTACCCGCTGATGTGCCCGATCCTGGTGTGCCCCAGCGCGAGGAGGTGCTCGGTGGCGCGTCGGGCGGTCGCGACATCGTCGATGTGCACGAGCACCTGGTCCGGCGGACCGGAGCCCACGTACACCAGCGGCACCCGCAGCGACTCCAGCATCGCCACCTCCGCCGGCGACATCGTCATGCCGGCCACCAGGACGCCGTCGACCCGGCGCCGCAGCACCTCGAGGTTGACCGGCGGGCGGGTGGCGTCCTCGTGCACCTCGAAGGAGTTCAGCAGCGCGCCGAAGCCCGCGGCACGTAGCGACCGGCACGCGCCCTCGATCACGTTGGAGTGGAACCACCGCGAGACCCAGGGGGTGAGCAGCGCGATCGTGCGGGTGCGGCCCGAGGCCAGCGACACGGCCGAGGGCGTCGGCGCGTACCCGAGCTCCACGGCGATCGCCTGCACCCGTTGCCGCGTGGACGCGCTCACGTCCGGCCGCCCGCTCAGCGCGCGGGAGACCGTCGCGGTCGAGACCCCAGCCGCGCGGGCAACATCGTCGATCCCGACGGGCATGGACGAGATTGTGCCCTACCCGCAGCAGATCTATCCATGGTCCGTGCCCAGGACCCCCGCGCGGGCGCCCCTAGGATGTGCGCATGCCTTTCGGCCCCGAGCTGATCATCGCCTTCCTGACCCTGTTCGTCCTCGAGCTCGTGCTCGGCGTCGACAACGTGGTCTTCATCTCCATCCTCACGAACCGGCTGCCCAAGAGCCAGCAGCGGCGCGCCCGCACCATCGGGCTCGCGCTGGCGATGCTGCTGCGCATCGTGCTGCTGTTCTTCGCGACCTGGATCGTGGGCCTGACCGCACCGATCGTCTCGCTCTTCGGCGTCGAGGCGTTGACGTTCTCGGGCCGTGACCTGATCCTGCTGGCCGGTGGTCTGTTCCTCATCTACAAGGCCACCACCGAGATCCACCACAAGCTCGAGGGTGAGGACGAGCACCAGGACGAGAACAAGGGCTCGACCACGTTCGGCAGGGTGATCATCCAGATCATCCTCATCGACGCGGTGTTCTCGCTCGACTCCGTGATCACGGCCGTCGGGATGACCGACAACCTGGTGATCATGATCGCCGCGGTGGTCCTCTCGATCGGCCTCATGATGGTCGTCGCCGGTCAGATCGCCGACTTCGTCAACCGCCACCCCACCGTGAAGATGCTCGCGCTGAGCTTCCTCATCCTCATCGGTGCGACGCTGGTCGGCGAGGGCTTCGGCTACCACGTCGACAAGGCGCTGATCTACGGCCCGATCGGGTTCGCGATCGGTGTCGAGGTTCTCAACCTCATCTACCGCAACCGTCAGTCGAAGCGGAAGGGCGCCGAGCGCGCCCCCGTGCACCTGCACGGCGGCAAGCGGGTCGGGGTCAGGGACCGCGCGGACTCCGCAGCGGGCTGACTAGGGAGCAGGGATCGCGTCCAGCACGCTGACGAGCCCGTCCAGCTCGACCGGGCCGGTGACGGCGGTCGCCGCCGCCTTGGTGGTCTCGTCGGCGCCGTCCATCGCCACCGCGACAGCCGCCCAGCGGAACATCTCGATGTCGTTCTGACCGTCGCCTGCCACGAGCGTGCGCGCCTGAGGCACGTCGTACCGCTGACGCACCGCCTCGAGCGCCGAGGCCTTGGAGACGCCGTCGGGGGTCATGTCCAGCCACGCCGACCACCCGACGGCGTAGCTCACGCCGTGCAGGCCGCTCTTGACCACGAGGTCGTGGAACTCCTGCGAGGTCCACTCCGGTGCGCGCAACGTCACGCGGGTCGCGGGCGCGGCGACGAGCTCCTCGAACGGGACGACCTCCACCTCGCCGGTCAGCTCGCCGTCGGGGAACGGGCGGGTGACCTTGAAGCCGCGGCCGAGGTCCTCGACGGCGAAGATCACCTCGGGGGCGTGCTCGCGCAGCAGCCGCAGCGCGGGGCCCGGGTCGAAGGTGATGACGTCGATCATCTCGTGCCCGCGCTCGTCGAACCGGATCGTGACGGCGCCGTTGGAGCACACCGCGAACCCCTCGCGCAGGCCCAGCCGTTCGATGACGGGCAGCACCGCGAGCAGCGAGCGCCCGGTCGCCAGCACCACCCGGGTGCCGGAGTCGACCACGCGCGCGATCGACCGCTGCACGCGGCGCGACAGCGAGTCGTCCATGCCGAGGATCGTGCCGTCGATGTCCAGCCCGACGAGCAGGTCGGGACCGAGCGTCAGGTCGGCCAGGTGGTCGCGACGGAACGCGGGCGTCCCGCTCACGCCTGCACCTCCAGGACCGTGCGGCCGCCGAGGTAGGGCTGCAGCGCCTGCGGGACGCGGACGCTGCCGTCGGCCTGCTGGTGGTTCTCCAGGATCGCCACGATCCAGCGGGTCGTCGCGAGCGTGCCGTTGAGGGTCGCGACCGGTCGGGTCTCGCCCTCGGCGGTGCGCTCCCGCACGCCGAGACGGCGCGCCTGGAAGGTGGTGCAGTTCGAGGTCGACGTGAGCTCGAGGAACCGCTGCTGGCTCGGCAGCCAGGCCTCGCAGTCGAACTTCCTCGCGGCCGAGGACCCGAGGTCACCTGCCGCGGTGTCGATGACGCGGTAGGGCAGCTCGACGGCGGCGAGCATCTCCTCCTCCAGCGCGAGCAGCCGCTCGTGCTCGGCGGCGGCGTCCGCCTCGGACACGTAGGTGAACATCTCCACCTTGTGGAACTGGTGCACGCGGATGATGCCGCGCACGTCCTTGCCGTGCGATCCGGCCTCACGCCGGTAGCAGGCCGACCAGCCTGCGTAGCGGCGCGGGCCGTCGCTCAGGTCGAGGATCTCGTCGCTGTGGTAGCCGGCGAGCGCCACCTCCGAGGTGCCGACGAGGTACAGGTCGTCGGTCTCGAGGTGGTAGATCTCGTCGGCGTGGGCGCCGAGGAAGCCGGTGCCGGCCATGATGGCCGGACGCACCAGCGTCGGGGTGATCATCGGGCTGAACCCCGCCGCGGTGGCCTTGTCCATCGCCATGTTCAGCAGCGCCAGCTCGAGCTGGGCGCCGACGCCGGTGAGGAAGAAGAACCGCGACCCGCTGACCTTGGCGCCGCGCTCGGTGTCGATCGCCCGCAGCCCCTCCCCCAGCTCCAGGTGGTCGCGCACCGCGACCCCCTCGGCCTCGAAGTCGCGCGGGGCACCGACCTCGCGCAGCACCACGAAGTCGTCCTCGCCGCCGGGCGGGACGCCGTCGGCGACGACGTTCGCCATCTGCCACAGCAGCGTGTCGAGCTCGCGAGCGGCCTCGTCGGCCTGCGCCTCGGCGTCCTTGACCTGCTCGGCGAGCGCCCTCGCGCGGCCGAGCACCGCCTGCCGCTCCTCGGGAGCGGCCTTGCCGATCGACCGGGACAGCTCCTTCTGCTCGGCGCGCTGCTGCTCGAACGAGCTCAGCAGGGCGCGGCGCCGTTCGTCGGCCGCCAGCAGCTCGTCGACGAGGGCCGGGTCGGCGCCCCTCGCGACCTGGCTGGCGCGTGCGGTGTCGGGGTCGTCTCGCAGTGCCTTGAGGTCGATCACTCTCCGAGGGTAACGACGTCGTGGTGCTCCCGACGTCCGCGGCCGGCGGCGACGAGCTCGGCAGCTCACGGCGGCGGTCAGCGGACCGAGACGTGCGAGGGCGGGGCCGAGCACGGAGGCGCGGGCCGACTACCGTCTGCCCTATGACATGGGAGCAGGTCGTCAGCCTGGCGGCGCTGCTGGTGGCTGTCGTGGCGGCGGTGGTCGGGGTGCTGGTGCTCCGGCGGCTCGCTGCCGCACAGCGGCGGGTGCCGACGATCGCCCCGCAGCACGCCGAGGACCAGGGCGACCGGCCGCCGCTCGGCCCGGCCGCCATCATCGTCAACCCGACCAAGGTGACCCAGCCGGCGTCGTTGCAGCAGACGCTGCGGGAGCTGTCCGCCGAGCTCGGGCTCCCGGAGCCGTTGTGGTTCGAGACCTCGGTCGAGGACCCAGGCCACGGGCAGGCGCTCCAGGCGATGGCCGCGGGGGCGTCGGTGGTGATCGCTGCGGGCGGTGACGGCACGGTGCGCTCGGTCGCCGGCGCGCTGGCGAGCACCAGCACGCCGATGGGGCTGCTGCCGCTCGGGACCGGGAACCTGCTCGCCCGCAACCTCGACCTGCCGCTGGAGGCCGGCACCCGGGCGCTGCTGACGACGGCGCTGATCGGGACCGAGCACCCG
Source organism: Pseudactinotalea suaedae (assembly GCF_009733815.1). Taxonomy (GTDB): domain Bacteria; phylum Actinomycetota; class Actinomycetes; order Actinomycetales; family Beutenbergiaceae; genus Pseudactinotalea; species Pseudactinotalea suaedae. Next base: position 428,757 of record NZ_WNXY01000004.1, read on the forward strand.
ATCGACCTCGCGTGGCTCCGCACCGAACGAACCGGCTCGCCGCCGGACGACGTCGTCGAGCCGGGCTCGCCCGAGGAGCACGTGTTCCTCGTGGCCGGCGGGGTGGGGTTCGACGCCGCGATGGTGGCAGGAGCCGACGAGCAGCTGAAGGCGCGGATGGGGTGGCTGGCCTATTTCGTCGCGGGGGTGCAGCACCTGCACGGTCGCCGGATCAGGCTCACCATGCAGGTCGACGACCAGCCCGCCGTCCCGCTGCGGCTGCGCAGCCTGGTGTTCGCGAACTGCGGCCGGCTGCCGGGCGGGATGGTGCTGCTGCCCGACGCCGAGATCAACGACGGCTGGCTCGACATCGCCGCGCTCGACGCCCGCGGCGGCCTGTTCGGATGGGCGTCGCTGTTCGGCAAGGTGCTGCTGCAGGGCCTCGGCGTGCGCCGCGACCTGCCGGGGCAGCCCGGCTCGATCGAGTTCTGGCGCGGTCGCACGGTGACGGTGCGGTGCGAGGAGCCGCAGCAGATCCAGCTCGACGGCGACCTGATCGGGGAGGCGATCGGCCTTCAGGTCCGGGTGCAGCCCGGGAGCCTGCTCATCCGTACCCGCTAGTCCGGGTGGACGCCCCGACGGAGCGCGTCGACCCAGGCGCGGCCGACGTTGAAGTCCTCGTCGGTGAAGCCGCGGCGCACGGCTGAGCCGGGCCCGTCCACGCGCGGGTAGGAGCCGAGGAACCGCACCATCGGGCACACGCGGTGCAGCCCCACCAGGGCGGCGGCGACCCGTTCGTCGTCGATGTGGCCCTCGACGTCGATCGAGAACCCGTACCGGCCCAGCGAGTCGCCGATCGGGCGCGACTCGATGCGAGACAGGTTCACGCCGCGGACGGCGAACTGCTCGAGCATCGTCAGCAGCGCACCGGCCTCGTTGTCAGGCAGGTGGACCATCAGCGTGGTCTTGTCCTGGGCCGTGCGCGGCGGCACCGGCCCCGGCCGGCCCACGACGACGAAGCGCGTCACCGCGTTCGGGTTGTCCTCGATGCTCGTGGCCAGCACGGTCAGCCCGTACTGCTCCGCGGTGTGCGGCGCGACGGCGGCCGCCTCGAAGCCGTGCTCGCCCGTTTCCGCCAGCAGCGCTGCCGCGGCGGCCGTCGAGGTGGCAGGCACGTGCACGGCGCCCGGCAGGTTCGCCGAGATCCACTTGCGGGTCTGCGCCCACGCGTGCGGGTGGGTCGAGACGTGGCGCACGTCGGCGAGCTCGGTGCCCGCGGGAGCCGCCAGCACGAACTCGATCCGCACCAGCGCCTCACCGACGATCACCAGCGGCTCACCGGACGCCAGCGCGTCCAGCGTGGCCGAGACCCCGCCCTCGACCGAGTTCTCGATCGGCACGACGGCGCGGTCGGCCTCGCCGGTGCGGACGGCGGCGAGCGCGCCGGCGACGTCGGTGTGCGGCAGCGCGACGTCGTCGGGGGCGCACACCGACCGCAGGGCTGCCTCGGTGAACGTCCCGGTCGGACCGAGGAAGGCGTATCGCAACGGCATGCGCCCATCTTCCCGCGAACGCGCTCAGACGGGGACACCCGTCCACGCGGGCGGCACCTCGGTCACCGCGACGGTCTCACCGGGGCGTGGCCCCGCTGCGTCGTCGGCGTCGCCGCTCAGTGCGGGTCGACGTCGCCCCGCCATGCGCCGGACTCGTGGCCACGCTTCTCGATCAGCTCCTTGAAGCGCTTGAGGTCGCTCTCGACCTGTCGGTCGTCGACGTTGACCGCTGACCCGATCTTCTCCACCAGGTCCGACGGCTGCCAGTCGATCTGTGCCATGACCCGGGTGCTGGTGTCGTCGAGCCGGTGGAAGGTGATCACGCCGGCGTGCTGGGTGTCGCCGCCGGTGCTGCGCCACGCGATCCGCTGGTCGGGGTGCTGCTCGGTGATCTCCGCGTCGAACTCGCGCTCGACACCGGCGATGTTGGTCACCCAGTGCAGGTGGGTGTCATCGGTCTGGGTGATCGACTCCACCCCTCCCATGAACTCCGGGAAGCTCTCGAACTGGGTCCACTGGTTGTAGGCGGTCGAGACCGGGACCTCGACATCGATGGACTTCTGAACCTGACTCATGGGTCCTCCTCCTGGTCGATCGTGATCGGCAGAGACGGCCGACTCCGTTCGCTACCCGGTACCCCATCGGCGAGCAGGCATGCGGGGGCCTACCGTGGGGGCATGCCCAAGCGTGCGGTGATCACCGGTGCCAGCTCAGGGATCGGCGCCGCCACGGTGCGGGCGTTGCGGGCAGCGGGGTGGGACGTCGTCGGCGTGGCTCGCCGCGAGGACAAGCTCGCCGCGCTGGCGCAGGAGACCGGCGCCGACGTGGTGGTCGCCGACCTGACCAGGCAGCAGGACGTCGAGACCCTGCGCGATCACCTGGCAGCGACCGGGCCCGTGCACGCGCTGGTCAACAACGCCGGCGGCGCGTACGGGATGAACACGGTCGAGGCCTCGCCGGTCGAGGACTGGGTGCGCATGCTCGACGTCAACGTGATCGCCACCAAGCGCGTCACGAGCGCGTTGCTGCCGCTGCTGCGGGACTCGCTCTCCGACGCCGACTCCCCCGGCTGCGCCGACATCCTCACGGTCACCTCGACCGCGGCGCGGAGCCCGTACGAGGGCGGCGCCGGCTACAACGCGGCCAAGGCGGCAGCGTCCATGCTCGTCCAGGTGCTGCGGCTGGAGCTCGCGGGCGAGCCGATCCGCGTCGTCGAGATCGCTCCCGGGATGGTGAGGACCGAGGAGTTCTCCCTCACGCGCTTCGACGGCGACGCCGAGCGCGCCGCCCAGGTCTACGAGGGCGTCGAGGACCCGCTCTCGGCCGAGGACGTCGCCGCCACCATCACCGCCACGCTGGAGCTCGCGCCGCACGTCAACCTCGACCTCGTGACGATCAAGCCGGTCGCGCAGGCCGCGACGCACAAGGTCGCGCGCGGTCCGCTGCGGGTGCGCGCCACGGACTGATCTCGACCGTTTCGTCGCCGGGGCTGCAGACCCTGGACACATCTGGCCCATACGCTCGTGGCGATGACTGCACTCACCGGGCGGATCCGCCACGTCGCCCTCGCGCTGGGCGTCGCGCTGCTCGCCACCCTGGCCGTGGCCCAGCCCGCCCCCGCGGGCGCCGACAGCGGCGCGGGACCCAGCGGCGACGCCCGGCCGGTGGTGCTCGTGGGTGTGCCCGGGCTGCAGTGGTCCGACGCGGAGCAGCTGAGCGGTTTCCTCGGCGGCTGGTCCTCCGAGCTGGCAGCCGGCTCGCTCGTGGTCCGCTCCACCGGTGCCCAGGCGTGCCCGGTCGACGGCTGGCTCGCCGTCTCCGCCGGCAACCGTGCCAGCGGCGGGCACGCCGACGAGGGTGGCTGCGTCATCGGCAGCGAGCCGTCGGGCGGGCAGGTGCCGGAGTGGGACCAGTACCTCGCGCGCGCCGACGACGCGGCGTTCGGGTCCGAGCCGGGTCTGCTGGGTGACACGCTCGCCGCTGCGGGCGTCCCCGCGACGGCGATCGGCGCCGGTGCCGCCGTCGCGCTGGCCTCCGCCGACGGCGTGGTGAACGGCTACCAGCCGTACCGGTCCGAGGACCCCGAGGCCCAGGTGCAGGCCGCCCTGGAGAGCAACGACCTGGTCGTCGTCGACGTCGGCGCGACCCGCCTGGGCCCGCTGTCCTCGATGACCCGACCGGAGGCCGTCACGGCGCTGGCGGAGGAGGTGGCGGCCATCGCGGCCGGCGCCGAGGCGAGCGGGCGCGACCCCGTGATCCTGGTCTCCGGGATCTCGGACGCGGCCGGTGACGACGCGGCGGCGCTGCGCTTCTTCGCCTCGATCGGCCTCGGTGCAGGTGAGATCAGCAGCCCGAGCACGCGGCAGCCCGGCTACCTGCTGGCGACCGACCAGCACGCCACCGTGCTCGACCTGCTGGGCGTCGACCCCGGCTCCACCAGCTCGATCGGCGGCGCGATGACGCTGACGCCCGCCGACCCCGGCGGCCTGGTCGCCGCCGCGCAGGACCGGGAGCTGCACGCCCAGGCCCAGCGGCCGCTGATCCCCGGGTTCTTCCTCAGCCTGGTGCTGATCAACCTCGCCCTGTACGCCGTGGTGACGCTCGGCCTGCGCCGCCCCAAGCTCGCACGCCGGGTCGCCGACCGCCGCGAGCCGATCCTGCGCACGATGCGGATCGTGTCCCTCGCCGTCGCCGGCATCCCGGTCGCGTCCTACCTGACGAACCTGCTGCCCTGGTGGCGGGTCGAGCCGCCGCTGCTCGCGCTCCTGCTGGGGATCGCCGTCATCGACGCCGCGATCGTGACGGTGGCGCTGCTGGGGCCCTGGCGCCGCGCCATGCTCGGCCCGGCCGCCGTGGTCGCGGGCGTCACGGCGATCGTGCTGGCGATCGACGTGCTGACCGGTGCACGCCTGCAGGTCTCCGCGATCATGGGCATCCCGACCCTGGTGGCGGGCCGGTTCTACGGCATGAACAACACCTCGTTCGCGCTGTTCAGTGCCTCGCTGCTGCTCATGATGACCGCCGTCGCCAACGGGCTGGTCACACGCGGCCGCCGCCGGGCGGCGGCGATCGTGGTCGCGGTGGTCGGTGCGGTCGCGATCACGATCAACGGCGCACCGTTCTGGGGCGCCGACTTCGGCGGCCCGCCCGCCATGCTGGTCGCGTTCGCGCTGCTCGCGCTGCTCGCGGCCGGGATCCGACTCAGCGTCAAGCGGGTGGCGCTGGTCGTGGTGGGTGCCGGCGTGATCACGATGCTGATCGCCTTCCTCGACTGGCTGCGGCCGGCCTCCGCCCGCACCCACCTCGGGCGGTTCTTCGCCGACGTCCTCGACGGCGACATGTGGCCCGTGATCGGGCGCAAGCTCGACCAGAACCTCACGATCCTGCTGGGGAACCGGCCGCTGACGATCCTCGCGATCTGCGGCGTGCTGCTGGTGGTGCTCGTGCTGATCCGGCCGGTCAAGGAGACGATCACCTCACCGGGTGGCGGCGAGTACGCCTGGCTCTCGAACGGCGCCCCGATCTCGGCGATGGCCAAGGAGGTGCCGATGCTGGGACCCGGCCTGGTCGCGCTCGCGGTGTGCGCGGGCATCGGGTTCGCGGTCAACGACTCCGGGATCGCGATCCCGGCGATCGGTGTCGCCGTGGCGGTGCCGCTGCTGCTCGCCTCGTGCGCCACCTGGATGCTCGCACTGCGTGATTCCGCGGATCCGGCGCCCGAGCGCTCACCCGGCCCCGCTCAGGCGCCGCGGTAGGACTCGTCGTCCTCGTCGAGCACCTCGGGTGCGGGGGTGGTGGGCTCGGTCTGCCCCGGCGCCTCGAGCGCGGCGGGGTCCTCGGTCCTCGCGCCCTGCCCGGGTGCCTCGTCCTCGACCACGGGCAGGTCGGGGTAGCGGCGCAGCCGCCGGGCGGCCACTGCGGCCATCACGTCACGCAGCTGCGCGGCACGGTGGAGCTGACCGGCCAGGTTGTTGCCGGAGGGTCGGTGGCGCAGGTCGCACGGCACCTCGACGACGGCGTATCCCTTGAGCAGCACGTCGATGCTCATCCCGGTCTCCACGCCCCAGCCGCGAGCCAGCGGCAGCGCGGCCTCGAAGGCGGAACGCGTGATGCACCGCTGCCCGGAGAGCGGCTGCGCCGGCGCCCATCCGGTGAACTTCTGGATCGAGCGCCGCGAGAACCCGGTGACGATGCCGCGGCCACCGGCACCGGCCTGCTTGGGCAGCACCGCGATCGACATGTCGGCGCGGCCCGCCCACACCGGCGGCACCAGCGGTGCAGCGTTGACGGCGGACAGGCCGAGGTCGGCGTCGAGGAAGAGCAGCATGCGGGGCAGGCCCTCCTCCTCGTCGCGCATCGCGACGACGGCGGCACCGGTCTCCAGCGCCGAGGCCTTGCCCCTGTTGGTCGCGTGCCGCACCACGACGGCACCTGCGGCGCGTGCCCGCGCGCCGGTGTCGTCGTCGCTGCCGTCGTCGACGACGAGCACGAGGTCGACGTGCGGGATCGCGCGCGCGGCGCGGATGGTGTCGGCGATGCGCTCGGCCTCGTCCTTGGCCGGGATCACCGCGGCCACGCGCTGGTCGACCGGCGGCTGGCCCGCCGCGGCACCGCCAGGGCGACGCCGGCGGATGACCGTCAGCGGCTGGGCTGCGGTCTCCTCGGCGTCTGACCCCTCCACGGTTCCTACCCTAGTGCGGGTCGGCGCACCGTCAGCGGAGACTGACCTGCCGTGAGACGAGCCCCGCGCGGGCGCGGCGCTGCTCGGGCGTGAGCGGCTCGGTCGAGGCCAGCGCGGCGTCGAGCCTCGGTGCGAACTCGGCCACGGGTGCCTCGACGTCCGCCGCCTCGGCGCCGTCGGGCAGCTCCCACACCGGGACCAGGATGCCGCAGGAGCGGAAGGCACCGACGAACCGCGAGCCCTCGTCCAGGCCGGAGGCGCGATCGGCGTGCAGCCGTGCCAGGGCGTCGAGCAAGGCCTCCGGCTCCTCCGGGCGGGCCCAGCGCAGGAACTCGCGCTCACCCATCCGGCACCAGTAGGCACCCTCGACGCCGGTCAGCCGCACGGTGGGCACGATGCCCTCAGCGGCCTCCTCCAGAGCGGCGGCGGCCTCGTCGGGCGCGCTGCCGTCGGCGGGCACCGTGTACGCGAAGGTGTCGTGCACCGTGACCTCGAACGGCACGTCCAGGTCGAGCACGTCCTGCAGCCGCGGTCCGGACTCGGGCAGCTCGAGGTGCTCGAGCGCGGTGCCCGGCTCGAGATCGACCGCCTGCAGCAGCGCGGCCGCGACGTCGCGCGAGGGGTCGCCGGAGGAGCTGGCCGTCTGCAGCGCGACGAGCACCACGCCGTCGGACCGCTTCATCGCGGGCCACAGCCGCGGGAGGAGCGTGACAACCTCGATGTCCACGGCGCCGTGGTCCGCCGTCGTGCGTGCGGTCGCGCTCGCGGCCGGGACGACCTCGCGCATGGCGACCCAGTCGACCTCGCCGGGCAGACCCTGGAACGCCCGGTACGGCTGTGCCGCGTCGTCGCCGCTGGCGATCGCCTGCTGCGCCGCCTTGCGGGCGGCGCGCCGCTCGGCGACCTTGGGGTCGGTGGTCTTCTTGCGCTTGGCCATGCCGGCTCCTCGTCGGTTGTGATGCAGCGCCGACCTTAACGCGCGCACACCCCGGCGGGTGTATGAGCGCACGCGAGCAACGTGGCGGTGAAAGGATCGGCACCATGCACGAACGCGCAGGGCAGCCGGCCCGACCCGAGGACCTCATCGACGTCGACGCCGTGGTGGGCGCGTACTACGACCGCAGACCCGATGCCGAGGACCCCGACCAGCAGGTCGTGTTCGGCACGTCCGGCCACCGCGGGTCGTCGTTGGACAGCGCGTTCAACGAGGCCCACATCGTCGCGATCACGGCGGCGATCGTCGAGTACCGGCGGGCACAGGGCACCGACGGACCGCTCTACATCGGCCGAGACACGCACGCGCTGTCGGCGCCGGCCACGACCACGGCGCTCGAGGTGCTGGCCGCAGCCGGGGTCGACGTGCGGGTCGACGCGCGCGACGGCTACACCCCCACGCCCGCGGTCTCGCACTCGATCCTGCGGCACAACGGCGCGGGCAGCAGCGAGGGCGTGCGCACCGAGGGCCCGGGGCTGGCCGACGGGATCGTCGTCACGCCGTCGCACAACCCGCCCCGCGACGGCGGCTTCAAGTACAACCCGCCCCACGGCGGTCCGGCCGACTCGGACGCGACCGGGTGGATCGCGAGGCGGGCCAATGAGCTGCTGCGGTCCGGGGTGGCGGACGTGCCGCGCACGACCGACCCGACGGGGGCCGAGAACGTCCACAAGCACGACTACCTGCTGACCTACATCGACGACCTGGACGCCGTCCTCGACATGGACGCGATCCGCGACTCCGGGGTCCGCATCGGCGCGGACCCGCTCGGCGGCGCCGCCGTCGAGTACTGGGCCGAGATCGGTGAGCGGTACGGGCTGGACCTGACCGTCGTCAACCCCCGGGTCGACCCGCAGTGGTCGTTCATGACGCTCGACGGCGACGGCAAGATCCGGATGGACTGCTCCAGCCCCAACGCGATGGCCTCGCTGCGGGCGATCATGCACGGCGACGGCCCCGCGCCCTACGACATCGCCACGGGCAACGACGCCGACGCCGACCGGCACGGCATCGTCACGCCCGACGGCGGGCTGATGAACCCCAACCACTACCTCGCCGTCGCGATCGAGTACCTGTTCACGCACCGGCCGCAGTGGTCCCCGACCGCCGGGGTCGGCAAGACGCTCGTCAGCTCGGCGCTGATCGACCGGGTGGTCGCGGGTATGGGCCGGACGCTGCTGGAGGTGCCGGTCGGCTTCAAGTGGTTCGTACCCGGACTGCTCGACGGCGGCGTGGGCTTCGGCGGCGAAGAGAGCGCGGGGGCCTCGTTCCTGCGCACGGACGGGTCGGTGTGGACGACCGACAAGGACGGCATCCTGCTCGCGCTGCTCGCGAGCGAGATCCTCGCCGTCACCAGCAGGAGCCCCAGCCAGCTGCACGAGGAGCAGGTGCTGGCCCACGGGGAGAGCTGGTACGCGCGGGTGGACGCGCCGGCCGACCGGGAGCAGAAGGCGCGGCTGGCCTCGCTGAGCCCGGAGGCGGTGACGGCGACCGAGCTCGCCGGGCGGCCGATCACGGCACGGCTGGTGGAGGCGCCGGGCAACGGCGGCGCGTTCGGTGGGCTGAAGGTCACGACCGCCGACGCCTGGTTCGCCGCGCGCCCCTCCGGCACCGAGGACGTCTACAAGATCTACGCCGAGTCCTTCGTCTCGCCCGAGCACCTGGCGCAGGTGCAGGACGCGGCCCGTCAGGTGGTCGCCGACGCCCTCGGCTGAGTCCCGCGTAACCGGTTCCATAGCACGGCAACTTGCGGCATCCTGTTGACCCGCGGCGCCCCCGCGCGGAGGGTGAACCGTGGGGCACCAGCCCATGCCGAAGACGTCGTGAGGAACTGACATGCGCACAACAATCAACCGCCGCACCCTCCTGACCGCCGCGGGTGGTCTCGGGCTCACCGGGGTGCTGGCAGCCTGCAGCCGCGGTGGAACCGGTACCGGAGGAGGCGGCAGCACCGGCGGCTCGAGCGGTGAGGGCTCGGACGAGAACGTCCGCTTCACCTTCTGGGGCCCCACGTTCTACCAGGAGTTCACGGGCGAGATGGTCGACGCCTTCCGGGAGGCGAACCCCTCGATCAGCGTGGAGCTGGAGCCGGGCGAGTGGGGCGGCTACTGGGACCGGCTGGCCACGCAGGTAGCGGCAAGCGACGAGCCCGACGTGATCAACATGGACGGCAAGTACCTCGCGGAGTACGCCGGCCGCGGCGTCCTCGCCGACCTCGAGCAGCTGCCGATCGACCTGTCACAGGTCTCGGACGCCGACCTGGACTCGGGTCGCCTCGACGGCACCCTCTACGCCGTCTCGACCGGGCAGAACGCCTGGGTGCTGCTGGCCAACCCCGCCGTCTTCGAGGCCGCCGGGCTCGAGATCCCGGACGACACCACCTGGACGTGGGACGACCTCGCGACGATCTCGACGACGATCTCGACGACCGTGCCGGACACCGTCGGCTGCGCCGGAGGCAGCTCGTACGCCGACCTGACCATCTGGGCCCGCCAGCACGGCGAGGACCTGTGGCAGGCCGACGGCATGGCCACCAGCCCCGAGGTCCTCACCGGGTGGTTCCAGTGGTACCTGGACCTGCAGGAGTCGGGCGCGACCCTCGGCGCCTCGGCCACCCAGGAGGAGGGCACGATGTCGCTGGAGCAGCAGGCCTTCGCCGTGGGCAGGGCCGGGCTGAGCTGGGCGTGGACGAACCAGCTGGGCAACTACCGCCAGGCCAGCGGCCGCGACGACATCGTGATGCTGCGGCCGCCCTCGCTCACCGGGAAGGCGACCGAGAACGGCCTGTTCGGAAAGGCGTCGATGTTCTGGTCGATCTCCGCCCGGTCCCAGGTGCAGAACAGCGCGGCCGCCCTCGTCGACTTCCTGGTCAACGACGAGGCCGCCAACTCCGTCCAGCTGCTGAACCGCGGCGTGCCGTCCAACCCCGACATCGTCGCCTCGATGCAGGACAAGCTCACCGAGACCGACACCTACGTGGTCGAGTTCATGACGGCGGTGCTCGCGGAGATCTCGACAACGCCCGCCGTACAGCCCACCGGCACCAGCGGCGCGCAGGACGTGTTCACCCGCTACCTCACCGAGGTGCGGTTCAAGAACATGACCCCCGCCGACGCCGCCGCCGCCACGATCGCGGAGGTCAACGCGACCGTCGTCGCCGACTGACTCCCGCTTTCAACACGATTCCGGCCACCTCCCGGTTTCAACACGATTCCGTCCAAGTCCCGGTTTCAACACGATTCCACCCCCGGGAAGGGCGGTCCCGGCCCAGCCTGCGGGCAGAAGTTGACGCTGAACGCGGCAGATCGCACAGGTGAGCCTTCACATGCGCGACCAGCGACGACTTCTGCCCGCCGATGCCGGCCACGCCGCCACTCCCGCAGTGGTCAGCTGGTCCCGCCGGGCGTGGTCAGCACGAGGTGCGCTCAGCGGCGGCGGGCGATGAGGAAGCCGTCCCAGCCCTTGAGGCCGACGGTCTGGAGGGCGGTGGCGTCCAGGTCCGGGTGGTTCGCGATGTCCTCGACGACGGCGCGCACCCCCTCGACCCGGGCATCGCCGCTGTCGGCGCGCACCACGGCGCCGTCGCGCACGACGTTGTCGACGACGATCACGGCCCCGGCCCGCGTCAGCGCGAGCGCAGCCGCGAGGTAGCGCGGGTTGCTCGGCTTGTCGGCGTCGATGAACACGAGGTCGAAGGGCTCGACGCCGGCCTCGACCAGCTGCTGCGCCGAGTCCGCCGCGGGCCCGACCAGGATCTCGACCCGCTCCGACACCCCGGCGCGCTCCAGGTTCTGGGCGGCGATCTCGGCGTTGCGCGGTTCCAGCTCCAGCGAGACCACGTGGCCACCCTCCCCCACGGCCCGCGCGAACCAGATCGTCGAGTACCCCGCGAGGGTGCCGAGCTCGAGCACCCGCCGGGCTCCGGCGATCTGTACCAGCATCGCCAGCAGCGCGCCCTGGTTGGCGGCGACCTCGGCGTTCGGCATCGTGGTCCGAGAACCGGACTCCCGCGCGGCGACCAGTGCCTCGTCCTCCAGGTCCAGTGCGTCGACGAAGTAGCTGTCGACCTCGCGCCAGGCAGAGGCGGACTCGTATCGGTTCACGGCCGTCGGTTCGCTCATGCCGGCATCGTGGCAGACGCGTGCATGCGGTCGAGATCGGCGTCGACGTCGGCGGGCGTGGTCGCCGTGGTGCAGGACGCGTCTCCGCGACCGGGAACGGCGCGTGGCCGCGACCGATGCGGCCTTCCGACGAGAGGCCGACGGGAAGACGATCGACATCGCCCCGGGGACCGTCTGCCTCCTCGCGGTGGTGTGGTCATCCCGCTCAGCGGCGGAGATCGAATGTGACCCGACTCAGGTCCAGCTGTCGTTCCTTCCTCAGCACGACGATGGTGACGATCACGCCCGCGATCCCGATGAACGGCGCGACGAGGCCGGCCCAGGGAAGGGTGGACGAGAACGTCGAGAAGTCCCACAAGCCGTGCAGGAGGATCGCGGGTACCAGCGACCCGGTGGAGCGGAACGCGAGGTAGTAGACCGATCCGAGGCCGAACTGGATGACGACCTGAAGGAACGCGAGCGAGCCGATGCCGAAGAAGAAGTTCGGCAGGTGCAGCAGTGAGAACAGGGCGGTGGACAGGAGCCAGACGCCCACCTCGCCGAACCGGCTGCGGAGTGCGACGAAGAGCTGGCCGCGTGCGACGACTTCCTCGTTGAACCCGACCAGGACGCTGCCGATCACCAGCAAGATCCACATCGTCATCGTCACTCGGGAGAACTCGCCGAACACCAGGTTGAGGACCGCGACCACCGCCATGATGACCGGGACCACGGCGGCGCTCCGCGGGAGTGGCTTGTGGTCGCGCAACGTGGGGCGCCACCAGCCGAAGGCCGAGACCAGGACCAGGAGAACGACGAGGCCGCCGGAGAGCGGGGCCACGTACCACTTCAGCAGCGTGTCCTCGTTCTCCCCGACACGGGCGTAGTCGATCCCGTTGACGATCCAGATGGCGTAGAAGACAGCCAGGTACGCAACGAATGCCACGAGGCCCAGCCAGACCCGAGGGCGGATGCGCAATGCTGTCGTGTCAGAGTTCGTGTGCATGGCCGTAGTCGAAACTATGTTGCTGGCACGCGGTCAAGTCAGGACCTCTCCCGGTGAAAGGCCCGAGCGAGGCGCATCGACACCTCGTGCGCCAGCTCCTCTGGTGTCCGGCACGCGCTGCTCCGCATGGCACGCCACCGATGCCGGGAACGACGCGACGGCGCCCGTGCGGTGACAGAGCTGGTACCTCCCGCCGCGCTTCCGCGGACTCGGACATGGTGTTGAAGGCCGAAAGCGTCCGGAATGGTGTTGAAAGCTGGGGGCGTACCGAATGGTGTTGAAAGCTGGGGGCGTACCGAATCGTGTTGAAAGCTAGGCGCGTCCGGAATCGTGTTGAAAGCGGTGGAGGGCGGTGGTGATGTCCGCGTCGGTGGTCGCCCAGCTGGTGACGAACCGGACGACGCCCGGCTCGATCACGTAGAACTGCACGCCCGCCTGCGCCCAGCGGGCGGAGATCTCGTCCGGGACGGCGACGAGGGCGAGGTTCGCGCGCGCCGGCACCACGGGTTCGTACCCGAGCCGAGCGAGCCCGGCCAGCAGCTGTGCCATGGCGGCGTTCGCACGGCTCGCGGAGGCCAGCCAGCGGCCGTCCGTCAGGTAGGCGTCGAGCTGCGCGGCCTGGAAGCGGCCCTTGGACGCCACGTGGCCGGCTCGCTTCAGACGGAACCGCAGCTCCTGGGCGACGGCGGCGTCGAACGTCACGATCGCGTCGGCCGTCATCGTCCCGTTCTTGGTGGCGCCGAGGCTCAGCACCTCGACCCCTGCCCGCCAGCTCAGGTCTGCGGGTGTGCACCCGAGCGCAGCCACCGCGTTCGCCACCCGCGCCCCGTCGAGGTGCACGCGCATCCCCCGCGAGCGCGCCACCTCGGCCAGCGCCGCGATCTCCTCCGGCTGGTAGACCTCGCCCATCTCGGTGGCCTGGGTGAGGCTGAGGACGGCGGGCTGGGAGCTGTGCGGGTCGTCCCAGGCGGTGCGCTCGAGGCACGCGGTCAGGGCCGCCGTCGTCAGCCGGGACCCCTCACCAGCCAGCCCCAGCAGCGCGGCGCCGCCGCTGAACATCGACGTCGCCATCGCCTCGTTCACCAGGATGTGCGCCCCCTCGTGGCACACGACCGCACCCCAGGGCGGGCACAACGCCGAGATCCCGAGCGCGTTCGCCGCCGTGCCGGAGACGACCGGGAACACGAACGCCTCGCGCTCGAAGGTCTCGCTCACGCGTCGCGCGAGCCGCGCGCTCACCTCGTCGTCCCCGTAGGAGGCGGCGGTTCCGGTGTTGGCGGCGGCGAGCGCCTCCAGCACGTACGGCTCCGCGCCGGCGGTGTTGTCGCTGCGCAGGTCGATCGGTCTCACGCGATCAGCATCCCAGTCCCTGCCGGCGTGCGCACCGAGGCGGTCAGACCTCGAGCACCACCGCGTCGAACTCGGGCCGGACCACGTCCCAGTCCATCTCCGACAGCGCCCACCGCTGCGCCGAGCGCGCGGCCGCGCTCTCGGGGGGCGAGGGCTGCGCCGCCAGGATCCGGGCCGCGGCCGCCTGCGGGCTGTCGACCACCCATTCGGGCGGGTACAGCGAGGCTGCGCCACCCCACGGGCGCAGCGCGGGCCAGTTCCGCACCACCGGCAGCGCGCCGCTCGCCACGCCCTCGAGCAGCGCCTCGTGCGTGCCCTCGAACCGGCTCGTCGACAGGATCACGCCCACCTGCTGGAGCAGACCCGGCACGTCACCGGAGAACCCCGTGACCTCGACGGCGTCGCGCAGCTTGACGATGCGCTTCGTCAGGTCCTCGTGGTAGTCGAAGCTCGCCTCGAGACTGTCGGAGGGCTTCTCCTCGCCGACCAGCAGCAGCCGCCACCGGTCGTCGGTCACGCGCAGCGCCGCCAGCACGTCCAGCGCCCAGGCCGGGTCCTTGACGACCTTGTTCCAGCCGATCAGCGCCAGCGTGCGCTCGGCGCCGGGCAGCTTGTCACGCGCGCAGCGCGCCAGCTCCAACCGGTTCGGCACCACGTGCACCTCGGTGCCCGCCCGCGTGATCGCGGGCGCGGTCGCCTCGACCACGGCACGGATCGCGGGCGCCACGAACACGGCACGCTCGACCGAGCTCCACGCGGTCAGCAGCGGCATCGGGGTCATCGCCTCGTACCGGTGCAGCCGGGTCACGAGCGGCGCCTCGATCCCGCGCACGAGCGAGGCCCACACGAGCGCGCGGTGCCCCCACTCCACGAACACCGTGTCGGCCCATGCCACGTCGTCAGCGAGGTGCTCCGGGAGCGGCGGCCGGGCGCCGTCGAGCCCGTACCGCAGCCGCGCCTCGACGAGCGAGCGGAGCGAGAGCGAGGGCCGCAGGCCGGGGTCGGCTGCCAGGTCGAGCACCCGCACCTCGACGCCGGCCGACCGGTACTCGGCGGCCAGCGGCTCGATGAAGGTCCGGTTGTCGTAGCCGAGCACCAGCAGCCGCTCGGTGCGCGCCTGCCGCGTCGGCCGGGGCCGCGGTCGCGGGTCGCCGAGCAGCGCCTGGAACGTCGACGACCGCTCGAACGGCTCGAAGAACGTGCGGTGGTCGCTCAGCAACGGCGAGGGCGCCGTCCCGAAGTGCCGGGCCGGGTGGTAGCTGAGAGCCAGGGCGTCGGCCAGGCGGGCGGCACTGGCAGCGATCTCGCCGCCCTCGAGATGGCGATCGGCCTCGGTGAGCGTCTGCTCCACCACCGTGGCCAGGTCCTCGGGCACCACGCCGCCGTCGAGCTCGGCGAGCGCACGGGCTGCCGCCAGCTGGGTGCGAGCCTCGGACCCGTTCGCCTGCGACTCCGAGAGCCGCAGCACCGCCGCGGCGTCCTCGTGGTGCCCACGCTCGGCGTAGACGCGGGCGATCTGGCGGCTGGAGTCGACCAGCACGTCCGCACGGGTCGGCACCAGCAGGTGCACGCGCCAGGCCGCGCGACCGGCAGCGCGCGCAGCCCGCAGGCGGAACACCCCGTCCAGCGCACTCCTGACGATGCCCACGGCGCCTCGCTTGTCGGTCGAACGATGGTCGCCGCGTACCGGCAGCGACCTCGTCAGCCTACGGCCAGTGCCGACCACGACCGTCTGCCGTCCATGTGCGGCACACCACGGCGGCCACGTGCTGTGCGTGCCGGGAGACAGGCACCGGAGGTGACAGAATCCTGCAGTGTTCGCCCCGTATCAGAAGGTCCTCTCCAGACCGGGAGCGCTGGCCTTCTCAGGGGCGGGCGTGCTCGCCAGGCTGCCGATGTCGATGGTGACCATCTCCATCGTGCTGCTGGTGGAGGCGGTCTACCACTCCTACACGCTGGCCGGTCAGGTCGCCGCCGTCTACACGGTCGCGCAGGCGATCGGTGCTCCCCAGATCGCGAAGCTCGTCGACGCCCACGGGCAGGCCCGCGTGATGCGTCCCTCGCTGATCGTGGCGATGACCGGGCTGATCGGCCTCGCGCTCGCCGCGATGCTGCACGGACCCGCCTGGGCCCTGTACCCCGCCGCGGCGCTGGCAGGCGGCACCGTCGGCTCGATGGGGGCGTTCGTGCGCGCCCGGTGGAACCGCGTCGTCGAGTCCCCGCGCGAGCTGCACACCGCCTACTCGCTGGAGTCGGCGCTCGACGAGCTCGTGTTCGTGGTCGGACCGGTCCTCGCCACGACGCTCGCCGCGGCGATCTCCCCGGTCGCCGGGCTGCTCATCGCGATCGGCGCCGCCGCGGGCGGCGGCTTCTGGTTCCTCGCCCAGCGCAGGACCGAGCCGACGCCGTCCGGCCGCCCCCAGGTGGGCGACCGCGGCTCCGTCATGCGCTCCT
This sequence comes from Pseudactinotalea suaedae, assembly GCF_009733815.1. Classification (GTDB taxonomy): domain Bacteria; phylum Actinomycetota; class Actinomycetes; order Actinomycetales; family Beutenbergiaceae; genus Pseudactinotalea; species Pseudactinotalea suaedae. The sequence goes on from NZ_WNXY01000004.1 coordinate 444,874, forward strand.
CGGGGATGATCATCATCGCCGTCGTCTTCGTCGCGATGGGGTCGATCTTCGGCTCGGTCGACGTCGCCACCGTGGCCTTCGCCGAGCAGCTCGGCACGCCCGGACTGGCGGGTGTGGTGCTCGGCGTCTTCGCCTGCGGGTCGCTGATCTCCGGCCTGCTCTACGGCGCGCGCGAGTTCACGATGCTGCCGTGGAAGCGGTTCGTCATCGGCATCCTCGTGCTCGCGGCCGGCATCTGCCTGTTCGTGCTCGCAGACTCGCTCGTGGTGCTCGCCGGCGCGATGTTCGTCACCGGGTTCGCGATCGCCCCGACGATCATCACCGGCAACGCGCTCGTCCAGCAGCTGGTCCCGTCGACTCGCCTGACGGAAGGACTGACCTGGGTGGGCACCGCGATCGGGGTGGGCTTCGCCGTCGGCAGCTCGGTGGGTGGCAGGGTCATCGACCTGCACGGTGCCCACGCCGGGTATGTCGTGAGCATGGGTGCGGCCGGCGTGGCCGCGGTCATCGTGCTGTCCACGGCTGCGCTGCTGCGCGGCGCCACGACCGCGAGGGCCACGCAACCCCGTCGCTAGGCTGGGGGTCCGTCCTGCCGAGGGGGATCCATGTACGGCCTGCTCTTCAACCTGCTCACGGTGGTCGCGATCGTGATCATCGGCGTCGTCACGGCGCCCAAGGCTGGTCCCGCCAAGGGCAGGATGTGGCTCGGCCTGGGGCTGCTGCTCGCCGGGTCGCTCGTGGGGCTGGTGTGGCAGGCGCTCCTCGTGCTGCCCGCCTTCTTCCGGTCGGTCTACGACAGCGCGGGCGTGATCGGTTTCGGGGCCATCAACACCGTGATCGCGGTCATCACCGGTGGTCTGTTCGTGGCTGGTGTGGCGGTGCTCGCCTCCGCGATCACGCTGACCAACCAGGTCGGCGGGTACCTCGACCCGACCCGCCCCGGAGCCCCGCCCATCAGCGGTCACCAGGGCGCCGGCCACCCGCCGGCCGGCTCCACGCAGACGCCCGGCCCCACCCCGTACGCCTGACCGGCCGACGAGGCCGAACATGGGCGAGCTCGCGCGCTGGCTGCGCCAGGCACCGTTCCTGCCGAGGAGTCGCGGGTCCGACGGCGTCCCGGAGCCATCGCACCCGAGTCGCCTCGGGCTGGTGCTGAGCGGGGGTGGTGCACGGTCGTCGTTCCAGATCGGCGCGTTGCGGTACCTGTACGACGTCGTGGGGATCACGCCGCAGGTGATCACCGGCACGTCGGCGGGCTCGATCCTGGCCAGCGTGCTGGCCCAGCACGGCGATCACGAGGGCCAGCGCGCCGACCTCGCCCACCTCGAGCGGATCTGGCTCGGGATGACGGCCAGCAGCGACATGTTCACCGAGTACCCGTGGTTCGCGCGGCTGCGCGCCCACATGCCCACGTGGCGCAAGGTGCTGGCGCTGCGGCAGCGCCCCGGTCGTGCCGGCGCCGACGCGCACACCGTCGGATGGAACCCGAGCACGGCGTGGGAGGCACTCGGCACGCTGTGGGAGGCCGGCCGCTCGAGCGCCGATCTCCAGCTGATCGTGAGCGGACCCACCCGGGAGCGGGCCGCGTTCATGCCCGGTCCGATCGTGGACCGGCTGCTGGAGCCCCACGTCTTCGCCCCCTCACGTCTGGCCGCGTCGCCGGTGACGCTGCGCGTCGCGACGGTCGCGCTGGAGAGCGGTGAGCTGCGCTACGTCACCAACACGGGGTCCTTCGTCGACCGCGACGACCGGCCGCTGCCGGAGCTGGGCGAGGTGGACGTCGCCGAGGCGATCCGAGCGTCCTGCGCGATCCCAGGGGTGTTCCCGCCGGTCCCGCTCGCGGGTGAGCACTACGTCGACGGCGGTGTCCGCGAGAACCTGCCGGTCCAGATCGCGCTGGACCACCTCGGCGTCACGACCTGCTACGCGGTCGTGGCATCGCCGTCCGGCGTCGCCCCGGTCCCCTCGTTCGAGGCGGCCGACATGTTCGAGATCATCATGCGCAGCACCAGCGGGGTGATGTCCGACGAGCTCCAGCGCGACGAGGTCGCGTTCGCGCGCGAGCGCGGGGTCGTGCTGATCGAGCCGACGGTCGACGTCCACGACCTCGTCACGATCGACCCCGGGCTGATCGCGATCGCCGTCGACTACGGGTACCTGCGGGCGCGGGACGTCGTCACCGGTGCCACCGCGGAGCGGCAGCGGCTGACCGACGAGATCATCAGCACCCGGCGGCTGGCCTGGGAGGCCGAGGAGGCGATGTTCGCCGAGGACACCGCCGCCGACGTCGAGGGCGCCAAGAACCGCCTGCGGGACCTGCTCGCGCAGGTCCCCGAGGGTGAGTTCCCGCCGGAGGCGGACAGCTGGTGGCGCACCTGGGAACGTCACGCGTTCGAGATCGATCAGGTGCTCACCCTCGGGTGAGGACACCGCTCACGCGAGGGTGACCGGTGCCGCGCGCAGCTCTCGATCCCGCTCGTGCCACAGCGGCGAGGCGAGATAGCGGTCCAGGGCCAGCGCTGCGGATGCGTGCGGCCAGTAGTCCGGGCGACTGCGGTCGTAGAAGCGGACCTCGGCATCGCGCCCGACCAGCTCGCGGTAGCGACTCCGCACCATGTCGATACAGGCCGCGATCTCCTCGGCTGTACCCACCCGACCGCGGACGGTCGTCTCGGCCGGAGCGACCAGGCTCATGATCAGGGGGATCACCCGGCCCAGCTCCTCGGCCCGTGCCTGCCTCAGCTCGCGCAGGCCATCGGTGTCCTCCTCCGGGTACAGGTCCCGCTGCAGCGCGCCCGGGGGGAGCAGGCCCGCGTCGACCGCCCGCCGCAGGAGCGCGTCATCGGTGCAGGTGGCCTTGACGCACCCGATCTGCCCGCAGTCGCACGGATGCGTGGAGCCCGGGACGATGATGTGGGAGACGAGGCCTCCTGCACCGGGGCCGTCCCACACCAGCTCGTCACCGCGGATCTGTGCCACACCGACGGAGCGTCCGACAAGGACCGTGAGGACGTCGTCGCCGCCGCCTCCCCACCAGTAGTGCTCGAGCGCCTGTGCGCGCACGTTCGGCTCGACCCGGACCGGGTGGCGCAGGTGCTTGCCCAAGCCCTGGGCGAGCGCATCGGGGTCGACGTCAGCCACGAGCGGGGGCGGCTGGCCATGATGGAGCTCTGCCCACGGGGTCGTCATCCCCACGCCGACCACCGCCGTGGCGCCGACCTCCGCCACGACGTCTGTGACGAGCTCGGCAGCCTCGTCGATGCGTGCGGGCTGTGTTCGGCCGGTCGCGGCCACGGACCGAGAGGTGACCAGGTCACCCCGCAGGGTGTACGCACCACAGGACGTGCTCTCCGGGTGCAGGTGCCCACCGATCACCAACCGCCGCCCAGCCGGGACGTCGAGGGGTGTCACCGGCCTTCCGACGCCTCGTGGCGTCGAAGGCGTCGACTCCGTCAGCGCACCGAGCTCGAGGAGCTCGGCCACGGTCTTCGTGATCGTGGTGAAGGTGACGCCGATGATCGACGACAGCTCCTTGCGACCGAGCGGACCCTGACGGACGATCGTGCGCATGATCGCGGCGGCCGTCGCGTTGCGCTGGTGCACCATGAGCTCGGTGCGCTCGGTGCGCTCGGTGCGCTCGGTGCTAGAAGCCACCGAGCCAGGGTAGCCAGGCCACACAGCACGGCGGGCCATCGTCATGTCCGGGCTATTTGCCGCCGGTGGTGGCGATGCCTTTGACGAGGTATTTCTGGCCGAAGAGGAAGGCCAGGAAGATGGGGACGAGGGAGACGATGGACATCGCGAACATGGCGCCCCAGTTGGAGCCGGAGGTGGCGTCCAGGAAGGATCGCAGGGCGATCGGGACGGTGTACATGTCGGGGCTGGTCAGGTAGATCAGCGAGGTGAAGAAGTCGCTCCAGCTCCAGATGAAGGTGAAGATCGCGGTGGTGGCCAGGGCTGGGACCATCAGCGGGATCATGACCTGGCCGAAGATGCGCAGGTGACCGGCACCATCGATGCGGGCGGCCTCGTCCAGCTCTTTGGGGATGCCCCGGATGAACTGGACCATGAGGAACACGAAGAAGGCGTCGGTGGCCAAGAACTTGGGCAGCACCAGCGGCAGGAACGTGTTCACCATGCCGAGGTTGTTGAAGACGATGTACTGCGGCACCACCACCACGTGGAAGGGCAGCATGATCGTCATCAGCATGATCGCGAACCACAGCGTCCGGAGCCGGAACTTCAGCCGGGCGAAGGCGTAGGCGGCCAGCGAGCAGGAGATCAGGTTCCCCGCGATCGCCCCCAGCACCACGATCCCGGAGTTGACGATGTACCAGTCGAAGGGCCGGGCCAGCGCGGTCCAGCCCTGGATGTAGTTCTCGATGTAGAGCTCGTTGAGCCACAACCCCGGGGTCCGGAAGATCACCTCCGTGGGCCGCAGCGAGGACACCAGCATCCACACCAACGGGTAGATCATCACCAGGCTGGCGGCGATCAGCCCGGCGTGCTTGAGGACGCTGCTCAGCCGCGCCGAACCACTCCTGCCCCGCCGCCTGGGGGCGGGGCCG
>NZ_WNXY01000005.1 GCF_009733815.1 Pseudactinotalea suaedae
CAGCACGCCGGCCCGGAGCGGCGCTCGCACGGGCGCGCCCGCGCGGTCGGGTGCCCGCGCGGCCGCGCCCGCTCGACCGGCCCGCGCGGCCTCCGGCACGGGCAAGGCCACCTACCGCCGTCGGCGGCTCCTCGCTCTGACCCTCCTGCTCGCGCTCGTCGTGGGCGTCGCCTTCGGGGTGCGGGCCGCGACCGACGCGCTCGCGGCGGCCGACGAGACGTTGCCCCGCCTCGTCAGCTCGACCCCGATCGCTGCCGAGGACCTCGAGGAGGCACCGCCCGGGCCTCCGACCGAGGAGGAGCTCGCGAACCCGGTCGACTGCCGCCCCAGCGCCATCGGCCTCACGGTCGATCTCGCCAGCACCACGGTGGCGGCCGGAGGCACCACCGCCATGCCCGTCACCGTGACCAACACGGGCCAGGTGCCCTGCCTCGTGGACGTCGGCGCCCAGCTGGTGCTGACGATCTACTCCGGGGAGGACATGGTGTGGACGTCGCAGCACTGCGCCTCCGCCGGCGCGCGACGCATCCTGCTGGACGTCGCGAGCGAGGACGTCACCAGCTTCCGCTGGACCGGGACCCGCAGCGCCTCCGGGTGCCCCGACGGGCAGCCGGTCGCGGCCGCCGGCACCTACCGCGCGGTCGTCACGCTGATGAGCGTCGACGAGGCGCCCGAGGTCGTCGCGACCGTGGAGCAGCCCTTCACGATCGTCTGAGCCGGTGGCTCAGGAGAAGCGCTCCAGCAGGCTCGACTCGGCCTGGCGGGACAGCCCCTCGCGGACGGAACGGGCGCGCTGGGTGCCCACGCCGTCGACGACCTCGAGGTCCTCGATGGTGGCCGAGAGCATGCGCTGCAGCGAGCCGAAGTGCGTGACCAGCGCCGTGACCACCGTGGAGGGCAGCCGGGGGATCCGCATCAGCATGCGGTAGCCGCGAGGAGCGATCGCCGAGTCGAGCGCCTCGCCCTGGCGCCCGCCCAGGCCCAGCACCCGCGAGATCAGGGACAGGTCGAGCAGCTGCGAGGAGTCGAGCGCCGCGAGGTCGCCCAGCACGTCCGCGAGCGTGCGTGCCGAGCGCTCGTCGAGGTAGTCGCGCACCACCAGCTCCAGCCCGGAGCCGATGCCGCCGCTCATCTCGTCGAACTGCAGCTCCAGCAGCCGGCCGTTGGTGCCCAGCTCGATGACGTAGTCGTCGATCTCGACCGAGATCCGGCGGACCATCTCCAGGCGCTGCACCACGGCGGCGACGTCGCGGACCGTGACGAGGTCCTCGATCTCCAGCGCCGAGAGGGTGCCGGCGACCTCGTCGAGGCGCTCCTTGTATCGCTCGAGCGTGGCGAGCGCCTGGTTCGCGCGGGACAGGATCGCGTCGGAGTCCTCGAGCACGTAGCGCTGGTCGCCGACGTAGAGCGCGACGATCCGCATCGACTGGCTCACCGAGATCACGGGGAAGCCGGTCTGCTTCGCGGCGCGCTCGGCGGTGCGGTGGCGGGTGCCGGACTCCGTGGTCTCGATCGCCGAGTCCGGGAGCAGCTGGACGGCGGCACGCAGGATCCGCGTGGCCTTCGCGTCCAGCACGATCGCGCCGTCCATCTTCGCGAGCTCGCGCAGCCGGGTCGAGGAGAACTCCACGTCGAGCTCGAAGCCACCGGTGCAGATGCTCTCGACGACGGAGTCGTACCCCAGCAGCATCAGCGCACCCGTGCGGCCGCGCAGGATCCGCTCCAGCCCGTCACGGAGCTCGGTGCCAGGGGCGACCCAGCCCAAGATCTCGCGCAGCGACGGCGTGGGCAACTCCGCACTTCCTTCCTGCGTCCAGCGGCTGGTCTGGGCGAGAGTCTAGGCGGGACTCCGAGCTGTGCCCTCCACCTCGTGGATGATCTCGCCTCAGCCCTTCGCCGCCAGCGCAGCCCCGACGGCGGCGCGCAGGTCGGGTGCCTCGGTCACCGACATCCCGGCGGGCGGGCCGCCGAGCAGCTCCGAGCGGGCGGGCACGATCGCGCGCGTGAAGCCGAGCCGCCGCGCCTCCGCCAGCCGCCGGCCGGTACCGACCACGGGCCGCAGCTCACCCGCCAGCCCGATCTCGCCGACGGCGACCAGGCCCTCGGCGAGCGGTTCGTCGCGGCGCGAGCTCACGACCGCGAGCGCCACCGCGAGGTCGACGGCGGGCTCCTGGGCCCGCGAGCCGCCGACGGTGGAGACGTAGGTGTCGAACCCCGAGGCGTCGAGACCGAGTCGGGCGGAGAGCACCGCGAGCGTCATCGCGACCCGTGAGGAGTCGAGCCCGTGCGTGGCGCGGCGGGGCTGCGGCGCCGTGGTCTTGGCGAGCAGGGCCTGCACCTCGATCGGCATCGGGCGCCGGCCGTCGAGGGTGACGGTGACACAGCTGCCCGGCACGGCGTCGCGCCCACCGGACAGGAACAGCCCCGAGGGATCGGGCAACCCGTGGATGCCGGCCTCGTCGAGCGAGAAGCAGCCGACCTCGTCGACCGACCCGAACCGGTTCTTGACGGCGCGGACCAGCCGCAGCTGGGCGTGCTTGTCGCCCTCGAACTGGCACACGACGTCGACGAGGTGCTCGAGCACGCGCGGCCCGGCGATCGCGCCATCCTTGGTCACGTGGCCCACCAGCACCACCGGGAGCGCGGTGCGCTTGGCCACCGAGATCAGCGCCGCCGCGACCTCCCGCACCTGCGAGACGCCCCCGGCCGACCCATCGACCTGGGCCGACGCGATCGTCTGCACCGAGTCCACGACCAGCAGCTCGGGCTGCTGCGCCTCGATGTGGCCGAGCACCCGACCCAGGTCGGTCTCGGCGGCCAGCATCAGCGTGGGCCGCAGCGCTCCGATGCGCTGGGCGCGGAGCCTGACCTGGGCCGCGCTCTCCTCGCCCGTGACGTACAAGACCTTCGCTCCGCCGTCGGCGGCTCGGGCGGCGACGTCGAGAAGGAGGGTCGACTTGCCCACGCCGGGCTCGCCGGCGAGCAGCACCACGGCGCCGGGCACGATGCCGCCCCCGAGCACCCGGTCGAACTCGCCGACGCCCGTGGGGCGGTAGGCGGCGGCGTGCGCATCCACGTCCGCGATCGCCTGCGCGGGTGCGCCCGGCCGGGTCGTCGCGGTGCGGGGGCCGGTGGCCTCAGGTCCGCCGGCCTCGACCAGCGTGCCCCACGCCTGGCACTCGCCGCAGCGACCCACCCACTTGGGCGCGTTCCAGCCGCACTCGGAGCAGGTGAAACCCGCACGGGCGGGCTTGGCAGCGGTCTTGGCACTCACCCGGCGAACCTACCCGCCGCCCCCGACAGGACTACTCGGCGAGCCAGGCGGCGAAGGCGTCGACCGAGTAGGGGCGGCCGAGGAAGTCCGCGACCAGCTCGGCGGCGTCCTTCTGACCACCGGGCGCCAGCACCACGTCGCGGTAGCGGTGGGCCACCTCGGGGTCGAACATGTTCGACCGGTCGAACGCCGAGAACAGGTCCTTGGCGATCACGAGCGACCACATGTACGTGTAGTAGCCCGAGGAGTAGCCGTCGAGGTGCCCGAACGAGGCGGCCATGTGGGTGCCATCGATGAACGGGAACAGCGAGTAGGCCTCCTGCAGCTCCTTGGTGCGCGCGGTGATGTCGGGCGTCTGCTCGGCGTGCAGGTAGTACGAGAGCGCCGCGTAGAACATCTGGGTACGGGCGTCGGAGCCCTTGCCGAAGTCGTTGGCGGTGCGCATGCGCGCCACCAGCTCGGCCGGGATCGGGTTGCCCTCGGCGTCGGTCGCGAACGAGCGCAGCACGTCGGCGTCCCAGGCCCACTCCTCCAGGAGCTGGCTCGGAGCCTCCACGAAGTCCCACTCGGTCGCGACGCCCGAGAAGCGCACGTACTGCCCACGCCCCGCCAGCACGTGGTGCACCAGGTGCCCGAACTCGTGGAACAGGGTCACGACGTCGTCGTGCTCGATCAGGCCCGTGCCCACGTTGCAGCCCAGCACGCCCTCGGCCAGCTGGCGGCCGGCGACACCCGGCTGCAGGTCGAACTGGGCGGCGTGCTTGTACTTGCCCTCGCGCGGGTGCAGGTCGAGATAGATCCGCCCGACGCGCTCGCCGTTCTCGGTCAGGTGCACGTCGTAGGCGTCGACGTCCTCGTGCCAGAGCACCGCGTCAGGTGCTGGCCGGTAGTCCAGCCCGAGCAGCCGCCCGGTCACCTCGAGCAGACCGTCCCGCACGCGCGTGAAGTCGAAGTAGCGCCGCACGTCCTGGGCGTCGACGTCGAACCGTTCCTTGCGGATCTTCTCGGTGTAGTAGCCGGCGTCGGCGCGGTCGATCGTGGTGGCCTCGGGGCGGTCCTGCTGCAACCGCTCCAGCAGCAGAGCCACGTCGCGCTTCCCGCTCTCGGCCGACGCCTCGGCGATCTGGTCGATGAACTCCGCGACGGCGGAGCCCGACCCGATCATCTTGACCTCGGTGTCGTAGTCGGGCCAGCTGGCGTACCCCACGAGCGCGGCGAACTCCCGGCGCAGCCCCAGCAGCTCCTGGAGCAGCGCGTCGTTGTCGGGCCACGCGCGGCTCAGGTAGGCGATCGAGAGCCGACGGCGGGACTCGGCGTCGTCGGCGAACATCATGAACGGCACGTAGTCGGGGTAGTCGGTCGTGACCTCGACAAGCCCGTCATCGCCGACAGGGTGCGCGTCGATCCAGTCCTGCGGCAGCCCGGCCAGCCGGTCCGGCGTCACCCGGATCGAGCGGACGTCGTCGCGGATGTTCTTTCCGAACTCCTGGCTCAGCTGCACCATGCGCTCAGAGATCTCGGTGACGCGGGCGCGGCTGGCCTCGTCGCCGTCGACGCCGGATCGGCGGAAGTCACGCACCACGCGCACGAGCAGTCGCGCCGCGAGCGGGTCCGTCGCCGCGACGGCCGCCGGGTCGAGGGCGCTGAACACCTCGAACAGGTCGCGATCGAGCGAGAGCTCGGTCCGCAGCCGCTCGACCTCCTGCACGGCGTCGTCACCACGCGCGCGGGTGGCCTCGTCCGGATGGAGCTCGGACATCGTGTGGGCCGGCGCCGCGAGGTTGGTCAGCGTCAGCTCGAGGTCGTTCCAGCGGGCCGCGGCCTCGGCGGGATCGGTGGGGCGGTCGCGCTTGAGCGCAGCGATGCCCTCGCGGGCCTGCGCGAGCAGGGTCGTGGTGCGCTCGGCCAGCCAGTCGGCCGCGCCCTCGGGGGCGGGGAGGTTCAGCGGTGCGGGTCCAGCGGGTGCGTCGGTCACGGCCGCAAGCCTATGCGCCCCATCCGACACCACTATCGTTGCCCGGGTGACCGATCCGTCCCCCCTCGATCCCGTCGACACCGGCGAGGAGGGCGAGACCAGTCGTCGATCCCGGCGCTCGCGCGCCGAGACCGACGGCGGAGCCTCGCCCGGCCTGTGGGGTCGCCGTCGTCTCGTGATCCTGCTGGGCGCGGCCGTGGCGGTGCTGGTGATCGTGGCTGCGGCGCTGCTGCTGACGCAGGGGCGCGGGCAGCAGGAGCCGCTGACGGTCGAGACGACCACCGTGGTGGGGCCGCCGCCGACCCCGGCGGAGGACCCGATCGAGCGCGACACCTCGACCGCGCTGCTCGCCGCGCTCCCGGGCGCGGTGCTCGGCTACGCCGTGAGCGAGCAGGTCGAGTCGGCGGCGATGCTCGAGCTGGAGGCGCTCGAGGGGTGGCAGCTGACCTACTCCAGCACGGGCTCGGAGGTCGTGCTCCAGGTGGGGCAGTGGTCCACGGCCGCGGAGAGCTCCGCCGCGGCGACCTCGCTCCTGGGCGATGCCACCGCCACCGAGTCCGGCGACGTGCTCGTGGCCGGCGAGGCCGTGGGCACGTTCACGACGGTCGCCGTCGACGAGACGACCGAGCGCACGATCTGGACCAACAGCACGCTGGCGTTCGTGATCGAGGGCCCGAGCGGGTCCACGCGCACGTTCTACGACGCGTTCCCGCTGTGAGCGCAGGACCGATGGCCGAGCGAGACCAGCCGACCGTCGCCCTCGTGGGCGCGGGCGTGATGGGTGAGGCCGTGCTGGGCTCGCTGGTGGCGGCGGTGGGCGCCGAGCGGGTCACCGTCACGGACGGACGCGAGGAGCACGGTCGCGCCGTCGCGCAGCGGCACGGCGTGCGGTGGGCGGCCGGCAACGCCGAGGCGGCTGCCGGCAGCGACGTCGTCGTGCTCGCCGTCAAGCCGAAGGACGTGCCCGGGGTCTGCGCCGACCTGGGCCAGACGTTGTCGCCGGACGCCCTGGTCGTCAGCGTCGCCGCCGGGATCACGACGGCGGATCTGGCCCGCCGGCTGCCCGCCGGCACCCGCGTGGTGCGGGTGATGCCCAACACCCCGGCGACGATCGGGCGCGGTATCGCGGCCCTCAGCGCCGGTGGCGCGGCGCAGCAGCGCGACCTCGATCTCGTGGCCGGCCTGCTCGCCGGGACCGGCGAGACGGTCCAGGTGCCCGAGGCGCAGCAGGACGTCGTCACCGCGGTGTCGGGCTCCGGGCCCGCGTACGTGTTCTACCTGCTCGAGGCGATGCGTGACGCCGGCGTCGCCGGAGGGCTCGAGCCCGAGCTCGCGCTCCGGCTCGCCCGGCACACGGTCGCAGGCGCGGCCGAGCTCGCGCTGGCGTCCGACCAGGATCCCACCGTGCTGCGTGAGCGGGTCACCTCACCAGGTGGCACGACCCTCGCCGCGATCACCGAGCTCGACGAGCGAGGGGTGCGTGACGCCGTCGGGCACGCCGTGCGCAAGGCGTGGGAGCGCGCGGCCGAGCTGGGCAGGACCGACCCCTCCTGACCTCAGGGGCGGCTCGCGAACTTCTCGAGCAGCGTGGTGTCGCCGGAGAGGATCAGGGTGTCCTCGGCGTCGATGCGGGTCTCCTGCGTGGCGTACTCGAACGGCTTGCCGGGGGCCTTCACGCCCACGACCATGATCCCGTAGCGCGACCGCAGGTGCAGGTCGCCGACGGTGAAGCCCCACGTCTCCTTCGGCGGGCGCATCTTGACGATCGTGAAGCCGTCCTCGAGCTCGATGAAGTCCAGCATCCGGCCCGAGACCAGGTGCGCCACCCGGGTGCCGGCGTCCCACTCGGGGTAGACCACGTGGTGCGCGCCGATGCGCTGCAGGATGCGGCCGTGCTCGGCGGAGATCGCCTTCGCCCAGATCAGCGGTGTGCCGAGGTCCACGAGGTTGCCGGTGATCAGCACGCTGGCCTCGATCGAGGTGCCGACGCCGACCACCGCCACCGGGAAGTCCTTCGCGCCCACCTGGATCAGCGCCTCGGGGTTGGAGGCGTCCGCCTCCACCAGCGGCAGCCGGTCGGACCACTGCTGGATCAGCTCGGCGTCCTTCTCGACGCCGAGCACGTCGCGGCCCAGCTTGTCGAGCGTGAGCGCGATCGCGGCACCGAAGCGGCCGAGGCCGATCACGAGCACGCCGGAGTCGGCGGTCGGCTCGGGGCCTTTCGTGGGGTTGCCGCGGGGGCGGTCGTCAGCCAATGATCGGCCTTTCCTCAGGCAGTCGGATCACGCGGCGCCGGTTGCGCAGCGCGAGCGCGGCCGCGAGTGTCATTGTTCCCGTGCGTCCCGCGAACATCAGCGCGATCAGCACGTACTTCGCCGAGTCCGGCAGCGACGCGGTGATACCCGTGCTCAGGCCGCATGTGGCGAACGCGGAGATCACCTCGAACAGGATCACATCCAGGTGCAGGTCGGTCAGGATCAGCAGTGCGAGCGCTGCCAGACCCACGAAGGTCGCCCCGATGAAGGCGACTGCGATCGCGAGCCGGACCACGCCGCCCTCGACCCGTCGCCCGAACGCCTCGATGTCGCGGTCGCCGCGCGCCTCCGCGAAGATCGCGAGCAGCATGACGGCGAACGTGGTCACCTTGATGCCGCCACCGGTCGAGGCCGAGCCACCTCCGATGAACATCAGCGCGTCCTGCATGAACCAGGTGGCCTCGCTCATGTCGGCGATGTCCACGGTCGAGAACCCGGAGGAGCGGGGCGTCATGCCGGCGACCATCGCGGCGAGCACGCGACCGTGCAGGGGGAGCCTGCCGAACGTCTCGGTGTTGTTCCACTCGAAGGCGCCGATCAGCAGGACGCCGAGCAGCCACAGCCCCAGGCTCGTGGCGATCGTGAGCTTGGCGTGCAACGACCACCGGCGCGGGTTCCGCCAGCTCGAGGCGACCGAGAGGATCACCGGGAACCCGACGGCGCCCACGAACGTGCCGACGATGATCGGCAGGCACATCCACCAGTCGCTGACGAACGGTTGCAGCCCGCCGTCGAGGATGAGGATGCCCGCGTTGTTGAACACCGACACCGCCATGAACCAGCCCTGCCACAGCGCCTCGCCCAGCCCGAAGCCCTCGGCGAGGAACCGGGGCACGAAGATCAGCCACAGCCCGAGGGTGAGGACCAGGCTGGCGCCGATGACCGCCCGCACCAGCGAGCCCACCTCGCCGAGCCGCGTGAGCTTGGTCTCGGCGGCGGCGAGGAGCTTCGTCGTCAGGCCCATGCGGCGCGAGACCGCCAGACCGAGGATCGAGGCCAGCGTCATCACGCCGAGACCGCCGACCATCATCCCGAACATGATCACGACGTGGCCGAACTCCGACCAGTACGTCGGCACGTCGGTCGTGACCAGACCCGTGACGCAGACGGCGGAGGTCGCCATGAACAGGGCCTCGACGAAGGGTGCGCGCTGGCCGGAGGAGGTCGCGATCGGCAGCGAGAGCAACGCCGTCTCGATCGCGACGACGCCGAGGAAGACGAGCAGCGTCAGCCGGGCGGGGGAGCGCCGGGCGACGGCGTCGATCGAGTCACGCACGCGCGAGACGAACGCCGGCAGCTCACGCGCCACCTCGTCCCCTCCCGCTCGACCCGACCGCGCCATCCACGCCGGGAGTTGTCGGGCATTACTGTGCCACCTCACCGGGGCGTCGGGGCGATAGCGTGGCCCGCATGGCGGCAGACGAGCGCGCGATGCTGCTGTGGACCCCGGAGCTGCTGAGCTACGACTTCGGTCCCGGCCACCCGATGTCTCCGCTGCGGCTGCGGCTGACGATGGAGCTGGTCTCCGCGTTCGGGCTGCTCGACCGGCTGGACGTGGTCGCCCCCGAACCGGTCGACGACGCCACGCTGCGCCTCGTCCACGAGCAGGAGTACATCGACCACGTCCGCGCCGAGGACGCCGGCGACCCGCCCTCGCGCTGGGGGTTGGGTGGGCCCGACAACCCGGTGTTCGCGCACATGCACGAGGCCAGCGCGCGGATCGTGGGCGGCACGGTCGCCGCCACCCGCGCGGTGTGGCGGGGTGAGAAGGTGCGCGCGGTCAACCCCGCCGGCGGCATGCACCACGCGATGGCGCGCTCGGCCTCGGGGTTCTGCGTCTACAACGACGTCGCGGTCGGGATCGCGGCCGCGCTGGCGGAGGGTGCTGAGCGGGTCCTCTACGTCGACGTCGACGCCCATCATGGCGACGGCGTCGAGCGCGCCTTCTGGGACGACCCGCGGGTGCTGACGATCTCGGTCCATCAGACCGGCCAGAGCGTCTTCCCGGGGACCGGGTACGCGCAGGACGCCGGGGGACCACGGGCGCGCGGCTTCGCCGTCAACGTGGCGCTGCCGCCGCGGACGGCGGACGCCGCGTGGCTGCGGACGATCGAGGCGATCGTCGAGCCGCTGGCGCAGGAGTGGCGACCACAGCTGGTCGTCAGCCAGCACGGGGCCGATGCGCACGGGCGCGACCCAATCACCGATCTCGACATCTCGGTCGACGCCCAGCGGGCTGCCGCCCTCATGGTGTGCGACCTCGCCGAGCGGTTCGCCGAGGGCCGCTGGGTCGCCACCGGGGGCGGCGGCTACGACCTCGTCAGCACGGTGCCGCGGGCCTGGACCCACCTGGTCGCGGTGGTCGCGGGGGCGCCGATCGACCCCGGGTCGCCGACACCGCCGGCATGGCTGGAGTACGTGGGGGACCTGCTCGGCCGTGACGGCCCGGCGACGATGACCGAGGGTCGCCCGGCGACCTTCCGGCCGTGGGAGGAGGGCTACGACCCCGAAGACCCGGTCGACCGGGCCATCCTGGCGACCAGGCGTTCGGTCTTCCCCGAGCACGGCCTGGACCCGCTGGTCCGGTAGGGTCGCAGGAAGCAGCACCCGCGAGATCGCCGTCGATCGCCGGAGCCAGGAGCCGTGGGCTTCCTGTTTGTCGGTGGCAGGCCCTAGAGTTCTGCTCACGTCGGGGACAGGGAGTGGCACGAACGAACGTGCCGTGGAGGGAGTGGACGCATGGCTCAGCCCGGTGCGCCGCGATTCCTCACCGTCGCCGAGGTCGCCCAGCTCGCCCGGGTCTCCCGCATGACGGTGTATCGCATGGTCCACGCAGGTGATCTCCCGGCGATCCGTGTCGGGAAGTCCTTCCGCGTCCCTGAGGCCGCTGTCGACGAGATGTTGTCCGAGGGTTTGCCGTTGCCGGAGTCCTCGGCAGAGGCTCGCTGAAGGCACCGGTAGACTGGTCCGCTGGTGGGCGGGCGTCTCGTCTGCGTCCGCCGTCCTAGTCATCTATGTCAGTGAGGTCCCCATGGGTTCCGTCATCAAGAAGCGCCGCAAGCGCATGGCGAAGAAGAAGCACCGCAAGCTGCTCCGCAAGACGCGCCACCAGCGCCGCAACAAGAAGTAGCCGTCCGCACGGAGCGTTCGCCGCTCCCGTGCTCACCCCGAAGGCCCGCGTGGTCGACCCCTGAGGTCACCTCGCCGTCGTCTCGGGGCTCGCTGAGGCCGGACCCGCCAGGGTCCGGCCTTTCGCATGCCGGCGGCCGCTGCCGCTGCCTGGCCCTCCGCCAGCACGCTGCCGCTGCCTGGCCTTGCCGCCAGCACGCTGCCGCTGCCTGGCCCTGCCGCCAGCATGCCGCCGCTGCCTGGCCTTGCCGCCAGCATGCCGCCGCACTGCTCCTTCCGCCCCGCGCCCTGCCGCCCTGCCCCTCCCTGCCCCGGCCGGATCATCCCCGCGGTTGCTGCCCTGCCCTCCCTCGGGCCCGATCCCTCCCGCGGAAAGCGCTTTGGGGTGGTCGCGGTCTACCGGATGGACCGAGGTGACCCCGAACCCCATCTCGGCTTCGGCGTCAAGCACTCTCCTCGTGCCCAGCTGGCCGTCGGTGCGCTGTGGGGTCACCTCGGTCCACGGGATGGCCCCAGCCGACCCCGAACCCGCGCCTGCTTCGGCGACAGCACATCACCCTCGTGCCCGGCTGGCCGTCGGTGCCACTGTGGGGTCACCTCGGTCCACGGGATGGCCCCAGCCGACCCCGAACCCGCGCCTGCTTCGGCGTCAGCACATCACCTCGTGCCCGGCCGGCCGTCGGGCCACTGTGGGGTCACCTCGGTCCACCGCATGGCCCCAGCCGACCCCAAAGCGCTTTCCGCGCGGGAGGGGCGGTGGCGGGAGGGCGGTGGCGGGGGATGGGGTCGGGGTCGGGTCGGGGGACGCGGGGGCGGGGAGTGGTGGGTTGTCGAGGGCACCGCGGCGCCTCGGGTCCCGGCCTTCGCACTGCCGCTGTCGTAAGGTCGGTCCCATGGCTGCTCGAGTCCAGCTCCTCGGCCGGCAGGGGTGCCACCTGTGCGACGCCGCACGACGGGTGGTCCGCTCGGTGTGCGACCCCGACGGGATCGCGTGGGAGGAGATCGACATCGACGCCGATCCCACGCTGCAGGCGCGCTACGGCGAGCTGGTGCCGGTGGTCCTCGTCGACAACGTCCAGATCGGGTACTGGCGCATCGACGCGGCGAAGGTCCGCGCCGCGTTGCGGTGAGCGAACGGGGCGAAACACACAAGTGCGGCAGCCCCCGGTCGGGGACTGCCGCACTGGGCGCTCAGCGGTTTGCTGGCGCGACCGTGGGGGCCGGTTCAGGCCTGCTTGACGGCCGCGACCTCGATCGAGATCTTGACGTTGTCGCCGACCAGGAGGCCGCCACCCTCGAGAGCGACGTTCCAGGTCAGGCCGTAGTCCTTGCGGGAGATCTGGGTGGTGGCCGAGAAGCCGACGCGCTGGGCGCCGTCGGGACCGGCAGCCGCACCGTTGTACTCGACCGCGAGCTCGACCGGCCTGGTCACGCCGTTGATGGTGAGATCGCCGTTCACGGTGAACGTCTCGGACTCGCCGTCGCCCTCGACCGAGGTCGAGGCGAAGGTCCAGGTCGGGTTGTTCGCGGCGTCCCAGAAGTCGGGGGAGACGAGGTGACCGTCGCGCTGGTCGTTGCCGGTGCTCACCGAGGCGGCGTCGATGGTGACGCTCACGTTCGAGCTCGTGAAGGGCTCGCCGATCGTGATGGCGCCCTCGACGCCCGTGAAGCGCCCGCGCACCTTGGCGATGCCGGTGTGACGCACGGTGAAGCCGAGCTCGGAGTGGACCGGGTCGATGTCGTAGGTGCCGACGGGGATGCTCATAGAGGTCTTCCTTCTGGTCGAGTGTGGTCTGCGTAGACAACTAGTACAACATTCAATTAGGATGGTGTCAAGGAGGTATCGATGACCCACTGGCTCGACCTGGAGCAGCAGCGTCACTGGCGTTCCCTGCTCACGGGCACCAGCGCGCTGTTCGCCGCGCTCAACCACGACCTGGAGGCAGGCTCCGACCTCGCCCTCAACGAGTACGAGGTGCTGGTCAGGCTCTCGGAGAGCCCGGACCGCACGCTGCGGATGTCGGTGCTCGCCGAAGGGCTCGTGCACTCACGCTCACGGATCACCCACACCGTCTCGCGGATGGAGCGGCGTGGTCTGGTCCGCCGCCAGGCCGCGTGCGACGACGGCCGTGGGGTCGACTGCACGATGACCGACGAGGGGTACGCGGCGCTGGTCGCGGCAGCGCACGTGCACGTCACCTCGGTGCGCGCACGCCTGGTCGACGTCCTCACGCCCGCTGAGCTCGCGGCCATCGGTGAGGGCTTCGAGAGGGTGACGGCCAGGATCGTCGAGGACCGACCCGTCTGACCCCTCAGGGCCCGACGGCGCAGCCCTGGTCATGCGGTCCCAGGAACCTTTGCGAGACTACGACCATGCCGGCAACCCGCGTCCACCTCGTGCGCCACGGCGAGGTCAACAACCCCCTGGGCGTCCTCTACGGGCGGCTCCCGGGGTACGGCCTGTCCGACCGTGGGCACCGGATGGCGGAGCGGCTGGCCGAGCACTTCTCCCGCGCGGACGTCACGCACCTGGTCGCCTCGCCGCTCCAGCGTGCGCAGGAGACCATGGCCCCGCTGGCGCAGACGCTCGACCTGCCCGTGCACACCGACGAGCGCGTGCTCGAGGCCGACAGCGTGTTCGAGGGCCTCGACCTCGGCCCGAACCCTGCGCAGCTCGCCCACCCCAGGTACTGGCGCCACCTCGTCAACCCGTTCAAGCCCTCCTGGGGTGAACCGAATCGCCAGATCGTCGCCCGCATGACCGAGGCGATCCGAGCCGCCCGCGCCGCCGCCGAGGGGCACGAGGCGGTCATCGTCTCCCACCAGAACCCGATCTGGACGACCCGGCTCGCGCTCGAGGGCCGCAGCTTCGTCCACGACCCGCGCCGCCGCCAGTGCACGCTGGCCTCGGTCACCACGCTGTCGTTCGACGGCGGCACCCTCGTGGGCCTCGACTACTCCGAGCCAGCGGGCGACCTGCTGCCGGGCGCGAAGGCGATCACGTGAGCGCCTCCCGCCGCGCGGTGCTGCTGGGCGCCGTCGGGCTGCTGGGCGCCGGCGCGCTCGCGGCCTGCAGCAGCGACGAGGCGCCAGAGGACTCCGACGGCGTCGACACCAGCTACGTCTCCGGTGACGGCACCGCCACCGAGTGGGCGCCCGACCAGCGCGAGGACCCGGTCGAGCTGGCCGGCCAGACCATGGCGGGGGACGCCGTCGACCTGGCCGACTGGCGCGGGGCGCCGGTCGTGCTGAACTTCTGGTACGCGACGTGCCCGCCCTGCCGCAAGGAGGCGCCGGACCTCGCCGCTCTCTCGACCGAGCTGGAGCCGGAGGGTGTGCGCTTCCTCGGCGTCAACCACACCGACGAACCTGCGACCGCGCTCGCCTTCGAGCGGACCTTCGCGATGCCGTACCCGACGCTGCACGACGCCGATGCCTCCGGCGTCGCCGCACTGCAGGGACTGGTGCCGTTGCAGGCGATGCCGAGCACCGTCGTGCTCGACGCCGAGGGTCGCGTGGCCGCCCGCATCATCGGGCTCGCGGAGAGCAGCACCCTGAAGGCGATGATCACCACGGTGCTGGCGGAGTCGTGACCTGGGTGACCAACCTCGGTGAGTGGTTCGCGAACACCGCGTTCTCGGGTCCGATGCTGGCCGCGATCCCGGTCGCGCTGCTGGCCGGGTTCGTCTCGTTCGCGTCCCCGTGCGTGCTGCCGCTGGTGCCCGGGTACCTCGGCTACATCGGAGGCATGGTCGGGAACGAGCAGTCGGCCCCGCAGGGCACGACGGCGACCCGCGCCACCCGTAGCCGTCTCGTCCTGGGCGTGGCGCTCTTCGTGCTCGGGTTCTCGCTGGTGTTCGTGCTCGTGACGGCGGTGTTCTCGTTCGGCGTGGCCATGCTCCAGTGGCAGGACGTGCTGTACCGCGTGCTCGGTGTGGTGGTCGCCGTGCTCGGGCTGGCGTTCATGGGGCTGATCCCGTTCCTGCAGCAGGAGCGCCGGATGCACCTGCGACCGCGCGCCGGGCTCTGGAGCGCGCCGATCCTCGGGATCACCTTCGGCCTGGGGTGGACGCCGTGCATCGGCCCGACCCTCGCGGCGGTCCTCGCCCTCGGTGCGTACGCCCCCGAGCGCAGCATCGCGCTCACGGTCTGCTACTGCCTCGGCCTCGGCCTCCCGTTCCTGCTGGTGGCCCTCGGGCTGCGGTCCTCGGAGCGGCTGCTGGGCTTCCTGCGCCGCCACCGCCTGGTCATCATGCGGGTCGGTGGAGCGCTGCTGGTGCTGATCGGGCTCGCGATGGTGAGCGGGCTGTGGGCGCGACTGATGAGCGCGTTGCAAGGTCTCGTCCTCGGCAGCACCACGGTGATCTGATGGCGCGCTACGTACCCGAGGGTCTGAAGCAGGAGGGGGCCGACGCGCCCGCCGCCTCCGAGGGGCCGCGCGGTCCTGCACTGGGCGTCCGCGGCTGGCTGCGCTGGGGCTGGCGGCAGCTGACGAGCATGCGGGTGGCGCTGATGCTGCTGCTGCTCCTGGCCGTGGTGGCCCTGCCCGGCTCGTTCTTCCCGCAGCGTCCGCAGAACCCCGAGGCGGTCGCCCAGTACCTGCAGACCAACCCCGACCTCGGCCCGTTCCTGGACCGGATCGGGATGTTCGACGTGTACGGCTCGCCCTGGTTCTCGGCCGTCTACCTGTTGCTGTTCATCTCGCTGATCGGCTGCATCGTGCCGCGCACGTTCGCGCACGCACAGGCGATGCGGACCGGCCCGAGCCGGGTGCCGCGCAACTTCTCGCGGTTCCCGGTGCGTGCGCGGCTGCGCACCTCGGCCCCGCTGAGCGCGGCCGTCACGGCTGCGGAGTCGGTGCTCGGACGCGGGTACAAGCGACAGACGACCGACCGCGACGGCGTCGTCGAGATCTCCGCCGAGCGCGGCTACGGCCGCGAGACCGGCAACCTCGTGTTCCACCTCGCGCTGGTCGGGCTGCTGGTCGTGACCGCGTGGGGTCAGCTCGTGCAGTACCGCGGCCAGGCGGTCGTGGTCGAGGGCGACAGCGCGGTCAACTCGGCCGTCGACTACGACTCGTTCACCTCGGGCGCCTGGTTCGACTCCGGCAGCCAGGAGCCGTTCCGGATCCGGCTGGAGGAGTTCACGTCCCGCTTCACCGACGCCGCGCGACCGGACGAGTTCATCGCCGACGTCACCCTCACCCGCGGCGACGGCGAGGTCTCGACGGCGCGGATCGAGCCCAACAGCCCGCTCAGCGTGGGCAGCGCCCGGGTGTACCTCACCGGCAACGGCTACGCCCCGGTGATCACCGTGACCGACGCGAGCGGCGAGGTCGCGTTCTCCGGGCCGGTGCTGTTCCTCCCGCAGGACACCGCCTACACCTCGACCGGTGTGATCCTCGTGCCCGACGCCAACCGCGGTGAGCCCCAGCTCGGCTTCTCGGGCCAGCTGTACCCCACGGCGCTGCGCGCCGAGGACGGCACGGTGCTCGGCTCGACCTTCCCGCTGCCGCAGGACCCGGTGCTCATCCTCAACCTGTGGACCGGTGACCTGGGGCTCGACGACGGAGCACCGCAGAACCTGTTCACGCTCGACATCGCCGGGCTCGAGCAGGCGATGGACGTCACAGCCGACGGCTCCGAGTTCCCGCTGGAGCTCGAGCTCGCCCCGGGGGACACGGTCGAGCTGCCCGACGGGCAGGGCGCGGTCACCTTCTCCGAGCTGCGCAGGTTCGCTGCCCTCGACGTGCGGTGGGACCCCTCGGTGCCGTGGATGGGCGTGTTCGCGGCGCTGGCGTTCCTCGGCCTCGCGGCGTCGTTGTTCATGCCCCGACGCCGGATCTGGCTGCGCATCGAGGAGGGCGCGAGCGGTACCGTGGTCCACGCCGCGGCGTTGGCGCGGGGCGACGACCCCGGCCTGCAGCGTGAGCTCGACCGGGTCACCGGCGCGTTCGGGAAGAGACG
The DNA here is from genome assembly GCF_009733815.1 of Pseudactinotalea suaedae. Taxonomy (GTDB): domain Bacteria; phylum Actinomycetota; class Actinomycetes; order Actinomycetales; family Beutenbergiaceae; genus Pseudactinotalea; species Pseudactinotalea suaedae. The sequence goes on from NZ_WNXY01000005.1 coordinate 16,660, forward strand.
GACAACGGCGGAGGCCAAGAACGATGAGTGAGATCAGCACAGCTCTGGTGCTGGGTGCCGTGGTGGTCTACCTGATCGCGATGGTGAGCTTCGCCGTCGACATCTCGGGGCTGGGCCGCCGCGCCCCGCAGCGCCCGGTGCGCAAGGCCGCCAACATCGGCATGGCGCTGAGCTGGCTGGGCGTCGGCCTGCACGCGGCGGGGCTGGTGCTGCGCGGCCTGGCTGCCGGCCGCGTCCCGTGGGCGAACATGTACGAGTTCAGCCTGACGTTCGCGCTCGTCGCGGTGCTCGGCTTCCTGCTGATCCAGCGCAGCCGCGACATCCGTTATCTCGGTGTCTTCGTCACGTTCCTCGCCGTCGCGGTGCTCTACGTGGCGTTCTGGCACCTGTTCGTCGAGGCCGACGGTGTGCAGCCGATCCTCGACTCCTACTGGCTGATCATCCACGTCTCGGTCGCCGCAGCCTCGACCGGTGTGTTCTCGATCGCCGCCGGCGCATCGATCCTGCAGCTGGTCCAGCACCGGCAGTCTCGCCACGTTCCTGCTGCCCAGCAGCCGGTGCGGGTCGGGGCGGCCGGGGGTGCCGGTGACGCGGCGGTCGAGAGCGACGCGGTCGCCGAGCCCGCCCCTCCGTCCAGCTTCGTCGGCCGCGTGATGGCCCAGCTCCCGGGCGCCGAGTCGCTGGAGCGGTTCGCCTACCGGCTCAACGCCGTCGCCTTCGTCGGCTGGACGCTCACGGTGGTGGCGGGCGCGATCTGGGCCGAAGCCGCCTGGGGTCGGCCGTGGGGCTGGGACCCGAAGGAGACCTGGTCGCTGGTGATCTGGCTGATCTACGCCGCGTACCTGCACGTGCGCGCGACGGTCGGCTGGTCGATCAACCGGTTCGCGTGGTTCGCCCTGATCGGGTTCGTGGCGCTGCTGGCGAACTTCTACATCGTCAACGTGTTCATCCCGGGGAACCACTCCTACAGCGGGCTCTGAGCCCGAGCAGGTCCAGCGAGTCGGCCGAGCGAGGCTCGGCTCAGCGGGGCTCGGTGGGTCCGGGCTCGTCCTCGACGGCGTCGCCCGCGTCCGTGCTGTCGTCGGCCGGCTTCTGCTGGTTGTTCTGCTGAGCCGCGCGACGGCGTCGCTCGAGCTCACGCAGGAACTCCGGGTCGTCGTCGGGCGCGACGGGGCGGCTGCGAGGCACCTCGGGGCCGGGCTTGCCGAGCCGGGACACGACCAACCAGATCACGGTCCCGAAGAACGGCAGCAGGATCATCAGGGCCACCCACACCCAGAGCGGGAGGTTGCGGCGGGTGCGGGCGTCGGCCTGCGCGCAGTCGACGATCCCGTAGATCACGGTCGCGAGGACCAGCAGAGCGAGCACCTGACGCATGCCAAGAGCCTACGTCGTGCCCGCCCTGTCTCCGTACGGCGCGGGCCTCCGGGCGCCGGCTGACCGTCCCCGCCGGAGGCGTGGAGAGCCCCCGGGTGATGGACGACCTAGGCTGGCCGGGTGCCGTTGCTGATCTACACGCTGCTCCGCGTGCTGCTCGTCGTCGTGGCGGGCGGTGCGCTCTACCTGCTGGGGATGCGTGGCCTGCTGCTCGTCGTGGTGGCCGTCGTCGTGGGGGCGCTGCTGTCGTTCCTGCTGCTCAAGGGGCCGCGGGACCGTGCGGCCCAGACGTTGCAGGGGTTCGCCGAGCGCGAGCCGGCGCCGACCCGGCCCGATGCGGACTCGGTCGCGGAGGACGAGGACCTGGACAGGGGCTCAGCCGAGCCAGAGGACGAGTCCCAGCGCGACGCCGAACGCTAGCTCCAGCAGCCCGGTGCTCTTGAGCACCGCGATCAGGTCCGGGCCGGTGGCACCCCGCAGCACCTTCCGGCTCAGCAGCACCACCGGCGCGGCGAGCACCGCCAGGGCGGCCGCAGCGGCGCCGCCGTCGCCGGCCACCACGGCCGCGACCGCCAGCACCAGGGCCGCCCCGAGCATCAGGGCATAGCCGAGCCTGGCCCGCCGGTCGCCGAGACGGACCGCCAGCGTGCGCTTGCCGGAGGTGACGTCGGTGGCGATGTCGCGGATGTTGTTCGCCATCAGCAGCGCGCACGCGAGGAGTCCGATCGCCGATCCCGCGAGCACGGACGCCGCGGTGACCTGCAACGCCTGCGTGTAGGTGGTCCCGACCGTGGCGACCAGGCCGAAGAACACGAACACCGCGACCTCACCGAGCCCGCGGTAGCCGTAGGGGTTCTTGCCGCCGGTGTAGAACCACGCCGCGAGCACGCACAGGGCTCCGACGGCCAGCAGCCACCAGGTCCCCGCCCACAGGCACAGCGCCAGCCCGAGCACCCCGGCGACGCCGAACGCAGCGAACGCCGCCCGCTTCACGGCACCCGGCGCGACCGCTCCCGATGCGGTGAGCCGCTGCGGCCCCACCCGGTGGTCGTCGGTGCCGCGGATGCCGTCGGAGTAGTCGTTCGCGAAGTTGACCCCGACCTGCAGCGCCAGCGCGACGCCCGCGGCGAGCAGCGCACGGCCGACATGGGCGCCCCCGACGGCGGCCGCGGCCCCGGTCCCGGCCACCACCGGCGCGACCGCGGCCGGCAACGTCCGCACGCGCGCGCCGGTCAACCAGTCGCGCAGTCCCGGTCGGGTCGGTGACGAGGGTCCGGTCGGATCAGGCACCGCACGAGGCTACCCCCGGGCGGCACGCCCGATCCGTGTCCGGGCCGGGAGGCGGCGGTGACCTGGCGCCCACGCTGGCGGACGGGCGGTGACTTGGCGCCCACGCTGACGCACGGGCGGTGACTTGGCGCCCACGCTGGCGCACGGGCGGTGACTTACCGCCCACGCTGGCGCACGGGCGGTGGCTTGGCGCCCACGATTGCGCACCGGCGGTGGCTTAGCGCCCACGAGTGCGCACCGGCGGTGACCTAGCGCCCACGGTGTCGCGTCCTGTGGGCCCTATCTCACCGCCGGCGGCGTCAGGTGGGCCCTATCTCACCGCCGGCGGCGTCAGGTAGGCCCTATCCCACCGCCGGTGGGGGTGGGCCCCAACTCACCGCCGGTGGACTCCTGTGGGCGCTGTCTCACCGCCGCCAGGGCGGGGAGGGCGCTGTCTCACGCCGGCGACGTCGAGGCGTCCTGGTCACCGAGTGCGGCGGTGGCGAGGGTGAGGGCGGCGCGGCGGTCGGGCTTGCCGGGCCCGCGGGTGGGCAGGGCGTCGACGACCACGACCGCGCGGGGCGCGTCGGGGCCATGGCCGACGGCGTCGCGCAGCTCGCGCAGCGAGCACGGCCTGGTCACGACGGCGGTGAGCGAGGAACCCCACTCCGGGTCCGGCACGCCGACGACGATCACCTCGCCGACCACGGGCTGCAGCAGGCGCTCCACGTGCGCCGGGTGCACCTTGACGCCACCGCTGATGATGACGTCGTCGACGCGGCCGAGCACCGTGAGCCGCCCGTCCGGTGACATCTCGCCGGCGTCGGAGGTGAGGAACCAGCGGCCGTCGGCGTCGCGCTCGAAGGGCTGCGGGCCGTCGTCGAGGTAGCACTCGGCGAGGGTCGGGCCGCCGAGCAGCACCCTGTCGTCGCGGATCCGGACCCGGACCCCCTCCAGCGGGAGGCCGTCGTAGACGCAGCCGCCGCTGGTCTCCGTCATGCCGTAGGTGGTGACCACCGGGACACCGGCGGCCCGTGCCCGCGCGAGGTCGGTCGCGGACGCCGCCGCACCGCCCAGCAGCACGGCGGAGCACCGGGCCAGCGCCGCCAGCGCAGCCCCGCCGGCGGCGAGCACCCGGTGCAGCTGCGTGGGCACCAGCGAGAGGTACAGCGGGGCATCCATGGGTGCGGCCCGGAGCGTGGTCGCGAGCACCTCGGGCTCGAACGGCCCCGGCGGGACCACCACCGGCTCGAGCCCTGCGCGAACCGACCGCACCAGCACCTGCACCCCCGCCACGTGCACCGGCGGCAGGTTCAGCACCCAGCGTCCCGGACCGGACAACCGGCGGTGCGTCGCGTCCGCGCTCGCGAGCAACGCCTGCGCCGACAGCGCCACCGGCCGCCCCACGCCCGTGCTCGAGCCGGAGGTCCGCAGCACCAGCGCGACGCCGTCGGGGACCACGGCCCGGACTGGCTCGCCCAGCACGACCGGAGCTCCGCCGTCGAGCGCTGCGCTCAAGGACGCGCGCAGCGCGAGCGGGTCCGGGGTAGCCGACACGCGGTCACGGTAGCAACGCCGGCAGGGATGAAAGAGGCCCGGCAGCGTAGGGGATGCACCGCCGGGCCACCCGGCTCAGCCGGGGTTCGCCAGCTCGTCGGACTCGCAGGGGGGACTGTCGAAGATGAACGACTTTCAGTGCTGGCGAACAGCATGTGACGCTAGCAACGCCCCCTGGCCGGGTCAAGCAGATCGACGGCCCTGACGGCGACTTCTTCATCAACTGTCGGACATCTGGCGGACGCCCCCGACGAGGGGTCGGAGGCTCACGTCTACGATGGCCGCGTGAGACGGACGAGCGCGCGTACCCGCGCACTGACTGCGGTGGTCGCGGCGCTGTTGCTCCTGGTGGGCTGCTCGGCGCCGGCCGGCAACAAGGTCGTGGTGGTCAAGGTCTTCTCCTCGGAGCCCGTGGTCGTCGACAAGGGCGAGGCTCCCGAGCCCGCGATGCCGCTGACGTGGCCGCTGACGGGCGTGCCGACCGATGAGGTCGCCGCGCGACCCGCGATGAGCGTCAAGATCGAGAACTCCGCCGCCGCGCGCCCCCAGACCGGTCTCGGCGCAGCCGACGTGGTCTGGGAGGAGATGGTCGAGGGCGGCATCACGCGGTTCAACGCGGTCTTCCACTCGCAGGTCCCCGAGGTCCTCGGCCCGATCCGCTCGCTGCGTCCGATGGATGCCGCGATCTCGGCACCGTTCGGCGGCCTGTTCGTGTTCTCGGGCGGTCAGGCGCGGTTCGTCAGCCAGGTCGCCGACACCGGGCTCACGATGCTCTCGCACGACGGCGGCGACGCCGGCTTCTACCGGACCAGCGACCGGCGGGCGCCCCACAACGTCTACGGGGACACCGAGGCCTTCCTGGCCGCGGGCGCCGGGCAGAGCGCGCCGCCTCCGCAGTTCCAGTTCGGGCGCACCGCCGAGAACGCCAGCGCGCTCACGGGGACCCCGGTCAGCACGATCGCGGTCAACTTCCCCGCCGCCAGCCCCGGGTGGAGCTGGGACGGCGAGGTGTGGAACCGCAGCGAGGACGGCCGGGCCGCCACCACCGCCGACGGCGGCCAGATCACCGCCGTCAACGTGGTGGTGCTGCGCGTGCAGGTCCGCAACAGCGGCGCCCGCGACCCGGGCGGCAACCCGGTGCCGGAGACGATCCTCACCGGCACCGGCGAGGCCACCGTGTTCGCCGGCGGTCACCAGCTCGAGGCGACCTGGAGCAAGGAGGAGGTCGGCTCGGTCATGACGCTGACGACGGCGGACGGCGAGCCGGTGCTGCTCGCGCCCGGCAACGTCTGGGTCGAGCTGGTGCCGGTCTCCGGCTCCTCCGTCTCGACATCCTGACACCGCGGTCGCACGGCGCCACCGCCGGCCCGCCGAACGTAGGCTGGTCGTCATGACCTCTTCCGAGCGCCGCGTCCGCATCGCCGTCCAGCTCCAGCCCGAGCACGCACACGACTACGCCCTCATCAGGGACGCCGTGCTGCGCGCCGAGGATGCCGGCGTGGACGTCGCCTTCAACTGGGACCACTTCTACCCGCTCAACGGCGACCTCGACGGCGAGCACTTCGAGTGCTGGACGATGCTCGCTGCCTGGGCCGAGCAGACCGAGCAGATCGAGATCGGCGCGCTGGTGACCGGCGGCGGCTACCGCAACCCCGACCTGCTGGCCGACATGGCGCGCACCGTGGACCACATCAGCGGCGGACGCCTCATCCTCGGCATCGGTGCCGGCTGGAACCAGAAGGACTACGACAACTTCGGCTACGAGTTCGGCACGCCCGGCTCCCGCCTGAAGCTGCTGGGGGAGTACCTGCCCCGCATCGAGCACCGGCTCGCGGCCGGCAACCCGGCACCGCGTCGCGACATCCCGGTGCTCATCGGCGGTGGTGGCGAGAAGAAGACGCTCCGGCTGGTCGCGCAGCACGCGAACATCTGGCACGCCTTCGGCGACCTCGAGACCGTGACGCGCAAGTCGGCCATCCTCGCCGAGCACTGCGCCGCCGTCGGCACCGACCCTGCCTCGATCGAGCGCTCGACGTCGTGGCCCGGGGCTGAGGCGGCCCAGTCGTTCGTCGACGCCGGGGTCACGCTGTTCACCATCGGCACCCCCGGCCCGGACTACGACTTCAGCACGCTCACCGACGCGCTCGCCTGGCGCGACGCGCAGGGCTGAGACCGGTCACCGCGGCGGCGTCATCCCCCGGGTGGACGCCGCCGCGCCGGCTCATCCCGGGGGCGGGTGCGCGGTTCGGGCTACCGCCCGATGCGGTGAGCGCGGCGCGAGAGCAGTGTTGAGGCATGACCTCGATCACCGCTCACGCCATCGTCCGCCGCCCCCGTACCGCCGCCCCGGCTCGTCCGACCGAGGTGCCGGTCGAGGACAACCACCTCCCGACCAACGACGTCCCCGGTCCCGACGAGCGCACCCTCGCCCGGACCACCGCTGCGGTCGTCACCTCGCTCGTGCTGCTGATCGGCACCATGGTGGTCCTCGCCCTCGGCGTGGGCACCGTGGCGAACGCCGTCACCGAGTGGTTCCTCAGCCGCTGACACCACGCCTCAGAAGTAGTGCGGGAAGCCTGACCAGTCGGGCTCGCGCCGCTGCAGGAAGGCGTCGCGGCCCTCGACAGCCTCGTCGGTCATGTAGGCCAGCCGGGTCGCCTCGCCGGCGAACACCTGCTGGCCGGCCAGGCCGTCGTCGACGAGGTTGAACGCGAACTTCAGCATCCGGATCGCCTGCGGCGACTTGGTGGCGATGATCGCCGCGTAGTCCAGCGCCACGCTCTCCAGCTCGGCGTGGGGGACCGCCTCGTTGATCGCCCCCCAGCGCTCGGCCTGCTCGGCGGAGTACTCCCGGGCCAGGAAGAAGATCTCCCGGGCGCGCTTGTCGCCGACCTGACGGGCGAGCAGGCCCGATCCGTAGCCGGCGTCGAAGGAGCCGACGTTGGCGTCGGTCTGCTTGAACCGCGCGTGCTCGAGGCTGGCAATCGTGAGGTCGGCGACCACGTGGAGCGAGTGCCCGCCCCCGGCGGCCCACCCCGGCACGACGGCGATCACCGGCTTGGGCATCGTGCGCATCAGTCGCTGCACCTCGAGGATGTGGAGGCGGCCGGCGCGGGCGGGGTCGACGTCGTCCGCGGTCTCTCCCTCGGCGTAGCGGTAGCCGTCACGGCCGCGGATGCGCTGGTCGCCGCCGCTGCAGAACGCCCAGCCGCCGTCCTTGGGGCTCGGGCCGTTGCCGGTGAGGATGACCGCGGCGACGTCGCTGCTCATGCGCGCGTGGTCGAGCACCCGGTACAGCTCGTCGACCGTGTGCGGGCGGAAGGCGTTGCGCACCTCGGGCCGGTCGAACGCCACGCGCACCACCGGGAGGTCCTCCACTGTGTCGCCGCTGCGGCGGACGCCGCGGTGATAGGTCAGGTCGGTCAGGTCGAACCCGTCGATGTCGCGCCAGCGCTGCGGGTCGAAGATCTCCGAGACCTGCTCGGGTACCGGTACGTGGCTCACCGGGCCAGCGTAGGGCGCTGCGCGACGCGCGTGATCGTGCTCGGTAGGGTGCCGGCGTGGCCGACCGCATCGCGATCATCTCCGACGTCCACGGCAACCTGACCGCGCTGGAGGCCGTGCTCGCCGACATCGCCGACCGTGGCATCGAACGGATCCTCAATCTCGGCGACGTGGCAGGCAAGGGCCCGAGGGGGTCGGCCGCCGTCGACCGGTGCCGGGAGGTCTGCGAGGTGACGGTGCGCGGGAACTGGGACGAGTTCCTGCCCGCGATCGCCGACGATCGCGGACCCGATCTGGTGTGGTGGCGCGACGAGCTCCGGCAGGACCAGCGCGACTGGCTGGTCTCGCTGCCGCTGAGCCACGACCTGCTGGTCAGCGGGCGGCGGGTGCGGCTCTTCCACGCCTCCGCCCAGAGCCCGCACGTGCGGGTGCACGTCCGACACACCGACGACGAGTTCGACGGGATGTTCCTCGCGACTGAGATGACCGGCGCCGGACCCGGCCCCGATGTGGTGCTCTACGGCGACATCCACGCCGCCTACGCCCAGACCCGGGAGGGTCGCACCCTGGTGAACGTCGGCTCGGTGGGCAACCCGTTGGACGAGCCGACACCCAGCTACGGGGTGCTCGAGGGTGTGATCGACGGCGTGGACCCGGCACCGTTCGGGATCTCCTTCGTCCGCGTCCCCTACGACGTCGACGCCGAGGTCGCGGTGGCGCACGAGCGGGGGATGCCGACCGCCGACGTGTGGGAGGTCGAGCTCCGCACGGCCCGCTACCGCGGCCGGCAGTAGGTCAGGACTGCTCGCGGCTCTCGCCGCTGACGGCGCGCACGAACGTCTCGACCTCCGCGAACCGGCCCGGGTCGGCCTCCGTGCCGCCGTGGTACCACCACTCCGACGCCCAGGCGATCAGGTCGGCCCACTCCGGCAGCCGCGCCAGCCCCCAGGAGCCGGCCTGCCGCTTCGACACCTGGTCACCGACCTCGAGCAGGTGGAGCGCCCGGCACAGCGTGAGCACCGCGTACGCCTGCGCTCCGGGGCGTCCGCGGGCGTCCTGGACCCACTCCGGCCAGCTCGCGACGTGCTCCCGGACCACGGGGAACAGCACCGCCGCGGGGACGCGCGGGAGCAACGAGGCCAGGGCCGGGCCGTGCAGCGTCTGGCCGTCCTCACGTGCCGAGACGATGTTGATCAGATAGTGCCGCGTCCCTTCGAACAGGTGCAGCGGCTCACCCGGGCTGATCCGCATCATCGGGCCCGGCCGCTCGGTGAGGGTGCGGAGCGTCGTCAGCGAGAGGTAGTCCACCTCGATCCTGTCGGCCCAGCCGGGGTGCTCGACGGCGACGCCGGCGTGCAGCGGACGCACCAGCTCCAGGCTGGCTGGGTCCGGGTGCCGGTGCAGCACCGCGAGCAGGTCGAGGTCGCTCCGGGCCGGCTCGAAGTCGCCGGCCACGTACGAACCGTGCACGTACAGCCCCACCAGCTGGTTGCCCAGCGTGGTGACGATCGCCTCGGAGAGCTCGTGCAGCAGCAGGTCCGGTGGGGTCACGCCCCCAACCTAGGCAGATCGTGCCGGCGGCGCGGCTCGTTCGAGACCCTGCGCGGACGCGCCGCTGGGTGGGAAGGTGAGACATGGCCAGGTACGAGGTGAATCCGGACGCGGTCGAGCTCATCCGATCGAAGATCGCGGCCCGCCAGTACGTGCTCGACAGCGACTGGGGCGGCTCCCAGCCCGACGCGGAGGCGGAGAACGCGTTCCTGGAGCGCCACGGCTGGGACGCGTACGCCGCCTGGCACCTCGGCCTCACCGTGGGCGCCAACGACGGCACCAAGGCCAGGTACGCGTTCGTGGTCGGCGACTTCCGGCGGGTGCACCGATCAGGGCTGATCGCGTGCGTCTACCGCGCGTCGGAGTGGCGGCACAAGGCCGTGGAGCGCGCCGCCCACGACCTCCTGCAGGACCTCGACGAGCGCGCCGGCATCAGCTGAGCCGGAACCGGCTCAGCTCGCCCGACAGGTCACACGACCGGCGGCGGGTCCTGGCGGTCGGTGGTGCGCTGCTCGGTGATCCGCGAGCCGTCCGAGGCGGTGGTCGTGGCCGTCGTGGTGGACCTGCGCCGGGCGTTGGCCTGGATCGCCGTGATCAGCACGATGACGGCGCCGGCACCGGCCAGGATCCACCCGACGAGGGTGAGGTCGACCGCCTCGATGCGGTCCTGGACCGCCAGGGCGAGAATCAAGCCGGCGGCGATGAGGAAAACGCCGAGTCCGTATCCCATGTCTGCTGCTCCTTGTCGGGGCGACGGCCGTGTCGGCCACGCGGCGAGCCTAGGGGAACCGCGCGACCGCCGGGCGCCGAACGCGCCGGACCGGCCTGGCGCGGACTGACCGTAGGCTGACGTGCGTGTCCTCCCTGCCGCGTGCGTTCGTGTGGTCGACGCCGATGCGCTCCCGGTTCCGCGGGCTGCAGCAGCGTGATGGCGTGCTCGTGCGCGGCGCTGCGGGATGGGGCGAGTTCTCGCCGTTCTGGGACTACTCCGACGCCGAGGCGAGCCGCTGGTGGGCGGCGGCCCGGGAGGCGGCCGACGAGGGCTTCCCGGCGCCGGTGCGCGACCGGGTCCCGGTCAACGTCACCGTGCCCGCGGTCGGTCCCGACCGCGCCGCCGCGATCGTCCGGAGCTCCGGCGGCTGCACCACCGCCAAGGTGAAGGTCGCCGAGCCGGGCCAGTCGCTCGCCGAGGAGCAGGCCAGGCTCGAGGCCGTGCGCGAGGCGCTCGGACCGACCGGCAAGATCCGCGTCGACGCCAACGGCGCGTGGGACGTCGAGACCGCGCTCAGCCACCTCCGCCAGCTCGACCACGCCGCCGGTGGGCTGGAGTACGCCGAGCAGCCGTGTGCCGCGGTCGAGGAGCTGGCTGCGGTGCGGCGAGGCCTCGACGTCCCGATCGCTGCCGACGAGTCGATCCGCCGCGCCGAGGACCCGATGGCGGTGGTCCGCGCCGAGGCGGCGGACATCGTGGTGCTCAAGGTCCAGCCGCTCGGGGGCGTGCGGGCGGCCCTGCGCGTCGCCGAGGAGACCGGGCTCCCGGTCGTGGTGTCCTCAGCCCTCGAGAGCTCGGTGGGCATCGCCGCCGGGGTGGCGCTCGCCGCCGCCCTCCCCGAGCTGCCCTACGCGTGCGGGCTCGCGACCGTGCAGCTCGTCGAGCGCGACGTCACCGACGACCCGCTGCTGCCGGTCGACGGGCACCTCCCTGTGCGCGCCGTGACACCGAGCAGCTCGGCGCTCGCGGCCGTGGCCGCCGATGCCGACACCAGGCGCCGGTGGCATCGCCGCATCGAGGCCGTGAGCGGAGGCTGGTCGTGAGCGAGCACGCCGCCGCGCTCGCGGCCCGCGAGGTCGTCTCGGCGTTGGTCAGCCACGCGGTCCAGGACGTGGTCCTCGCCCCCGGCTCGCGCAGCGCCCCGCTCGCCTACGCGCTCGCGGCCGCCGAGCAGGGCGGCTGGCTACGCGTCCACGTCCGGATCGACGAGCGGGTGGCCGGGTTCGTCGCGCTCGGCATCGCCCGCGCCAACCGCCCCGCAGCCGTGGTCACCACCTCCGGCACCGCTGTCGCCAACCTGCATCCCGCGGTCCTGGAGGCGCACCACGCGCGACTGCCCCTGATCGTCGTGTCCGCCGACCGCCCGCACGAGCTGCGGGGCGTCGGTGCCAACCAGACCACGGACCAGCCCGGCATCTTCGGGGCGGCGGCGCGCTCCGCCGTCGAGATCCCCGCCTTCGACGGCACCCCGCGCGGCGTGCGCGCGATCGTCGGCAGGGCGGTCGCGGCGGCCACGGGGGTCCGCTCGGGCCACCCGGGACCCGTCCAGGTCAACGTGGCCTTCCGCGACCCGCTGACGCCCGCCGAGGCGTGGCAGCCGGGGGCGCCGCCGGAGCCGCGCCCGCGGCTGTCTGCACGCGCCCCGGCGGATGATCCTGTCGAGCTCGCCGGGCGTGCGCGCACCGTGGTCGTGGCCGGTGACGGCGCCGGCCCGGAGATCGCGCACCTCGCCGAGGCGGGCGGGTGGCCGCTGCTCGCCGAGCCCACCTCCGGTGCTCGGCAGGGTTCGACGGCGGTCCCCGGGTATCGGGGCGTGCTCGCCACCCTGGGGGCCGAGGTCGAGCGGGTCGTGGTCGCCGGCCGCCCGACCCTCAGCAGGCCGGTCTCGCAGCTTCTGGCACGCGAGGACGTCGAGGTGATCGTGCTCGAGCCCGGGCCGGACTGGGTGGACGTCGCGGGGACGGCGAGCACGATCGCCACACGGGCGGTGGTGACCGAGCCGAGCACCGACCCGACGTGGTTGTCCCGGTGGCGGGAGGCGGGCGCAGCCGCGCAGGCCGAGGCGCTCGCGTCGGCGACGCTCACGGGCCCGCAGGTCCTGCATGCCGTGCTCGGGCCGGACCGGCGAGGTCCGGTCGTGCTGGGCTCCTCGCTCACGATCCGGCACGCGGATCTGGCGGCCGGCGTCGGGGCGGGCTTCACGCCGGCGCGTGTGGTCGCCAACCGCGGGCTCGCCGGGATTGACGGCACGATCTCGACCGCCACCGGGTTCGCGCTCGCGACCGGCGAGCCGGTGCGGGTCGTCGTCGGGGACCTCACGTTCCTCCACGACGTCGGCGGCCTCGCCCACGGTGGCCACGAGCCGGAGGTCGATCTCCAGGTGATCGTCCTCGACGACGCCGGCGGCGGCATCTTCGGCACCCTCGAGCACGGCAGGCCGGAGCACGCGGACGTGTATCCGCGCTACTTCGGCACCGCCCAGCAGATCGACATCGGCGCGCTCGCGGCGGGTCTCGGAGCGACCCACCATCTCGTGCGCACGACGCCGGAGCTCAGCCGGGTGCTCGACGTCCCCGTGAGGGGTCGCTCCGTCGTCGAGATCTCGCTCGCACGGGATTGACCAGGACACGGGCAACCGCACGTTCGTCCGCGCACACGGGGTGCCACTGTGACAAGATGCTGGTGACTTCAACAATAAAGATCTCCACAACTATCTGATGCGTGCGCGCTGTCTCTGTGTTCGGTGAGGGTGCTGGTCAGTGAGCGTGGAGGGGGGTTTCGCTTGCAGAGGGTCACCGAGTGGTACCTCGCGGCGCTGCGTCGCCTTCACGCGCGCGGGGGCTTTGCGCGGTCAGCACCGCAGGCGGCCGTCGATCTCGTTGTCTGGCTGCTCGCGGTACCGCTGGCGGTCTGGCTCCGCTTCGATTTCGCAGTTCCCGCGTCGAGTGCTGCCGGAGTGGTGCTCGTGGTGCTCGCAGTGCTGGTCCTGCAGGTCGTCTTCGGCTTCTCGTTCTCGCTGTACCGGGGACGGTACAGCTATGGCAGCTTTGACGAGGTCATCGGGTTGACGCGCAGCGTTGCTGCCACCGCGATCGCTGTGGGTGTGCCGTTGCTCTTCCTCGGCCCGACCCTGAGCGTGCCACGCAGCACGATGATGATCGCCACGCCGCTCGCGTTCGTGTCGATGGCCGCCAGTCGTTACCTCAAGCGGCTGGCGTTCGAGCGGGGTCAGCGACCGGCGGACGATGCGGCGCCCACACTGGTGTACGGCGCCGGTCGCGTGGGGTCCCAGCTCGTCCGCAGCATGCGGACCGATCCCGGTGCGAGGTTTCGTGCGGTCGGGATCATCGACGACGCGCCAACGCTGCACGGTGCCGTCCGCCACGGCGTGCGGGTGCTGGGATCGTTGAACGATCTTGAGTTCGCGGTGGCGCTGACCGGGGCGACCCGTCTCGTGGTGGCGATCGCACGCGCCGAGGCGTGGCTGCTGCGTCTGGTCAACGACCGGGCGACGGCGTGCGGAATGCAGGTGCTGGTGATGCCGCCCTTCTCGGAGGTGCTCGAGGGCCGGTCAGGCATCACGGATCTGCGCTCCATCAGTATCGAGGATCTCGTCGGCAGGAACCCGGTCGAGACCGACGTCGCCTCGATCGCGGGATACCTGCGGGGCCGCCGTGTGCTGGTCACCGGGGCCGGTGGATCCATCGGTGCCGAGCTGTGCCGCCAGGTGGAGCGGTGGGCACCGAGCGAGCTGATCATGCTCGATCGTGACGAGAGCGCGTTGCAGCATGTGCAGCTGATCGTGCATGGGCACGGACTCCTCAGCACCCCGGATGTGGTGCTGGCAGACATCCGCGACGCCGAGGTGATCCGCTCGCTGTTCCTGGAGCGTCGGCCCGACGTGGTGTTCCACGCCGCGGCGCTGAAGCACCTCCCGATGCTGGAGCAATATCCGGCGGAGGCCTGGAAGACCAACGTGCTGGGTTCGTTGAACGTGCTGCGTGCCGCGGAGGCGGCGGGAGTGGAGACGTTTGTGAACATCTCCACCGACAAGGCCGCGAACCCGACGAGTGTGCTGGGGCACTCGAAGCGGGTGGCGGAGCGGTTGACGGCGAGCTTCGCGGAGTCGACCGGCCGTAGGTATCTGTCCGTGCGGTTCGGCAACGTGCTGGGCAGCCGCGGCTCGATGGTGCCGACCTTCGCCGCTCTGATCGAAGCGGGGGGGCCGCTCACGGTCACGCATCCGGACATCACTCGGTACTTCATGTCGATCCCTGAGGCCTGCCAGCTCGTGGTGCAGGCTGGCGCGATCGGCGATCCGAGCGAGGTGCTGATCTTGGATATGGGCGAACCGGTTCGGATCCTCGACATCGCGAAGAGGATGATCGCGATGTCGGGCAAGGAGATCCAGATCGTGTTCACGGGACTGCGCCCGCACGAGAAGCTGCACGAGGAGCTCATGAGCGTCGGCGAGGCTGCACAGGCGCGCGTGCATCCGAAGATCTCGCACGCCACCGTGCCGCCGCTGCCGCCCGCCGCGCTGGATCGGCAGTGGTGGGATGACCACTGGCGCCGCGAGCACACTTCGGATGCCTCCCGCCGGCGCAGCGATACGGGCGAGGCGACCGCCCCGATCGGGCCCCTCTTCGTGGCCAAGGCACCGGCCCGATGAGTAGCCGGATCTTTCTGTCGGCTCCGGACGTGGGGCAGGTAGAGCAAGAGGCCGTGCTGGCCGCCATGCAGTCGGGCTGGATCGCCCCGCTCGGGCCCGATGTGGATGCCTTCGAGGCCGAGATGGCAGCTCGAGTGGGCGTGGCGCACGGAGTCGCACTCTCCTCCGGCACGGCCGCGTTGCATCTGGGCCTGCTGGCGCTGGGTGTCGGCGTGGGTGACCTCGTGCTGACATCGACGATGACCTTCGCCGCCACGGCGAACGCCATCACCTATACCGGAGCGCAACCGGTCTTTGTGGACAGCGACCCGACCACCGGCAACATCGATGTGGTGCTGCTCGAAGAGGCCCTGGCGAACCTGGCCGCAGCTGGCACACCAGCAAGAGCGATCGTGCCTGTGGACCTGCTCGGCAAGGCGGTGGATTACACAGTGATCGAGGAGCTGGCTGCCCGGCACGAGGTGCCGGTACTGGCTGACGCGGCAGAATCGCTTGGTGCGACGCACCGGGGCCGCGCTGCAGGCTCGTTCGGCGCAGCCTCGATCGTGTCCTTCAACGGCAACAAGATCATGACCACCTCCGGCGGCGGCATGCTGTTGACGGACGACCGCGCGATCGCGGACCGGGTGCGCTACCTCTCCACCCAGGCGCGGCAGCCCGTGGTCCATTACGAGCACACCGAGGTGGGATTCAACTACCGGCTGTCGAACCTGCTGGCTGCGCTCGGGCGGGCGCAGCTGCGTCGACTGGACGACATGATCAGTCGGCGTCGTGACCATCGGGAGCGGTACCGAGCGTTGTTCGCCCAGGTCCCAGGAGTCACCCTTCTCGGGGGGCACGAGGACGTCGAGGACAACTGCTGGTTGACAGCCGTGTTGATCGATCCTGACATCGCCGGCTTCTCGGCCGCAGATTTGCGGCACGCTCTCGACGGGGACAACATCGAGTCCCGGCCACTGTGGAAGCCGATGCATCGACAACCGGCATTTGACGGGACGCGGCGGTTTATCACAGGCGCCAGCGATCAGCTCTTCCGTATTGGCGTGGTTCTGCCAAGTGGCTCCGTTCTCGACGACAGCGAGACCAACCGTGTCGTAGCGCAGATAGAGGAGTTCACGGGGTCCCAGAGGTGAGTAATCACTCGTCCGCCAGGCGATACGACGTGGTCAAACGGATCCTGGATGTCGCAGCTGCGGGTTCGGGACTGGTCCTCCTGTCGCCCGTACTCATGGGTGTCGCGATCGCGGTCCGCCTGAAACTGGGTCGACCCGTGTTGTTCCGTCAGCTACGGCCCGGCAAGGACTGCACGCCCTTCACGCTCCTGAAGTTCCGCAGCATGCATGGCGTGAATCATGTCAAGGGGCTCGTGTCTGATGCTCAGCGCCTGACGCCTTTCGGCAGGGCATTGCGAGCCGCCAGCCTCGACGAGTTGCCGACTCTATGGAACGTGCTCTGTGGCGACATGAGCATGGTGGGCCCCAGGCCGTTACTCATGGAGTACGTAGAGCGGTACACGCCCGAGCAGGCCCGGCGGCACGAGGTGCGACCAGGCATCACAGGGCTTGCGCAGGTTTCCGGCCGCAACCGTCTTCCCTGGCAGGAACGCCTCATCCTCGACGCTCGCTACGTCAGTGAGCGGTCGCTCCTCCTGGATGCGTGGATCATCTTCAAGACTGTCGGCGTCGTCATCAGACGCGAGGGCTCGTCCGAGCCTGGCCACGTCACCTCAAGCATCTTCAACGGGAACACCACGACATGACCGATCTCGTCGTTGTAGGCGCCGGTGGGTTCGGTCGTGAGGTGCTCGACGTGGCGTACGCATGCGGACTGACAGACTGCGTTGTCGTCGACGACGCCCCCAGCGCGGACAACATCGAGCGCCTGGGCCGGATGGGCGCCCGCCACCTCGGAACCATCGATGACTGGCTGACCGCCGATATCCGTGCGCCGTATCTGATCGGCGTAGGTCATCCCACGACGCGCTCCAAGATCGCCCAGCGCATTGGTGGCCGGGCGAGTGCCGCGACACTTGTCCACCCGAGCGCGACGATCGGCCGCGCGACGATCCTCGGAGCCGGATCAGTCGTCTGCGCCGGTGCTGCGCTGTCCAACAACGTGGAGCTCGGACGGCACGTCCACGTCAACCCGAACGCCACGATAGGACACGACACGGTGTTGGGGGACATGGTCTCTGTGAACCCGGGCGCGGTCGTCTCAGGTGCATGCACGGTCGACACTGGTGTCCTGCTCGGTGCCGGCTCGGTCGTGCTCCAGGACGTGGTCGTCGGCCGGTTCGCCACGGTGGGTGCTGCCGCCTGCGTGGTCAGGGACGTGCCACCGCGCGCCGTCGTCAAGGGGGTTCCGGCGCGGTGAGCGACCGCCGCCCCCGGCGCCCGGACGCCCCGAGCCGAGCCCACGCTCCAAGGCGCGAGTCAGGCGAGGCGCCTGACGTCGCCGGACCACATGACCAGGTCATCGAGTCACTTCCCGACGGTGCTCGCGCTATCGCGCGGGTCAGCCTGACTCGCTACCTCACGATGGCGCTGTCGGTGGTGATCGGTGTCGTGCTTGCGCGGTCGTTGGACCCGGCCGAACGCGGTGTGTATGCCGTGGCGCTCACACTGACAGCGGTACCGGCGATCGTCGCGAGCGCTGGCCTCGAGACGGCGGCCCTGCGCACCGCGAAGTGCGATCAGGTCGCCGACGTGCTCGGACTCGTCGTACGGCGTCTCGTCGTGGTCACGGGCGTCGTACTCGCGCTGGTCGTCGTAGTCCTCCTCGCTCCGATCGCCGTGCTGGGGCTCAGTGGCCCGCAACTGATCATCTGTCTCGTCTCGATCCCGCCCGTGGTCGCCGTCCAGCTCTACGGCAACGCGATCCTGGGCCTTCAGCACTGGTGGGTCTGGGTAGCCGCAACCATCACGAACGCCGTGACCTACCTCACGGTGACCGTGGTGCTCGCGACCACGGGATGGGCTGGCGTCGCCAGCTATCAGCTGGCGTTTCTCGCTGGCTACCTGGTCGCTCTGGTCTGCCTCTTACGGGCGGTCCGCGGCCACCCGCACAACCTGCGCGCCGGCCGCACGTCCGCTGTGGCGAACACGGCCTCCCGAGCCCGCTCGATCACCATCTCGCAGGCGTTCTTCATGCGTGTACAAGTGCCGCTCCTGCAACTGCTGTCGAGTACCACAGCCGTTGGGCTCTTCGCGGTGGCATCACCCGTGGCCGATCTTCTGCTCGTTCTGCCGGTCGCAGCGGGGACCATTCTCCTACCCCGGTACTACAGCGTCGAGACGACACCGGCCGCCGTTCGCCGCAACGGGCTCCGCATCGCGGTGCTCACCGCGGCCGTCGGCACGCTCACTGCGCTTCTGGCCCCATGGCTCGTCCCGCTGCTGTACGGAGCCGACTACTTCGGCGCGGTGCTGGTGCTGCAGATCATGGTGCCGGGCGTCGTGCTCTTCGCCTACGCGCGGGTCATGCAGAGCTATCTCATCTCCCGATCGCGGTACTCGCCCGTACTGTGGGCGAGCGTGCTCGCGGTGGTCGTCAGCGTCGGCGTGCAGCTCGCTGCAACCCCGGCTCTGGGAGCCGTCGGCGCCGCGCTCGCCGTCTCCGCAGGTTTCGCGACGATGTTCGCCGTCATCTGCTCCGTGCGAGTACGCGATGAGAAGTGCGAATGAGCGTCGCCACGGAGCCGCTGCGCGGATCGCGTTCGCTGCCACGGCTTCTTCCGATCGTCCTCGTGATGGCGACGGCAACGATCGCCGGGAACTCTACGGCTGGCCCCTATCTGGCAGCCGGTCTGCTCGTGGCGGCCGGTCTCGGTATGGCGCTGGCCTCGCGCCCCAAACCTGCCATCAAGCCGCGGATGCAGGTCGTCGTTCTTCATATTCTGGTGCCGCTGCAGATCATGGTGACCGCCTACCTGGCTCCCGCCGATCTCGACGTGCTCGTGCTCCTTGGGGTCACGGTGCTCACTGCCTGGATCACCACCACCGAGGTCGCGCGCCGTCTCTGCCCGCGCAGCGTCGAGCGCGCGCTGTTGGTCGCCACTGCGACGCTTGCCGTCGCCTATATCTCCTACGCACTGCCGCGGCTCGGGGCGCAGCCGGGGTATGCCTGGGTGGGCGTGTCGGCGGGTGGCCAATGGCTCAATGCGAACGCTCTCGCTCTGCTCTTCCTCGTGGGTCTCGCGGTCGCCCTCGCCGGGGCGTTCTCGAAGACCTCGTCAGTCCTGCACCTGGCCGCTGGCGGTTTGGCCGCGGGAGCCTTGCTGCTGACCTTCTCCCGCAGCGGATACTTGGCTCTCGGGGCTATGCTCCTTGTCCTCACGGTGGTGAGACGCAGGGCAGTCATCGCAGTCGGAGCCCTCGTAGCGCTGTTGCTGACGGTTGTACCCGGCTTCGTGCGCGACCGCATCGAGTTCACTACCGCAGGCGGTCTAGACCCTTCCTCATCCGTCAGGCTCAACCTGTGGGAGTCTTCGCTCGGCGTCATCTCCGACCACCCCCTACTTGGCAGCGGGATACATGCTCTGTCGTCCGCCATCGAGCAGCAGGGTGGACCGACCGGGTACACGTTTGTGCACAACACCTATCTGTCTCTGCTCGCCGGCTTCGGTCTCCCGATCGGCCTCTTGGTCCTCGGCACGGTCGTGGCTGCATCTCTTCGCCGCATCCGAGCCGCGTACCGCGGAGGCTCCAGCTCTGATCTTGCCGTCGTACTGGCGCTCACCGCGACCGCCGTCTGCTCGATCTTCGGCGAACCGCTCCTGACGCCGGTGACGATCGTCCCGCTTGCGACCCTGTTGGGCGTGCGCGAGCACCAACGAACGGAGGTCCTGCCATGATCCGGCTGCTCCAGGTATGTGGGTCGGCCGATGGCGCATCGTGGTTCGTCGACCAGGTCACCGAACTCGCGCGTCGCGGCTACCACATCGACGTCGTGGTACCGGGCGAGGGTAGCGTCAAGCAGCGGCTGACAGAGTCCGGCATCTCGGTACACATCATTCCGTTCCGTGGTTACCACCCGAGAGAGTGGCGCCGGCACGTGCGTGCCTTTCGTGACCTGCGAACCCTGATGCGCGACGGGTCGTGGGACATCGTGCACGCCCACCTGTTCAAGTCCTTCATCCTCGCGCGCATGATCCTGCGGGGACGTCGTTCGCCGCGACTGGTGACACAGGTCGCAGGCACCGTGCACCTCCAGAGCCGGCCCCTCGCGGCGATCGACCGGGCCACGCTTCGATGGGACACGATCCTCGTCGGATCCTGCACAGAGTTCGCCGATACCTATGCCAAGCGGGGCTCTCGGCACACCGCCGTCAGTTTCTACGGCTGCCACACCGAACGGTTCGAACCCGCCACCCCGGCCGACACCTTCCGCGACCAGTACGGGATGACGCCAACAGATGTCGCCGTCGGGCTCGTCGCGCACATGTACCCCACGCGCCTGAAGTCATTCAGGGAGGTCGGGGTCAAGGGCCACGAGGTGTTCATCGACGCAGCCCTCGCGCTGGCCCAGCAGGACGCCCGTCTACAGTTCTTCGTGGTAGGCGACGAGTTCGTCGGCGACGGGAGCTACCGGCGAGAGCTGGAGCAGCGCGCCGAGCCACTGATCCGTGGCGGTCGGATGCACTTCCTCGGACATCGCACCGACATGCCGGATGTCATCGCCGGCCTCGACATCCTTGTCAACCCCTCCCTGAGCGAGTCAGCGTCGTACACGATGGTGGAGGCCTCGCTCATGTGCCGGCCCGTGATCGGGAGCCGAGTCGGCGGCCTCCCCGACACCATCATCGACGGACGCACCGGACTGCTCGTCCCGCCGGGCGATCAGGGCGCCCTCGCTCATGCTGTTCGTCACCTCGCCGACGACCCAGAGCTTCGCCGGCGTATGGGACAGGCCGGGCGCACGCACGTGCTCGAGATGTTCGACATCACCAAGACCGTTTCCACACTCGAAGCGATCTATCTCAAGGCAATGGACCTCTGATGACGCGACTTGGCCACCTCATCCGGCGGGGTCTCACCGCGGGCACGCAGTACAAGGTATTGCCACGATCGCGATGGGACGCGCTGTACCCCATCGACTGCACGGTGTTCGGGCCGCAGCCGACTGATGGTGTGCTCGCAGTCTGGAAGCCTGCTGATGAGCGCACGGCATTCCTCCACCCGGTGGCCACCTGCTTCCGGGTACTCGCACGGTTGCAGCTCGACGAGGGCGTGACGGAGACCAACCGGAGCGCCGTGGCCGCTGCCATACGGGAGTTGCTTGCGGCTCAGCAGGAGGACGGTTCCTGGCGCTATCCGATCCGTGTGGCGCGCTACGACGTAGCTCCCGGATGGTCTTCAGCAATGGCACAGGGCCTCGCGGTGTCCACGCTGCTGAGGAGCGTGGAGGCGTTGCCGATGATCGAGTCGGCGACCGTGCGGCAGCGCATCGATGCGGCGATCGCGCATCTCTTACGGTCCGTCGAGCACGGTGGCTGCTCCATCTACGACGCCGACGGCGCGGCGTTTCCGGAGGAGTGCCCTGCAACACCAGCGCCGTACATCCTCAACGGTGCGTGCTTCGCGTTGCTCGGTCTGCACGATTACGAACGCGTTCTCGGCGGTGATACGGGGATGAGCGTCGCCCTGCGGTTGAACGACCTGCTGCCACGATGGGATATCGGCTACTACTCGCGATATGACCTGCTCGGTCGGGCGCCGAGTTCGCCCGACTATCACCGGTTGCACATCGTGCTGCTGACCGTCCTCGAGACCCTCTACGGCATGGACTTCGGTGCCTTCGCCCGACGGTTCGATGAGTACGAGCGGCGAGTTCGGTCCCGGTTGCGCGCCCGCGTGCTGCTCGTCGTCGACCGGCTGCTCATCACTAGAGTCTAGTGATGGAGGTCGGCGCCGGCACCGTCCGCATCGTAGGGCCGCAGTCGTCGGCCCACACCGTGCTGTGGGTCGAGGAGTTCCGCAAGCGTGGCTGGGATGTCCGCACGGTCGGGCTCAGCACGTCGAGCAGCCCGGTCTCACGCCACCACCTCCTGTCGCGTGTGATTGCCGAACGGTGGCGTACTCGCCCTGCGGTCTCCGTCGTTCACTCGCTGGGCACCCACGGACTGCTGGGTGCGTTGCTTCCACGCGCGCACCGGACGATCGTGGTCCCGTGGGGCAGCGAGGTCGAGGCGGCGACGCGATCTGTCGTCCGGCACCGTGCGGCCGCCTTCGTACTCCGTCAGGCGGATCTGGTGCTGGCGACATCGCGCGCCATGGCGAGGACGATCGCGCAGGGCTGGCCGGCGATCAGTGTCGATACTGCTGTCCGCTCGTGGGGTGTGGCGCAGGCCGCGCTCGCTGAGCGCGGCGATGGGGTCCGGGCTGCGGTCCGCGCTCGTCTGGGCCTGTCTGAAGAGCACCTGATCGTTCTCGCGCCACGCGGTCTCGGCGCGGTGTACCGGCACGATGAGGTCCGCCGTGCGTTCGTCGCCGCTCAAGCCACTCGGACGCAGCTCCGCCTCGTCGAGATCGACACCGCGGCAGACGATCGCAGTCGCAGCGTGCAATGCCGCGCCGGTGCCACAGTCACGCTGTCACGTCAGCCGCACGACCAGTTGCTGGACTTGTTCGCGGCAGCCGACGCTGTGGTCTCGGTGCCGCGTGCTGATCAGCGCTCGACGACGGTCGTCGAAGCGATCGCATCCGGTGTGCCCGTGCTGCTCGCGGACGTGCCTGCCTATCGCGAGCTTGCTGAAGACGGCGCGGCCGTCACTCTGCTGGGGGAGCCAGTGCTGGAGTCGCTCACCGCTGCCCTGGCGGCGCCCGGAACGGTGGGGGCCCGGATAGGGGGTAACCGGCACTGGGCACGAGAGGTGGAGGATCGAGACTCACTGTTCGACGCGATCGTACGCCTGTGCACCGGAGCAAGCCGATGAGGATCGTCGTCGTCAACCAGTACGTCGTACCGCCCGAAGCCGGCGGTGGGACACGGCACCTGGACCTCGCGTCGCGCTGGGCTGCGGCCGGGCACCATGTCGTGGTGCTCTCTGGCTCGTTCAACCACTTCGCTGGTGGCCCCGGGTCGGAGCGGATCACTGAGCGCCGTATCGCCGGGGTGTGGCTGCGCCCGTTATGGACGCCTGGGTACAGCGGCAACGGGGTAGCTCGCGCTGTGGATATGGCTGCGTTCGCGGCGCAGGTCTGGCGCGAGCGGAGGCTGATCGCTGCCAGCGATGTCGTGCTCGCCTCGACGCCCCACCCGGGTGGTGTGCTCGCCGCACTGTGGGCTACACGACGATCCCCGGCCAAGGTCGCCGTGGAGATCCGAGATCTGTGGCCGCAGACGCTCGTCGATCTTGGTGGCATCGACGGAGAGGGAGTGGCAGCGAGACTGCTATACCGCCTGGAACGCCATGTGGTGTCGACCGCCGAGTTGACGGTCGGCGTGCCTCCGCGCACCCATGACTACTTCGCTGAGCGTGGTCTGGCGCCACGCCGGTACCTGCACATACCCAACGGCATCGGAGTAGGCAAGGTCACGGGACGAGCGACCAGTCACGAGGTGATCGACCGCATAGACGCGATGGTCGCAACCGGCACCGACGTCTTTCTCTACGCTGGCTCGCTGGGATCGGCCAACGCGCTAGACGCCGTCGTCGAAGCTGCCGCGCGACGCCGTGCGGCCGGCAGCCACCTCATGGTGTTGGGTGACGGGCCTCAGCGAGCCGCTCTGGTGGCCCTGGCTGGGCGAGTCGGCGCGGACAACGTCACGTTCACCGGACAGTTGCCGAAGGACGTCGCCCGCACCGCGATGAGCCGGGCGACAGCGAATGTGTTCCACTTGCTCGACGCGCCGGTCTTCCGGTACGGCCTCAGTCCGAACAAGCTGGTCGAGTACCTTGCCGCCGGGGTTCCGCTCATCTATGCCGGTCCGGCCGTCGAGAACCCAGCGACCTCATCGGGTGCCGTCGTTGAAGCACGACCAGGTGACGCTAGCTCGATCGCCAGCGCTATGCAGCGCGTCAGCGCCATGTCTCGTAAACACCGGGCGGAGACCGCAGCACGTACTCAGACCTATGCGACCAACCATCATGATCTGGATCGGCTCGCGCACCAGTTGCTACAAGCGCTGGAATCGCTCTGAGAGCGAAGATGCCTCGCCGGTCTTCTGGGAGTGTCGAGCTGGTTCGTATCCGTCGTCTGCCCGCCCAGATCTCGTCCCAGCAGGTCTGACGGAGGTGCCCACACGTTCTGCGTCGTCACCGGGAGGATGCTCTGGGGCGAGCATGCGTCCGACGGCGCTGCGCCTGACGAACTGCGCTGGCCGGCGAACCGCGACGGTCTCGCTCTCCGTATCCGTATCCGTATCCATATCCGTACTCGCTGCCTCTGCCGGCAGCCATCGTCAGGACTACTCCCGAAATCGGCGCACCGACCGTCTCGAGCAGGTCAAGTGACGATTCGAGTTGATGCTCGGTTGTTCGCCCGGCAGCCACAGCGACGATCACGCCGGATGCCTGACCGGCAAGCACCGCCGCGTCTGTGACCGGCAGCAACGGCGGAGCATCGATGATAATCCATTCGAACTCCGGCCGAAGTAGTTCGAGCATCGAAGCCATGCTCTTAGATCCGAGCAATTCGCTGGGATTAGGGGGTATCCGGCCCGCTGGCAAGACGTAGAGCTGGTCCGGCCCCCACTGCTGAACTGCGTCGTTGACCCGCGCCCGCCCGATGAGGACATCTGTGAGGCCAACGGATCCCTCAATGCCGAGGTACTGATCCAACCGCGGCCGCCGCAGATCCGCATCTATCAAGAGCACGGTCTGCTCGGCGCTGGCCAAAGCCAGGGCGAGATTGGCGCTCGTTGTGCTCTTGCCTTCCTCTGAGAGCGACGATGTCACCACAAAAATGCGATCGCCCCCGTCGACCTGCACGAATTGCAGATTTGTTCGCAAGGTTCGGTACGCTTCTGCGCGGGCACTCGTCGGATCCGTGTGCACCACCAGATGCTGTTGCTTCGACTTCGGATCGAAGGCTATGGACCCGAGAATCGGATGTCGGGTCGCCGCCTCGAGGTCACGGGTCGACCGAATACGGGTATCGAGGACTTCTCGCAGGATCGCGAGCCCCAGGCCGATAGCGAGACCGAATATGGCGCCGAGGGCCAGATTCAGGGTGGTCCGCGGGCTGACCGGGGCCTCCGGTGTGCGTGCGCTCTGGATCGTCGTGAGTTGGACGGGGCTCGGCTGCCCTCGGACCGTCTCAACCTCGTCTACAGCGACCGCCAGGCTGATCGCCGTCTCATTCGCGATCTGGGCGGCGAGCTCTGGGTCTGTGCTAGTGCCAGTGATCTCAATGATTGTCGTGTCCGCGACGGTTGTCGCTGCCACCTGCCGTGCCAGGTCATAAGGCTCAACGTCGAGGTCCAAGGCATCAACGACACCGTCGAGCACCCGCTCGCTCGTAGCCATCTCGGCGTAGGTCTTGACCCGGGACAACGTGTAGGTGTTGCCCTGTGCGAGCTCGGCGCTCGTGTCCCCCGCCTGTGTGGACACGAAGACTCTCGTCGTGGCCGAGTACTGGGGGGTCTGGAGAAGCGAGTACGTCAGCGCCGCGCCGATGCCAAGGAACGTGATCACGATGATCGCGATCCAGTTCTTCCGGATGATCCGCAGGTAATCGGTGAGTTCCACGCTGCTTCTCAGGCTCGGGGGCGGCGATCTTCGGTGCTCGACGCGTCATGCTCTCACGTGAGGGTCGCCAACGGCGCGGAAGCAGCTGTGTGCACGCGTTCGCGCATCACGTGTTCAGGAACCCGCCAGGGCTCCGAGCCGCCTGACGATCGAGTCCACGGCGGCCTCGATCGCACCCGCCGAGCGCCGGTAGGCCCTCGTCTCGCGCTGATACGGGTCCTCGATGTCGTAGTTGATGCTCTGCGAAGCCGCGACGCCACCGCGCGCTGCTGTCGCTGCCGCCACCACGTCGGCCAAGAATGCCTGCAGGACCGCTCCATGGCCAGGCACGGGCACGTCCTGCGCGGGAACCAGCGTCTCCAGCACGGCCGCGAACTCGGTCAGCGTGAACGCCCGCCGGTTGGCCGAGGGATCCAGCTCCACCGCGGCGCCCCGATGGGCACGCTCCAGGCCGAGCACCAGGTCGGCGCGCTCGACCAACGAGCGCGTAAGCTGCCTGGCCCGGTGAGCATCGACGTCGAACACACCCATCCGGACGGCCTCGCCGGCTGCCTGATCATCCAGCGGTGAACCCTCGAGGCCGCGCGTGCCGGCGCTCTCGATCGTGAGCAGGTCGGTGACGTCCGGACCCAGCAGCAGAGGCAGGCGAGCGCGCAACAGACCAGCAGCCTGCGGCGACCGGCAGACGTTCCCGGTGCACACCGTCAGGATCCTGAACCGACCCTGGACGAGCCGCGGCCTATCGACATCACTGGGCAACGGCACCTGCCCAGGCTAAGGCAGTCACCTAGCGCCTGACCACGCGCCGACGGCCGCCCGGTCTGGGGTGGGGACGTCTATCATGGTCGGACAGGGGGTGGACAGTGGGCGACAACGACGACGCCGCCGAGCAGACTACTGACGCTCCCACTGCTGCAGAGAAGACCAGCGAAGAGCGCGCCGTTCGGCGACCACGCCGCCGCAGCCGCGTCATCGCGTTGCTTGCCTGCGTGCTGATCGTCGTGATCGCCGGAGGCTTGGCGATCGCCGGGCTGGTCGTGCAGTCCCAGATCAAGGGCGAGATCGAGTACATAGACGACCCGTTCGAGTCCCTGACCGACCGCCCAGACAGTGCCGGGCGTGAAGCAAGCGTCCCCGATCCCATCAACATTCTGGTGCTCGGTTCCGACAGCAGAATCCACATCGGGAATCCTGATCAGTGGGAGCTCGGTGCCGAACGTACGGATGCAATACTGCTTGTCCACGTGCCGGGTGACCGGCAGTCCGCTCAGGTCATCTCGATTCCCCGCGATACGTGGGTCGACATACCCGGTTGGGGCATGAACAAGGTCAACGCTGCGTTCAGCTTCGGTGGACCCACGTTGCTGATTCAGACTCTCGAACAGCTCACCGGGATCCACATCGACCACTTCGCGGTCACCGATTTCGAATCCTTCGCCGCGGTTACTGACAACCTCGGCGGTGTAGATATCCACCTGCCAAACGGCATGGACAGTGGCGACGTACACCTGGAACCCGGTACGCACACGCTCACGGGCGCGCAGGCGCTGGCCTATGTGCGGCAGCGGTACGGGCTCATAGGTGGTGACTTCGACCGCGTGCAACGTCAGCAGAACTGGATGCGCGCGATCTATGTAGCCGCCATCCGCGCCGGTGTCTTTCGCGACCCGATCGAGCTCACGTCGTTCTTGCGCACTGTGGCCGGTTCGGTTGCTGTCGATGAAGGATTCACCATCGCGAAGATGCGCAGTCTCGCCCTGAGCCTCCGAGACGTGCTGCCCTCCGATCTCACATTCATGACGGTGCCCGTGGCGGGAACAGACACGAGCAGTGACGGGCAGTCGATCGTCGTGCTCGACCAAGGACCGTTCGACGCTCTCATGGATGTCATCGCTTCCGACGACGACGTGGCTCAGTACATTGCGGACAACCCTGATCTCACCGTTCTCGGTAGCACTGTCTCCTAGGACGCTCGATCACGAGCGTCATCCGGGCACGAGCGCGTCCTGACGCGGTTCGGGCTCGTGCCAGCGCTCCACGGTCTGGGTGATCCAGAAGCCGAGGAACTGGGCGATGAGCGCGGCCTCGAGCACGAAGATCCATTGCTCGAGGAGCGGGCGGACCACCAGCACGATCAGGGCCGCCGAGACGATCATCCCGAGGAAGCCGTAGGTGTAGCGGTTGAGCCAGCGGGTCCGGGTCGAGTGGCCTGCCTCCTGCCGGGCGCGCGCCATCGCGACGCCGTTGACGCCGACCACGCCCACGATTCCCAGGAACAGCACGATCGCGGCGAGCCCGTGCCCCCACTCGAGGAACGAGCGGCGAGCGAGCAGGAAGAACAGCAGCAGGCCGAGGTAGGCGAGCGCGCTGAACACGAGCGCGGCGCGGCCGCTGCGGGTGTGGGTGGACCGCTCGCGCTGGGGCAGCACCGCTATCTCGACGACGAACGCGACCGCCCCGATGATGAGGATCGCCCAGGTGTTGTTGATGACGGCGTCGACGACGTCGTCCGGCATCGCGGCGACGCCGTCGCGTGCGGTCGGCACGAAGGCGACGAAGAACGCCAGGTAGCCCGAGAAGTTGAGCAGCACGTCCTCGAGGTCGCTCCGGCCGCGGTGGATCACCATGCAGGCCCCGACGGCGCAGAGGCTCGCCACGAACACGCCGCGCGCGGGTGTGTAGTAGTAGGCGCTCACCGACGGCAGCACCGCACCGCCGTCGGAGAGGATCTGGAGGCAGACGGCGGTGCCGAGGAGCAAGGTCAGCAGGATGATCGCCAGCCTCAGGTACCGGTAGGTCGCCTGCAGCTCGAGGCGGTAGCTGTCCTCCTCGGCGGGGGCTTCGGGTGCGGCGGTGCTCATCGGCTCTCCTGTGCTCGCGGGCGCTCCACCTACGAGGAGCAGCGGAACGCCGGTCTGAGACAAGCATGTGACACGGTCGTGGGGACAGTGTCCGAGACACCGGCCCGGCCGACCTCCTAGGCTGGCTCCCAGCGTGACTGAGACCTCCGACAGCCGACCCATCGCCTGGGCGGCTCAGATGCGAACCGTGCACGAGCGGCTCCGCGAGGCGCTGGAGCTCGCCGAGGACGGGCTCGAGGACGCCGGTACCCCGGAGGGGGTCGACGTGCTCCTCTACTGCTGGGGCTTCTGCGCCGCTCTCACCGGCCACCACGGTGCCGAGGACGAGACGCTGTTCCCCGCGGTGCTCCGCGACCGGCCGGACCTGACGGAGGCGGTCGGCCGGCTGCGACAGGACCACAGCATGATCGAGCACCTCCTCAACGGCCTGCGCGACGCCGTCGGGACGGGCGCCAGCCCGGATGTCCTGCGGCAGCATCTCGACGGCGTGGGTGCCGTCATGGAGTCGCACTTCCGTTACGAGCAGCGCGAGCTGCTCGGTCCGCTCGGGTACCTGGAGCTGGACGTGGAGCCGCAGCGGGCACTCGGGCCGCTGGCCTGACTGCGGCTCCGGGACTCCCAGGAAACCCTCAGGATTCCTGGAGAGCTGTCGAAGGTTGGCGCGGTGTCATGGGGTTCATCAGCACTCGCCCCAGGAGGCATCGATGACCACCACGACACAGCCAGAGCAGGGCGCCGGACGCGCGAGCTCGGCCCCGCCGCCAGGATGGCAGTCGCCCGGCTCGCCGGCCGGGGTCCGACCGCCGTCGAGCCCGAGCCCGAACCCGTACGCGGGCTACGGCCCCGGTCCCTTCGGGTCCTTCGGCACCGGACAGCAGCCGCCGGCTCCGCCGACCCCACCCATCCAGCAGCCGGCGCCGAACGCTCCGCGGCCGCGCAGGCCGCGCACGGCGCTGACCGCCGTCACGGCGGCGCTGCTGGCGGCCACGCTGGCCTCCGGGGGTACGGCGTACCTGCTCCGTGACGACGCTGCTCCCGGGACCGCGAGCGGAGATCCTCAGATCACGCAGGTCCAGGGCGTCTCGGCGGCGGTCGACGGCAGCCCGGACTGGGAGGCGGTCGCGGCCGCGGCGCGGCCCAGCGTGGTCGCGATCGACGTGCGGGCGGCCCAGGGAGAGGCGGCCGGCTCGGGGGTCATCCTCGACAGCGAGGGGCACGTCCTCACCAACAACCACGTGGTCGAGGGGGCCACGTCCGCCCAGGTGATGCTGTGGGACGGACGCCTCTACGAGGCCAGGGTGGTCGGCACCGACCCCACGACCGACCTGGCGGTGCTGCAGATCGCCGAACCGCCCGAGGACCTGACGCCCGCGACGCTGGGCACCTCGGGTGACCTGGGTGTCGGCGAGTCGGTGATGGCGGTAGGGAACCCGCTGGGACTGGACAGCACGGTGACGACCGGCATCATCTCGGCACTGGACCGCCCGGTGGCCGCGTCCTCGCAGAGCTCGAGCAGCACGTCGGTGACCAACGCGATCCAGATCGACGCCGCGATCAACCCGGGCAACTCCGGCGGACCGCTCTTCGACGAGCAGGGCCTGGTCATCGGGATCACGTCCTCGATAGCCACCCTCTCGGGTGGTGGCGCCTCCGGCAGCATCGGCCTCGGTTTCGCGATCCCGATCGACCTCGCGACCACCATCGCCGACCAGCTCATCGCCGACGGCCGGGCCGAGCACGCCTACCTCGGCGTCACGCTCCAGGAGGGCGAGGGCAGTGCCGACGGCGTCACGCGGCAGGGCGCTCAGGTCGTCGAGGTGATGCCGGACACCCCGGCCGCAGGCGCCGGGCTCGAGCCGGGCGACGTGGTCGTCGGTATCGACGACCATGCGGTCGGCAGCGCGGAGTCGCTCACCGGTTTCGTGCGGCAGTACTCCTCGGGGGACGAGGTCACGCTGACCGTCATCCGCGGCGGGGAGAGCCTCGATCTGACCGTCACGCTGGCGACACGGGCAGAGGAGTAGCGCGACCGGGCACCTGCTGCTGCGCCCTCACCCGCCGCGGGCCTTCGAGCCTGCGGCGGGTTCGTCGTGTCGGCTGCGGACGACGCCGCCATGAGACCCGCGAACCGTCTCGCGTCGTACCGGGTCGTGTCGTGTCGTCTCGAGCCCGTCGAGGCCGAGACGTCAGGCTGCGCCCGGCGGTGCGGTGCGGACGATCTCGAGGACGGGTTGGCGCCGCGTGCTCACGATGGTGCGAAACGACTCCTGGGGTGGCGCCCAGCTGCCTGGTGGTGCGGGCGGTGACGTGAGATAGGTGTGGCCGGTCGGGGTGGTGATGGTGACCTGGTGGCCGGCCTCGTCCGATCGCGCTGCCGTGGACCAGTTGAGGGCGTCCTTGGCGTAGTTGCAGGCTTCGCAGAGGCCTTGCCCGTTGCCGAACGAGGTCAGTCCGTGGTCGCTCGATCGCCGTGCGTGGTCGGTGTGCCTGATCGGCGCTCGGCACCAGGGGTTGCGGCAGTACTGATCTCGGAACCGGATGAGGCGTTGGAGCCCGCGTGGGAAGCGCCGGCGCCGGGAGTCCATCGCGACGAGCTCACCGTTGCCGGGGTGCTGGTAGAGGCGCCGGACCGAGACCCGGTCCGCCGGGGTGAGGGCCGCGAGCTGCCGGGCCAGGTCGGCGTCGATGTGGGCGAGGCCACCGGCGGGTCCGCCGATCAGCACCTCGCCCTCGCTGGCGGCTCCGATGCCGAACAGCTGGCGCTCGCTCATGATCAGGTTGAGGACCACCTCGGTGCCCGCAGGCGCCCCGGTGTGCTCTGCGCCTTCCGGTGCCACGCCTGCGTCGCCCACGCCGCCTCGGGCCTCACCGCGGTCTCCGACGTCGCGAGCCGTACCGGCCGTTGCGGCCCCGAGCACCGCGTCACGGAGCGCGTCGGCCATCACCTGGCCGCGAGCACGCGGCGCGCCCGTGGCGCGAGCGGTGTCGGCTGCTCTGGTGAGCGCGGCGTAGACGGCGACCCCGTCGGCGACAGGCATCAGCGCCGTCAGGTAGGTCATGCTGTCGGGTGCGGGCCGCAGGCTCACGCAGCGATCGCTCTCGGCTCGGCGACGTCGCTCCACGACCGAGGCGGGGTCGAGCCGATAAGCGGCCTTCGCCGCCTCGACCTGGATGCCTCGTTCACCCAGGCGCTGCGCCTGGACCGGGTCGCCGGCGATCTCGTGATCGATGACTGCGCGATCCTCGACGGAGACGCACGCGGTGCCCTGCGCCATGAGCGTGGCGGCGTACTCGGTGATCTGACCGGCCCGGAGCGCGGCGTAGGTGGCGGGCAGCTCGGTGCGCAGGATCCGCGCCAGCGACAGGTGCCGCCGGCCGCGGTGCGGTGAGACGCGCCGGGCGAGCGCCAGCTGGCTCGCCACGCCCTGCCCGACCTTCTCGGCCGGCACGCCGGCCGCAACCTGCTGCGCCCGCTGCGATCGGTCCAGCTCCTCCGCGACGCCGACCTGCAGACCCGCGGCCGCATTCTTCAGGTCCTCGAGCGCCCGGATCAGCTCGACCCGCTCGACGTCGATCTCAGCGCCGACGCCCTGCGGCCCGGTACCCGTGGCCAGGGTGGCCACCATCGCTTGTACCGCGGCAGCCTCAGGCGCCGAGGGTGTCGGTCCCTCGTGCGATGCCGACCGCGATACGAACATGTGTTCTATTTTACTCTGGCTGTAGTGACACCGCAAGGGTTCAGGACAGCTGATTTCTGGCGATACGCCGCGTGTCGCCTCGGCCAGACCGGGGACCCGCCGACCATGGACGGAGCGCCGGTCGACACCGACGCGCGGAAGCGCTCCGACCTCGCCAGGGCCTGTGCTGACCCGGGTGCGCCACCCACCGGCGGGTAGGCGGCCGGCCTACTTCGAGGGCGGGCTCAGCCCAAGGGCCGGCTCAGCTCAGCGCGTCCCGCATGGGCGCGAGCTTGGCCTCCGACTCGGCGAGCTCGGCCGCGGGGTCGGAGGCGGCGACGATGCCGCAACCGGCGAACAAGCGCAACGAGGTGGGGCCGGTCACGGCGGCTGACCGGAGCGCGATGCCCCACTCCCCGTCGCCGTCGGCGCCCATCCATCCCACCGGGGCGGCGTAGCGGCCGCGGTCCATGCGCTCGTGCTCGGCGATGACCTCGGCGGCGTCGAGCGTCGGGGTGCCGCACACGGCCGCCGTCGGGTGCAGGGCAGCCGCCACGGCGAGCGAGCTCATCTGCGCGTGCGCGGGGTCGAGCACCGCCGTGACGTCGGTCGCGAGATGCATGACGTTCGGCAGGTGCAGCACCGACGGCGTCTCGGGGGCCGACGTCGAGGCCACGAACGGGCGCAGCGACGCCGTGAGCGAGTCGACCGCGAACTCGTGCTCCTCCAGGTCCTTCGACGAGCGCGCCAGCGCTCCGGCGCGTGCGAGGTCGCGCGCGTCGTCACCCGTCCGCTGGATGGTCCCGGCCAGCACCCGTGACGACAGCAGCCCGCGCTCCCGGCGCACCAGCAGCTCGGGGGTGGCGCCGATCATGCCGTCGACGGCGAACGTCCAGCAGCTCTGGTACTCGGCGGCGAGCCAACCCAGCACCCGTCGGGCGTCAGGTTCGCCGTCCAGGTCCGCGATCACGTCCCGTGCCATCACGACCTTGCCGACGGCGCCCGACCGGATCACGTCGATGACCTCGCGGACGCTGTCCTGCCAGTCGGCGGCGGCGAGCGCGCCGTCGCTGAACCTCACCCGGGTCGGGGCACGCAACGGCTCGACGGCGGGCAGCAGGTCCGCGGCATCGCCCGAGGGCGGCAAGGCGCCGGTGCTCATGGTGGTGACCCAGCTGACACCGTTCCGGCGCCCGATCACGATCTCGGGAACCACCACGACGCCGCCGGCGCGCGATCGCCGGGAGAACGCGAAGGAGCCGAAGCACACGGGGCCGGTCCCGGGCAGCCCGACCGTGTCCCGGACCACCGCACCGGCGACCATGTCGGACCAGGCGGCGTCCGCGTCGGCGAACCGGCTCTCGCCGGAGGTCTCGAACCGGGCGAGCTCGCCGAGCCCGATCAGCCCGTCACCACGGCGGACCCACGACAGCGCGCGGCCCAGTCCCGCGGTCGGCAGCCGCTCGAGCAGGTCGCCGACATCAGGCACCTCCACGGTGCGTGCGACAAGCGTGTGGGCGAGCGGCAGAGACATCGCGCTCAGGGTATGTCGCAGCGCGACGCCCGGCGAAACCGGGCCCGACGTTCCTCACCGCGGCCGGGTCGGCACGGCATACTCACCGGGATGAGCACGCGAGCGCACCCGTGAACCGCTCCGCCCTGCTGACCGGCGCCCTCGTGGCCGGGGCGCTCGGCATCAGCGGCCTGGTGGTCGGCGCGATCTGGCCGTGGCTGACAGCTCCCGCCGGCGTGATCGGTGACCTTCCCGCCCCCTCGCTGCTCTGGCTGGCCGTGCTGGCGGCCGGCGCCGGGTTCATGCTCGGTCTGCTCGGCGTCCGGCCGCTCGGGATGCTGCTGCCCGTCCTGGTCGCCGTCGTCGCCGTGGTGGTGGCCGCGCTGACGACCGACCCGAGCTGGATGTGCGTGGACGGCTTCGACGACGAGGGCAACATGGTCGGTGGCTGCGAGGAGGACGAGTGGACCCTCGCGCCGGTCGCCTCCGCCGCCGGCCTGGCGCTCAGCTCCGTCGGCACGGCCCTCGCCGGGGTGTGGGCGCGACGTCAGCCGCGCTGATCCGCCAGCGACACCGTGAGCAGACCATCGCCGCGCGGTGAGGCCTGCACGATCTCGGCCCCGGGGTGCAGGCCCGGATCGGATCGATAGCGCTCCAGCAGCGCGGCCTCCGCGTCGAGGTCGCCCGCGTCGGAGGCGAGCAGCAGCGCCGCGACCTCGTCGGCCCACGCCGCGTCCTCCTCGGTGACCGGGGTGCCCGGGACGCCGATCCGGCCCCACCCGTCCCACAGCAACAGCTCGTCGCCGAACCGGTGGGCCACCTCGAAGATCACCTCGTCGAACACGAACCGCTCGCCGCGCAGCAGCGTGTCGTGGGGGTCGACGCCATAGCGATCGGCATCCACCGTGCCCGCTCGGTGCCCGGCCCACACCTGCGCAGCGGTGACGAACCCGGTCGAGCCCAGCTCCGCCGTCGGGATGTCCGTGGGGTGGGGGAGCGCGGCGAAGTCGCTCCCGATCTCGGGGTCGAAGCGGCGCCAGCGGCCGTCGAGCCACGCCTCCGCCACCACGTGGTCCGCGTGCCATCCCGGATGGAAGTAGCCCGCGTAGCCGACGCGCGACCGCGCCGGCACCCCGTGCGTCCGCAGCGCCGCCACGCACAGCAACGTGTGGTCGCGGCAGCACCCCTGCAACCGCGCGGTCTCCGCTCGTGGCTCCGCGAGCGGGGTGCCGTGCCGCTCCTGGTCGGTGGCGAGCATCCGCTCGACCCATCGCAGGTTGATGTCGTCCTCGGTCTCGGCCGGCAGGTCGAGGCCCTCGGAGCGGTAGTGGACGATCACGTTCCGCGCGACCGCCGAGAGCTCGGCGAGATCCGTGGGGAGCGCCTCCAGCAGCCCCGCGTGCGCGCCCGGATCCGAGTACGGCGTGTGCTCTGCGTGGTCGACGACGGCGTGCGGGCTGGTCATGGATCCCACCTTCGCGCACGCCCGCTCCGGGCGCACGCGGTTATCCCCCGAGGGGGTGCCGGTGCTGTCGGCACCCGCGGTGCGGAACAATGGCCGCCATGTCCCGCGCCCACCTCGACAAGGATCCCGCCGCCGTCTCCGGCATGTTCGACGGGGTCGCGAAGAACTACGACCTCACCAACGACGTGCTGACCTTCGGACTCGACCGCCACTGGCGTCGCGAGACCGTCAAGGCGATCGACGCGCTCCCGGGTGAGCGGGTCCTCGACCTGGCCGCAGGGACGGGCACCTCGAGCGAGCCGCTCGCCGACGCGGGTGTCGACGTCGTTCCCTGCGACTTCTCGCCGGGCATGGTCGAGGTGGGGCGACGACGTCGACCCGACCTGCCGTTCGTCGTCGGCGACGCGACCGACCTGCCGTTCTCCGACGGCGAGTTCGACGCCGTCACGATCTCGTTCGGGTTGCGCAACGTCGTCGACACCGACAAGGCGCTCAGCGAGATGCTCCGGGTGACCAAGCCGGGGGGCCGGCTGGTGATCTGCGAGTTCTCCACGCCCCCGAACGCGCTCTGGCGCGCCGGCTACCGCTTCTACAACACGAACGTGCTGCCGCTGGTCGCCCGCGCGGTGTCCTCGAACACCGACGCCTACGACTACCTCAACGAGTCGATCGCCGCCTGGCCCGACCAGCGCGCGCTGGCGCGCAAGATCGCCGCCGCCGGCTGGATCAAGGTCGGCTACCGCAACCTCTTCGGCGGTGTCGTGGCCCTCCACCGGGCCAGCAGGCCCACAGCCTGAGGCGCCCGGGAAGGAACGCGGCAGACCTCGAGCCGGAGCGCAGCGCGACGGCCGGGCGGCAACGCCCGGACGGCGGATCGCGGGACGTGATCTGCGTCACCGACCACCAGCGCTCAGCCCGTTCTGGGGCGCCGGAACGCGGGGGAGCGGGCGCTTCGCGATGCAAGAGCAGCGGCGGATCGGCGCTAAGGTCGGGAGGCGTGCGCGTTCGGTGCAGGAACCGTGACCGACTCGCGCAATAACAGGGATTTTAGCAACTTCGAGATGCTGGAAATGGCAGGTGCTGACGTGGTCCGGACCATGGACGACGACGCCGACGTGATCGTCGTCGGCGCCGGTCCAGCAGGTTCCTCGGCCGCGCACTACCTGGCCGCGGCGGGGCGGTCGGTGATCCTCCTC
Source organism: Pseudactinotalea suaedae (assembly GCF_009733815.1). Taxonomy (GTDB): domain Bacteria; phylum Actinomycetota; class Actinomycetes; order Actinomycetales; family Beutenbergiaceae; genus Pseudactinotalea; species Pseudactinotalea suaedae. Next base: position 52,764 of record NZ_WNXY01000005.1, read on the forward strand.
GAGAAGGCCACCTTCCCGCGCGACAAGGTGTGCGGCGACGGCCTCACCCCACGTGCGGTCTCCGAGCTCGTCCGGATGGGCGTGCCGATGCGCCCCGAGGACGGCTGGATGCGCAACAAGGGTCTGCGCGTCATCGGTGGCGGTCACACCCTGCACCTGCCCTGGCCCGAGATCGAGCGGTACCCCTCGTACGGGCTCGCCAAGGCACGCACCGGCCTGGACCAGACGCTCGCCCACCACGCTCGCGCGACCGGCGCGAAGCTGATGGAGGGCGTCAGCGTCACCGGACCGGTCATGGACGACAGGACCGGCCGGATCGTGGGCGTCACCGCGCGCAAGGTCGATGCCCGCGGTCGCAAGATCGCCGGAGACGAGGGCGCGAGCCCCGACCTGGTGCTGCGCGCACCGGTCGTGATCGCGGCCGACGGCGTCTCGGCGCGCCTGGCCACCTCGATGGGCATCACCAAGAGCGACAACCGCCCGATGGGCGTGGCCGTGCGCACCTACTTCCGCACGCCTCGTCACGACGACGAGTGGATGGAGTCCCACCTCGAGCTCTGGGAGGGCGAGCCACGCAAGTCGGCGCTGCTGCCCGGCTACGGCTGGATCTTCCCGCTCGGTGACGGCACCGCGAACGTGGGCCTGGGCTCGGTCTCCTCGACCGCCAGGGCCACCCAGCTCGACTACCGATCGCTGCTGGAGACCTGGATGCGGAACGCGCCGGCGGAGTGGGAGTTCACGCCCGAGAACCAGATCGGTCCGGTGCGCGGCGCGGCGCTGCCGATGGCGTTCAACCGCAAGCCGCTGTACCGGCGCGGGCTGGTCCTCGTCGGTGACTCCGGCGGCATGGTCTCCCCGTTCAACGGCGAGGGCATCGCGTACGGGCTGCAGGCGGGCAGGATCGCCGCCGACGTGATCGGCCAGGCGCTGGCGCGGGAGACCGCAGCGGAGCGCGAGCGCACGCTCGCGACGTACGCGAGCCGCATGGCCGACGACGTCGGTGGGTACTTCCAGCTGGGGCGGGCGTTCGTCAAGGTGATCGAGCGTCCCGAGGTGATGCGCATCTGCACCACCTACGGGCTGCCGCGCAAGCACCTGATGCGGTTCGTCCTCAAGCTTCTCTCCGACAGCTACGACACCCGCGGCGGGGACGCCTCCGACCGCATCATCACCGCGCTGACCAAGATCGTGCCGGCAGCATGACGGCACCAGCGAGGAAGATCCGAGGAACCCGATGACCAACCCCTTCATCCCGATCCTGGTGATGGCAGCGCTCGCGCTGCTCATGGCCATCGGTGGCGTCGCCGCGTCCGCCGTCATCGGTCCGAAGCGCTACAACAAGGTGAAGGTCGACGCCTACGAGTGCGGCATCCAGCCGAGCCCGCACGCGATGGGCATGGGCAGGTTCCCGATCAAGTACTACCTCGTCGCGATGACCTTCATCATCTTCGACATCGAGGTGGTCTTCATGTACCCGTGGGCGGTCGCCTTCACGGAGCTGGCCATGTTCGGGCTGATCGCGATGCTCGGCTTTTTGTTCCTGATCACGGTGCCCTTCATCTATGAGTGGCGCCGTGGCGGACTGGACTGGGACTGAGGTGTGCCATGAGCTTTGACGAGAAGAGCCCGGCAGGATTCGCGCTGGCCAAGGTCGAGGACTTCGTGGGCTGGGCCCACAGCGCCTCGCTGTGGCCCGTGACGATGGGCCTGGCGTGCTGTGCGATCGAGATGATGGCCTTCGGCACCCCGCGCTTCGACGGCTCCCGTTTCGGCATGGAGGTCTTCCGCGCCTCGCCGCGGCAGGCGGACCTGATGATCGTGTCCGGGCGCGTGAGCCACAAGATGGCGCCGGTCGTGCGGACCGTCTACGACCAGATGGCCGACCCGAAGTGGGTCATCTCGATGGGCGTGTGCGCCAGCTCGGGCGGCATGTTCAACAACTACGCGATCGTGCAGGGCGTCGACCACGTGCTGCCGGTCGACATCTACCTGCCCGGCTGCCCGCCGCGCCCGGAGATGCTGATCCACGCGATCCTCGAGCTGCAGAAGCACGTGATCAAGGGGCAGGCCTTCGGCCCGCACCGCAAGGAGATCGCGCGCAAGGCCGAGGAGGCCGCCCTCAACGCCACCCCGACCCACGAGATGAAGGGTCTGCTGGCATGACCGAGGAGAACGTCCAGGCCGATGGCGACGGCCAGCCGGAGCAGGTGCAGGAGGTCGCACGAGCCAAGCGTGCACCGCTCGACCTCGTCGACGTCCGCACCGGCATGTTCGGTGCGGCAGGCACCGGGGACACCTCCGGCTTCGGCGGGCTGGTGCGCACCATCGCGATGCCCGGGCCGAGCGAGCGGCCCTACGGCAGCTACTTCGACGAGATCGTGGACCTCCTCGCGGAGGTCCTCGGCGAGCAGGGGATCGCGTTCGACGACGCGATCGAGAAGGTCGTCGTGTTCCGGGACGAGCTCAGCCTGTTCGTGGCGCGCGAGCACCTGCCTGCGGTCGCGCGGGCGCTGCGGGACGACCAGGACCTGCGGTTCGAGCTGTGCCTGGGCGTCTCGGGCGTGCACTACCCCCACGACACCGGGCGTGAGCTGCACTGCATCTACCCGCTCAACTCGGTGACGCACAACCGCACCGTCCGGCTCGAGGTCGCCGCACCCGACGCCGACCCGCACATCCCCTCCCTCGTCGAGATCTACCCGGCCAACGACTGGCACGAGCGCGAGGCCTACGACTTCTTCGGCGTGATCTTCGACGGCCACCCCGCCCTGACCCGCATCGAGATGCCGGACGACTGGGTAGGCCACCCGCAGCGCAAGGACTACCCCCTCGGCGGCATCGAGGTGGAGTTCAAGGGCGCGACGATCCCGGCACCCGACAACCGCAGGAGCTATTCATGAGCGCTCCGACCAACGCCCCGCGCGCGACCGCCGGAGCCGGCGCCGCCGGCACCGAGGGCGTCCACGAGTTCACCGCGGTCGGCGGCGACTGGGACGCGATCGCCGCCGACGCGGCTCGCCTCGGTGACGAGCGCGTCGTCGTCAACATGGGTCCGCAGCACCCCTCGACCCACGGCGTGCTGCGCATCGTGCTGGAGATCGAGGGCGAGACCGTCACCGAGGCGCGTGCGGGTATCGGCTTCCTGCACACCGGCATCGAGAAGAACATGGAGTTCCGCAACTACACGCAGGGTGTGACATTCTGCACCCGCATGGACTACGTGGCTCCGCTGTTCCAGGAGGCCGCCTACTGCCTCGCGGTCGAGAAGCTGCTGGACATCACCGACGACATCCCCGAGCGCGCGACGCTGATCCGGGTGCTGATGATGGAGCTCAACCGGGTCTCCTCGCACCTGATCGCCATCGGTACCGGCGGCAACGAGCTCGGCGCGACCACGATGATGACGGTCGCGTTCCGTGAGCGCGAGGAGATCCTGCGGATCTTCGAGGCGGTCACGGGGCTGCGCATGAACCACGCCTACATCCGCCCCGGCGGTGTCGCCCAGGACCTGCCGCCCGGCACTCCCGCGCGGATCCGCGAGATGATCCCGAAGGTCCGCAACGGCATCGGCGAGCTCGAGAAGCTCACCCTGGCGAACCCGATCTTCCTCGGCCGGACCAAGGGCGTCGGCTACCTGCCGCTGGCCGGTGCGATGGCGCTGGGCGCCGTCGGCCCGATCGCGCGCTCCGCCGGCCTGCCCTACGACCTGCGCAAGGCGCAGCCGTACTGCGGCTACGAGACCTACGACTTCGAGGTCCCCACCCACACTGACTCCGACGCCTACGCCCGCACGGTCGTGCGGTTCGCGGAGGCGCGTGAGTCGCTCAAGATCGTCGAGCAGGTCCTCGACCGGCTCGAGGCGCAGGACCGCGCCGGCAAGCACCCGGTGATGGTCGCCGACAGGAAGATCGCCTGGCCGGCGCAGCTGGCCGTGGGGTCGGACGGGCAGGGCAACAGCCTCGACCACATCCGCCAGATCATGGGCACCTCGATGGAGTCGCTGATCCATCACTTCAAGCTGGTCACCGAGGGCTTCCGCGTCCCGGCGGGCCAGGTGTTCCAGCAGATCGAGCACCCCAAGGGCATCCAGGGCGTCCACCTCGTCTCCGACGGCGGCACCCGGCCCTACCGGGTCCACTTCCGTGACCCGTCCTTCAACAACCTGCAGGCGCTCGGCATCATGTGCGAGGGAGGCACGATCGCTGACGTGGTCGTCGCCGTCGCCTCGATCGACCCCGTGCTCGGAGGCGTGGACAGATGAACGGTCCGATGACACGTCAGACTTTCCTGGGTTACGCACCCGAGGTGCGTGAACGGCTCGACGGCGATGCTCGCCAGATCGTGTCGCGCTACCCCGAGCCCCGCTCGGCCCTGATGCCGCTGCTGCACCTGGTGCAGTCCGAGGATGGTTACGTCTCGCCCGCGGGGATCGCGTTCTGCGCTGACACGCTCGGGCTGTCCCGCGCGAACGTGTCCGCCGTCGCGACCTTCTACAGCCAGTACAAGCGACGTCCCAACGGCACCTACACGGTGGGGATCTGCACGAACACGCTGTGCGCCGTCATGGGTGGCGACGCCATCTTCGAGCGGGTCAGCGAGCGTCTCGGGATCCACCACGACGAGACCACCGAGGACGGCTCGATCACGCTGGAGCAGATCGAGTGCAACGCCGCGTGCGACTACGCGCCGGTGATGATGATCAACTGGGAGTTCTTCGACAACCAGACGCCGGAGTCGGCGCTCGCCGTGGTCGACGCGATCCTCGCGGGCGATGCCGTGGCCCCGACCCGCGGTGCCGACAAGGTTCCGACCTTCCGTGAGATGGAGCGGGTCCTCGCCGGTTTCGAGGACGGCCACGTCGACGAGGGCGGTGCCGGTGGCGCCGCGACCATGGCGGGTCTGACCCTGTCCCGTGAGAACGGCTGGACCGCGCCCGCCATCGACGCCTCGCACATCGACATGGACGACGAGCCTGTCTCGTCCGAAGAGGCGATCGAGGAGGCGGGCACCGAGCCGGTGGCCGAGACCCAGTCGAGCGCCGAGCGCGAGGAGACGACCCCGGCCGACTCCGACCCCGACACCGTGAAGGCGCCCGACGAGGAGGACGAGTCGTGACCGAGCAGACCGCAGCACCGCTAGCACCTGTGCTCTCGGACATCTGGGATGCCGAGCGCCCGTGGACGCTGTCCACCTACACCTCGCACCACGGCTACGACGCGTGGAAGTACGCGATCCGCCAGGAGCCGGCCAGCCTCGTCGACACCGTCAAGAACTCGGGCCTGCGCGGCCGCGGTGGCGCCGGCTTCCCCACCGGCCTCAAGTGGTCCTTCCTGCCCCCGCCGGACGGCGGCCCGCGCTACCTCGTGGTCAACGCCGACGAGTCCGAGCCCGGGACCTGCAAGGACATCCCGCTGCTGCTGGCCAACCCGCACTCGCTGATCGAGGGCATGGCCATCACCAGCTTCGCCATCGGGTCCCACCACGCCTTCATCTACCTGCGCGGCGAGGTCGTGCACGTGTACCGGCGGCTGCTCGCAGCCGTGCGCGAGGCACGTGAGGCCGGGTTGCTGGGCAGCAACATCCTCGGCACCGGGTACGACCTGGAGATCACGGTGCACGCCGGCGCCGGCGCGTACATCTGCGGCGAGGAGACCGCGCTGCTCGACTCGCTCGAGGGCCGACGCGGCCAGCCTCGCCTGAAGCCGCCGTTCCCCGCGGTCGCCGGCCTGTACGCGCGGCCGACCGTGGTGAACAACGTCGAGTCGGTCGCCTCGGTCCCGGGCATCATCCGGGGCGGTATCGACTGGTTCTCCTCGATGGGCACGGAGAAGAGCAAGGGCCACGGGTTCTTCTCGCTCTCCGGCCACGTCACCCGCCCGGGGCAGTACGAGGCACCGCTGGGCATCACGCTGCGCGAGCTCCTCGACCTGGCCGGCGGCATCCGCGACGGCCACCAGCTGAAGTTCTGGACCCCGGGCGGCAGCTCGACCCCGATCTTCACCGCCGAGCACCTCGACATCCCACTCGACTTCGACTCCGTGGCGGCCGCCGGCTCGATGCTGGGTACCCGCGCGCTGCAGATCTTCGACGAGACCGTCTCCGTGGTGCGCTGCGTGACCCGCTGGCTCGACTTCTACAGCCACGAGTCCTGCGGCAAGTGCACGCCGTGCCGCGAGGGCACCTACTGGTTGCGCCAGGTCCTGCACCGCCTCGAGGCGGGGCAGGGTCGCGAGGGTGACGTCGACCTGCTGCTCGACGTCGCCAACAACATCGAGGGCCGCTCCTTCTGCGCGCTGGGCGACGCCGCGGCGACGCCGGTCAAGAGCGGCATCAAGTACTTCCGTGAGGAGTTCGAGCAGGGCATGCACACGCCTGCGTGGGAGCTCTTCCCCTACGGGGCGAACGCCCTGTTCACCGAGCTGGCCGGAGCCGCCCGATGACCACCACCGCCACGCCCAAGCCCGGCACCCCGGCCGAGGTCGAGGGCATCGCCGTCACGATCGACGGCGTCGAGGTCACCGTGCCCAAGGGCACGCTGATCATCCGCGCCGCCGAGCAGATCGGGATCCAGATCCCGCGGTTCTGCGACCACCCGCTGCTCAAGCCGGCGGGCGCCTGCCGGCAGTGCCTCGTGATGGTCGCGACCCCGGACCGCGAGGGCAACGTCCGCGAGATGCCCAAGCCCCAGGCCTCCTGCACGATGGAGGTCTCGCCCGGCATGGTGGTGAGCACGCAGCGCACCTCGGAGGTGGCCGACAAGGCCCAGCACGGGGTCATGGAGCTGCTGCTGATCAACCACCCGCTCGACTGCCCGGTCTGCGACAAGGGCGGCGAGTGCCCCCTGCAGAACCAGGCGATGAGCAACGGTCGCACCAACTCCCGGTTCACCGACGTCAAGCGGACCTACCCCAAGCCGGTCAAGATCTCGACCGAGATCCTGCTCGACCGGGACCGCTGCATCCTGTGCCAGCGCTGCACCCGCTTCCAGGCGGAGATCCCCGGCGACCCCTTCATCGACCTGCAGGGCCGCGGCGGTGGCGCCCCCGGCGGCGCCGACCACGGCATGCTGCCCCAGCAGATCGGCGCGTACGACGAGGGCGTGCTGGGCTTCGCGGGCATCGACGGCGAGGTGCGCGAGGCCGCCGAGACGGGCCAGATGGTCGGCCCGAACGGCGACCCTGCGCTGCTGTCCGGTATCGCCTACACGGTGGGGACCGCCGAGCTCGACGCGACCGGGCGTCCGTTCGCCTCGTACTTCTCGGGCAACACGATCCAGATCTGCCCCGTGGGTGCGCTGACCTCGGCGACCTACCGGTTCCGCTCGCGCCCGTTCGACCTGGTCTCGACCGAGTCGATCGCCGAGCACGACGCCTCCGGCTCGGCGATCCGGATCGACCACCGGCGCGGTGTCGTGCTGCGCCGGCTGGCCGGTGACGACCCTGCGGTCAACGAGGAGTGGATCACCGACAAGGACCGCTTCGCGTTCACCTGGCAGGCGCTGCCCGACGTGATCCAGACCCCGCTGGTGCGGGACGAGGAGACCGGCGAGCTGGTCGCGGCCAGCTGGTCCGAGGCGATCGCGCTCGCCGCGCGAGGTCTGGCACAGGCCGCCGACGACGGCGGGGTCGGGGTCCTCCCCGGCGGTCGCCTCACGCTCGAGGACGCCTATGCGTGGTCCAAGTTCGCGCGCGTGGTGCTCGGCACCAACGACGTGGACTTCCGCGCCCGTGCGAACAGCCCCGAAGAGGCCGAGTTCCTCGGCCACGCCGTGGCGGGCGTCTCGATGGACGTCACCTTCGCGGGCCTGGAGTCCGCGCCGCACGTGCTGCTCGTCGGGCTCGAGCCCGAGGACGAGGCCGGCACGATCTTCCTGCGGCTGCGCAAGGCGGTGCTGGCGGGCAGGACCTCGGTCAGCACCCTGGCGCCGTTCGCCACGCGCGGGTCGACCAAGGTCCGCGCGGCCCTGGTCACCACCGAGCCGGGTGCGGAGGCCACCACCCTGGCCGCGATCGCGGCGGGCACCGGCGATCACGCCGAGCTGGCCGAGAGCCTGCGGGCCGAGGGCGCCGTCATCCTCGTCGGCGAACGGCTCGCCCAGGTCCCCGGTGGGCTCACCGCGGTGCTGGAGCTGGCGAAGGCCACCGGCGCCCGGCTCGCCTGGGTGCCACGACGCGCGGGCGACCGCGGCGCCGTCGAGGTCGGGCTGCTGCCGGGCCTGCTGCCCGGCGGCCGCCCTGTCACCGACGCCGAGGCGCGCGTGGACGTCGCGAGCGCATGGGGCCTCGACGCCGACGCCGCCCTCCCCGGCGAGATCGGTCGCGACCACGCGGCGATCCTCGCGGACGCCGGGTCCGGCGAGCTCGCGGGCCTGCTCCTCGGCGGCATCGACATCGAGGACCTGCCGGGTGCCGGCGAGTCCGAGCGCGCGGTGCGCGAGGCAGGTTTCGTGGTGCAGCTGGAGGTGCGCACCTCGGCGCTGAGCCGCTACGCCGACGTCGTGCTGCCGGTCGCGCCCCCGACGATGAAGGCGGGCACCTTCCTCAACTGGGAGGGCCGCCCGCGGCCGTTCGGTCAGGTGTTCGCCACCAGCGCCCGCTCGGACGCCCAGGTGCTCGACATGCTGGCCGAGGGGATGGGTGTCGACCTCGGCACCGGTTCGCTCGAGGCCGTGCACCGCGAGCTCAGCGAGCTGGCCGCCTGGGACGGCGCCCGCCAGCCCGCGCCCGCCGTCGAGCCCTCGCCGGCCCCGGTCCCGAGCGCGGGCGAGCACACGGTCGCCACCTGGCGTCTGATGCTCGACGCCGCCCGCGGCCAGGACGGCGAGCCGTACCTGGCCGGGACCGCCCACCGGCCGGTCGTGCGCGTCTCGCCCGGCACGGCGAGCAGTCAGGGTGTCGCCGACGGCGACCGGCTCACCGTGGTCGGGCCGCTCGGCTCGGTCACGCTCCCGGTGCTGGTGACGCCGATGCCCGATCACGTGGTGTGGCTGCCGCTGCACTCGCCGGGCTCGTCGCTGTACCGGATGCTGGGTGTCGGCTCGGGCGGCTCGGTCCGCCTGGCCTCGGCCGAACGTGCGACGAACGGGGAGGTCATCCGATGAGCGCGGTACCGATCGCGGACTTCAGCAACGACACGATCTGGATCACGATCGTCAAGGCCGTCGTGATCCTGGTGTTCCTGCTGCTGTCCGTGCTGTTCGCGATCTGGTTCGAGCGACGTCTCGTCGCCCGCTTCCAGCAGCGGTCCGGTCCGAACTGGAACGGCCCGTTCGGGCTGCTGCAGTCCCTCGCCGACGCGATGAAGCTCCTGCTCAAGGAGGACATCACCGTCAAGGCGGCCGACAAGGTGATCTACCTGATCGCCCCGATCATCTCGGTGTTCTGCGCCTTCATGGTGTTCGCCGTGATCCCGTTCGGCCCTGAGGTCAGCATCTTCGGCGTGGTCACCCCGCTGCAGATGACCGACTTCCCGGTCGCGGTCCTCTACATCCTCGGCATCACCGCGCTCGGTGTGTACGGCATCGTGCTGGGCGGCTGGGCGTCCGGCTCGACCTACCCGCTGCTCGGCGCGGTCCGCTCGACGGCGCAGATCATCTCCTACGAGCTCGCGATGAGCCTCGCGCTGGTGAGCGTCTTCCTGTGGTCCGGCTCGATGTCGACCTCGCAGATCGTCGGCTCGCAGGAGAACACCTGGTGGGCGTTCACGCTGCTGCCCGCCTTCGTGCTCTACGTGATCTCGATGGTCGGCGAGACGAACCGGCTCCCGTTCGACCTCCCCGAGGCCGAGGGCGAGCTGGTCGGTGGCTTCCACACCGAGTACTCCTCGATGAAGTTCGCCTGGTTCTTCCTGGCCGAGTACATCAACATGCTCAACGTCTCCGCGGTCGCCACCACCCTGTTCCTCGGCGGCTACCGGGCACCGTTCGGCATCGGCCTGATCAACGACGGCATGTTCGACACCGGCTGGTGGGGCGTCGTGTGGTTCCTCGCCAAGCTCTGGCTGATCATGGCGTTCTTCGTGTGGGTGCGCGGCACGCTGCTGCGGTTCCGCTACGACCAGTTCATGAACTTCGGCTGGAAGGTGCTGATCCCGGCCGGCCTGGTCACCGTGGTCTTCTACGCCGTGCTCAAGGGCCTGTCCACCGGCCCCGACCCGGTGCTGAGCTTCGGTGGTGAGTTCCTCACCCTCGAGTGGCGACAGCTGCTGCTCGGCGTCGTCGGTGGTCTCGTGGTCATCGCGGTGCTGATGCTGCTGTTCCCGGGCGAGGACGAGGAGAAGCCGGCCAAGGCGGGCGCGAGCGCCCGCGGTGGTGCGGCCAAGGTCGGAGCGGGCAGGTCGGCCACCACGTCCGGCACGAAGCGTCCGGGCACGGACAAGCCCGGCAGGAAGCGCGCCACGGAGGAGCCGTTCGACGCCTTCGCCGGCGGCTTCCCGGTGCCCCCTCTGCCGGGCCAGGAGCTGCCACCGTCACCGCGCCGCGCGCGCGTCACCACACCAGCCGCCGCACCGGCAGCGAGCCCCGCTGCCGGCGCAGGGGAGGACGAGAAGTGAGCGACGAGACCACACCCATGCCGCACGAGCGCGGCGGGACCGACAAGCAGCCCGCCAGCTCTGACGTCGCCAAGCCCGCTCGTGGCGGCCAGGGGATCGGCGAGGTCAAGGGCGTGCACGCCGCCTCCCTCATCCCCGAGCCCAAGAACGCCGTCGAGGCCCTCGTGGCGCCGGTGGCCGGCTTCGGCGTCACGATGGCGACGCTGTTCAAGCCGGTCGTCACCGAGCAGTACCCCCGGGAGAAGGCCCCCGTGGAGCCCCGCTACCACGGGCGTCACCAGCTCAACCGGTACCCCGACGGGCTCGAGAAGTGCATCGGCTGCGAGCTGTGCGCCTGGGCCTGCCCCGCGGACGCGATCTACGTCGAGGGCGCGAGCAACACGCCCGAGGCGCAGTACTCGCCCGGTGAGCGGTACGGCCGCGTCTACCAGATCAACTACCTGCGCTGCATCTTCTGCGGGCTGTGCATCGAGGCATGCCCCACCCGCGCGCTGACGATGACCAACGAGTTCGAGCTCGCCGACCAGACCCGCGAGAAGCTGATCTTCACCAAGGACGACCTGCTCGCGCCGCTGCGCGAGGGCATGCTCGCCGCGCCGCACCCGATGGCTGAGGGCACCACCGACGGCAGCTACTACCAGGGTGAGGTCACCGGCCCGACCGCCGACGAGGTCGAGTGGGTGCGACGCAACCGCCCGGACGAGCCGTCGCTGGAGTCGGCGACCGCCGCCGCGAAGCGCGGCAGCGCCCGTTCCGAGGGCAGCGCGGGGGCAGCGTCATGACCGAGATGACCATCTCGAGCGGTGAAGCGGTCCTGTTCTGGATCCTGGCGCCGCTGATGGTGATGGGAGCGCTGGGGCTGCTGTTCGCGCGCAGGACCGTGCACATCGCGGTCGCTGTCGCCGGCGTCATGGTCGGGCTCGCCGTCATGTACATCGCGAACGAGGCCACGTTCCTCGGGGTCGCCCAGGTCGTGGTCTACACGGGCGCCGTGATGATGCTCTTCGTCTTCGTCATCATGCTGATCGGCGTCGACTCCACCGAGTCGCTCAAGGAGACCCTGACCGGGCAGCGCTGGCTCGCCGCGCTCGCCGGCGTCGGGCTGCTGGTGCTGATGGGTGCCATCACCACCCGGGCCGCGCTGCCGGCACCGGTCGGGCTGGCCGAGGCCAACGCCGACACCAACGCGGTCGGCGTCGCGCGGATCCTGTTCTCGGACTTCATCTTCCCCTTCGAGCTCACCGGGGCGCTGCTGATCACGGCCGCCGTGGGCGCGCTGAGCCTCACGCACCGCGTCCGGCTCGGGGCCAAGTTCGGGCAGAAGGAGATGGCCGCGGCCAAGCTCAAGGCGTACGGCGCCGGAGCCAGCTCCACCCTCATCACCAACCGGCCGAACCCGGGCGTCTACGCGCGGCACAACTCGGCGGACATGCCTGCCGTCGACGCGGCCGGTGAGCCGGTCGAGGCGTCGATCACCACGGTGCTCCGGATCCGCGGGCAGGAGTCGAACCTGCCCAGCGCCGAGGAGCTCGCCGATGCCGGCAGGCCCTACGGCCAGGGCGAGGAGCCTGCAGCCGTGCCCGGAGCTGCCGATGAGCGTAAGGAGCTCGAGCAGTGAGCATCCTCAACTACCTGGTCCTGTCCGGCATCCTGTTCGCGATCGGCGGCACGGCGGTGCTCGTGCGCCGCAACGCGATCGTCGCGTTCATGGGTGTCGAGCTGATGCTCAACGCCGCCAACCTCACCCTGGTGACGTTCGCGCGCATGCACGGAGACCTCACCGGCCAGGTGATCGCCTTCTTCGTGATGGTCGTCGCCGCCGCCGAGGTGGTCATCGGGCTGGCGATCATCGTGTCCATCTTCCGAACTCGCGGGTCCGCGTCGCTCGACGACGCCAGCCTGCTCAAGAGCTGAGGCGCGCATGAGCATCGACCTCGCCGCCATCCTGATCGTGGCGGTACCGCTGGCCAGCGCCGGTGTCCTGCTGCTGCTCGGTCGCCGCAGCGACGGCTGGGGGCACTGGCTCGGGGTGCTGGCCTCGGCCGCCTCCGCCGTGATGGCCTTCGTGATCCTGTTCGGGCTGCTCGGCCGGGGCGCGGAGGACCGCGCCGTGGACGTGCACCTGTTCTCGTGGATCCCCGCGGGTGAGCTGGACGTGGACGCCGGGTTCCTCGTGGACCCGCTCTCGGCGACCTTCCTCCTGCTGATCACGTTCGTCGGCACGCTGATCCACGTCTACGCGGTCGCGTACATGGAGCACGACGACGACCGGCGCCGGTTCTTCGCCTATCTCAACCTGTTCATCGCAGCGATGCTGATCCTGGTGCTCGCCGACTCCTTCGCGCTCCTGTTCGTCGGCTGGGAGGGCGTGGGTCTGGCGTCCTACCTGCTGATCGGGTTCTGGAACCAGCGCACCGAGTACGCGGTCGCCGCCAAGAAGGCGTTCGTGATGAACCGTGTCGGAGACATGGGCCTGATCATCGCGATGGGAGCGATGTTCGCCAGCATCGGCTCGGTCGACTTCGAGACCGTGTTCGCCGCGGCACCCGAGCTGAGCGAGGGCTGGGCGACCGCGATCGGCATCGCGCTGCTCATCGGTGCCTGCGGCAAGTCCGCGCAGTTCCCGCTGCAGGCCTGGCTCGGTGACGCGATGGCCGGCCCGACGCCGGTCTCCGCGCTCATCCACGCCGCGACCATGGTCACGGCCGGCGTGTACCTCGTGGTCCGCTCCGGTGCGATCTTCGAGGCGAGCCCGACGGCGCAGCTCCTGGTCGTCATCGTCGGTGCCATCACGCTGGTGTTCGGTGCGATCGTCGGTTGTGCGAAGGACGACATCAAGAAGGCCCTGGCGGCATCGACGATGTCCCAGATCGGCTACATGATGCTCGCGGCGGGCCTCGGCCCGATCGGGTACGCGTTCGCGATCTTCCACCTGCTCACGCACGGCTTCTTCAAGGCCGGGATGTTCCTGGGCGCCGGTTCGGTCATGCACGGCATGAACGACGAGGTGAACATGCGCGGCTTCGGTGGCCTCAGCCGGTTCATGAAGGTCACGTGGATCACGTTCGGTCTCGGCTGGCTCGCGATCATCGGCTTCCCCGGTCTGTCCGGCTTCTGGAGCAAGGACAAGATCATCGAGGCCGCGTTCGTGGGCGAGGGCTGGCAGCCCTGGGTCTTCGGCATGGTGGCACTGCTCGCCGCCGGCCTGACCGCGTTCTACATGTCGCGGCTGTTCTTCATGACGTTCCACGGCAAGGCCCGGTGGAACGACGGCAAGAACGAGGCTCCCGGCCCGGAGCAGCACCCCCACGAGTCGCCGCTGCTGATGACGGTGCCGATGATCGTGCTGGCGGTCGGCTCGCTCGGGCTCGGTGCGTTCCTGGCCTTCGGCGACCGGTTCTTCCACTGGCTCGAGCCGGTCACCGGTCACGCCGAGCACCACGACCCGGTGATCCCGATCCCGGTCATCATGGGCGCCACCGTCGTGCTGATGCTGATCGGCGTGCTGCTGGCCTGGCGCCAGTACTGGGCCTCCAGCGTCCCGCTGATGCCGCCCACAGGATCGGTGCTCACCCGCGCCGCGCGCCGCGACCTCTACCAGGACTCGGTGAACGAGGCCGTGTTCGCACGTCCGGGCACGCACACGGTGCGCACCCTGACCTACGCGGACACCGCCGTCGTCGACGGGGCCGTGAACGGCCTCGGCGCCGGCGCGGTCGGGCTGGGAGAGCGGCTGCGCAAGTTGCAGAACGGTCACGTCCGCAGCTACAGCGCCGCCATGTCCGTCGGTGTGGTCCTTGTCCTCGTCATCGTGCTCGTGGCGCGGATCTGAGCGGGAAGACCCGGGAGAAACAGATAACTGATGCCTGAGACTCTTCTCGGACAGTCCCCGCTGACCGTCCTGATCCTTGTCCCGGCCGTGGTGGCCGCGCTGGTGTGGCTCGTCCCACCGCTGCGCCGCCTGGCCCGTCCGATCGGCCTGGTGACGAGCGCCCTCGTGCTCGCCGGTGCGATCGCCCTCGCTGTCGGCTTCGACGTGAGCGCCGCGAACGAGACCCAGTTCGCCCAGGTGGCCGACTGGATCCCCGCCTTCGGGGCGAGCTACGCCGTCGGCGTCAACGGCCTCGGCCTGGTGATGGTGCTGCTGGCCACGCTGCTGGTCCCGGTCGTGATCGTCGCGGGGTGGAACGAGGTCACGCTGCCCGCCACCGTGGGCGACGGCGACGAGACCGCCGAGCGGAAGGCGTTGGACTACCGGCGTGCCGGCTGGGTCGCGCTGATCCTGGTCCTCGAGGCGCTGATGATCGCGGTGTTCGCCTCGCGTGACATCTTCCTGTTCTACGTCGTCTTCGAGGCGATGCTGATCCCGGTCTACTTCCTCATCGGCGTCTACGGCGGTGCGAACCGGCGCTACGCGGCGATCAAGTTCCTGCTCTACTCGCTCGCCGGTGGGCTGCTGATGCTCGCCGCGGTGATCGGGTACTTCTTCGTGGGGACCGACCAGGGGCCCCAGGCGTTCCTGCTCGACCAGGCGCCCGGCCTCGACGCCGCCGGGGTGCCGCTGATCACCGAGATGCTGCTGTTCCTCGGCTTCTTCATCGCGTTCGCGATCAAGGCGCCGATGTGGCCGGTGCACACGTGGCTGCCGGACGCGGCGCAGCAGGCGACACCCGGCACCTCGACCCTGCTGGTCGGCGTGCTGGACAAGGTCGGCACCTTCGGGATGATCGTGCTCTGCCTGCCGCTGTTCCCGAACGCCGCGGCCGCCGCGGCCCCGGTGATCATCGTGCTGGCGCTGATCTCGATCCTGTACGGCGGGCTGCTCGCGATCGGTCAGAACGACATGATGCGGCTGATCGCGTTCACCTCGGTGTCGCACTTCGGTTTCATCGTGCTCGGCATCTTCGTGGGCAGCGCGACGGCGGTCACCGGCTCGATGATCTACATGGTCGCCCACGGTGTCTCGACAGCGGGCATGTTCCTCGTCGCCGGGTTCCTGACGCAGCGCGGCGGAACGCAGGACATGGGTGCCTACTCGGGCATGCAGAGGATCACCCGCGTCATCGCCGGGACCTTCCTGGTGTCCGGCCTGGCGTCGCTCGCGCTGCCGGGTCTGTCCGGCTTCGTGCCGGAGTACCTGGTGCTGCTCGGGACGTTCGAGGTCGCGCCGTGGATGGCGATCGTGGCCGTGCTCGGCGTCGTCCTGGCCGCGCTCTACATCCTGCTCGCCTATCAGCGCGTCTTCACCGGTCCGCCGTCGGCGAACCATGCCGGCATGCCGGACCTGAACGGTCGTGAGAAGGCCGTCATGGGTGTGCTGATCGCGGCGATGCTCGTGCTCGGCTTCTATCCTGCGCCCGTCCTCGACCTGCTCACGCCGCTGAGCGAGACAGTCGCCGCACTCGTGACCGGAGGGGTTGCCTGATGTTCGTCGCGCCGCACATCGAGTGGGCTGCCCTCTCGCCGGTCCTGATCCTGCTCGGGGCCGCCGTCATCGGCGTCCTCGTCGAGGCGTTCGTCCCGCGCGGCTCGCGCCGTCTGGTGCAGGTGGTCGTGGCCGCGCTCGCGCTCGGCGGCGCTCTGGTCGCCGTCACCTGGCGCTGGACCGTGGTGCAGCAGGACGGCCCCAGCTCGCTGGTGGCCGGGGCTCTCCGCGAGGACGCACCGGCGCTGCTGTTCCAGGCGATCCTGCTGATCCTCGCGCTGCTCGCGCTGCTGGTGATCGCCGACAGGGCACGCGGCGAGGACGCGTTCACGCCCACCGCCTCCGCGATCCCCGGGTCGGAGTACGAGGGCCAGGCCCGGCGCGCGGGTCTCGCGCAGACCGAGGTGTTCCCGCTGACGATGTTCGCGGTCACCGGCATGCTGGTGTTCCCCGCAGCCGCCGACCTGCTGACGATGTTCATCGCGCTCGAAGTGCTCTCGCTGCCGCTGTACCTGCTCGCGGGGATGGCCCGCCGCCGTCGTCTGGTCTCGCAGGAGGCGTCGCTGAAGTACTTCCTCCTGGGCGCGTTCTCCTCCGCGTTCTTCCTCATGGGGCTGGCGCTGCTGTACGGCTACGCGGGTTCGGTCCACCTGGCCGACATCGCGACGGCGGTGCCGCTGGTCTCCGGCATGGACGGCCTGCTGCTCGCCGGCAGCGCGCTCGTGATCATCGGGCTGCTCTTCAAGGTCGGTGCGGTGCCGTTCCACTCCTGGACCCCTGACGTGTACCAGGGCGCGCCGACGCCGATCACCGGGTTCATGGCGGCCTGCACCAAGGTCGCGGCGTTCGCGGCGCTGCTGCGGTTCGTCTACGTGGTCACGCCCGGGCTCGGCTGGGACCTCGCGCCGTTCCTGTGGATCGTCGCCATCCTCACCATGGTGGTCGGCACGGTGCTCGCGATCGTGCAGACCGACATGAAGCGCACGCTCGCCTACTCCTCGGTGGCGCACGCCGGGTTCCTGCTGCTCGGGATCATCGCGCTCGACGAGCGCGGCATCTCCGGGATCCTCGTCTACCTGCTGGCCTACGGCCTGGCGACGGTCGGGGCGTTCGCGCTCGTGACGCTCGTGCGGACCAAGGACGCCGAGGGCAACCTCGTGGGCGAGGCGGGGCACCTGTCGGAGTGGGCCGGTCTGGGCCGGCGCAGCCCGGTGCTGGCCGTGTGCTTCGCGCTGTTCCTGCTCTCGTTCGCCGGTATCCCGCTGACCGCGGGGTTCACCGGGAAGTTCGCGGTGTTCGGCGCGGCGGTCGCCGGCGGCGACTGGCCGCTCGTCGTGATCGCCGTGCTGGCCTCGGCCGCGGCGGCGTTCTTCTACGTGCGGATCATCGTGCTCATGTTCTTCACCGAGCCCGCGACGGGTGAGGACGGCTCCGCGACCACGGTCGTGCGCAGCGAGGGTCTCACCGCGGTGGCGGTCGTCGTGTGCGCGGTCGGCACCGTGCTGGTGGGTGTGGTGCCGACCGCCGTGCTGGCGGTGGCGGCGCAGGCGTCGAAGTTCTTGCTGTGACATCCCCCCTGCCGCTGGGCGACGACCGGCTCGAGGAGGAGATCCTCGGCGAGCTGGAGAGCATCGAGCGACGCCTGATCGAGGCGGCAGCGAACGCCAACCCGCTGGTGCAGACGCCGACCCGTCACCTCATGGAGGCGGGCGGCAAGCGGCTGCGGCCGGTGCTGGTGCTGCTCACCTCCCACTTCGGGTCGGGCATCAACGAGGAGGTGCGCACGGCCGCCGTCGCCACCGAGCTGACCCACCTGGCGACGCTGTATCACGACGACGTCATGGACGACGCGCCGCTGCGCCGGGGCGCCCCCAGCGCGCAGCAGCTGTGGGGCAACTCGGTGGCGATCCTCACGGGCGACCTGCTGTTCGCCAAGGCCTCGCAGATGGTCTCCGCGTTGGGGCCGGTCGCGGTGCGCATCCAGGCGGACGCGTTCGAGCGCCTCGTGCTGGGCCAGCTGCACGAGACGCTCGGTCCGGGGGAGGGCGAGGACGCGGTCGCCCACTACATCGGCGTGCTCTCGGACAAGACCGGCTCGCTGATCGCAGCGGCCGCGAAGTACG
The DNA here is from genome assembly GCF_009733815.1 of Pseudactinotalea suaedae. GTDB lineage: Bacteria > Actinomycetota > Actinomycetes > Actinomycetales > Beutenbergiaceae > Pseudactinotalea > Pseudactinotalea suaedae. Next base: position 70,863 of record NZ_WNXY01000005.1, read on the forward strand.
GGACGCTGTTCTCCGGTGCCGACGAGCTCTCGGGTCGCGCCTCGATCGCCTACGGCGAGAAGGTCGGTGTCGCCTTCCAGCTCGCCGACGACGTCATCGACCTGATCTCCGACGCCGAGACCCTCGGCAAGGAGCCCGGCACGGACCTGCGCGCCGGCGTCGCCACGATGCCGGTGCTGCTGCTGCGAGCCCGCGCCGCCGCGGGGGACGTCGACGAGGTCGGCGCCGGCATCCTGCGCGACCTGGACTCCGACGACGAGGACGTGCGCGCCTCCACGCTCGAGCGGCTCCGCCGGCACGAGGTGCTGGAGGAGACCCGCGTGCTCGCACGCCAGTGGGCCACGGACGCCGTCACCGAGCTCGAGACCCTCCCCGACTCCGCCGCCCGGCGCGCCCTCATCGCCTTCGCCGACATCGTCGTCGACCGCCTCGCCTGACTCCCCTTCCGGTTTCAACGCACTTTCGCCCCCCCCCCTTCGGTTTCAACGCACTTTCGCCCCCCTGCCGGTTTCAACGCACTTTCGCTCCCTGCCGGTTTCCACGCACCGAGAGCATGTCGGGGGTGGGTGGGAGGCTGGTGCCGTGACGACGATGCTGCGGGTGGTCGAGGTCGCGGAGGAGGTGGCCGCGACGTCCTCGAAACGCGCCAAGGTCGCCTCGTTGGCCGGGCTGCTGAGGGAGCTCGAGCCCGATGAGGTGGTCCCCGCGGTCGGGATGCTGGTCGGGCGTCCGAGGCAGGGGCGGACCGGGGTGGGCTGGCGCACCCTCAGCAGCGTGCGTGGCGAGCCCAGCCCGACGGCGACCCTCACGGTCCTCGACGTCGATCTCGCCCTCCAGGCGCTCGCCCAGGCCGGTGGGAGCGGCTCCGCCGCGGTACGGACCGAGACGCTGCAGGCGCTGCTGGCAGCGGCCACGTCCGCCGAGCAGGACTTCCTCACCCGCGTGCTGCTCGGTGACATGCGCACCGGGGCGCTGGACGCCGCCGTGCTCGATGCCGTGGCGGCAGCGACCGGGATCGCGGCGACCACCGTGCGTCGCGCCGCGATGCTCACGGGCGCGGTCGCGGAGACCGCGCGACTCGCGCTCGCCGGCGCCGATCTCGGCGCGATCGGCCTGACGCCCGGCGTCCCGGTGCTGCCGATGCTGGCCGGCACCGCGGCCACGGCCTCCGAGGCGGTGGCGACCGCGGGCGAGGCCTCGGTCGAGGCCAAGCTCGACGGTGCCCGGCTGCAGGTGCACCGCACCGGCGGCACCGTGCGGGCCTACACCCGCAGCCTCGCCGACATCACCGACCGCGTCCCCGAGGTGGTCGCGCTGGTCGAGTCCTTCCCCGGTGGTGACCTGATCCTCGACGGCGAGACCCTCCGGCTCGGTGAGGACGGCAAGGCGAAGCCGTTCGCCGAGACGATGAGCAGGTTCGGCCGCCACACCGAGGTGGCCGGGCAGCCGGCCTCGCACCTGTCCACCTTCTTCTTCGACATGCTCCACGCCGATGGCGAGGACCTCCTCGGAGTGCCACTGGGCCGCCGTCGGGAGCTGCTGGCACAGCGGGTGGGCGCGCACCTGGTGCCGGGTGAGGTGACCGATGACCCGGAGGTGGCCGAGCGCGTCCTCGCAGAGGCGCTGGCTGCCGGGCACGAGGGCGTGGTCGTCAAGGGGATCGACTCCACCTACGAGGCCGGTCGCCGCGGCAAGCGGTGGCTGAAGGTCAAGCCGGTGCTGACGTTCGACCTGGTGGTGCTCGGCGCCGAGTGGGGTTACGGCCGCCGCACCGGCTGGCTGTCGAACCTGCACCTCGGAGCGCGGGACCCCGAGGGCGAGTTCGGCGAGGCCGGTGGTTTCGTCATGGTCGGCAAGACGTTCAAGGGCCTGACCGATGCGCTGCTGCGCTGGCAGACCGAGTACTTCCCGACGATCGCGCGCCCCGGCCCCGGCACACCCGGGGTGGTCATGGTGGAGCCGAGCACCGTCGTCGAGATCGCGATCGACGGCGTGCAGCGCTCCACCCGTTACCCGGGCGGGGTGGCGCTGCGGTTCGCGCGCGTCAAGCGGTACCGCACCGGCGCGCACGCCAAACCACCCGCGGAGGCCGACACGATCGACTCGCTCCGAGCGTTGCTGCGCTGACCTCGGCCGGTCCCCGGCGGTCAGGACCGATGGGGAGCTCTGCCCTCGACCCCGATCCGGGCACCACCTAGCGTGGCGGGCGAGATGGCGGCGACGGAGGGCCAGGCGCAGTGACAGCAGGGACCTCGAGGCCGGAGACGTCGGCGTCGGCGCTGGGGCGGCTGCGAGCCGACGTCGAGGGTGTGGTCGAGGTGCTGGCAGCAGGCCGCGCCGCACTGCCGGCGCTCGCGATGGGTACCGACGCCGAGAGCCTCGTGCACGTGGGCATGGACCGGCACGGCACGGTCGTGCGCCTGGATCTCGACCCGCAGTGGCGACGCACGCTGCCCAGCGACGGGCTGGCCGGCGCGGTCTCCGACGCGCTGCAGCAGGCCGCCCAGGTGCGGACCGGCGACTGGGCTGCCGCGATCGCCGCAGCCGTCCCCAGCGGGTCGAGCACGGCACGTCACCTCGGCTCCTCCCAGCAGCGCGTGCGCGGGCCCCAGCCTCCGATGGCCGGGCCGGTCCGAGTTCGCCGCGAGGGCTACGCCCCGGTGGTCACCATCGCCCCCGGCTGGGCCGGCACGGCCGACGACGGCGCGGTCCACGAGGCGCTGCTGGCCGCGCTGATCCCCACGCCGCCGGTACGCCCACGCGCGCCGAGCGCGCGTCCCGGCGAGGTGGTGGACCTGGCGCTGGAGGCGCGAGAGTCGCTGCTCGAGGCTGCCACGGGCCTGCCGGGATTCATGCGCGGCCCGATCCAGGACGCCGTCGAGCGTGTGCACGACGACGTCGCACAGGCCCTGACGCTGCCGCTGGCGAGCGAGGGGCTCGCCTCGGGCGAGCTCGGCGCCTACGCGTCCCGGTTGCACGAGTGCCTGTGGCTGGCGGACCGGCCGGCGGGGTTGCCCGAGGCGTCGGAGGTGTGGGCGGCAGCGGCAGCGGGACTCGCGGACGGGTTGGCCACGGCGCGCAGACCGTCGCGGCCGATCCTCGCGCGCCTGCGGCGCCGCGCCCCGGTCTGACGGCTCGGCGTGATCGCCACCCAGCGGGCGCTACGGAGCGTCTGTGGCGGCCCTCGGCGTGACCTGGAAGAGGTGCTCGGGGATCCCGGTCATGGCGATCGTGCGCGGTGTCGGCTCGCCCTGGCCGCTGGCGATCACCGACCCCCACTCCTGCGGGTGGACGCTCGTGCCTGACTCGAGCGCTGTCCGGAGGTCGTCGAGGCGATCGGGATGGATGCGCACGAACGCGTAGATCTGCGCACCCTGCTCGTTACGGCCCTCGAGGAGCAGCGTCTCGTCCTCGAGCGACCAGGGTGGCAGCCACACCGGCGGCGCCGGTGGCTCGCCCTCGTTCAACGCCTCGGCGAGATCGCGGTACATCCTGGCCCGCAGGTGCTCGCCGCCGAGCACGTCGTCCGCGGTGGTGACGAGCCGGTCCGCGACCTCGCGCGCCAGGCTCGCCGCGCCGGCCCGCCAGGCGACGTGGGCCAGCGTGGCGAGCGCCTCGAGCGTCAACGGGTGCCGCGGGCCGTGCCGGGTGCTCGCGAGGTGGGCCGAGCTCTGGCTGAAGAAGATCGCGTGCTCCAGGTCGTCGGTGCTCGCGTAGCACTGCGCGAGGTTGGTGCGCGCGGTGTCGAAGCTGGCGCTGGCGGGGTCGACGCTGCCGATGTCGGCGACCAGCTCCTCCAGCAGCCCGACCGCTTCCTCGGTCCGGCCGAGCTCGTCGAGGGTCATCGCGATGTTGTTGCGCGTGATCCACAGCTCGGGGGAATCAGGCCCGTGCTCGGCGGTCAGGATCTGGCGCACCGTGCCGAGCAGCTCGAGTGCGCGGTCCGGATGACCGCTCTCGCTGAGGGCGAGCGCGAGTGCGTTGAGGTCGACGGCGTACGCCACGCCCAGGTCACCGGCCTCGGCTCGTGACTCCACGACCGAGGTGAGGACCTCGATCGCCTCCGGGATGCGGCCCAGCCGGTCCAGGGTCTCGCCGAGCAGGCGGCGGTCGTTCAGCCGCGCGGTCCGGTCCGGCCGCTCCGGCGCGCTCGCCAGCAGCGCGGCCACGGTGCGGAGGCTGTCGACGTCGGGCTGCTCGCGCGCCTCGTCGACGAGCAGGTCGAAGGACTGCCAGACGCCGTCGGTCCAGTCGACGAAGCCCTCGGAGGCGAGCGAGACCAGCACCTGCGCCTGCCACCGCCGGGCACTGGGTGACAGCGCGGGGGAGCGGGGGTGCAGGTGCCCGGCGAGCGCCTCGTGCACGGCCTGTCGACGTCGGCGTCCCAGGCTCTCCTGCGCGGCGTCGGCGGCGATGGCGAGCTGAGCCGGCTCGTGGAAGCGGCGCAGCCACTCGTCCACCCGGCGGACCCAGGCGTAGGCGTTCGTCTCGTCACCGGCCTCGGTGAGGACCACCCGGACGGCGTCGTCGAGCCACGGCAGGGTGGCGATCGCGGCTGCCACCACGTCGGGATCCCAGCTCCCGTCCCGGAACAGGTTGCCCACCATGCGCGGCGTGGTCATCGCCGCCAGCATCAGCGCCTCTCGCGTCGGCTCCGGGAGCTGGTTCCACACCACGCGGTACAGACCCTCGACGTCCCGAGGCAGCTCGTCGACGTCCTCGGCCTGCAGGTCGCCGTCGGCGACCGCCTCCCTGATGCTGCGGACCGAGCAGGCGACCTCGATGGTCAGGGGCGTGGTGAACCGCGAGGTCAGCAGCCTGCGGTCGCCGGCGCTCGCCTCAGGGAGCAGATGCGCCACGAGGTCGAGCAGGGCGTCCTGCTCGAGGTCGGGCAGGTCCTGCGGCTGCTGCAACCGGTGGACGCGTGCGGCCGGGACCTCGGCGAGCAGCCGTGCCGCGGGGACGTCCGGACGGTCCAGGAGGCCGGGCCATGCCGTGGCGACGACCAGCACAGGGCCGGTCGGGCTGGACAGGACCCGGGTGAGGAGCTCGACCAGGGAGGCATCGCCGTCGTGCAGGTCCTCGACGACGATGACGACCGGGAGACCCACCCGCGCGAACGAGCCCAGGCTCGTGGCCAGCTCGGTCACGAGATCGGTGCGGTCCTGGCCGCGGACGTCGACCTCGGGGTGCGCGCGGTTCTCGGCCGACCATCGTTGCTGCTGGCGCCAGATCACGCCGCCGGCCCACATCAGGAAGCCGAGACCGGGCACGGCGGACCCGAGGACCGCCTCGGCGGCGCGGCCGATGCCCTCCTCGCGCAGCAGCGTGCCCAGCTCGGCGGCGTCCTCGCCGCGCAGCAGCCTTCCGGCCTTCGCCGCGGGTCCGGCGAGCTCCCGCCAGCGCCGCTCCAGCGCAGGCGCGTGTGCCTGGACCTGGATCAGGTCCTGGGCCAGTGCCTGCACCGGGGTCCCGCTGCGGTGCGCGCCGGCGGTGATGCCCCACCAGAACCAGTGCGGGAGCGCACCCGCCGGGGGTGCGAAGGTCGCCGGGTACAGGCGCTTGCGGCGGCCCTCGAGGCTGAGCTGCTCGTTTCCGGTGGCGCCGAGCAGCGTGGGTGGCCAGTACGCAGGCTCCGGCTGCTGGGCCGCGAGCCTGCCGTACATCTCCTGCAGCAGCCGCGTCTTGCCCCAGCCTGTGCCCGCCTCCAGCGTGACGAGCCTGGGCCGGTTCGCCGCCGCCGTCTCCGCGACGTGAGCCAGCAGCCGAGCGACCAGGCGCTCGCGGGCACGCCCCACGAAGGGCAGCGGCGCGAGGTCCATGTCGAGACTCTAGTGAGCCGGGTGCTGCGGCGAGCCCGGGTCAGGCAGGCGGCGGACCCAGGGGTCGCGCGAGCCTGGCCGCGCGGGAGCTGCGCACGATGTCCACGCTGAGCACCACCAGCGCACCCCAGACGAAGGCGAAGCCCCACCAGCGGGCGGGCGACATCTGCTCGCCGAGCACCAGCACCCCGGCGATGAGCTGCATGACCGGGGTCAGGAACTGGGTCATCGCGACGGTGGCGAGGGGGAGCCGGCGGGATGCCGCCGCGAACAGCACCAGCGGGATCGCTGATGCGACGCCGCTGCTCACCAGCAGCAGCGCGTGGCCGAGCGAGCCGCCGATCCCGACGTCGAGCCCGAACGTCGAGCCACCGCTCGCGACCAGGTAGGCCAGGTAGCCGAGCGCGGGCAGCAGCAGCACCACGGTCTCGATCGACAGACCCGAGATCGCGGTCACGCGCGAGCCGACCTGCTTCTTGGTCAGCCCGTACAGACCGAAGGTGGTCGCCAGGCCCAGCGCGATCCACGGCACGGTGCCGAGCCCGACCGACATCACCACGATGCCGGCGCCGGCGATCGCCAGCGCCGCCCACTGCAGCGGCCGCAGCCGCTCCCGGAGCACCACGACCGCCAGGCCGGCGCTGACCAAGGGGTTGAGGAAATACCCCAGCGAGGCGTCGACCACGCGGCCGATCTCGATGGAGATCACGAAGATCAGCCAGTTCCCGGCGAGGAACATCGCACCGAGAGCGAGCCGCCCCACCAGCCGGCGGTCCGCCGCGAGCCGCCACGTACCGCGCAGGGTTCGTGTGAGCGCCAGCACCAGCACGCACACCAGGAACGTCCACACCACCCGGTGCGCGCTGATCTCGACCGCGCCCGCAGGCGCGAGCAGCGACAGGAAGAGCGGGAACATGCCCCAGAGGCCGAACGCGCCGAGCGCCGCGGCCAGGCCGCGGCGCTCCTGCGAGACTGAGACATCCATCTCGCGGAACGGTACGCCCTCCGCGGGTGCCGATGAGCGCCGAGAACGCGTGCCTAGACTGGTCCGCGGGCCAGGCCCTTCGCCCCAGTCCACCGTAGAGAGAGAAACGTGTCCGAGCCGCTGCGCGTGGCCGTTGTCGGAGCCGGCCCCGCCGGCATCTACGCGGCCGACATCCTGAGCAAGACCGACCTCGACGTCTCGATCGACCTGTTCGAGCGGCTTCCAGCCCCGTACGGGCTGGTCCGGTACGGCGTCGCGCCCGACCACCCGCGGATCAAGCAGATCATCGTGGCGCTCTACAAGGTGCTGCAGCGCGGTGACATCCGGCTGATCGGCAACGTCGACTTCGGCACCGACATCACCCTCGACGAGCTGCGGAAGCACTACGACGCCGTGATCTTCGCCACCGGCGCGATCCGCGACGCCTCGCTCGACATCCCCGGTATCGACCTGCCCGGCTCCTACGGCGCCGCGGACTTCGTGTCCTGGTTCGACGGGCACCCGGACGTTCCGCGCACGTGGCCGTTGGAGGCCACGCAGGTCGCGGTGCTGGGCAACGGCAACGTGGCGCTCGACGTCGCGCGGATCCTCGCCAAGCACCCCGACGACCTGCTCCCGACCGAGATCCCGGCGAACGTCGAGGAGGGGCTGCGGTCCAGCCCGGTCACCGACGTGCACGTGTTCGGCCGCCGCGGCCCTGCTCAGGTCAAGTTCTCGCCGCTGGAGCTGCGCGAGCTGGGTCACGTGCCCGACGTCGACATCGTGGTGTACCCCGAGGACTTCGACTTCGACGACGGCTCGGAAGAGGCGATCCGCTCGTCCAACCAGACCAAGCAGGTCGTCAAGACGCTGACCGACTGGACGCTGCGAGACCCCGGGGAGCTGACCGCCTCGCGGCGGATCCACCTGCACTTCCTGCACCGGCCCGCCGAGATCCTGGGTACCGACCGGGTGACCGGGCTCCGCACCGAGCGCACCGAGCTCGCCGGCGACGGCACCGTGCGCAACACCGGCCGGTTCGAGGAGTTCGAGGTGCAGGCGGTCTACCGCGCGGTCGGGTACTTCGGCTCCCCGCTGGCCGACGTCCCGTTCGACCATGCCGCGGGTGTGATCCCGAACGCCGGCGGTCGCGTCCTGGACGAGCACGGCGAGCACGTGCCCGGCGTCTACGCGACCGGGTGGATCAAGCGCGGCCCCGTCGGCCTCATCGGCCACACGAAGTCCGACGCGCGGGAGACGATCGAGAACCTGGTCGAGGACGCGACAGCCGAGGGCGGCGCGACCTTCCGCTCCGCCGTCGTCCGCGATCCCGAGGCGATCATCGACCAGCTGCGTGAGGCAGGCGTGGCCTACACGACCTGGGAGGGCTGGGAGGTCCTTGACGCCCACGAGCGCGCCCTGGGTGAGGCTGCGGGCCGCGAGCGGATCAAGGTCGTCCCGCGCGAGGAGATGACCGACATCTCGCGCTCCGCGCTCGTCTGAGGCAGGTCGCGTGCGCCGCCACCATCACAACGGTCTGAAGACCTTCGGCCTCTTCGCCGTGATGTGGGCGGTGCTGCTGGGCGCCGGCGCGCTCCTCGCGATGACCACCCGCAGCCCCGGCATCATCTGGCTGTTCGCCGCGCTCGGACTGATCGGTACGTTCGTCTCGTACTGGCGCTCGGACACGATCGCGGTGCGCGCGATGAACGCGTTCCCCGTGAGCGAGGCCGAGGCGCCGGTGATGCACCGGATCGTGCGCGAGCTGGCGGATCGGGCCAAGCAGCCGATGCCGCGCCTGTACGTCTCGCCCACGGACGCCCCGAACGCGTTCGCGACCGGCCGCAGCCCACGGCGGGCCGTGGTGTGCTGCACCTCGGGCATCCTGCAGATCCTCGACGAGCGGGAGCTGCGCGGGGTGCTCGCCCACGAGCTGATGCACGTGTACAACCGCGACATCCTCACCTCCTCGGTCGCCGCCGCGATGTCGGGGCTGCTCACCTCGGCGGCGCAGTTCCTGCTGCTCACGGGCGGCAGGAGCCGTGGCGCGAACCCGCTCGCGCTGGTGGGGACGCTGCTGATGGCGCTGCTCGCACCTCTGGGGGCGGCCGTGATCCAGATGGCGATCTCGCGGACCCGGGAGTTCGACGCCGATGCCGGCGGGGCAGCCCTGTCCGGTGACCCGCTCGCCCTGGCCGACGCGTTGCGCAAGATCTCCGACGGCGCACACGCCCGGCCGCTGCGACCCGAGGGCGATCTCGTCACGGTCGCACCGATGATGATCGCGAACCCGTTCCGGGGTGCCGGCCTGGCCCGCATGTTCGCGACGCACCCGCCGATGAGGGAGCGCGTCGCGCGTCTCGAGGCGCTGGCGATGCGCTGAGCGACGGACCTACCCGACCCAGCGCTGCGGTGAGAACGCCACCGGCACCGGCGGCGCCTCGCCGTCGGCGAGCTGAGCTGCCCAGCCGCCCACGTGCGGGCCGACCGTGAGGCCCTGCGCCCCGAGACCGGTCGCGAGCACCAGACCGGGGAGGTGCTCGAACGCGCCGATCGTGGGCACGCCGTCACGGCTCATCGGGCGGAGCCCGGAACGGATCTCGAGCCAGCGGGCGGCGGCGATCCCGGGAGCAAGGCGGCGCGCCCTCTCGAGCATCGCGTGCAGGGCGCCGACGGTCGGGGCCTCCTCGAAGCCGCTGTCGTCCTCGCGCGTGGGTCCGAAGACGAGGCGGCCGCCTCCGAAGCACAGCAGGTAGGTGGGGTCGAAGCCGCCGGCGATCGGCAGCGGCGTCGCGCGGTCGATGCGGGCGTGCGCGATCTGCCCACGTTGGGGGTAGATGCCGCCGGACAGCCCATGAGGGGACAGCAGCCGCTCGGTCCAGGCACCGGCCGCGAGCACCACGGCGTCGGAGGCGATCACGTCGGCGTCCACCCGCACCCCACGCAGCTGGTCGCCGGACACCAGCAGCTCGGCACTCCCGACTCGCTCCGTCGCGCCCAGGATGCGTGCTCGACGGCGGAGCGCCGCCGTCAGCGCCCGCCCGTCCACCTGGGCGACCTCGGGGAGCAGCAGGGCGGCCTCGACGGTGCCCAGCAGCGGATGCAGGCTGCGCACCGCCGCCTCGTCGATCAGCTCCGGTGCCCCGATCCCGACGGCGCCGAGCTCCGCCACCTGCGCCTGAGCCCGCCGGAGCACCTCTGGGAGCTGTGCGGCCTCGACGTCGTCGGCAGCGACCAGCAGCTTGCCGACCACCTCGTGCCCGGGCTCGAGCCCCGCGTCGCGCAGCCTCGGCAGCAGGGCGGCATAGGTCCGCATCGCCGCGAACATCGTGGCGGCCCAGTCCTCGCCCATGTCGCGGCGGGTGAACGGCGTCGCGATGCCGGCGCCGGCATCGGTGGCGCGGCCGGTCCGGGCGTCGTCGACCACCACCACCCGGCGTCGAGGGTCTCGCTCGAGCAGCTCGAGCGCGGTCGACCATCCGACGATGCCGCCGCCGATCACGACCCGGTCCGCCACGTCCACACGACGAGCGTACGGGCGCCGTGTGCGACCAGGACCCATCGCCTGCGGCGGCGCCGCCCTACGCTGGCGGCGTGACGCGGCAACCGCTGGTCGGGCACGTGGAGGCGAAGGCCCTGCACGTCATGAGCCTCAACATCCGACGGCCGGTCCCGACCCGACGCCGTGCCGACCGGTGGCAGCAACGCGCTCCACTGCTGCAGGAGCTGCTGCGGTCGGAGCAGCCGGCGCTGCTCGGCGTGCAGGAGGTGGTGCCGGAGCAGATGGCGGTGCTGCAGGAGGCGCTCGGAGGCCGGTACCGCTCCGCCGGGACCGGGCGGGGTCGCACGGGCGACGGCGAGGCGTGCCCGATCTGGTGGGACGAGGACCGCGTGGAGGTGCTGGGCTGGCACCAGCGGGCGCTCTCGGACCGTCCGACGGTGCCGGGCTCGATCTCCTGGGGCACCCCCCGGATCGCCGTCACCGCGACGGTGCGCGACCGGACGACGTCGGCGCGGGCCTTCGTCGTCAACACCCACCTCGACCATCTCTCAGGCCGGTCACGCGTGCGTGCGGCCGTCGCGATCCGTCAGCTGATCGCGAGGCAGTCGCTGCCGGCGATCGTGACGGGCGACCTCAACGCCGGCGCCAGGTCGGCGTCCGTGAGGGCGTTCCTGGCCGGTGGCACGCTCGTCGACGCCTGGGAGGCGGCCAGCGCCAGGCTGACCCCCGCGTACGGCACGTTCGCGAGCTACCGTCCACCGCGACCAGGAGGTCGCCGCATCGACTGGATCCTCGTCAGCCCCGACGTCGAGGTGCTCGCCGCGGGCATCGACGGTCGTCAGGTGAGCGGTGGCTGGGCGTCCGACCACCTGCCCGTGCACGCCGTGGTGCGGCTGCCTGAGGGAGTGGCGGCGTGATGGTGCCGTCACGCCGGCGCCTCGCCATGCTCCTCACGGTCGTGCCGCTCGCCGCGGCGCTCGCGGCGTGCGCCGCGGCGCCGGTCCCGACGGGCGACGACGACATCACGGTCGTCGATGACGCCGAGCAGGCGAACCTCGTGCTCTACGTCAGCAACCAGTCCTTCGAGCACGATCGCGTCGACATCATGGTCAGGATCGACGGCGTGCTCGTGGTCGACCAGAGCTTCGCCGTCGAGGGGCAGCACAACTGGCTGGAGTTCCCGATCGAGCTTCCCGCCGGTGAGCACACGCTCGAGGCGACCTCCGGCACCGGCGTCGGGCTGTCCGAGCCGGTCACGGTGCCCGACGGCGAGAAGCGCTGGGTGGTGCTGGACTACTGGTACTACCCCGACAGGGGCGACGGCTCAGACGTCGTCGATCCCAGCTTGACCCTCACCGTTCACGAGGAGCAGGTGGGATTCGCCTGAACCACGTCAGCGCCGGCGCGCCAGCACGATCAGCTCGTCGCTGGTCGCGGTGACGGGAGAGCGGTCCCAGTCGCCCCAGAGGTTCTCGACGGCGAAGCCTGCCTCGTGCAGGCTCGTCCGGATCTCGTCCTCGCTCCGGAAGCGCAACGTCTCCGCGTGCTCCAGATGGGTGCCGTCGGGGAGGTCGGTGTGGCCCACGTGGGTCTCGACGAACGACGACGGGGTTCCCACGACCTCGACGATCTCGCCCCACGCGGTGAACACACCGCCGTCAGGGTGCTCGTGGGTGATCTCGGTGTGCTCACGGGTCCAGCGGGCGGGCCAGTCACGGTCGGGCTGGCGGGACTCGAACGCGAGGTGACCGCCGTCTGCCAGGGCGCGGTGCACCTGGGCGAGCGTGGTGGCCCAGGCCTGGTCCTCGACGAAGTACTGCGCGACGTGCCCCATCATCACGACGAGATCGGCGCTGCCGGAGGGGATGTCCGCCGCGGTGCCGTGGATCCAGGTGGGGAGGTCGCCGTCCTCACGGGTGCGGGCCACGTCGAGCATGGCGGCGGCGGGGTCCACGCCGACCGCCTGGAACCCGCGCCGGGCGAGGTCGACCGCGAACACGCCGGTCCCGCAGCCGAGGTCCACGACGGTCCGCGCCCGGACCTCGGCGGCCAGCGCCAGATAGAAGTCGTGATCATGACGTCCGGCGCACTCGGTGTCGTAGGTGGCGACGGCGCGAGGGTCCTCGGTCCACAGTGAGCTCACGGAGCCAGCGTGCCGGTGGGGCGAGGCCAGGTCCAACAGAAATCGGGGTCCTGGCCGCGCCGGCCCGGCGGGTTCAGCGGTAGTTCACGTACTGCAGCGCGGCGTCGATCTCGTCGTCGGCCTCGGCCCGCTTGAGCAGCGCCTGCACGGCCTGCAGGTCGTCACGGGACTTCGAGCTCACGCGGACCTCGTCGCCCTGGATCTGGGTCTTGACGCCCTTGGGGCCCTCGTCGCGGATCAGCTTGGTGATCTTCTTCGCAACCTCGGAGGTCAGGCCCTCCTTGATCGTGCCCGCGAGCTGGTACTCCTTGCCGGAGGCCTGCGGCTCACCCTCTCCGAGGTCGAGCGCCTTGAGGGAGACGCCGCGGCGGAACAGCTTCGACTCGAACACGTCGACGATCGCCTTGACCCGCTCCGCCGAGTTCGCCTTCATCAGCACCGACTCGCCGGACCAGGCGATCGAGGCGCCCACGTTGCGGAAGTCGTACCGCTGCGCGATCTCCTTGGCGGCCTGGTTCAGGGCGTTGTCGACCTCCTGGCGGTCGACCTTGCTCACGATGTCGAACGAGCTGTCAGCCATCTCTCGGCTCCTGTTCTGGTGGCGGGGTGGTCCCCTCGCGTTCGGGGACCGGTGTCTGGCTTGCTATCCTTCCATCCGGTCGTTCGCGACCATGGCGGGTTACCCGAGTGGCCAAAGGGAGCTGACTGTAAATCAGCCGCGTTACGCTTCGGGGGTTCGAATCCCTCACCCGCCACCCCTCGAACCGTCCGCTGCTGCGGGCGGTTTCGTCGTCTGTGGGCCGTGCCCACCTCGGTCTCGACGCTCGCGCCGGGGCCTGCGGGGGAGGGGGCGCGTGACGTCGCTCACGCCGATTTCGCACGAGCGCGCAGGAGGCTGTACCCTCGTTCCTCGTTGCCCCGATAGCTCAGTCGGTAGAGCGTCTCCATGGTAAGGAGAAGGTCTAGGGTTCGATTCCCTATCGGGGCTCTGAGCCCGCGGTCCCGCCGCGGGCCCTGCGGCGGGGTAGCTCAGACGGTCAGAGCGCACGACTCATAATCGTGAGGTCGCGGGTTCGATCCCCGCCCCCGCTACCCGAACAGCGACATCAACGTGGCCCGAGCAGCGGCCGCGCACGAGCAGAGGAACACCAGTGGCCAGCAAGTCCGCGGACATCCGCCCGAAGATCACCCTCGCCTGCGAGGTGTGCAAGAGCCGCAACTACATCACGAAGAAGAACCGTCGGAACACCCCCGACCGGCTCGAGCTCGCGAAGTACTGCCCGCGCTGCAACCTCCACCGCAGCCACCGCGAGACCCGCTGACCCAGCGTCGTCCCTGACGTGGTCGACCTCAGCCGCGTCGGCGCCGTCTTCACAGGAACGGCGCCGTACGCCGTCTCGCGCGCGAAGATCACCGAGTTCGCCGACGCGGTCGGTGCCCGGTCCCCGCTGCACCACAGCCCGGAGGCGGCGGTCGAGGCCGGCTACAGCGACGTCGTCGCGCCCCCGACCTTCGCAGTCGTGATCGCCCAGCGCGCCGAGTCCGAGTACATCGCCGACCCCGCGTCCGGCATCGACTTCTCGCGCGTGGTGCACGCCAACGAGGGCTTCACCCACACGCGTCCCCTGGTCGCCGGAGACCTCGTGAGCACCGCGGTCCACGTGGACGGCCTGACCGAGCGGGCCGGCATCACCATGGTCACCACCCGTACCGAGATCACCGACGACGGCGGAGCGCACGTCGCGACCGTGGTCTCCACCCTCGCTGTGCGCGGGGAGAGCGCGTGAGCCTGGGCGCCGACACCGAGGTCGGCACCGAGCTGTTCACGCAGACCCGCGTGCTCGACCGCGCGCGCCTGGTCCGCTACGCAGGCGCCTCCGGCGACTTCAACCCGATCCACTGGAACGAGCGGTTCGCCACCGAGGTCGGCCTGCCCGGCGTGATCGCGCACGGCATGCTCACGATGGGGGTCGCAGGCGCGGCGCTGACCGACTGGCTCGGCGACCCCGGGCGGCTCGTGTCCTACGGCTGCCGTTTCACCCGCCCGGTCGTGGTCCCCGACCCGGGCGAGGTCGAGGTGGTGGTGCGCGCCGTCGTCGGGTCGCTCGACGCCGAGGCCGGCACCGCCCGCATCGACCTCACGGTCAGCGTCGACGGCAGCACCGTGCTCGGAAAGGCGCAGGCCCACGTCACCGTGGCCTGATGGTCCGGGCGCTCCTCGCTCACCCGCAGGTGGCTCAGCGCCCACATGCGTGCAGCGCCGGTGCGTTTCGGCCCACGCCAGCGCCTCCGGTGGGCGCTGAGTCACCGCTCTTGCAGGGAGGTGGGCGCTCAGTCACCGCTCCTGCAGGGATGTGGGCGCTCAGTCACCGCCATATGGCGGAGGGGTCAGGTCGTCGTCCCGACCCGGAGCTCGACGTCGACCGAGAGCGACTTCGCGGTGCCGCCCGCGGCGAGGGTGAGCGCCGCCTCCGCGGCGTGCCTGCCCATGTCGGCGATGGGCTGCACGAGCGTGGTGAGCGTGTCCTCGCCCAGCCACGGCAGGTCGATGCCGTCGAAACCGGCGACGGCGACGTCCTCAGGAACCCGCAAGCCCGCCTCGCGCGCGGCGATCAGCAGCCCGGCGGCGATCAGGTCGCTAAACCCCACCAACGCCGTCGGGCGGGAGGCGAGCAGGGCGCGGCCGGCGGCGATGCCCTCCTCGACCAGCGAGGCACACTGCCAGATCGCGACAGGCTCCACACCGGCCGCACGCAGGCCGTCGAGCCTGCGCGCCGTGATCGGCGCGGCAGGACGCCGCGTGGTGCCGGCGTCCACAGGGCCCGGCTGCGCGCCGCTCTGCCACGGCAGCGTCGCGACCGCCACCCGGGTGTGCCCCCGCTCTCGCAGGTGCTCCCCGAGCATCTGCATGCCTTCCTTGTCGCGGGCGCGCACCGACGCGCCCTGCCGCCCGGTGCCGCCGATCTGCACGGTCGGCAGCCCGCGTGCTCGGAGCGCCTCGATGGTGCGCGTCGAGGTCACCGCTCCGGCCATCAGCACCGCTGCGTCCATGGCGCCGTGCGTCAGCAGACTGCCCGGTGCCTCGTCCGAGCCGCTGGCCGGCAGCATCAGGGTTCCGTAGCCCTGGGTCGCGAGGGTGGTCACGATGCCGTCGAGGAACTGGATCGAGACCGGGTCGCGGAAGGAACGCCGTACCGCTGACCCCATCACCACGCCGATCACGCCCGAGCGCCCGCGCCGCAACGACGCCGCCACCGGGTCGGGCCCGTGGTAGCCGAGCTCGGCGGCCGCGGCGAGAACCTTCTCGCGGGTCGCCGACGAGATCGGTCCCGCGCCCGAGAACGCCAGGGACGCCGTCGACAACGAGACCCCGGCGGCGCGCGCGACGTCGGTCAGGGTGGTCGCACTTCGGCCCACCGACGGCTCCTTCCGGTCGGGCGAATCAGCCTAGCCCAGCGGGGATACCCTAGATCCTGAGGCTCGAATCGATTCGCCGACGGCGCTGCCGGCCTCGCTGTCCTCCCACCACCTCTCGGGGAACGATGTCCACCACTGCCACCGGCGCACGCGTGCGCCTCGCCGCCGCGTGCGTCTTCGGCGTCTTCGTGCTGAGCGGGCTCACGTTCGCGAGCTGGGCCTCGAGGCTCCCGGCCGTGCGTGACGCTCTCGATCTCGCGCCTGACGCGATGGGTCTCGTGCTGCTCGTCGGCGCCATGGGTTCCCTGCTGTCGCTCCCGCTGACCGGCCGGATCGTCTCGACGATCGGGTCGCGCAGCACGGTCGTGGCGGGCGCCCTCACCACGGCGATCGGCATGGGCGGCGCCGTCGTCGCCGTGACGCAGGGCAGCATCGTCGGCGTGGCTGCGGGGCTGTTCGTCGCGATGATGGGCATCGGCTCGTGGGACATGGCGATGAACTTCGCCGGCACCGTCGTGGAGCGGGCCCTCTCGCGCTCGATCATGCCGTGGTTCCACGCGGGCTTCTCGGTCGGTGCGGTGCTCGGAGCGGCCGGTGGCACGCTCGCGAGCGGCAACGACATCGGCCTGCCGCTGCACCTGGGCATCACGCTGGCGGTCGTCGTGGTCGCCGTCCTGCTCTGCGTGCGCGGTCTGCTCCCCGACGTCGAGCCGCAGCCCGACGGCACGACCGAATCGGCCCCCGCGCCCGGCTTCGCCCGGACCTGGCTGGAGCCCCGCACGCTGCTGATCGGCCTGATCGTGCTGTCGGCGGCCCTGACCGAGGGTGCCGCCAACGACTGGCTGGCGCTCGCGGTCGTCGACGGCTTCGACGTCCCCAACAGCACCGGCGCGCTGGGCTTCACCGTGTTCGTGATCGCGATGACGGTGATGCGGTTCGCCGGGACCTGGCTGCTCGACCGGTTCGGGCGGCTGCTGGTGCTCCGCCTGTGCACCGGGTTCGCGATCGTGGGGCTCGCCATCTTCGGGCTCGTGCCGAACCTGCCGATCGCCCTGCTGGGTGCCGTGCTGTGGGGCTTCGGCGCCGCGCTGGGATTCCCGGTCGGCATGAGCGCCGCCACCGACGAGCCGCAGCGCGCCGCCGCGCGGCTGTCGGTGGTCTCCACGCTCGGCTACACCGCCTTCCTCATCGGCCCGCCGCTGCTGGGGCTGCTGGCCGACCACGTCGGCTACCGCGCGTCGCTGCTCGCGGTGCTGGTCCCGCTGGTGGTGAGCCTGCTGGTGCTGCCGGCTGCGGTGCCACGTGCGCCCGTGGACGCCGAGGCCACCGATCCGTCGTGACTACCCTGGCCCGATGAGCCGCACCCTCGCCGACCTCACCACCCTGCGGGTCGGCGGCCCGGTGGGCCGCCTCGTGGAGGCGAGCACCGAGGAGGAGATCGTCGAGACGGTCGTCGCCGCCGACGAGGCCGGAGAGCCGCTGCTCGTCCTCGGTGGCGGGTCGAACGTGCTGGCGGCCGACGCCGGGTTCGCCGGCGTCGTGGTGCGCGACGCCCGCCAGGAGATCGCCGTCGAGTCCCAGGACGCGTGCGGTGGCGCCGCGTTCTGGGCCAGCGCCGGCATGCCGTGGGACAACCTGGTGCTGCGTGCGGTCGCCGAGGGCTGGGCCGGCGTCGAGGCGCTCTCGGGCATCCCGGGCAGCACCGGCGCCACGCCGGTCCAGAACGTGGGCGCCTACGGGCAGGAGGTGGGCGACGTCGTCGCGATGGTGCGCACCTGGGACCGGCAGGAGAAGCGGTACCGCACCCTGGCGCACGGCGAGCTGGGGCTGGGCTACCGCACCTCGATCCTCAAGGAGTCGCTGCGCGATCGCACGAACGCCTGGTACCCGACGCCCCGCTACGTGGTGCTGCGGGTGATGTTCCAGATGCGGCTGGCCACCCGCTCGACCCCGATCCGCTATCCCGAGCTCGCCCGTGCCCTCGACGTCGAGGTAGGGGAGCGGGTCGACGCCGCCGAGGTCCGCTCGGCGGTGCTGGCGCTGCGCGCCGGCAAGGGCATGGTGCTCGACGCCGACGATCCCGACACCTGGAGCGCCGGGTCGTTCTTCACCAACCCGGTGCTGCCCGAGGGATCCGCGCTCCCCGAGGGTGCCCCGCAGTGGCCGGCCGGCCCCGGCCTGGTCAAGACGAGCGCGGCCTGGCTGATCCAGCGAGCGGGCTTCGACAAGGGCTTCGCGGTGCCCGGGGGTGGTGCCGCCTCGCTGTCGACCAAGCACGCGCTCGCGATCACGAACCGCGGCGGTGCGCGCGCCGCGGACCTCCTCGCGCTCGCGCGCACGGTCCGCGACGGCGTCCGCGACGCCTTCGCGATCACCCTGGAGCCGGAACCGGTCCTGATCGGCCTCGCGCTCTAGCGACCGGCCGCGCTCAGTGCGGGCCTCTCAGGGTGTCGGGCGCGCCGCGGCGCGCTCGACGGCGTCGAGGACCGCATCCTGGACGGACCGGATCCCCAGCACGCGGAAGTGGCCGCGCGGGCGCACCCGGACGTTGGTGGCGCCGACCAGCTCGCTGCCCTCGGGCACGTGCGGGTCCCAGGAGGCGTAGACCGAGGTGATCCGGTCGTCCACCTGTCGCTGACCCGCGAAGGCGCGCAACGCCGTCGGGCTCATCGCCCGCACCGATGCGAACGGCACCAGACCGGCGTACCTCGAACCGCCGAACGGGGTGTTGATCGCGACCATGCCGAGCACACGGGGGGCGGGCCCGCCCCGATCGGCGCGGCGGAGCTCGTCCAGCATCAGCTGCTTGCCGATGAGGCCGCCCTTGGAGTGGGCCACGATCACGGCCCCGTCGACCTCCGCGGCCGCGATCGCGGTGCTCACCCGGCGCGCCAGCGCGGCGACCGGCCGGCTGTTGAACCCCAGGTCGACGACGTGCACCGGGTGACCGGCCTCGGCGAGCCGCAGTCCCAGCGGCTCCAGGAACCGCCAGGACTCGAAGATCCCCGGCAGCAGCAGCACCGGCACACCGCGGGCGTCCGGGGTCTGCTGCGCCCACGCCGGGCGCCGCCGCAGCAGGCTGCGCACCTGCCACCGCAGCACGAACACGTAGTCCGCGGCCCAGGCGACACCCCGGATCGCGATCTCGAGCAGCCGGCCGATCACGGCGCCGTCGACCCCAGGCCCAGGCCCAGGTGCGCCAGCGTCAGGTCGGCCACCGGCTGCCAGTGGTCGTAGACCACGTTGTGGGCCGCCCCGGCGATCAGCTCGTGCCGTCCACGCGGCAGCAGCGCCAGCATCTCGGCCACCCAGGGGGCCGGCACCACGGTGTCGTGCTCGCCGGTGATCAGCAGCGTGTCGGCCTTCACCTGCGGCAGCTTCTCGCGCATCGGGTACCGCATCATGGCGGGCAGCACCTCGATGAACCAGGCCGGACCGCACCGCAGGTAGGCGCGGGAGGCGAGCAGCCGCACGCGGCCGCTCTCGTGCGCGGCCGACTGGAAGAACCGCCACGCCTGCTGACGCACGGTCGGCTCTGCGGGGTTCACGACCGGCCCGACCAGCACCGCGTGGCTGGCCAGCTGGTACCGCGTGAGCAGATCGATCACCACCTGGGCGCCCATCGAGTGCCCGATCAGCACCGGGTCCTGGACGCCCTCGGCCTCGATGCCGGCGCGCACGATGTCGGCGAACCCGGCGATCGTGAGCGGTCGCGCGGGTCGCGGGAGGCCGCCGAACCCCGGCAGGTCGAGGAGCAGCACGTTGCCGTGCTCGTGCAGCGCGTGCGCCAGCGGCTCGAAGTAGTCCGAGGACACGCCGATCCCGTGCACCATCACGAAGGTGCGCTCGCTCGTGCTGCGCAGCTCGCGCACGCGCATCCGGGCGCCGTTGTACCGGACGGTGCGTCGCGTCATCCGCAGCCTGCGTGCCACGCGGGTCACCCTATGTCGGCGTGCCCGGGTCGGGCTGAGCCAGCCAGTGCTCGACGGCGGAGCGCATCCGTTGCTTGCTCGACTCGCTCGCGCGGCTCGCGTCGATCGAGGACCGTGCCAGCGACGCCAGCTCGGGATCGGTGAGGCCGTGGACGTCGCGCGCGAGCTCGTACTGCGCGAGCAGCCGCGACCCGAAGATCAGCGGGTCGTCGGCGCCGAGCGCGAGCCTGGCGCCGGCATCCAGCAGCCGCCGCAGGGGCACGTCGGCCAGGGTGGGGTAGACGCCCAGCGACACGTTCGACGTGGGGCACACCTCCAGTGCCACGCCCGCGTCGACGACCCGGCGGAGCACGCCCGCGTCCTCGCTCACGCGGACGCCGTGGCCGATCCGGTCCGGGTGCAAGGACGCCAGCACCTCGGCCACGTGGTCGGCGCCGAGCAGCTCGCCACCGTGCGGGACCGAGGCCAGCCCCGCGCGGCGCGCGATGGCGAACGCGGGGGCGAACGCCGTCGTCACGCCTCTGCGCTCGTCGTTGCTGAGCCCGAACCCGATGACGCCGTCCGGGTCGGCGTGGAGGGCGGCGAGGCGCGCGAGCGTGCGCGCGTCGAGCGGGTGCCGCATCCGCGAGGCCGCGACGATCACGCCGACCTCGATGCCGTGCCGCTGAGCGGAGGTCCGGGCGGCGTCGACCACGAGCTCGAGCGCGGGCGTCAGGCCGCCGACGTAGGGCGCATAGGAGGTCGGGTCGACCTGGATCTCCAGCCGGACGGAGCCCTCGGCGGCGTCGGCTGCGACCGCCTCGTCGACGATCCTGCGCATCACGGTCTCGGAGCGGACCACGGCCCGCGCCGCGTCGTACATCCGCTGGAACCGGAACCAGCCGCGCTCGTTGGCCGGGAGCCGTACCGGGTCGCCGTCGACCACGGCGTCGAGCAACGACTCCGGAAGGCGCCGCCCCTGCTCCCGCGCGAGCTCGACCAAGGTCGTCGCCGCCATCGACCCGGTGAAGTGCAGGTGCAGATGGGCCTTGGGGAGGGTGCGCAGGTCTCGGGCCATCGCTCCATCCTTCCCTCGACGCGGCCGGCGACGCGACGTTCCATGAGAGACCTCTCATCCTGGTCTCATCCGGACCGCGCCCCGGCATGGTGGAGTACGAGCGTGACCACGTCTGCGCCCGCACGCCACGCCGCCCCCACGGGGTTCGGCGAGGACGCGGACCTGGCGCTCCTGACCGGCGCCGAGTCGGTCGAGATCGTGCGGGCGGCGCTCGTCGGGGAGGGCGAGGCCCCGCAGGACCTGCGGGTCGCCGTCGCCGCGGTCCACCACCGCCCCGGTGCGGGCGTGAGCGTCTGCTACGACGTCACCCACGCCGCTGCCCCCGAGGGTGAGGTGCTCGTCGCCAGCACCGCGCCGGTGGCACGCTCCGACCGCACCGCGGCCGTGGCCGTGCTCGACGACGGCGTCCGGACCCTGCGCGTCTGGCGGCGTGCCGACGACCCGGCGCTCCCCGGGCTGCGTGCGGCGCTCGACCCCCGCGTCGTCGCGGGCTGGCTCGGTCGCGCCGAGCTCCCGGCGCTCAGGGTGCTGTCGTACCGGCCGACGCGCCGGGCGGTCGTCGTCGCCGAGCTCGCCGACGCGACCTGCTACCTCAAGATCGTCCGGCCGCGTCGAGCCGCCGAGCTGATCGCCCGGCACGAGGCGCTGCGGGGCTCGATGCTCCCGGCGCCCGCGATGCTCGGGGAGCCCGAGCCCGGCGTCGTGCTGCTCGCGGCGGCACCGGGGCGTTCGCTCGCGCAGGCTCTCGCCACGGGTGATGCGGCGCAGGTCCCGGCTCCGGAGCAGGTGCTGGCCGCGCTGGACTCGCTGCCGGCACCGGTGCTCGAGCTGCCGCTGCGTCCCTCCTGGGTCGACCGGCTCGACTTCCACGCGGCCGCCGCGCGCAGCGCGCTGCCGGCGCGCGCCGACGAGATCGACGACGTGGCGAGCCGCGTCGCCGACGTGCTCGCGGCGGTGCCGGTCGCCGCCGTCGTCCCCACGCACGGTGATCTCAACGTGGCCAACCTGTTCGTGGAGGATGCCCGCCCGGCCGCCGTGATCGACGTCGACGCGCTGGGCCCCGGCCGCCGCGCCGACGACCTCGCCACGCTGCTCGCGCACCTGCTGGTGCTGCCCGCGCTCGCGCCGCACATCTACACCGAGGTGCCCGCGGTCGTTCACCGCTGGTATGCCGCGTTCGCCGCCTCCGTCGACCGGACCGAGCTCGACGCCCGAACCGCCGCCGTGCTGGTCTCGCTGGTCGCGGGAGCGAGTCCCGAGCAGGCCAACGCCCGGCTGGATCTCGCCCTGGCCGCGCTCGAGCGCGCCGACGCGGGGGAGCGGTCATGAGGTCGCGGACCCTCTGGATGGTGACCGGAGCGCTGGGCATCGTCGGGGTCTCCGGGGTGGCGATCGTCAACGCCGCAGCGCCGGACGACGTCTCGGGCGGTGGAGCGGTCGTGAACGAGACCGGCACCGACCCTGCGACCGGCTCGAGCTCGAGCTCGAGCTCGAGCTCGAGCACGGCCGGCCCGACCGCCCCGCCCACCGCCACACCGACGGTGCCGACCTCCCCGAGCGCCAGCGAGGGACCCACCGACTCACCGACCTCGACCGCGGCACCCACGCCTGCCGCGCCGTCGGCGCCCTCGCCGGTGCCGGCCGACTCGCCCGCCTCGGCACCGGCCGACTCGCCCGCCTCGGCGGCGAGCGCCGACAGCGGCGGATGAGAGACCTCTCACCAACCTGAGAGCTCTCTCATGGAGGCCTCCCGGAGGTCTCACCCACGATCGCGAGGCTGATCGCATCAGCCACAGGCCAGCGCCACACAGAGCAGGAGCAGCACCATGAACAAGCGGACCGCATGGATCGTCACCGGCGCCCTCGGAGTCGTGGGGGTCAGCATCGGCGCGATCGCAGCCGCAGCCGACGCCTTCGACCCCTCCTCGGGTGACGGAGCGGTGCTCCAGGCTCCCTCGGAGACCAGCACCGAGCCGACGGCCGACCCGACCACACCGCCGACGACCGACCCCACCACCGACCCCGGACAGGTCGCCTCCGACTCGGCGACGACCGCCGTGTCCGCGGTCTCGACCGCCTCGCCGGCCTCGCCGGCGACCGCCGTCAGCCCAGCCAGCCCGGTCAGCCCGGTCAGTGCGCCATCGCCTGCCAGCCCTGCGACCCCGCCGTCGCCCGTCAGCCCGGCCAGCGCGCCCTCACCCGTGAGCGCGGCGTCACCGGCCTCGCCCGCGAGCCCCGCCTCGGCCGCGTCGGCCGACTCCGGCGACTGAGGACTCCGCACGGCCCTCGTGCGGAACGAGCAGAGCGACCCCGGGACCCCCGCCCGGGGTCGCTCTGTGTCGACCGGGATGAGGAACGTCTCACGGACCTGAGAGGTCTCTCACGGCGGCCTCCCAGGCCTCTCACCCGCCGTCGAGAGTGTTCTCGGTGTCAGCAACCAGGGCGCCAGCGCCCACTCGGACAAGGAGCACGAACATGAACAAGCGCACCGCATGGATCGTCACGGGAGCCCTCGGGGCCATCGGCATCGGCGCCGGGACCGTGGCCGCTGCCGCGGACTCCTTCGACCCCGCCGGCGAGGGCGCGGTCGTCCAGGCCGCGGCCAAGGCCCTCACCGCCGGCCCCTCGGCGGCGGACCCGACCGTCCTCGCCGCGGCCGACCCCTCGCAGATCGCCTCCGACAGCGCGACGACCGCGGTGACCGCCGTGTCGCCCGTGAGCGCGCCGTCCCCGGTCAGTCCTGCGACCCCCGCCTCGCCGGCGAGCCCGGTCAGCCCGGCAAGCCCGGTCAGCCCGGTCAGCGCGCCGTCGCCCGTGACGCCCGTCAGCGCGCCCTCGCCGGTCAGCCCGGTGAGCGCGCCGTCGCCGGTCAGCCCGGTCAGCCCGGCCAGCCCCGCCAGCGCCGCGAGCGCCCCGTCGCCGGTCTCGCCCGCCAGCCCTGCGTCGGCGGCCTCGGCACCCTCGGCCGACTCCGGCGACTGACCTCGTGGAGGCGACCTCGGCCGGTCCCGGGCTCCCCGCCCGGGGCCGGCCCCCGCACGTGGTGGCCGAGCACGGCGGCACCGCCCACAGCGACGGATCGCCCACCGAGGAGATCCCGCCGGTGCCCGGTGCACGCCGGCTCCCGGCGACCGCCGAGACCACGGAGCCCCCCGCCGTCCTCGATACTGAGGCGATGAGCGGCGAGCCGGTGACGCACGAGGGCGGCGCGCGCCGTCGTCGCCTCGGCGGCCGGCAGGGCTGGAGCGTCCGCACCCGTGTCCTCACGGCGCTGACCGTGCTCAGCGGGCTCGCGCTGCTCGTGGCCGGGACCACGGCGTACGTGCTCGAGCGAGACCGGCTCGACGACCTCATGCGGGACAGCCTGGAGCGCAGCAGCGCGGAGTTCCGCACGCTCGCCAGCGAGGGGGTCGACCCGAAGACGGGTGCGCCGTTCCAGAACGTCACCGAGCTCCTGCTGGTCGCCCTGGGCCGCATCGTGCCCGGTCCCAACGAGGGTATGGCGGGCTTCGTGGAGGGTGTGCACACCTACAACGCGCCGGCCGAGTACAACTACCAGATGCAGCGAGACCGCGAGCTGATCGCGCTGCTCGGGCCGCTCACCGAGGAGCGTGCCGAGCTGCTGAGCACCGCGCCGGACGAGGCGAGCCTGATTCGGGTCATCGAGACCGAGCAGGGCTCCTACAGGGTGGCGATCGTCCCCGTGGTGGGCCCGGCGGGGGACACCGGCGCGTTGGTGCTCGCCTTCGACCGCACCGCCGAGCACGCCGGGCTCGCCCGCAACTACACCACCTACGCGCTGGTGGCCCTCGGCGCGGTGCTGCTCATCGGAGCGCTCGGCTTCCTCATCGTGAGCGACCTGCTGAAGCCGGTCGCGCTGCTGCGCAGCGCTGCCTCCCAGATCAGCTCCTCGGACCTCTCGCGCCGCATCGAGGTGGTCGGCAACGACGACCTCGCGGTGCTGACGAGCACCGTCAACGGCATGCTCGACAGGCTCGAGCACGCGTTCTCCTCCCAGCGTGAGCTGCTCGACGACGTCGGTCACGAGCTGCGCACACCGCTCACCGTGGTGCGTGGCCACCTGGAGCTGATGGAGGTGAGCGACCCCGAGGACGCCGCCGCGGTGCGCGCGATCGCGCTGGACGAGCTCGACCGCATGAACTCCCTGGTCGAGGAGCTGATCACGCTCGCCAAGTCGCGTCGCCCCGACTTCGTCAGCCTGCAGCGCACCGACGTCGCCGTGCTCACGGACGAGATGCTGACGAAGTCGCGCCCGCTGGGGGTGCGGCGCTGGACGCTGGACTCGCTCGCCGAGGTCGAGCTCGACCTCGACCCGCGCCGGATCACGCAGGCCTGGCTGCAGCTGGTGAGCAACGCCGTCAAGTTCTCCGAGGACGACAGCACGGTCGCTCTCGGCTCCTCGGTCGACGACACCTCGGTGCGGCTGTGGGTGCGTGACGAGGGCGTGGGCATCGCACCGGCCGACCAGCACCGCGTGTTCGAGCGGTTCGTGCGTGCCGACGGCACGGCCGAGGGCTCCGGGCTGGGGCTGACCATCGTCCGCTCGATCGCGCAGGCGCACGGCGGCGACGTCGAGCTCGAGTCCGCGCCCGGCCGGGGCAGCACCTTCACGATCGTGCTGCCGCGCACCGCGGCGAACTCCGAGCGAGGCGATCTCGAGACCATGATCGACGGCGACCCCCTGAAGGAGCCAGTGCAGCCATGAGCCAGATCCTGATCGCCGAGGACGAGGGACGCATCGCCTCGTTCGTCGCCAAGGGGCTGAAGGCCGCCGGGTACTCGCCGGTGCACGTCAGCACCGGGCGCGACGCGATCGACCTCGCCTCGACCGGCGACTTCGACCTGCTGATCCTCGACCTGGGGCTGCCCGACATCGACGGCTTCGACGTGCTCGACGTGATCCGCAGCAGCGGTGTGACGATGCCGGTGATCATCCTGACGGCCCGGAGCTCGGTCACCGACACCGTGGCCGGCCTCGAGGGCGGTGCCGACGACTACATGGCCAAACCGTTCCGTTTCGAGGAGCTGCTGGCACGGGTGCGGCTGCGGCTGCGCAGCGAGGCAGCACCCGGCGGCGAGACCAACGTGATCAGCCACGCCGACCTCTCGCTCGACCTGCGCACCCGCAGGCTCAAGGTCGGCGCGAGCGAGGTCGACCTCTCGGCGCGGGAGTTCACGCTCGCGGAGACCTTCCTGCGCAACCCGGGCCAGGTGCTCAGCCGCGAGCAGCTGCTGTCGAGGGTGTGGGGCTACGACTTCGACCCGGGCAGCAACGTGGTCGACGTGTACGTGCGCTACCTGCGCAAGAAGGTCGGAGCACAGCGGATCGAGACGGTCCGCGGCATGGGCTACCGGCTGGTCTGAGCGGCCCGTTCGACCCGAGCGGGCTGGGCAGGTACACTCGACGGCGGTGGTTTCCTCCGCCATGCTCGTCGCTGCCCGGCATCCGCTGGTTCGACGGCGTGGAGGTAGGGGATCGTCGTAGGGCAGTGGCGCAATTGGTAGCGCACCGGTCTCCAAAACCGGCGGTTGTGGGTTCGAGTCCCTCCTGCCCTGCCAGGTCCCGATCGCGAGGTCGCTCCGAACGCGTCCCGCAGGGCCCGATCGCCCCGCCGATGTTGCATCGGCAGGCGCCGCACCCCCGTCCAGTGAGGAAGTACGAGTGAGCAGGTCCACCGACGCGTCGAAGGGCACACCCGACGACGACGAGGGTCGGCTCGGCGACGACCGCGACGAGCTCACGGACGAGGCGAGCCAGGCTCACGGCGCCGATGAGCCCGAGGACTCCGGGTCCGAGGACCTGGACGACGTCGAGGACGAGGCGAGCGACGCCGTCGACCAGGACGAGTCCGACGAGGACTCGGACGCCGACGCCGAGCAGGCTCTCGCAGCGAGCACGACGTCGGCCTCGGTCGCCAAGCGCCGCTCGAGCGTCGAGAGCGCACGCAGCGGCGGCAGCAAGGCGGCCGCAGCGCGTCCCACGCAGCGGCCGGTGGCGAAGAAGGAGGAGCGCCGCGGCCCGATCGCGGCGATCGTGCTCTTCGTCCGCCAGGTGATCGCGGAGCTCCGCAAGGTGGTCACGCCGACCACCAAGGAGCTCGGCACCTACTCGGCCGTCGTCATCGTGTTCGTGCTGATCGTCATGGCCTACGTCGGAGTCCTGGACTTCGCCGTCGGCAAGCTCGTCCTCTGGGCGTTCGGCGGCTGAGCGCCGCCCACCATCAGCACCACCCACATCAGTTAAGGAAGCAGGTCACCGTGTCCGAGCAGCCCCTCGACAAGCCCGACGAGGCGTCCGAGGTCGACGATCTCGAGACCGCGCCGGCCGTCGACGCCTCCGACGAGGCCCCCGAGACCGACACCACCGAGACCGACCAGACCGAGCCTGCCGAGGCCGAGGCCGATGAGGTCGAGGTCGAGGAGGTCGAGGAAGACCCGATCGACGCCTTCCGCCGCGAGCTGCGGATGCTCCCGGGCGACTGGTACGTCATCCACTCCTACGCGGGGTACGAGAACCGCGTCAAGGCCAACCTCGAGTCGCGCATCCAGTCCCTCAACATGGAGGACTACATCTTCCAGGTCGAGGTGCCGATGGAAGAGGTCGTCGAGATGAAGAACTCGGTGCGCAAGGTCGTCAAGCGCGTGCGCATCCCGAGCTACGTCCTCGTCCGCATGGAGATGACCGACGAGTCCTGGGGTGCGGTGCGGCACACGCCCGGCGTCACCCAGTTCGTGGGCGCCTCCCACTCCCCGCCGCCGCTCACGCTCGACGACGTCATGAAGATGCTCGCGCCGACGATCGAGGCCAAGACCCCGGCTCAGCGCGGGGGTGGCGCGGCAGCGGCCGCGGCGCCCATCGAGGTCGACTTCGAGGTCGGCGAGTCGGTCACCGTCACCGACGGCCCGTTCGACACGCTGCCCGCCACGATCTCCGAGATCAACGCCGAGGGCCAGAAGCTCAAGGTGCTCGTCTCGATCTTCGGCCGCGAGACCCCGGTCGAGCTGTCGTTCAACCAGGTCGCCAAGATCTAAGACCTCCCGGACTCGTTCCGGATGCCGGACCCAGGCGCCGTCTGGATCCATGCAACCGGGTCATCGCCCATGGCGTAGGCCCATCACCCAGGAGAAGCACATGCCCCCCAAGAAGAAGGCCGTCGGCCTCATCAAGCTCCAGATCCAGGCCGGCGCGGCCAACCCCGCACCGCCGATCGGCCCCGCGCTCGGTCAGCACGGCGTCAACATCATGGAGTTCTGCAAGGCCTACAACGCGGCGACCGAGTCGCAGCGCGGCAACGTCATCCCCGTCGAGATCACCGTCTACGAGGACCGCTCGTTCACGTTCATCACCAAGACCCCGCCGGCAGCCGAGCTGATCAAGAAGGCCGCTGGCGTGCAGAAGGGTTCGGCGACCCCGCACACCTCCAAGGTGGCGAACCTGACCAGCGCCCAGGTGCGTGAGATCGCCGAGCAGAAGATGACCGACCTCAACGCACGCGACCTCGACGCCGCCGCCAAGATCATCGCCGGCACCGCCCGGTCGATGGGCATCACCGTCAAGGACTGAATCACCGCGCCCGGCACCCGCCGGACGCACGTGGGTCATCACCCCGACCGGGGGAGATGACCCGTGGGAGGGCCGCGTAGGCCCGGACCACGACTGCTCACAACCAAGGAGAAGCAGATGACTACGCGCAGCAAGCAGTACCGGTCAGCGGCCGAGCCGATCGACCGCGACCACGCCTACAGCCCGCTCGAGGCCGTGCAGCTCGCCCAGAGCGGTGCGAAGACGAAGTTCGACTCGACGGTCGAGGTCGTGTTCCGCCTCGGCGTCGACCCCCGCAAGGCCGACCAGATGGTGCGCGGCACCGTCAACCTCCCGCACGGCACCGGCAAGACCGCCCGCGTCATCGTGTTCGCCAACGGCGACCGCGCCGAGCAGGCGCTGGCCGCCGGTGCGGACGAGGTCGGCGGCGACGAGCTCATCGAGAAGGTCGCCGGTGGCTACACCGACTTCGACGCGGCCGTCGCCACCCCGGACCTCATGGGCAAGGTCGGCCGCCTCGGCCGCGTGCTCGGTCCGCGTGGCCTCATGCCGAACCCGAAGACCGGCACCGTGACGATGGACGTGGCCAAGGCCGTGTCCGACATCAAGGGCGGCCGGATCGAGTTCCGCGTCGACAAGCACGCCAACCTGCACTTCATCATCGGCAAGGTGTCCTTCGACACCACGAAGCTGCTGGACAACTACGCGGCGGCTCTCGACGAGGTCCTGCGCCTCAAGCCGGCGTCCGCCAAGGGTCGCTACATCACCAAGGCGACGCTGTCCACCACGATGGGCCCCGGCATCCCGCTGGACGCCACCCGCGTGCGCAACCTCGCCGACGAGGACGTCGCCTGACGTCCTGCACCCAGGCGCGCCGCAACGGGGCCGCACCCCTCGAGGGTGCGGCCCCGTTCGTGCACCCGCCCCAGGGCCGGCCCGAGCGGATTTGGTGAGCGCGGCGGGCTCGGTTACAGTGATGGCTGCCCAAGACCGCCGGCTGCCCGTCACCAGACGGGATGAAGTCCACAGATGTGGAGCCTGCGCAGGTGAGAGTTCGTGCTTCACGCCAGTGAGATCCGAGCCCCATGCCTGCGCATGGGGCTCTTGTCATGTGTGGGCCCGGCGGCACGAACATCGAAGGAGGGCCCATGGCACGGTCTGACAAGGTGGCAGCAGTCGCCGAACTCACCGAGCGGTTCAAGAACTCCTCGGCTGCCGTCCTCACCGAGTACCGCGGGCTCACGGTGACCCA
Source organism: Pseudactinotalea suaedae (assembly GCF_009733815.1). Lineage (GTDB taxonomy): Bacteria > Actinomycetota > Actinomycetes > Actinomycetales > Beutenbergiaceae > Pseudactinotalea > Pseudactinotalea suaedae. The sequence goes on from NZ_WNXY01000005.1 coordinate 100,516, forward strand.
GCTCAGCCAGCTGCGCAGCCAGCTGGGCGCCGACACGCAGTACGCGGTCGTCAAGAACACCCTGACCGCCATCGCGGCCAAGGACGCCGGCGTCGACGTGTTCGAGGGGGACCTGCAGCTCTCCGGTCCGTCCGCGATCGCGTTCATCGGTGGCGACCCGGTCGAGGCGGCCAAGAGTCTTCGCGACTTCGCGAGGACCAACCCCAACCTGGTGATCCGCGGTGGCGTGATGGACGGCAAGTCGCTGTCCGCCGCCGAGGTGACCCGACTCGCGGACCTCGAGTCCCGCGAGGTGCTGCTGGCCAAGGCGGCCGGTGCCATGAAGGCGAAGCTCTACCAGGCTGCCTACATGTTCACCGCTCCCGCGAGCAAGGCTGTCCGCACCATCGAAGCCCTGCGCGAGAAGCAGGCGTCAACCGGCGAAGCCGCCTGAGGCTCCGCATCCACCACCCTGCGCTTGCCTGCGCACGCCTTTGCTCGCGGTGACACACCGCAAGCAGAACCAACAGGAAGGAACGCCATCATGGCGAAGCTCACCACCGACGAGCTCATCGAGGCTTTCAAGGACCTCACCCTCATCGAGCTCTCCGAGTTCGTGAAGCAGTTCGAGGAGACCTTCGAGGTCACCGCTGCTGCCCCGGCCGCCGTGGCCGTGGCCGCCGGCCCCGCCGGCGGCGGCGCCGCCGCTGAGGAGGCCGAGGAGCAGTCGGAGTTCGACGTCGTCCTCGAGGCCTTCGGCGACAAGAAGATCCAGGTCATCAAGGAGGTCCGCGCTCTCACCTCGCTCGGCCTCAAGGAGGCCAAGGACCTCGTCGACGGCGCCCCCAAGCCCGTCCTCGAGGGCGTGGCCAAGGACCAGGCCGACAAGGCCAAGGAGCAGCTCGAGGCCGCTGGCGCCACCGTCACCATCAAGTGACGACCGCCTGACGCTTCACCTCTTCCCGGCCCTGCCGGGATCGCGACGGACCCGCACCTGCTGGTGCGGGTCCGTTCGTCGTCTGGGCGCCGGCCACCCCTCCTCGAGCTCGAGATCGGACATCGACGGCGAGACCGCACCGCGCGACGTGCGATGTGGCCGTGCAGCTCCGATCTCGGCAATCGAGGGACCCGGCCGCGCGCGGCGCTCGGCGCCTCGCCGAGATCGGCAGTGGCGCCGAGGCCGGGGCAGGGGTATGGTTGCCGCGTCGTGTGGCCCTGCTGAGGTTTCGCAGGGCGAGTGTGATGTGGTTGTCGCAGTGGTGAGCAGTGAGTGCTACACGGTGAGAAGTCGTGCGAGTGTCGCGGGTTCCAGATCGTCCAAGGGCGGGCGGTGGACAAGTAGTTGCGCATGCCCTATAGTTGGTCTTTGCCTTGTGCTCTGACCCCGTTCTGCCTGTCAGCCGGTTGCGGCACCGCTCTTTGACCCACCAGATCCTCGGTGTGTCCGGGTGCCGACTCGGCTGGGCTTGACCGGGGCGGTTCCGCACGCGCACGCCACACGACGCCGGGAAGGACCCCTCTTGGCTGCCTCGCGCACCTCTAACGCTCCCACTGCCACCCAAATCGCTAACCGCACCGCTTCACGTCGCGTCTCCTTCGCGAAGATCCACGAACCACTCGCCGCACCCGATCTGCTCGGTCTTCAGACCGAGAGCTTCGACTGGCTCCTCGGCAACGACGCGTGGCGAGCCCGCGTCGATGTGGCGCTCGCCGCCGGCAACAACGCCGTGCCGACCAAGTCCGGCCTCGAGGAGATCTTCGAGGAGATCTCCCCGATCGAGGACTTCGGCCAGACGATGTCGCTCTCCTTCCGGGACCACCGGTTCGAGCCGCCGAAGTACTCGGCGCAGGAGTGCAAGGAGAAGGACTTCACCTTCTCCGCTCCGCTGTTCGTCACCGCCGAGTTCGTCAACTACACGACCGGTGAGATCAAGTCGCAGACGGTCTTCATGGGCGAGTTCCCGCTCATGACCGAGCGCGGCACGTTCATCATCAACGGCACCGAGCGCGTCGTCGTCTCGCAGCTGGTCCGCTCCCCGGGCGTGTACTTCGACCGCACCCCGGACAAGACGTCCGACAAGGACATCTTCACCACGCGCGTGATCCCCTCGCGCGGCGCCTGGCTCGAGTTCGAGATCGACAAGCGCGACGCCGTCGGCGTCCGTGTCGACCGCAAGCGCAAGCAGTCGGTGACGATCTTCCTCAAGGCGCTCGGCATGACCGAGGGCGAGATCCGCGAGGCGTTCGCGGACTACCCGGCGGTCATCGAGACCCTCGAGAAGGACAACGTCCACACCCAGGACGAGTCGCTGCTCGACATCTACCGCAAGATCCGCCCGGGCGAGCCGCCGACCGTCGAGGCCGCCACCGCGCTGCTCGACAACTTCTACTTCAACGGCAAGCGCTACGACCTCGCCAAGGTCGGCCGCTACAAGATCAACAAGAAGCTCGGCGTCGACAAGCCGCTGAGCGACTCGACCCTGTCCGTCGAGGACGTCGTCGCCACGATCAAGTACCTGGCCGCTCTGCACAAGGGCGACACCACCTTCAGCGGTGTCCGCGACGGCAAGTCCGTCGAGCTGCCCGTCGAGCCCGATGACATCGACCACTTCGGCAACCGCCGCATCCGTGCGGTGGGCGAGCTCATCCAGAACCAGGTCCGCACGGGCCTGTCCCGGATGGAGCGCGTGGTCCGCGAGCGGATGACGACCCAGGACGTCGAGGCGATCACGCCGCAGACCCTGATCAACATCCGCCCGGTCGTGGCCTCGATCCGTGAGTTCTTCGGCACCAGCCAGCTCTCGCAGTTCATGGACCAGAACAACCCGCTCGCGGGCCTGACCCACAAGCGTCGCCTGTCGGCGCTGGGCCCCGGTGGTCTGTCCCGTGACCGCGCCGGCATGGAGGTCCGCGACGTCCACCCGAGCCACTACGGCCGGATGTGCCCGATCGAGACCCCTGAGGGCCCGAACATCGGCCTGATCGGCTCGCTCGCCACCTACGCGCGGATCAACCCGTTCGGGTTCGTCGAGACGCCGTACCGCAAGGTCGTCAAGGGCAAGGTCACCGACGACGTCGAGTACCTGACCGCCGACGACGAGGACCGCTACGTCATCGCTCAGGCCAACGCCGTGATCGACGACAAGGGTCGCTTCGTCGAGGAGAACGTCCTCGTGCGCACCCGTGGCGGCGAGGCGATCGACGTGCCCGCCGAGAACGTGGACTACATGGACGTCTCGGCACGCCAGATGGTGTCGGTCGCGACCGCGATGATCCCGTTCCTCGAGCACGACGACGCCAACCGCGCGCTCATGGGGGCCAACATGCAGCGTCAGGCTGTGCCGCTGGTGCGCAGCGAGGCTCCGCTGGTCGGTACCGGCATGGAGCGGCGCGCCGCTGTCGACGCCGGTGACGTCATCATCGCCCGCAAGCCCGGCGTGGTCACGGAGGTCTCGGCCGACGCGATCGTGGTCGCCGAGGACGAGGGTGGCAGCTACACCTACCGGGTCGCCAAGTTCCGCCGCTCGAACCAGGGCACCTCCTACAACCAGCGCGTGCTGGTCGACGAGGGCGCCCGGGTCGAGGTCGGCTCGGTGCTGGCCGATGGTCCCGCCACCGACGAGGGCGAGCTCGCTCTCGGACGCAACCTGCTGGTCGCGTTCATGTCGTGGGAGGGTCACAACTACGAGGACGCGATCATCCTGTCGCAGCGCCTCGTGCAGGACGACGTGCTGTCCTCGATCCACATCGAGGAGCACGAGGTCGACGCCCGCGACACCAAGCTGGGCCCGGAGGAGATCACGCGGGACATCCCGAACGTCTCCGACGAGGTGCTGGCCGATCTCGACGAGCGCGGCATCATCCGCATCGGTGCCGAGGTCGGCGCAGGCGACGTGCTGGTCGGCAAGGTCACGCCCAAGGGTGAGACCGAGCTGACCCCGGAGGAGCGGCTGCTCCGCGCGATCTTCGGTGAGAAGGCGCGCGAGGTCCGCGACACCTCGCTCAAGGTCCCTCACGGTGAGTCGGGCACGGTCATCGCCGTGCGCGAGTTCAACCGCGAGGACGGCGACGAGCTGCCCCCGGGCGTCAACCAGCTGGTCCGCGTCTACATCGCGCAGCGCCGCAAGATCACCGATGGTGACAAGCTCGCCGGCCGTCACGGCAACAAGGGCGTCATCTCCAAGATCCTGCCCGTCGAGGACATGCCGTTCCTCGAGGACGGCACCCCCGTCGACATCATCCTCAACCCGATGGGTGTGCCCGGCCGTATGAACGTCGGCCAGGTGCTCGAGACCCACCTCGGTTGGGTGGCGAAGCAGGGCTGGGATGCCGACCCGAAGGCCGACTGGGCCAAGAAGCTCCCCGAGGAGACCTTGACCGGAGAGCCCGGTGTCCCCGTGGCCACCCCGGTGTTCGACGGTCTCCAGGAGGAGGAGCTCAAGGGTCTGCTCGACTCGACCCGCGTGACTCGTGACGGCGACCGCCTGATCAACAGCACCGGCAAGGCGAATCTCTTCGACGGCCGCTCCGGCGAGCCGTTCCCCGAGCCGATCGCCGTCGGTTACATGTACATCCTGAAGCTGCACCACCTGGTCGACGACAAGATCCACGCGCGTTCGACCGGTCCGTACTCGATGATCACGCAGCAGCCGCTGGGCGGTAAGGCCCAGTTCGGTGGCCAGCGGTTCGGCGAGATGGAGGTGTGGGCGCTCGAGGCATACGGAGCGGCCTACGCCCTTCAGGAGCTGCTGACGATCAAGTCCGACGACATCCCTGGTCGCGTCAAGGTGTACGAGGCGATCGTCAAGGGCGAGAACATCCCCGAGCCAGGCATCCCTGAGTCGTTCAAGGTGCTGGTCAAGGAGATGCAGTCGCTGTGCCTGAACGTCGAGGTGCTCTCCTCGGACGGCACCATGATCGAGATGCGTGACACCGACGAGGAGGTGTACCGGGCCGCCGAGGAGCTCGGTATCGACCTGTCCCGTCGCCCCGACGCCAGCAGCGTCGAGGAGATCTGAGAGCAATCCGCAACCTGTCGTGGGGCGCCCCCCCGGGGCCCCCCCCCGCGCGCCCAAACCCAACCCACACACAGACAAAACCCCCCCCCCCCGCTTGGGTTTGTTATTTTTTTCCCCACCCCCCCCGCGCGCCCCCCCCCCCCCCCCCCCCCCCACGCCGGATCGCTCACTCCAACCATCCTCGAAGACTCCACCCACGGCCACAGGTCGAAGGAAGTAGGGAAACAAGTGCTCGACGTCAACGTGTTCGACGAGCTCCGTATTGGTCTGGCCACCGCGGACGAGGTCCGTACGTGGTCCCACGGCGAGGTCAAGAAGCCGGAGACCATCAACTACCGCACGCTCAAGCCCGAGAAGGACGGCCTCTTCTGCGAGAAGATCTTCGGCCCCACCCGGGACTGGGAGTGCTACTGCGGCAAGTACAAGCGCGTCCGCTTCAAGGGCATCATCTGTGAGCGCTGCGGCGTCGAGGTGACCCGGAGCAAGGTGCGTCGCGACCGGATGGGCCACATCGAGCTCGCCGCCCCGGTCACCCACATCTGGTACTTCAAGGGCGTCCCGTCGCGGCTGGGCTACCTGCTCGACCTCGCCCCGAAGGACCTGGAGAAGGTCATCTACTTCGCGGCCTACATGATCACCGAGGTCGACGACGAGGGCCGACGCGAGGACCTCCCCAGCCTCCAGAACGAGATCGACCTGGAGAAGGGCGAGATCGCCAAGCAGCGCGACCTCGACATCGCCAAGCGTGGCGAGCGGCTCGAGGCCGACCTCGCCGAGCTCGAGGCCGAGGGCGCCAAGGCTGACGCGCGCCGCAAGGTCAAGGACTCCGCGGAGCGCGAGATGGCGCAGCTGCGCAAGCGTGCTGACGCCGACATCGAGCGCCTCGAGCTGGTCTGGAGCCGGTTCGTCAACCTCAAGGTCGCCGACCTCGAGGGCGACGAGATGCTGTACCGCCAGCTGCAGGACCGCTACGGCAACTACTTCAAGGGTGCGATGGGCGCCGAGGCGATCAAGCGTCGTCTCGAGACCTTCGACCTCGCTGCCGAGTCCGAGAACCTGCGCGAGATCATCCGCAGCGGCAAGGGCCAGCGCAAGACCCGCGCCCTCAAGCGGCTCAAGGTCGTCAACGCGTTCCTCACGACGACCAACAGCCCGCTGGGCATGGTCCTGGACTGCGTCCCGGTCATCCCGCCGGACCTGCGCCCGATGGTGCAGCTCGACGGTGGCCGGTTCGCCACCTCGGACCTGAACGACCTGTACCGCCGCGTCATCAACCGGAACAACCGCCTCAAGCGGCTGCTCGACCTCGGTGCGCCGGAGATCATCGTCAACAACGAGAAGCGGATGCTCCAGGAGGCCGTCGACTCGCTGTTCGACAACGGTCGCCGCGGTCGTCCGGTCACCGGCCCGGGCAACCGGCCGCTGAAGTCGATCTCCGACATGCTCAAGGGCAAGCAGGGCCGGTTCCGTCAGAACCTGCTCGGCAAGCGCGTCGACTACTCGGGCCGCTCGGTCATCGTGGTCGGCCCGCAGCTCAAGCTGCACCAGTGCGGTCTGCCCAAGCAGATGGCGCTCGAGCTGTTCAAGCCCTTCGTCATGAAGCGGCTGGTCGACCTCAACCACGCGCAGAACATCAAGTCCGCCAAGCGGATGGTCGAGCGTGCGCGCTCGGTCGTGTGGGACGTGCTGGAAGAGGTCATCACCGAGCACCCTGTGCTGCTGAACCGTGCGCCCACGCTGCACCGTCTGGGCATCCAGGCGTTCGAGCCGCAGCTGGTCGAGGGCAAGGCGATCCACCTGCACCCGCTGGTGTGTGGTGCGTTCAACGCCGACTTCGACGGCGACCAGATGGCGGTGCACCTGCCGCTGTCGGCCGAGGCGCAGGCCGAGGCCCGCATCCTCATGCTCAGCTCGAACAACATCCTCAAGCCGAGCGACGGCCGCCCGGTGACCATGCCCACCCAGGACATGATCATCGGCCTGTTCCACCTCACCACGGGTCTTCCGGGTGTGGTCGGAGAGGGCCGGACGTTCACCTCGCCCTCTGAGGCGATGATGGCGTTCGACGCCGGTGACCTGCACCTCAACGCGCAGATCTCCGTCCGTCTGGAGGACCTGGTGCCGCCGACGGAGGGCTTCGAGGCTCCCGAGGGCTGGACCGAGGGCGACCCGATCGTCTTCTCGACGACCCTCGGCCGTGCGCTCTTCAACGAGCTGCTGCCGGTCGACTACCCCTACGTCAACACGGTGGTCGACAAGAAGGTCCTCTCGACGATCGTCAACGACCTCGCCGAGCGGTACCCGAAGGTCGAGGTCGCTGCCTCGCTGGACGCGCTCAAGGAGGCCGGCTTCCGCTGGGCCACCCGTTCGGGCGTGACCATGGGCATCTCCGACGTCGTGGCGCCGGGCGCCAAGGCCGAGATCCTCGCCCGTTACGAGGAGAAGGCCGCCAAGGTCCAGGGCCAGTACGACCGCGGTCTGATCACCGACGACGAGCGTCGTCAGGAGCTCATCGGGATCTGGACCCAGGCCACCGACGACGTCGACACCTCGATGCGGGAGAACTTCCCCGAGCAGAACTCCATCTTCCGCATGGTCACCTCCGGTGCCCGCGGAAACTGGATGCAGGTTCGTCAGATCGCCGGTATGCGCGGTCTGGTGGCGAACCCGAAGGGCGAGATCATCCCCCGTCCGATCAAGTCGAACTACCGAGAAGGCCTCTCGGTGCTCGAGTACTTCATCGCGACGCACGGTGCCCGTAAGGGTCTGGCCGACACCGCGCTGCGTACCGCCGAGTCGGGTTACCTGACCCGTCGTCTGGTGGACGTGTCGCAGGACGTCATCATCCGTGAAGAGGACTGTGGCACCGAGCGTGGCCTCACGCAGCCGATCATCGAGATCGGGCCCGACGGCGTCGCTCGCCGTCACGACAAGGTCGAGACGAGCGTGTACGCCCGTACTCTGGCCGGTCAGGCCGTTGCTGCCGACGGCACCGTTCTCGGGGAGTCGGGTGACGACGTCGGTGACGTCCTCATCGACAAGCTGATCGCCTCCGGCGTCGAGACCGTCAAGGTGCGCTCCGTGCTCACCTGCGAGTCCCGGGTCGGTACGTGCGCGAAGTGCTACGGCCGATCGCTCGCCACGGGCGAGCTCGTCGACATCGGCGAGGCCGTCGGCATCATCGCGGCGCAGTCGATCGGTGAGCCCGGTACCCAGCTGACGATGCGGACGTTCCACTCCGGTGGTGTGGCCTCGGCCGACGACATCACGCAGGGTCTGCCCCGCGTGACCGACCTCTTCGAGGCTCGCACCCCGAAGAGCGAGGCGCCGATCGCCGAGATGGCGGGTCGTATCGCCATCGAGGACACCGACCGGGCACGTCGCATCACGCTCACGCCGGACGACGGCACCGAGGAGATCGCCTACCAGGTCAGCAAGCGCTCGCGCCTGCTCGCCCAGGACGGCGACCACGTCTCGGTCGGGCAGCAGCTCGTCTCGGGTGCGGTCGACCCGAAGAAGGTGCTCCGGATCCTCGGCCCCCGCGCGGTGCAGAAGCACCTCGTGGACGAGGTCCAGGAGGTCTACCGCTCCCAGGGTGTGGACATCCACGACAAGCACATCGAGGTCATCGTGCGGCAGATGCTGCGTCGCGTGACCGTGCTCGACTCGGGTGACTCCCGCCTGCTGCCTGGCGAGCTGGCCGAGCGTGGCCGCTTCGAGGACGAGAACCGTCGCGTGGTGTCCGAGGGTGGTACCCCGGCCGCCGGTCGACCGGAGCTCATGGGCATCACGAAGGCCTCGCTGGCGACCGACTCCTGGTTGTCCGCGGCGTCGTTCCAGGAGACCACGAAGGTGCTGACCGAAGCCGCCATGAGCGGACGCTCGGACTCCCTGCTGGGTCTGAAGGAGAACGTGATCCTGGGCAAGCTGATCCCGGCGGGCACCGGTCTTCCCCGGTACCGCAACGTCCGGGTGGAGCCCACCGAGGAGGCGAAGGCGGAGATCTACCCGAGCTTCGGCTACGACGAGATCGACTACGGTCCGGTCTCCGAGGGCGCCGACGCGATCGCGCTCGAGGAGCTCGACCTCGGAGGGTTCAGCGACTACCGCTGACCCACCGCTTCACGAAAGCCCCCGGCCCTCTTGGGTCGGGGGCTTTCGTGTGTCGAGCTGGGTGCCGTGCCGGGAGGTGTGTGCGCGAGGCCGACCATCCGCGCGTCTTCGCTCGTTCCTCGCTCTCGCCGCGCTCCCGCCAGGCCCATCCAGCCTCGCGCACACACCTCCCGGCACGGCTGGGCCCGTCGCCTCTGTTCCCGGTCGCCTCTGGCCGGACAGCTCTGCTCCGGTCACGCTCGCCGGGTCATCTCCAGCAGGGGAACGTCACACGGTTGCGGCGGCCGCCACCGCGGCGGCGACCAGGCTGGGGTCGGTGTGCCAGACCGTGCCCTCGCCGCCCGGGCCGCCCTCCGCGCGGCGCCGGGCCGAGAGGTGGATCGCGTCGCAGCCGGCGGCCGCCAGCTTGGCGACGTCCCCGGGGCGCACGCCGCCGCCGGCCATGATCCGCAGCCGGCCCGCGGCCGCGCGTGCCAGGTCGCTCAGCTCGGCCGCCGCCTCCACGGCGTGCGCGCGGCCGCAGGAGGTCAGCACCAGGTCCACGCCCGCGGCCGCCAGCACCTCCAGCGCGGCGCGCCGGTCGGCGACCGCGTCGAACGCCCGGTGGAACGTCACCGTGCGGCCCTGCGCCGCGTCCACGAGCGCACGCAGGTGCCCGGCGTCCACCGTGCCCTCCCGGGTGAGGGCGCCCACCACCACGCCGTCGGCGCCGGCCGCGACCGCGTGCGCGACGTCGGCGCAGGTCAGGTCGATCTCGGCGGAGGTGTAGAGGTAGCCGCCCGGGCGGGGCCGCACCAGCACGTGGAGCCACCCCGAGCGGTCGGTGAGCGCACGGACCGACTCGATCGCCGCCATGCTCGGCGTCAGGCCACCCACCTCCAGGGCCGAGCAGAGCTCGACCCGGTGGGCTCCGCCGTCGAGCGCTGTCGCAGCTCCGGCGACGTCCTGGACACAGATCTCGACGGCGATCATCGCGACGTCCTGCCCGGCTCGGGGGAGCGGCGGGTACGGAGCAGCCGATATCCGGCGCCGAGCAGGAGCACGGCCGCACCGGCGAGCACCGCCGCCGGCGGGAGGCTGACCGCGACCGCCAGGCACCCGATCACCCCGAGCACCTGCATGGGGCGTGGCCAGCGGCGCTGCTCACGAGGCTGGCGCAGTGCCGCCAGGTTGGTGACCGCGTAGTAGACGAGCACGCCGAAGGAGGAGAACCCGATCGCCCCCCGCAGATCGGTGGCGAGCACGATCACCACGACCACCAGTCCCAGCAACAGCTGTGCCCGGGCCGGGACCTGGTGGCGTGGCTCCACAGCCGCCAGCGACCGGGGGAGATCGCCCTCCCGCGCCATCGCCAGGGTGGTGCGGCTCACGCCGGAGAGCAGCGCGAGCAGGGCACCCAGAGCGGCAGCCGCCGCGGCGACCCGCACCGCCGGCGCCAGCCCCGGCACCGGCAGCATCGCCGCGAGGTCGGCCAGGGGAGCGGTGCTCTGGGGGAGAGCGCCGCCGAGCGTGCCCAGCAGGGCCACGGCGACCAGACCGTAGAGCACGAGCACGCCGGCCAGGGCGATCAGCACGGCCCGGCCGATCGCGGCGGGTGTGCGCACCTCCTCGGCGAGGGTGGCGATGCGCGCGTACCCGGCGAACGCGAAGAACAGCAGACCGGCACCCTGGAGGATGCCGTACAGCCCGGTCGGAGGGGTCAGCGACGTGGCCGCCGGGACCGCCGTCACCGAGGTGGCGACCAGCAGCGCCACCAGCCCCAGCAGGGCGATCACCAGGAGCACCCGGGCCACCTGCGCGGTGCGCGTGATGCCCCGCACGGCGGCGAGCGTGAGGGCCGCGACCGCGGCGGCTCCGACCACGCGCTGCACCATCGGTTGGCCCGGCACCACGTAGGCGGCGAACGTCAGGGCCATCGCCGCGCACGACGCGGTCTTGCCGATGACGAAACCCCAGCCCGCCGTGAACCCCCACCAGGGACCCAGCACCCGGTTCCCGAACACGTAGGTGCCCCCGGAGGCCGGGTGGTGGGAGGCCAGCTGGGCCGATGACGTCGCGTTGCACAGGGCGACCACGGCCGCGATCCCGAGCGCCACCAGGAGCGCGTCGCCCGCGGCGGCGCTCGCGGGTCCCCACACCGAGAAGATCCCGGCGCCGATCATGGCGCTCAACCCGACGACCACGGCGTCGCCGGTGCCGATCCTGCGTGCCAGCGCGGGCTGCGGCGAGTCGGTCACGGGGCACAACCTAGTGGGCTTGCGTGAACGGTCGGGGTTGCGTCGGACGGCGGGCGCGAGGGGTCGTCGCCCGGTCCGACGACGCCGGTGGATGCGGTCTCAGCCGCCGGCTCGCTGCGTGGCGTAGAGGCGGCGGACCACGTCCTCGACGTCCGGTTCCTCGATCGTGAGGTCGCGCAGCGGTGCGCGGCCGGCGACCTCCGCGAGCACCGCGGCGGCGGTCGAGCCGGGCAGCAGCGCCAGGCGCTGGCGCAGCCCGTCGTGCTCGGTCGCCAGCAACCGGGTGCCGGGCAGGTCGGCGAGCGGAGGCGTCGGCTCCTCGAGATCGAGGACGATCACGCGGTCGGCCCCCACCCGGCGCACGAGCCCGGGAAGGTCACCGGCGTAGGCGACGCTGCCGCGGTCGACGACGACGATCCGGTCGGTCAGGCGCTGCACGTCGTCCATGTCGTGCGTGGTCAGCAGCAGCGTGGTGCCGTGTGCGGCACGCTCGGCCACCAGGAACGCGCGCAGCCGCTCCTTGCTGAGCACGTCGAGCCCGATCGTGGGCTCGTCCAGCACCAGCAGGCGGGGGGAGTGGAGCAACGCAGCGGCGATCTCACCCCGGATCCGCTGCCCGAGCGAGAGCTGCCGGACCGGGGTGTCGAGGAACGCCTCCAGGTCGAGCGCCTCGATCAGCTCGTCGAGGCGCTCGCGGTGCCCAGGGCCGAGCCGGTGGATCGCGGCGAGCACACGGTAGGACTCGCGCAGCGGCAGGTCCCACCACAGCTGCGAGCGCTGCCCGAACACCACGCCGATCTCGCGGGCGAGCGCGCGCCGGGACCTGCGCGGGTCGTAGCCGCACGTGCGCACCGTGCCCTGGGAGGGCGAGAGGATCCCGGTCAGCATCTTGATCGTCGTCGACTTGCCGGCACCGTTCGCCCCGATGTAGCCGACCGCCTCACCCGCGACGATGTCGAGATCGAGGTCGACGACGGCGCGGACCACCCGCTTGGTCCGCCGCCAGCCCCCGGAGCGGACGACGAAGTCGCGGGTGAGACCGCGCGCGTGCACGATCTGCTCGCCCGCCGTGGGTGTCGTGGTCATGATCCTGCTCCCGTGTAGTGACGAAGCCCCGCCCGCCAGGCCAGCAGCGCGACCCCCCAGACGGCCAGCGCTGCCAGCGGGGTCAGCCAGCCCCACCACGCCGGAGTCCAGGCAGGCCCGGGCAGACCGAGGATCAGCAGCGTCGGCAGGTAGGCGGTGAACGCCGCGGGCACCACGAAGGTGAACAGCACCCGCATCGGCAGCGAGAAGATCGAGGTGGGGAAGGTGGCGGCGTAGTTGCTGCCGTACGTGAACGCGTTGGCCATCTCGCTGCCCTCGATCAGCCAGAACTGGATGCCGGCCGCGACCACGAAGAGCCCGCAGAAGATCGCTGTGCCGGCGATCGGTGTGATCAGCAGCAGCGTGATCACGGCCGGTGTGAAGTCGATCGGGTTGACCACCAGCGCGACCACGAGCACCCCCAGCGCCAGTGCGCTGCGGCCGAGCCTGCGCAGCTGGATGTCGCTCGTGACCAGCTGCGCGAGCACGGGCAGCGGGCGGAGCAGGAACGCATCGAGCGTGCCGGTGCGCAGGTAGGTGGGTATGCGGTCGATGTGGCCGACGAGGAGGTCCGCGAGGCTGAAGCTCAGGCTCGCCAGCCCGAACAGCAGCGCGAGGCCGGCGAAGTCGAGCCCGCCGAGCACGCTGATCGAGGAGAAGATCACGTACACCTCGGCGAACTCGATCAGCCCGACACCGAAGGAGCCGAGGACGTCGAGCGCGAACGAGCGTCGGTACGCGAGCTGCGACCTCAGCCGCGACGAGACCAGGGCGCGGTACGGCCCGAGAAGGCCACCGGCCGCCGTCGGCCTCCTCGATCCTGCAGCCGAGAGGTCAGCCACCCTGCACCACCAGCTTGCGCGTCCCGAGGGTCCACACCAGGCGCCCGGCGAGCAGCACCCCGGCGGCCCACGCGATCTGGACCCCGACCACCCCGAGCGCGTCGACGCCGGTGACGCGGCCCATGATCACGTCGATCGGAGCCTGCAGCATCGAGGGGAACGGTGTTGCAGCCGCCACGGCGGCCATCCAGCCCGGGAACCAGTGCACCGGCACGACCAGCCCGCAGAGGATGTTCGAGGTCATGAGGTAGAGCGTCGCGGCGCCACGCATCTCGATCAGCCAGAAGGCCGCGAGGCTGACCAGCCAGCGGCAGGCGAAGGAGACCACGACGGCCAGCACGACGCTCACCATCCCCAGCACGTAGGGGAGCAGCTGACCTGGCAGGGCCAGCCCGGTCACCAGGGCGCCGACGAGCAGCGGCGGGGCGCCCCGCGGGACCAGGCTGAAGGCGGCTCGACCGAGGTCGGCGCAGAGGTAGGCGAGCTGCGGGTCGACGGGGCGGGAGAGGTCGACGGCGATGTCGCCGGAGCGGATCCGGTCCACCAGGTCGTTGGACCAGAACACGTTGACCGGAGCGATCAGCGCCTGCGCCAGCCAGGCGTAGGTGGCGCCCTCGATCGCGCCGTAGCCGGCCAGGGTGCCACCCGCGGCACCGACCGCCCCCATCGTGATCGCGGCCTTGATCAGGCCGAAGACGGTGTTGGTGACAGCGCCGGCCAGTGCCGCGCTGCGATAGGCCGACCAGCGCTTCCACCCCGTCTGCGTCAGCACGGCGAGGGCGGCTACGGACACAAGCGCGAGAACTTACCGGGCCCCGAGGGCTGCGTCAACGGATGGGCGCGAAGGCCCCGAGTGCCGACGTCGATCACGAAGATCGGGCCATCACGACCGAGATCCTCGCGATCGCCGTGACCGCGTGATCGTGACCGTGCACGACAAGCAGTACGCTGACATCGAGCGCGCCGAGGCTCGTCTGGGTGTGGACCCGGGTCGGGTGGTCGGTGTCGATCCCGGTCTCGCTCGCGAATCACTGTGATCTCGGCCTCCCCGGGCGGATTGCTCCCGTCGGCGGCTTCCGAGCATCCCCATCCGTGTTGTACCCTGGACGACGGTGCCCGCTGAGGCGGGCTCTCGCGTGTGCGCAGTTTGGCTCGCGCGTCGCACCTGAGGGGCGACGCAGCGGTCGAGCGGCACGGCGGTCGTCCGACCGGCCGAGCGCACCGACCATCGCTTCGCAGCGGTGACCGGTGCGTCCTGCCAGCCGGCGCGACACGCCCGGGCGCGGGGGTCATGCAACGGCCGGGTAGTAGAAGACAAGACGTAGCGGTACCGAAGAGCAGTACCTCGAGACACGGGACGGAGACCCAGTGCCCACCATTCAGCAGCTGGTCCGCAAGGGCCGCAGCGCCAAGGTCGGCAAGACCAAGACGCCTGCCCTCAAGGGCAGCCCGCAGCGCCGCGGCGTGTGCACGCGCGTGTTCACCACCACGCCCAAGAAGCCGAACTCGGCGCTCCGCAAGGTCGCCCGCGTGAAGCTCTCCAGCGGCATCGAGGTCACCGCCTACATCCCCGGTGTCGGCCACAACCTCCAGGAGCACTCCATCGTGCTCGTGCGCGGCGGTCGTGTCCGCGACCTGCCGGGTGTGCGTTACAAGATCGTCCGCGGCGCGCTCGACACCCAGGGTGTTCGTGGCCGCCAGCAGGCTCGCAGCCGTTACGGCGCCAAGAAGGAGAAGAAGTAATGCCTCGTAAGGGCCCGGCCCCGAAGCGGCCGCTCGCGATCGACCCGGTCTACGAGTCGACCACCGTCACCCAGCTCGTCAACCGCGTGCTGATGGACGGCAAGAAATCGACCGCCGAGCGGATCGTCTACGACGCGCTCGAGGGCGTCCGCAGCAAGACCCAGCAGGAGCCGGCCACGGTTCTCAAGCGTGCGCTCGAGAACGTGCGTCCCACGCTCGAGGTCCGCTCGCGCCGCGTCGGTGGCGCCACCTACCAGGTGCCGGTCGAGGTTCGCACCGCTCGTCAGACCACGCTCGCGCTGCGCTGGCTCGTCGACTACGCCCGCGCTCGCCGCGAGAAGACGATGACCGAGCGCCTCATGAACGAGATCCTCGACGCCAGCAACGGCCTCGGCGCCGCTGTCAAGCGCCGCGAGGACACCCACAAGATGGCTGAGTCCAACCGGGCGTTCGCGCACTACCGCTGGTAGTCCGCCGCGGCCGCCGCGCTGACCCGCGCGTGGCCGCTCATTCGTGCTCAACACCACCAGAAAAGGGCAACCGTGGCACAGGACGTGCTGACCGACCTGAACAAGGTCCGCAACATCGGCATCATGGCGCACATCGACGCCGGCAAGACGACGACGACCGAGCGGATCCTGTTCTACACCGGCGTCAACTACAAGATGGGCGAGACCCACGACGGCGCCTCGACCACCGACTGGATGGAGCAGGAGAAGGAACGCGGCATCACGATCACCTCCGCCGCGGTGACCTGCTTCTGGAACGACAACCAGATCAACATCATCGACACCCCCGGGCACGTCGACTTCACCGTCGAGGTGGAGCGCAGCCTGCGTGTGCTCGATGGCGCGGTCGCCGTCTTCGACGGCAAGGAGGGCGTGGAGCCCCAGTCGGAGACCGTGTGGCGGCAGGCTGACAAGTACAACGTCCCCCGCATCTGCTTCGTCAACAAGATGGACAAGCTGGGCGCGGACTTCTACTTCACCGTCGACACGATCATCAACCGCCTCAAGGCCAAGCCGCTGGTCATCCAGCTGCCCATCGGCGCCGAGAACGACTTCGAGGGCGTCGTCGACCTGGTCGAGATGCGCGCACTCACCTGGCGTGGCGAGACCGAGCTGGGCGCAGCTTGGACCACCGAGGAGATCCCCGCGGACCTCGTCGAGAAGGCCGAGAAGTACCACGCCGAGCTCATCGAGGCCGTGGCCGAGACCGACGAGGAGCTTCTCGAGAAGTACCTCGGCGGCGAGGAGATGACCGTCGCGGAGATCAAGGCCGGCATCCGCAAGCTCACGATCGCCGGCGACGCGTTCCCGGTGCTGTGCGGCTCGGCGTTCAAGAACAAGGGCGTCCAGCCCATGCTCGACGCCGTGATCGACTACCTGCCGACCCCGCTGGACGTGCCCTCGATCGACGGGCGCGACCCGAAGGACGAGGAGAAGGTCGTCGAGCGTCACGCCGACGAGAACGAGCCGTTCTCGGCGCTGGCGTTCAAGGTGGCGGCGCACCCCTTCTTCGGCAAGCTCTTCTACGTCCGGGTGTACTCCGGCAAGATGAGCTCCGGTTCCCAGGTCCTCAACGCGACCAAGGGGAAGAAGGAGCGCATCGGGAAGATGTTCCAGATGCACTCCAACAAGGAGAACCCTGTCGAAGAGGCGCACGCGGGTCACATCTACGCGTTCATCGGCCTCAAGGACGTCACCACGGGCGACACGCTCAGCGACATCAACGAGCCGGTCGTGCTCGAGTCGATGACGTTCCCGGAGCCCGTGATCTCGGTCGCGATCGAGCCGAAGACCAAGGGTGACCAGGAGAAGCTCTCCACGGCCATCCAGCGTCTGTCCGACGAGGACCCGACGTTCCAGGTCAGCCTGAACGCCGAGACCGGTCAGACCGTGATCGCCGGCATGGGCGAGCTCCACCTCGACATCCTCGTCGACCGCATGCGGCGCGAGTTCAAGGTCGAGGCGAACGTGGGCAAGCCCCAGGTCGCCTACCGCGAGACCATCCGCCGCACCGTGGAGAAGCACAGCTACACCCACAAGAAGCAGACGGGTGGGTCCGGTCAGTTCGCGAAGATCCAGATCACGCTCGAGCCCCTCGACTCCGAGGCGGGCGAGATGTACGAGTTCGTGAACGCGGTCACCGGTGGGCGCATCCCGCGCGAGTACATCCCGAGCGTCGACGCAGGTATCCAGGACGCGATGGGCAGCGGTGTCGTGGCGGGCTACCCGATGGTCGGCATCAAGGCCACGCTCGTCGACGGCGCCTACCACGAGGTCGACTCCTCGGAGATGGCGTTCAAGATCGCCGGCACGATGGCGCTCAAGGAGGCCGTCCGCCTCGCGGACCCGTGCCTGCTCGAGCCGATCATGGACGTCGAGGTGCGTACGCCCGAGGAGTACATGGGCGACGTGATCGGCGACGTGAACTCGCGCCGCGGTCAGATCCAGTCGATGGACGACGCGACCGGCGTCAAGGTCATTCGCGCGCTGGTGCCGCTGTCGGAGATGTTCGGCTACATCGGTGACCTGCGGTCGCGGACCCAGGGTCGTGCGGTGTACTCGATGCAGTTCAGCAACTACGCGGAGGTCCCCCGGAACGTCGCCGAGGAGATCGTCGCGAAGACTCGCGGCGAGTAGGGCCAGCGCCCTACCCGCCGGGGGACGCCGTCGGACCAGTGCTGACGGCGTCCCGTACCAACCAAGATCAATCCAGTCGTAGGATCTACAAGGCCCACACTCCGGCAAGCCCGCCGGGAGATGGACACAACACCTACCCGAGTTCCAGGAGGAACCCACAGTGGCGAAGGCCAAGTTCGAGCGGACCAAGCCGCACGTCAACATCGGCACCATCGGTCACGTCGACCACGGCAAGACCACGCTGACGGCGGCCATCACCAAGGTGCTGGCGGACAAGTACCCCGACCTGAACACGTTCACCCCGTTCGACCAGGTCGATAACGCTCCTGAGGAGCGTCAGCGCGGTATCACGATCAACGTCTCGCACGTCGAGTACCAGACCGAGAAGCGCCACTACGCGCACGTCGACGCGCCGGGTCACGCCGACTACATCAAGAACATGATCACCGGTGCTGCTCAGATGGACGGCGCGATCCTCGTGGTCGCCGCCACCGACGGCCCGATGGCGCAGACCCGCGAGCACGTGCTGCTCGCCCGCCAGGTCGGTGTCCCCTACCTGCTGGTCGCGCTGAACAAGTCCGACATGGTCGACGACGAGGACATCCTCGAGCTCGTCGAGGTCGAGGTGCGCGAGCTCCTCACCAGCCAGGAGTTCGACGGCGACAACGTTCCGGTCGTGCGCGTCTCGGGCCTCAAGGCTCTCGAGGGCGACCCGGAGTGGGTCAAGTCGGTCGAGGACCTCATGGAGGCCGTCGACGAGAACGTCCCGGACCCGGTCCGCGACATCGACAAGCCCTTCCTCATGCCGATCGAGGACGTCTTCACGATCACCGGTCGTGGCACCGTCGTCACCGGTCGCGTCGAGCGCGGCAAGCTCAACGTGAACGAGGAGGTCGAGATCGTCGGTATCAAGACCACCGCGATCAAGACCACCGTCACCGGCGTCGAGATGTTCCGCAAGCTGCTCGACTACGCCGAGGCCGGCGAGAACGTCGGTCTGCTCCTGCGCGGCACCAAGCGCGAAGAGGTCGAGCGCGGCCAGGTCGTCGTGAAGCCGGGTTCGATCACGCCGCACACCAACTTCGAGGCCCAGGTCTACATCCTGGCCAAGGACGAGGGTGGGCGTCACAACCCGTTCTACTCGAACTACCGCCCGCAGTTCTACTTCCGCACCACCGACGTCACCGGCGTCATCACGCTGCCCGAGGGCACCGAGATGGTCATGCCTGGTGACAACACCGAGATGTCGGTCGAGCTGATCCAGCCGATCGCCATGGAGGAGGGCCTCGGCTTCGCCATCCGTGAGGGTGGTCGCACCGTCGGCTCCGGCCGTGTGGTCAAGATCCTCAAGTGATCTCCGCCGGGCCTGAGCCCGGCACCCCGCGAAGGGCCCGTCGACCTCGGTCGGCGGGCCCTTCGCCGTACTCAGGCGGCCGCGGCGGGCAGGTGGACGCTCGCGCTCATGCCGCCGTCCACCCGAGCGTCCAGGGTGAGCGTGCCGCCGTGGGCCCGGGTGATGCTCGAGACGATCGCCAGACCCAGGCCGACGCCGGCTGCGGCGTCGTCGCGGACGCGCTCGGAGCCACGCTGGAACGGCTCGGTCAACGTCGACAGGCGCCGGGGGTCGAGCACCTCGCCCGTGTTGGCGACCGTAAGGACCGCCGACTGCGCGTAGCGCGCCACCGTCACCCACACCGTGCCGCGGCCGGGGAGGTTGTGCACGATCGCGTTGTGCACGAGGTTCGTCGTGAGCTGGAGCAGGAGCGAGCGGGACCCGGTGGTCGCGGCGAGCTCGCCCGAGGCCTCGATGGTGATCCCGCGCCGCTCCGCCAGCGGCAGCAGCAGCTCCACCGCTTCCTCGGCGACCAGGGAGAGGTCGAGGGGCTCCCGTTCGACGGGCTTGCCGTCGGTCCGGCTGAGCAGCAGCAACGCCTCGGTGAGCGCGATGGCGCGGGCGTTGACCGCGTGGAGGCGTTCGACGAGCACCTCCACGTCCCGGTCGGGGTCGGTCCGGGCGACCTCCAGCATCGCCTGCGTGATGGCGAGCGGGGTGCGGAGCTCGTGCGAGGCGTTGGCGGCGAAGCGCTGCTGCTCGGCCACCTGGGCCTCGAGGCGGCCCAGCATCGAGTCGAAGACGTCGGCGAGCTCGCGGAACTCGTCCTGGGGGCCGGGCAGCCGGATCCGGTGGCTGAGCGACCCGGTCGCCGCCAGGCGGGTGGCCGCGGTGATCCGGGTGAGCGGCGCGAGCATCCGCCCGGCGAGGACCCAGCCGCCGAGCAGGCCTCCGAGCAGCAGGCATCCCATGGCGACGCTCGCTCGCGGAAGGAACGCGTCGACGAGGTCGGAGCGGTTGGGCACGAAGGGGCCCCTGGTGTTGATCGGACCGTCGGGCACGTACCGGAGCAGGAACAGCCACACGACCGCGAGCAGCAGCGCGCCGGTCAGCGTGACGAATCCCGCGTAGCTCAGCGTGAGCTTTCCCCGCACGCTGAGACCGGGCGCCCTAGCCACCCCTGCGCCCGGCCACCGGTTCCTCGATGCGGTAGCCCACGCCGGGAACCGTCGCGATGACCCACGGCTCACCGAGCCGCTTCCGCAGCGCGGAGACGGTGATCCGCACGGCGTTCGTGAACGGGTCGGCGTTCTCGTCCCACGCGCGCTCCAGCAGCGCCTCGGCGCTGACGACCCCGCCCTCGGCAGCGACCAGCACCTCGAGCACGGCGAACTGCTTCCTCGTCAGAGCCACGTAACGGCCGTCCCGGTAGACCTCGCGCCGGAACGGGTCCACCCGCAGCCCGGCGATCTCGCGCACGGGTGGTCGGGCGTGCGTGCTCCTGCGGTCGAGCGCACGGAGCCTGAGCACGAGCTCCTGCATGGCGAACGGCTTGGTGAGGTAGTCGTCGGCGCCGAGGCCGAAGCCGGTGGCCTTGTCGTCCAGCCGGTCAGCGGCCGTGAGCATGAGGATCGGGGTGCCGCTCCCGGACGCGACGATGCTCGCCGCGACCTCGTCCCCGGAGGGCCCCGGGATGTCGCGGTCCAGCACGGCGACGTCGTAGCGGTTGAGGGCCAGCAGCTCCAGGGCCGAGTCGCCGTCGCCGGCGGTGTCGGCGGCGATCGCCTCCAGGCGCAGCCCGTCGCGGATGGCCTCGGCCAGGAACGGCTCGTCCTCGACCACCAGCACCCGCATGCTGCGAGATCCTACGAGGCGGCGTATATCGGCGGCGTATCGAGAACCGCGTACGGTCCGGCAACACCCTCGCGTGTGCCATGGACGCATGGAGAGAACCACCGCATCGTCCACGCGAGCTCGCGACAGATCGAGGTGGGCCGCCGTCATCGGCCTCGCGACCGCAGCGGCGGCCATCGGGTTGGCGGGCTGCCAGGCGGCGTCGCCGATGCACGACCGCGACCCCGGCGGCGAGGGTGCCACCACCACGACCACCGCGACCGCCGACGGGATCATCGACACCTCCGACGGCGTGCTGCCCGCAGGCGTGTCCGTGCGCGACGACTCCTATCCCGGGGTCGCGCGGCTGGCCCCCGACCTTCTCGAGGCGCTTCGGCTCGCTGCCGCGGACGCGGGCGCCGACGGGGTCGCGGTGCACGTCACCAGCGGGTGGCGGTCCGCGGAGTACCAGGACCAGCTGCTGCGCGAGGCAATCGTGGAGCACGGATCCGCCGCGGAGGCCGCCCGCTGGGTCGCCACGGCGGAGACGTCGGCGCACGTGTCGGGGGACGCCGTCGACATCGGTCCCTACGACGCCATCTCCTGGATGCAGCAGCACGGGGAGGGCTACGGGCTCTGCCAGATCTACGGCAACGAGGCATGGCACTACGAGCTGGTGCCCGAGGCGGTCGACGAGGGCTGCCCACCCCCGTACACCGACCCCACCCAGGATCCGCGGCTGCACGGCTGACACCGCGCCGCCCACCCCGGTCGCGCCGCCCACTCCGGCTGTGCGCACGGCCAGGTAGTACGTTCCAGCCGAGGTAGTACCTGGCACAGTGCTACCTGGGGCAAGGAGTGCTACCTCGAGGTTGTGCGCGGGAGAAGGATGGTCGGTCCCTGCAGCAGTGGCCGCGGCGTGAGCGCCACCCGCGTGGATGGCGGGAACTTCGACAACATCCACATCGCCGCGGCCCGGCGGTCCTTGAGCCGATCCTTCATCACTCGATGTACCGCGACGCCGGTGCTCGCGATGGCGTCTTCCCGGACCTTCTCTGCGGCGATCGCCCGGACGATGCTCTGCGGCTCGTTGCCATACTTGTCGACGCCGTCGTACTCGAACGTGACGGCACGGCTGGACCAGTCCTCGGCGGACTTCAACCACGCCAGATCGCTGAAGTAGGTGGCTCCGTCGATGGACTGCTCCCACTCGAGAACCGGTTCGGGGAGCCCGATCGACAGCGCGAGCCAACGCAGCTGTGATTCCCGTGCTGAGCCGGCGAGCCCGTTCGCGTATGTCAGAACCTCCCTCGCTCGAACGACGTTGCGCCCGGGCCCGATGCCTTGCAGAAGTGCCGTGAGGTGATCGAGCAGCACGGCCTGTCGGGCGAGTGAATCCTCTCGGCGGAACTTGTCGACGTGCGCGAGAGCCTTGAGCGCTGAGTCGACGGTGATGAGCGCGTTCATCGGGGACAGACTGCGTGCGCAGTCGATGATCGTCGTGTCCTCGCGCACAACGGGGAGCCCTGCCACCTCGACGATGTCCGACGGTGTCAGTGCGGGCCGTGCATGCCTGCGGATGTCGCTCTGGCGGGCGCTGCTCGGCTTGGGGATCTGGACGATCTCCACGGTGCCCGGATCGACCGGGCACTCCCAGCCGAAGAGGTTGGCGGCCGTCGCGTGGCTGAACGCGTACAGACCGGTGAGCCGCTTGCTCACGGCGACGCACCTGGCCAGGTTCTGTTGGCGAGCCCGTTGCCACACGGGCGTGGCCGGCCCAGGTGGCGCGTATGCCCCACGGCGTACGCGCTCGATCTCGCCGGTACGCGCCAGCTCTCGCAGCGCTTGGTAGCCGTACTCCTGGGCGGTCAGGACGTGCGGCAGGTTCGGCGGACGCATCGGCGCAGTCTCCACCGGAAGGCGCGGCCGCCGGGGGTTCCGAACCGGGGTGCTGTGGACACGCGCGCATCAGGACCGGCCTGTGGACAACCGCAGCTGCCGAACCAAGCCGAGCCCTGAGCCGAGCGGACACGACCGCGACTCGGCGCCAGGTAGCACGGTCCAGCCGAGGTAGCACCGTGCGCAGTGCTACCTCGGCTGGAGCGTGCTACCTCGGCCGATGTGGGCAGCGCGTGGCAGCCCGATGACGGCTCCAGGCGGGGCGCAGGTGGGTGGCAGGGTGAGGGCCAGCGGCCCGGGTGGGCGGAGTCACAGGGGCAGGTTCGGCACCCGACTTGGGATCGGGCGGATGGTGTGGCAAACTAGTCCGGTTGCCTCGTCCAGAGGTGGGGTTTCGTGCGGCTCGGAAGCGAGTCCGCGATGGAGCCGCCTGGGAGCGAGAGCAACCGCCGGTCTGCTGGACTGGCACGGCACGCCACAGGTTGGTAGCCGAGGCCAGACAGCGAACCACCACAGTCCATCCCGACCACCCTCGCAGGTGCGCAAGCACAGGGCGAGAGGCACGGATGTGCCGCGCAGCAGTATGAGAACCAAGCGCGACACGCCCGAGCGCGGGGGTCGGTCGGAGCGGTACGAAGAGAGAGACACATACGACGCCATGGCGGGACAGAAGATCCGCATCCGGCTCAAGTCCTACGACCACGAGGTCATCGACAGCTCGGCGCGCAAGATCGTCGACACGGTGACTCGCGCTGGTGCGACGGTCGTGGGCCCGGTGCCGTTGCCGACGGAGAAGAACGTGTTTTGCGTCATTCGTTCGCCGCACAAGTACAAGGACAGCCGCGATCACTTCGAGATGCGGACCCACAAGCGGCTGATCGACATCATCGACCCGACGCCGAAGGCCGTGGACTCGCTCATGCGTCTCGACCTGCCGGCTGACGTCAACATCGAGATCAAGCTGTAGAGGTTCGTCTCATGACTTCAACTACCACGTCCGAGCGCGCCGTCAAGGCGCTGCTGGGCACCAAGCTCGGCATGACCCAGGTGTGGGACGAGGCCGGTCGGCTTCGTCCCGTCACGGTGATCGAGGTCGGCAGCAACGTCGTCACCCAGGTCAAGTCCCCGGAGACCGACGGCTACAGCTCGGTCCAGCTCGCCTACGGCCAGATCGACCCGCGCAAGCTCACGCAGCCGCTGCGCGCCCGGTTCGACGCCGCCGGCATCACCCCGCGTCGCCACCTCGCCGAGGTGCGCACCTCGGACGCCGCTGAGTACAGCGTCGGCCAGGAGCTGACCGCGGAGCTGTTCGAGGCCGGAGCGGTCGTCGACGTCGTCGGCACCACCAAGGGCAAGGGCACCGCCGGTGTCATGAAGCGCCACGGCTTCCACGGTGTCGGCGCCTCCCACGGTGCGCACCGCAACCACCGCAAGCCCGGCTCGATCGGTGGCGCCTCGACGCCGTCGCGCGTGTTCAAGGGTCTGCGGATGGCCGGCCGCATGGGCCACGACCGCCAGACCACCCAGAACCTCACGATCCACAGCGTCGACCTCGAGAAGGGCTACCTCCTCGTCGTCGGCCCGGTGCCCGGCCCGCGTGGCGGCATCGTCGTGGTCAAGACCGCTTCCAAGGGGGCCCAGCGATGACCGCCGTCGACATCCTCGACGCCAAGGGCAGCAAGTCCGGCACCGTCGATCTGCCTGCTGAGATCTTCGACGTCCAGGCGAACGTCCCGCTGATCCACCAGGTCGTCGTCGCGCAGCTCGCTGCGGCGCGCCAGGGGACGCACAAGACCAAGAACCGCGGCGAGGTCCGCGGTGGTGGCAAGAAGCCCTACCGCCAGAAGGGCACCGGCCGCGCCCGTCAGGGCTCGACCCGTGCGCCGCAGTTCGCCGGCGGTGGCGTCGTCCACGGACCGGTCCCGCGCGACTACAGCCAGCGGACCCCCAAGAAGATGAAGGCCGCTGCGCTCCGCGGCGCCCTGTCCGACCGCGCACGCGGCGGCAAGGTGCACGTCGTGGCCTCCTTCGTCCAGAACGAGGCTCCTTCGACGGCGGACGCACTCGCGACGCTCTCGGCACTGGCCACCTCGCGCCACGTGCTCGTCGTCGTCTCGCGAGGCGATGAGATCACCTGGAAGAGCCTGCGCAACGTCCCGAGCGTGCACCTGCTGCACCCGGACCAGCTCAACACCTACGACGTGCTCGTCTCCGACGACGTCGTGTTCACCTCGGACGCGCTCGAGACGTTCGTCGCGGGGCCGGCCACCGGCCGTTCCGTGACCGCGTCGGCCAGCTCCGCCGAGGTCGCCGAGGAGGACGCCAAGTGAGCACCATCAAGCACCCGCACGACGTCATCGTCGCGCCGGTCGTCTCCGAGAAGAGCTACAACCTCCTCGATGAGGGCAAGTACACCTTCCTGGTCGACCCCAGCGCCAACAAGACCGAGATCAAGCTCGCGATCGAGCAGATCTTCTCGGGCGTCAAGGTCGCGTCGGTGAACACGATCAACCGCAAGGGCAAGGCTCGTCGCACCCGCTTCGGCCTCGGCCGTCGTAAGGACACCAAGCGCGCCATCGTGACGCTGCGCGAGGGCACCATCGACATCTTCGGCGGAGCCGGCTGAGCCGGGCTGCGCGAGAGGTAGAGGAACAGATCAATGGGCATCCGTAAGTACAAGCCGACGACGCCGGGCCGCCGCGGCAGCTCCGTCGCCGACTTCGTCGAGATCACCCGGTCGACGCCGGAGAAGTCGCTGGTTCGACCGCTCCCGAAGTCCGGTGGCCGCAACAGCGCAGGTCGCATCACCGCCCGTCACATCGGCGGTGGTCACAAGCGCGCCTACCGGCTGATCGACTTCCGTCGTCACGACAAGGACGGCGTCCCCGCGACCGTCGCGCACATCGAGTACGACCCCAACCGCACGGCGCGCATCGCGCTGCTGCACTACGCCGACGGCGAGAAGCGCTACATCATCGCGCCGAACCGCCTCAAGCAGGGGGACCGGGTCGAGGCCGGCGCGAACGCCGACATCAAGCCCGGCAACAACCTGCCGCTGCGCAACATCCCGACCGGTACGGTCATCCACGCGATCGAGCTCCGGCCCGGTGGCGGCGCGAAGATCGCCCGTTCGGCCGGTGCGTCCGTGCAGCTCGTCGCCAAGGACGGCCCCTACGCCCAGCTGCGGATGCCCTCGGGCGAGATCCGCAACGTGGACGCCCGGTGCCGCGCCACGATCGGTGAGGTCGGCAACGCCGAGCAGAGCAACATCAACTGGGGCAAGGCCGGCCGCATGCGGTGGAAGGGCAAGCGCCCGACCGTCCGTGGTGTCGCGATGAACCCTGTCGACCACCCGCACGGTGGTGGTGAGGGCAAGACCTCCGGTGGTCGCCACCCGGTGAGCCCCTGGGGTCAGGCCGAGGGCCGCACCCGCCGTCCCAACAAGCCGAGCGACAAGCTGATCGTCCGCCGTCGCCGCAAGAAGCGCTAAGGAGCAGCCCAGACATGCCTCGCAGCCTGAAGAAGGGCCCCTTCGTCGACGGCCACCTGCAGAAGAAGGTGGACGTTCAGAACGAGAAGGGCACCAAGACCGTCATCAAGACCTGGTCCCGCCGGTCGGTCATCACCCCCGACTTCCTGGGGCACACCTTTGCGGTGCACGACGGCCGCAAGCACGTCCCGGTGTTCGTCACCGAGGCGATGGTGGGCCACAAGCTGGGCGAGTTCGCCCCCACCCGCACCTTCCGCGGGCACGAGAAGGACGACCGGAAGGCGCGGCGCCGCTGACGCGGCTGCCGTACCGACCGATACGTAGACGTCGAACAGACAAGTAAGGACACACGATGGAAGCCAAGGCGCAGGCGCGGTTCGTGCGTGTGACGCCCCAGAAGGCCCGGCGCGTGGTTGACACGATCCGGGGCAAGGGTGCGTCCGACGTGATCACGCAGCTGCGGTTCGCTCCGCAGGCGGCCGCTGAGCCGGTCCGCAAGCTGGTGGAGAGCGCGATCGCTAACGCACGCGTGAAGGCGGACCAGGCCTCGGAGCGGTTCGACGAGGGCGACCTCGTCATCGCTGAGGCGTTCGTCGACGAGGGGCCGACCCTCAAGCGGTTCCGTCCTCGTGCGCAGGGTCGTGCGAGCCAGATTCTCAAGCGCACCAGCCACATCACCGTGATCGTGGCCGATGCCAGTGGCAAGATCTCTGAAGGGGGTCGCTGACCATGGGTCAGAAAGTCAACCCGCACGGTTACCGCCTCGGTATCACGACCGACCACCGCACGCGGTGGTTCGCCGACAGCACCAAGGTCGGGCAGCGATACCGCGACTACGTGAACGAGGACGTGCAGATCCGCAAGCTCATGTCCACGGGCCTCGAGCGCGCGGGCATCGCGAAGGTCGAGATCGAGCGCACGCGTGACCGCGTCCGCATCGACCTGCACACCGCCCGCCCGGGCATCGTCATCGGGCGCCGCGGCGCCGAGGCCGACCGCCTGCGCGGTGAGCTGGAGAAGCTCACCGGCAAGCAGGTGCAGCTCAACATCCTCGAGGTCAAGAACCCTGAGGTCGACGCCCAGCTGGTCGCGCAGGGCATCGCCGAGCAGCTCGCCTCGCGCGTCTCGTTCCGTCGTGCGATGCGCAAGGGCATCCAGTCGGCTCAGCGCGCCGGTGCCAAGGGCATCAAGGTGCAGGTCGCCGGCCGCCTCGGTGGCGCGGAGATGAGCCGCCAGGAGTTCTACCGCGAGGGTCGGGTGCCGCTGCACACGCTCCGCGCGAACATCGACTACGGCTTCTTCGAGGCCCGCACCACCTTCGGCCGCATCGGCGTGAAGGTCTGGGTCTACAAGGGCGACATGACCGAGCGCGAGTACGCGCAGCAGCAGGCGACTGCCGCTCCGCGTCAGCGCCGCAACGACCGTGGCGAGCGTGGCGGAGCCGGCGGTGCGCGCGGCCCTCGTCGCGAGGACGCCGCTCCCGCAGCTGCGCAGGAGTCCGCTCCGGCAGAGGACGTCGTCACGGCGTCCGCCCCGGCAGTGACCGCTGCCCCGACGTCAGAGACGGAGGCCTGAGCCATGCTCATCCCCCGGCGGACCAAGCACCGCAAGCAGCACCACCCGAAGCGCACCGGTCAGGCATCGGGCGGCACCACGATCTCCTTCGGCGACTACGGCATCCAGGCCATCGAGCCCGCCTACGTCACCAACCGGCAGATCGAGGCCGCGCGTATCGCGATGACCCGTCACATCAAGCGTGGCGGAAAGGTCTGGATCAACATCTTCCCGGACCGCCCGCTCACCAAGAAGCCGGCTGAGACCCGCATGGGTTCCGGCAAGGGTTCACCCGAGTGGTGGATCGCCAACGTCAAGCCCGGCCGGGTCATGTTCGAGCTGGCCGGTGTCGATGAAGAGCTTGCTCGCGAGGCCATGCGCCGCGCGCAGCACAAGCTCCCGATGAAGACGCGGTTCGTGAGCCGCGAAGGTGGTGAGTGAGAGATGGCGATCGGTTCCCAGGAGCTTGCTGTCTCCGAGCTCGACGGCATGACGTCGGAGCTGCTGATGGCGGAGCTCAAGAAGACCAAGAACGAGCTGTTCAACCTGCGTTTCTCCTCTGCCACCGGGCAGCTGGAGGACCACGGCCGGCTCAAGGCGGTGCGCCGCGACATCGCGCGCATCTACACGATCCTGCGCGAGCGTGAGCTCGGCATCCGCACCGCGCCGACCGTGGACGCGAAGTGAGCGAGGACAACATGGCAAGCAACACTGTTGAGAGCACCGACAGCGTGGCCACGGCCTCGCAGCGGCCCGACCGCAAGGTCCGCCGCGGCTACGTCGTGAGCGACAAGATGGACAAGACGGTCGTCGTCGAGGTGCAGGACCGCGTCAAGCACGCCCTGTACGGCAAGGTGCTGCGCCGCAACTCGCGCGTCAAGGCGCACGACGAGGCCAACGAGGTCGGCGTCGGTGACCTCGTCCTGATCCAGGAGACCCGCCCGCTGTCCGCGACCAAGCGGTGGCGCGTCGTGGAGATCCTCGAGAAGGCCAAGTAAGCCCCGCGCGGGCCCATAGACCAACACCGTTCGGCAAGGCTCGTGCGAGAGCACGAGAACCGGCACGACAAGGAGTGAAGACATGATTCAGCAGGAGTCGCGACTCAAGGTCGCCGACAACACGGGTGCCAAGGAGATTCTCTGCATCCGTGTGCTCGGCGGCTCTGGCCGTCGCTACGCCGGCATCGGCGACACGATTGTCGCCACCGTCAAGGACGCAATCCCTGGCGGCAACGTCAAGAAGGGCGACGTCGTCAAGGCCGTCGTCGTGCGCACCAGCAAGGAGCGCCGCCGTCCCGACGGTTCCTACATCCGTTTCGACGAGAACGCAGCCGTCATCCTCAAGGCTGACGGCGAGCCGCGCGGCACGCGCATCTTCGGCCCCGTGGGCCGCGAGCTGCGCGACAAGCGGTTCATGCGCATCGTCTCGCTGGCACCGGAGGTGCTCTGAGCCATGGCCAAGATCAAGAAGGGCGACCTCGTCGTCGTCATCGCCGGCCGTGACAAGGGCCAGCAGGGCCGCGTCCTGGAGGTCCGCGAGGACAACCGTCTGGTCGTCGAGGGCGTGCAGCGCGTGAAGCGTCACACCAAGGTGGCGCAGAGCCAGCGCGGCACCCGCACCGGCGGCATCGAGACCGTCGAGGCCCCGATCCACGTCAGCAACGTCATGCTCGTCGACGCCGAGACCAAGCGCGGTACCCGGGTCGGCTACCGCTCCGAGCAGGTCGAGCGCGACGGTCGCACTAAGACCCAGCGGGTCCGTGTGGCCCGGCGCTCCGGTAAGGACATCTGATGACCACCACCGAGATCAACGAGACCGAGCGCGCGCCCAAGATCGCGCCGCGCCTGAAGTCGGTCTACCGCGAGACGATCGCTCCTGCCCTGCGGGAGGAGTTCGGTCACACCAACCCCCACCAGGTCGCCGGCCTCGTCAAGGTCGTCGTCAACATGGGTGTCGGTGACGCGGCTCGGGACTCGAAGCTGATCGAGGGCGCGGTTCGTGACCTCACGCTGATCAGCGGCCAAAAGCCCGTCGTCACCAAGGCGCGCAAGTCGATCGCGCAGTTCAAGCTCCGTGAGGGGCAGCCGATCGGCACGCACGTGACGCTGCGCGGCGACCACATGTGGGAGTTCCTGGACCGGCTGCTCAGCTTCGCGCTGCCCCGCATCCGTGACTTCCGCGGCCTGTCGCCCAAGCAGTTCGACGGCAACGGCAACTACACCTTCGGCCTCAACGAGCAGTCGATGTTCCACGAGATCGACCAGGACAGCATCGACCGGGTCCGCGGCATGGACATCACCGTCGTGACCACGGCCACCACCGACGACGAGGGCCGCTCGCTGCTCCGCCGTCTCGGCTTCCCCTTCAAGGAGAACTGACATGGCCAAGACCGCGCTGATCCAGAAGGCGAACCGCAAGCCCAAGTTCGGGGTGCGCGCCTACACCCGGTGCAACCGGTGCGGACGTCCGCACGCGGTGTACCGCAAGTTCGGCCTGTGCCGAGTGTGCCTGCGGGAGATGGCCCTTGCGGGCGAGCTCCCGGGCGTGACCAAGAGCAGCTGGTAAATCGACGTCGTAGGTCCGCGAAGGACACCGCGATGCGGTGCCGAGTGGAAACCCCGACGAGGAAGGGCTGAGGCCCGATGACAATGACAGACCCGATCGCCGACATGTTGACGCGCTTGCGCAACGCGAACTCGGCGTACCACGAGACGGTGTCGATGCCGTTCTCCAAGTTGAAGTCGCACATCGCGGAGATCCTCCAGGCGGAGGGCTACATCGCCTCCTGGACGGTCGCTGACGCCGAGGTGGGAAAGACGCTGACCCTGAACCTCAAGTTCGGGCCGAACCGTGAGCGCTCGCTCGCGGGGGTGCGGCGGATCTCCAAGCCCGGTCTGCGCGTGTACGCAAAGTCCACCAACCTGCCCAAGGTGCTCGGCGGCCTCGGCGTGGCGATCCTGTCCACGTCCTCCGGTCTGCTGACTGACCGGCAGGCGACCAAGAAGGGCGTGGGTGGGGAAGTCCTCGCCTACGTCTGGTAAGGGAGGCAGATATGTCGCGCATCGGCAAGATCCCGGTGACCGTGCCCTCCGGCGTGGACGTCACGATCGACGGCGCCGCCGTCACGGTCAAGGGCCCCAAGGGGACCCTGTCCCACACCATCCCCGCGCCCATCGTGGTCGACTTCGGAGACGAAGGCGCCCTGGTGGTGACGCGTCCGAACGACGAGCGGGAGTCCCGCTCGCTCCACGGTCTGACCCGCACGCTGCTGGCGAACCTCGTCACCGGCGTGACCGAGGGCTACGTGAAGAAGCTCGAGATCGTCGGTACCGGTTACCGCGTCGTCTCCAAGGGTGACTCCCTGGAGTTCGCGCTCGGTTTCTCGCACCCGGTCGTCGTCGCCGCCCCCGAGGGCATCTCCTTCACCGTGGAGAGCCCCACCAAGTTCTCCGTGGCCGGCATCGACAAGCAGCAGGTCGGTGAGGTCGCCGCGAACATCAGGAAGATCCGCAAGCCCGAGCCCTACAAGGGCAAGGGCGTGCGGTACGCGGGCGAGCAGGTCCGCCGCAAGGTCGGAAAGGCTGGTAAGTAGCCATGGCTGGTATCAAGGGCGTCCGTACCAACGGAGGACGTCGCACCGCGCGTGCGCGTCGACACCTGCGGCTGCGCAAGCGGATCACCGGCACGCCGGAGCGTCCCCGCTTGGTCGTCAACCGCAGCTCGCGCCACATGGTCGCGCAGCTGGTGGACGACACCACCGGCACGACGGTCGCATCGGCCTCGACCCTGGAGGCCGA
Source organism: Pseudactinotalea suaedae (assembly GCF_009733815.1). Lineage (GTDB taxonomy): Bacteria > Actinomycetota > Actinomycetes > Actinomycetales > Beutenbergiaceae > Pseudactinotalea > Pseudactinotalea suaedae. Next base: position 132,085 of record NZ_WNXY01000005.1, read on the forward strand.
CATCCGTTCGGTCGAGGGTGTCAAGACCGACAAGGCACGCCGCGTCGGCGAGCTGGTCGCGGAGCGGGCCGTCAAGGCCGGCGTGACCGCCGCTGTCTTCGACCGGGGCGGCAACGCCTACCACGGTCGTGTGGCTGCTGTGGCCGACGGTGCTCGCGAGAAGGGCCTCGCCCTGTGAGCATCTCGAAGAACGTCAACGAGCAAAGGAACGCATGATGGCTGCTCCGCAGCGTGGAGGCCGCACCGGCGGCCCGAGCACCGGCACCGCCGGCGGCGGCGACCGCAACGAGCGCTCCGGCGACCGCAACGACCGGCGCGGCGGGCGTGGCGGCGACCGTCGTCGTGACGAGGCTCCGGCGAGCAACTACGTCGAGCGCGTCGTGACGATCAACCGCGTGTCCAAGGTCGTCAAGGGTGGTCGACGCTTCAGCTTCACGGCGCTGGTCGTCGTCGGCGACGGCGACGGCACGGTCGGCGTGGGCTACGGCAAGGCCAAGGAGGTGCCCGCGGCGATCGCCAAGGGTGTCGAGGAGGCCAAGAAGAACTTCTTCAAGGTGCCCCGTATCCAGAACACGATCCCGCACCCCGTCCTGGGTGAGGCAGCGGCCGGCGTGGTGTTCCTGCGCCCCGCCAGCCCCGGTACCGGAGTTATCGCCGGTGGCCCGGTGCGCGCCGTCCTGGACTGCGCCGGGATCCACGACGTGCTGAGCAAGTCGCTCGGCTCGACCAACGCGATCAACATCGTCCACGCCACCGCTCAGGCGCTCCGCAACCTGGAGCAGCCGGAGGCGGTCGCCGCTCGTCGTGGTCTCGCGCTGGAGGACGTCGCTCCGGCGGCGCTGCTCCGGGCGCAGGCCGCCGGCCGGGCGGCCAAGGCTGAGAAGGAGGCTGTGGCGTCATGACCCAGCTCAAGGTGACCCAGACGAAGTCGGGCATCGGCGGCAAGCAGAACCAGCGCGCCTCGCTGCGCTCGCTCGGTCTCAAGCGCGTCGGTCAGACTGTCGTGATCGAGGACCGTCCCGAGTTCCGTGGGATGGTCAACACGGTGGCGCACCTCGTCGCCGTCGAGGAAGTCGAGGACTGACATGGCTACCAAGGACACGTCCGAGGAGACCACCAAGAAGACCGCTGCGGCGCCGTCGGGTGGTGGGAGCTCTCTGAAGGTCCACCACCTGCGTCCTGCCCCCGGTGCCCACACCCGCAAGATCCGCGTGGGTCGCGGTGAGGGCGGCAAGCGGGGCAAGACCGCCGGTCGCGGTACCAAGGGCACGAAGGCTCGCTACCAGGTCCCCGCAGGTTTCGAGGGTGGTCAGACCCCCCTCCACATGCGGCTGCCGAAGCTGCGCGGGTTCAAGAACCCGTTCCGCGTCACGTTCCAGGTCGTGAACCTGGACAAGCTGAGCGAGCTCTACCCCGATGGCGGCACCGTCAGCGTCGAGGACCTCGTGTCCAAGGGTGCTGTGCGCGCCGGCCACAAGGTCAAGGTGCTCGGCACGGGTGACGTCAGCGTCAAGCTCGACGTCACCGCCGATGCGTTCTCGGCCTCGGCGAAGGACAAGATCGTCGCCGCTGGTGGGACCACCTCCCAGATCTGAGCCCGACGGCGGGGCGGCCTCCTCGAGGCCCCCCGCCGTTTCTCGGGTTAGGGTCGGTGCCGACCCCATCGCCACCCAGCCAAGTCCCGCTGCTGGGACCACGCCGCAGGAGGATCATTGCTCGGCGCATTCGTTCGCGCGTTCCGCACCCCGGACCTGCGCCGCAAGCTTCTGTTCTCGTTGGCGATCATGGCGATCTTCCGCGCGGGCTCGTTCATCCCGACGCCCGGCGTCGACTACGGGAACGTGCAGCAGTGCGTCGACCCGATCGGTACCGGTGCGACGCAGGACGTCCTGAGCCTCGTCAACCTCTTCTCCGGCGGCTCGCTGCTCCAGCTGAGCGTGTTCGCGCTGGGCATCATGCCGTACATCACGGCGAGCATCATCGTGCAGCTGCTGCGGGTGGTCATTCCCCGTTTCGAGGCGCTGCACAAGGAGGGCCAGTCCGGCACGGCCGTGCTGACGCAGTACACGAGGTACCTGACGATCGGCCTCGCCATCCTGCAGGCCACCACGATCGTCACGGTGGCGCGCACGGGTCAGCTGTTCCCGGACTGTGCCGTGGCCACCGAGGTCATCCCGAACCAGTCGATCCCGACGCTGCTCCTCATGATCATGACGATGACCGCGGGCACCGGTCTGATCATGTGGCTGGGTGAGCTCATCACCGAGCGTGGTGTCGGCAACGGCATGTCGCTGCTGATCTTCACCGCCATCGCGGCGAGCTTCCCGGGCGGCGTGCAGCAGATCGCGACGTCGAACAACGGCATCGGCAAGGTCATCCTGTTCCTGGCGATCTCGGCACTGGTGATCGTGCTGGTCGTCTTCGTGGAGCAGTCGCAGCGGCGCATCCCGGTGCAGTACGCCAAGCGGATGGTCGGGCGTCGCACCTACGGCGGCAGCTCCACCTACATCCCGATCAAGATCAACATGTCCGGCGTGATCCCGGTGATCTTCGCGTCCTCGCTGCTGGCGCTGCCGGCGCTGGCCGCGCAGTTCTCGGAGGACCAGACCACGGGCTGGGTGCAATGGATCGCGGTCAACCTGCTCGATCCGGGCGCCACGGTCTATCTGGCGGCGTACGGCATCCTGATCATCTTCTTCGCGTACTTCTACACCTCGATCACCTTCAACCCCGACGAGGTCGCGGACAACATGAAGCGCTACGGCGGCTTCATCCCCGGGATCCGGGCGGGGCGGCCGACGGCGGAGTACCTCCAGTTCGTGATCTCGCGGATCACCGCCGCCGGTGCGCTGTACCTGGCGTTCGTGGCGATGATCCCCTCGATCGCGTTCAAGTTCATGGAGGTCAACCAGGTGATGGCCTTCGGTGGCGCCTCGGTGCTCATCGTGGTCAGCGTCGGCCTCGAGACGGTGAAGCAGATCGACAGCCAGCTCCAGCAGCGGCACTACGAAGGGTTCTTGCGATGACGGCGTCGAGCGCCCGGCGGTTGGTCCTCATGGGGCCTCCCGGAGCAGGCAAGGGGACCCAGGCGTCGCGCCTGGCCGAGCACCTCGGCGTCCCGGCGATCTCCACGGGTGACATCTTCCGAGCCAACGTGGCCGAGCGGACCGAGCTGGGCCAGCAGGCGCAGCGGTACATGGACGCCGGCGAGTACGTGCCGGACGAGGTCACCAACGCGATGGTCGCCGACCGGCTGGCGGCCGATGACGCGACCGCCGGCTTCCTGCTCGACGGCTACCCGCGCACCGAGGCGCAGGTGGGGGAGCTGGACCGCATGCTCGAGGCCGCCGGCGTCTCGCTCGATGTCGTCGTCGAGCTCACCGCCGATGTCGACGAGCTGGTCAAGCGACTGCTGGGGCGCGCTGCCGAGCAGGGCCGCTCGGACGACACCGAGTCGGTGATCCGGCGCCGCCTCGAGGTCTACAGCGAGCAGACCGCCGCGCTGGTGGACGTCTACGACGCCCGCGGCATCCTCGTCCGGGTCGACGGGCTGGGGTCGGTCGACGACGTCGCTGCGCGCCTCCTGGACGCCCTGAGCTGACCCGTCCCGCACCCTGTGCGCCTCTCGCCCCTCCGGGGTGAGGGGCGCACGCTGCTTCTGGCCGCTCGGCTCCCACGGGGGTGAGAGGTGGGGGTGAGGGTGAGGGTGATGGTCACCCTCGGTCTTTCTGCTATCCATCCTCCCGTCACCTGGGGCCACGACTCCTGGCGTTGAGCCGCGCTGCTTTGATCTTCCTAGTCGGGGGGTATGGCCGAGAGCCAGGCCCCATTCAGTCGGGAAGTTGGGCGTCGGGGATGTCGGTCAGTAACGAGGCGATGCAGCGGTCCATGGACCGCGCTCTCGCAGCAGCAGGGAGCGTCGCATGACTGTGACGCACCGAGTCGAAGGTCGCGAGCTGACCTACGAGGCGGAGGCAGTGCTGGGCGCGAGCCGCGCCGCAGCCGCCCCCGCACGCCGGGCACTGGCCGGCTGGCGCGGACAGCGCCTCGTCTACCGCTGGGCAGCCGCCGCGCTGGACCTGCTGCTCGTCACCGGCTTCACCACGGTGGTCATGAGCGGCGCCGAGAGCTCGCCGACCAGCGCGCTGCTCCCGCTCGTGATCGGGATCGTCTTCGTCCTGGCCGTCGGGCTGGGACACGGCTACGACAGCCGCCGCGCCGCATCCGGGCTCGACGAGCTCCGGGCGATCGGCTACGGCGCCGTCGCACTGACGGTCTCGGTCCTCGCGGTCGACTTCGTCGGTCTGGCCGAGCTGCGGGTGGTGCCGGCACTGCTCGGCCTGGTCGCAACCGCCGCATCGGTGACTCTGGTCAGGCTGGCGCAGCGCTCGGTCGCACGGAGCCTGCGGGCCCGTGGGTTGTTCCGCCGGCGCACCCTGGTGCTCGGCGGCAGCACGGAGCTCAGCTCGGTGCTGCGCGACCTGCGGGACAGCGGCCGGCATGGTCTCGACGTCGTGGGCGTGTGCCTGCCTGCTGACGACATGAGCACCGGTGACCGCGTGGGAGGCATGCGTGTCTGGGGCAGCGTCAAGGACGCGGCCGAGCTGATCGCCGACAACGGGATCGACGCCGTGGTCATCTCCTCCAACGCCATGGACGTCGACGAGCTGCGCCGGTTCCGGTGGGCGATCGAGGCCTTCGAGACCGAGATCCTGGTCGCGCCGAACCTGAACGAGGTGCTGTCGGACCGGGTCTCGCTCCGTGCGGTCTCGGCCCTCCCGCTGCTCACGGTGACGAGCGGGCCCACCCGGCCGCAGCTGGTCGTCAAGAACGTGATGGATCGGACCCTCGCCTTCCTGATGCTCCTGGTCGCCGGTCCGATCATCGGTGTCGCCGCTGTGCTGGTGCGCGCCACGTCGCCGGGCAAGGCGATCTTCCGCCAGGTCCGGGTCGGCGTGGACGGTCGTCCGTTCACGATGCTCAAGCTCCGGTCGATGGTCGCCGATGCCGAGGTGCTCAAGGCAGACCTCGCGGACGAGGGCAACAAGGGTGACGGCGCGCAGTTCAAGATGGTTGCCGACCCGCGCATCACTCCGGTGGGTCGCGTGCTGCGCCGGTTCTCGATCGACGAGCTGCCTCAGCTGTGGAACGTGCTGCGGGGCGACATGTCGCTGGTCGGGCCGCGGCCGCCGCTGCCGAGCGAGGTCGCCACGTACGACGCGATGGCGGTGCACCGGCTGCACGTGAAGCCGGGCGTCACCGGCCTCTGGCAGGTGAGCGGCCGCTCCGACCTCAGCTGGGAGGAGTCGGTCCGCCTCGACCTGCGGTACGTCGACAACTTCTCGCTGCTGCGGGACCTGCAGATCCTGTCGAGGACCGTTCGCGCGGTCTTCGGAGCCCGCGGAGCCTACTGATGCGCAACCAGCTGCTCGCCCAGGGGAGGGGGCACGACGGCACCCCCCCGACGCCGTCGTGCCCCCGCCCGTGGGCGAGCCGCTTGGATCACGCCCTTGCTCGACCGAATCTCGAAGGATCACCATGACTGTCGGTTACGTCCCAGGCGGCTTCGACCTGTTCCACATCGGCCACCTCAACATCCTCCGTGCGGCACGCGAGCGCTGCGACCGCCTGATCGTGGGGGTGGCCACGGACGAGTCGCTGATGGCCATGAAGGGCCGGGCGCCGGTCATCCCCTTCGAGGAGCGTCTCGACATCGTCGCCAGCCTCCGGATCGTCGACCAGGCGGTCCCGGACCGGTCGCAGGACAAGCGAGCTGCTTACCGGGAGAACCCCTTCGACGTCATCTTCAAGGGCGACGACTGGAAGGACACCGTGAAGGGTGTCCTGCTGGAGCAGGAGATGAGCGAGGTCGGCGCACGCGTCGTCTACTTCCCCTACACCGAGCGGACCTCGTCCAGCACGTTGCGTGCCTTCATGTACGCGACGCTGGGCGAATCCGCCTGAGTGAACGGCCCGGCCGCAGTCGCGGCCATCCGTGCGACGCCGAGCGACAACGGCGCGGACAACCCCTTCTTCACAGTCAAGGTGGACTGAAACTCGAATCGAGGCGTCATGCGTAACCGAATCGTTGGCTTGCTGGGAGTCCTGGCAATGTCGCTTGGGCTGCTGGTGACGCTTCCTGCGACCCCCGCGTCTGCGCTGTCGCCAGACCTGCCGTTCAGTGCGGATGCCGAGGCGACGTGGCAGACCAACGGTGTCGTGTGGGGGATGGCTGAGTCGAACGGCCGCGTGGTCGTCGGCGGCTCGTTCACCCAGATCAGGCCCGGTGCCGGTCAGTCCGGCACGGCGCGGAACGTCGCCGGCGTGGCGATCCTCGACGCCGCCACCGGGACTCCCACGACCTGTCAGCTCCCGCTCACCTACAGCGCCGGCACTGCGATCGCCTACGCGGTCGCGGCGTCGCCGGATGGTGACACCGTCTTCGTCGGCGGGGTGTTCACAGGCATCGGTGGCGTGTCCCGGGCTCGACTCGCTGAGATCGACGTCGTCTCCTGCACGGTGACAGCGTTCCGTGCGCCGTCGATCTCCTCGACCGTCCAGTCGATCGCCGTCGCGGACGACGCGGTCTACATCGGCGGGCGGTTCCAGACCATCGGCGGCCAGCAGCGTCGCAGCTTCGCCAAGCTCAACCGGGCCGGTGCGCTCCAGCCGTTCGTCGCCAACGCCTACGGCGCCACCCAGGACGCGTACTCGCAGACGGTCGTCCCGGACAAGAACGCGCAGGGCACCGCCATGGTGCTGTCCCCCGAGGGAGATCGCCTGGTCATCGGCGGCGACTTCTTCACCGTGAACGGCACCGCGACGCACAGCTTCGCGGTCGTGGACACCGATGACGGCTCGCTCGTCCGGGGATGGCCCGCCAACACCGTCGGCAACACCTCCCGCACCAAGACGCTGGTCTCCGACGGCGTGCGCTTCTACGTCGGCAACGAGGGCTACAACGGGTTCGACGGCAGCATCGCCTACAACTGGAGCGACTACTCGCAGGCGTGGCGGGACAACTGCGCCGGCGCGACCCAGGCGATGCTCGTGCACGACGACGTGATCTTCAAGGCGCACCACTACCACGACTGCGGCGCGATGGGGATGTTCCCGGACGGTCGCCGCATCTATCTCACGGCTTCGCTCGCAGACGACCCGACGCAGTGGCAGCTCGGGTGGTTGCCCGAGCTGAACGACGGCATCGGGGAGCACCTCGGACCGCGTGCGCTCGAGGTGGCCACCGGGTCGAACGGTCAGGAGTACCTCTGGGTCTCCGGCGAGTTCACCCGCGTGAACGGTGCCAACCAGCAGAGCCTGACCAGGTTCAGCGGCAACGACACGGGCGCGCCTCCGACTCCGTCGGCAGCCGCACGCGTGGTCGAGGCCGGTTCGATCCAGGTCAACATCCTCTCGGTCTACGACCGGGATGACTCGGACATCACGTACGCCGTCTATCGCAACGGCGGCGCTGCCCCGATCTGGACCGGCGTGGGGAAGTCCCAGCACTGGTATCGCAACCAGCTCACCTTCGTCGACACGAACGTGACGCCTGGGACCACCTACAGCTATCGCGTTCGGGCGATCGATGCCGCCGGCAACCAGAGCGGCCTCTCGGGAACGGTCAGTGCGACCGCGTCTGCGACCGGGTCCGCGTACGCCGCCGCCGTGCTGGCTGACGATCCCCGGCTGTTCTACCGCTACGACGACGTCAACAACAGCACCTGGGTCATCGACAGCTCCGGCGAGACCGTCGTCGGGTTGAACGGGATCGCGGAGAACGGGGTGAGCCGAACGGCCGCCGGCGCCATCGCGGGCGACCCGAGCCGCAGCGCCACGTTCAACGACACCCCGCCCGACGGCGGCTACAGCCAGTACATCTGGAACGACCTCATCGAGAACGGGCCTACCCAGTACAGCATCGAGACCTGGTTCCGGACCACGTCGACGACCGGTGGCGCGCTCGTCAACTACGGGTCCTACCAGGGGAGGCCGCGCAGCGACAACGGTGATGACCGGACCAGCAACACGGTCGATCGCGTGGTCTACATGGAGAGCACGACCGGCCGGCTCAGGTTCGGAGTCCGCTCCGGACCGGTTCAGACCCTCCGGACCGACGCCGCCTACAACGACGGCCAGTGGCACCACGTCGTCGCGACCCAGGGGCCGGAGGGCATGCGACTGTACGTCGACGGTGCCGTCGTCGGTCAGAACGCCGTGACCGGCAACCAGACCTACCGGGGCACGTGGCACGTCGGTGGTGACAACATCGGCTCCTACCCCAACACCGGTTTCCAGGCGGCGCAGCGCTACTTCGACGGGCAGCTGGACGAGACCGCGGTCTACTACCACCCGCTCACGGCCGAGGACGTGAGCCAGCACTTCACCGCAGCAGCTCCCGACACGACGGCTCCGTCCGTGCCCGGTGTGCCGGAGGCGACGGTGGACGCGGATGATGTCGCGCTGTCGTGGTCAGCGTCCTCCGATGCGGTGGGCGTGACGGGGTACGCGGTGTACCGCGGCACCACGGCGGACTTCACGGCGAACGCCTCGTCGCGGATCGCTCAGGTGACGGGGACCTCGTACACCGATGAGGCCCGTCCGGCGGGTACCTGGTTCTACAAGGTGACCGCGGTGGACGCTGCGGGCAACGTCAGCGGCGCCTCCGCTGCGGGCTCGGCCACGGTCGAGGCTCCTGCTCCGGACACGACGGCTCCGTCGGTGCCAGGTGTGCCAACCGCGTCGGTGGATGACGCTGATGTGGCGCTGTCCTGGTCTGCCTCCTCGGACGCGGTGGGCGTGACGGGGTACGCGGTGTACCGCGGCACCACGGCAGGGTTCACGGCGAACGCGTCGTCGCGGATCGCCGAGGTGACGGGGACCTCGTACACCGATGAGGCTCGCCCGGCGGGTACCTGGTTCTACAAGGTGACGGCGGTCGACGCCGCGGGCAACGTCAGCGGCGCCTCCGGTGCGGGTTCGGCCACGGTGGAGGCTCCGGCCGGTGAACCCGTGGTGCAGACCGTCGGGGCGAGCGCGGACACCATGGTCGCGGCCGTGAGTCCGGGGACCGTGTACGGCACCTCGACTCAGCTCTCGGCTCGCGGACAGACTGCCATCTGGTCGTTCCTGCGGTTCGAGCTGCCGGAGGCACCTGCGGGGTACGCGCTCTCTGGAGCGACCTTGCAGCTGGTCACCTCCACCGACCCGACGGCGACATCGGCGGATGCACATCAGGTGCACCTCGTCGATCAGCCGTGGTCGGAGGCGACGAACTGGAACACGAGGCCGACCGGAGTCGCCTCCGGGGTGCTGGGTGTCCTGACCGGTGCGTCCGCGCTGAGCACCGCTTACACGGTGTCGTTGTCGACGGCCGAGCTGGCGTCCGCGGCGGGTGACTCGGTCACCCTCCGGCTGTCGAGCGCAACCGGCACGGACAACATCCGAGTCCTGTCACGCGAGACGGCTACCACCTCGCGTCGCCCGAGCCTCACCTTGACCTACAGCCCGCTCGGTGGTCCTGACGCCACCGCTCCGTCGGTACCTGCCGGTGTTGCGGCGTCGCTGAGCGGTGCGGACGTCTCGCTGTCGTGGTCGGCGTCCTCGGACGACGTCGGCGTCACGGGCTATGCGGTGTACCGGGGCACCACGGCGGGCTTCGCGGCCAACGCGTCCTCGCTCATCGGTGAGGTCACGGGTACGTCGTTCGTGGACGAGGCACGACCGGAGGGCACCTGGTACTACCGGGTGACGGCGGCCGATGCGGCGGGCAACGTCAGCGGAGCCTCGGGTGCGGCGTCGGTGACGGTCACCGCACCGGAGACGCCGGACACGACGGCTCCGTCGGTGCCGGGTGGTGTCGTGGCCTCGGTCGACGGCGCGAACGTCGCGCTGACCTGGTCGGCCTCGACGGACGACGTCGGCGTCACGGGGTACGCCGTCTACCGCGGCACGACGGCGGCGTTCACCGCCGACGCGTCGTCCCGGATCGGTCAGATCACGAGCACCTCCTACAACGACCCCAGCCGTCCGGAGGGCACCTGGTACTACCGCGTGAGCGCCACGGATGCGGCAGGAAACGTCAGTGGAGCCTCAGCCGGGGTCGCGGCGGTCGTGGCCGGCCCGGTCGGCGAACCCGTGGTGCAGACGGTCGTCACCGATGCGGACACCATGGTCGCCGCGGTGAACCCCGCGAACGTCTACGGGTCATCGACGCAGATCTCCGCACGCAGCAACACGGCGATCTGGTCGTTCCTCAGGTTCCAGCTCCCGGCCGCCCCCGAGGGCTACGTGCTCTCGTCGGCGTCGTTGCGGCTGGTGACTTCGAGCGACCCGACTGCGACCTCCGGCGACGCCCACCAGGTGCACCTGGTCGATCAGCCGTGGTCGGAGGCGACGACCACGTGGGCCAACAGGCCGACCGAGGTGGCCTCGGGCGTGCTCGGTCAACTGACTGGGGCCTCGGCCCTGGTGACCGCGTACACGGTGTCGTTGTCCACGGCGGAGCTGGCAGCTCTCGCCGGTGGACCTGCCACGCTCCGGCTCTCCAGCGAGACCGGCACGGACAACGTCCGGCTGCTGGCGCGGGAGACCGGGAGCGCCGGGAGCCGACCCTCGCTGACGCTCACCTACGTGGAGGAGTGATCCACCCGTGACGACGACAGGGCGCTGGTCATGTGCGTGTGCACATGACCAGCGCCCTGCTCGCGTCCTCAGCGGCCTCGCCGTGCAGCCGTTACCAGCTGCTGGCCGCCCAGTACTGCAGGTCCTGCACGTAGGGCCGAGCGACGACCTCGTGGGGCGACACGAGGGCGGCCACCTCGGCGCCGCCACGGTCGACGGTCACCGAGGCGGTCCCGAGCTCGAGCGGGACCGTGTGGGCAGAGACACCAGCAGGTGCCTCGAACCGCGTCACGGTGCCTCCGACGGTCACCTCGACCGTCGCCGGCGCGGTGAGCCAGACGAGCGCTTCCACGGTGTCACGCGGGGCGGTGGAGGTCCCGCCGAGCGTGGGCGCGCCCATGAGGTTGTGCGAGAACGACGGCCGGGCGTCGACGAACTGCGTGCGGTGGGTCAGCACCACCTCATCGCTCGTGATGGCCGGCGGCGAACCCGTGTGGTACCACGACACGTAGTAGCGCATCAGGTCGAGGAACGCGGTGCCGTGCGCCATCGAGGGGGCTACCTGGGTCGACTCGCTGTAGTCGTTCCACGTCACGATCTGCACGTAGTCGGCACCCTGCGTGATCGCCCGCTCCCACTGTGCTCGGACACCTGCGGTGTTCGAGGCCTCGGCCCAGCGCGCGTCCTTGTAGCGGATGTCCTGAACCGCTACCGGCTCCATCCACGTACGGTCGAGCGCAGCGGCGCGCGCGGCGTAGTCGGGGCGCGTCAGCGCACCGTGCTCGGTCCGGGTGCCCCAGTTGCTGAATCCGTCAGCGATCGGGGCGAACGAGCGCATGTTGGCGTCACTGGCGTCCAGGAAGAGGGCCTGGAAGGTGATCGGCAGGCCGTGCTTGCTCTCGAGCGAGGCGATGACCTGCTTCCACCAGCTCACCGGCTTGCCCTCGGCCTTGAAGGACGACAGGAGATACTCGCCGTCCTCCTCCTGGTAGGCGGAGTCGTACTCGTAGAGCTGGCTGAGCAGAGCCGCTACCGACTCCGGCGAACCGTCGGAGAAGGTTGCAGTGGCGTCCACCATGGGCACGACGTAGAAGTCTCCGACCTGGTCCGCTGCTTCCATCACCTGAAGAGCGGCGGTCCAGTTCCTGCCCGAGCTGCTCAGCAGGTCCAGGGTCCAGCCGTCGATGCCGGCCGACTGCGCCTGCTCGATCTCGGTGACGAAGTTCGCCACCTCCCAGTCACCCTTGGAAGCACCAGGAGACAGCGGGCGGTCCCGCAGCAGGCCACCCCACTCGGCGAACTTGCCGTTCTCACCGGAGGGGTCGAGGTAGTTGCGCGCGTAGTAGTCCGAGTCGGCAGGCTTGTTGTCCAACGAGAGCGGGTACGGCGTGAAGTAGTGCGCGAACACCAGGGGACCCCCGTCGGGACGGGGCGCCGGCTCCGGCTCGCTGGGGGCGCCAGGCGCGGGCGCAGGCTCCGGCTCCGGTTCGCCGGGGGTGACCGGCTCGGGGTCGGGCTGAGTGGGCGTCACAGGAGCCGGCTCGGGCTCGGTCGGAACCACCGGCTCCGGCTCGGGCTCAGGTGTCGGCGCGGGCACGGAGGGCGTGACGGGCGCTGGGGCCGCCGCCGGCGTGAGCGAGAGCTCCAGGCGCGGTGCATCGGCGCCGTGGCGCTCCAGCAGCAGCCTGATGTAGCGCTGCACGAACTCCAGACGAAGTCCGAACGTGCCGTCGGTCGAGATCGCCTCGACGTCGACCGGGATCCTCAGCTCTGCACCGGGTTGCGGTGCGGGGCTGGGCTCAGAGACGGCCGGCCCCGTGCGCTCGGGCTGATTCGATCGGGTGAGGGTCGAGGAGCTCCAGTCGGCGGAGGTCGGGTAGACGACGACGCCCGGCTGGGTGGCGGTCGTCGAGCGAACGCGCAGGACCAGGGTCGCGGAGGTGACGGCATGACCTTCGAGGGACTGACCGTCGAACTTCAGGTAGGTCCGGTCCTGACCGGCTGTGACGCTGAGGCCGTTGATCCGCTGGGGCGTGTCGGGTGCCCGGCTCGTCGTCCAGCCGGCATCGGCCGCTCTCAGGGTGGCGCTCGGGGCGTCCGCGGCGGCGGTCGTCGCGGTGACCGCGGTCCTGGCTGCGGGTGTGGAGGCCTGCGCAGCCGAGAAGGTCGACACGACGAGGGCTGCCACAAGAGTGCAGACCAGCGTGACGATCCTGCTGGGCAACGACCGGGAGAGGGCGGCGTACCGGGTGGTCGTCGCTCGGTGGGCTGGGGGCCTCGGGGGCGCAGGAGGGTGCGTCCGGATGGGGCTCACAAGGGGGCTCGCATTCTGTCGAGTTGATGCGTGCGCCGTCCCCGCGCGGCAATCCATCATCTGTCGATGAAAGGCCGACTATATAACGAATCAGTAACGTGTGGAAGCAGCGTTCGGCGATGTCTCATCCGCCGCCGATGGCGCACGCGCGCTCAGGGTTGCGCTCGCCGTGCGCGACGCTCCCACACGCCGCCGATCAGCACCGACAACGCGACTGCCGCGGCGAAACCCCATGCCGCTCCGGTTGTCGAGATCATGACCGCCAGCAGCAGCGGGAGCACCAGTGTCAACGCGGCGAGCGTGCCTCGCATCGCCGTCGACGCCGTGTGGCGGGCGCGTGCGCGAAAGTGCGCGAGCAGCACGGTGTACGCGATCATCGCGACGCCTTGAACCGCGTACGGCCACCGCAGCTCCGCGGCTGCGGTCCAGGTCTCCCCGAGGACCAGGACACCCCAGGAGTCGGGAAGGAGCAGCACCGCTGCACCCCACCCGACGCCGAGCGCCCCGAGGATCAGGGTCGTCTCGCGCAGACGCGCCCGGTACCGCCGCGGCTCCTCGGCGCGGACCAGCTCGGGAACGACGGCGATCCGGACGGCGTTGAACGCTGTGTTGAGCGGCGAGAAGAGCAGCGACGCCCCGCGGAGGGCGGCGACACCCGCCACACCGATCGGCCCGGTCAGCACGAACCACACGACGGTGTTGGAGAGGTTGAGGCTGGCGTACTCACCCGAGAACCGGATCGCGATGTCACGGTTCTGTGCCAGCCATCGGACGCCGTGTACGGGCCGAGCCACCAGGCGAGCTCGGATCAGGGCCACCGTTGCCGCGACCCCGCCGCCGAGGACCCAGACCGCCACCAGGAGCCACGCATCGGCGTCGGTGGTGACGAGCCACACCATGACGGGCACCGCAGCGAGGACCCAGACGACGTCCGAGACCAAGGCGTCCCCGGAGCGCTTGCGAGCGATCAGCACGTAGCGCGCGATGTCCTGCGCGAAGATGATCGGACCCGCGGCCAGGAGCGCGATCCACACGCGGACGTCCCCACCGGCGACGACACCACAGACGCCGAGCACCAGTGCCGCGAGAGCGCCGACGCTCACCGACACGCCCGCTGCCGCGTCGTCGACCCCGCGCGGCCGCGTCCCGACGCCCGAGAACCGCACCAGCAGCACCTCGCCCACGAGCGAGCGCTGGAAGCCGAGGAAGAACAGCAGGACCACGTATCCGAGGCTGAACCGCCCGAACTCCTCCGGCGTGGTCACGTTGGCGACGAGCGTGACCAGTGCGAAGTTGGAGAGGCTGGAGACGACCTGGTCGAGGATCGTGACGTAACGAGAGTGGGCGAAGCCCCGCATCACGATGTCGCGGCGCGCGCGGCGGCGTCCTCGCGCCGCAGCGTGCGATACCACTTCGTCAGCAGCATGGTGGTGGTGCCGAGCTTGGCCAGCGTGGCCAGCGCGTAGACGACCACGAAGACGCCCGTGAACGGCACGAGCAGATACATCCAGCAGATCACGCCGTAGTCGACGGGAAGCATCAGCGCGGACCGCAGCCGGGATCGGCCGGTGACCGTGGTGCTGGCCGCCGTCGTCGTCAGCTTCTCGAAGAGGCCGCCCGCGAAGAACGTCGCGGACGCCGCCACCACGAAGAGTGTGCAGAGCGCGAACGCGAGGGGCGGCTCCACCACATCGGTGCGCAGCAGGTACGCCAGTGTGGCGATGTGCAGCAGCACGATCCGGATGCCGTCGATCACGTGGTCGAGCCACTCACCCGAGGCTGAGCCGCCCCCGCGCAGCCGAGCCAGCTGGCCGTCAGCGGAGTCGAAGAAGAACCCGATGACGAGACCGAGACCCACCAGGAAGCCCCAGGCCGCGCCGTCGGCCCAGAGGAACAGCGCGAGGATGCCGGCGAACGTCAGCGCGGCGCCGATCATGGTGAGGTGGTTGGGCGTGGTCCCGCGGGGTGCGGCTGCCGCGATGACGCGACCGACGGGGCGGTTCACCGCGAGCGTGTAGAGCGGGACCCCGGTCTTGCGCTTCTGCGCGTCTCTCAGGTGCCGGAAGCGATCTCCGAACGTGCCCAGCGCGGCGTCCGTCATTCAGCCAGTCCTCCACTCTCGGTGCCGGGCCGGTCTCCGAGAGCCCTGCCGGAATAGTAGTGCTCCAGGAGATCGCCGACGTGCCCCACTGAGAAGGCTGACTCGATGGCGCGACGTCCACGCCGACCGAGCGCTCGGCGCTCCTCGTCGTCGGCCAGCAGCGTCCCGAGCGTCGTGGCCAGGGCGGCACCGTCGTCGCCGCCGGGTGCTTCGGGGAAGGCGGCGACGGCGTCACCCAGACGGTCGGCGATGTGACAGGTCGCGGAGATGACGGTGGGCGTCCCGGTCGACAGGGACTCGAGCACCGACATGGGGAACGGTTCCTGAAGGCTCGGCAGGACGTAGAGGTCCGCGCGCGCGATGCGGTCACGACCCGTGCCGGGCGGCACCGATCCCTCGTAGCGCACGCGCTCGCCCAGGCCCCACGCGGTGATCAGGCGCGTGAGCTCGGGCAGGTCGCCCTCGTCCGGCCCGACCACCACGAAGTCGGCGTCGACGCCCTCCGACAGCAGGCGGCGCGCCGCAGCCGCGAACAGGAGCACGCGCTTGCGTGGCTGCAGGCGCGCAAGGAAGAGCACCTCCGGGCGGGCGCGATCCTCGCGGGGCGCCACCTCGGGGAGCGAGACACCGTTGGGCAGGTCGAGGATCCGCGTACGCGGCTCGACCGCGAGCAGACGTTCGCGGTCGACATCCGTCAACGAGAACGTGCCCGCGGCGGCGGCCAGCGTCGGGCGGACGACGAGATCGCTCACCCGCCCCTGCGGTCGCCGGTCGGGCTTGACCATGCCGTGCGGCTGCAGGAACAGGAGCGGCTTGTCGGCCCCGCGCAACGCGTACGCCACCGGCGTGGTGATGAGGTCACGCGCGAGATGCACGTGCACGACGTCGAAGTCCCCGCGGCGGCGGAGCAGCTGGCGCCGAAGGCCGGGCGCCACCAGGCCGCTGAATCCCATCGGCAGGAGCTGTCGCGTCTCGAACAGGTGCACGTCGACGCCGGGCAGCTCCAGGGACACCTGTCCGTCCCACCCTGCGAAGACCTCGACCCGGTGGCCGCGGCGAGCCAGCTCCGTCGTCTGCTCCGAGAGCACGGCCACAGGTCCACCGAAGGCTCCGTCGGCGCTGATGTAGGTGAGGACGTGCGCGATCCTCATTCGTCGTCGGTTTCGAATCGCTGGCCGACGACGATCGCGGCCGGCGAGGAGACGATGGCGTTGGCCGGGATCTTGCCCCGCACGACCGTCAGGGGCGAGATCACGGCTGACCGGCCGATGTGCGCACCACCCAGCACCACGCACCTCGACGTGAGCCACACGCCGTCCTCGATGACGATGGGGTTCGTCACCAGTGCCATGTCGGTCCGGAACGCGTGAGCACCCGTCGTGAGATACGTCTCCTGGGACACCGACACGTCGCTGCCGATCGTGATGCGGTCCCGGTTGTGGAACCAGACCCCGTCACCGATCCAGCACCGGTCACCGATCTCGAGGTTCCAGGGAGACTTCACGCGCAGCCGTGGCCGCATGATGACGCCGCGACCGATCTTCGCCCCGTAGCGCCGCAACGCCCACACGCGCAGACGCGAGCTGATCTGCAGGCGGTTGGACACCAGGAGCAGCTCGACCAGGGACCAGCTGAAGGTCACCCACGCCGGTCTCCGGAGCGGCTCGGGCGCGCCCGGTGCCTGGGAGAGATCGATGACCCGGATCGCTGGCATGCTCCTTTGTACCGTGGTGGTACCTCGGACGCTAGCGGGCGCGCTCGGCCACCTGTTGGTCCGGTCTCCGAGCAGGACGGCCGGCCGGCGCGTGATTCGCAGGGAGGCCCGATAGGCTGCGCCCTGCAGGGACACAGGTTCTTCGTGCGTGCGGACTCGTAGGAGCGCGTGCTGCGCTGCGCCTGCGGTCAGGGGCACCCGAGAGGAATGACACGTGAAGCGGGCTTTCATCACCGGTATCACCGGGCAGGACGGTTCTTATCTGGCGGAGCTGCTTCTCGGAAAGGGATACGAGGTCCATGGTCTGATCCGCCGAGCGTCGACCTTCAACACCTCGCGGATCGATCACCTGTACGTGGACCCGCACGAGCCCGAAGCGCGTCTGTACCTGCACTACGGCGACCTCAGCGACGGCGCCCGGCTGGCCACGCTCCTCGCCGAGATCAACCCTGACGAGGTGTACAACCTCGCGGCGCAGTCGCACGTGCGTGTCTCCTTCGACGAGCCCGAGCACACGGCCGACACGACCGGTACCGGCACCATCCGCGTCCTCGAGGCCGTGCGTGCCTCGAAGATCGAGACGCGCTACTACCAGGCATCGTCGTCCGAGCTGTACGGTGCGACGCCGCCGCCGCAGAACGAGGAGACGGCCTTCTACCCGCGTTCGCCCTATGCGGCGGCCAAGCTCTACAGCTTCTGGATCACCAAGAACTACCGCGAGGCCTACGACCTCTTCGCGGTGAACGGGATCCTCTTCAACCACGAGTCGCCACGGCGCGGCGAGACGTTCGTGACGCGCAAGATCACGCGTGCGGTCGCCGCCATCAAGGCCGGACGACAGGACCACGTCTACATGGGCAACCTCGATGCCGTCCGCGACTGGGGCTACGCGGCCGAGTACGTCGAGGGCATGTGGCGCATGCTGCAGGCGGACACGCCCGACGACTACGTCCTCGCGACCGGCGTGGGCACCTCGGTGCGGGAGTTCCTCGTGACCGCCTTCGAGCACGCGGGGCTGAACTGGGAGGACCACGTCCGGTTCGACGAGCGCTACCTGCGGCCCACCGAGGTTGACGCCCTGATCGGTGATCCCAGCAAGGCCGAGGCCGAGCTCGGGTGGAAGGCCAAGGTGCATCCGCTGGACCTGGCTCGCCTGATGGTCGACGCCGACATCGAGGCGCTGCAGCACGCAGGCCAGCCGTGGATCGACCGGGTTCCGCTGGAGGGTTGGCCGCTTCGATGACCGATGACCGCGACAAGGTCGAGTTCGCACCGGCTGCGCTCGACCGGACCGCACCCTTCTACGTCGCCGGGCACAGCGGCCTGGCCGGCAGCGCCGTGTGGCGAGCGCTCGAGGGCGCCGGCTTCACCCGGCTCGTCGGACGCCGATCCTCCGAGCTCGACCTGCGTGACCGCGACGCGGTGCTCACCTTCATGCGCGAGGCGAGGCCTCGCTACGTGGTGCTCGCGGCCGCCAAGGTCGGCGGGATCCTCGCGAACAGCACCTACCCGGTCGACTTCCTGAGCGAGAACCTTCGCATCCAGACGAACGTGATGGACGCCGCCCTGGAGGTCGGCGTCGAGCGTCTCGTCTTCCTCGGGTCGTCCTGCATCTATCCCAAGTTCGCCGAGCAGCCGATCCGGGAGGACAGCCTGCTCACCGGGCTCCTGGAGCCGACGAACGATGCGTACGCCATCGCGAAGATCGCGGGCATCATGCAGGTCCAGGCGGTCCGCCGGCAGTACGGGCTGCCGTGGATCTCGGCGATGCCGACGAACCTCTACGGCCCGAACGACAACTTCTCCCCGATGGGGTCGCACGTGCTCCCCGCGCTGATCCGCCGCTATGACGAGGCGGTGCGGAGCGGAGCCGAGACCGTGACGAACTGGGGGAGCGGCAACCCGCGTCGCGAGTTCATGCACGCCGACGATCTCGCCGCCGCGATCCTCCACCTGATGGAGCACTACGACGGGCCCGAGCACGTCAACGTCGGGACGGGCTCGGACGTGACGATTCGCGAGATCGCGGAGGCCATCGCTGCGGCCGTCGGGTTCACGGGCGCGACCGAGTGGGACACGAGCAAGCCGGACGGCACACCGCAGAAGCTTCTCGACGTCACCAAGCTCCGCCAGTCGGGCTGGGAGGCGACGATCGACCTGCCGGAAGGTCTCCGGCGCACCATCGACTGGTACCAGAGTCGAGGCGAAGCCGTCCGAGGCTGACTCCCTCGACACCACGGCTCACCCTGCGGCTGCCCGTTCTCACCCCGTCGGGGTGAGCGGCGCAACCGTAGTCACCCCCCAGATCGTCCGAGTGCTCGAAGCGCCAACAGTTGAATGGGCTCCATTCGGCCGGTCCGTCGGACGCGGCTATGGGTGAGTAAAGGTCGGGGTGCAGTCGCGATGGCTGAGTCGGTGCAGAGCAGCACAAGGGTTTCGGACCGTTCCACAGGGGCGGTCCTTCGTCGTCGGCTTCCGAGGGTGTTCGCCTCCGTCGCAGCCATGCTCGCGTTGGTCGTGAGCGGTATCACGCTCGGGCAGGCCGCACCGGCGGCGGCGCTGACCCCGGGTGTGGCCTTCAGCGCCGACGACCTCCCGACGTGGCAGACGAACGGTGTGGTCCGAGCGCTCGCCGCGTCACACGGACAGGTCGTCGCGGTCGGCGAGTTCACCCAGATCCGGCCCGGCGCAGGTCAGAGCGGAACCGCCCGGAACGTCACCGGTCTCGCCATCTTCGACGCCGCCACCGGTCAGCCCTCGACGTGCCAGCTGCCGGCCACGCTGTCGGGCGGGACGGCCCGCCTCTACACGGCCGAGGCCTCGCCCGACGGTGAGACGGTGTTCGTGGGCGGCAACTTCAACAGCATCGGCGGGGTGGGGCGGACGCGCCTGGCGGAGATCGACCTCGAGACCTGCTCGGTGACGTCGTTCTCGGTCAGCGGCATCTCCTCGTTCGTGTACTCCCTCGAGGTCACCGACGACGCCGTGTACTTCGGCGGGATGTTCCAGAGCGTCTCCGGACAGGAACGTCGGAGCTTTGCGAAGGTGAGCCGCGCCGGGGTGCTCGATGCCGGCTGGGTCGCCAACGCGGTCGGCAACATGGAGGTACGCCCCGAGCCGGGCATCGAGTGCCGCACGACGGCGGATGCCAACTCGCGCGGCACGGCGATCGAGGTCTCGCCGGACGGCACCCAGCTCGTGCTGGGCGGCCCGTTCTTCACCATCAACGGGACCAACACGCACAGCATCGCCGTCGTCGACGCGCTGACGGGTGCCGTGGTCCGCGGATACCCGAGCAACCCGAACAGCTGGGGTGCCGGGAGCAACGTCATCCACCCGTGCTCGTTCACCAAGGCGATCGAGTCCGACGGCTCGTACTTCTACATCGGCAACGAGGGCAGCGGTGGCGGCGTCTTCGACGGCACGGCTCGGTTCAGCTGGGTCACGCACGACCAGGACTGGCGAGACACGTGCCTCGGCGCGGTCCAGGCCCTCTTGGTCAAGAGCGGCTACCTCTACCAGGCCCACCACCACCACGACTGCTCGTCGACGGGCCAGTACCCCGACGGTCGGCGCATCTTCCTGAGCACTACGGCGGTCGACGACCCGATGCAGCAGCAGGTCGGCTGGTTCCCGACCCTCAACGACGGCACCGGCGAAGGCATCGGTGGCCGTGCCCTGGTGACCGCGACGGTCAACGGCGTCGAGTACCTGTGGGTCGGCGGCGAGTTCACGCGGGTCAACGGCGCGGCCCAGCAGGGTCTGACGCGGTTCGACGGCAACGACACGGGGAGCCCGCCCACGCCGCAGGTCGTCGTGCAGGCGGTCACGAGCGGCGCGATCCAGATCACGACCAGGTCCGTGGTCGACCCGGACGACGGCCCGCTCACCTACATCCTCTACCGCAACAACGTCCAGATCGGCGAGCCTGTCGTGGCCACGTCGAACTGGTGGACCCGGCCGCAGGTGACCTTCGTCGACACGGACGTCACACCCGGGACCTCCTATCAGTACCGCGTGCGCGCCGTCGACGCGGCCGGCAACCAGAGCGCGCTGTCCGCCCTGCGCACCGGGGTGGCCACAGCTGCTGGATCCGCCTACGCGGCCGCCGTCATCGGCGACGATCCGACGCTGTACTGGCGTTACGACGACTCCGGCTCCTGGGTCATCGACAGCAGCGGTGCCGGCGGCGCCGGCAAGAACGGTCTCGCCCAGAACGGCGTGACCTACGGCGCGGGCGCCCTCCCGGGCGACGCGAGCAGCAGCGCCAGCTTCGACGGCACCGGCCAGTACGTGTGGAACGACCAGATCGCCTACGGTCCGAGCGCGTTCTCGATCGAGACCTGGTTCAAGACCCCGTCGACCTCCGGTGGTGTCCTGGTCGGTTACGGCAACGGCCGACCGAGGACCGACAACGGCAACGACACGACCAGCTCGAACTACGACCGCCTCGTGTACATGGACGCCACGGGCCGGGTCCGGTTCGGTGTCTACAGCGGCGGCGTCCAGAGCGTGCGCAGCGACGCGGCCTACAACGACGACCAGTGGCACCACCTCGTGGCCACCCAGGGCACCTCGGGCATGCGGCTGTACATCGACGGCGTCGAGGTCGGCTCCAACGGCTTCACGGGCAACCAGCAGTACTTCGGCACCTGGCGCGTCGGCGGCGAGAACCTCAACGGCTGGCCGGACAACGGCGGCAACAGCGTGGCCTCGCGGTTCTACGACGGACTTCTCGACGAGACGGCGATCTACGAGCACCCGCTGACGCACGCCCAGGCCATCGCTCACTTCCGTGCCGGTGGTGGCGAGATCGACGTGAACGACGCCCCGGCGGACGCCTACGGGGCAGCCGTCTACGGCGACAACCCCTCGATGTACTGGCGGCTCGACGAGCCGAGCGGCTCGACGGCGCTGGACGCTTCCCTCATCGGCGCCCGCGACGGCGTCGTCGGAGCCGGGGTCACCCGGGTCAGCGGTGGTGTGAGCGACAGCGGTGCCGTGCAGACGCCCGGCTCGAACTCCGGCGGCAGCGGTCTGGTCTCCACGGCGCAGGTCGGCGCACCCGGGACGTACTCCCTGGAGCTCTGGATCAACACGACCACGACCACCGGTGGCAAGATCATCGGGTTCGAGAACAGTGCGACCGAGACCGGCAGCTCGTACGACAAGCACGTCTACATGCTCAACGACGGGCGGCTGCGGTTCGGTGTCTACACCGGCAGCGCGCAGGTCATCACGTCGACGCAGCCGTTCAACGACGGCCAGTGGCACCACGTGGTCGCGACGCAGGGCAGCTCCGGCATGCGGCTCTACGTCGACGGCGACCTGGTCGCGCAGGGTTCGGTCACGAGCTCCGAGACCGGTGCCGGGTTCTGGAGGATCGGCGGCGGCAACCTGGGCAGCTGGCCCGATCAGCCGAGCAGCAGCTACTTCGCCGGACGTATCGACGAGGTCGCGGTCTACCCGGTGGCGCTCACGCAGGAGCTGATCAGCAACCACTACGTGATCGCCCTCGACGACAGCACCGCGCCGACCGTCCCCGCGGGCCTGACGCACGTCGGCACCTCGACGGCCCAGCTCACCTGGACGGCGTCCACCGACGCCAACGGGGTGGCCGGGTACCGGGTGCACCGTGGCGACACGGCGGACTTCACCGCCTCGGCGGCGACCCTCGTGGGTGACATCACGGGTACGACGTGGACCGACCCCGACGAGCAGCCCGGAACTCGGTACTACCGGGTGACGGCGTACGACGCCGCCGGCAACGAGAGCGCCGCCAGCGCCGTGCTGCAGGTCACGCTCGACGACGTCACGGCGCCCTCGGTCCCGGCAGCGCTGTCGACGTCGGCAGCCGGCACCGATGTCATGCTCACCTGGACCGCCAGCTCCGACAACGTGGGTGTGGACCACTACGTGCTCTACCGGGGTGACGCCGCGAACTTCGACGTCGCCGATGCCCTGGAGGTCGGACAGACCGGCGCAGCCGGCTACACCGAGAGCGGCGTGCCGGAAGGCACCTGGCACTACCGGGTCGTGGCTGTCGACGCAGCGGGCAACACCAGCGCTGCCAGCGCCTCGGCCGCGGTCGTCGTCGACATCGACACCGATGCACCGCAGCCTCCCGGGGATCTGGTCACGAGCGTCGCCTCGAGCGGTGTGGTGACGCTGTCCTGGACGGCGTCGACGGACGACATCGGCGTGGTCGGTTACCGCGTCTACCGAGGCGCGACCGCCGACTTCGTGGCCAACGCCTCCAGCCTCGTGGCCGACGGCGTCACAGCCCTGACCTGGGACGATGTCGACACGACGCTGGGGGAGCGCTTCTACCGCGTCGCTGCCTACGACGCGGCGACCAACCAGAGCGCTCCGAGCGCGGCGGTCTCGGCCACGGTGTCCGACGTCGCGGCACCCTCCACACCAGCCGGACTGGGCACCGTGGTGACCGGTTCCGACGTGCAGCTGGCCTGGACCGCCTCGACGGACAACATCGGGGTGGACCACTACCTGGTCTATCGGGGCCCCACGGCGGGCTTCCCCATCGCGGGCCTGACGCCGACCCAGGTGCTCACCACCGACCACACCGACACCGGGCTCGCAGACGGCACCTACCACTACCGTGTCGTGGCGGTGGACGCCGCCGGCAACGCCAGTGCCCCGTCGTCCTCGGCGGTCGCCGTCGTCGACACCTCGGAGCCGGAGGAGCCGGTGGAGCCCGTGACCCTCTCCGCTCCTGCGGTCGCGGACACGATGGTCGCCCAAGCCGCTCCGTCGACGCTGTACGGGACCAACACCCAGCTGTCGTCCCGCAGCCCTGCGAGCGGGTCCACGATCGAGTCGTACCTGAGGTTCGAGCTTCCCGCGGCGCCCGAGGGGCTGCAGCTCACGGGGGCCAGCATCCGGCTGACGACCTCCAACGACCCCACCGCGCACTCGACCGGTGCCCATCAGCTGTCCCTGCTGACCGGGGAGTGGAGCGAAGCGACGACGAGGTGGAGCAACCGCCCGACGACGGGCTTCGGCGCTCAGGTCGGCGAGGTGACGGGTGCGGTCGCGCTGAACACGACCTACGACACGCCGCTCGACGCCGACGTGCTCCGGCCGCTCTCCGGGACGACGGTGACGCTGGCGCTGACGAGCACCTCGACGGACAACCTCAGACTGGTGTCTCGTGAGGGAGCGGGCGCCGACCGGCGTCCTGTGCTGGTGCTCGACTACACGCCGGTCTCGGACCCCGAGCCCGACCCCGAGCCAGAGCCCGACCCCGACCCGGAGCCCGAGCCCGAGCCGGACACCACGGCACCGTCAGTCCCGACGTCGGTGACCGGATCAGCGACCGCGGCGGGCGTGGCCACGCTCGGGTGGTCGGCGTCGTCCGACGACGTGGGTGTGGTCGGGTACGCCGTCTACCGGGGGGCCACGTCGGACTTCGTCGCTGACAGCGCCAGCCAGGTCGGTTCGACGGCGACGCTGACGTTCTCCGAGACCGGCGTCCCCGCCGGCACCTGGTACTACCGGGTGGCGGCGATCGACGCGGCCGAGAACCTCGGTGCGGCCAGTGATGCTGTCGAGGTCGTGGTTCCGGCCCCCTCGGCCGAGCCCGTGACGGTCGTCGTGCCCACGGCGGCTGACGCAATGGTCGCCCAGGCCGCCAGCACCACGAGCTACGGCGCGGCGAACTATCTGTCGACCAGGACCGGTGGCACGACGGCACTGATGAGCTATCTGGCGTTCGAGATCCCGCAGGCTCCGGCGGGCGCGGTGCTCACCTCGGCCGAGCTGCGTCTTCGGACGACGTCTGCCTCGGGCTCGGACTCGGCGCAGCCCCACGACGTCGGGCTGATCACGGACAGCTGGACCGAGTCGAGCATCACGTGGGCGAGCCGACCGACCACCACTGGTCAGAGCGTCGGAACCTTGACGGGCTTCACGGGCATCAACGCGGCCTACTCGACCGCTCTCGATGCGGCAGCCATCGGTGGCCACGGAGGTTCGACCGTGACGCTCGTCCTCAGTGCCACGGGGGCCGACAACCTGCGGCTGTGGTCGAAGGAGTCGACGACGAGCGCCTACCGCCCTGTGCTCGAGCTGACCTACAGCTTCGAGTGAGCAGGCTGCCCGCGGCCGGGCGGCTCTCGACTACGTATCGTCAGGTCATGATCGAACGCGAGCTCACACGCCGCGGCTTGCTCGCGGGAGGGTTCGGCGCGCTGCTGCTCGCGGGCTGCACGCCGACGTCGCAGACTCCGACGCCGACCGTCACCAGCGGTCCCCAGGAGAGCGAGGACGCGACACCCCGGGTCGCTCGTGTCACCGATCTGATCGGTCAGCCGTCGTTCGTCGTCGCTCACCGGGGGAGTGGTGACAACTGGCCGGAGCACACGTTGACGGCCTACCAGAACGCCGTGGCAGCCGGGGCGGACGCCGTCGAGATCTCCGTCTGCGCCACGTCCGACGGCGTGCTGGTCTGCCATCACGACAAGTCGGCGAGACGTGTCCTCGGCGTGGACCAGCCGATAGCGGAGATGTCATGGGCACGCCTCCACGAGCTCACGGTCGATGCTCGTCCGTGGCTGGGTCCTGACACACCTCTCGAACCGGTCTCACGCCTCGACGACGTGCTCGCGGCGCTGGGCGAGGACGTGCTGGTGTTCATCGAGGACAAGCAAGGCACGAACACGCGTGCGCTGCTCGACCTCCTCGACACCCAGCCGCGCGCCACGGAGCGTTTCGTGTGGAAGCAGTGGGCGCAGGCCGCGCAGATCGCGGTCGCCAAGGAGCGCGGCTACGTCGCCTGGGGGTACCTCGACGTGGAGCCGACGGATCGGTTGGACGAGCTCGCGTCCACCTTCGACATCCTCGGCGTCCCGGTGGCGATGCACGACGACGACATCGCCGAGGTGGTCGCCACCGGCGTCCCGGTGATGGCGTGGGAGGTGCATCTGCACGACGACGTGACACGCCTCGCCGAGCTGGGCGTCGCCGGTCTCATGTGCTCCAACGTCGAGTACCTCTTCGGAGACGGCCCGGCGAGCACGGACACGTTCGCCGGCGGGCGCCGCGCTGCGGGGGACCTGCCGGCGGACTACGACCGCATCGGCTGGGCATCCCAGCCCACGCTGGTCCCGGACCGTGCTGCGTTGCGGATCGAACGGGCCGGGTCGACGAGCTACCTGATGGGCTCGCTCGCGACGCCCGCAGGCGTCACACGTGAGGTGGAGGTCACGATCCGGTGGCCGGAGGCCCTGCCCCCGACCGGGCGCGCCGGTCTCGTCCTGGCCCTGACCGGCGACGCCAACGGCGGCGACGGCGATCGCGGCCTCAGCAGCGGCTACGAGCTCTCGCTCGACGGCACGGGCCTGCTCGAGCTCCGCGCGCGTGATGCTGGACGCACCGCGGAGACGCTGGGGTCGGTCCACCTCGCCGTCCCGCGAGCCGGGGACCCGATCCCGCTCGCCGTCGAGGTCGACCAGCACCACATCCGCGTCAGGCAGAGCGGTGGCGCGCTCCTCCTCGAGGTGCCCGACGAGAGGTGGCGCGGCTCGTGGCTGCGGCTGTTCAAGGACTACGAGACAGCCCAGGCGGTGGAGTTCTCCGCCGTGTCGGTGCTGCTCGACTGACGCGAGTCCGGTCAGCGTGCGATCGCGCTGGTCAGCACGTCGTGGAAGGCGTCGAGCGCGGCGTCGATGCGGAGGTGGTCGTCCCGGAAGGTGCGCCCGGCCTCCCCGTGACGGCGGGCGCGCGACGGGTCGGCCGCGAGCGACTCGGCGGCCTCGACCAGGGCGACCGGGTCGCCGGCGTCGACGCACGGTCCCGCGCCGGCGGAGGTCATCTCGTCGTGGGTGATGCTCGCAGGGCTGACCGCGGCGATCACCGGGAGCCCGGTGGCGAAGTAGGTGGTGAGCTTGCTCGGAACCGCCATCTCGGTGAGGTCGGGCAGCTCGTTCACGAGCAGGATGTCCGCCGAGGACAACGCGCTCTCGAACCGACCGTCCGGCAGAGGGTCGACGAACTGCAGCCGCGAGCTCGCGCCCATCGCCTCCAGCGCGGCGCGCTGGTTGCCGTCACCCATCAGCACGAACCGCAGCCGCGAGCCGCGCCGCTCCGCCTCGCGCGCGGCGTGCACGACGTTCTCGAGCCCCTGCTTCGCACCCATGTTCCCGGCGTGCAGGACCACGACGTCGTCATCGCTCCAGCCCAGCTCACGCCGCAACCGCTCGTCGCGTCCGTGACCGTCCATCGAGACGTGCGACCAGTTGCGCACGACATCGATCGGTGACGTGATGCCCAGGTCGGCGAGCACCGTCCGGAACCGGTCGTGGATCACCACGACGCGCGCCGAGGTGTTGCCGAGTCCACGTTCCAGCGCCGCGATCAGGCGTACCCCGCGCGAGCCGCCACCCGTCTCCTTGACCCCCAAGGTGTAGATGTCCTGCACCCAGGTGACCGTGGGGATCCTCTGGAGTCGCGCACGCAGCGCGACGAGCCGTGACGAGAGCAGCGCCGGGCTCACCAGCACCACCACGTCCGGCCTGCTCCACCGGCTGAGCACGCTGCGCACGCCGAAGCTCACCTCGGAGAGTGCGCGATGAACGGCGCCGTGCCGGCGCGGGACGTAGTGAGCCAGGCGAGTGACGGCGACGCCGTCGATCTGCTCGTGCCGCCGCCACCCCCCGTACCCCTCGGCGATCCGCCAGGCAGGGTAGTGCGGATGTGTCGTCAGGACCCGAGCCCGCCAGCCACGGCCGACGAGGGCGCGCGCCATGCCGGCGGTGTACGGCGCGATGCCGGTGGGTTCGGGGGCGTAGTTGATCCCGATGATCAGGACCTTGCCACCAGCCGCTCCAGGACGCATGCGGGCCAACCTATTGCACCGGGCTGCGCTCGTGCGGCCGCGGCATCTCCTCCTCCGTGCCGGCACCCGCGACGTCGTGGGCATCGCGCGCCGCATGTGCCCCCCGCACGGCGAGGATGCACGCGATCGTCAGGGCGAGTGCGCCCGTCGCCTGCAGCAGCGAGCCGCGCAGCAGGATCGTCATGTACACGGGGAAGATCGCGCCGGCCAGCGCCCACACGCCGCCCTGCGCGAGAGCGGGGATGATCCGCGTGTCCATCGCCCGCAGCACCGCGCCCAGGATCAGGAAGACGATGACGACGGCGACGACGCCGCCGTTCACCACCGCCTCCGCCCACATCGGGGCCGAGAGGTTGTCGAAGGAGTAGCCCCGGTACTCGGCGAGGAGCGAGCCGGTCCCGGTGGGCTTGCTCGGCCAGAGGGACCGGGGGACCCAGAACAGGACGCTCCCCAGGAGCTGGCGTCCCGGCACCACGAGACCGTCGATCCAGAACGACAACGAGTTGGAGATCTGCCAGAAGGCGTCGTAGTCGGCGTTGCCGAGGTACTCGGCGAAGAACCCGGCGCGCGAGGCCGTGCCGTCGGCGCGACGGAACGCATCGGCGATCGGGAACACGAAGAGGAACCCGCCGATCACGGCGAGCATCGTCAACCGCGCCCGTCGGCGCGTGGCAACGGCACCGGCGAAGGCGGCGAGCGCGAACGCGACCGTCCCGAACGTGTAGCGGGCGCTCGCGACCGGGTTGACGATCATCAGCAGCACGAACGCACCGAAGAGAGCAGCCAGGCCCGCACGGCGACGGTTGATCGCCGAGAAGGCGGTGCGCCTGATCTGGGCGAGAGCGCCGACGCTGACCAGCAGCGGGTAGATCCCGCTCGCGAAGATCACCTCGCGCATGGCCGGGTCCGGCCATGCCGCCTCCTTGGCGGCTGCCGACGCCTCGCGGCTGCCCAGCAACGCGGTCGCCCCGATCTTGGAGAGCACGTAGGCGCTCAGCACGAGCGCCACGCCGAACATCGCGACCGACCTGAAGGTGCTGACCAGGCGGACCTCGGCAGACCTCACCCGGTGACCCACGTGCTCGCGCGCGATCCAGGCCAGCCGCCCCACCTCGTAGCAGACGACCCCCAGCGCCACCACACCGGCGGTGATCATGTCGAAGCCGTTGTCCATGCCCGGGGTCGTCGTCGCGATCAGCCCGGACCGCATCTGCGCCGTCGGTGCGATCCCCATGAAGATGTACACGAAGAGCCAGAAGAAGAAGTCGAACAGGCGAGGCGTCCCGCCCACCCAGAGCAGCGACAGCCGCAGCCCGGCCCAGATCATGATGACCAGGGTGACGATCCACGCCTCGCTGCGCCCGACGTCGACCACCTCGGAGACGAGCATGGCGGGCAGGGCCGCCGAGAGCACCAGGATCGAGAGGGTCCGGATGACGATCCGAGTCGCGCGACCGATCGCGGCGTTCTCCTGCGCCGAGCGGTCGACCGGCGTCGGCACGGAGGAGGACGCGCTCTGCGCGCCGCCGTCCGGCGAGTCGTCCAGGTGAGTGCGCGTCATGAGCCTTGCCGGTGCGAGCAACAGGGGCGACCGGGTGCGATCGCCCTGCCGTATCATCACACGGGGGTGGGTTAGTGAACGCGACAGTTCTGGCCCCGGACGCGTGACTGAGGGGCGGTGAGGGGCGCGTGGACTCCAAGAGTGTGCTCAGGCTGGTGCGCTACCACTGGCTGGTCATCGTCGTCTGCGCGGTGCTGGGAACCGTCATCGGTGGAGCGCTGTCGGTGGTGGCCGAGCGTGAGTACACCGCGCGGTCCGAGGTGTTCGTGACCGTCACCGGCGGCACCACCACCGGCGAGGTCGCGCAGTCCACGAACTACTCCCAGCAGCAGGCACGCAACTTCAGCGCGGTCGCCACGCGGGAGATCGTGCTCGAGGACGTCATCGAGTCCCTCGACCTCGAGATGACGCTGTCCGAGCTCCGCCGCACCGTGACGACGTCGGTCCCGCTCAACACCACGGTGATCGCGATCTCGGTCACCGACGGGTCGGCGGAACGCGCCGCCGAGATCGCGAACGCCATCGCGACCCGACTGGCCGAGGTGGTCCCCGAGCTGACTCCGAATGTCGACGACACCTCGCCGGTCCGGCTGCAGATCATCGAAGCCGCCAGGCCGCCTGCGGCGCCGTCCGCGCCGGACACCAAGCTCTACGTGTTCATGGGGCTGCTCGCCGGGCTGGTGGTCGCAAGCATCGTCGTCGTGCTGCGCGGCATCATCCATGCGCGCGTCCGCACCCCCGAGCAGATCACCGAGCTGATCGGCGCCACGGTGATCGGGTCGATCAGCAAGTCGCGCGCCGCCATCCAGCACCCGATGGCCCTGACGAGCGACACCCAGGTGCTGCGGGCCGAGGAGTACCGCCAGCTCCGCGCCAACCTGCGGTTCCTGCAGGTCGGGGAGGACCACAAGGTCTTCGTCGTCACCTCCTCGATCCCCTCCGAGGGCAAGAGCTCGACGGCGGCCAACCTCGCCGCTGCGCTCGCTGCGTCCGGGCAGTCGGTGTGCCTGATCGAGGCCGATCTGCGCCGTCCGTCGCTGGCTGACATCCTCGACCTGCCCGAGGGCGTCGGCGTCACCTCCGTGCTCATGGGTGAGGTGACGCTGGACGAGGCTCTCCTCGACTGGGGCTCCGACGGCATGAAGGTGCTGCTCGCGGGCGACATCCCGCCCAACCCGAGCGAGCTCCTGGAGTCGGACGAGACCGTCGCGATGATCGAGAGCCTGAAGGCTCGTTTCGACACGGTCATCGTCGACTCGCCGCCGCTGAATCCTGTCGCCGACGCTGCGGTGCTCGCGCGCAGGTTCGGTGGCGTCATCCTCGTCGTCGGGTCCCGGCGGGTCAGCACCCAGGACCTGCGCCGCGCCGCCGAGCGGCTGGCCGCCGTCGGTGCCTCCGTGGAAGGTGCGGTCCTCAACCTCGCGTCCGAGCGCGAGGTCGGCACCTACCGCTACGGGTACGCCTCGCACACCACGCAGGGGACGGTCCCGCGCCACGCCTCCCGCCGCTCGTCCTCCTCCTCCGACACGGGTGGTCGCGCCGCTCGCTCTGACACGAGGCTGGTCTCGTCGGTGCGCGACGGTGCCCACGCCGAGGCCGAGGTGTACGACCGGCAGGCGGACCACGTCGCGAACAAGAGGTCGTGATCATTGCTGCGCGATCCACAGGCCAACGGCACGACAGCTGATCGCGCGGCGCACGCGCGTCCGGGCTCCGATGCGGCGCGGCTGGACCACGTGCTGTTCGTCTGCACCGGGAACGTGTGCCGCTCGCCCTACATGGAGATGGTCGTCACCGCAGCGCTCGCGGCCGGCGGGACCTCGACCGTGCGTGTCGGGTCAGCCGGCACCGCCGCCCTCGAGGGCCACGCGATGTCGGCCCCGATCCTCGCTGCGCTGAAGGCTCGCGGCATCGACGGCTCGGACTTCCGTGCCCGGCAGCTGACCGCGGGCATGCTGCAGCGCTCCGGCATCATCGTCACGGCCGCGCGCGAACACCGTCGCTGGGTCACGCGGCTCGACCCCTCGGCTGCCGCGCGCACCTTCACGCTGTTCCAGGTGTCACGCCTGATCGGAGCGGTCGACCGCGACGCGCTCGCCGAGGCGGACGGTCTCGACCACGTGGTCCGGCTGCTGAACGCTGCGCGAGGCGCAGGTGGAGCGGGGTCGTCGGGGGACGACATCGAGGACCCGTGGCAGCGGTCGGCGCGGATCTACCGCCGGGTGACACGACGGATCGACACGGCGATCGAGCCGTTCGCGCAGGCACTGGTCGGGCAGCCCTGACCGTTCCTCGAGCGCGCTGCACGAGAGGAATGCACCATGACGCGCGCTCGGTGTGGATAACCGCCCCCCGAGGCCGGACGCAGGTCTATCATGCGTCGTTGGGACCTACCTGCCTGCGGCCATTCGCACCGGGGTGATTCGGGGGTGAAGGATGGGCACAGCCGCTCCGCCGTCAGGCGAAGCAGCCGTTGCTGCGCCCCCGGGGCGGTCGCGCGCGACCGCCGAGGTGCCCGAGCACGTCCTCGCAGCGCTCCGCTCGCGCCGCCCGCTCGCGGTTCTGCGAGGTCCCCGCGGCTACGGGAAGACCGCGGCGATCCGGCGCTGGCTCGCAGAGCTTGACGACGGCGTGCCGGTCCTGTACCTGACCCTCACCGAGGACTCCAACGAGCTCGCCGGGTTCTGGCGCGAGTTCCGCGCCTTCCTCGACGCCCACGGTGTCCCGGTCGCAGACCGCGGTGACGACCGCTGGTCGGTGGTCAGCACCCTCGTCGAGCACCCGGGCCGCCTGCTGCTGGTCATCGACGACTTCCACGAGGCCGGGCTCGACGACGGCGCGGCGAGCATCGACGACGACCTCGTGGAGATCGTCCGCCAGAACGACCGGATCGACCTCGTCATCGGAACCCGCACCTACCGCACGCTCGAGACCACCGGGATGCTGTCGGTGGACGGTGTCGTGCTCGGACCGGACGCCCTCAAGATGAGCGGGCGCATGGTGCACGCGCTCGCGCAGCGCCTGGGGGTCGAGATGACCCTGGACGAGGCCGAGGAGATCGCGATCGACACCGGCGGCTGGCCCTCCGCCATCCGCGCCGGCCTCGTGCAGTCCGGCACCAGCGGGACCTTCGACGCCGGGCTGGTCGACGACTACATCGTCAACCTCATCTCCGACCTGCGGTTCCCGAGCGTGCGGGCGTTCCTGCTGCGCACGGCGGTCCCGGAGCGTTTCACCTCCGACATGGCGGTGCTGATCGCGCCGTCGATGACGCTGCGGATCCTGCGGAACCTCCGCAACGCCGGCATGCTCGCCGAGAACCGCACCAGCGACGGGCGGATGTACTCCTACGCCCCTGCGGTGCGGGCAGCCCTGCTGCGGCTGGGGCGCGAGCTCGAGCCCGACACCGTGCGGGAGGTCCACCGCACCCTCATGGAGGTCGCCGCCGGGGCGCGCGACCTCGGCCGCGCGCTGATCCACGCGATCGAGGCGGCCGAGTACGACACGGCGCTGCAGATCATCGAGCGGGAGTGGTCCACGCTGCTGGCCTCGAGCCCTGTGGTCCTGGTGCAGGCGGCCAACCGCTTCCCGCCCGAGATCGCGGCCCGTGAGCCGCGGCTACGCATCGCGCTGAACGATCTGCACGCAGCTCCCAACGCCGACTCCTCGCCGTTCACCGTCGACGCCGGGTCAGCGTTCGCAGCCGAGCTGTCCGCGCACCTGAACGCGCCCGTCGGAGCGAGCTCGGAGGAATCGCTCGCGCTGCTGCAGTGGGGCATCACCTGCCTGCTGGTGGGCAACCTCGATGCTGCCAGCTACGCCTTCAACCGCGCCCGCACCCTGGGACTGGTGGGCGGCGGTCCCGACGAGACCGTCGAGCTCGCCGCGCTCGGTCTCGCGCTCAGCCACGCCTTCGAGGGCGAGCCGGAGCTCGCGATCCGCTGGCTCGACGATCCTGGTGTCCTCGACCGGCTGGGACAGATTCGCGAGGTCGACGGCCGTGACATCGTCGTCGTCGTCGCCCAGCTCGCGCGGGCGATCGCGCTCACCGACATGGTGGATCCCGGCGCGCAGGCCGCCGTCGCCGATCTCACCGAGCCGGGGCACCGGGACGACCTGTGGGCAGCGACCGTGTTCGCCCGCGCTCACTTCGCCGTCCTCAGCGGTGAGCGCTCAGAGATCTCCCGAATGTCTAACGAGGTCCGTGCCGCGATGCGGCACGTCTCGCGTGGCTCGCTCATCGAGGTCGTGCTGGCATCCGAGCTCGTCGAGCTGCTGATCGTCGACGACGCCGTGGACGTGGCCCAGCAGGTCGTCAACAGGTTCCCCGGCTCCGCCATCTCCTGGGCCGCCGAGGCCAAGGTCGCGCTCGCCGGCCGTCGCTATCCCGAGGCGATCGCCGCGGCCAACAAGGCCATCGCCATACCGCAACGGTCCTGGCGCACCACGGTCGAGTGCCACGTCGTGCTCACCAGCGCACACCACGCCATGGGCGACGAGGGCGCGGCCCAGGAGGCGTTCCGCCACGCGGTCCGCATGGCGCAGGGGATCGGGCAGCGCCGGCCTTTCCTGCTGATGCCGAAGTTCCTCTTCGACGGCTTCGCCGGTGACGACGAGAAGGTCGCGGCGCTCTGGCCCGGACCCCGCACCCGCTCCGACGAGGCCGCCGCAGCACCCACCGCGAGCTCCCCGGGTGACCTGCCCACCCTCACGGCGCGTGAGATCCAGATCCTCCGAGCGCTCGAGTCCCACCCCGGCCCCGTGGGCATCGGGCAGGACCTGGGGCTCTCGGCCAACACGGTCAAGACCCACCTCCGCGCGATCTATCGCAAGCTGGGTGTGAGCAGCCGCGTCGAGGCGCTCGCCGCCATCGGTGCCGGCGGCGGGAGGTCGACGTGAGCAGCGGCGTCACGATGCTCCGGCCCGCGCACGCGGCGCGCCACCAGAGCGACCCCCGCACCCGTGGCCTTCCCCGCCTGCCGCGCGGATACGTGCCGCCTCGCGCCGTGCTGCGACTCGCCGCCGGGCCGTTGCCGCCGCTCACCGTCATCCAGACCCCACGAGCGTTCGGCAAGACCGCTGCGGTGTCGTGGCTGCTGCGGGGCGACGAGGACCAGCGGCTCGACCTCGTCTGGGTCAACCTGCCGCACCGCGTCGTCGAGCGGGACGAGTTCTGGGAGACCGTCACACGACGTCTGCGTGACGCCACCCTGGACGAGGACGACTGGGCGGCGCTGGACCGCTCGCTGGCTCGTCGCAAGCGCCGCCTCGTGCTCGTGGTCGACGACCTGGACCGGGTCCCGGACACCCTCGTCGACGCCGAGCTCGGCGCGATCGTCAGCCAGAACGAGCAGATCCACGTGATCGCCCTGATGCGCCAGCCGCGGCCGATCCACCTCCACGCCGTGCAGCTCGACGGCGAGGTCCTGCACTGCGACGACCTGCGGCTTCTGACCGACGACACCGTGCAGATGGCCGAGAAGATCGGGGTGAGCCTCTCCCGGGAGGAGGCCGACCAACTGGGCGAGCTGCTCTGCGGATGGCCGGCGCTGCTGCGGCTGGTGATGGCCGAGCCGATACGGGTCCTCGACGGAGTGGTGCAGATCGACCAGGGCCTGGTCGACCGGTTCATCCGCATGCTGCTCGAGGACCTGCCCGACCCGGACTCGCGGCGTCTGCTGCAGGTACTCGCGGTGCCCGAGCGGCTGCCGACCGAGCTCGTGTACGACCTGGTGGGTCGCGCCAGCTGGGAGAAGATCGTCGGTTTCCTCACCGACCTCGGTCTGGGTGCCGAGAAGACCGGAGGGGAGAGCCGCAGCAACCCGATCCGCGTCGCCGCCGCCACGATGCTCGCCGAGGACGAGCCCGAGGTGTTCACCGACATCAGCCGCCGTGCGGCCGAGTGGTTCAGCAGCCACGACGAACCGGCGATCGCGCTGCGCCACGCGGTCGCGGCGCAGGAGTGGGCACTGGTCGCCGACCTGATCGAGCACAACTGGGCCCTGCTGCTCGCCGAACGGCCCACGCTGATGCGCGACGCACTCGATGCGCTGCCCGCCGAGGTGATCGGCAACAGCGCGCACCTGATCGTCGCCCGCGACTACATCCTCAACATCGCCACCGAGGATCGCGCGCGCAGCGCCTACGTCTCAGGACTGCTGGTGCCGCACGGGGCCGCGCTCGCGCGCAGCAGACGCCGGCTCTCGCTGCGCGAGGTGCTGCGGCTGCACTCGACGGGGTTGTACGACGTCACCCACTCGCTCGTCGAGAGCCGGGACCTGGCGTCGGCGATCACCGCGAGCGGCTGGTCCGACGACGTCGTCGCGGCCGTGCCACGGCTGCTGCTGGAGTGGGCGATCTCCCATCTGCTGGACTCACCCGGCGTCAGCGCGCCCTACGCCTTCGCCGAGGCCGCGGAGTGGGCCGACCAGGTGGGCGACGACGTGGTGCGGCGCGAGGCCGCCGCGGGCGCCGCGCTCAGCCACACCGCGATCGGCTACCCGGCTGCCGGGCGCGCCTGGCTCGACCTGCTGGACACGCTGCCCAACCCGCCCGAGGCCGAGCTGGCGGCGACGATGGAGCCGCTGGCCCGTGCGCTCCTGGCGCACCAGGTGCGGGGTTCGACCGACTCCTGCCACATCCTCGAAGGGCTGCAGATCCCGCCGCCGCTCGCCGACCTCGAGGTGCTGCGCGTCGTGCTGCACGCGGACACCCTGCTGCGCAGCGGCCGCGCCAACGAGGGCATCCGGCTGCTGGAGTCCTATCGCGTCCAGCCGCCGACCTACGGTGCCACGAGCCTCGCCGAGAACTTCCTCGTCAGCACCCGCGTCGAGGCCTACCTGTCGACCAACCAGGTGGAGCGCGCCCGGCGGCTGCTGCTGGAGGTGGACCCCGAGGGCAAGCGTCACCGTGCGGCCTGGGCCCTGGTCTCGTTCCAGTCGGGGGAGTACACCCAGGTGATCGACTCGGTCATCGGCGACGACCTGGTGCCGCGGCAGACCTTGACGCTCGCGCTGCTTCGTGCGTGCTCGGCGCTGCGGCTGCAGCAGCGTGCGGTCGCGCTCGACGCGTTCCAGACGGCGGTGAGCACGACCACGCAGACCAGCATGCTGCGGCCGTACCTCATGGTGCCGCGGGCGGATGTCCTGGAGCTCGCCGGCGACGACGTCGAGGTGCGCGAGCTGCTCGACCGGCTGGACGGCCGCGCCGGCCTGCTGCCCGAGCCCCAGGACGGCAGCGGGCTCTCGCCCCGCGAGATGCAGGTGCTCGAGGTCGTGGCCACGGGTGCGTCCTTCGCCGCCGTCGCCAGCCGGCTGTTCGTCTCGCCCAACACCGTCAAGTCCCAGATGCGCGACATCTACCGGAAGCTCAACGTGCGCGGCCGCGACCACGCCGTGGAGCGGGCGCGCGAGCTCGGGCTGCTGCGTCGTTGAGGCCTGCTGTCGAGCGGACACCTCCAGCGCCAGAGGGGCCCGATCGAAACACGCCCGTGGATGCCGTATGATTACCCGTTGGGTGTGGGCCGGTCCGTGCATGCGGACGTCTCGAATGCCTACCGCCCGTGGTCGGTCTCTCTCACAGCGTTCGCGTACGTGAGGTGCTGAGCCGCGTGGTGGTCGGAGAGCGCCCACAGCAATCAACCCCGTCAGGACTAGCGAGGATATGGCCAAGAAGGACGGCGTCATCGAGATCGAGGGCAGCGTTGTCGAAGCGCTGCCCAACGCGATGTTCCGCGTGGAGCTGAGCAACGGCCACAAGGTGCTCGCGCACATCTCGGGCAAGATGCGGCAGAACTACATCCGGATCCTCCCCGAGGACCGGGTCGTGGTCGAGCTGAGCCCGTATGACCTGTCCCGCGGTCGCATCGTCTACCGCTACAAGTAACGAAGGCACAGTCATGAAGGTCAAGCCGAGCGTCAAGAAGATCTGCGACAAGTGCAAGGTGATCCGCCGTAACGGCAGCGTCCGTGTGATCTGCGAGAACCTTCGCCACAAGCAGCGCCAGGGCTGACACCCCAGCCCGAGCACCACAGCGTCTCGTCAACGTCGAGCGATCGACGTCCACCCCCGGTCGGAGGCCGGGGCCCGGACATCACCGGGAGGACGAGGCGGAGGACCTCCGAAACTCACCAGGAGTGAAGTTGGCACGACTCGTCGGCGTCGATCTCCCCCGCGAAAAGCGGCTCGAGATCGCGCTCACCTACATCTACGGCGTCGGGCGCACCCGCGCCGCCGAGACGCTCACCGCGACCGGCCTCAGTGGCGACGTCCGGGTCAAGGACCTGAGCGACAACGACGTGGTCGCCCTGCGCGACTACCTCGAGGCCAGCTACAAGCTCGAGGGTGACCTGCGCCGCGAGGTCGCCGCGGACATCCGCCGCAAGGTCGAGATCGGCTGCTACCAGGGTCTGCGTCACCGCCGCGGGCTCCCGGTCCGCGGTCAGCGCACGAAGACCAACGCGCGTACGCGCAAGGGCCCGAAGCGCACCGTGGCCGGCAAGAAGAAGACCCGCTGAGCTCCCCTCGTCGGTAGCGAAGACCTAAGGACCAACACATGCCTCCCAAGACTCGTCAGGCCGCGGGCGCTCGTAAGCCCCGCCGCAAGGAGAAGAAGAACGTCGCCGTGGGCCACGCCTACGTCAAGTCGACGTTCAACAACACGATCGTCTCGATCACCGACCCCGCGGGCGCCGTCATCGCCTGGGCCTCCTCCGGCCAGGTCGGCTTCAAGGGCTCGCGCAAGTCGACCCCGTTCGCCGCTCAGCTCGCCGCCGAGGCGGCCGCCCGCAAGGCGCAGGAGCACGGCATGAAGAAGGTCGACGTCTTCGTCAAGGGCCCCGGCTCCGGCCGCGAGACCGCGATCCGTTCGCTCCAGGCCACCGGCCTCGAAGTCGGCTCGATCTCCGACGTGACGCCCCAGGCTCACAACGGCTGCCGGCCGCCCAAGCGTCGCCGCGTCTGACCCACGCAGCTCATCTCGCAGTACCCCCTCGTCCGGACCGATGGGCGAGGGGTTCTTGCGGCGTCATATAGCGGATGCCGCGCGAAAGGACAATCACCGTGCTCATCGCACAGCGCCCCACCCTGACCGAGGAGTCGGTCGACGAGTTCCGCTCGCGGTTCATCATCGAGCCGCTCGAGCCCGGCTTCGGATACACCCTCGGCAACTCCCTGCGCCGGACCCTGCTGTCCTCGATCCCCGGTGCGGCTGTCACCTCGATCCGCATCGACAGCGTCCTGCACGAGTTCTCGACGATCTCCGGAGTCAAGGAGGACGTCACCGAGCTGATCCTCAACATCAAGAACATCGTCGTCTCCTCGGAGAACGACGAGCCGGTCGTCATGTACCTGCGCAAGGCCGGTCCGGGCACCGTGACCGCGGGTGACATCACCCCGCCGGCCGGCGTCGAGATCCACAACCCGGATCTGCACATCGCGACGATCAACGGCAAGGGCAAGCTCGAGATCGAGCTGACCGTCGAGCGTGGCCGTGGCTACGTGTCCGCCGCGCAGAACAAGTCCTCGGACGCCGAGATCGGCCGCATCCCGATCGACTCGATCTACTCGCCGGTCCTCAAGGTCACCTACAAGGTCGAGGCCACCCGCGTCGAGCAGCGCACCGACTTCGACAGGCTGATCGTCGACGTCGAGACCAAGAAGTCGATCAGCCCCCGCGACTCGCTCGCCTCGGCCGGCAAGACGCTGGTGGAGCTGTTCGGTCTCGCCCGTGAGCTCAACTCCGAGGCCGAGGGCATCGAGATCGGCCCCTCGCCGACCGACGCCGCGCTCGCCGAGGACCTGGCGATGCCGATCGAGCAGCTCGACCTGACGATCCGCTCCTACAACTGCCTCAAGCGC
Source organism: Pseudactinotalea suaedae (assembly GCF_009733815.1). GTDB lineage: Bacteria > Actinomycetota > Actinomycetes > Actinomycetales > Beutenbergiaceae > Pseudactinotalea > Pseudactinotalea suaedae. The sequence continues at coordinate 171,111 of NZ_WNXY01000005.1, forward strand.
GAGGGCATCCACACCGTGGGTGAGCTCGTGGCCCGCAGCGAGGCCGACCTGCTCGACATCCGCAACTTCGGTGCGAAGTCGATCACGGAGGTCAAGGAGAAGCTGGTGGGGCTCGGCCTGTCGCTCAAGGACAGCCCGGCCGACTTCGACCCGTCGCTCGTCGTGGGTGCCTACGACGACGGCGACGACTACGACGACTACAACTGACGCTCGCTGCGCAGCTGACGAACTGGAGCAACCATGCCTACCCCCACCAAGGGTCCCCGCCTCGGCGGCGGCCCGGCCCACGAGCGGCTGATCCTCGGGAACCTCGCGCAGGCTCTCTTCGAGCACGGCAGCATCAAGACGACCGAGGCCAAGGCCAAGCGCCTGCGCCCGCTCGCTGAGCGTCTGATCACCAAGGCCAAGCGCGGCGACCTGTCCGCGCGCCGCCAGGTGCTCGCCGTGATCTCCCGCAAGGACGTCGTGCACACGCTGTTCGCCGAGATCGCCCCGGCGATGGCGGAGCGTCCGGGTGGCTACACCCGCATCACCAAGGTCGGTCCGCGCAAGGGCGACAACGCCCCCATGGCGGTCATCGAGCTCGTGACCGAGACGTACAGCCCCAAGCAGGCGACCGTCAAGGAGGCCGAGGCTGCCGCCAAGCGTGCCGCCAAGGACGAGCCGGCGGACGCCGTCGTCGAGGACGAGGTCGTCGAGGACGAGACCGTCGAGGACGACGCCCCCGCGGAGCTCGCGGGCGCGGTGCGTACCGACGAGGCCGGTGCCGACGCACCCGACGACGAGCACCAGATCAAGGGCAACGAGGACTCGATGAAGTACCACGTGCCCGGCTCGCAGTGGTATGACGCCACGCAGGCCGAGGTCTGGTTCGCGACCGCCGAGGACGCCGAGGCCGCGGGCTTCGAGCCCGCCGGTGGCGCAGACGCGCAGGAGGTGTCCGAGGAGGACTGAGTCCACCTCGGCCGAGGCCGTGACACACCAACGTCACGATCTCGTCGACGGGCCCGCCGCGGGGTAACCCCCTGCGGCGGGCCCGTCGCTGTCTACGCTCCTCGTCCGTAGCATGGCGACCCATGGCGTCGGTCGTGCTGGTTCACGGGATCAGGACGTCGAGCACGATGTGGCGGGTGCAGTCGCGTGCGCTCACCGCTGCGGGGGTCGAGCACGTCGCCGTGGATCTGCCGGGCCACGGGCGGCGCGAGGGCGAGCCGTTCACGCTGGCCGGTTGCCGCGAGGTCCTGGACGCCGCCGTCGGGTCGCTGCGGCCGCCCCACGTCGTCGTCGGGTTCTCGCTGGGCTCCTACGTCGCGATCGACTGGGCCGGCACGACGGCGGAGCCGCCGTCGGCCCTGGTGCTCGCCTCGGCGGGCACGCGGCCTCGAGGGGTGGGCCTCGCCGGCTACCTCGCGGTCGCGCGGGCGATCGGTCGCCTCCCGGACCGTGGCCTGGGACTGCACACCTTCCTCGCCCGGCGCGTGCTCGACGGCGAGACGGTCGCCGATCTGATGGCCGGCGGTGTGGCCCTCGACGCGATGGTGCCCACCCTGCGGGCGGTCGGAGGCCTGGACGTCCTCGAGACGCTGGCGCGGCTCGAGACGCCGATCTGGTTCGTCAACGGGACGCTGGACCACTTCCGCGCCGAGGAGCGGCTGCTGCTGCGGGCCGCGCGCCACGCCACGCTGCAGCTGATCCCGCGCGCCGGGCACCTGGTCGCGCTCGACCAGCCGGAGGCGTTCAACGACGTGCTGATGGACGTCATCGAGCACGTCGACCTGCGCCCGGCCGGGCCGTGAGGCTCAGCCGGCCTGCCCCGGCAGCGACCAGACCCGCACGCCGCCGACGATCCCTGCCGAGTTCGGGACGATGACGACGTCGTCGCCCAGCTTGTCCAGCACGGTCCCCACGATCCTGCGGGAGTTGCCGCCACCCACGTACAGCCGGTCCCACAGGTACATCGGGCGCATCATGTCGATCACGCGACGCACCCGGCGCGACCACATGGCGTCGCCGAGGCGCAACCGCTCGTGCTCGCCGATGTACTCGTCGTACGTCAGGCCCCAGCGCACCGGGCCCTGGCTGAGCTCGACGTGGGGAGCCAGGCGGCCGCCGTCGTACAGGGCGTTGCCCAGCCCTGTGCCGAAGGTGAGCATCAGCTCCAGACCCGTCCCGGCGATGACCCCGGCGCCGTGCACCTCGGCGTCGTTGAGCACGCGAGCGGGCAGGCGCATCCGGTGCTCGAGCGCGCGGCGCATGTCGAACCCCGCCCAGGCGTCGACGAGCTCGGGCAGCACCCGGGTGCGCGGACCCGAGCGGGTCACGTAGTGCGGCGTCGCGACCACGACGCCGTGCCGGATCATCCCCGGCATGCCCACGGTGAGACGGCCGGACTCGGGCAGCTGACCGGCGAGGTCGGCGATCACCTCGACCAGCCGGTCCGGGGGGAGCGGGTACGGGGTCACGGTCCGGACCGGCTGCGCCAGCATGGTGCCGGCGGCGTCCAGCACCGACGCCTTGATCCCGCCGCCACCGCAGTCGACGGCGAGGGTGGGAGGTGCGGAGGTCTCGGTCACCGGCTCAGCGTAGGCGCCGGGCTCGTGGGCCCCGCGCCGAGCAATACCCTGGCCGGGTGAGCGAGTCGGTCGTGCGGGTGCGCCTGGATCTTGCCTATGACGGCGCAGGCTTCGTCGGCTGGGCCGTGCAGCCGGGATTGCGCAGCGTGCAGGGCGAGATCGAGACGGCGCTCGCCACCGTGCTGCGTCTGGACGAGCGGGCGCCGCTGACTGTCGCCGGGCGCACCGACAGCGGTGTGCACGCGCGTGGGCAGGTCGCGCACGTGGACGTGCCGACCGCCGCGTTCGAGGCGGCGCCCGGCAGGAGCGAACGCACACCCGAGGAGGCGCTGGAACGACGCCTGGGCGGCCTGCTGCCGGCCGACATCGTGATCCACCGGGCCAGCCGCGCGCCCGACGGCTTCGACGCCCGGTTCTCAGCGATCTGGCGCCGGTACAGCTACACGGTCGTCGACCCGGGCGGCCGGCGGGACCCCTGGCAGCGCGGGTCGCAGCTCTGGCACCCGCGGCCGCTCGACGTGGCCGCGATGGACAGCGCAGCACGACGCCTGGTCGGCGAGCACGACTTCCTCGCCTACTGCAAGCCGCGCGAGGGTGCGACGACGATCCGCACGCTGCTCGACTTCGGCTGGCGCCGGCTGGACCGGACCGTGCAGGCCGAGGTCCGTGCCGACGCGTTCTGCCACTCGATGGTGCGGTCGCTGGTCGGAGCGTGCCTCGCCGTGGGGGAGGGGCGGTGGCAGGTCGACCGCCCCGAGGAGCTGCTGGCGCGGGCGCAGCGTGACAGCACCGTCACCGTGGTGCCGCCGCACGGGCTCGTGCTCGAGGAGGTCGCCTACCCGCCCGCGGACCGGCTCGCCGACCGGGCCACCGTCGCCCGGTCGATGCGCGCACCCACGGTCAGGTGAGGTCGACGTCCGGCTCAGGCTCGGTGAAGACGTCGACGGACTCCTGGTCGTCGCTCTCGCGCAGCTCGGGCTGCAGGTGGACGGCGGCCTCCTCGGCGCTCGCTGCGCCGCCGGCGAAGCCCGCGTCGGTCGCGATGGCGTCGGTGCCGCGGCCCGCGTCGTCGATGTCCTCCAGCCGGCCCGCGCGGTCGACCTCGCGCTCGCCGGCGGCCTGACCCGGCTCCGACTCCCAGACCTCGGGCTCCTCGGCCCGCAGCTGCTGCGCGGTCTCGTCCTCCGGCTCCAGCCCGCCCATCTGGGCGATCGGGTCCCGGTCGGGAGGCGAGTACCCCTCGTCCAGCCCGTCGTCGAGACCGCGGTCGAGCAGGGTGTCCTCCTGCGGGAGCTGGTTGTGGTCTCCCTCCGATCCCATCGAGGGGTCGTGCGAGGTCGCAGGTGTGTTCTCACTCATGCGACCAGTCTGCCGCACGGTGCTCGCGGTGGCGCCGGCAACGCCTGCCGAAAGCGGCGCGAGGGACCGTGCGCGAGCCCACATCAGGCTCGCTTTGACCGTAGTCCCGGCGGCAGGTACTGTGGGACGTCGTTGTGCGTGCACATGGTGCATGCGGTGATCTAGCTCGAGTTCCCACACCGCTGCGTCCGTGTCCGCCCGCGAAAGACCACAGCTCCTTCCCCGGTCCGCGTGCGTCCGCTCACGATCACCTTCTCGGTACGTGAGTCCGGCGCGGGTGAGACCGGATGAGGGGAACTACATCAGATCGAAGGTTCACGACCCGTGCGTACGTTCACCCCCAAGGCCAGCGAGGCCGAGCGCCAGTGGTACGTCATCGACGCTACCGACGTCGTCCTCGGGCGTCTGGCGACCCAGGCAGCCACCCTGCTGCGTGGCAAGCACAAGCCGACCTTCGCACCGCATGTCGACGGCGGTGATTTCGTCATCATCATCAACGCCGACAAGGTCGCCCTGACCGGCAGCAAGCGCGATGACAAGATCGCCTACAGCCACTCCGGCTACCCGGGCGGCCTCAAGGCGACGAGCTATGCCCAGCTGCTGGCGACCCGCCCCGACCGCGTCGTCGAGAAGGCGATCCGCGGCATGCTCCCCAAGACGACCCTCGGGCGCGCTCAGCTGCGCAAGCTCAAGGTGTACACCGGCGCCGAGCACCCGCACAGCGCGCAGCAGCCCCAGACGTTCGAGATCACCCAGGTCGCGCAGTAAGCGTGCCTGACACCAAGGAGTCCACCGTGGCGCAGACCACCATCGACACGACCACCGAGTCCGCCGAGGGCAGCGAGCTGACCTCCTACACCTCGGAGTCCGCCGCACCCGAGGGCCGCGGCACCTCGCTCACCGCCCCCGGCGCCGCTCTCGGCCGCCGCAAGGAGGCCGTGGCGCGTGTGCGTCTCGTGCCCGGGACGGGCGAGTTCAAGGTCAACGGGCGTCCGCTCGAGACCTACTTCCCGAACAAGCTGCACCAGCAGCTCGTGAACGCGCCGTTCACGGTGCTCGAGCTGCAGGGTCGCTTCGACGTGATCGCGCGCATCAACGGTGGCGGCACCTCCGGCCAGGCCGGTGCGCTGCGTCTGGCGATCGCTCGCGCGCTCAACGTGATCGACACCGACAGCAACCGCGCCACGCTCAAGAAGGCCGGCTTCCTCACCCGTGACGCTCGCGTCACCGAGCGCAAGAAGGCCGGGCTCAAGAAGGCCCGCAAGGCTCCCCAGTACTCCAAGCGCTGATCGGCGCGGGGTCGGCTCTGCCGACCCCGCCATCCAGCGCCCGCCGAGGCCCTGGCGCTACCATGCGCCGGGGCCTTTGCTCTGTCTGCGTCGATGACGTCGAAAGGTGGCCATGAGTCGACTGTTCGGGACCGATGGTGTCCGAGGCCTCGCCAACCGGGAGATCACCGCTGATCTCTCCCTCGCACTCGGGTCCGCCGCCGCGCGCGTGCTGGCCCAGCAGGGAAGCTTCGAGGGCCACCGGCCGCGCGCGATCGTCGGCCGAGATCCCCGGGTCTCCGGCCAGTTCCTCGCGGCCGCGATGGTGGCCGGCCTCGCCGCCGCCGGCGTCGACACCGAGGACCTGGGCGTGCTGCCCACCCCGGCGGTCGCCTACCTCACCGGCGCCGAGAACGCCGACCTGGCCGTGATGATCTCCGCGTCGCACAACCCGATGCAGGACAACGGCATCAAGTTCTTCGCCCGCGGCGGCCACAAGCTGGACGACGCCGTCGAGGACGCGATCGAGGTCGCGCTCGCCCAGGACTGGGAGCGCCCCACCCACGGTGGCGTGGGCCGCATCACCACCAACCGGGGCTCCTCGGGCGAGCGCTACGTCGAGCACCTGCTCGGCACGCTCAAGCACGACCTCACGGGCCTGCGCATCGCCGTCGACTGCGCCAACGGTGCGGCGAGCGAGGTCGGCCCGGTCGCGCTGCGCGAGGCGGGCGCCGACGTCGTCGTCATCAACGCCTCACCGGACGGCCGCAACATCAACGAGAAGTGCGGCTCCACCCACCCCGAGCAGCTCCAGGCCGTCACGGTGGCCTCCGAGGCGCACCTCGGTGTCGCGTTCGACGGTGACGCCGACCGGTGCCTCGCGGTCGACAGCACCGGCGCCCTCGTGGACGGCGACCAGATCATGGGCGTCCTGGCCACCGCGCTCAAGGAGCGCGGCGACCTGGCGGGCGACACCCTGGTCGTCACCGTGATGAGCAACCTGGGGCTGCTGATCGCCATGCGCGAGGCCGGTATCGCGACCGTGCAGGCCGGCGTCGGCGACCGCTACGTGCTCGAGGCGATGCGCGCCGGAGGTTTCAGCCTCGGCGGCGAGCAGTCCGGTCACCTGATCATGGCCGATCACGCCACGACCGGGGACGGCGTGCTCACGGCGCTCCAGCTCGCCTCACGTGTCGCCCAGACGGGACGGTCCCTGGCCGAGCTGGCCTCCGCCGTCGAGCGGTTGCCGCAGGTGCTGGTCAACGTGCCGGGCGTCGACAAGGCGCGGGTGGCCTCCGACGAGGTGCTCGGAGCCGCGATCCGCGCCGCCGAAGGGCGTCTCGGCGACACCGGTCGGGTGCTGCTGCGCCCCTCCGGCACCGAGCCGCTCGTGCGCGTCATGGTGGAGGCCGCCACCGCCGAGCAGGCCCAGCGCGAGGCCGATGAGCTGGCCACCACCGTGGCCGACCGGCTGGCCCTCGTCTGATCCAGGACGCGGCGGAGGCGCCGTGTCCGCCTGGAGGATGACGTCCGGACCGACGAGACGGTCCTGACGGGGGAGGCGCCCGGGGGACAACCCCCACCATGATCAGGGAATACCAGATGGTGCGATGACATCGGTCGCACCTAGCGTTGCACCTGAACGGGACACAGTGGTGGAGGGACTGGACAACATGCTCGAGGGAATCGCCGATGCCGCAGCCTCCGTGGCTGCCTGGATGGCGAGCCTCGGTGACGTTGTCCTCGCCGTCGCAGCCACGCCGTGGAGCCTCGTGCTCATGGTCGTGTTCACGATCATCGACGGGTTCTTCCCGCCGATCCCGAGCGAGAGCGTGGTCATCACGCTCGCCAGCCTCTCGATGACCGGCGACGGTCCGCCGCTGTGGGCGATCCTGCCGCTCGCCGCGGTCGGCGCCTTCGTCGGGGACGTGATCGCCTTCATGATCGGCACCAAGGTGCCGCTGCGGGATCTGCGCGTCTTCCGCGGCAAGCGCGGCGCCCGCACGCTGGCCTGGGCCGAGCGCACGCTGGAGCACCGCGGCGGTGCGTTCATCCTCGCGGCGCGCTACATCCCGATCGGCCGGGTCGTGGTCAACATGTCGGCAGGCGCCCTCGACTTCCCGCGCCGCCGGTTCATCCTGTTCGCCGGTATCGGCGCCGTGTGCTGGGCGATCTACTCGACGCTGCTCGGTGTCGGAGCGGGCGCCGTGCTCCACGACCAGCCGATGCTGGCCGTGGGTGTCGGCATCGTCCTCGGCATCGTGCTGGGCACCGTGATCGACATGGCGATGCGCAAGCTGTTCGGCGCGCCCGCCGAGGCGCCGGCTCCGCCGACGGCACCCGTGGCGGCCGAGGGTTCCGAGGGCGAGCGCGCGTCGATCGTCGACGCGGCCTGATCGCCGCTCAGAGCACCTCGAGCGCCAGTCGCTCGAACCGGTACGGGTCGCGGCCCACCCAGCTCGTCTCGTCGTAGACCTTGGCCACCGGTGCGTCCGGCCGGTACTCCGGCCAGGGCACGACGGCGGAGCGGACGAACGCCGCGATGTCACCGCTCATCTCGCTCGCCAGGGCGAGCGGCGGGTGGTCGCCGGCGATCCGCTCGACACGGTCGCCGTCGAGCACAGCCCAGGCGAACGGCAGGTCGATGCAGTGACGCGCCGGGCCGTCAGCCGGGTGCCACCGGAAGTCCCACACGGCCACCGGGGCACCGGCCCGCACGCGTGCCGCGGCGACCTGGAGCACACTCGTGCGGAAGACCCGGTCGGTCAGCGCCTGTCCGAGGAGCGCGGCGGCCGACTGCCCGGGGTACGCGCGCGGATAGGCGCGCGCGAGCGGCGCCGGCAGCCCGGCGGCTCCGAGCACCGGTGCCGGCGTGGTGCGCCCGAGCGCCTGCTCCAGCAGTGCGGTCGCGGGGTTGAACTCGTGGCTCGTCGCCCCGATGAGCATCGGCCGTGCGTCGGGCTCGGCGAGCGCGGCCAGCGGCTCGGGCACGAGGTCGGTCCCGACGATCGGGCCGACCGGCGTCAGCGCTCCGCGGCGGCTCAGCGCCCGGTGCAGCTGGGTGAGGCTCGACCAGACCCCGCCGGCGTCGAGGCCGCGGTCGGCCGTGGCGAGCCGCTCCCGCGAGAGCGTGCGCCACCCGGCCAGGGTGTTCTCGATCCCCAGCTCGCGGGACAGGCGAGCGCCGAGCCGGGCGGCCTCGGCCGGTGTGATGTCGGGCAGCGGCGCGGAGTGCACCACGGCGGCGCGGAACAGCTCCCGCGCCCGGGGCGAGGACAGCAGCGACAGCACCAGCCCGCCGCCGGCGCTCTGCCCGCCGATCGTCACCTGGGCCGGGTCGCCACCGACGCCGGCGATCTCCTCGGACACCCACCGCAGCGCAGCCAGGCAGTCCAGGACGCCACGGTTGTCCGGAGCCCCGGGGATGTGGCCGAAGCCCTCGAGCCCGAGCCGGTAGGTGATGCTGACGACCACGGCTCCGGACCGGGCGAGCTCGGCGCCGTCGAACCAGCCGCCGTTCGGGGTGCCGCTGACGTAGCCGCCGCCGTGGATCCAGACGTAGACGGGCAGCGGACCGGTGCGCTCGAGCGGCGCGGTGATGTTGAGGTTGAGGACCTCCTCGCCGGGCGTCGGGGGCTCCGGTATCGAGGAGGTGACCGACTCCGGGGGCAGCAGCGGCGTCGGACCGTACTCGGTCGCAGCCCGGACGCCCTCCCAGCCCAGGTGCGGCTCCGGCTCCGCGAACCGCAGGTCGCCGATCGGGGCCGCCGCGTACGGGACGCCACGGAACCGCACGAGTCCGGCCTCGGCGTCCACAGCGCCGCGCAGCACCCCCGACCGGGTGGTCAGCAGCTCGCGGTCGGTTGCCATCTCAGATCCTCCGCAACCGCACCCGACTGATCCGGTGCTCGGCGTCCTTGGTCAGCACGAGGGTGGCACGGCCGCGCGTCGGAAGCACGTTCTCGACCAGGTTGGGTTCGTTGATCGAGGACCAGATCTCCAGCGCCCGGTCACGGGCCTGGGCGTCGGTGAGGTCGGCGTAGCGGTGGAAGTACGAGCGCGGGTCGGCGAACGCGGTCGAGCGCAGGTCCCCGAACCGCTCGACGTACCAGCGCCGGATGTCGGCGACGTCGGCGTCGATGTAGATCGAGAAGTCGAAGAAGTCGCTGACGGCGAGCGAGGCCTCACCGGCGGTGCTCACCCGCGCCGGCGCGAGCACGTTCAGACCCTCGACGATCAGCACGTCGGGGTTGCGGACCGTGACCCGCTCCTCCGGCACGATGTCGTAGGTCAGGTGGCTGTAGACCGGGGCCGACACCTCGGCGGCGCCACCCTTGACCTCCTCGAGGAACCGCAGCAGCGCGCGGCGGTCGTAGGACTCGGGGAAGCCCTTGCGCTCCATCAGCCCGCGGCGCTCCAGCTCGGCGTTCGGGTAGAGGAAGCCGTCGGTCGTGATCAGCTCCACCCGCGGGGTCTGCGGCCAGCGCCGCAGCATCTCGCGCAGCAACCGGGACGCCGTCGACTTGCCCACGGCCACCGACCCGGCGACCCCGATGACGAACGGCGTCGCGTGCGTCCACTGCCCGAGGAACGTCGAGGTGGCGGTGCGCAGCTGCTGCGAGGCCTCGACGTAGAGCGTGAGCAACCGTGACAACGGCCGGTAGCCGGTGTCCACCTCGCGCAGGTCGATCGGGTCACCCAGACCACGCAGGTTGTCGATGTCCGCCTGTGTCAGGGGCAGCGGTGTCGCCTCGGCGAGGCTGCTCCACTCGGTGCGGTCGAACTCGACGAACGGGGCGTCGTCGCCCGTCTCGACCTCTGTCACGGGGACACACTCTGTCACTGAACCGTGCTCCGACGCACATCGGGACCCTGCGCTGCGATGCGAGGAAGGGGAGGGCGCCGCGGTTACCCTTGCCATCATGTGCGGCATCGTGGGATACGTCGGCCCTGCCACGCCCAGCGGGCGTCCTGAGGAGGTCGTCCTCGAAGGTTTGCGACGGCTGGAGTACCGGGGGTACGACTCGGCGGGGGTCGCCATCGCCACCCCGGAAGGGCTGGCGAGCGCCAAGAAGGCGGGCAAGCTGACCAACCTGCTCGAGGAGCTCGACGCGCGTCGCATCCCCGAGGGCACCTCCGCCATCGGGCACACCCGGTGGGCCACGCACGGCGGCCCGACCGACGCCAACGCGCACCCGCACCTGGCCGGCGGCGGCAAGCTGGCGCTGATCCACAACGGCATCATCGAGAACTTCCACCAGCTCAAGCGGGAGCTGATCGAGCAGGGCGTGGTCTTCCTCTCGGAGACCGACACCGAGGTCGTCGCCCACCTGCTGGCTGCCGCGCACGCCGAGACCGGCGACATCACCGCTGCGATGCGCGCGACCGTCGCCCGCCTCGAGGGGGCGTTCACGCTGCTGGCGGTGCACGCCGACCAGCCCGGCACCGTGGTGGGCGCGCGCCGCAACAGCCCGCTCGTGATCGGGCTCGGCGACGGCGAGAACTTCCTCGGCTCCGACGTCTCGGCCTTCATCGCCTACACCCGTGAGGCGATGGAGATGGGCCAGGACCAGGTCGTCACCATCACGGCGGACAAGGTCGAGGTCACCGACGCCGAGGGCAACCCGGCGCAGGCCAAGACCTTCACCGTCGACTGGGACGCGAGCGCCGCCGTCAAGGGTGGCTTCTCCTCCTTCATGGAGAAGGAGATCCACGACCAGCCGCAGGCGGTCGCCGACACCCTGCTGGGCCGCGCTGCCGAGGACGGCCGGCTCGTGCTCGACGAGATGCGGATCTCGGAGTCGGTGCTGCGCAGCGTCGACAAGATCGTCGTGATCGCGTGCGGCACCGCCGCCTACGCGGGGCACGTGGCCAAGTACGCGATCGAGCACTGGTGCCGGATCCCCACCGAGGTGGAGCTCGCGCACGAGTTCCGCTACCGCGACCCGGTCGTCAACGAGCGCACGCTCGTGGTCGCGATCAGCCAGTCCGGCGAGACCATGGACACGATCATGGCGGTCCGGCACGCCCGCGAGCAGGGTGCGAAGGTGCTGGCGATCGTCAACACCCACGGGTCCACGATCCCGCGCGAGTCCGACGCCGTGCTGTACACGCACGCCGGGCCGGAGGTGGCGGTCGCGTCGACCAAGGCGTTCCTCGCGCAGATCACCGCGTGCTACCTGCTCGGGCTCTACCTCGCCCAGCTGCGTGGCAACAAGTTCCCCGACGAGATCGCCGAGGACCTCGCCCAGCTGCGCGCCATGCCCGAGAAGGTGCAGCGGATGGTCGACGCCGCCGAGCAGGTCCGCGAGGTGGCGCGGGAGATGAAGGACGTGCCCACGGTCCTGTTCCTGGGCCGGCACGTCGGGTTCCCGGTCGCGCTCGAGGGCGCGCTGAAGCTCAAGGAGCTCGCGTACATCCACGCCGAGGGCTTCGCGGCCGGCGAGCTCAAGCACGGACCGATCGCCCTGGTCGAGGAGGGGCAGCCGGTCTTCGTGATCGTGCCCTCGCCGCGTGGCCGCGACCAGCTGCACGGCAAGGTGATCTCGAACATCCAGGAGATCCGGGCGCGCGGTGCGCGCACCCTCGTGATCGCCGAGGACGGCGACGACGGCGTCGAGCCGTTCGCCGACTACGTGTTCCGGGTCCCGCAGACCCCGACGCTGCTCGCTCCGCTCGTCACCGTGGTGCCGCTGCAGATCTTCGCGGCCGAGCTCGCCAGCGCCAAGGGGCTCGACGTCGACCAGCCGCGCAACCTGGCCAAGTCCGTCACGGTGGAGTGAGGCGGTCCCGGCGATGACCTCCGACGGCGGTGCGCCCCCAGCCGGGTTCCGGCCGGGTGCGTACGTGGTCGGGGTGGGCATCGACGTCGTGGACGTCACCCGCTTCATGCTCGCGCTCGATCGGGCACCGCGGTTGCGCGAGCGGCTGTTCACCCCGCCCGAGCGGGACCTGCCCCCCAACTCGCTGGCCGCGCGGTTCGCGGCCAAGGAGGCCATCGCCAAGGCGCTGGGGTCGCCCGGCGGGATGCGGTGGCACGACTGCACCGTGCACCGCGTGCCCGGTGGCGCGCCGCGCGTGGAGATCGAGGGCACGGTGGCCGAGGTCGCCGAGCGGCTCGGCGTGACGCACTGGCACCTGTCGATCTCGCACGACGGCGGCATCGCCTCCGCGATCGCGGTCGCCAGCGGGGGTGGTGCCGCATGATCCGCGGCTACCCCGCCGAGGCGATCCGGGCCGCCGAGGCACCGGCGCTCACAGCCGGTGAGCCGCTGATGCTGCGGGCCGCGGCGGCCGTGGCGCAGACCGTGCGGTCGCTGCTGCCGGACCCGAGCGCAGACACCGCGACGGACCCGGTGGTGCTGGTGCTGGTCGGCGGTGGCAACAACGGCGGTGACGGGCTGTTCGCGGCCGCGGACCTCGCGACGACGACCGAGGTGGTGGTCGCGCTCGTCAAGCCCGACGCGCACGACGCCGGCCTCGAGGCCGCCCGCGCGGCGGGGGTCGACATCCTCGACGTGAGCCGACCGGGAGCCGAGGGCTGGGAGGCACTGCTGGACGTCGCCGACCGTGCCGACGTCTGGGTCGATGCCCTGGCCGGCATCGGTGCGAGCGGTGCGCTGCGTGGGGCGGCGAGGGACGTCGTCGAGCGGCTGCGGCCGCTGGCCGACGCGGCACCGGTGCCGCCGAGAGTGGTCGCGGTCGACATCCCCAGCGGCGTCGACGCCGACACCGGCGCCGTGGCCGGCCCGGTGCTCGCCGCCGATCTCACGGTGACCTTCGGAGCCGCGAAGGCGGGGCTGCTGCTGCCACCGGGGGAGCGGCTCGCCGGTGAGGTGCAGGTGGTGACGCTGGGGCTGGAGGAGGCGATCGCCGCGCAGACGCCCGCGGTGGCCCGGTTGCTCGATGCCGATGTCACCGACCTCTGGCCGGTGCCCGGGGTCGCGGACCACAAGTACACGCGCGGCGTCGTCGGGGTGCTCGCGGGCTCGGAGGCCTACCCGGGCGCGGCGGTGCTGTGCGTCGGGGGTGCGCTGCGGACCGGCTGCGGCATGGTGCGTTACCTCGGACCGGCGCGAGCCGAGCAGCTGGTGCTGTCGCGGTGGCCGGAGGTCGTCACCGCGCCTGGCCGGGTGCAGGCATGGGTGGTCGGACCAGGCGTCGGGCCCGACGACGACCCCCGACGAGAGGAGATCACGGCGACGATCCAGGTGGCCGTGCGTGACGCCGTCGGGCTGGTCGTCGACGCCGGGGCGCTCGACCTGCTCCCCGCCGCCGAGGAGCTGAGCGACGCGCGGGCGGTGCTGACGCCGCACGCCGGTGAGCTGGCGGCGTTGCTGGCCGGGCACGGCGAGGACGTCGAACGAGCCGACATCGAGACCGACCCGGGGCGCTGGGCCGCTCGGGCGGCCGAGCTGACCGGCGCGTGCGTGCTGCTCAAGGGTGCGACGACGGTCGTGGTCGCGCCCGACGGCGAGACCTACAGCCAGGCCGACGGAACCGGATGGATGGCCACCGCCGGGGCCGGCGACGTCCTCGCGGGCATCCTCGGCGCCCTGCTGGCCGGCCTCCCGGAGGTGCCGGTCGCGAAGGTGGCGGCACTGGCCGCCCTGGTCCACGGACGCGCGGGCCGCACCGCCAGCAACGGCGCCCCGATCACCGCCGGCGACATCGTCACCGCCCTCCCGGCCGCCCTCCGCCCCCTTCTCTGATTTCAACGCACTTTCGACCAACACGGTTTCACCGCACTTTGTCGGGCTGACGTCTCGCCGTGCTTCGCGGGTGAGCGTCGTCGACGCGGGGTTCCGGTCGGCACAAGCACATCGGAGCAGCGGCGAACCGGCTCGGCCCAGAAGTGCGGTGAAACCGTGGATCGGTCGAAAGTGCGGTGAAAGCGAGGATCGGTCGAAAGTGCGGTGAAAGCGGGGGTAGGTCGAAAGTGCGGTGAAAGCGGGGGTGGGGTGGGCTGGCAGGATGGGGCGGTGAGGTCTTTCCCGGCGCGGGCCACCGTCGACCTGGCGGCGATCCGCGCCAATGTCCAGCGGCTGCGTGAGTACGCCGGGGCCGCGGAGGTGATGTCGGTCGTCAAGGCCGACGCCTACGGGCACGGGCTGGTCCCGGTCGCCCGGGCGGCCCGGGAGGCCGGCGCGAGCTGGCTCGGCGTGGCCCAGCTCAGCGAGGCGCTCGCGCTGCGCGGCGCCGGGGACACCGGTCGGTTGCTCGCGTGGCTGTACGCGCCCGGCGCCGGGCTGGCCGACGTCGTCCGCGCCGACGTCGACCTCTCGGTCCCGGCGTCGTGGGCGCTCGCCGAGGTGCGCGCCGCCGCCGCCGAGGTGGGCAGGCCGGCGCGGGTCCACCTCAAGGTCGACACGGGCATGGGGCGGGGCGGGCAGTTCCTGCCCGAGTGGTCCGCGCTGCTGCACGAGGCCGTCGTGGCGCAGCAGGAGGGTCTGGTCGAGGTGGTCGGCGTCTGGTCGCACCTCGCCCGCGCCGACGAGGTCGACCACCCGAGCGTGCGCGCGCAGCGCGACGTCTTCGACGAGGCCGTCCGCCTCGCCGAGGCCGCCGGAGCCCACCTCGAGGTGCGCCACCTCGCCAACTCCGCCGCCACCCTGACCGAGCCGGCGGTGCACTACGACCTGGTCCGTCCCGGACTCGCCACCTACGGGCTCTCCCCGCTGCCGGGCACCGAGCCCAGCCGCCTCGGCCTGCGCCCGGCGATGCGCCTGGAGGCCCGGCTCGCGCTCGTCAAGCGCGCGCCGGCAGGCCAGGGCGTCTCCTACGGGCACACCTACACGACCCGCACCGACACCCAGCTCGCCGTCGTCCCGCTCGGCTACGGCGACGGCGTGCCACGCCACGCCAGCAACGCGGCCGAGGTCCAGGTCGGTGGCCACCGCTACCGCATCGCCGGCCGGGTCTGCATGGACCAGCTCGTCCTCGACATCGGCGAGGCGAGCGCGGTCGCCGGTGACCGCGTGGTCCTGTTCGGCCCCGGCGACGACGGCGAGCCCACCGCAGCCGAGTGGGCCGAAGCCGTCGGCACCATCAACTACGAGATCGTCACCCGGGTGGGCGCCCGGGTGCCGCGGGAGTACCTCGGATGAGCATGGACGATCACAGTGCCCCGAACGTCGTGGACCTGCCGGACGCCGAGGCCACCCGGGCGCTGGGGGAGCGGCTCGCGGTCCTGCTGCAGCCCGGGGACCTCGTGGTGCTCGTGGGCGACCTCGGGGCGGGCAAGACGACGCTGACCCAGGGCATCGGCGCCGGCCTCGGCGTCCGCGGCCAGGTCGCCTCGCCCACCTTCATCATCGCGCGCGCCCACCCCTCGCTCGGCGAAGGCCCCGACCTGGTGCACGTCGACGCCTACCGCCTCGGATCCCTCGAGGAGGTGGACGCGCTCGACCTCGACTCCTCCCTCGAGGACTCGGTCACGGTCGTCGAGTGGGGCGAGGGCCTGGTCGAGCATCTCAGCGAGGACTGGCTGGAGGTCCGTCTCGAGCGGCCCCGCGGCGGGGAGGGCGCCGCCGACACCCGCACCGCGGCACTGCTCGGGCACGGGCCGCGGTGGGCCGGGATCGCGCTGCCCTCCTAGAGTGACCCCATGCGTTGGTTGGCGATCGATACCTCGGGCGGCACCACCGTGGGCGTCGTCGAGGCGCCCGACGGCGGAGCCCTCGTCGAGCTGGCCTCCCACGTCAACCCCGACCCTCGTGGGCACGTCGAGGCGCTGACCCCGATGATCGGGCGCGCACTGGCGGACGCGGAGCTGACCCCCGGCGAGGTGGACGCGGTCGTCGTCGGCACCGGGCCGGCCCCCTTCACGGGGCTGCGGGTCGGGATCGCGAGCGCCAGCGCGTTCGCCCGGGGGGTTGGCTGCGTGGTGCGCGGTGTGTCCTCGCTCGACGCCATCGCCTGGTCCACCCACGGGTCGGTCGTGGTCGCCACCGACGCCCGGCGGCGTGAGGTGTACTGGGCGGCCTACGCGGGCGGGCTCGGGCCGGCCGACCATGCCTGGCGGGTTCAGGAACCTGCTGTCGGACCGCCGTCGGACGTCCTCGACTGGGTGACCGCGAACCGCGGCCAGGTCATCGGACCTGCGACGGCGATCTACCCCGAGCTCGCGAGCGAGGGCAGCGCGGAGGCCACCGTGACCCCGATGGGGCTGGTCGGGGTGGCGTGCGCCAGCATGCGGGTCGGCACGCCCACGCCGCTGACGCCGTTGTACCTGCGCCGCCCGGACGTGCACGTCGGGGCCGGGCGCAAGCGCGCGACGTGAGCGAGGCGGTGCTCCGGCCGTTGCGGCTCGAGGACGTGGACCGGGTCCTCGAGCTCGAGGTGACGCTGTTCGGGCTGGGTGCCTGGACCCGGGGCATGTACGAGAACGAGCTGAGCACGCCGGGCCGGACCTACGTCGCGGTCGAGGAGGACGGTGTGCTGGTGGGGTACGCCGGTGCGAACCTGGGGGAGGAGAGCCACGTCATGACGATCGGCGTCGCTCCGCAGGCTCGCCGGCGCGGCTACGCCTCGAGGATGCTGTCCGAGCTCATGGCGACGGCCCGCCGCCACGGCGCGACCTCGATGCTTCTCGAGGTGCGCGCCGATGACGACGGGCCGCAGGGCCTGTACCGGAGGTTCGGCTTCGAGCAGATCGGTGTCCGACCGGGCTACTACCAGCTAGAGGGCGCGGATGCCGTGGTCATGCGGGCACCGCTTGCTGCCCCTCCTGGACTCCCCGGCGACGAGCCGCCCGGACGAAACCCGCCACGACCTCCCACAGCGTGATCACGGCGATCGTGACCGCCGCGATCGTGTCGCCGACCTCGGTCCGGCCCTCCCAGCCGAGGTGGGCGATCAGCTCGGGGTTGAGCACCTGGTGCTGCAGCAGCAGCGGCAGGGTCACGGCGGCGAACGCCAGAGCGAGCACCGCAGAGGTGCTCGCGGTGGCCCAGGTCCAGCCGCGGCGGTAGACCGAGACGGCCTGCACGCCCTCGGCGGCCAGCAGCACGAGGATGATCGCCAACCACGGGCTCCACAGGTCGGGGTTGATCATCGCGATCCTGCCCTCGTCGCCGATGAACGGCGACCCGACGTGCTGCCAGAGCAGCGCGGCGGTGGCGACGGCGAGCGCGACGAGGGTAGCGATCAGGTCGGCCCGCCTCGAGCTGCCGCCGGGCGTCTGGGGCAGCATGTCGGGGTTCCAGGTGTCCGAGACCTGGGGCGCCACCCGCTCCAGCACCGCGAAGACGAACGTGGTCCAGAACCCCACGTGCACGGCGACCGAGAACATCGAGGCGATGCCGCCACCGATGACGTCGCCCGCGTCGCCACCGGCGCTGAGCTGGGCCAGCGCCGTGATGAGACCGACCACGGGCGCCGACGTGCTGACCGCGATCAGCAGGATGCGCAGGTAGGTGTAGAAGTAGCGCGGGCCGATCAGGTGCGTGGGTCGCTGCCGGTACTCGGCGCTCAGCAGCAGCGGGTCGCCGAGCTCGGTCAGCGCCTGCCGTTCGGCCCCCGCCGCGTCGTGGCCCTCGGCGATCAGGGCGGCGACGGTGTCCTCGATCCGTTCCCGCAGCTCGAGCCCGAGCTCCTCGCGCTCGGTCGGCTCCTGCACGAACCGCGTCGCGGCGTGCACGTAGCGGTCGGTCAGGGTGTTCATGGTGTCTCCTCTGTCAGGGCGCGCAGGCTCTGGTCGAGCCTGCGCCAGTCGGTCATCAGGTCCTTGGCGAGCCGGGTGCCGGCTTCGCTGGTGCGGTAGAACTTGCGCGGGCGCGCCTCTTCGGTGTTCCACTCGCTCGTCAACAGGCCCTGCTTCTCGAGCCGCCGCAGCAGCGGGTAGAGGGTGTTGGCGTCGACGGCGATGCCCTGCTCGGTCAGTGACTCCAGCAGGGCGTAGCCGTACCCGGGCTCGCGGAGCACCACGAGGGCTGCGAGCACGACCGTGCCGCGCCGCAGCTCTTGCAGGTGCCCCGCGATGATGTCGGGGTCGTTGTTGGTCACGCGTCACACCATAGTGTGTGTGACACAGCATTGCAACAGGGACATCGTTGCGACAGGCAAGACCCGGCCGCGTGGCGTGGCCTGGTCGACGATGGGTGAGACGTTCCCCGTAGGGTCGTGCGCGTCGCTCAACGCTGACAGGATTGATCCCGCAACTCACCGCGAACCCGAGCACAGGAGCCGGAATGCACCGCCACGAGCCGATCGACGCCCAGCGTGTCGCCCGCCATCTCACCCAGCGCATCGCGCCCGCCGCGACGAGCGTGGTGGTGCCGTTGGAGGTGGAGGTGTGGGAGCCGGTCGCTGCCTCGGGGGTGCCGGGGCAGGCCGAACCCGTCCCGGTGGCCGAGGGGCTCGCCGCGCAGTACGAGCCGTTCGAGGTCGGCACCACCTGGGGCCCGCCGTGGGGGACCACCTGGTTCCGGCTGACCGGGGAGGTCCCGCCGGAGGACCGGAACGGCGACCTCGAGGTCGTCGTCGAGCTCGGCTGGTCGGACGGCTCGCCCGGGTTCCAGTGCGAGGGCACCGTCTACCGGCCCGACGGCTCGATCATCAAGGGCATCCACCCGCGCAACACCTGGATCCCCGTCGAGCTCGACGAGGCGGGCCGCTTCCAGGTCTACCTCGAGGCCGCGTCCAACCCGATCATCAGCTCCTGGGCGACCACCGAGCGCGGCGACGTGCTCACCAGCGACGCCAAGCGTCAGTACGAGCTCTCGCGCGCCGACATCGTGCGGGTGCACCGGGAGGTCCGCGAGCTCGTCGCCGACGTCATCACGCTCGAGGGTCTCGTGCGCGACCTCCCGGCGGACTCGCACCGTCGCGCCGAGGTCCGGGTCGCTCTCGACCGCGCGATGGACGCGCTCGACATCCAGGACGTGCCGGCCACCGCGGCCGCTGCGCGCGAGCGCCTGGCCGGGGTGATGAGTCGCCCGGCCGAGGGCAGCGCCCACCACGCGATCGCCGTCGGGCACGCGCACATCGACTCCGCCTGGCTGTGGCCGGTCCGCGAGACCCGCCGCAAGGTCGCGCGCACGATCGCCAACGTGCTCCGGCTCGCTGACGACGGCCAGCCGATCGTGTTCGCGTTCCCGGCAGCACAGCACTCGGCATGGCTGCAGCAGGACCACCCCGACCTGTTCGCTCGGCTGCAGGCCGCGGTCGCCGCGGGGGTCGTGGTCCCGGTCGGCGGCATGTGGGTGGAGTCCGACGCCAACCTGCCCGGCGGCGAGGCGATGGTGCGGCAGCTCGTCGAGGGCGCCGTGTTCTTCGAGGAGGCCTACGGCTACCGCTGCCAGGAGGTGTGGCTGCCGGACTCCTTCGGGTACTCGGGCGCGCTGCCGCAGCTGGCCCGGCTCGCGGGTGCGCGCTGGTTCCTCACGCAGAAGATCTCCTGGAACCAGGTCGACGACTTCCCGCACCACTCCTTCCACTGGGAGGGCATCGACGGCACCCGGATCTTCACGCACTTCCCGCCGGTCGACACCTACAACTCCGACCTCTCCGGCCCCGAGCTGCACCACGCCGCCACGAACTTCCGTGACAAGGGTGTGGCCGGCACCTCGCTGGTCCCGTTCGGGCACGGCGACGGCGGTGGCGGCCCCACCCGGGAGATGCTCGCCCAGGCGGTGCGCACCGCCGATCTGGAGGGCTCGCCCCGCGTCACGGTGACGACGCCGCAGGCCTACTTCGAGGCCGCGGAGGCGGAGTACACCGAGCCGCCGGTCTGGGTCGGTGAGCTCTACCTCGAGATGCACCGCGCCACCTACACCAGCCAGGCGCGGATCAAGCGCGCGAACCGCACCGGCGAGCACCTGCTGCGCGAGGCCGAGCTGTGGGCGACCACGGCCGCGGTGCGGGCGGGCTACAGCTACCCCGCCGAGGAGCTGCAGGAGCTGTGGCGCACGGTGCTGCTGGGCCAGTTCCACGACATCCTGCCGGGCAGCTCGATCTCGTGGGTCTACCGGGACATGCTCGCCGAGCACGCCCGCGTGCAGGAGCGTCTGCACGAGATCATCGCCGAGGCGCAGCAGCTGCTGGCCGGCGAGGGCGAGACCGCCGTCGTCTTCAACGCCGGGCCGCTGGCGCGGCGCGGTGTCCCCGCGCTGGGAGGCGCGGTCGCTGACCAGGCGAGCGCCGCCGTCGAGGTCTCGGAGACCGGCGAGGGCTACGTCCTCGAGCACGAGGCCCTCAGGGTGGTCATCGACCGCGACGGGCTCGTGAGCAGCATCTGGGACAAGGCGGCCGCGCGCGAGGTCGTGCCGCCGGGACAGCGGGGCAACCTGCTGCAGCTGCACCAGGACTTCCCGAACCAGTACGACGCGTGGGACGTCGACCCGTTCTACCGCAACAACGTGGTGGACATCGCGACGGCGGAGGCGGTCGAGACCTCCTCGGACGCGACCTCGGCGACCGTGACCGTGCGCCGCACGCTCGAGGGCCGGCCGATCACCCAGACCGTGACGCTGCGCGCCGACGCACCAGGCGTGCACATCGGGGTCGAGGTGGACTGGGCCTCGAAGGACAAGTTCCTCAAGCTCGGGTTCCCCGTCGACGTGCACACCGACCACGCGCGCTACGAGGTCCAGATGGGCCACCTGACCCGGCCCACCCACACCAACACCTCGTGGGACTTCTACCGGTTCGAGGTGTGGGCGCACCGCTGGCTGCACGTGTCCGAGCCGGGCTACGGCGTCGCGCTGGCGAACGAGGCGACCTACGGCTACGACCTCACGCGTCACGCGCGCGAGGGCGGTGGCACCTTCCACATGCTGCGAGCGAGCCTGCTCCGGGGCCCGGGGTACCCCGACCCGCGCACCGACCACGGGACGCACTCCTTCGGCTTCGTGCTGGTGCCGGGGGCGGGCGTCGAGGACGCCATCGCCGCCGGTTACGCCTCGAACCTGCCGCTGCGGGAGGTCACCGGCTCACCGGTCGAGCCGCTCGTCACGGTCGACGGCGGCCCTCTCGTCGAGGCGGTCAAGCTCGCCCAGGACGGCAGCGGGGATGTCGTCGTGCGTCTCTACGAGCCGCACGGCGCGCGCGCGACGGCGGCCCTGGCGGCCTCCTTCGACGTGGCCGAGGTCACCGAGGTCGACCTGCACGAGCGCCTGCTCACGGACGAGAGCATCGTGGCGCCGTCGGCGATCGACGAGGTCGACGGGGCCACGGTGCGGCTCCGGCTGCGCCCGTTCCAGGTGGTCACCCTGCGGTTGCGACGGGCCTGACGCGCGGGGCTGCGCCTGGGCCGGTCGACCGGCTCAGGCGCAGTCCCCGGTCCCGGCCGCGCCGCGGGCGCAGAGCTGGGTGGCGGTCACCCTCGTGACCGTGAAGGTGGTGCCCGCCTGCGCGGCGACCACGAACAGCCGAGCGCCGCGCACCGAGTCGTCGCCGGGGACCAGCACGTCCACGCGCGCCTGCAGGTTCTCCTGGACCACGACCGGGCCGTAGACGACGATCGCCTCCGCGGTCCCGGTCCGGTCCCACGCCGCGACCACGGCGTCGATCAGGGCGCCGCGGCTCTCGCCCGTGGGGGCGGGGTCGAAGGTGTCGGTGACGTCGCGGCTCGCGCCCGGCTCGGCGACGTAGCGCGAGATCACCCACCCGACGTCCTCGCCCGCGCGGACCTGGAACCAGATGCCGGCGCTGCCACCCAGGTCGCGGTTGCGGCCCGTCGCCGTCAGCGGCGTGTCCGGGGCGAGGCGGGCGATCGAGTCGAACTCGATGCCGGGGCCGAGGCGGAGGTTGAGGATCTCCTCGGAGGAGACGCCGACGATCAGCAGGCTCGTGCCGGCCTCCGGGTACCCGTCGAGCGGCGTGCCCGGGAGGTCCTCCTCGGCGGGCGGGGTGGGGGCGGCCTCGGTCGGCTCCGCCGAGGCGGTGGCGTCCTCGACCTCCTGCTCGGTGGGCGTCGGGGAGGAGGTGAGCTCCGTCGTCGGGCTCTGCTCCGGGCTCGGGTCGGTGGCCAGCCAGCACGAGCTGAGCAGCCCCGCGAGGAGAAGCGCCGTGGCGGCGGCGACCGGCACCCGTGCTCGCTGCATGGCGTCAACCTACGCGTGGACGGCGCTGCCGCCTACGATGGCGGGCGGAGTGTGACCCGATCCGAAGGGGGCGTGATGACGCAGGAGAGCATGCGCAAGGCGGTGCTCGTGGACGCCGAGGAGCTGCGCACGCTGCTCGTGGAGGAGCCCCGGCTGGTGCTGCTGGACGTGCGGTGGTCGCTGGCGGACCCCGACGGGCACCGCGCCTACTGCCTCGGCCATCTGCCGGGCGCGCTGTTCGTCGACCTCGATCACGACCTGTCGTCCACCCCGACCACCGAGCAGGGACGGCACCCGCTGCCCGATCTCGAGGACCTGCAGGCGGCCGCGCGCCGCTGGGGGATCGACGACGGCGACCCGGTGATCGTCTACGACGACTCCGGCGGCACCTCGGCCGCGCGGGCCTGGTGGCTGCTGCGCTGGGGCGGCCTGAGCGACGTCCGCATCCTTGACGGTGGCCTGCAGGCCTGGATCGCCGACGGCGGGCTGCTCGAGGACGGCGACGTGCAGGTCTCGCCGGGCTCGGTCGTGCTGACGCCCGGCCACATGCCGGTCGCGGAGGCCGACGACGTCGCCACGCTCCCCGCGCACGGCGTGCTGATCGATGCCCGCGCCGGCGAGCGCTACGTCGGCGACGTGGAGCCGATCGACACCCGCGCGGGCCACGTGCCCGGTGCCGTCAACATCCCGACCACCGACAACCTCCGCGAGGACCAGACCTTCAAGTCCGACGAGGAGCTCGCCGACCAGTTCGCCGCCGCCGGCGTCGAGAAGGAGACCGAGGTCGCGGTGTACTGCGGTTCCGGCGTGACCGCGACGCACGAGATCGCCGCCCTCGAGACCATCGGCGTGCACGCCGCCCTGTACCCGGGGTCGTGGTCGCAGTGGTCCGCCGACGACGCGCGCCCCGTCGCCACCGGGATCGAGCGCCCCACCGCCTAGGGCCCACGGGGAGCGTAGGGTGCTCGGGTGTCTGATGCGCCACTCGTGCTGGGGATCGAGAGCACCTGCGACGAGACCGGGGTCGCCCTGGTCCGGGGGCTCGACCTCCTCGCCGACGTCACCGCCTCCTCGATGGACGACCACGCACGGTTCGGCGGGATCGTGCCCGAGGTCGCCTCGCGCGCGCACCTCGAGGCCTTCGGCCCCACCCTGGAGGCGGCGCTCGAGCAGGCGCAGGTGCGGCTCGAGGACGTCGACGCCGTGGCCGTCGCCGCAGGTCCGGGGCTGAGCGGGTCGCTCGCGGTCGGGGTCGCCTCGGCCAAGGCGCTGGCGCTCGGGCTGGGGGTGCCGCTGCACGGGGTGAACCACGTCATCGGGCACGTCGCCGTCGACGCGCTCGTGCACGGTCCGTTCCCCGAGACCTTCCTGGGTCTCGTCGTCTCCGGCGGGCACTCCTCGCTGCTGCGGGTCAACGACATCGCCACCGACGTCACCGAGCTCGGGCAGACCCTCGACGACGCCGCGGGCGAGGCCTTCGACAAGGTCGGGCGGCTCCTCGGGCTGCCCTACCCGGGCGGTCCGCACGTCGACCGGGCCGCCGCGGACGGCGACCCCGCGGCCTTCGCCTTCCCCCGCGGGCTCTCCCGCCCCAAGGATCTGCAGCGTCACCCCTACGACTTCTCCTTCTCCGGGCTGAAGACCGCGGTCGCCCGGGTGGTCGAGGGCTTCGAGGACCGCGGCGAGCAGGTCCCCGTGGCCGACGTCGCCGCCTCGTTCTCGGAGGCGGTCGCCGACGTGCTGGTCACCAAGACGTTGCGGGCCTGCGAGATCAACGAGATCGGCACGGTCGTCGTCGGCGGCGGGTTCTCCGCCAACTCCCGGCTCCGCTCGCTGGCCGCGGACCGGTTCGCCGACGCCGGGATCGAGCTCCGGATCCCCCCGATCCGGTACTGCACCGACAACGGCGCGATGATCGCGGCGCTTGGCTCCGCCGTCGTCCGGGCCGGGCTCGAGGCCTCGCCGATGGACTTCACCATCGACTCCCAGATGCCGTTGACCCAGGTGGTGATGGGCGCGACGGAGAGCGCCGCGTGACGCGGCGCGCCGCGGTCGCTGCGCTCGCAGCCCTCCTCGTGCTGGTCGGGTGCACCGCGCCCGACGGCGGTGGCGAGCCGACGTCCGCTCCGAGCACGGAGGAGCCGACGTCGCCGTCCCCGACGCCCTCCCCGACACCGGATCCCGCCCTGTCCTGGGGGCCGACCGAGGCGGACCTCGAGCAGGCGATGGCCGACGCGGCCGCGCTGAGCGACGAGGCCGCCGCCGGGCAGGTCCTGATCGCGCGGTACGGAGGGACCGATCCGACCGTCCCGGCCACGCTGGTCTCCGACCTCGGCCTCGCCGGTGTCATCCTGTTCACCGAGAACGTCGCCTCGCTCGACCAGGTGGTCGCCAGCAGCGAGGCGGTGCAGGCCGCGGCCGCGTCGACCCGCGACTGGCCCGCGGTCGTCGCGGTCGACAACGAGGGCGGCGTCGTGCAGCGGCTCTCGGCGGCGACCGGGCCGTGGACCACCTTTCCGCCGTTCATGGCGGCCGGCGCCGCCTCCGGCGAGCCGGACGTGGTCGCGGCCGCGTACGAGGCGATGGGGCGGGAGCTGCTGGCGAGTGGCATCACGCTCAACTTCGCACCCGATGCCGACGTCACGGTCGGCCCCGCCGACGTCACGATCGGGAGCCGGTCCGCGAGCTCGGACCCCCAGCGAGCGGCCGACGCCGTGGTCGCGGCGCTTGACGGCTTCGCCGCCGGCGGGGTCCTCACCAGCATCAAGCACTTCCCCGGGCACGGGAGCCTCGGCGTGGACTCCCACGACGCGCTCCCCGTCCTCGAGGTCCCGACGGCGGAGCTCGCCCAGCGCGATCTCGTCCCGTTCGCGGCGGGCGTGGACGCCGGCGCCCCGATGGTGATGGTCGGGCACATCGCCGTCACCGACTGGGACCCGGGCGTGCCCGCCTCGCTCTCGCCGACGGCCTACACCTACCTGCGTGAGCAGCTCGGGTTCACGGGGGTGGCGGTGACCGACGGGCTCGACATGGGAGCCCTCACGGCCGAGTACACCGACGGGCAGATCGCGGCTCATGCCCTGATCGCCGGCGCCGACCTGCTGCTCAGCCCTCGCGACGTCCACGCGGCACGGGACGGGATCCTCGCTGCGCTCGCGGACGGCTCGCTCAGCCGTGAGCGTCTCACCGAGGCGGCGGGTCGGGTGATCGCGCTGATGCGGTGGCAGCAGCAGCTGGCCGTGCAGGCGGACGTGGACGCCGACGACATCGGTGCCGCCGGGCCCGCGGTGGCCTCGCTCGCCGCCGCTGCCGTGACGGTCGTGGCCGGGTCCTGCACCGGTGCGCTCGCCGGCCCGCGGATCCACGTGCGCGGTGGCAGCACCGACGACTGGGACGCCTTCACCGCTGCCGCCGAGGCGGCCGGGCTGCAGGTGGTCCCGCTCGAGCAGGAGGCGGACACCGAGGTGCGGCTGCTGGTCGAGGGCTCGGACGCCGCCGCGGCTGCCGACGTGGCGATCGCGCTCGACTCGCCCTCGGTCCTGGCGGGCTCGCCGGCTCCGACGCTGATCGCCGGTTACGGCCGCACGCCCCAGACGATGGCGGCGCTCGCCGAGGTGCTCGCCGGGTCGGCGAGCGCGCCCGGGCGGCTCCCGGTCGCCGTCGGCGAGCTCCCGGCCTCCGCCTGCTCCTAGCGCGTCATCGGCGGGCGAGCCGCCAGGCGCGGGCGCACAGCAGCAGCGCGAGCACGGACGCGACGAAGATCGGCCAGGACCAGCCGGCCAGCTCCCACGACAGCTCGCCCTCGGTGGCGGTGGTCAGCACGCGGATCCCCAGGAAGCTGCCCTCGGCCGTGCCGCCGCCCACGCCGAGCAGTGCGTCGGTCATGCCGAACAGGTAGCCCATGCCGGCGAGCATCGCCACGAGCAGCACCGCACCCGCGCCGAGCACGCCCAGGGACCAGGAGGGTCGGCGCCGGGGCTCGGCCTCGACGAGCTCGCGCGCGAGCACGCGCGGTCGGCCCATGTCCTCGATGGCCTGGACCATGCCCACGTCGGCGGCGGCGTCCGCGAGGGTCACGCGCAGCTCGGTCAGCACCTCGCGGCGCCGCCGGCGGCTCATCGGGTCGAGCCAGAGCTCGACGTCCTGCAGGTAGCTCCAGCGCCGGAGCCGATCGGTCAGGGTCAGGGTGGCGCTCATCGGAGCTCCTCTCGTTGCGCGGCGACGGCCGACACGACCACGCCCAGGTCGCCCCA
This sequence comes from Pseudactinotalea suaedae, assembly GCF_009733815.1. Taxonomy (GTDB): domain Bacteria; phylum Actinomycetota; class Actinomycetes; order Actinomycetales; family Beutenbergiaceae; genus Pseudactinotalea; species Pseudactinotalea suaedae. Next base: position 197,609 of record NZ_WNXY01000005.1, read on the forward strand.
GGCGGCGAGCGCGTCCCGGAAGTGGGCCTCGCCCGCCGCTGTGGGGCGGTAGTACTTGCGGGCGGGCCCCGACGGCGAGGGGACCAGTCGCGAGGTCAGCTTGCCCTCGCGCTCGAGCCGGCTCAGGGTGGGGTAGACCGTGCCGGTGGCGATGCCCGTCAGGCCTGCGGCCTGCAGCCGCGTGACCAGCTCGTACCCGTAGGACTCGGCGGCGCCCAGCAGCCCGATGACCAGCATCGGCAGCACGCCCTTGAGGAGCTGCGGGTCCCGCTCGAACGTGGTCACGGTGGAAAGTTATGCCTACTAGTGGGCAATGTCAACTAGTGCCGGGCTCGGGCACGCTCAGCGGATCTGGAGGACCGCGGCGTCGACGCGCGGCGGCGGGCGGAAGGCGGAACGCGGGACCGCGAGCCCGAGGTCGAGGCGGCGGCGCCGCACCCGGCGCCGGTCGGCCCACTGCCGGGCGGCGGCGCGTTGCAGCACGAGATCGGCGCTGAGCAACGACGGGGCGGCCAGCAGCGACCGGACCAGGTCGGTCGAGCCGCCGAACGGCGGGTTCGCGACCACCCGGAAGGGTCGCCGGGGCAGCCGGAGGTCGGCCAGGCCGACCTCGAGCACGCGCACGTCGGCATCGCCGAAGCGCTCCCGCAGCGCCGCGGCCCTGCGCGCGTGCAGCTCGACGGCGAGCACGCGCGCGCCCGCCGCGACCAGGGGTGCGGTCAGCGCGCCGTCGCCGGCGCCGAGGTCGAGGACGAGGTCGCCACGGCGAACGCTCGTCGCCTCGACGACGCGTTCGGCCCAGTCAGAGCGGAGCGGGTGCCAGCCCCACGAGCGTCGCGATCCCGAGCGGTTCCCGGACACGACGCACCATCGCGGTCATGATTGCCATGGATCTGACCGTAGGCTGATCCGACCGACCGACGCACGGTGTTATCTGCCGCTGATCGCCGCGGTCGGGATGAACTCGTCGTGGAGGAGACCTCGAAGTGAATGCGTCGGAGCGCCGTGCGGGCTATCTCGATGACCTGGGCGGTCTGCTGCGGCCCTTGACCGCGCTGCAGCGCATCGAGGTGATCGACGGCGTTCGCGACCGCATCGACCGCGCCGTCGCCGACCTGGGTCGCGAGCCCACGGGCGAGGACATGGAGCAGATCCTCGAGCGGGTGGGCAGTGTCGAGTCGGTCGCCACGGCAGCCCTGGCGGCGCACGCGCCTGCCCCGGCGGTCGCCGGTACGGCCGGCGTGACGAGCAGCCAGCCGGCCACGCGCGTCGAGGACAAGCCGGCGCCCCGTCCGGTCCGCAACTTCGACCTGTCCAGCATCCCCGCGATGGACTGGCCCGACGAGCCGGCGCCACGGCCGGCGATGACCCGGCGGTGGCTGCCCTTCGTCGTGCTGGTGCTGATCGGCATCGGCTCGTTCTTCCTGCTGTTCCTGCTGCCCGCGCTGGCCCTGATCGTCGGGGCGATCCTGCTGTGGATGTCTCCGTTGTGGACCACGGGGGAGAAGGCGATCGGCACCGCGGTGCCCGCCATCGGGCTCGGCGCCTTCCTGCCGCTGCTCGCGCTCGGCGCCGGGTCCGAGGGGAACGCGATGCTGGCGATGATCGGTTTCGTGGGTGCGATCCTCGGTATCGCGGCGCTGATCTGGGTCGGTGTCCGGGGCATGCGGGCTGCCCGTAAGGTCGACCAGCAGCACCCCGCTCCGCGGAAGAAGCGCTAGCAGCACCGGAATCCACCGATCGGTTGATCGCACGCGCGCCACCTGCGCGATGCCGTGACCGGGCGACCAGCTCGATGCTGGAGCCATGACAACGGAAGCGAGCAGCCCGGCCGTCCTGGTCGAGGGGCTGCGCAAGACCTACGGCGCCAAGGTCGCCGTCGACGACGTGAGCCTCGCCGTCGAGCCCGGAGAGATCTTCGGCATCCTCGGACCGAACGGCGCCGGCAAGACGACGACCGTCGAGTCGATCGCCGGCCTGCGCGTCGGCGACGCCGGAAGGGTCAGGATCCATGGGCTCGACCCGTGGACCGAGCGCGACGCCGTCGTGCGGGTCCTGGGCATCCAGCTCCAGGAGAGCGCCCTGCAGCCGAAGATCGCGGTGCGTGAGGCGCTCGAGCTGTGGACGGCGTTCTACGACGACCCGGTGCCCTGGCAGGACCTCGCCGACCAGCTCGGCCTGACCGAGCACCTCGACCGGCGCTTCGGCATGCTCAGCGGTGGCCAGCAGCAACGGCTCTCGATCGCCCTCGCGCTCGTGGGGCGGCCGCGGGTGGCGATCCTCGACGAGCTCAGCACCGGCCTCGACCCGCGCGCCCGCCGCGAGGTGTGGCAGATCGTCCGTAACCTGCGCGCGACCGGCGTCACCATCCTCCTCGTGACCCACTCGATGGAGGAGGCGCAGCAGCTCTGCGACCGCATCGCGATCATCGACCGCGGGCGGGTCCGCGCGCTCGGCACCCCCGAGGAGCTGGTCCGGTCCGGCAGCGCCGCGACCATCACGACCTTCGAGGTGAGCGCAGCACCCGACCTCGAGGCCCTGCGCGCGCTCGACGGCGTGGTCGACGCCCGGCTCGAGCAGGGCCAGGTCGTCGTCGAGGGCGCCGAGGACGTCGTGCTGTCCGTGCTCGGTGCGCTGGCGGCACAGCAGGTCGCGCCCCGCCGGCTCCGTGTGGTGGCCGGATCCCTCGACACCGCATACCTCGACCTCACCGACGACACCTCTGCGAAGGCGGACGCATCATGACCCAGACCCTGATCAGCCGCGGGACCGCGGCGGTGTTCCGGACCGAGACCCGCCTGTTCGGGCGCGAGCTGGGCTCGCTGTTCTGGATCGTGGCCTTCCCGGTGGTGCTGGTGTGCGTGCTGGGGTTCGTGCCGACCTTCCGCGACGTCGACCCCGACCTCGGGGGCCTGCGCGTCATCGACATCTACGTGCCGATCGGCATCCTGCTCTCGATGATCATGGCGTCGATCATGGCGATGCCGCCGGTGGTGTTCGGCTACCGCGAGGCCGGTGTGCTGCGCAGGTTGCAGACCACGCCGGTGCGGCCGCTGACGCTGCTCGGCGCACAGGTGGTGCTGCACGGCGCGGCGGTGGCCGCCTCGACCGTGCTGCTGCTGGTGGTGGGTCGGCTGCTCTTCCAGACCCCGTTGCCGCAGGCTCCCGGCTGGTACGCGCTGGCGTACCTGCTCGCGCTGCTGGCGACCTTCGGCCTCGGTGCGATCGTGACGGCTGTCGCGCCCAACGCCAGGGTCGGCACGGCGATCGGGATGGTCGTGTTCTTCCCGTCGATGTTCACGGCCGGCGTCTGGTTCCCCGTCCAGGGGATGGGTGGGCTGCTCCAGCAGATCGTGGAGCTCACCCCGCTGGGCGCGGCCTCGCAGGCGCTGTACCAGGCGATGGCCGGCGGGGTGCCGGACCTTGCGCACCTGCTCGTGATGGTCGGGTGGGTCATCATCACGTTCGGCGTTGCCAGCCGCACCTTCCGCTGGCAGTGAGAGGCTGAGGGCCGTGACCGCGCCACCCACTGCCGAGCAGTGGGAGCGGTGGCTGAGCAGGCTGCCGTTCCCGACGCTCGCCGTCGCCACGGTCATCGCGCTGGCGGCGGCTCCCGCCGTGGGCGCCTCGACGCCGTCCGCGCGGCTGCTCGCGCAGATCGCCCTGGTGCCGGTCACCGCCCTCGTGATGTGGTGGTGGACCGTGCGCCGCCCGGCCGGCGAACGCAGCGCGTCAACGGGACGGGTGTACTACGGCGTCCGGACGGCTCTCGCGCTCGCTCTCACCCTGCTCAACCCGCTCTTCTGCATCTTCGCGTGGGTGGGCTACATCGACGCCTACGACTACTTCGGCCGCCGCGGCCGCTGGCTGGCGCTCGGCGTCACCGCGTTCATCATGGCCATCGGTCAGAGCGGCGGGATCCCGGTGGGGATGTCGTGGCATCTGGCGTTGCTCGTGGGGCTGTTCGGGGTCAACTTCCTGCTCGCCGGTGTGCTCAGCCGGTACAGCAGCATCGTCTTCGAGTCGAACGAGCGGCGGGCGCAGGAGATCACCGAGCTCGAGGCGCTCAACGACGAGCTCGAGCTGGCGCTGGCCGAGAACGCCAGGCTGCAGGCGACGGTGGTCGCCCAGGCCCGCGAGTCCGGTGTGCAGCAGGAGCGGCAACGACTGGCGCGGGAGATCCACGACACGATCGCGCAGTCGTTGGCAGGCGTGCTCGCCCAGCTGCAGGCAGCGCAGGAGGAGGCCGAGCCGGCCGCCGTCAAGCACCGGGTCGACCGCGCCGCAGCGCTGGCGCGCGAGGGGCTTGCGGAGGCGCGCCGGTCGGTGATGGACCTGGTTCCCGCGCCGCTGAGCGCGGCCACCCTGGAGGACGCGATCTCCACGCTCGTCAGCTCCTGGGCCGCGCGGCACGAGATCCGTGCGGAGGCGACGGTCGTGGGCGAGGCCCGGCCGCTGCACCCCGAGGTCGAGGCCACGGTGCTCCGGATCGCCCAGGAGGCGCTGTCCAACGTGGGCAAGCACGCCGACGCCGGCCGGGTGGCCGTGACGCTCACCTACGACGAGGACGAGGTGATCCTCGACGTCCGCGACGACGGCGTCGGGTTCGACCCGAGCCACGCGGCGCAGCCGACCTCCTTCGGGCTGCGGGGCATGCGGCAGCGGGCCGACCGGCTCGCGGGGGTGCTGGAGGTCGAGGCAGCGCCGGGCGCCGGCACGGCGGTGTCCGCGCGGCTGCCGGCGCTGGGACGGAGCGCAGCATGATCCGGATCGTCGTGGCCGACGACCATCCCGTGGTGCGCGACGGCGTCGCGTCCACGCTGTCGGCGACGGCAGGTCTGGAGGTGGTCGGGCAGGCGCAGAGCGGGCCCGAGGCGGTCGACCTCGTGGCGGCGCTCGAGCCGGACGTCGTCGTCATGGACCTGCGGATGCCGGGTGGGAACGGCGTCGAGGCCGTGCGCGAGCTGCGGCGCCGGGGCAGCCGGACCCGGGTGCTGGTGCTGACCACCTACGACACCGACTCGGACACCGTCGCCGCGATCGAGGCCGGAGCCACCGGCTACCTGCTCAAGGACGCCCCCACCGAGACGCTGGTGGAGGCGGTGCGCGCCACCGCGGCCGGCGAGGCCGTGCTCTCACCCGCGGTGGCCAGCAGGCTGGCCTCGCACGTGCGCAGCCCCGAGCGGAGCGCCGCGCTGAGCGCCCGCGAGCGCGAGGTGCTGGCGCTGGTCGCCCAGGGTCGGTCGAACCGGCTGATCGCGCGCGAGCTGTTCGTCAGCGAGGCCACGGTCAAGACCCACCTCGTGCACATCTACACCAAGCTCGGGGTCGCGGACCGGGCCGCCGCCGTCGCCACCGGGTACCGGCAGGGGATCCTCACTTAGGGTTCGGTCCGGATCGGGTGGCCGCTGCGGAACTCCTGGACCAGGTGGGCGACGACGTGCTCGAGCGCGCCGTCGTGGGCGGCCGCGACCTCGCGCTGCCGCTGGTACGAGGCGCCGCCGCGGGTGAGGGTGAGCACACCCTCGAGCTCGTCGACGCAGCCGAGGTCGGCCGCCACGGGGCGGAGCTGGCCGATCAGGCGCTCCAGCGAGTCCGTGACGAGCTCCTCGTTGCCCGCCTCGTCGAGGATGACGATCGCCTCCAGCCCGTACCGTGCCGCCCGCCACTTGTTCTCGGTGAGGAACCAGGGCGTGATGGTCGGGAGGGTCTCACCGGCGTCGAGCCGTCGGGAGAGCCACTCGACCAGGCAGTGCACCAGCGCCACGAGCGAGGCGAGCTCGGCACGGTTCGTGACGCCGTCGAAGATCCTCATCTCGATCGTTCCGAAGGCGGGAGAGGGCCGGATGTCCCAGCGGACCTCGTCGAAGGAGTCGATGACGCCGGTGTGGAGCATGTCGTCGACGTACCGCTCGAGCCGCGCCCAGTCCGTGATCTCGGTGAACGGCAGCCCCGCCGTCGGGAGCTGCTGGAACAGCAGCGCGCGGTTGGAGGCGTAGGAGGTGTCGCGGCCGTCCCAGTAGGGCGAGCTGCACGAGAGCGCGAGCAGGTGCGGGTAGTACGTGAGCAGCGCGCCGAGGATCGGCAGCACCTTGTCGCGGCGCTCCACCCCGACGTGCACGTGCACGCCGTAGATCAGCATCTGCCGCCCCCACCACTGGGTGCGGTCGATCAGGGTGGCGTAGCGCGCCTTGTTGGTCACCTTCTGGTTCGCCCAGTGCCCGAACGGGTGCGTGCCCGCGCACATGAGCTCGACCCGCAGCCGGTCCGTGACGTCGCGCACGAGCGCCACGCTGCGGTCCAGGTCGGCCATCGCCTCGGGCACCGTGCGGCACACGCCGGTCACCAGCTCCACGGTGTTGAGGAGCAGCTCCTGCCGGATCGTGGGGTGCTGGGAGCCGTCCGCGGGCGCCACCGCGTCGAGCACGGTCTGCGCGACCTGCCGCAGGTCGCCGGTGTCGGCGTCGACGAGGGCGAGCTCCCACTCCACGCCCAGCGTGGAGCGCTCGGAGGCCGCGAAGTCCAGGGTCACCGGGTCATCTTGACGCGCGCTCGGGCTCCGATGGTGCACGTTCGCTGATCGACCGCTCCTCGAACGCCGGCAGCCCGTCGATGCTCGTGGTGTTCTTGAGCGCGCGGTAGGCCCGGACGCCGTCGGCACCACGACGCTCCATGTTGCCGATCAGCATGTCGCGCTCGCGGGCACCCTCGAACAGCGGCAGCCCGTAGCCGCAGGAGTCGGAGACCCGTTCGACGTCCACGACGATCACCGCACGCGCGGCGATCGTCTCCGGGAACCGTGGCTGCCAGTCGGCGAACTCCTCGTCGTCGACGGAGACCACCCGGCCGTGCCCGTGCAGCCGCACGATCTTCGGCTGGCGCTCGAACGAGCAGAACATCACCGTGATGCGGCCGTTCTCGCGCAGGTGCGCGATCGTCTCGGCGCCGCTCGCGGTGATGTCGAGGTAGGCGACCGTGCGCTCGTCGACCACCGCGAAGGTGCCGTCGATGCCCTTGGGGGAGACGTTGACGTGGCCCTCGGCCGACAGCGGCGCCGTCGCCACGAAGAACACGTGCTGCGCCTCGATGAACGTCTGCAGCCTCGGCGTGATCGCCTCGTAGACCTTTCCCACGCGCTCAGCCTCGCACGACCTCAGCCCCGCAGCGGTTCGACGACGATCACGCTCTGCTTCCCGGCGAGCCGGGTCAGCACGATGGTCGCGTCCGCGGAGCCCTTGAGACCCAGCTGCTGACGCAGCTGGTCCGGCACGACGGCGGTGCCTCGCTTCTTGATCGTCACGCGCCCCACGTCGCGGTCGCGCAGGTACGCGCGGAGGCGCTTGAGGCCGAAGTCGAAGGAGTCGAGCACCCGGAACCCGGTGGCCCAGGGGGTGGGGCGCTCCGCCGTCGTCGTGATGTACGCGATCGAGGGGTCCACGAGGGTGCCCTCGAGCTCCTCGGCGACCCGGGCGACGAGGCCGGCGCGGATGACGGCGCCGTCGGGCTCGTAGAGGTGGCTGCCGAGCGGGCCGGCGGCGGCCTGGGTGGCCGCGGCGTCGGCGTCGCCCGGCTGGCTGAGCAGGTGCGTGCCTCGCTTGCCGAGGAGCAGCGCGCTCCGGCCCGATCCCTCCGGGGCGAGCGGTCCGAACCAGAGCCCGGCCTCCACGACGTCGCCGTCGACGCTCACCCACTGCGCATGGGTCTCGCTCGGCAACGCACGGTAGGGGATGCCGGGGCCGACCTTGAGGCCGAGCGCCGGGACGGTGGCGCGCAGAGCGAGGAGCGTGTCGAGGTCGGGGGAGTAGGCCCGCGGGTCGAAGACACGGTTGCCGGAACGGGTGCGGCGAGCAGGGTCGGCGTAGACGGCGTCGACACCCTCGGCCTGCAGGTCGATCGCGAGCGCGTCACCCCGGCGGACGGTCGCGCTGTCGAAGGCGCGCAGGTTGACCGCGGCCACGGTGGCCGTGACCTCGTCCTGCTCGACCGCCAGCACAGGCACGCCCAGACCGGCGAGCGCCATCGCGTCGCTGCCGATGCCGCACCCGAGGTCGGCGACCACGGTGGCGCCCGCGGCCGCGTAGCGCTGTGCGTGCCGGGCGGCGACCTGCAGCCGTGTCGCCTGCTCGAGACCCTCGGGCGTGAACAGCATCTCGTCGGCGAAGTCGCCGAACTTGGCGCGAGCGCGCGTGCGGAGCCGGCTCTGCGTCATGACCGCCGCGACGAGGTCAGGATCCACACCGCGGTCCCGCAGCCCGGACGCCAGCTGCAGGGCGCCGTCCTCGTCGTACGGGGGCATCCTGGACAGCAGGCTCCACCCCTCGGGTGTCAGCAGCTGTTCGACCGCGCGCACGTCCACGGCTCATGATCCTGCCAGGATGCGTTACGAGTGGGTAACGACTGCGCACGGCGGTGACGGCGACCCGACCGGCAGTGTTAGGTTCCAGCCCACCAATCCGATCGGGCGCTGTCGCCCGAACTCGACCTCCCGCGGAGGAACCGAATGTCTCGATCCACGACCATCTGGCGGACCGCAGGGCTGTTTGCGGCCGCCGGCCTCGCGCTCGCCGCGTGCGGCACCACCGGCGGCGGCGACGGCGACGGTGACGGCGACGCCACCGGCGGCGAGGGCGGCACCGACTGCTCCGGCGTCATCGCCTACGTCGGCCCGCTGACCGGTCCTGCAGCGAACCTCGGCATCAACATCGTCAACGGCTCGACGCTGGCGCTCGAGCAGTTCCAGGAGGCGAACCCCGACTGCGAGGTGACGATCGAGGAGTTCGACACCCAGGGTGACCCGGCGCAGGCGACCACCGTGGTCTCGGAGATCGTGAGCAACGACGACATCGTCGGCGTCGTCGGCCCCACCTTCTCGGGTGAGACCGGTGCCACCGGACCCGTGTTCGCCGAGGCCGGTCTGGTGACGGTCTCGCCGTCCGCGACCAACCCGGACCTGGCCGGCAACGGGTGGGACACCTTCCACCGCATCATCGGCAACGACGCGACGCAGGCTCCCGCCGTGGCCGACTACCTCACCGGCATCGACGCGCAGGGTGTGTTCGTCATCGACGACGCCTCCGAGTACGGCGCGGGCCTGGGCGCGGGTGTGGTCGAGGCACTCGGCGACCTCGTGGTCGGTACCGAGACCATCCAGGTCGGCGACACCGACTTCGGACCGGCGGTCACGGCGGTCAACGCCTCCGGCGCCGAAGCGATCTACTTCGCGGGCTACTACGCCGAGGCCGGTCTGCTGGTCAGCCAGCTCCGCGCGGGTGGCTACGACGGTCTCTTCATGTCGGGTGACGGCTCGCTCGACCCGGGCTTCGTCGAGGCGGCCGGCGCCGCCGCCGACGGCACGGTGCTGACCTGCCCGTGCGCTCCTGCTGACGACGAGTTCGCTGCCGCGTACGAGGAGTCGGCCGGCCAGGCCGCGGGCACGTACTCCACCGAGGGCTTCGACGCCATGAACATCTTCCTCCAGGGTCTCCTCGAGGGGAACACCGACCGCGAGTCGATGCTGGAGTGGGTCAACGGCTACGACGCCGAGGGCATCACCAAGCACATCCAGTTCGACGAGACCGGTGAGGTCGCAGAGGTCGTGGTGTACGCCTACCCGGTCGAGGGCGGCGAGATCGGTCTCGGCGAGCCGATCGAGTAGCAGCTCGGCCCGGCCGGGCATCGATCGCCCGGCCGGTGCTCATGACCACCGGTGGTCGGGGGACCGAACGGTCCCCCGACCACCCTTCATTCGCGGGGGGGCCCGCCCCGGCGCGACCCGGACGTCTTC
>NZ_WNXY01000006.1 GCF_009733815.1 Pseudactinotalea suaedae
CCAGCCGAGCGCGTCGCTGCTCGCCCCCCCCGGGCAGCGCGGGCCCGGCCGGGGCCCCCGACCACCCTTCATGCGCGAGGAGCTCCGCCGGTGCACTTCCAGTACGTCTTCGACAACTTCGCGAGCCTGTTCATCGGCGGACTCGTGTTCGGCTCGGTGTACGCGCTCATCGCGCTCGGGTACACGATGGTCTACGGCGTGCTGCAGCTCATCAACTTCGCGCACTCCGAGGTGTTCATGTTCGGCACCTTCGCGACCGTGTGGGCGCTGTGGCTCATCGGTGCGGACGCCACGACCATGGGCGTCGCCCTCGTGCTGTCGATCGCGTTCGCGATGGTGGCCTCGATGATCACCTCCGGCGGCGTGGCGCTGCTGCTGGAGCGGGTGGCGTACCGCCCCCTGCTCAAACGCGGCGCACCGAGACTGATCGCGCTGATCTCCGCCATCGGCGCCTCGTTCGTGCTGTCGGAGGCGATGGGTCTGCGCGGGGCCATCGCCTCGGCACTGGGACTCAGCGACACGCTCGGCCGCTACGTGGCCCGCTCGCGCGAGAACCTCGGGATGCCGACCGACCGGACGACCACGGTCCAGTTCGAGCTCTTCGGGTACGGGGTCACCAACGTCAACATCATCGTCGTCGTCTCTGCGGTGCTGATGATGGTCGCCGCCGACCAGTTCATCCGACGCACCCGCACCGGGCGTGGCATCCGTGCCGTCGCGCAGGACCCGGAGACGGCCTCTCTCATGGGTGTCAACAGCACCCGGGTCATCCAGATCACGTTCTTGATCGGCGGCATGCTCGCGGGTGCCGCCGCCACCCTGTACATGCTGCACATCGGTGCGACGCGGTACAACGCCGGCTTCCTCCTCGGCGTCAAGGCCTTCACCGCCGCCGTGCTGGGCGGCATCGGCAACCTCCGCGGAGCGCTGGTCGGCGGGCTCGTGCTCGGCGTCGCCGAGGGGCTCGGCGCCGGGCTGTTCGGCAACGAGTGGCGCCACGTGGTGGCGTTCGTGCTGCTCATCCTCATCCTGCTGTTCCGGCCGACCGGCCTCCTCGGTGAGTCCCTCGGGAAGGCGCGCGCATGAGCGAGACGACGACGACCCGACCGGCCGCACGCATGTCGTGGGCCAGCTCGCTGCGGTCGAGCCTGGGCTCGCGGCTGCGCAGGACGCCGCGCTGGGCGCAGTTCCTCCTCATGGTGGCGCTGGCCCTGTTCTGCTACCTGCTGCCGCTGCTGGAGCCGCCGGTCATCTCCACGCCGGGAACCGACTTCGGCGCCGTGCTGTTCACGGTCTCGATCTACGTGCTGGTGGCGGTCGGCCTCAACATCGTGGTCGGCTACGCCGGGCTGCTCGACCTCGGCTACGTCGGCTTCTACGCGATCGGCGCGTACACCGTGGGCGTGCTGACCTCGCACCACGCGACCTGGCCCTGGCTGCTGAGCCTGCCGGCGGCGCTGGTCGTCACGATGATCTCCGGTGTGCTGCTCGGGTGGCCGACGCTGCGGGTGCGGGGCGACTACCTCGCGATCGTGACGCTGGGCTTCGGCGAGATCGTCCGCCTCACGCTCATCAACAGCGAGTGGCTCGGTGACGCGCGGGGCATCAGCTCGATCCCGGCGCCGCCGAGCCTGCCGTTGTTCGAGATCCCGCACCTGGACTGGAGCACGGGAGTGCCGCTGGTCGACTTCAGCGACACGACGACGTTCATCGAGTTCGGCGTCACCGACCCGGTGCCGTTCTACTGGCTGGCGCTGACGCTGGTGATCCTCGTGCTGCTGGCCGACAAGCGGATCAAGAACTCGCGCGTCGGCCGCTCGTGGGAGGCCACCCGTGAGGACGAGGACGCGGCCGAGCTGATGGGCGTGCCGACCTTCCGGTTCAAGCTGCTCGCGTTCGCGCTCGGTGCGTTCGTCGGCGGCATCGCGGGGTCGATGTTCGCCACGAGGCAGACGTTCATCAACCCCGAGTCCTTCACGTTGCTGATCTCGATCCTGTTCCTGTCCGCCGTCGTGCTGGGCGGGCAGGGCAACCGGTGGGGCGCCGTGATCGGCGCGATCGTCGTCGCGTACCTGCCCGAGCGGTTCCGCGGCTTCGAGCAGTGGCGGGTGCTGGTGTTCGGCATCGCCCTGATGCTGCTCGCGATCTACCGGCCGCAGGGTCTGCTGCCACCCCGGCGCACCGTGCGCGCCCAGCGGATGGAAGAGGAGTCCCAGGCGTTGGAGGTGGGCGAGGCCGACCCTGACGCCGAGCTCGCCACCGCCGGCCCTGTGGCACGGAATCCGGTCGACGACGCGCCGGTGCCCCCGGACGAGGAGAGGAGCCCTCGTGGCTGAGGTCATCCAGCAGCCGTCGATGAACCCGGCGTCCGCGCCCGAGCCGTTGCTCTCGATGAACGACGTCACGCTGAGGTTCGGCGGCGTGACCGCTCTCGACGGCGTCAGCTTCCACATCGACCGGGGCGAGATCCTGGGGCTGATCGGTCCGAACGGTGCCGGCAAGACGACGGCGTTCAACGTCATGACCGGGATCTACCGCCCGACCTCGGGGTCGGTGACGTTCGACGGCGGTTCCACCGCGCGGCTCAAGCGGTACCAGATCGCCAAGCGGGGGATCGCGCGCACCTTCCAGAACATCCGGCTGTTCAAGGCCATGACGGTGCTGGAGAACGTCATGGTCGGTGCGGACGCCCAGCACCGCACCGGCCCGATCTCGGCGTTGCTCGGGCTGCCGCTGCACCGCCGTGAGGAGGCAGCGGGCCGGGAGATCGCGCACGACCTGCTGGACTTCGTGGGGGTGCGAGGGCGCGCCGACGAGCTCGCCGGCAACCTCTCCTACGGTGACCAGCGGCGCCTGGAGATCGCGCGTGCGATGGCGACGCAGCCGCAGCTGTTGTGCCTCGACGAACCTGCTGCCGGCTTCAACCCCTCGGAGAAGCAGGCGCTGATGGAGCTGATCCGCAGCATCCGCGACCGGGGACTGACCGTGCTGCTGATCGAGCACGACATGCGGCTGGTGATGGGCGCCGTCGACCGTGTCGTGGTGCTGGAGTTCGGACGCAAGATCGCCGACGGCACGCCCAGCCAGGTGCAGAACGACCCCGGCGTCATCGCGGCGTACCTCGGCGTCGACGACGACGAGATCGCGGACGAGGACGGTGAGGGTTCCGATGCTTCTTGAGGTGCGCGACCTGTCGGTCAACTACGGGCACATCGAGGCGATCCGTGACATCAGCTTCGACGTCCCCGAGGGGTCGGTCGTCACGCTGATCGGTGCCAACGGTGCCGGCAAGAGCACCACGCTCAAGACCATCTCCGGGCTGCGGAAGGTGCGCACCGGGTCGATCGTCTACGACGGGCAGGACCTCGCCAAGGTCTCGGCCGACCGGCGCGTGCAGATGGGCATCAGCCAGGCGCCGGAGGGCCGCGGCATCTTCCCGGGGATGACGGTCCGCGAGAACCTCGAGATGGGCGCCTACGTGCGGCGCAACCGCAGCGCCGCGGCGCTGGCGCCCGACTTCGAGCGGGTGCTGACGCTGTTCCCGCGGTTGGCCGAGCGCATCAAGCAGCCGGCGGGCAACCTCTCCGGCGGCGAGCAGCAGATGGTCGCGATCGGCCGCGCGCTGATGGCGCAGCCGCGGCTGCTGCTGCTCGACGAGCCCTCGATGGGGCTGGCGCCGAAGCTGATCCAGCAGATCTTTCGGATCATCGAGGAGATCAACGCCCAGGGCACCACGGTGCTGCTCGTGGAGCAGAACGCGGCGCAGGCGCTGCGGCGGGCGCACCTGGCCTACCTGCTCGAGACGGGCGAGATCGTTCGCTCGGGTACGGGCTCGGAGCTGGCGGGTGACCCCGCCGTGCGCGCGGCGTACCTCGGCGGCGACGTCTGAGGCTGCTCGCGACGCGAGCGGCACGGGCAGTTGGCCCCCTCAAGCAGCGCGACAGTCGGCGCTGCGACCGCTAGCGTCCGTGCGGTGACGTACAACCAGCCGCCCCAGCAACCGCAGCCGGGCGATCAGCGGGCACCGCAGCCAGGCGGCGCGCCGCTCGGCCACCCCCATCAGGACGCGCAGTACGGCTACACCCAGCAGCCCGACTACACGCGCCAGCCGGGGTACGCACCGCAGCAGGGGTACGGGCAGCAGCAGGGTTACGGCCAGCAGCCCGGCTACGGCCAGCAGGTCTACGCGCAGCAGCAGCCCGTGTACGTGCAGGGCTACGGCTACCAGCCGGCCGCGGTGCACGTCCAGCCGCCGGTGTCGTCGATGGCGCCGCAGCCCGGCGCGATGCCGTGGGCTGCACCGAGGCGCAGGCGCCCCGTCGTGCTCGAGATCGTGCTCGTGGTCCTCGGAGGGCTCGCGGCCTCCGCGTTCGTCGTCCTGATGGCCGTCGTCACCAGCGGTGCCGAGGTGATCGTGGCCGTGCTGCTGTCGCTGGTGCCGCTCGTGATGATCGGCATGGTCGTGCTGTGGATCGACCGCTGGGAGCCCGAGCCGCGGTTCCTCCTGATCGGCGCGCTCCTGTGGGGCGGCGGCGTCGCCGTCCTGATCGCGAGCCTGCTGAACTCGGTCGTGGGCCCGGCGGTGGGTGCGGTGCTGGCGCCGGGCATGGACCCCGACAGCGCCGCGGCCGTGTTCGGCGCCCCGATCGTCGAGGAGGCCGCCAAGGGCCTGGGGATCCTGCTGATCTTCCTGGTGCGCCGCAGGCAGTTCAACGGCCCGGTCGACGGCGTCGTGTACGCCGCCGTCGTGGCGCTCGGCTTCGCGGTGGTCGAGGACGTGCAGTACTTCGCGCTCAACTCCGAGGGTGTGGGCGCCATCTTCGTGATGCGGGCGCTGCTCAGCCCGTTCGGTCACCTGATCTACTCGCTCCCCATGGGGATCGCGCTCGGGTTCGCCTCCCGGCAGCGGTCGAAGGCGGCGTGGCTCTGGTTGTTCCCGATCGGCTACCTCGTGGGCGTCGGCCTGCACATGGGCTGGAACGGGAGCCTGACGGCGGCCACCGGGCTCGGGGACATCGTCGCGATCTTCGTCTTCCTCAACTGGGTGCCGTTCGCCCTGCTCGCGGGCGTGGTCATCTGGCTGCGCCGCCGCGAGGCGGCCGTGATCTCCGCACGTCTGCGCGACTACGTCCCCAGCGGCTGGCTCACCGAGGAGGAGGTGCAGAGCCTGTCGTCGATGCGCGCCTCGCGTGCCGGGCGCACGTGGGCGGCCCGGTTCGGTCCGAGCGCCAAGAAGGCGATGCGCAGCTACCAGCACGCCGCGGCACGGCTCGCCTACGCGCGGCAGGACCTGTACACCGGGCACGTGGGGAACCGTGCCCGGATCGACGAGGTCGAGCTGCTGCAGACGATGGCGCAGTCCCGTTCCGAGGTGATGGCACTCGCCCAGGGCGCCCGCCTGTGAGGGCGCTCGACGGCGACCACGGAGCGACACGTTTAGCACTCGCCTTGACCGAGTGCTAACGCAAGCCTAGATTGGGTCCGAAGGTTCCACTCGGAGCCTGTGACCGTGCCGAAGGCCGGTCGTCGACCCCCGCGACGGCGACGACCAGCAAGCTCCGGCACGGCCCCATGTCCTGATCAGTTGAGAATGCGAAAGGGGAGGTCCGTCAGTGTCGGTCTCCATCAAGCCGCTCGAGGACCGGATCGTCGTCAAGGCGAGCGAAGCCGAGCAGACCACGGCCTCTGGCCTCGTCATCCCGGACACCGCGAAGGAGAAGCCCCAGGAGGGCGAGGTCCTTGCGGTCGGTCCGGGTCGTGTCGACGACAACGGCAACCGTGTTCCGGTCGACGTCAGCGTCGGCGACAAGGTCATCTACAGCAAGTACGGCGGCACCGAGGTCAAGTACGGGGGCGAGGACCTTCTGATCCTCTCCGCGCGCGACGTCCTCGCCGTCGTCGAGAAGTGAGCTGACGCCACCCGCGTCGAGCTCAGGCGTCGGCCCCGACACCCTCGTGGTGCTCGGGGCCTTCCGCTGTCCGGGCACGGCCCGGCTCCGCCCGGGTGAGCGAACTCACGGGTGAGGGGCGAGACCGGGGTCGATCCGCCGTCGGGCGCTGCCTAGACTTGCTCTCGTGACGCAGCTGCAGCACGACCCCTTCGGATTTGTCGGACTCACCTACGACGACGTGCTCTTGCTGCCGGGCGAGACCGACGTCATCCCCAGCGACGCGGACACCAGCACCCGGCTGACGCGCGAGATCTCCATGAAGATCCCGCTGGTGTCGGCGGCGATGGACACCGTGACCGAGGGCCGCATGGCCATCGCGATGGCGCGCCACGGCGGTATCGGGATCCTGCACCGCAACCTCCCGATCGCCGACCAGGCCGCGCAGGTCGACCTGGTGAAGCGGTCGGAGTCGGGCATGGTCACCGACCCCCTGACGATCGGCCCCGACGCCTCGCTCGCCGAGCTGGACGCGCTGTGCGCGAAATTCCGGGTCTCCGGGCTCCCGGTCGTCGACGCCGAGAACAAGCTGCTCGGCATCATCACCAACCGCGACCTGCGCTTCGTAGAGCCCAGCAGGTTCGAGACGATCCGCGTGCGCGAGACGATGACCCCGATGCCGCTGGTGACCGCGAGCGTGGGCGTCTCGCGCGAGGACGCCTCGGCGCTGCTCGCCAAGCACAAGGTCGAGAAGCTTCCGATCGTCGACGCCGACAACAGGTTGACCGGGCTGATCACCGTCAAGGACTTCGTCAAGTCCGAGCAGTACCCGCTGGCCACCAAGGACGGCGAGGGCCGCCTCGTGGTGGGTGCCGCCGTCGGGTTCTTCGGGGACGCCTGGGAGCGTGCGACCGCGCTCGTCGAGGCCGGCGTGGACGTGCTGGTGGTCGACACCGCCAACGGTCACGCGCGGCTCATGCTCGACATGGTGCGCAGGCTCAAGTCCGACCCCGCCACCCGCGGTGTGCAGGTCATCGGAGGCAACATCGCCACCCGTGAGGGTGCGCAGGCGCTCGTGGATGCCGGCGTCGACGCCGTCAAGGTGGGCGTGGGGCCGGGATCGATCTGCACCACCCGCGTGGTCGCCGGTGTCGGCGTGCCGCAGGTGACCGCGATCTACGAGGCCTCGCTGGCGGCCAAGCCGGCGGGGGTGCCGGTGATCGGTGACGGCGGCCTGCAGTACTCGGGCGACATCGCCAAGGCGCTCGTCGCCGGTGCCGACTCGGTGATGCTCGGCAGCCTGCTCGCGGGCACCGACGAGGCGCCCGGCGACCTGGTGTTCTCCGGGGGCAAGCAGTTCAAGCTCTACCGCGGCATGGCCTCGCTCGGCGCGATGCAGTCGCGCGGGGACCGCCGGTCCTTCTCCAAGGACCGCTACTTCCAGGGCGACGTCTCCGACGACGACGTCATCACCGAGGGCATCGAGGGCCGCGTCGCCTACAAGGGCTCGGTGGGGCAGGTCGCGCACCAGCTCACCGGCGGGCTGCACCAGTCGATGTTCTACGTCGGCGCCCGCACGATCCCGGAGCTGCAGCGGCGGGGGAAGTTCGTGCGGATCACCTCCGCCGGGCTCAAGGAGTCGCACCCGCACGACGTGCAGATGGTCTCCGAGGCGCCGAACTACTCCTTCCGCGGCTGAGGTCCTCGGGCCGGCCGGCCCGACGGCGGCCGGTAGCCTGGGCCGGTGACCTACGAGATCGAGATCGGCCGTGGCAAGCGCGGCCGCCGCGCGTACTCCTTCGACGACATCGCGGTCGTCCCGTCGCGGCGAACCCGCGATCCTGAGGACGTCTCCGTCAGCTGGCAGATCGACGCCTACCACGTCGACCTGCCCGTGCTCGCGGCTCCGATGGACTCCGTGATGAGCCCGGAGACGGCGATCCGGCTCGGCCAGCTCGGTGGCATCGGCGTGCTCGACCTCGAGGGTCTGTGGACGCGGTACTCCGACCCGGAGCCGGTGCTGGCGGAGATCGCCGAGCTGCCCGCAGACCGAGCGACCGCCCGGATGCAGGAGCTGTACTCGGCGCCGATCATCCCCGAGCTGATCACCGAGCGGCTCGGCCAGATCCGCAAGGCGGGTGTCACGGTCGCGGGCGCCTTGTCGCCGCAGCGCACGCAGGACCACTGGCGCACCGTGGTCAGTGCGGGCGTGGACCTGTTCGTCATCCGCGGCACCACGGTCTCCGCCGAGCACGTGTCCTCCAACGCCGAGCCGCTCAACCTCAAGCGGTTCATCTACGAGCTCGACGTCCCGGTCATCGTCGGCGGCGCGTCCACCTACACCGCGGCGCTGCACCTGATGCGGACCGGAGCCGCGGGCGTGCTCGTCGGGTTCGGCGGGGGAGCGGCCCACACGACCCGCACGACGCTGGGCATCCACGCGCCGATGGCCTCCGCCGTCGCCGATGTCGCGGCGGCACGCCGCGACTACCTCGACGAGTCCGGCGGTCGCTACGTCCACATCATCGCCGACGGCGGCGTGGGTCGTTCCGGCGATCTTGTCAAGGCGGTCGCCTGCGGCGCCGACGCCGTGATGCTCGGTGCCGCGCTCGCCCGCGCGAGCGAGGCGCCCGGGCGCGGATGGCACTGGGGCCCGGAGGCGCACCACCCGCACCTGCCGCGCGGCGAGCGCGTCAAGGTCGGCACGGTCGGCACGCTCGAGCAGATCCTGGTCGGTCCCGGCAGCCAGGCCGACGGCACCGTGAACCTCATCGGGGCGCTGCGCCGCGCGATGGCGACCACCGGCTACTCCGACGTCAAGGAGTTCCAGCGCGTCGAGGTCGTCGTCTCGCCGTACCACCCGGCCTGACCTCGGTGCGCGGGCCCGGGGTCCGATGGGGCGTGATCGGGACAGGCGACGTGGTCGAGCGCAAGAGCGGACCGGCGCTGCAGTCCGTGCCGGGCTCGAGCATCTCCGCCGTGATGCGCCGCGACGGCGATCTCGCCGCTGACTTCGCCCGCCGCCACGGGGTTCCGCGCTGGTACGACGACGCCCAGGCGCTCGTCGAGGACGAGACCGTCGACGCCGTCTACGTGGCCACCCCGCCCGGCAGTCACGCCGAGCACACGATCCGTGCGGCTGCGGCGGGCAAGCCCGTGTACGTCGAGAAGCCGATGGCACGGTCGGCGGCCGAGTGCGAGGCGATGATCGACGCCTGCGAGCCTTCCGGCGTCGGGCTGTTCGTGGCGTACTACCGCCGGGCGCTGCCCCGTTTCGTCGCCGCCGAAAGGGCGATCCGCGAGGGTCGCCTCGGTGCGATCGAGTCCGTGCGCGTCACCTTGCTGCGGGGTGCAGGAGGCGGCGGCTGGCGTATGGACCCGACGGCCTCGGGCGGTGGGCTGTTTGTCGACCTCGCCTCCCACACGCTCGACTGGCTCGACCTGGCCCTCGGTCCGGTCGCCGACGTCGAGGCCGAGGTCGACGGCGGACCGGCCGAGTCGGTCGTGAGGGCGTCGTTCTCGTTCGCCTCAGGCGTGACCGGGTCCGGGCGCTGGGACTTCGCCGCCATGCACGAGCAGGACGAGATCGAGATCGTCGGAGCCGAGGGCACGCTGCGGATGTCCAGCTTCGGGTCCGAGCCGGCCGTGCTGACGACCGCCGGCGGCACCGTCGAGCTGCCTGCTGACGAGCCGCCCGTGGTGCAGCAGCCGTTGATCGAGAACGTCATGGACTCGCTGCTGCGTGGCGCCGCGCCGTTGAGCACCGGCGCGACGGCGCTCCGCACCACCAGGGTGATCGACGACGTCCTCGCAGCGCACCGCGAGCGGCACGGGATCGCCTTCGGCTGAGCTGGTCACGACGTCCCACGGCCTGCCCACCAGGCCCGGGCGCTTCGCCGTCGGGACGTGTGAGGCCGGCGTCGATGTCGTACCCCATCCGTAGTGTCGGGACCAGACGCACCGGATGGAGAGGACGGATCGATGATGACCGCACCCGCAGCGCTCGATGACGAGCTGAAGGCCCTGGAGCCGCTGCCGGAACGTGAGCCTGAGCGAGAGCTGAACGCGATCGCGCACGAGCTGGGCACGCTGGCGGCGACCCTGGCAGCGACCACCTGTCGGTTCCTGCTGCTGCTGGCCGAGTTCGACCGGCGTGAGGGATGGGCGGGGCAGGGCGTCTCCTCCGCCACGCACTGGTTGAGCTGGCGGTGCGGGATGTCGACCACCACGGCACGCGAGCAGGTCCGGGTGGCGCGCAAGCTCGAGGGCCTGCCCCGCACGGTCGAGGAGTTCGCTGCCGGCCGGTTGTCCTACTCCAAGGTGCGCGCGATCACTCGGGTGGCAACCGCCGAGACCGAGTCGGAGCTGCTCGCGGTGGCTGCCGCTGCCACGGCCAACCAGCTGGACCGCTTCGTCGCGGGCGTTGCCACAGTCGCGAGCGTGGACGATGTCAACGCCCGGCACAGCAGCCGCTACCTCTCGTTCCGCACCGAGGCCGACGGGTCGGTGACGTTCTCCGGCCGCTGCTCGCCGGAGGATGGCGCGGTCATCCTGGAACGGCTGCGGCTCGTCCAGGACTACCTGCGCCGCACCGCCGCCACGGACCCCGAGCACACCACCGACAGCACGCCGGCGCCCTGCGAGGAGCGCGAGGTCGTGCGAGGGCGCGCACTGATCGACGCGCTGGTGCTGGTCTGCGAGGAGCCCGGCGTCGGCAACGCCGAGGAGCCCACCACCGCCGACGAGGCGATCGGCTCGCGGCGCAGCGAGACCGTGCTGCACGTGACGCTCGACGAGCTCACGGAGGCTGCGGCCACGGGTCAGAGCCGCAACGCTTCCGCGGAAGCGGTGGACGCTCGACCGAGCGCTTCCGCGGAAGCGGTGGACCCTCGACCGGGCGCTTCCGCGGAAGCGCCGAACCCGGACCAGGCTGTGCGGATCGGACCGCGGCTGGAGATGGGGCCGGCGCTGCACCCGAGCACAGCGCGCCGGCTGTGCTGCGACACCGGACTCCTGCTCAGCCTCCACAAGGAGACCAGGGCCGTCCGGGCACACCTGACGGCGATGCCGAACGCCCGACCGGGTCGCACACTCAACCTGGGACGGCGGCGCCGGCTGGCGAGCCGTGCCCAGCTACGGGCGCTCTGGGACCGCGACCATGGCTGCCGGTTCCCTGGCTGCGAGCGGCGTCGGCACCTGCACGCGCACCACATCGTCCACTGGGCTGATGGCGGCCGGACCGACCTCGACAACCTCGTGCTGCTGTGCGGGCAGCATCACCGCCTGCTTCACGAGGGCGAGTACACGCTCGCCCTGCGCGGCGCCACCGTCACGATCTACGACAACAAGGGCCACCTCGTCCCCGCCGTCCCGCGGGCCTTCGATCCCGCGCCCGCGCTGTCGCCTTCGGGTCTGACCGCGGGCACCCGAACCGGTGACCCGTTGCCACTGGATCCCGTCAACGGCGGACCGCTCGAGCTGGAGTACGCCGTGGGAGTCGCCACCGAACGCTGGCAGCTGCGCAGCGTCGGTTAGCGCCGTGCGCCGTGAGCCGTGAGCCGGCGAGCCGCCGAGGCCGAGCCGCTCCGGGCCTCGCCTCAGCGACCGCCGCGAGGGCGCCGCGTCGAGAGCAGCGCCCAGGCCACGAGCACCGCCTGAAACGGCAGGCGGGCGAGCCGCTTGGCATCGGTGTCGAGCCCGAAGCCGTCCTTCTGCTCCAGGAGCTGCGCGACGTTGCCGGGGAGCACCGCGACGAAGAAGGCCGCGACCAGCAGTCCGACCCGGCGTCGGTGAGGCTGCTTCCACGTCACCAGCAGCGCCGACCCGAGCAGGATCTCGACGACGCCGGAGACGAGCACCACGGTGTCCGGGTCGGCGGGGAACCAGGACGGCACCTGCGCACGGAACTCCTGACGGGCCGTCGTCAGGTGACTGACCCCGGCCGAGGCCAGCACCGCGCCCAGCGCGCCCTGCGCGACCGCCTTGCCGATGCGCCAGGGCGAACGTGACCTCGGGCGTGACGCGGCTGCGGGCGAGCTCTGCTCCATGCTGCTCCAGTCCTCGGTGCGTCCCGCCATCGTAGGCCGCGCGCGTGCGACGCCTCGGGCGGTCGAGGACGGTGTGGCTACGGCCTCGGCCGGCCGTGCGCTGCAGAGGCGTCGTGGACAGCGCCTACGACACGACAACCTACGACACGACAACGCCTACGACGACGGCTCAGCCGCGCGCCTGCACTCCCGCGGTACAACGCGATCGTCGCCTCGGCCACATCTTCCCAGCGCCTCTCGAGCGCGTGGGCGCGGCCCGCGGCGCCGAGGGCGGCGGCTCGTTCCGGGTCGGCGAGCAGCGCCGCGACGGCCTCGGACCAGGTGCTCGGGTTCCAGCCGGGCAGCAGGACACCCGTGACGCCATCGACCACCGACTCGGCGAGCCCGCCCGTCCGGGCGGCCACGACGGGGACGCCGCTCGCGGCGGCCTCCAGCGCAACGAGTCCGTAGGTCTCCGAGTGCGAGGGAACGAGCACCAGGGCGGACGCGCGCATCAGTGCCGCCAGCGCCCGGCGGTCCTGCGGACCGACGAGCGCGACGTCGTCGGCGACGCCGAGCCGCTCGGCCAGAGCGGCGAGGCTGCGCGGATACGCCTCGTCGCTCGTGGCGCCGCCCGCGACGACCAGACGCGGGCGCGGGGCGTCCGGGGATCGACGCTCGATCACCCCGGCGAGCGTCTGGATCGCGAGATCGATCGCCTTGAGCGGCTCGAGCCGGGCGGCGGCGAGCAGCATCGGTCGACCACCGGGGACCGGCTCGGGGTGGAAGAGGTCGGGATCCACACCCGGGTGCACCACGTGCACGACGGCCGGGTCGGCGCCGAGCCGGTCGACGACGGTGCGCGCCTCGGCCTCGGACACCGCCACCACGGCGTCGGTGCGACGTGCGAGCCAGGTCTCGCCCTCGAGCCGAGCCTGCGACTCGGGTGGTTCGCCCTCGGACAGCGCGGCCTGCGGCGGCGCCGCGATGCTGTGGAAGGACTGCAGGTGCGGCACCCCGAGCTCGCGTGCCAGCGGCAGCGCCGCGACACCCGAGAACCAGTGGTGGGAGTGCAGCACGTCGACCTGCGGCCGGTCGGCGGCGAGCGCGACCCGGAACGGCTCGATCAGGTGGTCGTGGTCGCTCTTGAGCAGCGTGCGTGGCGGGCCGACCGGCAGCCGGCGCAACCGGACGCCGTCGACGTCCTCCCGCTCGGGCCGGTCAGCACTGCTGAGCCGGGTCCACACCGTCACCTCGTGGCCCGCCGCGGCCATCGCCGCGCTCGTCTGGCGAACGACGACGTTCATGCCTCCGACGTCACCCGAGCCCGGCGGCTGGAACGGGTCGGTGTGCAGGCACACGATCCCGATGCGCAACGTGCCGGTCATGAGGGCATTGTGGCGCGCCGGCGGCCGCGTCGATCGACCGGTCTCCCAGGGTGGACGCCTCAGCGCTCGCCGAGCACCGAGACGAACGCGCCCGCCGTGATGACGACGCCGATCCAGGGCCCGACGACCCCCAGCAGCACCGCGCCGATGCCCTCGGCGCGGCCGCGCCGCTGGCTGATCGCGACCCCGCCCTGGATGATCGCCCACAGCCCGAACCCGAACCACAGCAGCAACCCGTTGACCAGGCCGAACGACGTCAGCATCGCCACGTTCCCGCCGCCGGGACCGTCGAGCGCCGCCGGCGTGAGCACCGCGGCGACGGCGAGGCCGTTGACGAGCGAGCCGAGCACCGCGACGATCCCTGCCCCGAGGGCGACCCGGCCGAGCGCCGGCGACGTCGGCCGCGCGGGTGGGGCGAAGCCGGCGTACGGGCCGTAGGCGCCGTAGCCGGCCGGAGGACCGCCGACGGCGGAGGGCGGCGCGGGGGCCGGTGCGGATCCCGGGTCGCCCCACGGGGCGGGTGGCGGCTGCGTCACAGGAGCATCGTCGCAGACCGGTGCGCCGCCGTCGGGGACGAGAGGCCGACCGAGGCACCCACCGGTGGGATACTCGCAGGCGGCAGAGCTGACCCTGACGGAGCGGAATGATGAGCGAGCGCAGCGCCGACGCGCAGGAGTACCGGATCGAGCACGACACGATGGGGGAGGTCCGCGTCCCGAAGACGGCGAAGTACCGGGCCCAGACCCAACGGGCCGTGGAGAACTTCACGATCTCCGGCGTCGGGCTCTCCCGGCACCACATCGCTGCGCTCGCGCAGATCAAGCGAGCCGCCGCGCTGGCGAACGCCGAGCTCGGGGTGATCGACCAGGCCAGGGCCGAGGCGATCGTCGTCGCCGCCGACCGTGTGATCGCGGGCGAGTTCGACCACGACTTCCCGATCGACGTCTTCCAGACCGGGTCCGGGACGTCCTCGAACATGAACACCAACGAGGTGATCGCGACGCTCGCCACCGAGGCCGGCACCGAGGTGCACCCGAACGACCACGTCAACGCGAGCCAGTCCAGCAACGACGTGTTTCCGGCGTCGATCCACATCGCCGCCACCGAAGCGGTCATCTCCGAGCTGCTGCCGGGGCTGGAGACGCTCGCGAGCTCGCTCGAGACGAAGGCGACCGAGCTGGCCGACGTCGTCAAGTCCGGCCGCACCCACCTCATGGACGCGACGCCGGTGACGCTGGGCCAGGAGTTCGGCGGCTACGCGCAGCAGATCCGCAACGGGATCGCGCGCGTGCAGGCTGCGCTGCCGCGGCTGGCCGAGCTGCCGCTGGGCGGCACCGCCGTGGGCACCGGCATCAACACCCCGCCGGGATTCCCGCAGCGCGTGATCGCGCTCGTCGCCGAGAACACCGGCCTCCCGGTGACGGAGGCGCCGAACCACTTCGAGGCGCAGGGTGCGCAGGACTCGCTCGTCGAGGTCAGCGGGGCGCTCCGCACGATCGCGGTCTCGCTGGTGAAGATCTGCAACGATCTGCGCTGGATGGGGTCCGGACCCCGCACCGGTCTGGGCGAGATCGCACTGCCCGACCTGCAGCCCGGGTCCTCGATCATGCCGGGCAAGGTCAACCCGGTGATCCCCGAGGCCACCCTGATGGTGTGTGCGCAGGTGATCGGCAACGACGCGACGATCACGTTCGCCGGTGCGTCGGGGAGCTTCGAGCTCAACGTGATGCTGCCGGTGCTGGCGCGGAACGTGCTCGAGTCGATCAACCTGCTCGCGAACGCCTCCCGGGCGCTGGCGACCAGGTGCGTGGACGGGCTGACGGCGAACGTGGACCGGTGCCGGCAGCTCGCGGAGTCCTCGCCGTCGATCGTCACGCCGCTGAACCGGGTGATCGGGTACGAGGCGGCGGCGAAGATCGCCAAGCACTCGGTCGCGCAGGGGCTGACGATCCGTGAGGCGGTGATCGACCTGGGGTACGTGGAGCGCGGCGAGGTCTCGGTCGAGCAGCTCGACGCCGCTCTCGACGTGATGTCGATGACGCACCCGTGACGGGTGCCGTGGTCCGGCCGGTGCGGGCGGCGGATCACGCGTTCCTGACCGAGCACGAGCGCCACATCTCGGCGGACGAGCTCCACGGGGTGATCGCGCGCGGCAGGGTGCTGGTCTCCGAGGTCGACGGTGCAGCGGCGGGGTGGCTGCGGTGGGGTCTGTTCTGGGACCAGATCCCGTTCATGAACCTGCTGATGGTGCTCGAGCCGCACCGCGGGCGAGGGCTGGGTCGTGCTCTCGTGGAGGTCTGGGAGCGCGCGATGGCCGCCGACGGTCACAGCCTGGTGCTCACCTCGACCCTGGCGACGGAGTCGGCGCAGCATCTCTACCGGCACCTGGGATACGTGGACAGCGGAAGCCTGCTGCTCCCCGGTGAGCCCACCGAGCTGGTGCTCCGCAAGGAGCTCACGCCCGCCTGAGCAACGGCGACGGCGTCGCCGCCGCCGGCCCACGGCGTCGACCGCGAGCCGGTGAGCGCGCGGCTCGCCATCTGTGGTGAGATCGATCCCGATCGGGCCAGGGGAGGATCTTCAGATGCCAGCACGGGACGAGCAGGCGGCGCCGTTGACGCTGTCCGACATCGCGCGACTCGCGGGAGTCAGTCGGTCGGCGGCCTCGCGTGCGCTCGATCAGCAGTCGCCGTCGAACTCGGCAGGCGCGAAGCGGGTCCGCGCGATCGCGGCCGAGCACGGCTACGTCCCCAACGCGTGGGCGGCCAACCTCCGCCGGCAGCGCAGCGGGCTGATCGGCGTGGTCGTGCCCCGGCTGACCGACACCATCATGGCGATGCTGTACGAGGCGCTGGTCGTGGAGTGCGAGAGCCGAGGTCTGCGGGCGACGGTCGTCACCACGGGTGACGAGCCGAGGCGTGAGCTGGAGCTCGGCAGGTCGTTGGTCGCCCAACGGGTCGACGGGTTGATCCTGACGACGGCGCGGACCGACGGTTCTGATCCGCTGCTCACCGAGCTACGCGAGCAGGGGGTTCCGCACGCCTTGGCTCTGCGCAGCGACGGCATCAGCCCGTGCGCGGCGGTCGAGGACGTCCTCGGGGGCACCCTGGCGACCCAGCACCTGCTCGATCACGGGCATCGCAGGATCGCCTTCGTCGGTGGCCCTCGCTACGCGTCGAGCTCTCAGGGCAGGGAGCGCGGATACCGCGAGGCGCTGCAGGCGGCCGGCCTGGAGGTCGCGCCCGAGCTGGTGCTGGAGTCCAACTTCAGCATGGAAGCCGGTGCGGACGCGGGGCGGCGGCTGCTGGCGCTGGCCGAGCCGCCGACAGCGGTGTTCACCGCGAACGACAGCCTCGCCGTCGGCCTGCTCGCCGTGGCGCAGCGACGTGGCCTGAGGGTGCCCACGGATCTCTCGGTGGTCGGCTACAACGACACGCGGCTGGCGTCCAACCTTGCCGTGCCGCTGACGAGCGTGCGCGTGGACTTCACCGCCTTGGCCCGGGACGCCATGGATCTGCTCTCGGCCGGCCACGAGATCGAGCCCGGGGTCACCCGCACCACGGCGCCCGTGCTCGTCGAACGGGAGTCCGTGGCACGGCCGGGTTGACCAATCGGGATCGATCCCGGTACCGTCTGCCTCGGGGAATCACCCTGACGCCTTGGAGGACGACGATGTCTAGTAACCGTAATCGGGATCGATCCCGCCGCTTTGTCACGACGTTGGCAGCCGTGACGGTCGCCGGGCTGGGCCTCGCCGCCTGCTCCGACGGCGATGGCGGCAGCGAGGGCGGGCAGTCGTTCACGGTGGCCGTGATCGAGCCGGACATCACGACCGTGCCGCTGCTGGCCGCGCTGGAGGACATGCGCGAGCAGGGCTACGACATCGAGGTGGTCGAGCTCGCTGAGCCGGAGCTCGCCATCGAAGGGCTCTCCAACGGCGACTACGCGATCTCGGCCGAGTCCACCAGCCCCGCGCTCGTCGCCATCGAGGCCGGCGCACCGATCAAGATCATCGCGAACGTCATCGGGAACCAGTGGGCCGTCTACGGCCAGGAGGGCATCGCCACCTGCGACGACCTCGTGGGACAGCCTTTCGGGATCTTCAGCGAGGGCGCCGTCGCCACCGCGATGGTGCGCGACTGGGTCGCGCAGGACTGCAGCGACGGTGAGCCCGAGTATCTCGTGATCGGAGGCTCGGACGTGCGCGCGCAGGCGCTCCTGCAGGGCCAGATCCAAGCCACCGCTCTGGAGATCTCCGACGTGGTCACGCTGAGCGCGGCCGGTGACGTGGAGTTCACCGAGATCGTCGACTTCGGCGAGGAGCTCCCCGAGCTGCACCCGCAGACCGTCTACGCCAACGACGAGTTCCTGTCGGGGCAGAGCGAGGCCGCCCAGGCCTTCGTGGACGCGCTCGTGACGCAGCACGAGGCGATCAACGCGGACCCGACCCACCTCGTGGAGCTGGTCGAGACGCACCTCGGCGAGAGCGACGACCTGACGCTGGAGATCGCCACGACCTACGTCGAGAACGGGCTCTTCGACGCCGGTTCCCTCACTCCGGAGAGCGTCCAGGGAACGATCGACTTCTTCATCGGCGCCGGCGTGATCTCCGAGGGGATGACGGCCGAGCAGGTCGCCGACCTCAGCTTTCTCGGATGACCGCGACCGTGCCCGCGCGGACGCCCGAGCGCACCTCGGAGTCGCCGGTACCGCCTCGTCGGCGTGACCGGCGGCCCGCGTGGGTCCGTGCGCTCGACAGCACCACCGCCTACCAGTTGCTCGGGTTCGCGCTGTTCGCGGTCGCGTGGCAGCTGTACGGCACCTATTGGGGCGGGCTGCTGGTCCCGACGTTCACCGAGACCGTGCTCGCGGTCGGCGATCTCGTGGTCGACCCGGAGTTCTGGTCGGCGTTCGCCGTCAGCAACCAGGCGCTCGTGCTGGGATTTCTCGCGGCCGTCGTGCTCGGTGTCCCGCTGGGACTGCTGCTCGGCCGGTTCCCGGTGGCCGAGCGGCTGAGCAACGTGTACCTCAACATCCTGCTCGTCACACCGATGGCCGCGATCATCCCGCTGCTGGTGATGTCGGTCGGGTTCGGGCTGGCCTCCCGCGTGATCCTCGTGACGATCTTCGCCATCGTCATGGTCGTGGTGAACGTGCGCTCCGGGGTGCGCCAGGTGGACCCGGCACTGCTGCAGATGGCCAGGTCGTTCGGCGCCAGCGAACGTCAGACCTGGATGCGGGTGCTGATCCCCGGTGCGCTGCCGTCGATCATGACCGGCATCAGGCTCGGCCTGGGCCGCGCGGTCACCGGCATGGTGATCGTCGAGCTCCTGATGGTCTCCGTCGCGCTCGGCGGCCTCATCCTCAACTATCGCAGCCGTTTCGACGGCGCCCACCTGTACGCCACCATCGTGCTCATTCTGATCGAGGCCCTGGTCCTCATCGGTGCCGCGCGGTGGTTGGAGAGCCGACTGGCCCCCTGGGCCGTCAACCAGCGGAAGAACGGCTGACATGATCGAGATCCGCGGCCTGAGCAAGGCCTATCGAGGACAGGACGGTTCGCAGGTCCAGGCGCTCGCCGACGTCGACCTGACGGTGCGGGACAACGAGTTCCTCACCGTGCTGGGGCCGAGCGGCTGCGGCAAGACGACCATGCTGAAGATGATCGCCGGGCTGATCCCGTGGGACGAGGGGTCGATCGCGATCGACGGCGTCGAGGTCGACGGGCCCGGTCCCGAGCGGGCGATGGTGTTCCAGAACTTCGCGCTGCTCCCGTGGGCGACCGTGCTCGACAACGTGGCGTTCGGGCTCGAGATGCGCGGCGTCGGCAAGGCGGAGCGTCATGAACGTGCTCGCGAGCTCGTCACGACGGTCGGGCTCGCCGGCTTCGAGACCAAGCGGCCGGGCGAGCTCTCGGGCGGCATGCAGCAGCGGGTCGGGCTCGCGCGGGCGCTGGCCGTGCAGCCGAAGGTGCTGCTGATGGACGAGCCCTTCGGCGCGGTGGACGAGCAGACCAGGCGGCTGCTGCAGGAGGAGCTGCTGGCGATCTGGGAGCACAACCGCGTCACGGTCGTCTTCATCACGCACTCGATGGAGGAGGCGGTGCTGCTCGGCGACCGCGTGGTGCTCATGAGCGCGCGCCCCGGCCAGATCTCCGAGATCGTCGACGTGCCCCTGGAGCGGCCCCGCTCCTCCGACGTCGGGGGCTTGGAGCGCTCGAGCGAGTACAGCGAGATCACGGCGCACCTCTGGGAGCGGCTCCGCGAGATGCACGCCGAGCACGGACGTGTCGGCGGGATCGCCTCGTGAGCGCCGCGCTGGCTCCGAGCCCGTCGTTGCGCACGCGCGTCGAGCGGCTGAGCGGTGCCCAGGCCAGCGCCTTGTCCCTCGCGATCGGTGCGGTGCTGTGGGAGATCGTCGGCCGGGTTGCGCAGGTGCCGTTCTTCCCGCCCCTGAGCGAGGTCCTCGTCAGGCTCGGGGACATGGTCGTCACCGGCCAGATCGTGGGCAATCTCGCCGAGAGCCTGGGCAACCTCGTGATCGGCTTCGGGGTCTCGCTCACGATCGGTCTGGTGCTGGGAACGGCGATGGGTCGCTACCGGCGCGTCAACGCGATGTTCGGGATCTACGTGTACGCGCTGCTGACGGCGCCCTCGCTGGTGTTCGCGCCCATCTTCTTCTCGATCCTGGGCTCGGGCAGAGGCTCGATCGTGGGCGTCGTCGTCATGTACTCGACCTTCATCATGATCATCACGACCGCGTCCGCCGTCGAGAACGTCTCACCGGGTCTGGTCGAGATGGGCCGTTCCTACGGAGCCGGCGAGTGGCGACTGCTGACCCGCGTGATCCTGCCGGCCGCGGCGCCCTCGATCTTCACCGGTATCCGCCTCGGCGTCGGCCGCGCAGTAACGGGCATGATCAACGGCGAGATGTTCATCGCCGTCGTCGGGCTGGGCCGGATCGTGACGCAGGCCGGCAAGAGGTTCGACGGCGCCGGTGTGCTCGCGATCCTGCTCGTCATCATCGTCGTCGCCGTGGCCGCCGTCGCCCTCACCCAGCTGGTCGACCGACGCATCACGAGCTGGGTCCCTCAGACATCCAAGGACGCCGCATGAAGCTCGACGCCTTCAGCCACATTCTGCCTCGCCGGTACTTCGAGGAGATGCAGAAGTTCGTCACCGACCCGGGCTCGCTCAAGCGCTGGCTCGAGCTCGACGCCCTGCACGACGTCGAGGCGCGGCTGGAGATGATGGACGAGTTCGGCCCGGACTACCAGCAGATCCTCACGCTCTCGTCACCGCCGATCGAGCTGCTCGCACCGCCGGAGGCGTCCCCGGGGCTGGCCAGGCTGGCGAACGAGTGCATGCGCGAGCTGTGCGACCGGTACCCCGAGCGGTTTCCCGCATTCGTGGCGTCGCTGCCGATGAACGCACCCGAGTCGGCCGTGCGCGAGATCGATCACGCGGTGGACGTGCTGGGTGCGCGGGGCGTGCAGGTCTTCACCAACGTCAACGGCGAGGCCCTGGACTCGCCCCGGTTCGCGCCGGTCTTCGGCGCCGCCTCCGACCGGGAGCTGGGGGTGTGGATGCACCCCACGCGGAGCGCCGCTGCGGCGGACTACCGGACCGAGACGACGTCGAGGTTCGAGATCTGGTGGGCGTTCGGGTGGCCCTACGAGACCAGCGCCGCGATGGCGCGGATGGTCTTCTCGGGCATGTTCGACCGGCACCCGGGGCTGCGGGTGGTGACGCACCACATGGGCGCCATGATCCCGTCGATGGAGGGGCGCATCCGGCTCGGCTGGGCGGACCAGTTCGGCAGCCGGACGGACGACCCCGAGTACGCGTCGCTGGTGTCGCGGCTCGAGCGGGAACCGATCGAGTACTTCCGCGACTTCTACGCCGACACCGCGCTGTCGGGGTCGGCGATCGGCACCCGGGCGGGGCTGGAGTTCTTCGGATCCGAGCGTGTGGTGTTCGCCAGCGACTGCCCGTTCGACCCCGAGGGCGGGCCGATGTACATCCGCGAGATGATCAAGGTCATCGACGAGCTCGACATCTCCGAGGAGGTCCGGCACCGGATCTACGAGGGCAACGTCCGGGACCTCATGAGGCTGCACGACCACGCGGTGACGCAGGGGTAACTGACCGGCCGTCGGGCGGGCAGAACTCGACGCCCGTCGGACTCCAGGCGCCGGGACAACCGGTTGCCGCGCTCGCGGGCGACCAGTTCTGCCCGCTAGTGGCGGAGCAGGTCGGTGAAGCCGAGGTCGACCAGGTGGCGGTAGGAGAGGGCCAGGGCGTCGAACTCGTCCACGCCGTAGGTGGCGTCCTGCTCGACGAAGGCGTGCGGCGCACCGATCTCGACGGCGGTGCGCACGATCGCCTCCATGTCCAGCGTGCCCTCGCCCACCTCCGCGAACTGCACGCCGAACAGCGCCTCGCGCACCGGGCCGGGGTCGCCGGCGCGCAGCGCCTCGTACGCCTCGGCGTTCGGCAGCGCCAGCCGGTAGTCCTTCAGGTGCACCAGCGCGACGCGGTCACCGTAGTGGCGCAGCGTCCGCACCGGGTCCAGACCGCCGCGGTGGATCCAGTGGACGTCGAGCTCGAGCTGCACGAGCGGGGCGGCATCGAGGATGATGTCGAGCACCCGGTCGCCGCCCACGCGGGCGAACTCGATCGCGTGGTTGTGGAAGCAGAGGGTGACGCCGCGCTCGGCCAGGACCGGGGCGGCCGCGTTGGCCTGCCGGGCGGCCGCGCGGATCGTGTCGGCGTTCTCGTACGCCGCCGGCGGAAACATCCCGATCCGCACGAACGGGCTGCCGAGCTTCACGGCCGCCTCCGCGACCCCCACGGCGTCCTGCGTGAGCGAGTGGCCGTCCTCGGCGGTCAGCGGCGCGCTCGTGGCGTTCACGGCCACGCCGTGCTCGGTCGAGGCCGCGGCGATCTCCGCGACGTTGTCCGGGGTCATCGCCAGCGCGGAGATCTCGATCGAGCGGTAGCCGATCTCCGCCACCCGTCGGAAGGTCTCGGTGATACCGAGCTCCGCGAACCGGGTGCGAAGCGTGAAGCCTTGAGCGCCGATGGTCGTCATGGGACGACGCTAGGGGTGGGAGATACGCCGCGCACCGGCTTGCCGCCGATTGCCGCCCGCCCCCGGCTCAGGCCCGGCTGGCCGGTTCCTCCTCGCCGGCCGCGCGCCGCCCGAGCACGAACAGCAGGTCGGAGAGCCGATTCAGGTAGTGGCGAGCGTCCTGGCTCACGTGCGCTCCGCCGTCGGCGGCCGCGACGGCGAGCCGCTCGGCTCGCCGGGCGACGGTGCGCGCGAGATCGAGAGCGGCCTCGGTGGGGTTGGACCCCGGGACCAGGAACACCGGCCGCAGCGGCCGGACCACCAGCTCGGCGTCGATCCGGGCCTCGAGCGCGGCGACCATGGCCGGGCTGACGCGCGAGACGCCGTCCTCGAGCTTGCTGCGTCGCTCCGGGTGGGTCGCGAGGTCGGCACCGAGGACGAACAGCTCCCGCTGCAGCGCCAGCAGGTCTGCGGCCAGCGCGGCATCCGGACAGCCTGCGCGCGCCACCCCGAGCACAGCCGTGAGCTCGTCGACCGCGCCGTAGGCGTCGACGATCGCGTCAGCCTTGGACACCCGGCCGCCGTGGAACAGGCCGGTGGTGCCGTCGTCGCCGGTCCTGGTGTAGATCGAGCTCGCCATGGGTCGAGGATGGCAGGCGGCGGGACTCCGAGGCGGGCACAATGACTCTCACAACTGCACACGCGTCCCGGGGTCAGGGGAAGTCGGTCGAAGCCCGACGCTGACCCGCAACCGTAGATCGCACGCGCGATGAGCCGGATCGCCTGCCCGGGACGAGAGGAACCCACCGCCGAGGTCTGCGGGCGGGCCCGTTCACGAACAGCGCCTCGGCGGCCGTTCGGCTGGGCTGCGCCGTTCGACCCCCACGACCGAGAGCAGCCATCATGACCAGGACCGTTGCCAGCATCGCCGCCACCACCGCGCTCGGGGCGGCGAGCCTGATGGCCTCGGCCGTGCTCCTCGCCGCCCCCGCGGGCGCCGCCGTCGAGTCCTGCGAGGGCGGCGTGCTCGTGGTCGTCGACTTCACCGACCTCGGCGGCGAGGTGGAGACCGGCTGCGCCGAAGGGGACCCCCAGTCCGGACGGGACGCGCTCGAGCTGGCAGGGTTCGCGCCCGTCGACGGTGCCACCCCGGGGCTGGTCTGCACGATCGACGACCAGCCCGACCCGTGCCCGACCGCGTTCGAGGGCAGCTACTGGGCCTACTGGCAGGTGCACGACGGCGAGTGGGTCGCCTCCGAGGTCGGCTTCGACGAGGCCGACCCCACCCCCGGCGGCATCGAGGGCTGGCGCTACAACGACGGTTCCGTCCCGCCGCCGCTCCCGGACGCGGCCGCCGGTGTCGGCGGTGGCGCGACCGGTGAGGCCACCGAGGAAGGCACGGACGAGGCCGCGACCGACGAGACCGCGACCGACGAGGCCGGCGCCGAGGATGCGGCCACCGACGAGGCGACCACCGAGGACACCGGCACCGAGGAGAGCGGCGACGGCACCACCGCGGGTGAGGACGCCACCGACGACGGGTCCGAGCAGGACGCCGGTGGCGTGAGCCCGGCGCTGTGGGTGGTCCTCGGCGTGGTCGTGCTGGGGATCGTCGTGGGCGTCGTGGTTCGCGCCAGGCGCGCCAAGGAGGCAGCGCAGAAGTGACGACGGCGGTCGCCGAGCGTGCCACGCGGCGACCGCGGGCGGTGGCGCTCTCGCTGCACCCGCTCGCGTGGTGGGCGTGGGCGCTGGCGCTCGCCGTGGCGCTGAGCCGCGTCACGAACCCGGTCGTGGTGCTGCTGCTGGTGGTCGCCGTCGTCGCGGTCGTGCTGACCTGTCGTGGCGACGGCCGCTGGGGCCGCGCCTTCCGGGGGTATCTCGTCCTCGCCGGCGTCGTCGTGGTGATCCGGGTCGTCTTCCACCTCCTCGTGGGGGTCGACGGCGCAGGTCCCGTGCTGCTGGACCTGCCACGTCTCGACCTGCCTGCCTGGGCCGGTGGGCTCGACCTGCTCGGCCCGGTGCGGCTGGGCGGGCTGCTGAGCGCGGTCTACGGCGGGCTCGCGCTCGGTGCGTTGCTGCTGTGCTTCGGCGCCGCCAACAGCCTGGCGGACCCGGTCCGGGCGTTGCGGAGCCTGCCCGCCGCGCTGCACCCGATCGGGACCGCCGTCGTGGTGGCGGTCACGGTCGCCCCGCGGCTGGTGACCTCGTTCGCGCGGGTGCGCCGCGCGCAACGGCTGCGCGGGCTGCCGGGCCGCGGGTGGCGCGGGCTCGCGGCCACGGTCGTCCCGGTGCTGTCCGACGCCCTCGACCACGCGCTCGCGCTGGCCGCCTCGATGGACTCCCGCGGATATGCACGCAGCGTCTCGGGTCGCCGCGACGTGGGTGCGGCGCTGACGCTCGCGCTGGCGGCGGCCGTGATCGGCACCTACGGGCTGCTCGACGCCCAGGCACCCTGGTGGCTCGGCGTGCCGATGCTCGCGGCCGGCACCACCGTCGCGCTCGCGGCCGGCTGGGTGGCGGGCCGACGCTCGCGACGAACCCGGTACCGACCCGATCGCTGGGGGCTGGCCGAGAGCTTCGTCGCGGCGTCCGGCGTGGTGGCCGCCGCGCTCGCGCTGCTCAGCCCCGAGCTGCGTCAGACCGTGCTCCCCGGCGCGCCGCCGCTGGCGTGGCAGGCGCTCGCGGTCGCGGCGCTCGCGGCCATGCCGGCGGTGGCGATCGGCGGTCGTCCCCAACGGCTGGAGGCGGGGCCGTGATCGAGCTGGTCGACGTCACCCTGACCTACCCCGACGCCGCGGCGCCGGTGCTGCGCGAGGTGAGCCTCGCCGTCGAGCGTGGCGAGATGCTCCTGGTGGTCGGGGGGACGGGATCGGGCAAGTCCACCCTGCTCGCCGCCATCAGCGGGGCCTTCCCGCACAGCACGGGTGGTGAGCTGCGCGGGTCGGTGCGGGTGGCCGGTCGCGACACCCGCGAGCACCGGCCGCGCGACCTGGCCGATGTCGTCGGGGTGGTCGGGCAGGACCCGGAGGCGACCTTCGTGACCGGCACGGTGGAGGAGGAGCTCGCCTACACGCTCGAGCAGCTGGGGCTGCCGCCGGCGGTGATGCGGACCCGCGTCGAGGCCACGCTCGACCAGCTCGGGCTGGCGCACCTGCGCGCGCGGCCGCTCGAGACGCTCTCCGGTGGCGAGCAGCAGCGCGTCGCGATCGGCGCCGTGCTGAACGCCCACCCGCAGGTGCTCGTGCTCGACGAACCCACCTCGGCGCTCGACCCCGCGGCCGCCGAGGACGTGCTCGCCGCCGTGCACCGGCTGGTGCACGACCTCGGGCTCACCGTGGTGCTCGCCGAGCACCGGACCGAGCGGGTCGCCGGGCTCGTGGACCGGGTCGCGGTCGTGGCCCAGGGTCGTGTGCGGGTGGGGGAGCCCGCCGCGCTGCTGCCCGCGTACGAGGGGGCGCCGCCGGTGGTCGGTCTCGGCGCGCTCGTCGGCTGGCAGCCGGTGCCGATCACCGTGCGGGAGGCACGGCGACTGGCGGGTCCGCTGGCGGCGCAGCTGGGAACGTCGCCGCCGACCGGCTCGTACGTGCCGCCCGGGGAGCCGGTCCTGTCCGCCCGGAAGGTGACGGTCCGGCACGGGTCCACGACCGCCGTCGACGGCGTGGATCTCGACCTGCACCAGGGCGACGTCGTCGCGCTGATGGGACGCAACGGGGCCGGCAAGTCGTCGCTGCTGTGGGCGCTGCAGGGCTCCGGGAGACGGACGAGCGGCAGCGTGCGGCTGGCGGACGGCGCCGAGACCGCCGCGCTCGACCCGGTCGCCGCTCGCAGCCGCATCACCCTGCTGCCACAACCTGCCTCCGACCTGCTCTACCTGGCCGACGTGGCCAGCGAGTGCGCCGCCGCTGACGGCGGCTCCGGTCGCGCGCGCGCCGAGCTCGACGCCCTCGTGCCCGGGATCGCCGACGAGACCGATCCCCGCGACCTCTCCGAGGGCGGCCGGCTCGCGCTCGCGCTCGCGGTCCAGCTCAGTGCGGACGCCGAGGTCGTGCTGCTCGACGAGCCCACGCGTGGGCTCGACGCCGTGGCCAAGGCCGCGTTGTCGGCTCGCCTCCGTGAGCTCGCGGAGCAGGGACGGGCCGTGGTCGTCACGACGCACGACGTGGAGTTCGCCGCGACCTGCGCGAACCGGGTCGTCGTGCTCGCCGGCGGCGAGGTCGTGGCCGACGGCGTCGCGACCGACGTGCTCCGCGCCTCGCCGATGCTGGCACCCCAGGTCGCGAAGGTGCTCCCGCACGCCGGGGTGCTCACCGTGGCGGACGTCGCGACCAGGCTGGCCCGAGGCGGTGGTCGGGATGGGTGAGGCGATCCCGCTCCACCCGCGCTCCGCGCTCGTGCTGGGATTGGCGACGCTGGTGGGTCTGCTCGCCTTCGGCTGGCCGCTGCTGGTGGGCCCCGGTGCCGCGCTCGACGACGCGACGGCCGCCCCGCTCGTGCTCGGCGTCGTGCTGCTCGGGGTGCTGGCTGCTGTGCTGGTCGCGTTCGGCGAGGACGGGCTCGACGTCCGTGCCGTCGCGATGCTGGGGCTGCTGGCCGCCGTGGGCGCGGTCGTGCGGCCGCTCTCGGCCGGGGCTGCGGGCATCGAGACGGTGTTCGTGCTGGTGATCCTGGGCGGGCGGGTGTTCGGGGCCGGGTTCGGGTTCGTGCTCGGTGCGACCACGCTGTTCGCCTCCGCGTTGCTGACCGGGGGCGTGGGCCCGTGGCTGCCGTTCCAGATGGTCGCCGCCTCCTGGGTGGGCCTGGGCGCCGGGCTGCTGCCGCGGCTGCACCGGCGGGGGAGCTGGAGGGAGATCGCCGTGCTGTGCGGTTACGGGGCGGTCGCCGCGCTCGTGTTCGGCGTGGCGATGAACCTCTCGTTCTGGCCGTTCGTCCTCGGCGTCGGCAGCGACCTGTCCTACCTGCCGGGCGGACCGCTCGGCGAGAACCTGCGGCGGTTCGTCACCTTCACCGTGGTGACCTCCCTGGGCTGGGACATCGGACGCGCGATCACCACGGTGGTGGGGATCGCCGTCGTCGGGAGGGTCGTGCTGCCGCTGCTCCGCCGCACGGCCACGCGCGCCCGGTTCACCCCCGCCTGAGTGCGTCGGGCTCAGACGTTGCGGCGGTACCGGCCGCCGACGTCGAACAGCGCCTGCGTGATCTGCCCCAGGCTGGCGACCCGCACCGTCTCCATCAGCACGTCGAACACGTTCTCGCCCGCCAGGGCCGCCTGCCGCAGCCGGTCCAGCGCAGCAGGCGCCTCGTCGGCGTGCCGCGCGTGGGAGTCGGCGAGCCGGCCGACCTGGCCCGACTTCTCCTCCTCGCTCGAGCGCATCAGCGCGACCGGCGCGCGCTGCGTGTCGCCCGCAGGCGCGCGGAAGGTGTTGACGCCGATGATCGGCAGCGAGCCGTCGTGCTTGCGCATCTCGTACAGCATCGACTCGTCCTGGATCCGGCCGCGCTGGTACCCGGTCTCCATCGCACCGAGCACGCCGCCGCGGGAGGAGATCTGCTCGAGCTCGGCGAGGACAGCCTCCTCCACGAGATCGGTCAGCTCGGCCAGCACGAACGAGCCCTGGTTGGGGTTCTCGTTCATGCTGAGCCCCCACTCGGCGTTGATGATCATCTGGATCGCGAGCGCGCGCCGCACCGACTCCTCGGTGGGCGTGGTGATCGCCTCGTCGTAGGCGTTGGTGTGCAGACTGTTCGCGGAGTCGTACAGCGCGATCAGCGCCTGCAGCGTGGTGCGGATGTCGTTGAAGGCGATCTCCTGCGCGTGCAGGCTCCTGCCCGAGGTCTGGATGTGGTACTTCAACCGCTGCGACCGCTCGCTGGCTCCGTAGCGGTCGCGCATCACGATGGCCCAGATCCGCCGCGCCACGCGACCCAGCACCGCGTACTCGGGGTCCATGCCGTTGCTGAAGAAGAAGGACAGGTTGGGTGCGAAGTCGTCGATCGCCATCCCGCGCGCAAGGTAGGCCTCGACGTAGGTGAAGCCGTTCGCCAACGTGAAGGCGAGCTGGCTGAGAGGGTTGGCTCCGGCTTCAGCGATGTGATAGCCGCTGATCGAGACCGAGTAGAAGTGCCGCACCTCGTGCTCGACGAACCACTCGGCGATGTCGGCCATCACGCCGAGCGAGAAGTCCGTCGAGAAGATGCAGGTGTTCTGTCCCTGGTCCTCCTTGAGGATGTCCGCCTGCACGGTGCCGCGCACGGTGCGCAGCGCAGTCGAGCGGATCTCGGCCGCTTCGTCCTCCGTGGGCGTCCGGCCCTCCCGCTCCTCGAACAGCGCGAGCTGCTGGTCGATCGCGGTGTTGAGGAACATCGCCAGGATGGTGGGCGCGGGACCGTTGATCGTCATCGACACCGAGGTCGACGGGTCGCACAGGTCGAACCCGGCGTACAGCGCCACCATGTCGTCCAGCGTCGCGATCGACACCCCCGAGTTCCCGACCTTGCCGTACACGTCCGGCCGCTCGGCGGGATCCTGGCCGTACAGCGTGACCGAGTCGAACGCCGTCGAGAGCCGCGTCGCCGGCTGGCCCGCCGCGAGGTAGTGGAAGCGTCGGTTCGTGCGCGCGGGGTCACCCTCGCCGGCGAACATCCGCGCCGGGTGCTCGTCGGTGCGCCGCCGCGCGAACACCCCGGCGGTGAAGGGGAAGTGACCGGGCAGGTGCTCGGTACGGAGCCACGTGAGCAGGTCGCCCTGATCGTGCAGGCGGGGCAGCGCGAGCCTCGGCACCTTCGTGCCCGAGAGCGAGACCCCCGGCTCGGCCTCCTGCGCCCGCGCGGCCTGGTCGGGCCACCCGGTCAGCAGCGCTCGCGCCCACGGCGCGACCTCCTGCTCGACGGCGGAGCTCGCCTCGGTCAGCTCGCTCACCTCGAGACCGCGCCGGCTCAGCTCGGCTGCGGCGCCCTGCAGGTGCTGTGCGCGCCGGACCCGGGCGGCCTGCTCCGCGGTGGCGCGGTGGTACTCGCGCACGAGCGCAGCCGACTCGGCCAGGTGCTGCACCCGGTTGGCGGGGATCAGCGGCGACACCTGGGTCGAGACCCGCACCCCCGGATCGGCGGGTCCGGAGGTGCCCACGTCGAGCCCGTGCTCGGCCAGCTCGGCCCGCAGGAACGTCCACAGCCCGGTCACGCCGTCGTCGTTGAACCGGGAGGCGACCGTGCCGAACACCGGGAGCTCCTCGGGCGGCGTGGTCCACGCCTCGCGGCTGCGTGCGACCTGGCGCCGCACGTGCCGTAGCGCGTCCGGCGCTCCTGCGCGGTCGTACTTGTTGACCACCACGGCGTGGGCGAGCTCGAGCATGTCGATCTTCTCGAGCTGCATCGCCGCACCGAACTCCGGCGTCATCACGTAGATCGGCACGTCCACGTGGTCCACCACGTCCGCGTCGCCCTGCCCGATGCCCGGCGTCTCGACGATCACGAGCCCGGCACCCCACGCGGCTGCTGCGGCGATCACGTCGTCCAGGCAGTCCGGCAGCCCCGAGCCCGACGCCCGCGTGGCCAACGACCGGAAGAACACCCCGTCGCCGTCGATCGCATTCATCCGGATCCGGTCGCCGAGCAGCGCACCACCGCGGCGGCGCGAGGGGTCGACCGCGAGCACCACCACCCGCACCCGGTCGCCCAGGTCGAGCCGCAGCCGCCGGAGCAGCTCGTCGGTGAGCGAGGACTTCCCGGCACCGCCGGTTCCGGTGATGCCGAGGACCGGCACCCGCGCGGTCCCGCGCCGCTCCCGCAGCTGGTCCACGAGCGCGGCGTCGAGCGCCCCGACCTCCAGGGCCGTGATCGTCCGCGCCAGCGCACGCCGGTCGCCCTCGAGCAGCGCAGCCAGCTCAGCGACCGGCTCCGGCACCACGGCCGGGTCCACGTCGGCGGTCCGCACCACGATGTTGACCATGCCCGGCAGCCCGAGGCGCTGGCCGTCCTCGGGCGAGAAGATCTTCGCGACGCCGCGCGACTCCAGCAGCGCGATCTCCTCGGCGACGATCACACCACCACCGCCGCCGAACACCGGTACGTGCCCGCACCCGACGTGCTCCAGCTCGGCGAGCAGGTGCGTGAAGTACTCGACGTGCCCGCCCTGGTAGGAGGAGATCGCCACCGCCTGCGCGTCCTCGTCGGCGACCGCACGCACCACCTCCGCCACCGAGCGGTCGTGGCCGAGATGGATGACCTCGCACCCCTGCTGCTGCAGGATGCGCCGGATGATCGTGATCGCCGCGTCGTGACCGTCGAACAGGCTCGCCGCGGTGACCACGCGCACCGGGTGCGTCGGGACGTGGATGCTCACCGGTGGAGCGTGCGGCGTCCCGACGTCGTCGTCGAGATCGGTCCCGGACATCGACTCAGGCGAGCCGCAGGATGATGTCGTCGACCATGCGACCGCGCATCGCGTCGTAGCCGGTGTCCTGCCCGATGTGCCGGAAGCCGTTGCGCTTGAGGACCACCAGCGAGGCCTCGTTGCTGCGGTTCTGGCGCGCGAACACGGGGCGCTCTCGCACCTCGTCCAGGAACATCCGGAGCGCGTTGGTCCCGATCCCGCGACCCCAGTACTCGCGGTCGACCCAGTACCGCACGTAGGGCCGGTCCTCGTCGTCGAACTTCTCGATGTGGCCGACGACGGCGTGCTCCGGGTCCTCCGCGAGCGCGATGGTGCGCATCACCGCGGTGGGGGAGCGGCGCAGCTTCGCCCAGTAGGAGTCGAACGCCTGCGGGTCGCTGCCGTCCTCGGTCGAGGACGACGCCATCGCTTGCGCCTGCGGGTCCTGCAGGTAGGAGTAGAACGCGTGCAGGTCGGCGTCCTCGACATCTCGTAGCACGATCGCTACGGGGTTCTCGCTCATCACACCTCAGCTGTCCGTGGGCGGTGGGGCGGTCCCTTGCATGGTAGGCCCAGCCTCGAGCACCTGGGTCCGAACAGGTCGTCAGCACGCCCGACGGTGGTCCCGAGAACCCAGACGACCCGGATCCCGCGCGCGAGGCGGGTCCGGGTCGGGTGGTGCATGTAGCGAGGCTAGAGGTGCCTCACGCGGCCACCAGCGCGTCGATCTGCCCCATGGCCTCGGTCATGCCCTCAGCCATGCCCATCTCGGTCATGGCCTTGAGCTGTTCGGCCGACCGGAACCTGGTCTGCACGCTCATGCGGGTGCGCTCGCCGGCCGGCTCGATCGTGACGGTGACCGTGCCGTAGTCCTCGGGGTCGGTCGGCTCACCGTCCTCGCCGGCGAAGCCATCTTTGAAGACGAGCCGGTTCGGGGCGTCGGTCTCGACGATGCTGAACCAGCCGTGGCCCTTGGAGCCGTCGGGCCCGGTCATGAAGTAGCGGCTCTCTCCGCCCGGCTCGAGCTCGTGGCGGTGGAACGTCGCGGGCCACGTCGGCGGTCCCCACCACTGCTCGAGCTGGCGGTGGTCCGCCCACAGCTGCCACGCCCGCTCGGGTGTGGCGTCGATCTCGGTGACGACCGTCAGCGTCAGGTCGTCGGTGTCCAGACGGGTGTCCAGGACAGGCATGTCAGTCTCCTCGTGTCGTGTCGTTCTCGGCGAGCAGCGCGTCGATGCGTGCCACCCGGTGCCGCCAGAGATGCTCGTAGCTCTCCAGCAGCGACTTCGCCTGATGGATGACATCGAGGCCCGCGTGCACGATCTGCTCGCGCCCGCGGCGAACCTTGCGGACCAGCCCGGCGCGCTCGAGCACAGCCACGTGCTTCTGCACCGCCGCGAAGCTCATCGAGTACCGCTCCGCGAGGTCCGACACCGACTGCTCGGCGTCCAGCACTCGCGTCACGATGTCCCGCCGCGTCCGGTCCGCCAGTGCGTGGAAGATCCGGTCCGCGTCGTCATCGGAGAGCCCATGTACAACCATCGAGTTGTACGTTACCCCTCGATCGCCTGATGCGCAACCATGTGGTTGTTTGTCGTCGCTGGGACCGCGATCAGGAGCCTGTGACCCGCACGGCGTCGCGTGCGATCTCGAGCTCCTCGTTGGTGGGGATCACGAGCACACGCACCCGTGAGGCGGCCGTCGCGATGTCGCGAGGTTCCTTCGAGCGGGCACGGTTCGCCTCGCCGTCGACCTCGATCCCCAGGCTCTCCAGTCCGCGCAGGGACAGCTCACGGACCTCGTCGGCGTTCTCGCCGATCCCGGCGGTGAACACGATCGCGTCGACGCGGCCGAGCACGGCCAGGTAGCTGCCCACGTACTTGCGGACCCGGTAGCAGTAGACCTCCAGCGCCAGCTGCGCGTCCGCGTCGCCGGCCTCGACCGCGTCGACCAGGTCGCGCATGTCCTGGCTGCCCGACAGCCCCAGCACCCCGGAGCGCTTGTTCAGCAGGTCGTCGATCGCGTCGATGTCCATGCCGGCGGTGCGGGCGAGATGGAACACCACGGCGGGGTCGATGTCACCGCTGCGGGTACCCATGACCAGGCCCTCGAGCGGTGTCAGGCCCATCGAGGTGTCGACCGAGACGCCGGCACGGACCGCGCACGCCGAGGCGCCGTTGCCCAGGTGCAGCACGATCACGTTGGTCTCCTCGAGCGGCTTCCCGAGCAGCTCGGCCGCCTGCCGGGACACGTAGGCGTGCGACGTGCCGTGGAACCCGTAGCGGCGGATCCGGTGGTCGGCGGCCACCTGGCGGTCGATCGCGTACGTGTGGGCGACCTCCGGCATCGTCAGGTGGAACGCGGTGTCGAAGACCGCCACGTGCGGCAGGTCGGGGAAGGTGTCCATCGCGACCCGGATCCCGGCGGCGTTGGCGGGGTTGTGCAGCGGCGCGAGCGCCGAGAGCTCCTCGATGATCTCGAGGGCAGCCTCGTCGACCCGCACCGAGTGCCCGAAGCGCGCGCCGCCCTGGACCACGCGGTGGCCCACCGCGACCAGACCCGCGGCCGCGAGATCGGGCCCGTGCTGCTCGAACGCGTCAGCCATCGCCGCCATCGCGGCGGCGTGGTCGGGCACGGCGACGTCGGACCGGTGCTTCTCGCCGTCGACCGTGTGGGTCAGCCGCCCGTGCCCGCTGCCGCCGATCCGCTCGACGAGCCCGACGGCGAGCGCCCCGCCGTCGTCCGCGTCGACGACCTGGTACTTCAACGACGACGACCCGGAGTTGATCACCAGCACCGGTGTGCTCACGCGGAGGCTCCCTGCGTCGTGTCGGCCTGCGCCTGGATGGCCGTGA
The DNA here is from genome assembly GCF_009733815.1 of Pseudactinotalea suaedae. Lineage (GTDB taxonomy): Bacteria > Actinomycetota > Actinomycetes > Actinomycetales > Beutenbergiaceae > Pseudactinotalea > Pseudactinotalea suaedae. Next base: position 33,598 of record NZ_WNXY01000006.1, read on the forward strand.
TGGCGACCGTGTTGACGATGTCCTGCACCAGCGCCCCTCGCGACAGGTCGTTGACCGGCTTCCGCAGGCCCTGCAGCACCGGGCCGACCGCGACCGCGCCGGCGGAGCGCTGCACCGCCTTGTAGGTGTTGTTGCCCGTGTTGAGGTCGGGGAACACCAGCACCGTGGCGTGACCCGCGACGGGCGAGTCCGGCATCTTCGAGGCGGCGACCGACGCGTCGACCGCGGCGTCGTACTGGATCGGCCCCTCCACCACGAGCTCGGCAGCGCGCTGACGCACCAGGTCCGTGGCGCCGCGGACCTTGTCGACGTCGGCGCCCGAGCCGGACTCACCGGTCGAGTAGGACAGCATCGCCACCCGCGGCGTCACCCCGAACTGCTGCGCGGTGGCGGCCGAGGAGATCGCGATGTCGGCGAGCTGCTCCGCCGTCGGGTCGGGGTTGACCGCGCAGTCGCCGTACACGAGCACGCGATCCTCCAGGCACATGAAGAACACCGACGACACGATCGAGACGCCGGGCACGGTCTTGACGATCTCGAACGACGGCTTGATCGTGTGCGCGGTCGTGTGCTGGGCACCGGAGACCATGCCGTCGGCGAGGCCCAGATGGACCATCATCGTGCCGAAGTAGGAGACGTCGACGACGATCTCCCGGGCCCGGTCGACCGTCATGCCCTTGTGGGCCCGGACCTCGGTGTAGGTCGCCGCGAACCGCTCCCGCAGCTCGGGATCGGTGGGGGAGATGACGGATGCGGCGCTCAGGTCCAGACCCAGCTCGCTGCCGCGGGCGCGGATGCTCGCCTCGTCACCCAGGATCGTGAGGTCGACGACGTCGCGTGCCAGCAACGTGCTCGCGGCACGCAGGATCCGGTCGTCGCCACCCTCCGGCAGCACCACGTGCTTGCGGTCCGCGCGTGCGCGCTCGATCAGCTCGTACTCGAACATCAACGGCGTCACCACCTCGGACCGAGGCAGGTCGACGGCCTTGAGCAGCGCCGCGCCGTCGACGTGCTGGCTGAAGTTCCCGCGTGCGGTGTCGAGCTTGCGCTGCGAGCCGGTGGAGAGCAGCCCCCGGGTCTCGGCGACGCGCCGGGTGGTCTCGAAGGTCCCCAGCTCGGTCGACACGAGCGGGAGCCGCTGCGGCAGGCCGCCGATCAGCCGCGTCACCTGCTCCGAGGGGAGGAAGCCGCCGTTGAGGATCATGCCCGCGAGCGAGGGGAAGCTGTCGGAGGCGTGCGCCGCGACCATCGCCAGCACCACCTCGGAGCGGTCGCCGGGCACGATCACCACACCGCCGTCGACCAGCCGGTCGAGGATGTGGTCCATCGTCATGCCACCCACGATCAGCCCTTCCGCCTCGCGCTCGAGCAGCTCGGCGTCGCCCGCGACGAGGTGACCCTCGACCGCGGTCATCAGGTCGTGCACCGTCGGTGCCGACAGCAGCGGCACGTCCGGCATCACCCAGGTGGGCAGGTCGACCGAGCTCAGCGCCTCGCGGACCTCGTCGATGTGCGCGGGGTCCGCGCGGTTCGCGACCACCGCGACCACCTCGGCGTGCCCGGCCAGCAGCTCCCCGCTCGCGATGTCGACCATCTGGCGGACGTCGTCGGCACGGCGGTTGAGCGCCGACACCACCAGCACGACGGCGGAGCCCAGGTTCGCGGCGATCCTCGCGTTGTACGCGAGCTCGGTCGGGCCCGCGACGTCGGTGTAGTCCGACCCCACGATGACCACCACGTCGCACAGGCCCTCCATCTGCCGGTAGCGGCGGATGATCTGAGCCAGCGCGGCATCGGGATCGGCGTGCACGTCGTCGTACGTGACGCCGATGCACTGGTCGTAGGACAGGTCGACGCCGTCGTGCGCCAGCAGCAGCGCGAGGACCGAGTCGGTGCCCTCGTCGGCACGCGCGATGGGTCGGAACACCCCCACCCGCACCTGCGCGGCGAACAGCTCGACCAGCCCGAGGGCGATCGAGGACTTGCCGGTGTGTCCCTCGGGGGACGTGACGTAGACGCTGCGCGCCATGGAGCGGCTCCTGCTGGTTGCGGCTGGGCGCGCCGGGCTGCGCTCCCGCGTGTGATTCTGCCCTGCCTCCGCGGCGGGTCGGTGCCGTCCGGGTCCGTCAGGTCAGGACGAGGGTGGTCGAGGCCAGCTTGGTGCCCTCGCTGCGGGTGACGCCGCCTGGGGTGAAGGAGCCGCCGGGCTTGTAGACCCGGAGCGTGACCCGCCCGGCCGGCCCCGTCCAGGTCACCGTGTAGCGACCGGTCTCGCGGACGGTGCCGGTCGCTACGGTGACCCACGTGCCGTTGACGAGCTGCTGGAGGTGGACGTTCCGGTTGGGCGCGGCGTAGACCGACGGTGCCGGCCAGGCGTTGCCCGTCACGGTCACGGTGCGCCCACTCACCGCGAACCGGGAGTTGGCCTGCCACTTGACGTAGGGCGTCAGGATGGTCCCGCCCTGCCAGGCGTACCCGCGCGAGGCGTACCGCCCGAAGACGTGGATGTTCGGGGGGAAGCTGTCGGGTGTGACGGACTCGGGCGGGAGCGTGATGTACCCGGCAGCGTCGGCCTGACGGAAGCTCGTGCCCGCCGGGTACCAGGGCTGAAGCAGCGTCGACCCGCTGGGGGCCCAGCCGGTCCAGACGGCCGAGATCGGACTGCCGTCGGCTCGATCGGTGACGCGAGCCTGCGGCCGCCACGTCTCCTGACCCGTGACGATCTTGATCGGGGTGCCGAACACGGGCCGGACCACCCACGGCGGACCTGCCTCGAGGTCACCGATGGTGACTGTGATGTCGCGGTCGCTGAGGTCGACGGCCTCGGTGGTCACGGTCCCGAAGGTGGTCACCCGCCAGATGCCGGTGTGCCCAGGGGCTGCCGTGGCGGTGCCGCGCCAGACCCCGTCGGTGGCGGAGCCGGAGACCCGGGTCAGCGTGGTCCAGCCGGTCGACGCACCCGCGATCTCGGCGTCCTGCAGCCACGAGGGGTCGTCGGCGCGGCGCAGGAGAACCGTGTATGCCTCGCCGCCGCCCATGGTGCCGTTCGAGAGCATGTCGTCGAGCGGTTCTGTCGACTGCAGCGACACGTCGATGACGAGTCGTGTGAACCCGTTCTCGAGCCCGACGGTCGCCGGGGTGACCACGACGTCGCCCACCGTGACCGCCGCCGCTGCCGGCGGTGCGGAGGCGACCGACGCGGTGCCGGCCATCACGACCGCGGCGACGGCGAGGGCGATGACACGACGTCGACGTCTCATGAGCGATGCTCCTGCCGCATCCCGTCGGTGTCCAGACATCGAACCGCTCCGCTCAGCGCAGGGTGAGCGTGACGGAGGCGAGCTTGGTGCCCTCGCTGCGGTCGAGCCCGTAGTACTCGCTCCCACCCGGCTTGTAGATGCGCAGGATGACCTGTCCGGCCGGGCCCGCCCAGGTCAGCGTGTAGCGGCCGCTCTCGCGCACGTTGCTGGTCGCCACGGTCACCCAGGTGCCGTTGACCAGCCGTTGCAGGTGGATGTTGGTGTTCGCGGCGTCGTAGACGGCCGGTGCCGGCCAGGCGTTGCCGGTGACGGTCACGGTGCGGCCGCTCACGGCGAAGCGAGAGTTGGCCTGCCACTTGACGTAGGGGAACAGCGCCGTCGCGGCGTGCCAGGCGTATCCCCGCGATCCGTAGCGCCCGTAGACGTGGACGAAGGGCCGATCCAGCTCGCCCCCGGCCCCGACGACCGGCTGTGCAGGCAGCGTCAGATAGCCGCCTGCGTCAGCCTGCTGCAGCGGCGTGCCGACGGGCAGGGTGGACTGCGGGAGGTTGAAGGGGTCGCCCCCTCGCCACGGGGTCCACGGGGCCCTGATCGACGTGCCGGCGGAGCGGTCGGTGACCCGTGCCCGCGGTGTCCACAGCTCGTTCCCCGTCACGACCTTGACCGGCGTGCCGAACGCGGGCTGCGTGACCCACGGCGGGCCGGCCACGGGATCGCCGAGCTCGATGACGATGTCACGGTCGCCGAGGTCGACCGCGTCGAACGCGTAGGTCTCGATCTGGGTGACCTGCCACCTGCCTGTGTGCCACGGTGTGGCCGTGATGGTGCCCCGCCAGACGCCGTCCGTCGCCGTGCCCGAGACCCGCGTCAGCCCGAACCAGCCGAAGTACTGCTCCGGACGTTCGGCTGACGTCGCCCACGGCGCCTCGTCGATCCGCTCCATCTGCACCGACCAGACGTCGTCGTGCACGCCGTTGAAGATCTGGTCCGGGATGGCTTCGCCGGACTGCAGCGACACATCGACGACGAGCCTCCCGAAGCCGTCCTCCAACCCGTCGGCGGTGGGCGTGACGACGACGTCGCCGACGGTCACGGCGGCAGCCGCCGGCGGTGCCGAGGCGATCGAGCCGGCGCCGAGGACGACGAACCCGGCGAGAGCGAGGGCGGTGAGTCGACTCCGTTGTCTCATGAGTCATCGTCCCGCCGCGTACCGCGGTTGTCCAGAGGGTGAGCCGGACCTCTACTCGTTGTCGCCGCCGGTCGCGGCGGACGCGCCCGCGGGGTCGACCTGGTCCCCGCCGTCGGGCCACACCCAGTCCCGCACCTCGGGGATGTCCTCGCCGTGGTCGCGGGTGTACTGGCGGGCCCGCAGCCGGGCGTCGGCCATCTGCTGGCGCAGTCCTGCCGCCTTGGCGCCGAGCGACGGGACCCGGTCGATCACGTCCATCACCAGGTGGTAGCGGTCGAGGTCGTTCAGCATCACCATGTCGAACGGGGTCGTGGTGGTGCCCTCCTCCTTGTAGCCGCGTGCGTGCAGGTTGTGGTGCCCGGTGCGTCGGTAGGTGAGCCGGTGAATCAGCCACGGGTAGCCGTGGAAGGCGAAGATGATGGGGGACCCGGTGGTGAAGATCGTGTCGAAGTCGCGGCTGGTCAGCCCGTGCGGGTGCTCGGCAGGATCCTGCAGCCGCATCAGGTCGACCACGTTGACCACCCGGACCTTCAGCTCAGGAAGGTGCCGGCGCAGCAGGTCGGCCGCCGCGAGGGTCTCCAGCGTGGGGATGTCGCCGGCGCAGGCCAGCACGACGTCGGGCTCGGTGCCCTGCACCTCCGTGCCGGCCCACTCCCAGATGCCGAGCCCACGCGTGCAGTGCGCGATCGCCGCGTCCATGTCGAGGAACTGCGGTCCGGGCTGCTTGCCCGCGACCACCACGTTGACGTAGTCCCTGCTGCGCAGGCAGTGGTCGTAGGTCGACAGCAGCGTGTTGGCGTCCGGCGGCAGGTACACCCGCACGATCTCGGCCTTCTTGTTGAGCACGTGATCCAGGAAGCCGGGGTCCTGGTGGCTGAAGCCGTTGTGGTCCTGCCGCCACACGTGGGAGGAGAGCAGGTAGTTGAGGCTGGCGATCGGCCGCCGCCACGGGATCTCGCGGGTCGTGTCCAACCACTTGGCGTGCTGGTTGAACATCGAGTCGATGATGTGAATGAAGGCCTCGTAGCAGTTGAAGAGCCCGTGCCTTCCGGTCAGCAGGTAGCCCTCCAGCCAGCCCTGGCACTGATGCTCGCTCAGCATCTCCATCACGCGACCGGCTCTGGCGAGGTGGTCGTCGTCGTCCTCGGCGAGCATCTCGGCGTTCCACTGCTTGTCGGTCGCGTCGTAGACCGCCTGCAGCCGGTTCGACGCGGTCTCGTCCGGTCCGAAGATCCGGAAGTTGTCGGGGTTGCGGCGGACCACGTCGGTCAACCAGGTGCCGAGCACCTTGGTCGCCTCCGCGATCGCGCCGCCCGGCGCCGGCACGTCGACGGCGTACTCGCGGTAGTCCGGCAACCTCAGGTCGCGGAGCAGGAGACCGCCGTTGGCGTGCGGGCTCGCGCTCATGCGCAGCTCGCCCTCCGGGGCGAGCGAGGCGATCTCGGGACGCAACGCTCCGCCGTCGTCGAAGAGCTCGTCGGGACCGTAGGAGCGCAGCCAGGAGCTGAGCACCTCGACGTGCTCCGGGGTGTCCCGCGCGTTGGCCAGCGGCACCTGGTGCGCACGCCAGGACCCCTCGGTGCGCTTGCCGTCGATCTCCGGCGGGCAGGTCCAGCCCTTCGGCGTCCGGAAGATGATCATCGGCCACGACGGGCGGTCGGTCTGTCCCTCGGCCGCCGCCTTCTTGATCGCGGCGATGTCGTTGAGGACCTCGTCGAGCAGGAGCGCGAACCGCTGGTGGATCGAGCGGTGGTCCTCGTCGTCGAACCCGGCGACGAACTCGTACGGCGTGTGCCCGTAGCCGCGCATCAGGTCGCCCAGCTCCTCGGACGGGATCCGGGCCAGCACGGTCGGGTTCGCGATCTTGTAGCCGTTCAGGTGCAGGATCGGCAGCACCACGCCGTCCTGGGCGGCGTTGACGAACTTGTTGCTGTGCCAGGAGGTGGCGAGCGGGCCGGTCTCGGCCTCGCCGTCGCCGATCACGGCGGCGACCAGCAGGTCCGGGTTGTCGAACGCGGCGCCGTAGGCGTGCGAGAGCGCGTACCCGAGCTCGCCGCCCTCGTGGATCGAGCCTGGCGTCTCGGGCGCCACGTGGCTCGGGATGCCACCGGGGAAGGAGAACTGCCGGAAGAGCTTGCGCAACCCCTCGGCGTCGTTGGTGATGTCCGGGTAGGTCTCGGTGTAGGTGCGCTCGAGGTAGGAGTTCGCCACCAGGCCCGGTCCGCCGTGACCGGGGCCGGTGATGTAGATGGCGTTGGTCGAGCGCTGCTGGATGGCTCGGTTGAGGTGGGCATAGAGGAAGTTGAGACCGGGTGTGGTGCCCCAGTGGCCCAGCAGGCGTGGCTTGATGTCGTCCCGGGTCAGCTCGCGCCGCAGCAGCGGGTTGTCCAGCAGGTAGATCTGCCCGACCGACAGGTAGTTCGCGGCGCGCCACCAGGCGTCGATGCGGTCCAGGGTCGCCTCGTCGAGATCGACGACGGCGCGGGCCGGCCAGGTGGTGGTGCTCGGATCAGCAGTCATGTCAGTCTCCTTCGTCACGCCCACGATCACCCATCCAACTGCACCCAGGCACCCGTTGTCTCGGTCGTTGGTCCCCCAGCTCGAGAGAGTTCTGCGGGGAGCTCTGGGCGCGTGGCGGCGCTGCCGCGAAGCCGAACTACCCTGGGGGAGTGCGGGACTGGGTACGGGCGGCGACGACTCCCCGGATGCTCGGCATCTTCGCGCTGCTCCTGGTGGGGGCGATCGTCTGCGTGCGGCTGGGCGCCTGGCAGATCGACCGGGCCGTCGGTGCCGCGGAGCAGCAAGCGGCGATCGAGCAGGCCGCCCGCGAGCAGAGCCCTCCGGTCCCGGTGGCGGACGTGGTGGCGCCGCAGACCTCGTTCACGCAGTCGATGGTCGGTGCGCGCGTCGAGCTCACCGGCAGCTGGGAGCCCGACCTGACGTACTGGGTCCCCGACCGCGAGCTCGACGGGCGGTCCGGCTACCTGCTGCTGAGCGCTTTCCGCGAGGACCGCACCGGTGCGATCATGCCGGTCGTGCGCGGATGGGTCCCCGAGAAGGACCCCGGCTATCTCGAGGTCCCGGCCGGCACGGTGACCGTGGTGGGATTCATCGACGGCTCCGAGGCGGCCGACACGGGCGCCGCGGGCAGCGACGAGATCGACGCCGTCAGCGCCGGAGCGCTGGTCAACGTCTGGGGCGGGCCGATCTACTCGGGGTACATCATCCTGATCTCGGCAGCGCCCGAGGGCGGTGCGCCCGGCGACGCCCCCGCGGGGCTCGCCGCGATCGAGGGCATGCCGCCGCCCGCGCTGCCCAGCGGGGGCCTGAACCTCCGCAACGTCGCCTACGCCGCCGAGTGGTTCATCTTCGGAGGCTTCGCGCTCGTCCTCTGGGGGCGGATGGTCCGCGACGAGGTGCGCGTGCGGCGGGCCGAGCGCGGAGCCGCCCCCGGCGTCACCACTCCGCCCGTCGCCGCCTGAGCCCGCCGCCATCCCTTCGGCGGTAGCCGGCTGCTCTCGGGCGTCGCCGCGGGCGCGAACTACGCTGCCTGCCATGGACGGTCGTCAGGACGAGGTGTCGAGGGTCCTGGAGCACGCGGTCGCCGAGGCCGCCGACGCCTGGCTGACCGCACCGGAGGACCACGAGGCCTACCGCCGGCTCGTGGTCGCGGTGCTGGCCCGGCGCGCCCACGGCCGCCCGCCGTCGCACCTGCGCTCCGCCGACGCCGTCGAGCCCGCCGACGTGGCCGCCGACGAGCTCGAGGATGCTGTCGAGCTCGAGGATGCCGACGAGCTGGCGGGTCGTCGCCGGGTGATCGCCGTCGGCGAGGGCCTGGACCCGGCGGACCCGCGAGCGGCGCTCGAACGGCTGCGGCGCGGCCAGATCTAGCGCTCGGCGCAACGAACCCGTCGCCACATCGACGATCGGGCTCAGTTTTCGCCGGAATCCGCGATCTGGCGACGGATTCGTTGCAGCCGGGTGGCGAGTCGCCTGCCGCGGTTAACGCTCTCGAGCACGTAGTCGGGCCGTCGGTGCAGCTGGAGCCACGTGAACCTCAGCACCGTCCAACCAGCGAGGACCAGAGCGTTCTGGCGCTCGCGGTCGGACTCGAACACGGCCGCCTGCTCGTGGATCTCCCGGCCATCGATCTCGAGAACGAGCTTGATGTCCGAGAACGCGATGTCGAGGAAGTACTGCTGACCTTCGAGACGGAGCGGCACGTTGGATCGCCACCCGGAGATGCCGGCGCCCGTGAGGATCGCGTGTGCCAAGCGCTCGGCGGCCGACCACGGCTCGGTGCGGGAACGCACCAGCATGCGGCGCCGGTCCACGTTGCCGTAGCGACCCGGGGTGGCCTCGAGGGCGGCGAACAGGTCCTCGATCCGCACCCGCCGAGATCGCAGCACGTGGTCGATCGCGTCCAGGCCGTGGGTGCCGATCAGGTCGAGCGCGGTCAGCGCCGGCAGCGACGTCCGGAAGTCCCCGTAGCGCCCGACGAGATGCGGAGGGACGCTGCGCCGGTGGAACCGGTAGCCGGGCCGGTCGATCTCCGTACGGGTCGCGACGTCGACGGCGGTCACCGGGATCTCCCGCCAGAAGGTCCAGCTCGCCGCCACCTCGCCGAGCAGGATCATGTCCGGTCTCCAGACCAGCGCGGCGCGAGCGCGCCAGGCCACGCTGTCAGCGACGTCAGTTCGCAGGTAGACACCGGGAAGAGTCGGAACGATCAACCCCTGGTGGTGCGCGCGCGAGAGCCATGACGGATGACGGTGTGCTCGCGTGAGCAGCTTCGGCAGGTCGGCCATCTCGGCATCCTCGACGAGTGCATGCTCATCGTGGTCGTCGCCCCCGAAGCTGTGGAGAAACCTGTGGACGGCGACATGTGCCGCACCTGCAACAGATCCGTCGCCAGATCACCCATGCGCGTTCGATCGCGCAGGTTTGGGCGATCTGACGACGGCTATGTTGCACGGCGCGTGCCGGGGAGGTGCCGCGCCGACCCGACCGCGCTACTCGCGCTGCCAGGAGTGCCAGAGCGCGGCGTAGGAGCCCTCGGCGGCGACGAGCTCGTCGTGCGGACCGATCTCGTCGATGAGGCCGTCGGAGACCACGGCGACCCGGTCGGCGTCGTGAGCGGTGTGCAGCCGGTGCGCGATCGCGACCACGGTGCGGCCGGTCAGCACCGCTGACAGCGATCGCTCCAGGTGGCGCGCGGCGCGCGGGTCGAGCAGCGACGTGGCCTCGTCGAGCACCAGCGTGTGCGGGTCGAGGAGCACGAGCCGGGCCAGCGCGATCTGCTGCGCCTGCGCCGGCGTCAGCGTGACGCCGCCGGAGCCGACCTCGGTCTCCAGGCCGTGCTCGAGCGCGGCCACCCAGCCCCAGGCGTCGACCGCACGGAGCGCCTCGGCCAGCTCCTCGTCGTCGGCGTCCTCCTTCGCGAGCCGCAGGTTCTGCGCCAGCGTCCCCACGAACACGTGGTGCTCCTGGGTCACGAGCGCCACCTGACCGCGCAGGTCCTCCAGCTCCAGGTCGACGAGCGGCACGTCGCCCACGCTGACCTTGCCACCGGTGGGCGGGTGGATCCCGGCCAGCATCCGCCCGAGCGTGGACTTGCCCGCACCCGAGGGCCCCACGATCGCGAGCCGTTCACCGGGCCGCAGGTCGAGGTCGATCCCGTGCAGCACGTTCTGACCCTCGCGGTAGGCGTACTCCAGGTCACGCGCACGGATGTCCTGCGCCTCGGGCTTGGCGCCCGTGGCCTCGCGGTCCTGCTTGACCAGCCCGACCCCGAAGATCCGCGCGAGCCGCGCCGTGCCCACCTGGATCTCGTCGAGCCAGAAGATCAGCTCGTCGACCGGGCCGATGATCTGCACGGCGTAGAGCACCACGGTGGTCACGGCCCCCACGGTGGCCTGGCCGGTGCTGGCGAGGTAGGCACCCCACGCGAGGATCGCGATGATCGGCAGGATGAAGGCGCCGTCCAGTCCCGGGAACAGCCACGTGCGCAACCACAACGTGTACTTCTCCGCCTGGAACGCCTCGTGGATGTCGTCGTCGATGCGGTTGCGGCGGCGCCTGCCCAGGCCGAGCGCGTCGATCGTGCGCGCGCCCTCGACGGACTCGGTGAGCGAGCCGTTGATCGTGGCGTAGGCCGCCGACTCGCGCAGGTAGCCGGGTGCCGCGCGCTTGAGGTACCAGCGGCACGCGATCAGCAGCAGCGGCACGCCCACGAACATCCCGAGGGCCACCAGCCCGTTCGCCAGCACCGCGGCCAGCACGGTCAGCACGATGCTCGCCACCGACACCAGCACGCGCGGGACGCCGAACCGGACCGTGAAGTTGATCCTGTCGACGTCGTTGGTGGTGCGCGCGATCAGGTCGCCGGTGCCCGCACGCTCCACCGTGGACAGCGGCAGCGACGTCACGGTGTCGATGAGGTCCTCGCGCATCTCCGCGAACACCTGCTCGCCGAGCACGATCGAGGAGCGCTGCGCCTGCCGCACCAGCAGCGTCTGCAGCACGACCGCGACCGCGAGGATCGCCGCCATGACGTTGAGCGCGCTGGGGGTGGTGCCGGTCCTGACGTCGTCGATGATCCGACCGAGCAACCAGGGTCCGGCGAGCCCGGCGACCGCCGCACCGGTGTGCAGCGCGACGACCTTCGTCAGGGCACCGCGGTGCATCTTGAGCAGATCGGCGACGCGCGAGCGCAGCACGGGTCCGTCCGCGACCGGCAGCTTCATCGTGCACCTCCATCGGGCGTGGCGAGCGCGTGCTGGGTCTCGTCACCGTCGTCGGCAGCCGCCCGGCTGACGACGCGCCGGTAGGCCTCGGGCCAGCGCTCGCCGGCCGCTGCCCGCTCGAGCAGGTCGCGGTGCGAGCCCCGCGTGACGACCGTGCCGTCGACCACGAACACCACGTCGTCGACCACGTCCAGCACGAGCGGGCTGGCGGAGACGATCGCCGTGGTGCGCCCGGCCCGCGCCTGGCGCAGGTTGGCCGCGATGCGCGCCTCGGTGTGGGCGTCGACGGCGGAGGTCGGCTCGATCAGGAGCAGGACCTCGGCGTCGGTCAGCAGGGCGCGCGCGAGCGCGACCCGCTGACGCTGCCCACCTGAGAGCGAGCGACCCTTCTCGGTGATCTCGCCGTGCAGGCCGTCCGGCATCGAGTCGAGCACGTCGCGGGCGTCGGCCACGTGGATCGCCTCGAGCAGCTGGTCCTCGCTGAGGTCACCACGCACGTCGAGCTCGGTCGACAGCTTCCCGGTGAACAGCGCGGGCGTGGGCTCCGAGAGCACGATCCGCTCGCGCAGCTCGGCGAGCGGGAAGGCGGTGAGCGGGACGCCGCCCCAGGTCACGTCCGCGGCGGTGTCGTCGAACCGCGCCATCCGCGTCACGATGTCGGCGGTCTCGTCCGGATCGGGCCCGACGACGGCGATCAGCTCGCCCGGGCGGATCTCGAGCCCGGAGGGCTCGTCACGCAGCACCGCACCCGGGGCGGGAGCTGCGGTCGTGCCGGTGTCCGCGACGTCGGAGGTGGTGCGGAGCACCCCGATGATCTTGCGGGCGGCGACGAACGCGCGGGTGCCGTTCTGCACGGCCTGCGTGGCCGCCCGCAGCGGCTGCGTGAGGAACGTGGCGTAGCCGTAGAAGGTCACGAGCTGGCCGGTGGTGATCTCGCCCTGCAGCGCCAGGTGCGCGCCGAACCAGACCACCCCGGCGAGGAACAGACCGGGCAGCAGCACCTGCAGCGCGTCGAGCGTCGACTGCACCCGGGCCACGTCCACGCCGGCCTGCCGCACCTTCTGCGACTGCTGGGCGTACCGGCGCGAGAACGCCTCCTCGCCACCGATGCCCCGCAGGATCCGCAGCCCGGCCACGGTGTCGGAACCGATCGTGGTCAGTCGACCGGACTGCTCGCGCTGCGCGGCCTGCTTCGTCTGCAGCGGCTTCACGAGCAGGCCCAGCACCGCGGCGACCACCGGTAGCCCCGCCAGCACCGCCACGCCCAGCGGGACCGAGCTCTGCATGAGCACGATGCCCACGACGACGTAGGTCACCACGCCGCCGAGGAACCGTGCCGAGTGGGCGTAGATCTCCCCGAGCCGTAGCGCGTCGGACGCGACGGTGGCCACGACCTCACCCGTGGGCAGCTCCTTGGTGATCGCCGAGCCCGTGCGCGTGACGTGGTGACCGACCAGCTGGGAGGCGTTGAGGGAGGCGCGCAGCCAGTTCTGCACGTCGAACCGGTGGCCCACGGAGTTCGCGACCACCGTCACCAGCCCGATCCCGAGCAGCACCAGGCACCAGCGCAGCAGCGGTGCGGTCAGCCCGTTCTCGAGGCCGTCGTCGATCGCGCGACCGATCACGTACGGCAGCGCCGCCTGGCAGATGGCACCGATGATGCCGAACGCGACGGCCGCGGTGAGCACGCCGGACTGGCGCCGCGCCTGCCACAGGAGGAAGGCCAACGGCGTCGTCAGCGGAGGCGTGCCGGGATCGGCCTCGGGGAGAGAGCGCACGAGGTTCAACGGTAGGCCCGAGCACCGCTGCGGGGCGACTGGATAACCGCGCCGCGCGGCGTGTCGTGACCAGGGTCACCTCTGCGCGCTCAGGCCGAGCGGCGCGGGCCTCAGCCCGCGAGCATGTCGAGCACCGCCCGCTCGAGCGCCGCCTGCCGGCGAGCCGGGTCGCGGTGGCGGGTCCGCGCCGCCTCGGCGATCGTGGTGCCGGCCTCGAAGAGGTCGATCACGCGGGGGTCGATGTAGGAGTTCTTGGCGATCGTCGGGGTGTTCCCGAGGTACTCGGCGACCTCCTCGACGGCGGCCCGTACCGCTCGTTGTCGGGACGCCTTGGTCTCGCCCGGGTCGGCGAGCGCGAGCGAGGTCGCGGCGATCACCGTCGCGTGCCAGGTGCGGAAGTCCTTCGCGGTGAGGTCGCCGTCGAACAGCTCGTGCAGGTAGCCGTTGACGTCGTCGGACGCGAGGTCGACCCACCTGCGCCGCCGCTGGTAGGCGAGCAGCCGCTCGCCCGCGCGCCGCCTCCGCATCGGTGTCAGCGCCTCGATGACGTCGGGATCGGCGATCTCGATCGTGTGCTCGATCCCGGACTTGCCGACGAACCGGAACACCAGCGCGCCACCGCGCAACCTCACGTGCCTGCGCTGCAAGGTCGTCAGCCCGAAGCTGCCGGCCTCGGCGTAGGCGTCGTTCCCGATCCGGAAGTACCCCTGGTCGAGCAGCCGCACGGCGAGCGCGGTCGCGCGCTCCAGCGGCATGCCGCTGATCGCGAGGTCGGCCGCCACCCGGCGGCGCGCGTCGCCCAGCCGGTGAGCCGCGTCGAGCACCCGGTCGAACTTCATGCGGTCGCGCTTGATCCGCCAGTCGGGGTGGTAGAGGTACTGACGGCGACCGGCGACGTCGGTGCCGACCGCCTGCAGGTGGCCGTTGGGGAACGGGCAGATCCACACATCGGTCCAGGCGGGTGGGATCGCGAGCGAGCGGATCCGCGCGACGTCCTCCGAGCCGAGCGGGACGCCGTCGGCGTCCACGTAGGAGAAGCCCGCACCGCGCCGACGCCGGCTCCATCCTCGGGAGCTGGGCGAGACGGTGCGGAGGCGGACCATGGCGACATCATGACGCGCGAGGCGTGTTCTCGGCACCGTTCTCGACCGGAGAGAATGACCGGGTGAGCACCGAGAACCCGAGCGAGACCGCGCAGCCCCCGAACCCCGCGCTGGACGTGCCCAAGGCGCGTGCGGCGTTCGGACGCTACCGGGTGATGGCGTTCGTGACCGGCGGGATGCTGCTGCTGCTGAGCGTCGAGATGGTGCTCAAGTACGTGCTCCAGGTCAACGGCCCGGACAACGCGGTGCTGGGGGACTGGATCGCGATCGTGCACGGCTGGATCTACGTGATCTACGCCGTCACGGTGTTCGACCTCTGGTCCCGGATGCGCTGGTCCTTCGGGCGCATCCTCGCGCTGATCGCCGGCGGGGTGGTGCCGGTGCTGTCGTTCGTGATGGAGGTGCGCGCACGAGGGTGGTTCGAGGACCGAGTCGCGGCCGTGGCCGCAGAGGGGCGCTGACATGAGCTGGGTGACCGGGAAGGTGTGGGAGCTGGTCGAGGGCGGCGAGGAGGCCGATCTCCTCGTGCTCGTCGAGGAGCAGATCGAGCCGCGGTACGCGGAGCTGCACGCCGACGTCACGCTCGGGCTGATGCGGCTCGAGGGCCGGCGCTACCTCACCACCCAGACCTGGCCCGACCGCCGGACCTGGGAGGAGGCCATCACGGGCGAACGGTACGAGCGCTGGTTCGCTCGCTACCGGCCGGTGCTGGCGCTGTGGGACGCGAGCGTGACCTTCGTCTTCGAGTGGGCGGGCGAGGAGATTCGCTGACGCGACCTCTATCCTGGCGGGGTGCCATCGCCTGCCGAGCTGCATCGCCCTGTCCTCGTCGTCGACTTCGGCGCCCAGTACGCCCAGCTGATCGCGCGCCGCGTGCGCGAGGCGAAGGTGTACAGCGAGATCGTCCCGCACACGATGGCGGTGCCGGACATGCTCGCCAAGGAGCCGGCGGCGATCATCCTCTCGGGCGGGCCGTCGTCGGTCTACGAGGAGGGCGCGCCGCGGGTCGACCCGGCGCTGTTCGAGGCCGGGGTCCCGGTGCTCGGCATCTGCTACGGCTTCCAGGCCATGGCGGCCGCGCTCGGCGGCACGGTCGCCAAGACCGGGACGCGTGAGTACGGCGGCACCGCCGTCGAGGTGAGCGCCCAGGGAACGCTGCTCGAGGGCTCGCCGCCCGACCAGACCACGTGGATGTCGCACGGTGACGCCGTGCAGGCGGCACCTGACGGCTTCGACGTGCTCGCCACCTCGCCGGGGTCCCCGGTCGCCGCGTTCGAGAACCCCGAGCGGCGGCTGTTCGGGATGCAGTGGCACCCCGAGGTTAGGCACACGACGCTCGGTCAGAGCGCGCTCGAGAACTTCCTTCACGACGGCGCAGGGCTGGCCGGGGACTGGACCGCCGGCAACGTCGTCGCCGAGCAGGTCGAGGCGATCCGGGCGCAGGTCGGGGACGCGCGTGTGATCTGCGGGCTCTCCGGTGGCGTCGACTCCTCGGTCGCCGCGGCACTGGTGCAGAAGGCTGTCGGCGACCAGCTGACCTGCGTCTTCGTCGACCACGGGTTGCTGCGCGAGGGTGAGGCTGAGCAGGTCGAGGTCGACTTCGTGGAGTCCACGGGCGTGCGGCTGAAGGTCGTCGACGCGCGCGAGCAGTTCCTGGGCGCGCTCGCCGGCGTCACCGACCCCGAGACCAAGCGCAAGATCATCGGCCGCGAGTTCATCAGGGTGTTCGAGCAGGCCGCCCGTGAAGTCATCAACGAGGGCCACGACAGGGCCGTCGATGCGCACGGGCCCGCGGAGGAGGTCAGGTTCCTCGTGCAGGGCACCCTGTACCCGGACGTGGTGGAGTCCGGCGGCGGCGAGGGCGCGGCGAACATCAAGTCGCACCACAACGTCGGCGGTCTCCCCGACGACCTGCAGTTCGAGCTGGTCGAGCCGCTGCGCACCTTGTTCAAGGACGAGGTGCGCGCCGTCGGGCTCGAGCTCGGCGTGCCGGAGGTGATCGTCTGGCGTCAGCCGTTCCCGGGTCCCGGGCTCGGCATCCGGATCGTCGGCGAGGTCACGGCGGAGCGGCTCGAGACGTTGCGGGCCGCCGACGCGATCGCCCGCGCGGAGCTGACCGCCGCCGGGCTCGACCGCGAGATCTGGCAGTGCCCGGTGGTGCTGCTGGCCGACGTGCGGTCGGTCGGCGTGCAGGGTGACGGCCGGACCTACGGCCACCCGGTCGTGCTCCGCCCGGTCTCCAGCGAGGACGCGATGACCGCCGACTGGACACGGCTGCCGTACGACGTGCTCGCGCGCATCTCGACGCGGATCACCAACGAGGTGCCCGACGTCAACCGCGTGACCCTCGACGTGACGAGCAAGCCGCCGGGCACCATCGAGTGGGAGTAGGGCGACGTGCGGATCGTCCACATCTCCGACTGCTACGCGCCCCGGGTGGGTGGTATCGAGACCCAGGTCCAGGACCTGGCGACCCACCAGGCGGCCCGGGGTGACGCCGTCCACGTGCTCACCGCGACCGCCCTTCCCAAGGGCGCCGAGGCGCAGGGGCGGAGCCGCTATCGCGCCAGCACCACCGAGTCGCTGGGTCTGCGGGTGCACCGGCTCGCCTCCCGCACCACGTTCGGCCTCCCGGTCCACCCGCTCGGGCTCTGGCTGATCCGGCGGGCGTTGCGGATGCTCAAGCCCGACGTCGTGCACGTGCACGCCGGTGTGGTCTCCCCGTTCGCCTACGACGGCGCCCGGGCGGCCAGGTCCCTCGGCCTCCCGTTGGCGATCACCTGGCACTGCATGCTCGACGGCGTCGAGAGCCTGGTCTCGGCCGGTGCGAGGGCCACGGGCTGGGACGACGCCCCGTTCGCGCCGAGCGCCGTCAGCACCGTCGCCGCGGAGCGCGTCGCGGACGCGCTCGACCGCACCGACGTGACCGTGCTGTCGAACGGGCTGGACCTCGCGCCGTGGCTCGCGGCCGCCGCCAACCCGGTGCCCGCTGCCTCGCCCGGCTCGCTCAGGGTCGTCGGCACCCAGCGGCTGGCGCCGCGCAAGCGTGCGATCCCGCTCCTGATGGCGGTGGCGCGGGCGCACGAGGCACTGGGTCGCCATCCCGACGGCACGCCCCGCATCAGGATGACCCTCGTCGGCGGCGGGCCGGCCGAGGGACAGGTGCGCTCGGAGGTGCAGGCGAACCGGCTGGAGGACGTGGTCACCGTGATGGGCAAGGTGCCGCGTGCCCTGCTGCCCACGATCTACCGCGACCAGGACGTGTTCGTCTCGCCCTCGGTCCTGGAGGCCTTCGGGATCGCGGCGCTCGAGGCGCGGGCGTCCGGGCTGGCGGTCGTCGGCCGTGCGGGAACGGGGCTGGGTGAGTTCGTCGAGGACGGCGTCAACGGGTTCCTGGTTCCCTCCGACGAGGCGATGAGCCGCACCCTCGTGCGGCTCGCGTCGGAGCCGGAGCTGCTCGGTCGGATCCGCGCGACCAACGCCGCCACGCCGCCGGCGGTGGCGTGGCCCGACGTGCTCACGGTCGCCGACGAGCTCTACGGGCGTGCGGTGAGCAGCGCGGCGGCATGACCCGCGCTCCGGCGGCGACGGAGCCGTTCCGGGGCTGGATCGCGGCCACAGGCACGACCCGAGGCCCGCGTGTGGTCGTCGGCTCGTGGGACTCCGGACCGTTCGGCCGGGTCGACGACGTGATGGTGGCCCATCCCGACGGCCGCCGGGTGCTCTACGCCCCGCTCGAGCCGCTGGCCCAGGAGATCACCTCCCGGTACCGCTTCGAGGAGGTC
Source organism: Pseudactinotalea suaedae (assembly GCF_009733815.1). Taxonomy (GTDB): domain Bacteria; phylum Actinomycetota; class Actinomycetes; order Actinomycetales; family Beutenbergiaceae; genus Pseudactinotalea; species Pseudactinotalea suaedae. The sequence goes on from NZ_WNXY01000006.1 coordinate 51,459, forward strand.
GTGCTCGGCGACGTGCACATCACGCGTGGCCCCGCCTGGCACGTGACCGGGCCGGGCCTCGATCTCGTGCTGGGGGTCGGCCGCCGGACCGCGCTGGGACACCTGCTGCGGCTCCAGCCTTCGGCGCTGCGGGAGCGGCTGTGGTGGGCGCGGCTGAGTGACCCGATCGCCCGGCGCGTGATGCCGAGCGTCCGGACCGCCGTCCGGAACGGCGACGACCAGCTCTGGTACGCCGCGTCCGACCACCGGCTGCTGTCGACGGTCTCCGGGACGCTCGGTGGCGCGGACCTGGGCGCGATGGCACCGGTCGACCCGCCCGTCGATTTCGGAGGCTCCGGTGCGCCTCGCACACCGTCGCTGACGCGGATCGCCAGCTACCGACGGTGAGGTGACGGCCCACGCGCGGGGCCGCCGCTGGTCGCCGGCGTCGCTCGTGGGCCGCTGCCTAGTGAGATCGCACCTCGACGGCGACATCGCACTCCGCACGGTGCGATCTCGCCGTCGATGTGCGAACTCGCGGGTACGGGACACGCGGAGCCGGCCCGATTCGCGCCAGGGTGGGGTGATGACGTAGCGTCAGATCCATGGAGATCGTCCACGGTGTGCTGCTCGTCCTCCACCTGATCGGGTGGGCTCTCGTGCTCGGGGGTGTCGTGACCCGCATGCGCAAGCCGGAGATCAACCCGGGGGTGTGGCACGGGATCCTCACCGCGCTCGTGACCGGCATCCTCCTGGTCGGCGTGCTCGAGATGGGCGACGGCGAGGTCAACAACATCAAGATCGGCGTCAAGCTCGTGGTGGCGCTCGTGGTCGGTGTCCTCGTCTGGCGTGGCCGCAAGCACGAGAGCGTCACCACCGGCTACCTGGGAGCCATCGCCGGCCTGACGATCCTCAACATCGCGCTCGCGGTCCTCTGGCGCTGACCGGCACGCGCGACCAGGAGGAGCCTGCTTCGACGCGGGCGCAGGCTGGTGCGCGCGACGCGCTCGCCGTCCTCTGGCGCTGACCGCACGAGCGTGTAGGGGAGCCCGCTTCGACGCGGGCGCAGGCTGGTGCGCGCGACGCGCTCGCCGTCCTCTGGCGCTGACCGCCCCGAGCGCGCTGGGGAGCCCCCTTCCACGCGACCGCAGGCCGGTGCGCGACCCGTTCGCGAAAGGCCCTCGACTCTCACCCACCGAGCGATACGCCGCGGCCTGGGCGGAAAGCGTTCGCATGCTGCCTGAGTCCGTGCCATGCACCCTGGCGGCATGTGATCGCTGGCACCCGAGGTGAACGGGGCGCTGGCGCGCAGGTCGGGGCTCGCCGCGCGCGCTGCTTGACGCCGACGACACGCGGGTCGTCGGGGGCCGCTCCCGGACGGTTCGAGGGCGTTCCTGCACAGCTCGAGCGCGCTCCTATGCGCCCTCGCACAGGTCCCCGGGCGGTGCGTCCACCCCACGCCACTGGCGCATCGAGCGATTATCGATTATTGTCTGGTCTGCCGACGACGGCACTTCGTATCGAGAGGATCGACGATGATCAGAAAGCGCGCAGCCCTCGCTGCCATGGGCGTGGCCGCCGTGGCGCTGGCAGGGTGCTCCACCGCCGCCGGCGACGACGACGGGGGAGGAGGCGAGGACGGCAAGGTCGAGGTGAGCATGCTCGTCAACGTCACCCCGAACTTGACCGAAGAGTTCTGGAACGAGCTGGTGGCTCCCTTCGAGGAGGCCAACCCAGGCATCGACGTCATCATCCAGAACCCGGGTGCCGAAGGCGTCGCCGCCGCACTGCCGCGTCTGCTGGCCGCGGGTGACGCACCCGACGTGGTGCAGTCGTTGCCACCGACGCCCGAGCTGGCGCCCGAGCTCGTGGACCTGTCGGGCTACGACTGGGCGACGGAGGGGCCGCTCGCGGAGCAGTACACGATCGACGGCAAGTACTACATGGCCGGTATCGGCGTGCAGCTGCAGAGCCTGATGTTCTACAACAAGACCGCCTTCGAGGAGGCCGGGATCACCGAGCTTCCCACCACGCTCGAAGAGCTCGACGAGGCGCTCGCCGCGCTGTCGGCTGCGGGATGGACACCGATCCAGACCGGCGGCGACTGGATGAGCAGCCACGCACTGCAGGCGCTCGCGCTGCCCAGCGTGGTCGGAACGGACCCGGACTGGTACGCCCGGATGTCCTCCGGTGAGGCGACCTTCAGCGAGACCTACGGCACCTTCATCGAGCGGTACGCCGACTGGGTGGCAGCGGGCTATGTGCCCACCGAGGCGCTGGGCATCCAGTACCCCGACGCCGAGCAGGCGTTCCTCGCCGGCGAGAGTGCCATCTACCCGATGGGCAGCTGGTTCGCCGGCACCGAGGCGGCGGCGGAGAACCCTGCCGAGATCGGTGTCTTCCGCGCCCCGGCGATCGAGGGTGTCAGCGAGCCCGCCATGGGTGCCAACATCGCGAGCCCCTACAGCATCCCGTCGAGCAGCCCCGTCGTCGACGAGGCCGCGTTGCTCGTGGAGTTCCTGACGACGGACGAGACCGCGGTGATCGACCAGCTGATCGTCGACGGGAACTTCCGCGATGGGTACGCCTACGAGACGACGGCGCTGGGCGACGAGCTGTTCCAGATCGTTGCCGAGACACCCGCCGGCTCGTACACGCCCACCGGTGAGGGCTACGGCGAGCGCCGTCTCCCCGCCGGGTACTCCGAGGAGCTCAACACCCAGACCCAGGCCCTGATGGGCGGCACGCCTGCCGCTGACGTCATCGGCGCCATGGACGACTGGTTCGCGGCGAACGCAGGCTGAAGCAGCGGGGGCGCGGATCCGCAAAGACCCGCGCCCCCGCTCGGCCAGGAAGGCGAGAGATGACAGCGACCGTGACAGCACCCCCGCAGCAACCGCGGGCGCCGCACCCGCCACGTGTGCGAGCCGCACGCCGCAAGCCACTGCGGTCGAGGGTGCCCGACCTCATCATGGCGGGACCCGCCGTGCTGGTGTTCGTCCTCATGTTCATCATCCCGATGATCCTGGCGTTCGTGCTCAGCCTCACCGACTGGAACGGCTACAGCCTCAACTTCGACTTCATCGGGCTCGAGAACTACCGGTTCGCCTTCAAGAACCCGCGCACGGTCGACGCCGCGATCTTCACGGCGATCGTCGCACTGGTCGGAACCACGTTGTGCAACGTCGTCGGGCTGGCGGTGGCCGTGCTCATCGCAGCGCCCGGCAGGGCGAACACCGTGCTGCGCACGATCTTCTTCTACCCCTACATCATAAGCTCGCTGATCATCGGGTTCCTGTGGTCGGCGATGCTGCAGCCGAACGGTGTCGCCAACTCGTTGCTCGCGCACGTCGGGGTCGGGCCGCTCCCGTTCCTCATCGACCCGACGTGGGCCAAGGGCAGCGTCATCGCCACGATCCTGTGGTCGAGCTTCGGCTTCAACATGATCCTGTTCATCGCCGGCATCAAGTCGGTGCCGAACGAGTACTACGAGGCCGCCACCGTCGACGGCGCCTCCCGCTGGCAGCAGTTCCGCGCGATCACGGTGCCGCTGATCGCACCGGTGCTCACGGTCAACCTCGTGCTCACGCTCGTCGGCCTGCTCAAGGTGTACGACGTCGTGCTGGCGCTCACCGACGGCGGCCCGGCAGCGGGTACCCAGACGATCGTCTACCAGATCCTCAAGGACTCCTTCGCGCGTTCGGCGCTCGGTCTCGGTGCCGCGCAATCGGTCGTGCTCCTCGTGGTCACCGCGGTCGCCGGACTCGCCGTGACGTTCGCGCGTCGCAGCGCCGAGCAGAAGGTCGCCGCATGAGTGCCGCCACGAGGCGCGGCACGGTCCCCGGCGCCGCCATCAAGTGGGTGGTGCTCGCAGCGACGGCGCTGGTGATGCTCATCCCGATGTACATCCTGGTGATCAGTGCCTTCAAGCCGCAGGCCGAGATCATCCAGCAGCCGCTGCTGATCGATCCCTCGACGTTCACGCTCGAGTACCTGAAGGAAGCGCTGACCAGCGAGAAGTTCAACGTGGTCCGTGCGTACGGCGTCACGCTGTCCTTCGTCCTCATGGTCAACGTGTTCGGCATCGCCCTGGCCGCCCCGGTGGCGTACGTGATCGCACGCGGCCGCAAGAAGTGGCACATGTGCTTGCTGCTGCTCTTCGTGTCCGGTCTGTTCATCCCCGGGCAGGTGACGCTGATCCCGGTCGTGTTCGTGCTCCGGCTCCTCGGGCTGATCAACACCGTGCCGGGCTTCATCCTGTTCGAGACGGCCGCGACGTTGCCGGTGACGATCTTCCTGTTCAGCGCCTATCTGCGCACGGTCCCGCGCGACATCGACGAGGCGGCGGCGCTCGACGGAGCGGGCCAGATCCGTGCCTTCTGGTCCTGCATCTTCCCCATCATGAAGCCGGTCGTCGCGACGATCCTGGTGCTCAACTCGATCAGTGTCTGGAACGACTTCGTCTCGCCCCAGATCATCCTCGGCCCCAGCTCCGGGATCTACACCGTGACGACGGGCGTCTACGCCGCCGTCGGCCAGTACTCGACCGACTACACCGTGGTGTTCCCCACCCTGCTGCTCGCGATCCTCCCCGCCGTCATCTTCTTCGTGATCATGCAGCGCCACATCATCGGCGGGCTCGTGGCAGGAGCGACCAAGGGATGAACCAACCGATCCTGACCGAGGCCATGCGGGAGGTCCCCGCCTGGGCGGTGCTGCAGCGCCGGCTGTTCGACGCGATCGAGACCGCATGGCGACAGTTCGCCGAGCGGTACACCGAGGCCGACGGACGCCTCCGCTACAGCGGTGGCTTCGAGGACCGCGACGGCGTCGACGACCTCTACGAGCCCTTCTTCAACTGGCCCGCCTTCTACCTGCTCGGCGGCAGCGATGCCGTGCTGACCGCGGCCAAGCACCACTGGTCCGGCGTCACGGCCCAGCTGACCGAGGCCGGCATGCTCACCGAGGAGTACGAGAACGGCTACGACTGGTTCCACCAGGGCGAGTCGCTCGTGTTCTTCTACGGGCTCTGCGCAGCCGACCCCAGCGACCCGGCCTTCGCCGGCCGAGCAGCACGGTTCGCGGACCTCTACACCGATCCGGCGCGCGGCAACTACGACCCCGAGCGGAACATCATCCGCGCACCGCACAACGGCGCACGCGGCGCGCTCGAGGGGCTCGGCCCCACCTGGCAGGCGTACTCGGCCGACCTCGTCCACATGGAGCCCTACGGGCTGCCGCTGCACGGGCTCCCGGGCATCACCAGCTGGGACGACCTCCGCTCGCCCGCGAACGCTCAGGCGATGGGGCGCGCCCTGCACCACCGAGCCCAGGGGGACACCGCCGTCAACCTCGCGGCGACCTCGCTGGTCGCCAACCGCTGGCTGTACGACGGCGACCCCGCCGCATCGTCCTGGATCTCCCGGTATGTCGGGGGCTGGCACGAGCGAGCCGACCGCAACCGCGGTCTGATCCCGGACAACGTCGCGCCCGACGGCACCGTCGGAGGTCTCCACGAGGGTCGCTGGTACGGCGGCCACTACGGCTGGACCTGGCCCCACGGGCTGCACTCGGTGGCCTCCGCCACGCTGGTCGCGGGGCTGAACGCCTCGCTCGTCACCGGCGACAGCACCTTCCTCGACGTGACGCGCACGGCGCTGGACACCGTGCTCGAGCACGCGATCACGGCGCCGCCGGCCGCGACACCGTTCAGCCTCAGCCAGTTCTGGCGCGCTCGGTACGGCGCGGGGGTGGACGAGCCCGCCCTGCTCGTCCCGCACCGCCACGGCACCGAGGGATGGTTCGACTTCGGACCGATGCAGCTCGAGTTCCCGCTCTGGCTGTGGTGGTGGACGCGCGACGAGCAGGACCGGGCACGCCTCGACCGCGTGCTGAGCGGCATGCCGGCGGCCGCGCGCGACGTGCAGCCGTTCCGCGACAAGATGGAGTCCGGGCACGACGCACCCTGGCTGGCCTATCTCGACGGCGACCACCCCGAGTACCCGGTGCAGGCCCTGTCGATGGCACTCGGGCAGGTGGCCCGCCGGGTTGCCCTGATGGAGACCGAGCATCCCGACCCGGCGGACGTGCACCTGCACTACTGGCAGCGCGTGAACCCGGTGGTGACCGAGATCCTGTCCCAGCTGATCACGGGCACGCCGCAGACTCTCTACAACGGCGGCCTGCCGTTCGCGGCGCTCAGCTACGAGGACCTCGACCGGGGCCGGGCGGGTCTGCCGCAGGATGTCGCCGCGCTCGTGACGAGCCTCGACGAGGATCGCATCGAGGTCGAGGTCGTCAACCTCTCGCCGACCCGCACCCGACGGCTGCTGATCCGCGCGAGCGCGTTCGGCGAGCACCGGCTGGAGCGTGTCGACAGCCGCGGTGAGGAGGGCGGCGACTACCCCGGCCCGTCCACCGCGGAGACGTCCCGCCCCGGGAGGGCTGTCACCGCCACCACCGAGGTCGACGGCGCCGCCCGGGTGACGCTCCCGCCCTCGCACCGCACCCGCCTCACGCTCTACACCAGACCCAGCGAACAACGACCGCACCACCGCCCGGCCGGCGCACGCGCGCTTGCCGCAGCACGATCCGAACGGGGAACCCCATGACCGACACCGCCATCCGCCTGACGCGACCGCAGATCGAGCTCCCGGTACGCGGCGAGCGCTACGAGCGGGTGCCCGCAGAGGTGAGGGCCTCCCTCGAGCAGGTCTCGACCGCTACCGCGTGCGCCAAGCTGCACTCGATGGGGATCCGCCGATCCTTCATCTCGGGGCCGCGACCGTTGAAGCCGGGGCAGCGCATGGTCGGCTCGGCGCTCACGCTGCAGTTCATGCCCCAGCGTGAGGATCTCGGCTCCTTCGCGGGGCAGGAGTACGCCGAGCGGAAGACGGCCCTCTGGGAGGTGCTCGAGACGGTGCAGCCGGGCGACGTGCTCGTGGTGCAGGCCTACGGGAGCACCCACTCGGGCTGCATGGGCGACATCCTCACGCGTTATCTGTCGCGCAAGGGCGGCGTCGGTCTCGTCGTCGACGGCTGCATCCGCGACTCCGGGCGCATCCGGGAGCTGGACCTGCCGGTGTGGAGCAACGGCGTCACGCCGCACTACGCCTCGCAGTCCGAGCTGTTCCCGTGGGCCTACGACGTCCCGGTCGCCGTCGGGGGGTCGCTGTGCCTCCCGGGTGACGTGGTGATCGCCGACGACGACGGCGCCGTGGTCGTGCCGCAGGCCGCCGCGGCGGAGGTCGCCGCCGCGGCTCGCGATCACGAGGAGTGGGAGGTGTTCAGCCGGCAGCGTCTCGACGAGGGTGCCAGGCTGAGCGACTACTACCCGCTCACGGCTGACAGCCGCGAGGAGTACGAGGCATGGCGTTCCGTCCAGTCCTGAGGCCGCTCGGCGAGCCGGGATCGGCGTCGTCCTGGGGGCTCGGGTGCGCTCCCATCGGGAACCTCTACACCTCGGTCGCCGAGGCCGATGCCGAGGCGACCGTCGCTACCGCGCTCGCGGCCGGCATCCGGTTCTTCGACACGGCCCCGCACTACGGGGCCGGCCTCAGCGAGCAGCGCCTCGGGCGTGCGCTCGACGGCGTCCCTCGGGACGACCTGGTGATCGCCACCAAGGTAGGGCGCGCCGTGGTCGACGATGACGGCGCGGTCGTCGCGAGCGGACAGGTCGGCTCCGGCACGGTGTTCGACGGCAGCCGGGACGGCGTGCTGCGCAGCCTCGAGGGCAGCCTGCAGCGGCTGCGCACCGATCGGGTCGACCTGCTGTACCTGCACGACCCGCCGGACGTCGACGCGGCTCTGCGCTCGACCATCCCCGCGCTCCAGGAGCTGAAGGACCAGGGCGTCGTGCGTGCGATCGGGGTGGGCATGGTCTGGACCGAGCCGCTGACACGGTTCGTGCAGGAGGCCGACCTCGACGTCGTGATGGAGGCCGGCCGGCTCACGCTGATCGACCGGCATGCCGACGAGGCGCTGCTCCCGGCGGCGCGGGAGCGGGGCGTCGGCGTCATCGCGGCCGGGGTGCTCAACTCCGGAGTGCTCGCCGACCCCGTGGGCGCCCCGTACTTCGACTACCACCCGGCCTCGGGGGAGATCGTCGCCCGGGCCCAGGCGATGGCTCAGCTCTGCGCACATCACGGGGTCGAGCTGCGCCACGCGGCCGCGCGGTTCCCGCTGCAGCGCCACGGCGTCGAGGCCGTCGTCGTGGGTGCACGCACCGCGGCCGAGGTGACCGACTGGGTGGCGGGGCTCGAGGTGCCCGTCCCCGCCGAGCTCTGGCAGCTCCTGGACGCGGCGGCGTGAGGTTCGTCGACTCCCACCTCCACCTGTGGGACGTGTCGCAGGTTCCGTTGTCCTGGTTTCGCGACGGCCAGGGTCTGCCGGCCCGCGCGGTCGTCGACGACCTGCTCGCCGACCTCGCCGCGACGGGGGCGGCGCCGCCCGAGGGCGCCGTCGTCGTGCAGGCTGCCGACACCCTCGCGGAGCTGCGCTGGCTGCTGGCGGCGGCCGAGCGAGACCCCCTGGTATCCGCGGTGGTGGCGCAGTACGAACCGCGACCAGGGTGGTGGGCGGGCACCGCGCAAGCCGTGCTCGACCATCCGGCCCTCGCAGGGATCAGGCTCGCGGTTCCGACTCGTGCGGCCGACCTCAGCGACGTCCCTGGCGTGGACGAGCTCGCCGCGGGACTCGCCGCCACGGGCGCGGTGCTCGAGCTGCTGATCCGCCCTGAGCAGCTTCCCGCCGCGGCGTCGGTGGCGGCCGCGCACCCCGACCTGACGATCGTGCTCTGTCACCTCGGTCTCGGCGGTAACGAGCCCGATGACCGCTGGCGTCAAGGGCTCCAGGCTGTCGCTGAGCACGCGCGTGTGATGGCGAAGGTCTCGGGGCTGCACACACCAGGGCGGGATCCGGCGAGCGTCCCCGCGATCGTGGCGGACGCCGTCGGGATCCTCGGCATCGAACGGCTGATGTTCGGGAGCGACTGGCCGATCTCGACCAGGACGTTCAGCTATCAGGAGACGTTGAGGCGCACGCACGCTGCGCTGCCCGAGCTCGAGCCCCGCGACGCGGACTCGTTCTGGCGGGGGCTCGCGACGCGGCTCTACCTCGGCTGAGCGCCCTCGTCGGGCTCGAGCAGCGTGCCGGCGGCGTGCCGGGCGAACAGGGTGGCGGCGGCTTCCTCGTCGTTGCCCTGCAGCACCTGCAGCAGGCTCCAGTGCCAGTCCGCGACCTCGTGCCAGTCGCCCGGGAAGTCGGGGTCTCCGAGCGCGTGGGTGGCGCGCAGGCTCGGCTCGATGATGTCCCACATGCGGGGCAGGTAGGGGTTGCCGCTCGCCTCGATCACCGTGCGGTGGAAGACGAAGTCGAGCTCGCGAAAGGTGCTGAGGTTGCGGTCGGTCGCGGCCGCGTGCATCTGCTCGATCGTCCGGTCGAGCCTGCTGCGCATCTCCTCGCTGAGGTTGCCGCACACGAGCCGACCCGCGAGCGACTCCAGCGCCGTGCGGGCCACCCGCGCCTGGTTCATCTCGTCCTCGGAGTACTCGGCCACGAAGTTGCCGCGGTTGCGTTCGTGCGTGACGAGGCCCTCGTGTGCGAGCCGCTTCAGCGCGTCACGCACCGGGGCCTGGCTCACCTTCCACTCGCGCGCGAGCTGCGACTCGACCAGCTGCTGGCCGGGCACGAGCGTGGAGTCCTTGATCTGGTTCTTGATCAGGTCGTAGATCTGGTCGGAGAGCAGCCCCCGGGAGAGCCCCTGCGTCGTCATCTCCGTCATGCCCCCACTCTACGGCTATCGCTAATCGTTAATGGACGCTCCGGGGTGCCGCAGTGGCACCCCGGAGCGTCCGGTGGCGTGCTCAGCCGCAGGTCACCGCCTCGTAGCTGACCGAGTAGCGCTCGTAGTGGCCATGGTCGGTGTGCCACGAGTAGCCGGCGGTCGTCGCGGTACCGGCGTCGACCGACGCACCCCCGGTGGTGAACCCGTGGTACACCGCCTGTCCCGGCTGCACCGCGGTGAACTTCTTGTCACCGAACGGTGTGGTCAGCCGGATGTCCGCCGGCAGGTCCGTGCGGTTGACGGCGTGCATCGCCACCACCGCTTGGTCCTCCCAGCACTGCGAGCGGACGCTGACCCGCAGGTCGACGCCGGTCTCGTGGGCCGGTGGCTCGGGCTCGTCCTCGTCCACCGGGGCGAGCGTCAGCGCATTGGCCTCGGCGTAGTGGTAGACGTTGAAGTAACCGGCCTCCGCGATCGCGTCCCCTGTCCCGGCGTCGAGACCGCTCCACACGGTCGCACCGTCGACGCGCAGCACGATCTCCATGCCCTGGTCGGTGGCGGTGGTGCCGAACTCGATGACGTGCTCGCTGTTCGCGGCGATCGCGGTGTTGGGGATGATGTCCAGCATCGACTGACCAGGACGCCAGCTCTGGAACTCGATCACGTCCTCCTTGATCACCACGAGGTAGCCCTTGTTGCTCCCGACCCAGCTCGGCGTGCCCGCGCGGTCGGACCGGACGGCGAAGCCGTACCAGCCGCCCTCGAAGCCCCCGAAGGAGGCGTTGAAGCGCAGCAGCCCGTCGGCGTAGGTGGCGCCCTCGTAGCCGACCACGCCTTCGGCCGTCACACGCAGGGTGCCGCCCTCGAAGTCGGCGATGACGTCACCCACCCAGCCGGCGGCGTCCGAGAGCTCGTCGGTCAGATCGGTCACGACGTACTCACCTTGGACCACCTCGACGGCGACGCTCGCGCTGAGGGTCTGGTCGTCGGCGACGGTGACGGTCACCGAGGCGGTTCCCGGACCGACCGCCCGGATGCGACCGAGCGCGTCCACCGTGACGACGGCAGCGTCCGACGACTCCCACGTGAGCGTGGCGCTGGCGTCGCTCGGCGTGAGGACGGCGGTCAGCTGACGGCTGCCCCCGGCCGCGAGGACGACATCGGTCTCGGCGATCGTGATCGACTCCGGGGCCGTGCGGACCAGCGAGAACATCACGTCGTCGACGTCGAGGTGGCTGAAGCCCGAGACGTAGAACCCGACCTTGCCGGACGTGCCGGGGTTGGGGTTCGGACCCGAGATCACCGGCGTCCCGTCGACCGCGACCGTGACACCGGCGGCGGCCGAGGTCATCGCGACCTCGTACCGTGAGCTCGGCGCGAGCGCCTGCTCAGGAGTCAGCACGACCTCCTTCAGCACGGCCCAGCCGGAGTCGTAGACGCGCCAGCGCGGCTCGGCCTCGCTGTGCCGGTACTCGACGAAGCCACCCGGGTTGGCGCCGGTGCGGTCATAGACCAGGAGCACACCGCCCTCGGGCATGACCTCCGGCGTGACGAGCTGGAACCGGAGCGTGTACTCGCCGAACGGGCGTGGGTGCTGGCTGTTGGCGCCGTTGACGATCCGGTACACGTGGTTGCCGTCCGCCTCGGCCACGATGCTCCGGTTCGGGTCGACAGGCCAGTCGTTGCCGCCGGACTCGAAGTCGGTGTAGTGGAGGATCCCGTCACCGGCCACCACGACGACCCGGGCCTCGTCGGTGATCGAGGCGTCCGTCGAGGTGACGGTCAGGATCGCCTCCCCGGGGGCGAGCGCGGTCACGGTACCGGCCGCGTCGACCTCGACGGTTGCAGGATCGCTGCTGGAGTAGCTGACGCTGGCCTCGCTCGCGTTCCACGGCACCACCTGTGCGGCGAACGACTGAGACGAGCCGAGCGGCAGCGTCAGCTGATCGGCCGGCAGGTAGACACCCGCGAGATCGATGTGCGTGGGAGAGCCCGGGTGACCCACCGTGCCGCTGGTTCCGATCTCGCCGAACGGGGTGGGCTCGAAACCGGCGATCTGGTCGAAGGCCGGCGCGCCCTCGGTGAACGTGAAGTCCTGGCTGCTCCAGTCGACGAACCCCGGGTCGGTGTCCGTGACCCAGTTGTCGCCGTAGTTCATCAGGTCGTGGACGTCGCGCGCACCCTCGGCGTTGACGTCCCCGGACCGGGTGAGCTCCGGGTTCCAGGTGACGTTGTTCTCGAAGACGTTGGTGTCCGGGTAGTAGTGGTTCTCGTCGAAGAAGGTCAACAGCTCGGGGTAGCGCTCCGCGTACGGCGTGCCCACGAAGCCGTTGTTCTCCTCGAAGAGCTCGAGCCACCCCGGCATGTAGTCGGTGTCGACCTTGTTGCCCTCGCCGTCACCCATCCACATCTCGTAGTTGTTGAAGGGGATGAAGGTGTCGACGAAGACGTTGTTGCGGGCGACGATGTAGGAGCCGGAACCGCTCTTGATGGCGTCGTTGCCCATCCGGTAGAAGTAGTTCCCCTCGATGGTCAGGCCCATCGTGAGGTTGTCCGGGTAGATGCCCTCCACACCGAGTCGCCCGATGCCGGTGTCGTGGAAGTAGTTGCCACGGATCACCGTCCCGCGCTGCTGCGGCGTCGCGCCGGCGTTCATGTAGATCGCCCCGAGGTCCTGGAACCTCTTGCAGATGTCGTAGATCTCGTTGCGCTCGATCAAGTGGTCGTTGCCGTGCACGATGATGCCCGGGTGCGGGGCGTCATGGATCTCGCTGTCCTGCACGCTGTTGCCCACGCCGTCGAGCATCACGCCGGGGTTGTAGGCCTGGTGGTAGTAGGCGAAGTCGTGGATGTGGGAGTTGACCACCCGGTTGTTGCCGGGCGTCAGCAGCGCCTTGTCACCACCCTGGAGGACGACGGCGACGCCTCCGACGTGCTGCAGGTGCGAGTCCACCACCGCATGGTCGGTGCCGCCCCGGTTCACCGGGATGCCGTCGTAGGTGTAGCGGCCGGGGGAGTTGATGTAGACGCCGCCATCGGTGAAGTTGCGGATGTCGCTACTCGAGATCGTGACGGCCTCGCCTCCGAGGATCACGGCCGCCAGCGCCCGGCCGTACTCCAGCACGAGCTCGTCGAAGACGACGTGGGAGGTGCCGTCGGTGCGCAGCATCGGCTCCGAGAGCATCGTGGCCGTGACCGCACCGGTGCCGTGCTCGAAGCCGGCGTTGGGCTGGAAGTAGAGGACGCCGGCGTCGCGGTCCACGTAGTACTCACCCGGGACGTCGAGCTCCTCCAGCAGGTTCTCGAAGTGGTGGAAGTCCTCGAACCAGGTCTTCATCAGCCCGGACATCTCGCCGTAGCGCATCGTGAGCTGCTTGTTCTCGAGGTCGATCGAGGCGACCTTGTTGTAGGACCACTCCCACGAGTAACCGAAGATGCCGTCCATCCAGATGTCCTCGGCCTCCGTCCAGTGCTGCGGGCGGTCGTAGGTGAAGCTGAAGGTGCCGCCGCGCTCGTGAAGGTCGTCGTCCTCGCGGGTGGGCCCGACGTCGATGATCTCGTTCATCTGCACGGTGTCGTCGTTCGGCCAGCGGGCCAGCGTCATGCCCTCGCCGTCGACGAACAGCTCCATCGGAGGGATCTCGCTGAGGTCGTTGGCGTACCAGTAGCCGTGCCTGCTCAGGTCGCCGAAGTCGGTGATCCCTGCGGCGTGCAGGTCGAGCTGCAGCACGGTGTCGCGCGCGTCGACGTCGACGATCCGGTCGAGCACCGCGGCGTCGGTGACCGGGGTGAAGTCGTCGCGGTCGAGCTCCAGCCCACCGGTGAGGCGCGCGGTCTCGCCGGGGTAGGAGGCGTACGTGATGGGGGCGTCGGCCGTGCCCGAGTCCTCGGCGCCCAGCTCGAAGCTCTGCGTGCGGTAGTAGGAGCCCTCGCGCAGGTACACGGTGACCGGTCCGTCCGGCAGGGTGCCGTCGGCCCGATGGGTGCGGATGGCGTCCCGGGCACCCTCGAGGGTCAGGAACGGCTCCTCGATGGTGCCGAGGGAGGAGTCGTCGCCGTTCGGCGCGATGTAGAGCGTGAGTGGTGAGGCGTTGGCCTCGGGTGGCAGGAAGAGCCCGGCCAGCCCGAGGGCGATCGTGGTGAGCAGCGTGAGAAGCCGCCTGAGCATCGCTGACATACCGACCTTTCCGGCCACCGGCGGGTGGCGATCGTCGTTGACCCGGCCCGACTGGGCCGACAGCGATCGAGACGTTATCACTAATCGATAATCGAGGGGAAGGGCTACCTCCTCGGTCGATCACGCCCCTTACGCCGAGTTCGTCGCATGCAGCGAACTCGACGGCGGGAGGTTGGCACACTGAGCCCGTGACGCCTTTCGAGCTGCTCTGTGCGGCGATCATGGTCGTGGGCCTGTTCGGCGTCGTGGTGCAGGTGCTGCCCGGCACGCTGCTGGTGCTCGGCGGCATCCTGCTGTGGGCCACGGAGGTGCAGACGGCGTCCGGCTGGGTGGTGCTCGCTATCGGCGTGGTGGCAACGGTTGCCGCGTGGATCGGCAAGTACCTGCTGGCCGGGCGCGGGCTGAAGAAGGCCGCCGTGCCGAACCGGACCCTCGTGGTCGGGGGCGTGCTCGGTGTGGTCGGGTTCTTCGTCATCCCGGTGATCGGGCTGCCGCTGCTGTTCGTGCTCGGGGTCTACCTCGCCGAGCAGGCACGCCTCCGGGACCGCAGCAAGGCCTGGATCTCGACCAAGGCCGCGATCAGGGCCACCGGCATCACGATCCTGGTCGAGCTCGCGGGCGCGATGGTGGCGGTCGGCGCCTGGGTGATCGCGATCCTCGTGAGCTGAGGGGAATCCGTGCGTCAGCTACCGTGCGGCGGGCGCAGCAGTCCCGCCGCGTACCCAGCCGCCACGGCAGAGGCGCGGTCGACGGCGCCCAGCTTGGTGCAGACGTGCTGGAGGTGCGTCTTGACCGTGGCCTCGCCGAGGCGCAGCCGGTTCGCGATCTGCCGGTTCGTCAGCCCCGCGGCGACCATCTCGAGCACCTGCAGCTCGCGTGTGCTCGGGTGCCGGGGACCGGCGCCGGGATCGGGGACCGAGCGCCCGAGCAGGCGATGCCCGCGCCGCGCCGCTCGCACCGCCTCGACCAGCTCGATCCTGCCCGTGTCCTTGACGAGGTAGCCGTCGGCTCCGGCATCGAGCGCGGTGCGCACGTCGCTGACCGTCGCGTACGTGCTGAGCACCAGGATCACCAGATCCGCGTGCTCGGCGCGTGCGGCACGGATCAGTGCCCCGGGAGCGGCGTCCGGCAACCGGAGGTCGGCCAGCAGCACGTCGCACGCCGTGGCCGCGAGCACCGCGATCCCTTCCGTGGCCGAGGCGCCCTCCCCAACCACTGCGATGTCGGGGCTGCTCGCGAGCTGACCTCGGACGCCGTCCCGCACCACCGGGTGGTCGTCGACCACGACCACGCGGATCACGGGACCGCCTCCGCCTCGAGCGGGGCGATCAACGTGAGCGTGGTCCCCGAGCCGGGCGCGGACGCCACCTCGACCCTCCCGCCGACCTCGGCCATGCGCTCGGCGATGATCGCCAGACCGTTGCCGGTCCGGTGCGCCTCGGGATCGAAGCCGCGGCCGTCGTCGACGACGTCCACGCTCACCGTCTCACCCAGGAACGACAGCGTGACCATGACCGATCCAGGACCGGCGTGTCGCAGCGCGTTGCGCAGCGCCTCACCGGTCGTTCGTACGAGTGCGTCCGCGATCATGTCCGGAACCGGTTCCCTCTCGCCGTCGACGGCGAAGTCGACCTTGGTCGTGCTCGTCGCCGCCGCGCCTCGGACGAGCCGCTCGATCGCGTCGGCCAGGCCGTCACCCACGATGCTCGCGCGCATGTCCGTGACCGAGGAGCGGGCCTGCCGCAGCGCCGCCCTGGCGACCTCGAGGCTGCGCCGGGCGCGCGCCGCCACGTCGGGCTCGCGCATCTCCACCACGAGGGCCTCGAGCTGGGCGACGATGCCGGCGAGGTCCGCCGCGAGCGTGTCGTGGATCTCGGCAGCGATCCGCGCGCGCTCGCGGGCGATGCCTTGCTGGTGGGCGTTCTCGAGCAGCTCGGTCTGCAGCTGGGCGTTGTCGGCCATCGCCCGTTCCAGCTCGGCCGTGCTCCGCCGGAGGTCGGCGAGCGCGGCGCGGCGTCCCGCTGACTCGGTCTCGACCTTGCGGATCGACCAGCCCGCCACGACCGTCAGCACACCACCCGCGAGCACGAGCACGAGGTTGTCCAGGCTGGGTGTGACCAGCCCGGGGAGCAGCAGCATCGCCGCGACCGTCAGCGCGACGCCCAGGTAGGCCCACGGGCCGGGGAGCGCGACGAAGGCGAGCGCGAAGCACACCAGGTACAGCAGCATGAAGCCGAACGACAGGTGGAACAGCCACGCGGAGCCGGCGAGGAACCCCACGAAGTACACGAGCATCGGCGCCGTCCGGTGCTCCAGCCAGTCCGGGTGCAGCACCGCCCACCAGGTGTGCCAGACCAGCACACCGGCGCAGATCGCGACGACCAGCGGCGCCTGCGCGTTGCCTCCGGAGCCGAGCGTCAGCGTCGCGGCCAGCACCGCCAGGAGGTAGGGCAGCGCGAGCCACAGCCGGGTGACCGGCTGCGAGGCCTCGTGACGCGCCATCAGCCGATCGTCGCAGCAGGCGGCCTCGCGAGCCAGCGCAGCAGGCGTTCCGCAGGGCCGCGCACGCCGCGCCGTTCCAGCACGGATGCGACCAGCACGGTGGTGAGCCAGGTCAGCAGCGCCAGTCCGGCCGCCGTGGCCGTGCCCAGCGACGCACCGAGCCCGAGCGACCACGCCGGCAGCAGCGCGGCGAAGACGACCGTCTGGGCGAGGTAGCAGCTGAGCGAGCGCGCCCCGGTGGCCTGCAGTGCGCGGGACGGGCCCGAGGAGGTGAACCGCGCGGAGGTGCAGAGCCACCCCGCCAGGGCGGCGTAACCCAGACCGCACGGGACCCCGGTGGCGATGTGCAGGGTCGAGAGCCACAGCTCCGACCCGGGCGGCAGCACCACGAGGTGGGCGGTCGCGAGCGCCATCGGCAGCCCGCCCAGCCAGCCGATCGAGATCCCGACGAGCGCCACGAGGCCGAGACCCCGCCGTCGGGACATGACGTCGGCGAGCAGGTCTCGACGACCCGCCACCACCCCGAGCAGCAGGGCGGCGACGACCGCGAGCAGCCCGAACGGGGCCATCAACCACTCCGCTCCGCGCCACAGCGCAGCACCGAACGGTTCCTCGATCGCCACCGACCAGAACACCTCCCGGTCGAGCCGTACCCGCGGGTCGGAGTAGATCCAGCCCTGCACGAGCGCCGCCGGTGGCAGCGCCACCGCGGCGGCCAGCACCAGCCGGCGGTCGGACCAGCGCATGGACGCGCCCGCGAGCAGCACACCCAGCAGCCCGTACCAGCCGAGGATGTCACCGGAGAAGGCGAGCAGCGCGTGCGCCGCCCCGAGCACGATCAGCCCGAGGCCGCGCCGACGCAGCAGCGACCGCACCTGCCGGTCCGACCAGCCGCGGGCGGACCTGGTGGCGGCGATGCGGGCCAGACCGTAGCCGTAGAGCGCGGCGACATCGGGTAGGCGCGCGCGTCGACGGTCGTCGTCAGCACCGCGGTGACCGCCTGGTCCAGCGCGCCCTCCTCGACGATGTGATGGCGCAACCCGTAGGGGCGGTCGTAGAGGTAGATCATCACGTTGGCGAGTGCGATCGCGGCCAGCATGGCGCCGCGCGCCAGGTCGGGTGCGGGGGAGCGCACCGCCTGGCTGGGTTGGAGAGCGTCCTTCCGGGTACTGGGGGAGATCATGCTCAGCACGCTAGGAGCCATCTCGTTCTCGCGGCATCCACGGATCAGGGGAGGTTTCGACCCCCGACTCCGCGGCGGGGCTTGGGCGAGCGCACGGACCGTGATGAGATTCACCACGAAGTTCGACGACGAGGAGGACTCATGCAGGACAAGGTCGCGCTGGTCACCGGCGCAGGTTCGGGAATCGGGGAGGCGTCCGCGCGGATGCTCGCCGCACGGGGCGCACGGGTCACGTTGGTGGGCCGCACGGCCGACGAGCTCGAGGAGGTCGCCCAGGGGGTCCGCGAGGCCGGCGGCGAGGCGCTCGTGGCGGTGGCCGACGTCAGCGACGAGGAGGCGGTCGCCGAAGCGGTGCGGGCCACGCTGGCGGAGTTCGGCCGGCTCGACACGATCGTCGCCAACGCCGGCGTCAACGGCACCTGGGCCGGTATCGACGACCTGAGCGTCGAGGACTTCCGATCCACCCTCGACATCAACCTCACCGGCACGTTCATCACGATCAAGGCCGGTGTGCCGCACATGAACCGCGGCGGTTCGGTGGTGGTCATCGCCTCGGTCAACGGCAGCCGGATCTTCTCCAACACCGGCGCGACCGCGTACTCGGCCTCCAAGGCCGGTCAGATCGCGATCACGAAGATGCTGGCCGTCGAGCTCGGGCCCCGGGGGATCCGGGTCAACGTGATCTGCCCCGGTGCGATCGACACCGAGATCAGCGACAACACCAACGCGCAGAACGAGGACGTCAAGATCCCCGTCGAGTTCCCGCAGGGCAACATCCCGCTCACGGGGTCCGAGCCCGGGTCCTCCGAGCAGGTCGCCGAGCTCGTCACGTTCCTCAGCTCCGACGCCGCGAGCCACATCAGCGGCACCGAGGTGTGGATCGACGGCGCGCAGTCGTTGCTGCAGGGGTGATCAGTCGCGCTCGCAGCTGTCGGTGACCCGAGCGCCGTCGAGCCGCTCGTGCGTCCAGCTGAGCAGCTCGGGCACGAGCGGGGAGCCTGGCTCGACCAGGTCCACGTGCCCGAGGCCGGGAAAGCTGCGGTGGTCGACCTGCTGGCTGGCCGCGCACAGCCCGTCGACGTAGGTCTGCTGCGCGGCCGCGGAGATGATCATGTCCGCCTCGCCCTGGGCCAGCAGCAGCGGCGCACCGATCGTCGCGGGCGGCACGTTCTCCTGCAGCCGCTGCCCGAACGGGCCCGTGGTCGGGTCGGCGGAGTAGATTCGGGGGTCGCGTGAGCCGGCGAGCTCGTTGAGCACCGTGACGGCGGTGCCCGGGTCGGTCAGGCACCGCTGGGACGCGCTCCGCACGAAGGTGGACGCACCGGGTCGCACGTAGTCGTCCCAGTGCACGTCGTCGTAGGTGCTCGTGTACCCGGCCGCGACGAACGAGGAGAAGATGCTGCCGCCGAGCATCTCGGCGAGCGTGTCCACGAACGCCGGCAGGTTCGAGGCGGGAGCCAGCGCGGCGACCCCGCTCAGCGGGACGTCGGGGGCGTACTCGGGCGCGATCGCGCCCACCCACAGCGCCGCGCCACCGCCCTGCGAGTGCCCCCACGCGACCGTCTGGACGCCGAGCGAGGGCTCCTCGAGCTGCCGGGCCGCCCGCACCGCGTCGAGCGCGGCACGGGCGCTGTCCGGCCCGACCAGGTACGGGTGCGGGCCGTCGGTGCCGAGCCCGATGTAGTCGGTCGCGACCACGGACCAGCCCTGCTCGAGGATCTCGGGCAGCACGAGCAAGGCCCCGGACTCGAACGGCTCGGCCAGCAGCGAGGGCGCGCAGTGCCGCGCGAACCCGGTGGTGCCGTGCGTCCAGGCGATGACCGGCGTCTCGGACGGACCGTCGGGTACCACCACCAGCCCGCTCGCGATCGCGGGTGAGCCGTCACCGTGGGTGGTCGTGTAGAGGATGCGCCACGCGCTGGCGCCCTCGGGCACCTCGCGCGTGAAGGGCTCGGAGCGGATGAGCGTTCCGGACTCGTCCGGGACCGTGCGCGGTGCGGCGTAGAACTCGTCCACCACGGCCGAGGGCTGGCGCAGCACGTAGCTCAGCCCAGCGGCGCCGATCGCGAGCAGCAGCACCACCACCGCGGCGACCGTGCGCGACCAACGACGCAGCGGTCCGGGCCGCTCGGGCTCCGTCGCCGGGGTCGGGGGCGGCCGCAACGTGTGCCAGAGGAGCAGCGCCCCGGCCCCGGCCAGCCGTGCACCGAAGGTGACCGCGACGACCAGCAGCGTGATGTCCGGCCACAGCAGCGCGAGCACGCCGAGCACCACGCCGGCGAGCCCGAACGCGATCTCGGCGACCCGGGCGTCGGTGGCCTGCCCCGAGCGGCTCCCGGTGACCACCCCCCGGATGCCGCTGGCCACCAGCGCGCCCCCCGCCACCAGCGCGGTGGTCCGTACCGTGAGCGCCGGGTACGCCAGCACGAACACGCCGCCGAGCCACCACAGCCCGGCCACCCCCCATCGGGCCAGCCTCGACCGGCGAGTCTCGCCCTCGTCCGAGCGAATCGCCTCGAGCGCACCCGCCACGAGCATCGCCGCTCCGATGAGCAGCGCGAGCAGCCCGAGGGACGTCGTCGGGCGGGTGAGCACCACGATCCCGGCCACGACGGCCACCGCACCGATCGCGACCCGCCAGGGCCGCGGAAGGCGGCTCAGCAGCCGTGCGTGTGACCTCATCGCCCTCCTCAGGCCGCCGGGACCGATCCCACCCTAGGACCAGCGACGGCGCCGTCCACAGGCGGGGCTGGGCGCCGCCGTCGTCGGTGCCAGCGCTTAGGCTGGTCGGTGCGATGACCTCTCTCTTCAGCGACCTCCCGCTCCCCGGCCTCGGGGCGGTTTCGCGCCCCGACGTCGAGTCCCACCTGCCTCGTGTGATGGCCCCTCGCGGGGACGAGGCGCCCGACGGCGGCGCCCCGGGGTCCTCGCTGGTCGCCGACGCCCTCATCGAGGGTCTCAACCCGCCGCAGCGCCAGGCGGTCACCCACGAGGGCGGCCAGCTGCTGATCATCGCTGGGGCGGGTTCGGGCAAGACCCGGGTGCTGACCAACCGGATCGCCTACCTGCTCGCGACCCAGCGCGCCAAGCCGGGCGAGATCCTCGCCATCACCTTCACGAACAAGGCGGCCGCGGAGATGCGGGAGCGCGTGGAGGAGCTCGTCGGGCCGCGCGCCAGGACGATGTGGGTCTCCACCTTCCACTCGGCGTGCGTGCGGATCCTGCGCCGCGAGGCGAAGACGATCGGCCTGCGCTCGAGCTTCTCGATCTACGACGCCGCGGACTCCCAGCGGTTGATGACCATGGTGTGCCGCGAGCTCGATCTCGATCCCAAGCGCTACCCGCCCAAGGCGTTCAGCCACCGGGTCTCGGACCTGAAGAACGAGCTCGTCGACCCCGACGAGTACCTGAGCACGGTCGGCACCAGCCCGTTCGACCAGAACCTCGCGGCGGCCTACCGGCGCTACCAGGAGCGGCTGCGGCAGGCGCACGCGCTGGACTTCGACGACATCATCATGACCACGGTCCACATGCTGCAGGCGTTCCCGGACGTCGCCGAGCACTACCGGCGCCGGTTCCGCCACGTGCTCGTCGACGAGTACCAGGACACGAACCACGCCCAGTACGTGCTCGTGCGGGAGCTGGTGGGCATGAGCAGTGATGGCACAGGCGGCGGCTCCACGCCTGGTGTGCCGCCCGCCGAGCTGACCGTGGTCGGTGACGCCGACCAGTCGATCTACGCCTTCCGCGGCGCCACGATCCGCAACATCATCGAGTTCGAGACCGACTACCCGGATGCCGCCACGATCCTGCTCGAGCAGAACTACCGCTCCACGCAGACGATCCTCACCGCGGCCAACTCGGTGATCGCGCGCAACCCGGGTCGCAAGCGCAAGAACCTGTGGACCGACGCGGGCGCCGGCACCCAGATCGTCGGTTACGTCGCCGACAACGAGCACGAGGAGGCCCGCTTCATCGCCTCGGAGATCGACCGGCTGAACGAGCAGGAGGAGAGCTTCCGCTACGGCGATGTCGCGATCTTCTACCGCACCAACGCCCAGTCGCGTGCGCTGGAGGAGGTGCTGGTGCGCGTGGGGCTGCCGTACAAGGTGGTCGGCGGCACCCGCTTCTACGAGCGCAAGGAGATCAAGGACGCGATCGCGTACCTGCGGGCGATCGTCAACCCCGATGACGACGTCAGCATCCGCCGCATCATCAACGTGCCCAAGCGTGGCCTCGGGGACCGCAGCGAGGCGATGATCACCGCGTACGCCGAGCGCGAGCGCATCAGCTTCGGCGCGGCGATCGGGCAGGTCGGGGAGGTCTTCGGGCTCGCCGCCCGCGCCGTCGCCACGATCAAGGAGTTCGCTGCGATGCTCGAGCGGCTGCGCTCGGCCTCCGAGGCCGGAGCCACACCCGCCGAGCTGCTGGACACCGTGCTGGAGGAGTCGGGCTACCTGCGCGAGCTCCGCGCCAGCGACGACCCGCAGGATGCCTCCCGGGTGGAGAACCTGGCCGAGCTCCACGCCGTCGCCGCCGAGTTCGCCGAGTCCGATCCCGAGGGCGACCTGGGGGACTTCCTCGAGCGCGTGGCCCTGGTCGCCGATGCGGACCAGATCCCGGAGGGCGCGGGCGAGTCCGGGGTGATCACGCTGATGACGGTGCACACCGCGAAGGGGCTGGAGTTCCCCGTGGTGTTCGTGACCGGTCTGGAGGACGGCACGTTCCCGCACCAGCGCAGCCTCGCCGACCCGGACGAGCTCGCCGAGGAGCGCCGGCTCGCCTATGTCGCGCTGACGCGGGCGCGCGAGCGGCTGTACGTGTCCCGAGCCTCGGTCCGCACCGCGTTCGGGATGCCGAACGAGCTGCCGGAGTCGCGATTCATCTCCGACGTGCCCGAGGAGCTGATCGACTGGAAGCGCCGCGAGTCCTCGATGCAGCGCTACCGAGGCGGCTCCTTCAGCGGCGGTGGCGGCTACGGCTCCACCGGGCCGCGCAGCTCCAGGCTCGCCGAGCGCCGGCAGCGCCAGGAGTCGGCACCGCCGTCGCGGGACGCCCCGAAGTTCGGGTCGGCCACGCCGCGTGCCGACGTGCCGAATCTCGAGATCGGGGACCGCGTGACCCACGACGCCTACGGCATGGGCCGGGTGGTGGCCATCGAGAACGGCGGGACCAACGCCGTCGCCAAGATCGACTTCGGCGAGGCCGGGACCAAGCGGCTGCTGCTGCGGTACTCGCCGGTCACGAAGCTGTAGCGCGCCTGACGCGCCCTGACCTCAGCCTGAGCAAGAACGGTCGGGCGCGGCAGCGGCGTCCCGCTCCATACTCGAACCGTGAGCGAGCCAGGCCGTGACCGGATCCGTGAGCTGCTGGACGCCGTCCTCGCGGACGTCGAGGTGGGGGACCGGCTGGGCGACATGGCGGCAGCCGCCTACACCTCCCCGTTCCACTTCAGCCGGCAGGTGAGCCGGGCTGCGGGGGAGCCGCCGGTGGCGCTGCGGCGCCGGGTGCTGCTCGAGCGAGCGGCGTGGCGGATCCAGCGCGGCACCTCGGTCACCGACGCCGCCTTCGAGGCCGGGTACGACTCGGTCGAGGGCTTCTCCCGCGCCTTCGCGCGGGCCTTCGGGTGCGTACCCAGCGCCATGCCCGCGCGCGGCGAGCGAGGGCACTGGCTGCCCGCACCGAACGGCATCCACTTCCACTCGCCGACAGTGCTGTACGTCGACGGCGGGGCGGCCACCGAGCACTCCGCCGGTGAGGTGCTCGCGCTCATGGTCCGGCACGACCTCGACGACACCGACGCGGTCCTGGCCGCGGCCGAGCCGCTCGGCGAGCCGGAGCTGCGCCGCGAACGGCTGGCCGGTCACGAGGTGCTGAGCTGGTCGGGACCGGAGACCACGCTCGCCGACGTGCTGCAGCACCTCGCGCTCGACAAGCTGCCCTGGCTGGCCAGCATCGAGGGCGCCGACGAGCCCGATCTCGCCGGTCCGCACGACGTGGCCACCCTGCGCGCCCGTCACGCCGACGTCGCCGCGCGCTGGCTCGCGATGACGCGGGACGTCGAGCGCCGTGGCGCGTGGGACGACCGGGTGATCGACGCGATCTGCGACCCGCCCGAGTCGTTCCTGCTCTCGCAGATCGTGGCGCACACGCTGACGTTCTCGGCGCACCGCAGGCAGCTGGCCCGCTGGATGCTGCGGCAGGCGGGCGTCGACGTCAGCGTCCCGACCCTGGACCCCGACCCGATCACGTGGCACCGACGTGCCTCAGGAGGACAGTGACATGACCCGTTACCGCTACAACACCGCGACCACGCTCGACGGCTTTCTCGCCGATGACGCCGACTCCCTCGACTGGCTCCTCAAGCAGGAGTTCGACGAGCACGGTCCGGGCAGCTTCGAGGCGTTCATGGCCGGGGTGGGAACCCAGGTGATGGGCGCGACGACGTACGAGTGGATCCTCGACCACGAGAAGGGTGCCTGGACCTACACCGCGCCGACGTTCGTCTTCACCCATCGCGACCTGGAGCCGGCGAACGAGACCATCACCATGGTCGCGGGCGCACCGGCCGAGCACCGCGCCGCGATCGAGGCGGCAGCGGGGGACAAGGACGTCTGGATGGTCGGCGGTGGAGACCTCGCCGCCTCGTTCGCGGCCGCAGGGATGCTCGACGAGATCCTGGTCGGCGTCGCGCCGGTCACGCTCGGGTCGGGGCGGCCGTTGCTCGGCGGCGCCTACGACCTGCGCCTGGAGGAGAGCGACCGGAACCACGAGTTCCTGGTCGCACGCTACGCCGTCGTCGGGCCGCTCGGCACGAGATGACCGACCAGCTCTCGCCGCGACTGGCCGCGGTCGCCGATGCCCTGCCGCTGCGGCCCGGCATGCGGGTGCTCGAGATCGGCAGCGGTCCCGGTGCGCTCGCGCGCGAGCTGGTCCGTCGTGGCTGCGAGGTCGTCGCCATCGATCGGTCGGAGCGCGCGCACGCGATCGCCAGCAGGGCTGGCGGTGGACCCGACTTCCGGCACACCGCGATCGAGGACCTCGTGCTGGCCGACGGCGAAGCCCCGTTCGCCCTCGTCGTCGCCGTGCGGGTCGGTGCCCTCGACGGCCGCCACGACGCCGGGCCGGCGCTCGATCGGATCGCTGCGGCGCTGGCGCCTGACGGCAGGGTGTTCGTGGAGCGAGCCGGCGCGGTGATCGAGATCGATCCGCCCAGGGTGGGGTGAGCGTCGGCGACCGGGGTGCAGGCCGAGGTCGCCATGATCGCGATCTGGCTCGTGTCCGGCGGCGTCGACGCACCATGACACGGGGCGTCGTTCTCGGGTTGCTCGCAGGCGCTGGCTCCGGGAACCAGCTCACGCGCTCGGTCGGGTGGCACCCGCCCTTCCAGCTTTCCTCGCGACCTCACATCCGAGCCCGCCCGGACGTCTACAGCGTGTGTCGCCGAGACCGGCGACGGCCGGTCCGCCGACCGCTGTGAAAGGACGTCACCTCATGTCTCAGATCCGCCTGCTGCTTCGACGACGGCTGCGTCGCTGCAAGCCCCTGCGCCAGGCGCTCTGCGCCTTTCCCTGCGTCTTCCCCTGAGGGCTGCCGCGCGCGAGCCCCGGTGTGACAGCGGCGGGAGTCGACGTCGCGACCTCGCGTGTCGGCGCCCCGGGTCGGGGCCGCGCGCGCCTAGCCTGGGCGCGGGAGGTAGGCGCCCGTGGCGGTGGTGACAGAGCAACGCGAGGCCGTGGCCACTGCGGCGCGACCACGCAGGCCCTCCGGTGGGCAACGAACCGCGCCGGCGAAGGTGCGGCACGGGCGCATCCTCGGGCTCGACGGGCTCCGCGCGATCGCGGTGCTGGCCGTGCTGGTGTTTCACCTGCGGCCCTCGACGCTGCCCGGCGGCTACCTCGGCGTCGACATCTTCTTCGTGCTCTCGGGCTTCCTCATCACGACCCTGCTCGTCCGGGAGCTCGCCGAGAACGGTCGCCTCGACCTCAAGGGGTTCTGGGCCCGCCGGGCGCGGCGGCTGCTGCCGGCGCTCGTGGTCGTCGTGGTCGTCTCGACCGGGGTCGCTCTCGCGGTCGGGGACGACCTGCTCGTCGACATCCGCCGTCAGGTCCTGGGGGCGCTGACCTTCTCCAACAACTGGCTCGAGATCGGTGCCGGTTCCTCGTACTTCACGCAGACCGCGCCGCAGCTGTTCGTCAACTTCTGGTCGCTCGCGGTGGAGGAGCAGTTCTACCTGCTCTGGCCGGTGCTGCTGGCGCTGCTGCTCGCCGTGACCCGGACGGCGCGGCAGCGCGTCGTGGTGGTCCTCGGTGTCGCCGCGCTCTCGGCGACCCTGATGGCGCTGCACGCCGGCGACGGCGTCACCCGGGCCTACTACGGCACCGACACGCACGCGTTCGGCCTGATGATCGGCGCTGCGCTCGCGCTCAGCCTGGCCGGCGGTGATGCCGACCTGCGCCGCCTCCCGGCGTGGCCACGCCTCCGGGTCCCGCTGGCGACCGCCGCCGGTATCGGGCTGCTCGCCCTCCTGCTCACGCTCGACGGCGAGAGCACCTTCGCCTATCGCGGCGGCATCCTCCTCGCCTCGGTCCTGACCGCCGTCGTGGTCGCCTCGCTGGGCACCGCACCCGGCCCGCGGGACGGCCTGGTCCGCGTGCTCTCGGTGCGACCGATGCGATGGCTGGGGGAGCGCTCCTACGGCATCTACCTGTGGCACTGGCCGGTCCTGCTCGTTCTCACCGCGGCGCTGCCGGCGGCACTGCCGGACTCGCCCCTGAGCTGGCTCGTCCGCGGGCTCGCTCTCGGCACGACGCTGGCGGTGGCCGCGGCGTCGTACCGGTGGATCGAGCAGCCGATCCGCCGTCACGGCTTCCGGGCCACCTTCGCCCGCGTGCGCACCGCCGTGACCCGGGGTGCGGATCGCCGCCCACGCCTGGTGGCTGCTGCGGCCGCTGCCCTGGTGGTGGTCTTCGGCGTCGCGCTCGCCGTCGCACCCGACAAGTCGCAGGTCGAGCTGCAGATGGAGGCGGCGGCCGGGGCCGTCGGGAGCGACGCCGCGCCAGCCGAACCCGGCACGTCGGCGGAACCGACCGAGGACGCCGTCGAGAACCCGAGCGGCTCGGCCGAGGAGGGGAGCGGTGCGCTGCCCAGCGGCGAGGAGATCACGGCCTTCGGCGACTCGATGCTCTACGTCGCGGCGCCCGCGCTCACCGCCGACTTCCCGGGCATCGCCATCGATGCGAAGTCGAACCGGCAGTGGCCGCAGGTCGTCGAGGCGATCCGTGCGGCGGTGGCCGCGGACACGGTCCGCGAGGTCGTGGTGATCGTCGCCGGGACCAACGCCGGGCTCCGTGACCCGGCTCCGCTGGAGGAGGCGCTCGACCTCCTGGGACCCGATCGGCGTGTGGTCCTCGTCACGATCTACCACTCCAGCAGCTGGATCGAGGAGAGCAACGAGAACCTGGTGCAGGTCGCCTCCGAGCACCCCAACGTCGTCGTCGCCGACTGGTACGGCACCATCACCCAACACCTGGATCAGCTGCAACCTGACGGGGTCCACCCGGACATGGACGGCATGCATCTGTTCTCCGACGTGGTCGCCGCCGCGCTGTCCGAGGACCCGTCCACGCCCTCAGGTACCCCCCGCGGCTGACGTCATCGGAGGGTCATCGCCGCGCGGTATGGTCGGGCTGACTTTGCGGCGCCGGATGACGGAAGGCAAGACCCGTGGACCTGTTCGAGTACCAGGCGCGTGACATGTTCGAGAAGCACGGTGTCCCCGTGCTCCGCGGCATCGTCGCGACCACCCCCGAGAGCGCAGCCGAAGCAGCGCAGGAGCTGTTGCCGGCCGATGGCGGCGTCGTCGTCGTCAAGGCTCAGGTCAAGACCGGGGGCCGCGGCAAGGCCGGCGGCGTCAAGATCGCCAGGTCGGTCGAGGAGGCAGGCGCGCGCGCCAGCGAGATACTTGGCCTGGACATCAAGGGCCACACCGTGCACCGCGTGATGGTGGCCGAGGGTGCCGACATCGCCGAGGAGTACTACTTCTCGGTGCTGCTGGACCGCTCGAACCGGAACTACCTCGCCATGTGCTCGGTCGAGGGCGGTGTGGAGATCGAGCAGCTCGCCGTCGAGCGTCCCGAGGCGCTCGCCCGCGTCGCCGTCGACCCCATCGTGGGCATCGACGAGGCCAAGGCGCTCGAGATCGTCGAGACCGCCGGTTTCGCCGAGGAGCTGAAGGCACCGGTCGCCGACGTCATCCGCAGCCTCTGGACCGTCTTCACCGAGGAGGACGCCACGCTGGTCGAGGTGAACCCGCTGGTCCGCACGGGCGCCGGCGACATCGTCGCGCTCGACGGCAAGGTCACGCTCGACGACAACGCCTCGGAGGTCCGCCACCCCGACCACGCCGCGCTGGAGGACAAGGCCGAGACCGACCCGCTCGAGGCCAGGGCCAAGGAGAACGGGCTCAACTACGTCAAGCTCGACGGCGAGGTCGGCATCATCGGCAACGGTGCGGGGCTCGTGATGAGCACGCTCGACGTCGTGGCCGGCGCCGGCGAGAAGCACGGCGGCGTCAAGCCCGCCAACTTCCTCGACATCGGCGGCGGCGCGAACGCGCAGGTCATGGCCAACGGGCTCGACGTCATTCTGCACGACCCGCAGGTCAAGAGCGTGTTCGTCAACGTCTTCGGCGGCATCACGGCGTGCGACGAGGTGGCCAAGGGCATCGTCGGCGCGCTGGAGATCCTCGGCGACGAGGCCACGAAGCCGCTGGTGGTGCGGCTCGACGGCAACAACGTCGACCTCGGCCGCGCGATCCTGGCGGAGGCGAACCATCCGCTGGTGACCCTCGCCGAGACCATGGACGGCGGCGCCGACAAGGCAGCCGAGCTGGCCAACGCCTGACCCGCCCCCTTTCGAACCGCGCAGCTGCAGAGAGCGAACCAGCCATGTCGATCTACCTCAACAAGGACTCGAAGATCATCGTCCAGGGCATCACCGGCGGGATGGGTGCCAAGCACACCGCGCTGATGCTCGACTCCGGCGCCCAGATCGTCGGCGGTGTGAACGCTCGCAAGGCGGGCACCACCGTGACCCACAAGGACCACGAGGGCAACGACGTCACGTTGCCGGTGTACGCGACCGTCACGGAGGCGATGGCCGAGACCGGCGCCGACGTGTCGGTGCTGTTCGTGCCGCCGGCGTTCACCAAGGACGCCGCGATCGAGGCGATCGACGCCGAGATGCCGCTGATCGTCGTCATCACCGAGGGCGTGCCGGTGCAGGACTCCGCCGAGGTGTTCGCCTACCTGCAGGGCAAGAAGACCCGCATGATCGGCCCGAACTGCCCCGGCATCATCACCCCGGGCGAGTCGCTGGCCGGCATCACCCCGCACACCATCACCGGCAAGGGGCCGATCGGGCTGGTGTCGAAGTCGGGCACCCTGACCTACCAGATGATGTACGAGCTGAAGGACCTCGGGTTCTCCACGGCGATCGGCATCGGCGGCGACCCGGTCATCGGCACCACCCACATCGACGCCCTCGAGGCCTTCGAGAACGACCCCGAGACGCAGGTCATCGTCATGATCGGCGAGATCGGTGGCGACGCCGAGGAGCGCGCGGCGGCGTACATCTCCGAGCACGTGACCAAGCCGGTCGTCGGCTACGTCGCAGGGTTCACCGCCCCCGAGGGCAAGACCATGGGCCACGCCGGTGCGATCGTGTCCGGCTCCGCCGGCACCGCGCAGGCCAAGAAGGAAGCGCTCGAGGCCGCCGGCGTCAAGGTCGGCCAGACCCCGAGCGAGACCGCCGAGCTCGTCCGCGAGATCCTCCAGGGCTGACGGCCAACCCAAGCCGCTAGACCCCAGGAATCCCCCCGCCTCCACCCCCACCTCCACCTCCCCACGGTTCGAGGTAATCGGCCACCGTGGGGCGGCTGCGGATTACCTCGACCGCGGGAAGCCTGGGGGGAGCAGGCGACCCCAACCCACGGGTTCGAGGTAATCCGCGGCCCCCAAAGGGGTGGCGATTACCTCGAACCGGCGCTGGGGCAACGGTCGCCGGGTGCGGGGTCGTCGGTGTGTCGGCGGGGCGGATCGGTGGCTGAGCGCCGACCATGGGGGAGATGCCCACGACCCTGCCGCCGACGATCACGCCGCGCGTCGTCGATCACGCCGACGCCACGTCGTCGACCCGCAGCTCCTGGCGCCCACCGACGCAGGCGCTGCGCGGGGCGCTCGCGGGGGCCGAGGCAGCGATCGGTTCGTGGCTGGTGGTCGCCGTCGTCGCGATCGCCGGCTACGTCGCCACGGCCGCGGCGCCTGAGCTCGGCTCGGCCGGGTGGATCGACGCCGCGCGCGTGGGCTCGGCGATCTGGTTGCTGGGCCACGGCGGCGCGCTCAGCTTCGCCGGTGCCTCGATCACGCTGGTCCCGGTCGGGGTGAGCCTGGTCGCGCTCGCGGG
Source organism: Pseudactinotalea suaedae (assembly GCF_009733815.1). GTDB lineage: Bacteria > Actinomycetota > Actinomycetes > Actinomycetales > Beutenbergiaceae > Pseudactinotalea > Pseudactinotalea suaedae. The sequence continues at coordinate 81,549 of NZ_WNXY01000006.1, forward strand.
GGTCGCGGCGTCCGTGCGGCGGGTGCGCCCCGCGACCTGGTGGCCTGTCGGCGCCGCAGTGCTCGCCTACACGGCCCTCGCCGTCGGCTTCGCCGCTCTCGCCGGGACACCCGGGTCGTGGCGCGGTGTGCTCGGCGCCCCGGTCCTCGCCGCCGCGGGCTGCCTGGTCGCGATGCGCGGACGCATCCCTGCCGACCTCTCGCGCCTGCTCGCACGCATCCCGGCCGCGGTGCGCGCCGGAGTGGGCGCCGGTGCCCGCGGCGCCGCGATGCTGCTCGCGCTCGGTGCGCTAGCGCTCGTCCTGGCGCTGGTGCTCGGCTTCTCACGCGTCATGGACGTCCACCGCGCCCTGGTGCCCGACACCGTCTCGAGCGTGATCATCGTGCTCGCCCAGGTGATGCTCGCCCCGACCCTCGTCGTCTGGGTCGTGGGGTTCCTCGCCGGGCCAGGCTTCGCCGTCGGGCAAGGAACCTCGTTCGCCCCGAGCGGCGTCGACGCCGGTCCGCTCCCGGTGGTGCCGGTGCTGGGCGCGCTGCCCGAGCCGGGCAACCTGCCGGGCGTGGTCGGGCTCGTCGTCGTGCTCGGGGTTCTCGTCGGTGCGCTCGCCGGCGTGTGGCTGCGGCGTCGCCGCCCGGCTCGGCTCGCCGCGACAGCGATCGCCGTGGCCGTGACGGCCCTGACGGCGGCGCTCGTCATCGGTGCGCTGGCCGCCGTGTCCTCGGGGTCGGTGGGGCCGGGTCGGATGGCGGAGGTCGGGCCTGACGCGCTGGCGGTCGGCATCGCCGTGGCGTGGCAGGTGGCCCTCGGAGCCGCGATCACCGCGCTGCTGCTGCACCCGGAGTCCCGGGTGCTGGCCGGCCGCGGACGGGACGCCGCGCTCGGCTGGTGGCGGACCGCCCGCGAGCGTTAGCCGCCCGACGGGGCGCTCGGGTTCCTCGCCTCGTCCCACTCGCGCTGACAGCGATCCTGAGCGGCGATCGTGACGGCGCCGTCGCGACACTCCTGGTAGGCGACCTGCTCGTCCCAGAACATGGTGAGCGTCGTCGTCGTCCCCATCGTGGTCAGCAGGGTGAGCATGAGCCCCCCGATGAGCATCGGCGAGAGCATCCCGGGCCACCGGAGCGTGCGCACCTTGATCAGCGTGCGCACGCCGTGGACCAGCGCCCCCAGCCCCACGAACGGCGCGACGACCTGCCACGGCACCGGCAGACCACCCGCCAGCAGCGTCAGCATCATGAGCAGACCGAAGACCATCGTGCGCCCCGTCACCGACTTCGCCTGCTCGGGGGTGAGCTGAGGTGGCGGCTCCTGCGCACGCTTCTGCTGGCGCTCTGCGCGCTGACGCGGCGGCGACTGCGGGTGCCGGGGCGCGCGCGGCTTGTTCGGGTCCGGCGGTGCGTACGGGTTGCTCACGGCGAGAAGTCGGCTCCAGGTGGCTGAACGGAGATTCTGTCACGAGAGCGAGGGTCACTAGTCTTGACGTCCGTGCCGAACCCCACCCGCGCCGCCGTCCTCGTCTCCGGAGGTGGCAGCAACCTCGCCGCCCTCCTCGATGCCACCCGCGACCCGGGTTACGGGGTCGAGATCGTCGTCGTCGGTGCGGACCGCGACTGCGGCGCCCTCGAGGTCGCCGCCTCCGCCGGGGTGCCGTCCTTCGTGGAGCGGGTCAAGGACCATGCCAGCCGCGAGGAGTGGGACGCCGCACTGACGGCCCGGGTGGCCGCCGCCTCGCCGGACATCGTGATCAGTGCCGGCTTCCTCAAGCTGGCGGGGGAGTCGTTCCTCGCCGCGTTCGGGGGCCGGTACCTCAACACGCACAACGCGCTGCTGCCCTCCTTCCCCGGCATCCACGGCCCGCGCGACGCGCTCGAGTACGGCGTCAAGATCGCCGGGGCCACCCTGTTCGTGGTCGACGCCGGGGTCGACACCGGAGCGATCGTGGCCCAGGTCGCGGTGCCCGTTCTCGACGACGACGACGTCGAGGCCCTCACCGAGCGCATCAAGGTCGCCGAGCGCGACCAGCTCGTCAGCTGGGTGGGCAAGCTCGCGCGGGAGGGCTTCCGCGTCGAGGGACGCAAGGTCGTGCTCGGCGGCTGATCCCGCTCACCTCAGATCCGAGGCCGCAGCAGGGCCGCCAGCTCGTGGCGGTCGCGCACGCCGAGCTTGCGATAGGCGGAGCTCAGGTGGTACTCCACCGTGCGCCGCGACAGGTAGAGGGCTGCTGCCACCTCGGGGTTGCTGGAGCCGTCGGCCACCGCCATCGCGACCTGGAGCTCCTGCGGTGTCAGCATCGACGCCGGCCCCGCGTCGACGACGCGCCTCTCCCCGCACGCCGCCAGCTCGGCCAGCGCTCGCCGGGCCCAGGCGTCGGCGCCCAGCCGGCCGAACGTGTCGGCGGCGCCCCGGAGCGGGGTGCGCGCGTCGTGCTTGCGACCGGCACGCCGCAGCCGTTCACCCCAGCACAGCTCGGTACGCGCCTGGCCGAACGGGTCGCGCAACGGCGCGAACCGCGTGAGCGCTGCCGCGAACGCCTCGTCGATGTCCTCGGTCCCGACCAGCAGCGCTCGACACCGCGCGAGCTCAGCCAGCGCGCTCGGCCGGTCGGCTGCCTCGGCGTCCCGGCTGAACCGGTCGAGCTCGACGGCGGCCTCGTCCTCGTGCCGGAGCCGCCACCACGCCTCGATCAGGTCGGCGGAACGGGAGGTGTAGGCCGGTTCCCGCATACCCTCTCGGCGCTCGATCTCGCCGGCCCTGACCAGGTGGTCGACGGCGTCCTGGGTACGGCCGGCACCCAGGGCGAGCTGACCGAGAGCCACCTCGACCAGGTGGCGGACCAGCGGAAGATCCCCTGCGGCCGCGGCTCCGACGGCCAGCCGGTCGCGACATGCGGTGTCGGCGCCGCGCGCCGCCAGCAGCAGCGCGTACCGCAACCGGACGAACGCGAGCGGGGCGAGCAGCCCCGTCGCTGCGCACAGCCGCTCCGCGGTCTCCAGCCCCGCCGCCGCCTTGTCCCAGTCGCCCACGCGGTGGTCGACGTCGGCGAGCGCCGCGACGATCACGCCGATCATCCCGACGGCGCCGGTGCGCTGCAACGAGGTGTGCATGCGCTCGAGCACCCGCGCAGCGCCGTCGGGCTCACCGATCCAGCACCGCACGCTCGCGGCGTGGACCGCAGGCAGTTCCGGGTCGCACAGGGCGGCATCCGTCAGCTCCAGGTCCCAGTCGGAGCGCACCACGGCGCCGGCGCCCGGAGCGCCGACCATCACGGCCACCATGTCGTCCACGAGCCGGTTCCGCAGCGACGGGCCCGACGCCGGTGTGAGCGCACGGGCGTCGGCCATCACCCGAGCAGCGTCGCTCCACCGGCCGGCCACCATCAGACCGAGCCCCAGGTCGCCGAGCAGCGCGGCGGCGACGTCGGGCGCCGTCGGGGCCGCCGAGGCGGCGAGGCCCAGCACGTGGTCGGCGTCCGGTCGCTCGAACGCCGCCCAGCTGGCGGTCACGAGTCGACCGCGCTCGCAGCGCGCGCGTTCTACCGGTCCGACAGAGGCCTCGACCAGCCCGTCGAAGACGCGCCGCGACGCCGTCGCGTCACCCGCCCGCAGATACGCGCCGGCCGCCCGCGTCAAGCGCGGGGTCGCCACGGCACGGGTCGTGGAGCGCGAGGCAGCCGCCTCCCATGCACGCCCCGCCTCCGCCGGGGCAGCGCGCGCCTCGGCTGCCGCGGCTGCGGCGGCGAGCGCCTCAGCGACCGCGGCGTCGACGCCGTCAGCCATCTCGTGCAGGTGCCACGCCCGGCGGTCCGGCGAGTCCCGGAAGAGCTCCGCCAGCACAGCGTGCCCCCGTCGTCTCGCGGTCTCACGGGCGCGGCGCTGCACCGCGGACCGCACCAGCGGATGGCTGAACGTGACGCCGTTCCGGTGCAGCAGCACCAGTCCGACCCGTTCGGCGGGCTCCAGCGCGGCGACGGACAGCCCGACGGCAGCGAGCGCCTGGGCGAGCTCCTCACGGTCGAGCTCGTCGAGGCTGGCGAGGAGCAGCGCCGTCTCGGCGTCCTCGTCGAGCTCACCGAGCCGGCTGCTGAACAGTCGGTCCAGGGTGGGGCCGGCGGGCAGCGTGGAGGTGAGCGGGACCTCGCCCCGACGTTGCTCCGGGCGCAGGTCTGCAGGCACCTCGACCAGGGCCAGCGGGAGGCCGGCCGCCACCCTGATCACCTCGTCGGCGACGGCGGGCACCAGCTCCGGATGCGCCGTGCGGAGCAGCCTACGAGCCTCGTCGTCGCCGAGCGGGCCGAGCTCGACCACGGCGGAGGCGTCGGCGAACGGGTGCGCGTCGGCCATCGGCCGCGTCGCCAGCACCAGCGCGACCGGGTCGCTGTCGAGCCGGCGTGCCACGAAGCCCAGCGTCTGGATCGTGGCCACATCGAGCCAGTGGACGTCGTCGACGACGACCAGCAGCGGGCTCTCTTCGGCGAGCGTGGTCAGCAGCGTGTGCACGCCTGCCGCGACCGCGAACTGCTGCGCCGGTGGCGTGCTCGATCGTGCCTGAAGCGCCAGCGCGGCCCCGACGGCGTCGCGCTGGATGTCCGGCAGCGCCTCGACCCGAGCCCGCACCGGGTGCAGCAGCTGGTGCAAGCCCGCGAACGGCAGCGCCTGCTCGGCGGGATGACCGGAGGCCCGGAGGAGCTGCACGTCCGGCGTCCCGGCCTCCGACAGCGGACCTGACGGCGACCGAGGCCGCGTCACCGACGAGATCAGCTGCTCGAGCAGCCACGACTTGCCCGACCCCGCCTCGCCCTGCACGACCAGCACGCACGCGGCCCCCTCGCGGGCGCGGGCGACGGCCGCCGACAACCGGTCGAGCGCCACGCTGCGTGCGTCGATGATCCTCCGCCTTCCGCGTGTGGTGGCCCGATGCCGAACCGAGGCTGCCGGAGATCGTCCGGACCTGGTGCGCCGAGGTCGCCCGTCACCGGTGACGATAGTGCCCGCACACCCCGGTGAGCCTCACCGAGGCGGCGCCGCGGCCCCCCGCCTACCGTCATCGCCAGGAGCGATCGAGGAGGGGATGGCATGCGCGTGCGTGCGATGTGCTGCATGGCGGCCTTGCTGCTGCTCGCCGGGTGCGGCGGGGCCGACACCTCTGCCGAGGAGCCGACGACGGCCGACAGCACCACGACGACGGATGCCGCGACGGCAGACGCCGCGACGACCGAAGCCGTGGCCGAGAGCGAGGCGACGTCCGCGTCGACCGATTCGGTGGACGAGGAGTTCTGCGCGGCGATCGACGACGCCGGCAGCGACCTCAGGCTGCTGCTGGACGGCGGGCTGGCCTCGGAGGAGGTGCTCGCCGATCTCGTCGGCGCCTTCACACGCGCAGCGACGGCAGCGGCGGCGATCACGCCACCGGAGGACCTCGCCGGCGACTGGGCGGTGCTCCGTTCCGTGCTGGATGCCTACGCCACCGGCCTCGCCGGGATCGACCCCGAGGACGGTGACGCGCTGAACGAGGCCATGGCCGCCGTCGCCGCCGATCGTGACCCGGCCGACTTCGACGTCATCGCGCAGCTCGGGACCGAGATCGGCGCACGCTGCAACGGCTCCGGCGACGCGAGCGGGGCGGCTGTCGACGTCTGCGCGCTGCTCACCCCGACCGAGCTCGCCACCACGTTCGTCGACGGCGCCCCCGCCGGCAGGGGCACGGACTACGGCTCCGGCTACTCCGAGTGCGTCTGGGACGGCGCGGGTGTCGTGGTCCGGGTCTCGATCCTGCCGATCGCCGACATGGAGACCGACTACCTCGCGTCGATCTCGGATGCCGATCCTGTCGCCGACCTGCCGGGCGGCCTGGTGATGGCGGACGTGGTCGGCATCGGGCAGGCGTCCTCCGGTGGGCGGACCGTGGTGTTCGAGTCGGATGCGGGCGGTGTGATGGTCGCCGTCAGGACCGGCGCCGCCGACGACACCGCTCTCGCCATCGAGCTCGCGACGATCGTGGCGGGTGCGCTGTGAGCGCCGGGCGTACCGCAGCGCCACATCCTGGAGCAGGACGACGAGGTCGGCGGCTGGCGCTACGCACCGCCGTCGTCAGCGCCATCCTGCTGCTGGTCGTCCCGCTCGCACCGGCGAGCGCCGCCGCGCCGGTCGCGGCTGACGACACCTACGCGGTGGCGACCGGCGCCGACCTGGTGCTCGCCGCGCCCGGACCGCTGGCGAACGACACCGACGCCGACGGCGACCCCCTGGTGCTGGAGCGTTTCGAGACGCTGCCGACGAACGGGACGCTGATCGCCACCTTCGGCGACGGTCGGGTGACCTACCGGCCCGACCCCGGATTCACCGGTTACGACAGCTTCAGCTACCAGGCGAGCGACGGCGAGAGCCTGAGCAATATCGCCACGGCCACGATCGTGGTCGGCGCACCGGTGACCAGCGTCTCGCTCACCATGACCGTGATGATCGACACCGGGGTGAGCGAGTGCGCCACCACCGACGCGATCGGTCCGGTGCCCGCGGGCACCTGGGTCCGCTGGTGCTACACCGTGACGAACGACGGCGACGTGCCGCTGTTCTACCACCTCGTGGCCGACGCCTCGGGTGCTGTGCTGGGCCCGGACTTCGTGTGGGCGCTGGCACCGGGGAGCAGCTACTCGTTCACGCGCAACGAGGAGATCGTCGCCACGACGACGAACACGGCGGTCTGGGTCGCCGAGAACCGCGCCTTCGCGCAGAGCGCGAGCGACGACGACGGCGCGACGGTCTCGGTGGCCCCGGCCAACGCCGTCCCGCTGGCGGTCGACGACGCGTACACGACGACGGCGGACGTGCCGCTCGTGGTGCCGCCGCCCGGGCCGATGGTGAACGACTCGGACGCCGACGGCGACCTCCTGTCGTTCAACCGCCTGACCGACCCGGCGAACGGCACCATCTCCGGCGGCTCGTTCGACGGCCGCTTCACGTACACCCCGGACCCGGGTTTCACCGGAACCGACTCGTTCACCTACACGGTGCTGGACCCGCTGACGACGAGCCTGCCTGCCACCGTGACGATCACCGTCGAGGCAGCGCCGGTCGATCCCACCGATCCGGTCGATCCGACCGATCCGGTCGATCCGACCGATCCGGTCGATCCGACCGATCCGACGGATCCGGTCGATCCGAGCGACCCGACGGACCCGACCGATCCGGTCGACCCTTCAGACCCGGACGATCCAGATCCCAGCGACCCGAGCGGCCCGACCGATCCGACCCCGACGGAACCGCCCGATCTTGACGACGACGCCCCCACGACGACCTCCTCCCCGATCCAGCTCGCCGCGACGGGTGTGGAGGGGTCGACGACGGCGTGGCTCGGCCTCACCGCTCTCATGCTCGGCACCGCACTGGTGTGGCTGACACGACGGGCACGTCGGATCCTCTGACGGCGAGCCGGCGGCGCATCCCGGTAGACTCGCTGAGTCCGATCGTGACTGGCGTCGAGGTGGAGCACCACCTGGGAGCGGTCGGAGGCTCTGCCTGACGCGCGCCGATCGCCTGGGTGCGCCGGTGTCCGCAACCGAACCAGGAGAGCCCTCCATGACCGACGTCGTCCCGATCCGCCGCGCCCTCGTCTCCGTCTACGACAAGACCGGCCTCGAGGATCTCGCCCGTGCGCTGCACGCGGCGGGTGTGTCCATCGTCTCGACCGGGTCGACGGCGTCCCGCATCTCGGGCGCCGGCGTCCCGGTCACCCCGGTCGAGGAGCTCACCGGCTTCCCCGAGTGCCTCGACGGCCGCGTCAAGACGCTGCACCCGCGCGTGCACGCGGGGATCCTCGCCGACCGCCGCCTCCCCGACCACGTGCAGCAGCTCGCCGACCTTGAGGTCGAGCCGTTCGACCTCGTGATCGTCAACCTGTACCCGTTCACGCAGACCGTCGCCTCGGGAGCGTCGCAGGACGAGTGCGTCGAGCAGATCGACATCGGCGGCCCGTCGATGGTCCGCGCCGCGGCGAAGAACCACCCGAGCGTGGCCGTCGTCGTCGACCCGGCCCGGTACGGGGACGTCGTCGACGCGGTGCGGCGCGGCGGTTTCAGCCTCGCCGAGAGGACCGCGCTCGCCGCCGAGGCGTTCCGCCACACGGCGAGCTACGACGTCGCGGTGGCGAGCTGGCTGGGTGGCGTCGTCGAGCCCGACGAGGCGCTGCCCACCTGGACGGGATCCACGGGGGTGCGCTCCGCCGTCCTGCGCTACGGGGAGAACCCGCACCAGCAGGCGGCCCTGTACAGGTACGACTCAGCCGGGACGGGCCTTGCTTCTGGACGTCAGCTCCACGGCAAGGAGATGAGCTACAACAACTACGTCGACGCCGATGCCGCGTGGCGGGCCGCGCACGACCACGGCGACACCCCGACGGTCGCGATCATCAAGCACGCGAACCCGTGCGGGATCGCCGTCGGGGAGAGCATCGCGCAGGCGCACGCCCGCGCCCACGCGTGCGACCCGGTGTCCGCGTTCGGTGGCGTGATCGCCACCAACGGGACCGTCGACGAGGCCACCGCGAACCAGATCAAGGACGTCTTCACCGAGGTCGTCGTCGCGCCCGGCTTCACGCCCGAGGCGGTCGAGATCCTCACCCAGAAGAAGAACATCCGGCTGCTCGAGGTGACCGCGCCGCCGAGCAACCCGCTCGAGCAGCGGCAGATCTCCGGCGGGCTGCTGGTGCAGCAGGTCGACCGCGTCGACGCTCCCGGTGACGACCCGGGCACCTGGACCCTCGCGGCCGGGGAGGCCGCCGACGAGGCCACGCTCGCCGATCTCGCCTTCGCGTGGCGCTCGGTGCGCGCCGTGAAGTCGAACGCGATCCTGCTCGCCCGGGACGGCGCCTCGGTCGGCATCGGCATGGGGCAGGTCAACCGGGTCGACTCGTGCGGTCTCGCGGTCGAGCGCGCCAACGGGCACGGCGAGGAGCGGGCGCGCGGCGCGGTCGCCGCCTCGGACGCGTTCTTCCCGTTCGCCGACGGCCCGCAGATCCTCATCGACGCCGGTGTGCGCGCGATCGTGCAGCCCGGCGGCTCGGTCCGCGACGCCGAGGTGATCGAGGCTGCCACGGCGGCCGGGGTGACCCTCTACCTGACCGGGACGCGCCACTTCTTCCACTGACCCCGCAGGCCCGATCTCACCGCACGTTCGACACGGGCTCGATCTCACCGCACGTTCGACGCAGGTCGGAAGTGCGGTGACATCGCAGGTGTGTCGAAAGTGCGGTGAGATCAGGGGAGGGTGGCGGCGCGCAGCGCGACGGCGGGGTCGCCGGCGAGGGCGAGGTCCAGCCTCGGCAGCGCCTCGCCGCGCAGCAGCTTCCTGACGGCGGCCACCTCGCGCGGGGCGTCGACGACCACCGCGCCGACCAGCCGCTGATCGCTCACGTGGAGCTCGCTCCAGCCGCCGTCGAGCGTGCGGAGCACCCGTGCGGCTCCCGGCTCGCCGTCGCGGACCAGCCGACCGAACACCTCCAGGTGGTGCCCGAGCTGGTCGGAGAACACCTCGGGGGCCGCCTCGGCCGGCGGCAGCGGCAGGCCGAGGATGTCCGCGGCGACCAGCGCCGGGTCGCGCAGTGCCGCGAACCAGTGGCCGCCGGGTACCGCGCCGAAGTGCAGCGTCTCGCGCATCGCGATGTCGCCGACCGCCCAGACCCCGGGTGCGGCGGTCGCGCCGGCGCGGTCGGTCACCACGTGGCCGCTCGCCAGGGTGGGCACCACGCCGTCGAGCCATCCGGTCGCCGGCCGCACGCCGACCGCCGAGAGCACGATGTCCCCGGTGACCGTGCTGCCGTCGTCGAGCGTGACCGTGCCGCCGTCGACCTCGGTCACGATGACGTCGGTGCGCAGCTCCACGCCTGCGGTCGTGTACCACTCGCGCGTGCGCTCGCCGGCGACCTCGCCGAGCTGGCGCCACAGCGGTGCTGAACCGGCCTCCAGCACGGTGACGCGGATCCCCGCACCGGCGGCCACCCCGGCCACCTCGGCGCCGATCCACCCGGCGCCGATGATCACCACGTGTCGGCCCGGTCGCACCTGCTCGCGCAGATGCGTGGCGTCGGCGGCGCTGTGCAGCGCGACGGCATCGGGCCACGGCCGCACCGGTTCCGAGCCGGTGGCCGCGACGACCGCGTCCGCGGCCAGCTCACCGGCGTCGGTCGACACGATCAGCGCGCCGCCATCCCGGCGCAGCCCGGTGGCTGCCCTGCCGAGGTGCACGGCGTCGGCGAGCTCGGTGTGCTGGTGCCCGAGGTCCTCGGCGAGCCAGAGCGGCTCGGGCCGAGAGAGCAGCTCCTTCGACAGCGGCGGCCGGTCGTAGGCGGGTGTCGTCTCGGCGCCGACCCAGACCAGCTCGCCGTCGAAGCCGAGCCCGCGCAGCTCGGCGAGCGTGCGCAGCCCGGCGAGCCCGCCGCCGACGACGATCACCCGGTCCGGGACACCCTGCGGTGCGGCTGCTCTCACCTGGCCAACCTATCGCCGGCGATAGGGTCGTCCCCGTGCCGACCAAGGACCAGACGCCGGTGAAGCCCGTTCACCGGACCCGCCTCATGATGTGGTTGGCCCTCCTCGCGATCGTGGTCACCGTGGTGATCTCGATCGTGCTCGACGGCGGCGTCCGGCCGGCGATGCTGCTGCTGTCGGCCGTGCTGCTGGCGTTCGCGGTCGTCCGAGCGGTGAGCCCCGCGCCAGGTCCGTACGGGATCGCGATCCGCTCGCGTGCCTTCGACATCACCCTGTTCGTGGCGGGTGCGCTGGTGATCGCGGCTCTCACGCTCGCGATCCCGACGACCGCGCTGGGCTGAGCTCCAGCGACGGCACGTCGAGCAGCCCGGACGCCACCCCTTCGAGCGCGCGGTCGAGCTCCTGCATGACGAACCGGCGTCCGTAGCGTGCCTCGGTGCGCTCGACCAGCGCACCGATCTCCGGGTCGTGCGCGAGCGCGTTCGCGGCCGTGTTGTGGACCGTGATCTCGATCGTGTTCGGACCCGGCCGGACGGCATCGCTGACGTCCACGCGGTACGGCGGGCCGAACGCGACACCGCAGTCGCGGTCGTTCACCCGCACGACCGCGACCTCGCCGACCGGTCCACGCAGGGCCGCGTGGTAGGCCGGGCCGACCATGCCTCGTTGCGGGCTCCGCCCGTCGGCCAGCGACGTCGCGGCGCCGAGGTCGAGCACCGCACGACCGCCCTCGGCCTGGTCGGCCAGGTCGACCGTGACCGTGTAGGTCGCGCTCCCCGAGTAGCCGCCGCGGCCGGGCTGGTCCTCCCACCGGTGCGGCAGCGCCACCGGCTCCGCGGCCGCATCCGCGAACGCGCACTGCCAGCCCTCGGCCAGCCGGACCACCTCGGCGGTCTGCGGCTCGGCGACCGGCACCGCGTCGACGCCGGTGCCGCTGACGAGGATGGTCGCCTCGTACGGCGCGACCTCGACGGCGGCCGGTCCCGTACCGGAGCCGGTCACCTCGGCCGTGGCCGGGTCCCAGCGCTGCCAGGCGCCGTCGATGGCGACGGTCACCTGCGCGGGCGTGGAGGTGGTGTTCGCCAGCATCCGCACGTCCAGCCCGTCGACGCGGCGGTGCACGAGACCGATCTCGCTCTCGGTCTCGCCGTACGGTGCGGCGACGGCGACCCGCAACGCCGAGGCGAGCTCCGCCGTCGAGACGGCGCATGACCCGCTGGGCGAGACCGCCGAGTCGATCGTGAGCACGGTCGATCCCGCGCGGGCCGCGTCCTCGAGCCACGCACGGGTGGCGTCGGGCAGCATCCGGGTCTGCGGCACAAGGATCACCGCGGGCGGCTCGAGGTCGGTGTGCACCACGACGTCGTCGTCGAACAGGCGGTAGTCGAGCCCGGCGCGGCGGATCGGGCCGAGCACGTCGGCCGTCACGGTGCGGTTGGCCTCGCGCCAGGCGTCGACCGAGCCGCCGATGCCCGCGGCGGACCGGGCCAGCAGGTCCTGGGTCGGCACGTAGACCGCGACGTCGGCGACGCCGACACCCTGCCGCAGCAACCAGCTGAGCCGCGTCAGGTGTGCCGTGACGGCCGGCATCGCGGGCCACCACGGGTTGCGGTCGTCGAGGCAGCCGGCGGCGTAGAAGAACCACCCGAGCCCGGGAGCATCGCTGGGGGAGTAGGGCCAGCCGTGCCCGATCAGCAGCGTGACGCCGTTGAGGAGGTGCTCGTGGGCCTCGGCGACCAGGTCGAGCGGCGTGGCCCGGAACGAGGGCGAGTGCACCCACGTCCACGCCTCGGCCGAGACCACGTCGCGGCCGTAGTGGTGGGCGGCGGAGGAGGCCCAGCGGGTCGCCGTCAGCTCGGTCCACCCCCACCCCTCGCCCTCGAACAGGTCGGCGAACCGGTAGCTGCTCAGGGTCGCGGGCGGTGTCCCGTACCCCTGCAGCCGGAACGGGACGCCGCGCCCGCGCGCCCAGTCGCGCACGACCGAGACGAACCGCTCCTCGTACAGGTCCACGAGGGTGCGGTGGTAGTCGGCCCGCAGCCGGTGCGCGGCCTCCCCCTGCGCCTGCAGCAGCCGCGGCAGCGCGGGCAGCAGCGGGTAGCCGCGGCGCTGCTCGAACTGCTCCACCAGATCCGGGGTCCAGTCCGCGTGATAGACCTCGAGGCTGTCGCAGAACACCGAGCCGAGCAGCTCGGCGGGCACGGCGTCGAGCATCGGGTCGCCGACCGCGTGCAGGTGGGCCAGCGTGGCCCGTGCGCTGTAGTGGTCGAGCACGGGTCCCTCTGCCCCGGCTGCGGCGCGCTTGACCTGCTGTCCGGTCAGCCGCGACCAGGCGAGCAGCACGTGCCGGGTGCCGGAGCCCTCCGGGACCGTGACTTGCCACGACCCGCCGGCATCCTGGACGTCCACCTGCTGGGCGCCCGGGGACTGCTCCTGCACCGAGCCCGGCGCGAGGTAGGCCGCCACCAGCTCGTCACCGGGCCAGGCCGGGGCGACCTCGAGCGTGTGGGCGCCACCCGCGATCTCGTGCCGGTCCCAGCGCAGGCCGCGCGCCGCGAGCTCGGCGGTGATGTGCGGCCCGCCGTAGGACCAGCCGCTGCCCAGGGTCACGTCGAAGCGCAGCCCCAGCTCGTGCGCCCGCTCGGCGGCCCACCGCAGGTCGGCCAGCATCTCGGGGGAGCAGAACGTGGTGGTGGCGGCCTCGAGCGGGTAGACGAAGGAGACCTCCACGCCTCCGATGCCCGCCGCGGCCATGGCAGCGAGCTCGCGATCCAGCTCGGCGCGCTCGAGGGCAGGGCCGAACCACCACCACCGCATCATCGGTGCAGCGTCGGGATGGTCCTCGCGCAGCGCGGCGCGAAGCTGGTCGGCGGTGACGGTGTCGCTCACGCCGACCGATCCTTCCCGACGGCGGCGCCCCGGGGGAACCTCTTGTCGGAAGTTTCAGCCCGGCGTGCGGGCCGGCTCCGTCAGACCTGGCGGTCCCTGCCGGTGGGCTCGTCGTCGTCGGGCTCGGTCTCGTCGCCCAGGTCCTCGACGACGAACTCCTCCGACTCGGTCTCGTCGTCGCCACGCTCGGTCTCGGCGGGGAGCGCCGCGGCGACCGAGGGTGTGGCAGCGGGCGCGGGCTCGAGCTCGTCGTCGTCCTCGTCGTCCCAGTCGTCGTCCTCGTCGTCCCAGTCCTCGGCGGGAACGGCGCTGCGCTGGATCAGCAGCGCGATCAGACCGGCGATGACACCGCCGAGCAGCGGGGCGACCCAGAACAGCCACAGCTGCTGCACGGCCCACGGCTCGGAGAACAGGGCGGTCCCGGTGGCGCGCGCCGGGTTGATCGCCGCGTTGGTGAACTGCGCGGCGATCAGGATCGTGACCGTGAGGGTCGCACCGATCGCGATCGGGGCCGACGGGTTCGGTCGCCGGGTCACGGCGAGCACCACGCCCACGAGGATCGCGGTGGCGACAGCCTCGAGGACCAGCGCCTGCGCCGTCGAGAACGTGACCTGGCCGCCGGAGATCGTGGCGATGGGGGAGTGGTCGCCGAAGCCGTTGGCGGTCCCGCTGACGAAGCCTCGCGAGTCGGACATGCCCAGTGCGGCGGGCAGCGCTGCCGGCGTGAGCAGCATGAGCAGGCCACCCGCACCCACGGCGCCCAGGGTCTGCGCGACGATGTAGGGAACCAGGTCGCCCCAGCTCAACCGGCCCGCGACGGCGGCGCCGAGGCTGACCGCGGGGTTGAGGTGTGCGCCCGAGACCGACCCGAACGCCGCGACCATGGCGGTCAGCGCGAGGCCGCCTGCCAGAGCGATGTGCAGCGGCGTCGAGGCGGCAGCGATCGAGCCGAAGGCCGCGGTCACGATGATCGCCGTCACGAGCACGAAGGTGCCGAGCAGCTCGGCGGCCACGCGGGGGAGCAACGAGGGCTCCGGGGCCGGCTGGTCGAAGACGTCGGGGTCGAGCTCGGCCTGCTGAGGCTGCGCGGACAGCTCGGCCTGCTGGGGGTGCGCGGTCATGGGGATCCTCTGCTCGGGTGCGGGGCCGCGGAGCATCCTTGCATCCCCACCTGAGTGGGAGCCGAGGACGACCAGGTCCGCTCATGGCGAGGGCCGCCGTCGGACATGATTCCCGACGGCGGCCCTGGGGCCGGCGCGCGCGGCGCCGCCTCGTGCTCAGCCCAGGGTCGCGAGGATCCCGTTGAGCGTGGCGGACGGGCGCATCACGGCATCGACCTTGGCCGCGTCGGGGCGGTAGTAGCCACCGATGTCGGCGGGCGCGCCCTGCACCGCGAGAAGCTCCTCGACGATCGTCTGCTCGTTGCTCGCCAGCGACTCCGCGACCGAGGACATCAGGGCGGCGAGCTCCGGGTCCTCGGTCTGCGCGGCCAGCTCCTGCGCCCAGTACAGCGCGAGGTAGAAGTGGCTGCCGCGGTTGTCGATCTGGCCGACCTTGCGAGCGGGCGACTTGTTCTCGTCCAGCAGCGTGCCGGTGGCCCGGTCGAGCGTGTCGGCCAGCACCTGGGCGCGCGGGTTGCTCGTGGTCTGCGCCATGTGCTCGAGGCTCACCGCGAGCGCGAGGAACTCACCGAGGCTGTCCCAGCGCAGGTAGTTCTCCTTGACGAGCTGCTGCACGTGCTTGGGAGCGGAGCCGCCGGCGCCGGTCTCGAAGAGGCCACCACCGTTCATCAGCGGCACCACGGAGAGCATCTTGGCGCTGGTGCCCAGCTCGAGGATGGGGAACAGGTCGGTGAGGTAGTCGCGGAGCACGTTGCCGGTCACCGAGATCGTGTCCTCGCCGCGCCGGATCCGCTCGAGGGAGAACGCGATCGCCTCGACGGGCGGCATGATCTCGATCTGGAGCCCGGTCACGTCGTGGTCGGTCAGGTAGACCTCCACCTTGGCGATGAGGTTGGCGTCGTGCGCGCGGCTCTCGTCGAGCCAGAACACGGCGGGGGCGCCGGTAGCACGGGCCCGGGTCACCGCGAGCTTGACCCAGTCGCGGATCGGGGCGTCCTTGGTCTGGCAGGCGCGCCAGATGTCGCCGGCGCTGACGGCGTGCTCGATCAGCACGGCGCCCGAGGAGTCGAGCACCCGCACGACGCCGTCGGTGGCCATCTCGAACGTCTTGTCGTGGCTGCCGTACTCCTCGGCCTTCTGCGCCATCAGGCCCACGTTCGGGACCGAACCCATGGTGGTCGGGTCGAAGGCGCCGTTGGCGCGGCAGTCGTCGATGACGACCTGGTAGATCCCGGCGTAGGAGGAGTCCGGGAGCACCGCGAGGGTGTCGGCCTCCTCGCCGTCCGGGCCCCACATGTGGCCCGAGGTGCGGATCATGGCGGGCATCGAGGCGTCGACGATGACGTCCGAGGGGACGTGCAGGTTCGTGATGCCGCGGTCGGAGTCGACCATGGCGAGCGCGGGACCGTCGGCGATCCCCTGGGTGATCGCTGCCGTGATCTCCTGCTGCTGCGGGTGACCCTCGAGGCCGGCGAGGATCGCGCCCAGCCCGTCGTTGGGGGACAGGCCGGCCTCGGCCAGGGTGGCGCCGTAGGTCGCGAAGACCTCGGGCAGGAAGGCGCGGACCACGTGGCCGAAGATGATCGGGTCGCTGACCTTCATCATCGTGGCCTTGAGGTGGATCGAGAACAGCACGGCCTCGGACCTGGCGCGCTCGATCTGCTCGGTGAGGAAGCGCTGGAGCGCGGCGACCTCGAGCACGGAGGCGTCCACGACCTCGCCGGCGAGCACCGGGATCGCCTCCTTGAGCACGGTCACGGTGCCATCGGCGGCGGTGTGCTCCACGCGCAGGGTGTCCTCGGCGGGCATCACGATCGACTTCTCGTTGCTGGCGAAGTCATCGGCGCCCATCGTCGCCACGTTCGTCTTCGAGTCGGGTGTCCACGCACCCATCGAGTGCGGGTGCTTGCGCGCGTAGGCCTTCACGGAGGCGGGTGCACGACGGTCGCTGTTGCCCTCGCGCAGCACCGGGTTGACGGCGGAGCCCTTGACCTTGTCGTAGGCGGCGCGCACGGCCTTGTCCTGCTCCGTGACGACCTCGTCCGGGTAGCTCGGGAGCGCGTAGCCGAGCGCCTGCAGCTCCGCGATCGCGGCCTTCAGCTGCGGGATCGAGGCCGAGATGTTCGGCAGCTTGATGATGTTCGCCTCGGGGGTCTTCGCGAGGTCGCCCAGCTCGGCGAGCGCGTCGGGGATCTGCTGCTCCGCCGTCAGGGCCTCCGGGAAGGAGGCCAGGATGCGGCCGGCGAGCGAGATGTCGCGGGTCTCGATCTCGACACCCGCCTGGTGGGTGAAGGAGGTGACGATCGGCAGCAGCGACGCTGTCGCGAGCGCAGGCGCCTCGTCCGTGTAGGTGTAGATGATCGTCGATTCAGGCACCGGTGCTCCGTTTCCGAGATTCTCGCTGATGTCTTGATATCAAGATATCGGTGCGAGCTGACAGTCGCTCCCCATCCTGCCGTGTGACAGGTCACTGAGCCCCCGGTTCTACCCTGCCACCGGCCCCGCCTCCGCCCCCGACCCCGCCCCCCACCCGCCTCCGCTCGCGCCCACCCCCACCCCGTTCGAGGTAATCGGCAGCCTCCGCGAGGTCCCGGATTACCTCGACACGGCGGAGGGCCCCCCGACCCCGCCCCGGTCGAGGTAATCGGGGGCCTTCGCGTGGTCGGGGATTACCTCGACCGCCCGGGGGAAGGGGTGACGACGAGGGCGGCAGGGCTGCTGTCCACAGGTGCGGCCTGATGCATCTGGATCCACAGCACCCCCCGCTCGACCGGCGAGGTCCGATCGAGGCGGCGCATGCTGCGGATCCATGACAGCGACGACGGCGGAGCGACGGCGCTCGGCGCGGGCGGTGGCGCGCCGTTTCGGCGGTGCGTTGTCGAGGCGACGTCTCAGAGCGCTCGGCATCGACGATCGAATGGTTCGCCGCGAGGTCCGGGCGGAGCGCTGGCGGCTGTGGGGCCGCCAGACGGTGTCGCTGCATACCGGCGAGCTCGACACGCAGGCGTTGCGCTGGCGCGCGATCTGGGAGGTCGGCGAGCGGATTGCCCAGCTCGACGGCGTGTCGGCCCTGGAGGCCGACGGCATGACCGGTTTCAACGAGTCGGACGTGCACGTCTCGGTGCTGCACAGCCACGACGTCGAACCCGTCGAGGGTGTTCGCATCCACAAGATCATCCGGCGTGTGCCCCACGAGACCACGACGGCGGGGATCCCTCGAACCCGACCGGCGATCGCTGCCATCCGAGCTGCGCACTGGGCTGCCTCGGACCGACAGGCGGCGCTGGTCCTCTGCATGCCGGTGCAGCAACGACTGGTGAGCGGCCGGGACCTGGTCGAGGCGAATCGGGCGGCGCGGGGCAGGAATCGACGCGCCTTCATCAGCCTCGTCGCTGCCGATGTCGCTGACGGCGCCCAGTCCCTGGGTGAGCTCGACTTCGCCGGAGCCTGCCGGGCACGCGGGCTTCCCGAACCGGACCGTCAGGTGATCCGACACGGCCCGCGCGGCACCGTCTACCTCGATGTGCGCTGGCGCAACGGCCTGGTCGTGGAGATCGACGGCGCAGCCCACCGCTGGGGCCTCGCCGTCGCCGATGACAATCTTCGGGCCAACGCCGTCTCCCTGGCCGGTGACGTGGTGCTGCACATCGATCTGGTCGGCTGGCGTCTCGCGCCCGCTGCCTACATGGACCAGGTCTGCGCCGGCTACCGGCTCTGCGACCGCCGCTCCACCCCCGCGTCCGCCACCACCTCTGCCGGGTCGAGGTAATCGGGGGCCGCGGGACGGTGGGTTTACCTCGAACCGGGGAGGGGTGGATGCGGTGCCGCCGGGTCCCGCGACCCTCACCCCTATGCCGGTTCGAGGTAATTGGCCGCCTCCGGAGGGTCGGCGTTTACCTCGAACCGGGGAGGGGTGGGTGAGGTGAGGGGGAGGGGAGGTGGGCGCGAGCGGACATCGCGGCAAGTGGCAGGATGGGCCGCATCAAGAGCAGGCTGACCTCAACGGCTCGCGAACCGGCGCAGGACGCCCCACGAGCCGAGAACGGGATGACACACCCATGAGCACCGCCCCCGTCACCGTGACCGTCACCGGCGC
Organism: Pseudactinotalea suaedae; assembly: GCF_009733815.1. Lineage (GTDB taxonomy): Bacteria > Actinomycetota > Actinomycetes > Actinomycetales > Beutenbergiaceae > Pseudactinotalea > Pseudactinotalea suaedae. Next base: position 100,135 of record NZ_WNXY01000006.1, read on the forward strand.
CGCCGGTCAGATCGGCTACGCGCTGCTGTTCCGGATCGCCTCCGGTCAGCTGCTCGGTCCGGACACGCCCGTGAAGCTCCGCCTCCTGGAGATCCCGCAGGCGGTCAAGGCTGCCGAGGGCACCGCGATGGAGCTCGACGACTGCGCCTTCCCGCTGCTCGCCGGCATCGACATCGCGGACAACCCCGCCGCCGGCTTCGAGGGCACCAACATCGCTCTGCTCGTGGGCGCCCGCCCCCGCGGCCCGGGCATGGAGCGCGCCGACCTGCTCGAGGCCAACGGTGGCATCTTCAAGCCGCAGGGCGAGGCGATCAACGCCGGCGCCGCCGAGGACGTCCGCGTCCTGGTCGTCGGCAACCCGGCCAACACCAACGCGCTGATCGCCCAGCAGCACGCGCCGGACGTGCCGGCGGAGCGCTTCACCGCGATGACCCGTCTCGACCACAACCGGGCGCTCAGCCAGCTCGCGGCCAAGACCGGGACCACGGTCAACGACATCAAGCAGCTGACGATCTGGGGCAACCACTCCGCCAGCCAGTACCCGGACATCTTCCACGCCACGGTGGCGGGGAAGCCCGCCGCGGACGTCGTGAACGACCAGGACTGGCTCGAGAACACCTTCATCCCGACCGTCGCCAAGCGTGGCGCGGCCATCATCGAGGCGCGCGGGGCGTCGTCGGCGGCGTCGGCGGCCAACGCGGCGATCGACCACGTCCACGACTGGGTCAACGGCACCCCCGAGGGCGACTGGACCTCGGTCGCGCTGCCCTCCGACGGCTCCTACGGGGTGCCCGAGGGTCTGATCTCCTCGTTCCCGGCCCGCTCGGTCGGCGGCGCCTGGGAGATCGTCCAGGGTCTGGAGATCGACGAGTTCTCCCGCGGCCGCATCGACGCCTCGGTCGCCGAGCTCGGCGAGGAGCGCGACGCCGTCAAGGGTCTCGGCCTGATCTGAGACGGTGCCGCGCTCACCCGGCGGGCTCGGGTGAGCTGGCGCTGAGGTCGCCGCCGATGGCGGCGAGCTCCTCGACGACGTGCCGGACGGCGAGGCGGGCGAGCCGGTCGGGTCGCGCCACGGCGACGACGCTGCGCACGACCGGGACGCCGGTGAGCGGGCGGATCGCCATCCCTGGTCGCGGCCGGGTGGTGAACCGGGGCAGCAGTGCCAATCCTTGGCCGGCTGCCACCAACGACTCGACGAGCCGGTTGTCACGCAGCCGGATCGAGCGGGGGAGCACGCACCCGGTCACGGTCTCGACCGCCACGAGGATGCTGTCGAACGGGTACCCGACCGGCACCCCGATCCATGACGTGCCGATGAGGTCCGCCGGTGTCAGCACCGCGCGTGCCGCCAACGGGTGCTCGGCAGGCAGGGCGACGTCGATCGGCTCGCGTGCCAGCACGCGAGCGGTCAGCGCCTCGGCGCCGGCCGGGACGTCGCCGGTGAGACTGTGCGCGATCACCACGTCGGCGTCGAGCGTGCGATTGGCGTAGTCGGCCTCGGCGAGATCGAAGTCGTCGATGTCGAGCTCGATCTCGGTGTCGCGCAACCTCCTGACGAGCTCGGGCAGCAGTGCCTCGCCCGCGCTCGGGAGCGTCCCGATCGCGACCCGCCCTCGTGGCCGTCCGATCCCGGCGTCCAGGCGCGCCTGCAGCTCGGCGAGAGCGCGCAGGACGTCGTCGGCGCCGTCGGCGAGCAGCTGGCCGGGCGCCGTCAGCCGGATCCCGCGCGAGACCGGCTCGACGAGCGCGACCCCGAGCTCGCGTTCTGCGGTGCGCAGCTGTTGCGACACCGCGGAGGGCGTCCTGAATGTCGCGGCCGCGACGGCGGTGACCGAGCCGCGCACGGACAGCTCGCGGAGCAGCTCCAGATGCCGAACTTCCATGAAGGGAACCTACAGGGACGCTGCAGAATAAGTCGCTGGTCCTACACCGCCACGTCGACGAGGCTGAGCGCATGCCGGTCCGCCACGCACTGCTCGCCGTCGCCGTCGCGGTGATGTGGGGCGTCAACTTCCTCGCGATCCACCTCTCGCTCGAGCAGTTCCCACCGCTGTTCCTCGTCGCGCTCCGGTTCGCGGTGATCGCGATCCCGACCGTGCTGCTCGTGCCCCGGCCGCAGGTGCCGCTGCGGTGGCTGATCGGTTACGGCCTCGGTTTCGGGACGCTGCAGTTCGTCGGCCTGTACCTGGGCATGGCGGCGGGGTTCCCCACCGGTCTGGCCTCGCTGGTGCTGCAGTCGTCAGCACCGTTCACCGTCGTGCTGGGTGCGCTGCTGCTGAGGGAGCGGGTCGGTGCGCGCGCGGCTCTGGGCGTCGCGGTCGCCGCGGTGGGCCTCGGCCTCGTCGGGGTCTCGCGCGCCGGGATCTCGGCCTGGCTGCCGTTCTGGCTCGTGGTTCTCGGCGGTCTCGGCTGGGCGTTGGGCAACCTGGCCATGCGGAAGGCGGTCGCGCCCAGGCCGCTGCGCCTGACCCTGTGGATGTCGGTCGTGCCGCCGGTCCCGATGCTGGTGCTGTCGCTGCTGGTGGAAGGTCCCGACCGCATCACCGAGTCGCTGCGCACAGCGACCGAGGCCGCAGCCGTGCCGGCGTGGCTCGGCCTCGCCTACACGGTGCTCGTCGGGACCATCGTCGGGTCCGGTGTCTGGGTGTGGCTGATGGCACGGCACCCGGCGGGTGTGGTCGCGCCGTTCTCGATGCTCGTGCCGGTCGCAGGCATCACCACGGCGTGGCTGGTGCTCGGCGAGCGGCCGGCCGTGCCCGAGGTGCTCGGTGGCGTGCTCGTGATCGGTGGGGTGCTGTGGGGATCGCGCCGACGCCCATCAGCACAGCTCGACCCGCGGCCGACGGCCCTCGACGGCGGCGAGCAGCCGGTTCCGCAGCTCGTCGACGGCGATCGCGGCACGTGAGTCGGTCGCCGGGTCGTGCACGGCCAGGCTGTCACCCGCGGCCTCGGTCGACCCGAGGACGGCGAGCAGCGCGTCACGCCGTCGTCGTGAGGCGCGCAGCCGACGCCCCAGCGAGCCGCCGCTCTCGACCCGGACCCGGAGCCCGGCGGCGGCCAGCCGCGACGCGGCGCCGGCTGCCGCGGGCTCGTGGGCCTCGGAGACCGGCAGCACGCACACCTGGACGGGCGCCAACCAGATCGGGAGCCGGCCGTCGTGCACCTCGAGCAGCAGCGCGACCATCCGCTCCATCGACCCGATGAGCCCTCGATGGATCATCACCACCCGCTCGCGACCGCCGTCCGGACCGATGCAGGTGAGGTCGAACCGCTCCGGCTGACCGAAGTCGAGCTGCACGGTGGAGATGGTCTCCTCGCGGCCCGCTGCGTCGCGGACCTGGACGTCGAGCTTGGGCCCGTAGAACGCGGCCTCCCCGGCGACCTCCTGGAGGTCGATGCCACGCCCGGCCAGGTCGACGGCGGAGGTCGCCTCTCGTAGCTGGCTCTCGGCATCGGCCCAGCGCTCGGGCTCGCCGAGCCAGCGGTCGCCGTCGTCACGACGCGACAACCGGACGTGGGAGACCTCGACGCCGAGGGTGCCCAGCACGTCGAGGCCGGCGGCGAGCGCGAGCGCGACCTCGTCACCGATCTGCGCCGTGCGGGCGAAGACGTGGGTGTCGTCGAGGTTGATCTGGCGCACCCGGCTCAGCCCGGAGACCACACCGGATCGCTCCGCCCGGAACATGGGCGCCAGCTCGTGGTAGCGGATCGGCAGGTCGCGGTAGCTGTGCTGCTCGGCCGCGTAGAGCATGGCGTGGTGCGGGCAGTTGGCGGGGCGCAGCACGAGGTCCTCGGCGTCGGGTCCGCCCATGGCCATCGCGGGGAACATGTCGTCGGCGAACTTGTCCCAGTGCCCGGAGCGCTCGAAGAGCGCCCGCTTGCCGAGCACGGGCGAGTAGACGGGGCTGCAGCCGGTCGCGAGGGCCGTCTCACGGCCGAGGCCCTCGAGCTCGTGACGGATCACTGCGCCGGCGGGTAGCCAGAGCGGCAGGCCCGCGCCGACGAGCGGGTCGCCGGCGATCAGACCCATGTCGCGGGCGAGGTCGCGGTGGTCGTGGTGCATGGTGTCGTCTCCTGGTCTGGGGAGCCCAGGACACGAAAACGCCCCGGGCCGATGGCTCCGGGGCTGTGCGGTGCGTGCGGTGTCAGCGCATGCCGTGACGGCGCCGGAGTGGTTCCGGCGTCGTCGTGACGATCGCGCGCATGACCCCACGGTACGCCGCAGGCACGGGCGAGGGAAGTTCTTCCCTGCACCGGAAGCATGTCGAGGTCGTCTCCGGGTCTAGCCTGTCGGCCATGGCCCAGCGATTCAACGCACCCCCGGGATGGAACGTCCCGCCGAACTTCGTCCCCACCTCCGACTGGCAGCCCGACCCCTCGTGGCCGCCGGCGCCGAACGGCTGGACCTTCTGGGTCGACGACGCCGCGCAGCCCGCGAGCGGCTACGGCACCCCGGCGTCCGGCGACCAGGCCGGCGGCTACGGCACGAACCCGATAGCCGACTACGGGACACCGCCCCAGCCCGCCTACGGCGCCGCGGACCAGAACCCCTACGGCACGGCGGCCCCCGGTGCCTTCGGCTCCACCGCTCCCGGAAGCGCGCAGGCCGCGTTGGCGCAGAACCAGGCTTCCGGCGGCAGGCGCTCGATCTGGATCGGCCTGGGGCTCTTCGTCGCGGCGATCGTGATCACGGTGGTCAGCTACTCGATGGCCGAGCCGGGCGACCGGTACTTCGTGCCGTGGTACTTCGCCCTGATCGGTATCGTGATCGCGATCCGCGGCCTCATCGACATGAACAAGGCCAAGAAGGCCGAGGCGGCGCAGCTCGGCTACGGCTCGGGCGGCGTCCCGCCGGGCTTCACACCTCCCGGGACCACGCCTCCCGGGCAGAACCCGCCCGGATACTGACCGCCGCCTGCCCTGGCCGATCGACCACGGAGACGTCTTGACGCACATCACCACCCCTGCCGAGACCACCACCGCCGAGCTGGACGCGATCGTCGCCGCTGCCGCCCGGGCGGCCGGCCCGATGGCGGCCGCCGGTCCCGGCGAGCGAGCCGGGTGGCTGCGGGCCGCCGCGCAGGCCCTGGAGGCGCAGCGTGAGGCCCTGGTGCCGCTGGCGCAGGAGGAGTCGCACCTGCCCGAGGGCCGGCTGGCGGGCGAGCTGAGCCGGACCACCGGCCAGCTCGAGCTGCTCGCGGCTGAGGTGGAGTCGGGCGCGGTGTGGGATGCCACGATCGACCACGCCGACCCGGACTGGCGTCCCGTGGCGCGTCCGGACATCCGGCGCGTGACCGTCCCGCTCGGGCCGGTCGCGGTGTACTCCGCCAGCAACTTCCCGTTCGCGTTCAGCGTCGCAGGCGGCGACACCGCGTCCGCGCTCGCGGCGGGCTGCCCGGTCGTCGTCAAGGCGCATCCCGGCCACCCGCGGCTGTCGGTGGCGGTCGCCGAGATCGTCGCCGGTGCCCTCGCCGAGGCAGGTGCCCCTGGTGGGCTCGGCCTCGTGCACGGTTTCGACGCCGGTGTCGCGCTGATCCAGCACCCGGCGATCCGTGCGGGCGCCTTCACGGGCTCGATCGGTGCCGGCCGCGCGCTGTTCGACCTCGCGGTCGCCCGCCCGGTGCCGATCCCCTTCTACGGCGAGCTGGGCAGCGTCAACCCCGTGGTGGTGACGCCGGCGGCCGCAGCGGCGCGCGGTGCCGAGATCGGCACCGGCTACGCCGGTTCGCTCTCGCTCGGCGTGGGTCAGTTCTGCACCAGCCCCGGGATCCTGCTCGCCCCCGCGGGGTCTGCGGTGCTCGAGGCAGCCGGGCAGGCGCTGTCGGAGGTCTCCGCGGCACCCATGCTCAACGACCGCATCGCCGAGGGCTATGCCCACGGCCTCCAGGAGCTCCGCGGCGTCGAGGGGGTGCGGGTCGTCGTCGACGGCTCCACCGGTGCCACGCCCACGCCGACGCTGCTCGCCGTCGGCATCGATCGGTTCGCCGAGGTCGACCGGCTGCGCGAGGAGTGCTTCGGACCGGTCTCCCTCGTCGTCGAGTACGAGGACCCGGCGGACCTCGTCCCCGTGGTCGAGGGGTTCGACGGGCAGCTGACCGCGACCGTCCACGGCGAGCCGGACGAGGCGCTCGCCGGCGAGCTGGTCGACGTGCTCTCGACGTTGTCCGGGCGCCTCGTCTGGAACGACTGGCCCACCGGCGTCGCGGTCACCTACGCGATGCAGCATGGCGGCCCCTACCCGGCGACGACGATCGCCGGCACGTCCGTGGGCACCGCGGCGGTGCAGCGCTTCGGCCGTGCCGTCGCCTACCAGGACGTGCCGCAGGCACTGCTGCCGCCGGCGCTGCGCGACGACAACCCCTGGCGCCTCGCGCGCCGCGTCGACGGCGTGTGGGAGCCCCGCCCCTGACCGGTTCACCACGATTCCGGACGGGGCGGGACGGTGTTGACACCGTGCCCTGTCCGGGATCGTGTTGAAACCGCGGGGTGTTCGGAATCGTGTTGAAAGCGGTCAGCGGAAGACGACGGTGCGGTGCCCGTCGAGCAGGACGCGATGCTCGGCGTGCCACCGCACCGCGCGGGCCAGGACGCGCCGCTCGACGTCCTGCCCGAGCCCGACGAGGTCGTCGACGGCGTCGGCGTGGCTGACGCGCTCGACGTCCTGCTCGATGATCGGGCCCTCGTCGAGCGAGGCGGTCGCGTAGTGCGCGGTCGCCCCGATCAGCTTCACGCCCCGGTCGTGGGCCTGCGCGTACGGGCGCGCGCCCTTGAACGAGGGCAGGAACGAGTGGTGGATGTTGATCACGCGGCCGGCGAGCTCGGTGCAGACGCGGTCCGAGAGGATCTGCATGTACCGGGCGAGCACCACGAGCTCGACGTCGAGCTCCTCCACGAGGCCCAGCAGCCGGTCCTCGGCCGCGTCCTTGGTGGCCTTGGTGACCGGCACGTGGTGGAACGGCACGTCGTAGAACGCGGCGATCGGGGCGAGATCGGTGTGGTTGGAGACGACGCCCGCGATCTCGATCGGCAACCGGTTCGAGCGCTGCCGGAACAGCAGGTCGGTGAGGCAGTGCGCCGTCGTCGAGACGAGCACGAGGGTGCGCACCGGGCGCCCGACCACGTCCAGCTGCCAGGTCATGGCGAACTCCGAGCCGACCGCCGTCAGCGCGGCCACGAGCTCGGTGCGCGGCGCGGCCGACTCCACCTGCACCCGCATGAAGAACAGACCGGTACCCGGGTCGCCGAACTGCTGCGACTCGGTGATGTTCCCGCCCAGCCCGGCCAGCGCACCGGTGACGGCGTGCACGATGCCGGGGCGGTCCGGACAAGACAGGGTGAGGACCCAGTGGGTGCTCGGATCGATGCTGCTCACCCGGCGAGGGTAGGCGATCGCCGCCACGGCGCGCTGATCGGCCCAGGGGCCGCGCGGAGATGAAAGGATGCTGCGCATGGCCGAGATCGAGCTGAGGATCGACGTCGTCGAGGACGGCGACGCGGGTGAGCTGCTCACCGTGCGTCGCGCTGCCTTCGTCACGGAGGCGCAGCTGTACGACGACCCGCACATCCCCGCCCTCACGCAGACCCTCGACGAGCTGCGCGCCGACCTGGCCCGACCCGACGTGGTCACGCTCGCCGCCTGGATGGGCACCCGGATGATCGGGTCCGTGCGCGTCGGCCTCGAGGAGGACCGGGCGCTGCTCGGCCGGCTGGCCGTGGTGCCGGACCTGCAGGGGCAGGGCATCGGCACCAAGCTGCTGATGTCGGTGCTGACCTACCTCCCGGAGGACACCAAGGAGGTCTGGGTCTTCACGGGCCAGGACTCCAAGCAGAACCTCTCGCTCTACGCCAAGCACGGGTTCGAGCACCAGTACGACCAGAACGCCGGCGACCTCACCTACGCCTATCTGCGCAAGATCCTCGGCGAGGCCGAGGTCGACGACGAGACCGAGGACTCGGGCGACGACGACGGCGGCGCCGAGCCGCGCTGAGCGGCCCGGCCGAGACGAGCGGGACGACGGCGTCCCAGCAGTCGTGAGCATCGCCGTCGGGCTTGGTGGGACCTGGCTCGATCAGGGTAGGCTCGGGGCGTCGCGACTGGCGAAGGTGGTGCACCACCGGGGAGCGACGGTTCCACGCTTGATCTGAGGTCGCCCGCCTGGGCCGCAGATCGCCACGGAAACCCGCCCAGTCACACGGAGGAAGTGCCATGAGCCACCCCCATCCCGACGCACCGCTCGCCGACGTCGACCCCGAGATCGCCGCTGTCCTCGAGGGTGAGCTCACCCGGCAGCGCGACACGCTCGAGATGATCGCGAGCGAGAACTTCGTTCCCCGCGCGGTCCTGCAGGCGCAGGGCAGCGTGCTCACCAACAAGTACGCCGAGGGCTATCCCGGCAAGCGCTACTACGGCGGCTGCGAGCAGGTCGACATCGCCGAGAACCTCGCGATCGAGCGGGCCAAGTCGCTGTTCGGCGCCGACTACGCCAACGTGCAGCCGCACTCGGGTGCGACCGCCAACGCGGCCGTGCTGCACGCGATCGCCAAGCCGGGGGACCGCATCCTCGGGCTGTCGTTGGCGCACGGCGGACACCTCACGCACGGCATGAAGATCAACTTCTCCGGCAAGCTCTACGAGGTCCACGCCTACGGCGTCGACGAGCAGAGCCACCGCGTGGAGTACGACGCGCTGCGCGCCGCCGCGATCGAGGCGCAGCCGCAGGTGATCATCGCGGGCTGGTCCGCCTACCCGCGGCACCTCGACTTCGAGGCGTTCCGCTCCATCGCCGACGAGGTCGGCGCGCTGCTGTGGACCGACATGGCCCACTTCGCCGGGCTGGTCGCCGCCGGTCTGCACCCCTCACCCGTGCCCCACTCCGACGTGGTGTCCACGACCGTGCACAAGACGCTCGGCGGCCCCCGCTCCGGCCTGCTGCTCGCGCGCGACGCCGAGACCTGGGGCAAGAAGCTCGACTCCGCGGTGTTCCCCGGTCAGCAGGGCGGCCCGCTCATGCACGTCATCGCCGCGAAGGCGGTCGCGCTCAAGGTCGCGGCGAGCGAGCAGTTCAAGGAGAAGCAGCAGCGCACCCTCAGCGGCGCCAAGATCATCGCCGAGCGGCTCATGGACCCGGCCGTGACCGAGGCGGGCGTCTCGGTGCTGACCGGCGGCACCGACGTGCACCTCGTGCTGGTCGATCTGCGCAACAGCCCGCTCGACGGGCAGCAGGCCGAGGACCTCCTGCACGCCGCCGGGATCACGGTCAACCGCAACGCGGTGCCGTTCGACCCGCGCCCGCCGCGGGTCACCTCCGGTCTGCGGATCGGCACCCCGGCGCTGGCCAGCCGCGGCTTCGGCGACGCCGAGTTCACCGAGGTCGCCGACATCATCGCCGGCGTGCTGCGCGAGGGGCAGGGGGCCGACATCGAGGCCGCCCGCGCCCGCGTCGCGACGCTGACCGAGGCGTTCCCGCTGTACGAGGGCCTGCAGCAGTGAGCGCCCGTCTGCTGCCGGGCAAGCCGGTCGCCGAGGCGGTCCTCGCCGGGCTCGGTCCTCGCATCGAGGCCCTGACGGCGGCCGGTCACCAGCCGGGTCTGGGCACCATCCTCGTGGGTGACGACTCGGCCAGCGCCGGCTACATCCGGATGAAGCAGGAGAAGGCCGGGGAGCTGGGGCTGGCCTCGCCTCACATCCACCTGCCGCAGGAGGCCACGCAGTCCGACGTCATCGCGGCGATCCGCGAGATGAACGAGGCCTCCGAGGTGGACGCCGTGCTCATCCAGCACCCCACGCCGCCGCAGATCGACTTCGACGCCGCGCTCCTCGAGCTCGACCCGGACAAGGACGTCGACGGCCTGCACCCGGTGAACATGGGTCGTCTCGCGCTCGGCATGCCCGGCCCGGTGCCGTGCACGCCGGCGGGGATCGAGGCGTTGCTCGCCCACCACGAGATTCCCGTCGCGGGGCGTGACGTGGTGATCCTGGGTCGCGGCACCACGCTCGGCCGCCCGCTCGCGCTGCTGCTCTCGCAGAAGCGCGCCACGGCCAACGCGGCGGTCACGGTGGTCCACACCGGTGTGCCGAACTGGGCCGACTACACGCGCCGCGCCGAGATCGTCATCGCGGCGGTCGGTGTTCCCGGGATCCTGCAGCCCGAGCACCTCACGCCTGGCGTGACGGTCGTGGGCGGTGGCGTCCGGTACGAGGGCAAGCGGCTGCTGCCCGACGTCGACGAGCGCTGCGCGGAGGTCGCCGGTGCGATCACGCCCCGCGTGGGCGGTGTCGGCCCGACCACGATCGCGATGCTGTTCAAGAACGCCGTCGACGCCGCGGAGCGGCGCCACTCCTCCTGACGGTTTCACCGCACTGTCGACCCGTTCCAGATTTCACCGCACTTTCGTCCCGATCCAGATCTCACCCACGTGGTGATGCACGTCGGATCTCCCGCGTGCGCCGACGTCTACCTGGGTCAAGGTGCGGTGAAACCGGACGTACGTCGACAGTGCGGTGAAATCGGACGTCGGTCGAAAGTGCGGTGAAATCGGACGTCGGTCGGAAGTGCGGTGAAATCGGGGTGCGGGGTGGTCAGCGGGCGGCGCTCGCGACCTGCTTGAGCTTCTCGACGTAGTCGGCCCACCACTGCGCATCACCTTCGGGGAGGTTCGAGATCCGGGTGCTCAGCCCGGCCGCGCCGTCGATCAGCTCGCGCACGATGTCGGCGTGGCCGGCATGCCTGGCGACCTCCGCCACCACGTGCACGAGCACCTGCCCGAGCGTCACATCCCCCCGGTCGCCCCACCACGGCACGTGGCCCCGGGCGTCAAGACCGAGCGCCTCGATCGTGTCGTCGGCGTGCGCCCAGACGCGCACGGCGAACTCCCGCACCGATTCGATCGACTCCTCCGGCGCGGCCCACATGTCGGCGTTGTCCTCGGCGTCCTCGGCGGACCAGGGCATGACCTCGGGGAACGGCCGGTCGAACACGAGCCCGAAGTACTCGGCCTCGACGGTGGCGACGTGCTTGATCAGGCCCAGCAGGTTGGTCCCGGTGGCGGTCATCGGCCACCGGGCGTCGCGCTCGCCGAGCCCGTCGATCTTCCACAGCAGCGCCTCGTGCTGCCGTTGGAGGTAGCTGTGCAGGTGCGCCTTGACGTCCCGCTCCGGCGTCACTCCCGCACTCTCGACGGCGATGCTCCCGATCTCCTGGTAGCTCGAGTCCATCAGGGGGAACGCGGCGGGTGCGGTGAGGTCCATCTGGCCGAGCGCGCCGGCCCAGTAGCGCAAGGCTCGTCCGGCTTCAGCGGCGGCGTCGGGACCAAGGGTGTCGAGGTCGATCTCGAGTGTGAGTCGCATCCGTCGATGCTGCCACGAGCCGCCGACACCGTCACAGGAAGCGCATCAGCAGCCGCCGCAGCGTCGCCTCCTCCTCGGCGCTGAGGCCGTGCTCGACGATCGAGTCGACCGACCCGGCCGCGGTGAGCTGGTGCATCACAGCTGCACCCTCGCCGGTGGCGGCGAGGAGCCGCACCCTGCGGTCGTCGGGCAGCCGCTGCCGGGTGACGTACCCGTTCCGCTCGAGCCCGGCCACGATCCGGCTCGTCGTCTGCTCCGTGACGCCCAGCGCAGCCGCCAGGTCGCGCTGGGAGAGCGGGCGGGCCAGCAGGATCGCCAGCGCGGGCAACGAGGCATGGTTGAGGTGCCACCGCGCCAGGTAGGCGTTCCACTCGTTCTCCATGCGGCGGGCCGCGGCTGACAGGAGCCGCCCCGTGGGCCACGCCTCCGGTCCGACACCGACCCCGTGATCGGGCTGCGTCGGTGTGCTCACCCCTGGCATTCTGCCCTGACTTGCCCGACCGGGGTGCAGGTGAGAAAATACTCAGCGTGCTGAGTGATTCTGAGGGTCAACCGCGTCATCGCGATGGAGAGGCCACGCGCAGCCGCGGTACGGCCCGCTGGCTGTTCGTGGTCGTCGCCATCCTGGGGTGGCTCGCGATCGCCGCGTTCGGGGGCATGGCGCAGGGCACGCTCTCGCAGGTCCAGGAGAACGACTCCTCCGCCTTCCTCCCGGCGAGCGCGGAGTCGACCCGCGCGGGTGATCGTGCCTCCGAGTTCACCCAGACCGACACGCTGCCCGCTCTCGTCGTGGTCACCTCCGACGACGACGCGGCGCTCACCGAGGAGCAGCTCGGCGCCGGCCAGGCTTTCGCCGAGAGCATCGGCGACCTCGAGCTGCCGGGCGGTGAGCTGGTCGCCGACGTGCTGACCGGCCCCGTCGTGGCGGTGCCGTCCGAAGACGGTGAGGCGCTGCTGATCCCGGTCTCGATCGACGGGTCCGAGGCCGACCGGCTGGTCGGTGAGGAGGAGGACCGGGTGAGCATCGCCGTCGTCGAGGCGATCCGCGCCGAGGCGCCGAACGCACTCGACGACGCCGCGATGACGGCGTGGGTCACCGGCCCCGGCGGGTTCGTGGCCGATCTCGTCTCGGCGTTCGGCGGCATCGACGGCATCCTGCTCGCCGTGGCCCTGGTGGTCGTGCTGGTCATCCTCGTGATCGTCTACCGCTCGCCCGTGCTGCCGTTCGCGGTGATCCTGACGTCGGTCTTCGCGCTGTGCCTCGCGGCGCTGGTGATCAAGCCGCTGGCCGGCAACGACGTGCTGCAGCTGAACGGGCAGAGCCAGGGCATCCTGTCGATCCTGGTGATCGGTGCAGCGACGGACTACTCGCTGCTGCTGGTCGCGCGCTATCGCGAGGAGCTGACACGCCATCGCCACCCGGGTGCGGCGATGCGCGCGGCCTGGCGCGCCTCGCTCGAGCCGATCGCGGCGAGCGCGGGCACCGTGATCGCGGGGCTGCTGTGCCTGATGCTCTCGGACCTCGGGTCCAACGCGAGCCTCGGTCCGGTGGCCGCGATCGGCATCGCGGCCTCGTTCCTGGCCGCGCTGACACTGCTGCCGGCGTTGCTGCTGCTCGGCGGCGCCCGCAGCCGGGCCGTGTTCTGGCCCCGCCGGCCGGTGTTCGGCGGTGCCGACGTGGCCGGGCCCCAGCGGGCCGGTCTGTGGCAGCGGGTGGCCGACGCCGTGACGCGGCGGGCGCGCCCGGTCTGGGTGGTGACGCTGCTGGGTCTGGTCGCGCTCGCGGCGTTCGTGCCGACGCTGCGCGCCGACGGCACGGGGGAGTCCGACGTCTTCCGCGGCGAGGTCGAGGCGGTCGCGGGCGAGGAGGTCCTCGCGGCCCACTTCGAGGTCGGGCAGGTCGAGCCGATCCAGGTGGTCGTCCCGGAGGCGTCGGGGCAGGCGGTCATCGACGCCGTGACCGGGGTCGAGGGGGTCGCGTCCGCATCCCTGTTCACCGAGGACGGCGACAGCGCCGGTCAGCCGGGTCAGGAGCCTGCCGAGCCCGCCGAGCCGCTCGTCGTCGACGGCCTGGTGCTCGTGCAGGTGGTGACCGAGGCGAGCGCCGAGAGCCAGGAGGCGACCGGGGTGGCCGCCGACGTCCGCGTGGCGGCGCACGAGGCCGACCCGGAGAGCCTGGTCGGCGGGGCGGCTGCGGAGCGCCTCGACACCCAGGAGACCGCGGCGAGCGACCTCCGCACCATCGTGCCGATCGTGCTCGTGGTCATCTTCATCATGCTGGTGCTGCTGCTGCGCGCGATCGTCGCGCCGCTGCTGCTGCTGGTGGCGAACGTGGTGTCGTTCGCCGCGACGATGGGGCTCGCGGCGATCGTGTTCAACCACGTGCTGGACCTGCCCGGGGCCGATGCGACCGTGCCGCTGTACGGGTTCGTGTTCCTGGTGGCGCTCGGCATCGACTACTCGATCTTCCTCATGACGCGTGTGCGCGAGGAGTCGCTGCAACACGGCACGCGCGAGGGGGTGCGGCGTGGGCTGGCCGTGACCGGTGGCGTCATCACCTCGGCCGGGCTGGTGCTCGCTGCGACGTTCTCCGCGCTCGCGGTGATCCCGCTGCTGTTCCTGCTGCAGATCGCCTTCATCGTGGCGGTGGGCGTGCTGATCGACACCTTCGTGGTGCGGTCGCTGCTGGTGCCCGGTCTCGTGCACGACATCGGACGTACCGTGTGGTGGCCGTGGGCGCGTCGGGTGCCGCAGGACAACCGGCAGGCGAGCTGAGGGGGCGGCGCTCGCGCCCGTAGCGGACGCGAGCGCCAGTCACCCCTGCCGCTGCGAGCAACCCCGCACCGCTCGCAACGCCCGACCGACCTTACTACTCACGTAGTCATTTGGGAAGGTCTGGCGACCGTCTTCTCGCGTGTCGGGCGTGCTGGGCGTGCCTGCACCGGCTGACGCGCGTACGCTGTGCAACCATGCTCGATCGCCGTACGCGGATGCTCGATGCCGCGCTCGCCATCATCGGAGAAGGCGGTACGAGGGCCCTCACCCATCGCGGCGTCGACCGCCGTCTGAAGCTGCCCGACGGCAGCACCTCCAACTACTTCCGCACCCGGGAGTCGCTGCTCGACGGCGCCGTCGAGCGCCTCGTCGAGGTCGACCAGGCGACCCTGACGGACATCCACAGCGGCTTCGAGAACCTCGACGACGCCGCCCTCTCGCGCGGCATCGCCGAGTTCGCGGTGCGGCTGTGCCGCCCCGGCCGGATGACGCGCACGCGCGCACGGTTCGCGCTCACGCTGGTCTACCCCGAGCGCCTCGGTGGGGCGCTGTCGGAGTGGATGGCCCTCGGCGTCGAGAACCTGACGGCGCACGGGCACCCGCACGCGGAGGCCGCCACCCGAGCCCTGCTCGCCTACACCGACGGTGTGATGCTGCAGGCGATCGTCGACTCCGCCGGCAAGGGTGTCGAGCTCGATCGCGACCAGCTCGCCAGCACGGTCCTCACGCTGATCCGTGGGGTCTGAGCCGCGCGAGCCGCACGGCCGGGCGCTGGTGGTCGCGAGCGTCAACGTCAACGGGATCCGGGCGGCGTTCCGTCGCGGCATGGGCGCGTGGCTGACGTCCGCGCACCCTGACGTGCTGCTACTCCAGGAGGTGCGCGCACCGGCCGCGGTCCTCGCCGAGCACCTGAGCGCGGACTGGCACGTGGTGCACCACGAGGCACCGGCGGCGGGTCGCGCCGGGGTGGCGATCGCGTCCCGGCTGCCGTTCCAGGCGGTCCGCCTCGGTCTGCCCGACGAACCCCGGGAGAGCGTGGGCCGCTGGGTCGAGTGCGACCTCGTGGCACCCGATGGTGACCCTCTCACCGTCATCTCCACCTACGTCCACACCGCGACCGCGAACACCCCGTCGATGGACGTCAAGCTGGCGTTCCTCGACCGAGCGACGGCGAGGCTGACCGAGCTCCGCGAGGCCCGCGCCGTGCTGGGCGGGGATCTCAACGTCGCCCACGACCAGCGCGACATCAAGAACTGGAAGGGCAACCGGGGCAAGTCCGGGTTCCTGCCGCAGGAGCAGGCGCACCTGACCGGCTGGCGTGAGCAGGGCTGGGTCGACGCCGCGCGCACGCACGCGGGCGACGTCGAGGGGCCCTACACCTGGTGGTCGTGGCGCGGCCGCGCCTACGACAACGACGCGGGCTGGCGCATCGACTACCTCTGGTGCTCGGCCGCCCTCGCGGGCTCGGTCACCGAGGTCGCCGTCGACCGCGCACCGACCTATGACGGCCGCTGGAGCGACCACGCGCCGGTGCGGGCCGTGCTGGCCCTCTAGGTCGCCGGCTCGCTAGTCCGCCCGGCCTGCCGGTCCGGCGGCCGTGGCGACCAGGAACGCCGGCCGGCCCAGCCCGGCCTCCCGGAAGGCCCGCTCGACGGCGGAGCTCACCTGGTCGGCCTCACCCACCTCGATGAGGGCGATCGCCGAGCCGCCGAAGCCGCCGCCGGTCATGCGCGCGCCGAGGGCGCCCGCGGACCGAGCGGCGTCCACCGCGACGTCGAGCTCGGTGCCGGTGACCTCGTAGTCGTCGCGGAGGGAGTCGTGCGAGGCGTTCATCAGCGGCCCGACCTCGCGGACCTTGCCCGCGGACAGCAGGTCCACGAACCCGCGGACCCGGTCGATCTCGGTGACGACGTGTCGCACGCGTGCGCGGGCGACGTCGTCGTCCAGGCGCGCCAGCGCCTCGTCGAGCAGGGACGGGTCGATCTCCCGCAAGGTGGCCACCCCGAGGGTGGCGGCTGCGGCCTCGCAGGTGGCGCGGCGCTGGGCGTACTGGCCGTCGACGAGCGCGTGCGGCGCGCGCGTGTCGATGACCAGGAGCTCCAGGCCGGCGGCTGCGAGGTCGAAGGGGAGGTGGTCGATGCTGCCGTCGCGGCAGTCCAGCAGCAGGGCGTGCCCCTCGCGGCACCGGAGCGAGGCGGCCTGGTCCATGCCGCCGGTGCTCGCGCCGGCGATCTCGTTCTCGGCGCGGACGCACGCGGCCGCGAGTGCGGCGCGGCCCTCGTCGGAGCCGGGGGAGGGGGCAACCCAGTCGGGGTGCTCGGCCAGCGCCACGGCGACCGAGCCCTCCAGAGCGGCCGAGGAGCTGAGGCCGGCACCGTACGGGACGCACGACTCGATCGCGACGTCGAACCCGGTGACCGGCTGCCCCGCCTGGCCGAGCGCCCACGCGACGCCGAGGACGTAGCTGGACCATCCGGTCACCGAGCCGGGGGCCACGTCGGCCAGGAGCCCCTCCCACGGGGTGCTCTCACGGCCGGAGATCAGCCGGACGCGGCCGTCGTCACGGCGCCGGAACGCGGCGAAGGTGCGGTGCGGGAGCGCGATCGGCAGCGCGAGGCCGCCGTTGTAGTCGGTGTGCTCACCGATGACGTTGACGCGTCCCGGGGCGAACCAGACGCCGTCGGGCTGCTGACCGTAGGCCTCGGCGAACGCGGTGCTCGCCCGGGCGACGCCGTCGGCGTTCGACCAGGCATCGAGTCGCTCGGGTGCGGCGCTGAGGTGCTGATCGGTCTTCGGCACGGGTCTCCTCCAAGGACGGCGGTGGTCGGCTTCCATTGTGGGTGCTCTCCGCGCCAGCCGCCGCCAGGTGTCCGCGCCACGGACGTGAACGGCACCGGCCGCGTGCAGGACCGGGCAGACTAGGGGGATGTCGGTCGTCGCAGCCCCCGCGCCGGGTTCCTCGATCAGATGAGGGTGCCTCCCAGAGTCGGCTCACAGATCAGCATCGGGGTCGCGATCCCGATCCCCGCCCCCTACTCGGAGTCGCTCACGCGTGCGCGTATCGATGCCGGTGACCCGGAGGCGCTGGCGATCGCGCCGCACATCACGCTGATGCCGCCCTCGGTGATCGAGCCGGAGCAGATGGGCGAGGTGCGTGCTCACCTGCGGCAGGTCGCCACCCAGCACGCGCCGTTCGTGGTCGGCCTGGCGGGGACCGACACCTTCCGCCCGATCTCGCCGGTGGTGTTCGTTGCCGTGACCGAGGGTGCGGAGGGTTGTGCCGAGCTGCACGGCTCGGTGGTCGGTGGTCCGCTGGCGCAGGAGATGCGGTTCCCCTATCACCCGCACGTGACGATCGCGCACGACCTCGACGACGTCCACCTCGACGACGCCGGCCGCTCCCGCGCCGACTTCGAGGCGCGGTTCCCCGTCGCACAGTTCGCGCTCTACGAATACGGTGATGACGGCGTCTGGCGGGAGGTGGAGATCTTCTCGCTCGTCGCCCACGACGTGGGGGGACAGCGATGAGCAGCTCGAGCACAGCGGGCACCGAGAGCGCTGAGAGCACCGAGGCGCCGTCCGAGGCGGCGGAGCCGACCGAGTCGCCGAAGACCGGTCTGGCACGGCTGCTGGAGCGGTGGAAGCAGACCCGGGTGGCGCGCGGGCTCGGCCGCTACGGAGCCGCCAACGGGGCGTTGCTCACCGGTGGCATCGCCTACTCGGCGCTGTTCTCGATCTTCGCGGGTCTCGCCGTCGGGTTCTCGATCTTCATGGCACTGGTCGGCGACAACGCCGGGCTGCAGGACGCGGTGCTCCAGGCGCTCGACTCCGCCCTGCCCGGGGTGGTGAGCTCGGAGAGCAACCCGGACGGGCTGACCGCTGACGACCTGCAGTTCAGCGGCGGTGCCTCGCTCTTGACCGGCGTCATCGGCTTCCTGCTGCTGATCAACGCCGCCACCGCGGTGATGGCTGCGCTGCGGTCCGGGATCCGCGCGGTGTTCGGCATCGTCACGCCTGCCGAGAACGCGGTGGCCGCGAAGCTGCGCGACCTTGTCGGGTTCCTCGCGCTCGCGCTCGCCGTGGTGCTGACGGCGGTGCTCGGGATCGTGGTGGGGACCGCGGGCAACGCGGTCGCCGGCGCCGTCGGGCTCGAGGACAACCCGGTCGTGCAGGTGCTGCTGCGGATCCTGGGGTTCGCGGTCGCGCTGGCCGTGGATTTCGCGGTCGTGGCGTTCCTGATCCGCGGGCTGGCCGGGGCCAGGCCGCCCCGCCGTGACCTGGTGCTCGGCGCGCTGGTGGTCGCGGTGGCTGCCGGCGGAATCCGGCTGCTGGGGACCTCGATCGTGGGCGGGGCCGCTGCGGCCAACCCGCTGCTCGCGCCGTACGCCGTGATCATCACGCTGCTGCTGTGGGTCAACCTCATCGTGCGTATCCTGCTGATGGTCTGCGCGTGGACGGCCAACCCGCCCGCGATCCCCGAGGTCGATCCCGACGACATCACCCACGCCGACGAGACCCCGAACTTCGTCACCGAGACCGAGCCCGAGACGCTCGACTGGGACCACGACCCGCAGACCGGCCGCATCCGCCCCGAGCCCCCCGAGCCTGTCGAGCCCCCGGAGTACTGGGGCGGCCTCATCGGCTGGGCCAAGCGGAAGTACCGCGGCTTCCGCGACGCCTGAGCCTCCGCCGCCCGCACCCACTCGCCGCCACCCCCGCCTGCGGCCCACCTGCCCTGCCTGCCGCCACCCACCACCTGCAGCCCCCGACCTGCCGGCACCCACCTGCCTGCCGCCACCCACCACCTGCGGCCCCCGGCCTGCCGCCACCCCCTGCCCGCCGCCACCCACCTCCATCACTCCTGCGGAAAGCGCTTTGGGGTCACCAGGGTTCATGTGGTGGCCCGATGTGACCCCAGTGCGCAACCGGGGGTGCTGCGGCGGATCCATCGCCCGCGCACCAGCTGGGACCACCGCCGTCGCCGAGGCTCGACGAAGCCCTGCTCTGGGGTCGTCAGGGTCCAGCACGTAGACCGGTACCGCCCCAAAGCGCTTTCCCAGGGGTTCGGGCGGGCGGGCGTGTGGGTGCGGGAGCGGCTGTGGGTGCGGGAGCGACTGTGGTGCAGGAGCGGCTGTGGGTGCGGCGGCTGTGGGTGGACGGGGCGGCAGGGCCGGGCGGTGCGTGGGTCGGAGCGGCGTTGACAGGCGACCGCCGCCCGGAGCAGGGCACGGGAGCCGTGACGGACCGCTCGCGCACCAGCACCGGAATCATCAAACCGGTTGACGCCATCGTCAAACCGGTTTACCTTCGTGAGGACCACCACGAAGGAGTGATGTGAGCAGACCGACGATCGGAGACGTCGCCGCCGCCGCGGGGGTCACCAAGGCCACGGTCTCGCACGCCTACAGCGGCAAGCGGCCCATCTCGGCAGCCACGAAGGAGCGCGTCTTCGCCGCCGCCGAGCAGCTGCAGTGGGTTCCGAGCTCGAGCGCTCGCGCGTTGGCCACCGCTCGTGCGCATGCCATCGGGATCGTCCTCGCGCGCGATCCCGCCATCCTGGCCTCCGACACGTTCTTCCCCGCCTTCATCGCCGGCGTGGAGTCGGTGCTCGCACGCCACGAGGTGGCGCTCGTGATGCAGGTGGTGACCAACCGCACCGCAGAGGAGCGCGCCTATCGTGCGATGGCTCACGGACGTGCCGACGGCGTGATCGTCCTGGACCTGCACCGTGAGGACTGGCGCATCTCGTTCCTGCAGGAGATGGGCATCCCCACCGTCCTGCTCGGGGCGTACGACGGCGAGACGACGTTCTCCCGGGTCCGCACCGATGACGCCGGTCCCGTTCACGAGCTGATCGCCCACCTGCGCACGTCCGGTCACGAGCGCATCGCGCACGTGGCCGGTCCGCTCGGCTACGTGCACTCGTTCGTCCGGGCGCGTGCCTACCTCGACGAGACGGGCACTCCGGAGCTGCTCCGGGAGGGCGACTTCACCGCACGCAGCGGCCGCGACCTCACCGCCGAGCTGCTCAGCCTCCCGGACCGACCCACGGCGATCACCTACGCGAACGACACCATGGCGATAGCGGGCTATTCCTACGCCCGCGCGCACGGCCTCACGGTGCCCGACGATCTGGCGATCGCCGGGTTCGACGACGACCATCTCGCTGGTCATCTCAGCCCCGCGCTGACGAGCGTCAGCACGGATCCGCAGCGCCGCGGCGAGGTCGCCGCCGAGCGTCTGCTCGCCGACGTCGCAGGTGAGACGCACCGTGAGGTGACGATCGACTGCACCCGGCTCCTGCTGCGCGAGAGCACCGCTGCTCCCGCGCCCACCACCGTCCGACCACTGCTCACGAAGGAGCTCCCATGAAGACCATCCGACCCCTCGCCATTCTCGGTGCCGCAGCCCTGCTCGTCGCAGGCTGCTCCGGTGGCGGCGGTGGTGGCGGCAACGGCGACGGCGGCGGCGCCGCAGACGCCACGGGCGCCATCGACATCTGGCTCTCGAACAACGAGCAGGAGCTCGCGTGGGGGACGGCCGTCGTCGACGCCTGGAACGCCGAGAACCCCGACGAGCAGGTGACCGCGCAGGAGATCCCGGCCGGGGCGTCGTCGGAGGAGGCGATCACGGCGGCGATCACGGCGGGGACCGCACCGTGCCTGGTGTTCAACATCGCCACAGCAGCGGTGTCGGGCTGGGTGCGGCAGGGCGGGCTCGTCGACCTCGCCCAGTTCGAGGACGGTGCCAGCTACATCACCGACCGCGGAGGTGAGGGCGCCGAGGCGTACATGACCGACGACGGCTTCTACCAGCTGCCGTGGAAGTCGAACCCGGTGATGGTCATGTACAACCGGACGATCTTCGCCGACGCCGGCCTCGACCCGGACAACCCCGGGATGGAGAGCTTCGACGACTTCCTCGCGGGCGCCCGGCAGATCGTCGAGTCGGGTGCCTCGCAGAGCGCGATCTGGCCGTCGCCGACCAGCGAGTTCTACCAGCCGTGGTTCGACTTCTACCCGCTCTACCTGGCCGAGACCGGTGGCACCATGCTGGTCGAGGACGGCGCCGCGACGTTCGACAGCGACGAGGGTCGCGCCGTCGCCGAGTTCTGGGCGTCGGTCTACGCCGAGGGGCTCGCGCCGCAGGAGGCCTCGACCGACGACGCCATGGCGGTCGGCACGACGGCGATGCAGCTCGCCGGCCCGTGGGCGATCGCCTCCTACGGTGACGCCGTCGACGTCGGGTTCATGCCCGTGCCGACCAGCACCGGTTCCGGTGACGTCTACACCTTCGCCGACTCCAAGAACGTCTCGATGTTCACCTCGTGCGAGGCGCAGGGCACCGCGTGGGAGTTCCTGAAGTTCGCGACCAGCGAGGACAGCGACGGGCAGCTGCTGGAGCTGACCGGTCAGATGCCGTTGCGCACCGATCTCGCCGCGACGTTCCCCGACTACTTCGAGGCCAACCCGAGCTACGAGACGTTCGCCGACCAGGCCGAGCGGGTCGCGGACGTCCCGAGCGTCCCCAACTCGGTCGAGGTGTGGCAGGCGTTCCGTGACGACTACTCCGCCGCCGTGATCTTCGGCACCAGCTCTGTCGAGGAGTTCCTCAGCGGCGCCGCCGAGACGATCGACGGCCTCGTGGCCGAGTAACGATGGCTTCCGTCCCCGCGACCGAGCTGCGGGATCCGGGCCGGTTGCGTGCCTCCCGCCGACGCTGGCTGGGCACGCAGCCGATCGGGTCGCTGTTCAGCCTGCCGTACCTGGTGTTCGTGCTGGTGATCTTCGCCTACCCGCTCGGGTTCGCGGTCTACATCGCCTTCCACGACTACTTCTTCACCGCCCCCGGTGTCGAGGTGGCCAAGCCGTTCGTCGGGTTGGACAACTTCGTCACGGTGCTGACCGACGAGCGGGTGCTGGAGTCGTTCCGCAACACCGGCGTGTTCCTGCTGATCAACGTGCCGCTGACCGTGGTGCTGTCGATGGTGCTGGCGACCGCCTTGGACTCGGGGGTGAGGTGGGCCTCCGCGTACCGGATCGCCTTCTACGTGCCGTACCTGACCGCCAGCGTCTCTCTCGTCGGGGTGTGGATGCTGCTGTTCTCCTCGGGTGGGCTGATCAACAGCGTGCTCGGCCCGCTCGCGCCCTCGCCGTCGTGGCTGATCAGCTCCAGCCTCGCCATGCCCACGATCGCGCTCTACGTCACCTGGAAGCAGCTGGGCTTCTACATCCTGCTGTACCTGGCGGCGCTGCAGAACGTGCCTCGGGAGCTGCACGAGTCGGCGATGACCGACGGCGCCAACGGCTGGCAGCGGTTCCGTGCTGTCACGGTCCCCGGGGTGCGGTCGGCGACGACGCTCGTGCTGATCCTGGCGATCATCACCGGCGCGAACCTGTTCACCGAGCCGTATCTGCTGACCAACGGCGGCGGCCCCGACGGTGCTTCCAGCACCCCGGTGCTGCTGATCTACCAGCAGGGGATCCAGCAGCAGAACCCGGACACCGCTGCGGCGATCGGGATGCTGCTCGTGATCGTCGTCGGGCTGCTGTCCCTGACCGCCAACCGACTGACGAAGGAGAGCTGATGCGCCGCACGCGGTTCACCTGGTTGCGCTACGTCGTGCTGACGGCGGCGGCGCTGGTCTTCGCGTTCCCGTTCTACTTCATGCTCGTGGGCGCGTTCCAGGAGAACCCCACCAACACACCGGACAGCCTGGTCCCCACGAGCGGCTGGACCACCGGAAACTTCACCAACATCGACTCGCGGATCGATCTCGTCGGCTCGCTGCTCAACTCGTTGGTCTTCACCGCGGGGGTGCTGCTCGGCACCGTGGTGTTCGGGCTGCTCGCCGGCTACGCGATCGCACGGCTGGACTTCCGCGGCCGCGGCGCCACCTGGGTACTGATGCTGCTCGTGCAGATGGTGCCGTTCCAGCTGCTGATGATCCCGCTGTACGTCCAGATCACCCGCGGCTACGGTCTCGGCGACACCTACCTCGGCATGATCCTGCCGTTCGCGATCAACACCACGGCGGTGTTCATCTTCTCGCAGTTCTTCCGCGCGCTACCGAAGGAGATGTTCGAGGCGGCGAGGATCGACGGAGCGGGCGAGCTGCGCCTGCTCGTCTCGATCGCGGTGCCGCTGGTGCGACCGGCGCTGGTGACCGTCGTGCTCGTGACCTTCATCGGACCCTGGAACGAGTTCCTGTGGCCGTTCCTCATCACCAAGGACGCGACCATGCAGCCGCTGGCGGTGTCGTTGGCGAACTACATCTCCAACGTCGCGCAGTCCACGGCGAACCCGAACGGGGCGATCCTGGCCGGCGCGACCACGCTCGCGTTCCCCGTCGTCATCCTCTTCTGCCTGTTCCAGCGGTACTTCACCGCCTCCGACCTCGGCGCCGCCGTGAAGGGTTGATCCATGCACACCAGGAGCACCGCCATGTTCGACGACGCCCGGTTCCCGCTGGGCCCGTTCGTGCCGTTCGAGGGCAACCCCATCCTGCGGCCGCAGGGAGGGACCTGGGAGTCGGGGAACCTGTACAACCCCGCGGCTCTCGTCGTCGACGACGAGGTGGTGCTGCTCTACCGGGCCCATGCGGAGGACATCGTCTCCCACGTCGGTCTCGCGCGCAGCAGCGACGGCCTCCACTTCGAGCGCGAGGCGGAGCCGATCCTGTCGCCGAGCGAGGACTACGAGCGTTACGGCTGCGAGGATCCGCGCGTCGCGCTGATCGACGGCACCTACTACCTCACCTACACCGGGTGGGACCGGCGCAGCGCGCAGCTGTGTCTCGCGACCTCGACCGACCTGCGGACCTGGACCAAGCACGGACCGCTGTTCGAGGACTTCGACACGTTCGCGACCATGGATCCCCGGGGCTTCAACTGGTCGAAGGCCGGCGTCATCGTCCCCGTGCAGATGCAGGGCCGGTGGTGGATGTACTTCGGTGAGGGCGGCATCTACTGGGCCACCAGCGACGACCTCGTGCACTGGGCGCCGGGCACGCCGGACACCGAGCCGATGTACGCACCCACGCCCGGGTCCTTCGACGCCGACCTCGTCGAGATCGGCACCTCGCCGGTGCTCACCGACACCGGACTGCTCGTGATGCTGACCAACGGCGCGACGCGTGTGGTCAACGACGACGGCTCGGTCGACGTCGACTACCGGTGCGGCCAGATCGCCATCGACCCCGACGACCCCACGACCGTGATCGCCCGTATGCAGGTGCCCTGGTTGCGCCCGCAGACCTTCGAGGACAAGCACGGCCTGGTCTCGAACGTCACCTTCGTCGAGGGACTCGTGAAGTTCCACGGCAAATGGTTCGCCTACTACGGCCAGTCCGACACCACCCTCGCCGTGGCGATCCACGACCCGGCCGAACCCTGGGGCGCATCGCTGCGCCGCTGACCTCCACCTCACCACCGGACGAGAGACGACGATGACTACTCGACGCACCTTCCTGACCCTGTCCGCGGCAGTGCCGGCCACAGCCCTGGTGGCACCGGGCATCGCCACCGCGGCACCGCCGTCGAGCCTGCCTGCCGGGGGAGGGCGACACAAGCGCCTGACCAACCTCGACCACCTCCGTTTCCTGCTCGAGGAGGTCCCGCTCGTCGAAGACGGCTCGCACACGACCTACCGCATCGAGCAGGAGCCGTCGGCGCTGGCACCGTGGACCTACGCCGACGCCGATGGAGACGGCTTTCGGCGGATCGGAGGCGGCACGCTCGACCCGGAGACCGGCTACTACACGCAGGGCGCGTACAACGCCGACGACATCTCGCGCGCCGCGGTCGTGTTCCTGCGGGACTGGCGCGCTCGCGGCGACCGGCGCAGCAAGGAGCACGCCTACCAGCTCCTGCGCACGCTGACCTATCTCCAGAACGACAGCGGGCCGAACGCGGGCCGGGTGGTGCTGTGGCAGCAGGACGACGGGACGCTCAACCCCAGCGCCGAGCCGGTCGAGCTGCCCGACCCCTCGGACTCGGCGGAGTCGTACTGGCTCGCGCGCACGGTGTGGGCGCTCGGCGAGGGCTACGCCGCGTTCCAGCGCAGCGGCCACAGGCGCTTCGCGAACTTCCTCAAGGAGCGTCTCGACCTGGCGGTGGCGGCGCTGGAGCAGGAGTCGTTGTCCCGCTACGGCAGCTGGGTGACCAGCGACGGCGTCGAGCTGCCGAACTGGCTCATCGCCGGCGGCGCCGATGCTACGGCCGAGGCGATGCTCGGGCTGGTGGCAGCGCTCGAGGCGGGTCCCAAGGACCGGCGGCTGCGGCGTGCGCTCGATCGGTACGGCGAGGGTGTCGCAGCGATGGGGACGTCGCGCGCAGGCGGCTGGCCGTTCGGTGCCGTGCTGCCGTGGACCGGTTCGCTCGGGTTCTGGCACGCCTGGGGCGGTGCCGCGCCGGAGGCTCTGGCGCGGGCCGGGCGCGCGCGGCACCAGCGTGAGTGGGTGCGGGCCGCCGTCGCGGACGCCGGGACGTTCACCCCGCAGGTCCTGGCCAGTGGCGGACCGAGCAACGCGTGGGCGCCGGTGCCGGCGGAGGCACAGATCGCCTACGGCGCGCACGGCCGGGTGGCCGGACCGCTCGCGGCGGCCGAGGCCGGCGGCGGCCGCGGGCTGCGGTTGGTCGCCGGGCTGGCGGCGGGCTGGTTCTTCGGGGCCAACACCGCGGGCGTCCCGACGTACGACCCGGCGACCGGGGTGACCTTCGACGGCGTGGAGACCGATGGCCGGGTCAACCGCAACTCCGGTGCCGAGTCCACGATCCACGGCCTGCTGACGATGCAGATGCTCGACGCCCACCGCGACGTCGCCGCGCTCGCCACCTCGATCACGGGCTATGCGGGCTTCGACGGGCTGCAGGTGCTCGACGCCGCTGCGGGGACCCTGAGTGCCGGGTGCACGGTAGTCACGCCCGACGGCGGCGCCTGGACCGGGGAGGGCAACCTGGTGGGCGGGCACTACGTGTCGGTGCCGACGGGGGAGTGGGTCGAGCTCGAGGTGGAGGCGGACGCGGGCAGCTGGGCGCTCCCGCTCGCGTGGCGCACGGCCGAAGAAGCCGGGGACGCCGAGTGGACGGTGGTCGACGGCCCGGTGCTGGGGACCTCGGCGAACGGCGGTACCGGCTCCGCGGGCCTGACCGAGGCCGAGGGGAGCCTGATCCCGCAGCTGCTCGAGCAGCCGCTCCCCGGCGGCGTGGTGCGGATGCGGTGCACCAGCCGGGGGGAGCTGCGGCTGAACGCGCTGCTCGTCCGCCCCGCCGTGGCGACGGCCCACTACAGCACCACCGATGGCGACGCCGTGCTCTACGCCGGTGCGACGCCGTCGGGCACCGAGATCCCGGCGCTCGCGCCGGGCACGGGGCGCAGCTACGACGCCGACGGCGACCCACATCGCCGCGTCGTGGCCGGCTCCATCGTCCCCGTGCTGGCCGGAGGCTTCACGATCACGACGTGAGGCGCCAGTCACCTGCGATCGCGCTTGCTCCCGCACCAGTGTTGCGCGATCTGGTGCTGTGGTCAGTTCCGCAACGGGGTGGGTCCGAGCCCGTTGCGGAACCGCCTCTCGTGGTACTTCGGCAACGTGGCTGGACGCCGCGCATGTTGCCTGTGGACAGCCTCAGCGGGCAGCGCCCACCCTTCGTCACGATGGCTCATGCCCTTCGATCCGACGCAGCCGTTCACGCGCGCTCAGGGTGAGGCGGCCGGTCTGAACTGGCGGCACTTCAGCGGCCCGAGGTACCAACGGCCGTTGCGTGGCGTCTATCTCGAGGCCGGCGTGGTGCTGACGCCCACAGTCCGCGCGCGTGCCGCTCTCCTGGTGGTCGGTGAGAACGGCGCGATCTGCGGTGTCAGCGCGGCTGACATTCGCGGGCTGCCGGTGCCGGTCTGCGAGGACACGCACGTGCTCGTACCGCGGGGCGCGCCACGCGTCCGGATGCGGGGGATCGTGACGCACCAGGGCACGCGGAAGCTCAGCCAGCACCGCGGCATCCCGGTCACAGCGATGAAGGACACCTTCCTCGACGTCGCCAAGGTCTACCCGCTCGTCGATGGCGTCGTCCTGGGTGATGCCATGGTGCGGGAGGGCTACGTCAGTCCGCGCCAGCTGGTGGCTGCGGCCGCGGCAGCCCGAGGACGAGGTGCCGAACGCGCGCGTCGCGCCGCCGGGCTCGTACGTGCGCGGGTGACGCTCCCGCAGGAGAGCAAGTTGCGGCTGCTGCTGATCTTCAGCGGGTTCCCGGAGCCGGAGACCGGGGTCGAGGTGGAGGCGGCCGGACGCCGACGCGCGCTCGACACCGCCTACCGCGAGTGGCGCGTGGCCGTGGAGTACGACGGTCGCCATCACGTCGAACGTGATCTCCAATGGAGCGAAGACATCGAACGCAGGGAAGAGCTGGGCGGTGAACGGTGGGACGTCGTCACGGTGACCGGGATGCAGATGTGGGACCCGAGCGCGTCATCAGCCGCGTGCGCGCCGCGTTGGCCCGCGCGGGTGCGACCCTCCCGCCTGTCAGCCAGGAGTGGCGCCGCCACTTCCCGACCCGCCGCCGCCCGTCTTGACCTCGTGGGGGAACGTGACACCCCGGCGGGTTCCGCACGGGTGGGTTCGGGTCGACGTTGCGGGAGTGACACCTCGGCGGCTTCCGCAACACCCACGGTGCTGTGGCGTTGCGGGAGTGACACCTCGGCGGGTTCCGCAACAGGACGGCACTCCTCCGCGCCTTCGTCACACGCGAACGCGCGCCGCCTACGAGACCACGCACCACGCCGTCGTCCCCAGCGTCGTCACCGGAGGTGACGAGAGACCGGGGCGACGGTCAGCGCAAACCTCTCAGACCCGGTTCCACAAGGCGTGGCGCATGTCCTTGTTGAGGGTGGCGATGACGTCCTGCGGGATCTCCTTGGGGCAGACGGCGGTGCACTCACCGATGTTGGTGCACCCCCCGAAGCCCTCGAGGTCGTGCTGGTGGACCATGTTGAGCACGCGGGTGTGGCGCTCGGCCTGGCCCTGCGGCAGCTCGGCGAGGTGGGTGATCTTCGCGCCCAGGAACAGCGAGGCCGACCCGTTGGGGCAGGCGGCCACGCAGGCGCCGCAGCTGATGCAGGTGGCGGCGTCGAACGCGCGCTCGGCGTTCTCCTTCGGCACCGGCGTGGCGTGCGCGTCCGGCGCGGCGCCGGTGTTGACCGACACGTAGCCGCCGGCATCGATGATGCGGTCGAAGGCCGAACGGTCCACGGCCAGGTCGCGCAGCACCGGGAAGCCGGAGGCGCGCCACGGCTCGATGGTGACCACGTCGCCGTCGGAGAAGGACCGCATGTGCAGCTGGCAGGTAGTGGTGACCTCGGGCCCGTGAGCGACGCCGTTGATCATCAGCCCGCACATGCCGCAGATGCCCTCGCGGCAGTCGGAGTCGAACGCGACCGGCTCCTCGCCCTCAGCGGTGAGCCGCTCGTTGAGCACGTCGAGCATCTCGAGGAACGACATGTCCTCGGAGACGTCGGTGATCGGATAGGTCACCATCTCGCCCGTGGCGGAGCCGTTCGGCTGACGCCAGATCTTGAGGGTCAAGTTCACTTGTAGCTCCGCTGCTTCATCTCGACGGACTCGTACACGAGGTCCTCCTTGTGAAGGATCGGCTCGCCGGTCTCTCCACCCCATTCCCATGCCGCGACGTAGGCGAAGTTCTCGTCGTCGCGCAACGCCTCGCCGTCGGGGGTCTGGGACTCGGCGCGGAAGTGACCGCCGCAGGACTCACGGCGATGCAACGCGTCGATGCACATCAGCTCACCCAGCTCGAGGAAGTCGGCCACCCGGCCGGCCCGCTCGAGGGCCTGGTTGAGCGAGTCGTTGGTGCCCAGCACGCGCACGTCGCGCCAGAACTCCTCGCGCAGCGCCCGGATCTTCTCGATCGCGGTCCGCAGCCCCTCGGCGCTGCGCTCCATGCCGCAGTACTCCCACATGATGTGGCCGAGCTCCCGGTGGAAGCTGTCCACGGAGCGGGAGCCGTTGACGGACAGGAAGTGGTCGATGCGCTCCTGCACGTTCGCGCGCGCGGCGCGCACCTCCGGGTCGTCGTCGGTGATCTTCGGGAACGGGCCGTCGGCGAGGTAGTCGCGGATCGTGTTCGGCAGCACGAAGTAGCCGTCGGCGAGTCCCTGCATGAGCGCCGAGGCGCCGAGCCGGTTCGCGCCGTGGTCGGAGAAGTTCGCCTCGCCGGCCACGAACAGCCCCGGGATCGAGGACTGCAGGTCGTAGTCGACCCACAGCCCGCCCATCGTGTAGTGCACGGCGGGGTAGATCCGCATCGGCGTGGCGTAGGGGTCCTCGCCCGTGATCCGGGCGTACATGTCGAACAGGTTCCCGTACTTGGCCTCGACGGCGGAGCGCCCCATCCGCTCGATCGCCTCGGCGAAGTCGAGGTACACGCCACGCCGCTGGTCGCCCACCATGGGGCCGACGCCGCGGCCCTCGTCGCACATGTTCTTCGCCTGCCGGGAGGCGATGTCGCGGGGGACGAGGTTCCCGAAGCTCGGGTAGATCCGCTCGAGGTAGTAGTCGCGGTCCTCCTCGGGGATGTCCCGCGGGTCCTTGTCGCAGTCCTCGGCGTTCTTCGGCACCCAGATCCGGCCGTCGTTGCGGAGCGACTCGCTCATCAGCGTCAGCTTGGACTGGTGCTCACCCGAGACCGGGATGCAGGTGGGGTGGATCTGGGTGTAGCAGGGGTTCGCGAAGTGCGCACCCTTGCGGTGCGCGCGCCACGCCGCGGTGACGTTGCAGCCCATCGCGTTCGTCGAGAGGAAGAACACGTTGCCGTAGCCGCCGCTGGCCAGCACGACGGCGTCGGCCAGGTGGGTCTCGATCTCACCCGTGACCATGTCGCGGGTCACGATGCCCCGGGCACGCGGTCCGGAACCGTCGTCGACGACGACTAATTCCAGCATCTCGTGCCGTGCGTGGGTCTTGACGGTGCCCGCTGCGACCTGGCGCTCGAGCGCCTGGTAGGCGCCGATCAGCAGCTGCTGGCCGGTCTGGCCGCGGGCGTAGAAGGTGCGGGAGACCTGCACGCCGCCGAACGACCGGTTGTCGAGGAGGCCGCCGTACTCGCGTGCGAACGGCACACCCTGCGCCACGCACTGGTCGATGATGTTGGCGCTGACCTCGGCGAGCCGGTAGACGTTGGACTCGCGGGCGCGGTAGTCGCCCCCCTTGACCGTGTCGTAGAACAGCCGGTAGATCGAGTCGCCGTCCTCCTTGTAGTTCTTCGCGGCGTTGATACCGCCCTGCGCGGCGATCGAGTGCGCCCGGCGCGGGGAGTCCTGGTAGAAGAACGCGTCGACGTGGTAGCCGGCCTCTCCGAGCGTCGCGGCGGCCGAGGAGCCCGCCAGCCCGGTGCCGACCACGATGACGCTGAGCCGGCGCCGGTTGGCGGGGTTCACGAGCTTGGCGTTGAAGACGCGCTCGGTCCAGCGCCGCTCGACGGGCCCCGCGGGTGCCTTGGTGTCCGCGATCGGGGCGCCGGTCGTGTAGTAGCCCGCCGCGTCGTCGTGATCGGCACGGTCGGCGGCGGGGGTCGAGACGGGTGCCGTGACACCGGCGGCCGCACCCTGCGAGGGGCTCTCGTTGGCCACCTCAGCCGGCGCGAGCTCCTCGGCCTGGCCCACGGGGTCGGACGAGGTGCCCATCGCCGTTCCGTGCGGTGCCTCGTTCTCGTTGGTCGCCATCGGGTCCTTCTCTTGGGGGCTCATGTGGTGACGATGCCGAGAAGCACGCCCAGCGGCACGAGCGCGAACCCGCCGGCGACGACGATCGCGAGCACGAGCCCGACAGCGTGCGCGACGCGGTAACGCCGGCGGTTGTCGGTCAGACCGAGGGTCTGCAGCATGCTGAACGCGCCGTGCCGGATGTGCATCCCCAGCGCGAGCATCGCCAGCAGGTAGATGACGGCGACCCACCACACCTGGAAGCTGCCCACGAGCCGCAGGTAGGGGCTCTCGGGGTCACCGCCGGGGTTGATGGTGTGGGTGGTCAGGTGAAGGATGTGGAAGATCACGAAGGCCAGCAGCGCGACGCCACCCCACCGCATCGTCCGTGAGGAGAGCGTGGCGGTGACGACCTTCTTGACGGCGTAGCGCCGGTCGCGTGCCTTGGCGGCACGGGACCAGAGCGCGAACGCGGCTGCGGCGTGGCCGACGAGCGAGGCGAGCAGCACGACGCGCAGGATCCAGAGCAGGCCACCGTAGGGGAGCATCGGGGTCAACAGCTCGCGCAGGTGGTGCGCGTAGTCGTCGAACGCCTCCTGGCCGCTGAAGGCCCAGAGGTTGCCGTACATGTGCAGCAGCACATAGCCGATGAACACCAGTCCGGTGACCGCCATCAGCAGCTTGAGGGCGATCGTCGTCGCCTGGCCGCTGCGACGTGCTGGAGCGGTAGTGGTCACCACCCCACCGTATCGCCATCCGGACGGTGCTCGTCGCCGCGCATTCTTGCCACATTTACGCCCTGCGCGGGTCGCGTAAATCGCGCCCACCGCACCCCTAGTCTGGGCCGATGGTCGACGCGAGCTCGTTCTATGCCGTGGTTCCTGCTGGTGGCGCCGGTACGCGCCTGTGGCCGCTGTCGCGCGCCGGCAACCCCAAGTTCCTGCTCGACCTCACCGGCGCCGGGCGCACGCTGCTGCAGCAGACGTCGGACCGGCTCGGCCCGCTCGTCGACGGTGTGGTCGTGGTCACAGGCGCGAGGCATGCCGAGGCCGTGGCGGCGCAGCTCCCCGACCTGGGCGAGGCGGGTCTGCTCGTCGAGCCCTCGCCCCGCGACTCGATGGCCGCGATCGGGCTCGCGGCCGCCGTGCTCGCGCACCGGCTCCCCGACGAGGACGTGGTGATCGGCTCGTTCGCCGCCGACCACGTCATCGAGCAGACCGAGGCGTTCTCGACGGCGGTGCGGACCGCCGTCGAGGTGGCTCGCCGTGACCTCGTGGTGACGATCGGGATCGAGGCCGACCACCCCTCGACCGCGTTCGGGTACGTCGAGATGGCGGAGCCGCTCGCCGAGGTCGCCGGCGCCTACGCCGTGCGGGCCTTCATGGAGAAGCCCGACGAGGAGACCGCGGCCGGCTACCTCGCCACGGGCCGGTACCGCTGGAACGGCGGCATGTACGTCGCCCGCGCGCGGGTGCTGCTCGGTCATCTCGCGCGCTACCAGCCGACGATGCACGCCGGGCTGCTGGAGATCGCCGCCGCGTGGGACTCGGGCGCCCGCGCCGAGGTCGTGGACCGGGTGTGGCCGAGCCTGACCCGGATCGCGATCGACCACGCGATCAGCGAGCCGCTCGCAGGAGAGGGGGGCATCGCCGTCGTGCCCGCCGCGCTCGGCTGGAGCGACGTGGGGGACTGGCGCTCGCTGGCCGATCTCACACCAGCCGCCGACGGCGGCGCCCGGGTTCTCGGCGACGCCCACCTCGTGCGTGGGTCCGGTTCCGCAGGAGCGATGGTGGTGCCCGGGTCGGGACGCACGGTCGTGCTGCTGGGGGTGCCGGACGCCGTCGTCGTCGACACGCCTGACGCGCTGCTCGTGAGCACCCGCGAGCGCGCGCAGGAGGTCAAGACGGTCGTCGACGCGCTGACCGCCGAGGGCCGCACCGACCTGCTCTGAGCCGCGCGCGGGTGGCGGTGGGTCAGCGCCCACGGCCGCGCGAGTGGCGGTGGGATAGCGCCCACACCAACGCAGCGGCGGTGGGATAGCGCCCACACGAGCGCCTCCGGTGGGCGCTGAGCCACCGCTCCCGGCGTGCGGTGGGCGCTGAGCCACCGCCACCGGCGACCGCCGGCCGCTCGCGCACCGCTGGTCTCGCACGTGGACGGCGGGGCCGGGATGACCGGGGGGTGCCGGGCCGCCGATACCCTGGCGCGGTGCCTGCCCTGGATGACACCGACCTCGCCACGCTGATCGCCGAACGTGCCGCTGCGCTCGAGCCGGAGCTGATCGAGATCCGGCGCGACATCCACCAGCACCCCGAGGGTGCGCGGATGGAGCACCGCACCACCGAGGTGGTGGCGGCGCGGCTCGAGCGTTCCGGCCTGGAGCCCAGGCGCCTGGAGGGCACCGGGCTGATCTGCGACCTCGCGCCCACCGGCGTCGACCACATCGCGGCGCGGACGAAGCGGCGGGTGATCCTGCGAGCCGACCTGGACGCGCTGCCGCTGACCGAGACCAGCGGGCTCTCGTTCGCCTCGACCAACGGCTACAGCCACGCCTGCGGCCACGACGTGCACACCGCCGTGGTGCTCGGCGCCGGGCTGGTGCTGGCCGACCTCGTGCGCGAGGGGAAGATCGACGTCTCGGTCCGGCTGCTCTTCCAGCCCGCCGAGGAGGTCCAGCCGGGCGGGGCCAACGACGCCATCGCCGCCGGTGTGCTCGAGGGCTACGACGAGGTCTACGCGCTGCACTGCGACCCGAAGATCGACGTGGGCAGCATCGGCTCGCGCATCGGCCCGATCACCTCGGCCTCCGACACCGTCACCGTGACCATCGCCGGCGACGGCGGGCACACCTCGCGCCCGCACCTGGCCGGTGACGTCGTCTTCGCCCTCGGGCAGGTGATCACCCAGGCGCCGTCCGTGCTCGGGCGCCGGATCGACCCCCGCGCAGGCGTGAACCTCACGTGGGGAGCGGTCGAGGCGGGCAAGGCCGCCAACGCGATCCCCTCGCGAGGGATGGTCACCGGGACGCTGCGCTGCCTCGACGAGAACGCCTGGCAGCAGGCCGAGGAGCTGCTGGAGGAGGTGATCGCGCAGATCGTCGCCCCCTACGGCGTCGACATCGAGGTCGAGATCACCCGCGGCGTGCCGCCGGTCGTCAACGACGAGCCGAACGTCGCGCGCCTGGACGACGCCGCGCGCCGGCTGTTCGGCCCGCAGTCGGTGGTGCTCACCGAGCAGTCCCTCGGTGGTGAGGACTTCGGCTGGTACCTGCAGCACGTCGACGGCGCGATGGCGCGGCTGGGTGTGCGTACCCCCGGGGGCCGCAGCTATGACCTGCACCAGTCCGACTTCGTCGTCGACGAGCGCGCGATCCGGTACGGCGTCGGCCTGCTCAGCGGGATCGCCGCTCTCGCCGGACCGACCGGGAGCGCGAGCGCCGGACCCGCCCAGATACCAGTTGGGTAACAAACCATGCGCCGTCTCACGATGTAACACGACCGTGACCTGAGCGGGGTTATCGTCGCGCAACGCCGTTCGGACTCATCGTCCCGGCACGGGGGCCCTGGCACCACCATGCCAGGGCGCGACCACGACAGGAGAAGTACGTGAAGAAGTCCATCCTTGGTGCGGCGACACTGGCCGTCGCCGCCCTCACCCTGGCCGCGTGCGGCCAGGCGCCGAGCGACGACCCCACGACCGATGGTGGCGATGGTGGTGACACCGGCGCCAGCGAGGTCAAGGCGTGCCTCGTCTCCGACGCGGGCGGGTTCGACGACCAGTCCTTCAACCAGGCGGGCTTCGAGGGCTTGCAGCGCGCCGAGGCGGAGCTGGGTGTTGAGATCAACCAGATCGAGTCGGCCTCCGACGCCGACTTCGCCCCGAACATCGACGCGATGATCCAGGAGGGCTGCACGTTCGTCATCGGCGCCGGCTTCCTCCTGGAGGACGCGATCCAGTCCGCGGCCGAGGCAAACCCCGAGGTCAACTTCGGCCTGGTCGACTCCGGCTTCTCCGACCCGGACTTCAACCCGGTCGAGCTGGACAACGCCAAGCCGCTGCTGTTCAACACCGCTGAGGCTGCGTTCCTCGGTGGCTACGTCGCCGCCTCGATGAGCGAGACCGGCACGATCGCCACCTACGGCGGCATCCCGATCCCGTCGGTGCAGATCTTCATGGACGGCTACTCCGACGGCGTCGATCAGTACAACGAGGACACCGGCTCCGACGTGACCCTGCTCGGCTGGGACAAGGAAGCCCAGACGGGTGACTTCACCGGTGACTTCGACAACCAGTCGAACGGTCAGAACCTGACCACCACGTTCCTCGCGCAGGGCGCCGACATCATCCTCCCGGTCGCCGGCCCGGTCGGCCTCGGCACCGGTGCGGCCCTCGAGGCCAACGGTTCCGGCGCGATGATCTGGGTCGACTCGGACGGCTACCTCACCACCGACTACGGCTCGCTGATCATCACCTCGGTCATGAAGGAGATCGGCGCCTCGGTCTTCGACTCCATCGAGGAGCAGGTGGGCGGCAGCTTCTCCAACGAGCCGTACGTCGGCACGCTGGAGAACGGCGGCGTGAGCCTGGCCGAGTTCCACGACTTCGAGGGCCAGGTCTCGCAGGAGGTCGTCGACCGCATCGCCGAGCTGGAGGAGCAGATCATCTCCGGCGAGCTCGTGATCGAGTCGCCGAACGCTCCGTGACCGCGCACTGATCGGATCGAGACCGGGGTGGCCGTACGCGGTCACCCCGGTCTCGGCTGCCCAGTAGTGTCCGTGGTCACGACCGACGTGGGTGGTGGGAGGGAGCAGCGGTGAAGCTCGAACTGCGTGGGATCACGAAGAAGTTCGGTGATTTCGTCGCCAACGACTCGATCGACATGGTGGTCGAACCCGGAGAGATCCACGCGATCCTCGGCGAGAACGGTGCCGGCAAGAGCACGTTGATGAACGTGCTCTACGGGCTGTACACCCCCGACGGCGGTGAGATCGTCCTCGACGAGCAACCCGTGACGTTCTCCGGGCCGGGTGAGGCGATGGCTGCCGGGATCGGCATGGTGCACCAGCACTTCATGCTCGTGCCGGTCTTCACCGTCGCCGAGAACATCGTGCTCGGCCAGGAACGGTTGCGCGGGCCGGGCCTGCTCGACCTCGACGCCGCCCGCTCGCTGGTGCGCGAGACCGCCGCCTCGCTCGGCTTCGACCTCGACCCCGACGCCCGGATCGAGGACCTCTCGGTCGGCGCCCAGCAGCGCGTCGAGATCGTCAAGGCCCTCTCGCGGCAGGCTGAGGTGCTCATCCTCGACGAGCCGACGGCGGTGCTCACCCCGCAGGAGACGGACGAGCTGATCCAGATCATGGGTCGGCTCAAGGATGCAGGCACCTCGATCATCTTCATCACGCACAAGCTCCGCGAGGTCCGCGCGGTCGCCGACGCGATCACGATCATCCGGCTCGGCAAGGTCGTCGGGTCGGCGGACCCGAGCGCGACCGAGACCGAGCTGGCCTCGCTGATGGTGGGTCGCTCGGTCAACCTCGGCGTCGACAAGCAGCCGGCGCAGCCGAGCGGCACCGCCCTGTCGGTCCGCGGGCTGACGGTGCTGGATCCGAACGGCGTCGAGGTGGTCAAGGACGTCAGCCTCGACGTGCGGCGCGGTGAGATCGTCGCGCTGGCAGGTGTGCAGGGGAACGGGCAGACCGAGCTGACAGAGGCGATCCTCGGCGTCGGCCCCTCCCATGCCGGCGTGATCGAGCTCGACGGCACGGACATCTCGCGGCTCGGGGTGCGCGCCCGGCTCGACAGCGGTCTCGGCTTCGTGCCCGAGGACCGGACGACCTCCGGCATCGTCGCCGACCTGTCGATCACGGAGAACCTCGTGCTCGACCTGGTCGGCACCAGCCCGTACTCCTCGTTCGGGTCGCTCAACGTCAACTTCCTGCGCGAGAACGCGCGACACCGCGTCGAGGAGTTCGACGTGCGGACCACCTCGATCGACCGCCCCGTCGGGACCCTGTCGGGCGGCAACCAGCAGAAGGTCGTGCTGGCGCGCGAGCTGTCCCGCGACCTGACGCTGCTGGTCGCCTCGCAGCCGACCCGTGGCCTCGACGTCGGATCGATCGAGTTCGTGCACAAGCGGATCGTCGCCGAGCGCGACCGCGGCGCGGGCGTGCTGATCGTCTCGACCGAGCTCGACGAGGTGCTCGCGCTCGCGGACCGGATCGCCGTCATGTGCGGTGGCCTCCTCGTCGGGGTCGTCGACGGCGGTGAGGACCGTGACGTGCTCGGGCTGATGATGGCCGGGGTGCCGGTGCACGAGGCCCGTGCCCAGGCGGCCGACCACCACACGGTGCTCGGCGAGGCCGATCTCGACGTCGACCCGGCGACCGCGGTCGAACCGGTGCCGCACCCGGTCCAGGACCAGGAGGAGGGGCGATGACCCAGGACGAGGGCTCACGGCGACCGGACGCCGTCGAGGACGCCCCGACGGCCGACAGGCCGACGGGCGAGGTCGGGGCACCCGACCAGCAGCCGCCCTCGACGTCGAACGCGTTGCGCGAGGCGCTCCAGTCGATGATGTCGTCGTCGGTGCTGGTCACGGTCGGCGCGGTGGTGCTCGCGCTCGTGATCGGCTCGGTGCTGATCCTCGTGGGTGACACGGCCGTCCAGTCGACGCTGGGGTACCTGTTCCAGCGGCCGGGCGACTTCTTCCGCGAGGCCGGGCGCGCGATCAGCGACTCCTACGTCGCGCTGTTCCAGGGCGCGATCTACGACTCGGAGGCGACCACCGCGGAGCGGCGGGTCCGGCCCCTGACCGAGACGCTCACGATCGCGGTGCCGCTGATCTTCGCCGGGCTGGGCATCGGGCTGACGTTCCGCGTCGGCCTGTTCAACATCGGTGGTCAGAGCCAGCTGGTGCTCGGCGCGATCCTGGGTGCGTGGGTCGGCTTCGCGCTCGACATGCCCCCGGTCGTGCACATCGTGGTGGTGCTGTTCGCGGCCGCGCTCGGTGGTGCGATCGCCGGTGCGATCCCCGGTGTGCTCAAGGCCCGTTTCGGTGCGCACGAGGTGATCACGACGATCATGCTCAACAACACCTCGCGGTACTTCCTGCTGTGGGTGCTGGGCACCGGAGCGTTCCTCAGCGCCACCCCGCAGGTCTCGCCCGGGCTGGCCGAGACCGCACGGCTGCCGCTGCTGCTCGGGGGTAGCTTCCGGCTGCACCTCGGCTTCGTCCTCGTGCTGCTGACGGCCTTCGCCGTGTGGTGGCTGATGGAGCGCTCGGTGCTCGGCTTCCAGATGCGCGCGGTCGGCGTCAACCCCGAGGCCGCCCGGACCGCGGGCATGAGCGTCCGCAAGATCACGGTGCTCGCGATGGCGCTGGCCGGGACGCTGTGCGGTCTCGCCGGTGCCATGCAGGTCGCCGGCACCGAGGGCCGGCTGACCGGCTCGGTCTACGGCTCGATCGGGTTCGACGCGATCACGGTGGCGCTGCTGGGACGCAGCCGCCCGCTCGGCACCGTGCTGGCGGGCATCCTGTTCGGGGCGCTGGCTGCCGGCGGTCGCATCATGTCCTCGCGCGCCGGCACCGAGGCCGAGCTCGTGACCGTGCTGCAGGCCGTGATCGTGCTGCTGATCGCGGCTCCGCCCCTGGTGCGGTCGGTGTTCCGGCTGCCCGCCCCGGGCGGTCCGCGCACCCGCGCGAAGGAGGTGGCCGCGTGAGCGCCGACACCTCGACCGCGGTCACCACGCCCACGGCGGTCGCACCGGGGTTCAACCGAGCCCTCGTCGGATACGCCGTCATCGCGGCCGCCGCGCTCGCACTCGCGCTCACGGTGCCGTCCGGGATCTCGAAGATCCAGCTGACCACCGGTCCCGAGGCGATCAAGATCCCGTTGCTCGAGCTCCCGGCGGCGCTCGCGGTCGGGGTGCCGGTGATCGCGGCCGCGGTGGTCGCGATCGCGGCGCTCGTCCAGCAGCTCCGCACCAAGGCCTCGGCGCCTCGATGGATGGCCATCGTGGCGGGGAGCCTGCTGCTGCTGGGATTCCTGGCCCACCTCGTGGCGGGCAAGGACGGTGTGCTGCCGCTGACCTCGCTGCTCACCAGCACGCTGTTCCTCGCGACCCCGCTGATCTTCGGCGCCCTGGGCGGCGTGGTGTGCGAACGGGTCGGCATCGTCAACATCGCGATCGAGGGCCAGCTGCTCGCGGGCGCGTTCGCGGGCGCCGTGGTGGCCTCGATCGCCTCGCAGAACCCCTATGTCGGGCTGATCGCGGCGCCGGTCGCCGGCGTGGGCGTCGGTGCGCTGCTGGCGTGGTTCTCGATCCGGTACCGGGTCGACCAGGTGATCACCGGCGTCGTGCTCAACGTCCTCGTGCTCGGCCTGACCACCTTCTTCTTCAAGGGCCTGCTCTCCGACCTCGAGGGTCTCAACGACCGCGCCCGGCTGCCGGTGCTGCCCATCCCGCTGCTGTCCGAGCTGCCGGTGATCGGGCCGGTGCTGTTCCGCCAGAACCTGCTGGTCTACCTGCTGTACGCGATCGTGATCGCCCTGCAGATCTACCTGTTCCGGTCCCGGTGGGGGCTCCGGGTCCGCGCGGTCGGCGAGCATCCGAAGGCGGCCGACACCGTCGGCATCGACGTCAACCGCACCCGGTGGCGCAACACCCTGCTCGGGTCGGCGATCGCGGGTCTGGGCGGTGCGTTCTTCACCATCGGGCAGGGGTTGGCGTTCGGTATCGACATCACGGCCGGTTCCGGCTTCATCGCGCTCGCAGCGCTGATCCTGGGGCGCTGGACACCGACCGGTGCGGTGGCCGCAGCGCTGTTCTTCGGCTTCGCCAACGCGCTCAGCCAGTCGTTGCGCTCCTACGGCGTCAGCCTGGACTCCAACATCCCGCTGATGATCCCGTACATCGTCACGCTCTTCGCGGTGGCAGGCTTCGGCGGCCGGGTCCGACCGCCCGCGGCCGAGGGCGTCCCCTACGTCAAGTGATGCCCGGTGCGGACCGAGCGAGGCAGGATGGCACCGTGAGCGCTGAGCAGATCGACTGGACCTCGCTGCGGGAGGCCGCGCGGGAGGTGATGACCCGCGCCTACGCGCCCTACTCCCGCTACCCGGTGGGAGCCGCGGCGCTGACCGACTCCGGTGAGACCATCGTCGGCTGCAACGTCGAGAACGCCGCCTACGGCGTGACGCTGTGCGCGGAGTGCTCGCTGGTGTCCGCCCTGATCACGGGCGGCGGCGGCCGGCTGGTCGCCTTCACCTGCTGCGACAGCCGCGGCATGCGGCTGATGCCGTGCGGCCGCTGCCGGCAGCTGCTCTGGGAGCACGGCGGACCCGAGCTGCTCGTCGACACGGTGAGCGGGATCAAGCCGATGACCGAGGTGCTCCCGGACGCCTTCGGGCAGACCGAGCTCCAGGAAGGGACGAGGCCGGCATGAGCAGCCACAGCACCGCAGAACTCTTCGACGCCGTCGACATCATCGCCACCAAGCGTGACCGCGGCGTGCTCAGCGACGCCCAGATCGACTGGGTCATCGACGCGTACACGCGCGGCGTGGTGGCCGAGGAGCAGATGTCGGCGCTGGCGATGGCGATCCTCCTCAACGGCATGAGCCGCCCGGAGATCGCCCGCTGGACCCACGCGATGATCGCGACCGGGGAGCGGATGGACTTCTCCTCGCTCTCCCAGCCCACCTCGGACAAGCACTCCACCGGCGGCGTCGGCGACAAGATCACGCTGCCGCTCGCCCCGCTGGTCGCGACGTTCGGGGTGGCGGTGCCGCAGCTCTCCGGCCGCGGGCTGGGCCACACCGGCGGCACCCTCGACAAGCTCGAGGCGATCCCCGGCTGGCGCGCAGCGCTGAGCAACGCCGAGATGCTCGCCCAGCTCGACGACGTCGGGGCCGTGATCTGCCAGGCGGGCTCGGGACTGGCTCCCGCCGACCGCAAGCTCTACGCGTTGCGCGACGTCACCGGGACCGTGGAGTCGATCCCGTTGATCGCGAGCTCGATCATGAGCAAGAAGATCGCCGAGGGGACCGGCGCGCTGGTCCTCGACGTCAAGGTCGGCTCCGGTGCGTTCATGAAGGAGCTCGACGACGCCCGCGAGCTGGCCCGGACGATGGTCGACCTCGGTACCGACGCCGGTGTGCGGACGGTCGCGCTGATCACCGACATGTCGACGCCGCTCGGGCTGACCGCAGGCAACGCGCTCGAGGTCCGCGAGTCGGTCGAGGTGCTCGCCGGCGGCGGCCCGCCCGACGTCGTCGAGCTCACGATCGCGCTCGCGCGGGAGATGCTCGCCGCGGCGGGCAAGCCCGACGTCGACGTCGCCGCCGCGCTCGCCGACGGCCGCGCCATGGACACCTGGAACCGCATGATCGCCGCCCAGGGCGGCGACCCCCACGCCCCGCTCCCGACGGCGCAGCACACCGACCAGGTCCTCGCACCCGCCGACGGGGTGCTCGCCCGGCTGGACGCGCTCGCGGTCGGGGTGGCTGCCTGGCGCCTGGGCGCCGGGCGCGCACGCCGCGAGGACCCGGTGCAGGCCGGCGCCGGTGTCGAGATGCACGCCAAGCCGGGGGCGGTCGTCCGCGCCGGGGAGCCGCTGATGACGCTGCACACCGACACCCCGGAGCGGTTCGACCGCGCCCGGGACGCCCTCACCGACGCGGTGACGATCGTGCCCGACGGCGACCGGGCAGCGGTGGGCCCGATCGTGATGGAGCGGGTGAGCGCATGATCGGCTCGAGATCGGTCGGCGACGGCGAGATCGGACGGTGCGACGTGCGAGCCCGCCGTCGGCGTGCGATCTCGACGAGGGTGGCGGAGTGAGCGAGGAGAACGAGCCGATTCGCAAGCCCGTGGGCGTGTACGGCGTGGGCGACGAGCCGGACCCGCGGTTCTCGCTGGCCAACGAGCGCACCGCGCTCGCGTGGTTGCGGACCGGGCTGGCGCTGGTCGGCGGCGGCGTGGCGCTGACGACGCTCGGCACGTTCGCCGACGCGGGCGCGTTCCTCGACGTGATCGCCGCGCTCGCGTGCCTGTCCGGGGGAGCGCTCGCGGTCGGCGCCCTGGTCTCGTGGCGGCGCGCCGAGCGGGCGCTGCGGCTCAAGCAACCCCTGCCGCCGCCGAGCGCGCTGCCGATCCTGGTCACCGGGGTCGCGATCATCGGTGTGGCGATGGCGGTCTACGCGGTGGTCGAGGCGTTCCGCTGACATGCGCGGCGTGCACTCGGACCTCGATGCGGACGGCGGCGCCCAGCCGCAGCGCACGATGCTGGCCTGGAACCGCACCCTGC
Organism: Pseudactinotalea suaedae; assembly: GCF_009733815.1. Lineage (GTDB taxonomy): Bacteria > Actinomycetota > Actinomycetes > Actinomycetales > Beutenbergiaceae > Pseudactinotalea > Pseudactinotalea suaedae. The sequence continues at coordinate 142,274 of NZ_WNXY01000006.1, forward strand.
TGGCGGCGGTGCTCGGGTGCGCCACGGTCGCGTTCGCGGCCCAGCGACAGCAGATGGTGGTCACCGCGGCGGTCGCGGCCTGCGCCGCGATCGCGGTGCTGGTCCTGGTGCTGCGCGACATGCCCGCCTGGCACGAGGGCGGCAGCGCCCACTACCGGCTGATGCGGCACGTCGCGGGTGCCGTCGTGCTGCTGGCGGGACTGGGTGTGGTCATCGCCGTGCGGGGGATCCTGGGCTGACATGGGCGCACCCTTCGCACTGAACGCCTCGTTGAGCCGGTTCTTCAGCTCGAGGTGGACGGACCTCGCCGCGTCCCGGCTCCACGGCGAGGCCCGGCGTGACCTCGAACGGCGCGGCCACCGGCTCGAGCCGCCGGCGCTGGGCGTGTTCGGCCGGGGGACCGGACCGGTGCGCGTCGGCGGCGTCACCGTGGCGCAGCCCGACGGCGTGACCTGCGCCGCGACCGGTCTGCTGCTGCTGAACGCGGCGTGCGACCCGACCCTGGCGGCCTGGCTGGAGAGCGGTGACCGGCTCCCGGTGGTACCGCCCGAGCTCGCCGCGCTCAGCACCTCCGAGCTGGCCGAGCCCGATCCCGCGCGCCGGGTCGCGCTGGCTGCCGCCGCCGTCCACGACCGCGCCACCCGCGCCACGATAGGTCCGTTCCGGTGGCCGCGCCGGTACGGCACCCCGCCGTGGGGAGTGGCGCGCGAGGCCCGGGTGCCGGGCGTGCGGTACCGGCACCGCGCCGTCGACGACCGCGACGAGCGTGTCATGGACGAGGTCCTCGACATGCTCGTGTCCGCGACGAGCAGGGGCGTCCCGGTGCCGATCTACTCGGGCGGCGACTGGAGCGGCGGGTGGCAGACCGCGATGCCGCGGCACCTCGTGCTGGCGCTGCCGACCACCCGGCCGGACCAGCTGCGCATCTACGAGCCCGGGCGCGGTCGCATCGAGACCATCGCGCCGCACGAGCTCCGCGCACGGACCACGCCGCACCGCGCGCTCGGTGACTGGACCCACCTCGCCTGGACGCTGATCCCGGTGGTGCGCTGACGTCTCAGGCTGCTCCCGCACGAAGCCGCAACGCCGCACCGACCGCCGCCCGTCTTACGTTATACGCGTGGTGGATCCGTCACCGCTGAACGTATGACGCAAGGGGAGAAGTGGGCGGCTACGCTCCTCGGGTGACGCTGACAGCCGACGAGATCCGCACGTTGCCCAAGGTCGTGCTCCACGACCACCTCGACGGCGGCCTCCGCCCCGCCACGATCATCGAGCTCGCCGCCGAGATCGGCCACGAGCTGCCGACGACCGACCCGGCCGCGCTCGGCCAGTGGTTCGTCGACGCGTGCAGCTCCGGCTCGCTCGTGCGGTACCTGGAGACCTTCGCCCACACGTGCGCGGTCATGCAGACCGCCGAGGGGCTGCGCCGCGTGGCGCGGGAGTCGGTCGTCGACCTGGCCGCCGACGGCGTGGTCTACGCCGAGCAGCGGTACGCCCCCGAGCAGCACCTCGAGCGGGGGCTGACGCTGCAGCAGGTGGTGGACGCCGTCGAGCAGGGGTTCGCCGAGGGCGTGGCCGAGGCGGCCGAGAACGGCCGCACGATCCGCGTCGGGACGCTGCTCTCGGCGATGCGGCAGAACGACCGCAGCGACGAGATCGCCCAGCTGACGATCGAGAACTACGGAGCGGGGGTTGTTGGATTTGATATCGCCGGCCCCGAGGACGGCTTCCCGCCCACCCTGCACTCGCGCGCCTTCACGACGCTGCGCAAGAACCACGTGCCGGTCACGATCCACGCCGGTGAGGACGCGGGCTTCTTCTCGATCGACCAGGCCGTCATCGACTGCTACGCGCTGCGCATCGGCCACGGGGTCCACATCGTCTCCGACGTCACCCTCCCGGAGGGCGCCGAGGACGACCTGGAGGCCGCCGAGCTCGGCGTGACCGCGACCTGGGTGCGCGACCGCCAGATCCCGCTCGAGGTGTGCCCCACCTCGAACATCCAGACCGGCACCTCGCCGTCGATCGCGGCGCACCCGATCACCGTGCTGCGCGACCTGGGTTTCGCCGTCACGATCAACACCGACAACCGGCTGATGTCCGGTACGTCGATGAGTCGGGAGATGTCACTGCTGGTCGAGGAGGCCGGCTGGGACGTGGCCGATCTTGAGCGCGCCACGCTCACCGCGGCGTGGAACGGCTTCGCGCACCACGACGTGATGGAGGACATCATCACGAACCAGATCCTTCCCGGGTACGCCGCGTTCACCGAGGCCTGATCTCGGCAGCCGAGCCTCGCTGCCGCGGCGCCGGGAATGACTTCGGCGCCGCCTACGCTGAACAGCGGGGAACGACCGAGAGGACCCATCGTTGCGACTCGCCACGCGCGCTCTGACCGGGGCGGCGGCACTGCTGCTGCTCGCCGCCTGCTCCACCGGCGGCGACGGCTCGCCGACCGACACCACCACGTCCGGATCGTCCGACGGCGGAGCCGCCTCGTGCGAGCCGGGCGCCCTGGAGACGTTGACCGACGGCACCCTGACCGTCGGCACGAGCGTCCCCTACGAGCCCTGGTACGTGGGGGAGGACCCGAGCAGCGGTGAGGGCTTCGAGTCCGCGCTCGTGTACGCGGTCGCCGAGGAGCTCGGGTACGCCGCCGAGGACGTGGTGTGGGAGCAGGTGACGTTCGAGCAGATCGTCGCGCCCGCCGCCAAGCCGTTCGACCTCGCCGCCTACCAGACCTCGATCACGCCCGAGCGCGAGCAGGCGGTCGACTTCTCCAGCCCCTACCTGACCACCCGGCAGGGTGTGGTGGTGCAGGGTGAGGGCGAGCTCGCCGGCGCCACCACGATCGCCGAGCTCGAGGGCGCCAGGGTCGGTGTCACCGCCTCCCAGACCTCCCTCAGCATCGCCGAGGCCGCGTGGGGCGACGCCGTCGAGCTCGTCCCCTACGACGACGCCGGGCTCGCGATGCAGGCGCTCAGCAACGACCAGGTGCAGGCCGTGGTCATGGACGTGGACCAGGCCGTCGCCGCCAGCACCATCTACTTCCCGGGCACCGCGGTCATCGGGACCCTGCCCGACGGCGGTGTGGTCGAGCAGCTCGGCTTCGTCCTCGACCTCGACTCGCCGCTGACCGACTGCGTCTCGGCCGCCGTCGACGCCCTTGAGGAGAACGGCACCCTCGCCGACCTCCGCACCGAGTGGCTCGGGTCCGACGACATCCCCGAGCTGGGCTGACAGGCCGGCCCGAGGGCCGCGCCCGACCTCAGGTGGCCGGACGTTGCAGCGCGACGCGTCCCGCGAGACCGATCATCGCGAGTCCGCCGCCGGCCTGGAGCGCAGCCAGTCGCCGCGGCCGCCCCTGGAACCACGACCGCAGCCCGGTCGCGGCCCACACCCAGATGCTCTCGATAAGCAGCTGGGTCAGCGCTCCGGCCAGGCCGATGACGGCGAGCTGGACCTGCACCGATCCGAGTGCGGGGTCGACGAACTGCGGCAGCACGGCGGCGAGCGTCACCAGGCTCTTCGGGTTGCTGACGCCGACGAGCAGCCCTTCCCGCAGCGGGTGGGTACGCCGCGCACCGGTGCCGCTCGGCCCGTCCGGTCCGGGCCGCGCACTGCGCCGGGCCGCCAGCAGCGCCCGGACGCCGAGCAGCAGCAGGTAGCACGCGCCGAGCCACTTGACGACGGTGAACAGCGTCGCCGAGGCGGCGAGCACGGCACCCAGCCCAGCCACGGCGCACGTCACGAGCACCAGCCCGCCGAGGAAGTTGCCGAGCACGATCCGCATCGCCGGTGCCCGGCCGGTGGTGACCGCGCGGCCGGTCGACAGCACGATCGAGGGTCCGGGCACCGCGGACAGCAGTGCCGAGAACAGCAGGAAGCTCACGAGCAGCGTCACGTCGACGACCATCACTCCATGGAACCTCATCGGCCGCCGATGCGCACGTCCAGGCGGCGGTGCGACCCGCCCGCGCCCCCGCACGAACGGGCTCGCGGCCATGCGGCAGCCCGCTGCGCGTGCGGCACACTGTGCGGGTGACGCACGGTGACCAGGGCGGGTGGACGCCGTCGCCCGTCGCCCGCGAGCGCGCGGCCTTCCGCGCGGGCCGCCGTCGCCGGTCGTTCCTGCTCGCCCTCGGCTCGACGCTCGTCCTCGTGGTGGCGGCTGTCCTGGTGGTGGTCACGTCTCCGGGCTGGGAGCGGACCCGGAGCTCCTTCTTCGACCTCGACGTCGCGACCGAGGTGCTGCCCGGGCTGCTCGAGGGGCTGTGGCTGAACGTCCGGGTGTGGGTGATCACGGTGGTGGTCGCCCTCCTGCTGGGGCTGGGGCTGGCCATCCTCCGCACCAGCGCCTCGCCCGTGCTGTTCCCGCTGCGCGCGCTGGCGGCGGCGTACGTCGACGTCTTCCGCGGCCTGCCGCTGCTGCTCGTGCTGCTGCTGGTCGGGTTCGGGCTGCCCTCGCTGCGGCTGTCGTGGCTGCCGATCGACGCCGTGTACCTGGGCACGGGTGCGATCGTGCTCACCTACACCGCGTACACGGCCGAGATCTTCCGCTCCGGCATCGGTGCCGTGCACCCGGCGCAGCTGACCGCGGCGCGGGCGCTCGGGCTGACCCGGTGGCAGACGACCCGGCGGGTGGTGGTGCCGCAGGCGGTCCGGAACACCACCCCCGCGCTGCTCAACACGGTGGTCTCGCTGCAGAAGGACTCCGGGCTGATCTCGATCCTCGGCGCCGTGGACGCGATCCGGGCCGCGCAGATCGAGGTGACCGGCGCCTACAACTTCACCCCGTACGTGGTCGCGGGCGTGTTGTTCCTGCTGATCTCGATCCCGCTCACCCGCGCGGTCGACGCCTACAGCGAGCGACGCGGCTGGGGCGCGACCCGGCCGGCTGCAGGAGTGGCGCGATGACGCACCGGGTGAGCGACGCCGTCGAGATCCCCGACCCGAACGCCGTGCTGAGCGTGCGAGGGCTGCGGCTGCGCTACGGCGACCGTGTGGTGCTCGATCGCCTCGATCTGGACGTCCGCGAGCACGAGTGCGTGGTGCTGCTCGGTGCCTCCGGGTCCGGGAAGTCGACGCTGCTCCGTGCGATCGACCTGCTGGAGGACGTCGAGGACGGCGTCATCGCGCTCCGTGGCGTCGACGTGACCGATCCCCGCGTCGACGCCGACGCCGTGCGGGCACGGCTCGGCCTGGTGTTCCAGGCCTTCAACCTCTTCGGGCACCTCACCGTGCTGGACAACCTCACGCTCGCGCCGCGTCTGGTGCACGGGCAGGATCGCCGCACCGCCGAGCAGGCAGCGCTCGCGATGCTGGAGCGGGTCGGGCTCGCCGGACGCGAGGCCTCCTATCCCGAGCAGCTCTCCGGCGGCCAGCAGCAGCGGGCAGCGATCGCACGTGCCCTGGTGACCTCGCCGGACCTGCTGCTGCTCGACGAGGTCACCTCGGCCCTGGATCCCGCCCTGGTGGGGGAGGTGCTCGACCTGCTCGCCGACGTCCGCGCGTCCGGGACCACGATGCTGGTGGCCACCCACGAGCTCGGCTTCGCGCGGCGCGTCGCCGACCGGGTCTGCTTCCTCCACGAGGGTCGGGTCTGGGAGGAGGGGCCGCCGTCGATCATCGAGAGCCCGACGACGGCGGAGCTCGCCGCGTTCCTCGGCTCGCCCTGATCGGGGGTCACCAGTCAGCCGGAGACGCGTGGCGTCCGGTCAGTGCTCCGATGCGAGCGCGGCGGTGACGAGCTCGGCGAGGTCCTCGTGCGGCACCGGTCGGTCACGGCGCAGCTGGATGGAGATCTTGCCGCCGGTGAGGTCGGGGTGCTTGGCCCTGAACTGCTCGATCGGGGCCGGGTCGCGGGTGGAGAGCGAGATGCCACCCTTCCACCTCGCGACCGTCACCGGTCGATTCCCGCGCTTGAAGGTGGGCAGCTTGTACGAGAACACGATCTGCTCGACCAGACCGGTGGCGAGGATCGTGGTCTCGATCGCGTGGTAGAGGTCCCGGTCGGTGGCGTCGAGATCATCGATCCACGCGTCGACCTCGGGCGGGCGGTTCGTCATGTCTGCTCCTCGGTGTCGGTCCTGGTCACGAGGACTGACCGGCAGGGACCCAGATCGGCTGCCAGCTCGCCAGCTCGTGGAAGCGCCGCAGCTCCGCGAGGCCGCTGAGGGCACCGAGCCAGGCCGCGTACGGTGGCTGGTCGGTGTCGAAGCCACTCTGGGTCATCACGATGCGGGTCTTGCCTCCCGAGCCTTCCAGCTCCCAGGAGGCGACGCCCATGGGCCCGTAGTCCACCGACAGGCGCTGATCCTCCACCAGCTCGGTGATGGTGCCGTAGCCGTACCGACCGCCGACCTCGGGCGTGATCACGGTGGGGAACCCGAACCAGGCCGTGACCATCTCCGCCTCGACGAGCGAGGAGAACACGGCCGATGGTGCAGCATCGATGGTCGTCTCGGCACCCAGCTGGGGCGAGGTGAGATCGGTGAGCGCGAGCCCTTGCCGCTCTTCGAGGAGGTCGACCAGGTTCGCGAGCGTCGCCGCCCAGAACGTCTGCAGCAGGCCGAGCGAGCCGGCCGCCATCGGATCGGCGCCGGTCTGACGAAGCGTGATCAGGGTGCCGTCAGCGACTCGCTCGAGCGTGATGTCGACCTCGGTGGCGACATCGTCGAGCATCCACGTGTACCGCAGCCGATCCGATGTCGCTTCGACCAGCGTCTGGGCCGGCGCAGCGCCGCCGGGGGTGTAGCGCCCCCAGAACCGGTAGTGGTCCGGCAGGGAGACCTCGGCATGCTCGGCGAGCCACACGCTCATCTCATCGGGGTCGGTCAGCGCGTGCATGGCCCGGCCGGGGTCGGTGCCTGCGCGCACGCGCAGGACCAGCGGCTCGGCGGTTCCAGGTTCGATCGGCGTGCTCATCGGTTGCCCTGCTTCTCTTCTGATGGGCGCGGCTCTGATGTGCTGCCCGGGTAGCAGGCGACGACGAGCGTGAACGCCTCGCCCTCGGCTCCTCCGTATCGCGTGAACAGCGCTCGCAACGTTTCGTTCACGTCATGGAGAAAGGCTGCGCGGTGCTCGGGCGAGACGCGGATCTCGCCGTGCACACCGATCGACGGGAGCCCTTCGGGGCGGGGCTGCAGACGCGCGACGTCGTGCTGGATCTGCTCGGTGAGATCCAGCAGCCGAGCGAGGTTCGCGTCGTCGGTCGAGGCGCTCGGCCCACCGGTCAGGTCGGGCGAGAGCCAGACCTTCCGTGCCACGGCCTGGTAGGTGGCCTCGACGAGGTTGCGCACCCGCCGCGACGCCACCTGCTCGATCGCGCCGGCGGCCTCCAGCTGCTTGACGTGGTAGTACACGCGCTGGGCGCTCTGCCCGAGACGGTCCGCGACCTCCGCCACCGTGCGGGGTTCCCAGAGCTCGCGCAGGACGGTGAGGCGAGCCGGCTTCAGGACGGCTTCCGCCTGCTCCAGCGTGTCGACGTACAGGACTTCTTTCACAGCAGTTCCTCCGCGCTCACCCATTGACAAAAAAGATTCTTGCGTACAGCATCCCTTTTGTCAACAGCATCACCGTCGAGAGGAAGCGCATCATGTCCACCACTGTCTCCACCCGTGTGCAAGCGGGCTCCGCCACGACGAAGCGCCTGCTGGTGCTCGGCGCGACGACCGGACCGCTGTTCGTCATCGCTGTCGTCGTGCAAGCAGCGACGCGGCCCGGTTTCGACCCCCGCACCCACGCCCTGAGCATGCTGAGCCTGGGCCATGGCGGATGGGTCCAGACCCTGACCTTCGTGCTGTGCGGCGCCTTGGCCGTGTGCGGGGCTGTCGGCCTGCGCGCTGCACTGACAGCAGGGCCCGGCCGGCGCTGGGGGCCGCTGCTCATCGCGATCTTCGGCTTCGGACTGATCTGGGGTGGGGTCTTTCCCACCGATCCCGCCCTCGGCTTCCCGGCCGATGCGCCCGCCCTCGCTGCTCCGTCCTGGCACGGGATCTTGCACAACCTGTCGCCGACCCTGACCGGTCTCGCGCTGATCGCGGCGTGCGTGGTCTTCGCCCGCCGCTACGCCGAGCAGCGGGCGTTCGGCCGCATGACGCTGGCGCTCGTCATGCCTGTCGTGTACCTGGTCGTGGGGTTCGCGGCGTTCCCCCTCGGTGACCTGCGCTGGCTCCTCGCCGGCGGCGCGGTGCTCTGGATCTGGCCCTCCGTCGTCCTGATGAGCGAGTACCGGAGGATCACGCAGGCCCCGGAGTGAGGTGCGAGAGGACCGGGCCGAGCTCCTCGCCGCCTCGCCCCAGGCGTCAGCTCTCGAGGATCCGGAACTCCTCGAACTGGGCCACGGTGGCCGGCTCGGCCCCGCCGCCGGCGTGCAGCCCGATCTGGACCTCGGTGCCCGCGGGCATCGTCCAGGTCATGCCCCAGCGCCAGGTCTCGCCACCGTCGATCGAGAAGGCCGACCGGTACAGCTGCTCGCCCGCGTCGTTGTGCGTGCGGAGGATCCTGAGTGTCATCTCGGTGGCCGGTGGGCCGTCGAGATGACCGCCCTGGACCACCACGCCACCGCCGTCGCGCTTGGTGAAGAACTCCACCACCCGTGAGGCGCCGAGCGCGACCGAGCTGAGCCGGACGAACGCCTCGCCGTCGGCGTAGACCACGAGGCCGGCCTGCTGGAAGTTGCGCACGGTGTCGGTCCCGAGGTCGAGCACGAGATCGGTCTCGATCACCCAGTCGCCCTCGGGCGCCTCCCGCAGCAGCGCCGGGCCGCCCTCGCCGCCGGCCAGGTCGCCGGAGGTCAGCGGCCACTGCAGGGCGCCGTCGGCGGTGTGCAGCCCGGGGTGCTCCTGCAGCAGCGTCCAGCCGCTGGCGAGGACATCGTCGAGGTCGCCGTCGAAGGACTCGGACCAGGTGACGTCGCCGACGACCGGGTCCGGGACGCGCTCAGGGGCCTGCGCGAGCGGGGCGATCGTGAGGTTGTCCAGCTCCGCCGCACCGCCACGGGACAACAACGACAACAGGCCCTGAACCGCGCCGGTGCCGCCCGTCCGCGAGGTGGTCCGCACGGTGGTCTCGGCGACGGCGACCGGGTCGCCGAGCCCGGACTCCTGCAGCTCGGCACGCACCGCACCGTTCGACAGCGTCACCACGAGCGTGTGCCACTGGCCGAGATCGATCCGGTCGGGGATGGTGGCGACGTCCGTGACGGTGCTGCGCTTGTGGGTGGTCCTGACCGAGAGCGTGCGGTCGGCGTCGTCGACGCAGACGGCGGTGTGGCGCGCCAGGCCGTCGACCCGCACGCACAGCTCCGCTCCGGGTCGGAGCCGCACGTCGGTCTCGAAGCGGTTCTCGCCGCGCACGAGCTCGCGCGCGGTCACCACACCGGGCAGATGACGCCCCGGCTGCAGCACCGCGACGTCCCCGGCATCGGTGGTGGTGTCGGTGCTCGAGGTGAACGACCCCGTGAGCCGGACGAGCGCGCGGCCGCTGGCGGGGTCGTCGGAGACGATCCCCATCGCGGACCCGAGGGTGGGCCCGGGAACAGGGCCCTCGCTCGGCCCGGCGCCGGCGTTGACCACGGGCCAGCCGTCGATCCAGTCGAGCCGGTCGACCAGCATCGGGCGACGGTTGATCCCGCCGGGCTCGTTCAGCCACCCGTTCTCGCGGTCGATGCCGTGGTAGACCATCCAGTCCTGACCGGTGGTGTCGGTGATGACGGCGTGGTGGCCGACGCCGACCCACCGGCTGCCGTTGGCCGCCACGACCTGGGTGCCGCCCGCGGCCGAGTCGGCGAGCGGGACGCCCTCGGCGTCGAGGAACGGACCGTACGGGCTCTCGGAGCGGCCGACGAACACGCTGTACCCGCTCGCGACCGCCGAGCAGCAGCCGGCGGCCGAGAGCATCAGGTAGTAGTGGTCGCCCTTGCGCAGCACGTACGAGCCCTCGTAGCGGTCGCTGACCGCCACCTGCTGCAGGTCGCCGACCGCGTGGTGCCCGGTCTCGTCGAGCAACGTCACGTGCGGGCCGCCGGAGAAGCCACCGACGTAGAGGTAGATGCTGCCGTCGTCGTCCACGAACACGGACGGGTCGATGAGGCCCTGGTAGGCGGGTGGCTCGCCGGAGTCCGGGATCGCGCGCGACTCAAGCACCGGGTGCCCGACGTCGGTCCAGGGCCCGGCGGGCGTGGGTGCGGTGGCCATGCCGATGCCGGGGTCGCCGCCGGGCTTCGCCGCGGAGTCGGTGACCGTGTAGTAGAGCCGGTACTCGCCGTCGATGTAGCGCACGTCCGGTGCCCAGAAGAACGACCCCTCGGCAGCCCAGGCGGGGCGGGTGTCCTCGTCGAACACGGTGCCGAGGTACTCCCACTCGGCGAAGTCCTGGGTGCGGGCCATGTGCATGAGACCGAACTCGCCGCCGGTGACCAAAGGGTCGCTCGTGGCGTAGGCGTACCACCAGCCGTCCTTGCCGCGCAGCACCGCCGGGTCCGCGTAGCTGTCCGCGAACGGTGAGGACACCGGGTTGGTGATCGTCGCCGGGTCGGGGACCGGGGTCGAGGTCACGGACGCGGCCTCGACGGCGCGGTCGTCGTCGGGGTCGACCGCCGGGTCGCTGGAGCCGGAGGCGGCAGCAGGTGAGGCCGTCAGGCCGCCCAGGGCGAGCCCGAGCGCGGTCGCTGCCAGTGCGGCCCGCCGGAACGGTGATCGTGCGGAGTTCGACATCGGGTGTCCTTTGTCTGCTCGACCCGCTTCGTCACGGGCTCACGTCCGATCGACCGTACGTCGCCGACGCCGTCTGCTCAACCCCTGAGCCGCCATCCGATCACAGGCAGGAGCGACACCCGTGGCACCTCGAGCGCTAGGTGCCCTTCGGGTGCCAGACGGTCTTGGTCTCCACGAACGCCAGGACCTGATTGAGCGAGGCGTCGGTGAGCCAGGTGGGCTCGGTGTCGGTCGGAGGTCGGCGTACCCGCTTCACGGTGTCCGCGGCGAGGGCCTCGAGCTCACCCCAGGTCACGCCGTCGGCCTCGACGGCGCCGGCGAGGTCGATCGCGTTGACGTCCATGTGGGAGGCCAGGACCGGAGCGAGCTCGGCCGTCTTCCCGGTGAGCACGTTGACCACGCCACCGGGCACGTCGGAGGTGGCGAGCACCTCGCCGAGCGTGATCGCCGGCAGCGGGCGGTCCTGGGAGGAGATCACGACGGCGGTGTTGCCCGTGAGGATCACCGGTGCGATCACGCTGACCAGACCGAGCAGCGAGGACCGCTGCGGTGCCACCACGGCGACGACACCGGTGGGCTCGGGGGAGGAGAGGTTGAAGTACGGGCCGGCGACAGGGTTGGCGTTGCCGGCGACCTGGGCGACCTTGTCGGCCCAGCCCGCGTACCAGACCCAGCGGTCGATCGCGGCGTCGACCGCGGCCTCGGCGCGGGCGGTGCGCAGGCCCTCGCCGGCGGCCACGTCGGCGACGAACTGGGCTCGCCGGCCCTCGAGCAGCTCGGCTACCCGGTAGAGGACCTGACCGCGGTTGTACGCCGTCGCCCCTGCCCAGCCCGGCTGCGCCGCGCGGGCGGCGCGCACCGCGTCGCGGGCGTCCTTGCGCGAGCCCTGCGCCGCGTTGGCGAGGAACGCCCCGTCCGCCGAGACCACCTCGTAGGTGCGCCCCGACTCCGAGCGCGGGAAGCTGCCGCCCACGTAGAGCTTGTACGTCTTGCGGACATCCAGACGCTCGCTCATCGCGTGCTCCCCTCGACGAGGTAGGGACCGAGGCCGTGGCGGCCGCCCTCGCGGCCGTAGCCGGACTCCTTGTAGCCGCCGAACGGGCTGGTCGGGTCGAACTTGTTGAAGGTGTTGGCCCAGACGACACCGGCGCGCAGCCGGTCCGCCATCCAGAGGATCCGCGACCCTTTCTCGGTCCAGATGCCTGCCGAGAGGCCGTAGGGGGTGTTGTGCGCCTTCGCGACCGCCTCGGCGGGCGTGCGGAACGTCAGCACGCTCAGCACCGGGCCGAAGATCTCCTCGCGTGCGATCCGGTGTGCCGAGCTGACCTGCGTGAACACGGTCGGCGGGAACCAGAAGCCGTTCTCGGGGATCGCGCAGTCGGCGCTCCAGCGCACGGCGCCCTCGGCCTCACCCGCATCGCTCAGCTCGTTGATGCGCTGCAGCTGCCGCGCCGAGTTGATGGCACCGATGTCGGTGTTCTTGTCCATCGGGTCGCCGAGCCGCAGGGTGCCGAGCCGGGACTTCAGCCGATCGATCAGCTCGTCGTGCATCGACTCCTCGACGAGCACCCGGGAGCCGGCGCAGCAGACCTGGCCCTGGTTGAAGAAAATGCCGTTGACGATGCCCTCGACCGCCTGATCGATCGGGGCGTCGGCGAACACGATGTTCGCAGCCTTGCCGCCGAGCTCGAGCGTCGCGTGCTTGCGGGTCCCGGCGATCTGCTTGGCGATCGACTTGCCCACCGCCGTCGAGCCCGTGAAGGCGACCTTGTCGACGTCGGCGTGGCCGATCACGGCGGCACCGGTGGCACCGGCGCCCGTCACGATGTTGACCACGCCCGGGGGCAGTCCGGCCTGCTGCACGAGCTCGGCGAACAGCAGGGCGCTCAGCGGGGTGGTCTCGGCAGGCTTCAGCACCACGGTGTTGCCGGCCGCCAGCGCCGGGGCGATCTTCCACGACAGCATCAGCAGCGGGAAGTTCCACGGGATCACCTGTCCCACCACGCCGTGCGGCTGCGGGTCGACACCGAAGCCGGCGTGGTCGAGCTTGTCCGCCCAGCCCGCGTAGTAGAAGAACCACGCCGAGGCCAGCGGCACGTCGACGTCGCGCGACTCGCGGATCGGCTTGCCGTTGTCGAGGGTCTCCAGCACGGCGAACTCGCGGGACCGCTCGGCGAGCAGCCGGGCGATCCGGTACAGGTACTTGGCCCGCTCGGTGCCGGGCATCGGGCCCCACACCTTCTGCTGCGCGCGGCGGGCGGCGGCCACGGCGCGGTCGACGTCGCTCTCGTCGGCGACGGCGACCTCGGCCAGCGCCTCCTCGGTGGCGGGGTTGATCGTCTTCAGCGATCCGCCGGAGCCCTCGGTGAACTCGCCGTCGATGAACAGCCCGTAGGAGGAGGCGATGTCGACGACAGCCCTCGACTCGGGCGCCGGTGCGTACTCGAATGCGGTCATGATGCGCTCGCCATCCTCAGTCGATCGTCACGTAGTCGGGTCCGGAGTACACGCCGGTCGCCAGCTTCTGACGCTGCAGCAGCACGTCGTTGAGCAGCGTCGAGGCGCCGAACCGGAAGAAGTCGGGGTCGAGCCAGCGCTCGCCCGCGACCTCGTTGACCGCGACCAGGAACTTGATGGCGTCCTTGCTCGTGCGGATACCGCCGGCGGGCTTCACCCCGACCTGCACACCGGTCGCCGCGAGGAAGTCACGGACCGCCTCGAGCATGACGATCGTGACCGGCAGCGTGGCTGCAGGTTGCACCTTGCCCGTCGAGGTCTTGATGAAGTCGGCACCCGCGAGCATCGCCAGCCACGACGCGCGGCGCACGTTGTCGTAGGTGACCAGCTCACCGGTCTCAAGGATCACCTTCAGGTGCGCCGGTCCTGCCGCTCGCGCCTGGCAGATCTCGCGCACCGCCACGATGTCGGAGTAGACCTTCAGGTAGTCGCCGGACAGGAACGCGCCCCGGTCGATCACCATGTCGATCTCGTCGGCACCGGCGGCCACGGCGTCGGCCGTGTCGGCGAGCCGGACCGCGAGCGAGGCCCGCCCCGAGGGGAACGCCGTCGAGACGGCGGCCACGTGGATGCCCGACCCCTGGGCCGCCTCGACGGCGACCTCGACCATGTCGTTGTAGACGCAGACGGCGGCCGGTCGCGGGCAGCCGGCGTCGCCGGGTTCCGGGGTCCGCGCCTTCGCCACCAGCGAGCGCACCTTCCCGGGGGTGTCGGCGCCCTCCAGCGTGGTCAGGTCGATCATCGAGATGACCATGTCCAGGGCCCAGGCCTTGGATGTGGTCTTGATCGACCGGGTACCGAGCTGGGCGGCGCGGCCCTTGGCGCCCACCTCGTCGACGCCGGGGAGCCCGAACAGGTACCGGCGCAACGCGGTGCTGCCGATCTCCGCCGAGCCGATCAGACCGGCGGCGTCGGCGGCGACCTGGGCGGCGTCGCGATCCCAGGGACGCACGGTCGACGTCGTCTGTGCAGTCATGCTCGCGAGTCTAGGCCGCCCGTGGCGTGGTACGGGCTCGTGGGGACCGGTCAGGGCTTGTGCTTGCCCGGTTTGTGCTTGCCGCCGTCACCGGCCTCCCAGGCGCCGCCCTCGTCGCCGCGGTGCGCGCCGCCGGGGCCGTCTCCCTTGCCGGGGTTGAACGTGTGGCTCAGCCAGTTGCCTGACGCGTCCGCGACCTTGACCCCACCCCTGACGAACCAGCCGGAGCCGGTCTGGTAGAGGCCGGAGGCGTCGACCATCGCCTGCACCATCGCCGACTTCTCGGCGGACATCGGGAAGCCCTTGGTGACCCCCTTGGGCCCGGGCACCAGCAGCATCAGCCACGCCAGCGCAGACTCGGTGCCCACCTGCCAGGGCCGCTCCTTCCACCGCTCGACGGCGTGGTCGAGGTTCTCCGAGTTGCCACCCCCGGCGAACGGCAGCACGAACTTCTCGCCCTGCTTGAGCCGGTCGGCCAGCCACTGGCTCAGCGGGTCGTCGCTCTTCTCGAGCTCCTCGATGAGATCTTCGGCGCCCTCGATGCCGCCCCTGGACTTCGTGGTCCCGAGGAAGATCAGGGCACCCAGCAGCCCGTTGCCGACGTTGCCCCACGCGCCGCCCATCCGCTTGAGCTTGTCCCACGGGTTCTCGAACCCGCCGGCCAGCGGCGTCAGGTTCCACAGGCCCTGGACGGTGGTCTTGACCACGTTCCAGGTGCCGACCCCGACCTGCTCCAGGGGGTCGAGCTCAAGGTCCCGCGGGGTTCCCCAGGGCATCTGCGTCGAGAGGATCGCGTCGACGTCCCACGGCTCCGGCTCCGGCACCTGCGGCATGTCGTCGATCTCGCGGATCTTGGCAGCTGCCTCGATCGCCGCCTCGTTGATCGTGACGAGGATGCCCGCGTACTCCTCGAGGAGCGCCTTGTTCTTCTCGACGGCGTCCTTGTTCTCGCTCCAGTGGACGGTGCCGCCACCGACGAGGCCCTTGGTGAGGATGGGCAGCAGGCTGTCGTCCTCCACGCCGTCGATCACGCTGTCACGGAACTCGCGGGCACGGCCCTCGAGATCCTTGATGCCCACCTGGGCGTCGACCAGGTCGTAGCCGAAGCCGACCACCGCGACGTACGCCGTCGTGGCGCCGGTCGTGAACTCGGCCGCGGCGTCGATCGTCGGGTCCATGAGCGCGTACACCCGGTCGCTCTGCGGGGTCTCGTAGACGCCCGGCTGCGACAGCCGCGACCAGACGCCCTGCATCGCCTCGGTGCGGTTCTGCACGCGGGTGCCCATCCGCAGCAACGCGTAGCCGGCGTCGTGCACGGCACCGGCGTCGGGGTAGGTGGAGCTGATGACGAACAGATCGGGGTCGATCAGGCCCTCGCCGTCCGCCCCGTTGGGGGTACCACCGCCGCCGCCCTCGTCATCGTCCTTCATCGCGTGCTCCTGGTTGCGTGGTTCTGACAGGTCTCCGGCATCACGGGCCGACCGGGATCCGATGGGGAGGGACCGCTCCCGGCGGCGGGGGACCGTCCAGCACGTCGGCGTTCCTGAGCATCTCCCGCTGCTGCTGGACCGCCATCTCCTGCATCCCGGCCTGGTAGGCGAGCGTGGTGTTGGTGAGGCCGGACAGGCAGGTATCCGCCAGCAGCGCCACGCCGGCCAGCTGCTTGCCCTGCAGCGCGCTGAGGTCCACGAGGGCATCGACCAGCGGTGCCACGACGGCGCCCGCCTGCCCCGGCCAGAACACCCCGTCGATGATGTCGTCGACGTCGCGCTGCTGGATCGCGTCGTCCAGCCGGAGCCGCCTCTCGCCGGCCCTGGTCAGCAGGCCCACCACCCGATCCGGGTCGATGTTCCAACCGGTCATGCTCGCTCCTCCAGCCGTGCGGGACTCATGCGGACACCAGATCGAGATAGCGGCGGCGCGCGGTGCCGAGGTCCGGCTCGTCGAACGTCACCAGTGCTCCGGGCACACGGGCGCGCCCGACCACCTCACCCGCGTGCTGCTCGGCCACACCGGTGGCGGACCAGCCGAGCCGGCCCAGCAGCCGAGGGCCGAGCATGGCCGCGAGCGGCCGCTCCGGCGGCGCCGCCGCGGGACGCGTCCGGAGATCCTCGTGGGCGCCGATCGCGCTCACCGAGCAGGTCATCACGGGCATGCGGGTGCCGGCCAGCGCGGTGGCGGCGTCGCGAGCGCGCGCGAGGGCGTCGCGCGCAGCGCCGTCGTGCGCGACGGTCAGCTGGACGCGCTCGACGAGGCCTTCCTGGGTCCGCGCGGCGGCGAGCTCGCCGAACCCGTCCGGGCTGCGCCAGTAGATCGGTCCGGTCAGCGGCATCGCGGTCCGGGCGTGGGCTGTGAGGGTCTCGACGTCCCAGCGGTGCGGCAACGGCTCGTGCAGCCCCCAGCGCAACGGCGCTGCGGCGCCCAGCGCGGTCAGCGCCACCGGAACGATCCCACCGAGCGTGGTGGTCGTCTCGGCGCGGTGCTCGAGGACGACCTCGAGCAGGATCGCCGAGCGGGGGAAGCGATCCTCCGCGGGCTCCTCGACAGCGGTCGTCAGCTCGAACAGCTCGATGGGGTCGGTGACGGCCGCGCCCGTCTGGACCTCGCGCACCCCGCCTGCCTCGTCGCGGGTGACCCAGAACCCGGACAGCGCGCGCAGCCACGAGACGACGAACGGCCCGAGCGTGGCGCCGGGCTCGGTCTGGAGCACGGGCCGGCGCTGCTCGGCGGCGCACTCGTCGAAGAAGGCGCGCACCGGCTCGAGCAGGTCGACCTGCGGGCCGGTGACCGCCAGCACCGCGTACACGGGGTTGCTCGCGACCACCGTGCTGCGCTGCTGCTGGAGGTCGGGGCTGCTGGCCACGGTGGTCCTGTTCCTGATCGGGTGCTGCGGACCCGGGCAGCGTAGGCACCGCGCCGCGACGGGCGCGATGGGCACTTCATCCCATCGGGATCAGGGGGCCACGCCGGCGGCGGCGGCCACGTCGGCCTTGAGGCGTTCCAGCCGCTGCGCGGCCCCCTCACGCACCGTGCGCAGCGTCGCGTCGTCCGCGCGGGGGTCGACGGCGTCGATCACCTCGAGGTAGCACTTGAGCTTGGGCTCGGTCCCCGACGGTCGCACGATCACGCGGCTGCGGTCGGCGGTCTCGTAGAGCAGCCCGTCGGTCGCCGGCAGCTCCTCGCTGCCGGTCGACAGGTCGACCGAACGCACCACCTCGGAGCCGGCCAACGCCGCCGGCGGGCTCGCCCGCAGCCGCGCCATCGCATCGGCGATGAGCGAGAGGTCCTCGACGCGTACCGACAGCTGTCCGGTCGCGTGGACGCCGTAGCTGCGGGCGATGTCGTCGAGGGCGTCGTCGAGCGTGCGCCCGATCGCCGCGAGCTGCGCCGCATGCACCGCGAGCAGCAGACCCGCCGTGATGCCGTCCTTGTCCCGGACCCCACCGGGATCCACGCAGTAGCCGAGCGCCTCCTCGTACCCGAAGTCCAGACCGGGCACGCGGGCGATCCACTTGAAGCCCGTCAGGGTGGCCGTGAACTGCAGACCGTGGGCGGCGGCGATCGCGGAGAGCAGCCGGGAGGACACGATCGAGCACGCGAGCGTGGCGCCGGCGCCCGCCGAGGCCGAGGCGATCCGTTCGCCCAGCAGCGCCCCCACCTCGTCACCGGTGAGCTGCCGCCAGCCGCCGGCGGCGTCCGGGATCGCGATCGAGCACCGGTCGGCGTCCGGGTCGTTGGCGATGATCAGGTCGGCACCCACGCGCTCGGCTGTGGCGAACGCGAGGTCCAGCGCGCCGGGCTCCTCCGGGTTCGGGAACGCCACCGTGGGGAAGTCCGGGTCCGGCGCGGCCTGCTCGGCCACGACCGTCACGTCCTCGAACCCGGCCGCCCGCAGCACGCGCTCGGCCAGCGCACCCCCGACGCCGTGCAGCGGCGTGAGCACGATCGTGATGTCGGTCGCGCAGCCGTCGGGAGCCACGCGCAGCGCCCGGGTCACGTAGTCGTCGAGGATCTGTTGACCGAGAACCTGCCGGCTGCCACCGGTCCGAGCGGCGTCGTCCTCGCTGCGGGGGACTCGCTTGACGGCGCCGACCGCCTCGATCTGCGCCGCGATCCCCACGTCGAAGGGGGGGACGATCTGCGCGCCGCGACCGGCGTCGGTGATCACACGGCCGCCGAGGTAGACCTTGTAGCCGTTGTCCTGCGGCGGGTTGTGCGAGGCCGTGACCATGACGCCCGCGTCGGCTCCCAGGTGCCGGACCGCGAACGCGAGCACCGGCGTCGGCCACGCCTGCGGCATCAGCAGCGCGCGGCCGCCGGCCGCGGCGATGACGTCGGCGGTGTCCTGCGCGAACTCGGCGCTGCCGTGGCGGGCGTCGTACCCGATCACCACCGACGGCGCCTCGCCCAGCCGCTCGTGCAGGAACGCGGACAGCCCTGCGGCCGCCCGGATCACGACCGCACGGTTCATCCTCATCGGACCCGCGCCGATCGCGCCGCGCAGCCCCGCGGTGCCGAACTGCAGCGTGCCCGCGAACCTCTCGGCGAGGTCGGCCAGGGCGAGCTGGTCACCGCCCTCGGCGGCGGCGATCAGCTCCAGCAGCTCGACCTTGGTCCTCGGGTCCGGGTCGTCGTCGGCCCACGCGCGAGCCTCCTGCAGCAGGGCGCTCATCGGTCGATCCGCCTGACGATCTCGGCGAGCAGCGCACCGATGCGCGGCCCCGCCTCCTGCCCGGCCTCGATGACCTCGGCGTGCGAGAGCGGCGTCTCCGAGATCCCCGCCGCGAGGTTGGTCACCAGGGAGATGCCGAGCACCTCCAGCCCGGCCTGCCGGGCCGCGATCGCCTCGAGCGCCGTGGACATCCCGACCAGGTCGCCACCGATCGTCCTGGCCATCCGCACCTCGGCGGGCGTCTCGTAGTGGGGCCCGCGGAACTGCACGTAGACGCCCTCGTCGAGGCCCGCGTCCACCGTGCGGGCGACCGCGCGCAGCCTGCTGGAGTAGAGGTCGGTGAGGTCCACGAAGGTCGCGCCCTCGATCGGGGAGTCGGCGGTGAGGTTGATGTGGTCGCTGATCAGCACCGGGGTGCCGGGCCGCCACTCGGGGCGGAGCCCGCCGCAGCCGTTGGTCAGCACGATCACCGACGCCCCGGCCGCGGCGGCCGTGCGCACGCCGTGCGCGACGAGGCGCACGCCCTTGCCCTCGTAGTAGTGGGTGCGCGCCCCGAGCACGAGCGCGTGCCGGTCCGGTGCTCCCGCGCTGTCGGAGGCGTACCGGATCGCGCGCAGGGTGCCCGAGTGCCCCGGCACCCCGGAGGCCGAGAACCCGGGGACGTCGTCGGCGCTCACCTCGGCGACCTGCTCGCCCAGGTGGGCCGCCGCGCCGCCCCAGCCGGAGCCGAGCACCAGGGCGATGTCGAAGTGCTCGACGCCGGTCAGCTCGCGCAGTCGGTCGGCAGCCGCGCGTGCGACGTCGGCGGGGTCGTGCGACGGGTCGTCGAGATCGGGTGCAGCGGAGTCGGTCATGCTGGGAACCTACTACCGGCACAATGGGGAGGCGTGACGACAGCGGCAGCACCTTCTCAGCCCGATCCGGACAGCTCCGGACCTGTGACGGCAGGCCCGTCGAGCACGCGTGAAGGTTCGCGCGTGGTGATCGTGGGCGGAGGCCCCGGCGGCTACGAGGCGGCGCTCGTGGCCCGCCAGCTCGGCGCCGACGTCACGGTCGTGGAGGACAAGGGCCTGGGCGGGTCGGCGGTGCTGACCGACGTCGTGCCTTCGAAGACCCTGATCGCCACGGCCGAGTTCATGACGACGACCGAGAGCGCGCCGAGCCTGGGGATCCTGTCCTCCGGTGACGGCGGCGACGGCGTCGGGGTCGACTTCGAGATGATCGACCGACGCGTGCTCGACCTCGCGAAGGCGCAGTCGAAGGACATCCGCACGCGGCTCGAGCGCGAGGGCGTCGCGATCGTCAACGGCACCGGGCGGCTCGAGGGGTCCGGGTGCGTGGTCGCGACCACCAAGCACGGCCAGCAGCGGCTCCCGGCCGACGTCATCCTCCTCGCCACCGGCGCCCGGCCGCGGACGCTCGAGACCGCCCAGCCCGACGGCGAGCGCATCCTCACCTGGACCCAGCTCTACGACCTGGTCGAGGCGCCCGAGCACCTGATCGTGGTCGGTTCCGGCGTCACCGGGGCCGAGTTCGCCGGCGCCTACCAGGCGCTGGGTGCCGCGGTCACGCTGGTCTCCTCGCGCGACCGGGTGCTGCCGAACGAGGACGCCGACGCCGCCGAGCTGATCGAGGCGGTGTTCCGGCGCCGCGGCATGGAGGTGCTGTCCCGTTCGCGCGCGGCCGGCGTGCGCCGCGAGGGTGATCGCGTCATGGTCGACCTGGTCGACGGCCGGGTGGTCGAGGGCTCCCACTGCCTGATCGCCGTCGGTGGCGTCCCCAACACCGAGGACCTGGGGCTCGAGACCGCCGAGGTGCGGACGACGGCGTCCGGTCACATCGCCGTCGACCGGGTCTCGCGGACCACGGCCCGGGGCGTGTACGCCGCCGGTGACTGCACCGGCGTGCTCGCCCTCGCCTCGGTCGCGGCGATGCAGGGACGGATCGCGATGTGGCACGCGCTGGGCGACGCCGTCTCGCCGCTCGACCTGGCCCAGGTGTCCGCGAACATCTTCACGGCGCCCGAGATCGCGACCGTCGGCATCCCCGAGAGCGACATCACCACGGGCAAGGTGCGCGGCGCGGTCACGATGCTGCCGCTCGCCCGCAACCCCCGGGCGAAGATGCTGGGCATCAGCGAGGGCTTCGTCAAGCTCTTCAGCCATCGGGCCAGCGGTCTCGTGGTCGGTGGCGTGGTCGTCGCACCGCGGGCCAGCGAGCTGATCCACCCGATCACGCTCGCGATCGCGAACCGCCTCACGGTCGACCAGGTCGCCAACGCCTTCACCGTCTACCCCTCGCTGTCGGGCTCGATCGCCGAGGCCGCGCGGGTGCTGCACGACAAGCGCGGCTGACCTGCGGCAGGAGTGCTGCGCGTCGCGCGGCTGTCGGTAGTGTCGCCGTGTGAGCCTCCCCGACCTCGTGACCACCGACGTCGTCACGCTGACCCAGGCGGTCTGCGACGTCGCGAGCGTCTCCGGCGCGGAGGCCGCGCTCGCGGACGCGGTGGAGATCGCGCTCCGGGCGTGCCCGCACCTGGAGGTGCTGCGTGACGGCGACGCGGTCGTCGCCCGGACCCTGCTCGGTCGTGACCACCGCGTGGTGGTCGCCGGCCACCTCGACACGGTGCCGATCCGCGACAACCTGCCCACCCGTCGTCAGGCCGGCGCCGACGGCGCCGAGGAGCTCTGGGGGAGAGGCACGGTCGACATGAAGGGCGGCGTCGCCGTCGCCCTGCATCTCGCGGCGCGGCTGGCCGCACCGGCCAAGGACGTCACCTGGGTGTTCTACGACAACGAGGAGGTCGACGGCGACCTCAACGGTCTTGGTCGGGTGGCTCGCCACCACCCGGACTGGCTCGCCGCCGACTTCGCGGTCCTGGGCGAGCCCACGGCCGGGCACATCGAGGGCGGCTGCAACGGGACGCTGCGCGCCGAGGTGCGGCTGGTGGGGCGCACCGCGCACTCGGCACGCGCCTGGCTGGGGAAGAACGCGATCCACGACGCCGCCGAGGTGCTCGCCCGCCTCGCCGCCTACGCACCGGCCGAGATCGACGTCGACGGGCTGCGCTACCGCGAGGGCCTCAACGCGGTCGGCATCAGCGGCGGTGTCGCGGGCAACATGATCCCGCCGGAGGCCACGGTGA
Source organism: Pseudactinotalea suaedae (assembly GCF_009733815.1). GTDB lineage: Bacteria > Actinomycetota > Actinomycetes > Actinomycetales > Beutenbergiaceae > Pseudactinotalea > Pseudactinotalea suaedae. The sequence continues at coordinate 164,305 of NZ_WNXY01000006.1, forward strand.
CCGTCAACTACCGGTTCGCCCCGGACAAGTCGCCGGACCAGGCGTTCGCGCACGTGCGCGAGGTGCTCGCGGGCTACGACGTGGTGCTCACCGACGCGGCGCCGGGCGCTCGCCCCGGTCTGGACCACCCGGTCGCGCAGGACTTCGTGGCCGCGGTCGGAGCGGTCACCGGAGGGCTGCCGCGCCCCAAGTACGGGTGGACCGACGTCGCGCGGTTCAGCGCGCTGGGCGTCCCCGCCGTCAACTTCGGCCCGGGTGACCCCAACCTCGCCCACGCCGACGACGAACGGGTGCCCACCACCCAGATCGAGTCCGTCGCTGCGGCGCTCGGCACCTGGCTCAGCGGAGAACCCGCAACCGAGGAGGCAACGCGATGACCGAGTCCGTCCGCGAGCACCGCAAGGGACCCGTGCAGCTGCGCGGCAGGCAGATCCCCGAGACCACGACCGACGAGCGGCTGCTGAGCGAGTCCGAGGGCAGCGAGTGGGTCCACAGCGACCCGTGGCGGGTGCTGCGGATCCAGGCGGAGTTCGTCGAGGGGTTCGGCGCGCTCGCCGAGCTCGGTCCGGCGATCAGCGTCTTCGGCTCCGCGCGGTTCAGGCCCGGTGAGCCGGAGTACGAGCTCGCCGAACGTGTGGCGGCCGGCCTGGTCGGAGCGGGTTACGCCGTCATCACCGGGGGTGGACCGGGTGTCATGGAGGGTGCCAACAAGGGCGCGCACGAGAGCGGCGGCACCTCGGTCGGGCTCGGCATCGAGCTGCCGTTCGAGCAGGGCATGAACAGCTACGTCGACCTGGGCGTGAACTTCCGGTACTTCTTCGCCCGTAAGACGATGTTTCTCAAGTACTCCGACGGGTTCGTGGTGCTGCCAGGAGGCTTCGGCACCTTCGATGAGCTCTTCGAGGCCCTCACGCTCGTGCAGACCCGCAAGGTGCGGCAGTTCCCGGTCGTGCTGGTCGGCGTCGCGTACTGGAGCGGGCTGCTCGACTGGCTGCGGGACTCGGTGCTGGCGCGCGGCGCGATCTCGGCTCCCGACCTCGACCTGATCAAGCTGACCGACGACCCCGACGAGGCGGTGCGGCTGGTGGTCGAGGGCGTCCGCGACCTGCACGCCTCCGAGGAGGCCGCGCGGGCGGAGGCCGAGGCGGCGGCAGCGGCCGAGCGCACCGGCACCGACGGGACCTGAGCGCCGCGATGAGCTGGGTGACCTGGGCCTTCGTCGGCCTCGCGGTCGTGGTGGCCGCGGTGGGGATGGCCATCTCGCGGGGTCGCATCGACGTCTCGTTCGAGCCCCCGTACGAGCTCCGGATTCCGCCCGCCGACCCGACGGGGGTCGGACCTGGCATAGAATGGACCGAGCCTGCTGCCGGGCGGTCGCTTGATCGGATCGGGCAGCACCACCCAAGAACAACAGGGGAGACCGCCCATGGCCGCCATGAAGCCCAGGACCGGTGACGGACCGCTCGAGGTCACCAAGGAGGGTCGGGGCATCATCATGCGCGTGCCGCTGGAGGGTGGTGGCCGACTCGTCGTGGAGCTCAACGCCACCGAGGCCTCCGAGCTCAGCGAGGCGCTGAGCGCCGTCGCCAGCTAGGGCGACGCTCGTGCCTGCGGGCCCAGCTCCGCACGTCAGCCATGTCCCGGGACGCCTGTCCCGGGACATTCTCGACGGTGCCGACCTCGTCGCGCTGCTGGTCAGCGCGGTCGACGACGAGCTCACCGTCCCCACCGGGCTGGACGCCGTGGTCGGTGTCGACCTCGCGGCGTTCGCGGCCCAGGAGTCAGCGAAGGGTTCCGCGGCCGAGCTGACCACGCTCACGCTCCCGCCCGTGCTCGACGGCGACGCCCCCTGGGCGGGCCTGCCCGCCCGGGTGCTCCTCGCCGGGGCGGGTGACGGCGGTTCCACCGCGCTGCGCCGCACCGGCGCCGCGCTCGCGCGTGCCGCCGCAGGCAAGCAGCGGCTGGTCGTCGACCTGGGCAACCACGCCGAGGGCGCCGGTCCGCTGGTCGAAGGGCTGCTGCTCGCCTCCTACCGGCCGCCGTACCGCGGGGTCGGCACCGGTCCCGATGCACCGGTGCCGGAGATCGTGCTGGTCGGCGAGGTCGCGCACGAGGCGGTCGTGACCGCGGAGGTGAGCGCCCGCGCGACGTGCCGTGCGCGCCTGCTGGCCGCGACGCCGTCGAACATCAAGAACCCGGTCTGGCTGGCCGACGAGGCCGTCAGCCTCGCCGGCAGTGCGGGCGGGGCGCGCGCCGGGCTGCGCGTGACCGTGCACGACGAGGCATGGATCGAGCGCACCGGCATGGGCGGGCTCGCCGCCGTCGGGCGCGGTTCGGTCTCGCCGCCGCGGCTCGTCGTCGTCGAGTACCGGCCGAAGGGCGCCACGGCCGCGCCCGTGCTGCTGGTGGGCAAGGGCATCACCTACGACACCGGTGGTCTCAGCCTGAAGCCGCGCGAGGCGATGGTGCCGATGAAGACGGACATGTCGGGTGCGGCGATCACGCTGTCGGTGGTGCTGGCGGCCGCTGAGCTGGGCCTGCCGCAGCCGGTGGTGGCGGTGCTGCCGCTCGCCGAGAACGCGGTGAGCGGTTCGGCCTACCGCCCCGGCGACGTCATCAGGATGTACGACGGCACCACGGTCGAGATCGGCAACACCGATGCCGAGGGCCGGATGGTCCTCGCCGACGCCATGGCGTGGGGTCGGGAGCAGTTCTCGCCCTCGGTGCTGGTGGACGTCGCGACGCTCACCGGCGCCGCCAGCCTCGGGCTCGGGAAGCTCCACGCGGCCCTGTACGCCACCACGCCCGAGCTCAGCGCCGCGCTGGTGGCCGCCGGGGACAGCGCGGGGGAGCCGCTGTGGCCGATGCCGCTGGTGGAGGAGTACCGCGGCGCGCTCGACTCCGCGATCGCCGACGTCAGCCACATCGCCACCGACACCACCGTCGGCGGCGGGTCGATCACGGCGGCGCTGTTCCTGCAGCGGTTCGCCGGTGACGTGCCGTGGGCGCACCTCGACATCGCCGGCCCCGGTCGCGCCGACGCCGACCGCCACGAGGTCACCAAGGGCCCCACGGGCTTCTCCGCCCGCGCCCTGATCACCTGGCTCGCCGCCCGATAGCCCAGATCCCCCCGGAAAGCGCTTTGGGGTGCTCCGGGGTCACCGGGTGGACCCAGATGACCCCGCATCGGACGAGCCGCGGCACCGGCGGCAGCGCGTGGCGGTGCCGCGCCAGCCCCGCTGCTGCAGCACCTCGGCGAGGAACCTCGCGGTACGGCACGGGGTGCGGAACACGAGGCCGTAGGTGACGCGAACCGTGGCCTTGCGGGACCGAGCGAGCTCGGCGAGGTCCCGGAACGCATCGGCGTCCGCGCGTGCGCCGGCGTGGTAGCCGCCGCCGTCGAGCTCGACGATGAGCCGGTACTCGGGGTACGGCACGTCCTGCAGAGTGAGGCCGCCGGTCGCGGTGCTGCGCCGCTGCCGGTCGGCGCGGGGGAGCCCGTGCGCCCGCTCGACGCGCTGCAGGTACTCGCGCTCCAGGACCGAGCACGCGCCCTCGAGGAGATCGCGCAGCATCCCCCGGATCACGGCGCGGCCAGGCAGGCGGGGCCGGTCGTCGAGGGCGGCGAGGATGCGACCCGGCGTCGTCCGCCGTGCGTGCGCGACCTGGGTGAGGGCATGGAACGCGCCCGCGACGTCGTCGTCGTGCACGACCTTCTCCGACATGACGTCGAGGATCGCGTGCTCCTCGCGCACGCGCGGCGGCGACCGGGACCAGCTGACGCGGCGGTCGAGCTGGCGTGAGCGACGAACGACGACCCCGGAAGGGACGCGGACCTTCCTGCCGTGCTCGACCGCGAGGTAGACCTGCGCCGCGGTCAGCTCGGGCAGGGCGGACGCACCGGTGAGCGCCGCCGGCCACGCTGCGAGCACCGCCACCCACTCGCGCTGCCGGGGTGTCAACGGACCGGTGTGCGAGACGTAGACGCCGTCGAACACCCGGGCGAGGTCCCGACGGCGGAGCAGCCGCTTGACGTCGTGCGGCGCAGCACCCAGGGCGAGCAGCTGTCGCCGGGCGACCACGCCGTCCTGCTGCCTGAGCAGGGCCGTCAGCCGGACGTCGTCGAACGGGAAGCGGGACATGCGGCCAGAGTGACCCAGGTGGTCCTGGGATCGCCGAGCCGCCGTCGGGGTGCTGTGGACGACGCTGCATCAGCGCGCCCTTGTGGACAGCCACCGATGTGGGGTCGCTTCGGGCCACCACGCGGACCGGGGCGACCCCAGAGCGCTTTCCGGAGGGGAGTTGAGGGGAGGGGGCGCGCTGAGCAGACGGACGCGCCCAGGGGCTGGCCCTCGGAGTCGGTCTCGTGTAGTGTCTCATTCATCGGACCGGCGTCCCAATGAATGGCACAACGACACAGGAGTCGTCACATGACACTGCTTCATCCGCCGCCGTCGCGGCGTGCCTTCCTCGGCCTGGGTGCGGGCGCCGTCGGCGCAGCGGCACTCGGGGCCTGCGGTGCACCTGACCTGTCGGCTGTCGACCTGCCGGACGTGCAGGAGGGCTACGACGGCCCGCCGCTGACGCTCAGGTTCTGGAACGGGCTCACCGGTGGCGACGGCGCGATCATGCGCGACCTGCTGCTCGAGTTCGGGCAGGCGCACCCCAACATCACGGTGCAGATGTTCGCGATGCCGTGGTCGTCCTTCTACCAGAAGTTCCCGGCGGCGGTCGTGAGCGGGCTGGCCCCGGACCTCGGTCTGATGCAGAACTTCCACGTGGCCACGAACGCCGCCCGCGGCGTGATCGTCTCGCTGGACGAGGTGGCCGACCGGGTGGGCCTGACCGAGGACCAGTTCGCCACGACGGTCTGGCAGTCCGGGATCGTGGGCGAGCAGCGGTACTCGATCCCGCTCGACGTCTGGCCCGACAGCCTCTTCTACAACAAGCGGGTGCTCGCCGACGCCGGGCTCGACCCCGAGGACCCACCTCGTGATCGGGCGAGCTACGAGGCGGCGCTCGAGACCCTCGCCGCGCAGGGTGTCGCCGGGCACTGGCTGCCCGCGGTCGACCCCCAGGGCGTCGGGCGGGGCTTCGACAGCCTGCAGTGGCAGATGGGCGGCGAGCTCTACGACGAGACGGGCAGCCGGGCACTCTTCAATGGTCCCGCCGGCGTCGAGGCGCTCACCTGGCAGCTGGAACGCATCCGTGCCGGCCACAGCAAGCCGAATGTCAACGGCGGTGACGCCAACGTCGCCTTCAAGAACAACCTGAACGCCTTCCTCTGGGGCGGCCCGGGCGCACTCATCAACGACCTGAGCTCGGTCGAGGACCTCGACTGGGGTGTGGTGCCGCTCCCGCGCATCGGGGATCGGGCCGCGTCCTTCTCCGGCTCGCACCAGTTCGTGATCATGCGGCAGCGCACCTTCGACCCCGATCGGCTCGCCGCGACCTACACGTTCCTGTCCTGGATCAGCGCGAACTCGATCGGCTGGGCGGGTGCGGGTCCGGTCCCCGCCCGCCGGGACGTCGTCGAGAGCGCGGAGTTCGCCGCGCTGCCGGCGCAGTCGGCGGTCGCCGAGGCGCTGCCCGACGTGCGCTTCTACCCGTTGGTGCCCGGCATCTTCGAGGTCCAGTCCACCATCCTCTACCCGGCGATCAGCGACGTGCTGCTCGGGCACGCGAGCCCGCAGGAGGCCCTCGACGAGGCCGCCGCACAGGCCGCGTACCTGCTCGAGGAGAACCGACAGAAGTATGCGGAGGCCCGCGCATGACCACCGCCGACCTGGCCAGCCAGCCCGTGCGCGAGGACCGCGCGCCTGAGCAGACCGCGCCGCGCGCTCGTTCGGCGCGTCACGGGAGCCGGTACGCGCCGTACCTGTTCCTGGCGCCGTTCATGATCATCTTCGGCGTCTTCGTGCTGGCACCCGCCGCGTACGGCGTCTGGATCAGCCTGCACAACTGGGACTTCTTCCTGCCGTCGCGACCGTGGGTGGGGCTCGGCAACTACCTCGAGCTCTTCGACCCGACGGCGCTCGTGGCGGTGCAGTTCTGGGAGTCGATGCGGGCGACCGGGCTGTTCGTGCTGTTCTCCGTGCCGTTCCTCGTGGTGATCCCGCTCGGCCTCGCGCTGATGCTGAACCGCACCTTCCCGGGGCGGACCTTCTTCCGCGCGGTCTACTTCGCGCCGTACGTGCTCGGTGTCAGCGTGATCGGCGTGCTGTGGCAGTACCTGCTGAACGCCAACGCCGGCCTGATCAACTACCACCTCGCCCAGCTCGGCATTGCCGAGGCGATTCCCTGGCTGACCGCCACCCCGTGGGTGTGGGTCACGCTCGTGGGCGTCACCGTCTGGTGGACGCTCGGCTTCAACGCGGTGGTCTACCTCGCGGGCCTGCAGGGCATCGACACCACCCTGTACGAGGCGGCACGCGTCGACGGCGCGACCAAGCGGCACGAGTTCTGGCACGTCACGCTGCCAGGGCTGCGGCCCGTGCTGCTGTTCGTCATCACGATCACGATCCTCGCCTCGGCGAACGTGTTCGGCCAGGCCTACCTGCTGACGGGCGGAGCGCCGAGCAGCGAGACCAGGACGGCGATCATGTACATCGCGCAGACCGGTTTCGAGCAGTTCCGGATCGGCAAGGCATCCGCGATGAGCTACATCCTCGCGCTCCTGCTGATCGGCGTCAGCACCCTCAACTTCCTGCTGTTCCGCCGTCAGGAGAGGAACTGACATGGCTGTCTCGACAACCGCGCCGAGCAAGGCGCCGGCCCCACGTCCCGCCGCGAGCCCGGGCAGGCGACGCAGCCGCGCCTGGGCGCAGGTGCCCTTCTACGCGGTGCTGCTGGCGCTCTCCGTCGCGTTCTTCGCGCCGATCCTGTGGATGATCTCGACGTCCTTCAAGACCGCCGGTGACGCGACCGCGCTGCCCCCGCAGTGGATCCCGCCGACCTGGTCGACCGAGGGCTACCAGACCCTGCTCACCGACCCCCAGGTGCCGGTGCTGCGGTGGCTGGCCAACTCGCTGGTCGCGGGCATCGGGCACACCGTGCTCGTGCTGGCGACGGCGGCGCTGGCCGCCTACGCGCTGGCGAGGATGAACTTCCGTGGCAAGAACCTGGCGTTCGGACTGATCGTCAGCACGTTGTTCGTCCCGGGCTTCGTGTTCCTGATGCCGAACTACCTGATCGTCGACGCCCTGGACTGGCTCGACAGCATGTGGGCGCTGATCGTCCCGAGCGCCGCGTCGGCGTTCGGCGTGTTCTTCCTGCGGCAGTTCTTCCTGTCGCTGCCGCGCGAGCTGGAGGAGGCAGCCCTCCTCGACGGCGCGAACCGCTGGCAGATCTTCCGCCGGGTGGTGGTGCCGCTGTCGCTCGCACCGCTGTCCACGCTCGCCGTGCTGTCGTTCCTCGGCAGCTGGAACGACTTCCTGTGGCCGCTCTACGTCCTGTTCAACCCGGAGAACCTCACGCTGCCGGCTGGTCTGGCCACGCTCCGTAACGCCTACGGCACCGACTTCCCGGCCGTGATGGCGGGCGCGGTGCTCGCGAGCCTCCCGGTGCTGGTGATCTACGCCGTCGCGCAGCGGTACATCATCGCCGGTGTCTCGCGGTCCGGTCTGAAGGGGTGAGCGGGATCCCTGCGGAGATCGAGGTGCCGGCATCCACGAGGATGTCGGACATGAGCCCACGTACCAGCGCCACCGACGAGTCGACCTCCGGCACCCTCGCCCGCGGACTGACGATCCTGGAGTTCGTCGCCGACGAGGGCCGCGTCGGGGTCGCCGAGATCGCTGCCGAGCTCGGGATCTCGCGCAGCGCCGCCTATCGGCTGGTCACCCAGCTCCGGGACCGGGGGTTCCTCTCGGAGTCCTCCGGCGGCGGCGGCGTGCGGCTCGGCGGGGCGGCGGTCCGGCTGGGGCTGCAGGCTCTCGGAGGCGTGGACCTGTTCCACCTCGCCGCGGGCCGGCTGGCGTCACTGGTCGACCGGGTGCGCGAGACCGCGTTCCTGGCGACCGTGGACGCCGACGAGGTCGTCTACGTGCTGCAGGAGGTCGGGCCCAACGCCGTCACGATGACGGCGAAGCCCGGCAGCCGCCGCCCGGTGCACGGCACCGCTCTCGGCAAGGCCTACCTCGCCGCGCTGCCCACCGAGGAGCGCGAGGCCGCGATCGCCGATCTGGACCTGCGCCCCGTGACGCCGTCGACGATCACCGATCTCGAGGCGCTGCGCCGCGAGCTCGACGCCACCGCTGCACGCGGCTACGCGATCGACGACGGCGAGCTGGAGCCCGAGGTCCGGTGCATCGCCGCCGCCGTTCGCGACCATCGCGGGACGCCGATCGCCTCCGTGAGCGTCGGCGGCCCTGTCGACCGCATCCTCGCCAAGGAGGAGGGCATCGTCGCTGCCGTCCTCGCCACCGTGGCCGCGCTCAGCCGCGACCTCGGATCCACGTGACCCACCCACGAACGGAGTACCGCTTGTCCTCGCTCGCCGACCATCGCATCCACCAGATCGAGCCGCTCACGGTCCGCACCCGCTACCCGCGGGTGGTCGGGCGCAACGCCCGGCTCGGCAGCCACGGCTCCGGCTTCGAGACCAACGCCGTCCGGGTGTTGACCGACCAGGGCGCCAGCGGCTGGGGGGTGGTCGAGGGCTCGCTGGCCGGCGCCGACAGCGTGGTCGGGCGGCCGCTGCTCGAGGTGTTCGACCCGGCGACCGGTGTGATCGCTCCCGAGGCGCTGCCGCTGGACTTCGCCCTGCACGACCTCGCGGCGACGATCACCGACGTGCCCGTGGCCACGCTGCTGGGAGGCGCCGGTGAGCGTTCGGTCACGTGCTACTCCGGCGCCATCTACTTCGACGACCTGGACCCCGAGGACACGCCGCGAGGCCTGGACGCGGTGCTCGCGAACTGCGCTGCCGACTGGGCCGCCGGGTACCGCGCCTTCAAGCTCAAGATCGGCCGGGGTCACCGCTGGATGGAGGCCGAGGCCGGCTTCGCTCGCGACATCGAGGTGACCCGGCTGGTGCGCGAGACCTACCCGGACGCCCGGATCCTGGTCGACGCCAACAACGGCTTCACGCCCGCCCAGACGGTGCGGTTCCTCCAGCAGGTCGCCGACTGCGACCTGTTCTGGGTGGAGGAGCCCTTCCACGAGGAGTCGGACGGTCTGCGGGTGCTGCGCGACCACCTCCTCTCCTCGGGCAGCCGCACCCTGATCGCCGACGGCGAGTTCGAGCCGGACGAGGCCCAGCTGCTCGAGCTCGCCTCCGCCGGGCTGATCGACGTGATGCTCATGGACGTGGTCTCGTACGGGCTGACGGCGTGGCGCCGCATCATGCCGGTGCTGGCCGATCTCGGGGTGGCCGCCTCGCCGCACGCCTGGGGCATGCCGCTGAAGACGCTGTACGCGGCCCAGATGGCCGCCGGCCTCGGGAACGTGCTGACCGTCGAGGGCGTGCCCGGCACCACCGACACGGTCGAGGCCACCGGCTACCTGCTCGAGGACGGCCTCATCACCGTGCCCGACCAGCCCGGTTTCGCCCTCCCGATCACGCCCGCCACCCCGACCTGAGGAGCCCACCATGGACATCCGACACTCGACGCACCCCGACGACGTCGCGCACCTGGACGGCGACACCCTGCGATCACGGTTCCTCGTGGAGGGACTGTTCGAGGAGGGCGCCGTGCGACTGGTGCTCAGCCACGACGACCGCATGGTGATCGGCGGCGCCGTTCCCGGCGGCTCGACGCTGCCGCTCGAACCCCCGGACGAGCTGCGCTCCGAGACCTTCTGCGCGCGTCGCGAGCTGGTTGTCGTCAACCTCGCGGCCGCGACCGGCACGGTCACGGTCGACGACGTGGTCCACGAGCTGGCCCAGCACGACATGCTCTACGTCGGCGTGGGGTCGGGCTCGGTGACGTTCGCCGGCCACGGGCGGTTCTACCTGGTGTCGGCACCGGCGGGTGCCCAGCACCCGACCACCCTGGCTCCTGCGGCCGAGGCCGAGACGCTGCACCTCGGCGATGCCGCCGCCGCCAACGTGCGGTCGCTGCGCCGGTACGTCCACGCCGGTGGTGTCGCCTCCGAGCGCCTGGTCGTGGGGATCACCACGCTCGCACCCGGGAGCGTGTGGAACACCATGCCCCCGCACCTGCACGACCGCCGGACCGAGGTCTACCTCTACACGGGTCTGGAGCCGGAGGCGCGCGTGATGCACTTCTACGGCCGCCCCACGGACGTGCGCACCCTCGTGGTCGCGGACGGCCAGGCGGTGATCAGCCCGCCGTGGTCGATGCACTCCGGCGCGGGCACCAGCGCCTACTCGTTCGTCTGGGCGATGGCCGGCGAGAACCAGTCGTTCGAGGACATGGACGCGGTCGGCGTGTCGGATCTGAGGTGAACGACCGATTCAGCCTCGCAGGCAGGACGGCGGTCGTCACCGGGGCCGGTTCAGGGATCGGGCGGGCGATCGCGCTCGGGTACGCCGACGCCGGTGCCCACGTCATCGCGTGGGGCCGCACTCCCTCGGTCGAGGCCGTGGTCGCCGAGATCACGGCGGCGGGCGGCAGCGCCGAGCCCGTGGTCGCCGACCTCGCGGACCTCGAGGCAGCAGCCCAGACCGCGAGGTCGCTGGCCCAGGAGCACCAGGTGGGGGTGCTCGTCAACAACGCCGGGGTGATCCGCCGCGGCGCCTCGGAGCACGTGCCCTACGAGCAGTGGCAGCAGGTCAGGACCGTCAACCTCGACGCCGTCTGGCTGCTCAGCCAGGCCTTCGGGTCGGCGATGCTGGAGCGCGGGCACGGGCGGATCGTGACGATCGCGTCCATGCTCTCGTTCCAGGGCGGCCGACAGGTGGCGGGCTACGCGGCGACCAAGCACGCCGTCGTCGGCCTCACCCGGGCGCTCGCCAACGAGTGGGCGGGGCGCGGCGTGGGCGTCAACGCGCTGGCGCCGGGGTACGTCGTCACGGCGAACACCGCGCCGCTGCGCGCGGACGAGCGACGCGCGGCCGAGATCAGCAGCCGCATCCCCGCCGGCCGGTGGGCCACGCCGGAGGACCTCGTCGGGCCGGCGATCTTCCTGGCGAGCGACGCCGCCTCCTACGTCCACGGCGAGGTCCTCGCCGTCGACGGCGGTTGGTTGGCCTCCTAGCGCGTCGTCAGGTGGATCTGGGGTCACCTCGGTCCGTCACGCGGACCGGCAACACCCCACAACGCTTTCCCGGGTGTGGACGCGACCGCGGGGCAGGGGAAGGCCCGGGGGGCAGGGAAGGCCCGGGATCGGGCGCTGGGGTGGAGGCCGGTGGTCAGCGCTTGACGGCGACCAGCAGGCCGCCGCCGACCGGGAGGAGCGCGGGCAGGAGGCGCTCGTCCTCGCGGATGCGCTTGCCGAGCTCGCGCATCGCGACCGTGTCCTCGTCGCGCCGCGCGGGGTCGGCCACGCGGTCGTGCCAGAGCGCGTCGTTGACGGCGAGCGCGCCACCGGTGCGGAGCATCCGGACCGCCTGGTCGGCGTAGTCGCTCGCCTCGGCGGGGTCGCCGTCGACGTAGACGAGGTCGTAGGCGCCGTCGGCGAGGCGGGGGAGGACGTCGAGCGCCCGGCCGGAGATCGTGCGGGTGCGGGTCGACTTGATGCCGGCCGCGGCGAAGGCCTCCTTGGCGGCGCGCTGGTGCTCGACCTCGACGTCGATGGTGGTGAGCACGCCGTCGGGAGCCATGCCCTCGAGCAGCCACAGCCCGGACACACCGGTGCCGGTGCCGATCTCGGCGACGGCCCGCGCGTGCAGCGCGGCGGCGAGCAGCCGCAGCGTCACGCCGGTGCCCGCGGACACCGCGTCGATGCCGAGCTCCTCGGCGCGGTCGCGCGCGTCGCGGACCGTCTCGGGCTCGGTGCTGAACTCCTCGGTGTAGGCCCAGCTCTGGATCTTGTCGCTGGCGATGATGAGCCTCCCGTGGCCGTGTCCTGTGAGATGCAGGCGGGCTGGCCTGTGAAGGACGACCCTAGCGCGCGGGAAACCCGCAGGTGCGGTGCCCCGCGGCGGAACAGGGAAGCCCGCTCGCGCGTTCCACTCTCAGGAAACACCCAGCCCGGCGGCCTACCGTCGGTACCACGATGACCACCAAGGACGTGCACGTGCCCCAGGTCCAGGCCCCAGACGCCACCGCGACGGTGGACGCTGCGGCATGGCAGCCGCCCACCTGGGAGGAGATCGTCACGCAGCACACCGACCGCGTGTACCGGCTCGCCTACCGGCTCACGGGCAACAAGGCCGACGCCGAGGACCTCACGCAGGAGACCTTCGTGCGGGTGTTCCGGTCGTTGGACCGCTACCAGCCGGGCACGTTCGAGGGCTGGCTGCACCGCATCACCACCAACCTCTTCCTCGACGGCGCCCGCCGCAAGACCCGGTTGCGCTTCGACGTGCTGGGGGAGTCCGCCGAACGGCTGCCTGCGACCGACCGCACCTCGCCGGAGCGCGGCTTCGAGCACGAGAACCTCGACGTCGACATCCAGGACGCACTGAACGCGCTCAAGCCGCAGTTCCGCGCCGCTGTGGTGCTGTGCGACATCGAGGGTCTGTCCTACGAGGAGATCGGCGCGACGCTCGGCATCTCGACCGGGACGGTGCGCTCCCGCATCCACCGTGGTCGCGCCCAGCTGCGCGAGGCGCTCGCCCACCGGGCGCCGCGCCCCACGCACACGTTCCGTCCGGGGATCACCCCGGCATGAGCCACCTCGGTGCCCTCATCACGCCGTACGTCGACGGCGAGCTGAGCCCTGCCCGCGCGGCAGAGGCGCGGGCGCACCTGAGCGTGTGCGGCGAGTGCCGGAGCGTGCTGGCCATGGAGCAGGCTGCCCGCCGCCGCACCCAGAACTCGGCACGGAGCCTGCAGGCCAGCGCGGAGCTGACCGCACGTCTGCTCGCCATGCCCGCAGGTCCGGTGCCGCTCGGTGCCGAGCCGCGCCGGTCGCGGCTCGCGCCGTTCGTCCTGGGGGGCGGCGTCACGCTCGTCGGGCTGTTCGTGCTCACGCTCGTGGTGCTCGGTGGTCCTCGCCCGGATCAGCACCCGAGCGCGCTCCTCGCCGCGACCGACGCCCCGGCGGCCGACATCACCGACACCGCCACGACGCCGGTCGCCACCCGCCCCGGCTCGGCGCAGGCGAGCACGGCCGGCTGGGCGCTGCCCGCGAACCACACGGTCAACCGCCTCGATCTCCTCGACGACGGCGGCACCGAGACCCTCGACGTGGTCGTCGACACCGCGGCCGGCGAGGTCCGGCTGCTGGAGCGCGTCGGAACCCTCGACGAGCGCGTCACCTCGCTCGTGGACTCCCTGAGGATCGGCGATCACACGGCCTATCTCGTGGACGGGTGGTACGTGCTGGAGTCCGGCCCCTGCGTCGTCGCGGTGCTCGCGGAGTCCGAGGCGGCCGCCGAGGCGGTGATCGCCCAGCTCCCGGCGCCCTCACCCGACGGCATCCTCGGGCGCATGGTCGACGGCTGGCACGTGCTCGTCGGGTGATCACCTCGGCCACGGGGCGAGAACACCCGCCGTTCTCGGTGAGAATGTCCCCATGACGTCCCCGCACGACGACGCGTGGGCGCCTCTCGGAGGCGCTGCGCCCGCGCCTGCCCGCCCGGTCCCGCAGGGCCCGGCGACGGCGGAGCAGCCCGGCGCGCCGGGCCCGGCCCCCGCGCGGCTCGTGCCGGGCGA
>NZ_WNXY01000007.1 GCF_009733815.1 Pseudactinotalea suaedae
GGCCCAGTCCACGGCACCGATCAGGATCTGCACCTCGGCCGCGTCAGCAGTTCGGCGAGCTTCCCTCACCTGACCCAGCAGGTCCACATCACCACCGGCACCCTCACCACCACCGGCAGCCGAGGCCACGGTGGAGGGAGCAACAGCGGTGGTGGTCATGACTCAAACCTACGTTCGACCACCGACATCGCACCCGAGCACCTCACGACCAGCACAGCGCCATCGTCACCACCGGCGGCAGGAGCCGCCAGGGACGAGAGTGGAAGCGCCGGAGTTCTCATGAGCCAAACCTACGTTCGACCACCGACATCGCGCCCGAGCACCTCACAGCCAGCAAGGCGCTATCGACACCGGCGGCAGGGGCCGCGGGCGTCGACAGCGGAAGCGCTGGGGTGCTCATAGATCAAACCGACGTTCCACCACCGACATCCGACCCGAGGACCTCACCACCAGCGGGGCGCTGTCGACATCACCGGCGGCAGATGCCGCGGCGGAGGGAGCAACAGCGGTACTCATGGATCAGACCGACGTTCGACCACCGACGTCCCACCCGAGCACGCCCCAGTCAAGCCGAGCACGAGCGGACGCCTAGGAGATCGGAGGCCCAGCCGCTCAGGCAGTCCAGCGCCGCCCAGATCGAGGCCCAGATGAGCGAGGCCCGGAGCTGGAGAACGCCGGTGCCGGCTCCCCAGGACCGTCACCACGGATGCTGGCGCAGTACCGATGGCTTCACGGAGATCGAGGCCACGCCACGATCGGACCCCAACCGTGCGAGAGTCACCCACTCCGACCGCTGCCCAAACCAACGCCTCACACAGGCGCTGACACCCCTGCCGCAGCCCGCGCCGCCGCTGGGAGAGCCTCGAGGATCTGCCCGACCGCGTCCTCGTGGTGCGCAGCCGAGACGAACCACGCCTCGAACGCCGACGGCGGCAGGCTGACCCCCGCGTCCCGCATCGCGTGGAAGAACGCGGGGAACCGCCAGTGCTCGCTCGTCTGCATCCCCGCGTAGTCGCGCGGCCCGGCAGAACCGCCCCACAGGGTCGGCTCACCGAACGCGACAGAGAACAGGTTGCCGGCACGCTGCACGTGCGCCGCCACCCCCTCCTCCGCGAGTGCCCGCTCGACGGCGGAGCTCACCTCGTGCGCGACGGCGTCCAGCCGCGCGTAGACGGCCTGGTCGGCAAGCCGCAGCGTGGCGGCGCCGGCCGCCACGGCCACCGGATTCCCGCTGAGGGTGCCCGCCTGGTAGACGGGCCCGAGCGGTGCGAGCAGGTCCATCAGCGCGGCCGGTCCGGCGAGCGCCGCGACCGGGAGTCCGCCGCCCACGACCTTGCCGAAGGTCAGCAGGTCGGGCTGCCACCCGGTTTCCCGGTCTCGCTCGATCCCCCACCAGCCGGAGGCGTGCACCCGGAACCCGGTGAGCACCTCGTCGGCGATCACCAGCGCGCCGTGCGCGTGCGCGAGCGCGGTCAGATCCGTGTTGAAACCGGGGTCCGGCGCGACCACGCCCATGTTGGCCGCCGCGGCCTCGGTGATGACGGCCGCGATCCTGCCGGGGTGGGCCTCGAACGCGGTACGAACCGCGTCGAGGTCGTTGTAGGGCAGCACGATCGTGAGCGCGGCGAACGGCTCCGGCACGCCCGCAGAACCGGGCAGCCCGAGCGTCGCGACCCCGGACCCGGCGGCGGCCAGCAGCCCGTCGGAGTGCCCGTGATAGTGCCCGGCGAACTTGATGATCAGATCCCGACCGGTCGCCGCCCGGGCGAGCCGGATCGCCGTCATCGTGGCCTCGGTACCGGTCGAGACGAACCGGATCTTCTCGGCCACCGGCACACGCGCCCGCACCAGCTCGGCCAGCTCCGCCTCGCCCGGCGTCGATGCCCCGAACGACAGACCGCGCGCAGCCGCCTCCTGCACGGCCGCGACCACCTCCGGGTGCGCGTGCCCGAGGATCGCCGGACCCCAGGACCCGACCAGGTCCACGTACTCGCGCCCGCTCACATCCGTGACACGAGCACCCGACGCCGCCACCAGCATCAACGGGTCTCCCCCGACCGAGCCGTGCGCCCGCACCGGCGAGCTCACACCGCCCGGCATCAGGCCCCGCGCGCGCGTCAACGCCTCGCTCATCGTCTCGTCCACTCCGCCAGCTCCATCGCCCAGTACGTCAGCACCGCGTCGGCGCCCGCGCGCACGATCGCGGTCACGGACTCCATGATCGCCGCCTCGCGCGCGATCCAGCCGTTCGCCGCTGCCGCCTCCACCATCGCGTACTCCCCCGACACCTGGTAGGCCCACACCGGCACCGGGCTGACGTCGGCGACCTCTCGCAGCACGTCGAGGTAGGGCAGCGCCGGCTTGACCATCACGATGTCGGCGCCCTCCGCCACGTCCAGCGCGGCCTCGCGCACACCCTCGCGTGCGTTGGCGGGGTCGAGCTGATAGGTGCGCCGGTCGCCCTGCAGCTGGGAGTCGACCGCCTCGCGGAACGGCCCGTAGAACGCCGAGGCGTACTTGGCGGCGTAGGCCAGGATCGCGATGTCGGTACGGCCTGCGGCGTCGAGGGCCTCGCGCACCGCCGCCACCTGTCCGTCCATCATCCCGGACAGCCCCAGCAGGGCGGACCCGGCCTCGGCCTGGGCGAGCGCCATCTCGGCGTACCGCACGAGCGTCGCGTCGTTGTCGACCCGCCCCTCGCCGTCGAGGACCCCGCAGTGGCCGTGGTCGGTGAACTCGTCCAGGCACAGATCCGTGGATACCACGACGGCGTCGCCCACCTCGGCGGCGACGGCCGCCGTGGCCCTGTTGAGGATCCCCTCGGGGTCGGTCGCCCCCGACCCGACGGCGTCGCGGTGCTCGGGGATTCCGAACAGCATGACGCCGCCGACACCAGCCTCAGCCGCCTCGGACGCCACCCGGCGGAGGGAGTCGATCGAGTGCTGCACCACGCCGGGCATCGATGACACAGGGCGATCGTCCGCGTCGTCCGGCCCATCGATCACGAACATCGGCAGCACCAGCTGGCTCGCGCGCACCTGCGTCTGGCTCACCAGCCGGCGCATCGCGGCGCTGCTCCGCAGCCGCCGGGGTCGGATGGGGATCCTGGCACTCATACGACGCCTCCGGTGGAGTCGATGGTCGAGGCGATCGTGCGGGCCGCGCCCAACATCTCGGCGATCGACGGCGCCGCCGCCACCGCCGAGATCGTCAGCCCGGCGGCGCGGGCGTCCTCGGCGGTCTGGGCGCCGATCGCGACCAGCCGGGTGTCGTCGGGCAGACCGACCTCGGCGAGGCGGCGCGCCACGCTGCCGCTGATCACGAGCGCGATGTCGGCCTTGCCGGTGCGCAGCGCGTGCTCCTCGCTCGCGCTCAGGCTCGCGGGCGCCGTGCGGTAGGCGACCACGAGGTCGACGTCCCAGCCCTGGGCGCGCAGGCCGTCGGCGAGCAGCGGCCGCGCCAGGTCCGACTGCACCACCAGCACACGCCCTGGCCCCGGGGCCGGCCATGCCGCGAGTAGCTCCTGCGCCCCGCCGGACCCGGTCAGGCCGACCGTGAATCCGGCCTCCTGCAACGCGGTCGCGGTCGCGCGGCCGACGGCGGCCACCTGCGTCCGCTCCGGGATGTCCACGCCCTCCAGGGCCGGCACGGCGGCGGCGCTGGTGATCGCCAGCCAGTCGTAGTCACCGGCCCGCAGCCGCGCGAGCGCCTCGCTCAGCTCGGCCGACGGCGCCGGCAGCACCTCGATGAGCGGCAGCACCCACGGGACCAGCCCGACCTCGGTGGCCTCGGCAGCGACCGCAGCACCCCACATCCCGCCACGCGGCACCAGCACGACGCTCATGCCGGACCCTCCTGCAACCACTCCTGCACGCCCGCCTCGATCAGCGAGCGGGCGGCTCGCACGCCGATCTCCGCAGGGTCGCCCAAGCGGTCGTCCAACCGGGTGCCGTGACGTCGCCGTCCATCGGTCGAGTAGGCGACCGCCCGCAGGCTGACGCGGCCGAACCGTACCGCGGCCGTCGCGGCGACCGGCGCCGCGCAGCCGGCCTCGAGCTCGGCGAGGAAGGCGCGCTCCACCGCGACCGCCTGCCCGGTGCGCTCGTCGTCGACCTGCCTGACCTGCTCGATCACCTTCTCGTCCCCGGACCGGGCCTCGATAGCCAGCGCGCCCTGCGCGGGCGCCGTCGGCCACTCGAAGACCTCCGCGGTCAGCTCCTCCCGGCCGATCCGGGCGAGCCCCGCGGCGGCGAGCACCACGCCGTCGAGGTCGCCCTCGGTCACCATGGCGAGCCGGGTGTCGACGTTGCCGCGGATGTCCACGATCTCGAGGTCCTCGCGCGTCGAGAGCAGCTGGGCGCGGCGCCGCGGCGAACCGGTGCCCACCCGGGCACCCTCGCGCAGCTCCGCCAGCGGCGTCCGCGCGCACAGCACGTCGCGGTGGTCGGCGCGCGCCGGCGTGGCCACGACCTCCAGCCCCGGGTGCGGCGTGGTCGGCAGGTCCTTGTAGGAGTGCACCACCACGTCGCACTCGCCCGCGAGCAGCGCCTCCCGCAGCGCCGCCGCGAACACCCCGGTGCCGCCCAGGCTGGACAGCGACGCCCGGCTCGAGTCGCCGTGGCTGCTCATCGGCACGAGCTCGACGTCGACTCCGTGCCCGCGCAGCGCGTCCGCGACCATGCCCGCCTGGGTCTGGGCGAGCACGCTGGCGCGGGTACCGAGACGCATCGTCGTCACGGCGCGACACCTGCCACTGCCGGCGCGAACGGCCGGCGCGCGTTGGCGCAGCACTCCGGCCGGCACACGTCGATGTCGGGGCCGAGCTCGGTCAGCGCGGCGCGCTGGGAGCGCGGGCGGCCCTCGGCACGCTCCCGCACGAGGTCGGCCAGCCCGGCGACGAACGTCGGGTCCGCACCCGGGGTCGGCACGCGGATCGCGTCGAACCCGTGCTCGGCTGCGGTCTCCATCGCCTCGTTGTCGAGGTCCCAGAGCACCTCGAGGTGGTCGGAGAGGAACCCGATCGGCGCGATCACCAGCGCGTCGGGGCGGTCGGCACCGGTCTCCTGGGCGTCGCGGGCGATGTCAGCGATGTGGTCGTTGATGTCCGGCTCCAGCCAGGGCTGGCTCGGCGGGCCCGAGCGGGACTGGTAGACCAGCGCCGAGTCGAGCGCGACGCCGTCGGGCACGCCGGTCCGTTCCATGACGACCCTGCCGACGGCGAGGTGCTGGGCCTCGTAGGCCCCTCCCGGTCCGAGGTCGCGCCCGGGCGCGCCGGAGCGCTCGGCGTCACCGGTCGGGATCGAGTGGGTCGCGAACAGGACGGTGATGCGCCGCCTGCCCCGCCCGGCCAGCTCGGCCACCGCCCCCTCGACCGCCGTGACGAACGACTCCACGAACCCGGGGTGGTCGAAGAAGCTGCGGATCTTGTCGACCTCCAGCACGTCGGCGAGCCCGGTGGCCGCGAGGGCGTCCGCGAGGTCCTCGCGGTACTGCCGGCAGGAGGAGTAGGAGGAGTACGCGCTCGTCGCGAGCACCAGCAGCCTGCGGTGGCCGGCCTCGTGCGCCTCGTGCAGCGCGTCGGTCAGGTAGGGCGCGAAGTTGCGGTTCCCCCACAGCACCGGCAGCGCGGGCCCGGTGCGCGCGAGCTCCTCCTCCAGCGCCTGCCGCAGCGCACGGTTCTGGGCGTTGATCGGGCTGACGCCGCCGAAGTGGTGGTAGTGCTCGGCGACCTCGGCCAGGCGCTCGTCCGGGATGCCGCGGCCGGCGGTGACGTTCCGCAGGAACGGCATCACGTCCTCGGAAGCCTCCGGGCCGCCGAAGCCGAGCAGCAGCACGGCGTCATAGCTGGTCGGCTCGGTGACGTAGGTGGCGCCGCCTCGTGCCGCGGCGGTCGCCGCCGGCACCACAGCACCCGGCGCATAGGTCGCCTCGGTCGCGCGGGGCGGCTTCCCGCCCGCGCCGGCGCGCAGCCCGACCGTCGGCTGGCTCGCCCCGCTCATGACAGCACCTCCGCCAGCTCGGCGGGGGTGACCCGGCGGCCCGTGAAGAAGGGGACCTCCTCGCGCACGTGGCGGCGGGCCTCGGTGTAGCGCAGGTCACGCATCAGGTCGACGAGCTCCATCGGGTCGTCCGCCTCCAGCGGGAGGATCCACTCGTAGTCGCCGAGCGCGAACGCGGCCACGGTGTTGGTCAGCACCCCGCGGTGCGCGGCGCCCTTGCGTCCGTGGTCGGCGAGCATCGTGCGCCGCTCCTCCTCCGGCAGCAGGTACCACTCGTAGGACCGGACGAACGGGTAGACGCACAGCCAGCCCTTGGGCTCCAGGCCGCGCATGAAGGCCGGCACGTGCGAGGCGTTGAACTCGGCGGTCCGGTGCACGCCGGCGGCGTGCCAGGCCGGCGCAAGCGGTGCGAGCAGCGCGGTGCGGCGCAGCGTGCGCAGGCCCGCCTGCACGGCCGCCAGATCGGGTCCGTGGAGCCAGATCATGACGTCGGCATCGGCACGCAGGCCGGAGACGTCGTAGAGGCCGCGGATGCGCACGCCGGTGTCCTCGACGGCGGAGATCGCCTTCTCGAGCTCATCAGACCGGCCACCCGACGGCTGCTCGAGGCGGGCGAAGGTCGCCCACAACGTGTACTCGGTGGTCTCGCTCTCGGGTGCGGTGGCAGCGGATTCGGTCACCCCTCCACCCTAGGTCGGATCCCGGAGCAGGCGTCGCGACGTCGCGTCAGGTCACGGGTGGCGCGTGCCTCAGGACAGCAGGCGGCCGGCCGCCGCGGAGCCGTCCGCGATCGACCAGGCCAGACCGGTGCCGGCGAGCCAGCCACCGGCGGCCTCGAGGTCGGGCACCTCGGCCAGGCGGTCGCGCATCGTGTCGCGGTGCTCCGCCATCGAGGGCTCGACGGCGGAGCGAGCCATGCTCCATCGCGTCCGGTCGGACGCGCGCAGGTCGGCGACCGACCAGGCGCCGCCCGTGAGGGCGCCGGCGTCGGCGACCGCCTGCTGCACGAGGTCGTCGTCGGGGTGCTCGAGCGCGTCGTAGGTCAGCCGCAGCACCACACGGCCACCGGCCTCCTGCGCCAACCAGGCCCACTTGGCGCTCGAGAACGTCAGGGACCGGGCACGGACCCGGCCCCCGCCGTCGGCGACGATGACGCCGGAGCGCTCCGCACCGCCGTCGTGCGCGAGCACGAGCGTGACGAGGTCGACCGGCCGCGGCGCCGGCCACGAGCGGCCCGTGGCCGCGACCGGCTCGGGCAAGCCGCTGGGCCACCACCAGGGCGGGCACGCGAGCAGCACACGGTCGGCGTGGATCACCGTGTCGCGCGAGGTGCGCACCCGCCAGCCGCGCAGGTCGCGCTCGAGCGCGGTCGCCGCGGCGGGGACCATCGCCGCCCCGAGCGTGGTCAGGTCTCCGACCAGCGCGTCGACCACCTGGCCGAGACCACCGACCAGGCCGCCGAGCTGACCGCCGCCGCCTCGGAGCGCCGCCGCGAGCGAACCGCGCTCGGCCATCCGGCCCAGCACACCGGGCAGCAGCGTCTCCGGTGGCACCTCGTCGACATCGAGCCGGTGCACACCGCGGACCAGCGGTCGCGGCCAGGCGTCGAGCACGGCCTCACCCATGCGCGCGCGGACCAGCTCGCCGAGCGTGGTGGCGTCCGCACCCACGGCCGCCGGTAGCGACTCGTCCTGGCGGGCGCGCCGGTGGGCCGCCTCCCCCAGCACCGCGAGCGCGGGATCGGCGAGGTCCGTGGGGATGCCGAGCGCAGCGCCGTCAGGGATCCGCATCGAGCCCTCCGGTCGGTGCACACGCGTCCCGACCGGTTCGGGTGAGCAGATCCGGTCGGCCACGCCGAGCTCGGTCAGCAGGGCGTGGACGGTGCCGCCGCGCGTCGCGAAGCCCTCGGCGCCGACGTCGAGGTCCAGCCCGTCGAGGTGACGCCGGGCGATCGCGCCGCCGAGGTCGTCGGCGTCGAGGACCGTCACGACCTGGCCCTCCCGCGCCAGCGCGCGTGCGGCCACGAGCCCGGCGATACCGCCCCCGATCACGACGGTGGAGCTCAGCACCCTTCGAGCCTAACCCTGCTCATTCCCGCACAGCACCCTCGACCATGCCGCGGATGAAGTGCCGCTGCAGGAACAGGTAGACCACCACCACGGGCAGCGCCACGAGCACCGCGGCCGCGGCGAGCAGCCCGGTGGCCTGCACGTGCTGACCCTTGAAGAGCGCGAGCGCCAGTGGGGCCGTCCGGAAGGTGCCGTTGGGGCTCATGACCAGCGGGATCAGGAACTCGTTCCACGTCCACATGAACACCAGCAGCACCAGCGTCACGACCGCTGGTCGACCGATCGGCACGAGGATCGACCACAGCGTGCGCCAGGAGCCGGCCCCGTCGAGGACCGCGGCCTCCATCACCGGGCGCGGCGCGGCGCGGAAGTAGGCGCGCATCCAGTAGGTGCCGAAGGCGATCGACTGCGCGATCTGCGGCAGCGCGACCGCCCACAGGGTGTTGGTGAGCCCGAGCGTCCGGAGGTCGTAGAACAGCGGCACCACGATCGCCTCGGCGGGCACCATCAGACCCAGCAGGAAGAGCGGGAACAGCCACCCCGAGCCCCGCACCCTCATGGTGCCGAACGCGTACCCGGCCAGGATCGAGGCCAGCACCGCGACCGTGACGACGACGGCCGCCACGGTGGCCGAGGTCAGCATGTAGCGGCTGAACTCGCCCTCGGTCCAGGCCTGCCGGAACACCTCGAGGCCGCCGGGCGAGGTGGTGCTGGGCGTCAGCGCGGTGCCGAGCGCGACGACGATCGGAGCGAGCGCGAAGGCTGCGAACAGCACCAGCACCGCGTAGTTGGCTGCGCGCTCGGCGCGGGAGACGATCACGGCTCGACCCGGTCCACGTACCGGTTCACGACCAGGTTGATCGCGAAGATCAGCACCGTCAGCGTCACCGCGATCGCCGTGGCCGAGCCCACGGCACCCTCGCGGAAGGCGCGCTGGAACACCTCGTACGCCGGCACGGTGGTCGAGGTCCCCGGACCGCCGCCGGTCGTGACGTAGACGAGGTCGAAGGTCTTGAGCGCCGCCACGATCGTCAGCGTGAGCGCGACGGCGATCTCGGCGCGGATCGAGGGCAGCGTGAGCGAGAAGAACTCGCGCACCGCGCCCGCGCCGTCCAGCCGCGCGGCCTCGTACTGCTCGCGGGGCAGCCGCGCCATGCCGGCGAGCAGCAGCACCGTGACCAGACCCGTCTGCACCCAGGTCCCGACCATGCCCACGGCCGGCAGCGTCCAGGTGTAGTCACCCAGCCAGCTGCGGGTGAGCTGCTCCAGCCCGACCGCGCGGAGCACCGTGTTGAGGGTGCCCTCGGGTGCGTAGATCTGCCGCCACGCCACCGCCACGACCACCATCGCGATCACCTGCGGCAGGAACACCACGGTCCGGAACAGGCCCAGCCCACGCACGCGGCCCCGGTTGAGCACCGCGGCCAGCAGCAGCCCGATCGCCAGCGGCAGCACCGCGAAGAAGCCGATCAGCACCAGCGCGTGCCCGAAGGCGTCCCGCAGCTGCTCCTCCTGCACGAGCGCGACGTAGTTGTCCAGGCCGACGAACGTCGAGGCGCCCAGCCCGTCCCAGGAGTACAGCGAGTACTGCACGGACCGCGCCAGCGGGTACAGCAGGAAGCCGCCGAACAGCAGCAACGCCGGTCCCAGGTAGGCGTAGGGCAACCAGCGGCGCTGACCGCGCCGCAACGCTCAGCCGCCCTGGGTGAAGGCGCTGTAGTCGGCCTCGAGCCCCTCGAGGAACTCGGTGGGCGTGGCCTGGCCGCCGATGAGGTCCTGCAGCCCGGCGCCCAGGGTGTCGCCCATGGTCGGCGTCGCCCAGTCGAGGTAGGGCAGCAGGCTGCCGCTCTCGCTGACCGTGCCGAACGCCTCGAAGATCTCCGCGTTGACGCCCTCCGCCGGCGCGAGCTCGGCGGTGCGGTTCACCGGCATGTTGCCGGTGTCGGCCAGCATCTGCATGGCGTCGTCGCTGGTGATGAAGTCGATGTAGGCCGCGGCGGCCGCCGCGTTCGGGCTCTGCGCCGTGATCGCGAACGGCAGGCCGGTGCCGCCGGTGGTCGCGACCGGTCCCCCGGCCTCGGCCGGCGGCGGAGCCATGAAGCCCACATCCTCAGCCATCGCGGCCTCCAGGTCCGCGGCCAGCCAGGAACCGCCGATCAGGAAGACGGCGGAGCCCTCGGAGAAGGACTGCCAGGCGGCGTCGTAGTCGGTCCCGTTGGGCCCGTCGTTGAAGTAGCCCGCCTCGACCCACTGCTGCAGCTCGGCGGCGGCCGCCTCGTTCTCGGGCGTGGTCCACGACGCCCCCGCGTTGCCCATGCCGAGGGCGGCGATCTCGTCGGCGGGCACGTGCTGGCCCTGGATCGGGCCGAAGACGTGCCCGGCGGGCCAGCCGTCGAGGTTGCCGAGCTGGATCGCCGTCGCGCCGCTGCCCTGCGCGGTCGCGAGCGCGGCGGTGAAGTCCGACCAGGTGCCGCTGCGGAGCGCCTCCTCGTCGATCCCGGCGGCGGCGAGCGCGGCGCGGGAGTAGAAGATGCCGACGATCTCGCCGGTCTGCGGCAGCCCGTACAGCGCGCCCTCGCCGAATGTGGCGCCGCCGTCCCCGTAGGAGGACACCGCGAGCACGGACTCGCTGTAGCGGTCACGCCAGCCGTAGGCGTCGGCGTAGTCGTCGAGGTCGAGCAGCAGCCCCGCCTCGACGAACGCGCCCATGGTCCCGCGGGTGTTGTTCGCCTGGACGACGTCGGGCGCGTCGTCGCCGGTGAGCGCGCCGCGCAGCGTGGTCTCCAGGTCGTCGAAGGACGACGAGACGCGGTCGATGGTGACGTTGGGGTAGAGCTCCTCGAACGCCGCGTTGAGCTGGGTCATCTGCTCGTCCTGCCCGCCGCGGACCTCCTGGTCCCACACCGTCAGCGTGATGTCACCGAGCGCGGCGACATCGGTGCTGATCTCCTGCGGCTGCTCCGAGGGGGACTCCTCGGTCCCGGTACCCGGCGCGCACGCCGCCAGCATGAGGGCCAGGGCGAGCCCTCCGGCGGTCGCAGCGGTGGCGGTGGAGGATCTCATCGGTGCTCCTTCAGCGGAATTCGGTGGGGCGTCCGTGCCCGGCGCACAGTCTCCCACGCACGCTCCGCTCGCGGCGTGCGCGGCCCGCCGATCCGGTCGCGCTACAGGCTGTGCACCAGCTCCACGATGCGGGTGAGCACCGCCGGGTCGGTCTCGGGCGGGACGCCGTGCCCCAGGTTGACCACATGGCCGGGTGCCGTGCGGCCACGGGCCACGACGTCGCGGACGTGCGCGGCCAGCACCTCCCAGGGAGCACCGAGCAGGGCGGGGTCGATGTTTCCCTGCAGCGGGACAGCGGGCAGCTGAGCGGCAGCCTCGTCCAGAGGTGTGCGGTGGTCGACCCCCAGGACATCGGCGGCGCGCGACATCGCCGGCAGCAGGTGACCGGTGGCGGTGCCGAAGTGCACGGTCGGCACACCGCGCTCGCGCGCGGCCTGCAGCGCGGTGATCGAGGCCGGCAGCACCGCGCGCTCGTAGTCGATCAGCGACAGCGAACCGGCCCACGAGTCGAACAGCTGCACGGCGCCGGCGCCGGCCTCGACCTGCGCCAGCAGGAACGCCGAGGACAGCTGCGCCGTCCAGGCCATCAGCTGCTGCCACGCCTGCGGGTCGGCATGCATGAGCGCGCGGGCGGCCAGCTGATCCTTGCTGGGTCCGCCCTCGACGAGGTAGGCCGCGAGCGTGAACGGGGCGCCCGCGAAACCGATGAGCGGTATGCCCCCGGCGCCCTCGAGCTCGGCGACGACGAGCCGCGCGGCCTGGGCGACGGCGTCGAACATCTCGCTGCTCGCGCCGTCGGGTGCGTGGGCGACCAGCTCGCGCACGTCGGCAGCGGTGCGGACCGGGTGCGCGAGCACCGGGCCCTTGCCGGGCACGATCTCGACGTCGACGCCGACCAGCTTGAGCGGGACCACGATGTCGCTGAACAGGATCGCGGCGTCCACGCCGTGGCGGCGGACCGGCTGGAGTGTGATCTCCGCCGCAGTCGCGGGGTCCAGACAGGCGTCGAGCATCCGGGTACCGACCCGGAGCGCGCGGTACTCGGGCAGCGAGCGGCCGGCCTGTCGCATGAACCACACCGGCAGCCGTTCGGGCCGCTCGCCCCGGTAGGCGCGCAGCAGCGGCGAGGAGGCCGAGGCGGCGGCGGTGGGCAGGGCGGGCGATGGCGTGGACACGCCCCGATCGTGCCACTGCCGAGGACCGTGCAGTCGTGACGCCGTGTCGCTTCCCCGGCCGGCCGCGCCGGCGCGACGCGGCGAGGAGCAGGCCGGGCAGAACTCGTCGCGCATGGCGCCCAGGTGGCCGTCGCAACCGGTTGCCGCTCCGACCGGCGACGAATACTGCCCGCGCCATGGCTCGTCCGCGCCGGCGCGGACGAGCGACCACCTGGCGGACGTGACGGGGCGTCAGCAATCGGGGTGCGTCGGGCGCCTACCCTGTGAGGGTGCTCGTGTGCCTGGGAGCGAGCCACCGCACGGCGACGTTCGACCTGCTCGAGCGGCTCGCCTCGGGGCTCGCAGACGTCGTCGCCCCCGCCGCCGCCCGCGGTCGGGTGGCTCTGGCGACCTGCAACCGCTACGAGCTCTACCTCGACGTCGAGGAGGGCACGGACCCCTCCGAGCTGCTGGGCGACCTCGCCGCGGCAGCGGACGTGGACGCTGAGGAGCTGGCCGGCGGCATGCGGGTGATCGAGGGCAGCCGCGTCAGCGCGCACCTGTTCGCGGTGGCCTCGGGCCTCGACTCGATGATCTTCGGTGAGCGCGAGATCACCGGCCAGGTGCGCCGCGCGCTGGCCGACGCCCAGCGCGCCGGGGTCACGACACCCGCGCTGGAGCGGCTCTTCCAGGGTGCGACGGCGACGTCGCGCGAGGTGCGCGCGATCAGCGGCATCAGCCAGGGCGGGCAGTCGATCGTGCAGCTCGCGCTCGACCTCGCGGAGACGCGGGTCGGGCCGTGGCGCACCGCACGCGTGCTCGTGATCGGCACCGGCAGCCACGCCCGGGCCCTGTGCGGAGCGCTGCAGGAGCGCGGCGTCCCCGCGATGGCCGCGTGGTCGCCCTCTGGCCGCACCCTCCCCCACCCCGCCGTGCGCATGGTCGCCGACGACGCGAGCCACGCGCTCGACGCCGAGCTCGGCCAGGCCGACCTGATCATCACCTCGACCACGTCGCAGTCGCTGACGGCCGCGCGGCTCGCCGCCGCGCGTGAGCGGACGCAGCAGCCGACGCTGGTCGTCGACCTCGGCATGCCCGCGAACGTCGAGCCCGCCGTCGCCGAGCTGGGTGGCGTCGAGCTCCTCGACCTGCCGACGATCGGGCTGCACGCCCCGGTCCCGGAGCTGCAGGCCAGCGCGCAGGCCCACGACCTGGTGGAGTCCGCGGCGGGCGCGTTCGACGCCAGCGCCGCGGCCGGCCCGGTGATCGCGGCGTACCGCGACCACGTGAAGCGGCTGCTGGAGCAGGAGCTGGGGCGCATGCAGGCCCGGCCCGGGACGTCGGCGGAGACCGCCGAGGCCACGGAGCGGGCGCTGCGCCACTTCGCCGGCGTTCTCGTGCACGGCCCGACGACCCGCGCTCACACGCTCGCGGCCGAGGGCCGGCTCGCCGAGGTGATCGCCGCCGTCGAGACCCTGTACGGCCCACAGCCGGCGCTGGACCAGCAGCCGAGCCGCGCGGCCACCGGCTGAACCGGGCGGGCGCTCCCTGCCCGCCGGCGTCTGCTTCCTGCCTCCCCCCGTCGCGTCGCCGCTTTCACCCCGTTCCATCCGTCCCGAGCCGGCCGGACGATCGAGCGCCTCGCTAGCGTCGTCGAATGCGAACCCGACCCACCACCGTGGCCGCCGCGGCGCTGCTGATGACGTGTCTGCTCGTCGGCTGCAGCGAGCCCGAGGGTGTCGCGGTACCGACCGAGCCGACCTCGACCACGGCGACGGCGACGGCGACGGCGACGGCGACGGATGACTCCACCGTCGAGGACGAGCCGACCGTGACGGACGAACCCACCGTCGAGGTCGAGCCCACCGTCGAGGTCGAGGTCGCTGCGGGCGGACCGCAGACCTGCGGCACGGTCACGAGCGTCGTCGGCCAGCAGCTCACGGTCGAGATCGTCGTCGGTGACGTCGACTGCGCGTTCGCCGAGAACCTGCTGGACACCTACTACAACGATCCGCCCAGCCCGCCGGAGGGCAGCGGTGGCTATCTGGTGATCGGCGACTGGGAGTGCAACAGCTCCTCCAGCCAGGAGCCAGGTCGGGCGTCCACCTGCCACGGACCGGACGACGGCCTCGTCGTCGCGGTCCCGGCCGGCGGTGACAACGACCCGCAGCCTGGACCGGTCTGCTCGCAGATCGACCGGCCGACGTTGGATCAGATCTTTCCCGAGGGCGGTTTCGACGAGGCTCGCTGCCAGTCCTACATCGACGGGGAGAACGCGATCGGCTGACGTGACCGTGGTGACCCCGGTCGCCGACGCGCCGTAGGCTTGACCCCCGTGGCTCACCTACTCGGCGCGGAATCGGTGAGCGTCTGCTACCCCACGGCGACCGTGCTGCAGGGCGTCACGCTCGGCGTGGACGAGGGCATGCGCATCGGGATCGTCGGCCGCAACGGCGACGGCAAGTCCACGTTGCTGCGTGTGCTGGCCCGCCAGCAGGAGCCCGACGACGGCCGGGTCACCCACCGCGGCGGTCTCCGGGTCGGCGTGCTCGGGCAGACCGACGACCTCGCCGAGGACGCGACGATCACCGAGGCGGTGCTCGGCGACCTCGCCGATCACGAGTGGGCATCGGACCGACGCTCGCGGGAGGCGGTCGAGGCGCTGGTCGGCGACCTCGACATGAGCACCACGATCGGGAACCTCTCGGGAGGGCAGCGCCGCCGGGCCGCGCTCGCCGCGCTGCTGCTCGGCAGCTGGGACGTGCTGGTGCTCGACGAGCCCACCAACCACCTCGACGTCGACGCCATCACCTGGCTGGCCCGCCACCTGCGCGACCGCTGGCCGAAGGGACAGGGTGCCCTGCTGCTCGTCACGCACGACCGGTGGTTCCTCGACGAGGTGGCGACCACCACGTGGGAGGTCCACGACGGCGTCGTCGACCCCTTCGAGGGCGGCTACGCCGCGTACGTGCTGCAGCGGGTCGAGCGCGATCGGCAGAACGCGGTCCTGGAGGCCAAGCGGCAGAACATGATGCGCAAGGAGCTCGCGTGGCTGCGCCGGGGCGCCCCGGCGCGCACCTCGAAGCCGCGCTTCCGCATCGAGGCCGCCAACCAGCTGATCGAGGACGTGCCGCCGCTGCGGGACCGCGTCGAGCTGTCCCGGATGGCGACGGCGCGGCTGGGCAAGGACGTCGTCGACCTCCACGAGGCCGGTGTCACCTACAAGGGCGCCCCCGCGCCGGTGCTGCGCGACATCGAGTGGCGCATCGCACCGGGCGAGCGCACCGGGATCGTCGGCGGCAACGGTTCGGGCAAGTCCACCCTGCTGGCGCTGATCGCGGGATCGCTGGCGCCCACGGCGGGCCGGGTCAAGCGAGGCAAGACGGTACGCATCGGCATCCTCGACCAGCAGTTCGACCAGCTGGCGCAGATCAGCGGCGACCGGGTCCGGGACGTGCTGGCCCGGTACCAGACCACGTACTCGATCGACGGGTCCGATCTCACCCCGGCACAGCTGCTGGAGCGGCTCGGCTTCCGCACCCCGCTGCTGTCGGCGCGGGTGGGCGACCTCTCGGGTGGGCAGCGGCGACGTCTGCAGCTGCTGCTGGTGCTGCTCGACGAGCCGAACGTGCTGCTGCTCGACGAGCCCACCAACGACGTCGACACGGACACCCTCGCCGCGATGGAGGACCTGCTCGACACCTGGCCCGGCACGCTCCTGGTCATCAGCCACGACCGGTACCTGCTCGAGCGGGTCACCGACAACCAGTACGCGATCCTCGACGGCCGCCTGCGTCACCTGCCCGGCGGGGTCGACGAGTACCTGCAGCTGCGGGCGGCGATGTCCGCGCAGGCGGCGCCCGAGCCCGCGACCGCGGGTTCCGACACCGGTGCCACCGGCGCCCAGCGGCACGCCGCGCAGAAGGAGATCGCCTCGCTCGAGCGCCGAATCGAGCGGCTGCAGGCGCAGATCGAGGCCGAGCGCGCCGCGCTGGCCGAGCACGACCACTCCGACTACGTCGGCCTCGGTGCCGCGGCGGGGCGGATCGAGGGGCTGCAGAGCGAGCTGTCCGAGCTCGAGCACCGCTGGTACGAGGCGATGGAGGTCGCGGGTTAGCTAGCCGAGCACCGGCGACGACCGGGCGTGGCTCACGGCTCGGTGACGAACCCCATCTCGACCATGAAGTCGAAGGCCACGTCGGCGGGGAGCTCGCCGCCCTCGTCGACGCGCAGGTTGAGCTCGCGCAGCCGCTCGTCGGTCAGCTCGGCGGTCACCAGGTCGTAGATCTCCTCGAGCTCGGGGTACTCCTCCAGCGTCTCGGTGCTGAGCACCGGAGCCACGTTGTAGGCGGGGAAGTAGCCGCGGTCGTCCTCGAGGACGGTCAGGTCGAGGCTGTCGATCCGGCCGTCGGTGGTGAACACCTCGCCGAAGTTGCAGGTGCCCCGGTCGGTGGCCGTGTACACCGCGCCCGTGTCGAAGATCATGATGTTGTCGTTCGGCACCCCCTCGGGCGTGCCGCGCGGGATCTCGTAGGCATCGAGCATCGGCCCCAGCCCGTCGGCGCGCGAGTTGAACTCCGCCTCCACGCAGATCGTGCGCTCCGCGACCGGGAGGTCGGCGATCTCGCTGAGCGTCGAGATGCCGCCCAGCTCCTCGACCGCCTCGGAGCGCACCGCCATGGCGTAGGTGTTGTTCAGCGGTCCCGGCGTCAGCCACGTCAGACCGTTCTCGAGGTCGGCGTCCCGCACCGCCTGCCACTGCTCCTGCTGGTCCGGGATGCCTTCGGCCTGTCCCAGGTACGTCAGCCACGCCGTGCCGGTGTACTCGTAGGTGACGTCCGCCTCGCCCGAGAGCATCAGCTCGCGCACGGGCACGCTGCCCGGCACGTTGGTCAGGTCGGTGACCTGGAACCCGGCCGCCTGGGCGGCCATGACGGCGATCTTGCCGAGGATCAGCTGTTCGGTGAAGTTCTTGCCGGTGACGGTGATCGAGGCGTCCTCGGGCAGCCCGTCGATCTCATCGATCGTCCCGGGCGCGACCGGTGGCGTGTAGGCGGTCGCGGGATACAGCCCGCACCCCGCCAGCAAGCCCGCCGCGAGCGCGGCCAGGGCCCCACCGGCGCGCCGGCGGCCCCGGCGTCGTGTGCCCGTGGTCGTGGTCGTGGTCGTGGTCATCACATCCCCTTCGGCCGGGCCACGTGCTCGACCACGCGGCCGGCCCAGTCGATCAGCAGCGCCAGCAGCGCCGTCAGCAGGGCACCGGTCACCAGCACCCGGAGCTCGTAGAGGTTCACGCCCGTGGTGATCAGCAGCCCGAGCCCACCGCCGTTGATGAAGCTCGCCAGCGCCGCCGTGCCGACGAGCAGCACCAGCGCGGTGCGGACCCCGGACAGCATCACGGGGACGGCGAGCGGGAGCTCGACGCGGAACAGCACCGCGGGTGCCGTCATGCCCATCCCACGCCCGGCCTCGACCAGGCGCTGGTCGACCCCGCGGATCCCGACCATCGTGTTGCCCAGGACCGGCAGCGCCGCGTAGATGACGAGCGCGATGATCGCCGCCCAGAACCCGTCGGGCAGGAACGGTGCGGCCGCGATCAGCACGATCAGACCGACCGCGGGTGCGGCCTGGCCGAAGTTCGCGACCGCGAGCACGCCGCCGGCGAACCTCCGCATCGGGCCTCGGGTCAGCAGCACGCCCAGCGGCACCGCGATCGCCAGCACGATCACCGTGCCCACGACCGTCAGCCACAGGTGCTGGCCGATCAGCTGCAGCAACGACCTCGCGTTCAGCGTCTCCCGCTCGACCGGGCTGAGGTCGGCGGTGAGCAACCAGATCACGAGGGCCGCCGCCGCGGCGAGGATCGCCACGACCTGGACGACCAGGGGTCGCCATGCCCGCCTGGTGGGCGCGAGGTCGGTCGGGCTCGCGAGCGCCTCAGCCATCGCTGCCCCTGGCTGCCGGGTCCGAGGCGTTGGTGCCGACGGGGGCGCCGGCCATCGCGTCGCTCGCGGCCGCGCGCACGGCGCTGATGGCGGCCATCACGACCTCGACCGTGATGACGCCGACGAAGGCGCCGCGGTGGCCGGTGACGAGCGCGGCGCCGGCGCTGGAGACCAGCATCTCGTCGAGGGCGTCGTTGAGCGTGGCGCCGCTGCCGACCACGGGGGTCTTGGGGTCGGCGGCCTCGGGGATCGATGTCATCCGCTGCAGCGCACGGCGTGACGGCCAGCTCAGCGGCCGGTCGCGCTCGTCCACGACGACGACGTGGCCGTGGCCGGCTGCCTCGGCCCGGGCGAGCGCGTCGGCGGCGGAGTCCCCCGGGCGGGCGGTGACCGCTTCGGCCAGGTCCACGTCGCGGACGCGCTGCAGCCCCAGCTGCTTGAGCCCGGCGCCGCTGCCGATGAAGGACTCGACGAACTCGTCGGCGGGCTCGGCCAGGATCCGCTCGGGGGTGTCGTACTGCGCGATGTGCGCGCCCTCGCGGAACACGACGATCCAGTCGCCCAGCTTGACCGCCTCGTCGAAGTCGTGGGTGACGATGACGATCGTCTTGCGGAGCTCGTGCTGGATGCGGATCAGCTCGTCCTGCAGCCGCTGCCGCGTGATCGGGTCGACCGCGCCGAAGGGCTCGTCCATGAGCAGCACGGGTGGGTCGGCCGCGAGCGCGCGTGCCACCCCGACGCGCTGCTGCTGCCCGCCCGAGAGCTCCTTCGGGTAGCGGTCCCGGTAGGTGTCGGGGTCGAGCGAGACGAGGTCGAGGAGCTCGGTGGTGCGCTCCTTCACGCGGGCGTCGTCCCAGCCCAGCATCTTGGGCACGATCGCGATGTTCTGGGCGACCGTCATGTGCGGGAACAGGCCACCGGCCTGGATGACGTAGCCGATGCGGCGCCGCAGGTCGTCGCCGTCGATGTCGGTGACGTCCTCCTCGCCGAGGACGATCCGGCCCTCGGTGGGTTCGATCAGCCGGTTGATCATCTTGAGCGTCGTGGTCTTGCCGCACCCGGAGGGCCCGACGAGCATCACGACCTGACCGGCCGGGATCTCGAGGGTCACGCCGTCGACGGCGGGGCGCTGCTGCCCGGGGTAGCGCTTGGTCACGCCCTCGAGGCGGATCGCCTTGCCGGTGATCGTTCTCTCGTCGCCCTCGGAGCGGGCGGTAGCGGTGTCAGACACGGATACCTTTCGGGGTGGTGAGCCGCCCGATGGCGAGCAGCGCGAGGTCGAGCACGAGGGCGAGCACGATGACGCCCACCACGGCGGTGACGATCGACTCGATCGACCCGGCACCGCCCATGCGGGAGAGCCCTTGGAAGATCAGGCCACCGAGACCGGGACCGAGCACGAAGGCGGCGACGGCCGCGATGCCCATCACCATCTGACCGGAGATGCGCACGCCGCTCAGGATCACCGGCCAGGCGATCGGCAGCTCGACCCTCCAGAAGGTCCGGAACCGGCTCATGCCGATGCCGCGAGCCGACTCCACGACCGCCTGGTCGACCCCGGCGAGACCGACCACCGCGTTGCGCAGGATCGGGAGCACGGCGTAGAAGACGACAACCACGACCGCGGGTGTCACGCCGAAGCCGAGCGGTGCGACCATCAGGCCGATGAGGGCGAACGCGGGGATCGTCAGCCCGATCGCGGTGACGCCGTTCGCGACGGCGCTGAAGGTCGCGTTGCGATAGACGAGCGCGGCGATGCCGACGCCGAGGACGGTGGCGATCACGAGGGACTGCGCGACGAGACTCAGATGCTGCACCGAGGCGAAGGCGATCTCCCCGACCCGACCCGTCACGAACTCGCCCATGTTGTTGCCGACCCCATCGGTTTCGTATGACATCTCACGTTCCGTACCCAGCTGGCCCCTCCCGCACGCAGGAGGAACGGCCCAAGACGCTAGCGGCTCCCTGAGGACCTGTCCATCCGAGCGGCCGGCCCCGGATGTCAGTAACGACTACCGATGCCCGCGACGAGGCCCTCCGAGTAGCGTCGAGGTGGCGGGGATCGCCATGGAGCAGAAGGGGGCCGGCGCCCGTGCCCGGAGCAGACAGCACAGCAGCACGAGCGGCGCTCGCGCTGGTGGCGGCGACGCTGCTGGCGGGTTGCTCGAGCCTCGACGGCGACACCTCGACGACCTCGGTGTTCGACCTCGAGCCGGGCGTCTGCGTGCTGGCCCCGAGCCACGAGGACGTGGCGGTCGAGCTCTCGGAGGTGGCCACCGTCCCGTGCGAGGAGCCCCATCAGCTCGAGGTCTTCGCGCTCGTCGACTTCCCCGAGCGCAGCGACACCGACACCGAGCAGGCGGGCAGCACCTTCCCGGGTGATGCCCTGCTGAAGGACTTCGCCGACGGCGCGTGCGCCGAGCAGTTCGCGGCCTACGTGGGCGTCGACTACCGGGACTCCGAGCTGTTCTTCACCTACCTCGTCCCGTCGGCGCGCAGCTGGCAGGCCGAGGACGACCGCACCGTGCTGTGCCTGATCACCACCACCGGCGAGGACCTCAGCCAGTCCGTGGCCGGCACCGGCTGGTGACGGCGCACCGACGAGAGGAACCACGATGGGCAGACCAGCAGGCGCGACCGGCGGCACGCTGATGTGTCCGTTCGGGGCCGCGACGTCCGCGGTGGTCGGGCTCGCGTCTCCGACCGTCCTCATCGAGGGCAAGCCGGCCGTGACCATGCGGGACAACCTGCCGATGGCCAACGTGCCCTCGTTCGGTCTGTGCAGCTCGCCGTCCAACCCCACCGTGGTCGCCGCCACGGCGGCCGCGATGGGGGTGCTGACCCCGATGCCCTGCGTGCCTGTGCTGACACCCTGGACCGGTACGGCGACCAGGACCCTCGTCGGAGGGGCACCCGCGCTGGCGGCCGGGTCGATGTGCACCTGCGTCTACGGCGGGGTCATCCAGCTGGTCAACCCGGGCACGGTCAGGACGATGGTGGGCTGAGCCTGGCGTCGAGCGTGGAGAGCTCGGCCGCCAGCGCGTCGAGGTCGGCGCCCCGTGCGCTCGCCGCTGCGTCCGCCGGGCTCGTCTCGCCCGCGGCGACGGCCTCGATCGCCGCCCGGTAGCGCAGCAGCCGGCTCTCGGCCGCGTCGAGCGCGGTGCCGAGCAGGCCGCCCAGCACGTCCACGGAGATCTCCACGTCGCCGAGACTGACCGAGCTGCGGGCCGCGAACGTCCCGGACGTCAGGTCGACCTCGAACGCGACGTCGAACTCGGCGTCGGTCGCCCGCATCGCCAGCTCGACCGCCTGCGGCAGCAGCGGCGGCGGCACCGGCGTGGGGTGCACGGCGTAAAAGCTGACGCTCCGCGCGATCGGACGCACGACACCCAGCACCCGGCCCACCCACGGGTCGGCGGCGTCGACGTCGACCGTGGCGAGGTCGACGTCGAGCTCGAGGTCGTGCCCGCTCACCACGAGCGCAACCGCGACGTCCCTCAGGAAGGTGGGCTCGACGCCGTCGAGCTGGGCGTACGCGGCCCTGACGTCGACGGTCGACGCCGTCCCGGGGGTGCCCTCACCGGCGTCGGTCACGGGGCGCCCGCCCCGGCCGGGACGGACGAGCCCGACTTCAGCTTGATCAGGTCGCGGATCAGCTCGATGCCTGCCGGCGAGTTGCGTCGCGGCTTGCGTGCGAGCTCCGCCTCGAGGTCGGCCAGCGTCAGCTGATCCGTCCAGGCGTCCAGGTCCGCCTGGGACGTGTGGCGTCCGAGTGCGGTGTCTCCGATGATGGCGATCACTCCCTTGGGCAACGGTTCGACGTCAGCGTAGGCCTGCGTGCGCTCGGTCAGCTTGCCGCGCTTCTCGCTCGAGAGGAACATCCGCACCCGCCAGCCGAAGCCGCGGTCGGTCTTCGCGTTGTCACCCAGGTGACCCTTGGTGGCGAGGTCGTTGCGCTGCTGGGCGAGCGTCCCGGTGTCCTTCCACGTGGTGCGTGCCGACGCCACCGTGTCCCCGACGGTCTTGCGGACACCCTTCGCCTGCTCGAGATGGCCCATGATCTCGTCATAGGTGGTCTTGGGATCCGCGCTGGTGCTCATCGAGCCGAGCACCGCCGTGCGGATCTTGGCCAGCAGGATGCTGTGCTCGCCGCCGCCCTCCTCCGGATCGCTCCCCGGTCGCACCGACGAGGGGGTGATCTGCTGCACGTACGCCGCGGTGATCCGCTTCCCCTCGACGCGGTAGTGGGACAGGAACTCGAGCGCGACCTCGTCACCCTGTGCGGCGCGCACGACGATGCCGTCGACCGCCATCTTCGGGTGCTGCTTCAGCTCGTCCTCGGCGGCGCCTTCCAGGTGCAGCAGCTCGGACTCCTTCTGAGCGCGCTTGGCCATCGCGGCGAGCACGTTGTCCGCGATGAAGTGCCCGAGCGCGTGCAGGTTGTCGAGCACGGCCTTGCCGGACTTGATGGCGAGCGGGATGCCGTACCCGCCACCGCTGGCGAGCTGCGCGATCGACAGCACGAGGTCGCCGATCCCGGAACCGAGGGTCCAGCAGTGGTTCTCGAGCTGCTTGGTGTAGACCTGCGAGACCTTCATCAACGGGTACACCGTGACGTCGACCTTGTCGGTGGAGCGCGCCCGCGCGCCGAACATGCTGACGTCGGTCTCGCGCTGGCGCATACCCGTCATCGTGACGTCCATCGTCGCCTTGACGATCGACAGCACCGCCGAGGCGATGTCCAGCCCCGGCACGACCTTGGCGACGCCGGCCGAGACACCGGAGTCGATCAGCTTGGCGAGGTTCGCCGTCTGCTTCGCGGCCCCCACCAGCCCGTCGAGACCGGCAGCTCCCGCCTTGGTGGCCTTCAGGCCCTCGTAGGCGTCGTTGTTCTCCCACGCCGACTTGATGGACGTCACCATCGCGAAGGCCGACTGCACGGCGCCGAGCAGGCTGGTGAAGATGCCCGCGACCTGGCCGAAGCCGGTCTTGACCTTGGTCGCGTCCGACATCGGCAGCGCCGCCGGACCGTTGAGCTGGTCCTTCGACTTCCAGTCGTGGGCCTGCCGGCTGTCCCGGACGGCCTGCGAGATGCCCTGGTCGATCTTCGACGGCAGCACCGGGCCGTAGCTGGTCTTCTCGATGCCCTGCTCCTCGCGGAGCTTCTTGTCCTGGGGCTTGCCGATCTGGCCGGCGATGCCGCCGCCGACCACGTTGATCGCCGTCATCGCGGCGCCGCCGTAGGTCTGGACGTCCTTGAGCACCGCGCTGCCCTGGGTCAGGGCGTCGTCCTCCTTCTTCTGGAAGGCGACCGGGGTGGCGTCGAGCTCCTGCTGCTTCTCCGCGCGCTTGTCCTGCGGCAGCAGCATCAGCGAGGTCTCGATCGAGTCGCGGTCTCGCTGCGCCTGCCGCTGCTTGGCCGCGACGCGCTCGGAGGCCTGCGCCCACGCGGCGACGTCGAGCGCGCCGTCCTTGGGCGGCATCTGGTCCGCGAGCTTGTCCTCGAGGCTCGCGCGCACGGTGGCTGCTGCCTGGTCCTGCGCCAGCGCGGGATGCAGCGAGGGGTCCTTCGCCAGCAGCTCCCCGCGCAGCACCGCCATCCGCTCGTAGGCGAGCTCGACGTTCTTGCCGAGCATCCGCAGCTTGATCGTGGCGGTGTCGGCGGAAGTGTCGTCCTCGAGCTGCTGCTGCCGCACCGCACCATCGGTGCGGACCCGACGCACCTGGATCACCAGCCGCTCCGCGGCGGTCTCACGCGGTGGTCGCACCGACTCCAGCGCGCGGTACTTGACGTGCCAGGTCTCGTGATAGGCCTGGTCCGCTGCCTCCTGCTCGCTGAGCGGCTGGCCCCCGGACCGCCGGCTGCGCGGCAGCAGGAGGGTCTTGAACAGGCCGGTCTCGTAGTCGAGCGCCTCCTGGAACTGCTTGTTGACGGCGGCCATCCGGACGCCGGAGTCGTCGTCACCGCTCAGACCCGGACGGTAGATGGCGTCGCCCAGGGCGGCGCGGCCGGCCTTGCCCTGCTTGCGGGACTCGCTGAGGTTCTTCTTCTCGGTCTTCTCGGTCTTCTTGCTCTGCTTGGCGGCAGCCTTGCGCGCCTTCTCCTCGTCCTTGGCGCGCTGCTCCTCGGCCTTCTTCTCCGCCTGCTCGCGCTTCTCCTCCTCGGTCAGCTCCTCCTTGCCGAAGAGGCGCGTGACGAAGTTCCGCCGGACCGCCCGGGTGCCGGCCGGCTCCGAGATCACGTGCGCGATCTCGTGGGCGAGGATCCCCTCGGCGGCGGGCCCGCCCGCCGCGGCGCGGGACCCGAGGAACACGTCGTCGCCGACCGTGAACGCCTCGGCCGACATCGCCTGGTTCAGGCGCGAGGCCTCACCCCCGCGATGCACGCGCACCGACGACAGCGAGGTACCGAAGGCGCTCTCCATCCGGGTGCGCTCGAGGCCGCCCAGCCCGGTTCCGGTGGCCCGGGCCGCCTCGATCCTGCCCGACAGCGCGCCGTCGACCGCACCGCCCGCGGGCCCGACCGCGGCGCCCGGGAGCGCCACCGGTGTCGAGGACCGCCGCAGGTGCCCGCACCCGGCACCGTGGCGATGGGCCTCCGCGCCCTCGTGCGCCTCGGGGCTCGCCTCGGGACCGGGATCCCGGCGCAGGCGTGCCAGCGCGGTGTCGGCGAGTCGGTCGGCGTGGTGCTCGGCGGGATCGTCCGCACGCCCGACGACCAGTCCGCCCTCGGTGGCGGCGACCCCCGCCAGCGGCACCGGTGCGGCCGGCGCGGGCGCTGCCGAGGCGGCGTCCTCGTTCCGGACCGCGCGGGTCGTTCCCGCAGGCACGTGTGCCCGGGTCTCGTGCGTGCTCATACGCCCTCCGTCCGCCGCCGTGCGCGCAGGGTCTTCCCGACGGCCGACCCCGCTGGTAGCAGCGTGGCGCGCAGGGCCACGCGGGGGCATCGGTAACGGCTACCGAGATTCGCCTCAGCCGCGGGCGCGGCCGCTGCCCCAGCGCGCGTCGCCGATGCGGCGGCCCAGCTTGGCCATCTCGCGCTCGGACGCCAGCCGCAGGTCGCCCATGCCCACGGGACGTCGCGCGGCCACCGCGTCGTAGGTCGCCGCGAGCACGATGTTGCGGATGTCTCCGCCGGCGATCTCCAGGGCACCGGAGAGCAGCTCCAGGTCCACCGGGTCCTCGGGGTCGGTCCCGGGCAGCTGCGCGAGGTGGTGCTCCCACAGCCGCAGCCGTGTCGGCGCGTCCGGGTCGGGGAAGTGCACCATGAAGTGCAGCCGGCGGGCGAACGCCGGGTCGAGGTTGCCGCGGAGGTTGGTGGCCAGCACCGTGATGCCCTCGAACGCCTCCATCCGCTGCAGCAGGAACGCGACCTCCTGGTTGGCGTACCGGTCGTGGGCGTCGTTGATCGAGGACCGGCTGCCGAACAGGGCGTCGGCCTCGTCGAAGAACAGCACCGCGTTGAGCGACTCCGCGCGGGCGAAGGTCCGCTCGAGGTTCTTCTCGGTCTCGCCGATGTACTTGTCGACGACGGTCGACAGGTCGACCTGGAACAGGTCGGCACCGAGGGAGTCGGCGACGACGTGCGCGGCGAGGGTCTTGCCCGTGCCGGGGCTGCCGGAGAACAGCGCGCAGATCCCGGTGCCCTTGCCACCCTTGCCCTGCAGGTCGCCCAGCCCCAGCACCTCGTCCCGGTCCCTGGCCCAGCCGATCAAGCGCTCGACCTCGCGCCGGGTGTGGTCGGGCAGCACCAGGTCGGTCAGCGTCGCCGGCGAGGTCGCGGCGCCCACGCGCGAGCGGTGGCCGGCGCCGAGCCGTCGCACCGCGTCCCGCACGTCCTCGACCGAGGGCGCCCGGTCCGCGCGCGTCGCGTCGGAGCGCGCGCGCGCACCGACGAGGTCGATCTCCTCCGGCGTGATCCGCATCGCGAGCACCTCCTCGGCGACACCGGCAGGGCCGACCGCGTGCTGCCACAGGTCCTCGCGCTCGGCGCGGCTGAGCCGCCCCGCGGGCACGGTCGCGGCCAGCCGGTCCGACCAGTGCGGGTCCCACGGCGTGCGTCCCACCGCCACGACCGGCACCACGGCTCGCTCGAGCAGGTCCAGGTGGCCGGCCGCGTGCTGGGCTCCGAGGAGCACCAGGACCGAGCCCTCCAACGACGCCTCCAGAACCAGCGCGCGCAGGGTCGGCCGCACCAGCGCCGCGCGGGGGCCCTGGTCGGGCTCCGATCCGTCCGACCCGGTCGCGCCCTCCCCCGGTACCCGGTCCAGATCGCCCACCAGGCAGCCGACGCCGAGCTCGCGGCAGGCGGCCACCGCGAGGGCGGCCCCGGCCGTCCCCGCCGGTGCGTGCACCCACACCAGCGGCTCCCCCGCCTCGAGCGCGGTCGCGACCTGTCGGAACCCCTCCACGTCCACGGCGCGCGGCTGCGCGAGCACGCGGACGACCTCCTCGGGCACCAGGGTGGAACCGAGCAGGTGCGCACGCACGCGGTCGGGGAGCCGGAGCCGCCGCGACAGCAGCACGTCGTCGCCCTCGACGGCGATCAGGCCGGTGGCACGCAGCACGCCGCCGGCGTCGAGCAGCGCGTGGGAGTCGGGGTCGACGGTCCCGGTCGCGGCCGACTCCCAGCCCAGCGCCACGCTCGGCCGCGCCGGACCGGCGTCGCCGGAGAGGAGGCCTGCGAGGAGGTGGGCGCTGGGGTGGGCCTCCGGCAGCACCGCCACGGCGAGCAGCATCCGCTCGCGGTGCTCGAGCCCGAACCGGTCGCCCAGCGCCGTCAGTCGGACCTCGAGGGTGCGCAGCACCTCGGCGTCGGCCTGCAGCGCGGCCAGGCTGCTGCGGGCCGCGCCAGCAGGCTCCCAGCCGCCGGCGCTCTCCCGGCGGTCCACCGCACGTTCCCACGCGGTGAGCACGCCGTCGACGAGGCTGCCGGTCGCGGTCATGGCTGCACCTTGGCACAGCCGCGGAGCCTCCTGGAGGAACTTCCGTAGCGATTACCGATGCTCGGTGCCGCACGCGTTCCTAGCCTGAAGCAGCCGCGGACGAGGACGCTCTGGCACGGCGCCGCAGCAAGGGAGAAATGGTGCTGATCTCTGCAGTCGAGGAAGGCATCGAAGACCTCCTGCGACGCACGCTGCCGCTCAGCCGCGAGCAGGGCGACGTCTCCTTCGAGGCTCCGTCGACCACGTGGTCGGCGACCGTCAACCGGCTGACGGTCAACGTCTTCCTGTACGGCGTGGCGCGATCACCGCAACCGCCCCGGGTCCAGGCCCCGCAGCGCACCGACGGGCTCGTGACCCGACGATTCGCGCTGCCGATGGTGCAGCTGACCTATCTCGTGAGCGCGTGGGCGGGCTCGCCGCGCGACGAGCACGAGCTGCTCGGCGACGTCTTCCTCCGGTTCCTCACGAACCCGATCATCCCTAGCACCGAGGAGGGTGCGCTGGAGACCGCCGTCCAGCTCGCCGTCGAGAGCGACGAGCACAACCGCCCTCGGGACGTGTGGAGCGCCGTCGGTGGCCACCTCAAGGCCTCGTTCTGCCTGCAGGCGACCGTCGCTGCCGACGCCTACCCGTGGGAGACCGCCCCGCCGCTGGTCGACCGCATCAGCGCACGCGCGTTCCCCATCCCGGAGCCTCGCCGCCCATGAGGGTCGCCAGCACCGTCGAGCGCGCCGAGATCGCTCCCGGGGAGTCCGGGACGATCCCGCTCGACGTCGTCAACACCAGCGCGGTCATCGACGCGCTGAGCGTGCGGGTGCTCGGCTTCCCCGCCTCGGCGACCGTGCGCAGCCAGCCCGAGCACCTGACGCTGTTCCCGCAGTCCGAGGGTGCGCTCGAGGTGCACATCGGGCTGCCGGCCACGTTCCCTGCCGGCACCTATCACGTGACGCTGGTCGTCGAGGGTCGGGCTGCGGGCGCGACCGACGCTTACCACGACCTCGAGGTCGTCGTGCCGCCGCAGCCGGCGGTGTCGGCGAGCGCCACCCCGTCGGTGGTGCGCGCCCGTGGCCGCGCGCTGTTCACGGTCACGGTCGCGAACGAGGGCAACACCCCGCTCGACCTGGCGCTGCGCGTGGTCGACACCGACCGCAGCCTGCGGACCACGCTGACGCCCTCGACGCTCTCGGTCCCGATCGGCCGCACCGCGGTGACGACCGTGTCGGCGCGCGGGCCCCGCCAGCTGCTGGGTGCGGACCGGGACCGGCCGCTGCGTGTGGTGGCCGAGGCCGAGGGCGCCGCCGCCGAGGTGGCGCTCACGCTCAAGCAGCGCTCGACGTTCGGCCGCGGGCTGATCACCGCGCTGATCCTGCTGGTGATCCTGGCGGCGTGGGCGGTGGCGGTGACCGTGGGGATGCGCGCGGTGCTGGGCGCCGACCCCGGCACCAAGGTCGCGCCCCCCTCCTTCTTCGCCGCGACCGAGGTCCCCGGCGAGGCCGCGGGGGCGGCTCCCGCGGGCGCGCTGCCGCGCGACGGCCTGCTGCCCGCCGGCGTCGGCGCGACCATCACCGGAACGGTGCAGGGCGCCGAGGACCCGGTCGGCGTGGGCCGGCTCACGGTCGAGGCGCTCCGGACGTCGGCCGACGGGCTGGTGCTGGTCTCCTCCGCCGCGACCCAGGCCGACGGCACGTACTCCTTGGCGGGCCTGTTCCCCGGCGAGTACCTGCTGCGGGTCGCCGCCGACGGCTACGAGACCGTCTGGTACCCCGGCGCGGCCGACTCGGCGGGCGCCACCGGCGTGCAGGCGTCCGCGCAGCAGGTCACCACCGACATCGACCTCGTCGTGGCCGGGGACCTCGCCACGATCACCGGGATGGTCCACGCCGGAGGTGAGGACGACGTCGTCGTCACCGTGACGGCGGTCCCCGTCTGGCTCGCCGGCGACGACGCAGCAGCCGCCCCGATGCAGGTGCAGGCGGCCGCCGACGGGAGCTACGCACTGCCCGGTCTCGTCGCGCCCGGCAGGTACGACCTCACCTTCGAGGCACCCGGCTACCAGCCGACCACCATCACCGAGCAGGTGCTCGGCGGGCAGCAGCGGCTGGCGCTGGACATCACCCTGGGCGCCGGGCTCGGTCAGATCGAGGGCACGGTCACCGACGGCTTCGCCGCGCTCGGCGGCGTCGAGGTCTCGACCACGCTCGACGGCGAGGAGATCGTCGTCGGGACCCCCACCCAAGGTCGGGTCGGCACCTTCGTGATCCCCAGCCTGCCGACACCGGCCACCTACGTGCTGACCGCCAGCAAGGAGGGCTACGGCACCCAGACGGTCGTCGTCGCCCTGGCCGCCGGGGAGTCCAAGAGCGACGTGACGCTGCTGCTGACCGGCGGGGTGGGAACCATCTCCGGTCACGTCGTGGGGACCGACGGGCAGGGCGTCGGCGGCGTGACGGTCGTGGCCGGCGGCACCTCCGAGGGGGTCAGCGCGACGAGCCTGACCGCCGGTGACGTCGGTGCCTTCACGCTCACCGGCGTGCAGGGCTCGGCCACCGTGACGCTGACCTTCACCAAGGAGGGGTACGCGCCTGCGTCGGTCCCCGTCAGCCTGGCCGAGGGGCCACCGGGCGACATCCGGGTCACCCTCAGCACGATGCTCGGTGCGGTCCAGGGCCGCGTCACCGACGGCGGTCAGGGCGTGACGGGGGTCCGCGTCGAGGCCACCGACGGCAGCACCGTGCACAGCACGGTCTCGACGGCGACCGGGTCCGAGGGTTCCGGCTCCTACCTGATCCCCGACCTCCGGCCGGGCACCTACGCCGTGACGGTCGTGAGCTCCGGCCGTGTCGTGACGACGGCGATCGTGACCGTGCTGCAGGGCAGCACGGCGCAGGTCGACCTCCCGTTCCCGAGCGGGGGCTGAGCATGCACGTCGATGTCGCGCCCCGTCGGGTCGCCGTCGTCCCCGGGATGTCGAGCGAGCTCCTGGTCACCGTGACCAACACCAGCGAGGTGATCGGCGGCTACTCGCTGCGCGTCCTGGGCGTCGACCCCGAGTGGGCAGGGTTCGACCAGCCCGAGCCCCGGCTGTTCCCCGGCGAGTCGACGACGGCGCGCCTGAGCCTGCGGCTGCCCGACAAGTCCCCCGCGGGCGACCGGGCGCTGTCGATCCAGGTGACCGACCTGCAGAACCCTGCCGACGTGGTCGTCGAGGAGGCGATCCTCGAGATCCCGGCGGCGCCGCGCAGCTCGATCGAGCTCGATCCGCCGACCCTGACCGGCGGCAGCACGGGCGGCTACACCGCCATCGTGCACAACGAGGGCAACACGACCCAGCTGCTGCGCCTGGACGCCGTCGACCCCGAGGCGCGCACCACCTTCACCTTCACGCCGCCGGAGCTGCGGCTGACCCCCGGTTCGAGCGCCGTCGTGGACCTGACCGTGAAGGCACGGCGACCGCTCGTGGGGGACGCCGCGCTGCGTCCCTTCACCGTGCGGGCCGCGGGTCCGCAGGTCAGGGAGACCGACGGCCCGCCGGCCGTGGCGGGCATGTTCATCCAGCAGCCGATGTTCTCGCGTGGGTTGCTGGGGCTGATGGGGCTGCTGGTGGCGATCACGGTGTTCGCGACGGTGATCACGATCGCGCTCAGCTCGATCGTGCAGCGCACCGCCGCCGATCGCGACCTCGCGCTGCAGGTCGCCCAGGCCCGTGAGGCGACGTCGCAGACG
This sequence comes from Pseudactinotalea suaedae, assembly GCF_009733815.1. Taxonomy (GTDB): domain Bacteria; phylum Actinomycetota; class Actinomycetes; order Actinomycetales; family Beutenbergiaceae; genus Pseudactinotalea; species Pseudactinotalea suaedae. The sequence continues at coordinate 30,899 of NZ_WNXY01000007.1, forward strand.
GGACGTTCGGAGGTCGGCGGCTCGGTCGTCGAGCTGAGCACGGGGGCACCGGCGGCCGGGGTGTCGGTCGAGCTGTTCGCCGCCGACGACCCCGGCACCCCGCTCACGACCACCGCCACCGACGACGCGGGTGCCTTCACCTTCGCCAGGCTCCCTGCGGGCGAGGTCCTGCTCCGGGTCCGCGGCGCGGGTTTCGCCGAGGTCTGGTACCCGACCGCCGGCGCCGCCGCCGACGCCACACCGCTGACGCTCGTCGAGGGTCAGAGCCTGGACGACCTCGTGGTCATCGTCGGAGGCGTCCCGGCCGCTGTCAGCGGGGCCGTGGTCGGCGATGACGTGGGTGGGGCGACGGTCCGGGTCGAGCTGCCGCTGGAGGTCGCACCCCTGGCCGGTCAGGTCGACCCGGTCGCGGGCGAGGTGCCGTCGACCACCACGGGCGGTGGCGCGCTCGTGCGGAGCGTGCCGATCAGCGAGGACGGCACGTTCGAGATCGCCGACCTGCCCTCCCCCGCCGTGTACGACCTCGTCGTCACGAAGCCCGGTTTCGCGCCCTCGGCGCAGCGGCTCGACCTGGCCGCCGGCGAGAGCCGTGACGGCATCGAGCTGGCGCTGCTGGTGGGTGACGGCTCGATCGAGGGCACCGTCAGCGGTCCCGACGGCCCGATCGGCGGGGCCGGCGTGGTCGCGACCGCGGGCCAGGCCAGGGTCGAGACCGTGAGCCTGACGCAGGACCCGGTGGGCGGGTTCGTGCTGCGCGGGCTGCCCACGCCGGGCTCCTACACGGTGGTCGTCTCCGCCGACGGCTACGCGACCGCCACGCTGACGCTCTCGCTCACCCCGGGGCAGCAGCTCACCGGAGTCTCGGTGGTGCTCGGACGCGACCAGGGCACCCTCGGCGGCACCGTGACCGTGCCCGGCAGCAGCGCGGGCGGGGTCACCGTGACCGTCTCCGACGGCGCGACCACGCTGCAGACCGTGACGCGCTCGACCGACCCGGTCGGCTCGTGGGAGCTCTCCGGCCTGCGGGTACCGGGTGACTACACGGTGACGTTCTCGCGGACCGACCTGGAGTCACGCGTGCTGTCGGTCAGCCTCGACGGTTTCGGCCTGGTCACCGCCGGTGCCGCGAGCGCCACGTCGGTGGACGCGACGATGCGCTCCGCCACCGCCGTGCTCACCGGCCGGGTGACGCAGACCCGTGGCGAGGGCTCGGCCCAGGCGGTGGGCAACGTCGTCGTCACCATCAGCTCGGGCTCGGTCGAGCGCATCGTGACGACCGCGTCGACACCCTCGGGCGACGTCGGGGTGTACCGGATCGAGAACCTGCCGCCGGGTACCTACACGGTGACGTTCGCGCGCAGCGGCACCCGCACCACCTCGGAGATCGTGGTGCTGAGCGCCGCTCAGGTGCGCACGCTCAACCCCGTGCTGGTCGCACCCGCGCGCATCACCGGCGTGGTCACCCAGGGCGGTGAGCCGCTGGCGGGCCGCACCGTGTGGCTGTACCGGGCGGCTGAGTACGGCACCTCGGCCGCTCCCGTGGCGCAGACCACCACGGACGCCTCCGGCGGCTACGCGCTCGACGACATCGAGGCGCCCGAGCACTACGTCGTCGAGATCCGCACCACCGGAGGCACCGTCGTCGGCTCCTCGGCGCCGTTCACGCTCGATGCGAGCGAAGACCGCACGGTCGACATCGAGGTCGGAGAGCAGCCCCAGTGACCGATTCCCCGCCGCGTCGCAGCGGACCCGACGCTCCGAGCGTCACGATCGAGGCCGGCTCGCACACCACGGCCGGCGGCGTGGCGACGCTGCGGCTGCACGCACGCAACCTGGCCGCCGATGCTCGCGACCTGCAGGTCAGCATCCTCGGGCTCGAGGAGAGCTGGCGCCCGGCGGTCAGTATCGTGAACGCGGTCGCCGCCGACGAGACCGTGACGCTGGAGCTCGTGCTGACCCCGGGCGCCGGCGCGGCGCCGGGCGACTACCCGTTCCTCGTGATCATCGAGAGCGGGGCGGGGCGCACCGTGGCCGACGCGACGCTGCGCGTCGACGGCGCGAGCGACGTCGTGCTCTCGGTGGAGCCCGCCGAGGTCCGTGGGGTGCGCCGCAAGCGGGTCGACGTCGTCGTCGGCAACACCGGCCTGCACGTCGCCGACGTGATGCTCGACGCGACCAGCGACGCCGGGCTCGAGATCGCGCTCAGCGAGCCCTCGGTGCGGCTGGGACCGGCCGAGACCGTGCGGATCCCGGCCACCGTGCGCGCGCGGCTACGGCTGGCGGGCTCACGGGAGCGGTACTCCTACGAGGTGGTCGCGACCGGGCGGGCGGCACCCCGGCGGGCGCAGGGGACGTTCAGCTCTCGGGCGCTGCTCGGCAGCGGCGCGATCCGGCTGACCGCCGTGGTCGCGGTGATGGCGCTCTGGATCGCCGGCGTCGTGGTCGCGATGCCACGGATCTCCGACTACCTCACCCAGGACAGCTCGACGGCGGCGGAGGGGCCCGACGGCGGTGACGCAGGCGGCACCGACGGCGCCGACGCCGACGGACAGAGCGGAGGCGCGGGAGGCGACGACGGTGCAGGCGGTGCCGAGGGCGAGGAGGGCGACGAGGAGGGCTCGACGCCCGTCGACGGCGTCCGCGTCTCGGGCACGGTCGCCGGCGCCGACCCGGGCGGCACGGTGATCGAGGTCGTCCCGACCTCCAGCCTGTGGTCGACCGCCCTGACCGACGGCTCGCCCGCCTCGCGCAGCGCAGCCGCGCCGGGCAAGGTCGCCGCGGCGGCGATGCCGATGGCGCCGGTCGGAAGCACCCAGCGCCTGACGACACGCACCAACGACAGCGGCGTCTGGGCGCTCTCCGGGCTGTCGGCCTCCGCGCGCTATCTCGTGACCATCTCGAAGCCGGGGTTCGCGACGCAGCGCGTGGCGATGACGGGCGCCGAGCTCGCGGCCACACCGCTCGAGACGGCGATGGAGGCGGGCCAGGGCACGATGTCGGGCGTCTTGTCCGGACCCGGCGGACCCGTCGGCGGCGTCGAGATCACCTTGACCGACGGCACGACGACCGTGACGACCCGCACCGCGACCACGGGGGCGGTCGGGCGATGGCGGGTCGACGGCCTGGTCACACCCAGCACCTACCTGGTGACGGCGGAGTCGGCGGACCTCGGCACCCAGTCCCGGCTGGTCTCGCTGGCCGCGGCCGGCAGCAGCGAGGTCGACCTCACGCTGGACGCCGGTGTCGCGGCGATCAGCGGTCAGGTCGTGGGCGTCGACAGCCTCGGCGGAGTCGGCGGCCTCGGTGGCATCACGGTCACCGCGACCAACGGCACCACGACGCGGACCGCCACCACGGTCACGGGCGAGGGCGCCGGCCGGTTCCTGCTCCCCCGGCTGCCGGTGCCGGCCAGCTACACGGTGACGATCTCCGGCACCGGATACTCCACCGTCACCCGCGAGGTGAGCCTGACGTCGGCGGGCATCTCCGGGTGGACGGTCTCGCTCACCTCCTCGGGGGGCGCGGTCACCGGGACCGTGACCGATGACTCCGGGGCGGGGATCGCCGCAGCGGGGCTGGTGCTGACCCACGGGGCTGACACCGCCGCCGTCTACAAGACCATGTCCTCCTCCGACGGCACCGGCACCTTCCGGTTCTCCGGCGTGGCGCCGGGCAGCTATGTGCTGTCCGCGGCTGCCTTCGGGCACGAGACCACCTACGCCGAGGTCGTCGTCCGGCCCGGCGGGGTCGTCGACGTCGACCTGGTGCTGCGGCGGATCGCGCGGGACGGCCTCGAGGCCACGGCCACGATCGTGGGCCGCGTCGTCGACGCCAGCACCGGCGGCCAGATCACCTGCCCGATCCTCGCCGAGGACCAGGACTGCGTCATCACGGCGCAGGTGACCGCCGAGGACCTCGACGGCACCAGCCGCACGATCACCTCGGTGGCCGAACCGGACGACCCGTACCGGCTCCCGGCGACCGGCTCCGCCGTCGACGGCTTGCTCCCCGGCCGTTACGTCGTCACGATCACGGCTCCCGGTTACGAGCCGGGGCGGGTGACCGTGACCGTGCCGATGGGTGCGGAGGCCGAGGCCGCGACCGTCGCCCTCGAGCCCTCGCCGTCGTTGACCGGCGCCATCCTGCCCCGCACCGGTGTGCTGCCGCCGGGGGTCTGCGTGGTCGCCCGGCAGGCCGGCACGCCGGCGATCGCCGATCCCTGCGGGGCGGAGGTGCCCGAGTGCCACAGCGCGACGGCACGATGCGCACCCGTCGTCGACGGCCTGTACCGGATGGACCGGCTCAGTGCCGGCGCCTACGTCGTCAGCATCGAGGGTCTGACCGGCGGGTACGTCGCGCCGCCGCCGCAGAACCTCAACCTGCTCCCCGGCGAGGTGCGGCGGTACGACGTGGTGCTCGAACGGCACGGCATCGTCTCGGTCACCGCGCTGCTCTCGGACGGCGCCGGTTCGGTCAGCCCCGCCGACGGCTACTTCGTGCGCGCCGAGAGCTCAACAGGCGCGGTGGTCGGCGAGCCCGTGCAGGTGAACAGCGAGGGTTTCGCCCAGCTCACCGACCTGCCTCCCGACACCTACAGCATCATCGGTTCCCTCGAGCAGAACGGCGAGGAGATCGCCAGCGCCACGCTCGCGATCGGCCTCAACCAGGAGATCAGCATCCAGCTCGTGCTGGCCTCGACGATCCCCGCCGTCCTCGCGCAGGTGAGCTATCAGACCTCGGGAGGCAGCACGCTGCCGGTCGAGGACGCGACGATCACCGTCGTCGGCGTCACCGGCTACTCCGGCACCTGGCCGCAGCGTGAGGAGGCGCAGTTCGTCACCGACGGCACCGGGGGCGTGATGATCTGCACCACCGCCGCACCGGGCTGCACCAGCTCGCTGGGGCTCGTGGAGAACCTCGTGGACGTCCGTGTCAGCGCCGACGACTTCGAGACCTACTCCGCGAACGGTGTCCCGCTCTCCTCGCTCGCCACGATCCTGCTCGTCCCCTCGGCGCAGCAGTTCTCCGGAACTGTCGCCGTGCTGCCGACCGGGGCCACGGAGAACGTCCGCTTCGAGGTCACCGAGGCGCCGCCCGGCGTCGTCAGCCCGTCGCTCCGGGCCGATGAGTCCGGCGACGTCACGTTCACCGACCGCGCGCTTCCGCCCGACTCGATCCGTCCCGGCTGGTACACGGTCGTCGCCCGGCTCGACGGCTACTCGAGCTCGTCGCTGACGTTCCAGATCGGGGTCGGTGGCACCGCGGTCCCCGAGAACCAGCACTGGGAGCTGCTCAAGGACGCCCGTGTCGGCATCATGGCGGTGGACGGTGCCGGCGCACCCGTCCCCGGCGCGGTGATGACGCTGCGCGGACCGAACGAGATCGTGCTCACCCGGACCGCGGTGCCGACGCAGACCGTGCTCGACTTCGGCACCCTGCCCTCCGGCAGCTACACGATCGACGCCGCTGCCGCCGGGTACGCACCGGTCACGGCCCGCCCGCTCGAGGTCCCGGCAGGGCAGACCTTCGCCGTGCCGCTGGAGGTGAGCCTCGAGCAGCTGGGCACGATCGGGGGCGAGGTCGTCACGGTGCTGGGCGACTCCTGGTCGCAGGCGCTGCCGGGCGCCGCGCTGGTCGCGGACCAGGTGGACGGACCCGGTGAGTTCGACGGGACGACCGATTCCTACGGGGACTACACCATCACCGGCACGATCGAGGAGCCGGGGCTGGCGCCGGGTGCGTGGGAGGTCACGGCGACCGCTGCGCAGCACGTCGCACGCCCGGAGGGCAGCGACCCCGCGTCGTCGGCGACGGTCACGGCCGTCAACGGCGCGACGCTTCCGGTGGACACGATCGGGCTCGCACCGCTTCCGGCCTCGCTGCTCGTGACGGTCGTGGACGGCACGACCCCGATCGACGGGCTGCAGGCCCAGCTGGTGTACTCCGACCTCACGCGGGTCGTGACGGCCGTGCCGTGCGCCGAAGGCGCCGCCGGGTGCCAGACCGATGCCGCCCAAGGGCTCTACCACTTCCGCGACCTGCTGCCGCTGACCTACACCCTGTTCCTCTCCGGCCGCGGTTACATGCCGCTGAGCACACAAGTCAGCGTGGCGGCCGGCGAGAGCCCGAGCCTGCGGGTGCCGATCACCGCACCCACCGGCTCGATCCAGGGCCAGGTGCTGCGGACCCAGCACGACGGCTCGACAGCGCCGTTCCCCGGCGAGGGTGATCTCACGCGCGTCGCGCTGCTGCAGGAGGGCACCGAGATCGGTGCCTCCGAGATCAGCGCCACGGGTGCCTACCTGCTCGAGGAGGTGGGCGCCGGCACCTACACCGTGCTGGCGCAGGAGCGAGCCGATGACGAGGCCGCCTGGAGCACCGTCGCCACCAAGACGGTGATGGTGCTCTCGGGCCAGAGCGCCGTCGTCGACCTCGTCGTGCCGCTCGTCTCGCGACCCGTCCGGGTCACGGTGACCTCGACCAGCGGCACCGATCTCGCCGGTGGTCTCGTCACGCTGCAGGGCACGGTCGACGGCGAGGACCTGACGTTGGGCCCGCAGCCGCTGGGCCGCTCCGGGAGCTCGTTCGCGGCCACGTTCACGCAGGTGCCGCCGGGCACGTGGCAGGCCTCGGTGGCCGGACCGGCCGGGCACCACGGGAGCTACCTCGGCCCCGTGGTGACGATCACCCCGAGCAGCCCGGCGACCGTGACGACCAGCATCAGCGTCGCGGAGACCGAGCTGCGCCTGCAGGTGGCGCCGGCGACCGGGCCGCTCACGCCGCCGGGCCAGGTGCTGGCGACCGCCTCCCCCGTCGCGCCGCTGCCGACCGGTATCAGCGTCGCCGCCGTGACCACCACCCTGATCCCGGGTGCGAGCGACTCCGTGCTGTACGTGCCGGCCGTCGGCTGGAGCCTCACGGTCGCCGACCCCGGTGGCCCGTGGGACGCCACCATCGCGCCCGCCGCCGTGGCGGCCGCGACCACGCGGGTGCTCGCCCGGGTGACGCTGACCGCCGCCCCGATCACCACGGTCACCGCGATCACCGCCACCACGCCGGTCGTCATCCCCGCGACGCTGTCGGTGACCGCCACGGTCACGCCCAGTCCCGCCGGGAGCCCGGCACCGACCGGTGGCACGGTGTCCCTGCAGTACCGGTTGGGGACGGCCGGTACGTGGACGACCGTCAGCCCTGCCGTGCCGCTCTCCGGCGGCACCGCCTCCCTGACCGTGGCGACCACCGGATGGACGCCTGGCTCCTACTCCGTGCGGGCCAGCTACGACGCCCCGGCCGGATGGGCTGATTCCACGAGTGTCGTCAGCACCGTCGCCGTCGAGGCCGCGGACGAGGGCGGCACCGACCCGGACGCCGGGACGGACCCGGACGGCGGAACCGACCCGGACGGCGGGACCGACCCGGACGGCGGGACCGACCCGGACGGCGGGGCCGGCACCGATGGCGCGGGCACCGACGGAGCCGGCACCGATGGCGCGGGCGCCGACGGGGCCGGCACGGACGGCGCCGGGCCGTAGGGCCCGCGGGCGGACGCGACCGACGAGCGTGGTGCCGGGGTCAGGGCCAGAGCAGGAAGGCCGTGACCACCAGCACGGCGGTGACCAGCGAGGCGATCGTCGCGACCGCCCAGCTGGGCCAGTGCGCGCACTCCACCACCTGCGCGGGAGGGTTGATGACGATCGGCTGCGGCGCCTGGGGCGGCTCGGGCGCAGGCGCCGGGGCCGGGTGCAGCTCGGACCCGCAGCGCAGGCAGAGGTCACCGTTCGGGGGGTTCCGCTCGCCGCAGGCGGGGCACGCGATCGCGGACGGGGCGCTCGCACCCGATGTGCCCGGCGCGCGGTAGAGCGCGTCCTCGGACGTCGTGTCCGTGGCGCCGCGCCCGCCGCTGCTGCCCGCCCAGAACAACGGGTAGTCGCACGAGGGGCAGAAGTCGCTCGCCGCGCGCCCGGTGGCGCTCACGGTCGTGATCGTGGCGCACTCGGGGCACGTCACCTGGGTCATCGACCCGTTCGTCGTCGCCGACATCAGTCGCCTCCTGGTGGGGTGGTCAGCGGGGTCGTCGCGGGCCAGACCCGCACCCCGGCGACCACGATCTCGGTACGGACGTGGGCGGGCACCTCGTCGAGCACGAGCGCGACGAAGTCGTCGGTGGGCAACGGTCCGGTGGAGGTGACCTCCAGGCGCACCCAGGCGACGTCGTCGGGGACGCGGTTCTCCTCGAAGACGCCACCACCCTCGGAGAGCGTGGCCGGCGCGCCCGAGTAGAGCTCGAGCAGCCGGAGCAGCGCGTACCGGGTGCCGCGCCACGGCAGGGTCTTGGCGACCATGCCCAGCACGGCGCGCTGCGCGGCCTCACCGTAGGAGTCGTCGATGCTCTCGGTCCCGAGCCACCGCGCCATGTAGCGCACCATCTCGATCGGTGCGATGCGTGCATCGGCCAGGTGCGGCAGCGTGTCGGCGTGCGCCAGCAACGTCTCCGCCTGAGCCTGGAAGATCCTGACGAACCGCACGAAGAAGTCGTCGGCGAGCATGCCGGCCGGCAGCTGGTTGACCAGCCAGTCGCCGCGGCGGGCGGGCGGCGTGGTCGGCGGGACGAGGGCTTCGGGCACGTGCTGCCCGACCGCCGTGACGGCGTCGTTCATCTGACCACGACCCGATGGTCGGCAGCGAGGAACAGTGCGTTGTCGTTGAGCGAGACGCTCTCGCGGCCCTCCCCCAGCCGGCGTCCGTTGCGCAGGTCGTAGGAGAACAGCTGCAGCTCGTCGACCGCCAGCACACCCTCGACCGACTCCACCACGCGGGTCGCGGCAGCCATCGTCAACGCCTGGCCGAACGGCCAGCCGGTGCCGTCCGACCCGCCCACGAGAGGGTGGACGAACCGGGTCAGGGCCTCGGAGACGCGCTGCCGCACGGCCGCCGCGGGCCGGCCGGGCAGCACCCGGATCAGCGTCGCGACGCTGACGCCCTGGTAGTAGGGGGTCCCGATCTCGACGGCGACGCCGACCGTGCGGCGCTCGTCGATCGCTGCGGCGACCTCCTCGAAGAGGCGCGTCGAGAGCGCGTAGTCGTCGATGCCGTGGGTCTCGATCCGGGTGCGCACCTTCGGCACCACGAGCACGCGCACGGCTCCGGACCCGGTGCTCTGGCTGGGCAGGCACCGCGCCCGCGCGACCTCGATCGAGGCCTGTCGGGCCACCTGCTCGAAGTCACCGGCCGTGACCGCCCGCTGGCCGGTGCGCAAGGTCAGCGGTCCGCGGATCTTGGCCTCCTCCACGGTCTCGGCGTCGACGCCACCCACGGCCGCCAGCGGGTTCGAGACCGAGGCCACGAACGGCACCGCGGAGCGCAACGAGGTCAGCGTGCGCGCACCCACGTTGCCGCGGGCACCCCCACCGGTGCGGTAGTCGGTCACACGGACGCTCGCGCCGTCGGGCGGCACGGCGCCGTGCTGACGGTTGGTGCCGTCCGGCTGCCGCACCGAGGGGCCGAACCGCACCTCCCCGGTGTTGGAGTCCCACACCACGTGCCGGTCGCGCGGTCCCGACGCGGCGAAGTCGGCGACCTCGGTCCAGCGGTGGGTGCCGGTCTGGTCGGTGACGAGGACTCCCTCCTCGCCCCGCCGGGCGGCCACCGGGGCCGTCGAGACGGTGAAGGACTGCCCCGGCACCCCGGTCGAGCGCCCGAGCACCTCGCTCGGGACCGTGGTGGCGTGCTCGGTCGGGATGCTGACGCCGACCGTGCTGAGCGCCACCGAGCCGACGCGGGGAGAGGCCTCGTAGCCGGGCCGCTCGGGCGTCGCCCGCAGCAGCCGCACCCGGATCCAGTAGGCGCTCACACCTCCCAGGACGAGCGAGGCGTGCTCCTGCCCGATCACGAGCACCACCTCGCCGTCGGTGTTGAGACCTCCGGTGCTGTCACGCTCGACGACGGCGGGGATCCACGCCTGGCCCGACCACACCTCCCAGCTCAGCGGCGGCCGGCTCGGGTCCACCCCGATGCCCTCGGCGTGCGCGCTGATCTCCAGCCGGACGGCCTGCCGCGCGAGCGAACCGCGGGTGCCCAGATAGAGGGCGTCGCCCTCCACCAGGCGGTCGCTGAAGCAGACCACCTCGGCGCCCGGGACGTGCAGCGACTCCCAGACGTCGAGCATCTGCTCGCTCTCGGCAGCACGCGTGTGGGCCGCGACGAGCTCGGGCGGCTGGGCGAGCGCCTCGACCGAGGTGGTGAACACGACGGACGACTCCCCCGATCCCGCGGTGGTGGCGACCTGGGTGCCTGCGGGGACCACGATGGGCCGGATCGCTGGTGCCGAGAGCCAGAAGGTGACGTCGGTCCTGGCCACGCTCGGCGGGAACGGCTCGACGCCCACGAGGTTGAGGAAGTGCACGTAGAGGCGTTCGGGCACCTGGTTGACCCGGTACAGCACCATCTCGCTCATCCACGCGAACAGCTCGATCAGCGCGACGCCCGGGTCCGACAGGTTGTGGTTGGTCCACTCGGGGGTGAAGCGAGGAATCAGTCGCTTGGTCTCGTCGACGATGTCCTGGAAGCGACGGTCGTCGAGGTCCGGGGGGTCGATCGGCATCAGGACTCCTCGCGGGGGATGACGTAGAACGGGTAGACGAGATTGCGACGGTCGTTGGTGGCGCGCACCCGGTAGTCGATGCGGATCCTCACGAGGCCGGTGGCGTCCTCGTCCTGGACCGGTTCCACGCCCAGGACCTCGATACGCGGTTCCCACTGGGCGAGCGCGTCACGCACGGCCTCGCGGATCAGGCCGATGAGGTTGGCGGTGATCGGTTCGAACAGCAGGTCCCAGATGCGGCAACCGAACTCGGGCCGCATCACGCGCTCACCGGGCGCGGTCAGCAGCACCACGCGGATGGCGTCGTCGAGGTCGCTGCTGCCGCTCGTGAGCGCGAGCGCGCCGGTGTGGTCGACGCGCATCGGCCAGGCGAACCCCCGCCCGACGAAGTCGACGGTCTGGCCTGTGGCCCCGGAGCCCGGAGCCGGTTGGATCGACATCGTGGTCCCCCTCAGTTGATCTTCACCAGGGAGCCGCTGATCTCGACGATCGCGCCCTTCACGGTCACCGGCCCGCTGCCGCTGATGGTGGCCTGCGCGCCAGAGGCCTCGAACTTGCCGGACGCCTTGCCGGTGACCTCGACTCCTTCGAGCCGCACCGACTGCTTCGCCTTGATCGTCACGGTGCTCGCGTCGATCGTGATGCCCCCCGAGCCGTTGAACTCGATCGAGGCACCGCCGGAGGAGATGGTCAGCGGCTTGTCACCGGCTGCGATCTCCGAGGAGTCCTTGCCGATGCGCATCCGCTTCTGGTTGTCCGCCAGCGCCATCTGCACGAACTCCCCGTTCCGCCCCTCGCCGTCGGCGAGCTCCAGCCGGTGGCCCCGACCGGACACCAGGTGCCGGGACACGACGCGGTCGCCGTCGATGGCAGGCGGCCCGGCGACCTGAACCGTCTTGCTGAAGAGGCCGCCGAGCACCACGGGGCGGCGTACGTCGTCGTCCTCGAACGCCACGAGCACCTCGTCGTTGACCTCGGGGAGCACCACCAGGCCATGGTTCGCCCCACCCCCCAGGGAGAGCACCCGAGCCCAGGCCGAGGACGTCGTCTCCGAGATCCCGGGGAGCGCGACCCGCACCCGCCCCAGCTTGTCCGGGTCCTTGACGTTGTCGACGACACCGATCGTCAGCCCGCTGCGCCGCATGCTCGACGAGCGCGGCGGGCCGCCCCAGGGGTCGCTCAGCTGGATGGGTGCCCGGTCCCCCACCACGAAGGAGGTCCGCAAGGAGCCGGCATCGACCTGGTGGCTGACCTCCCGCACGTAGTACGTGCCGTCGGCGCTGCCCGTGCCACCGATCCTGATCTCGCTGCCGGGCACCAGCTCCGGGTCGAAGGCCGACCGACCGCGACCGCTGATCCGACCTGCCGCCGCGGCCAGGCCTGCGGCGACCGCCCTGACCTCGTCGTTCGAGGATGTGACCTCGTGGGTCGCCAGCACCTTCGCCGGCGCCGAGGCCCTCGAGGCGCCGCGGGGGGCGAAACCGTCGCGAGCCGACGTCGACTCCACGGTCGCGGTCCGTGCCCGTCGGATGCTGCTGTCCCAGCCACGGACCGTGAACGATGTGGGGCCCAGCTCGGCCCGCCGTGCGGAGAACGTCATCAGCTCGGCACCGAGGCGCATCTGGCGCGACGTCGCGTGCGGGGCGGTCTCGGTGACCGACCACAGAGCCAGCGTGTTGTCATCGACCGCCCAGTCGAGTCCGAAACGTCCGGCGATCTCGTCGACGAGGCCGAGGTGCGAGTCGACCTGCAGCAGCCAGTCGAACCGTTCGCTCAGACCCCCGTTGGGGAGCTTCGCCTTCATCCCCGCGCTCGTCGCGATCTTCGAGATCACGTCGCGGTAGCTCTGCTCGCTGAAGGTGTCGGCGCCGCGGCTACGTGTCAGCTTGTGCGCGTGGTCCTGGACGGTGGCGGTCACGGTCGTCCCGCTGAGGTCGGCCTCCATGTCGAGCGCCGTGATGGTTCCGGTCAGCAGGACCTTCTTCGGCAGGACGGAGGCGATCGTGACGCTCGTCCCGACCTCCAGCAGCGACGGCCCGGTCTGGCCGTCGCGGTCGAGGAAGGTCAGCTGCGCCCGGCCCACCGCGCGCACGCCGAGCTCGACCCGGACCTCGACCAGGTCGCGGGCGTGGTCCAGGCTCAGCGACTGGCCGTCCAGCGTGATGGCGAGCTGGGTCTGGGTGTGCGGGTGCACCCGCGGCTGCCCGGTCACGCTCACGATGCGTCCATCCTCGGGACGGCGAGCAGCGCGCCGGGTCGGACGGCGAGCGGGTCGGAGATCCCGTTGGCGTCGGCCAGCAGCCGCCAGCGGGTGGCGTCGCCGTAGTACCTGGCCGCGATGCGATCGAGGGTCTCCCCCGCGAGCACCCGATGGACGCGGTGCGGATCCGGTGTGCCCGACGTCGGGTTCTGGGGTCCGAAGGCGCGGGACTCCTCGTACTGGCGCAGCACGAGACCGAGCCGCGCCCGCAGCGGCGTACCGGTCGAGGAGAAGTAGGTGAAGGTGAGGTCGAGCGAGGCGACCACCGCCTTGAAGGAGTGCAGGTCACCCCAGTGGAACGTCACGGCCGGGGGACGAGCGTTGCCGCTCGGCTCGTCCGTCCCCGGCAGCGACGGGTCGATCTCCATCAGCTGAAGGATCTTGCCCGTGTACCTGGTGACCGCTGTGCCGTCATGGGTGGTGTCGAAGAACAGGTCGACCACGAGCGACCCGGACTCCGAGCCGGCGTACCGCAGCCGCGGCACACCGCGGCCAGGGCGCGACTGCCCCTCCCAGCGGTTGACGCGCGTCAGCTGGAGCTGCGCCGGGTTGAACAGGCAGGGCAGCTTGTCGCCGCCCTCGACCTCGAGGAACGCCTTGACCGGTCCGGCGCCAGCCATCAGAACACCCCCGGTCCACCGCGCCACACGCGGCGCTCGGTCTCGTCGCGGAGCCTGTTCTCGACGATCCTGATGACGCGGTCGTCCAGCTCGGCGGAGAACCACTCGTCCACGCGGTCGAGGATGCGCCGCTCGACCTCCCCAGCCCAGGCGGGCTCGGACGGCGATGCACCGGGCGCTCCTGTCCGGTCGGCGTCGGGCAGGAACGTGTAGCTCATGGTGGTGCCCTCTCGTGAAGGGGATCCAGGGTGGCTCGCGGGGGCTGCGGCGGCTGCTGGGGGTGCGGCTGACGCGGGTACCGGCGGGGCGACGACGCTCCCGGTGGTGCTCCGGGAGGATCTCGGGGCGAAGGGTGCAGCTGATCCGGCGGACCTCCTGGGCCCGCCGAGCGTGCGTGGTGGGAGCACCGCCAGCCCGGCGGCGGCTCCCGCGACCGCGCCAGGAAGGCCTGCCGCGGCAGCGCCCCCGCGGGTCCCGCGCGAGCCGGCCGTCCCGGTCGCACCGGCCTCACCGGTGCGGCTGCTGCCGCTCCGACGCTCGCCCAGCAGCGGCCCCTGCACGTCCGCCACGGCCGGCGCGCTCGCGGTGGCGGCGGGGACGCCACGATGTCCGCCGAGGCGACCTGCGGGGCGGGGTGTGCCGGGCGCTCGGTCCGGACCGTGGGTCGTCGGGACGCCGTGGCGTTGTTGCGGTCCCTGCTGCCGGGGGGAGGCCGGGACGGCGGGCCAGGCCGCTGCCGGCCGGGGCTCGCGATGGTGACCGAGGCGGGGCGTGTCCACACCGAGACCGGTCGCGACCCGACGTCGGACCACGGTCGCCGCTCGCCGGTGCCCGACACCCGGGAAGGAGGGCGCATGACCGGGCTGCGTCGCCGCCGCCGCTGCCGCGTCGCGGACCGCGGGTGGACCGTCGGGCGTCGTGCGCGACATCGCCGTGCTCGAGGGTGTCGGGAGAGACCGGGTCATCGCCGGGGGCGCGGCCCAGGACCGAGCACCCGCCGACCGGACGGGGCCGGGTGCGCCGCCAGCCCCCGCCGTTCGGACGTGCACAGCGAGCTCGCCGGCGGGACCCACCGTCGCGCTGCTCGTGCTGAGGCGTCGCACGATCGACCGGGCGAACCCACCGGTGCGGGGACCGCTCTGCGGCTGCCGCCCCGTCATCGCGGCGGCCATGCCGGGCAGGTCGCCGGGCACCCGCGGTGACGTGGCAGCCGGTCGCGCTCCGACATCACCCTCGGCCCCACCGATGGCGCCGGCGCGGCGCACGGCACCAGGCAGACCCGCCAGGGCCGACGACGCCGACCACGCACCGGCAGCGGTCGCGACGCCCGGCAGGTGCGAGCGCGCCGAGGAGGAGTCACCCATCGAGTCGGCGACCGAGCCGCTCGACGGCGTGCCCGGCGTCGGCGTACCGGGCACGGACGCTGTCGACCCCGCCGTGGTCGACCGGACCGGTGCCCCTGTCGCCGCCTTCGGTGCTGGAGTGGACGAGGACGCCACCGGTCCGGCCGGTGACGACACCGAACCCGCCGAACCCGCGGGCGCCGATCCCGTCCCCACCGGCTGGGCTGAGGCCGACACGGCGCCCGCCGGAGCCGCCGGCGACGACGACGGGCTCGCGGTCCCCGCGGGACCCGGTGCGGGTGCCGGCGGCGACAGTGGCGCTGCGGAGGACGCCGACGACGGCGTCGACGTCGGTGACGAGGTCGACGCCGACCGCGCGGACGAGGCCGGCTGTGCCGCCGCCGGGGTCGGCGCCGTCTGTGCCGCTGACGTGAGCGGAGCCGATGTCGCCGTCGATGACGGGCTCGAGGTGGAGCTGGACGGCGGGTGGGAGCTCGAGGTCGAGCTCGACGAGGTGGTCGCGCTGGACGGCGCGTCGGCGCGGCCGGTGCGCGCCAGCCCGGGCGGCCTGGCTGTCGGCAGCGCGGAGCGTGTCGTCGCGGAGCCGCTCGCCGACCTCGCGGCGCTCCCCGCGCGTGCACCCGCGTTCGCGCCGGGGCGGACGGCGAGCGCGGCGGAGCTGCCGCCGATCGACCCGGCGCGCGCCGTGGACCGCCGCACGATCGCACCTGCGGCTGCCGGCTGAGCCGTGGGGTGCAGGGCACGTGCGACACGGGTGATCGGGCCGACCCGCAGCGGCGACCGCGCGAAGGAACCTGGCGCTGGGAATCCGGCTGCCGCGGCAACCGAGTCCTCGGCGAGGACGGACGACGTCGTGGTGGCAGAGGCCACGGTCCCGGTGCGAGCCGCGGTGCCGGTGGCGGTTGGCGCGGTGCCGGTGGGAGCCACGGTGCCGGCCGTAGCCACGGTGCCGGCCGTAGCCACGGTGGCCGTTGGCGCGGCGGTGCCGGTGAGAGCGGTGCCGGCAGGTGAGGCGCCGCCGACCGGAGCCCCAGCCGCGCCGCGAGCAGCCGCGGTCGTGGTGGTTGCCGTGGTGGCTGACGCGGCCGTGCCCCCGGAACCGGCGTTCGCGGCGGGGGCCGCGGCAACGGCGGCGGTCGCGCCGGTGCTGCCCGTGTTCCGGTTCAGATCGGCCGACCCGGCACGCGGCGCGGCTGGGGCCGCTGCTGCGGGGTTCGCGCTCCGGCTCGGCGCGCGGCGAGGCGTGCTGGTGCGCGAGGTCGGCGCGTTCCCGGCCGGGTGCGCCGATGCCGGCCGTGGCGCCAGCGCGTCGAGGCTCTCGCGCACGCGTGCCCGGCGCCGCACGAGCTGGGAGGCGAGCGCCGGTCGAGGTGCGTGCGAGGTGCCGGCGGCAGTCGTGGCTCGAGCAGGCTCCGCAGGGGCGTCGGGATCGGCGGCCGACCCCGCACGGTTCGCTGCGGCGCCGCGCTCCCCCGGTCCTGCTGCCGGCCGCGGCGCTCGCGAGGAGACACGGCGAGTACGGGCGTCAGCGGGCGTGGTCATGCGGCCGACCGCCGCGACCTCGTCCGGGAGCGCCATCGGGACCACGCGGGCCGCCAGGCCCGCGGGCACGGTGCCCGGGCGTCGCGAGCCCTCGGCCGGGACCGGTCCGACGGCGCGTCGCAGCCCACGCGGGGGCAACGGGTCCTCGGTGGTGCCGTCACCGGACCACCACCGCGGCGGCCGCACACCGGCGTCACCGATCTCGACCTCGGGTCGGACCGTGCCCTCCGGCTGAGCCAGGAGCCGTCGCACCATGCCGGTGCGCCCCCAGCTGCGGGCGAACCGCACCGACGACGACGCCACGTCACCGATCCTCGTCAGCCGCCTGCCACCGGCAGGACCCGGTCGGCGGAACCTCCGCGCGACCTCCACGCCGAGACGAGGCGTGGGCTCGGATGCGCCCTCGGCAGGCTCGGTGCTCACTTCGTCACCGACCGGAAGCCGTTGTGGGCGACCTCGAGGGTCTCGTTGAGAGCCTCGTCGGAGTCCGCGAGCAGCTGGGGTCCGCTCCAGCTGACGGCGAAGACGCCGTCGAGCTCCCACGAGCGCAGCCGCACTCCGGTGTGGTTGATGACCGTGACCGCGCCCGTGGAGCGGGTCAGCTTGTTGTCGTTGCCGGAGAACCCCTCGCCCGAGGACCTGCCCACCCAGGCGAACAGCGCGTCGGACTGCACCAGGCCACGCGTGAACATCAGGTGAGGCCACCGCATCACGCCCGGGAGCTGGTGCACGTAGCCGTTCTGACCCCCCTCGACGTACTCCTCGACCGTGACGTCGAGACGCAGCCCGGAGACCTCCCGGAACATGCCGATCTCCACGCCGTCGACCTCGAAGAGGAATCGACCGGCGGTGGAGGGCTCGCCACCGAGAGGTGACGAATCAGACGTGCTCACGGACCATCTCCCAGGCGTGCTCGTTCATCGTGGAGACCGCGCGGACCATGCGCACCCGGTCGAGGTGCTCCAGATCGAGCAGGTCAGCGAGAGGCCAGTGCAAGTGGTAGGCGAGGTAGGCGATCTCCTGCCAGAGCGCTTCCGGCGGGTAGTGCAGCATCCCCGATCACCTGATCTCGGCCGGGATCTCCTCGATCGCCGACCGTCGGGCCCGACTGAACGAGCCCTGCTCGGGAACGGGGTCGAGCCGAGGAGTGCTCTCGAACCCGTCGCTCTCCTCGGCCGCCGGCGCAGGCTGCGCCGGGACCGCCGCGGGAGCGGGCGTCTCGACCTGCTGGGCCGCGACGAACTCCTGGAACTCCGCCTCGGTGCCGAAGTTGATGACACCGTAGAAGTCCTGCAGGTACGCCAGGTCCGCCGCGAACAGCCCCTCGATCTCGTGCGGTGTCACCAGGGTCAACGACCCCAGCGACGTGACCACCCGCGCCAGCACCACGATCGTCAGCCGCGGGTCGTCCGGGCCGGAGATCGTGGGGTCGCGCAGCGGCTCCAGCTCGTCGCGTGCCGTCGCGAGTCGCATGATGCCGGTGCGGTGGACCGCCCCGTGGTCGTCGACGTAGCCGCGCGGGAGCGTGAAGTCGTAGGTGGTCCGGAGACTCACTTGATCCGCTCGAGCCGCTCGATGACGATGGTGATCGTCTCCTTCAACGCGTCGGCGCCGTCGACCGAGAGCTGGTCGGTGGAGATCTTGCTCGGCCAGCCGTTGAAGAAGTTGAAGCGAGCGACCTCCTTCTGAGCGGCGTCGTACAGCACGACCGAACCGTTCTTGCGGTTCTTGGCGCGGTCGCCCGCGAGCCCGCCCTCACGGACGGCCTTGAACCACTTCCAGAGCTCGTCCGCGGTGATGTCGGCGGGTGCCACGCGGGTGAGCGACAGGTCGGGGACCTCGACGGTCTGGCCGAGGAACTTGACCTGCTGCTTCTGGCCGTTGGCACCGAGCTGGGTGGACTTGCTGACACCCACCTCGACGTCGAGGCCGGAGACGGTCATGAGGGCGGAGACGACCTTGCCGTCGATCTCCAGGAAGAAGTTCTGCGTGATGATCGGGTCGGCGGTGAACAGGCCAGCCATGGGGTGCTCCTTGTGTGGTTCGAGACGTGGGGTTTGTCGCTGGTGCGGCTGATCGGCGGCAGCGTGATCAGGCGGCGCTCAGCTTGTTCTGGCTGACACGGAAGATGACGAACTCAGCAGGCTTGACCGGCGCGAGACCGACCTCGACGACGAGCTTGCCCGCGTCGATCGACTCCGGCGGGTTGGTGCTCTCGTCGCACCGCACGAAGTACGCCTGGTCGGGGGTCGAGCCGAACAGCGCGCCCTCCTGCCAGAGCCCGTGAAGGAACCCGGTCAGCGTGCGCTTGACGCCCTCCCACAGCGTGACGTCGTTCGGCTCGAACACCGCCCACTGGGTGCCCTCGAGGATGGTCGCCTCGACCATGTTGAACAGGCGACGCACGTTGAGGTAGCGCCAGTCGGTGTCGGAGGCGAGCGTGCGTGCGCCCCAGATCCGGATGCCGCGGGTGCCGAACGGACGGATCGCGTTGATGCCGATCGGGTTGAGGACCGACTGCTCGTTCTGGGTGATCGAGCGCTCGACGTCGAGGACGCCACGGATGGTGTCGTTGGCCGGCGCCTTCCAGACCCCGCGGGAGTCGTCGGTGCGGGCCCACACGCCGGCGACGTGGCCGGACGGCGGGATCAGCAGCTCGGCGGTGCCGTTGGTCCCGGTCGGGTTCTCGACCTTGATCCACGGGTAGTACAGCGCGGCGAAGGCGGAGTCGTACTGGGCCACCTCGGCGCGCCAGTCCCGCATCTCCTGCGGCGAGAGCCCGGGGGGCGAGTCGAGCAGCGCCATGCGGTTGGAGTGCTGCTCGCAGTGCGCGATCAGCGCCGTCTGCACGGCCTTCCACATGCCGAGGTCGAGCGAGCCGTCAGCCTTGGTGGCTGCGGTGACGAGGTCGGGCACGGCCACGATCGTGACGTCCTCGGCCAGCGCGAGGCCGTTGATGCCGCTCCGTGCGGCCTCGGAGCCGGCGAACTTGCGCCCGGTCACGGGCACCGGGACCGGTGCCGCCTTCTCCAGCGGGTACAGGCCCGGCTTCAACAGCTCGAGCTGCTCCTCGATCGAGACGGCGTCGTCGATCTCGACGGCCACCTTCACCTTGGTGGAGCCGTCGTTGACGATCGTCGCCGCGTCGCGCTTGCCGCCGAAGCCGAGGTTGGTGAAGGTCTCGACGACCTCGCCGTTCTCCAGCACCGTGAGGTTGAAGGGGGTCGGACCCTCGAGGTCGTCGGGAGCGTCCGTGCTCTCGATGGCGATGGTGATGTCGGCGTCGGGCTCCGTGGACTCGACCAGCAGCGGCATGCCGAGCGCACGGTCGGCGGCCGGCAGCGCCAGCTTCGCCGGCTCCCCTGAGGGCTCCGCGTTCGGCACCCGCACGATGTAGGCGAGCGAGCCCCCGTTGAGGAAGTACCCGTAGACCGAGAGGGGCAGCATCGCGCCCTCGACGAAGCCGCCGTAGAGGCTCTCGAACTGGGACCAGCTGGTGACGAGCCGAGGAGCGAGGCCCTGCGGGTCGTTCTCGTCGGTCGGCGCCGTCGCGGTGAATCCGACGAACGCGGTCACCGCCGTCGGTGCAGCGGTCAGGACCTTCTGTGACGACGGGATCTCTTCGACGTAGACGCCGGGCGCGGTGTAGGTGGGCACTGGTCATCCTTCTCTGGGGCGAACCGGCTTGCGAACGGCCCCGGTTCTCGACTGCGGCCGGAGCTGGCGGATCCTGCAGGACCCGCTCCGGGTCAGCGTAGGAACGGCGCCATGAACACCTCATCGGTAATCGGTACCGAGATTTCTCGCAGGCCCTCGGCGTGCTCCTGAAGGCATTCCAGGACGGCCGTCAGGACCGCTCGCGCGGGTGTGGACGACCTGTCTAGGTAATTACTACGGAGGTTCCGCTGCCAGCGCTGGAACGTGGATGCGTGATGCTTCAACTCTGCCCTAGGATGCGGGCTTGAGGACGCCGGATGTCGTCCAGACACCACCTCCGGGGGAGGATCATGCGTGTCGCCAGCAGCTCGGCGGAGTCGCCGATGGGCGAGCGCGAGCGCGCCGTCACCGACGTCGCACGCACGCTCCGGGGCGGCCGCGGCACGCTGGTGCTCGGCGGCGCCGGCGTCGGCAAGACGCACCTGGCCGCGCGCGCCGTCGAGGCCAGTGCGCTTCCCGTGCCCGGCGCCGACCGGATCGCACCGCACCTGACGGCCCGGGCCACCGCACCGTACGAGGGCATCGCCCAGCTGCTCGGCTCCGATCGGTCACCGCGCTCGGACGCGGCCGCCGGGCACGCCCTCCGGGACCGGCTCGCCGTCGAGGGGAACGGTCGCGCGCCGCTGCTGCGGATCGAGGACGTCCACCTGCTCGACCGGCAGAGCGGCGAGGTGATCGCCGGGCTCGCCCGTCGCGGAGAGCTGGTGCTGCTCGCGACAGCGCGCCCGGTCGCGGGGGCGATGTCTCCCTGGCACGAGCTCTGGCGCGACGACGTCGTCGACCGGCTCGACGTCCACGACCTGTCCGCGGGCGATGCGGGGCTGATGCTGGTCTCGCTGCTCGGCGGGCCGGTGCACCGGGACAGCGTCGAGATCCTGTGGAACGAGACGAGCGGCAACCCGTTCCACCTGCGTGAGCTGGTGGCGGACCAGCAGGCGGCCGGAACGCTGGTGCAGCGCGCCGGCGAGTGGGTCCTCACCTCCCCACCGGCGGTCGGTCAGCGCCGGCTCGACGCGACCCGCGAGGAGCTGCACGGGCTGTCCGAGGACGGTGTGCTCGCGCTGCAGACTCTCTCGCTGCTCGGACCGCTGCAGCTGTCCTGGGTGCTGGACGCCGTCGGGCGCGCACCCGTCGAGGAGGTGCTCCGGCGCGGGCTCGTCCGCACGACCTCACCTCGCGAGCTGCCCGACGTCATGGTCGAGATGTCCCACCGGTTGCTCGCGCACGCGGTGCGCAGCGACATCCCACCCGAGGTGCGCCGCGACATCCTCGAGCAGGCCGCCGCACCCCAGGCGCATCTCGCTCTCGCTCCGCAGACCGTGCTGCTGATGCTCGACGACGGGGTCCGGATCCCCGCCGCGACCGTCCGCTCCGCGGTCGCGGAGGCGCTGGCTCGGCAACGTCCGCAGGACGCCGTCTCGATCGTGGACGCCGCGCTCGCTGCGACCGGTCTCACCGACCTCGACGACGTCGCGACCGCGGGCCTGATGACCGCCCGGGCCCAGGCTCACGAGCGGCTGCAGCGTCCCCTCGCCGCGCTGGCCGATCTCGAGGACGCTCTCCCCCGCCTGCGACGCGCGACCGGCGCGGCGCACGACGGCGAGCTGCCGCGGCTCGTGGTCACGGCGACGAAGCTCCGTGCCGACCTCGCTCGGCGGCAGAGCGAGGCTGACGGCGACGCCGGCGTCGACATCGCGCTGGCGGTCCTGTCCGACGGGGTGTCGTGGCTGGGCGCCTTGACCGAGCAGCCCGACCGGGCGCGCCGGGAGCTCGAGCTCGAGGTGGCACGGCTGACCTTGCTGGGCTACGCGGGTCGTCACCAGCGGGCTCAGCGGGAGTCGGTGGGGCTGCTCGACAACAGCCCCGACGCGCAGCTCACGCTGCCGCTGGTGTGCCCCACCGGGCTCGGGCTGCTGCAGGCCGGTCGGTTCGAGGACGCGCGGCGGATCGTCACCCGGTACCGCCCCTGGGCGAGCCGCGACGTGGCGCGCGACGCCGCGAGTGAGATCGCCGTCGTGGCCTTCTTCGCCCAGCTGTGGTCGGGCGAGATCGCCAACCTCGACGGTCCGGCGTCCTCGGCGCTCGACGTGCCCTACGGAACGATCCCGTGGGCCGGCTCGCGCGTCAGCCGCGGTCTCGTCGCGGCCGCCAACGGTGCGTGGTCGCCCGCTCGGCGCGAGCTGCACGCGGCCAACGCGAGCGCAGCCGCCCAGGGACGTCATGCCGCCGCTCGGTACGGGCTGGCCGTCGAGGCACTGGCTGCGGCCGCGTGCGGCCAGGGCGCCGACGCCCGAGCGCTGCTGGCCGAGCTGGACGCGCTCCCGACCGACGCGACCGCGGTGCTCGACGGCGAGATCCGGCTGCTGCGCCTCGACACGCTGGTCTGGTTGCGGGAGCCGAACGCGCTCGCGACGGCCCGCGCGCTGGCGGAGGGGGCCCGGGTCGACGGGCTCACGAGGATCGAGCTCGAGGCGCTCCACCGCGTCCTGGTGGTGCGGCGCTGGACCGACCTGGCACCGGAGCCGGTGGTGCTCGCCCGTATCGAGCAGCTGCGCCCGCGGGTGCGGTCAGCCCGGGCGACCGCCCTCGTCAAGCACGCCTACGCGCTCCAGCACGAGGACGTCGACCTGATCGAGATCGCTGAGCGCGAGCTCAACCGCCGTGGGTTGTGGCTGCCACCCGGGCGGCAGGCGCTCGCCCTCACGCACCGCGAGCGCGAGATCGCCGCGCTGGCGCGGGCTCGGCTGACCAGCCGCGTCATCGCCGCCCGCCTCGGTCTGTCGGCACGCACGGTCGACAGCCACCTCGCGAGCGTGTTCAGCAAGCTCGGCGTCTCCTCGCGGGAGGACCTGAGCCATGCGCTCACCTGATCGGACGCACCACGTCGCGGTACCGACGCGGGCGCACCTGCCGGAGCCAGGCTCCGCCGTCGATCAGGAGCAGCTGAGCCGGACCCAAGGGACCCCAGGGACCCCAGGGATCCGGGCGGCGCTGGAGGCGGGCAAGCACGTCGTCGTGCTCGGCGAGGCAGGGATCGGCAAGACGCACCTGGTCAACGCCGCGCTGCGCCCCGGGCCGCCCGCAGGCACCCGCCTCGTCAACCTGACCCCGATGGTGCACGGTCCGGGTGATCAGCCCGGTCCCGGCACGCTCGACCACCTGCTGGGCGCGCACACGGTCCGCACCGACCCCGACGCGGCGGCCGACGCCCTGTGGCGATGGGCGAGCTCGGGCACCGAGGGCACGCGGGTGCTGCTCCGACTGGAGAAGGCCCACCTCGTCGACGAGGCCAGCCTCGCCGTCGTCAGGCGTGTCGCCGAGCGACCCGAGGTGACCCTGGTGGTCACCCATCGCTCCGACCCGAGCCTGCCGCCGCTGCTCGGCGACCTCGCCGATGTCGCCCGGTTCACGGTGCGGCCCCTGGACACCGCGGGGGTCGAGACCCTGCTCGTCGAGCTGCTCGGCGGCTTTCCCACCGCCGACACCGTGCACCGGCTCTGGGTGGCGACGCGCGGCAACCCGTTCTATCTCTGCGAGCTCGTCCGCGACCAGCGTGCCCGTGGCGCGCTCAGCGCAGACGACGGCATCTGGGTCTGGACCGGCGCGCCCGCGCTGAGCCTGCGCCTGCTCGACTCGACACTGCACGACCTGGCCCATCTCAGCACCGACGAGCGCCACGTCGTCGAGCTGGCCGCCATCGCCGGGCCGATCCCCGCTGACGCGATGACGTCCGCGGTCCGGGACCGGCTGCTGCGGCTCGGCATGCTCCGGCCCACACGCGCGCCTGCCGACCGGGTTCCCGCCGCACGGTTCGAGGTGGTGCACCCGCTCCAGGCCGACGCGATCTGCGCGCAGATCGGCACACGGCGTCGACGCGAGCTGCTGAGCCAGGCACGTGCCTGGGAGGACCGGGCGGAAGCCGCCACCGACGAGCTGGTGCGGTCGGTGATCCAGAGCGTCGGCGCGCAGGTCGAGGTCGCGCTCCCCGAGCTGCTCCGCGCGTGCGGGCACGCCGTGCGCGCGGACGACCCGCACGCGGCGGTCGAGCTCACCAGCGCGGCCCTGCGGACCACCACCGCCGACCTCGACAGCGTCGCGATCCTCACCGCGCGCGCCGACGCGCACCTGCACATCGGCGACATCGACGCCGCGCTGCGCGACCTCGGCGAGGTACGTCGCACCCTGGAGGCGCTCGACGCCGACGGCCGAGGCGTCCTGGACGCCTACCTCCGCTCGGTCAGGCTCGAGGCGATGGTCCGGCACTTCCTGAGCACCGACCTGGCCTCCACGCTGGCGATGCTGGACCGGTCGGCAGCCTGGCTACGACCGCACGCCAGCACCCTCGAGGCGGCTGCACGCGCGCTGCAGACCGTCGAGGCGCTGCGCCTGGCGCACGTCGCCTGGGGCGGGCGGCACCCGGAGATGCTCGAGGTCGCGCTCGAGACGTTGCGGCGCGCCGAGCACGCCGAGGACGTGGTGCCGCTGGTCGCACCGACGGTGTTCGCGCTGTCGCTCGCGGGCCGCCCCGCCGAGGCCGAGCAGCTGAGCCGGCGGTACCTGCCGGTGATCGCCGAGCACCCCGCGCTGCACCGGTGGGAGCCGGGCACCTTCACGCTGACCCGGTTCTTCACGCTGGTGCTCTCGGGCGAGATCCAGGCCGCCGAGCAGACCTCGCCCCTGACCGGCGGCATGGTCGACATGGTCAGCCGGCACCAGCGGCGCGGCGTCGTCGCCGCCGCCCGGGGCGACTGGACCATCGCCCGGCACGAGCTCCGGGCCGCCAACGCCCGGCTGCGGCTGCGGGACTCGCTCGGCGTCCTGCCGTACACGCTCGGCGTGGAGGCGATGGTCGCCGCCGCGGCCGGTGAGGCGGTCAGCGCGCGCGCCCTGCTCGCCGAGCTGCGGTCCACCCCGCGCCGCTGCTCCCTGGTGACCGGTGCCCATCTGGACATGCACGTCGTCGACGCGCTCATCTGGCTCGGCGACCCGGCCGCCGTCACCCTCGCGACGCGGCTGGCCCGCGCAGCCGCGCGCGACGGCCAGTGCGCGATCGAGCTGGAGGCGCTGCACCGGATCGCGGTGGCAGCCGGCACCGCGGCGGCACGCCGAGCAGTGCCCACGGGTTCTCTCGAGGAGCGGGTGACGTGGTTGGCCGACCGCACGGACGGCCGCCGCCACGCCGTGCTGGTCGACCACCTGCGAGCCATGCTGGGCCGGCGCGCACACGCGGTCGAGGAGGCCGCCGCGATGCTGCAGGAGGTCGGGATCGGGCTGCCGGCGACCGTGGCACCGACCCGGCTGACGCGCCGCGAGCGCGAGATCGCGACGCTCGCCGCGGGTGGGATGACCAGCAAGGCGATCGCGCAGCGTCTCGTGCTGTCGGTCCGGACCGTCGACTCCCACCTCGCCGGTGCCTACGCCAAGCTCGGCGTGCACTCACGGGAAGGTCTGCAGGAGGCGCTCGCCGAGACCTCCGGGTGAGGCGCCGGCGCGGACCTGGCTCGCGCGGGCCGTAGGCTCGGGTCGACAGCGCGCAACCGGGAGGAGCGTCATGAGCCTCGCCGGGGTACGGAACGGCACTCCGGACGACGCGGCCGACAGAGCCGTCGTGGCGGTCACCGAGTGGGCCGCCGGTCGCGGCCTGGAGCTGTACCCGCACCAGGAGACCGCGCTGCTCGAGGTCGCCTCGGGTGCGAACGTGATCTGCTCGACGCCCACCGGTTCGGGCAAGTCGCTGATCGCGATGTCCGCCCACACGGTGGCGCTCGCCGAGGGCCGCCGCAGCTACTACACCGCGCCGCTCAAGGCGCTGGTGAGCGAGAAGTTCTTCGACCTCGTCGAGGTGTTCGGCGCCGACCTCGTCGGGATGGTGACCGGCGACGTGTCGATCAACGCCGACGCCCCGATCATCTGCTGCACGGCCGAGATCCTCGCCAACCTCGCCCTGCGCGAGGGTGAGCTGGCCGACGTCGGCCAGGTGGTCGCCGACGAGTTCCACTACTACGCGGACCCGCAGCGCGGGTGGGCGTGGCAGGTGCCGCTGCTGGAGCTGACGCAGGCGCAGTTCGTGCTGCTGTCGGCGACCCTGGGCGACGTCACCCCGATCGCCGACGACCTCACCCGGCGCACCGGCCGCCCCACGGCCGTGATCGACGACGCCGTCCGCCCCGTCCCCCTCACCTACGCGTACTCGCTCGAACCGTTGCCGGAGCTGCTGCAGGAGCTGGTGAGCACGCACCGCGCGCCGGTGTACGTGGTGCACACGAGCCAGGCCGCCGCCGTCACCACGGCGCAGGCGCTGACCTCGGCCCAGGTCGCCACCCGCGCCCAGCGGGACGCGGTCGCCGCCTTCCTCGATGCCCACCGGGTGAGCTTCTCGCGCGGCTTCGGGAGCACCCTGTCCCGGCTGCTGCGTCACGGCATCGGTGTCCATCACGCCGGCATGCTCCCCCGCTACCGCCGGCTCGTCGAACGGCTCACACAGGCCGGGCTGCTCCCGGTGATCTGCGGCACCGACACGCTCGGGGTCGGCATCAACGTCCCGATCCGCACCGTGGTGCTCACCTCGCTCGTCAAGTTCGACGGCGTCCGGCAGCGGCACCTGAGCGCTCGGGAGTTCCATCAGGTCGCCGGGCGCGCTGGCCGCGCCGGGTACGACACCAAGGGCGAGGTGATCGTGCAGGCGCCCGACCACGTCATCGAGAACGCGAAGGCGCTCGCCAAGGCAGGTGACGACGAGCGCAAGCGCCGCAAGATCGTGCGCAAGCAGGCTCCCTCGGGCCAGGTGAACTGGACCGACAAGACCTTCGAGCGGTTGCGCGACTCGGCACCGGAACCGCTGACCTCGCAGATGCGCGTGACCCACGCGATGGTGCTGTCGGTGCTGTCCCGCTGGGGCGACCCGGTCGAGGCGATGGCCAAGCTGCTCACCGACAACCACGAGCCTGCGACGCCCCGGAACCGGTTGGTGCGCGACGCCGTCAGGATCTATCGCTCGCTCCGGGCCGCAGGGATCGTCGAGCGGCTGGCCGAGCCCGACGCGCAGGGCCGGCGCCTGCGGCTGGCCACCGAGGTCCCGCTCGACGTGGCGCTCGACGCGCCGCTGTCGGTGTTCGCGCTGGCGGCGCTGGAGCTGCTCGACCCCGAGGACCCGGGCTACGTGCTCGACGTCGTGTCGGTCATCGAGGCGACGCTCGAGGACCCCCGCCCGATGCTGGTCGCGCAGGAGAAGGCGGCGCGCGGCGAGGCGGTCGCGGCCATGAAGGCCGACGGCGTCGAGTACGTCGACCGCATGAACGCCCTCGACGAGGTCACCTATCCCCGGCCGCTGGAGGAGCTGCTGAGCGCCGCGCTCGCCGAGTACGCGCAGGCCCACCCGTGGGTGAGCGACCACGAGCTGAAGCCGAAGTCGGTGGTGCGCGAGATGCTCGAGCGCGCGATGACGTTCGGCGAGCTGATCTCCGCCTACGGGATCGCCCGCAGCGAGGGCGTGCTGCTGCGCTACCTGACCGACGCCTACCGCGCGCTGCGCCGGATGGTGCCGCCGCACCTGCGCACCGAGGAGCTCGAGGACGTCGTCGAGTGGCTCGGTGCCACCGTGCGCGGGATCGACTCCTCGCTGCTCGACGAGTGGGAGGCGCTCGCCGACGGCGGCCTCGCGCGACCGGCAGCCGACGGCGACGGCGTCCTCGATCTCGCTCCCCCGGTCCGCCCCGTCACCGACAACGTGCGCGCGTTCCGTGTGATGGTGCGCAACGCGATGTTCCGGCGGGTGGAGCTGCTGGCCCGGGAGGCCTACGGCGAGCTGGGCGAACTCGACGGCGAGTCGGGCTGGGACAGCGAGGCCTGGCGCGCGGCCGCCGACCCGTACTGGGACGAGTACGAGGACCTGGGCATCGGCCCCGACGCGCGCGCCCCCTCGATGCTCAGCATCGACGAACGTGGTGACGCCTGGGTGCTCACGCAGGTGCTCGACGACCCTGCCGGCGACAGGGACTGGCGGCTCGTCGCCGTCGTCGACATCGCCAGGAGCGCCGAGACCGGCGAGCCGGTGCTGACGGTCGACTCCCTCGCACCTGCGACCGGATGAGCGGCGGGCTTCCTCACCGCTCGCGCACCGTGAGGAGGCTGGCACCGTGCTCGGAGCGTCGCTCGACCTGCCCGGTCACGCGGAAACCGAGCTTGTCCAGGACCCGCAGCGAGGCCACGTTCCAGTCCCAGACTCCGGCGCGCAGACGGCGATAGCCGGCCTCGTCGGCCCACGCGACGACCGCACGGGCGGCCTCGGTCGCGTAGCCCTGTCCATGGCAGTCGCAGAGCAGCTCGTACGCCAGCTCGGGTTCCTCGGGGGTCCCGCTGCCGTGCCCGTTCAGACCGCAGTAGCCCAGGACCTCACCGCCCTGCGTGCGCACCACGGTGAGCAGTCGCAGCCGCGCGGACTGGCTCTCCGCCCGGATCGACGCGGCGACGTCCTCCACGGTGGGTCGCCCGCCGGCATCGATCCGCCGGTGCGGCGGCACCCGGTGATCGCGCTCCTTCCAGAGCGTCCGGAACGTCACGGCGTCCTCCGGCCGCTGCGGGCGGAGCGTCAGCCGCTCGGTCTCGAGGGTCTCCAGGCGTGCCACGCCACCATCGTCTCAGCCGCGTCGGTCCGAGAACGGCCGTGGCTGAGCAGGCACGCCCCTGCCGGACGAGCACGTCGGACCGAGGTCAACCATCGCAGCGTGCGGCGCATCGCGATCACCCTGTTAGGATACGATACGTGCCGTATCCCAATGACCCACCCCGCCGACCCGGTCGTCCACGTGACGAGGCTCGCGAACGCGAGATCCTCGGCGTCGTCCTGGCGCTGATGGCCGAGTCGGGCGTCGACGGTGTGACGTTCGAGGAGGTCGCGCGTCGAGCCCATGCGTCCAAGCGCACGCTCTACCGCCGCTGGGTCACGAAGCAGGAGATGGTGGTTGCCGCGATCAAGGCGGGTCCCGCCGCCGGCAACCGGCCCGACCCGATCGACACCGGGTCGCTGCGCGGCGACCTCCTGGCGTTGCTGGCCCGTCTGGACGACCAGATGAGCGCCGGGTCGCCGGTCGGTCTCACGATCCTGCAGGCGGGCCTGCGCGACCCCGAGCTCTGCCAGCACATCGAGGACACCGTGGGTCCGACCGGCGCCCGGCTCACGGACACGGTGCTGCGGTCGGCCGTGGCACGAGGAGAGCTCCCCGCCTCGGCCGATCCGTTCGCGTACGAGGAGGTCGGCGCCGCTGTGCTGCTGATCCGCAAGCTCAACGGCCTCAGCACCGACGAGGCCTACCGCGAGGCCCTGGTCGACGCCGTGCTCATACCCGCGCTGCGCAGCGGCGTCGACGCAGGGCAGCACGGCATCTTCTCCGGCCGCCCCACGCCTGCCGCGTCGACCTGATCCCCACCGACCGACCCCAGACCAGCCACCCGTCACCGATCAAGGACATCTCATGACCGCTCTCACCATCCCCGCACTCAGCTACGACCGCATCCCTGGGACGGACGGCGTCGAGCTCAACGTCGCGCACGGCGGCCAGGGCTCGCCCGTGGTCCTCCTGCACGGCTTCCCGCAGACCCATCTGATGTGGAGCGAGGTCGCCCAGGACCTCAGCCGCGAGCACACCGTCATCGTTCCGGACCTGCGCGGCTACGGCGACAGCGACAAGCCCGCCGCCTCCTCCCCGGACACCTACTCCAAGCGCACGATGGCAGCGGACCTCGTCGAGGTGCTCTCCCGGCTGGGTCACGACCGGTTCGCCCTCGTCGGCCACGACCGCGGGGCGCTCGTCGCCGTCCGCGCCGGGCTCGACCATCCCGACACCGTGACCCACGTCGGGATCCTCGACGTGCTCCCGACCATGGACACCTGGGACGTGCTGCGCGGCGTCGACGCCAAGGTGGCCTGGCACCTCTACCTGATGGCGCAGCCCGAGGGGCTGCCCGAGAAGATGATCGGCGCCGTGGCCGAGGAGTTCTTCGCCTCCTTCCTGGACGCCTGGGACCCCTCCGGGACCACGTTCTCGCCCGAGCTGCGGCAGCACTACGTCCGGTCCTCCTCCAACGCGGTGCCCTCGATCGTCGCCGACTACCGGGCCACCGCGAGCGTCGATCTCGACATGGATCGAGCCGACCGCGCCGCCGGACGCCAGCTCGCGATGCCGGTCGCCGTCGTCTCCCAGGACTGGGGAAGCCAGCTCGGCTTCGACCCCACGCAGATCTGGGGCGCCTGGGCGCCCGACTTCACCTACGAGGCGATCGACGCCGGTCACTTCATGGCCGAGGAGAAGCCGGACCGCATCGCCGGGTTCGTGCGTCAGCTGCTGGCGCGGTAGACCTAGACGTCGCGGTGCCGGAAGGTGAGAAGTGCGACCACCGTGACGACGAGCACCATCGCGAGGGTGACGACGCCGCCCTGCGACATCGAGACCGTGCGCTCGACCCAGTCGCACACCGTCCCGCCCGCCTCGACGGTGCAGCTGTCCTCGTAGTAGGACACCGGCCGCCCCGTGATCCAGGCGGTGATGTTGTTGACGAGCGTCCATCGTTGTCCACCCGGCACCACGGCGCCCAGCAGGATCATGTCGACGCCGATCAGGTAGCCGATCGCGATGCCGAGCGCAGCCGCCGTGTGCCGCACCACGAAGGCGAGACCGGCACCGGCCACCGCGACCGCCATGGCCAGCACCGCCGCACGCGCCACCGTGTGGACCTGCGTGGCGGCGATCGTCACCTCGCTGCCTGCCAGCGCGTAGCCGGCGGCGTTGGCCGCCATGAACAGGGCGGTCCAGACCAGTCCGAACAGCAGGCCCGCGAGGGCGGTCGCGCCGATCTTCGAGACGAAGACCGGGATCCGGCGCGGCTCGAACGTCAGCCACGTCCCGATCGAGCCGCTGGCGAACTCCGCTGCCACGAACGTGACGCCCACCATGAGCGCGACCAGGCACAGGATCATCTGCCCTGACGACAATGCCGCGCCGACGAACTCGTCGAACGGTGGCGGCTGCCAGAAGAACCACTCGCGCTGCGGCGCCAGCTCGTCGCACCCGAAGTCGAGCTCCTCGCCGGCGGCCTCGGACTCTGCAGCCTCGGCCTCCTCGCACGAGGCGACCTGCTCGTCACCGGTCTCCTCCCAGTCCTGGCGAGCGAGCTCCCACTGCGTCTCGGCCTCCGCGAGCTGGGCGTCGGTCATCGGCTGTGCCGAGCCGAACGCCGCCCACGCGAACAGGGCCGTGCTCGCCAGCCCGATCGAGAGCAGGAGCACGATGGCCAGCCGCGACCGCAACCGCGTCAGCTCCACCCCGAGCAGCCTCATGACCGCTCACCTCCCTCGGGTGCCACGTGCGGCGGCGCGCCCAGCTCGTGCCCCGAGGTGAGCTCGAGGAACACCGACTCCAGCCCGGCGCCGACCTGGCTCAGGCTGTTCACGTACCGACCCTGCTGCGCGAGCAGGTAGGTGACCCGCGCCGGATCCCGTTCCCCCTCCACCACCAGGGCCTCGCCGTCGCGACGCACGACCAGGCCGGCGGTGCCGAGCACCTGGGCGGCGCCGTCCGGATCGGCGATGCCCACCCGCACCGCACCCGAACGGTCCCCCACGACCTCGGCCACCGACCCCGAGGCGAGCAAGCGACCACGGCCGATGATCGACACCGTGTCGGCCACCTGCTCGACCTCGGCGAGGATGTGGCTGCTGACCAGCACGGCGTGGCCCTCGTCGGCCAGCCTCCGCATGGTCCCGCGGATCTCGTGGATCCCGGCCGGGTCGAGCCCGTTGGTCGGCTCGTCGAAGATCAGCAGGTCGGGCGACTTCAGCAGGGTCGCGGCGATCGCCAGCCGCTGCTTCATGCCCAGGGAGTAGCCGCGGTACGGCTCGTTCGCGCGGTCGCGGAGCCCGGTCCGGTCCAGCACGTCCTCGACGGCGGTACGCGGCGCGCCGATCGCGCGGGCCAGCAGGTCGAGGTTGCGTCGCGCGGTGAAGGTGGGGAAGAACTTCGGCGACTCGACGATCGCTCCCACCCGGTTGATCACCTCCGGCAGCGCACGCGGCACCGACGTCCCGAAGATCCGCATCCGCCCCGAGTCCGCCCGGACGAGCCCGAGCAGCATCCGGATGGTGGTGGTCTTGCCGGAGCCGTTGGGCCCCAGGAAGCCGTGGACGCCGTGCGCAGGGACTCGCAGGTCGAGGCCGTCGACGGCGGCCCGTCCCCGGTAGCTCTTGCGCAGGTCCTTCGTCACGATGGCCCAGTCGCCGTCGGTCATCTCGTCCCCTCGAGGTCGCCTGGTGCAGCACGCTATCGGGAACCTCTGCCCGCAGCCGTGACGCCGGGCGACCGGCGTGGCCACCTACCATGGGCGGGGTGAGCGACAAGGCCGCGGGCTGGTACCCCGACCCCGACGGCGAGAACCGTCAGCGGTACTGGGACGGCGACTCCTGGACCGAGTACTTCACGCCGATCGCACCCCGGCAGGCAGAGCTGCACGGGTCGAGCACCGCGTCCGCCGACTACCCGTACCTGGTCGCCAGCCGGAGCGGCCCTCACCCCGACCTCATGGCGCCACCGGTCCCGGTCGGTTCGACGCGGGGCTGGCCGGCCGCCCCGGCACAGGCCGGCGACGGCGAGACCCAGGAGTTCAGCGGCGGCGGCAAGCGTTCCCGCGCGAGCGTCTGGGCCCTGATCGCCGCGAGCGTCCTGGTGGTGATGCTCGTTGTCGGCGTCGGCTGGTGGGCCTTCGGTCCCGAGGGTGCACCCGTCGACGACCCCACCGGGGCCGGGACGACCCAGCCGACCGACGGCGGCGAGACCGTCACCGCCGAGCTGGACCTCGGCACCTCGACGAGCGCCACGGTCCCCCAGGCCGGTCTGTGGGTCGGCATGCTCACGCTCGACGCCGACGCGACGATCCTCGTCGACGCCCGCGGCGAGCGCCGCGAGGACGACCTGCGCATCGCCATCGTCCCCGAGGGCGGCGGCGACCCGGTCGCGGCCAACGACGACCGCGACGCCACGCTCGCGATGGGTGGCAGCGGACTCGACCCGTTGGCGGCGGCGACGCTGACCGCCGGGACCTACGAGGTCCGCGTCGACGAGCGCAACAGCGCCGAGGTCACCTTCGACATCGCGGCGACCGAGGTGACCGACGCGCTCACCTCCGGGGACACCGTGGACGTGCAGGCGGCCGAGGACGGCTTCTGGGCGGGCTCGCTGACCGTCACCGGTGCAGGAGCCACCGCCATCGACGTCACCGCTGTCCCGACCTCGGACAACGACGAGCCCGACGCCGTGATCCTCGTCATCGGCAACGGCGATCGCGAGTACATCAACGACGACCGCGACGCCGACAGCCGTGACCCGCTGCTCGAGCAGGACCTCGCCGCCGGCACCTGGGTGGTGCTGGTGTTCGACTACCACGGCCGCAGCCTCGTCGCCGAGGTCACGGCCACCACCCCGTGACCGCGCTCCCCCCGGCCGGGACCACCACCTCCGCCGCCGCGTTCGACGGCGCCGTGTGGATCGCCGCCGAGCTCGACGAGGTGGCGGTGGAGTCCTCCACGCTGACGCGGCTGCGTGCCAGCGGCGGCACCTGGACGCGCACCTCGTTCATCGACTGCGCGCTCGACGGCGCCGACCTCGCTGGCGTGATGACCACGGACTCCGCGCTCGTGCGCTGCACGCTCGACGGCGCCCGGCTGACCGGCAGCCAGTGGCTCCGCTCCCGCTGGCGGCAGCTGGACGTGACCGAGGCGGTGGCCGAGGAGCTGTCGGCGCACGGCAGCACCTGGACCGACGTCACGTTCACGAAGACCCGGCTGCGTGACCTCGACCTGTCCGAGGCCCGCCTGGTCCGCGTGCGGTTCGTGGACTGCGACCTCACGGGTGCTCGGTTCGCGGGCGTGCGCTGCTCCGACGTCTCGTTCAGCGGCTGCACGATGGAGGGGATCACCGGCGTGGCGGGGCTGCGCGGCGCCCGGCTCGGCCGCTCCGACGCGGCGAGCGCGCTGCCGGCGCTGGCCTCCGAGCTGGGCATCCGCGTCACCGACGAATAGCCGTGCCCCCGGGATCAGGTACCGCCGGTAGTCTCGCGGGGTGAGCGAGGACGTCCCCCAGGCCCTCGCGCGGGTGCGCGCCCGGGTCGACGCGGCGGCACGCGAGGCGGGCCGAGACCCCGCGGAGGTCGCGGTGCTGCTGGCCGTGAAGACCGTCACCGCCGAACGGGTGCGGGAGGCGATCACCGCCGGCTACCCCCTGCTCGGGCAGAACCGCGCGCAGGAGCTGACCGCGATCGAGCCCGACCTGGTCGACCTCGAGCACCGCACCCACTTCATCGGCCACCTGCAGTCGAACAAGGTCAATGCCGTGCTGCGCTGGGTCGACTGCGTGCAGAGCGTCGATACCGCCGCGCTGGCGGAACGCCTGGACCGTGCCCGTGCGCGGCTCGCGGAGGCCGACAGCGCGCAGACCCCGCTCGAGGTCATGATCCAGGTCAACACCTCGGGCGAGGACTCCAAGTACGGGATCGCGCCCCACGAGGTGCTCGACCTCGCCGCGGCCGTCGGGGCCCTCCCCTGGCTGCGGCTCACCGGGTTCATGACCATCGGCGCCAACTCGACCGACACCGGTCGGGTCCGTGCCTCCTACCAGGGCCTCGCCGAGGTGCGCGACCAGGTGCTGGCGAGCGACGCCGTCGGCACGGGCGAGGCGCACGAGCTGTCGATGGGGATGAGCGGCGACCTCGAGATCGCGATCGCCGCCGGCGCGACCATGGTGCGCGTGGGGTCGGCGGTGTTCGGCTCGCGGCCCGCGCCCGCCTGAGGCGGAATACCTGTACCGCGGCGCCCGTTACGCCCACAGACCCCACGAACAAGGAGAGCTGTGGCCACCGTCGACATCACCACCGAGACCTTCAACGACACCATCGAGGGCGGCGGCATCGTGCTCGTCGACTTCTGGGCCGACTGGTGCGGCCCGTGCAAGAGCTTCGCACCGATCTACGACGCGGTGTCCGAGCAGAACACGGACATCACGTTCGCGAAGGTCGACACCGAGGCCGAGCAGATGCTCGCCGGCCAGGCCGGCATCACCGCGATCCCCACGCTGATGGCGTTCCGCGACGGCATCCTGGTGTTCAACCAGGCCGGGGCGCTGCCCAAGGCACAGCTGAACCAGCTGGTCGAGGCCGTGCGCGGGCTCGACATGGACGAGGTCCGGGCCAAGGTCGCCGAGCAGGAGTCCGCGGGTCAGAGCCCCGCCTGATCACGCCGGCCGCTCAGGGTACGCGCGCGAGCCAGTCCGGGGTGCTGAACTTCTCGGCGACCAGCTGGTCGGCGCGCGCGTACTCGGCGGCGGTGATCTCACCCTCGACGGTGTCGTAGCGGCGCCGGAAGTGCCCGACCATCGCCTCGATGACATCGGCACGCGACATCCCGGTCTGGCGGCGCATCGGGTCGACCCGCTTCTGAGCAGATTTGGTGCCCTTGTCCGAGAGCTTCTCTCGGCCGATCCGGAGCACCTGCAGCATCTTGTCGGCGTCGATGTCGTAGGACATCGTGGCGTGGTGCAGCACCGCACCGCCCGCGAGCCGCTTCTGCGCGGCACCGCCGATCTTGCCCTCGGGTGAGGCGATGTCGTTGAGCGGCACGTAGCTGGCGTCGATGCCGAGCTCGCGCAACGCGCCGAGCACCCAGTCGTCGAGGAACGCGTAGGACCGCTCGAAGGAGAGCCCGTCCACGAGCGAGCCCGGCACGTACAGCGAGTACGTGATCGAGTTGCCGGGCTCCACGAACATCGCGCCGCCCCCCGAGATGCGGCGCACCACCTCGATGCCGTGCTGCTGCGCGGCCGCCTCGTCCACCTCGTTGGCCAGCGACTGGAAGCTGCCGATGATGACCGCCGGTCCGCCCCACTCCCAGATCCGCAGCGTGGGCGCGCGGCGTCCCGCACCCACCTCCTCGAGCAGCACCTGGTCGAGCGCGAGGTGCATGAGCGGCATCAGCGGCCCGGGGTGCACGATCTCGAACGTGTGGTCCCCCCAGCCGGACGCGCGCCCCTGCGCGCGCCGCACCGCGATCGCCACCGCCTCGGGCGTGAACCCGATCATCTGGGCCTCCCCGACGGCGTCGCGCACCGCCGCGGACAAGGTCGCCACGTCGGCGTCCTCGGCGAGGCCGGTCAGCGCACGGTCGATGCGTTCGAGCGCCTCGTCGGGCTCGACGAAGAAGTCACCGCTGACACGGACCTCACGCAGGACGCCGTCGGCGATCTCGACGTCCGCGGCCACGAGCTTGCCACCCGGCACCTTGTACTCACCACGCACCCGCCCAGCCTAGGCGGCCCGTCCCCCTTGACCGATGTCAGGGCGGGGTCGGGTCAGCCCAGCGTGAGCACCGCGTGGACCGCGGCGTGGTCGCTCGGGCTGGCACCGCCCTCGGCCGCGGGGTTGATCGCCGCCGCTCGGACCTGAACCTTGCCGCCGACGAGCACCCAGTCGATGCGGTCACCGTCGGGTACGGGGGCCTGGTAGCCGGTGAACGTGCCGATCGCGGGCGTGCGCCGATCGGCGGCGTCGAGCCACGCGTCGCGAAGGCCGGTCCCCTCCAGCAGCACGCGGTAGGCCTCGGACCGCTCCGCCGCCGCGTTGGTGTCGCCGGTGAACACGACCGCGTCCACCGACTCCCCGGCGGCGCGGAGCTGGTCGGCCACGACCGCGGCGCTGCGGGTGCGCGCCTGCCCGGACGCGTGATCGAAGTGCGAGTTGACGTGGAGCAGCGTCCGGCCGGTGGCGAGGTCGCGCAGCCGGGCCCACACCACGATGCGTGGGAGCGTCGCACCCCAGCCCGCGGAGCCCACCACGGACGGCGTGTCCGAGAGCCAGTACTGGCCGGTCTCCATCGCCTCGAAGCGGGCGATGTCGTAGAAGATCGAGGAGTGCTCGTCCGCGGGGTCGATGTCGCGGCTCACGCCCACCATGCGGTAGCGGTCCCCGAGCCCGCCGCGGATCACGTCGAGCTGGTGCCCCATCGGCTCCTGGACGCCGATCAGCGCCGGCTGCTCGGTCGCGAGCAGCCGGCTCAGCAGCGGTGCGCGGGTCGGCCAGTGGTCCGGGTGCCCGGCCGGTGAGCCGGCGTCACAGCGGACGTTGAAGGACATCAGGTGGATCGCCGGCGGCTCCTGCGGTCCGATCACAGCGGCGGTGCCGGTCATGACGCGGCGCCCACACCACGGTGCAGCAAGCCGAAGGTGATCGAGTCGACCAAAGCCTCCCAGGAGGCCTCGAGGATGTTCGGGCCGACGCCGACCGTGTTCCAGGTGTGCTCGCCGTCGGTCATCTCGATCAGCACGCGCGTGACCGCGTCGGTGCCGTGGGAGCTGTCGAGCAGGCGGACCTTGTAGTCGATGAGCTCGAACTCGTCCACCTCGGGGTAGGCGCCCACGAGCGCCTGCCGCAGCGCGTGGTCGAGGGCGTTCACCGGTCCGTTCCCCTCGCCGGTGCTCACCACGCGGCGGTCGCCCGTGCGGAGCTTGACGGTCGCCTCGGCATCGACCTCGTCGGCGTGCGCGCCGTGCTCGACGATCGCCCGCCAGGACTCCAGCGTGAAGTACGAGGGCCGCCGGCCGTCCATCTCCTCGCGCAGCAGCAGCTCGAAGCTGGCGTCGGCGGCGTCGTAGGTGTAGCCGTTGGCCTCGGCGTCCTTGACGCGGTTGGTGACGCGGCCGAGCAGGTCGCCCTGCCCGGCGAGGTCGAAGCCGAGCTCCCGTCCTTTGAGCTCGATCGAGGCACGCCCGGCCATGTCGGAGACGAGCATCCGCATGTCGTTGCCCACCGCGCGCGGGTCGACGTGCTGGTACAGGTCGGGGTCGACGCGGATCGCCGAGGCGTGCAGCCCCGCCTTGTGCGCGAACGCGCTCGCCCCGATGTAGGGCTGCCGCGCGAACGGGGCGATGTTGGTGAGCTCGCTGATCGCGTGCGCGATCCGCGTGATCTCGGTCAGCCCGCCCGCGGGGAGCAGCGCGCGCCCGGTCTTGAGCTCGAGGTTGGCGACGACGGAGAGCAGGTCCGCGTTGCCGGTCCGCTCGCCGTAGCCGTTGATGCAGCCCTGGATGTGCCGCGCGCCGGCCTCGACCGCGGCGATCGAGTTCGCCACCGCGCAGCCGGAGTCGTTGTGGGCGTGCATGCCGAGGCGGCCGTC
This sequence comes from Pseudactinotalea suaedae, assembly GCF_009733815.1. Lineage (GTDB taxonomy): Bacteria > Actinomycetota > Actinomycetes > Actinomycetales > Beutenbergiaceae > Pseudactinotalea > Pseudactinotalea suaedae. Next base: position 69,207 of record NZ_WNXY01000007.1, read on the forward strand.
GGTCTCCGCGCGGACCTTGCCCACGACCTCGCTCACCCAGCTCGGCAGCATGCCGCCGTTGGTGTCGCACAGCGCGACGACCTCGGCACCGGCCTCGAACGCCGTCGTGACCGCGCGCAGCGCGTAGGAGGGGTCGAACCGGTAGCCGTCGAAGAAGTGCTCGACGTCGACGAAGACCCGACGGCCGGCGTCACGCAGGTACGCGACCGTGTCGGCGATCATCGCGAGGTTCTCCTCGCCGGTGGTCCGCAACGCCCGCTCCACGTGGCGGATGTCGCTCTTGGCGACCAGCGTGATGACCGCGGCACCGGAGTCGAGCAGCGCCCGGACCTGCGGGTCCTCGTGGGGCCGGATGCCGACCTTGCGGGTGGCGCCGAAGGCGGCCAGCTCGGCGTTGACGAGCTCGACCTCCTTCTCCATCCGCTGGAAGAACTCGGTGTCCTTGGGCACCGCACCCGGCCAGCCGCCCTCGATGAAGCCCACCCCGAGCTCGTCGAGCAGCGCCGCGATGGCGAGCTTGTCGCCCACCGAGAGGTTCATGCCCTCCTGCTGGGCGCCGTCGCGCAGCGTGGTGTCGTAGACGTGCACGTCGAGGTCACCGGAGTCCACGGGAACCGGGCTGGTACTCATCGTTGCCTTCTTCCGGACGACGGCGTCGCTCGCCGCCCGTAGGTCTCGTTCCTTCGCTGCGCGGGTGGGGTGGTCCCGCGTCCATCATCTGCCCGTCACCGGGAAGAGGTGGCCCCGGCAACAAAAAGACCTCCCGGGTGGGGAGGTCTGCGCGCTCGGGGTGTCCCGTGCGCGCTAGCCGATAATGAGCTGTGTGTGAGCCTGGTGTGCCACCGCGCCATCATGCCACACGGTGGGCGGCGACCCCGTCTGCCCGCTCCCGGGCAGACGGGGCCTCCCTTCATCCGATCAGCTCGTTCACCTGCTCGTTCAGGTCCGCCAGGGTCGCCGGGTCCCGGCTGCCGATGTAGATCTCGTCCATCACGGGTGTCATCAGCGCGGAGATCGACCCGTAGCCGTCGGTGACCGGGAAGAAGAACGTGTGCCCCGCGTCCACGAGGTCGGTGAACGGCTGCACGTCGACGCCCTGGTCCGCGAACGCCTCGACCGCGGCGTCGGTCCCGGCGGGGATCGCCGGGAACACCACGCCGGCCTCCCCCACGATCACCTGGCACGCCTCCGAACCGAGGAACGCCACCAGCCGGGCCGCTTCCTCGGGGTTCTCGGTCTGCGCGCTGATCGAGTCGGCGAGACCGTTGTACATGGACATCGGGGTCCCCACCGGACCGGCGGGCAGCGGCGCGACGCCGAGGTCGATGCCCTCCAGCCCGGTGTAGCTGCGGATCATCCACGACCCGTTCGACGAGAGCACCGCACGCCCTGAGCCGAGCGCCTGCGTGGGGTTGGGGGCCGTGCCCACCTCTTCGTACGGCGCCATGAACCCCTTCTCGACGAGCCCGAAGTACCAGGCGAGCGTCTCGTGCAGCCGCGGGTCGTCGAAGTGGTACTCGGTGCCCCACACCGGCTGGTCGGTGAACGTCCACCCGGTCGAGGCGGCGAGCCAGGACCACTGGGTCTGCCCCTCCGCACCGCCGGACCCGTTCGAGGCCATCCCGTAGGTCTGGACGTTCTGCGGGTCGAAGCCCTCCTCGTCGCCCCGGACCCCGTTGGCGTCGATGCTCAGGTGGGCGATGACGTCCTCGAACGTTCCCCCGTCATCGGGGTTCCACGTCAGTCCCTCGAGGTCCTCGGGGCTCATCCCCGCCTCGGTCAGGACGTTGAGGTCGTAGAACAGGGCGATCGTGTCGAAGTCCTTGGGAAGGCCGTAGCGGCCGCCTTCGGGCGTGACCCAGAGCTCGGCGAGGCCCGGCTGGTAGGTGTCGGGGTCGACGTCGGCCGTGGCCTCGAGCGTGTTGAGATCCAGCAGCAGCTCGCGGCCCGCCAGCTCGGGGTACCGGGTCAGGTGGTCGGTGAACACGTCCGGCCCCGCGCCGGCGACGAACCCCGCCGTGAGCTTCTGCCAGTAGTCGTCCCACCCGTACTGGCTGACGCGCACCTCGATGTCCGGGTTCTCCTCCTCGAAGGCGTCGACGCACGCCTGGTAGGCGGGCAGCTGGTTGGCGTCCCACAACCAGTAGTCGAGCGCCGTGGTCCCGCTGCCGGCGTTCGGGCCGGCCGCGCACGCCGCGGTCAGCGCGGCGAGGCCGGTCACGAGCGTCGCCGCCGCGAGCCGGCGACGGCGAGGGCTCGCGTCGGTCTTCGTGGTCCGGGTCGTGGTCCGGTCGGGGGTCCGGTTCCGCACATTCGTCATCGTGAACACCTCACTTGATTCCGCTGAACCCGATGGAGCTGACGATCCGACGGGCGAAGGCCATGAACAGCACCAGCATCGGCAGGGCGGCGACGAGGGTCGCGGCCATCAGACCCGCCCAGTCGGGGCCGGTCTGGGGTGTCTGGGCGTTGAAGTTGCCCAGAGCGACGGTCAGCACGCGCGAGTCGTCCGTGTAGGAGACCATCAGCGGCCAGAAGTAGTCGTTCCAGGAGTTGATGTAGGTGAGGATCCCGATCGTCGCGATCGGTCCCACGGTCATCGGGATCGCGAGCACGAAGAACACCCGCGCCTTGCTGGCGCCGTCGATCTGGGCGGCCTCCTCCACCTCGGTGGAGATGTTCATGAGGAACTGCCGCAGGAAGAAGATCGCGAACGGCGTCATGAACAACCCGGGCAGCATGATGCCGAACAGCGTGTCGATGAGGCCGAGCTGACGGATCAGGAGGAAGTTCGGCAGCAGCGTGAAGATCGTCGGCACCATCAGCGACAGCAGGAACAGGCTGAACACCTGGTTGCGCCCGCGCCAGCGCAGTCGCGAGAACGCGTAGGCCGCCATCGCGGAGAAGAAGACCTGGAAGAGGGTGACGGCGGTGGCCACGACGATCGAGTTCCGCAGGTAGAGCCAGAAGTCGATCGAGGCACCGGAGCCGCCCTGGGCGATCGCCTCCTCGACCGACTGCTGCCCGAAGACGCGCGCGAAGGCCCCGAACCCCAGCCCCACCGGGCCGAGCGCCGACGGGTCGACGTAGAGCGCGGCGTTGCTGGACAGCGCCGTGCGCAGCACCCAGTAGAAGGGGAACAGGGTCACGACGAGGATGATGATCATCACGACCCACGCGAGCACGCGGCCCGGGCTCGTGCGAGCCCGACGGCGGGAGCGCTGGTTGCGGGCGGTGCCCGCGACTGCCTGTGTCATCTCAGCCCCTCAGCTCAGGTCCGACTGGCCCGCGCGCGTGACGCGGTACTGCAGGAAGGTCACGATCATCAAGAGCAGCAGCAGCGCCACGCTCAGCGCCGAGGCGTACCCGAAGTCGAACTGCGCGAACGCCTTCTCGTAGATGTAGAGCTGGAGCACGCGGCTGGCGTCGACCGGACCGCCGCTCGTGGTCACGGCGACCGTGTCGAACACCTGGAACGAGCCGATCACGGACACGATCAGCACCAGCCCGAGGATCGGCCGCAGCAGCGGCAGCGTGATCGCGAAGAACGAACGGATCTCGGAGGCCCCGTCGACCCGGGCGGCCTCGTACATGTTCGGCGGGATCGCGAGCAGCCCGGCGAAGATCAGCAGCGCGGTGTAACCCATGTGCCGCCACACGTTGACGAGCGCGATCGTCGGGATCACCCAGCTCTCGGAGGTGAAGAACCCGATCCGGTCGAGGCCGAGACCTTCCAGGATGTTGTTCCCGACACCCAGCTGGAAGTCGAGGATCCACAGGAACACGAGCGCGGCGACCACGTTGGAGACCAGGTAGGGCGTCAGCACGAGGGACCGCAGCAGGATCGACTGGCTGAGCCGTTGCATCAGCACGGCGATCAGGAGCGCGACCACGGTCTGCACGCCGATGTTGATGACCACGTACAACGCGGTCACCCGGAGCGCGTTCCAGAACACCGGGTCGGCGAACATCGTCGTGTAGTTCTCCACGCCGATGAACGTGGCCGGGGTGAGCACGTCCCAGGAGGTGAAGCTCAGCCAGACGCCGCGCAGCAGCGGCCAGAAGTAGAAGACGAGCAGGCCGATCGTCGCGGGTGCGATGAACAGCAGCGCGAGCCGGGTGTCGTCGCGTCGGCGTCGACGTGCGCCGGTCGGTGGTGCGGCGGTGGTCATCGGTCCTCCTTGCGTGGTGGGCACAGCTGTTACGCCTCGATCGGGACGGCGTCGTTGCGGCGTCGTCGATCGCGATCTCGACCGCGGGCTCGCACCCCGGGCCGGCGGGTGCCGACCCAGCGCGGTGGTTCGAGCAGCAGCCACTGGCACGCGACGACGGCGGCCCCGCGCGCCCACTCGTCGAAGTCCGAGACGAGGAGCTGGACGTCGGGCGGTGACGCGTACCGATCGAGGTGGAGCGCGAGCGACTCCTCGATCTCGGGCCGGGCGCGCATGACCGCAGGCAGCCCGTCGCCCGCGAGGATGACGTTGGGCAGGTCGAGGGCGTTCACGAGGCCGGCCACGACCGCACCCAGCGCGCGGCCGGCGTCGGCGAGGACACGGCGTGCCGCGGCGTCGCCGTCGTCGGCCAGCGCACAGACGCGCTCGAGGGTCATCGACGGCTCACCGTGGGCGACGGCGACCGCCCGGGTGATCGCGCCCGTGGTGAGGTAGCTGTCGGCACAGCCGCGGTGCCCCTCGGAACAGATCGGTCCCGAGTCGCTGATGCGCTGGTGACCGATCATGCCCGCCTTGCCGCGGGTCCCGGCGACCGTGCGGCCCTCGATCACCAGCCCGATCCCGACCCCCACCCCGGTGGTGACCACGGCGACGTCGTCATGGCCACGCGCCGGCCCCGACCAGTGCACGCCGGCGGTGAGCGCGCGGACGTCGTTGCTGATGACGGTGGGAAGCCCGCACGCGTGCTCGAGAGCCGCGCCCAGCGGCACGTCGTCCCATCCGAGGTAGAGGTTGCGCCGCACCCGGTCGTCGAAGCGCGACATGGTGCCGGCGAGCCCGACGCCGATCGCCTCCACGGGTGCGTCGGCGGCCACTTCGTTCACCAGGTCAACGATCGTGTGGGTGACGTCGTCGACGTCGGTCGAGGCGAGCTGCCGCTGGGCGCTGCCCTGCACGTGCCCCAGCGCATCGGTCCGGACCCCGTAGACGCCGTCGCCGGTGACCTTGATCCCGACCATCTGGTGGCGCTCCACGCTCACCTCCAGCGGCGTGCCGGGGCGACCGCCGGTCCCGGCCGAGGCTGCTCCGGACTCACGGATCGTGCCGGTGTCCAGCAGCTCACGCGTGACTCGCGTGAGCGCCGCGGGTGAGAGCTGCAGCCGGCGCGCGAGCTCGGCGCGGGGCAGCGCACCATGCACCAGCAGCTCACGGATGACGGCCCGGGCCGAGGCTCCGTGAGTGGCGAAGGTCGCGGTGTCCACGCGGTCGGTGCTGCTCTGCACCCTCGACATTGTGGTCACCTTTCTTCACCTCGTCAATAGTCCGAGGTCCTCCAGGATCGGGCGAGCGACGAGGGCGGCGCCGCCCCGTAGCGTGCCCCTGTGGATGTGATCGCGGTGCCGAGCGGTGCGGGCGTCGCGGTCGCGCCGGACGGCGCCGCGAGCGAGCGCCTGACATGGCAGCAGGCGGCCGAGATCGCGCGGATCGAGCCTGAGGCCCGGTGGATCTGGCCCGACACGGCCACCTGCTACCCGCGGCTGCTCGCGGCGGGTGCTCGCCCCGCGCGGTGCGTCGACCTGAGGCTGTGCGGCCGGATCCTGCAGCTCGCCGCACCCGAGGCGCCTGCCGGCCCGATCTGGCTCGACGTCGGTCCGGCGCCCACCGCGGAGCGCACGCTGCTGGACGAGCTCGACCTCGCGACCGACGTGAGCCCTGCCGACGTCGCGGCCGAGCACGCGCGCCAACAGGCTGCGGTGGCGGGCTCGCCCGAGCCGGGCCGGCTGCGCCTGCTCCTGGCCGCGGAGTCGGCGGGTGCGCTGATCGCCGTCGAGATGCGCGCCGACGGGCTCCCCTGGTCCCGCAGCCGGCACGACGCGCTCCTCACCGCGGCGCTCGGGCCGCGCCCCGCCGCCGGCTACCGGCCGCAGGTGCTGGAGCGGCTCGCCGTCGAGATCGCCGGTCACCTGGGCGCGCCGCACCTCAACCCCGACTCCCCCGTCGAGCTGCTGCGGGCCTTGCGCGCCAACGGTCTGGACGTCACCTCGACGTCCAAGTGGGAGATCTCGCGCTCCGACCACCCGGTCGTGGCTCCGCTGCTGCAGTACAAGAAGCTCGCACGGCTGCTCAGCGCGAACGGGTGGACGTGGCTCGACACCTGGGTGGAGCCCGGCACCGGTGGCCGCGCGGACCGGTTCCGCACCGACTACGTGCCCGGCGGCGTGGTCACCGGCCGCTGGGCGACCAACGGCGGCGGTGCGCTGCAGATCCCGAAGTCGCTGCGCGCCGCCGTGGTCGCCGACCCGGGATGGCGGCTCGTGGTCGCCGACGCGGCCCAGATCGAGCCGCGCGTCTTGGCGGCGATGGCGCACGACACCGAGCTCGCGGCCGCCGGGCAGGACCGCGACCTGTACGCCGGGCTGGTGGACGCCGGTGTCGTCGACACCCGACCCCACGCGAAGGTCGGGATGCTCGGTGCCCTCTACGGCGGCACCACCGGCCAGTCCGGGGTCGTGCTGCCCCGGCTTCGCCAGGCCTATCCGCGTGCGCTCGGCCTGGTCGACGACGCGGCCCGCGTCGGCGAGCGCGGCGGCACGGTCCGCACGTGGTTGGGCCGCACCTCACCGGCGCCGGGCGAGTCGTGGCGGACCGCGCAGCACGCGGCCGCCGTGGTGGAGGCGAACGAGGCAGACGAGCGTCGCGCCCGCACCCAGGCGCGCAACTGGGGCCGGTTCACACGCAACTTCGTGGTCCAGGGAACGGCGGCGGAGTGGGCGTTGTGCTGGATGGCCGAGCTACGCCGTCGGCTGCGCTCGATGAGCGCCACGGCCGCCGACGGCGCGACCGACCTGCCGGGTCAGGGCCGACCCCACCTCGTGTTCTTCCTGCACGACGAGATCGTGGTGCACACACCCGCCGAGCAGGCGGAGGCGGTCGCCACGGCCGTCCGCGAGTCGGCGCAGGCGGCCGGGCGGCTGCTGTTCGGCGAGTTCCCGATCACCTTCCCGCTCGACGTCGCCGTGGTCGAGCGCTACGACCAGGCAGACCCAGCCTGAGCCGGCGTGCCGCCGGGCGCGCTCAGACGAGCCGGTGCATCCAGCCGTGGACGTCGTCGCGGCGCCCGTACTGGATGTCGGTGATCGTCTCGTAGAGCTCGGTGGTGACCGGTCCGGCGTCACCGGAACCGATCGTGACGTCGAAGCCCGTGCCCTTGAGGCGCCCGATCGGCGTGATCACGGCGGCGGTGCCGCAGGCGAACACCTCGGCGACCTCACCCGAGGCGATCTGCTCCAGCAGCTCGGTCAGCGGGATCTGGCGCTCGGTCACCTCGCGGCCACCCTCGCGGCACAGCTGCAGGATCGAGTCGCGCGTGACACCTTCCAGGATCGTCCCCAGCGCCGGGGTGGTGACCGAGCCGTCCTTCTTCACGAGGAAGACGTTCATGCCGCCCAGCTCCTCGAGGTAGGTGCCGGTGGCCGCGTCGAGGAAGCAGACCTGGTCGCAGCCCTCCTGGTACGCCAGCGCCTGCGGCAGCAGGCTCGCCGCGTAGTTGCCGCCGCACTTGGCAGCGCCCGTGCCGCCGGGACCGGCGCGGTTGTACTCGGCGTCGACCCAGATGGCGAGCGGCTGGAACCCGTTGGTGAAGTACGGCCCCACCGGCGAGGCGATCACGAGGTAGTCGACCTGCTTGGCCGCCCGCACCCCGAGGAACGCCTCGGAGGCGAACATGAAGGGCCGCAGATACAGCGAGGAGCCCGGCACCGAGGGCACCCACTCGGCATCGGTCGAGACCAGCGCCTGGATCGAGTCGAGGAAGTCCTGCTCGCTCAGCTCGGGGAGCGCGAGCCGGTTCGCGCTGCGGGCGAGGCGCGCGGCGTTGCGGTCCGGCCGGAACACCCAGACCGAGCCGTCGGCGTGCCGGTAGGCCTTGAGACCCTCGAAGATCTCTTGCGCGTAGTGCAGCACGGCGGCCGCGGGGTCGAGGCTGAGCGGCCCGTACGCCTCGATGCGGCGGTCGTGCCAGCCGTCGGCCGCCGTCCAGGTCGCGCGTGCCATGTGGTCGGAGAAGACGACCCCGAACTTGAGGTCGGCGAGCGCTGCGGTGCGCTCGGCCAGGGTGCGGGGGTGCGAGCTCGGTCGCACCTCGTAGGTTGTCGCAGCAGTCATGATGGCTCCACCGTAATGTCGTGAGGGGTGACATGGCGCCCGTTCCGCCGTCGACGGCGAGAACGGGTGAGCGGGCCGAGGCGGGTGGGTCGGACGGTCACCCGGGCGGCGCGCTCAGCCGGCTACTCGAGCGGCGATCGCGTCGCCGATCTCGGTGGTGCTGCGTGTCGCGGCGGTGCTCGAGCCCGCACGGTCTCGGATGTCTGCCTCGACGGCCGCGCTCACCGCGGCCGCGGGCTCGACCAGACCCAGGTGCTCCAGGAGGAGCGAGATCGACAGGATGGCCGCCGTCGGGTCGGCCTTGCCCTGGCCGGCGATGTCGGGCGCGGAGCCGTGCACCGGCTCGAACATCGAGGGGAACTCACCCGAGGGGTTGACGTTGCCCGAGGCGGCGAGGCCGATACCTCCGGTGATCGCGGCCGCGAGGTCGGTGAGGATGTCGCCGAACAGGTTGTCGGTCACGATCACGTCGTACTGGCTGGGGTTCGTCGCCAGGTAGATCGTGGCGGCGTCGACGTGCTGGTAGCTGATCTCCACCTCGGGGAACTCGGCGGCCACGGCCTCCACGGTGCGGCGCCACAGGTGACCGGCGTGCACGAGCACGTTGTGCTTGTGCACCAGCGTGAGCTTCTTGCGGGGGCGGGCCTGGGCGCGGGCGAAGGCGTCACGGACCACGCGCTCGACGCCGTGCGCGGTGTTGACGCTGACCTCGGTGGCGATCTCGTGCGGCGTGCCGACGCGCAGCGCGCCGCCGTTGCCCACGTACGGGCCCTCGGTGCCCTCGCGCACGACCACGAAGTCGATGTCGCCGGGGTTGGCGAGAGGGCTGGGCACGCCCGGGTACAGCTTCGAGGGGCGCAGGTTGACGTAGTGGTCGAGCGCGAACCGGAGCTTCAGCAGCAGGCCGCGCTCGAGCACCCCGGAGGGGACGCTCGGGTCACCCACGGCGCCCAGCAGGATCGCGTCGTGCGCCTTGATCGACTCGAGGTCCTCGTCGGTGAGGGCGTCGCCGGTCCGGTGCCAGCGCGCGGCGCCGAGGTCGAACGGAGTCCGCTCGATCACCACGTCGCTGCCCTGGAGCGCGGCGTCGAGGATCTTGAGGGCCTCGGCCACCACCTCGGTGCCGATACCGTCACCGGGGATCACCGCGAGCTTGATCGTGCGTGCCATGCGCTGCAGCCTAGTACGAGCGTCCCAGGTGCTGGGATGACCGTCTCATCATTCAGGCGCGGCGGAGGAGTCCTCGACGGCTGCCCACTCCTCGGTGTGACGCAGCGGCACCGCTGGGCGGCGAGCCGCAGCGCGCAGCGCCGCCTCCCGTGGACCGTCGTCGCGCTCCTCCCCCATGATCGCGTCGAGGGCGCGAGCCACGACAGCGCCGTCGATCGAGCCGCCGGCGTCGCGGAGCAGCGAGGGCGCGATCTCGAGCGCCAGCAGCAGCATCCCCGGCACCGGCTCGGCCCCGGGTCGGGCCGGCGGTTGCACGTACGGCAGGTCGAGCACCACGGCGCCCTGGCGAGCGTAGAAGCGCAGTCGCGCCGTGGGGTCGCCGTGCTCGGCAGAACCGGCGTGACAGTCGGGGCGCTCCACCTCGGCCAGGAGCAGCCCCACCCCGGTGCGGCGAACCTGCTGGCGGACGCGGTCCAGGAGCCGAGACCCGATCCCCGAACCACGGCTGGCGGGCAGTGTCGCGAGGTAGCTGAGCAGCATCACCCCTGGCGACAGCACCTCGGTCACGGCGGCCGCCATCGGGATCTCGCCCTCGTACGCCGCCACGACGGTGACGGTCCCGTCGCCGACGCCGTCGAGCACCCAGTCCCGAGTCACGAGCTCGGACATCGGGAAGCTGGGCACGAGGACGTCGTCATAGACCCGGGACACGGCAGCCGCGTCGGTCAGGCTCTGCAGCTTCACTCGCTCGCGCCCCTCCGGCCGCCTGGCACCTTCGCACGCTGCCGCTCGCGGCGCCCGACCTCGCTGCGGTAGCTGATCACGCCCACGAGCGCAGCGACCACCAGGACGAGGGCCACGAGCGTGGCCGAGCCCCACCCTGTCACCGCGAACCCGTCCTGCACCATCGACAGCAACCCCGAGATGCCGATGCCGGCCAGCACCGCCAGCAGCGTGTTGACCAGCAGCCGGTTGCGCCTCTCGAGCTTCTCCTCCTTGCGGCGGCTCCAGCTCTCGATGAGGTCGGTGACCCGGTCCGTCAACGCCTGTCCCGCGTTGTCGGTGAACTCCGCGCGCTGCCGCCACACGGTGCTCAGCTCGAGCAGGTCGCTCACGGTGCGCCGCATCACCGGTGAGGTCACGAGCGCGGGCGCGGCGATGAACAGCAGGTTCACGCGTGCGGAGGTCAGGAACTGGCGCAGCCGCAGCTGTCGTCGCTGCAGGTCGGACAGGATGCGCTGCAGGTCGTCCAGGTCCGGGTCCTCGTCGTCGGCTGCGTCGAGGCGATGCAGGTGCGGCCGCAGCCCGAGGTAGAAGTCGCTCAGCTCGTCCTGCCAGGCCGCGAACATCCCTTCGAGGCTGACGACGAACTCGACGGCCTGCGCCACGGTCGCGACCATGTAGTCCGCCGAGGTGAAGGACGCCAGCAGGGTGTGGTTCTCGGTCACCAGGACGACGTCGTCGGTCAGCCCCGCACAGTGGAGCGTGGTCCCGTGGGGTACCTGGTAGCGCGCCCACGGCGCGACCGACCCCCAGCCGGACGGCAAGGGGTGGCACAGGGGCTGGGCGCCGAACAGGCCGGCGATCGCCCGGGCGTCCTCGAGCGTGCTGGCGTCCTCGGCACGACCACCGGGGAGCACCGACGCCTGCCGCACCGTCGTCACGACGTGGAACATGCCGGGACGCCAGCTCAGCGCCACGGGTCCGAGATCGGTGGTCGCCAGTGCGGCCGTCAGGTCGTCGAGCACGTCCTTGGCGAAGGCCGCGAGACGAGGCCATGCGGCTGCGGGCCCGCCACCACCAGCGAACCGGAGCGGTCGACCCAGCTCTCCGAGGTGCCCGTACTCGGGAGCGGCCGCCCAGACGCGCGCGGCGACCTCGTGCGGCATGGCGCTCTCGAGCGGGATCTCGACGCGCAGGCAGTGGTTGCCCAGCTGGGAGATCAGCACCGTGACACGTGCGGTCGTCGGCTGCTGCCCCAGGTCCGGCAGCTGCAGGTCCGGCAGGTCCAGCTGTGTGCCGTCGTACCGGCGCTGCAGCGGGTCGTCGCCGCGCCAGCAGTCATCGATCAGCAACAGGCTCGTGGGGCGGTTGCCCAGATGCTTCCCGCCCAGACTCCAGCTCGCCGCGTGCCTCTTGACCGCCTCCACGATCTGCGTCTGCTCGGCGTGGCGAAGTCCGAAGGGGAACAGGCACACCACCATCCCGTCATCGATCCTGAGCCAGTCCCGATCCGCCGCTGCCAGGACGCTCTCGATCGCGGCTCGGTGCGCGCGGATCTCGCTGAGCGAGGCATGGTCGGAGGCCTCACCCGCGTCGGTTGGTGCGAAGAACTCCTCTGCCGCGCGGAGCTGTGCCAGCGCCGCGGCGGCCTCACCGACATCGCGGCCTTCGCCGGCCAGCGCGTGGCTCGCCGTCCGTGCGGCGAGCCCGACGGCCTCGGCGTAGTGCAGACGATCGTCCAGCATGGTTGCCAGGTGGGTGGCCACGCCCGACGTCGGGACCACGCCCGCCATGCTCGCCAGAGCGGCGAGGCTCGTGCTCAGGTCGGCTGCGGCCTCGACCATCGCAGCCAGGTCGCCGGTGCTGCCGGCCGACTCCAGGGTGAGCTCATCACGTAGCGCCAGCATCGTCTGCAGCGCGATGTGCTCCTCGCTACCGGCTGAGGGTGGCGTGAGGAGCCACGCCCGTTCGGCCGTGCTCAGCAACGACAGCAGCGGGAAGTGGTCCCACGTCAGGTCCCACGCAGCCTCGCAGACCAGTCGGATGTACAGCGCCAACGGCACCGCTGCTGGTGAGCCCGCTGCGCGTTCCACGGCCCGCGCGACGACCTCGGAGCTGGTGCTGAGCGCCTCCGCCGCCGTGCGCGTGCTCCACCACACCCCCTCGATCAGCTCGCGAAGGACCGCGCGGTCGGAGGCCCGCAGGCCACGCTGCGCGAGGAGCTCGTCCAGCGCCATGCCCATGAGGTCGACACGTTCTTCCCGCAGCGGCGTCAACCAGTCGGTGGTGGTGCTCAGGGCGGGCCTCCTCTGCCGACTGACGTATCCCGGTTCACGGCAGCAGGCGCCGACGGATGCCCCATCATTCCGCGCCGCGAACCGCCGCGATAGAGGCCGTCCGGATCAGATCGTGCCGACCGCTCGCAGTGCCACCGCGGCGGGGACCAGCAGCCACGCCACCGCCCCACTCCAGGTCACGATCTGCGCCAGCAGCCACGTGGTGCCCACCTCCGGCGGCACGAACCACTTCGCGCGGTCGAAACGTGACGTGTGCTCACCGACGTCGAGCCGTCGCAGGATCCGCCAGAGCGCACGTGCGCGCGAGACCGCGCGGATCCCGGCACCACGCGAGGTGAGCTCGGCGAGATCGGCGAGGGTCGCCGTCGTAATCTCGCTGAGGTCGACCAGACCCACCAGCTCGGCGGCGAGCGCCTCGCGGTCGCGACCGGCCAGGAAGGTGGCGCGGGCCCGAAGCAGGAAGGCTGCCGCGGTTCCGAGACCCGCGATCGCGAGGCCGAGCAGGAGCCACCCGAGCGCGGTGGGCACGTCCGCGACCGCCGCGCCGGCCAGGATCGCGAGCACGAGGAAGGCCATACCTGCCGCGGAGCCGACGGCGAGGGCCGGTACGACCAGCACGGTCGCGGCCAGGCCGAGCGCCTTCGCCACCACTGCCGCGTTCTCGGCGAGACCGGTCGGGGTCTCCCACCGGTCGGTTCCTGCAGGCTCGGGTGCGTCGCTCACCGGAACATGATGCCCGTGCTCGCGCGTTGTGGTGGATAACCCCCGGGGGCTGCCCGGCTCGACGCAGGCGACGCCCACGGGGACACTAGAGAGGTCCGGACATCCCGGACCCTCACCTCGAGCAAGGAACAGACGTGACGTACCCATCGCCAGACCAACGGCACGAGCAGGCTGCCTGGGGAACGCCGCAGTCAGGCCAGCCGAACCCGGACCAGCGCGCAGTCGATCCCACCGCCGGCACCGACGACCGCCTCCTCGCCTCGTTGGCCCACCTGTCGCCGATCATCGCCGCGATCGTGAGCGCCGGATCGCTGAGCTTCCTCGGCCCACTGATCCTGTACTTCGTCTACAAGGACCGCAGCCCGCTGGTGCGCAACGCCGCCGCGTCCTCCTTCAACTTCCACATCACCGTGTGGGCGTGCTGGATCGCCGCCTGGATCTTCTTCTTCACGATCGTCGGCATCCCGGTCGCCATCGTGCTGTGGGTCGTCCCGGCCATCGCGCAGGTCGTGCTCTCGGTCATCGGGGCCCTGCGCGCCTGGAACGGTGAGGTATACCGCTACCCCTTCCAGCTCCCGATCCTCCGGGGCTGAGCCGACACAGCAAGACGCCCCTCCGACAGCGAGAGCTGCCGGAGGGGCGTTCGTGCTTCTGGGTCAGCGGGAGGCGCTTCCCTCCTGGTAGTCGGCGTCCGTCGGCTTCACCCACGCGAACAGCTTGCGCAGCTCACGGCCGGTGGCCTCGATCGGGTGCGCCTCACCCTTGGCGCGCAGCTCCTTGAACTCCGGCGCGCCGGCGTCCTGGTCGTCGATGAACCGCTGGGCGAAGGCGCCGTTCTGCACGTCGGCCAGCACGGCCTTCATGTTCTCCTTCACGCGGGGATCGATGACCCGCGGGCCGGACACGTAGTCGCCGTACTCCGCGGTGTCGGAGACGCTCCAGCGCTGCTTGGCGATGCCGCCCTCGTACATGAGGTCCACGATCAGCTTGAGCTCGTGGAGCACCTCGAAGTAGGCGACCTCGGGCTGGTACCCGGCCTCGGTCAGCACCTCGAAGCCGTACTGGACCAGCTGCGAGGCGCCGCCGCACAGCACGGCCTGCTCACCGAACAGGTCGGTCTCGGTCTCCTCGGTGAAGGTCGTCTTGATGCCGGCGGCGCGCAGCCCACCGATCCCCTTCGCGTAGGAGAGCGCCAGCGGCCACGCGTTGCCCGAGACGTCCTGCTCGACGGCGACGATCACCGGGACCCCGCGACCGTCGACGTACTCGCGGCGCACGAGGTGACCCGGGCCCTTGGGGGCGACCATGATGACGTCGTTGCCGGCCTTGGGCTTGATGTAGCCGAAGCGGATGTTGAAGCCGTGCCCGAACACCAGCGTGGCGTCCTCGGCGAGGTTGGGCTCGATCTCCTCGGCGTAGACGTTCCGCTGCACCTGGTCGGGGGCGAGGATGACGACGACGTCGGCCTCCTTGGTCGCCTCGGCGACCGTGAGCACCCGCAGGCCCTCGTTCTCGGCCTTCTCGCGCGAGGGGCTGCCCTCACGCAGGCCGATGCGGACGTCGACACCGGAGTCGCGCAAGTTCAGGGCGTGCGCGTGCCCCTGGCTGCCGTACCCGATCACGGCCACCTTCGTGGCGGCGATCAGGGATAGGTCGGCGTCGTCGTCGTAGAAGAGCTCGGCCACAGGATCAATCTCCTTCTTTGGGGTGGTGCGGACTCGTGGGTGTTGCGGTCCGCGTTTCTGTCGGTCAGGCGCTGCGAGCGATGCGCTCGAGCGCCCGATCGGTCATCGAACGGCTGCCACGGCCGATGGCCACGGCGCCGGACTGGACGATCTCGCGGATCCCGTAGGGCTGGAGCGCGGTCAGCAGCGCTGTCAGCTTGTCCTCGCCACCGGTGGCCTCGATCGTCACGGCGTCCGGTGCCACGTCCACCACGTGCGCGCGGAACAACTCGACGACCTGCAGCACGGCGGTCCGCGAGGCGTCGTCGGCCTTCACCTTGACCAGGAGCAGCTCGCGCTGCACCGAGGCCTGCGGGGTCAGCTCGACGATCTTGAGCACGTTCACCAGCTTGTTGAGCTGCTTGGTGACCTGCTCGAGAGGGTTCGTGTCGACGTCGACCACCACGGTGATACGCGAGATGTCCGGGTGCTCGGTCGGCCCGACCGCGAGGGAGTGGATGTTGAAGGCACGTCGCGCGAACAGCGCTGCGACCCGGGTGAGGACACCCGGCTTGTTCTCCACGAGCACGGAGAGGGTGTGTCGGCTCATGATCTGCTCACTCGTCCCGATCGAAGGCCGGGGTGATGTCCCGGGCGTACTGGATCTCGTCGTTGGAGACGCCGGCCGCGACCATCGGCCACACCATGGCGTCCCTGCTGACCACGAAGTCGACGACGACGGGGCGGTCGTCGATCTCGCGGGCCTTCTTGATCGTCGCGTCGACGTCCTTGATGGACTCGCACCGCAGGCCCACGCAGCCGTAGGCCTCCGCGAGCTTGACGAAGTCCGGGATGCGGCGCGTCTCGTGACCGGTGTTGAGGTCGGTGTTGGAGTAGCGCTCCCCGTAGAACAGGGTCTGCCACTGCCGCACCATCCCGAGCGAGGAGTTGTTGATCAGCGCGACCTTGATCGGGATGTCCTCCAGCGCGCAGGTGGCCAGCTCCTGATTCGTCATCTGGAAGCAGCCGTCGCCGTCGATCGCCCACACCTCACGGTCGGGCATGCCGGCCTTCGCGCCCATCGCGGCGGGGATGGCGTAGCCCATCGTGCCGAGGCCGCCGGAGTTCAGCCAGGTGCGCGGACGCTCGTAACGGATGAACTGCGACGCCCACATCTGGTGCTGTCCCACTCCGGCGCAGTAGATGGCGTCGGGACCGGCCAGCTCGCCCAGCCGCGAGATCACGTGCTGGGGTGCCAGCAGACCGTCCGCGGTCGGTGTCCATCCGAGCGGGTAGCGCTCGCGCAGGTCGTCGAGCGCGGTCCACCAGGCCTCGAGGTCCGGCAGCCCGTGCTGGGTGTGCTCGCGCCGCAGCTCGGCCGCGAGGTCGGTGAGCACCTCCCGCAGGTCGCCCACGATCGGCACGTCAGCGATGCGGTTCTTGCCGATCTCGGCAGGGTCGATGTCGGCGTGCACCACGGTCGCGTTCGGCGCGAACGAGTCCAGCCGCCCGGTCACCCGGTCGTCGAACCGGGCGCCCAGCGCGACGATGAGGTCGGCCTTCTGCAGCGCAGCGACGGCGGACACCGAGCCATGCATGCCGGGCATGCCCACGTGCTGCGGGTGGCTGTCCGGCAGCGCGCCACGGGCCATCAGGGTCGTGACCGCGGGCGCACCGGAGAGGTCCACGAGCGCACGCAGCTGCTCGGAGGCATCGGCACGGATCACGCCGCCGCCCACGTACAGCACGGGCCTGCGCGAGGTGGCCAGCAGGCGCGCCGCCTCACGCACCTGCTTGATGTGCGGCTTGGTGATCGGGTGGTAACCCGGGATGTCCAGCTCGGTGGGCCACACGAACCGGGTCTCGGCCTGCATGGCGCTCTTGGCGATGTCCACGAGCACAGGGCCGGGTCTGCCGCTCTGGGCGATGTGGAACGCCTCGGCGATCCGGGCCGGGATCTCCGCCGGATCGGTGACGAGGAAGCTGTGCTTGGTGATCGGCATCGTGATGCCCACGATGTCGGCCTCCTGGAAGGCGTCGGTGCCGATCATCGGTGCCGCGACCTGACCCGTGATGGCCACGATCGGGACCGAGTCCATGTGCGCGTCGGCGAGCGGCGTCACCAGGTTGGTGGCACCAGGACCCGAGGTCGCCATGCACACCCCGACACGGCCCGTGGCGGCGGCGTAGCCGGTGGCGGCGTGACCCGCGCCCTGCTCGTGACGCACGAGGATGTGCCGCATCGAGGAGTCGAAGAGCGGGTCGTAGACGGGGAGCACGGCCCCGCCCGGGATGCCGAAGATGACCTCGGTACCGACGGCCTCGAGCGCACGTACGACGGCGGCCGCGCCCGACATGGGCTCCCCGGCAGCGGATGCCGGTTCGCGGATCGCGGACGTGGGCCGCGGCGGCGTCGGCCTGGGCGGCGCCGGGTGCGGGACCTGTGTCGTCATCGCTCCTCCTGGGCGGTTCAAGACGGCGGGTCGAACGGGTGCAGACATACAAAAACCCCTCGGCCCTGGTGGGCGATCGAGGGGCGCGCGCTCAGCGTGAGGTCGACGTTCAGACCGCCGCGCTGGCGCGCTCGGTAAGTACGACGACGATCACGGTGCTGGACACGTTCGTCACTGTAGACCCGCAGACGCCGTTCGCCCAACTTCCCGCGGGGCCCATCTCACATCGTGGATCACGGGTCCGCATCCCGGACACATCTGCCGGTCCCTGCTCGCCGACCGCTCAGTCCCTTCCGGCGCTCGTGCAGACGCAGACCTCGTTGCCCTCGGCATCGGCGAGCACCCAGAACGCGGGCGCTGCGGCCTCGCTGAGGAGCCTGCCGCCCGCCGCGACGGCAGCGGCGACGCGCTGCTCGGCGACCTCGACGGGGACTGCGACGTCGAGATGGATCCGGTTGCGCTGGGGACGCGGGGCGTCCATCTGCTGGAACCAGAGCGCCACCTGCCCCACCCCGGCGGCAGGCAGGTTGCCGTCCGCGTCGGGCTGGAGGCCGGTGACCGCCTGCCAGAACGGGCGGACGGCGTCGATGTCGAGGGCGTCGATGGCGTACTCCATCACCTGACGGCGGCCGGGCTCCGGCTGCAGACCCATCCCGGCGGCGATGCCGGAGATGGTGCGCGCCATCTCGACGTCGCGCACGGTCAGCCCGCCGGCGTCGTGGGTGACCAGGTCCACCTCCACGCGCGGATAGGTGAGGACGAGGTCGGGATGGTGGTTCGCCTCGTTCGCGGCGGCCACGACGGCGCCGACGAACTCCACGCCGGTCGACATGTCGGGCGTCGCGAAGCTGGCGCGCAGCACCCCCAGGATCACCCGCCAGTCCGCCAGCCCGTCCTGCTCCTGGATCTGCGCGAAGGTCAGCGTCGCCATGCCCCCACGCTACGACCGCATCGCGATACCGGGGTTGCGATTCCGCGGAGGGCGCGCCTAGGGTCGTCCGGTAATCGATTTCTGGTGATGCGTTCCCGCGTCGCCCCTCCCCGACCACGAGGCCGTGACCCCATGCACTTCGCAGACATCGCCGTCCTGCGCGACGTCGAGACCCGTTCGATCAGCCCCGAGAACTTCACGGGCGCCAAGGGTGGTGGGGGCCGCGCCACCGAGGGAACCGGAGCAGCGGCCGCGCGCGACCTCGGCGTCGGGTGGAAGGTCTCCCCCAGCGTCGAGATCGCCCCGGGTGCGACCCACGACCTGGCGCGGATCGAGGGTGCCGGCCGGATCACCCACGTGTGGTTGACCACGCACACCGACAACTGGCGCCGGCTGCTGCTGCGCGCCTTCTGGGACGGCAGCGCGGAGCCCGCGATCGAGGTCCCGGTCGGTGACTTCTTCGGCCAGGGCTGGGGCCGGTTCGCCCAACTCAGCTCCCAGGTGGTGGCCGTGAACCCGCACGGCGGCTTCAACTCCTACTGGCCGATGCCGTTCTCCGACGGCGCGCACCTGACGATCGAGAACCTGTCCGACGTGCCCGTCGTCGTGTACTACCAGGTGACGTACGAGCTCGGTGCGGAGGTGGCGACCGACGGCCGCCTGCACGCCCAGTGGCGCCGCAGCAACCCGCTCGCGGCCGCCACCACCCACACGCTGCTCGACGGCGTGCGCGGGCGCGGCCACTACGCCGGGACCTATCTCGCCTGGGGCGTGAACTCCAGCGGGTGGTGGGGCGAGGGCGAGATCAAGTTCTACATGGACGGCGATGCCGGCGACCCCGCTGACCGGTACCCGACGATCGCGGGCACCGGCACCGAGGACTACTTCGGTGGCGCCTGGAACTTCGACGTGCCCGGGCAGGGGTACACCGAGTTCACGACGCCCTACCTCGGGCTGCACCAGATCATCCGGCCGGACGGGCTGTACTCCTCGCAGCAACGGTTCGGGATGTACCGCTGGCACCTGCCGGACCCGATCCGGTTCACCACCGACCTCACCGTGGACATCCAGGCCCTGGGCTGGCGCAGCGGGCACCGCTACCTGCCGCTGCACGACGACATCGCCTCGACCGCGTTCTTCTACCTCGACGCACCGAGCACAGCTCGGCCTGCCACGCCGTCCCTCGACGACCTCGAGGTGCTCTGAGGAAGAGTCCACATGACGACCTCCCTGAGCAGACGGGACGCCCTGCGCGTCGGAGTCCTCGGCACAGCGGCGGCCGGGCTGGGGCTTGCCGGCTGCAGCAGCGGCTCCTCGGCGTCCTCACCGCTGCAGTTCTGGCAGCAGTACGCCCCGGCCACCCAGACCGAGCCCAACCTGGTGGCGCAGAACGACTGGTTCCTCGACGCCGTGGCCCGCTGGCAGCAGGCCGGCGGGCGGCCGATCGAGCCGGTCTTCATCCCTGCCTACACCGACCCCACCAACACCCGGCTCGCCACCGCGTTCGCCTCGAACGCCGGGCCGGACCTGTTCCTCATCTCGCCCGGTGACTTCCTGCGCTACTACAACGGCGGCGTGCTCGAGGACCTGACGCCGTACCTCGACGACGACGTCGTGGAGGACTACTACCCCGAGGCGCTCGCCACCCGCACGATCGACGGCCGGATCTACGGGCTGCCGATGGAGCAGGAACCGCTGGCCATCTTCTACGACGTCGCCGCCCTCGAGGACGCCGGGCTGTCCGAGGCCGACCTGCCCTCCACGTGGGAGGACATGCTCGAGCTCGGGCGTCGGCTCACGACCGGTCAGCGGGCCGGGCTGGTGCTCGACACCACGCCGTCGTACTACCAGAACTTCACCTTCTATCCCTGGATGTGGCAGGGAGGCGGTGAGGTCGTCGACCCGGGCACGCAGCGGTCGGGGTTCGCCTCCGACGCGGTCGTGCAGGCGTTGCAGCTGTACTCCGACTCCGTCTCGACCGGAGCGGCGCCGCGCACGCTGCCGGCCGCGGGCGACGTCGTGGGAGCCTTCCGCAACGGCTTCGCCGCGATGTGGCAGACCGGCGTGTGGCAGGTCGAGGCGTTCGCGCAGAACGCACCCGACCACGAGTACGGCGTGCTCACGCTGCCGACGCCACCCGGCGGTGAGGCGGTCACCTCGCTGGGCGGCTGGGCGTTCGTCGTCAACAGCAAGGGCCGCGACCCGGAGGCCGCCGCGCAGTTCACCGCAGCGACGATCGGGTCGATGAGCCAGGAATCGATCGACGCCGGTGTGCAGTGGAACGGCGTCGGCAAGGGCAACATCCCGGCCCGGAGATCGGTCACGGAGGCCATCGGCGACACCGGCGCGTTCGAGAACCCCTGGCTGCAGTACTTCCGTGACGAGGTGCTGCCCGGAGGGCGCGGCGAACCGCGCTATCCGCCGCCGGTGCTCAAGGCGGTGTCCAACGCGATCCAGGCCGTGCAGCTCGCCGGTGCCGACCCGGTCGAGCAGGCCGAGACGGCGCACCGTGCGATCGAGAGCTATCTCGTGACGTACGAGGGGGCGGAGCTGCGATGACCCTCGCCCTGTCCCGCACCGCGGGCCGCCGTGCGCCCGCCGCGCCCGCCACGAAGGCACAGGCGCTGCGCAGCCAGCGGCGCGCCGCCTTCTGGTTCCTGCTGCCCGACACCCTGGGCCTGCTCGTCTTCGTCGCGATCCCCATGCTGCTGTCGGTGCTGCTGGGGTTCTTCGCGGTCGACGGTTTCGGCAACATCTCCTTCGCCGGCGTCGACAACTACGTCCGGATGGGCAGCGACCCCCAGTTCTGGCGCAGCGTGCAGATCACGCTCACCTACCTCGTGGTGCTGGTGCCGCTGCTCTACGTGGTCGGGCTCGCGCTGGCGCTGCTGGTGCAGCAGCGGATCCCGCTGGTCGGGCTGATCCGCAGCATGCTCTTCGTGCCCTACGTGATCAGCCTCGTCGTCGTCGCGCTCGTGTGGGAGTTCATCCTCGGGGAACGCACCGGCGTGCTGGCCCAGCTGCTCGCCGCCCTCGGGATCGAGGGCGTCTCGTTCCTCGGCGACCCGACCCTGGCACTCGGCACCGTGATCGTGGTGACCCTGTGGTTCCAGATGGGGTACTACATGATCATCTTCCTCGCCGGGCTGCAGGACATCCCCGGCGAGTACTACGAGGCCGCCCGGATCGACGGCGCGAGCGCGTGGCAGCGACTGCTGCTCATCACGATGCCGCTGCTGCGACCCACGAGCTTCTTCGTCATCGTCACCGCGACGGTCAGCGTCATCACCGGTGGTCTCGACCTCATCTTCGTGCTGACGGGCGGCGGTCCGGCCGGCTCCACGTCGCTGCTCATCTACTTCGTCTACGAGCAGGCGTTCCTGTTCGGCGACCTCGGCTACGCGGCCGCGATCGGATCGGTGCTGACCCTCGTGCTGCTCGCCTGGACCGGACTGATGTTCGCCGTCACCCGAGGAGGGCGGTTCGACCATGACAGCTGACACCGCGACCACGACCCGGTACCGCGGCGAGCGCCGCTGGACCCCGAGGAACGTGCTGCTGGTGGTGGTCGGCCTCCTGGTCGGCGCGCTCACCGTGTTCCCGCTGGTCTGGATGCTCTCCGGAGCGTTCAAGACGGTCGACGAGGTCAACGACCCGGCGTTGATCCCGGCGTCGCCGACCTGGGAGAACTTCACCTACGTCTTCACCCAGGTGCCGTTCGCCCGGTACCTCCTCAACAGCCTCCTCGTCGCGGGCGCCGTAACGCTGATCGCGTTGTGGTTCCACTCGATGGCCGCCTACGCGCTGGCGCGGCTGCAGTTCCCGGGTCGCGAGAAGCTGTTCGCCGCGATCTTCGCGACGCTGCTGGTCTCGCTGCCCGTGGTGATGATCCCGACCTTCCTGGTGATCCGCACCCTCGGGTTGCTCGACAGCTACGCGGGCCTGATCGTGCCGGCGATCTTCAACGCGTTCGGCATCTTCCTGCTGCGGCAGTTCTACATCTCGCTGCCACCGGAGCTTGAGGAGGCGGCGCTGGTGGACGGCGCCAGCTACTGGCGCATCTACCGCAGCATCATCGTGCCGTTGTCACGCCCGATCCTGGCCGCGCTCGCGGTGTTCTTCTTCCTCGCGAACTGGAACGCCTTCGTGTGGCCGCTGACCATCACCTCCGACCCGGACCTGCGGGTGGTGCAGCTCGGCATCGCCCTGTTCCAGCAGCAGTACGCCTCCGACTGGAACTACGTGCTGGCCGCCTCGACGGTCGCCGCGCTGCCGACGCTGCTGGTGTTCTTCTTCTTCCAGCGCCAGATCGTCGAGTCGATCAAGAGCGCCGGGTTCAAGTGAGGTGACGGTGGCGGGAGCCGCTGCGCGGTCCGCTCAGATCAGCACCGCACCCGTCGAGGCCGACTGCACCAGCTTGGTGTACTTCGCGAGCACGCCGCGCGTGTAGACCGGAGGCAGCGGCTGCCACCCGGCCCTGCGGCGCTCCAGCTCCTCGGGCTCGACCAGCAGGTCCAGGGTCTTGTTCGCGACGTCGAGAACGATCCGGTCGCCGTCCTCGATGAACGCGATCGGGCCGCCGTCGACCGCCTCCGGCGCGACGTGACCCACGCACAGGCCGGTGGTGCCGCCGGAGAACCTGCCGTCGGTCATCAGCAGCACCGTCTTGCCCAGCCCCGCGCCCTTGATGGCACCGGTGATCGCGAGCATCTCCCGCATGCCAGGCCCACCCTTGGGCCCCTCGTACCGGATCACGACGACGTCGCCGTCGGTGATCGTGCCGTTCTCGAGAGCGTCCATCGCGGCACGCTCCCGGTCGAACACCCGCGCGGTGCCCATGAACGTCGTCGAGTCGAACCCCGCGGACTTCACGACCGCGCCGTCGGGCGCCAACGACCCGTGCAGGATCGTGATGCCGCCGGTGGGATGGATCGGGTTCTCCATGGCGCGCAGGATCTTGCCGTCAGGGTCCGGCGGTGCGATGTCGGCGAGGTTCTCCGCGAGCGTCTTGCCCGTCACGGTCAGGCAGTCGCCGTGCATGAGGCCGGCGTCGAGCAGCGCTCTCATGATGACCGGCACGCCCCCGATCCGGTCGACGTCGTTCATCACGTAGGCGCCGAACGGCTTCAGGTCGCCCAGGTGGGGCACCTTGTCGGCCACGCGGGAGAAGTCGTCGAGGGTGAGCTCCACCTCCGCCTCGTGCGCGATCGCCAGCAGGTGCAGGACGGCGTTCGTCGAGCCGCCGAACGCCATCACCACCGCGATCGCGTTCTCGAAGGCCTCCTTCGTCATGATGTCCCTCGCGGTGATGCCGCGCCGCAGCATCTCGACGACGGCCTCGCCCGAGCGGTGCGCGAACGTGTCGCGGCGTCGGTCGGCCGACGGCGGTGCCGCGGACCCCGGGATCGACATCCCGATCGCCTCCGCCACCGAGGCCATCGTGTTCGCGGTGTACATGCCGCCGCACGCGCCCTCGCCCGGGCAGATCGCGCGCTCGATCGCGTCGACGTCTTCCCGGCTCATCAGGCCCCGCGCGCAGGCCCCGACAGCCTCGAAGGCGTCGATGATCGTCACGTCCTTCTCGGTTCCGTCGCTGAGCTTGACCCAGCCGGGCATGATCGAGCCCGCGTAGAGGAACACCGAGGCCAGGTCCAGCCGCGCCGCGGCCATCAGCATCCCCGGGAGCGACTTGTCGCAGCCCGCCAGCAGCACCGACCCGTCGAGCCGTTCCGCTTGCATGACGGTCTCCACCGAGTCCGCGATCACGTCACGCGACACCAGCGAGAAGTGCATCCCCTCGTGACCCATCGAGATGCCGTCCGAGACCGAGATCGTGCCGAACTCCAACGGATACCCACCGGCCGCGTGCACACCCTGCTTGACCGCCTGCGCGAGCCGGTCGAGCGAGAGGTTGCACGGCGTGATCTCGTTCCAGGAGCTGGCGACCCCGATCTGCGGCTTGGCGAAGTCCTCGTCCCCCATGCCGACGGCGCGGAGCATCCCTCGCGAGGCCGTGGCCTCGAGCCCGTCGGTCACCACCCTGCTGCGGGGCTTGATGTCGGGCGTCGGATCATCGGTGATCGGCATGCTGGCGAGTCTAGGACCGCTCCGGGGAGGGAATGCGCCCCCCGGCCGCGACGGCGGGCATCCCTGTGACGCAGGCGACACCGCGAGCGGCGGCATCATCCGAGCATCCGGGACCTCGGACCCAACACAGGCGGCCCGAGCGGGGGAAGACTTGGTCATGCAAGCCCGCCCGCAAGACCAGCTCCTACAGGAGGCACCCGTGTCCCGCTCCACCGTCAACACCTCTCTTGCCAAGACCGCCGGCCTCGCCGCCCTGGTCGCCGGCCTGATCTTCGCCATCGCCGGCATCGCCGTCTGGATCCTGGTGAGCACGCAGCTCCAGGCCCAGAAGATCACGGTCGGCGAGGACGCCGGCGAGGCGGTCCCGGCCTTGTCGTGGACCACCGGCCGCACGGTCGCCGACCCCTTCACCGCGTACGCGCAGGCCGAGATCATCGACATGCACGCCTCCGCCGCCGCGGAGGGCTACACCTACGCCGAGCTCGGCACCCTGGTCCGGGAGGCCGAGGAGTCGGGCGACGAGGAGCGCGCCGGTGAGCTGCAGGAGATGCGCACCACCGTCATGAACGCCTCGTTCCTGCGGGCGTCGCTGTTCACCTCAGTCGTCTCCTACGGCGTCGCCGCCATGGCCATCGTCCTCGGTGTCCTGCTCGTCCTGGGCGGGCTGGGGCTGCGGCAGGTCGCCGCTGCGGTGGGCACCACGGCTCGGCGCACCGAGAAGGAGACCGATCTCGACTGACCCCGCGTCGAGATCGCACGGCCGGCCACCAACGCAGGTGGCCGGCCGTTCCCGTGCGCCTAGCCTGGGCAGGTGGAGATCGAGACGCCGCACGGACCCGCCGCTGCCGAGGTGACCACCGGCACGCGGGGAGCGCTCGTGCTCGGTCACGGGGCGGGTGGCGGCACGCATGCGCCCGACCTGCGCGCCGCCGGTGCGGTCGCCCAGGCGCTCGGCTGGACGGTCGCCTACGTCGACCAGCCCTACCGCGTCGCCGGTCGCCGCGCACCCGCACCTGCCGCGCAGCTGGACGCCGCCTGGCTGGCCGTGCTCGCCGCGCTGCGCGAGGCGGAGGTGATCGGGGCGGGGCCCTTGGTGGTCGGCGGCCGGTCCTCCGGTGCCCGGGTCGCGTGTCGGACGGCCGACGACGGCGGCGCGAGCGGTGTCCTGTGCCTCGCCTTCCCGTTGCACCCGCCCGGCAAGGCGGACGACCCGAGCAGGTCACGGTTGCCCGAGCTCGAGGGCGTCGAGGTGCCGGTCCTCGTGGTGCAGGGCGAGGCCGACCCGTTCGGGATGCCGCCGCCGTGTCCGGACCGGACGGTGGTCCGGCTGCGGGGCAACCACTCGCTCCGCTCCGACATGCCAGGCCTGCGCTCCGCCGTCGAGACCTGGCTGGGCGGGTTCTGACCCGCCCAACCCAGCTTTCAACACGATTCCGTTCACCCACCAGGTCGGTGGACGGAATCGTGTTGAAACCAGGGGGTGGACGGAATCGTGTTGAAACCAGGGGGTGGACGGAATCGTGTTGAAAGCTAGGCGCGCTGCACCCGGATGTCGCCGCTGACGGTGCGGAGGCGGACGACGACACCGTTCTCCTCCTCGCCCGGCTCGTCGCCGGCCTCGAGGTCGGAGGAGACCCGACCGGAGATCGAGCTGCAGTCGAGCAGGGCGGCGGTCCCGCGGGCGATCCCGACCACCACGTCGCCGGAGGCGGCCTTCGCGCCGACCTCGCCGTGCTGGATGCTCCTGACCACGAGGTCGCCGGACCCGCTCGCGAGCTGGACCCTGCCCGCGGCGGCCCCGACCGTCGCGTCGCCCGAGCCGGTGGAGACCGAGACGTCGGTCGCGTGATCGACGAGGACGTCGCCCGAGCCGCTCCGGAGCTCGGAGCGTCCGTGCGAGCGGCCGAGCCGGATATCGCCGGAGCCGCTGGTGATGACGGCACGCCCGGTCTCGCCGAGGCTGATGTCCCCGGACCCGCCGACGAGGCGCGCATCCTCGGCGGCCTCCAGGCTGACGTCACCGGAACCGCTCCTGATGTCCGCGGTGGCCAGCGGGCCCTGGGCACGGACGTCACCGGAACCGGTCTCGACGTCGATCGCGCTGCCGGTCGGCAGCGTCACCGTGACGAGCACCGAGCCGCGGCTGCCGAACAGCCCGCCGGTCGACTTGGGCACGGCGACCTCGAGCCGCCCGTGGGCCAGCTCGACCCGGGTGGCGGCCGCGAGGTCGTCACCGCCGCGGCGGGGCTCGACGTCGACCACGATCAGCGGAGCGGACTCGCTCGCGATCACGGTCAGGTCGCTCGCCCGCATCTTGGCGGCGAGCGTCACCGGGGCCGTGGTCTCGAACTCGTACCTCACAGCTGCCCTCCGCGGTTGTTGGCCGGGCGGAACGTGGTGCTGAGGGCACGACGACCACGCGGCTTGGTCATCCGGGCGATCTGGTCGTCGAGCGGGGAACTCATGCGCTGGGCGAGGATCGCCTCGTTCGCGGTGCTGTACATGGCGTGCTCCTTCGAGAGTGTCAGGTGGGGATGGTCAGCGGACCCAGCCGGTCATCGAGCGCCCGATGCGCACGCGACCGCCGGGGGTGGTGATGTCGATGCCCGACTGGGGCGTGAGCGCCTGCTGGATGGCGCGGACGAGCCAGGTGTTCACGGAGACGCCCTCGGCGGCCGCGGCCTCGTCGACCTGGCTCTTGAGGTAGTCCGGCAGCCGGAGCGAGATGCGTGACATGCCGCCGTCGTCGTCGACCGGGGGCTGCGGCGGTGCCGGCGGCGCCGGGGGCTCGGGCGGTGTGCCGAACGGGGTCGTCGGCCCCTCGTGGGAGACGCTGGCGCGGTCGACGACGATCTCCGGGTTGCCGCCCCGGAGGCGGACGTCGATGACGTCACCATCCAGGCGGGCCGTCACCTCGGCGGCGACGTCGGAGGCCATCTCCATGAAGGTGAGCCGGATCGCCGGCTCCATGCCCTGGGCGAGACGCTCAGCGGCCTCGCGGACCTCGGGGCTCGAGGTCTGCGCACTGGTGACGAGAGCCGAGTTGAGGCTCGAGACGTACGGGGTGAGATCCATGACGCCATCTTGACATCACTATGACGTCACTGTCAACACTGTGCGACATCATTCTGATGTCAGTCCGACGCCAGCGCGGCGTCACACTGGCGTCACGCGCCTCACCACAGGTCCGCATGACGGTTGACGTCCTTGTACAGCAGGTACCGGAACGGCCCAGGACCGCCCGCGTAGCAGGCCTGAGGGCAGAAGGCGCGCAGCCACAGGAAGTCCCCCGCCTGCACCTCCACCCAGTCGGTGTTCAGCAGGTAGACCGCCTTGCCCTCGAGCACGTAGATCCCGTGCTCCATGACGTGGGTCTCGGGGAAGGTGATCGCTCCCCCGGGCTGGAACGTGACGATGTTGACGTGCATGTCGTGGCGGATCTCGGCCGGGTCGACGAACCGCTGGGTGGCCCAGGCGCCGTTCGTCCCGGGCATCTCGACGGCGTCGACCTCGCGCTCGTGGGTGACGAACGAGGTCGGCGCCTCGATCCCCTCGACCACCTGGTAGGCCTTGCGGATCCACTGGAACGTGGCCGTGGCGGCCGAGGGATTGCGGATCGTCCACGACGCACCCGGCGCGAGGTACACATAGCTCCCGGGCACCAGGGCATGCCGCGAGCCGAACAGCTCCAGCGAGATCTCGCCGTCGAGCACGAACAGGACCCCCTCGGCGCGGCGGTCGCTCTCGGGCCGGTTGCTGCCACCGCCCGGTGACACCGCGACGACGTACTGCGAGAACGTCTCCGCGAACCCGGTGAGCGGGCGAGCGAGCACCCAGAGCCGGGTCGCGTCCCAGTGCGGCAGCAGGCTCGCCGTGATGTCGCTCATCGTGCGCCCGGGCAGCACCGCGTAGGCCTCGGTGAAGACCGCACGGTCGGTGGTCAGCACGGTCTGGGGCGGCAAGCCGCCGCGCGGGACGTGGTAGCTCATGACGCACCTCTCCAGATCAGCCGGCCTGCCGGTCGGTCGAACGCGACGTCGATCTCGACGCCCGCCAGCACCGTGCGCCGCACCACGCCCCACAGCGTGGCGCCCGCGTAGGGCGTGATCGCGTTGCGGTGCTCGAGCGCCGCCGGGTCGACCACGAACGCCTCGTCGGGCGCGAGCACCACGAGATCGGCGTCGCGCCCGACGGCGATGGCGCCCTTGGCTCCCAGCCCCACCAGAGCGGCCGGCGCGGTCGACATCCATCGCACCAC
This sequence comes from Pseudactinotalea suaedae, assembly GCF_009733815.1. Classification (GTDB taxonomy): domain Bacteria; phylum Actinomycetota; class Actinomycetes; order Actinomycetales; family Beutenbergiaceae; genus Pseudactinotalea; species Pseudactinotalea suaedae. Next base: position 97,849 of record NZ_WNXY01000007.1, read on the forward strand.
CTCGGCGAGGTCGATGCCCCTCTCGCGGGCCGCGGTCCACACGATCGACAGCCCGAGCTGCAGGGAGGCCACACCGCCCCACGCCGTCCCGAAGTCGCCGGTCTCGAGGTTCTTGAGATCGATCGTCGAGGGTGAGTGGTCGCTGACGACGCAGTCGATCGTGCCGTCCTGCAACCCCTGCCACAGCAGCTCCCGGTTGCTCGCCTCACGGATCGGCGGGCAGCACTTGAAGGCGGTCGCGCCGTCCGGGACGTCCTCGGCCGCGAGCGCGAGGTAGTGCGGGCAGGTCTCGACCGTGATCCGGACGCCGTCGCGCCTGGCGGAGGCGATCATCGGCAACGCCTCCGCGGAGGACAGGTGCAGCACGTGCACGCGCGCACCCGTCCGTCGCGCACGCTCGATCACCTCCGCGATCGCACGGTTCTCGGCGGCGCGGGGTCGGGAGCGGAGGAACCCGTCGTAACCGGCCCCCGCGGCGGGCGGTGCCTGGTCGATGGCCTCGGCGTCCTCGGCGTGCACCACCATGAGCGCGTCGTAGCCGGCGAGCTCGCGGAGGGCATGCTCGAGGCCGTCACCGTCCAGGTGACCGAACTCCTCGACGCCGGAATGGAGCAGGAAGCACTTGAAGCCCATCACACCGGCGTCGTGCAGGCTGCGCAGCTCGCCGAGGCTCTCGGGGGTGGCACCACCCCAGAACCCGACGTCGACGTGCCGCTTGCCCTCGGTCGCCGCGACCTTCTCCCGCAGGGCCGCCACCGAGACCGTGGGCGGGATCGAGTTGAGAGGCATGTCGACGAGCGTGGTGACGCCGCCGCGCGCGGCGGCCCGGGTGGCGGTCTCGAAGCCCTCCCAGTCGGTGCGTCCGGGTTCGTTGACGTGCACATGGGTGTCGACGAGGCCGGGGAGCAGCACCTCGTCGGCGGCGAGCTCGACCACCCGGTCCCCCGCGAGCGCGGTACCGAGCGGCGCGATCACCTCGATCCTGCCGGCTCGAGCACCGACCTCGCACGGCTGGAACCGGTCACCCGTCAGGACCCGCTCGCCGCGCACCACGAGGTCGAGGCGGTCGGTCATGACAGCTCCTGGAGATGGTCCGCGACGATGCGTGCCCCCACATCCTCCAGCAGCCGGCCCGCCTCGGTGATGCAGACCGCCACGTCGGCCTCGATCTCGGTGAGGACGTACCGGTCCACGATCCCGTGCTCGGCGAGCGCTGCCCTGGTCAGCGTGGTGCGACCGGCGACAGCGATCGTGCGCACGCCCGCCTCGCCGGCGGCCGCGGCGACGCCGACGGGCGTCTTGCCGAACAGCGTCTGCTCGTCGAGCGAGCCCTCGCCGGTGATCACCAGCGCGGCACCCTCGACGAGCTCCCGGAACCGGACCAGGTCGAGGACCACATCGATCCCTCGACGGCGGTGCGCACCCATGAGGGCGAGCGCGGCATAGCCGACGCCCCCGGCCGCACCCGCTCCCGGGCGGTCGGCGGCGGCGCGTGCATCCGCGACGCCGACGCACGCCAACACCTCGACCCATCGGGTCAGCCCCGTCTCCAGGTCGGCGACCGCCTGCGCGTCGGCCCCCTTCTGCGGGCCGTAGACCGCGGCCGCACCGTCGGGTCCCAGCAACGGGTTCGTGACGTCGGCGGCCAGCACCACCTCGACGTCCTCGATCCTGCGGTCCAGGCCCGAGAGGTCGACGTGGTCCAGCCGGCGCAGGGCGTCACCGCCGTTGGGCAGCGGTGCGCCGTCGCGGTCCAGCAGGCGGGCGCCGAGCGCAGCGATCAGACCCGCGCCGCCGTCGGTCGAGGCGCTGCCACCGACGCCGAGCACGATGCGGCGGGCACCGGCGTCCAGGGCGTCGGCGACGAGCTCGCCGGTGCCGAAGGACGTCGAGCCGCGGGCCGCGTCGTCATCGGCGTGGGTGTGCGCCAGCCCCGACGCGAGTGCCATCTCGAGGACCGCCGTCGGGCCTCCAGGACCCTCCAGGAGGGCGTAGCGGGCGTCGACGGGCGAGCCGAGCGGTCCGGTCACCGTGACCTCACGCACGCGCCCGCCCGCCGCGACGGCGGCGTCGACCGTGCCCTCACCGCCGTCGGCGAGCGGGATCTCACGCACCTCGATGCCGGGACGGCCGCGCCGCAGCCCGGTCGCCAGGTGGGCCGCCACCTCGGCCGCGCTGAGCGAGCCCTTGAACTTGTCGGGTGCGACGACGACGTGGGACGTCGAGGCGCTCATGCGGGCGTCGGCAGCACGAGCATGGCGCGCAGCTCGTCCGCGTCGAACGGGATCTCCTCCGCTGCCACCGCACCGCAGTCGAGCCCGCGCACGAGGAACGAGGCCATGGCACGAGCGGTGGCGGGCTCGTCCATGACATCGCCCTCACCGCGGGCGAGGTAGCTCTCGAGCCGCCGCGTGATGTCGGCGAGCCCGGTGCGGAAGAACGCATACGTCGCGGCGAACCGGCTCGGCAGCTGGGCCGGGTGCAGGTCCCAGCCCTGGTAGAACCCCCGGTGCAAGGACCGGGTGACGAGCCGACCGTGCAGCGCCCACGCGGCGTCGACCGCAGCCTGCTCGCCGACCGGGACCCGGTTGGTCGAGCCGTCGGACACTCGCACCGCGGTGCCGGCGACGGCGACCTGCATCACCGCCTTCGCGTGATCGGCCGCCGGGTGCTCCATGCTCTGGTCCCCCGGTGCCAGGCCCAGCGACGCCGAGTAGTCGTAGGCCCCGTACGGCATCCCGGTGACCCGGCCTCGACCTGCGGTGATCATCCGGGGCAGCAACGAGACGCCGTCCGGGCCGAGGATCGCCTGCGGCGTCTCGACCTGGATCTCGAACGTCAACGCCCCCGCCGCCAGCCGCAGCTCGTGCTCAAGCGCCTCGAGCACGAGCACCATCGCCTCGACCTGCGCCACCGACGTCACCTTCGGCAACGTCAGCACCAGCCCCTGGGGCAGCCCGGCACCCGAGTGGAGACCGCGGACGAACCGCTCCAGCGAGCGCAGCCCGCGCCGGCGCGTGGCCGCCTCGAGGCACTTGAAGCGGATCCCCACGAACGGCGGCAGCTCGCCGCGGTGCTGCAGCCGACCCAGCGAGGCCACGGCCGCGTCCACCGCCGCGTCCTCGGCGGCGTCGCCGATGTCGCCCAGGCCGTCCTCGAGGTCGATCCGGAGATCCTCGATCGGCTCGCGCTGCAGCTTCGCCACCACCAGCTCGGCCACCCGGTCCCGCTCGGCGCCGGCGGGCAGCAGGCCGTGCACGTCCAGCAGGGCGCGGGCACCACCCGCCGCGGTGAGCGACTCCAGCGCCGCGCTCCCCCACGAGACGATCGTGGCGTCGTCGAACGCGGTCGCCGGCACGTAGACCGAGTGGATCGGCTGCCGCGTGACCGGCGCCCCGGGATAGCGACGCGCCAGCTCGGCGTCCGGCTCGGCGAGCAGGCTCGTGACCTGCGCGAGCGCGTCGGAGAGAGCCGTCACCGGCCGAGCCCGAGCGGCAGCGCGGCCGTCGTCGGCTGCTCCTCGCCCGAGGCCTCACGCTCGGCGCGGACCACCTCGACAACCGCACGCGCCACCGCCTCCGCGACCTCGGTGTCGAACACGCTCGGCACGATGAAGTTGGCGTTCCGCTCGGCGTCGCTGACGACCTCGGCGATCGCGAGCGCCGCCACCCGCAGCACGTCGTCGGAGATGCTGACCGCTCGCGCGTCCAGCAGCCCGCGGAAGATGCCCGGGAAGGCCAGCACGTTGTTGATCTGGTTCGGGTAGTCGCTGCGGCCGGTGGCCACGACCGCGGCGTGCTCGGCAGCCTCCAGCGGGTCGACCTCGGGCGTGGGGTTGGCGAGCGCGAACACGATCGCGTCGTCGGCCATCGTGGCGATGTCCGCGCCCCCGAGGATGTTGGCCGCGGAGACCCCGATGAACACGTCGGCGCCCGCCAGCCCCTCGCGCAGCGAGCCGTCGACGTGCCCGAGGTTGGTGTGCTGGGCGATCCACCCCCAGTTCTCGTCCGGCGCCACCTTGCTGGCGCTCACGGCCCCGTTGATGTCGTAGCCGACGATGTCCCGTGCGCCCTGCTTGAGCAGCAGCCGGATGATGGCCGACCCCGCGGCCCCGACGCCCGAGACCACGATGTGCACGTCCTCGAGCCGTTTGCCGACCACCTTGAGCGCGTTGATCAGCGCCGCGAGCACCACGATCGCGGTGCCGTGCTGGTCGTCGTGGAACACCGGGATGTCCAGCTCGGCCCGCAGCCTCCGCTCGATCTCGAAGCAGCGCGGCGCGGAGATGTCCTCGAGGTTGACACCGCCGTAGGCGGGCGCGATCGCCTTGACGATCATGATGATCTCCTCGGTGTCCTTGGTGTCCAGGGCCACCGGCCAGGCGTCGACGCCGCCGAACTGCTTGAACAGCGCGGCCTTGCCCTCCATCACCGGCATCGCGGCGGCGGGACCGATGTCGCCGAGCCCCAGCACCGCGGTGCCGTCGGTGACCACCGCGACGGTGTTGCGCTTGATCGTCAGCCGGCGGGCGTCCTCGGGGCGCGCGGCGATCGCGAGGCACACCCGGGCGACGCCGGGTGTGTACGCACGCGAGAGGTCGTCACGGTGGCGCAGGTTGACCTTGGGCTTGACCTCGAGCTTGCCGCCGAGGTGCATGAGGAAGGTCGCGTCGGAGATGTATCTGACGTTGAACCCCGCCATCGAGGAGATCCGCTGCCGCATCTCCTCGACGTGCGCCTCGTCGCGCGCGTTCGCCGAGACGTCGACGACCATGCCGCTGTCGGTCGACTCGACGACGTCGATACCGGTGACCGCCGCACCGGTGTCGCCCACCGCCGAGACGAGCGCCGTGGTCGTCCGGGGCCCCGTGGGAGACTCCACACGGATCGTGATCGAGTAGCTGGGGCTGGGGATCGCCATCGGTTCCGCCTCGGACGTCGGGTGCACGGTCATGGGACTGCTCATGGTTGGTATCACGGCGCCAGTGCTGGCTCCGGACGTTGCGGCACGGACGCGCCCACGCGCAGGCCATCCTCGCGCAACTTTCGCGATATGGAGTATCGTTTCCATACTACGGAACCAGGAAGGTGACGATGAGCGACAGCCCACGTAGCGGCTCGGTCCAGTCGGTCGAGCGGGCTGCCGAGCTCCTCGAGCTGCTGGCTGATGCCGGCGGCGAGTCCGCGCTCAGCGAGCTCGCCGGCCAGACCGGGCTGCCGCTGCCCACGATCCATCGCCTGATGCGCACGCTGGTGCAGCTCGGCTACGTGCGTCAGCTGCCGAGCCGGCGATACGCCCTCGGACCGCGCCTGATCCGGCTGGGCGAGAGCGCCGGCCGCCAGCTGGGAGCCGATGCCCGCCCCCACCTCGCCGAGATCGCCGACGAGCTCGGCGAGAGCGCCAACCTCGCGATGATCGACCGCGACATGGTCGTCTACATCGCGCAGGCCTCCTCGCGCCAGTCGATGCGGATGTTCACCGAGGTGGGACGTCGGGTGTTCATGCACTGCACCGGCGTCGGCAAGGCCGTGCTCGCCCAGCTCGACGAGAGCGCGGTCCGTGAGATCGTGCGCCGCGTCGGCATGCCTGCGGCCACCGAGCACAGCATCACCGACCTCGAGGCCCTGCTGGCCGAGCTCGCCACCATCCGCGAGCGTGGCTACGCCATCGACGAGGGTGAGCAGGAGATCGGCGTGCGGTGCTACGCCGTCGCCGTCCCGGGCGCGCCGACGCCCAGCGCGCTGTCGGTCTCGGGCCCGGACTCGCGGGTGACCGACGCCTTCGGCGAGCGCGCGGTGCCGCTGCTGCAGCGTCGCGCCGCCGAGATCGGCTCCGCGCTCCTGCAGGCCTGAGCCGCGTTCCGAGGGCAGCCTCATGCGAACGCCGGCACCGTGCTCCAGGCCCGCGGCTCGCTCGGGACGCCCTTGCGCGTCACCGAGGCCTCGATCTTGCCGTAGGGCCGATCCGCGGCGAAGAACACCACGTTGGGGTTGTCCTGGCCGAACGGGCTCAGGTCGACGACGACGTGGTGGTTGTTGGGGCAGGAGAGCCGGATCTCGGTGATATCCGCGTGGGTCTCGATCACCGTGACCGCCATCGCCCACAGGGTCTGCTGCAGCGCCAGCGAGTGGAGCTCGGCGAACCGGCTCAGGATGATCTGGCGCACCGAGTCGTAGACCGCGTCGAAGTCGACCTCCCGCGCGCGAGCCGGGTCGTAGCTCCACCAGGCCGTGATGTCGGTGGCCATGATCCGGTCGGTCGCGTCGGCGAGGGTGCGGTAGGTGTCGTCCACGAACCCCACGAACTCCGAGCCGGAGGACTTCAGCACGGTCAGGTCGGTGACGCCGGAGACCACGAACAGGTCGTCGCCGTCACGCTGCACGACCGTGCGGCGCACCTCCTTGCCCGCACGCACGAACGCGTGGTCGTGCGGTCCGTTCTCGGTGACGATCCGGTTCCACGCGAGCTGCTCGACCTCCCAACGGCCGCCGGTGACCCAGTCGTAGGTGCCGGTGAAGTGGTCGGCGAGCCTGGTCGCGAACGCCTCGGGAGCGCCGACACCCTCGCGCGCGAGCGAGAACACCGTGTTCTTCTGGCTGTCGGTCGCCACGCAGGCCGCGTTGTCGCCGTGGGTGTGCACGCGTGCGAAGTCGCCGCGCAGCTGCGAGGAGACGTTGACGTCGGTGAGCTCGTGGCGTGCGCCGTCCCGTTCGACGTGCACGAGGCGGATCTCGGACTTGCCGTACTGGTTGAACCCCAGCTCCGCGACGTCGCTGGTGATCTCGTAGGGAGGTGTCGGCGCTGCAGGGTCGGTGGACACGGGTCAGCTCCCTCGGTAGGTGGAGTAGGCGAACGGGCTCAGCAGCAACGGCACGTGGTAGTGCGGCTGTCGGCCGTCGATCTGACACATCACGCTCACCTCGGGGTAGAACGTCGCGGTACCGCGTGAGGCGTAGTAGGGCCCGACGGCGAAGGTCAGCCGGTAGGTCCCGCTCGCCAACCGAGCGGGGCCGAGCGCCTCGATGCGCCCGTTCTCGTCCGTGGTCCCGACGGCGATCTCGACCCAGCCGGCACCCTCTCGACCCTCCAGGACCACACCGACCCCGGCGGCCGGGGCGCCGACGGCCGAGTCGAGCACATGGGTCGTGACGAAGGACCGCTCCGGTGCGCTGGTCATGCGCTCACCATCTCTCTCAGTCGTCCTGCGGCGATCTCGCGCAGGTTGCCGGCGGCGAGCGCGCGCTCGCGCGCCGGTGTGTTGAGCAGACGCTGCTGCAGCTGCTCGAGGATCTCCCCGGGTGTCCGGCCCGCAGCGCGGATGAGGAAGACGTGGCCGAACCGGTCCTCGTAGGCGCGGTTGCCGGCGGCGATCCGGTCCTGCACGTCGGCATCGGCATCGGCCACGGCGGCCTGCTCGCGCCGAGACAGCCGGGCCTCGGACCCGTCACCGCTCGGCCGCTCTCCGATCCGGGGATGGCGCGCGAGCGCGGCGTCGATCTCGGGCTCCGTCCACGGGTCGGCCGCCCGTTCCGCCGCCGCGACCAGCTCCTCGACGCTGCGGTACGGCCGTCCGGTCACGACCTCCTGCACCCAGCGCTCGACGTCGGCACACGCCCGCACGAGCCGGGCTGCCGCCTCCGCCGGCGCCGTGTTGAACTCCTCCAGCAGCACTGCTGAACCTTCCGTTCGGGGCCTCGACGTGGACCCGCTCTGGGTCGATCATCGGGCCTTCGCGACCGCTAGTCCATCCGCGCGTAGGCGGGTGTCGTGAGGAAGTCGACGTACTCGTCCGAGACCGCGACCTCGAGGAACAGCTCCTTGGCCACGTCGTAGTCGCTCGGCTCGCCCGGCAGGGTCTGCACGACCTCCTCGACGATCTGCTGCACCAGGTCCTTGGTGACCGTGCGGCCGGTGTCGCTCATCACGATGCCGCCCCGCAACCACTGCCAGGTCTGCGAGCGCGAGATCTCCGCGGTGGCGGCGTCCTCCATCAGGTCGTGGATCGCCACGGCGCCGAGGCCGCCGAGCCAGGCGCGCAGGTACTGCAGGGCGACGTCGACGTTGCTCCGCAGGCCCGCCTCGGTGACCTCGCCACCGGCGGAGGCGATGTCGAGCAGCTGATCGGCGGAGACCTGCACGTTCTCACGGAGGTTGTCGAGCTGGTTCGGGCGGTCGCCGAGGACGCGATCGAACACCTCGCGGCACGTGGTCACCATGCCCGGGTGCGCCACCCACGACCCGTCGAAGCCGTCGCCGGCCTCGCGCGACTTGTCCGCCGTGACCTTCTCGAACGCCGCGGCGTTGGCCGCCTCGTCCTTGCTCGGGATGAAGGCCGCCATCCCGCCGATCGCGTGCGCGCCGCGCCTGTGGCAGGTACGCACCAACAGCTCGGTGTAGGCGCGCATGAAGGGCGCCGTCATCGTGATCGCGTTGCGGTCCGGCAGCAGGAACTCCGCGCCGCGGCTGCGGAAGGTCTTGACGATCGAGAACAGGTAGTCCCAGCGCCCGGCGTTGAGCCCGGCGGAGTGCTCGCACAGCTCGTACAGGATCTCCTCCATCTGGAACGCGGCGGGGATCGTCTCGATCAGGCAGGTGGCGCGGATGGTGCCGCGGGGGAAGCCGAGGTGCTCGGAGGCGATCACGAACGCCTCGTTCCAGAGCCGTGCCTCGAGGTGGTGCTCCATCTTGGGCAGGTAGAAGTACGGGCCGAGACCCTTCGCGATCTGCGCCAGCCCCGCCGTCGAGACGTACAGCGCGAAGTCCACCAGCGCGCCCGAGGTGGGTTCGCCGTCGACCTCGATGTGCTTCTCCTCCATGTGCCAGCCGCGGGGTCGCACGACGATGGTGGCCAGCTCGGCGTCGTCGCGCAGCGCGTAGCTCTTGCCGTTCTCGGCGGTGTGATCGATCGTGCGGTTGACGGCGTCCAGCAGGTTGAGCTGGCCGCCGATCACGGACGCCCATCGCGGCGTGCTGGCGTCCTCGAGGTCCGCCAGCCACACCCTGGCGCCGGAGTTGAGGGCGTTGATCGTCATCTTGCGGTCGGTGGGACCGGTGATCTCCACGCGGCGGTCGACCAGTCCGGGCGCCGGCGGGACGACACGCCACCCCTCGTCCCCACGTATGCCCGCGGTCTCCGGCAGGAAGTCGAGCGTGCCGCCCGCCGCGATGTTCGCCACGACCTGCGCGCGCGCGGCCAGCCGTTCCCGGCGGCTCGCGTTCAGCTCCCGGTGCAGGCGCGCGACCAGCTCGAGCGCGCTGGGGGTGAGGACCTCCTCGGCACGCTCGGGCAGCGGTGCTGTAAGAGTGATGCCGGCGGGCGTGTCCATGTCGCTCCTCGTCGAGTTTCCACGATGTGGTAGATGGTTTCCACATCGTAGCGGCTCAGCGCGTGTAGACCAGCGCGGCGTAGGGGCCGATCGTGATCTCGGCCTGCGGGTGCGGCTGCCCCTTCCTGACCCGGGCGTCGACGTCCGCGCTCGGGTGGTCGGTGAACAGCGCCGAGTAGGTGCCGGCGTCGGAGTTGAAGCGCAGCCGCCATGCGCCCGCCGCCGGGAACCTGATGCGCGCCCTGCGCGGCTCGACCGACAGGTTGGCCACCACCACCGCGACGTCGGCATCGGCGACGCGCGCGTACGCGAGCAGCTTGGTGTGGTCATCGGCATGAAGGACGTCGGTGCGCTGACCCGACAACCCGGCCGAGTCCCCGCCGAGGTTGCGCCGGAGCTCGATCAGGTCGCGATAGAGCCGCACGAGGTCGCGCAGGCTCTCGGCGCGCTCCCAGTCGAGCGGCACGGTGTCCCGGAACCACTCACCCTCGAGGAACTCCTGGCCCTGGAACAGCATCGGGATGCCGGGCGACGTGAGCACCAGGACCGCGCCGAGGGTGGCGCGCTTCTGAGCCGGCCACCCGGTGGGGTTCGCGGGCTCGATCTCCGAGGGCACGCGTGCCTTGCCGTTCGCGACCTCGTCGTGCGACTCGGTGTAGATGACGCGGGTGAAGGCGTCGTCGTGGTCTCGCGCCGTGACCGCCGCGACCACGGCCGGGAGCGAGCGGGCGCCGTCGTCCATCGCGATGATCGCCTGGCGGATCGGGTGCACGAACCGCGCATCCCACTGGGACTGCAGGCGAGCGCCGTCGGATGCGGTGATCGCCGGGTCGGACTGCAGGTCCTCGGCGATCGTGATGGCGTCGGGCCGCTCGGCGCGGACCGCGTCCGCGATCTCGCGCATCATGCTCCAGCCCTCGTCGATGTCACCCCCGTGCGCCTCGATCCGGCGCATGTACAGGGTCATGTCGAGCCGCAGCCCGTCGACGTGGAACTCCCGCAGCCAGGACAGTGCGTTGTCGACGAGAAATCGACGCACCTCGGGGCGGCCGTAGTCGGGGCGGGTCTCTCCCCAGGGCGTGCTGCTTCGGTGGTCGTTGTAGAAGTAGATGCCGCCCTTGCCGTTCTCGGACCAGCCGTCGAGCTGCCAGACCGACAGGTCGCTGGGCCCGAGATGGTTGTAGACGACGTCGAGGATCACCGCGATGCCGTGCCGGTGCGCCTCCCGGACCAGTCTCTTGAACGCGTCGGGCCCGCCGTAGGAGGACTCGACGGCGAAGATGTGCGCGGGGTTGTAGCCCCACGAGTAGTCACCGGCGAACTCGGCCACCGGCATCAGCTCGATGGCGTTGACGCCGAGCGTGTGCAGGTAGTCGAGGCGGCCCACCACGTCGGAGAAGTCACCGGGCTCGCCCTCGCTCGCCACGAAGCTGCCGATGTGCGTCTCGTAGACGACGAGCTGGTGCGCGGGCGGGCACCGGAAGTCGTCACCCTGCCAGTCGAAGGCCTCCGGGTCCCAGACGAGGCCGTTGCCGACCGAGTTCGTGACGGCGCGCGCGTAAGGGTCGATGCGCTGCAGCCGGCCCACCGCCGTGTCCAGCGCGTACTTGTACTCGGCGCGGGCACCGACGCCCTCGACCACCGCCTCCCAGATGTCTCCCTCACCTCGGGCCATCGGGTGGACGGAGGCATCCCAGCCGTTGAAGTCCCCGATGACGGCGACCGCGCTGGCGTGCGGCGCCCAGAGCCGGAACGTGGTGCCGGCCGGGCCGACCGTCGCACCGAGCGGTCGTGAGGGGTCGTTCATGTCGTCACGCTACTCACGCGGCATGATGCGTGCATGGACGAGAAGCCCACCGGTCCGACGGAGACCCGCACGATCGAGTTCACCGACCCGCTGGCCACCGCCAGGCTCGGCATGACGCTGAGCGGCCTGGAGTTTCTCCGTGGGATGGCCGACGGTACCGTGCCGCCACCTCCGATCGCCGTGCTGATGAACATGGACATCGAGAGCGTCGAGGAGGGGCGGGTGAGCTTCGGCGGCACACCGGACCCCTCGCACTACAACCCGATCGGGATGGTCCACGGTGGTTTCGCCGCGACGATGCTCGACACCGTGTGCGGCTGTGCGGTGCACTCGACGCTCCCCGCCGGCAAGGCGTACACCTCGATCGAGATCAAGGTCAGCTACCTGCGCCCGCTGCAGGCCGGCACGCGGCTGGTCGCGACCGGCGTGGTCACCAAGCCAGGCTCGCGCGTGGCCTTCGCCGAGGCGACCCTGGCCGGCATGGACGGCACCCTCGTGGCGACGGCCTCCAGCAGCCTGCTGGTGTTCGACCCGCGAACCTAGGACCCTGCGCGCTGGATTACGCTCGATTCGTGGGACGGCTGGCTGACTGGTGGCAACGGCTGTCAGGGACAGGCCCCCGGCCGGCAGCGTTCCGGCCACCCCCTGAAGCGAGGTTCACGGAGATCGGCACCAACTACCCCGGTGCGGGCAGCAGCAGCACGGAGTCGACGAGCTGGTCCGCCCCGAACCCCTACGCGGCCTACATCCTCACCCCGGCGAGGCCCAGCGGCGCCGGAACGGGACCACGCCGGGACCCGAGCGGCCCACCCGCCTGGGGGACGCCGTCGAGCGCGATTCCTGCGGGACCGCCGAGGACCACGAGCACGCCCGCCGCCACCCCGGCGGCCAGTCCTCCGGTCAGCTCTCCTCCGAGGCCGCCGAGCGCCTCCGCGCCGGGCGGCGCGGCGCGCAGACGGATCCGCACCGGCCGGCGATCCCGCGCAGCCACGGGCTTCTCCTTCAGCGCCATCGCCGCCGTGGTCGTCGTGGGCGTCGCGGTCGCGATCGGTCTCGTCGCGGGCGCGAGCGACGACTCCGGCGGCGGGAGCCCGTTCGGCGGTGGCGGCGCACCCGAGCTGGAGGCCGAGTGGAGCCTCAGCTCCTACGACTTCGGCGACCACGGCAGCTTCGACAGCGCCGACGGGACGGTGCCGGGAACGATCCTGTCGACCTCGAACGGCTGGGTCACCATGGTGGAGCCGGGGACGCTGGAGGCCACGCTGGTCTCGGTCGAGCCGGATACCGGCGAGGTGCACTGGAGCACCCCGATGCCCGAGGGCCGCTGCACCAGCACCGATCCCGACAGCATCCTCTGCCTCACGCGCGACGGCGGGAGCCAGTTCCAGCTGCTCACCCTGACCGCCGAGACCGGTGAGGTGGTCGGCGACCCCGTCCCGACCGACCTGACCCGCGTCCCCGTTCTCCTGGTCCCGATGGGCGGCGAGGGTTGGGTCACGCTCTCGATCACCGCCGAGCTGGCTGGGCTCGACCTGCAGGGCCGCACGCTGTGGACCGAGCAGATCGAGCTGGGCGACTACGAGGTCGAGTGGCTCGACGTCGACACGGCGGCATACGCGTCCTCGGTGATCCTGTCCCTCGGACCCTACGTCGGCACCGTGCAGGCCGGCGTCGAGGGCGCCGCCGTGCATGAGTGCCGGGGCGTCGCGGTGACCCCTGAGGCCTGGATGTGTCAGGGCGAGGACGAGGCGGTCGGCCGTGCGCCCGACGGCACCGAGCTGTGGCGCGAGGACTGGCAGGACTACTACCTCGTGGACCAGTACCAGCGGATCGCCCCGGTCATGATCGTGGACAACTGGGACGGCACCGTCTCGGCGGTGGACCCGCTCACGGGCGAGCACGCCGCTGCCGTGGACATGGGCAGCCCCGAGGGGTCCTTCAACTTCCTCGGCGACACCGAGCACCCGTTCGTCCTCACCGAGGACTCGATCAACCTGCTCGACACCGGGTTGACCACCGTGCTGTGGTCCGCGCCGATCCGGGACGAGTACCTCAACATCGCAGGGGGCGGGGTGATCGGCGAGGTGCTCGTGATCGACGGCGAGAGCTCCTGGGGCTTCGACCTCGCCACCGGCGACGAGCTCTGGAGACGAGGATTCCTGCCCTACGACGTCATGGTCATCGACGAGGCGCTCGTCGGCCTCCGGATCACCGAGCTGCTCCGCTACGCGCTGCCCTGACCGGGACCCGCACCGGTCACCAGTCCGCGCACCGGGTCGACGTCGTGACCCGGCCCGGGCTGATCGAGCCCGTGCTCGACCGGCAGCTCGGTGCTGCCACCCTCGAGCGCCACGGCGGCCGCGACGAAGCCGGCAGCGGCGATCGCCAGCGCGACGACCAGCGCGAGCGCGCGCACCACGAACGGGGACGACCACCGGCCGCCCGTGCCGTCGTTGCGCACGCCCATACCTCTGACATGTCCTGAGACCGCCAGAAATAACACGGCGGACCGGAATCAGTCCTGCACACGCTCCATGACGAGCTCACGCACGCGCCCGGCGTCGGCCTGCCCACGGGTCGCCTTCATCACCGCGCCGATGATCGCGCCGATCGGTCCAAGGTTGCCGCCCTTGATCTTCGCCACGATGTCCGGCTGCGCCGCGAGCGTCGCGTCGATGACCTCCAGCAGCGGGCCGTCGTCGGAGACGATCTCCAGGCCGCGGGCGGTGAGCACCTCCTCGGGGCTCCCCTCCCCTGCCAGCACGCCCTCCAGCACCTGCCGCGCGAGCTTGTCGTTGATGCGACCGGAGTCGACGAGGGACTGCAGCTCACCGATCGCCGCCGGGGTGACCGGCAGCTCCTCGAGCGAGACGTCCTGGCTCTTCGCGGTGCGGGCGAGCTCGCCCATCCACCACTTGCGTGCGGCCGCCGGGCTGGCCCCCGCGGTCACGGTGGCCTCGATCAGCTCGACCGCCCCCGCGTTGACCACGTCGCGCATCTCGGCGTCGGCGTAGCCCCACTCGCCCTGCAACCGGCGACGGCGCGCGGCCGGGAGCTCTGGAAGGGTCGCGCGGATCTCCTCGACCCACTCGCGCGAGGGCGCCACCGGGACGAGGTCCGGCTCGGGGAAGTACCGGTAGTCCTCGGCGTCGGACTTCACCCGGCCGGGCGAGGTCGAGCCGTCGTCCTCGTGGAAGTGGCGCGTCTCCTGCAGGACCGAGCCGCCACCGTCGAGGATCCCCGCCTGGCGGGCGATCTCGAAGCGCACGGTGCGCTCGATCGACCGGAATGAGTTCACGTTCTTGGTCTCCGTGCGGGTGCCCAGCGGCGAGTCCGGCGTGGGCCGCAGCGACACGTTGACGTCGGCCCGGACGTTGCCGCGCTCCATGCGCGCCTCGGAGACCTCGAGCGCCCGGAAGATGTCGCGCAGGGTCTGCACGTAGGCGCGCGCCACCTCGGGTGCCCGGTCGCCGACGCCGGTGATCGGCTTGGTGACGATCTCGACCAGCGGGACGCCGGCGCGGTTGTAGTCGACCAGCGAGTGGGACGCACCATGGATCCGCCCGTCCGCGCCGCCGACGTGGGTGTTCTTGCCGGCGTCCTCCTCCATGTGGGCGCGCTCGATCTCGACGCGGAAAACCGTGCCGTCGGCGAGCTCGACGTCGAGGTAGCCCTCGTAGGCGATCGGCTCGTCGTACTGGGAGGTCTGGAAGTTCTTCGGGATGTCGGGGTAGAAGTAGTTCTTCCGCGCGAACCGGCAGCTCCGCGCGATCTCGCAGTTGAGCGCCAGACCGATCCGGATGGCGTACTCCACGGCCGTGCCGTTGACCACCGGCAGCGCGCCGGGCAGCCCCAGCGAGACGGGCGTGACCAGCTGGTTCGCGTGCTCCGGCTCCGTCCCGCCCGCAGGCGAGGGGGCGTCGTCGAACATCTTGGTCCTGGTGCCGAGCTCGACGTGGACCTCGATGCCCAGCACCGGGTCGTAACGCGTGATCGCGTCCTCGTAGGTGACGCTCATGCCTTCACCTCCAGCTCCGGCGCCCTGCTCAGCAGCGGCGCGCCCCAGTCGTCGAGCAGCAGCGTCTCCAGCGCGGCGCCCACCGTGTACAGGCGGGCGTCCTGCCGCGCCGGGGCGAGGAGCTGGAACCCGACCGGCAGGCCGTCGTCGGAGAGCCCGCTCGGGAGCGACATCCCCGGCACGCCCGCGAGGTTCGCCGGGATCGTGGCGACGTCGTTGAGGTACATCGCGAGCGGGTCGTCGAGCTTGGCGCCGAACGGGAACGCGGTGGTGGGCGCGGTCGGCGAGACCAGCACGTCGGCCTGCTCGAAGGCGGCGGCGAAGTCACGCTGGATCAGCGTGCGGACCTTCTGGGCGCTGCCGTAGTAGGCGTCGTAGTAGCCCGCGGACAGCGCGTAGGTGCCGAGGATGATGCGGCGCTTGACCTCGTCGCCGAACCCGGCGCCGCGGGTCGCGGCCATGACGCGCTCGGCGGTGGCGGGGCCGTCACCGGGTTCGACCCGCAGCCCGTACCGCATGCCGTCGAACTTCGCGAGGTTGCTCGAGGCCTCCGAGGGCAGGATCAGGTAGTAGGCCGCGAGCGCCGCCGAGAAGCTCGGGCAGGACACCTCGACGATGTCGGCACCGGCCGCCGTCAGGGCGGCGAGCGCGGCCTGGAAGGACGCGCGCACGCCGGGCTCGTAACCCTCGCCTCCCAGCTCGGTGACCACGCCGACGCGGATCCCGGACAGGTCACCGGTCGCGCCCTGGCGGGCCGCCTCGGCGTACGACGGCGCAGCCTCGGGCAGCGAGGTCGAGTCCCGGGGGTCGTGGCCGCCGATGACGTCGTGGAGCAGCGCCGCGTCGAGGACGGTGCGGCTGCACGGGCCGGCCTGGTCGAGGCTGGACGCGAGGGCGATCAGCCCGTAGCGGGAGACGCTGCCGTAGGTGGGTTTGACGCCGACCGTGCCGGTCACGGCGGCGGGCTGCCGGATCGAGCCGCCGGTGTCGGTCCCGATCGCCAGCGGCGCCTCGAACGCGGCCACCGCTGCTGCGGAGCCACCGCCCGAGCCGCCGGGGATGCGGCCGAGGTCCCACGGGTTGCGCGTGGGCCCGTACGCGGAGTGCTCAGTGCTCGAGCCCATGGCGAACTCGTCCATGTTGGTCTTGCCGAGGATCGGCAGGCCGGCCTCGCGCAGCCGGGTGACCAACGTCGCGTCGTACGGCGGCACCCAGTTCTCGAGCATCTTCGAGCCGGCCGTGGTGACCTGGCCCTTCGTGACGACGACGTCCTTGACGGCGATCGGCACGCCCGCGAGCGGGTGGAGCGTCTCCCCCGCCGACCGGGCGTCGTCCACGGCGCCCGCGCTGGCGAGCGCCTCCTCGCTGTTGACGTGCAGGAACGCATGCACGTCGTCGTCGACCGCGCTGATCCGGTCGAGGTGCGCCCGGGTGGCCTCGACGCTGCTGACCTCGCCCGCGGTGAGCGCGGCGGCGAGATCGGCGGCGGAGAGCCGGAGCAGGTCTGCGTGATCGCCCATCAGGCCTCTTCCCCCAGGATCTGCGGCACCGCGAACTTGTCGTCGAGCGCCTCGGGCGCCTGCGACATGATCGCCTCGCGGTCCAGCGTGGCGCCCGGCACGTCCTCGCGGAAGACGTTGCTGAGCGGGATGGGGTGGCTCGTGGCGGGCACGTCGGGGCCGGCGACCTCGCTGACGGTCGCGACGGCCTGGACGATCACGTCCAGCTCGCCGGCCAGTCGCGTCACCTCGGCCTCGGAGAGGTCGATCCGGGCCAGTGCGGCCAGCCGGAGCACCTCGGCAGAGTCGATCGTGGACATGGTGGCGAGTCTATGAGGGTTCGCCGACCCGCTCGTCCCCCGTCCCCGGGGCCTGACCCCGTGGGGACGCGCCGCCCCGGTGACCGAGATCGGTCCCCGACGGCGAGATCGCACCGCGCGATGTGTGTTCGCCGTGGATGTCCGAGGTCGAGGACGGCCTGGTCAGCCGCCGCTGCCGGAAGCGGTGGTCTCGTAGATCCCGATGTGGTTGCCGTCGGGGTCGCGGAAGCTTGCCGACCAGCTGGTCTCGCTGATCGGGGTCTTCGGGTCGACGATCTCGCCGCCGTTGTCGGCGACCCTGGCGAGCGCCTCGTCGATCGAGTCGACCTCCACGTAGGACCGCGGCTGGGTCAGGGCCTCGTCGCGCTGGATGAGGGCGCCGCCGCTGATCTGGTTGGGCGCCCGCCACATGGGGTAGCCCTCGAAGCCGGGGAGCTCCTCGATCGACCAGCCGAACAGCGCACCGTAGAACGCGGTCGCGCGGGCGGTGTCGGTGACGGGGATCTCGACGTGGGTGATGTCACCGTGAGGCATCGTTGCTCCGTTCGTCGGATGTGATCATCGTCGCACCGGGCACCGATGGCGCGCAGGGCTTCGCACCGAGCGCGACCTACCATGCTGGTCATGACTGCCAGCCCCGACCACGAGCCCGAGGAGCAGCCGACCGCTGCGCCGGCAGCTCAGGAGGACCCCGCGCGGTCAGCCGAGGACTCCGGCGTCACCTCGCCCGGCCAGCGGCCGCTCTCGCGGGCCGCGGAGCGGTTCCGGGTCCCGCTCGGCGTGCTCGTCGCGCTGCTCGGCGCAGCCCTCGCCGTCGTGTTCGCGATCCGCCCGCTCGGTATCGACACCGGCCCGCGCGGGCTGGTCACCCAGGGCGCCGGCGTGGCGCTGTGGCTCTGCGTCGTCGCGGTCGGTGTGACGTGGGCGCTCGACACCTCGCGCCGGATGACCAACCTCTTCGCACTGGGCGGCGTGGCCTGCTACGTCCTCTTCTGGCTCTCCGGCCGCTGAGCACGCCTGAACCGCACGGTCGTCCCGGGCCGCAGCTGCGCGACCGCGTCGCAGGCCGAGGGGGTCAGCACGGCCACCACCGGGTAACCACCGGTCACCGGGTGGTCGGGGCCGAGGATCACCGGCGCCCCGCCCGGCGGTACCTGCACCGAGCCGGTCACCACACCCTCCGAGGGCAGCTCACGCGTGATCGCACGCCGCAACGGCTCGCCCTCCAGCCGCAGCCCGACGCGATCGGCGAGCGTCGAGACGCGCCAGGGCCGCCGGTACAGCTCGTCGGCCTCGGCGAGCCAGTCGGCGCGAGGGCCGATCGCGGCGTCGAGCATCACGAGCGGCGTCGGGTGCACCTCCTGCGGATGCGCGTCGCTGGTGGGCACGTCGCCCTCCTCGGGCAGCGTCGCCAGCCGGTCACCGACCGCCAGCGGCGCCGGCCCCAGCCCCGACAGCACGTCCGTGGACCTGGAGCCGAGCACGGGCGGCACGTCGAGACCGCCGCGGACCACGAGATAGGTCCGCAGGCCCCACCGCGGGGTTCCGAGCGCGATCACGGTCCCGGACGAGACGGCGAGCACGCGCGCGGCGGTGGGGACGCCGTCGAGCATCAGCGGTGCGGCGGCGCCGGTGACGGCGACCAGCAGGTCGCGATGCACGCGCACCGAGAACGCGCCGATCACCTCGAGCGCGGCCGCGTCGGGCGGGTTGCCCACGGCGCGGTTCCCCGCCACGAGCGCACCGCGGTCAGCGGCACCCGAGGGCGAGACCCCCAGGTGTGAGTGGCCCGGTCGGCCGGTGTCCTGCACCAAGGCGGACCCGGCGACCTCCAGCACCTCGATCATCGGGGCTCGAACCTCACGACGGTGCCCGCGACGAGCGGTGTCAGCGGCTCCGCGTCGGGGTCGAACAGCACGGCGTCGGTATGACCGAGCAGCCGCCACCCGCCCGGCGAGGAACGCGGGTAGACCGCGGCGTAGGGACCCGCGATCGCGACCGACCCCGCCGGCAGGCTCGGGCGGGGACTTCCCAGTCGGGGCACGTGCAGCACCGGGTCGAGACCGGCGAGGTAGGCGAACCCCGGCGCGAAGCCGACGAACTCGACGACGTAGCGCGCCCCGCAGTGGCGTCGCACCACCTCGTGGACCGAGAGACCCGTCAGGCGAGCGACGTCGGCGAGGTCGGCACCGTCGTAGTCGACCTCGATGACCACCTCGGCCGCCGGGGCCGTCGCCGCCGCGCCCGCCGGCGCCGAGTCGACGACCTCCAGGACCGCAGGCAGCAGCCCTGGATCCCGGGCCACGACGAGCACGGTGCGCGCACCCGGGACGATCTCCTCGGCGATCCCCGAAGCGTGCTCGCGCAGGTGACCGGCCAGAGCGTGCGCCGCGGCAGCGTCGTCGACCTCGATCAGCGCGGCGCGCTCGCCGGAGGGCAGCACGCGGGTCATGTCACTGCGGCGATCTGCACGCCGGCGGCCACCAGTCCCGCACGGACAGCACGGGCGATCGCGACAGCGCCGGGGGTGTCGGAGTGCACGCAGATGCTGCGGGCCGTGACGGCGACCATGGTGCCGTCGACGGCCGCTACCGCCCCGTCCCGGACCAGTCCCACCATCCGCGACGCCACCAGCTCCGGGTACCGCAGCACCGCACCCGGCTGGTCGCGCGGCACGAGGCCACCATCGGGCAGGTAGCCGCGGTCGGCGAACGCCTCGGGGATCGTGACGAGCCCGGCCGCCGCCGCCCGTCGGAGCACCACGCTGCCCGGCAGGCCGACGACGGCGAGCCCCGCCGGTCGGGCGACGCTCACCACGAGGTCGGCGACCTCCGGGTCGCCAGCGACGCGGTGGTACAGCGCCCCGTGAGGCTTGACGAAGGTGACGCGACCGCCCTCGGCGAGCGCCGCCGTCGTGAGCTGATCTAGCTGATCGCGCAGGGAGGCCATGAGCACCTCCGTAGGAAGGTCCATCGCCACGCGCCCGAAGCCGACGACGTCGGGGTACGACAGGTGCGCACCGATGCGCGCTCCGCGTGCCACGGCTGCGCGGCAGACCGCACGCATCGAGGCGGCGTCCCCGGCGTGGCCCCCGCAGGCGACGTTGGCGCTGGTGACGACGTCGAGCATCGCGGCGTCGTCACCCATGCCCTCGCCGAGGTCGGCGTTGAGGTCGATCTGCACCCGGCCATTCTGGCCCGCGCGACCGAGGCCGGCACGACATCTCGTCGCACCGGCCTCGGCATCCCGGTCCCCCGGGAGTCAGAGCGTCTCCGCGCTGACGATGAACGGCGAGGCGGCCTCGAGGACGTCCGCGCGAGCCAGTGCGGTCTCGAGCGCTCCCTGGTAGACGCCGGCTTCGGCCGGCTTGTTCTGCAGCACGCCGATGATGGCGGCGTGGCGCGCCTCGACCCCGAAGATGCTGGCCGCCGCGGTGAGCAGCTCCTTCTCGGCGAACAGCGCCGGCGCCGCACCCAGGTAGGCCTGCACACCGAGGTTCTCGAAGGTGTAGGCGGTCTCGAGGTAGCTCTCCTGGCTGGCGAAGGACTCACCGAAGTCGACCATCGGTGCGGGCACAGCGTCGCCGCCCAGTGCGGCGATGGTGTCCTGCAGGGTCATCACGTGCGTCTCTTCGTCGGTCTGGATCGTGGCGAGGTACTCCGCGGCCTTGCCGCTGAGCAGGTTCGCCTCGTTGCCCTGTCGGTAGAACTCCGCCTCGAGGTACTCCAGCGTCAACGCGTAGTTGAGCACGTCGAGCGGACCCTCGAAGTCGCCGTCGTCCGCGAACGCGAACTTCGACCCGAGCATGGTCAGTGCGATGGCACCTGGGATCGCCAGGCCGGCGTCGCGGATGAGGTTCTTGCGTGTGTACACGGTGCTCTCTCCTTAGCTCTCGATGAACTGGCCGGCGGCCTCGAGGACGTCCGCCATCGGGAGGTTGGCCTCGAACGGCGCGGGGAACGGGTTGCCACCCATGAGGTCGGCGACGACCGCGGCGTGCCGGGACTCGACGCCCGCGATGGCGGCAGCCGTCCCGAGGATCTCGGCGTCGGTGATCAGCGCAACCTGGCCGTGGTAGGCCTGCACACCGAGCTCCTCGAACATCGATGCTGTCTCGAGGAACGTGTCGCGGTCCGTGAAGGTGCCGTCGGGGAACATGAAGGTCGGTGACTCGACGGGCGTACCGCCGAGGTCCGTGATCAGCTGCGTGATGCCATCGACGTGGCCCTGCTCGTGATCGCGGATCGGGGTCACCAGCTCGAGCTCACGCTCATCGGTGAGGACTCCCTCGGAGATGCCCTGCGTGTAGAACTCCGCCTCCAGGTACTCCAACGTCAAGGCGTAGTTGAGGATGTCGATGTCGCTCGCGGTGTCGGCGAAGGCCACCGGATCGCGTCGGTTGAGCGCGACGAACGTCGCACCCACCCCGACGGCCGCTGCGCCCGCGATGAAGGTGCGGCGCGTGGACTCGGTGCGGAACTTCATCACCGGCTTCCCACCGAACAGCTGGCTGGACCGACGCGCTCGCGCCGCCCGCCCAGGGTCGACCCCGAGGGGCTCGTAGTTCTCGTGCATGGTTCTCACGCCTGCTTTCTGTCGATGATGTGCTCTCTCCGCGTGACTCCCGGCCCGAGGGTCGACGACAGCGGGGTCCTGCGTTCGATCCGGACACTCCTTCCGTCTCGGATGCTGCTGGCGAAGGAGGATCAGGTGGGTGGCGCTACCGCGTGGACGACGATGCGGTGCGTGAGGCTTCCCTCCGGGTGGCAGGCGAACAACGTCAGCCCGCGAACCGCGTCGTCCTCGGGTTGGGCGAGCACCTCGTTCGCGTAGTCCTCCACCGGCACCACGAGGACCTCGGTGACGACGTACGTCGTCGAGACACCTGCCTGGGTCGTGATCCGGACCTCGTCGCCCTCGGTCAGCTCGTCGATCTCGCGGAACGGCGCCGTGTGCGTGGTCCGGTGACCGGACACCACGGCGTTGCCCAGCTGACCCGGTATCGGGGTGCCGGTCCAGTGCCCCGGACCGCGGACGAGGGTGTCCGGGTCGACGCCGTTGCCGACCTCGACGTCGAGGTCGATCGCCGGGATCTGGAGCCGGCCGAGCACCTGGTAGGGGCCGGGGGTGGTGACGACGGACGAGACCCGCTCGGGGTCGATCGGCTGGTCGCCCGAGGTGTCGCTGAGCTGAGCCGCGAGGTCCTGGACGGTCTCGAGCGTCGGTCGCTGGTCCTCAGCGGTGGCCGCCGCGCCGAGCACGCGTTCCAGCGGCGTGCTCGGGTCGTCGACGCCCCACCCGGGGACCAGGGCGAGCGCGGTCGCGCCGAGGACGGCGGCCAACCCGGCCGCGACGCGCCGGCCGATCGGGGCGCGCCCGCCGGCTGGTCCCGAAGCGCGTCGCCGCGCTCGTGGTTGTCCCATGGTCCTGATTCGGAGCCACGGTCGCGTCGGATTGGTGCGATCGGTGTCGCAATCGCGCGCCCGTCCGGCGCGTCACTGGCGGGATAGTGGGGGTCGTGCCCGCAGGTACGGCGGCTACTCCGGTCTCACCCTCGGCGAGCCGTGGTGGGGTCAGCCGACCGCCGTGCGGTCAGCCGGGGTCCGGCGTCAGGAGACGGCGAGGCCCACAAGGTCGAGGAGGGCGAGGGCGTAGGCGTCGGCAGCGTCATCGGCACGGCCCGTGATCGGCTCGTGGCCCTCGACCTGCGCGGTGACCAGGTACTGGCCGTCGTCGCGGCTGAGGGAAACGAACGCGGCGCCGAGGAGCTCGCGCATCTGGTCCTCGCGGGGCAGCCAGAGCGTGTCCGCCGTGGGCACCGAGTCCAGCGCCCACTCGGTGGTGCCGTTGAACCCGAAGAAGTTTCCCTGCTCGTGCCGGTGCTCCTCGATCACCATCTCGGAGACGGTGAAGGTCTCGTCGGTCAGGGCCTGCTTGTCGATGCGGAACCGGTCACCGGACGTCGGCTCCCACCGCACGCCGGCGTCGCGGAGGGCTCGGGCGAGCTCGTCGGAGATCATCACCCCATTATCCGCCGACGATGGCGCAACCTGGTCATGAACCCGTTCGTCCCGAGTCGTCCTGGCTGCCGGACCTCTTTGCCGTGTCCTCCACACGCGTGTGGCACGCGCAATCGACAGGGCAAGAACCGCGCGCCTGCAACTTCCGCTGGCGGGCTCGCAGGTTTGGAGGCGAGGCGCCGCCGGCCACTGCTGCGGACCTTCCGTTCCAAGGCCCGGCATCGCGCGGCGGCGAAGCTCGTGGTCAGCTTCGACCGACCGGCGCGGGCGATGCAGATGTTCCAAGTTCATTGATCCAGATCTCCTCGATCTGCGGGTCGTCGAGATACTTCTGTAACGGCATCAGGCCGACGACGACGTCATCCGGCGCCTTTGGTTGCCCCGCTCGCATCCATGAGTCGGAGCGCCGGCTGAGCTCACCACGAGCGGCCGGCCGGGAGAGGTCTGCGCGGCGATGGCTGGGGCTGGCGGGAGCGCGAGGAACGAGCGCGGATGGATCTCGCCGCGCAGACCTCTCCCGGGCGGCCGCGCCCGCAACCACAACCGCTCTAGCCAGACGAGTCCGCAACCGCCGCCGGCCCACCGTCGAGCAGCGCCTGGAAACCCTCCTCGTCGAGGATCGTCAGACCGAGCTCGCGGGCCTTGGCCTCCTTGGAGCCGGCGCCGGGTCCGACGACGACGAAGTCGGTCTTCTTCGACACCGAGCCCGAGGCCTTCCCGCCACGGGACAGGATCGCCTCCTTGGCGCCATCGCGCGAGAAGTTCTCCAGCGAGCCGGTGACCACCACCGTGACCCCCTCCAGCGTGCGCTCGATCGACTCGTCACGCTCGTCGGCCATACGGACCCCGGCCGCGGCCCAGCGATCGACGATGTCGCGGTGCCAGTCCACCGTGAACCACTCCGTGAGCGCGACCGCGATGGTGGGCCCCACGCCGTCGACCGCACTCAGCTCCTCGACGGAGGCGGCACGGATGCGCTCCAGCGAGCCGAAGTGCGCCGCGAGGGCGCGCGCGGCCGTCGGTCCGACATGGCGGATCGAGAGCGCGACCAGCACCCGCCACAGCGGCTGGGACTTCGCCTTCTCGAGCTCGGCGAACAGCACGTCGGTGGTGGTGGTGGGACGCGCGGGCACCTTGGCACTGCCCGCGGTCCAGAAGTAGGGCTGGAGCTCCATCTCGCCCTCACCGGCGCCCTTGCCGCGCTTGCGTCGCCACACCCGCACATCCCGCACCGCCTCGGGCACGAGATCGAACAGGCCGCCCTCATCGGCGAGCACCGGCGTCTGCGGCTCGGACTGCGCATCGGCAGGGCGCCCGTGCTCCGGATCGGTCAGCGCTGTCGCGGCCTCCCAGCCCAGCGCCTCGATGTCGAAGGCGCCACGGCCCGCCAGCGCGAACACCCGCTCCCGCAGCTGCGCGGGGCACGCGCGAGCGTTGGGGCAGCGGATGTCGACGTCACCCTCCTTCGCGGGCGCGAGCGTGGTCCCGCACGAGGGGCACTCGGTGGGCATCACGAACTCGCGCTCGGCACCGGTGCGCAGCTCGACGACGGGTCCCACGATCTCCGGGATCACGTCACCGGCCTTGCGCAGCACCACGGTGTCGCCGATCAGCACCCCCTTGCGCTTGACCTCGCTCGCGTTGTGGAGGGTGGCGTTCTCGACCGTCGAGCCTGCGACGACCACGGGCTTCATCACGCCGTACGGCGTGACCCGGCCGGTGCGGCCGACGTTGACCCGGATGTCGAGGAGGGTCGTGTTGACCTCCTCCGGCGGGTACTTGTAGGCCAGGGCCCACCGGGGTGCGCGGGACGTGGTGCCGAGCTGACGCTGTGCGGCGACCTCGTCGACCTTGACGACGATGCCATCGATCTCGTGCTCCGGGTCGTGCCGGTGCTCGCCGTAGTGGGCGATCATCTCCCGCACGCCGTCAAGATCGTCGACGACCCGGTTGTAGGGCGAGGTGGGGATCCCCCAGCCGCTGAGCAGCTCGTAGACCTCCGACTGCCGGGACAGGTGCGCGGTGCTCGGGACCGAGCCGCCGGGCCAGCGCATCGCGCCGATGCCGTGCGCGAACATCCGCAGGTTGCGCGAGGCCGTCACGCGAGGGTCCTTCTGCCGCAGCGACCCGGCCGCGGTGTTGCGGGGGTTCGCGAACGGCGCCTTGCCGGCGTCGATCAGCGAGGCGTTGAGAGCCTCGAAGTCGACGACGGGGAAGAAGACCTCGCCGCGCACCTCCAGCAGGTCGGGGACGTCGTCACCGGTGAGCCGCTGCGGGATCGTCGAGATCGTGCGCACGTTGAGCGTGACGTCCTCGCCCGTGCGGCCGTCGCCACGGGTGACACCGCGGACCAGCCGGCCCTTCTCGTAGACCAGCGAGATCGCGAGGCCATCGATCTTCAGCTCGCACAGGAAGTGGGTGCCGCTGCCGACCTCGCGCTGCACCCGCGCGGCCCAGGCCTCGATCTCCTCGACGCTGAAGGCGTTGTCGAGGGAGAGCATGCGCTCCACGTGGTCGACGGTGCCGAACTCGGTCGAGAACGTGCCACCCACCCGCTGGGTAGGCGACTCGGGCGTGCGCAGCTCGGGATGCGCCTCCTCCAACGCCTCCAGCTCGGCCAGGAGCGCGTCGAACTCGGCGTCCGAGACCGTGGGGGCGTCCTTGACGTAGTAGGCGAACTGATGGTCGCGGACCTCATCGGCCAGTCGCTGCCACCGCGCGGCAGCATCGACATCGACGACCTCGGGCACGGCTTCGGTGCGCTCGTTCACGCGCTCATTCTGTCGCGAACCACCGACAGCTCGCCCGCTGTGGTGGGATGTCCCCATGACACAGCCGTGGTGGCCGGGAGCAGGAGAGCCTCCAGCTCCGGCCGCCGCGCCCGGACAAGCACCGTGGATGCCCCCGCCGGCGCAGGGCCAGAACCGCCAGCAGGGCCAGAACCACCCCCAGCAGGCGACACCGTGGGCACCACCTCCCACCCTGCAGGCGGGCGCCATGCCCCCCGGCCAGCCCGTGACGGTCGTCAACACGATGACCCGTGAGTCCGACGCCGCCGCTGCGGGCGGTCAACCCGCTCAGCGGTCAAACGTGCCCGGCCTCGGTCTCCTCACCTTCGTGCTCGTGGTGGGCGCGATCGCGTTCGCCGCCTTCGTCGCCCGGGACTGGGTCGCGGACTGGGGTAGGTCGGTCGGACCCTGCCTCGACGGCGGCGGCGCGTGGGAGTGCGTCGTCAACGACGCCTCGCGCACCCAGCTGCTGCTGCCGATCGTCGCCGTGCTCGCCGCGTTCTCGCTGGCGCGCGGCGCCGGCGTCGAACGTCAGCAGGGTCGCGGCATCGGCTACCTGTACGCCCTGCTGGGATTCGCCGCCCTCGCCGTCGCGTGGTCCCTGGGAGCGGCGGCATGAGCGTCTTCGACCCGTACAGCCAGAAGCAGCAGCCGGCGATGCCTGGCCTGAACACCGGCAGCCAGACGCAGGTCTCCACGATGGTCCCGGTCGACATCGACGGCATCCGCACCAACCGCTACCGGTCCGGCGCCCTCAGCGCCCTCGCACCGTTCCTCGGCTACTGCAGCGTGGTCCTCGCGGCCGCGATGGGGCTCGCCGGCCTCGCCGGCCGCGCGCTGTGCCTCGAGGGCCGCCTCGATGCGGCCGTGTGCGAGGCCGAGCCGAGCCAGCTGGTGCTCCTGCCTGCCGCGGTGCTGTTCTTCGGTCTCGTCTTCGCCACCATCGGTGGCAGCCTGGCCAAGAAGCGGCGCGCGTCCGGCTCGCTGGTCGCCCTGGTGCTGGGCGTCGCGGCCCTCGTGCTCGCGACCCAGTGGTTCAGCACCACGCTGCTGGGCCTGCCCTTCCCCTAGGCGTGGCACGAGCGGGCCGGGCTGACTCCCGACCTCAGTCAGCGGCGGCGACCCGCTGGGTCCGTGCGGCCCGCGAGGAGCGGTGAGTTAGCGCCCACCTCCCGCAGGGAGCGGTGAGTTAGCGCCCACGTGCGGTCGTCGCGTGGGCGCTATCTCACCGCCGCTGCGGTCGGGTGGGCGCTATCTCACCGCCGCTGCGGTCGCGTGGGCGCTAACTCACCGCGGCGCCCGGGAGAGCGAACCCCCGGAGCAGCCCACGCCGCCGCTACGAGCCCGTCGGGCGCTGGTGATGCTCGCCTGACCGAGCACCCGGCTGCCGTGGTAGACCACGATCGACTGCCCGGCGGCGATGCCGCGCAACGGTGAGGCGAGCCGCGCGAGGAGAGCGCCGCCGTCGAGCTCGACATCGGCGGCGACCGGCTCCCCGTGCGCGCGCACCTGCACGGTCACGTCGGTCAGCGACGACGGGTCCTCACCGAGCCAGACCACGTCGCCCCCGACGATCTCGTCGACGCTCAGCAGCGCGGCCGGGCCCACCACGACACGGTTCGCGGCCGGGTCGGTCTCGAGCACGTAGCGCGGCGCACCGTCGGCGGCCGGCACCTGGATCCCGAGGCCCTTGCGCTGACCGACCGTGAAGCCGTAGGCACCCCGGTGGGACCCGACGACGGCGCCCGAGGTGTCGACGATCTCCCCCGGCCGCTCGCCCAGACGAGCGGACAGGAAGCCGCGCGTGTCGCCGTCGGCCACGAAGCAGATGTCGTAGGAGTCGGGCTTGGCCGAGACCGACAGGCCGCGGGCGGCCGCCTCGGCGCGCACCACGTCCTTGGACGCGACGTCGCCGAGCGGGAAGATCGAGCGCTCGAGCCGTGCACGTCCCATGACCGCGAGCACGTAGCTCTGGTCCTTGGCGAGGTCGACGGCGCGATGCAGCTCGCGCACCGTGCCAGCAGGCCCGGCGCGCTCGACGATCCGGGCGTAGTGACCGGTGCACACGGCGTCGAACCCCAGCGCCAGACCGCGGTCCAGCAGCGCCGCGAACTTGATGTGCTCGTTGCAGCGCACGCAGGGGTTGGGGGTGCGACCGGCCTCGTACTCGGACAGGAAGTCCGCGACCACGGTCTCCTCGAACTCCTCCGAGAGGTCCCAGACGTAGTAGGGGATGCCGAGCACGTCGGCCGCGCGGCGGGCGTCGGAGGCGTCCTCGATCGAGCAGCAGCCGCGCGAGCCGTTGCGGTGCTGGGCGCGGCTGCGCGAGAGCGCCATGTGCACGCCGACGACCTCGTGCCCGGCGTCGACCGCCCGTGCGGCCGCGACCGCGGAGTCGACGCCGCCGGAGAGCGCGGCCAGCACCTTCATCGCGCACCCACCCGACCCGCGGCGCGGGCGCGCTCGAGCACGGCCGGCAGGGTCGCGAGCGCGTGGTCGACGTCCGCGTCCGTCGAGGTCCACCCGAGCGTGAACCGGACGGCGGAGCGAGCCGTGCGCTGGTCCGCCCCCATCGCGAGGAGCACGTGCGAGGGCTGCGTGACGCCGGCCGTGCAGGCCGAGCCCGACGACGCGGCGATGCCCGCGGCGTCCAGCCCGAACAGCACCGCGTCGGCGTCGGTGCCGGGGAAGGTCATCAGCAGGTGCCCGGGCAGCCGGTCGGCACCGGCGGAGCGCACGACCGCGTCCGGGACGGCCGCGAGCACGCCCGCCTGCAGCCGGTCCCGGAGGGTCGTCAGCCGCGCGTGCTCGGCGGCCTGCTCGGCGACCGCGATCCGGACGGCGATCGCGAGCGCCCGGGCGCCGGCGGCATCGAGGGTCCCGGAGCGGATGCCCCGCTCCTGGCCGCCGCCGTGCAGCACCGGCTGCAGGGCCGCGTCGCGGCGAGCGAGCAGCGCACCGGTCCCGACCGGGGCACCCAGCTTGTGGCCCGACAGCGCGAGCGTGGTCAGCCCGCTCGCGGCGAAGTCGACCGGGAGGTGGCCCACGGCCTGCACGGCGTCGCTGTGCACCGGCACCCCCGCAGCCGCGCACGCCGCTGCGACCTGCGGGATCGGCTGCACGGCGCCGGTCTCGTTGTTCGCCCACATGAGCGCCACGACGGCGGTGCGCTCCCCCGCCACGGCGAGGTACGCCGTCAGGGCGTCGAGATCCAGCACGCCCTGCTCGTCGACACCGAGCTCGGTCACCTCGGCCCCCTGGGCCGAGCCGAGCCAGTGCGCGGCATCGAGCACCGCAGGGTGCTCGACGGTGGAGATCGCCACCGCCCGCCGGGTCGCCGTCCCAGCCACCGCCGCGTGGAACGTACCGACGACGGCGAGGTTGTCCGCCTCGGTCCCCCCTGCGGTGAAGATCACCTCGGTCGGATGGGCGCCGAGGTCGGCGGCGATCGACTCCCGCGACTCCTCGAGGACGCGGCGCGCCTCCCGCCCCGGCCCGTGGACCGAGGAGGGGTTGCCGAGCCTGCGCAGGTCCTCGCCGTAGGCGGCCAGCACCTCGTCGCGGACGAGCGTGGTCGCCGCGTGGTCGAGGTAGGTCGCCGTCACGACGTACGAGTGTAGGCGGGCGTGGTCCAGCGAGCCTGCGAGCGCTGCGGCCCGGCATCGGTGGCTACCCTGCCCGTGATGAGCAGCCCCGACGATGCCCGGTTCCGGCCGGGTGGCCCTACCCCCGACGACGACGACGTCGGTGCGGGGTACAGGGAGGCGCCGCTCCCGAGGAGCTCGGCTCCACCGCCGTACGGCGCGATCGAGGAGGCGCCGGCCCCACCGCCGCGCTCCACGCCGACCATCCCGTCGCCCTCCACGCCGACCATTCCGCCGCAGCCGCGCACCCCCCGTCGTCCCCGCTCCGCCCTGCTGGCCGCGGCGGTGGTCGTGCTGCTCGGGGGCGCCGCGCTGATCGCCTCGGTGACCGAGGGGAGCGACGACGACGATGCCCCGACCGGCGGCTGGACCACGACCTCGGGCATGCCCCAGACCTGGTCCGTGACACCGGCGGATCTCAGCTCCGCGCCGTCAGGGAGCACGGAGTTCGTCAGGAACCCCGACGGGGCGTTCACCGGGCCGCGGATGATCACCGGAGACACCGCCTGGGTGATCGCCTGGACCACGGGTGACTCCGTCACCTCCGGCCTCGCTGCGATCGACCCCGCCAGCGGCGCGGTGCTCTGGGATCGCCCGCTCGCCAGGGTGGTCTGCGCGGACCAGCAGGTCGACGGCGCCCTGCTGTGTCTCGCGCTCGACGGTGACACCTGGGTCTATCACCGCATCGACGCGACGACGGGTGCTGACCTGGCCACGGCCGCGACCACGCTCGAGAACGTCCAGACGGTGCACGCCGGTGGCGAGGGCCTCGTCGTCATCGGCTCTGCCGAGCCGGCGCCGCACGCTCAGCTGTCCGGTCTCGGGCCGGACGGGACGCTGCTGTGGAGCTTCGACGTCGCGACGACCGAGAACGCCGATCTGTTGTTCACCTCCGTGTACGACTCGGCGGGCGCACCCGTCCTGGAACGCCCCCGCTGGCGCGATCTCGACGGCGGCCTCGTCATGCTCTGGTCCACCCCGGGCGTCGCGATCATCGACCCCGGCACGGGCGCGACGTTCGTCCACGAGTGCCGTGCCGCGACCCCCATGGGCGACCACTACTACTGCCAGGTGGGCGAGGACCTGCACCGCTACGCCCTCGACGGCTCGCTGAGCTGGTCGAGCCCGGGCCTGCGCCCCGCGGTCCCCGAGGACGCCTCCGACTCCCGCCTGGTCGCCCTCGGCGAGCCCACGACCAACAGGTTCGAGGTGGTGGCGCTCGACCAGCAGACCGGTCAGATCGTCGGCGACCCCACCTACCGGTTCGACCAGCAGCCCGGGATGTGGACCGGGATCATCCTGCCGCCCACGGTCAGCGCCGAGCCCGACGCCACCTTCGTCGTGGGCGACTCCACGCTGATCGCGCTCGACCCCGAGACCAGCACCCTGCTGTGGACCCTGCCCCATGACCACACCTACGTGGGTGACATCGTGCAGATCGGCGATGTCGCCGTGGTCGACACCGGCGACGCCCTGGGGCTCGACCTCGCCACCGGGCGCGTCCTGTGGGAACACCCCACCATCGGCGACCTCAGCCGCGTCGGCGACGCCCTGGTGTCCACGACCAGCACAGACATCATCCTGCTCGAGATGCCCTGAGCCACGCACCCGGTCAGCTCAGAGCGGCGGCCCTCAGTAGCCCTGCTCCTTGTCGACGACGTTGAGCAACGGCAGCCCGCGGGCGAACCGGCGCAGGTTCTCCAGCATGATCTCGACGCCGCGGCGAGCCGTCCCTGGTGTCGTCGCTGCGTTGTGAGGGGTCACGATGACGTTCGGGAGGTCCCAGAACGGGCTGTCAGGAGGCAGCGGCTCGATGCTGTGGGCGTCGAGGCCGGCGCCGGCGATGCCGCCCGACCGGAGCGCCTCGAGCAGCGCGTCGTCGTCCGCCACGCCACCGCGGGAGATGCAGACGTAGAAGCAGTGGGAGGGCATGGCGGCGAACTCGGCCGCACCGAGCATGCCCAAGGTGGCGGGCGTCCTCGGTGTCGTCACCACCACGAAGTCGCTCTGCGCGAGCATCTCGTGGAGCCGGTCGTGGGTGAAGATCTCGTCCACCCCTGCCACTCCACCGGCGCGTCGGCGCAGCCCCAGCGTGCGCATCCCGAACGCCTTGGCCTTGCGCGCCAGGTCCCCGCCGGCGTTGCCCAGGCCGATGATCGCGACGGTCCGGCCCCACAGCTCCCCGTGCACGTGCCGGTCCCAACGCCGATCACGCTGCGCCTCGACCCACCGCACGGCGTCCCGGTCGAGCATCAGCATCATCATGATCGCGTGCTCGGCCAGCGGCACGCCGCCGTTGCCTGCGCTGCTGGTCAGCACCACGGGACTGGTCCGCATCGCCTCGTGCAGCTGGGTGTCCGGGCCGGCGATCCAGCTGTGCACCCACTCCAGCTCGCGGGCCGCCGCCAGGTGCCGCGGCTCGACGGGCCCGACGATCCCCCGTGCCTGCCCGAGCTCCTCGGCCGCGTCGTCGACGTGACCGACGACGCGGACGCGATACGGGGCCGCCGCCACCTCGGCGGCTGCCACGTCCTCGTCGTCGAGATCGGCGGCGATGACGACGAGGTCAGCCATCGCTCTTGTACGTCCTCACCTCGGCGTTGGAGGCCAGGATGCGGTCCCAGTCGTACGTGACACCGAGACCAGGCCCGGTCGGCACCGCGACGCACCCGTCCTCTCCGACGGCCGACAGGTCCTCGGCGTAGTCGTCGCCGGCGTAGACGTGGGGGTGGAGCGGGTTGCCCGAGGCTGGGTCCAGCAGCCCGAGCTCGTAGTAGTTCGTGTTCCGTATCGCTGCCATGCAGTGCCGCTGCGCCGGGCCCGAGGCGTGCACCTCCATGTCGATGCCGATCGCCTCGGCGGCGTGAGCGGTCTTCATGACACCGGTGATCCCCATGTCGAGCTCGGGGTCGGCACGCAGGAAGTCGGTCGCCCCCTGGATCGCGAGCTCGACCCGCTGCTCGAGGCCACGGACGAACTCGGTCAGCAGCAGCGGGGTCCGCACCCGCTGCCGGAGGATCTGGTGACCCAGCCGGGCGTCGTCCCGCATCGGGTCCTCCCACCAGAAGGCTCCCACCTCGTCGCAGGCCGCCCCCAGCTTCAGCGCGTCGGCGAGCGTGGGTAGTCCCTTGCCGGGGTCGGTCATCACGTCGCTGCGGCCGGCCGACCCTTCGGCGGCTGCCTGCAGTGCGGCGATCTCGTCCTTGACCTTGCCGGTTCCTGGACCGTGGATCTTGTAGCCCGGGATCCCGGCGGACGCACAGGCGTCCGCGTAGTCGCGGTAGCTCTCCGGCGTCCCCAGCGCACCGAGCCCGTGACCGCCGCCCACCGTCGAGACATAGGCCGGAAGTCGCTCGCGGAACTGACCCAGCAAGGCTGCGATCGGCTGCCCGCTGCAGTGACCCATCGCGTCCCACAGGGCGATGTCGATCGCGCCGTAGCCGATCCGGTCGGTCTTGGCCAGGTTCCGGTTCACCTGGTCCCAGAACCGCTCACGATGGGCGAGCGGCCTGCCCAGGATCGTCTTGACGCAGGCGTCGACCTGCCCGACCGCCATCGGCGGTGCGCTCCAGAGCGTGACGTAGGAGCCTTCGACGCCGTCGGAGGTCCGGATCCGGACGCCGAACCGCCGCGTCGTTCGGGTCGGATGGTGGGAGCCGCCGAGCTGCTCCCCTGACGCCGCGTAGCGGTAGGCGACCGTGTGGTCGAAGGAGATGACGTCGACCTCGGTGATCGTGGACATGTGGTCCTTTCCTAGCGGGACCAGGACTACTTGAGCCCGGTCGTGGCGATGCCTTGGACAAGCGTTCGCTGGGCGAACAGGAAGACGAAGAACACCGGCACCAGCGACAGGACCGACATCGCGAACAGCGCGCCGTAGTTGCGCAGCCCGGTGGAGTCCTGGAAGGCGCTGAGCCCCATCGGCACGGTGTACATGTCCGGTGAGTTCAGGTACAGCAGCGGTGTGAAGAAGTCGTTCCACGTCCATATGAAGGTGAACACCGCCGTCACACCGATCGCGGGCATGCACAGCGGCAGGATCACGCTCCAGAAGGTCCGGAACGGACCGCACCCGTCGATGGCGGCCGCGTCATCGAGCGTCGTCGGCAGGCCGCGCATGAACTGCACCATCAGGAAGACGAAGAAGGCCTCGACAGCCAGGAACTTCGGGAGGATCAGCGGCACGTAGGTGTCGATCAGACCGAGCTGATGGAAGATAATGTACTGCGGCACGATCGTGACGTGGAACGGCAGCATGATCGTCGACATCATCAGGCCGAAGAGCGGGCCTCGCAGCCTGAACTGCAGCCGCGCGAAAGCGTAGGCCGCCAGCGTGCAGGAGATCAGGTTCCCCGCGATGCAGGCGAGCGCGACGACCATCGAGTTCAGCATGAAGCGCCCGAACGTGACCCGGAGCGACCCCCAACCGGTGAGGTAGTTCTCCAGCGTGAAGGACGGCGAGGCGTCCGGGTTGAAGATGTCGGCGTTGGAGATGAAGGACCGCGTCAGCATCCACACCAACGGGTAGATCATGATCAGGCCGAACCCGATCAGCAGCAGGTGCTTCCACCCCGACGACCCGGCCCATCCCAGCGCCTGGCGCAGCAGCGACGGGTGACGCGATCGATCCGGACCGGTGGTTGTCCGGACGGCGTCGGTCTCGAGCTCAGCTCTCATAGTGGACCCAATACTTGGCGCCGACGAAGTTCAGCGCGGTGAAGAACCCGATGACGGCGAACAGCACCCAGGCGAGCGCGCTCGCGTAACCCATCTCGAACTTCTGGAAGCCCGCCTGGAACAGGTACAGGGTGTAGAAAAGCGTCGAGTTCGCGGGTCCACCGCTCCCGGAGGAGACGATGTAGGCGCCCGTGAACGCCTGGAACGACCCGATCAGCTGCAGCACCAAGTTGAAGAAGATGACGGGCGAGAGCAGCGGCACGGTGATCGAGAAGAACCGCCGCACGCGACCCGCGCCGTCGACCGCTGCCGCCTCGAGCAGCTCGGTCGGGATCTGGCGCAGCCCGGCGAGGAAGATCACCATCGGTGACCCGAAGGTCCAGACGTTGAGGATCATCAGCGTCGACAACGCGTGCTGGGGGTCGGAGATCCATGAGCCCATCTGGATGCCGAAGCGTCCGGCGAGCTCGGGAACCAGCCCGTCGGTGGCGAACAGCTGCCGCCACAGCACCGCGACCGCGACGCTGCCTCCCAGCAGGGACGGCAGGTAGTACACCGAGCGGTACAGCGGCAGTCCCCGCACCCCCCTGTTGAGCACGAGGGCGATCGCCAGCGCGAACACCAGCTGCAGCGGGACCGAGATGAAGACGTACCTGGCGGTCACCAGCGAGGCGGCGTGGAACGAGCTGTCGGTGATCATCCGCTCGTAGTTCGCGGCCCCGATCCAGGACGGTGTCCCGCCCAGCCGGTAGCTCGTGAACGAGAGGTAGAAGGAGGCGATCATCGGCACCGCGGTGATCCCGATGATGCCGATGAACCAGGGCAGCAGGAAAACGTAGGCGGCCCGAGACGGACGGCCCCGCGGCTGCGTCCGCGCTGTCCGGCGCATCCGTGTCGGTGACAGGCTCACGACGCTCCTTCCTCGATGCCTGCACGTGCCCGCGGCAGGCGGCACGTGCAGGCATCGTCACGGCGATACACGGGTTCCTCAGTCCTCGGCCAGGACCTGCCAGTAACGTTCCTGGCCCTCCCACTCGCGCATGCCCTCCCGCACGGCGTCGAGGCGCTCCATGGTGGCGCCGTCGTAGTGGCCGAGCGACAGCCCGTCGCAGCCGCTGTCGACCGCCGCCTTGACGCTGCCGCGAAGGGTCTCCGGGGTCGCGTTCGGTCGCACCCCGAGCGCGGCGATCAGCTTCTGGTCCTCCCGCAGCGCCCGCCGGCACTTCATGAGCTTCGCGCGCTTCGTCGCGACCCCCTCGGGCGTTCCCAGCTGGTCGGAGTAGTCCGACTCGCGCACGGAGTCCACGTGCTCGAAGGCGGCCTTGAAGTCCAGGCCGGCCCGCTCGGGCGAGGCCATGTAGGTGTTGTAGCGGAACTCGACGTCACGGCCGGTGCTCGCCAGCGCCTGCTTCACGGTCGCGAACAGCTCGGTGATCGAACGCTTGCGGAACTGCAGCCACGCCATGAACGCGTCGTTCTCGATCAGCAGCGTCGACTCGGTGTAGTTCGCCTCGTCCAGCAGCTGGCGCTCGTGCAGCTCTTCGAGACCGATCCGCTTCGAGAGCCGGGCGAGGTGGCCCACCTCGTCGACGATGGCATCCCAGTCCAGGCCCTCGGCGCGTGCCTTGTCGCGGCACGCGGAGCAGAAGCAGCCGCCGGTGGCGACGCTGAGCAGCTGCTGCCATGCGGACGGACCGAACGCGTGCGTCCCGCCGTCGTCGCGGCCTGCGCCGAACATCACCAGACACGTCTGGACGTAGTCGATGTCGTAGTTGGAGGCGAGGTCGGTGAACAGCCCCACGAGGTACTCCCGGACGTCCGGGTTGTTGAGGCAGGGCAGCGCGCGCTGTGCCTCGACCGCCTCGAACGCGCCCACGATGTTGCCGAAGACGTCGCGCTGGAGCACGTCGGTGAACTGCTCACGCGCCAGGGCCGCATCGATCACGGTGTGGGAGATCTCGCACCCGGTCCGCATGCCGCGGGCGCGGGCACCGTCGATCAGCACCTGCAACCAGTCGGTCCCCTTGAGGAAGTCGCGGTCGGAGGTCATCGGTGCGATCCGGCCGTACTTGCTCGGGTCCGGGATCCAGTACGCGCGACTGTCCTCGGGCGTGTAGTACCTGCGGACCGGGTTGTGCGGGTAGAAGCGGGCGTGCAGCGGCCGCTTCTCCTTGTGCATCAACCCCACCAGGTAGGCGGAGTTCACCTCGGCCCGGCTGGCCAGGACGTCGAGAGCGTGGTCCACCCCCTCGTCGTGCAGGTCCCAGGCGTACAGGCTGGCGGCAATCTCGTTCAACGGCATGTGTGTCCTTGGTCGTGGCGGAGTGGTTGGGGTCGTGGTCAGCCGGCGAGCAGGTCGCGCGCGGGTCCGAAGATGTGGGCGACGGCGTCCTCGATGCTGGTCTGGCCGAAGGCCCAGGCATCCAAGGTCGTGGTCATCTCGCCCGTGAACGCACCCGAGGTGGGCGGGCTGGGCGGCATCGCGCGCGGGCCGGCCTCGACCTCGAAGCCGATGTAGTCGAGGAACTGCTTCTCGGCGGCGTCGAGCCCGGGGGCGATGACGTCGCGCATCGCCTGCGTCGGAGGGCTCCCGATCGTGGTGCCGACGATCTCGGCACGCTCGGGGTCGTTGAGCAGGAAGTCGACGAAGTGCAACGCCTGCTCGGGATAGGCGGTGTCCGCCGCCACGGCCAGGTTGTTCGGGAACATGAAGATGCTGTCCGTGCCCTCACCACCGCTGCCCGGCAACGGCATCAGCACCAGCTCCTCGGGCGAGAGCTTCTGCAGCTCGCCGATCTGGTTCGAGTTGCGCAGGTGGAAGGCGGCCAGGTTGCGGATCATGGGCGCCCCCTGGAAGAAGGGGTCGTCGTCGCGGTGGATGGCGGGCGGGACGGCGCCGCCGTTGGCACGCAGAGCGTCCCAGTACTGCAGCCACTCGGTGAGCGTCGCCTCGGTGAAGCCGATGTCGCCGTCGGTGCTGTAGAACTCCTCACCGCGCTGGCGGACCCAGGCCCGCATCGGGTCGTAGTAGCCCGTGGAGGTGGGCTCGTCGGTGCCGTAGAAGTCGGGCCCCAGGCGCTCGTGGGCCAGCGCCGCGTACTCGGCGTACTCCTCCCAGCTGTAGGACTCCGGGTAGGTCTTGATCGGGATGCCGAGCTCCTCGAGCACGGGGACCTTGGCGAAGGTGCAGGGAGACTGCAGGCCATGCGGCAGCGAGAACTGCCGGCCGTCGTAGTTGCCGCTGACCAGCACGGACTCCGAGAAGCCGTCGTTCTTGATCTCCTGGCCGAGGTGCTCGGTCAGGTCCATGACGTGGCCCTCGGCGACCATCTGCGGGAACAGGTTGCCGTGCACCCAGAACACGTCGGGAAGGTTGCCCGCCGACATGGCGACGCTCATCTGGGTCTCGAGCGCGCCGATCTCGCCGAACTCGACCAGGATCTCGGTGTCGGGGTTCTGGCTCATGTAGAGGTCGGCGACCTCCTGGAACCTGCGCACGCGGTCGTCCGCGCCCCAGAAGACGAATCGGAGACTGGCCTTGCCGCCGCCACCTCCACCGCCACCGTTGCCGTTGCCGCTGCTACCTCCGGACCCGCATCCTGCGAGAGCGGTTGCTGCGAGGCCCGCGGTCCCTGCGGCTGCACCGAGCCGAAGCAGGCCGCGGCGCGACAGCTGTGCGATCTGAGTTGCCACGATGTCACCTTTCGTGAGTGGGGAGGAGATCGGTGGCGTCGGCGTCGGTGCCGGTCATGAACCGCGACGTCGCGGTGGAGTAGCTGGACCCGGTCGACTCTGACGTCGAATATCCTGTACCCGGTTTACTTGTCTGTCAAGATGGCCCGACGGACAACCTGAGATCGTTCACGGAAGGGTTCGCGATGCGCGACACACGGTTCACCTACAGCGCCAACCTCTCGCTGCTGTTCACCGAGCACCCCCTGCTCGACAGACCCGCGGCGGCTGCCGCCGCCGGCTTCGAGCACGTCGAGATGTGGTGGCCGTTCGCCGCACCCGACCCCGGCGACGCCGAGGTCGATGCGCTGCTCGCGGCTGTCCAGGGCGCCGGGGTCACGCTCGCCGGGCTCAACTTCTACGCGGGCGACATGGGTGCCGGGGAGCGAGGTGTCGCCAGCCTTCCGGACCGGGTCGACGAGCTCGCGGTGAGCACCAGGACGCTCCTGCGCATCGCACAGGCGACGGGTTGTCGCTTCTTCAACCTGCTCTACGGCGTCCGGGACGAGCGCTGGACCCCGGACGAGCAGGACGCCCACGCCGTCCGCTCGATCCGCCAGGCGGCCGAGGCGGTCGCCGAGGTCGGAGGCACGGTGCTGCTCGAACCGCTCGCCATCGGTCTCAACGGCAGCTACCCGCTGACCACCCCGAGCCAGATCGTCGACCTGCTCGAGGGGCCACTGGCCGAGATCGACAACGTCGGCCTGCTCTACGACCTGTTCCACATCGGCTCGAACGGCCTCGACATCGTCGCCGAGGCGAGTCCGTCCGCGAACCACATCGCGCACGTCCAGGTGGCCGACTCCCCCGGGCGTGGGGAGCCGGGCTCGGGCGGGCTGCCGATCGACGATGCCCTCCGCGCGCTGGCAGCAGCGGGCTATCGCGGCCTGGTTGCCTGCGAGTACAAGCCGACCCGGCGGACAGAGGAGACCCTCGGCTGGATCGAGCACCAGGCGTGAGCGACCGGCTCCGGATCCTGGTCGCCGTCGACAAGTACAAGGGCTGCCTGGGAGCCGGCGACGTCGCACGGCACCTGGGCCGCGGGCTGAGCGCCGCGCTCCCCACGGCCGAGATCCGTCTGCACCCGGTCTCCGACGGCGGCGACGGGTTCTGCACCGAGCTGGTACCGCACGGTTTCACCCTGCACACCGCGGCGGTCACCGACCCGCTCGGACGGCCTGCCGAAGCAGTCTTCGCACTCGGTCACGGGAGCGCCGTGATCGAGATGGCCACCAGCAGCGGTCTGGCGATGCTCGGTTCCGCCGAGCTCGCGCCGCTGCGTGCCGACACCGTCGGGCTGGGGATGCTCATCCGGGCGGCGCTGCAGCACCGGCCGGAACGCATCGTGATCGGTGCCGGCGGCAGCGCCACGAGCGATGGTGGCGCCGGCGCCCTCGCCGCGCTCGGGATGCTGGTGCACGCGAGCGTCGATCCTGGGCTGCACGGCTACGGTCCGCAGACGCTGCTGCACCTCACCGCCGTCGATCTCACCGGATTGACGGTCGGCGGAACCCGCGTGCAGGTCGCGACCGATGTCACCAGCCCCCTGCTCGGCCCCCACGGCGCGGCCGCCGTGTTCGGCCCGCAGAAGGGCGCGACCCCCGCGGACGTCGCGACGATCGAGCAAGCCCTGAGCACCTGGGCCGACGTGCTGGAACCGGCGGCCGGTCGCTGGTTGCGCGAGATCCCCCGCGGCGGGGCCGCCGGCGGTCTGGCCTTCGGGCTCGCGGCGGCGCTGGGAGCCGAGCTGATCGACGGTATCGACACCTTCGCCGCGCTCAGCGGCCTGGCGGACGCCGTCGCCTGGGCGGATGTCGTCATCACCGGCGAGGGATCGATGGACTCCCAGACCACGTCGGGCAAGGCACCGATGGGCGTGCTGCGCTACGCCCGGGCTGCCGGTGTCCCGTGCTGGGCGGTCGTGGGCCGCAGCGGTCTCACTCAGGACGAGGTGGCCGGCCTGGGTTTCGTCGACCACGTCGCACTGACCGACCACGCCGACGACGAGTCATCGAGCATCCAGAACGCCCCGCGCTGGCTGGAGCACGTGGGCAGGCACCTCGGCGCCCACTTTCACGCGAACGAGGCGGCTGTTCCGCTAGGCGCTCGGCTCGTTCGCTAGCTTCTCGTGGCGTCGCAGCAGCTGGTCCCGGGCGCGCACGAGGTGCGCGCGGACGGCCTCGCCGGCCCGCTCGACGTCGCCGGCGCCGATCGCCTCCAGGATCAGGTGGTGCTCGCTGTCGATCGAGCGAGCGTGCAGCAGGTTGCGCTCCTGCACCTGCACCATGCAGATGTGCGCCTCCCCCATGAGCGTGGCGTGCATCCGGGTCAGCCGCGGGCTGCCGGCCGCCTCCACGAGGGCTCGGTGCATACCCACGTCGGAGCCGGCCATGCCGTCGTGGTCGCCCCGGTTCGCGAGCATCATCAGCTCGAGCGCGTGACGCTCGGCGAGCACCGGGACCGACCCGGTGGCCGCGACCCTGCGCAACGCCTCGACCTCCAGCAGGATCCGGCTGTCGTAGAGATCGGCGATGTCGTCGGCCGTCAGGATCGGTGTCCGTGCGCTGCGGTGCATCGTGCGCTGCAGGAAGCCGTCGGCGACCAGGCGTTCGACGGCGGCCTTGGCCGTGGTCCGGGCCACCGAGAACCGGTCGGCGACGAACTGCTCGGTCAGCACCGCTCCCGGGGCGATCTGCTGCGTGATGACATCGCGCCTGAGCGATTCCGCCACCGCGTCCACCAGCGAGACAGCGGTGAGCCGTGAACCGTCCGGTGCCATCCCACCCCTCCTCACCCTGCATGATCGTGACCGGCTATGACTGACTAGCCAACTTGTATGGCAGGATAGCGGCAAGTGCCACGCAGAGGAGCGACAACGATGACCACCATCGGATTCATCGGCCCCGGGATCATGGGAGCGCCCATGATCGCGAACCTGGTGGGGGGCGGTCATCGCGTCCGCGCCTACGGCAGGTCCGAGGCCTCCCGCACCCGGATCGAGGAGGCCGGCGCGGAGACCGCAGCCAGCGTGACCGAAGCAGCGCAGGACGCTGACATCGTGATCACGATGCTGCCGGACTCCCCCGACGTGACCGAGGTGGTCCTCGACGACGGCGGTCTGGGCCAGACGATGCGCGCGGGCCAGGTCTACATCGACATGAGCACGATCCGGCCCGACGTCGCGCAGCGGATCCACGCCACGCTCGACGCACGAGACGTACCGGCGCTCGATGCCCCGGTCAGCGGTGGCGAGCCGGCCGCCGTCGCCGGCGAGCTGAGCATCATGGTCGGGGGCAGCGCCGAGACGCTGGCGCACGTCAGGCCGGTGCTGGAGGCGCTCGGCAGCACCATCACCCATGTCGGCGGGCCTGGTGCGGGTCAGCTCACGAAAGCCGCCAACCAGCTCATCGTAGCCGCCAACATCCAGGCGGTCGCCGAGGCGATCGTGCTGCTGGAGGCGAACGGCGCCGACCTGACCGCATCTCTGGAGGCGATCGCGGGCGGGCTCGCCGGTTCCACCGTGCTGAACCGGAAGCGGCAGGCCTTTCTCGAGGGCGCCTACGCCCCCGGCTTCCGGATCGATCTGCACGACAAGGACCTGAGGATCGTCGGCGCCACGGCCGAGAGCTCCGAGGTGGCGCTGCCGATGACGGCCGTCGTCACGCAGCTGATGCGGGCCGCGAAGGCCAACGGCTACGGCGGCAGCGACCACTCCGCGCTGCTGGCGATGGCCCGGCAGCTGAACAACCGCGACTGAGAGAGCGCGACCCTATGCTGTCGTCACATGGCCGGGGAGTATGCGCTGACACCGTCGTCGCTGACGGACGCGCTCTACAACGCCCTCCGGATGCGGATCATCAACGGCGAGATCAAGGGCGGTGAGCGGCTCACCGAGGCGCGGGTCTCCACCGAGTACTCGGTCGCCCGTCCCACCGCGAAGGCGTGCCTGGAGCGGTTGACCGCCGAGGGTCTGCTGCGGCGCACGGCGCACAAGACGGCCGTCGTCCCGGTGTTCGACGCCGATGAGCTCGTCGATCTGTTCATCGCCCGTGAGGCTGTCGAGCTGGCGGCCGTGACCCGGCTGGTGGCGCAGGCCCGGGTCCCCGACGATGCCGTGCACGCGCAAGGAGCGATCGAGCTCGCCGCCGAGCGGCTGAGCTTCCCCGACCAGGTCGCGGCCGACATCGCATTCCACAGCGCTCTCGTCACGGCCGCAGGCAGCAGCCGCCTCGCCAAGATGCACGGGCTCATCATGGGTGAGATCCATCTGACGATGGGCCAGTTCCAGGCACACCGCAGCACCAACCCGGGCACGGTGGTCGCCGAGCACGCCCGCATCATGGAGGCCATCTCGCACGGCTCGCGCGAGGAGGCCGCCGAGGCGCTGACGGCGCACCTCGATCACGCACGGGAACGCCTGGTGGCCCAGGTCGAGCGCGCTTCCCACGAGCAGGCCTGAGGCCCGTCAGCGGCCCAGCCGCTGCCGCAGCCACGCGATCCCGACCTCGCCCTGCGCGCGCTGGAACGCCCGGACGTGCGGGATCCCCGGAGGGGGCGGCTGGACGCTGCCGTGCACGAAGTAGCCGGTGAGCCCGGCGAGCACGGCCGTGACGTCGTCCTCGGGCACACCCCGACCGACGCCCGCCTGCGACCAGATCGCCGCCGCGCCACCGGCGCCCTCCAGGACGAGGCTCGGCAGCTGCGCGAGCAGGTCCACCCACGGCGCCCCGACAGCCGCGTAGGGCCAGTCCACCAGCAGCACGCGTCCGCGCAGGCGGACCATGTTGTCGCGACGGGCGTCGAGGTGAACGAGCGAGGTCCCCGCCGCCCGGTCGCCGTAACCGGCGCTCAGCGTCGCGAGCGCGGTGAGGTTCTGCGCGACCCAGGGGTCCCAGGTGCTGAGGTCGGAGCCGTCCTCGAGCGCGGTGTGCCACCCGGTCATCGCTCCCAGCTGCTGCGGCACGCTCGGCAGCGCCGGCGGACCCTCGACGCCGGCCAGCGCGTCGTACAGGGCGAGCACCTCGGCGAGACTCCGCTCGTCCCACGGGAGCTCGACACCGCCGTCGGCCGCCTCGAAGGCGACGACCACCCAGTCGCCGTCGTCGTGGGTCCACAGCATCCGCGGCGCCGGTGCACCCTCCGGCAGGATCGCGTTGACGCGTGCCTCGTCGCGGTACAGCTGGGCGCTGCGCTCGTGGAAGTCCGTCGAGACGGCCTTGACGAACACCCGCTCACCCCCAGCCGCGGTCAGCGTCGCCGCCATGCCGGGCGAGTAGCCGCCTTCGTGGCTCTCGACGCCGACGACGGCGGAGCCGAGCCAGCTCTCGACCTCGCCACGAATGTGGTCGGGCAGCGCCGACCACGCGAGCCTGACCCGGGTCATGTCCCGGGACGCTCCGCCGTCAACGCCGGCTCGGTGCCCGCCGTGCGGCCGAGATGCGCGAGCACGGCCTGCGCGAGCTCGGTGACCTCGGGGATGATCGCGACGGCGCCGGCGAGCTCACCGGGCTCGCCATAGCCCCAGCCCGCTCCGAGGCAGTCGATGCCGTTCTCGGCGGCGCCCTCGACGTCGTGGTGGCGGTCCCCCACCATCACGATCCGTGAGACGTCCGGCACCCGCTCCGCACCGAGCTCGTCCAGGGCGTGCGCGATCACGGTCGCCTTGGTCGAGGGGACGTGGTCCGGCGGGGCGCCGTAGACGCCGTCCACGAGCCGGTCCAGGCCCCACCTGCGGCAGATCTGCCGCGCGTAGCCCTCGGGCTTGGAGGTGGCGACCGCGAGCGTGACCCCGGCCGCCCGGAGCTGTTCGAGCTGTTCCGGGACGCCCGTGAACGGCGCCGACTCCCACATACCGCCCGCCT
Organism: Pseudactinotalea suaedae; assembly: GCF_009733815.1. Lineage (GTDB taxonomy): Bacteria > Actinomycetota > Actinomycetes > Actinomycetales > Beutenbergiaceae > Pseudactinotalea > Pseudactinotalea suaedae. Next base: position 141,542 of record NZ_WNXY01000007.1, read on the forward strand.
CGAACTCGGCCCGGTAGGCGTCGATGCCCTCGAGGATGCGGTCCTCCGGCACCCCCTGCATCGCCAGCGAGACCGGCAGCGGCGGACCCACGAACCGCAGCAGCATCTCCGTGGGCGGGACCGGCAGCCCCAAGCGCGCGAGGGCGGCACCGGCGGAACGGATGATGCCGGGCGCCGAGTCGGACAGGGTGCCGTCGAGGTCGAGCAGGGCGAGCGGGGCGGTCATGAGCCCCGCGACTGGTCGAGGTGCTCACGGATCGCCGCAGCAGCGGCGGGCAGGATCTCCTGCAGGTCCCCGATCACGGCGAAGTCCGCGATCTGCACCAGCGGGGCGTCCGGGTCGACGTTGACGGCGACGATCGTGCCGGAGGCCTGCATCCCGCCGTGGTGGTGCGGCGCACCGGAGATGCCGGCGCCGATGTACAGCCGCGGCGCGATCGTGACGCCGGTCTGGCCGACCTGCGCGTCGTGCGGCTGCCAGCCCTCGTCCACGCAGTCACGGGTGGTGCCGACCGCGGCGCCCAGCACGTCCGCGAGCTCCTCGACCGCGGCGAAGTCGCCCTCGGTGCCGCGGCCGCCGAGCACCACGGTCGCCGCCTCCGCCAGCGCCGGCCTGCCCGCGGTGGGACGCACCTCGCGCTCGAGCAGCTCGAGCCCGCGCGGCAGGGTGGCGTCGACCTGGAGCGGTTCGGCAGCGGTGCTCGCCGCGCGGTCGGCGGGGGTCGCGACCACCGCGTTCGCTCGCACCGTCGCCACCGCGACAGGGCAGGTGACGGCGCAGCGCGTCTCCCACGTCCCGGCGAACACCCGCTTGCCACCGACGACCTGGTCGGTGTCGCCGTCCTCGGCCAGGGAGGCGACGTCGAGGAGCAGACCGGCGTCCAGGAGCCACGCGGCGTGCGCCGCGACCTCCTTCGCCACGAAGGAGGTGGGCAGCAGCACACGGTGGGCGCCGGTGACCTCGGCGGCGGTCGCCACCGCCCGGCCCGCAACGGCTGCGGCGTGTCGCGCGTCACCGAGCTCGGCGACGAGCGCGCGCTCCACCCCGGCCGTGCCGAGCGCGTGCAGGTCGGGCTCGGCCAGCGGCTGCAGCGACAGCACGGTCGGTGTGCCGAGCGTGCGCGCGAGCGTCACCGCCTCCAGCACCGGCCCACGGACGTCGCCGAGCGCGACGACCAGCACCTGACGAGCGGTCACCGGGCACCTCCCACGAGGTCGTTGTCGAGGAGGTACCGCGCGAGCAGGACGCCGCCCTCGCCGTCGTCGTCGGTCACGATCTCCGGGCCCGGGTGCTCCGGCCGCTGCGCGGCCTCGACGACGCGGGTCCGGGAGCCCGCGGCACCGACCTCCTCGTCCGCGAGGCCCAGGTCGGTGTGCGTGAGGACCGTGATCTCGGCTGCACGGGCGGCGAGCAGGTCCTTCATCTTCGGCAGCCGTGGGTCGTTGGCGGAGTCGGTGACCGAGACCACCGCGGGGGTGGCTGCGCGCCAGCGCTCGGTCGCGCCGTCGAGCTCGCGGCGACCGACCAGGGTCTGGCCCTCGAGCGTGAGCTCCTCGACGACGGTCAGCTGTGGCCAGCCCAGCTCGGCGGCGACGAGCGAGGGGATCACCGAGCCCAGGCCGTCGAGCGCCGCGAGACCGGTGAGCACCACGTCGACCGGCGCCTCGCCGTCGAGATGACGCACGGCGGCGGCGAGCGCGCGAGCGGTGGCGACCACGTCGCCACCGGCGAAGGCGTCGCCGGTCGCGTGCACCGCGCGGCTCGCTCCCATCGCGAGCGTGCGGCGCAGCGCGTCGACGGCGATGCTCGGGCCGAGGGTGACGGCGATCACCTCGCCCTCGCTCGAGCCGGCGAGCTGGAGCGCCGCCTCGACGGCGTTCTCGTCGACCTCGTTGAGGGCCGAGTCGTCGGAGGTGCGGACGGTGCGCCCGTCCTCGCCGAGTGCGCGCTGGCTCAGCAGCTCCGGGACATGCTTGACGAGGACGACCACACGCATGGTGCCAGCCTGCCACGTCCGCGGGCGCTCGCCCGCCCCTGAACGACGACGTCCGTCGTGCGAGCGCTAGATTGTTCCGTCAGCCGAGACCGAGGACCATGACGACGCTCACCGAACCGCCCACGACCCTGCTCGAGACGAGCCGGGCCACCTCCCCTGCGCGCCGGACGGAGCGGTTCGGCGTCCACCTGGAGGGCGACGGCGTCGACGTCGTGGTCAGCGCCCCGTTCGCCGACGCGGTGTGGCTGTGCCTGCTCGAGCAGGCGGGCGAGGGGTGGGCGGAGCGACGGGTCGCGCTGATGCCGCGCCTGCACGGACGCTGGCACGCGCACGTCCCGGGGGTCGGGGCCGGGCAGCGGTACGGCTTCCGGGTCGAGGGTCCGTGGGACCCTGCCCACGGCATGCGGCACAACCCCGCGAAGCTGCTGCTGGACCCGTACGCGCGCGGCATCGCCGGCACGGTGGAGCTGCGGGGCGAGATCTACGGGCACCCGGTCGACGACGACCTCTCGCCGTTGCCCGTCGACGAGCCGGACGGTCGCGACAGCGCACCGTTCGTGGCCCACGGCGTGGTGCTCGAGGACCGCCCAGGCGCAGGTGCTGCGAACCGGCCCGCCACCACCTGGAGCCGGACCGTGGTCTACGAGGCCCACGTGCGTGGGCTGACGCTGCAGCTGCCGGGCGTGCCCGAGCACCTGCGTGGCACCTATGCGGGGCTCGCGCACCCCGCGGCCATCGAGCACCTGCGCAGCATCGGGGTGACCAGCATCGAGCTGCTGCCGATCCACGCGAAGATGACCGAGCCGGCGCTGCAGCAGCGCGGCGTCGTGAACCACTGGGGCTACAACACGCTGTCGTTCTTCGCGCCCGAGCCGTCCTACGCCACGCAGGCCGCCCAGGAGGCCGGACCGGCCGCCGTCCTCGACGAGGTCAAGGGGATGGTGCAGCTGCTGCACGAGGCCGGGCTGGAGGTGCTCCTCGACGTCGTCTACAACCACACGTGCGAGGGCGGCATCGACGGGCCGACGCTGTCCTGGCGCGGCCTCGACGACTTCGGGTACTACCTGCGCGACGGGTCGGCGGTGGCGCGCTACCTCGACGTCACGGGGTGCGGGAACTCCCTCGACTTCCGCAACCACCGCGCGATCCAGCTGACGCTCGACTCGCTGCGGTACTGGGTGCAGCAGGTCGGCGTCGACGGGTTCCGGTTCGACCTGATGACGACGCTCGCGAGGCGCGCCGACCGGGTGGACATGGAGCACCCGCTGCTGGTGGCGCTCGCGAGCGACCCGGTGCTCAGCGGCGTCAAGCTGATCGCCGAGCCCTGGGACCTCGGGCCGCACGGCTGGCAGACCGGCAACTTCCCGCCGCCGCTGAGCGAGTGGAACGACCGGTACCGCGACTGCGCACGCACGTTCTGGCTCACGGACGCGGCTGCCATCGCGCGCGGCGGGCAGGGCCACGACCTGCGCGACCTCGCCACCCGGCTGGCCGGCTCGGCCGACATGTTCGCCCACACCGACGTGCCGGGCGGGCGCGGTCCGGTCGCGTCGGTGAACTTCGTGACGGCCCACGACGGCTTCACGCTCGCCGACCTGACGGCCTACGACGTCAAGCACAACCACGCCAACGGCGAGGACAACCGCGACGGCTCCGACCACAACCGCTCGTGGAACCACGGCGTCGAGGGGACCACCGACGACCCGGCGATCCGCGCGGCTCGACGACGCTCGCAGCGGAACCTGCTCGGGATGCTGTTCGTCTCGGCGGGGACGCCGATGCTGACCGCCGGAGACGAGGTCGCCCGCACCCAGCAGGGCAACAACAACGCCTACTGCGCCGCCGTCGACGGCAGCGACGACCGCAGGTTGTCGATCGACTGGGAGCTGTCGGAGTCCCAGCGCGACCAGCTGGCCACCGTGCAGCACCTCGCGGCGCTGCGGCGCGAGCACGTGGTGCTGCGACCGTGGCGCTTCCGCCGCCCCGACGAGTCCCGCTCCGGCCGCCCGACCCTGATGTGGTTCGACGAGACCGGCGAACCGATGCACCTCGACGTCTGGCACGACCCCCACCGCCGCATCCTGGTGAAGTACCGCGTGAGCCCGGCCCTCGACGACCGGAACCTGCTGGTCGTGGTCAACGGCGCCGGCAACGACGTGGCGGTCACCGTCCCCACCCTCGACGAGCGGTTCGAGCTGGTCTGGGACTCGGCGTGGGAACGACCTGCGGACGGTGAGCCGGACGTCGTCGACGGCGGCGACACCACGACCGTGGCCGCGATGAGCATGCGGGTCTACCTCAGCCTCTGACCGCCGTCTTCTGGTGCCTCGCCGGGGTTCCGATCCCGGGGCGCGGCGGCTCGTGCAGGCCTACAGTGGCCCTACCTCCTGCGACCGCTGGGAAGCCTGCGGTCGCAGGCCCGACGAGCACGAAGGAGCACAGCATGTCGAGCACACCTACGCCTCCGGTCGTCCCCGTTCCCGATGATGACGACGAGCCCGCCGACACCCTGGTGGACGTGGGCGACGGCGACGACCGCCAGCTGGACCCCGACTTGAACGACGACATGGTCGACAGCGCCGAGGCCGACCGCCGCGCCGCCACCGAGGGCGAGGCCGAGGGCTCCGCCGAGCTGTAGCCGGACCGGCCACCACACCGGCTCAGGGCTGCGCGCGACCTCGCGCAGCCCTGAGCGCCGCCCGCCACGCGCCGATAGGGTGCGGGACCATGGCAGACACCGACGTCGTCGTCATCGGAGCGGGCCTGTCGGGCCTCGTCACCGCGACCGAGCTGGTCGCCCGCGGCAGAAAGGTGACGCTGCTGGACGCCGAACCAGCCGCGTCCCTGGGCGGGCAGGCGTGGTGGTCGTTCGGAGGGCTGCTGCTGATCGACTCACCGGAGCAGCGCCGCCTCGGGGTCAAGGACTCCGCCGATCTCGCGCTCGCCGACTGGCTCGCCTCCGCGAGCTTCGTCGAGGGCGCCGACCGCGGCGAGGGTCCCGACCGCCACGGGTACGCGTGGGCCCGTGCGTACATCGAGCTGGCGGCGGGTGAGCTCCGGCCCTGGCTGCGCGCCAAGGGGGTGCGCTGGTTCCCGCTGGTGCAGTGGGCCGAGCGGGGCGGCCACGACGGCTACGGGCGCGGCAACACCGTCCCCCGCTTCCACGTGACCTGGGGCACGGGTCCGGCCGTCCTGGAGCCGTTCGTCCGGGCCGCGCGCGACGCCCGCGCCGCCGGGACGCTCGACGTGCGGTTCCGGCGCCGGGTCAGCGAGATCGTCCTCACCGACGGCACGGTCACCGGCGTCCGCGCCGACGTCCTCGCGCACGCCCCCTCCGGTCGCAGCCGGCCCAGCAGCCGCGAGGTGGTGGGCAGCGAGGAGATCGCGGCGGACGCCGTCGTCGTCGCGACCGGCGGCATCGGCGCGAACCATGAGCTGGTGCGGGCGCTGTGGCCCGCGGGCGCCGGCCGGCTCCCGGTCGACCTGCTCGCCGGGGTCCCGGACGGCACCGACGGCAGCGGCATCGAGCTGGCGGCGGCGGCCGGAGCCGACGTGGTGCACACGGCCCGGATGTGGCACTACCCCGAGGGGCTGCCGATGGACCCTCCCGTGTGGAGCAGGCACGGCGTGCGCATCCTGCCGGGTCCGAGCTCGCTGTGGCTCGACGCCGAGGGCCACCGGCTCCCCGCGCCGCTGTTCCCGGGCTTCGACGCGTTGGGCGCGCTCACCTACCTCACCGCTCGTGGCCACGAGCACTCCTGGTTCGTGCTGAACAAGGCGATCATGGCCAAGGAGTTCGCGTTCTCCGGCTCGGACATGAACCCCGACCTCACCGGCAGGAGCGTGCGTCAGCTCCTCAAGCGGGTCACCGGAGGCGCGACCCCGGTGATGAGGTTCTCGACGGCGTCGCCCGACTTCGTCTGGGCCGACGACGTGGCGTCCCTCGCGGCGGGGATGAACGCCTTGACCGGAACCGCGCACATCTCGACCACCGCTCTGGCGAGCGTCATCGAGGCGCGCGACGCCGCCGTCGTGAACGGCGGTGACGCCCAGCTGGAGGAGGTGCGCAAGGCGCGCAGCTACGTCGTCGACAAGCGGATGCGGGTCGCCGAGCCGGCACCGCTGACCAGGCCCGAGGACGGCCCGCTGCTCGCGGTGCGGCTACGGGCGCTGACGCGCAAGACCCTCGGTGGCCTGCACACCGACACGACCGGGCGGGTGCTGCGTCCCGACGGCGGCGTGCTGCCGGGCCTGTGGGCGGTCGGCGAGGCCGCCGGGTTCGGCGGTGGCGGCATCCATGGGGAGCGTGCCCTGGAGGGCACGTTCCTGGGCGCCTGCCTGCTGACCGGCAGGGTGGTCGGGCGGACGATCTGACGCCCCGGATCAGGCGGCGCGGTGCTCCTGCTCCAGGCCACGCCGGCTGACCGTGGCCAGGGCGGGAATCTCCGAGTCGGGTCTCAGGGTCACGTTCGGGCGCACCCGCGCCCCGGCTCCGACGACCGTGCGGCTCCCGAGCCGCGCACGCGCGCCGACGATCGCGTCCCGCTCCACGTGGACCGCGGTCGCCAGGTACGCGCCGGTCTCGATCCGCGCGCCCGACTCGATCCAGCACCCGGCACCGAGCCGGGCGCCGGCGGCGATCCTGGCGCCGGGGTCGACCCAGGCGGTCTCCTCGACACGGGCGGACGGGTCGACGTCGGCACGCATGGCGACCATGCCGCCGCCGTTGTCGTGCCGCCGGTACCGGATCACCGCACCGTTGTCGAGCTCGAGCTCCTCGTACTTCTTCTTCCTCATCAACACCCCTTGTTCTCTACATGACATAACGCACGAGACCCCTCCAGGATTCCCGAGACCGGCGGTCCCAGGTCGAGCCTGCACACCCCTCGGTACCCAGTCGGCGGGCATCGCAGTCCCGTGGGCGCGACGACCGTGATGCCGGGTGCACGGCAGCGCCTCCCATCGTCAGTAACCTCGTCCGGTGACCACCGACGTATTCGACGACGACGCGCCCGACTTCGAGCCCAGCGGGATCTCCGACCGATCGCTGCTGACGGCGCAGCTCCGCAGCGCCGAGATCGAGCGACAGATCGCCACCGACCCCTCGACGTTCCGCGTGCTGACCGGCGACCGGCCCACCGGCCGGCTCCACCTGGGCCACTACCTGGCCACGCTGTCGAACCGGGTCCGGCTGCAGGACCTGGGCGTCGAGACGATGATCCTCGTCGCCGACTACCAGGTGATCACCGACAGGGACGACATCTCCTCGATCGCCGATCGGGTGCGGGAGGTCGTCACCGACTACCTCGCCATCGGCATCGACCCCGCCCGGTCCACGATCTTCGCGCACTCGGCCGTGCCGGCGCTCAACCAGCTGATGCTCCCGTTCCTCAGCCTGGTGACCGACTCCGAGCTCCGACGCAACCCCACCGTCAAGGCCGAGCACGAGGCCACGGGCGGGCGCCCCATGAGCGGGTTGCTGCTGACCTACCCGGTGCACCAGGCCGCGGACATCCTGTTCTGCAAGGCGAACCTGGTCCCGGTCGGCAAGGACCAGCTGCCGCACCTGGAGCAGACGCGCGTGGTGGCGCGCCGCTTCAACGAGCGGTACGCGGGCGGGCAGCAGGTCTTCCCCTCCCCCGACGCCCTGCTCTCGGAGTCGGTCAACGTGCTCGGTGTCGACGGCACCAAGATGAGCAAGTCAAAGCGGAACACGATCGACCTCGCGATGACCGCGGACGAGACGGCCAAGCAGCTCAAGCGCGCGGTCACCGACTCCGACCGCAACATCACCTACGACCCCGAGCGCCGCCCCGAGGTGGCGAGCCTGCTGCTGATCGCGGCGACGCTGTCCGGGCGCGACCCCGCCGAGATCGCCGCCGAGATCGGCGACGGCGGTGGTGGCGGCCTCAAGAAGCTCGTCACCGAGGTCGTCAACGAGCACCTGCGCCCGATCCGCGAGCGGCGGCGCGAGCTCGAGGCCGACCCGGGGCACGTGGCACGGATCCTCGCCGAGGGCAACGCCCGCGCGAACGAGATCGCCGACGCCACGCTCACCGAGGTCCGCGAGGCGATGGGGATGGTCTACACCTCCTCCTGAGCGGGCTCAGACCTGCGCCGCTGCCAGACCGAGGTCGGCGACGAGCAGCTCGAACGCCTCCTCGAAGCCGCCCGTGCTGCGCAGCCGCAGCAAGGCGGAGGGGTGCGCCGTCAGCACGAGTGGTGGCGCGTCGTCGGCTCCGTCGATCAGCCGGCCTCGCTCCGCGGTCACCCGGACCGGCCGACCGAGCAGCGCACGGCCGGCCGACGCGCCGAGGGCCACGACCACCCGCGGGCGGACAGCCTCCAGCTCCGCCTCGAGCCAGGGATGGCAGGCCTCGATGTGCGCGACGCCCGGCTTCTTGTGGATGCGGCGCGGGCCGCGCTGGTCGAAGCGGAAGTGCTTGACGGCGTTGGTCAGGTAGGTCTGGTCGCGGTCGACCCCGGCTGCGTCCAGCGCGTCGTCGAGCACCCTGCCGGCCGGTCCCACGAACGGCTCGCCCTCGAGGTCCTCCCGATCTCCCGGCTGCTCCCCGACGAGCATGATCGCGGCGGTGGACGCGCCGTCGCCGAACACCACCTGCGTCGCGTCCTCCCAGAGCTCGCACCCTCGGCACGCGGGCGCAGCCCGCTGGAGCGCAGAAAGCGTGCGCTTGGCCGGAAGCCAAGGTGCGGCGTCGGTCATTCCCCGACGTTACGCCCTCAGGTGGTTCCCCACGACAACCCCGTCGACCAGGCGGTTCCGCCCGGTCACGGCACGCTTGACGCGCGAAAGGTCCTTCTCGACACGGAGTGCGGCGCGAGATGCCGACGTCCGCCCACCTGTCCACAGGTGCGGGCCGATGCACTCTCATCCACATCACCGTGAGCACGGCGAGCGACACGCGGCCGTGGCACGGTGTGCTCGACCGATGCGAACCATCATCGTCCCGCAGTCGTTGCTCGACCTCGCCAGCGAGCAGGCTGGCTTGGTGTCGACCACACAGTGCGAACAAGCGGGCGTCGGCAGCGGCACGCGCACCCGTCTGGTCCAGAATGGTCGCTGGAGGCGGCCGACGCAAGGCGTCTACTGGGTGCCGGGCGTCGTCAAGGCGCCGACGAGCACGAGCGAGAAGTGGTCCCTGTCGCACCGACGTCAGGTGATCAGGACGCTGCTCTCCGCACCGAATGACGCGATACCGGTGAGCTTGACCGCGCTCGCTGTCCACAACGTCTGGGGCCTGCCCGCGCATCTCGGATGCGAGGTCGTCTACGGTGCCGGCCGTCATGCCAGGGGCTCACGGGGTATTCGAGTCCGCCAGTTCCGGGCGACCTTCGAGACCACGACCGTCGGAGGGCTGGTGGTCCCGACCGTCAGGAGTGCGCTGGTGCAAGCCCTGCCCGAGGTCGGCCGTGATCTGGCCGTCGTCCTTGTCGACAACGCCCTCAACCGCATGATGATCAGCGAGCACGAGCTCGAGCTGATTCGGCAGGGCGTGAGGGGCAGGCGCGGAGCGGCCCACCTGCACCGAGTCTGGCCCTTGATCGACGGTCGCTCGGAGTCGCCGATCGAGACTCGAGCACGGCTGGAGTGCGTCGACTCCGGGATCCCGGCCGACGATCTCCAGGTGGAGCAGTTCGACGAGAACGGCCGATTCCTCGGCCGAGGCGATCTCGGATGGCGCCGCCGCAACGGCAGCTGGGTCCTCGTGGAGATGGATGGCATCGAGGTCCATTCGCAGGCGCGAGCAGTCTCGAGCGACCGCCGGCGGCAGAACGGCATCGCCTCGCGGTCGCGGGAGACGACGCTGCTCCGCTACCTCGCCGAGGATCTCGGCACCGGCGTCATCGTCCGCGACGTCCGCGAGGCCCTGTCGGTCTAGACGTCGGGCCGACCAGGCGCTTCCACCCGCTCACGCCGCCCATACCGGCCAGAACCACCTGCTCGGCCCCTCGGTGCAGCCAGAACCACCTGCTCGGCCCCTCGGTGCAGCCAGAACCACCTGCTCGGCCGCTCGGTGCAGCCAGAACCACCTGGTCGGTCAGGCGCTCGCCACCAGTCCGAGCTCGGTCGGCGCCGCGAGGCCCTCGTGCTTGGGCACGACCCGGACGGCGTAACCGAAGGGCCCGGACTGGCCCAGCGTGAACGACCGGGCGAACTGGTGGCGCCCGCCCTCGTAGGTGTCGGTCAGCTCGAGCGAGGCGGTGCCGAAGTCGGCGATCTCGTCGTTGTCCGCGACGAGCCCGTAGTTCATCTGCACCTCGACGTCCGCCGGGGTCAGGTCACCGAGCGAGACGAATGCCTTCACCGTCACGTGGTCGCCCACCTTGACGGCGTCGTGGAGCCCTTCGGACTCGACGTGGTCCACACGGACCGACGGCCACGCCGACCGCACCCGCTGCTTCCAGCCGGCCAGCTCGACCGCACCCGCGTGACCTGAGCCGGCCGCGCTCCGGTAGGACAGGGCCGTCGGCGCGTAGAGCTGCTCGACGTAGTCGCGGACCATGCGCGTGGCCTGGACCTTCGGGCCGAGCGTCGCGAGCGTGTGCCGCACGTTCTCCAGCCAGTGCGCGGGCAGCCCGGTGTCGTCGCGGTCGTAGAACCGCGGTGCCACGGTGTTCTCGATCAGGTCGTACAGAGCCGCGGCCTCGAGGTCGTCGCGGCGCTCGCCGTCCTCGACGCCGTCGGCGGTGGGGATCGCCCAGCCGTTCTGCCCGTCGTACATCTCGTCCCACCACCCGTCGAGGATCGACAGGTTGAGGGAGCCGTTGAGCGCAGCCTTCATGCCGGACGTGCCGCAGGCCTCGAGCGGACGCAGCGGGTTGTTCAGCCACACGTCCGTGCCGGGGTAGAGCGTCTGGGCCATCTCGATGTCGTAGTTCGGCAGGAACACGATCCGGGTGCGGACCTCCGGGTCGTCGGCGAACTGCACCAGCTTCTGGATCAGCCGGATGCCCTGCTCGTCGGCCGGGTGCGACTTGCCCGCGACCACGATCTGGATCGGGCGCTCGGGGTCGGTCAGCAGCTTCTTCAGCCGGTCCTGGTCGCGCAGCATCAGCGTCAGCCGCTTGTAGGTCGGCACCCGCCGCGCGAACCCGATCGTCAGCACGTCGGGGTGGAGGACGTCCTCGACCCATCCCAGCTCGGCCGGCGAGGCGCCGCGCCGCAGCCACGACGCGCGCACCCGCTTGCGCGCATCCGCCACCAGCCGCGAGCGCATCAGGCCGCGGAGCCCCCAGAGCGTCTCGTTCGACATGCCGTTCTCGGTCTTGAGCCAGCCGGTGCCGTCGGCGATCTCCTCGGCGCTGAAGTGCTCGGCCTGTGCCTCGGCGAACACGGGGTCGACCCACGTCGGCGAGTGCACGCCGTTGGTGACCGAGGAGATCGGCACCTCGGAGGTGTCGAAGCCCGGCCACAGCTGGGCGAACATGCCGCGCGAGACCTGGCCGTGGAGCCGGGCCACACCGTTGGCCTTCTTGGCCATCCGCAGCCCCATCACGGCCATGTTGAAGATGCCTTCGGCACCGCCGGGGTAGTCCTCCGCGCCCAGGGCGAGCACGCGCTCGACCGGGATGCCGGGGAGCTCGGCGGCCCCTCCGAAGTACTGCGCCACGAGACCGGCGTCGAACCGGTCGATGCCCGCGGGGACCGGCGTGTGCGTGGTGAACACCGTGCCGGCACGCACCGCCTCGATCGCGGCGTCGAACGAGAGGCCCTCGGCGGCGCTGCCCTCGATGAGCTCGCGAACCCGCTCGACGCCGAGGAAGCCGGCGTGGCCCTCGTTGCAGTGGTAGACCTCGGGCGCCGGGCCGCCGGTGAGCCGGGCATGCAGCCGCAGCGCCCGGACGCCGCCCATCCCGAGCAGCAGCTCCTGCTGCAGTCGGTGCTCGCTGGTGCCGCCGTAGAGCCGATCGGTGACGCGGCGCATGCCGTCGTCGTTCTCGGGCACGTTGGAGTCGAGCAGCAGCAGCGCCACCCGCCCGACATCCGCCCGCCACACCTGGGCGTGCAGCTGGGCACCGCCGGCCAGTCCGAGCGTGACGCGCGCCGGTGTGCCATCGGCTTCCCGCAGCAGCGTCAGCGGCAGGTTGTCGGGATCCAGCAGCGGGTAGGTCTCTGCCTGCCAGCCGTCACGCGTGAGGGCCTGCCGGAAGTAGCCGGCGCCGTACAGCAGCCCCACCCCGATGATCGGCGCACCGAGGTCGGAGGCGCTCTTGAGGTGGTCGCCCGCGAGGATGCCGAGGCCGCCGGAGTACTGCGGCAGCGCTGCGGTGATGCCGAACTCCGCCGAGAAGTACGCGATCGCACGAGGAAGCTCGGGCTCACCCGCCTCGGCACGGCGCTGCGTCTCGCGCTGGTACCAGCGCGGCTCACGCAGATAGGTCTCGAGATCGGCGGCGAGACCCTGGACGCGAGCCACGAAGTCGCCGTCGGCCGCCAGCTGGGCGAGACGCTCGGAGGTGAGCGCGCCGAGGAGCTTGACCGGGTCGCCGTGCACGTGCTCCCACAGCCCGGGGTCGATGGAGGCGAACATCTCGCGGGTGGGCGCGTGCCACGACCACCTCAGGTTGAGGGCGAGGTCGTCGAGGACGCTCAACGCCTCGGGCAGCACGGTCCTGACGGTGAATCTGCGGATGGCTCTCACGGCCCGGAGTGTATCCAGGCAAGATGGCCGCGCTGTTTCGCAGCGCTTCCGTCTGGGGGAGATCCGCGCGAGCCGGTGCCCTCGCTCGGGGGACATCCGCCCGAGCGGCCCACCAGGCCGGCGGGTTCTCGGTAGGTTCGTGACGTGACCGAGCACACTCCCCTGCCCACCCCGTACGCGCCCATCGGCCGGATCCCCGTCGTGGAGGTCGGCCCCCTCGCCGAGGGCGGTCGCTGGCCCACCAAGGCCGTCGTCGACGAGGTCGTGCCCGTGCGCGCGACCGTGTTCCGGGAGGGGCACGACGCCGTCGGTGCCACCGCCGTGCTCGTCGCGCCCGACGGGACCGACCACACCAGGGTCCGGATGCGCGACATCGCCCCGGGTCTCGACACCTTTTTCGCGGAGGTCGTCCCCGACGCCGAAGGGCTCTGGGGCTTCCGTGTCGAGGGCTGGTCCGACCCCTACGGCACCTGGGAGCACGACGCGACCATCAAGATCCACGCCGGTGTCGACGTCGAGCTGATGCTGGCCGAGGGCGCGCTCGTCCTCGAGCGCGCAGCCCGCACGCAGGAGGCGCTCGGCACGCTCACCCAGGCCCAGCGCGCGGTCCTGCTCGACGCCGTCACGGCGCTGCGTGACTTCTCCCGCCCGGCGGGCGCTCGCCTCGCGGCCGGCACCTCCCCGGAGGTCAGGGCCGTGCTGGACGCGGCACCGCTGCGGGACGCGGTGTCCGCGAGCGCCACCTACCCGCTGCGGGTGCACCGCAAGCGCGCCCTATTCGGTGCCTGGTACGAGTTCTTCCCGCGGTCGGAGGGTGCGGTCAAGGACCCGGAGACCAGCACCTGGACGTCGGGCAACCTGCGCACCGCTGCCGAGCGGCTGCCGGGCATCGCCGCGATGGGTTTCGACATCGCCTACCTGACGCCGATCCACCCGATCGGCACCACCAATCGCAAGGGTCGCAACAACACCCTCACCGCGCTGCCGGGCGACCCGGGGTCCCCGTACGGGATCGGGTCGGCCGAGGGCGGGCACGACGCGATCCACCCCGATCTCGGCACGGTCGAGGACCTCGACGCCTTCGTCGCGAAGGCCCAGCAGCTCGGGCTGGAGGTGGCGCTGGACATCGCGCTGCAGGCCTCCCCCGACCACCCGTGGGTCAGCGCGCACCCCGAGTGGTTCACCACCCGCGCGGACGGCACGATCGCCTACGCCGAGAACCCGCCGAAGAAGTACCAGGACATCTACCCGCTCAACTTCGACAACGACCCCGAAGGCATCTACGTCGCGATCCGCGACATGCTCGAGCACTGGGTCGAGCACGGGATCACCGCGTTCCGGGTCGACAACCCGCACACCAAGCCGCTGACGTTCTGGGAGCGGCTGCTGCGTGAGTTCGACGAGGCGCACCCGGAGGTCATCTTCCTGTCGGAGGCCTTCACCAAGCCGGCGATGATGCGCACGCTGGCCACGATCGGGTTCCACCAGTCCTACACCTACTACGCGTGGCGCAACACGGCCGCCGAGCTGGGCGAGTACCTGCAGGAGATCTCGGGCGACCTGGGTGCGGTGATGCGCCCCAGCTTCTGGCCCACGACCCACGACATCCTCACCCCGTACATGCAGCAGGGCGGCGTCCCCGCGTTCGCCATCCGGGCGATCATCGCCGCGACGGCGGTGCCCACCTGGGGCGTCTACGCCGGTTACGAGCTGGCGGAGTCGGTCGCCCGGCCCGGCGCCGAGGAGCAGATCGACAACGAGAAGTACGAGTACAAGCCACGCGACTGGGAGGAGGCGGCGCAGCGCCTCGGGCTCACCACCCTGCTGACCCGCCTCAACGAGATCCGGCGCGAGCACCCCGCGCTGCAGCAGCTGCGCAACCTCACCGTGCACGGCTGCTCCGACGACCAGGTCCTGTGCTTCTCCAAGCGCCTGGCTCCCGAGCACGCGCACGACGGCGTGGGCGAGACGGTGATCGTGTGCGTCACGACGGACCCGTACGCGACCCGGCAGGGGCACCTGCAGCTGGACATGGCCGCGCTCGGCCTGGCGGAGGACGAGGAGTTCGTCGCGCACGACGTGCTGTCGGGCCAGACCTTCGGCTGGGGCGCGAACCCGTTCGTGCGGCTCGACCCGCACGGCAGCGCCGCCCACGTCGTCGTCATCGAGCAGCGCTGAGGTGCCGCAGGCAGGTCCGGCGACCCCGGACGGGCCCGTAGGCTGGTCATCACCATCGAGCGAGGAGGTTGCTGTGACCGACGCACCAAGCTCGGGAGCGACCCGGGCCGCCGACCCGATCCCGGTTCCGCAGGAGTTGCTCGCCGCCGTGGGTCAGGGCGTCCACTTCGCCCCGCACGAGGTCCTCGGTCCGCACGCGCACGGCGGGTCGGTGACCATCCGCGCCGTGCGTCACGGCGCCGACTCGGTCACCGTGGTCACGGCCCAGGGCCGGATCCCGGCCCGGCACGAGCACGAGGGCGTCTGGGTCGCCGTCGTGCCGTCGGAGGAGGTACCCGACTACCGGCTCGAGGTGACCTACGGCGACCGCACCGACGAGGTCGACGACGGCTACCGCTACCTGCCCACGCTCGGTGAGGTCGATCAGCACCTCATCAACGAGGGCCGCCACGAGGAGCTGTGGACCGTGCTCGGCGCGCACGTGCGGCGCTACCCGACCGGTTTCGGCGAGGTCACCGGGACCTCGTTCGCCGTGTGGGCGCCCAACGCGCGCGCGGTCCGCGTGGTCGGCGACTTCAACGGCTGGGACGGCCGTGGCACGGCGATGCGCTCACTCGGCGGCAGCGGCATCTGGGAGGTGTTCGTGCCGCACGTCGGTGACGGCACCCGGTACAAGTTCGAGATCATCACGCCCGACGGCGCGGCCCGCACCAAGGCGGACCCGATGGCACGTGCGACGGAGGTCCCGCCGGCCACGGCCTCGGTGGTGACCGAGAGCACCCACGTGTGGACGGACGAGGCGTGGATGGAGCAGCGGCAACGGAACGACGTCCGCGATGTCCACGGGGGCCCGATGAGCATCTACGAGGTGCACCTCGCGTCGTGGCGGCAAGGGCTGTCCTACCGCGAGCTGGCCCGCGAGCTGGTCGAGTACGTCACGTGGATGGGCTTCACCCACGTGGAGCTGCTGCCGGTCGCCGAGCACCCCTTCGGAGGCTCGTGGGGCTACCAGGTGACCTCCTACTACGCCCCGACGTCGAGGTTCGGCTCTCCCGACGACTTCCGCCACCTCGTCGACGCGCTGCACAACGCCGGGATCGGCGTCATCCTCGACTGGGTGCCCGCGCACTTCCCCAAGGACTCCTGGGCGCTCGCGCAGTTCGACGGCAGCGCCCTCTACGAGGACCCCGACCCGATGCGCGGCGAGCAGCGTGACTGGGGCACGTACGTCTTCAACTACGGCCGCAACGAGGTGCGGAACTTCCTCGTCGCGAACGCCGTGTACTGGCTGAGCGAGTTCCACATCGACGGCCTGCGCGTCGACGCCGTCGCGTCCATGCTCTATCTCGACTACTCGCGCCAGCCGGGTCAGTGGCGCCCCAACGTGCGGGGCGGCCGGGAGAACCTCGAGGCGATCCAGTTCCTCCAGGAGACCAACGCGACGGCGTACCGGACCAACCCGGGCATCGTCATGATCGCCGAGGAGTCAACCGCCTTCCCCGGCGTCACTGCCGCGACCTCCGGCGGTGGGCTCGGCTTCGGTCTGAAGTGGAACATGGGCTGGATGAACGACACCCTCCGCTACATGGCGGAGGAGCCGATCAACCGCCGCTACCACCACGGCGAGCTGACGTTCTCGCTGGTCTACGCGTTCTCCGAGCAGTACGTGCTGCCGCTGTCGCACGACGAGGTCGTGCACGGCAAGGGCTCGTTGCTGCGCAAGATGCCCGGCGACCGGTGGCAGCAGCTCGCGGGCCTGCGGGCGCTCTTCGCCTACATGTGGACCCACCCCGGCAAGAACCTGCTGTTCATGGGCAACGAGTTCGGGCAGGACGCCGAGTGGGCCGAGTCCCGCTCGCTCGACTGGTGGCAGGGCGACGTCCCGGAGCACGCCGGCGTGCGGCTGCTGCTGCGCGACCTCAACCGGATCTACACCGCCCACCCGGCGCTGTGGGCGGACGACTTCAGCCACGCGGGCTTCCAGTGGCTCGAGGCAGGCGACGGCGACCACAACACGATCTCCTACCTGCGCCTCGGGCAGGGGCAGGTGGTTGCGGTCGTGGCCAACTTCGCGGGCACCACGCACGAGGGCTACCGGGTGGCGCTGCCGCACGGCGGCGAGTGGGTGGAGCTGCTGAGCACCGACGACGCCACCTACGGCGGCTCCGGCGTGACCAACGGAGGCCGGGTCACCGCGGAGCCGATCCCCTGGGCCGGCCGCACGCACTCGGTCGAGCTACGTGTCCCGCCCCTCGGCGCCGTGATCCTCACCCCCGCCACCTGAGCGATTTCACCGCACTTTCGACGCGGGCACGATTTCACCGCACTTTCGACGAGGCGCGCTTTCACCGCACTCTCGGGCGCGCAGCATCGCCGCGATCCTGACGGCGTGCCGCGCCCGTCGAAAGTGCGGTGAAATCGCTCCTGAGCCGGAGCGGCGATGGGGACTCGCGCCTAGTAGAGGGCGATCGCGAGATCGCGCCGGGCCTTGAGCACGGCAGGGTCGGCGGCATCGGCGAGCAGGAACAGCTCGACGAGCCGGGCGCGCGCCGCCTCCTTGTCGTCTCCGGCGCTCGCCCGGACGGCGGCCAGCAGCCTCGCGTAGGCGGCCGGCGCCTGGCCGGCGCTCACCTCGACGTCGGCCGCGGTCAGCTGCACCGCGACGTCTCCGGGTGCGGCGTCGCGCGCCGCGGTCAGCGCGGCCATGGGGTCGACCCCGTCCAGCCGGGCCATCAGCTGGACCTGCGCGAGCAGCGCCCTGGCCTCGTCGTCGGCGGGGTTCTGCTTGATCGCGAGCTCGAGCCCGGCGACGGCCTCGTCGAACGCACCGGTCTCGATCGCGTCGTAGGCGGCCTGCAGGTGCTCGGGCAGCGGCGGCTCCTCCGGCTCCTCGGCAGGCTCCGGCTCCTCGGCGACGCTGATCGTGCCGGTCACACCGTTCTCGGCGGCGACCCGCAGCAGCTCGTCCAGCACGGCCTGCACCTGCTCCGCCGGGTGCGCACCCTGGAACAGCGGCAGCGGCTGACCCTTGATGATCGCGAACGTGGTGGGGAGCGCCTGCGCACCGACCGCCTGCGCGATCTGGGGGTTGGTGTCGGCGTCGACGCGCGCGAGCTGGAACTTGCCGGCGTAGGTCGCGGCCAGCTGCTGCAGCGTCGCCGAGAGCTGGGTGCTCGCCGCCGAGCGCGCCGAGTACAGGTCCACCACCACCGGCACGGTCATCGAGGTGGTGACGGCCTCCTGGAAGGTCTCGGCCGTGATGTCGACCACGACCCCGTTCGGGGCGCTCGCGCCGCCGCCACCGGGGGTGGGGGCAGGCTTGGAGAGCGCCGAGAGGTCGACGGCGCCGCGCAGGTTGAGGCCGGAAGGAGGCTGGGTCATCGCTGTCCTCGTCGGGGTTCTATTCGGTGGTGACGGCGTCGAGCACGCGCTCGGCGCCGATCACCTGGATGGTGGCGCCATCGGCGGCCGGCGGCACGTAGAACGCCACGGTCAGATAGTAGGAGGCGGTCACCGACGTCTCGACGTCGATGCTCTCCTCCTCGCCCGCGAGCAGCGCGATCTGGCCGCCGACCGACATCTCGGAGTCGTCGACGGTGCGCTCGTAGGTCTGTGTGGAGCGGATCGCGCCGAACACGATCGCACCGCCGTCGGCTGTCCCGAGGCTGACGGGTGCCACGTCGGTGTCCGCGGCGAAGGCCTCCGTGTACTCCCCGGCGTCCTCGACCGACTCGGCGATCGCGATCCGGTCCTCGCTCACGAAGGTGCGGAAGACGTCGGCGGCGAACGTGTCCGCGTAGTCGCTCTCGGTGTCGCTGAGCGCGTCCGCGTACGCGGCGATCGTCTGCGTGGGCGTGAGCACGAGACCCTCGGCCTCGGGAGCGACCTGCGGGCTGCCCTCCGCGGCGACCGCCGTGGCGGGCGTGGTGACCTCGGGCAGCAGCCGCACCCAGGAGAACAGGTGGTACGGGCTGCGCGGGTCGTCCTGCTGCAGGCCGAGCAGCAACGGGGTGTTCATGCCGTCGGCGATCGTCGTGAAGACGAAGATCGTCTTGGGCCACTCCTCGCCGTGGCTGACGGCGATCACCTGCGGGTCGGTCGTCAAGGTCTGCAGCGCCGTCGGGGACTCGCTCTCGGCCGTGGCCTGCGCGAGCAGGTACTCGGCCTCCCGGGTCTGCAGCGCAGGCCCGGTCACACGCGGTGCCAGCAGCGCCGGGTCCTGAGCGGCGTCGGCCGCTGCGAGCGCCTCGCCGACGGCGCCGAGCACCCGGTCGACCCGAGGCTCGTCGAGCGCCGGCTGGGGTCCCTCGGGCGCGGGATCGGCCTCGACCTCGGGCACCGGGATCGCGCAGCCGGCGAGCACGGCGGCCGCCGCCAGGGTCAAGGCCCCGGCGCGCAGCACGCGGTCACGAAGGCGGTGCCTCATCGGTCACCCTCCTTCGGCTCGTCGTCCGGGTCGGTCTGGTCGGGTTCCGCGCTACCGAGCCCCCACGTCTGGCGCCACGACGCGCCCCACTCCTGCGGGTCACCCTCGTCGTCGGGGCGGACGGCGGGGATCTCGTCCGTCTCGCCGGCCGCGGGCACGTCATCGCCGGCCGCGGGCTCGTCGGCGCCGTTCCCGACGACCTCCGCCGCGTGGTCGGCCTGGCCCGCCTGGCCCGTCTGGGTCACCGGCTCGGGTCGGTCCGCCTCGGCAGCCTGCTCGTTCGCAGCCTGCTCGCTCTCCTGGGTCGAGGCAGACTCCGCCGCGACGACGGGCTCCTCGGACCTTCGTGCCGAGCGGCGCCGCCACCAGGACTCGCGCGCCGGGGGCTCCTCGTCCGACGGCGTGGCCTCCGGCGGCTGCACGGCGGCGTGCTCGTCGGTGCGCTCGCCGGCGCCGACCTCGAGGTCGGCCGGCGTGGTGCGGTCGCCCTCGTGCATGAGCGGGCTCGCCGAACCGCTGCGCACCCATGCGTCCAGCTCGCCGGCGTCGTCGGCGGGCTCGTCGACGGCGGCCTCGGGGGCCGCCGCGGGCGCTGCGTGCGCTCCCGGCGCCCGGTCTTCGGCGGGCTCTGCCTCTGCCGGCACGGCCGGGATCGTCTCGGTCTGGTCCCCGACGGCGCCCGCGTCCTGGTCCGCCGCAGCGGCGCTCTCCGGCCGGGCACCACGCCTACGGGCTTCGTCCGCGAGACGGATCTCGCGACGCGTCAGCGGCCGTTCGCCGTCGGTCGCGACGACCGCCGGAACGGCGTCGTCGACGGCGCCCGCAGCGGTCGGTGTCACCGCCGCACGGCGAGCCCGGCGCTTCTCGGCATCGGCGAGCAGCTGCATGACCAGCAGCCCCAGGCCGAGCAGGAGGACCACGCTGCCGAGGATGATGCCGGGCTGCACGAACGGGGTCTCGACCTCACGGTCCCACGTCAGCTCGACCTGGGGCGCGGGCTGGGTGCCGTCGGTGGCGACCAGCATCACCCAGCGGCCAGGGATCGCCGTCCAGGAGTAGGCCAGCTCACCGGTGCCGGTCAGCTCCTCGACCCACAGGTCGGAGCCGGTCGGGTTGGGAACGGTCTCGACCGGCGCGGGCTCCTCCGCGGCCTCGGTCGCGTCCGTCGGGGCGTCGGTGGCGTCGGTGGCGGCGTCGGTCGCCTCCGTGGCCGTCTCGCTCGGGTCGGCGGTCGCGGCGTCGCGGGAGTCGGTGTAGGCCAGGGTCTCCCAGTCGGCCAGTCCCGTGATCTCCCAGTACGGGGCGTCGGCGACCCAGGCCAGGACGTCGCTCTCGCGCGCCATCGCGAGCACGATCGGGCTGTCGGCGGCAGCACCGACGACCCGGACGTCGACGTCGTTGTCGACCGCGTTGAGGACGCCGGGAGCGGTGATCACGACGGGCACGTCCGGGGTCGCCGGCAACGTCAGCGTCACCCGGTCGTCGGGGCGCCAGATCGTGCCGGATGCGATCGCCGCGCCGATCGTGCCCAGTCCGAGCACGATGAGCACGACCGCGAAGATCCGTCTCACCACGAGCTGTTGGTTCCCTGCTCTCGTCGTGACCAACACTTCGCTGGCCGCCGACTAGGGTACGTGACCGTTCTGTGATCATGGGCATCCCGGTCCTCTCGGGACACCCGATCATGCGTCCCCGGCTACGCTTGGGGCGCTTTCCCCCTGGATACACCGAGACGCGTAGGAGCACGACGTGGCTGACGAGACTGCCCAGTTCCCGGTCGTCATGCGCGGCTACGACCGCGCGCAGGTCGACCAGAAGCTCCACGAGCTCAGCCGGCAGGTGGAGGAGGCACGCGCCGCCGCCGCGGCCTCGACAGCCGCCGAGAAGCGGCTCGCCGCCGAGCTGGCGCAGGTCAACGCCAAGCTCGCCGAGATGGAGTCGCCCAGCTACACCGGTCTGGGGGTGCGCGTCGAGCAGCTGCTGCGGTCCGCGGAGGAGCAGTCCGCCGATGTCGTGACCCAGGCCAACAACCAGGCGGCCGACGCGACCAGGAGCGCTCGCGAGGAGGCGGCGGCGCTCACCGAGTCGGCCGAGCGCGAAGCGGCCGAGATCCTGCGCCGAGCGCGCAGCCAGGCCGAGGAGATCGGCTCCGCCGCCAAGCGTGACGCCGATGGCCACCTGACCGACGCCCGCCGCCGCGCCGTCGAGCTCGTCGGCTCGGCCGAGCGTGAGGCCGCCCGCATCCACAGCACCGAGTCCGCGACCCGGGCCGAGAAGCTCGCCGGGCTGGAGCGGCTGCTGGCCGGGCTGCGCACGACCACCGAGCGCGAGGTCGCCGAGCAGCGTGTCGCCGCCGAGCGCGAGGCGCACGCCCTGGTCTCGGACGCCAGGGCGCAGGCCGAGGAGATCATCACCTCGGCCCGCGCGACGGCCACCGAGCTCGTCCGCAACGCCACCGTCGAGGCCGACGGCCTCACCGCGGAGGCCGTGCGACTGCGGCACGACACCGAGCTCGAGCTCGCCCGCGCCCGGGAGGAGACCGAGCGCGAGGCCGCCGAGCGGCACGCGCTCGCCAAGGCCGAGGTCGACAACGTGCTCAGCGAGGCCGCCAAGCACGCGCAAGACGCCGAAGGTCGGCTCGCGACCGCGCTCTCCGCCGCCGAGAAGGTGCGTGCCGAGGCCGAGCGCGAGGCCGACGGCATGCTCGACGAGGCGCGCACCAAGGCCGAGTCCCTGATCGACGAGGGACGTGCCCGGGCCGAGAAGGAACGCGCCGACAGCGCGGCTCAGATCGAGGCCGATCGCGCCACGGCGCAGGCCCAGCTCGACGACCTGCACAGCCAGCGTGAGGGGATCACCGCCTACCTCGACGAGCTCCGAGCCATGCTCGGGCAGATGTCCGGTGCGGCCGGTGCCGTCCTCGGGTCGCTGCCCACGCCGCCGGAGCAGCCGGGTGCCTCCACGCCCGAGGCCGACACCGACACCCAGCCCGAGGGCGAGGTGAGGAGCCCGGAGGAGACGAGCGTCGCCGTCGAGAACCCGACGGCGCCGACGCCCGCCGAAGAGGACCTCCCCGCGCAGGCGCGCCCGTCCGAGGACACGGCGATCATCCCGCCGGCTCGCCGCGAGTGAGCCACCCGGGCGTGACGCGGCGCCTACGCTCGCAGGGTGACTGACAGCGCAGACTGGGCCGCGCAGCGGACGGAGGCGGCCGCCGAGCAGGAGCGACGGCTGCACGCCCGCAAGGCGGTCGAGCACGAGAAGGCGCACGCGATCCTGACCGAGTTCGCTGCGGTCGCGAGGGAGCGGCTGCCCACAGAACGGCTCGTGGTCAGGGGGTACGGAGGGCGCGGCAGCGCACGCAGCGACGTCGAGGGCTGGTACCTTCGCCTGGACGGGACGATCGGGCTGGGGACCGACGGCTCGTTCTACGTGCTCACCGCCCCGCTGAGCGTGCTGGATCGGCTGCGGGGCGTGCAGCTGACCCCGACCCCTCCCCCGCTGGTCATCGGTGCCGGCGGCAAGGACGGCGACTCGATCGAACTCGTCGCGGCCCTGGAGCGGTTGCTGCCCGGCTGGCGGACCTGACCGCTCAGGCGGTCGCGCGCCGGTAGAGGTCGGTGAGCGCGGTCGCGACGGCGTCCGGGTCCTCGATCGCCGTCAGGTGCCCCGCGCCGGCGACCTCGACGACCTCGACACCGAGCGCCTCGGCCATCGCCTCGGCATCCTCCGGAGCCATGAGCACGTCCTCGGCGCCGCGCAGCACGAGCGCGGGGAGCCCGTCCGGGAGCGCGGCCAGCGCCGCGATCCGGTCGGGACGCTCGGCCATCGACCGCTGCGCCCACACCAGACCGGCCAGCGGTGCCTCGCGGAGCTGCTCGCGCAGCTCCTCGACGACGGCGGAGCGCGTCTCACGGGTCGTCTCACCGAGCAGCTTGTCGAGCATCCCCAGCGCCACCTCGCGCTCGCCGCGCTCGATGGCCGTGACCATCTCGAGCCGGGCGGCGCGGGCAGGCTCGGGATCGGCGGACGCCTTGGTGCTGAGCAGGCCGATCCCGGCGAGCAACCCCGGCGCGGCGTCGGCGATGGCCATCGCCACGTAGCCACCCATCGACAGCCCCGCGACGACCGCCTGCTCGACCCCGAGGGCACGGACAGCGCTGACGACCTCGACCGCGAGCTCCTCCAGGCCGGGCGCCCCCGCGGTGGTGCCGCCGAAGCCGGGGGCGTCCACCAGCACGACCGGCACCTCGTCGGGCAACCGCTCCGCGACCGGCTGCCACATCCGCGAGTCCAGCGGGAAGGCGTGCAGCAGCACCAGCGGCACAGCCGTGACGGGCTCGGTGGCGTGGACGGCGATCGTCATCTCATCTCCAGGGCTCGAGCGTGCGTGTCCCACCATAGGCACGGCCAACCACCGACGACACGGGTGGCCGACGTGCTTTGCTGTGCCGATGGGTGACGAGATCGCTGGAACGCGCTTCACACGCGCCGAGCGCACCCGATACCGGGAGAAGGTGCGGCGCTGTCTCGACGTGTTCGAGCAGATGCTGGCCGACGATCACTTCGACGGGACCGCCGGCGTCACGGGCCTGGAGATCGAGCTCAACCTGGTGTCCTCGGCGTTCCAGCCGGCGATGGCGAACGCCGAGGTGCTGGACCGGATCGCCGACCCCGCGTTCCAGACCGAGCTCGGTCGCTACAACATCGAGCTGAACGCTCCGCCGACCACGTTGGCGGGCGACTCCCTCGCCAGCCTGGAGGACTCGCTGAGGTCGTCGCTCAATCGCGCCGAGTCGCTCGCGACCGGGGCCGGTTCGCACATCGTCATGGTCGGGATCCTGCCGACGCTGATGCGCGAGGACCTCGAGGGCGACTGGATGAGCGAGAACGCCCGCTACGAGGCCCTGGAGGATGCGGTGCTCGGTGCGCGCCGCGAGGACATCGAGCTGGACATTTCCGGGCCGGAGTCGTTGCGGATGACGATCGACTCGATCGCACCCGAGTCGGCGTGCACGTCGGTGCAGCTGCACCTGCAGGTGGCGCCGCAGGACTTCGCGGCGCACTGGAACGCCGCCCAGCTCCTAGCGGGACCGCAGCTGGCGCTCGGCGCCAACTCCCCGTTCCTGTTCGGCCGGCGGCTGTGGGCCGAGACGCGGACCGAGCTCTTCATGCAGGCGACCGACACCCGGTCCCCCGAGCTGCGCAACCAGGGGGTGCGGCCCACGGTGTGGTTCGGTGACCGCTGGATCACCTCGATCTTCGACCTGTTCGAGGAGAACGTGCGCTACTTCCCGGCGCTGCTGCCGCAGATCTCCGACGAGGACCCCGAGGCCGTGCTGGCCGCCGGAGGTGCACCCCGGCTGCAGGAGCTGCGCCTGCACAACGGCACCGTGTGGCGCTGGAACCGCCCGGTCTACGACACCGTCGGCGGGGTGCCGCACTGCCGGGTCGAGAACCGGGTGCTGCCGGCAGGGCCGACCGTGGTCGACACCGTCGCGAACGCCGCCTTCTACTACGGCTGCCTCGTGGAGATGGCGCGCGACGACCGGCCCGCCTGGAGCCGGATGTCGTTCGCGACCGCCCGGGCCAACTTCGACGCCGGAGCCCGCCACGGCGTGGAGGCCACGTTCTACTGGCCCGGGTACGGCGAGGTCGGCTGGGACGAGCTGATCCTGCGCGAGCTGCTGCCGCTGGCCCACGCGGGACTGGCGAGGCTGGGGGTCGCCGACGACGTCGCCACCCGGTATCTCGACGTGGTCAAGGCGCGCTGCCAGCTGCGTCGCAACGGCGCGTGGTGGCAGACCGAGGCGGTCGCACGCCTCGAGAACCGTGGGCTCTCGCGCACCGACGCCCTCACCGAGATGACCAGGCTCTACACGCGGTTCATGCACACCAACGAGCCCGTGCACACCTGGGAGCTGCCCTGACCGGTTTCGACCGCTGCAGCCCCGGGGATCCATGGCGGCGACCTGGACCGCCGACGCGGGAGCAGGGTCGAAAGTGCGGTGAAAGCCGGAAGTGGGCGAAAGTGCGTTGAAAGCCCGAAGTGGGCGAAAGTGCGTTGAAATCGAGGGGGGTGGAGGTGGTCAGCGGCGCCAGCACTGGGTGTGCCAGTGCCGGCGGTCCGCCAGGCCAGCCTCCGCGCCGAACAGGTGGTCCTCGTTCCAGGCGACGAGGTGCTGCGCGCCGGGAGCGATGTCACCGCCGCAGCCGGGGCATCGATAGCTCTTGTCGCTGCCGCTGACGGTGCGCACGGTCCACCGCCTCCCCTGCCGGTCGACCTCGGTGCGGGCGGCCCCACGGGTGAACGCCTCGACGTCCAGGGGCACGTGCTCGGCGTTGTAGGGCCGCTTGCGGCTGCGCCTCATCGCGGGTGGACGGGGCCTGGTGCGATCGCGTCGTGGGCGGGCAGCGATCCGGTGGCGATGAGCTGGGCGTACCACCAGCCGGAGTCCTTCACCACGCGCTGCTGGGTGTCGTAGTCGACCCGCACGACGCCGAACCGGCGGTCGTAGCCGTAGCCCCACTCGAAGTTGTCGAGGAGCGACCACACGAAGTAGCCGCGCACGTCGGCACCGTCCTCGCGGGCGCGCCCGACGGCGTCGATGTGGTCGTGCAGGTACTGCGTCCGGTCACGGTCGCGGACCGCGCCGTCCGCGCTGACGACGTCGTGGAACGCGGCACCGTTCTCGGTGATCATCATCGGCACGCCGGGGTGCTCGCGGTGCAGCCGCATCAGCAGGTCGTGCATGCCCTGCGGGTCGATGTTCCAGCCCATCGCGGTGTACGGGCCGGGCTGCTGCACGAACTCCACCTTGCCCTCGGTGCCGACCCACGGCGTCGCGCTGCTGTTGCCGTGGCCGTCGGCCTGCTCGGGCTCGCCCTCGCCGTCGAACGCCCGTACCCGGGTGGTCGAGTAGTAGTTGACGCCCAGCACGTCGAGCCGCTGCGCGATCAGCGCGGTGTCGCCGTCCTGGACGAACGAGAAGTCGCTGACGTGCGCGACGTCGTCGAGCACGTCCTGCGGGTAGCCGGCACCCAGCAGCGGGTCGAGGAAGACCCGGTTGGCGAGCCCGTCGATGCGGCGCACCGCGTCCTGGTCGGCCTCGCTGCTGGGGTCGTCGGGGCGGATCACGTGCAGGTTGAGGGTGATCGACAGCTGCGCGTCCTCACCGAGCTCCTCACGGATCGCTGTCGCCGCGAGCCCGTGCGCGAGGTTGAGGTGGTGCACGGCCGCGAGCGCCGCGGCCGGCTCGGTGCGGCCCGGGGCGTGCACGCCCGAGGCGTAGCCCAGGTAGGCCGAGCACCACGGCTCGTTGAGCGTGGTCCACACGGTGATCGCGTCGCCGAGCTCGCGGGCCATCAGGCGGGCGTACTCCGCGAAGGCGTAGGCGGTCTCGCGGTTGGCCCAGCCGCCCTCGTCCTCCAGCTCCTGCGGCAGGTCCCAGTGGTAGAGGGTGACGACGGGGCGGATGCCCGCCGCCACCAGCGCCTCGACGAGACCGCGGTAGAACGCCACACCCTCGGCGTTGAGCGGCCCCCGGCCGCCGGGCTGCACGCGCGACCAGGAGATCGAGAACCGGTAGGCCTGCAGCCCCAGCTGCTGCATGATCGCGATGTCCTCGGGCCAGCGGTGGTAGTGATCGGCCGCCACGTCTCCGGTGTCCCCGTTGAGCGTCTTGCCCGGCGTGTGGGAGTAGGTGTCCCAGATCGACGGCGTCCGGCCGCCCTCCGCGGCGGCCCCCTCGATCTGGTACGCCGCCGTGGCCGAACCCCACAGGAACGAAGCCGGGAAGCTCCTCGTCATCACGATCCTCTCGTCAGTCGTCACGGCTGCCCGAACCAGGACGGTCCAGGTCGATCTCGGCCACACCGGCCACAGCCGAGGCGACCACGTCACCACGACGCAGCGCCCAATCTTCGCCCATCCCGCTGGCGCGCGCACGAAGCGTCCCGCCGGTGACCTCGATCTCGACGGTCGCGGCCAGCTCCAGCCCGTCCGCCGTCGGGATCTCCAGGTGCGTGCGCTGGCCCTCGGTGGGCTCGAAGACCTGCAGCGTGAGGCCGTCGACGTAGTCGTAGTCGGGCCGGTCGGTGCGGGCGCCGCGGGGCAGCACGCTCCCCGGCCGCACCAGCAGCGGGAGCGAGTGCGCGTCGTGCTGCTCGCGACGCCAGCCGCCGCCCTCGACGACCTCGCCGGTGAGCAGGCGCGTCCAGCGCCCCGGCGGGAGGTAGTAGTCGACCCACCCGTCCGGGTCGAAGACCGGCGCGACCAGCAACGAGTCGCCCAGCATGTACTGGGTGTCGATGGTGGCCGCCGCCCGGTCGTCGGGGAACTCCAGCATCATCGGCCGCATCACCGGGGTCCCCAGGCGACCGGCCTCGCGACCGGCGGCAGCCAGGTAGGGCATCAGCGTGTTCTTCAGCTGCGCGAACGTCCGGGTCACGGAGACCGCCTCCTCGTCGAACGCCCACGGCACGCGGTAGGAGTTGGACCCGTGCAACCTGCTGTGCGAGGAGAGCAGCCCGAAGGCGACCCAGCGCTTGAACACCTCCGGGTCGGGAGTGCCCTCGAACCCGCCGATGTCGTGCGACCAGAACCCGAAACCGGACAGCGCGAGCGACAGACCACCACGCAGCGACTCGGCCATCGAGACGAACGACGACTGGCAGTCACCGCCCCAGTGCACCGGGAACTGCTGCCCGCCCGCGGTCGCCGAGCGCGCGAACACCACGGCGTCGCCCTTGCCCCGGCGCCGCTCCAGCAGCTCGAACACGCACCGGTTGTAGAGCTGGGCGTAGTAGTTGTGCATGCGTTCGGGGTCGGAGCCGTCGTGCCAGACCACGTCGGTGGGGATCCGCTCGCCGAAGTCGGTCTTGAGCGCGTCGACGCCCTGGTCGAGCAGCACCTCGAGCTTGTCCTGGAACCACCGCCACGCGGCCGGGTTGGTGAAGTCGACCAGCGCCATCCCCGCCTGCCACATGTCCCACTGCCAGACGTCCCCGTTCCCGCGCCGGACGAGGTAGCCCAGCCGCGCGGCCTCCGCGAACAGGTGGGAGCGCTGGGCGATGTAGGGGTTGATCCACGCCGACACGCGCAACCCTCGGTCGTGGATCCGGGCGAGCGTCGCCTCGGGGTCGGGGAACGTCGCCGGGTCCCACACGAAGTCGCACCAGTAAAACTGCCGCATCCAGAAGCAGTCGAAGTGGAACACCGACAGCGGCAGGTCGCGCTCGGCCATGCCGTCGATGAACGAGAGCACGGTCGCCTCGTCGTAGTCGGTGGTGAACGAGGTCGACAACCACAGCCCGTAGGACCAGGTCGGCACCTGAGCCGACCGGCCCGTGAGCGCGGTGTAGCGCCGCAGGATCTCCTTCGGCGTGGGGCCGTAGATCACGAAGTAACGCAGCCGCTGCCCCGCGACCGAGAACTGGCTGCGCGAGACGACCTCGGTGCCGATCTCGAACGACGTCCGCTCGGGGTGGTCGACGAAGACGCCGTAGCCGCGGTCGGTCAGGTAGAACGGCACGTTCTTGTACGCCTGGTCCGAGGCGGTGCCGCCGTCGGCGTTCCAGATGTCGATCGACTGCCCGTTCTTGGCGAAGGCGCCGAACCGCTCCCCCAGCCCGAACACGTGCTCGCCGACCCCGAGCGTGAGCTGCTCGCGCATGTACGGCCCCTGCGGCGTCTGCAGCGACGCCAGGCCCCGCGTGACCGAGCTGGTGAGCACCCGGTCGTCGGCGAGGAAGTCCAGCTGCCACGGCGCGTCGACCCGGACCCGCGCGGTCAGCGGCCCCGCCGTCAGGCTGGCGAAGCCGCCGACGCCGTCGGCCGCCTTGACCACGACCGGGTCCGGGGCGGTGTGCAGCTCGAAGGTGGGGCCGACCTCGCGGACGCCCTGGAAGTGGTCGACCTGCACGCCGATGACGCCGTCCATCGGTGAGTCCACGCGGATCGTCAGCTGGGGCAGGTTCAGGCTGTGCCGGCGCTCGGACAGCGGTGCGGTCGCCGCATAGGCGACCAGCGCGTCGTCGGTGACCTCGACGGTCTCGACGTGCTGCGGTCGCAGCGTCTCGACACCGGGCAGGGTCAGCCAGTAGCCGTCCGTGAATCTCATGGGAGTGCCTTTCTCAGCACGATGCTGCCGCCGGGCGACAGGTGGACATGGTCGACGTGCTCGACGTCCTCGAGCACGTCCAGGTGCGGTGTGCTCAGCGGCACGTCGACCTCGGTGGGTCGGTGGTTGATCACCAGCGTGAACGGACCTCGTTGGGCGACCTCGACGCCGTCGGGGACGGCCGGGACCCGATGCGCCGGCCCGATCCCCCGGCGGGCGAGGAGCCCGAGGAGCCAGCGCTTCAGCAGCGCGGCGTCCGGCATGGTGGCGAGGTAGTGCAGGCCACCGTCGCGCGAGCGCACCAGCGCCGGCTCGCCGTCGAGGTCGCCGCCCTCGAACCGCAGCTCGCAGACCGCGCCCGGGCCGTGCAGTCGCAGCCGTTCGGCCCAGGTCTCGGCGTGCCCGGTGCCGAGGGAGGTCGGTCCGACGGCGTCGGGCACCAGCCCGGCGCCCCCCTCGGGCAGCGGCCACCACTCCTCCCCCGAGGCGTCCAGCAGGTCGGCGAACGGAACCGGGAAGCCGCCGGTGCGCACGCGTGCGTTGCCGTCGGCCACCGCGGAGAACGGGCCGAGGGCCAGGCAGCCGCCCCTGGCGAGGTATCCGCGAAGGTTCGTGACCGCCTCGTCGTCGAGCAGGTACAGCTGCGGTGCCAGCACGAGCCGGTACCGCGCGAGGTCGGCGTGCGGGTCGACGACGTCGACGCCGATGCCGGCCTCCCACAGCGGCCGGTACCAGGCGCGGAGCTGAGGCAGCACGCGGAGCCGGTCGCTGGGGACCGCCGGTTCCTCCGCCGCCCACCAGCTCGACCAGTCGAACAGGATCGCGACCTCGGCGTGCACGTCGGTCCCCGCCATCGCGGACAGAGCACGCAGGTCGCGGCCCAGCTCCTGCACGGCACGGTGCACGCGCGTGTCGGTCCCGGCGTGCGGCAGCATCGCCGAGTGGAACCGCTCCGGCCCGGTCGGCGAGGCGCGCCACTGGAACGACAGCACGCCGTCGGCACCGTGGGCCACCGCCCGCAGCGCGTCCTGGCGCATCCGTGCGGTGGTCTTGGGCACGTTGTGCCCGCGCCAGCTGACCGCGCTCGTGGCCTGCTCCATCAGCAGCCACGGGCCGCCCGCCAGCGAGCGCATCAGGTCGTGCGTGAGCGCTGCCTGCGACGGGGCGTCCGGGTCCGCCGGGTCGGGATAGCTGTCGTCGCTGATGACGTCGATCTCCCCTGCCCAGCTCCGGTAGTCGACACCGGCGAAGAAGCCCATGAAGTTGGTGGTGACCGGTCGGGCCGGGTCGACGGCGCGGATCACCGCTCGCTCGCTGCGATACAGCTCGCGCAGCGCGTCGGAGGTGAACCGGCGGTAGTCGAGCGTGAGGCCGGGATGCAGCAGGTACGGCGCGCGGAGCGGCGGTGAGATCTGCTCCCAGCTGGTGTACCGCTGGGACCAGACCGTGGTCCCCCACGCCTCGTTGACGGCCTCGACCGTGCCGTACCGGCGCTCGAGCCACCCCCGGAAGGCCCTGCCGCAGCGCGGGCACCAGCAGGTCGTGCCGAGCTCGTTGTTCACGTGCCACAGGACGACGGCGGGATGGCTCACCCAGCGTTCGGCGATCACCTGCGTGATGATCTGGGCACGTTCGCGATACGTCGACGACGAGGGGCAGTAGTGCGTGCGTGATCCGTGGTGCAGCCGATGGCCCGAGGCATCCGTCGGGAGCGTCTCGGGGTCCTCGAGGGCGAGCCAGGGCGGCGGGCTCGCCGTCGGTGTCGCGAGGTCGACCGCGATGCCGCCCGCGTGCAGCAGGTCGAGGACCTCGTCCATCCACGCCAGCTCGAAGCGGTCTCGCTCCGGCTCCAGCAACGCCCACGAGAAGACCCCGACGGTCACCAGGGTGACGCCCGCCTCGCGCATGGCGGCGACGTCCTGCCGCCAGATCTCCCGCGACCACTGCTCCGGGTTGTAGTCGCCGCCGTAGAGCAGGCCGCCCCGGGTGAGGTCGGCCAAGGACCCCATCAGCGCGCCCTGGCCGTCGACGGCCAGGAGTGCACTGCAGTCGAAGCGCTTCTCATCCGGAGAACTCCTGTCGCTCGGCACCCGCGTGAAACGGGGTCGAATGGTGTCGAAACGATGCTCGCAGGCAGTACCGTGAGGGCCGCCGACGAGGAGGTTCTGCCATGGTCACGATCGAGGATGTCGCACGCCACGCGGGGGTGGCGACGTCGACCGTGTCGTACGCCCTCAGCGGCAAGCGGTCGATCTCCGAGCAGACCAGGCAGCGCGTCGAGCGCGCCGTCGAGGAGCTCGGCTACCGCCCGCACGCGGGAGCGCGCGCCCTCGCCTCGGCGCGGACGAACACGCTCGGGCTCATGCTTCCGCTGCGCCCGGGCGTCGACGTGCGCGTGGTGATGGAGTTCGTCACCGGCATCGTCACCCGGGCGCGTGCCTTCGATCACGACGTGCTGCTCGTGACGCAGGCCGAGGACGCCGCGCTGGAACGCCTCGCGCACGGCCGGATGGTCGACGCGCTCATCCTCATGGACGTCGAGGCCGCCGACAGCCGCCTCGCCCGCGCAGCGGCGCTCGGGAGCCCCACGATCCTCATCGGCCTGCCCGACGACCCGCAGGGTCTGCAGTGCGTCGACTTCGACTTCGCGGCCGCGGCGCGGCTGGCGGTCCGGCACCTCTCCGACCTCGGCCACACCTCGATCGGCCTGATCGGGCCCCCGCCCTCCGTGGTCGAGCGCGGGACCACCTTCGCCGAACGTCTCCTCGCGGGCTTCCACGGCGGGGCCGAGCGCCTCGGCCTGACCGCGCACGTGGAGCTCACGCCACCGACCCATGCCGGCGCCCTCGCCGCCGTCGAGGCCCTGCGTCGCCTCGACGAGACGCCCACC
This sequence comes from Pseudactinotalea suaedae, assembly GCF_009733815.1. GTDB lineage: Bacteria > Actinomycetota > Actinomycetes > Actinomycetales > Beutenbergiaceae > Pseudactinotalea > Pseudactinotalea suaedae. Next base: position 173,818 of record NZ_WNXY01000007.1, read on the forward strand.
GCCCTGATCGTGCACAACGAGGCGGCGCTGCCCTCGGTGGTCGACTCGCTCCAGATGCACGGGGTCCGGATCCCGGCCGATGTCTCGCTCGTGGCGATCTGCCCCGCCGACGTCGCGCAGTCGCAGTCGCAGCCGATCACCTTCATCGACATCCCGGCCGAGAGCATCGGCGCGGTCGCCGTCGAGATGGCGATGGCCCGTCTCGACCGGCCCGACGCACCGGTCGAGACGCGGCTGCTGCGGCCGACGCTGAGCGAGGGGTCCTCGACGGCGCCGCGGCTCACCCCTTGACCGCACCGAAGATCACTCCCTTGGTGAAGTGGCGCTGCACGAACGGGTAGATCATGAGGATCGGCACGACGGCGAGCACCATCACCGCCATCTTCACGGGCAGGCCCGTGACCGCGCCGGTGGCGACATCGACCTGGCCCGCACCCGAGCCCGGCAGCGTCACCCCCTGCAGCACGTAGGAGCGCAGCACGAGCTGCAACGGCCACTTGGCGTTGTCGTTGATGTAGAGCATCGCGTTGAAGAACGCGTTCCAGTAGCCGACGCCGTAGAACAGCGCGACCACGGCGACCACAGCCTTGGACATGGGCAGCACGATCGTGCCCAGGATCCGCCAGTCCCCCGCGCCGTCGATGCGCGCGGCCTCCGTGATCGCGGAGTCGATCCCCATGAAGAAGTTGCGCAGGATGAGCACGTTGAAGGCCGAGACCGCGCCGGGCAGGATCAACGACCAGTAGGAGTCGATCAGACCGAGGCCCGAGACCAGCAGGTACGTGGGGATCATGCCCGCGCTGAAGAACATCGTGATGATGAGCACGAATAGGATCGGGCGGTGCAGGAGCGACGAGGGCCGTGACAGGCCGTACGCGCACAGCACCGACACGGTCGTGGACAGGAGCGTGCCGACCGCGGTGATGCCGATCGAGACCAGGGTCGCCCGCGTCACGATGCCGCCGGCGAGGATCTGGCGGTAGGCCGCGAACGTCACCTCGCCGGGGACGGTGACCAGGCCACCGGCTGCCGTGATCGTCGGCTGCGTCGACAGGCTGGTGAGCACCACGGTGTACAGCGGGAACAGCACCGCGAGGCAGATGATCGCCAGCGTGACGCCCTTGGCGATCGAGCCGACGACGGTCGGCTTCTCCTGCCACGCCGGTCGGTGCCTGCTGCGCCGGCGCCGGGGCGGCCCGACGGGCAGCACCGGGGTCTCGGGCCCGGTCGGGGTGGAGACGGTCGTCATCGGGTGGCCCTCCGGTGTCGGTCGTGACGATGCGCTGAGGTGGACGGGGTGGCGGTCATGACTTCTGGTACACCCCTGCCTCGCCGAACAGGTGCGCGAGCTTGTTGGCCCCGAGCACGAGCAACAGGCTGATCACGCCCTTCATCAACCCGGCCGCGGTCGCGAACCCCCAGTCGCCGTTGATGACGCCCTGGTAGTAGACGAAGGTGTCGATCACCTCCGAGACCTGGGCCCCGACCGCTCCGCGCTGCAGGATCAGCTGCTCGAAGCCGACGGTGAGCGAGTCACCCAGCCGCAGGATCAGCAGCAGGATGATCACCGGTCGCAGCGCCGGGAGCGTGATGTGCCACATGCGCCGCCAACGGCTGGCGCCATCCATCACCGAGGCCTCGTACAGCGCCGGGTCCACGGTCGAGAGCGCGGCGAGGAAGATGATGATCCCCCACCCCGCGTCCTTCCACACCGACTGACTGGTGATGAGGAGGAGGAAGGTGTCAGGGTTCGTCATCAGGTCGAACGAGCCCCAGCCGTTCTGCGTGAGGATCTGGTTGACGAGGCCGGCGCCGCCGAACATCTGCTGGAAGATCGTCACGACGAGCACCCAGGAGAAGAAGTGCGGCAGGTAGACGATCGACTGGATCGTCGTGCGGATCGCCGGCGTGAGCACGCTGTTGAGCAGCAGCGCCAGGAAGATCGGGATCGGGAAGAAGAACACCAGCTGGAACGCGGTGATGACCAGGGTGTTCTGCACCGCGTGGAGGAAGGCCGGGCTGGTGAGCACCCGGGCGAAGTTGTCCCACGCGATGAAGGGCGACTCGATGATCCCGACGTAGGGCGAGTAGTCCTGCCAGGCGATGACGTTGCCCGCCATCGGCACGTAGGCGAACACCCCCAGCAGCAGCAGGGCGGGCAACGTCATGAGGATGAGCGACCGGTCGCGCCGGAACCTCGCCCGCAGCGACACCTTGCGATAGGCGGGTGGTGACGGACGCGGCCCTGACGCGGTGGGCTGCGGGGTCGGCGGTGCGGACGCGGTGGTCAGCGTCACTGGGCGTCCAGGATGTCCTGGTAGAACCCGCGAAGCTCCTCGCCTCCCGAGCTGCGCCACGTCTCGATCGCGGCGTCGAGGTCGTCGATCGACTTGCGGCCGCGCGAGATGTCCTTCTCGAGGTCCTCGATCGGCTGGTTGAGCGATCCGAACTGGTTCGGCTCGGTGATCTGCATGCCGAAGAACGCCGGGTCCTGCACGTACTGGGCGGCGTCGGCCATCCAGGTGCAGAACGCCTCCACGAACCCGGGGTACTGGACCTTGGCGTTCACGACGGGCGGGTCCGCGAGGAAGATGTAGGTCGGCTGCAGCTCGGTCGCCGCCAGCTCGGTCGCGGCGGGGAGGCCGTCGGCGTCGTAGGTGTAGTGGACGCCCTCGACCCCGTAGTTGATGAGGGCGTACTCCTGGGTGCCGAACGGCGAGGCCAGGAAGTTCGCGACCGCGAGCATCTCGGCGACCTTGTCCTTGTCATCGGTCGCCTTGATGAACGACAGGATGTTCGCGGGGTTGCCCTTCCACAGCACCGGCGTGCCGCCGTCGGCCGCGATCGGGGCGAACGGACGCTGCGAGTAGGTCGGGTTCCCGGAGAGCTGGCGCCCGAGCGCCTCGTGCCAGCCGCCGACGCCGTCGCTGGAGATCAGCACCTGGCCGGCCTCGAACCGCGCCTTGGCGTCACCGGAGTTGTCGGCGACGGCGTCGGGGTGCACCGAGCCCTGCGCGAACAGCGCCGCGTTCCACTCCAGCGCGGCGCGGTACTCCTCGGTCTCGATGCGGTGCGTGAGCGTGCCGTCGTCCTCGATGCGCCACTTCGGCACGACGCCGTGGATCAGTACCGCGGCGTTCCACAGGTCGTTGGCGGCCCAGCGCTGACCGTTGGTCAGCTGCGCGCACAGCTCGAGCAGCTGCTGCGCGTCGGTGGGGAGCTCGGTGATGCCCTCCTGCTCGAAGATGTCATCGCGGTAGAAGACCGCGTCCGTGATGATCTCGCCCGGGAACGGCAGCGCCTTGAGCTTGCCGTTGAAGACGCAGAACTTCCACACGTCGGTGGCGATGTTCGCCAGGTGCGGGTAGTCCTTCACGGCGTCGCCCGCGAGGAACGGGGTGAGGTCCTCGAAGAGCGACTCGACCGCCTGGTCGAACCGGGGCGGGATGTTCCAGGTGGGGATGCAGACCCAGTCCGGCACGTCATCGGCGCTCGCGAGCACCGCTGCCAGCTTGTCCCCGTAGGTGTTGCCGTCGCTGATCTGGAAGTCGATCGTGGAGCCGATCGCGGCGTTGACCGCCTCGTAGTACTTGTTGCCGTCGGTGGGCGGGATCGCTCCCCACAGCGGGGTCATCGCCGTGAAGCTCGACCCTGAGCCCGGCGGTGCGTCGAAGGCCTGCGCGAGGTCGGTCGGGATCGTCGCGAAGCCCGCCGTCGAGCCGTCGACGCTCGGGAAGTCCGGCTCGACGTAGTCGAGCGGGACGTAGGCGGGCAGCAGCTCGTCGGTCACGACGCCGGCGGGTGAGGTCGGGTCGGCACCGCCACCGCCCTCGCTGCGGCAGCCTGCGAGCGCGGCAGAGCCGAGAACGCCGGCGCCGAGGAACGTGAGGAAGGTGCGACGGCTCTGACCGCCGACGCGGGGGGCACGGGTGGACGTGATCATCTCTGAAACTCCTTCGTGACAGCGACCGCCCTCCGTCGAAGCGGTTCGACGGCCGACAATAGCGAGACTGTTCCCATCCAACAAGAGGTAGATGCACAGCTCGCCCTCACATCGTCGTGTCGCGCGGAAATCCGTGTCAGCGGAACCTCGACGAACCGCCAGACGGGCGCCTAGGCTGTGCCCGAGATGGACGTCAACGTCGTCGAACCGTTTCGACGGCGGCTCGTTCGAGCGGCTGATCCAGCTGAGCCGACGAGCCATGAACCGATGGGGTTGCCATGACACCTGCCGAGAGGGCCGACCAGCTGCTCTCCCAGCTCACGCTCGAGGAGAAGGTGGCGATGCTCCACCAGTGGAGCCCCGCCGTCGAGCGCCTCGGTCTGCCGGCGTTCCGCACCGGCTCCGAGGCCCTGCACGGGGTCGCGTGGCTCGGTGAGGCGACGGTGTTCCCGCAACCGGTGGGGCTGGCGGCGACCTGGGACCCCGAGCTCGCCGAACGCGTGGGCGCCGCCGTCGCCGACGAGCTGCTCGCCAAGCACGCAGCGGATCCGAGCATCTCCCTCAACGTGTGGGCGCCCGTGGTCGACCCGCTGCGTCACCCGCTGTGGGGGCGCAACGAGGAGGGCTTCTCCGAGGACCCGCACCTGGTGGCCGACCTCGCCACCGGCTATGCGCGCGGCCTGCGCGGAGCCGACCCGGACCGGTGGCGCACGGTGCCGACGCTCAAGCACCTGCTGGCCTACAACGTCGAGCACGACCGTGACGTGCGGTCGATGCAGGTGCGCGACCGCGTGCTGCACGAGTACGAGCTACCCGCGTTCGCGGGGCCGCTGCGCGCGGGTGTGGCCGGAGCGGTGATGCCCGCGTACAACCTCGTCAACGGCCGCCCTGCGCACACCAGCGGCGAGCTCATCGACGCCGTCCGCGCCCACGCACCCGAGGAGATCCTCGTCGTCTCCGACGCGGGCGCTCCGACGAACCTGGTCACGAGCCAGGCGCGCCACCCCGATGCCGCGCACGCCCACGCGGCGGCGTTGCTCGCCGGCATCGACTCCTTCACCGACAACGGTGCCGACCCTCGCGCCAGCCTCGCGGCTCTCCGGGACGCCCTCGAGCAGGCGCTGGTCACGGAGGCCGACATCGATCGCGCGGCACGGCGGGTTCTCCTGACCCGGATCCGGTGCATCGACGCCGAGCGGGAACCGGTGCGCGAGCTCGACGAGCTGCTCGAGGACCACGCCGCCCTCGCCCGAGAGGTGGCCGCGCGGTCCGTCGTCGTGCTCCGGGACGAGCGCGGCGGCGAGCGGCCAGACCCGACGATCGTGGCCGTGGTGGGCCCGCTCGCCGACAAGGTGCTTCCCGACTGGTACGCCGGTGTCCCACGCGTCGCGACCTCGATCGCCGCGGCCGCCGCGCAGCGCTGGCCCGATGCCGAGCTCCGGCTCGCCGACGGTGCCGATCACGTCGCGCTGCGGCTGCCCGACGGTCGCTACCTCGGCGCCACCGACGGCCGCGCCCTGGCCCCGGCGGCCGGGGGCCTCGGCGCGGCCGCGAGGCTGGGCGTGACCGACTGGGGCTGGGGCCTGCTCACGTTCACCGATCTGGCGACCGAGCGGCTGTGGACCACCGACGACCGCGCGATCGTGCGTGCGGAGGCCGAGCGTCCTCACGGCTGGGTCGTGCAGGAGAGCTTCCGGCAGCGCACGGACCAGGACGGCCTGGTGGCGCTGCAGCACGTCGGCAGCGGCCGGTGGCTGCGCCTCGACGCCGCCGAGCGGCTGGTCGCGACCGCAGCCACGCCGCAGGAGGCGACACGGTTCGTCCGCCACACGCTGCGGTCCGGCGCGGCCGCCGTCGCCGACGCTGCCGCCGGTGCCGACCTCGTGCTGTGCGCGCTCGGCAACGACCCGCACCTCCTGGGCCGGGAGACCGAGGACCGCCCGGCGCTCGAGCTGCCGCCGAGCCAGCTCACGCTGTGGGAGTCGGTGCACGAGCGCGCACCCGGGGCCGTGCTGGCGATCGTCTCCAGCTACCCCTACGCGTTCGACCTCGACGCCCGCACGGTGCTCTGGACCACCCACTCGCAGGCGGTCGGCCACGGCGTGGTCGACATCGTCTCCGGAGATGTCGCGCCGTCGGGTCGGCTCCCGCAGACCTGGTGGCGCAGCACCGCCGACGCGGGCGACCTCACCGACTACGACATCGTCGCCGGGCGCTCGACCTCCTGGTACTCGGCCGCCGACCCGCTGTTCGCCTTCGGGCACGGCCTCACGGGTTCGCGCATCGGCTACCGCGCTCTCGACCTCGTCGACCAGGACGAGACCGGCGTCACGGTTGAGGTGAGCATCCGCAACGACGGCGGAACCACCGCCACCGAGGTGGTGCAGGTCTACACCGACGCGCTCGCGCACCGGTTCCGGTTCCCCCACCGGCTCGGCGGTCACGCCCGCGTGGTGCTGGCACCCGGCGAGGAGCGCCGCGTCCGTGTCCACGTCCCGCGTGAGAGGTTCGCGTTCTGGGACACCGCCCGCGGCGCCATGACGATCGACCCGGGGCGATACGTCCTCAGCGCCGGCCCGAGCGCCCGTGAGCTCCCGCTGCGCGTCGAGATCGAGCTCGAGGGTCCTGACCCCGTCCCGCATCGGATGCCGCTGCGGGCGGCATCGTTCGACGACCTCGCGGGCGTCGTGCTCGCCGACGAGACGCCCGAACGGGGAACCGCGATCAGCGGTCCTGGATGGGCCGTGTTCGACGACGTCGACGGCCTCCCCGATCGACCGGTCGTGCGTGTCGCCCGCTCGGGACCGGGGGCTGCGAGCGTCGAGCTGGCCGTCCGTGAGCACGCCGGCGGCGACTGGTGCACCGTCGCGACCGCGGCCGTGCCCGCGGGCCTGGGGCGCTACGACTGGACCGACGTCACGACGGCCCCGACCGGGGCCACGCCACGCGTGCGCGGACCGCTGCGGGTGGTGCTCACCGGCCCGGCCAGGCTGGCTGCGATCAGCTAGCCGCCGCGCCGTCGCCGCCCGGGCGCCCACCCAGGTAGAGATCACCGAGCTGGGGGTCGGCCAGCAGCTCGGCGGCCGGGCCCCGCACGAACACCCGCCCGAGGTCCAGCACGCACCCGATGTCCGACATCTCGAGCGCACGGCGGGCGTTCTGCTCCACCAGCAGCACGGCCACGCCGGCCTCGCGAAGCCGCGACACCTGCTCGAACATGCCCGCGGTGCGCTTCGGGTCCAGCCCCATCGACGGCTCGTCCAGGAGCACCACGTCCGGGCGGACCATCAGCGCCCGCGCGAACTCGACCTGCTTCTGCTGACCGCCGGAGAGCAGCCCCGCCGTCGTGCCCCACCGCTCGGCGACCACAGGGAACACGCTCTTCACGAACTCGACCCGATCCATCACGGTGGCGCGGTCGTCGACGGTGTAGCCGCCGAGCATGACGTTCTCCTCGACCGTCATCTCGCGGAACACCGAGTGTCCCTGCAGCACGTGCGAGAGACCCCGCCGCAGCAGGTCCTGCGGCTTCGCCCCCGTCACGTCCGCACCGTTGAGCCAGACGGTCCCGCTGCGCACGCCCAGCAACCCGCTGGCGACCTTGAGAACCGTGGACTTGCCCGCGCCGTTCGGCCCCACGAGGCAGACGATCTCCCCGCGCCGCACCTCGACCGAGAACCCGCGCAGCACCAGCGCCGCCTTGCCGTACCCGGCCTGCACCTCGTCGAGCCGGAGCACCACCTGCTCGTCCGCCGGCCCGTCCGGGCCCGGCATGTCAGCTGCCTGCTCAGACACCAAGGTAGGCCTCCAGCACCTTCGGGTCCTGCTGGACCTGGTCCGCCGTCCCGGCCGCGATCGGGCGACCACGGTCGAACACCACCACGTGGTGGCACAGGTTCATGATGAACTCCATGTTGTGCTCCACGACGAGGAACGTGGTCCCCTCGGCGTTGAGCTCGGCCACCAGCGCGGCGATGCGCTCGATGAGCGCCGGGTTGACGCCGCCGGCCGGCTCGTCGAGCATCACCATCTCGGGATCAGCCATCAGGGCCGCCGCCAGCTCCAGCAGCTTCTGCTGCCCGTAGGAGATGTCCCGCGCCTCCGCGGTCTCGAGATGCTCGAGCCCGACCCTGCCGAGGATCCCCCGCGCACGCTCCACGAGCGCGAGCTCGCGCGGACGACCGAGGTAGGCCAGCGGGTGCGCCGGGTGAACCGCGACCAGCAGGTTGTCCAGCACGGTCAGCCTCGGGAACACCCGGCACAGCTGGAACGTCCGCCCCAGTCCTGTGCGAGCGACCTTGTGCGGCTGCCATCGCGTGATCTCGCGATCGCGGTAGTACACACGCCCCGAGTCGGGCTGGATCATGCCGGTCACGCAGTTGAAGAACGTCGTCTTGCCGGAGCCGTTCGGACCGATCAACCCGTTGATCTTGCCCTCGAAGAACTCGGTCGTCGCGTCGTCCACCGCATGCACTCCACCGAAGGACTTCGACAGCGCCTCGGTCCGCAGCGCGATCGCGCCACCCGCGTCAGTCATCGGACGCCCTCTCACTCGGTTCCTCGGTCACGGAGCCGCCTGCACCGGCACCCCGTGCTGCCGCCCGCTCGTCCTGCTGCGCCCTGACGTCGGCTGCGGACATCTCCCGGATCGACGTCGCGCTGGGGCCCAGTCGCCGGATCAGCGCGGCACCCAGCGCGAGCACGCCGTCCGGGGCGAACAGCACGACGGCCACGAGCAGCAGCCCCGTGGCGACCAGGTGGAACTGGGTCTCGCCGAAGTTGAGCAAGAAGTACTCGAGCGCGGAGCCGACGATGATCGCGCCCACGAGCGGACCGAACAGGTAGCGCACGCCGCCCAGCAGCGCCATCAGCGCGATCTGCGAGCTCAGCACCACGTCGAACTGGAAGATCGGGTCGAGGTCGCCGAACCAGAGCGCGTACACGCCACCGGCGATCGCCGTCAGGAAGCACGAGATGCCAAAGGCCGCCAGCTTGAGCAACGCCGTCGGGATGCCCAACGACTGCGCCTTGTCCTCGTCCTCACGGATCGCTTTCAGCGCCTGCCCCAGCCGGGACCGGTCCACCACGAGATAGCTGACCAGCACCAGGGCCAGCAGGCCGAGGAAGATGTAGAAGAAGACGCGGTGGTGCTCCGGGCGGAGCATGTCCGGGAACGGCCGTGGGACCACCAGCCCGCTCGAGCCACCCGTGACCGACCGCCAGCTCTGGAAGACCAGCAGCAGCACGAGCACGATCGCGATCGTCACGATCACGAAGGACGCGCCACGCACACGGAGAGCAGCCCACCCCACGAGCAAGGAGATCAGTCCCACCACGATCGCAGCGAGCAGGACGGCGACGAAGCTGTTGATGCCGAGGTGGATGACGGCCAGCCCTGTGCCGTAGGAGCCGAGCCCGAAGAAGGCGATGTGCCCGAGCGAGACGTAGCCCGTCAGGCCACCCATCAGGTTCCAGGCCGTGGCGAAGACGGCGAAGTTCAGCACGATCACCCCCGCGCTGAGCATGTAGGGGTTCGCGGCCAGCAGCGGCCAGGTGGCCAGGACCGCGATCACCACGACGATGCCGACCAGCGGCCCGGTCCTGCCGCTGCCGAGCGAGCGCAACCTCGCCACCGCCGTCGAGCCGGGCGGGGCGACGGCGGTCCGGACCTCAGAATCGTTGGGCAAGACGACCTCCGAAGAACCCCTGCGGCCGCAGCATCAGGGTGAGGAACAGCGCGACGTAGAAGATCGTCTGGGCCCACGTCGGACCCATCGGGATCTCCAGCAGCACCCGGATGGTGCCGAGCGCCAGCGCCGCGATCGCGGCGCCGGGGATGCTGCCCAGACCGCCGACGACGATGATCGCCATCAGCGGGCCGATCCAGTGCCAGTGCAGGGACGGGTAGATCGTCGCCTGCAGCGAGAGCGCCGCGCCGCCGATCGCCGCCGTCGCCAGACCCAGCCCGAAGCCCATCCCGGCGACCTTGGTCGTGTCGATGCCGACGAGCTGGGCCGCCTGGCCGTGCTGGATGGTGGCGCGCAGCGACCTGCCGAACTGCGTGCGCTTCATGATCAGGTAGAGCACGCCGAGGCTGAGTGCGGCCAGACCGAACGAGATGATCTGGACGACCGGGATCTGGGCCCCGAGGAAGCTGATGCTGGTCGGCCCGTACGGCAGGTTGATGCGCCGCTGGGTGCCCGTCCACACCAGCCCGAGCAGACCTTCGATCGCGAGCGCGATGCCGAAGGTCAGCAGCACCGACATCATCGTCATCGTGGTGGGGCGCAGGCGGGAGAGCAGATACCGGTGCAGCAGGTATCCGATCCCGTAGAAGAGCGGGACCGAGCCCACCAGCGAGATCATGGGGTCCAGCCCGGTGACGGAGCTGAACCACCACGCCAGGTACGCGGACAGGATGATGAACGCCGCATGGGCGAGCATCACCACCCGCATGATGCCGAAGTACAGGGTCAGGCCTGCTGCCAGGAGGGCGTACAGCCCTCCGAGCAGCAGGCCCAGGATCAGGCTCTGGAAGAGCAGCGCACCTGAGACCACAGAAGGGTCACCACTCCGGCTTCGGGTAGAGGAGCTCGGCCTGGGCCGCGTCCTCGGGGAGCACGATCGTGATCTCGCCCTCCTGGTACTGCAGGAGCATGTGGGCGCCGTCCGGACGACCGGCCTCGTCCCAGCCGAGCGGGCCGACGACGGTGTCCTCGACCGAGTTCTCGTGCAGCCAGTCGATCAGCTGCTGCTGGCACTCGCCCTGCTCGGCGCACCCGACGGCCTCGACGGCGGCCTGGACGACCTGACCGGTCGTGTAGCCGTTGGCCTCGTCCTCCTGGGGGTCCATCCCGTGGATCTCGTTGTGCATCTCGATGAAGGGTGCGTTGGACGGCCAGTCCGCCGTGAGCGAGTAGCCCGTGGGCGACAGGATGCCGTCCACAGCACCACCGATGGCCTCCGGGAACTCCGGGTTGGTCGGAGCCGTCGAGAACGCCACCATGCGCGGCTGGTAGTTCAGCTGCTGCAGCGCCAGGATCAGGTTGACGGCGTCCTGGTACAGCGAGCCGCCGACCAGCAGGTCGGGGTCGGCGTCGGCGATCTGCGCGGCGATGGCACTCATGTCGGTCGCGTTCGGCGGGTAGACCTCGTCGACGACGAGCTCGACGCCGGCCTCGACCAGCGCGTCGCGCAGACCGTAGGCGGTGCCCTGGGCGAACGGGTCGTCCATCGAGGTGACCGCCATCGTCTGCGGCCGCTCGTCCTCCGGCATCGCCAGGATGTAGTCGGCCAGGTAGTTGTAGTGGTCCGACGCGATGGCCGGTGCGGCGTAGAAGATGTTCTCGAAGCCGTTCTCGAACACCTCCGGCGCAGCGGCCGCCGGCTCCACGAACAACATCCCGTACTCCGAGGCCACACGCGAGGCGGGCACCACGAGCCGGGTGGAGAACGGCCCGAAGAGCAGGTCCACCTCCTCCTGGGCGATCAGCGACTCGTAGTCCGAGACCACGCGCGCCGGGTCGGAGGCGTCGTCGAGCACGATCAGCTCGACCTGCCGGCCCAGCAGCCCGCCGTTGGCGTTGACCATCTCGACCCAGGTCTCGTAGCCGCGCTGGACGCCCTTGCCAGGTTCGGCGAAGTCGCCGGTCAGCGGCAGCGAGACCCCGATGACGATCGGGTCGTCCGTGTCGCCGTCTCCGCCGCCGCCGCCGCCACCGTCGGTGCCCCCGCCACCGCCGCCATCACCGTTGCCGCACGCGGCCAGCAGCAACGCCGCGACGGCTGCCACCGCACCCGCTTGTGTCCACCTCTTTGTCGACATCCGATCTCCTCCATTGGTGACGGAAGCGCTCGAAAGCGCTTTCAATACAGTAGTGAGCGTTCTTCGGCAACGCAAGACATCAGCAACGACACCCGCCGCAGATCTGGTAACGATTCGGCGTCGCACCGCGAAAGTTCGACGACAGCGGCGGACCGGCCCCGGCGAGCCGTCGAGACCGGCTCTGGAAGCGCTTCCTGACCATTACGATGTGCAGCGGTCACCGTAGGGAGGTCCCGATGAGTCGACGTGCAGCCGTCCGGCTGATCGACGTCGCCGAGCACGCCGGCGTCTCGCTGGCGACCGCCTCGCGCGTGCTCAGCTCCGCGGGCGCCTACCGGGGCCGGGGCGAGGCTCGCGAACGGGTCCTGGCCAGCGCCGCCGAGCTCGGGTACGAGCCCAACCTGCACGCGCGCGCTCTGGCGGGCTCGCAGTCCTCCACGATCGCGCTGGTCGTCCACGACATCCGCGATGCCTACTTCGCCCTGATCGCGGGAGCTGTGGTCGCGGCGGCCGAGCAGCACGGCATGCTGGTGACCATCGTCTCGACCTACCGCGACCCGCAGCAGGAGGCCCGTTACCTGGCGCTGCTGAGGGCGCAGCGACCACGCGCGATCATCCTCGCCGGCAGCGGGTTCACGAACCGGTCCGCGGCAGACCCGATCCGCGAGGAGCTGCAGCGTTACGAAGGGACCGGCGGTGTGGTCGTGACGCTGGGCCGGCAGGACGCGGGGCACAGCATCATCGTCGGCAACCAGGAGGGCGCGCGCAGCCTCGCGCACGCCATGGTCGACCTCGGACATCGCGAGTTCGCCGTCGTGACCGGCCCTGCCAAGCTCATGACGGTGCGAGACCGGCTGAAGGGGTTCCGGCGCGGGCTCGAGGAGTGCGGCATCGACCTCGACCCCGCGGCCGTGATCCACGGTGCCGCCACGCGAGAGAGCGGTGGCACGGTCGCGGCACAGCTGGCCGAGGCGAAGCACCGACCGACCTGCGTGTTCGGCTCGTTCGACGTCGTCGCCGTCGGTCTCGTCGCAGGCTTTCAGCGGCTGGGCATCGCGGTCCCGGGCGAGATCTCCGTCGCCGGCTTCGGCGACGTCCCGGTGGCGTCCGACATCACGCCCAGCCTGACCACGGTGCGGCTGCCCCTCGAGCAGGTCGGCCAGCAGGCCGTCGAGCTCGCCCTGTCGCCCGACCCGGCCGTGCGGCGCTCGGTCGCGTTCGAGGGCGTGGTGATGCTGCGAGACAGCACCGCGGCTCCGCCGGCCTGACGCGCACATGATCAGCTCACGCTCGGGAACCGGTCGCGGATCAGGGAGATCACCTCGTCCGCGTCCCGCGACCACACGTCCTCGTTGAAGATCTCGACCTCGATCGGGCCCTGGTAGCCGACGGAGTCGACCTGGCGGGTCAGAGCCGCGAGATCGATGACGCCGTCCCCGGGGATACCACGACCGAACACCGGGTGCGGCTGCGGCACCAACCAGTCGCAGATCTGGTAGCTGATGACCCGTGCGCCCGCTCGTTCGAGCGAGGCAGGCAGCTGGGGATCCCACCAGACGTTGTAGGAGTCGACGGCGACCCCGACCGCCGGTGAGCCGACGGCGTCCACCATGTCCAGCGCCTGGGCGAGCGTGACGACCACGCAACGATCCGCCGTCATCATCGGGTGCAGCGGCTCGAGCGCGAGCGCGACGCCCGCCACCTCGGCCTCGACGGCCATGGCGGCGAGCCCGTCGAGCGCCATGGCGCGGGCACCGGCCAGGTCGTTGTCCTGTGCCAGCGGGCCGCAGACGATGTACAGGCAGTCACCGCCGACGGCTCGCGTGATCTCGATGGCGCGGCGGTTGGCGTCCGAGACCCTGCTCGGATCGGGCTGCGCCGTGAAGAAGCCGGCCCGGCACACGCTCGAGACGTGCAGGTCGTGATCGCGCAGCAGCGCGACGCTGCGTTGCAGGCCGAGCTCCTCGACCCTTTCCGGCCAGACGCCGATGCCGCCGATGCCGTGCCGCGCGAGCCCCTCGGCCGCCTGCGCCAGGGACCAGTCACGCACGGTGATCTGGTTGATGCTCAGCCGCTCCAGCCGTGGGGTGCTCACAGCGTCAGCTCAGGGATGTCGATCCATCGGCGCTCGTCCACCGACTGCTGCGCGGCCTCGGCCAGCTGGACGCCTCGGGCACCCTCCAGAAGGTCCCACGGGTGCGGGTTGGCGTCGTCCACGACGTGCGCCAGGAACATCTCCCACTGGATCCGGAACGCGTTGTCGAAGGTGGCGTTGTCCGGGACCTGCGCCCAGCCGGCCCGGAAGTCGATCGGGTTCGGGATGTCCGGGTTCCACACCGGCATCGGGGTGGTTCCGCGCGACTGCACCCGGCACTCGCGCAAGCCGGCGATCGCGCTGCCGTTCGTGCCGTCGAGCTGCCACTCGGCGATCTCGTCGCGGTAGGGCCGGGTCACCCACGAGGTCGTGAACTGGGCGAACACCGGGTCGTCGAACCGGAACATCCCGTAGGCCGCGTCCTCGGCGGTCGCGGTGTAGGCGTTGCCGGCCTCGTCCCATCGTCGCGGGATGTGGACCTGGGCGTGGCACAGGACCGAGCGGACGGGTCCGAGCAGGTGCCCCAGCACGTACTGCCAGTGCGGGTACATGTCGAGGATCAGGCCGCCGCCGTCCTCCTTGCGCGAGTTCCACGAGGGTCGGTTGATCGGCTGCCAGTCGCCCTCGAAGACCCAGTACCCGAAGTTCAGCCGCAAGCTGACGAGATCTCCGAAGAAGCCACCCTCGAGCAGCCGCTTCAGCTTGATGACGCCCGGCAGGAAGAGCTTGTCCTGCACCACGCCCGCCTTCACGCCGGCATCCTTGGCCAGCCGTGCCAGCTGCAGCGCATCGGCGAGCGAGGTCGCCGTCGGCTTCTCGCAGAAGATGTGCTTGCCGGCCTCGATCGCTCGAGCGACGTCGTGGAACCGACGGTCGGTGGTCTGGGAGTCGAAGTAGATGCTGTCGTCAGGGTTCGCGAGCGCCTGCTCCAGGTCGGTGGTCCATCGCTCGATGCCGAACCGCTCGGCGAGCGCGGACACCTTGGCCTCGTTCCGTCCGACCAGGATCGGGTCGACGACGATCCTGCGCCCGTCGGGCAGCGACAGACCTCCGGCGTCCCGGATCGAGACGATCGATCGCTCGAGGTGCTGCCGGGTGCCCATGCGCCCCGTGACCCCGTTCATGATCACGCCGAGTCGGACATCGTTCATCGCTCACTCCTCTGTGTGCGGTGCGGGCGATCGCCCTGCCGATCTGAAAGCGCTTTCTATCAGCGTCGACCGGCGGTGTCAAGAACGGGACCCGGGCGCTACTCGTCAGAGGTCGTGCCGGACCTGCCCCAGGAGCCCGGCGAGCGTCTGTCCGAGAACGGCCTGGCGAACATCCGGCCGGCCGCTCGCGAGTCGCTCCACCCGCTCGACCGCACGCGGGTCGCCGGTCGCGAACGGGAAGTCGGTGCCCAGCAGGAGGCGATCCGCACCGACGAGATCCGCGAGGAAGGCCAGCGCCCGGTCGTCGTGCGTCAGGGTGTCGAAGTACAGCCGCCCGAGCAGCTCGAGCGGCCGCGCGCCACCCTCAGCCCCCGAGTGGTCCCACAGCGCCTCGACCCGTCCCGCCAGGATCGGTAACGCCCCACCACCGTGCACCACGCAGATGCGCAGGTCGGAATGCCGGTCCAGCACCCCTGCGCGCAGCAGCGACACGACCGCCAGCGTCCCCTCGACCGGCGTCCCCACCAGGTCGCCGATGTGCTGCGCACGGGTCCGTGCGACCTCCACGGGGTGCCGTGGATGTGGCATCAGCACAGCGCTCAGCCGCTCGGCCGCGGCCCAGAACGGCTCCATCGCGGGGTCGGCGAGCGGCAGCCCGATCCCCGAGGTCGTCAGCAGCGCACCACACATGCCCAGCTCGGTCACCGCTCGCAGCAGCTCCCCCGCAGCCTGCTCCCCGGTGTGCTGCGGGACCATCGCCATGCCCACCAGCCGGTCCGGATGTCTGCCCACGACCTCCGCCAGGGCATCGTTGACGCGACGGATGTGACGCTCGGCCCGCTCGGGGGACAGGCCGTTGGGAGCCAGCTCGATCCACGGCGAGACCACTTGCCGGTCGATGCCACCCTCGTCCATGCGGCGTAGCCGTGCGGTGACGTCGCTGAGCACCGGTGGGAAGCCGGGCAGCGGCAGCCCGCTCGGGCCGCCGCTCGCGAGCAGCGGGGCTGGCAGCAGGTGGGCGTGCGCGTCGATCACCGCGCCCCGCGAGGCGGTTCCACTTGCGTCTTCGCTCACGCCATGGGACTCTACCCGAATTGAAAGCGCTTCCTGGAAATTGGATCGATGACGATGACTCTCTCAGGCGCCGTGACCACCTCCCGCCGGCTCGACGGCAAGGTCGTGCTCGTCACGGGCGGCGGCACGGGGCTCGGCAGCGCGGTGGCCCTGGCCGTGGCACGAGCGGGCGGCGACGTCGCCCTCACCTTCCACACCAGCGAGCAGGGCGCTCGGGAGACCGCGGCAGCGGTCCGCGAGCTCGGGGTCGGCTGCCAGACGCGCCCGCTCGACGTGCGCGACCAGCAGGACGTCGTCGGCGCCGTCGCGTGGGCGGTCGAGACCTTCGGGCATCTGGACGGCCTCGTCAACAACGCCGGAGTGATGCCCGAGCACCCGTTCCTGGAGATCACGGCCGAGCAGTGGGACGACGTGCTCCGCACCGACCTCACCGGTGCGTTCTACGCCAGCCAGGCCGCGATCCCGGTCATGCTCGAGCGTGGCGGCGGCTCGATCGTCAACATCGCCTCACGCCTCGGCCAGGTCGGCTGGCCGGGAGTCGCCCACTACGCCTCCGCCAAGGCGGGCACGATCGCGCTCGTGAAGTCGATCTCCCGCGAGTTCGGCCAGCAGGGCATCCGCGCGAACGCCGTCTCCCCCGGTGTCATGAACACGGACATGGGCCGGACCGTGATGGAGGGCGAGACCGGCCGCAAGCGCATGTCGGAGCTCCCGCTGGGCCGGTTCGCCGAGCCCGAGGAGGTCGCCGACGCCGTGGTGTTCCTGCTCTCGGACGACTCGGCGCTCTTCCTCGGCCAGACCCTGTGCCCCAACGCCGGCGGGCTGATGCCATGAGGGTCGTCTCGCGCCGCGAGGCCGTCGAGCTCGTCCAGGACGGCGACGCCCTCTGGATCGGAGGCTCCGGTGCCGGGCACGCCGTCCCGCAAGCGTTCATCGACAGCCTCGCCGAGACCTTCGCCGAGGTCGGTGCCCCACGCGGGCTCACGACCGTACGCGTGGTCGGCATCGGTGACTTCGCCGAGGTGGGCATGTCCCAGCTCGCTCTTCCCGGCCTGCACGCGCGCACGATCACGAGCAACATCGGCAACGAGCCTCGGCTCGGTGCCATGGTGCGCGCCGGCGAGATCGAGGCGTACTCCTTCCCCCAGGGCGTGCTGTCGGCGCTGTGCCGTGAGATGGCGGCCGGCCGCCCGGGCCTGGTCACCGACGTCGGCCTGGGCACCTATGTCGACCCGCGCCAGACCGGCGGCCGGCAGAACTCCGTCACGACGACGGAGCTCGTCGAGGTCGTCGAGCTCGCCGGTCGGGAGTGGCTGTTCTTCCCGGCGCTCCCGATCGACGTGGCCGTGATCAGGGCGAGCACCGCCGACGAGGACGGCAACCTCACGATGGAGGACGAGGCGGTCCACGGCGACTCGCTGGCGCTGGCGATGGCCGCTCACAACAACGGCGGGCTGGTCATCGCGCAGGTGGCCCGCCTCGCCCAACGACACAGCCTGAAGCCGCGGGACGTGCGCATCCCCGGTGCGCTCGTGGACTTCGTCATGGTCGAGCCGTTCCAGTCCCAGACCTATGCGACGACCTACTCCCCCTACTACGCCGGACAGCTCAGGCGACCCGACCCCGCCGCCACAGCTGTCGCCGGCGAGGTCGGGATGCGGGAGATCATCGCGCGACGCTCGCTGCTGGAGTTCCAGCGCGGTGACATCTGCAACCTCGGCTACGGCGTCAGCCAGCTGATCGGCGAGATCGCGGCCACCGAGGGGATCACCGGCGACCTCACGCTCACGGTGGAGCAGGGCATCTTCGGCGGTGCCCCGGCCGGCGGCCCTGACGGCGGTGCCGGCGTCAACTTCCAGGCGATGCTCGAGCAGCCCTCGATGTTCGACTTCTACGACGGCGGCGGGCTCGACATCGCGAGCCTCTCCTTCGCCGAGATCGACGCCGAGGGCAACGTCAACGTGCACGAGTTCGACGACCGCCCGCGCGGCCCGGGAGGCTTCATCAACATCGCCAACCGCACCGGGCGCCTCAACTTCGTCGGCAGCCTCACGGCGCGCGGGCTGCGCACACGCGTGGTCGAGGGCACGCTGCAGATCGAGCAGGAGGGCAGCCAGCAGAAGCTGGTCCCCCGGGTCCGGCAGATCAGCTTCAGCGCCGCCCGCGCCCGCGAGAAGGGCCAGCACGTCACCTACATCACCGAGCGCGCCGTGTTCGTGCTCGGTGAGGAAGGACTGGTGCTCACCGAGATCGCCGACGGCGTCGACCTCGAGAGCGACGTCATCGCCCAGATGGGGTTCCAGCCGCACGTGTCACCTGACCTGAAGCGGATCGACCCGCGCGTCTTCCGGTCGGGACGGATGGGGCTGGCTGCGGACTTCGCCCGGGAGGCGACCACATGACCGAGCTCGTCTCGCTCACCCTCGGCCGACGCTGCGAGGTGCGGCTGGAGGCGCCGCCGATGAACCTGGTCAGCCGTGCGCTGACCCTGCAGCTGCGCGAGGCCCTCACGAAGATCGAGCAGCACGGCGATGCCCGGGTGGTCGTGCTCTCCAGCGCGGGCGACCGCACCTTCTGCGCCGGTTCCGACATCACCGAGTTCGAGGACCTGCACGGGCAGGGTGCCGAGGGCAAGCTGCTCCTGGAGAAGCTGGTCTACCGGCAGCTCGCCCTGCTGGCGGTCCCCGTGATCGCCGCGATCGAGGGCCACGCCCTCGGCGGCGGACTCGAGCTCGCCCTCTCGTGCGACCTGCGCGTCGCCAGCGAGCACTCCCGGCTCGGGCTGCCCGAGCTGCGGCTCGGTGTCGTGCCGGGAAGCGGCGGGACCCAGCGGCTCGCACGCGTGATCGGCCTCGGCCGCGCCAAGGAGATGATCCTGCTCGGTGAGCTGATCAGCGCCGAGCGCGCCGAACAGATCGGACTCGTCAACCGAGTGGTGCCCAGCGGTGAGGCGCTCACCGCGGCGCGAGCGCTCGCCGATGAGATCGCTGCCCGCGGCCCTCGCGCGGTCAGGCACGCCAAGAGGCTGCTCGATGCCTCGGTGGACCGCCCCCTCGACGAGGGCATGGCGCTGGAGCTGGACGCGTCCGAGGACGTCTTCGCCAGCGAGGACATGCTGGAGGGTGCCCGCGCCTTCAAGGACAAGCGCACGCCGCGGTTCACGGGGCGCTGAGGTGACGAGCACGCGACTCGCAGCCCTGCTCGGTACGCCGCTGAGACGAGCCCACTCCCCGGCCATGCACAACGCGGCCTTCGCCGCCTTCGGGATCCCGGGAACGTACGTGCTGCGGGACATCGGGGCCGACGAGCTCGCCGCCGAGGTGACGCGCGCGCGGGACGAGCACTGGTTCGGGTTCCAGATCACCGCTCCGCACAAGCGCGCGATCATGCCCATGCTCGACGAGATCGAGCCGGGTGCGCTGGCGATCGGGGCGCTCAACTGCGTCGAGGTCACCGACGACGGGCGCCTCGTCGGCTTCAACACCGATGTGGTCGGCTTCCTGGCGGGTGCCGAGCAGCTGTTGGGCGGCCCACCTACGGACCGCCGCGTCGTCGTCGTCGGCACCGGCGGCGCCGCCCGATCCGCGATCTACGGGCTGGCGCAGCAACGACCGCAGCATCTCGCCGTCGTCGGACGCTCGGGCGCTGCAGCCGCTGACCTGGTGGCGGAGCTCGCCTCCGGGACCGAGACTGCGGCGATCGCTCTGGACGACCCGGTCCTCGCGAGCCACCTCGCCGAGGCCGAGCTGGTCGTCAACGCGACGAGCGTCGGGATGCTGAGCCCTGGCCCGGTCGTCGACGTCACGCTGATCGGGCAGGGGGCCGCGGTCTACGACGTCGTCTACGTCCCCCGCACCACCGTGCTGCTGGAGCAGGCGCGTGCGGCTGGGCTCCGCTGCCTCAACGGCGAGCAGATGCTGGTCACGCAGGCCGCCGTGACCTTTCAGCGCTGGACGGGTTCACCCGATCCCACGGACGTCATGCGTGAGGCCGCCGAGCCGTTGTTCGCCGATCCCCACGCTCAGCCCTGACCGCCATCACCCCACGGCCGCAGGTCGAGGTCGGTCAGCACGAGGTCCGCCTGGTACCCGGCGCGGATCGCCCCGAACGCCCGGCCGACGCCGCGGTGCCCGATCACCTCGGCCGGCACCAGCGACGCCGAGCGCACCGCGTCGTGCAGCGGCACGCCGGCGGCCACGGTGGTCCGCACCACGTCGAGCAGGTGCGCGGTGCCGCCCGCGATGGAACCGCCGTCGGCGAGCCGTGCCACCCCGTCGTCGACACTGACCCGCTGGGTCCCGAGCTGGTAGAGGCCGTCCGGCATCCCGGCCGCCGCCATCGCGTCCGTGACGAGCGCGACGTTCGCCGCCCCGACGAGCTCGAACACCTCGCGCACGAACTCGGGTGCCAGGTGGGTGCCGTCGCCCACGAGCTCGACGACGAGCTGGCCCTGCGCCGCCATGGCGAGAGCCGTCGGCACCGGGCCTGGGGCGCGGTGGTGCATCGGCGGCATGCCGTTGCACAGGTGGGTCACCGTGGCGCGCGCGGAGCGGGCGGCCTCGCCGTGCGCCGCCAGCGCGGCGACACCGGCCTCGACCGCGGTGCGCATCGTGGTCGCGTCCGCATCGGTGTGGCCCCAGGAGGGCAGCGCGCCGCCCTCGACCAGTGCCTCGAGCACGCCGCCCGGACCGAGCAGGCCAGGCGTCTCGGGCGCCACCGTCATGGTGGCCACGTGACCGCGTCCGATCGCGAGGAGCTCACGGGTCAGTGCGGCGTCGCCGTCGATGATCAGGTCGGGGTCCTGGGCGCCGCACCGGACCGTCGACAGGAACGGGCCCTCCAGGTGGATGCCGGCGATCCGACCCTCGTCAGCGGCCTCGGCCAGCAGTGCGACCCGCTCCCGCAGCACCTCGGGCGAGGCGGTGACGAGCGAGGCCACCACATGCCGGGTGCCATGAGCGCCGTGCTCGGCGACGGCGGTGCGCACCTCGTCCAGACTCCTCGCGTCGGGGAGGGACGCGCCGCCCCCGCCGTGGTTGTGCAGGTCGACGAGGCCGGGCAGCACCAGACGCTCGGGGGCCGCGGGGACAGCCGCCACGGCGTCGCCCCAGCCGGCCGCGACCGCCGAGGCGGCGTCGCCCACCCAGGCGATCACGCCGTCGTCGTCGACGACGACGACGCCGTCGGAGACGACGGCTTCAGGGGTGACCACGGCACCACGGACGGTCTGCGTCATCAGAACAACCTCGAGTCCACGTCATCGACACCGCGCATGGCGTCGTAGTCCAGCACCAGGCACCGGATGCCCCGGTCGGTCGCGAGCACCCGCGCCTGCGGCTTGATCTCCTGTGCGGCGAACACGCCCCGCACCGGGGCCAGCAGCGGGTCGCGGTTGAGCAGGTCGAGATACCGGGTCAGCTGCTCCACGCCGTCGATGTCGCCGCGCCGCTTGATCTCGACGGCGATGTGGCCGGCGGTGGACACCGGCCCGCGCGCGAGGATGTCGACCGGCCCGATCGGGGTCGGGTACTCGCGGCGGACGAGCGTGTGGCCGCTGCCGAGCAGCTCGACCTGCTCGGCGAGCAGCTTCTGCAGGTGGGCCTCCACGCCGTCCTTGACCAGACCGGGATCGACGCCGAGGTCGTGGCTGGTGTCGGCGTGCACCTCGTGCAGCTGCACCACCAGGCGGTCGTCGCTCTTCGCGTGCTGCACCGTCCAGACGGCGGTGACGCCGGCCGCCAGCTGCTCGCTGTCCGGTGCCGACTCGGCCAGCCGGCACGGGGGCGACATCCAGTTCAGCGGCTTGTACGAGCCGCCGTCGGAGTGCACGAGGACCGAGCCGTCAGCCTTGACCAGCAGGACCCGGCGGGCGAGAGGGAGGTGAGCGCTGAGCCGACCGGAGTAGTCGACCGAGCAGTCCGCAACGACGATACGCATCGGTGCTCGATGCTACTGCCCCCGACGCCGCATCGGTCACCGAAGGCCCGGCAGCGAGAGGTCAGATGACGCGGTTGTTGCGCGCGCCCGGCGGCGCAGACTCGAGCCAGGCGGCCAGGCCCTCGAACGCCGCCGGCGCCGCAGCGATCTGGAGCGGCTGCGAGTCGTGAAGGCAGCGCGCCTCGACCACGAGAGCGTCGCGGTGCGGGTCCTGCCGCACGGTGCGCTCGAGGATCACCAGCTCCTCGCGGTCCCAGGTGTGTCGCGGCCGCCGCGACAGCGACACCACGTCGTACCAGACGAGGGCCTCGCGCGTGTAGGTCGCGATGCCCGGGAGCCAGCGGCTGCCGGCGTGCAGGGCGCACTGGAACGATCCCACGCGCGCCGCGATCGAGCGCAGCCGCCACAGGAACACCAGCACCAGGGCGAGTGCGAGCAGCGCGACCACCACGAGGATGATGACCGCGTCGCGCATCGATTCAGCCGACTGAGTCCAGCGCGGCCGCAGCCGAGGCGTCGAGGACGATCGTGACCTGGTCGTGGTCGACCGAGAAGAAGCCGCCGTCGACCTCCAGCTCGACCGACTCGCCCTGGACGGGCGTGACCACCACGCGTCCGGGGCGCAGCACCGACAGCACGGGCTGGTGGCCCGCCAGCACACCCATCGAGCCATCCGCAGCGGGCGCGCTGACGGACGTGGCCTCGCCCTCCCAGAGGACGCGGTCGGGCGCGACGACCTCGACGTTCAGCGGCACCTCAGCCCAGCTCCTTCTGGATCTTGTCCCAGTTGCGCTCGAGGTCCTCGAGGCCACCGATGTTGAAGAAGGCGCGCTCGGTCACGTGGTCGTACTCGCCGCTGGCGATCTTGTCGAACGCCTCGATCGTCTCCGACAGCGGCACGGTGGAGCCGGGCACGCTCGTGAACTTCTCCGCCATGTAGGTGTTCTGCGACAGGAACTGCTCGATGCGACGGGCGCGGTTGACGGTGATCTTGTCCTCTTCGGACAGCTCGTCGACGCCCAGGATCGCGATGATGTCCTGCAGCTCCTTGTTCTTCTGCAGGATCGACTTCACGAGGTTGGCCACGCGGTAGTGGTCCTCACCGACGTAGCGCGGGTCGAGGATGCGGGACGTCGAGGCCAGCGGGTCGACCGCCGGGTACAGACCACGCGAGGCGATGTCACGCGACAGGTTCGTGGTCGCGTCCAGGTGCGCGAACGTCGTGGCCGGGGCCGGGTCGGTGTAGTCGTCGGCGGGGACGTAGATCGCCTGCAGCGAGGTGATCGAGTGACCGCGGGTCGAGGTGATGCGCTCCTGGAGCTGACCCATCTCGTCGGCGAGGTTCGGCTGGTAACCCACCGCGGAGGGCATCCGGCCCAGCAGCGTGGAGACCTCGGAACCGGCCTGCGTGAAGCGGAAGATGTTGTCGATGAACAGCAGCACGTCCTGCTTCTGGACGTCGCGGAAGTACTCCGCCATCGTCAACGCCGACAGCGCGACGCGCAGACGCGTGCCCGGCGGCTCGTCCATCTGGCCGAAGACCAGCGCGGTCTTGTCGAAGACGCCGGCCTCCTCCATCTCCGCGATGAGGTCGTTGCCCTCACGGGTGCGCTCGCCGACACCGGCGAACACGGACACACCACCGTGGTCCTGGGCGACGCGCTGGATCATCTCCTGGATCAGGACGGTCTTGCCGACGCCGGCGCCGCCGAACAGGCCGATCTTGCCACCCTGCACGTACGGGGTGAGGAGGTCGATGACCTTGATGCCGGTCTCGAACATCTCGGTCTTCGACTCGAGCTGGTCGAAGGCGGGGGCCTTGCGGTGGATCGGCCAGCGCTCGGTCACCTCGAGGGTCTCGCCCTCAGCGAGGTTGAGCACGTCACCGATGACGTTGAAGACCTTGCCCTTGGTCACGTCGCCGACGGGCACCGTGATCGGGCCGCCGGTGTCGCGCACCTCGGCGCCGCGGACCAGGCCGTCGGTGGGCTTGAGCGCGATCGCGCGGACGATGTTGTCACCGAGGTGCTGCTCGACCTCGAGGGTCATCTCGGTGCCCTCGTCGCCCAGGTCGCCGAGCCTGACCGTGGTCTTGAGGGCGTTGTAGATCTCGGGGAGCTCGTCGGGCGGGAACTCGATGTCGACGACGGGGCCGATCACGCGGGCGATGCGGCCGACAGCAGGCTTCTTCTCCTGCTCGGTGACGTCGGGGCTGACGGTGGCGGTCATGGTGTCCTGTCCTCGTTCGGTGGGGCTCAGCTGGCAGCCAGGGCGTCCGCGCCGGAGACGATCTCACTGATCTCCTGCGTGATCTCCGCCTGGCGCGCGGTGTTCTTGAGTCGGGTGTACATGCGGATGAGGTCCTCGGCGTTGTCGACGGCCGCGCGCATCGCACGCTGTCGAGCCGCGAGCTCGGAGGCCGCGGACTGCAGCAGCGCGTTGAAGATCCGGCTCCGGATGTACCGGGGCAGCAGCGCGTTGAGCACCTCGACCTCGCCGGGCTCGAACTCGTACAGCGGCAGCAGGCCCTCGCCGGGCTCGGCGACACCCTCGACGACCTCGAGCGGCAGCATCCGGATCACCCGAGGCTCCTGGGAGACCATGCTGCGGAAGCGGGTGTAGACGACGTGCAGCTCGGCCACACCGCCTTCCTCCGGCGGGGCGCCGAAGGCGTGCAGCAGGGTGTCGGCGATGTCGTCGGCGACCCCGACCTTGGGGTTGTCGGAGTCTCCGGTCCAGGTCTGCACCATCTCCACGTTGCGGAAGGTGTAGAAGCTGACACCACGACGACCGGCGACGTAGAGCGCGACCTCCTTGCCGTCCGCGCGCAGCACGTCCCGCAGCCGCTCCGCCTCGCGGAGCACGGTCGCCGAGTACGCGCCGGCCTGGCCGCGGTCGGCCGTCACGACAAGCATCGCCACGCGGTTGGTGTCGGTGCGCTCGGTCGTCAGCCGGTGCTCGACGTTGCTGTGGGTCGCCACGGCCGAGACCGCACGCGTGATCGCTCGCGTGTACGGCGCTGCCTGTCCGGCGCGCTCACGCGCCTTGCTGATGCGCGAGGCGGCGATCAGCTCCATGGCGCGGAACATCTTCTTCAGAGTCTCCGTGGACCGGATCTTCTGGTTGTAGACGCGCTGCTGGCCACCCATGCTCAGGCCCGCTTCTGCTTGACGATCTGCTCCTGGTCGATATCGACGTCCTCGGGGTTCTCGGGGACGTCGTCCGAGGTCAGGCTCTGGCCGTCGCTGGAGCGGAACGTCGAGCGGAAGCTGGCGAGCTCGGACTCCAGCTGCTCGATCGTCGCGTCCTCGAGCCTGCCGCTCTCGCGGATCGAGCCCAGCACGTCGGAGTGACGGCGCAGGTGGTCGAGCAGACCCTGCTCGAAGCGGTGCACGTCATCGAGCGGGACCTCGTCGAAGTGACCGTTGGTGCCGGCCCAGATCGAGACGACCTGCTCCTCCGCGGGGTACGGCGAGTACTGGGGCTGCTTCAGCAGCTCCATCAGCCGCGCACCTCGGGTCAGCTGCTGGCGCGAGGCCGGGTCGAGGTCCGAGGCGAACATCGCGAACGCCTCGAGCGAGCGGTACTGCGCGAGGTCGATCTTCAGCGTTCCGGCGACCGACTTCATCGCCTTGATCTGGGCGTCACCACCGACGCGGGAGACCGAGATGCCGACGTCGACGGCGGGGCGCTGGCCCGCGTTGAACAGGTCGGACTGGAGGAAGATCTGACCGTCGGTGATCGAGATGACGTTGGTCGGGATGTAGGCCGACACGTCGTTCGCCTTGGTCTCGATGATCGGCAGCCCGGTCATCGAGCCCGCGCCCAGGTCGTCGGAGAGCTTGGCGCAACGCTCGAGCAGGCGGGAGTGCAGGTAGAAGACGTCACCCGGGTAGGCCTCGCGGCCCGGCGGGCGGCGCAGCAGCAGCGACACGGCGCGGTAGGCCTCGGCCTGCTTGCTGAGGTCGTCGAAGATGATGAGGACGTGCTTGCCCTGGTACATCCAGTGCTGGCCGATGGCCGAACCGGTGTAGGGGGCGATGTACTTGAAGCCGGCCGGGTCGGAGGCGGGGGCCGCGACGATCGTCGTGTACTCCAGCGCTCCGGCATCCTCCAGCGCGCCACGCACCGAGGCGATCGTGGAGCCCTTCTGGCCGATGGCGACGTAGATGCAGCGGACCTGCTTGGTGGGGTCGCCGCTGTCCCAGTTGGCCTTCTGGTTGATGATCGTGTCGAGCGCGATCGCGGTCTTGCCGGTCTGGCGGTCGCCGATGATCAGCTGACGCTGGCCGCGACCGATCGGGATCATCGCGTCGATCGACTTGAGGCCGGTCTGCAGCGGCTCGTGCACGCTCTTGCGCTGCATCACGCCGGCTGCCTGGAGCTCGAGGGCGCGGCGGCCCTCGGTCTCGATCTCGCCGAGCCCGTCGATCGGGTTGCCCAGCGGGTCGACGACGCGGCCGAGGTAACCCTCACCGACGGCGACCGAGAGCACCTCGCCGGTCCTGCGGACCTGCTGGCCCTCCTCGATGCCCGCGAACTCACCGAGCACCACGACGCCGATCTCACGGACGTCGAGGTTCTGCGCGAGGCCGAGGGTGCCGTCCTCGAAGGTCAGGAGCTCGTTCGCCATCGTGCCGGGCAGGCCCTCGACGTAGGCGATGCCGTCGGCAGCAACGGTGACGGTGCCGACCTCCTCGCGAGCGCTTGCGGCCGGCTCGTAGGAGCTCACGAAGCTGTCCAGCGCCGCGCGGATCTCGTCCGGCTTGATCGTCAGCTCGGTCATCGTGGTGCTCTTTCTGTCGTCTGCTTCACAAAGGTATGGGGTGGTGCGCAGGCTCGCTCAGCCTGCGAGGCGGCGGCGAGCGTGGTCGAGACGGGCGGCGATCGTCGCGTCGACGACCTCGTCACCGATCTGGATGCGGAAGCCGCCGGTCACCGCAGGGTCGATCGCGATGTTGAGCTGCACGTCGCGGCCGTACGCCTGGGCCAGCGAGGCGCCGAGCCGGTCCTGCTGGGCCTGGCTCAGCGGGGACGCCGCGGTGACCACGGCGACCAGCTGGCGGCGGCGGCGGGCGGCAAGCTCGCCGATGCGCGCCAGTGCGGCGGTCAGGGTCCGCGACCGCAGCGACCGCACCGCGCGGGTGACCAGGGCCAGCGTCTCCGCGCTGACCTTGCCGCCGAACACCGAGCTCAGCAGCTGCACCCGGCGCTCGGCGCCGGCGTCGCGGTCGCCGAGCGCGAACCGCAGCTCGCGGTTGTCGGCGAGCACGCGCGTGAGGCGGAATGTGTCCTCCTCGACCTGGGTCAGATCGCCCTTGGCGTCGGCGGCGGCCAGGTAGGAGATCACGGCGAGCTCCTCGAGGGAGTCCACGAGGTCGCCGTCAGCCGACCAGCGGCTGCGCACCATGCCGGAGACGAGCTCGACGACCCGGTCGTCGACCTTGCCCTGGAGCAGCTGGGACACGACCGCGGCCTTGTCGTCGCCGTCCCGGGTGGGTTCGGTGAGTGCGCGGCGCAGCCCGGCGGAGCCGTCCAGCGCGTCGACGACGGCGAACAGCTGCTCGCCGTAGGTCGCCGCGTCAGCTCCTGCCTGCTGCAGCACCGACTCCCACGAGGTGGTAGCGGTGCGCAGGCTCGCCTGGCTGGTCGCGCGCATCAGGCCTGACCCGGTTCCGTGCCGGAGGACGCCGGAGCGCTGTCCGTGGCCTCGGCCTTGCCGGCGAGGCCGGCGTCGAGGTCGTCGAGGAAGCGATCGATCACACGAGACTGCCGGGCGTCGTCGGCGAGGGACTCGCCCACGATCCGGGAGGCGAGCTCGGTGGCCAGGCCGCCGACCTCCTCGCGCAGCGACACGACTGCGGAAGCGCGCTCGGCCTCGATCTGACGGTGAGCGGCCTCGACGATGCGCGCGGCCTCGGCCTGTGCCTTGGCCTTGGCCTCCGCCACGATCGCGGCACCATCGGAGCTCGCCTCGTCCTTGATGCCGGCCGCGACGTTCCGGGCCTCGACGAGCTCGGCCTCGGTCTGTGCCTTGGCATCGGCCGCCTCGGCCTGGACCTTCTCAGCGAGGGCGATCCCGCCCTCGATCTTCGCGGTGCGCTCATCGAGCACCGCGTTGATCTTGGGCAGCGCGAACTTGAGGAAGACCAGCGCGAGGATCCCGACGATGATCAGCGACCAGAACCAGTCGTAGAACGGCGGGATGAAGATGTCGATGCCTGATGGCGTCTCGTGTGCTGAGGTCATGGCGAGGTATCCAGGTCGTGGCCCAACGGAGTCAGAGAATGATCGCGCCGACGAAGCCGAGCAGCGCCAGCACCTCGAT
Organism: Pseudactinotalea suaedae; assembly: GCF_009733815.1. Classification (GTDB taxonomy): domain Bacteria; phylum Actinomycetota; class Actinomycetes; order Actinomycetales; family Beutenbergiaceae; genus Pseudactinotalea; species Pseudactinotalea suaedae. Next base: position 202,171 of record NZ_WNXY01000007.1, read on the forward strand.
CAGGCCGGCGCCGATGATCATGTTGGTGAAGAGACGACCGGCGACCTCGGGCTGGCGAGCGATCGCCTGCTGGGTCTGGCCGATCATGATGCCGAGGCCGATGCCCGGGCCGACGGCCGCGAGGCCGTACCCGACGACCGAGAGGCTGCCATTGATGATGTAGTCGGACTCCACTGGTATTTCCTTCCTAGGTGGCGCTCGGGTTGAGCGTCATCGGGACCGTATGAGAAGCGGGTGCTGCGAGGGGTCAGTGCGACTCTTCGAGCGAGAAGTTCAGGTAGACGGCCGAGAGCAGGGTGAAGACGAACGCCTGCAGCCCGGCGACGAAGATCTCGAAGAGGGTGGCGGCGAAGCCGGAGACGAAGGTCAGCGCACCGACCGGCACCATCGCGGCCTCGGAGTAGAACAGCAGGGTGTGCGTACCGACGAAGGTGAGCACCAGCAGGATGTGGCCGGCCATCATGTTGGCCACGAGCCGCAGCGCGAGCGTCAGCGGACGGATCACGAACAGCTGGAGCGCCTCGATCGGGACGATGATCGGCAGCATCCATCCCGGGACGCCGGCCGGCACCAGCTGGGCCTTGAAGTAGGTGCCGCCGCCGTGACGCCGGACCCCGACCACGAGGTAGGTGACGAACACCCAGAGCGCGAGCACCAGCGGCATCCCGATGCGGGAGGTACCGGCGACGTTGAGGAACGGGATGATCCCGGCGAGGTTCATGAACAGGATCGTGAAGAAGATGACCGTGAACATGCCGACGAACGGCTTCGCGCGTTCCTTGCCCAGCGTCTGCTCGACGATCTGCACCCGGACGAAGTCCAGGCCCATCTCGAGGAAGCCCTGCAGGCGGCCGGGAACGACCTTGGCCTTGCGGACCGCCAGCCACAGGAACAGGATCATCGCCGCCATCACGACGAGCCGCACCAGCATCACGCGGTCGAGCGCCCACCAGTCGTCCGCCGTGCCCCAGATGAACGGGGTCGGGAAGAAGTCGCCGACACCGGGCAGGTGCGGTGCGTCGGCGGAGGCGCCTTCGGCGAGAAGGCTGCCTGAGCTCAGGGTCGTGGACAGCGTGCACTCCTGCGGGTCGTGGGCACGGACGCCCGCCGCACGATTGTGCGGCCAGCGCCACCGAGGTGATCTGCGGCTTGGCTACGTCAATCGTAGCGGCGTTGAACCGTGCTCCGGCGGGCGGGATCTGGCACTGACTCTACCGGATCCGTCCGGTTGCTCCGGACCGGGTCACGCCCGTTCGTCGGGCTGGTCGGCACGGTCCCCCGAGCGCGCGATCGTCTCGCCGTCGGCGCGATTCCGCCGTTCCTCGTCCGCCGGCGGCTGAGGGGCGCCAGGATCACGCTCCGGTGTGACCCTGCTCACGTCCGCGGCCAGCGGCCGGCCGGGCTCGACCGTGGGGATCCGGGCGTTGGCGATCGTGCCGATCTCGACGGCGACGGCACCGATCACCACGACGGCGAGCGTCACGAAGAACACGCCGCGGTCGTAGAAGTCCTGCGAGCGCAGCCAGAGCATCAGCACCACGACGAGGGCCATCTTGATCAGCCAGCTGCCGATCAGCACGATCTGGAGCAGCTCGGGCCCGCGGCCCACGAGGAACCGCAGCGTGGCCACGGTCGTGAAGGTGAACACCAGACCCAGACCGGCGGCGAGCAGGGCACCCCACACACCCGGGGTCTGAGCCACCAGCAGACCCACGAGCACGCCGAGCACGGCGGCCCCCGCGGTGAGCAGCAGCAGCCGTCGTTGGATCGTCCGGAACAGCGCGAGCATCGCCTCGGTGCGCACCGGCGGGTCGTTGAACATCATGGGGCCCGACATGGCCACCAGGATCCCACGACCGCCGGGATGCGGCGGTCAGCGGTTGAGGCGGGGGAACGGCTGCCGGGGCAGCCGCAGCGTGGCCCAGATCGCGAGCGCGAGCCCGATGCCGATGCCGGTGGCCAGCACCGGGACAGGGACGTTCGGGATCGCGAACGCCGCCGCGCTGAACGCGAGCACGGCGGTCCAGATGTACATGATCAGCACCGCGCGTCGGTGGCTGTGCCCGAAGTCGAGCAACCGGTGGTGCAGGTGCATGCGGTCGGGGTGGAACGGTGACTTGCCGGCCAGCACCCGCCGCACGACCGCGAGGCCCATGTCGAGCAGCGGCAGCATCAGCACCGCGAGCGGCAGCAGGATGATCACGACGAAGGCCGGCAGCGCGGTGCCGACGTCGATGCGCGCGGGGTCGATCTGACCGGTGACCAGGATCGAGGCCGCGGACATCGTCAGGCCGAGGAACATCGCGCCCGAGTCCCCCATGAAGATCCGGGCCGGGAAGAAGTTGTGCGGCAGGAACCCCAGGCACACCCCGACCACGCAGGCCATCACCGCCGTCGCGATGTTGGAGTAGTCACCGGGGCTCTGGGTGGTCGTGAGCACGTAGGTGTAGCCGAAGAAGGCGGTGCCGCCGATCGCGATCACGCCGGCGGCGAGCCCGTCCAGCCCGTCGACGAAGTTGACGGCGTTGATCGCGGTCACCACCACGAGGATCGTGACGATCAGCGAGAGCCGGGAGCTGCCGATCGTCAGCCCGAACACCGGGAACTGGATCAGCTGCACGCCCTGCCACGCCATGAAGCCCGCGGCGAGCACCTGGCCCACCAGCTTGGTGAGCCAGTCGAGATCCCAGATGTCGTCGGCCACGCCGAGCAGGCACACCACGGTCGCCGAGACCAGGATCGCCCAGGGCAGCGGCAGGCCGCCGGCCCCGTCGAACAACGGCTGCAGGAACGGCATCTGCGACGCCACGGTGAGCGCCACGGCGAACCCGATCAGCATCGCCACGCCCCCGAGCCGAGGGATGGGCACGGTGTGCACGTCGCGCTCGCGCACCGCCGTGATCGCGTTGGTGCGCAGGGCGAGGAACCGCGCCAGCGGCGTCGCCAAGAAGGTGACCGCCGCGGCGAGCGCCATCAGCAGCAGGTAGATCCTCACGGTGCGGGGGTCTCCGCGGTGGGTTCAGGGGGCTCGGTCGACGGCGCGTCGGACGGTGCCGGCTGCCCGCCGGCCGGCGTGGCCTTCTTGCGCACGCGGCGCGGTGCGATCGTCACGGCGTCCGCGGAGCCTGCGGCCGCCTCAGGCTTCGACCGGGGTGTGGCCCTGGGCTTCGCCGCTGCCCGCGGCTTGCGCGCCGGTGTCGGCTTCGCCGCCGCGACCGGCTCAGCGGCGACGACGGGCTCCGGCTGCTCGCCGGCGCCCTGCGCGGCGGCGTCCGTGTCGGCGGCGGGCGCCTCGGCCGGCTCGGGTCTGACCTCGGGCTCGGTCTCCTCGGCGGGCGTGGCTTCCTCGGCGGGCGTGGCCTCCTCGGGAGCGGAGTCCTCCTCGGGAGCGGCCTCCTCCTCGGGGACGGACGCCGCCGCCGTCGCAGTCTCCTCCTCCACCGCGGCAGGTTCCTCCGCGGGAGCGGGCTCCTTGATCCCGAGGTCCGCGGCGCTGAGCGCGCCCTCGCGAACGATCCGCAGCTCCGGGCCGGTGGCGTCCACGATCGTGGAGGCCACTCCCCCGGGTGAGGTCCCGCCGTCGAGATAGACGCGCACGGATTCACCGAGCATCGAGGCGGCCTCGGCCGCCGTCGTGGCCGCGGGCGAGCCGGTGGTGTTGGCGCTCGAGACCGCGAGCGGCCCGGTGCGGCGCAGCACCGCGAGCGCGAGCTCGTGGTCCGGCATCCGCAGCGCGACCGTGCCGTTGGTCTCCCCCAGGTCCCACTGCAGCGAGGGCTGGGCGTGCAGGATCACCGTGAGCGGGCCCGGCCAGTGCGCCGTGACCATCTCGCGGACCTGATCAGGGATGTCGTCGGCGAGACCGTCCATCGTGCGCACGTCGCCGATCAGCACCGGCGGCGGCATCTGGCGACCGCGACCCTTGGCGTCCAGCAACGCCTGGACGGCCTCGGGCTTGAAGGCGTCCGCGGCGATGCCGTAGACGGTGTCGGTAGGCAGAACCACCAGGCCACCGACGGCGAGCGCCTTCGTCGCCTCGTCGACGTGAGGCCACCAGGTGGCCGGGTCGGTGCAGTCACGCAACGCAGTCACGACCGCGATCCTCCCACGCCCGCACGCCCCAGCTCGTCGTAGGCTCGTGCGCGATGTCCACCGATGAGGCGGTAGCCCGACCGCGGCCCCGCGTCGTGCTGCCCGTGATCGCCTGGGTGGCGTTCGGTCTCGCGGTCCTCGCGAACCTGTGGGGCCTCTACGCGCCGTCGCAACCCGGACCTGCGCTGTTCCCGGGAGCCGACAAGCTCGCGCACGCCGGCAGCTTCGCGCTGGTCACGCTGACCGGGCTGCTCGCCGGCGTGAGGCCGCGACCGTTCGTGGTCGGGGTCGCCGCACACGCGGTGGTCTCGGAGGTGGTGCAGGCCACGCTGCTGCCCAGCCGATCGGGTGACGTCGCCGATCTGGCCGCCGACGTGGTCGGCATCGCACTGGGCTGGCTGGCGTGGTCGCTGATCCGGCGCCGGCGGAGAGCATCGGCGACGAGGCGGCCGGTCAGACGCGACGAGCCCGCAGGTACCGGTCCCGACCGGTGAGGTCGCGCTCGGTCGCGATCTCGACGAACGCGCCGGTCCGCTCGGCGAGCGACCGGGTGCCCTCGCCCTGGGTGTCGGCGTGCTCCATCACCAGCAGCCCGCCCGGGCGCAGCAGCCGCACGGCGGCCTCGACGACGGCGGCCGGCAGGGTCAGTCCGTCCAGTCCCCCTCCGTACAGCGCCAGGTCGGGATCGTGGTCCCGTACCTCGACGTCGTTCGGGACGGCGTCGGGCGGGATGTAGGGCGGGTTCGCGACGAGAACGGCGACCTCCCCGGCGAGAACCTGGAACAACCCGGGGTCCCGCACGTCGCCCACCTCGACCCTGGACGGTTCCTCGCGGACCGCGTCGAGGTTGGCCCGCGTCAGCCGTGCCGCCTCGGGTGCGGCGTCGACGGCGACCACCCGCGCCGGGGTCTCGTGGGCCACCGAGGCGGCGATCGCGCCCGATCCGCTGCACAGGTCGACCACCAGCGGCCGCGGCTCGCCCGCGCGAACCAGCCGGGCCACCTCCTCGATCGCCGCGCCGGCGACCACCTCGGTCTCGGGCCGGGGCACGAACACCCCCGGCGCCATCCGCAGCGTCACGTACCGGAACACCGCGTACCCGAGGATCTGCTGCAGCGGCTCGCGGCGGCGCCGGCGCTCGACGAGCTGGGTCATCGCCGCGATCAGCTCGGTCGTGACCGGCGGTGCGAGCGCGAGCTCCAGCCGAGCGGTGGGCGCGAGCCCGAGAGCCGCCGCGGCGAGCTCGAGCGCGTCGTGACGAGGCGAGGCGACCCCGGCCTCGGCGAGGACCGCCGTCGCGCCGTCGATCAGCTGCCGCATGCTCGGCAACGAGAGCCCGGGATCCCGGGCGCCGTCGGGCACGATCAGTCCTCGGCGACGCTGAGTCGCTCGGCCTCGTCCATCGCGATCGCGGAGGCGATCACCGGGCCGAGATCACCGTCGAGCACCTGGTCGAGGTTGTGCGACTTGTAGCCGGTGCGGTGATCCGCGATGCGGTTCTCGGGGTAGTTGTAGGTGCGGATGCGCTCGGAGCGGTCGACCGTGCGCACCTGGGAGCGCCGCTGCTCGGCGGCCGCGGCGTCCGCCTCCTCCTTCTGCGCCGCGAGCAGCCGGGCGCGCAGCACGCGCATCGCAGCCTCGCGGTTCTGCAGCTGGCTCTTCTCGTTCTGCATCGACACCACGATGCCGGTGGGCTCGTGGGTCAGGCGCACGGCGGAGTCGGTGGTGTTGACGCTCTGGCCGCCGGGACCGGAGGACCGGAAGACGTCGATGCGCAGGTCGTTCGGGTCGATCTCGATCTCCCCGGTCTCCTCGGCCTCGGGAAGGACGAGCACGCCCGCGGCAGAGGTGTGGATCCGGCCCTGCGACTCGGTGACCGGCACCCGTTGCACCCGGTGCACGCCACCCTCGTACTTCAGGTGCGCCCACACCCCCTCGGAGGGGTCCACGGCACCGCGGGACTTGATCGCGACCGAGACGTCCTTGTACCCGCCCAGGTCGGAGGAGGTCGCGTCGAGGATCTGCGTGCTCCAGCCCTGGCGCTCGGCGAAGCGCATGTACATGCGCAGCAGGTCGCCGGCGAACAGCGCGGACTCCTCGCCGCCCTCCCCCGCCTTCACCTGCAGGATGACGTCGCGGGCGTCGTCCGGGTCGCGCGGGATCAGCCGGGCTCGCAGCGCCTCGCTCGCCTCGGCCGCGAGCGCCTCGAGCGCGGGCAGCTCGGCCGCGAAGGACGCGTCGACCTCGGCGAGCTCGCGCGCGGCCTCCGCGTCCTCCGACGCCGCCCGCCACGCGCGATACGCCGCCACGACTCCCCCGAGCTCGGCGTAGCGGCGCCCGAGCGAGCGGGCGCGCGCCTGGTCGCCGTGGACCGCCGGGTCGGCGAGCTGACGCTCGATGTCGGCGTGCTCGGCGAGCATCGGCTCGACGACGGCGAACTCCTCGGTCATCGCGGTGCGCTCAAGCGAGCTCACCGGGCTCGGCCCGGCTGACCGAGATCAGGAGCTCGGCGTTCGAGCCGCTCTGCCGGATCCGGGCGAGCAGCATCTCGAGGGCCGCTTCCGGCTCCAGGCCACCGAGCACGCCACGCAGCTTGCGCACGGCGGCGAGCTCGTCGGCCGTGAGCAGCTTGTCGTCGTGCGCGGTGCCGGAGGCCAGCGGGTCGAGGGCCGGGAAGATCCTGCGGTCCGCGAGCGACCGCACGAGCCGGAGCTCGGAGCTCGCCGTGCCGCCGAGCTCCTCGAGGATGACCTCGTCGGTGGCCGATCCGGTCTCGACGGCGGCCGTGGCCACGATCGTGAGCGAGCCGCCGTTCTCGATGTTGCGGGCCGCTCCCATGAGCTTCTTGGGCGGGTAGAGCGCACCGGCGTCGACACCGCCGGACAGGGCTCGGCCGGACGGCGGGGCGGTCACGTTGTAGGCACGCGCCAGCCGGGTGAGCGAGTCGAGCAGGATCACCACGTCCTGCCCCAGCTCGACCAGGCGCTTGGCCCGCTCGACGGCGAGCTCGGCCACGGTCGTGTGGTCGGCGGCCGGTCGGTCGAACGGCGAGGCGATGACCTCGCCGGCCACGGTGCGCTGCCAGTCGGTGACCTCCTCGGGGCGGCCGTCGACGAGCACGACCATGAGGTGGGCCTCGGGGTGGTTGGTGGTGATCGCGTTGGCCAACGCCTGCAGCGTGGTCGTGGCGCCGGCCTTCGGCGGGGTGAGCACGAGCGCGCGCTGGCCCTTGCCCCACGGGGAGACGAGATCGACGACGCGGCCGGTGACCTCCCGGGTGCTGGTCTCGAGACGGATCCGCTCGTCCGGGTGCAGCGGCGTCAGGTCGGCGAACTCGGACCGGGTGAGCGCGTCCTCGAGCGGCCCGCCGTTGATCGAGTCGAGCCGCACCAGGGCGTTGAACTTCTGGCGCTGGCTCTCTCCCTCGCGGGGCTGACGCACGGCTCCCGTGACGGCGTCACCGCGCCGCAGACCGGCCTTCTTCACCTGGCCGAGCGAGACGTAGACGTCGTTGGCGCCGGGCAGGTAGCCGCTCGTGCGGACGAAGGCGTAGTTCTCGAGCACGTCGAGGATGCCGGCGACCGGGATCAGGACGTCGTCCTCGAGGATCTCGATGTCCTCCTCGGAGCTGGTGCCCTCGCGCCCGGGCGTGCGCCGCTTCCGGTCGCGGTAGCGGTCCCGACCCCGACGACGCCGACCTGAGCGCTCGTCGTCGTCGCTGCCGTCGTCGCCGCCGTCGTTGCCGCTCTGCTCGGGCGCACCCTGCTGCCGGCCGGCGCGGCGGCTCGCGCGGGGCGACTCCTCGCGGGCGCTGCGCTCGGTGGGCTCCGGGAAGTGGATGATCTCGTCGAGCGAGGCCATCTTCTGCTCGGACTCGTCCCCATGCTGGCCCTGCTCGGACTGCCGGTCCTGCTGGCCGCGCCGCTGCTCGGACTGCCGGTCCTGCTGACCGCGCCGCTGCTCGGACTGCCGGTCCTGCTGGCCACGCTGCTGCTCGGACTGCCGGTCCTGCTGGCCACGCTGCTGCTCGGACTGCCGGTCCTGCTGGCCACGCTGCTGCTTGGCCTCGCCGCGCTGGCCGCCCTGGTTGTCCTGGTTGTTCTGGTTGCTCTGGTTGCGCTGCTGACGGCTCTGCCGAGGCTGCTGCCCCGAGCGCGGCTCGCGCGCCTCCTCCTCGGTGCCCGTGGCCGGCGCGGCCTGCTGCTGGCGGGCGCGGCGCTGCGTCCGCTCCGCCTGCGGGGCCTCCGCGCGGTCGGGCTGCTGGGACTGCTCGGCCTGCTCGCGGCGCACGGGCTCCTCGGTGCGGGTCCCGTTCTGCTCCCGGCGCGGAGCCTCCTCGCGGGACGCCTCGATCAGACCCGGCTGCTCGGCGCGCGGCTGCTGCGCGTTGGTGCGGCGCTTCTCGCGGATCGCCTCGACCAGCTGCGGCTTGCGCATCTTCGAGATCCCGCTGATGCTCAGACGCCCGGCGAGCGCCTGCAGCTCGGGCATGCGCAGATCGGACAGCGACGCGGACTTACCGGGCGCTACGGACTCGGTGGTGTCGGTCACGACGGTCCTTCGAGGGGGTCGGGGCGGACGCGGCTACGCGTCACGATGTGCAAGAGAATCGGATGTGCAGACGACAGCGGCCTCGGTGCGAACACACCTGCACGACTTGTCGGCAGCCCGAGACTACCAGCCGCGATCACGGCGAGATCCCACGGGCGAGGCCGGAGCCGGCGCGGCTCAACGCTGCTCGAGCCTCGCGCGACCACGCGCCCCGAGGCCCAGGCGTGCGGCCCAGCGCTCCCAGGGCGGTGCGTGCTCCCAGCCGAGCCGCAGCGTGCGGAAGGCGCGGCGGAATCGCCGCCGCATCTGGGCGGCACCTCGGACCGACCGTGCGGAGACACCGACGACCAGCGAGGGCATCCGCAGCACGCGCACGGCACCCAGCGCCAACGACAGGTCGAGGTCGTCGTGGATGTCGGGGTCGGACCGGTGCACGCGGTCGCGGACCTGCCACCACACCTCGCGGCGCATGGCCATGCTCGAGCCCCACAGCACGTGGTTCGCCGCCGCTGCGTGCCCGAGCAGGTAGTAGGCGCCGAGGTAGGCACGTGCCACCACCGCGCCCAGCCCGGGCGCGAGGTCGTGGAACTCGCCGTTCCCCGTGACGGCACCGACGTCGGGGTGTCGATCCATCGCGCCGACGATCTGCTCGACCCAATCGGCCGGCGGGCGCGAGTCGGCGTCGAGGCGCGCGATGATCGTGCTCCGCGCAGCGTCGTAGCCGGTGGCTGCGGCCGGCGCGATGCCGACCGCCGGCTCCACGACCACCCGTGCGCCGTGCTCGGCGGCCACAGCCGCCGAGCCGTCGGTCGAGGCGTTGTCCACGACGACCACCTCCGCCGGGAGCACGCTCTGCCGGGCGAGCGCCGCCAGGCAGCCGGCGAGCTGGTCGGCGTCGTCGCGCACCGGGATCACCACGCTGACCGTCATCGGCCCGGCCCTCGGGTGCGCGTGCGGACGAACCGTGCGAGGAGCAGACCCGCGAGCACCGAACCGAGCAGGCCGGCGGCGAGGTCACCGATCGTGTCGTCGTAGCTGACGAAGACAGCCGGGTCGACGTAGACGTGCCCCACCCACTCGGCGATCTCCCAGATGACGGCGAGCAACGATCCCAGGCCGGTGGTGACGAGCACGACGTCGACGCTGCGGTCGAGCGCGCGACCCGCCCCGTGCGGTCGCAGCGGCGGACCCGTCAGCAGCGTGGTCGCGACCGCGGCGAGCATGCCGGTGATCACGGTGTGCGCCACGACGTCCAGCCACGGGATCTGCTGGTAGCCGCCGAGCAGCGCCGCCCACGCCGACCCCACCAGCGAGCACAGCGTCAGGGCCTGCAGCTGCCCCGGCAGCGGAGCCAGCCGCACCACCACGACGCCGAGCAGCACCAGCGCCACCAGGGCGATCGCCACCGGTCCGAACCAGAGCCCGGCGAGCAGGCTGAGGATCGCGAGCCCGCTCGCGACGTCGGCGGTGCGGCGCGCCCACGGCGGCCCCTCGACGTGAAGCGCGTGCCGCGCCTGGTCGCCGAGCACGGTCGCCTGGTCGGATGATCGCTCGCGCATCCTCAGCCTCCTCTCGCGATCCAGATGAGCAGCAGCGTGACGAGGAACCCGGTGAGCATGTTCAACCGCAGGAACCGGCGCCAGCCGCGGTTGGCCTCCTCGCACCGGTCGTCCGGCAGCGACCGGAAGGGCCAGACGCTGACGAGGTAGGGCAGCGCCAGCAGGCCCGCGAGCGACGCCGGCCACGGCGCCAGCAGCATCACAGCCCCGGCGGCGGCGTACGCCACGATCGTCCCGCGCACGGTGCGCGCGGCGCCCAACCAGGTCGCCACCGACGCGATCCCCGCCTCGCGGTCCGCCAGGATGTCCTGCACCGCGCCGAACGCCTGCGAGGCCATCCCCCAGAGGAAGAACGCGACGAGCACGACCACGGCCGTGCGGGTCACCGGGCCGTCGGCGAGTGCGAGGCCGAACACGGCCGGGCCGACGAAGTGGGTGCTCGAGGTCATCGAGTCCAGCACCGGGCGCTCCTTGAACCGCAGCCCGGGCGCCGAGTACGCGACCACGGCCAGCACCACCACGGCGAGGACCGCCGTCGAGGACCAGGAGCCCAGGACCAGCAGCGCGACCAGGAACGGCACGTTGGTGACGACCGCGGCGATCACCGTCAGCCGGTGCCAGCGCCGATCGAGGATCACCCCCTCGACGCCGCCCTTGCGCGGGTTGCGCAGGTCGGACTCGTAGTCGAAGACGTCGTTGATCCCGTACATCAGGAGGTTGTAGGGGACGAGGAAGTACAGGGTGCCCAGCACCAGCTCGAGCGACAGCCCGCCGCCGGCCATCAGGTAGGCCGCGGCGAACGGGTATGCGGTGTTGACCCAGCTGAGCGGTCGTGAGGAGCCCACCAGCTGGCCAACCGCCGAGGGTGCGGCGCTCATGTCCGGGACCCGCTCTCGTCCTTGCCGAGCAGCTGCCACAGCGCCGGCAGCAGCAGCGCGGCGGCCAGCGGCCACGCGAGGTCCTCGACAGGGGCCAGCACCAGCCGGACGCCGGTGAGCGCGTCCTCGTCGAACCGGAACAGGTCGACGGCGATCATGATGCTGTCGAACACGACCGTCAACGCCACGAGGACCAGGGCGGTGATCGCCGTCGCGGTCCACCAGGACCGGCGCGGTCGGCGCAGCAGCGCGGCCACCAGGGCGACCAGCACCGGCGGGATCAGGAACACCGACCCGAGCGCGAGGTAGCTCATCGCGACCTCCGGTGCCGCAGGGCGTTCATGACCAGGCCGTGCAGGACGAGCGTCAGGTAGCACAGGAACGTGATGAAGACGAGCTCCTCCAGCGGCAGCTCCGGCGCCAGCATGATGCCGGTCATCGCCTCGCTCTGACCCGCGCGGTAGTGGCCCGAGGCGATCGCGGCGACGTCCCAGATCAAGAAGAACGCGATCCCGGCGGCCAGCACCAGGAGCGCGCGGCGCGGGTCCCGCCACAGCACCAGGCGGTAACGCAGGTCCAGCACCACCATCCCCGCCAGCGACACCAGCAGGGCCCCGAGGTAGAAGAACGCGGTCACAGCGGCACCGCCGAGGGTCCGGCGGAACGATCCCCGCGCAGCCGCTTGAGCAGGAGCTCGGCGCTGATGAGGCACATGGGCAACCCGATCCCGGGGATGGTGCTCGACCCGGCGTAGTACAGCCCGGCCACGCGGCGGGAGACGTTGCCCGCGCGGAACATCGCGCTCTGCGCCAGCGTGTGAGCAGGCCCGAGCATGCCGCCTCGCCACGCGTTCAGGTCCTCGGCGAAGTCCGCGGGACCGATCGTGCGGCGCACGACGACCCGGTCCGCCAGGTCCCCGATGCCGGCCCAGCGAGCGATCTGGTCGATCGCGGCATCGGCGACGGCCTCGACGGCGGCGGCTCCCGTACCGTCCTGCCCGCCCCGTCCGAGCCCGGGGTCGGCAGGACCGGGGACGAGAACGAACAGGTTCTCGTGACCGGCGGGCGCCACCGACGGGTCGGTCGCGGACGGTCGGCACACGTAGATCGACGCCGGGTCGGGGACGCGGCCCTGCGCGATGGCGCCGAAGTTCTCCCGCCAGTCCCGCGCGAAGAAGAGCGAGTGGTGCTGCAGCTGCGGCAGCTCGCCTTGCACGCCGAGGAGCACCAGGACCGCGCCGGGACCGCTGGTGCGCCGGTCCCACCACTCCTGAGGATAGGTCTGCAGCTCGCGCGGCAGCAGCCGGGTCTCGGTGTGGTGCAGGTCGGCGGCCGCCACGACGACGTCGGCGTCCAGGTCCTGCTCGATCCCGTCGGCGTCGAGATAGCGCACCCCGGTGGCCCGGGCTCGCCGTCGAGAACCCCGGCCGGTCACCGGGACCGTGCGGATCTGGGACACGGTGCTGGACACGCGCACGCGCACGCCCTGCCGGCGGGCCAGGTCGGCGAGCACGTCCACCAGTCGCGTGAAGCCACCCTGCGGGTACAGGACCCCGTCGTCGAGGTCCAGCGCGCTCATGAGGTGGTACATGCTCGGTGCCTGATCCGGAGAGGACCCGAGGAAGACCGCGGGATACCCCAGGATCTGCCGGATCCGGGGATCGGTGAACCGTGCCGCCACGAAGGACTCCAACGAGCGCAGCAGCTGCGGGACGAGCCGGTGGACGTTGCCCAGCACGTCGCGGGACAGCGCGAAACCCGGCGAGGCGAACGTCGTGTAGAGGAAGCGGCGCACCGCCACGTCGTAGGTGCGTCGGGCGGAGTCGAGGTAGGTCTCCAGCGCGGCACCCGCGCCGGGTTGCAGCGACTCGAACAGCGCCACGTTCTCCTCCCGTGCCGCAGCGACGTCGACCGGCCGGTCCCGACCCTCGAAGAAGACCCGGTAGCCGGGGTCGAGCAGCTCCATCTCGAGCTGCTCGACCGTGGAGGTGCCCAGCAGGGCGAAGAAGTGGTCGAACACCTCGGGCATGAGGAACCACGACGGGCCGGTGTCGAAACGAAACCCCTCGTGGGTCCACGAGCCGGCACGACCGCCGAGGTCGGCCTGCCGCTCCAGCAGCGTGACGTCGTAGCCGTCCCGCGCCATCAGCGCAGCCGAGGCGAGCCCGGCCACCCCTCCCCCGATGACGACGGCGGAGCGCTGCCGAGCGGTCATGAGCGGCCCCCGAGAACCGCCCGTAGCACGATGCGTGCCTTCTCGAGGTCGCCGACGCGCACCCGCGTCGTGCGCAGCTGCGCCGCCGGTGTCTGCCGGAGCCGCCGGGACAGGGCCGCGAAGAGGTCGTGCGCGGCGCGGACCGCCGTCCTGCTGCTCGGGGGCAGCTCGCCGATGACTCGGTGGGCGGCCTCGAGATCGGCGTCGAGGTCGTCGAGCACGGCGTCTCGCTGGGCGTCGGTGATGTGCGCGAGATCGATACCGGGCAGGTAGCTGCGGCCCAAGGTGTCGTGGTCGGCCGCAAGGTCGCGCAGAAAGTTCACCTTCTGGAACGCGGCACCGAGCCGCGCGGCACCGGGGGCGAGGCGCTGGTACGCGGTCTCGTCGCCGCCCACGAACACCCGCAGGCACATCAGACCCACGACCTCCGCGGAGCCGTGGACGTAGGTCTCGAGGCTGGCCTGGTCGTGCTCGCTCTCGGTCAGGTCGGCGCGCATCGCGGCGAAGAAGGGCTCGATCAGGTCCGCCTCGATGCCGTACCGGCGCGCGGTGAGGGCGAAGGCGTGGACGACGAGGTTGGCACTGCGACCGGTGCGCACGGCGCGTGCGACCTCGGACTCGAGGCCGTCCAGCACCTCCGCGCGCAGCTCGACCGACAGTGCGGGCTCCGGGTCGTCGACGATCTCGTCGGCCACCCGCACGAGCGCGTAGATGTTGCGCACGTGGGTCCGCACCGGCGGGTGGAGCAGCCGCGTCGCCCATCCGAAGGAGGTGGAGTAGCCCTCGATGACGGCGGCGGCGCTCGCCTGCGCCACCTGGTCGTAGGAGGCTGCACCCCGGCGGGAGGCGGTCACGAGCCGAGCTCGCCGGCGCCGCAGCGGTGGCCGCGCCCGCGCCGGCGGTCAGGGCCGAGCCCAGCGCTCACGCGCGCACCCCCACGCCGGCGCCACCGACCGCGGCGGTCACCCGGCCGGCCGTGGCCTCGAGGTCGGCAGAGATCTCCTGCACCAGCACGTCGAACCAGCTGACCAGCCGCCCGGGCAGGCCGGCCTCGGACGCGCGGCGCAGCGCCGCGCTCAGGTAGTCGCCGGCGAGCGCCTCCACGAAGGCACGCGAGCCGCAGGTGGTGAGCAGCTCACGCGCTCGGGTCACCCCGGCGTCGTCGAGGTGCCGATCGCCCACGAAGGTGGTGAGGCTGGGCCAGGCGGAGGTGGAACGTGCGTGGGCGACGAGCGCGGTGTACTTGCCTTCGCGCAGGTCGCCGGGGCCGACCTTGCCCGTGACGGCCGGGTCGCCGAACACGCCCTTGAGGTCGTCGACGAGCTGGAAACCGATGCCGACCAGGCGGCCGGCCTCCCGCAGGGCCGCGACGACGTCGTCGTCCGCGCCCGCCAGCAGCGCGCCGGCCTGGAGGGGGAGCTGGAAGGAGTAGACCGCCGTCTTGTGCTCGCCCACGGTGATCACGTCGCCCAGCGGCAACGGGTCGTCCGCCAGCCCGAGCCCGAGCTCGACGTCGGCGAGCTCGCCGGCCGCGGTCACGTGCACGGTCGCCTCGAGCAGGTCCAGCAGCCGCTCGACGACGGGTGCGGGCGCCCCGCACGAGGCGACGGTCCGGACGGCGGCGACCAGCGCGAGGTCCCCGGCCAGGATCCCGGCGGTGTCGGCGTAGGTGCGGGTGCGCTCGGCGTCGGTCCCCGCCGCTGCGGCGTGCGCGGCGAACGTCCCGGACACGTTCGGGCGACCGCGGCGGACGTGGTCGCCGTCGATGACGTCGTCGTGGACGACGAAGGCCGTGTGCAGCAGCTCCACGGCAGCCCCGACCTGGGCGACCGGCTCGGTCAGCTTCCCGCCGAGCGCCTCATGGGTGCGCTCCACAAGCGCCGGACGAAAGCGCCGGCCACCGGCGCAGGCCTCGACCAGCGCGCTCCACAGCCGCTCGTACCCGGGTCCGAGCGCCACGGCGCGTTCGTGCCCGGCAGCCAGGACCCCGTTCAGTGCAGCATCGGCCGCGCTCATCTCACCAGCCTCCTCGCCACGTCAAGAGCGTCGGGAAAGCCCTCCTCCAGTGCCGCGAGCTCGTGCACCTGGGCGACCGCCCACGGACTGAGCACCCAGGGTGCCACGGCCACGAGGGCGCCGAGCTCCTGCGGTTCGACCCAGCGCAGGTCCATGACCTCGTCGGCGTTGGCGCGCACGGGCTGGCTCGTGACGGCGGTCAGCACGGGGCAGACCTCGTTCTCGACGACGCCGGAGGGGTCGACCGCGCGGTAGCGGAAGTCGGGAAGCACCTCGCGGATGTCGCTCACGCTCACCCCCAGCTCGTGGGCGGCATGCCGGCCGACCGCCTCCGGCACCGACTCCCCCGGGCGCGGGTGGCCGCAGAAGGAGTTGGTCCACACGCCGGGCCACGCGCGCTTGCTCATCGCCCTCCGCGTGAGGAGCAACCTGCCCTGCGCGTCGAGGAGATAGCACGAGAACGCGAGGTGCAGCGGCGTGTCCGCGCCGTGCACGGTCGCACGGCTGTGCGTTCCGATCGGACGGGCGCTCGCGTCGAGCAGCACGACCTCGTCGGTGACCTGAGCCACTGCTGGTCCAATCACTAGTTAGGCTAGTTACTAGCCTAAGGTAACATCTGGCATGTGAACCCGGAGCAGCACGTCGAGGCGGCGTCGCAGGGCTACTGGTACGGGGACGACGACCCTGTCACCGAGATCCTGTCGGCGCTGCGTGCGTTCCGTCGCGCCGACCAGGAGCTGCGCCGGCGGCTCAGCGCCGAGATGGGGATGAACGTCACCGACCTGCAGGCGATCCAGCACGTGATCGCGGCCGAGCGCGCCGGGGTGGCGGTCACCCCCCGCGACCTCACGGCGCACCTGCGGATCTCGACCGCGTCCACGACCAAGCTGCTCGATCGCCTGGTCGAGTCCGGTCATCTGACCCGACGACCGAACCCCCACGACCGCCGGTCCGTCGTCATCGTGGCGACCGACCACGCGCACCGCGAGGTCAGGGACCGGCTCACCCGGATGCACGCGTGGATGCGGGAGGTCGCCGCCGGGGTGCCCCCGGAGTCCCGGCACGCGGTCGTGACGTTCCTGCGGGAGATGGCCGCGCGCCTCGAGGCGGAGACACCACCCGAGCCGCTGACGCCGGCGCCGGCGTGAGCAGGATCGACGAGATGGACGGGGCCGACCGGCTCAGCCGGTGATCTCGACGCCCCGGCCGACCGCGAGCCGCGAGCTCCGCCACGTCGGCCCGGCGATCGCGCCGATCTCGTCCCTGCCGTCGCCCTCGACGCCGTGCAGCACGAGCACGCTCGGCCCGGCACCGGAGACGACCGCCGCGTGCCCGCGCTCGCGCAGCCGCTCCACCAGCGCGATCGACTCGGGCATGACGCTCGCGCGGTACGCCTGGTGCAGCCGGTCCTCGGTGGCGGCGAGCAGCAGGTCGGGCCGCTGGGTCAGCGCCAGCGTCAGCAGCCCGGAGCGGCCGGCGTTGGCTGCGGCGTCGCGGTGCGGGACGTGGCCGGGCAGGGTCGAGCGGGCCTTGGACGTCGACAGCCGCAGCTGCGGGACCAGCACGGTCGCCGAGATCGCCTCGAGCACGGGCAGCCGGACCGCACGCGGACCCTCGTGGTCGATCCAGGCGATCGTGGCGGCGCCGAGCAGGGCCGGGGCGGCGTTGTCGGGATGGCCCTCGAAGTCGGTCGCCAGTCCCAGGATCGAGGTGTCGTCGAGCGCCTCGGGCTCGCTGACGAGGGCGCGGGCGGCGACGAGCCCGGCGACCACGGCCGCCGCGCTCGAACCCAGCCCGCGACCGTGCGGGATCGCGTTCGTGCAGCGCAGCTCGAGACCGGCCTGCGGGGCCCCGACGTACTCCAGCCCGGCGCGGATGGCGCGGATCACGAGGTGGTCCTCGCCGTCGGGCACCTCACCGGCGCCCTCGCCCTGCACGTGGACCGAGCTCGCTCCGGTCACCGCGCGCACCTCGACGACGTCGTGGAGCGCGAGCGCCAGCCCGAAGGCGTCGAACCCCGGGCCGAGGTTCGCGCTGGTCGCGGGCACCCTGACGGCTGTGCGATCGGCGATCAGCCGCACCATCGCCAGACCTACAGACCCAGTGCCCGCACGGTGTCGGCGAGCTCCCTGCCGACCACCTCGGGCTCGACCTCGCGGCTGCCGAGGGCGGTCGCGGTGTCCTTGAGCCCGTTGCCGGTCACCGTGCACACCACGACGGCGCCGGCGGGGATGTCGCCCGCCTCGGCGCGGACGAGCAGCCCGGCGATGCTCGCGGCCGACGCCGGCTCGACGAACACGCCCTGCTCACGGGCCAGCAGGGCCTGGGCGTCGAGGATCTGCGCGTCGCTGACGGCGTCGATGCGCCCGCCGGAGGAGTCCCGCGCGTCGACCGCGAGATCCCAGGACGCCGGGTTGCCGATGCGGATCGCCGTGGCGACCGTCTCGGGGAACTCGACCGGCTCGCCCTTGACGAACGGCGCGGCGCCATCGGCCTGCACGCCCCACATCGTCGGCAGCTTCGTGGCTGGGCCGTGCTCGGCGTACTCGCGGTAGCCCATCCAGTAGGCGGAGATGTTGCCGGCGTTGCCCACGGGCAGCACGTGGATGTCCGGGGCGTCGCCGAGGGCGTCCACGACCTCGAACGCCGCGGTCTTCTGGCCCTGCAGCCGGAACGGGTTGACCGAGTTGACCAGCGCGACCGGGTGCGACTGCGCCAGCTCCCGCACGATGCGCAGGCAGTCGTCGAAGTTGCCGTCGACGGCGATCAGCGTCGCACCGTGCACGACCGCCTGCGCGAGCTTGCCTGCGGCGATCTTGCCCGCGGGCAGCACCACGGCGCAGCCGAGCCCGGCGCGCGCGGCGTAGGCCGCGGCCGAGGCCGAGGTGTTCCCGGTCGAGGCGCACACCACCATCTCGGTGTCGGTGGCGGCGACCTTGCTGATCGCCATCGTCATGCCGCGGTCCTTGAAGGAGCCGGTCGGGTTCGCACCCTCGACCTTGACGTGCACGCGCGCGCCGGTCCGCGCCGAGAGCGCGGGCGACTCCAGCAGGGGTGTGCCGCCCTCGCCGAGGGTGACCACGGGATCGCCGGCCCCGATCGGGAGCCGGTCCGCGTACTCGGCGATCACGCCGCGCCAAGGGGTAGCCATCAGTGTCCTTCCACACGCAGGATCGAGGTGACCCTGTGCACCGGTTCCAGCTCGGCCAGCTCCGCCACCGCCGCCGACAGCGCAGCCTCGGTCTGCCCGTGCGTGACGAGCACCAGGCTCGCCGCGCCTTCCTCGGTCGCGCCCTGCCGCAGCGTCTCGAGCGAGACGTCGTGCGCCGCGAACACCTGGGCGATCTCGGCGAGCACCCCGGCGCGATCAGCGGCGTCGAGCCTGATCAGGTAGCGCGTGCGCACCGAGGCCGGGTCGACGACGGTCAGCGCGGCGTACCGCGACTCGGCGGGCGGTCGGGCGCCGGAGACGTGCAGCCGTGCGGCGCTCACGAGATCGCCCAGCACCGCGCTGGCGGTGGGCTGGCCGCCCGCTCCGGCCCCGTAGAACATCAGGGTGCCCGCAGCCTCGGCGTCCACCACCACCGCGTTGTACGCGCCGTGCACACCGGCGAGCGGGTGGTCGAGAGGGACGAGCGCGGGGTGCACGCGCACCGCAAGCCCGTCGCTGCTCGCCTCGGCGATCGCGAGAAGCTTGATGACGTAGCCCATCTCGGTCGCGGCCTCGATGTCCGAGGCCGTGATCGCGGTGATGCCCGCCGTCGGGACGTCGCCGATCCTCACGCGGCTGTGGAACGCCAGCGAGGCGAGGATCGCCGCCTTGGCGGCCGCGTCGTGACCGCCGACGTCGGCGGTCGGGTCCGCCTCGGCGTAACCGAGCGCCTGGGCTCGCTCGAGCACCGAGGCGAAGTCGCTGCCCTCCCGGGTCATCTCGTCGAGGATGAAGTTGGTGGTGCCGTTGACGATGCCGAGCACCCGGGTCACCCGGTCACCCGCGAGCGACTCCCGGATCCCGCGGACCACGGGAACGGCACCGGCCACGGCCGCCTCGAAGAAGACGCCGGCGCCGTGGGTCTCGGCGGCCTCGTAGAGCTCGGGGCCCTCGGTCGCGAGGACGGCCTTGTTGGCGCTGACGACCGTGGTGCCGGCCGCGACCGCGCGCGCCAGCAGCTGCCGTGCCGGCTCGACACCGGCGAGCAGCTCGACGACCACGTCCGCGCCGTCGACGACGGCCTCGGCGTCGGTGGTCAGCAGCGAGGTCGGGACGATGGGGTCGCGCTCGACGTCCAGCGACCGCACCGCGATGCCGCTCAGCTCCAGCTCGACGCCGGCTCGTTGCGTCAGCTCCGCCCGGTGGGTCAGCAGCAGCCGGACCACCTCGGTGCCGACGGTGCCGCAGCCGAGCAGACCCACGCGCAGCCGCGCGGGCGGCTCAGACTCACTCATCGGCACCCAGGATAGGGCCACGCCATGACTCCCCGGTCCGCCGCTCGGCCGGCCCCTCACCCGAGGTCGAGCGCCAGCAGGTCCTCGATGCTCTCGCGGCGCACGATCTCCCGCGGATCGCCCTCGCCCACGGCCACGACGCCCGGCCGAGGCATCTGGTTGTAGTTGCTCGCCAGGCTCCGACCGTAGGCGCCGGTCACCGGGACGGCGAGCAGGTCACCGCGCCGGATGTCGGCCGGCAGCATGACGTCGCGGATCACGATGTCGCCGCTCTCGCAGTGCTTGCCGACGACCCGCGACAGGACCGGCTGGGCCTCGGAGCGCCGCGAGGCGAGCGCCGCCGTGTAGGTGGCGCCGTAGAGCACGGTGCGGATGTTGTCGCTCATGCCGCCGTCGACCGAGACGTAGAGCCGTTCCCCGCCCCCGTCCAGCCGCACCGGCTTGACCGTGCCCACCCGGTACAGCGTGGTCACGGTCGGTCCCACGAGCGATCGACCCGGCTCGAACGAGAGCGCCGGTGCGGCCTCACCGGTCTCGCTGGCCACCTGCGCGACGGTGCCGACCAGCCCGGCGATCAGCGCCGGGACGTCAGGGGCGTCGTCGTCGGCGGTGTACGCGACGCCGAAGCCGCCGCCCAGGTCGAGCTCCTCCAGCAGCACGCCGGTGCTCGCGAACACCTCCGAGCGCAGCCGCAGCAGCGATCGGGCGGCCTCGACGAAGCCCTCGGGAACCATGATCTGGCTGCCGATGTGGGAGTGCAGGCCCAGCAGCCGCAGCTCGGGGGTCGCGAGGATGCGTGCGACGGCCTCGAGCGCGGCACCGCTCGCGAGCGAGAGACCGAACTTCTGGTCCTCGTGCGCGGTGGCGATGTACTCGTGGCCGCCGGCGTGGACCCCGGTGGTCACGCGCACCATCACCGGCGCGGTCACGCCCGCGGCGCGAGCCCGCTCGGCCACCAGCTCGATCTCCGAGAGCGAGTCGATGACGATGCGCCCGACGCCGTTCCGGAGCGCGAGATCGAGCTCGGCCTCCGACTTGTTGTTGCCGTGCAGGCCGATCGCCGCGCCCGGGACCTCGGCCCGTAGCGCGGTGGCGAGCTCGCCCAGGCTCGCGACGTCCACGCGCAGGCCCTCGGCGTACGCCCACCGCAGCACCGCGACCGAGCTGAAGGCCTTGCTCGCGTAGTAGACCGACGTCGCGATGCCGTGCTCCTCCCCCGCTCGCGCGGCGGCGGCCACCACGTCTCGGCAACGCGTGCGCAGGTCCGGCACGTCGAGCACGTACGACGGCGTCCCGAACCGTTCGGCGAGGACGCTCACGGGGACGTCGGCGATGGTCAGCTCATCGGTCCACGCGGCGGACCGCGACCAGGGGGATGTCATGGCGGGATCGATGCCGATCAGATCTCGGGGAGGGTGAAGTAGAACTCGAAGAGCGGGTCCTCCTCGACATCGACGAACGGTCCGACCAGCGTGCAGACGATGCCCGCGTCGTCGTACCAGACGAGAGTCTCGACGCCGTCGACCTCGAACTGGTTGAGCACTCCCTCGCCGCGGCCCTCGACCTCGCCGTCCCACACCGGACCGGTGAAGTAGGCGTCCCCGAGGTCCGCCATCACCGTCGCGGCGTAGTCGGCCGCGTGCTCGGCGGTCTCGAACGCGACGGCGGTCAGCGTCGCCTCCCCGATCTCGGAGGTGTAGACGCCGCTGCCGCCTCCGAGCTGGCGGCTGTCACCGGACTCGACGTCGCTCCAGCTGCCCTGGAGCACCCAGACGGCGCCGTCGTTGCCGGTGTGCTGCTCGCCGACCACGGCCGCGGTCTGCAGGCAGACGTCGTTGGTGCACCCGGTCGCGGGGACGCCGGTGTCGGCCTCGGTGGCGATCTCGGTGCCGCTCGCGGCGTCGCCGCCGGGGTCGCCGCCGGAACCGCTGAAGATCCGCCAGGCGCCGAAGACGATCAGCGCGAGCACGATCAGGCCGCCGACGACGGCGAGGACGACCGCTTTCGTGCTGCTGCCCTGCGCCCGCTGCGGCGGGCCTCCGGGCGCTGCGGGACCGCCGGGCCCGAACGGCGCAGGCTGCTGCTGCGGAGCGGGCGCACCGAACGTCGGCGCCGCGCCGTAGCCGTAGCCCTGCTGCGCAGCCGGCTGTGCCTGCCCGTACGCGGGTCCCGGCTGACCCGGGACCGGGGGCTGCTGCGGGAACCCGCCGCCGCTCGCCTGGCCGAACCCCGGAGGCGCCGGTGCGTAGCCCGGCTGGGCGGGGGGCTGCTGGGAGGGCTGCTGGCCCCACGAGGACGGCTGCGGGAACGCACCCCCGGTCGGCTGACCGAACGCGGCGGGCGCGCCGCCGTAGCCAGGCTGTGCGGGAGCTCCTGCGTGACCGGGCTGCTCGGGTGCACCGAAGGTTGGCGTGCTGCTCGCCGGCATCGCGGGCGTGGCCTGCTCGGCCGCCGGCGCGGTGGGCTGCTGCTCGGGCGGGGTGACCGGCTGCTGGTCGGCACCCTCGTGCGGGGTGTCGCCCTCGTTCGGGGTGTGACTCACCGTCGTCTCTCCCTGTGCCGGCGTGAGCGTGCTCGCGACATCCTAGGACGAGGCCCTGGGCGCCCGATCAGCGCCGTGGAGGGATCGAAGCGGTGCCCCAACACTGGTAGGCTCGCCGATCGGTCCGCAGGCATGCTGTCGACGGTCCGCGCCCCTGTAGCTCAGTGGATAGAGCGTCTGCCTCCGGAGCAGAAGGTCGCTGGTTCGAATCCAGTCGGGGGCACCGAAGCGGAGCGAGGTTCCCCGACTCGATGACGGGAGCCGGAGCCCGGGTGCGAGGTACGAGCACCCGGATCCGGCGGCTCCAGTCGGGGGCACCAAGCCGATTCCAGGTTTCAACACGATTCTGTGCAGCCGCCGGCGGGTCGGTAGGGTCGCCAGGGTGACGAACGCCACCGCACCCACCGGGTTCCAGGTCGCCCTGCACGCCGGCTCCGACGAGGCCGTGATCACCGAGGTCGGTGCTCACCTGCGTCGCTTCGCGGTGGCGGGGCGTGATGTCGTCGTGAGCTTCGCCGAGGACGAGCTGCCACCCGCCTCCAACGGCGCGGTGCTGGTGCCGTGGCCCAACCGGATCCGCGACGGCCAGTACACCTTCGACGGCCAGGACCGCCAGCTCCCGCTGAACGAGCCGGAGCGCGGCACCGCCCTGCACGGTCTGGTCACCTGGGAGCGCTGGTCGGTCGACACCCACGACGACGCCTCGGCGACCCTGTCGCTGGACACCGTCCCGGTGCCGGGCTATCCGCACCCGCTGCGCGTCGAGGTCACGTACGCGCTCGACGGCGAGGGCGGCCTGGCCATCACCCTCACCACCACGAACCTCGGCAGCACCGCCGCCCCGTACGGCGTCGGGTTCCACCCCTGGCTCTCCCCCGGTCCCGGGTCGCTCGACGACGCCGAGCTCCAGCTCGACGCGGAGTCCTGGATCCCGACCGACGACCGGTTGCTGCCGACGGGGCGCGAGCCGCTGCCCGAGCACTTCGACTTCCGGCAGCCGCGCCGCCTCGGCGACACCCAGCTCGACGACGCGTTCGTCGACGCCACGCGCGAGGACGACGGCCTGTCGTGGCTGCGTCTGCGGGGCTCCGACGGCCGCACCGCAGCGGTCTGGATGGACGACACGATGGGCTGCTGGCAGATGTGCACCGGCGACCACGTGGCCGCGGTGGCAGCACGCCGCACCGGGCTCGCAGCCGAGCCGATGACCTGCGTCGCCGACGCGTTCCGCACCGGCGAGGACCTGATCACGCTGCAGCCGGGCCAGTCCCACACCGTGCGGTGGGGGCTGCGGCTGCTCTAGCTGCCCGCAGTCGCCGGCGGGCGGCAGCGCCGGCCAGCGGCCAGGTCACGCCGGGTCACTCAGCGGCGCAGGCGAGGTTCTCGGCGGTCAGCGGTGCCGCGCGGTGGCTCTCGAGCCAGGGCGCCGGGTCCACGGTGGTGAACTCCTCGTCGACGTGCACCTCGAGGTGCAGGTGCGGGCCGGTCGAGTTGCCGTAGGAGCCCACCTCGCCGATCACCTCGCCGGCCGAGACGTGCTGGCCGACGTCAACGAAGACGCCGTCCGGGTACATGTGGATGTACCAGGTCCAGAAGGTCTCGCCGTCGACCTCGTGCTTGAGCACGATGATCGTGCCGCTGCGACCGCCGAGGCCGTACCCGACATAGGTGACCTCGCCGGGCGCGACCGCGTGGATCGCCGTCCCGGCCGGTGCAGCCATGTCCAGCCCCTCGTGCATGCCGCCCCAGCGGTAGCCGTACTTCGAGGTGATCCTGTAGGTGCCGGTCTGCAGCGGCATCATGATCTGGACCGGCTCGGTGGTGGCGCTGGCGGCCACCTGGCCGTTCGCCTCGAGCTGGGCGCTGCCGCACTGCAGGACGTCGTCGCGATCGTCCGTGCGCCCGGTCGTGAGCAGCGTGCGGGCCGCGGCGAGCGGGTCCGCCGCGAAGGATCCGGTGGCGTCGAAGGCGTCGGTGCCGTCGACCTGCTCCGCCGCCAGCACGTCGAGCGCGCTGCTGGCCGCGAACGTCGCCGAGGCGGTGGCGTTCGTCGACGGGGTGGCTGCGCCGCTCAGCGGGATCGCCGTGGTCGCGATCGCGAGCGAACCCAGCACGGCGACACGCGGCAGCCACCGGCGGGCCAGCGTGGCGCGCAGCGACTCCGGTCGCGCGGGCGCCGCGGGTCGCACGGACCGGGCCGGTGCGACCGGGCGGGCGTCGGCGTCGCTGCTGGTCTCGTCGGCGACGGCGGCGCTGACCGGCTCCGCGACCGTGGGAGCGGGCGCAACCTCGGCGACGGCGAGAACCTCGTTCGCGGGAGCGGCCGCCTGCGCGAGCCGCTCGCGCTCGCGGCGGGCAGCCTCACGGCGTTCAGCCTCACGCAGCGCGCGACGGGTCGGGAACGCCGGGAGGGCGCTCTCGTGTTCCTCGCTCAACTGTCAGACTCCACCAGGCTGGACAACATGGGATCTCGGCTGTCCGGCCCCCGCGGCGGACGTGATATCACGGAAACGTAACGGACAAACAGCCAGGATCCAAGCGCGGGGAGAGCGATTACCACATGTTCTTCACGAGCCGGGTGGGTCAGACCACACGAACGTCGGATCCGGCGACGGGCGAACGGCCGCGTGGCGCCGCGGTGTGCGGGCCTCACCGGCGCGGCATCTGCTGGCGCTGCATGAGATCACGGACCTCTCCGACCAGCTCCTCGAGGATGTCCTCGAGAAACACGACGCCGGTCGCCGGACCGTCGGCCTCGGACACCAGTGCCAGGTGCACGCCCTTGGCCTGCATGTTCTCCAGCACGGTCTCGACCTCGTCCTCCGCGGTCGCCACCGACATCGGCCTGACGCGCCACGACGGCACCGGCGCGCGCCGCAGCTCCGGGGTGCTCGCGTAGAGCACGTCCTTGATGTGCAGGTAGCCGACCGGCGCCCCATCCTCGGAGACCACCGGGAACCGGGAGTACCCGGTCCGGGTCACGGCCAGCTCGACGTCCTCGGGGGTGGCGCCCACCGGCACGGTCGTCAGCTTCTCGAGCCCGACCATCACGGTGGCAGCGGTGGCCTCGGAGAACTCGATGGCGCCGGAGATCAGGCCGACCTCGTCCTCGAGCACCCCCTCGGCCCGGGACCGCTCGACGATCGAGGCGACCTCCTCCGCCGTGAACGCCGAGGCCACCTCGTCCTTGGGCTCGACGCCGAGCATGCGGAGCACCACGTTCGCGATCCAGTTGAGCAGCCGGATGACCGGTGAGGCGACCTTGCTGATCCAGACCAGCGGCGGGCCGAACCAGAGCGCCGCGCGCTCCGGCGTGGAGACCGCGAGGTTCTTCGGCACCATCTCGCCGAGCACCACGTGGAGGTAGACGACGATCGCGAGCGCGAGCGCGAACCCGACGACGTGCGCGGCCTCCTCGGGAGCGCCGGCAGCGATCAGCGGACCCTCGACGAGACGCGCCAGCGCCGGCTCGGCGACCACGCCCAACCCGGTCGAGCACACCGTGATGCCGAGCTGGGCGCACGCGAGCATGAGCGAGACATGCTCCATCGCCCACAGCACGGTCTTGGCGCCTCGGACGCCCTGCTCGGCGAGCGGTTCGATCTGCGAGCGCCGCGCCGACATGATCGCGAACTCGGCGCCCACGAAGAACGCGTTCGCAGCCAGCAGGAGGACGGCGATCAGCAGCCCGGTGCCGATGCTCATCGCTCCACCTCGGGCTCGACGTCCACGGCGGTGACGCGGATCGAGTCCACGCGGCGTCCGTCCATCCGCTCGACCCGCAGCCGCACGCCGGGCACCTCGACCTCGTCGGCGACCTGCGGGAGCCGCCCGAGCATCGTCATCACGAGCCCGCCGAGCGTCTCGTAGGGCGCCTCGTCCGGCACCCTCAGCCCGGTCTCGTGGTGCAGCTCGTCAGGCCGTAGCGTGCCGGCCACGACCCAGGTGCGCTCGCCCCCGGAACGCACGGGCCGCCGTCGGGGGTCGTGCTCGTCGGCGACGTCGCCGACCAGCTCCTCCACGACGTCCTCGAGGGTGACGGCGCCCGACGTGCCGCCGTACTCGTCGACCACGACGGCCATCTGGTGCCCGAACTCGCGCAGCTCCAGCAGCAGCGGCGCGAGCCGGATCGTCTCGGGGACGCGCGGCGCGTCGTCCATGAGGGCGCCGACAGGGACGCTGTCGCGACGCTCGAACGGCACCGCGACGGCGCGTCGCAGGTGCACGAGCCCGACGACCTCGTCCGGGGAGTCCTCGATGACCGGGAACCGCGAGTGCCCGGTCTCGCGAGCCCTCGCGATCACGTCGGCGGCGGTGTCGCTCGACTCGAGCGTCGCGAGCCGCATCCGGTCGGTCATCACGTCGACGGCGGTCAGCGAGCCCAGCCCGATCGACCGGGTCAGCAACGCGGCGGTGCCGACGTCGAGCGTGCCGACCGCGGCGGAGTGCCGCACCAGCGCGGCGAGCTCGGGGGCCGACCGTGCCCCGCTCAGCTCCTCGCGCGGCTCGATCCCGAACTTGCGCAGCACCCAGTTCGCCGAGGAGTTCAACCCCTGGATCATCGGGCGCAGCGCCAACGTGAAGCCGCGCTGCACCGGTGTGATCAGTCCCGCGACCTGCATCGGCTCGGAGATCGCCCAGTTCTTCGGGATCAGCTCGCCGAACACCATCGAGAAGGTGTTGACCAGGACGAGGCTCCCGGCCACGGCGATCGCGGTCGCGGCGCTCTCGGCGAGCGCCGAGGGCAGGGCCGCCGTCAGCAGGTTCGAGATCGCCGACTGGGCGGTGTAGCCGAGCAGGATCGTGGTCAGCGTGATGCCGACCTGCGCGCCGGAGAGCTGCGTCGACAGCTGCCGCAGCGCCTTGGAGACGCCGGCGGCGCGGCGGTCACCCGCGGCGACCCGGCGATCGACCGCGGTCGGGTCGAGCGCGACCAGCGAGAACTCGGAGGCGACGAAGACGAATGTGCCGGCCGTGAGGACGACACCCAACAAGACCATCAACCAGTCGACGATCACGCAGGATCCCCGACCGGTTTCGTATGACCGCTCTCCATGGTGGCGCACAGCCTAACCGGCGCGGCGCCGCCGGGGAACTGCGTCCACAGGCGCCGGCCGCACGCCGGCACCGCCCCGGACGCACGAGACCTCCCCGACCTCGTCACCAGGCCTGCGCAGCAGCGGCCGCCACGTCCCGCGAACCGGCGATCGGCTGTGCCAGAGTGGCGGTATGAGCCCAGCGACACCCGTGGTGCTCGTCGTCGAGGACGAGCCCGAGATCGCCACCCAAATCGTCCGACGTCTGGAGGCGGAGGGCTGGACCGCGCACTCGGTCGGTGACGGCAACGCCGGCGTCGAGGCGGCCACGACGCTGCGACCCGACCTCGTCGTCCTCGACGTGATGCTGCCGGGCATCGACGGCCTCGAGGTCTGCCGCCGGATCCAGGCCCAGGGCGCGGCCGACGGCCGGGCCGCACCTCCGGTTCTCATGCTGACCGCACGCGACGACGAGACCGACCTGCTCGTGGGGCTCGGCGTCGGTGCCGACGACTACATGACCAAGCCGTTCTCGATGCGCGAGCTGCTGGCTCGCCTGAAGGTGCTGCTGCGCCGGGTCGAGCGCGCTCGTGCCAGTGCGCAGACGAGCGACGGCGAACCTCCCCTCGTGCTCGGGGACCTCACCATCGACCGGGCCGCCCGGCGGGTGTTCCGGGGTACCGACGAGGCGCACCTGACGCCCACCGAGTTCGACCTGCTCGTCTGCCTGGCCGCGACGCCGCGCACCGTGCTCTCGCGCGAGCGGCTGCTCGCCGACGTCTGGGACTGGGCCGACGCCTCGGGCACCCGGACGGTCGACTCCCACATCAAGGCCCTGCGCCGCAAGCTCGGCTCGGAGCTGATCCGGACCGTGCACGGCGTCGGCTACGCGCTCGAGCCCGTCACCTAGGCCGTGTCTCGATACCGGCTCCAGACATGACCGAGCGGCACGGCCGGCAGGTCCCGACGAGCCCACCGGGTCCGCAACGGGTGCGGCACGCGCGCTCCGACGAGCCGTCGTGGCGCAACCCTTTCCCCGACACGATGCTCGACCTGCGCCCCCTCGACCCGGTGCAGTCGCTCAAGGGGAAGATGATCGTCATCATCGCCGCGACCGCGACGATGTACATGCTGGTCACCTGGCTGGGCGACCAGCTCTTCGGCCTCGGGGTGCTGCGCACCTTCCCGCTGGCGCTGGTCTGCTCGCTGGTCCTGACCCAGCTCCTCGCGCGCGGCATGACACGGCCGCTGCGCGAGATGACGGCGGCCGCCCGGGCGATGGCACGCGGCGACTACTCGATCCGCGTGCACACCAACAGCCGCGACGAGGTCGGCCAGCTCGCCGCCGCCTTCAACTCGATGGCCGCCGACCTCGACGCCCTCGACAGCCAGCGGCGCGAGATGGTCGCCAACGTCAGCCACGAGCTCCGCACCCCGGTCGCGGCGCTGCGTGCCCAGGTCGAGAACATGGCCGACGGCGTGATCGAGCCCGACTCCGACGCCCTCGAGGCCGCGCTCGCCCAGATCGAGCGGCTGTCCCGGCTGCTGGCGTACCTGCTCGACCTGTCCCGCCTCGAGGCCGGCGCGGCCGACCTCCACGTCGCGCCGATCGCCGTCGACCCGTTCCTGCGCAGCATCGTGAGCGACACCTCCCGGGCCAGCGCGCGGACCGAGCTGCGCTGGGAGGTCGAGACCAAGCCGGACGGCCTGACCGTCGTCGGCGACGAGGAGCGGCTCCGGCAGGTCGTGTCCAACCTTCTGGACAACGCCTCACGGCACTCCCCCGACGGCGGCACCGTCACCTTGCGCAGCTCGGCCACCCACGGGTACGTGGTGATCGACGTCATCGACGAGGGCCACGGGATCCCCGAAGCCGACCGCGACCAGGTGTTCGGCCGGTTCCAGCGTGGCAACGCCCCTGCTCAGACCGGCGGGACGAGCACCGGCGGCACGGGTCTGGGGCTGGCGATCGCCCGCTGGGCGGTGGGTCTGCACGAGGGCACGATCGCCGTCATCGATCCTCCCGGCGGCGTCGGCACCCGGATCCGGGTGCGGCTCCCCGCCGCTGGTCCGCGCGGTCGGGCCGGCGGCGACGACGAGCCGTGACGGACGGTCTGTGACCCCAGGTTGACCGCCGTTTGACTCGGCGGCGCGCGAGCCGGTGAATCTGGCCCACGACGGCCCGAAACAGGCCTCTCGGTGCGGGTTATGGAGCCAGTTTGTGACACGCTGGGTAGGACGTACTTGTCCACATGCAGGTTGAGGGAAGAGGCGACACCGCGTGTCCGCACCGACCGCTGGCGAAGGGGCTACCGGGCACTCCGGCGCTGCCACCTTCGGCGGTAACGAATGGCTGATCGAGTCTCAGTTCGAGGCATACCAGAACGACCCTGAGTCGGTCGAGGAGTCATGGCGGGAGTTCTTCGCCGACTACACGCCGCCGGAACAGTCCGAGCAGGCCTCGAACGGCAGCGTCGGTGCCCACGCAGGCAGCGCCACGACGAAGCAGCCGGCCGCGAAGACGCCCGCCACGGTGCCCGCGGCGCAGGCGAAGCCGCCGGCGAGCCCGCCCCAGGCCGGCGGTGGACAGACCCCGCCCGAGCCACGCCAGGAGCAGCCGCTGGCCAAGCAGCCGGCGGCATCGACCCGCCCCGCTTCCGCCGAGCCCGTGCCGCCGCCGCCCGCCCCGGTCGACGAGTCCTCGCACGCTGCCGAGACCCTGGTCGAGGAGCCGGCGCCGGTGGCGCCCGAGGCCGTCGGTCCGACAGCGCCCTACACCCAGCCCGCCCCGCGACGCCGCGAGCTGAGCACCGGGGGCGATGACGAGCTGCAGCGCCTGCGCGGCCCGCAGGCGCGCGTGGTCACGAACATGGAGTCCTCGCTGGCAGTCCCCACCGCCACGAGCGTTCGCGCCATCCCCGCCAAGCTGCTCGTCGACAACCGCATCGTGCTCAACAACCACCTGGCACGCGGTCGCGGCGGCAAGGTCAGCTTCACCCACCTCATCGGGTTCGCGCTCGTCGAGGCCCTCATGGAGATGCCCGAGATGAACGCGGGCTACCGCGTGGTCGACGGCAAGCCCGGCGTGCTGCGCCCCTCGCACATCAACCTCGGCCTGGCGATCGACCTCGCCAAGCCCGATGGCACCCGGCAGCTGCTGGTGCCCGCGATCAAGGGCGCCGAGGCGATGGACTTCGCCCAGTTCTGGCGTGCCTACGAGGACGTGGTGAAGCGCGCGCGTGGCAACAAGCTCACGGTCGAGGACTTCCAGGGCACCACGATCTCGCTGACCAACCCGGGCACGATCGGCACCGTGCACTCGGTGCCGCGCCTGATGGAGGGCCAGGGCACGATCATCGGCGTCGGTGCGATGGACTACCCCGCCGAGTTCCAGGGAGCGTCCGCGGAGAACCTCGCGCGGATGGGTGTCTCGAAGGTGATGACCCTCACCTCCACCTACGACCACCGCATCATCCAGGGCGCCCAGTCCGGCGAGTTCCTGCGGGTCATCCACAGCAAGCTGCTCGGCGAGGACGGCTTCTACGACCGCATCTTCGCGGCGCTGCGGGTGCCGTACGAGCCGGTGCGGTGGACCACCGACGTCGACGTCGACCCGGCCAACGACTTCGGCAAGCCGGCCCGCATCCTCGAGCTGATCCACGCCTACCGCTCGCGCGGTCACCTGATCGCCGACACCGACCCCCTCGCCTACCGTCAGCGCAAGCACGCCGACCTCGACGTGCAGAACCACGGCCTGACGCTGTGGGACCTCGACCGCTCCTTCCCCACCGGCGGCTTCGGCGGCAAGCCGAGGCTGCCGCTGCGCGACATCCTCGGGCTGCTGCGCAACTCCTACTGCCGCACCATCGGCTCGGAGTACATGCACCTGCACGACGGCGCGCAGCGGCGCTGGCTGCAGCAGCGGCTGGAGTCCGGCTGGAACAAGCCCGAGCCGCAGGTGCAGCAGCAGATCCTGCGCAAGATCAACCAGGCCGAGGCCTTCGAGACCTTCCTGCAGACGAAGTTCGTGGGGCAGAAGCGCTTCAGCCTCGAGGGCGGGGAGTCGTTGATCCCGCTGCTCGACCAGATCCTGCAGGCGGCTGCTCACGAGGGGCTCGACGAGGTCGGCATCGGCATGCCGCACCGCGGCCGGCTCAACGTGCTCGCCAACATCGCCGGCAAGTCCTACGGCCAGATCTTCGCCGAGTTCGAGGGGAACCAGGACCCCAAGACGGTCCAGGGCAGCGGCGACGTCAAGTACCACCTCGGCACCGAGGGCGAGTACACCTCGCTCACCGGTGAGAAGACCCGCGTCTACCTCGCGGCGAACCCCTCCCACCTCGAGGCCGTCAACGGCGTGCTGGAGGGCGTGGTCCGCGCCAAGCAGGACCGCATCGACCTCGGCGGCGGCGGCTTCTCGGTGCTCCCGATCCTCATCCACGGCGACGCCGCGTTCGCGGGTCAGGGTGTGGTCACGGAGACGATCAACCTCAGCATGCTGCGCGGCTACCGCACCGGTGGCACCATCCATGTGCTGATCAACAACCAGATCGGCTTCACGACCGGCGCCTCGTCGTCGCGCTCCACGCTGTACCCGACCGACGTCGTCAAGGGCCTCCAGGTCCCGGTGTTCCACGTGAACGGCGACGACCCCGAGGCCGTGGCGCACGTGGCCCAGCTCGCGTTCGAGTACCGGCAGGAGTTCAACCGCGACGTCGTTATCGACATGGTCTGCTACCGCCGCCGTGGTCACAACGAGGGTGACGACCCCTCGATGACCCAGCCGGTCATGTACGGGCTGATCGAGAACAAGCGCAGCGTCCGCACCCTCTACACCGAGGCGCTCGTTGGCCGCGGCGACATCACCGAGGACGAGGCGAAGCAGGCCCTGCAGCACTTCCAGGGCGAGCTGGAGCGGGTCTTCACCGAGTCCCGTCAGGACTCGGTCAAGAAGGGTGACCAGGTCGCCGGCCTCGAGGTCCCGGAGTCCCAGCAGGAGGACGCCGGGATGATGGTCGGGTGGCAGACCGCCGTGCCAGGTTGGGTGCTCGAGCGCATCGGCGAGGCGCACGTGCGCCCGCCGGAGGGCTTCACGGTCCACAACAAGCTCAAGCAGCTCCTGGACCGCCGGTCCACCATGTCCACCCAGGGCGACATCGACTGGGCCTTCGGCGAGCTCGCGGCCTTCGGGTCGCTGCTGATGGAGGGCACCCCGGTGCGCCTCGCCGGCCAGGACAGCCGCCGCGGCACGTTCG
This sequence comes from Pseudactinotalea suaedae, assembly GCF_009733815.1. Taxonomy (GTDB): domain Bacteria; phylum Actinomycetota; class Actinomycetes; order Actinomycetales; family Beutenbergiaceae; genus Pseudactinotalea; species Pseudactinotalea suaedae. The sequence goes on from NZ_WNXY01000007.1 coordinate 234,760, forward strand.
TGCAGCGGCACGCCGTGTTCCACGACCGTCAGACCGGTGCCGAGTGGACGCCGCTGACCTACCTGTCGGCGGACCAGGCGAAGTTCTGGGTCTACGACTCCTCGCTCAGCGAGTACGCGGCGCTCGGCTTCGAGTACGGCTACTCGGTCGAGCGGCCCGACGCGCTCGTGCTCTGGGAGGCGCAGTTCGGCGACTTCGTCAACGGCGCCCAGATCGTCATCGACGAGTTCATCTCCTCCGCCCAGGCGAAGTGGAACCAGAGCTCGTCGGTCGTGCTGCTGCTGCCGCACGGCTACGAGGGTCAGGGACCGGACCACTCCTCCGCACGCATCGAGCGCTTCCTGCAGATGTGCGCCGAGGACAACATGGTGGTCGCACAGCCCTCGACGCCCGCGAACTACTTCCACCTCCTGCGCCGCCAGGCCTACCAGCGGCCGCGCAGGCCGCTGGTGGTCTTCACGCCCAAGCAGCTGCTGCGGCTGAAGGCGGCGACCTCCTCGGTGGAGGACTTCACCGAGGGCACCTTCCAGCCGGTCATCGGTGACGCGCACGTCCCCGCGGACCGGGTGCAGGACGTCGACCGGGTGCTGCTGTGCACCGGGCGGGTCTACTACGACCTGCTGGCCGAGCGCGCGAAGCGGAGCAGCACGGGCGACGAGAAGACGGCGATCGTGCGGCTCGAGGAGCTCTATCCGTTCCCGGCCGCGGAGCTGGTGGCCGAGCTGTCGCGGTACCCCGACGACGCCCAGCTGATGTGGGTGCAGGACGAGCCCAGCAACCAGGGCGCCTGGTCCTACGTGTCCTACCAGATGCGGTTCAAGACCCCCGAGCTCGCCGGCCGCGACCTCGAGCACGCGAGCCGCAGGCCCGCGGCCGCCCCGGCGACCGGCTCCGGCAAGGCGCACAAGAGCCAGCAGGACGAGATCATCGCCCAGGCGTTCGCACGGTGAGCAGGCGAGTTGCCGTCGTCGGCGACGAGCTCGCCGCCGGCGTCGGTGACCCGCGCGGGATGGGGTGGGTCGGCCGTGTCATCGGCCGCACCACAGCACCGGAGACGCTGGAGGTCTACACTCTCGCGGTGCCGGGCGAGACCTCCACGCAGCTCTCCGCGCGGTGGGAGACCGAGTGCAACCGCAGGTTCGGGCCGGGTGACAACCGGCTCGTGGTGTCGCTCGGCTCGGCCGATCTCGACCACGGCATCTCGCTCGCGCGCAGCCGGCTGAACCTGGCGAACGTCCTCGACGACGCGGCGAACCGCCGTATCCCGGCGTTCGTGGTCGGGCCACCGCCACGCCCCGGTGTGGAGGAGTCGGCGCTGGCCGAGCTCAGCCGTGCCTACTCGGACGTCTGCCAACGCCGTCGGGTCCCTTACGCCGAGACCTTCGAGCCGCTCCGCGCCCACGAGCAGTGGCTCGCCGACGTCGCCGCCGGTGACGGCATCCACCCGGGGCAGGCCGGGTACGGCCTCCTCGCCTGGCTCGTGCTCCACAACGGGTGGCACGACTGGATCGGCGCCGACGACCCGGACGCCTCGTGAGCGCCCGACGGCGCTCCGGCATCTGAGGAGCCCGGCCGGTCTCAGCTCGTGACACCGGGGTTGACACGGTGCGCCGCCGCGACACGCCGGGTTGCCCGTCGGGCCGGTCTGTGTGACGGTGGATGTGTCCGAGGCGCAACGCGACCAGTGCAGCGTGCTGCTCGTCAGCGTCACAGCCAAGGCGAAAGAGAGCTGAACATGCTCAGCATCACCGAGACTGCCCAGACCGCGATCCGCTCCCTCAGTGAGCAGGCCGGGCTCCCCGAGACCGGCGGCGTCCGACTCGCGATGGACGAGACCCAGGACGGCCTGCAGATGTCGTTGGCCCCCGAGCCCCAGACGGGTGACCAGGTCGTCGAAGGCGCGGGAGCCCGCGTCTTCATGCCGACCGAGACGGCCACCCTGCTCGAGACGCAGGAGCTCGACGCTGCTGCTACCCCCGAGGGCACGGGATTCAGCCTGCGCGCGCAGGCCAGCTGACCCAGCACCGACAAGGGCCGGGCGGCGTCACACCGACGCCGCCCGGCCCTTCGTCGTGCGGGAGCGGCCCCCTCATGCGTCCTGCACGTCGCCGGGCGGCAGCGGTGGCGACCATGGGGTGGAGCGCTCGACCGTGACGTTGCCGCTGACGGTCGTCACGGTCGCCATGACGCGGTCCCCCGATCCCGCCTCGTCCACCCGCGTGACGCCGAAGCCGCTGTTGCGCTCACGCCCGTCGACCTTCACGCGCGCGGCGACGCCACGGACCTCGAGCTCCAGGTGCGCCTGCGTGGGCACCACGACGCCGACGTCGCCGGAGACCGTCGTCAGCGTCAGCAGCGACGCGCCGCCGCGCTGGCGCACGTGGATGTCACCGGAGACCGAGGTGACCGCGGCCCGTGGCAGCTCACCGTCGACCCGCAGCACACCCGAGGCCCCGCTCACGTTCACCGGGCCGTTATGGTCCTCGACCTCGACGCTCCCCGAGGCGGTGCGCAGCTTGATGGCCCCGGTGGTGCGGACCAGCCGCGAGGGTGCGGACGCCGTCGAGACGTCCACATCGCCGGTGCTGCCGCTCACGACCACCGGCGCGCTGACCGTCGCCGCCGACAGGCTGACGCCGGAGCCGACGTGCAGCCGCACGACCGCACGGTCAGGGGTGTCGGTGGACGTCAGCCGTTTGATCCAGCCGTCCCAGCCGATCGAGGGGTAGCCGACGCTGACGCGGTCGGCCTCGGTGGCGATCTCCAGCGGCTGGCCGACGATCTCGGTGACCTCCACGACCACCCCGGGCTGGTCGCGCGGCACCACCTCCAATGCGCCGCCCACGAGCTGCACGCGCACGGAGGCGCCGTCGTCGCTGGTCACGGTGTCGGGGCCGGTGATGATGCGGGACATGGTGGTCATGAGGCCGTGCCTTCCGAGGTGAGGACGATCTTGCCGAAGGACTCCCCGTCCAGGAGCCGCGCGAAGGCGGCGCGGACGGCGCTGTCCGAGCTCAGGTCCGAGGTGGTGTCGATCACGGGCGCCACACCGCTCGCCTTCATCATCGCGGCGAGCCGGGAGAGCTCGGCCCGGGTTCCCATCGTGGAGCCCACGACGCGAAGGCTGCGGAAGAACACCCGGTTGAGGTCGGCCGAGGGAGCGGGTCCCGAGGTCGCTCCGGCCACGGCCACCACGCCGCCGGGACGCAGCGAGCGCAGCGAGTGCCCCCACGTGGCCTCCCCGACCGTCTCGATCACGATGTCGACCGGCTGCACCCGCTCACCGCCGGCCACCGCGTCGTGGGCACCGAGGTCGAGCGCCCTCTCGAGCTTGGCGGCGGACCGCGACGTCACGGTCACGTGCAGGCCCGCCGCACGCGCGAGCAGCACGGCAGCGGTGGCGACACCACCGCCGGCACCCTGGATCAGCACACGCTGCCCCGGGCGTGCGTCGGCGGCGTGGAACAGCAGCCGGTAGGCGGTCAGGTACGCGGTCGGCAGGCACGCGGCCTCGGCGAACGACATCCCCTCCGGCATCGGCACCAGGTTGCTCGCCGGCACCGCCACCCGCTCGGCGAGCGTGCCCGGGTGCAGCTCGGAGAGCAGCGTGCGCCGCGGGTCGAGGGTCTCGTCGCCCTCCCACCCGCGCGAGGAGATCACACCGTGGACGAGCACCTTCGAGCCGTCCGGTGCGATGCCTGCGGCATCGGTGCCCAGCACCATCGGCAGCCGGTCCCCCGGCAGCCCCACACCTCGCAGGCTCCACAGGTCGTGGTGGTTCAGCGACGCCGCACGAACCTGCACCCACACCCAGTCCGGCGGGACCTCGGGCTCGAGCTCGCCGATCCTCAGCCCGGCGAGCGGGTCGTCAGGATCCTGGGATGCCGCGTAGACACTGCGCACCCAGCCAGCCTACGACGAACGCGAGGAGCTCAACGGTGGCGCGGGCTCCGCCGGTGACTTGCCGCCCACCCCCGCCCAGCACCGGTGAGTTAGCGCCCACACCCGCGAGGTACCGGTGAATTAGGGCCCACCGCAAGCCCTTCGGTGGGCCCTAACCCACCGCCACTGCGGGGACGTGGGCGCTAGGTCACCGACGCGGTCGGTGGACGTGCATGCGCAACCACGCGCGAGGCCGGGCCGCAGCCGAGCGTGCAGGACCGCCGTCGTGACAGCGGGCTGTGCGTCGCGCCCACCCAGAGACCGCGAGGAGCCGCAGGAACACTGGTAGTGCTGCACGTGGACAGCCACCGTTGGCACGCCCCATGCAGCTGGTCAGCCCAGCACGAGCTCCGATCCCTGTCAGCCCGCCCCGGAGGTGCGGGCACGGATCACCGTGATCTCGGTGCGCACACGCAGACGGAGGGTCTCGGGTGCGACCTCGGAGCAGGACCGGCGCAGGACGGCGCGCAGCCGCTGCTCGAGCTCGGCCTCACCAAAGCACGAGGTGCACTCCTCGAGGTGCGCGCGCAGCCGGTGGCCGTCGAGCTCGCCGATCTCGGAGTCCAGGTACTCCTCGAGCTTGTCCAGCGCCTCTTCGCACTGGCACCGCTCGCTGGGCTGGTCGCTCATCGTCCCTCCCTGACCAGACCGAGGTCACGGGCGTGGTCGGCCAGCAGCGTGCGCAGCTGGCGACGGCCCCGGTGCAGCCGTGACATCACGGTGCCGATCGGGGTGTCCATGATCTCGGCGATCTCCTTGTAGGCGAACCCCTCGACGTCGGCGAGGTACACCGCCATCCGGAAGTCGTCGGGAAGATCGGCGAGGGCCTGCTTGATGACGTCGTCGCCGATCTGGTCCAGCGCCTCCGCCTCGGCCGAGCGCAGCCCGGTGGAGGTGTGCGAGGCGGCGCGGTGCTCCTGCCAGTCCTCGATGTCGTCGGCGTTGGACTGCAGCGGTTCCCGCTGCTTCTTGCGGTAGGAGTTGATGAAGCTGTTGGTGAGGATCCGGTACAGCCACGCCTTGAGGTTCGTCCCCGGGCGGTACTGGTGGAACGCGGCGTACGCCTTGGCGTACGTCTCCTGGACCAGGTCCTCGGCATCGCTCGGGTTGCGCGTCATGCGCAGCGCGGCGCCGTACAGCTGGTCGATGAGAGGCATCGCCTCGTCCTCGAACCGCTGGTCCCGCTCGGCGGTGGTCTCTTCCGGTGCGCGCTCCAGATCGGCGCTGTCGCTCTCGGCGATCACGCCTGGTCCCTCACCCTGATCTGCCATCACCGACGAGCCTAGTCTGCGTCGGCGACCTCGCCGCGCCGGGGGGCCGCTGGGCGCCGGCCGGCCGGCGGTACCAGGGCAGCCGGGCCGTGCCGGCGCCTCGGCACGGGCCCGATCGGTCGCAGTCGTGGTCAGTGCTGTCACGTCCGGCTCAACGTCGAGGAACGTCTCGGGAATTCCCGGCGACGCTTCGGCTACCGAAGTGGCCCGCAGTGCTGTAGCAATGAGACATGAGTCCTCTTCGTGCGCTCGCACGCCCGCTGCTGGCATCGGCTTTCATCCTCGACGGCGTCGACGCGCTGCGTCATACCGAGGAGCACGCCCGCAAGGCCCAGCCGTTCGCCCCTGCGCTCGCCAAGGCCGGGGCGAAGGTGCCGGGCCTGCCCACGGACCCGAGGACGCTGACCCGTCTGGTCGGTGCGGTCCAGATCGCTGCCGGCGTGCTGCTCGCCACCGGGAAGGCACCGCGCGTCGCCGCAGCGACGCTCGCGGTGATCACGGTCCCGACGGCGATCGTTCGCCACCCCGCGTGGGCCAGCACCGGTGCCGAGCGGCAGGAGCACCTCGGTGGCCTGCTCCGCAGCGCCGCGCTGCTCGGCGGCCTGATCTTCGCGGCCGAGGACCGCGAGGGAAAGCCGTCGATCGGATGGCGCTACGACAACTGGCGCGAGCACCGCGAGGAGCTCGTCCAGCTGCGCGACGAGCTCAAGGCCGAGGTCAAGGCCGCCAAGCAGGCCGCCTGATCGTTGACGGTCTCGGGATGACTACCCTGGGCGGGTGCTGACTACCGCCGCCTGGCCCGCCCCCGGCGCGCACGCGCCGCTGGACGCGACCGTCCTCGTGCCCGGATCGAAGTCGCTGACCAACCGGGCGCTGCCGCTCGCGGCGCTCGCGACCGAGCCGACCACGATCCGCGGCGCGCTCCGCTCGCGCGACGCCGACCTCATGATCGCGGCGTTGCGCGCGCTGGGCACCGGGATCGAGGTCGCCGACGGCGGCACGACGGTCCGCGTCACCCCCGCGCCGCTGCGCGGGCCCGCCGAGATCGACTGCGGCCTCGCCGGCACCGTGATGCGGTTCCTGCCCGCGATCGCCGCGCTCGCCGACGGCCCCGTGGTGCTCGACGGCGACGCGGCCGCACGAGTGCGGCCCATGGGTCCGGTGCTCGCGGGCCTGGCCCGCCTCGGCGTGAGGGTCACCTCCGCCGACGGCGGCGAGCCCCGTCACCTGCCCGTGACGGTGCACGGTGCCGGGTCCGTGGTGGGCGGCGAGGTCGAGATCGACGCCTCGGCGTCCTCCCAGTTCGTCTCGGGCCTGCTGCTCGCGGCCCCCCGGTTCGAGGCCGGGCTGACGCTGCACCACGTGGGCGAGGTGCTCCCGAGCCAGCCCCACATCGACATGACGATCGCGGTGCTGCGCGAGCGCGGTGTGGACGTCGACGACATCGCACCGGGCAAGTGGCGCGTCGAGCCCGGCCCGATCGCCGGCGGCGAGGTCGTGGTTGAGCCGGACCTGTCGAACGCCGGACCCTTCCTGGCGGCCGCGCTCGTCGCCGGCGGCACCGTCCGGGTGCCGCACTGGCCCGGCGCGACCACGCAGCCGGGGGCGTTGCTTCCCGACCTGCTCGGCCGCATGGGCGCCGATACCGACCTCACCGACGGCGTCCTGTCGGTCACCGGCACCGGCTCGGTACGCCCGATCACGGTCGACCTCGGGCTCGCCGGCGAGCTCGCGCCGACGATCGCCGCGCTGGCGTCGCTCGCGCCCGGCGAGTCCCGCCTGACCGGCATCGCCCACCTCCGCGGCCACGAGACCGACCGCCTCGCCGCTCTCGTCACCGAGATCGACCGGCTGGGCGGCCATGCCGAGGAGCTGCCCGACGGTCTGCTGATCCGGGGCGGCGGGCTGCACGGCGCCGTCGTCGAGACCTACCACGACCACCGGATGGCGACGTTCGCCGCCGTCGTGGGTCTCGCCGTCGAGGGTGTCGAGATCATCGACATCGCGACCACGAGCAAGACCCTCCCCGACTTCCCCCAGATGTGGGCCGACATGCTCGGGGCGCGCTGAGACCATGACGCGGGACCTGCAACGCGACGCCGAGGACGACGTGCGTGTGCGCCCGAACCGGCGCGGCAGCCGCCCTCGCACCAAGCACCGCCCCGAGCACGTGAGCGCCATCCCAGGGATGGTCCTCGTGGTCGACCGCGGCCGCTACGACGTCCTGCTCGACGACGGCCCGCGGGTGCGAGCGATGAAGGCACGCGAGCTGGGTCGGGCCGCGATCGTGGTCGGGGACCGGGTCGACGTGGTCGGCGACACCTCCGGCGCCCCGGACACGCTCGCCCGCGTGGTGCGGGTGCACGAGCGGGCGACCACGCTGCGGCGGTCCGCCGACGACACCGACGACGCGGTCGAGCGGGTGCTCGTCGCGAACGCCGATCAGCTGGTCGTGGTCACCGCGCTCGCGGACCCCGAGCCCCGGCCGCGCATGGTCGACCGCTGCCTCGCGGCCGCGTTCGACGCCCGGATGGACGCGCTGCTGTGCCTGACCAAGGCCGATCTCGCCGACCCGGCGCCGTTCGCGGCGCAGTATGCGGCGCTCGACGTGCCCGCGCTGGCCACGGTGATCAGGCAGGGCACGATCGAGGGCATCGAGGCGCTGCGCGAACGGCTGACGGGCAGGGTGTCGGTGCTGATCGGGCACTCGGGCGTGGGCAAGTCGACGCTCGTCAACGCGTTGGTGCCCGAGGCGCTGCGCGACACCGGTGGCGTCAACGAGGTGACAGGGCGGGGACGGCACACCTCCTCCTCGGCGGTCGCGCTGGCGCTGCCCGAGGGAGGCTGGGTCATCGACACCCCCGGTGTGCGCGGCTTCGGGCTGGCGCACATCCAGCCCGACGACCTGATCCGGGCGTTCGCCGATCTCGACGACGTGGCCGAGGCCTGCCCCCGCGGCTGCACGCACGCCGCCGACGCACCGGACTGCGCGCTCGATGCCTGGGTGGCCTCCGGGGCCGCGGGAGCGGCCGGCGAGGCGCGGCTCTCGAGCTTCCGGCGGCTGCTCGCCAGCCGTGAGGGCAACGAGAGCTAGCGTCCGCAGCCCGGTTCGGCAGGCCTTGCCAAGCGTGATCCGCCGACGCTTTCATCGTCGACACTGAGCACATGCGTACCCTTGGTGTTGAGGAAGAGTTCTTGATCGTCGATCCCTACGACGGCAGTCCCCTGCCCCTCGCCGCAGACCTGCTGCGCCACCAGGACCCGGGCGACCAGGTGCATCTCTCTCCGAACCCGACGGTGACTGTCGAGATGCACCAGGAACAGCTCGAGGTCATCACGCATCCGCACAGCAGCCTGAGCGGACTCGCCGCCGAGATCGTGGCGGGCCGCTCCTACGCCGACTCGCTGGCCCGCAGGGCGGGCGCGAGGATCGTTGCGCTCGCCACGTCCCCGCTCGCGGTCAGACCGCATGCCACCAGCAACGACCGTTACGACGTGCTGCTGGAACGATTTGCTCTGACGGCACGTGAACAGCTGACCTGCGGATGCCACGTCCATGTGTCCGTCGACTCGGACGAGGAAGGGGTCGCGATCCTGGACCGCATCAGGTCCTGGCTGGCGCCGCTCATCGCGTTGAGCTCCAGCTCCCCGTTCTGGAACGGCACGGACAGCGGCTATGCCAGCTTCCGCACCCAGGCCTGGAACCGGTGGTCCAGCGCCGGGCCCACGGAGGTCTTCGGCTCGGCGCGGGCCTACCAGAGGATGGTGGCGGACCTGTCGGGCACCGGGGTGGTCATCAACCCGGACTTCGACGCGCGCATCTCCGCCCGCCACCCCACCGTCGAGATCCGGGTGTCCGATGTCTGCCTCGATCCGCGCGACACCGTCATGATCGCCGCCCTGGTGCGGGCGCTGGTGGAGACGGCTGCCCGAGAACGGGAGGCCGGACAGGCACCGGACATGGTTCCGGCCATCATCCTGCGCCAGGGGACCTTCCTGGCCAGCAGGTGGGGCATCCGCGGCGACCTGCTCGATCCGATCACCCACCGGCCGGACACCGCACGGCGTGTCATCGGCGTGCTCTACGACCATGTCCGGGACGCCTTGGAGGAGGCGGGGGACGCGACCTACGTCTGGGAGTCCCTGCAGAGGATCCTCAGCACCGGGACCGGGGCCGATCGACAGCGGCAGGCCTACGAACGCCGTGGCCGACTGGCCGACGTCGTGACCGACGCCATCGGGGTCACTCACCACGAACCCACCGATGTCCTCCCACCGGGGAACGGCCTCGCGGCTGTCCCCACTCTCGGGAGCGCTGGGGAACCGGCGCGCGAGGACGAGCTCGGCCTGCTCACTGCCTAGGCTCATCGGGAAACCAGGAGCAGGGGAACCAGGAGAACGCATGGACGGCGGAATTACCGAAGAGGACCGGCGCCGGCTCGCGCGCTGCGTCGAGCTGGCCGAGGAGGCGCTCGCCGATGGTGACGGACCCTTCGGCTCGGTGCTGGTCGACGGCTCTGGTGCCATCCGCGCCGAGGGACGCAACCGCGAGGTCAGCGACGGCGACGCCACCCAGCACCCCGAGCTGGTGCTGGCTCAGTGGGCGGCGCGGAACCTGTCTGCCGCCGAGCGGGCCGACGCCACCCTGTACACCTCGGGCGAGCACTGCCCGATGTGCGCCGCGGCGCACGGGTGGGCGGGATCGGCAGGCTGGTGTTCGCGATGTCGACGCCACAGCTGGTCGAGCTGCGAGCCTCACTGGGACTGCCTGCCGGGCCGGTGGCGCCGCTCCGGGCCCACGAGGTCGCACCGCAGGTGACGGTCCTCGGGCCCGTGCCGAGCCTTGTCGAGGCCGTCGCGGCCCTGCATCGTCGGGCTGCCGCACCTCGGTAGCCTCAGCGATCCCGATCGCGGGCGGGAGCGACCCGGGGACGACGCTCGTCCGGCGCTGCGAAACGCGCAGCGAACCGGCCCGGCGTCATCCCGGTGACACGCCGCCAGTCGCGCGTGAAGTGGGCCTGGTCGGCATAGCCGAGATCGGCGGCGACGCGCGCGAGGTCGACCTCGTGGTGCCGCAGCCGCTCAGCCGCCTCGTGCAGCCGGCGGCGCTGCACCAGCCAGCGCGGTGTCAGCCCCAGCCAGCGCCCGGTCAGACGCTGCAACGAGCGCTCGGTCGTGGCGAAGGCCTCCACGAGACCCGAGACACGCACCAGGTCCGGCTTGCCCTCGACGTAGGCGACGACGTCGTTGACGCGCTGGGCCTGCTCCCCGATCGGCAGCAGGTGCTCCAGCTCCGCCTCGAGCAGGCCCGCCGCGGCGCGCTGCCGCTCGCCGTCGCCAGGATCGGGCCCCAGGGTCCTCCGCACCCGGGTCACGAGGGCCTCGCCGCCGGGAAGCACGTCCGAGAGCGGCACGTGCCTGTCGCGGAGCTCCCGCATCGACCTGCCGGTGAGCAGGTGCCCGGTCGCGGGCTGCAGCATCACCCCGCACGCCCACCCGGTGCCCTCCAGGTCGGTGCGCGAGAGGCCGGAGGCGACGCCGTAGAACCGGGCATAGCTGTGGGAGACGACGATCAGCGCGCATGGGTACTGCAGCACCTGCTGCGTGCGGACGCCGCCGCCGGGCACCGACCACACGGGCATCCAGAAGCGGCGCACCAGCGACGCCATCGCGGGCGAGGGCGCCAGACGAGCGATCCGGAACGAGTCGTCAGCAGGGTCGACCAGGTGCGCACGCTCGACGTCGTTCAGCCTGTCGGGTTTCGACAAGACCCCTCCTCTCTGCCCCTTCTACGGTCGTGATCATGACGACCACGAACCACACGGACAACGCCGACCTGCTGAGCCTGCAGTACCGCACGCTCGCCGACCGCATCACCAGCCTCCTGCACGCCACCGACAGCCGGTCGCTGCACCGACCCAGCCCGTGCGAGGGCTGGGACGGCGCCGACGTCGTCGAGCACATGATCACCACCCAGCGCGACTTCCTCGGCCGCCACACCACGATGCCCGAGCTGACCGCCACCGAGCCGATCGAACGCTGGCAGCAGCATGTCGCGCAGGTCGGCGCGCTGCTGGCCGACGGCATCGGCGAGACCCACCTCGAGGGGTACTTCGGGCCCACCACTCTCGGCGCCACCCTGGCCCGCTTCTACGGTTTCGACATGGTCGTGCACCGGTGGGACATCGGTGCCGCCATCGGGGTCGACGTCGTCTGGGACCAGGACGAGCTGGCGCAGACCGAGACCAGCATCGACGGCTTCGGCGACCACCTCTACGCCGACGGGATCTGCGCCGAGCCGATCGAGCCCGGCCCCGGTGCCACGCGACAGCAGCGGCTGCTCGCGCGCATGGGGCGGCGCGGTGTCGGTGCCATCGCCTAACCTGCTCGGCATGGCCACCATCGGACTCATCTTCCCGCCGGACCAGCCGCCGGAGCGGCTCCACGAGATCGCGCTCGCCACCGAGGCGGCCGGCATCGAGGAGCTGTGGCTCTGGGAGGACTGCTTCAAGGAGAGCGGTATGGCACCGGCCGGTGCGGTGCTCGCCTGGACCGAGCACCTCCGGGTCGGCATCGGCCTGTTCCCGGTGCCGCTGCGCAACGTCGCCCTCACCGCGATGGAGATCGCCACGCTCGCGCGGCTGTTCCCCGAGCGGCTGCTGCCCGGCATCGGGCACGGTGTGCTGGACTGGATGGGCCAGGTCGGTGCCCGGGTGGCCTCTCCGCTGACGCTGCTGCGCGAGTACGGAACCGCGCTGCGCCGCCTGCTCGAGGGCGAGAACGTCACGGTCGAGGGCCGGTACGTCAACCTCAACGACGTGCAGCTGAGCTGGCCGCCGCAGAACGTGCCGCTGCTGGTCGGCGCCGAGGGCCCGAAGACCCTGGCGCTCGCCGGGGAGATCGGCGATGGCATCATCCTCACCGGTGGCACCGGGACCGAGGGGGCAGCGCAGGCGATCTCGATCGCCCAGCAGGCCCGGCGGGACGCCGGCATCGACGCCGAGCTCGACGTCGTCTCGTTCCTGTCCGTCCCTGTGACGATCGGTGCCGACGAGCTCAGCGAGCAGATCGCGGCGCTGACCGCCGTCGGGGCCACGCGCGTGAGCGTCTGCGGGGTCTCCGAGGACGGTCCTCCCGATGGCAGCGAGCGCATCCTCGGGCTGCTCGAGGTCGTCGGTCAGGTCGCGGGGCGGTGACCCTCAGGGCGCCTCGGTGCTGAGCCCGACCGTGACGGTGCGGGTCTCGCCGCCTGCGAGGCGCAACGGCGTGCCACCCTTCGTCTTCGCCACCTCCAGGCCCTGCCCGGGGTAGGTGGTGCCGGGCTCGATCGCGCACACGTAGGCGCGCTTCCACCACGGGTGGCCGGGGGTGTCGCCGAGCTCCTGCCACAGCCACGCGCTGGGGTAGACGCTCGTGTCCCACTCCAACCGCGCCGCCAGCCCGATCGCGTCGTTGACCAGTCGTGCCCACCCGGTCTCGAACTCGGACAGGTAGACCAGGCGGTGGGTCGGGAAGTCCGGAATCCTCGAGAGGTCGACGGCGGAGCCGTCCTGCGCGGGTGCGTGCGGCCACGTGGACCGCTGCCCCGCGGCGAGGTCGCCGTCGGCGATCGTGTCGTCGGTCTCGGTGACGCCGGCGCCGGTCTCGATCCGCGTTCCCGCGGCGACCAGCGGCGCACCGAACGAGGGGTGCTGCGACCACATCACCTCGATCGGGACCGGCGCGAGGTTGGTGAGCGTCTCGGTGACCGCGAGCGCGCTGCCGATCAGCTCGAGCCGCCGGTGCAGCCGCAGCGGTGCCCGGATCAGCCCGACCTCCAGCTCTGCCCACACCCGTTCGCCCTCGACACCGGTGCCGATGACCGTCCACGGCAGCAGCGCGGCCTCGCCGTGGAACCCCCAGGTGGTGCCACCGGGTGCCGGCGTGGCCGCGCCGGCGTTGGGGCACAGCACGTTCCAGCCACCGGGGAACCGCTCGCCCCACTCGGTCTCGGTCGGGGCGCTGAACGGGCCGGTGCTGCGCGGCGGGATCCCCCAGGGGACGCGCCACAGCACGTCGACCTCGGTGCGAGCGTCGACGAAGGACACGATGTCGCACCCCAGCTCCGGGATCAGCTGCACCCGCGCGCCGGCGGTCACCATCTCCAGCGCGGGCCACCCGCCCTCGACCGTGACCTCGCGAACCTCCGCTGCCTGTCCGTTCACTGCCGCTCCTTCGCTCATGCGTGTGGCCCCACCGTGATGTTCCCGATCGTCAGCTCGGCGCGAGCCTGCACGATCTCGCCGATCCGCGCCACCTCGTCCGCGAGCGCGTCATCCAGACCTGCGGCGAGCGGCTCCAGCGGCTCGACCCGCACGTCCATCCTCGCGCCCGAGCGCTTGCCGTGCCACACCCCGGCCACGACACCGCGCACCAGCAGCACCGGGAAGTTGCCCGCCTGGCTGCCGGCGAGCGCCCGCTCCGCCGCGCGACCTGGGAACAGCTGCTCGCGCGGCTGCGCGGCCACGACGTAGGCGTCGAAGTACGGCAGCAGCACCACCTCGGGGACCGCCGGTTGCCGATCGTGGTCGACGGCCGCCGGTGCGCCCTGCTCGGAGCCGCCGCTCGCAGCCGCCCACGCCGCGCGCGCCCAGCTCTCGCTGGTGGCCAACCACCTGGCGAGGTGGCGGGGCTCGGAGGGACCGTAGGCGGCCCGGTAGCTCGCGACCAGCCACGGGACCGCCACCTCGGCGGGTGCGGGCTGGAAGCCCGGCAGCCACGCGGCGGGTGAGGTATAGGTGACGGCGCGGCCGCGCGGCCGCCCGAAGCAGAGCGCACCCCGATGGGCCGCGACCGTGACGGCCTGCCGCCACCTCGGCCAGAAGGTCCCGAACGCCGGCATCGTCTCCTCGACCGCCCAGGCACCCAACGTCTTCCCGATCGCGGCATCCAGCTCTGTCAGGGTGAGCTCGTCGTCGGCGAGCACAGCCGCCACGGCGGCCACGACGTCGTCGACCTGACCCTCGTCCAGACGCACGCCGACGGCCTGACGCGACGTACCGCCGTCGAGCGCGGTCAAGGCACCGACCCACAGGTGCAGGTCAGCAGCGGGCAGCAGATGCACGGTGCCACGCGGGCCGTAGGTGCGCACCAGCTCGCGGCGTTCCCAGAGCGATGCCTGCACATCGGCGCAGGTCACCCCCTCGAGTCGCCGCGCGATCGAGTGCTCGGCAGCCGACTGGACCTGAGCGTGCGCGCCGCACATCGCGCGCACGGCGTCCGGGACCTGAGCCACCGAGCCGAGCGGCGCCGTCAGCCCCTGGTGGGCCATCCGCCGGCGCGAGACGCTCTCCCAGTCATCGCTCATCGATGACGATTCTGTCCTGCGCGTCAAGGATCGGGCGGTCGCTGCGCCGTCCAGCCTGCGGTGTGCGCAGGAGTTGCGTCGTGCGGCGCGGATCCAGCAGGCTCGTTGCCCTCCGGCGCGGAGCCGAGCGCGCCGGGCGCGTCCGCACAGCGACGCGACACGTCCCAGAACCGACACCGGAAGGTGGACGATGCCCACAGCCGTGACCCTCATCCGTTCCAGCTCGTTGTCCGACGTGGCCGAGTACGCCTACGCCGCCACCGCTCCGGCGGACTCGCGCCTGATCTTCCTGGCCGGCTCGTGCCCCCTCGACGAGGGCGGAGCGACCGTCGGTATCGGTGACTACGCGGCCCAGGCCGCCCGGTGCGTCGAGAACCTGCGCACGGCGCTGGCGGCTGCCGGGGCCGAGATCGACGACGTCATCAGCACACGCGTGCTCGTCGCATCGACGCAGCAGGCCGACCTCGTGACCGCGTGGGAGGTGGTTCGTGACGCCTTCGGCGACCACGACGTCCCGAGCACGCTGCTCGGCGTCACCGTCCTGGGGTACGACGACCAGCTTGTCGAGATCGAGGCGGTCGCCGCCGTCCGCGACTGAGCGGGCGCACGGCGAGCACAGCGCTTCCACGGTGCCGCACGAGCGTTGGTTCAGGCGATGCGGGTCCGACCCTGGGAGTAGTGCTGGATCGCGGGCAGGATCGTCTCGACCCCGGGCAGCAGACCGGTCCCGCCCAGCAGCAGTCCCCGCTTCTGGTACCCCGCCCACGAGGCGGGGTCCGCCTCCACGCCGACCTGACCGGGCATCGCCTGCGGGTGCAGCACGAACCTCAGCAGCGGCTGCCCGAGCTGGACCTTCCGGCGCACCTCCACGACCGCCTCCCACGGCAGCCTGACGGTGCCCTGCTGGCTCTGGAGCTCCATCCCCCAGCCATCGATCGTCAGCGGTCGGCTGATCGCGAGCCGGCCGCCCCAGTGGTAGCACTGGAACGCGATCTGGAAGATCTGGCTCGCCAGCAGGAGCAGGAAGACCACGACGAAGGACCGCAGCGCCTGCTCCGACGTGAGCACCAGCAGCACGACCGCGGCGAGGAGGGCCAGGGTCAGCACGCCGTGCAGGATCAGCACGGTGCGGAACCTGCGGTGCAGCGCGGCGAGGTCGGATCGGACGACGAGCTCAGGCGGCGCTGCTGCAGGCTGCATGAGACCTCACCCTGCCACGGACACCCCGGGCGATCGCACCGAGACCATGGGCACGGGTGCCCCTCCGGTCAGTCGCCCGACCGCTCGTGAACGCCCTGCGCGTCGACGTCATAGACGCGCTCCCCCACCCGCAGCCCGAGCAGCCGGGCGCCGGGGTCGACGGTCTCGAGGCAGCCCGCCGTCGTCACGGTCCCGTCGAGCCCGACCTCCACGCCGAAGATGCCCGAGATCACGAGCTCGCTGAACGAGCCGGCCGAGGAGCAGCTCCAGTCGAGCAGGTACGGCCACTGTGGCGGCGACTTGCGTGCGCCGCCCTCGATCGGGTCGGCGGCCTCCTCGACGAAGTGACCCTGCCCGGGCGGGCCCTGTCGCGCCGTCCGCGCCAGACCGGGCAGCCAGGCGGCCACCACGTCGGCCCCACCGAGAGCGATCGCGGCACGCCCCGCGTCCGGTGGCCACGCCGGGTAGGCGCCGTTCCACTGGTGGTCGGCACGCAGCGAGTACCCGGCGTCGGCGTCGAACGCGGACAGCGCTCTCATCCAGGACGGCGTGCGCAGCTCGGTGTCGAAGAACCGCACCATCTCGGCGCGCACCTGCTCCGGCAGGTCCTCGGCGATCGTGGTGCCGACGGTCGCGAAGTCGTAGCAGTGGCGGGTCGGCTCGAGCGAGCCGTCGGGCTGCCGGGTGTGGAAGAACCCGGCACCCGGGATGTAGAGCTCCTGCACGAGGCGAATCACCTCGGCTGCCTCGGCGCGCAGCGCCTCGGCCTCGGCAGGGTCACCGCCCTCCAGCTCGACGAGCTCGGCGGCCACCCGCATGCACCAGGCGTTGGCGGCGTTGAGGCTCGCGATCTCGTGGGTGTAGCTGGAGACGCACTCGAGCAGGTTGTCGATCCCGCCGTAGTCCGCGAGACCGCTGGGCCGGCGCAGCCGGTGCCACGCGCGCGCCCACGACCGCACGTGGTCGCCGAGCCGGCGCTCGTTGCCCTCCGCGTCGGTGAACACCTCGTCGAGGAACGCCAGGTCCTGCGTGAACGCGACGTAGTCCCGCACGAGCCGGGTCATGGCGTAGTGGTTGACCGAGTACCAGTAGCCCACGGGCTTCCCGGTGAGCCACTCGGTGCCGAAGTGCGAGTCGATGTCCAGGCTCACCCAGTGCGCGATCTGCTTGCGCATCTGAGCGGGGTCCATCAGCGCGTGGCTCTGCGAGGACAGCGAGTAGTCCCAGATGAAGGTCGTGGTGGCCCAGTATCGAGGCATCAGCGTGTCGTAGGTACGGCCGAGCACCGATGCCGGGTTGTCCCGCATGAACCACAACGTGCCCATGGCGCCCCAGTGGTACAGGGTGCGGAGGTCGTCGTTGCTGGTCTCCAGCCGTGGGATCGTCCCCGACAGCGCCGAACCACCGTCGAACAGCGCCGCCAGTGCGGCGTCCCACGCCTCTTCCGAGGCCGTCACGGCCGCGCTCACATCAGCCCCGATGCGCTCGACGGCGGCGCTCGCCTCCTCCTCGGTCCTGGCGATCGCGTGGACGTAGCCGAGCTCGACGACCTCGCCGGCGCCCAGGGCGAGCTCGACCTCGACGACCCGAGGGCCGCCGTCGGGCACGGTCGCGGAGGCCGGGGCGAGGAGGCGCTGCACGCTCGCCGCGTGCTCGTCACCCTCGCGGAGCTGGACCCCGAACGAGGACCTGCTGACCTCGGAGTCCGCGATCGGGGTGCCGGTGACGGTCAGACCGTCCCGGGTGAGCTCGTTCGGGGCCTGCGGCAGCTCCGCGCTCGCCCAGCGGGCGCGGCTGGTCACGGTCGAGGCGAGCCAGAGCCCGAGCCGCAGCGTGCGGGCCTCACCGGTGTTGGTCACGACGATCCGGACGACCACCGCGGGTTCGCCGGGCGGGCACACCGTGGTGGTGTCGACGCGCCAGCCGTCGATCTCGGTGGTGCGCTCGACGCGATCGGGCCGCCAGGTGACCTCGACCGGCTGCCCGTACGAGCGCGCGAGCCGGCCGCCCAGGTACAGCTGCCCGGTGATCGTGTCGCCCTGTGCGACCGGCGGCACGTTGAGGCTGCGGATGGCGACGACGTCGTGGTCGACCTGCGCGGTCGCCCAGTGGTTGGTCAGCCCGGGCGGGTTGATCATGTCGTCGAAGCGATCGACGATCCGCGCCGAGGTGAAGTCGGCGCAGGTCGGGAGGGGGGTCATGAAACTCCTCGTAGGTGGTGGTCGAGCCAGCCGGCCAGGCAGGCGTCGTCGTGGGCGCCGCCGCCCTCGTGGCCGTTGTGCGGCCACACGCAGGTCTCAGGTGGCGGGCTCATCGCGTTGATGGCGGCGAAGATGCCCGAAGGCGGGCAGATCAGGTCGCCGAGCCCGACCGAGATCATGGTCGGGCAGCCGATCCAGGAGCTCAGGTGGGCGACGTCGACGTGATCGAGCGCGGCGAGCGTGCGCTCACCGCGGTCGCGGTACGTGGCGAGGTAGGTGCCGAGCTCGCGGTACGGCCCCTCGCCGGCGACCTCGACCGAGCGGGCGATACCGCACAGGTACGGCGTCCGTGCGAAGGCTGCCGCGACGTCGTCGTGCAGCGCGGCAGCGGCGAGCGACATCGCCCCGCCCTGGCTGTGCCCGACGACGGCGATCGGCTGCCCCGCGCCGGCGGGCAGCTGCGGCACGGCGTCGACGGCGCGGACCGCGTCGGTCAGCAGCCGCCGGTAGTAGAGGTGCTCGGGCGCCTCGACGCCGCGCGTGAGCATGCCGGGTGCCGCGGGACCGGAGCCGTGCGGGTCAGGGGTGTCGCCGGTGTTCCAGATCGACCCCTGGCCACGGCTGTCGACCACGAGGTAGGCGTAGCCGTGCGTGGCCCACAGGGTCCGCTCGTGCGGCAGCCCGCGGCCACCGCCGTAGCCGAGGAACTCGATCACCACGCCTGCCGGGTCGGGCGGCAGCAGCCACCACGCCCGGATCGGTTCACCGCCGAAGCCGGGGAACGTCACGTCGTGCACCGTCAGGGTGCGCATCGGGTGGTCCAGCCGCTCGACGATCACCTCACCGCCGGCCGCGCGCGAGGTCGCGAGCGTGTCGTCCCAGAACTCGCGCAGCCCGGTCGGGGGCCGGCGCGGGTGGCGGTAGCTGCGCAGCTGCGCCAGCGGCAGGTCGGTCAGCATCGGGTGGCACCGAGCAGCACCCGGCTGATCACTCCTGCTCCCAGTGCGAGTACGCCTGCTCGAGCGCCGCCGGGATACCGGCGATCGTCGGGTCGGCGTACTGCGTGTTGGGCAGCATCGGGTACCAGTCCGGTCGGCCCGGGTCGCGGTCGTAGGGGTAGCCGCCGAGCCGCTGGTAGCGCTCGGCCGCCGCACCGACGGCGTCACGGTCGAGGGTGACGCCCAGGCCCGGCCCCTGGGGCACGGTCATCCGACCGTCCGTGTAGGGCACCAGGCCGCCCTCGATGACGTCGTGGCGCAGGTGGTGGTAGTGCGCGTCCGCCGCGTACACCAGGTTCGGCAGGACGGCGCCCAGGTGGCGCATGGTGGCGAGCTGGATGCCGAGCTCGCCCGAGGAGTGCACCGCCACGCCCAGCGAGAAGGCCTCGCAGATCCCGGCCGCACGGATGCAGGGGCGGATCCCACCCCAGAACGTGGTGTCGAGCAGGATGACGTCGACGGCGGGGTCACGCACGTTGGCCGCGAGCTGCTCGGGGTTGACCACCACCGTGTTGGTGGCGAGCGGGATCGAGGTGTTCTCCCGCACCTGTCGCATCCCGGTGAGCGAGTACACCGGGTCCTCCAGGTAGTCGTTGTTGAGGTCGGCGATGTGCTCGGCGAACCAGATCGACTCCCCGACGCTCAGCACCCCGTTGGGGTCGTAGCGGACCTTGTCCTCCGGCAGCGCCTGCGCCAGCGCGCGGAAGCACTCGAGCTCGTACGCGGGCGGGAACACACCGCCCTTCAGCTTGTGCACGCGGAAGCCG
The DNA here is from genome assembly GCF_009733815.1 of Pseudactinotalea suaedae. Classification (GTDB taxonomy): domain Bacteria; phylum Actinomycetota; class Actinomycetes; order Actinomycetales; family Beutenbergiaceae; genus Pseudactinotalea; species Pseudactinotalea suaedae. Next base: position 254,485 of record NZ_WNXY01000007.1, read on the forward strand.
TGCAGCTTCTTCAGCCGCAGCGCCTCCTCGACGAGCTGGTCGGGTGTGCGGATCTCGCCGCTGCCGTCCGGACCGGGATACCTGAAGAACAGGTAGCTGGCGAACTCGACGTCCTCCCGCACCCGGCCACCGAGCAGGTCGGTGACGCTGAGCCCGGAGTGCTGGCCGAGGATGTCGAGACAGGCGAACTCCACCGCGGCCAGCAGCTGCGTGCGGTTGTTGTAGAGACTGGCCGTGGGGTTGGCGATCATCCAGCGCAGCGACTCCACCTGTGCAGGGTCGTGACCCTTCAGGTAGGGCAGCAGGGCGCGCACGGCACCCTCGGCGCTCTCGCCGCCGCCGCCCAGCTCGCCCAGCCCCACGAGGCCGTTGTCGGTCTCGATCTCGACGATCGTGCGGACGAACCGGCCCCAGTGGGCGCCGTTGGAGTGCCGCAACGGCGCCTCCAGCGGCACGGTCACCGTGGTGGCCCGGATGTCGACGATCTTCATGCCCGTGCCGCTCACGCCTGCTCCTGCTCGTCCGGTAGCACGACGGCGTTGCCGGACGTCAGCCCGCCGTCGACCTTGATGTCGGCACCCGTCACGAAGGAGGCCCGCTCCGAGAGCAGGAACTCGATCATCTCCGCGACCTCCGAGGGCTGGGCGACCCGCCCCAGCGGGTGCGACCTGCCCCACTGCGCGATCGTCGCCTCGACGTTCTCGGCGCCACCGAACTCCGCCGCCGCCCACCGCAGCATCGGGGTGTCGACCGAGCCGGGACAGACAGCGTTGACGCGGATGTTCTCGTGCGCGTGGTCCACCGACATGGCGCGCACCATCGCGTTGAGCGCACCCTTGGTGGCCGCGTAGGCGGCGACCCCGTGCTGGGCCATGTAGGCCTGCACGGAGGAGACGACGACGATCGAGCCACCGGCCCCTGTTCGTCTCATCTGCGGCACCGCGTGGTGCGCGGCGAGGAACACCCCGCGCACGTTGACGCTGAACGCGCGGTCGAAGGTCTCGATCGCGTCCTCGGCGTCGACGGTCCCGTAGGTCTGGATTCCGGCTGCGCACACCAGCCCGGCCAGCCCGTCGCCGTCCTCGTCGACCCTCGAGAACGCGGCCGCGACCGACTCGGGTTCGGCGAGGTCGGCGACCAGGGGGACGGCGTCGGGAAGGTCGCTGACGAGCGCGGCAAGCCTTTCTGGGTCCCGGTCGAGCGCGTACACGCGCGCGCCGGTCTGCGCCACCCGACGAGCGGCGGCCTCACCGATCCCTGCTGCCGCTCCGGTCACCAGCACGGGTGCCAGCTTCGTGGACATGCCCTCTCCCACTTCCTCGATCTCGACGCCGGTCCGACCGCGTCCCGCAGTCACGGCGGGTCCGCTCAGAACTGTCCCAGCGACAGCCCGCGCGTGAAGGCGCGCTGGGTCGCCAGGAACAGGACGACCGTCGGCAGCGAGACGAGCAGCCCGCCCGCCAGCACGGTCGACATCGCCGATCCACCGTAGGTGCTCTGCAGCGCCGACAGCGCGGCGATCACGGGACGCACCGTCTCCGACTGGGACAGCGTGAGCCCGAGCAGCAGGTCGTTCCAGATGAAGGTCGCCTGCAGGATGAAGATCGCCACCAGTGCCGGCGCGGACATCGGCAGGTAGATCCTCCAGAAGATGCGCCAGGCCGAGGCGCCGTCCATCACGGCCGCCTCGAACACCTGGTGCGCGATGCCGCTGAAGAAGTTGCGCATCACGAACGCCGAGAACGGCACGGCGATCACCGTGTACACGAGGATCATGCCGACCCGCGAGTTGTAGAGACCGGTCTGCGCGTAGCCGATGAACAGCGGCATCAGGATCATCTGCAGCGGGAAGATCGTGCTGGCGAAGATCAGCACGAACCAGAAGAACCCGTTCCGCAGCCGCAGGGCCACGATCGCGAAACCTGCGGCGGCGCCGATGATGACGGCGAGCGCCGGACCGCTGATCGCGTACAGCGCGGTCGAGAGGATGCCGAGCGAGAGCCGCCCCCGGCCCCAGGCGTCGGCCATGTTGCTGACCAGGCCGCCGAGGTCACCGAACTGCCAGATCGAGTAGTCGCCGAACACCTCGGGGCGCTTGGAGGCGTTCGCGAGGAGCAGGTACACCGGGAGGAGCCAGATCAGGCCCATCACGGCGAGCAGGATCTGACGCAGCAGCACGCTCATGCTGAAGGGCCGCCGTCGCGCCACAGGTGGGCTCGTCGAGATCGTGGTCATCACACGCTCCGTTCCGGTGCGAGCTGGCGGCGCAGGTACAGCACCGAGGCGAGGACGGTGACGACGGTCAGGAACACCGCGACCGCGGCGCCGAGGCCGTAGTCGTTCGTGATGAAGGTCTCCTTGTACATCGTCAGCGCGAGCGTCTCCGAGACCCCGCCGGGCCCGCCCTTGGTCATGCCCCAGACGATGTCGAAGGTCTTCAACGAACCGACGATGCTCAGCCCCACGACGACGGTGGTCAGCGGGGCCAGCATCGGCCAGGTCATGGTGCGGAACATCGTGAACCCGGACGCGCCGTCGACCTTCGCGGCCTCCAGCGGCTCCTTCGGGATCGACTGCAGCCCGATGCCGAACAGCAGCGCGTTGACGCCGGCACCCTGCCAGCTCGACGCCACGATCATGACGAAGGTGTTGAGGGGTGCGTCCAGCAGCCACCGGGGCGCGTCGGCGCCGAAGAACCCCACGATCTGGCTGAGTGCGCCGTTGGTCTGCAGCACGAACGACCAGATGACGCCCACCGCGACGCCGGAGAGCGCGTACGGGATGAGGAAGGGCAGCCGGAAGAAGGTGGCGCCGGGCAGCCCATGGCTGAGCACGGCGAGGAACAGGCCCAGGCCCACCGGCAGGATGATCGTCCCTGCCACCCAGTACAGGGTGTTGACCAGCGAGTTCACCAGCCCGGGGTCGGAGAACATCTGGACGTAGTTGGCCAGACCGACCCACTCGGGGTCACCGAGCCCGTTGTAGTCCGTGAAGGAGATGTAGGTCGTGTACAGGAACGGCAGGTACAGCACGATGCCGGCGAGCAGCACCGCCGGGGCGATGAAGCCCACGGACGGGAGCGCGAAGGCGTTGCGCGACTTGCGCTGGGGCAACATCTCCTCGCGCCGGGCGGCCGGAGCGGTCATGGCTCTCCTCGCGGAGTCGGGATGGACGTGGGTAGGGGTGGGTGAGCCGGGTGCACTTTCCTCGCTCACCCACCCCGGTCAGGGAACGGGGTCGCGCCCCTGCCCGGGCGCGACCCCGTGGTCCTACTGCTCCGCCCAGTAGGCGTCAGCAGCGGCCTGGATGGCCTCGAGGTGGGCCATCGGGTCGCCGTTGTTCGTCACGAACGCTCCGAACTCCTCGGATGCGACCGTGTAGATCGGCACGGGGGTGGCCTCCAGCCAGCGCTTCTGGATCTGGAAGTCCGGACCGGTCACCTGACTGACCACGGCCGAGAGGGCCGGGTCGGGCGACTCGACGTTCGGGTTGAAGGACACGTCGCCGAAGGCCTCGGTCCACGCGTTCTGGGCGTCGACGCCCATCCACCAAGCGCTGTAGTCCAGCGCGGCCTGCTCGTTGGCGCTACCGGCGCCGACGCACAGCGGGCCGGTCTCGACGATCGCCTGCTGGGCCTCCACGTCGGGGTTGACGTTCGGGATCGCGAAGATGCCGTAGTCCTCGTCCGGGACCATGCCGAGCGCGTTGAGCTGGCCGGTGAAGAAGGTGCCGAAGTTCGCCATGGCGACCTCACCGGTCTGCAGCAGCGTCTGCGGGTCGGTCGTGACGCCCGGGTCGATGAAGTAGCCGTCGGTCTGCATCTGGTGCCAGACCTCCATCGCCTCGACGATCGTCGGGTCGGTGTAGGAGACGCTGCCGTCCTGCAGACCCACGTACGCCTCGGGGTCGGAGCCGGCGACGACGGTCTGGAACCACACGAACTCGAAGATGAAGTTCATCTGGTGGAAGGGCACGACGCCGTTGTCCACGAGCGTCTGGGCGTTGCTCATCAGCTCGTCCCACGTGGTGGGGACCTCGAGGCCGTTGTCGGCGTAGACCTGCTTGTTGTAGTACATCACCCAGTAGACGACGTTCAGCGGCACGCAGTACTGCTTGCCGTCGTAGGTGTAGTTCTCGATCAGCCCCTCGGGGACGTCGCCGTTGGCGGCAGCCTCCTCCCAGAGGTCGGTCGTCTCGGCGACGAGCCCGGCCTCGACGAGCTCGCCCAGCTGCCCACCGGTGTGCCACGTGAACAGGTCCGGCTTGTCGTTGGTGCGGAACGCCTGCTTGATGAAGGCGTCGTACGCAGCCGCGTCGGAGTAGCCGGTGAAGCTGAGCGTCGACTGGTCGGCGTCGCCCGAGGCGGCGTTCATCTCGTCGAACTGCGGCTCCCAGGCCGCCTTGTCGGTGAAGAAGCCGAGCTCGGTGGGAGCGGCATCCCCGCCGTCGCCACCGTTCCCGCCGCCGCCGCCGCCCTCGTCGCCGCCGCCGCTGCAGGCACCGAGCAGCAGCGCTGTCGCTGCCGCCGCTGCCACGAGCGCCGACCTGGTGTGGTGTTGCTTCATTCGTCGCACCTCTTTGTGTGGTGGGTGGTGGTCCGCCGGTGGCCGCCGGACCGTGAACTGGATCAGTCGGAGTCGCTTCGGGAGCGGATCACGTCGATGACGCTCGCCAGGTGCCCGGCGACGGCGGCGTGCGCGCCGGCGGCGTCACCCGCGACGATCAGGTCCCGGATCTGCGTGTGCTCGTCGTAGTCCTCGGCAGCATCCCCGTGCAGCGCGAGGATCGCGCGCTGGTCGTCGGCGTGCAGCAGCACGATCGAGTCGAGCACCTCGCCGAGGATCGCGTTGCCGGTGGTGGCCGCGATCGCACGGTGGATGTCGAGGTTGGTCCGCCAGAGCATCTCGTCGCCGACGGCGAGCTGTCCCCGCGCGACCGCGAGCGCGTCCTCGAGCCACGCCAGGCCTCGCTCGTCGCGGGTCTCTGCGGCCAGGCGGGCGATCTCCGGCTCGAGCGCCCGGCGGGCCTGCAGCAGCTCGACCAGCTGCTCGACGTCGGATCTCGGCAGCACCGGGTTCATGAGCACGCGGCGCCCGGCGTTCGGGCCGACGTAGACGCCCGAACCGTGCCTCAGCTCGACGATCCCGATGCCCTCGAGGCGGCGGAGCGCCTCGCGCATCGTGGGGACGGCGACGTTGAACCGCAGCGCGAGCTGCTTGACGCCGTCGAGCTGATCGCCGGACGCGAGCCCCTCGGCCGCGACGATGTCCATCACACCGTCGGCGAGCTGGCTCGACAGGGTCGAGCGAGGGGGCGTCGTCGTCACGTAGGTGATCTAATCACTTGCTCACTTGATCAACCAACGCGACGACACGAATGTTGCAGATTCGTGACCCACCGGCCCTCACCGGCCTCCGCGCCCGCCCCTCCCGCCTTCACCCCCCATCCCGTTCGAGGTAAACAACCACCTCCGCAGGGCCCCCGATTACCTCGACAGCAAGAGGGGTGCAGCGGACTCCGCAGCCCCCTGGGTCGGGTCGAGGTGATCGGGGACCGCGACGAGGTGGGCGATTACCTCGAACGCTCGACGTCGATCTCGACCTCGATGAACCGGGGGCGGTAGATCGAGGCGTCCTCGTAGAGCTCGGTGGAGTCGAAGCTGTTGACGTTGTAGGTCACGAGGATCGTGTCGCGGGTGCGCAGCTCGGGGTGCTCGTGGGCGTTGTAGGCCCAGATGTTGGGGTTGCCGTAGCTGCCGGTCGCACCGACCTCGGGCATCTCGTAGACGAGTCCGGCGGGCTGGAACGGCCCCGTCGGCGAGCACGAGGTGTACGCGACGATGTTGCGGCTGAACAGCTCGTTGGTGTCCTGCGTGATCAGCAGGTAGCCGTCGCGGTACGGGGTCACGCTGTACTCGTTCGCCACACCGGACATGACCGCCGCGGTGTCGGTCTCGGTGGGCGACCAGCCGCTGCCGGTCCAGTACTCCCAGGTGCCCGTGAGGTCGGTGCCGCGCACGCGGGCGATGTGCATCGACTTGACGAGACCCTGGTCGTCGACGCCGTAGATGTAGGTGTAGCCGCCGTGCCCGTGCAGCGGCTCGGCGATCCAGCTCGCCCACTGCACGCCGGACGCCGAGGGCAGCGGCGTCAGGCTCTCGAGCTCGAGGCTGCGCCCGTCGAACGTGGCGAGGTGGTTGCTCTCCCACCCGAAGTCGAAGCTGCCACCGCCGCCGTACCAGAACCGCAGCGCGACCAGCTGCACGTCACCGCGCTTGGTCTGCAGGCCGTCACCCACCCAGTACCAGCCCGCGGGCTCGTCGGTGGGCGGGCCGATCAGGGAGGTCTGGTCGGGACCGGTGACGGTGCGCAGGTTGTCGCGGCGGTCCTGCACCACGAAGCTGTTGTTGAGGAAGGGCGAGTCGAGCGGCCGCGAGCCGTCGTCGGCGACCTCGCCGAGGAAGGTGTCCGAGAAGACCCAGGCGATCTGGCCGCCGCGCATCGGGATCGAGTAGGTCGAGTCGCCGCCCGTCCACTCCCCGGCGGTGTTGCCGTAGCTCGTGAAGGCCTCGGTGAGCTCGGGCTCGGGCGCACCCGTGAACGTGAGGGTCTCATCGACCAGGCGGCAGCTGTCGCCGTGACCACCACCGTGGCCGTGGCCACCGCCGGCCGTCGCCGGAGCGGCGCCCAGCAGGCCAAGACCCGCGACGAGGGCGGTCACGCCCAGAGCGGTGTGAAGACGACGAGGACGCACCATCGGAACAGCTCCTTCGCTGGAGGGTGTGCACCCGAGGACGAGCATGCCGGGCCCTGCCGCTGAGGTCAACCCGTCTCGGCCACGGCCGCCTCCCCGGGCGCCGCACCGACCTGGACTAGCGTGTCGACCATGCAGGATCCCCCCGCGCGGCCCCGGTACGACGACGACCTGCGGCTCGCCCACGTCATCGCCGACCAGGTCGACAGCCAGACCATGGCGCGCTTCAAGGCCCAGGACCTGACGGTCGAGACGAAGCCCGACACCACACCCGTGACCGACGCCGACCGCTCGGCCGAGGAGATCGTCCGCAGCCAGCTGTCCCGGACCCGGCCCCGCGACGCGGTGCTCGGGGAGGAGTTCGGGGTCACAGGGCACGGCGCGCGGCAATGGGTGATCGACCCGATCGACGGCACCAAGAACTTCGTCCGCGGCGTCCCGGTGTGGGCGACCTTGATCGCGCTGGTCGACGGCGACGACCCGGTGGTCGGGCTCGTCAGCGCGCCGGCGCTCGGCCGGCGCTGGTGGGCCGGCCGAGGCTCAGGGGCCTGGACGGGTCGCTCGCTGTCGCAGGCGAGCCGGATCTCGGTGTCGGCGGTCACGAAGGTCGAGGACGCGTCGTTGTCCTACTCGAGCCTGTCCTCGTGGAACGACGCCGGTCTGGGCGAGGAGTTCCGCGACCTGGAGGCGCGTTGCTGGCGCAGCCGTGCCTACGGCGACTTCTGGTCCTACATGCTGGTCGCCGAGGGCGCCGTCGACATCGCCTGCGAGCCCGAGCTCGAGCTGTACGACATGGCGGCGCTGGTCCCCATCGTCGTCGAGGCCGGGGGCCGGTTCTCCTCGCTGACCGGGGAGGACGGCCCGTACGGCGGCAACGCCGTGGCCTCGAACGGCCACCTGCACGAGGACGTCATCTCCTCGCTCGCCGCCCGTGCCCGCTGACGGCGGCTCAGCTTCTCAGGCGAGCAGCCGCCGGAGCAGCTCGCGCTCGGTGACGTCGAACCAGAGCAGGTCCAGCTCGCCCGCGGCCTCGCTCGCCTCCTCGTCACCGCCGACGGCGGCCCTCACCAGCGCGGCCGCCTCGCCGTCGTCCGGGTCGTCGACATGGATGCTCACGACGGCGGACCACGGCACCTCGGGGGCGCTCACCTCGGTCGGGTCCTCGCCCCGCGCGGGCTCCGCCGCGCCGACATCGGCGGCGATGACGACCCGCACCGGCGCGTCGGTCGCCGTGAGCAGCGCGAGCGAGGTGTCGGCGGCCGCGAGGAAGGCGGGCACCTCGAGGTCCTCCTCGGACTCCCCGGGATAGGCCGAGCGCAGGGCCGGCGTCACGGCGTGCGCCGCCCGCGCCGCGATCGAGTCCGCGGCGAGGTCGGCCGCGCGTGCCGGCAGGTAGATCCGCATGTGCCGAGACTAGGTGCTGGCAGTGCTCGCAGTGCTCGCGCGGCCGCCCCGCCCGGCTCGGCGGCGCCGCGACCGCAGCTGCGCAGGAACACCGGTCACGGTCTCGGCGAGCCGGGCGATCGCCTCGCGCGCGGGCGACTTCGGCGCGCTCTCCACGAGCGTCGCGCCGCCGAGGCTGGCCTTGTCGCACGCCGACCGGTCGTCGGGGACGATCAGCACGTCGCCGACGCCCGCGAAGCGGTGCAGCGCCTCCCGCACCGAGTCCGCCGGCCGTGGACCGGCCGCCTCCGCCCGCACGCGGGTGACCACCACGTGGCGGCGGGAGGGCACGCCGGGGCGTCCGTCCAGGTCCAGCAACGCCTGCACCAGCCGCTGGATCCCGATCGGCTCGGCCGCGCCGACCATCACGAGCGCGTCCGCGTCGGCCAGCGCCGACGTGGTCACCGCGTTGCGTCGCTGACCGAGCACGGCGTCGAAGCCGCCCGCGCGGTCGTCGTCGGGAACCCAGACCCCGGCGTCGACCACGACCCAGTCGACGAGACGGCGAGCGGGAGCCCAGACCCCGTCGATGCCGGCACCGGAGACCTCGCGCCAGCGCGTCGCCCGCGGCAGGCCCGGCAGCACCAGCAGCCCGTCACCGACCTGCGCGCACAGCCGCAGCAAGGACGCCTCGTCCAGGGTCCCCTGGTCGGCGGCACGGACCGCCGCCGCGATCCCGGCGGACTCCTCGAGCAGCCCGAGCGAGGGGGCCACCGCGGCCCCCCAGATGTCGGCGTCGATCAGCAGCGCCCGCTGACCCGTCGCGGCGATCTCGGCGGCGAGGTTGATCGCGACGGTGGTGCGACCCGGCGCGCCCGTGGGGCCCCACACCACCACGAGACCACCACGCCGAGGCTCCTGCGCACTCGTCTCCTCCTGGTGGACGATCTCGGCCACCGCCGTCGGCACGGCCGCGGCGGCGGCCGCCGTCGCAGCGACGACCGCAGCCACGCCCTCGTCCGCCGCCACGACGGCGGCACCCATCGCGGTGTAGCGCTGCCGGTCCCGCTCGTCGCACACGACGACCGTGCTGGTGCCCGCCTGGGCGAGCCGGGCCACGAGCGAGCGGTCCGGCTCGTGCTCGGCGTCGATCACGGCCACAGAACCGAGCCCGGCCAGCGCGGCGGCCACCAGCTCCGCGACGTCCGCGCAGCGCCTCACCACGACCAGGTCCGGCGAGGCGTCCACACGCGTGACGGTCGCTTGCTCGAGATCGCCGACGAGCGCGACCAGGACCCCGTGGCTCACGCTCAGCCGACCCCGCCGAGGACCGGAACGATCGTGACCTGACCGTCGGCCGCGAGCGCGGCCAGCAGATCGGGCAGGGCGTCCTCGTGGACCAGGACCTGGACCTGCACCGAGTCGGCGCCCGCGAACACCGAGGTGTCGGCGTGCACGTCACGGACCTCGACGTCCTCGACCAGGAGCTCAGGCGCCAGCAGGCCGCCCTGCGGGGAGGTGGGGTCGGGCATCGCGACCCACAGCTCGACACGGCTGCCCGCCGTGACCAGGTCCTGCATCGCCGCGGACATCGCGATCTGCACAGGCCGCAGCTCGAGCTGCTCTTGCGAGCCCAACGAGGAGAGCGGCACCAGCTCGCCGGCACCGACCGTCCGGGTGATCACGGCGGTCTCGAGATCGGCTCCGGGCACCAGGTACACCCCCTCGACGCCGTCGAGCCGCACCTGCACGACCTGCAGGTCGGCGACCTCGACGACATCGCCCGGGGTCAGCGCGGTGTCCGCCTGGTACACCTCGACGGTCGCGTCGGCGCGCGAGACCGCCCAGGAGCCGAGGGCGACCGAGGCGACGACGAGCAGGATCCCGACACCCAGCCTCGGGTCGCGCCAGCTCGGCCTGCGCATGCGTCCCCCACCGGCATCCGTCACGGCTACCCCCTTCGGCTGTGATCGTGGCGGCCATTATGGATCAGTCCGTCCGGCCGCTGCAGCCCGTTGTCCACACGCTGCTCACCGTGCGACGCGCCGCCGTCCACAGCTCACCGCCGATGCGGCGACGACCACCTCGGAGGTGCGAGACTTCCCCCATGGAGCCGCGCTTCTTGTCGCTCGCCGATGTCTGCGAGGTGCTGCAGGTGCCGATGCCCACCGTACGGGCACTCGTGCGCAGCGGCGAGCTCCGGGCGATCCAGATCGGCGGCAAGGGCACGTGGCGGGTCGAGCGCACCGCGCTGGAGTCCTACATCGAGCACCGCTACGCCGTGGAGGAGCAGCGGTTGCGCGAGGGCGCGCAGGCGCGCGACTGACCCGGCCGTCAGGTCGAGGACACGCTCAGCAGCGCCGACCACGGGACGCTGAGGATGCCCAGCCCCGCCGCGACGTCGACGTGATCGGCACCCACCCGCACGAGCAGCCCGGTCTGGTCGCCGCCACGGCTGCGCACCACGACAGCCTGCCCCTCGCCCGCGAGCGCACGCAGCACGTGGCCCAGCCCGAGGCCACGCTCGATCGCGCCCGGCGCCGGCGCCGCACCGGCTAGCGGCCAGGCCATCGCGATCGCGGCCACCGGCACCAGGTGACGTCGCTCGCCCTCGGCCAGCAGCACCCACTCCGGGGCCGCGTCCTTGACGACGCCCACGCGGTCCGAGGAGTCCACCAGGCGCAGCGTCAGCGGAGCACCCAGGCGTGCCCGCAGCCGGTCGCCGAACCGGGTGCCGGCCGCCTCGGCCTCGGCGAGCTCGCGGATCTCGGCGTCGTCGTCCGCGCGGCGCTCCGCCTCCCACTGGGCCTGCAGATCGGCAAAGAGGGCGTCCCACCGCACGCGGCCACGGTACGGCACAGCACCTCTCGTCCACAGATGCCGGTGCGAAGCACTGGACCCAGACCTGCGGATACTGATAGGAACTGACATGAACTAACACGGTCAATCGCGAGGAGCTCTTCATGCATCGTCGGGTCGCCGGTGCCGCCACCCTCGCGGCAGCAACCTTCAGCGGCCTCGTGCTGCTCCTCGGCCTGCTGCGGCGGGCGATGACGCCCGGTCCGCGCACGCCGGACGACGTCGTGACGCTCGGCGTCCTGGCCATCGGCGTGCTCGTGCTCGGGTGGTACCTCGCGACGGCGATCGCCACGCTCAGCTGCCTGGTCGCCCGCGCCGCCGGGCGCGCCTGGGTCGCCGGTGAGCGACGCGTCGACCGCTGGGGCGCGCCGCTCGCGCGACGGTTGCTGCTGACCGGTGGCAGCGCCGCGGTCGCCGCGGCCGCAGCGTTCTCCCCCGCCGTGGCAGCACCGCCTCCCGCCGACGTGGGCCCTGTGGCTGCGCTGGCCGACGACCTGGGCTGGGGAGCCGACGACGACCCGGCGACGCCACCCGCCGACGCCACCGACGAGCCGTCGGAACCGTCGAGCCAGCCGGAACCCGAGGTCGACGCGGCCTCCTCCACGGCACCCGCGCCCAGCTACACCGTGGCTCCCGGCGACACCCTCTGGGCGATCGCCGAGCACCACCTGCCCGCGGGCAGCTCCGCCGTCGACGTCGCCGCGGCCTGGCCGGCCTGGTACGCGGAGAACCACGACGTCATCGGTCCCGACCCCGACCTCATCCACCCCGGTCAGGTGCTCGTCGCTCCCGACCACGACCCCGAGGAGCACGCATGAGCGCACTGGCTGCCGTCGATCCGATCACCCCCGCCGTCCCCGCACCCGAGGCGCAGCGTCCGGCGCACCTGCACGAGCTGCGCCCCTGGGACCGGATCGCCTTCCGTGCGCCCGAGCCCGAGCGTGAGGGCCGGGTCGACGACGCCCCGCCGCTGACCTGGCCGCGACCGCTCGTGCAGGACCTGCCGGACCCGGCGATGTGGTGCGGCACCATGGTCCGCACCTGCGTGGAGGTCCTGCTCGGCGCTCGCCCGCCGGCCCAGCTCGCACGCTGGCTGACCGCGGACCTCTACGAGATGCTCAGCCGGCGGGCGGTCCTGGGGAACACCGCACCGGCGACCGCGCGACGTGTGCGGCTGCTCCGCGTGCACGTGTGCGCGGTCGACGAGGCACGCCACGAGGCCGCGGTCGTGATCCACGACGGCCGGCGCGTCCGCGCGGCAGCCATCCGGATCGAGGTCTACCGCGGTCGCTGGCGCGCCACCGCGCTCGAGATCGGCTGAGCCGCTCGGTCGCGCGGGCGGATCAGCCCTTGCGCTTCTTCGCCTGCTTGGCAGCACGACGGCGAGCCTCACGGTTCGCCGAGCTCGCCGCGGCGCCACCCGGCGCTCCGGCGCTCGAGGCGCCGGCAGCGGGCTTCGCCGCCCCCCGGGCCGAACCGGTGACCCGGGTCCCGCCGTCGCCGTCACCCGAGGGCGCCGAGTACGTCAGCTGCCCCGGCCGCTGCGGCAACCCACCCACACCCAACGGGTCGGGCGCGCTCGCCCTGGCCGGGATCGACTTGCCGCCGGACCGCCGGCCCTGCTGCTGCCGCGGCGCCTTGGTCGGTGCCGGCACGTCGACCGGGGCGTCCTCGGTGCTGACCGGAGGCACGTCCTCGGTGCCGTCGGCCGGCGCGTCCTGGGTGCCGTCCGCGGGAGCGTCCTCCTGGCCGGGAACCTTGACGTCGAGGTTGAACAGGAACCCGACGACCTCTTCCTTGATCGCCTCGTCCATCGCCTGGAACAGCTGGAAGCCCTCGCGCTGGTACTCGACGAGCGGGTCGCGCTGCGCCATCGCGCGCAGCCCGATGCCTTCCTTGAGGTAGTCCATCTCGTAGAGGTGCTCACGCCACTTGCGGTCGACCACCGACAGCACCACGCGCCGCTCGAGCTGGCGCATCACATCGCTGCCCAGCTCCTCCTCGCGCTTGGCGTAGGCGATCGTCGCGTCCGAGGTCAGCTCGTCGATCAGCATCTCCCGGGTCAACCTGGTCAGCCCACCGGCCTCCTCGATCACGTCCTCGACGGTGATCGAGACCGGGTAGATCTGCTTGAGGTCGGTCCAGAGCTGCTCGAGGTCCCACTCCTCCGGCACGCCCGCGGTCGTGGCCTCGGTGACGACGTTGGTGATGACCTCCTCCCGGAAGGCCAGCACCTGGTCGGTGAGGTCCTCGCCGTTGAGCACCCGACGGCGCTCGCCGTAGACGACCTCACGCTGACGCGAGAGCACGTCGTCGTACTTGAGGACGTTCTTGCGGATCTCGAAGTTGCGAGCCTCGACCTGGGACTGGGCGCTGGCGATGCCGCGGGAGACCATCTTCGACTCCAGCGGCAGGTCGTCGGGGAATCCCGGCGCGTTCATGAACCGCTCGGCGAGCCCGGAGTTGAACAACCGCATCAGGTCGTCCTCGAGCGAGAGGTAGAAGCGCGACTCCCCCGGGTCGCCCTGGCGACCGGATCGACCGCGGAGCTGGTTGTCGATGCGCCGGGACTCGTGCCGCTCGGTGCCCAGCACGTAGAGGCCTCCGAGCTCGGTCACCTCGTCGTGCTCGGTCGCGACGGACGTCCTGGCCTCGGCGAGCGCAGCGGGCCAGGCGGCCTCGTACTCCTCGGGGTTCTCGACGGGGTCCAGCCCCATCTGCGCCATCGCCTCGATGGCGATGTACTCGGCGTTGCCTCCGAGCATGATGTCGGTACCGCGACCGGCCATGTTCGTGGCGACCGTGACCGCGCCCTTGCGGCCGGCCATCGCGACGATCGCCGCCTCGCGCGCGTGCTGCTTGGCGTTGAGGACCTCGTGCGGGACGCCCTGCTTCTTCAGCAGCTTGCTGAGCAGCTCGGACTTCTCGACGCTGGTGGTGCCGACCAGCACCGGCTGCCCGTCGGCATGCCGCTCGACGATGTCGGCCACGACCGCGTCGAACTTCGCTGACTCGTTCTTGTAGACGAAGTCCGACTGGTCCACGCGCACCATCGTGCGGTTGGTGGGGATCGGGACAACGCCGATCTTGTAGGTGTTGGCGAACTCCGCGGCCTCGGTCGCGGCGGTACCGGTCATCCCGGCCAGCTTGTCGTAGAGGCGGAAGTAGTTCTGCAGCGTGATCGTGGCGAGCGTCTGGTTCTCCGCCTTGATCGCGACGCCCTCCTTCGCCTCGATCGCCTGGTGCATGCCCTCGTTGTAGCGACGCCCCGGGAGCACGCGACCGGTGTGCTGGTCCACGATCAGCACCTCGCCCGACTTGACGATGTAGTCCTTGTCGCGGGCGAAGAGCTCCTTGGCCTTGATCGCGTTGTTGAGGAACCCGATCAGCGGGGTGTTCAGCGACTCGTACAGGTTGTCGATGCCGAGGTGGTCCTCGACCTTCGCGATGCCGGGCTCCAGGACCCCGACGGTGCGCTTCTTCTCGTCGACCTCGTAGTCCTCGTCGGCACGCAGCCGCTTCGCGACCCGCGCGAACTCGGCGTACCACTTGTTGATGTCGCCGGAGGCGGGACCCGAGATGATCAACGGGGTACGGGCCTCGTCGATGAGGATCGAGTCGACCTCGTCGACGATCGCCATGTTGTGGCCGCGCTGCACGAGCTCCTCGGCGCTCCACGCCATGTTGTCGCGCAGGAAGTCGAAACCGAACTCGTTGTTGGTGCCGTAGGTGACGTCGGCGGCGTACTGCTCGCGCCGCACGTCCGGCGTCTGCCCGGACACGACGGTGCCGGTGGTCAGGCCGAGGAACCGGAACACGCGGCCCATCAGATCGCTCTGGTAGGAGGCCAGGTAGTCGTTGACCGTGACGACGTGCACGCCCTTGCCCGACAACGCGTTCAGGTAGGCGGGCAGCAGCGCGGTCTGGGTCTTGCCCTCACCGGTCTTCATCTCGGCGATGTTGCCGAGGTGCAGCGCCGCACCACCCATGATCTGGACGTCGAAGTGTCGCTGCCCCAGCGTCCGGTCGGTCGCCTCGCGGACGACGGCGAAGGCCTCGGGCAGCAGCGAGTCCAGGGTGGCGCCGTCGGCGATGCGCTGCTTGAACGCCTCGGTCTCGGCTCGCAGCTCGGCGTCCGAGAGGTCCGCCATCACGTCCGAGAGCGCGTTGACCTGGGTGGTGAGCGCGCTCAGACGCTTGAGCACGCGCCCCTCGCCCATGCGAAGGATGCGATCGAGAACGGACACACTGGCTCCTGGTGCTGCTGGGGAACATGCGGCTGGCTGCCGACCATCGTACGTGCGGGGCCTCCCCCGGCGCGCGGCCGCCTCAGAGGACGTGACGCAACGCCCCCACGAGGTCGCCTCGCGCATCGTCGGCGATCTCGATCCGCGACAGCCCGAGCCACTGCGCCGACGCGCGCAGCTCCTCAGCCATCTCGGACGCGACCACCGGCGCGGCCGGGCCCTCCGCCTCCTTGAACGCGGTGCGCACCACCAGGGTTCCCCGTGCCCGGTCCGCCTTGAGGTCGGTGCGCCCGGCGACCTGGTCGCCGAGCAGGAAGGGCAGCACGTAGTAGCCGTCGGTGCGCTGCGCCGCCGGGGTGTAGATGCCGATCCGGTAGTGCATGCCGAACAGCTCCAGCAGCCGGCGCCGCTCGAAGACCAGCGGGTCGAACGGTGCGAGCAGCGCACGTGCGTGCGTCACGCGCGGCAGGCTCGCCTCGGCGTGCAGATACACCGGCCGGGACCAGCCGGACACCTCGACCGGTTCCAGCCGTCCTCGCTCCACGAGCAGCTGCACCGCAGCGGTGGCCTGGGCGACGCTCATCCGGAAGTAGTCGGCGAAGCAGCCGATCGTGCCGATGCCGTGGGCGCGCGCCGCCGCGTCGACGAGCGTGGTGACCGCCTCGCGCTCCTCCACCTCCGCCAGACCCACCAGCGCCGGCGGCAGCACCCGTTCGGTCAGGTCGTAGGCCCGCTCGAACTGCGACGTCCGGTGAGCGACGGCGAGCTCACCGGTGAAGAAGCAGGCCTCGAGCACCTGCTTGGCGACCGACCAGTTCCACCCCCAGTGCTCCTTGGGGCCGCGCTCGTGGCCGAGCAGCTCGTGCATCTGGCCGGCCGTGATCGGCCCCTGCTCCGCGACGACGTCGAGCACGTGGGCGTAGACCTCGGGATGCTTGGTGCGCACCTCGGCGGCGAAGCCGCGCTCGGCGAACCGTCGCATCCGGTACCGCAGCAGGTGGAACGTCTCGGGTGGCACGTAGGCCGCGACATGGGCCCAGGACTCCATCAACCGCCGCGGCCGGGAGGGGGTGCCCCGGGAGGCGCGGTCGATCAGCCCGGCGTCATAGGGCCCGAGCCGCGAGAACGCCGGCAGCAAGTGGGCTCGCGCGATCACGTTGACCGAGTCGATCTGGAACAGCCCGACACGGTCGATGGTGCGTTGCAGGTGCGCCATCGTGACGGCACCGCTGGGACGCGCCTGCCGGCCGGTTCGTGCCAGGCCCTGCGCGTGGATCGCCACCCTGCGCGCCTGGGCGAGGGTCAGCCTGCGGGTCGTCGTCGAGCTGCTCGTGGCCACCGGTCCACTATGGCGGCTGCCACCGACAGATGCCGCTCGCCACGGGTCCGCCGGGCGCGACGCGCTCGCCCGGCGGACCCGGCGTCAGGTCACGCGGACGCGGCCACCTCGGCCGGCTGGGTGGTCGTGTTCAGTCGGATGACGCCGTAGGTCCAGCCCTTGCGGCGGTAGACGACCGCTGGCTGGTGGGACTCCGCCTCGATGAACAGGAAGAACGGGTGCCCGACGAGCTCCATCTCGGCGACGGCGTCATCCACGGTCATCGGCTCGGTGTCGTGGACCTTCTGACGGATCACCACCGGTGAGTCACCGAGCTGCTGCTCGACGGCGACGCCCGGCTCGAGCGGTCCGCCGAAGCTGGTCTCCTCGACCTCGGCCTCGACCTCGGTCGAGGCCTCCGGCGCGGGAGCGACGTGGTCGCCGTGCTCACCGCGTCCGTGGTGCCGGGACTTGCGTCGGTCCTGGTGCCTGCGCAGCCGCTCGAGGAGCTTGGTCGTGGCGAGGTCGAGCGCCGCGTAGCGGTCCGAGGCACTCGCCTCGGCTCGCACGATCGGCCCCTTGGCACGGAGCGTGAGCTCCACACGCTCGGCCACCTCGGCCATGCGTGGGTTCGCCTCGTGCATGATCTCGACGTCGACGCGCTGGGCGTAGGGCTGCAGCTGGCCCACCTTCGCGAGCTTGCCCTCGATGTGCCTGCGGAACCGCTCGGTTACCTCGGTGTGTCGGCTGACGACCACGATCTCCATGGTGAACAGAACCTCCGTGAGTACCTCGTGCCGTGGTCGGTGCCGACCACGGCTGCTGGTTCACCGCACGGACCACCCGCGCGGCTCTGCTGGTCGTGGCATCACCCCCCGCTCTCCCAGCTCTGCAGCTCGGGCGGGGTCGGGGATCATGTGTCGACGCTAGTCCACCTCCCTGAGGATTCGCTGGGTTTCTTTGCCTGGACCTGACAGATCGATGACCCCTGATCCGGGCGGGGCGGTCACCGCGAGCGCGACCGCTCCCACGACCACGCCACCGGCTGCCCGCAGCGCATCCGCACTGGCGGCGAGCGTCGCCCCCGTGGTGACGACGTCGTCCACGAGCAGGCACGCGCAGCCCTCCGGCAACCGCCCTCGGCAGCGCACGGCCCGCGCCCGGTCCCTGCTCCGTGCCGCGGCTCCCAGCAGGTGGCCGCTCCCCTCACGACGGCGGAGCGGGTCGACGACGGCGACCTCGCGTCCCGTCGTGGCCGCCAGACCGCGGCCCAGCGCGTCGGCCAGCTCACCGACGACGAACCGGCCGGCCCTGCGCCGAGCCGCACCCGAGGGTGCCGGGACCACGAGAACGCGACCCTCCGTCGTCGGCCACTCGATCTGGGCCACCGCCCCGGCCGCGCGCTCGACGGCGGCGGTGAGCGGTGCCGCGAGGTCGGGCCGGCCACCGGACTTCCAGGCCAGCACGGCGTGCCGGACCGGTCCCGCGTAGACCGCGAGCGCCCACGTGGGCAGCGGTGGGCGCTGATGCGGCGCGTACTCCGGCGTCCCCAGGTGCTGCGTCAGCTCCTCGCACCGTTGCGGCTCCCCGAGCAGCGCGGTGCAGCGGCGGCACAGCGCCCGGTCCGGCCGCCCGCAGCCGGCGCACTCCTGCGGCAGCACCAGCCGGCCGAGCGCGCGGAGCACGGCGGCGGCCTCACCTTGGCGTGGAGCTCCGGCCATCCCGTCAGCATCGCGCTTTCGAGCGCGTGGCGGCTCCGGTGCGAGCCCCGCCTGTGGACAGCGGCACGTCGCGGCGTCCTGTGGATCACCCGGCGAAGGCCGCCGCGAGCACCCCTTCGTCTTCGTCGATACGTCGCCACCCGTTGCCGCTGCGGCCGTACAGATCACCGGCGGCCGTGACGAGGAACAGCTCGCGTCGACCGTCGCCGGCCGCGACCGCGATGGCGCCCTCGACCGTGGGCAGCGGCGCCGTCTGGCCGCCGACCCCGACGAGCAGCACCGTGAGGGCCGCCTCGCCGTCGGCACCCAGCACCCCGAGCTCGACGTCGTCGACCCACACCAGGTCGCGGACGTTCGTCAGCGGCGCTCCGATCGGCTGCCCCTGCGACACGGCGACCGGTCGACCCGAGGAGTCCCGTTCGATCGCGGCCACGTAGACGATGACCGAGGTGGTGGTCCTGACCGCGTAGGCGAGCCGGGCGCCCTCGCGGCTGACGCGGATGGCGACGACGTCCGCGCCTGCCAGGTCCGGGACCGCCACGGCCTCGGTCGCGCCGGCGACCGGGTTCGCCACGACGAGCTGGCCCTGGTTCGTCGCGGTCCCGGTCGGGCCGGTCCACACCCAGCCGTGGGCGTCGTAGGAGGGCGCCAGCAGCGGGGCGTCCGGCGCGTGCAGCACCGTCGGTTCCCCGCCGCCCTCGGCGAGCGCGACCAGGGTGCGTGAGCCGACCAGCCCCACGAGGGGGCCGGCCGCGTACGGGAGCGCGAGCGCGTCGAGCCCGCCGGGCACGCCGTAGCCACCGGCGAGCTGGCTGAGGCCGTTGCCGCTCAGCAGGCCCAGCCCCTCACCCGTGGCCACGACCGGGCCGCGGACCGGGACCGGCGTGGCCTCGATCGGGGCCAGCGACTCCTCGATCGGCAGCACGTTGTCGTCCACGCTGATCTGCACCCGGTTCACCTGGCCGAGCTGCCGAAGGGTCTCGGCCAGCTGCTTCTGCGCATACGCCCGGTCGGCCGCACTGGCGTCGAGGAACTCGGTGCTGAGGGAGACCGTGGCGACCCGGTCGTCGATCTGGACCCCTTCGATCGCCAGCTCGGTCCCGCCGGGGAACGCCGTGACGACGGCGGGTGAGGTCAGCCAGTCGACGGGTCCGCCGAGCAGCGCGCGCACCGAACCCCGCACGGCGCTCGAGCGTGGCAACCAGCGCAGGTCGGGGACGAACCGCGGCTCCTCGTCCCCGCTGAGGAAGTAGATCGGCACCTCGCGGTACTGGGTCCCGAAGGTCACCTCGCTCATCAGCACGCCCGCCTCGAGCTGGCTGATGCGCCACTGGTCACCCGCGATCTGCACCAGCTGGAAGTGGAACTCCTGCCGGGTTCCCGGCGCCGCCTCGGTGTAGCTGCCGTCAGGCGCCACGGTCGCCGCCACGGTCGCCGCCACGGTCACCGAGCTCCCGACCGATCCCGCGACCGCACCCTCGACCGTGACCTCGAGCGGGACCGCGTCCGAGTACACCGTGACGCCGCCCAGGGAGTTCCACTGCGAGGCGCCTGCGACGGTCATGAACTCGCGGGCGCGTGCGAAGTCGTCGCCCAGCCCGAAGCTGGAGGCGAGCAGGAAACCCTGCACGATCGCCTCCTCCGAGGCGTCCTCCGCCGGGCCGGGCGCGACGACCTCGATGCCGCTGTCGACCGGTGGTCCCCCGCGGCCCTCCGCGACGCCGCCGTCGGTGGGCAGCGACAGGCAGCCCGTGAGCGCCACGAGCACGACCGTGGCGACGGCGAGCAGTCGTCGGGTCCTCATTCGCTGATCTCCGCCATGAAGTCGTCCGGCAGCGCGTGCGGGCCGGCCGGGTCCCGGTGCACCTCCGGCTCCACGTGCTCCCGCGGCGGCCGCAGCTCCAGCGGGTGCTGCTGGATCTCCAGCCCCGCGCGCAGCGGCAGCGTCAGCCGGAACGAGGCTCCTTCGCCGGGCGATCCCCACGCCTCGAGCGTGCCACCGTGCAGCCGCGCGTCCTCGAGCGAGATCGCCAGCCCCAGACCGGTGCCCCCGAGGGTCCTGCGCCGCGCGGGGTCGGCTCGCCAGAACCGGTCGAACACGCGCTCCGCCTCGGTCGCGGTCATGCCGATGCCGTGGTCGCGCACGAGCACCGACACCGCGCGCGCGTCCGCGGCCATCAGCACCTCGATCGGCTCGCCCTCGCCGTGCTCGACGGCGTTGACCAGCAGGTTGCGCAGCACCCGTTCCACGCGGCGGCTGTCCATGTCGACGCGGACGCGCCGGTCGGGCAGCGTGCTCACGATGTGGGAGCCGCGCTGCTCGGCGAGCGGCTCGACGATGTCGATCACGCGCTCGACGACGACGCGCAGGTCGGCCTCCTCGACGTCGAGGGTGGCTGCTCCGGCGTCGAACCGGGAGATCTCCAGCAGGTCCGCGAGCAGCGACTCGAACCGGTCGAGCTGCGTGGCCAGCAGCTCGGCCGAGCGCGCCTCGGTCGGACCGAAGTCACCTCGCGCGCTGTTCAGCACCTCGCTCGCCATCCGGATGGTGGTCAGCGGCGTGCGGAGCTCGTGCGAGACGTCCGAGACGAACTGCTGCTGCATCGTCGACAGGTGCGCGAGCCGTTCGATCTGGTCCTGCATGCTCTGCGCCATCTCGTTGAACGAGCGCGCCAGCACGGCCAGCTCGTCGACGCCGTGGACGTCCATGCGTTCGTCGAGCAGCCCGTCCGCGAGCCGGCCGGCGGTCCGAGCGGCCTGCTGCACGGGGTTGAGCACCTGCTTGGTGAGGTACCAGGTCATCACCAGCAGCAGCAGCACCAGCGCGAACGCGCCGACGAGCAGCACGCGCTGCAGCAGGTCGAGCGTGGCCTGCTCCTCGGCGAGGCTGTAGACGAAGTAGAGCTCGTGCTCACCCGCGATCGGCAGCGTCACCAGGGAGCCGGCGGCGATGCCCGGCTCCACGCCGTCGGCGGTGCCGATCGCGACCGGCTGCCACATCTGGGTGTCCTGCTCGCGGACCGCCTCGCGCAGGGCGTCCCTGATCAGGGCGCGCTGGTCGTAGTCCGAGACGTACTCCGGGAACTGGGTGCCCTGACCCGGCAGCCGCAGCAGCAGCACCGACGGCCCGCCGGTGCTCCGCACCGAGTTCAGGACGTCCCAGACCAGCTGCTGGACGTCCTGCAGCCGGGCCGCGTTCGAGGAGTCGAAGGCGCTCTGGACCTGCTCTGCGCGCACCGCGGCGTCGGTGAGGATCTCCTCGCCACGGGTGTCGTAGAGCGCGTCGCGCACCTGCCCCGACAGCGCGGCCCCGAGCGTCAGCAGGGCGATCAGCCCCACGGCGACCGTCGTCACCGACACCCGCACCCGCAGCGACCGGCGCCAGGCACGCGCGAGAGCCCGGACCCGGGCGCGGGTGCGCCGCCACGCGGAGCGGCCCCGGCGGCGCAACCGCTCCAGCCACGGCGGGACCGCCCGCTCAGCCCCGGTGCTCATCGCGCCGGCGGGGCTCCGGCCCGGTAGCCCACGCCACGCACCGTCACGACGACCTCGGGACTCTCCGGGTCCTGCTCCACCTTGGCGCGCAACCGCTGCACGTGCACGTTCACCAGCCGGGTGTCGGCCTGGTGCCGGTAGCCCCAGACCTGCTCGAGCAGCACCTCGCGCGAGAACACCTGCCACGGCTTGCGGGCGAGCGCGACCATGAGGTCGAACTCCAGCGGGGTGAGGTTGATGACCTCCTCGCCGCGGGTCACCCGGTGCCCGGCGACGTCGATCACGAGGTCGCCGATCAGGAGGCGCTCGGTGTCCGGCCCGTCGTGACGGCGGAGCCTGGCCCGGATCCGCGCCACCAGCTCCTTGGGCTTGAACGGCTTGGCGATGTAGTCGTCGGCGCCGGCCTCGAGCCCGCTGACCACGTCGGTGGTGTCGCTCTTGGCGGTCAGCATGATGATCGGGACACCCGACTCCGCCCGGATCTGCCCGCACACCTCGATGCCGTCGATGCCGGGGAGCATCAGGTCGAGCAGGACGAGGTCGGGCTGGCTGGACCGGAACGCCTCGAGGGCGCCGGTGCCCTCGTAGCAGAAGACCGGTTCCAGGCTCTCGGACTGCAGGACGATACCGATCATCTCCGACAGCGCGGCGTCGTCATCGACAACCAGGACGCGTGGGCTCATGGCCCTATGGTCGCACCAGGGCCCGGGTTCGGTGCCCGGGCAACGCCGCAGCGCCCCAGAGCGGTGCCCGCGGGCCCCCGCGCCCGGCGTGCGTGCGAGGATGGGCGCCCGAGGATGTGAGCAAGGGGAACAACAGTGAGCACACCGACGCCGCCGCCCGGGGGCGGGGACCAGTACCACGGTCAGGGCACCGGCTGGGGCGACGCGCCCCAGGTGCCCAGCTACGGCTCGCCCCAGGCCTACGGCCAGTTCGGAGCGCCCGGTCAGGGCCCGTTCCCGCCGGTGGCACAGCCCGGGATCATCCCGCTGCGGCCGCTCACGATGGGCGAGATCTACGACGGCGCGTTCAAGGCGATCCGCGCGAACCCGTTGGTGATGTTCGGGCTCGCGGCGGTCGTCGTCGCGGTCGTGACCATCATCCAGGGCGCGTTCACGTGGGGCCTGTCGGAGGAGCTCAACCGGTGGGCCGGTCAGACCCCGACCGAGGCGGACCTCGATGAGCTGTACGGAACCCTGAGCGCCTCGCTGCTGCCCAGCCTGCTCAGCGGCGTCGTCAGCTTCGTCGTCACCACGGCGCTCAACGGCGTGCTCATCCACAGTGTCAGCCAGTCGGTGATCGGGCGCACACTTCCCCTGGGTGAGCTGTGGAAGCTGGTGCGGCCGCAGCTGTGGAAGCTGATCGCGCTGACGCTGCTCATCAGTATCGCCGCCGCGCTCGTCATGATCGTGTGCTTCGTGCCCGCGTTCGTCGCGGGTGCCAGCGGTGACCTCGGGCTGACCCTCGGCCTGGCGCTGCTCGGGCTGGTGCTCGCGATCGCAGCGCTGCTGTTCGTGGTCGTCGCGACCGTGCTGGCGACCCCGGTGCTCGTGCTCGAGCGGTCCGGGGTGGTTGCCGCGGTGCGGCGCTCCTGGCAGCTGACGCGGACCTCGTTCTGGCGGATCGCGGGCATCTACCTGCTGACGTCGATCCTCGTGGCGATCGTCGCCGGCATCGTGTCGGCGCCGATCGGGATGCTCGGCCAGGTGATCGGCGGCGTCACGGGCATGACGATCGCGCAGCTGGTCGGCACCGTGGTGGCGGCGGCGATCACCACCCCCTTCGTCGCGGGCGTCATCGCCCTTCTGTACATCGACATCCGGATCCGCCGCGAGGGTCTGGACGTCGAGCTCGCGGCGGCGGCGGCCGAGGGCGTCTGAGGTGCACGGTCCGGGACTGCTGGGCCTCGCGGTCCCGCGGGAGCCGCCGCTCACGCCCGACGCCGACGAGGCACGCTCGTGGGCCGAGCGTGAGCTGGAGAAGGCGATCTACGACCGCTCCCCCAGTCTGTGGGACCGGTTCCTGGACTGGTTGAACGACCTGTGGGAGCGGATCTTCGACTCGAGCGGCTCGCTCGGTCCGGTGCTGATGCCGCTGGTGGTGCTGCTGGTGCTGGCCGTCGTCGTGGGGATCGCGCTGCTCGTCGGCGGCCCGATCCGTCGCCGCCGCCTGCGCCGCGGGCAGGGCAGCGTCGAGGTCCTCGACGGCGACGAGCGCACCTCGGCCGCGCTGCGCAGAGCCGCCGACGCCGCGGCCGCCGCGGGCGAGTACGGCACGGCGGTGCTCGAGCGGTACCGGGCCATCGTCCGCTCCCTCGACGAGCGCGCGGTGCTCGAGGACCGGCAGGGCCGCACCGCCCACGAGGCCGCCATCGCCGCCGGCGCCCGGCTCGCGCCCTGCGCGGACGCGCTGCGGCGCGCCGCCGAGATGTTCGACGGCGTCTGCTACGGCGATCTCGTCCCGACGGCCGACGACGACGCGTGGCTGCGTGGGGTCGATCGCCAGGTCGCCGGCACGCGCCCCTCGCGCACCGGTGACCTCGCCGAGAGCGAGCTGGTGGCGCCACGATGAGCAGCACGGACACCGCCACGAGCGCTCCCACGATCGTCGCGCGCGGCTACGGCGCGGGCGAGCGAGGACCCGAGACGAGCACCGCCGCCGGTCGCCGCCGCACGGTGACGATCGTCGTCGCTGTCGTCGCGCTGCTGCTCGTCGCCGTGCTCGTCGCCCAGCTGACCACCCGGAGGACCTCGGACGTGGCCTACGCCCCCGACAACCCTGACCCACGTGGCGCGCGTGCCGCGGCACAGGTGCTCGAGGAGCAGGGCGTCGACGTGACCTATGTCCGGACCACCGCGGCGGCGATCGCCGAGGCCGAGGCCGGGAGCACCCTGCTCGTGCTCGACGCCGACACCCTGCGCCCGGAGCAGCAGCAGGCGATCGCGGAGGTCGAGGCCGACATCGTGCTGGCCAACCTCGGTGGCGGCAGCCTCAGCGCCCTGACCGACCGCATCGAGATCGACTCCTACACGCAGCGGGCGAGCCGGCCGGTCGACTGCGAGGACGAGCACGCCGTGGCTGCCGAGAGCATCACCGCCGGCGGCGCGGTCGTCAGCGGCGACGTCGAGACCTGCTTCCAGGCCGGCGAGAGCGGTCTGTACGCCACCTGGACCGAGGGCGACCAGACGTGGCGGGTCCTCACCGACGGCTGGATGCTCACCAACACCGGGTTGCCCGTGGCCGGCAACGCCGCGCTGGTGCTCCGCTCCCTCGGCGCGCACGACCGGCTGGTCTGGTACGTCCCGGACCCGAACGACGGCTTCGGCACCGAGACCCTCGCCGACCAGTTCCCCCTCCCTGCCCCGGTGGTCCTCCAGCTGTTCCTCGTCGGCGTCGCGATCGTGCTCTGGCGCGGGCGCCGGCTCGGTCCGGTCGTCGTCGAGCCGCTGCCGGTCCAGGTCAAGGCCTCTGAGACCACCCGCGGCCGCGGGCGTCTGTACCGGCGCGCGGGTGCGCACGCGCACGCCGCCGCGGCGCTGCGCGCAGGTTTCGTCGCCCGCGTCGCCGGTCGGGTCGGGCTGCCGAGCCACGCCGGCCGCGACCAGGTCGTCGACACCCTCGCACGGGCGAGCGGCCGCAGCCACGAGTCGATCTTCGACGTCCTCTACGGACCACCCCCGACCACCGACGAGGGCCTCGGCTCTCTCACCCAAGCCCTCGACACCCTCGAAAGCGAGGTCCAGCGCGCATGACGCAGCCGTACCAGCCCCAGCAGCCGTACCAGCCCCAGCAGCCGGAGCAGCAGCCTCAGCAGCCGTACGGCTACGGGCCGCCGCAGCAGCAGCAGCCGCAGCAGTCCGAGCAGCCCTACGGCTACGGCCCGGGTCCCTACGCACCCCAGGGCTACGACCCCCAGCAACCGGAGCAGCAGGGGTCCGAGACCGGTGTGCTCGCGCAGCCCGAGCTGCCGCCCGAGCAGGGACCCGGCTCCGAGGTGCGGACCAAGCTGGCCAGCCTGCGCACCGAGGTGGCCAAGGCCGTCGTCGGTCAGGACGCGGCGGTCACCGGTCTGGTGATCGCGCTGCTGTGCCGCGGCCACGTGCTCCTCGAGGGCGTGCCGGGCGTGGCGAAGACGCTGCTGGTGCGCACGTTGGGCGCCGCGCTCGACCTCGAAATGAAGCGCGTGCAGTTCACGCCGGACCTGATGCCCGGTGACGTGACCGGTTCGCTGGTCTACGACGCGCGCACCTCGGAGTTCTCCTTCCGCGAGGGCCCGGTGTTCACCAACCTCATGCTCGCCGACGAGATCAACCGCACGCCTCCGAAGACCCAGGCGTCGCTGCTCGAGGCGATGGAGGAGCGACAGGTCAGCGTCGACGGCACGCCCCGCCCGCTGCCGGACCCGTTCGTGGTGATCGCCACCCAGAACCCGGTCGAGTACGAAGGCACCTACCCGCTGCCCGAGGCCCAGCTCGACCGGTTCCTGCTCAAGCTCGTGCTGCCGCTGCCCGAGCGCACCGACGAGATCGGCGTGCTGCAGCGCCACAGCGACGGCTTCGACCCCCGCAACCTGCAGGCCGCCGGGGTCTCCCCGGTGGCCGGTGCGGACGACCTCGCGCAGGCCCGCGAGGAGGTGCGCCAGGTCCAGGTCGGTCCGGAGGTGCTCGGCTACATCGTCGACATCTGCCGGGCCACCCGCACCTCGCCGTCGCTGTCGCTGGGTGTCTCGCCCCGTGGTGCGACGGCGTTGCTCGCCACCTCGCGCGCGTGGGCGTGGCTGACCGGCCGCACGTTCGTGACGCCCGACGACGTCAAGTCGCTCGCGCTCCCCACGCTGCGGCACCGCGTGCAGCTGCGCGCCGAGGCCGAGCTCGAGGGCGTCAGCACCTCCTCGGTCCTCGAGGGCGTGCTCGCGACCGTGCCCGTCCCGCGCTGAGCGGAGCGCCGAGCAGACATGTCGATCACCTGGCGAGCCGTCGCGCTGGCAGCACTGGGCCTGGTGCCCGTGCTGCTGCTGCCGCAGATGGCGACGGTCGGTACCTGGCTGCTGATCTGGCTCGCGCTCGTGATCCTGGACGCGGCGCTGGCGGCCTCGCCGGCGAAGGTCGCGATCACCCGTGGCCGGTTGCCGGCGGTGCGGCTGACCGAGCCTGCGACCTCGACCCTCACGCTGGTCAACACCGGTGGGCGGCGGCTGCGCGGTGTCGTCCGCGACGCCTGGCAGCCGACGGCCGGCGCCGAGCGCAACCGGCACCCGCTCGACATCCAGCCGGGCGAGGCGCGCAGGGTCAGCACCCCGCTGCTGCCGGTGCGGCGCGGCGACCTGCTGCCCCATCGCGTGACGCTCCGTACGCTCGGGCCGCTGGGCATCGCCGGCAGGCAGCGATCGATCCCGGTGCCGGGGACGCTGCGGGTGCTGCCCGAGTTCTCCTCGCGCCGCCATCTGCCGTCGCGGCTGGCGCGGCTGCGCGAGATGGACGGTCGTAGCGCCGTCAACGTCCGCGGGCCCGGCACCGAGTTCGACTCGCTCCGCGAGTACGTGATGGGCGACGACGTCCGTGCGATCGACTGGCGCGCCACGGCCCGCCGTCAGGAGATGGTCGTGCGGACGTGGCGCCCCGAGCGCGACCGGCGCGTGCTGATCGTGCTCGACACCGCGCGGCTGTCCGCCGCCCGCCTCGGCGACGCCCCGCGGCTCGACGCCGGCATCGAGGCCGCGCTGCTGCTGACCGCGCTGGCGACCCGGGCGGGCGACCGGGTGGAGCTGGTCGCCGTGGACCGGGAGGTGCGGGCACGCGTGAGCGGCACGCACGCCTCGGCCGTGATGTCGACGATGGCGGCCGCCGTCGCACCCGTCCACCCCCGGCTCGTGGAGCCGGACTGGACGCTGGTGGCCCAGCTCGTGCGGGACCGGCTGTCGCAGCGAGCGCTGGTGGTGCTGGTCACCGCCGTCGAGGCGAGCTCGGTCGAGACCGGTCTCGTGCAGGTCGCCGCCACGCTGGCGGGCGACCACCAGGTGGTGGTGGCGTCCGCGACCGATCCCGAGGCCGAGGCGCTGCGCCGGGGTCGCGAGACCTCGGCCGACCTGTTCGACGCCGCGGCGGCCGAGCGCGCGGGGCTGGAGCGCCGCGCCGTCACGGTCGAGCTGCGTCGAGCCGGCGTCGAGGTGGTCGAACGGCTCCCCGACGACCTGGCTCCCGCCCTCGCCGACACCTACCTCGCCCTCAAGGCTGCCGGCCGGCTCTGAAAGGACGGCGGCCCGACCGGTCCGGTGGTGGGCAGAAGTCGTCGCTGGTCACGCGTGCGAGCGCTCACACGCCCGAGACGCCGTGATGCGCGCCCAGTTCTGCCCGCAGGCCCTCGGACGGCGCGGCCTCAGCCGGCCATGGCGACGGTGTCCTCCAGCTGGTCGGCCCGCATGTCACCGGTCTCACCGTGGCGGACCGCGATGCGGCCGAGCACCAGCGTGTAGACCCAGTAGACCGCGAGCGCGAGCGCTCCGATGGCGATCTTGACCGCCGTCGGCAGCTCCGAGGGCGTCACGTACCCCTCGATGAGGCCGCACACCAGGAACAGCACGGTCAGCCCGATGACCAGGGTGATCATGGCCCTGCCCTCCTCGGCCATCGCGCGCGCCCGCGTGCGCGGTCCGGGGCTGA
Organism: Pseudactinotalea suaedae; assembly: GCF_009733815.1. Classification (GTDB taxonomy): domain Bacteria; phylum Actinomycetota; class Actinomycetes; order Actinomycetales; family Beutenbergiaceae; genus Pseudactinotalea; species Pseudactinotalea suaedae. Next base: position 282,920 of record NZ_WNXY01000007.1, read on the forward strand.
CCCACGTCCAGAACAGCTTCAGCCCGGCGCCGCAGGCGATGAAGATGCCCGACAGCTCGAGCAGCCCGTGCGGCAGGATCAGGCCGAAGAACACGTCGAGCATCGTGAACTCGGCGAGCACCGCGGCGGCCTGCCCGATCGCCATCGCGTTGGCGACCAGCAGGTAGATCGGCCCGATCCCGGTGGGTCCGAGCGCGATCGCGCGAGCACCGATCCAGGCGTTGTTGGTCCAGACCTGGGTGGCGAACGTGCCGGGCTCGTAGGTGGAGTAGTAGGAGGCGAACGCCTCCTCGGCATAGCGCTGCCGCTCCGTGGGGGTGCCGATGGCCGCCAGCAGCTCCGGGTGCGTGAAGGTCCACCACGCGGTGGCGACCCCGATGAGGATGAAGGCGAGCATCATCGCCACCGTCCACCACCGCACCCGGTAGAACGCGGCGGGGACCGAGACCACGAAGAAGCGGACGACGTCGCTCCAGCCGGGCTCGTGCGCACCGGCGATCAGGCTGCGGCCGCGACCGAGCAGGTTGGAGAGCCGGGTGAGCACCGTGGGGTCGGGCGCCGACGTGCGCACCCGCGAGTAGTCGGTGGCCGTGGCCTGGTAGAGCCGGATCAGCTCGTCGGCCTCGGGCCCGCTCAGCCGTCGCGAGCGGGTGAGGTCGCGCAGCCGGTCCCAGCGCGAGGAGCGCACCGCCACGAATGCGTCGACGTCCACGGCGCCATCCTCGCACGCCCTCGAGCACTAGCCTGGAGCCATGTCCACGACCGCGCCGACCGCACCTGCGGCGAACGGCGTGATGACCCCGGCCGGCGATCCGGTCGTGGCAGGGCTGGTCGTCACCGGCGAGGCGGTCGCGCTGGAGCTGCGCCCGGCCAACGTCGCCCAGCGTCTGATGAGCGGTGTCGTCGACCTCGCGATCTACGCCGCGGTCAGCTTCGCGCTGCTGCTCGGGCTGTCCCGGCTGATCGAGAACACCGCGCACTTCAGCATCCTCATGGTGGTGGTCACCGTCACGATGATGGTCGCCCTCCCGACCACCGTGGAGTCGCTCACCCGTGGCCTGTCGGCCGGGAAGCTCGCCGTGGGCATCCGGGTCGTCCGGGACGACGGCGGACCGGTCAGGTTCCGGCACGCGCTCGTCCGGGCGATGCTCGGCGTCGTCGAGATCTGGCTGACGTTCGGTGGTCTGGCGGTGGTCGTCGCGATCATCAACAAGCGGAGCAAGCGCCTGGGTGACCTGCTGGCGGGTACGTACGCCATCCGGGTGCGTGGCGCCGAGGACGCGCTCGCCCCGTTGCTGATGCCGCCCGACCTGGCCGCCTGGGCGGAGGTCGCCGACATCCGTCGGCTGCCCGACCAGCTCGCGCTCTACGCCCGGCTGTTCCTGTCGCGCACCGCGATGATGAACCCTCCGGTGCGGGAGCAGCGGGCCCGTCTGTTCGCCGCGTCGATGGAGCCCTACGTCTCGCCGCCTCCGCCCTGGGGCACGAACCCGGAGCGGTTCATCGCGGCGGTGCTGGTCGCGCGGCGCGACCGCGAGTACCGGTCGGCCGTGGCCGAGGAGGAACGCGCCGCCGAGCGCGCGGAACGGACCCGGCGGCTGCCCTACGAGATCCCCGACGCGTCCTGAGCCGCCCGCCGCAGCTCGTGACGGCGGCCGCGCCAGACCAGCAGCGCACCTCCGACCAGGGCGGCGAGCAGCGAGGCCGCCAGCACGCCCATCGTCGCGTGCTCGGTGTGGGGGCTTCCCTCGCCGTACGCGAGCCCGGCCACCAGCAGCGAGACGGTGAACCCGATCCCGGCCAGGGTGCCGACCGCGACCACGTCCGCCCACCGCAGCCCGGGAGCCAGCGACACCCCCCGGAACCGGCACACCAGCCACGTGGTCAGCGTGATGCCCAGCGGCTTGCCGACGACCAGGCCGAGGACGATGCCCTGCGCCACCGGGTCGGCCACCGCCTCGGCGAGCGCGGCCGGCGCCACCGCCACCCCGGCCGCGAACAGCGCGAACACCGGGACCGCGAAGCCCGCCGACAACGGTCGCCACCGGTGCTCGAGGCGTTCCGCGTGCGCGATCGGGACCACGAGCCCGAGCGCCACCCCCGCGATCGTCGCGTGCACACCGGAGGTGTGCAGCAGCGCCCATGCGACCAACGCCAGCGGGATCAGCAGCAGTGGGTGGGTCAGGCCCGCTCGCAGCAGCAGCCAGAACAGGACGACCGCCGCGGCGGCAGCCAGCAACCACAGCAGGGCGATGCCGTCGGAGTAGCCGATGGCGATCACGAGGATCGCGAGCAGGTCGTCGACGACGGCGAGCGTCAGCAGGAAGGCGCGCAACGCCGTCGGGAGCTTCTTGCCCGCGATGCCGAGCACAGCGACGGCGAACGCGATGTCGGTCGCGGTGGGGATGGCCCAGCCGTGCGGCCCGCCGCCCTCGGCGGTGGTGTTGACCGCGAGGAAGAGCAGCGCGGGCACCACCATCCCGCCGACCGCCGCGACCACCGGGACGATCGCGGTGCCCAGACGGCGGAGCTCACCCTCGACGATCTCGCGCTTCAGCTCCAGGCCGACGACGAAGAAGAAGATCGCGAGCAACCCGTCGGAGGCCCACTGGCCCACGGTGAGGTCCAGGTGCAGCGCAGCGGGGCCCAGCTCCAGGTCGCGGAGGCCGGTGTAGGCGTCCCTCCAGGGCGAGTTCGACCAGAGCAGCGCGATCACCGCGGCGACCACGAGCAGCACCCCGCCCACCGACTCCCCGCGCAGGGTGTCGAGGTAGTTGCGCAGCCCGCCGGGTGTCAGACGGCTGAACAGCGGTTCGCGCTGGCTCATGGCGGCTCCCGGGTCGGTGGCACGGACGGCCCGACCAGACGTCCCGGCACACCCATGCCGCCCGATGACAGGCACTGCCGACTGTACCGGCGCGTGGCGACAGGGTCAGAGCGCGATCGGGATGCGGGTGGTGATCAGTCCCGCGTCGGCGAGGAACCGTTCGAGCGCGATGGTGGCCACGCCGGTCGCGACCGAGTTTCCCTTGACGGTCGACAGCTCGAGCTCGAGAGCGTCGGCCGACTGGCCCGGCGACTGCGCTGCGACGTGCTCGCGCACCGCCGGCAGCATGTGCGCGCCCAGGGCCCACGCCGTCCAGCCCGTCAGCGTCACGGCCTGGGGGTTCACGACAGCGACGAGGTCCGCCAGCGCCGACCCCAGGTAGTAGGCGGTGCGGGCGATCGTCTCGCGCACCGCGTCGTCGGGTTCCGGGCTCTCGATCGCCCGCGCCATCGCACCGATGACGTCGCGCTGCAGCTCCATCGCCACGAGCGGGTGGTCGGGGGCGATCTCGCTGAGCGTCCGCAGGATGCCGGGCGCGCCGACGTACGCCTCCACGCAGCCTCGGCGGCCGCACCGGCACTCGCGCCCGTCGAGCGCGAGCAGGGAGTGGCCCCACTCCCCCGCCGAGTTGGTCGAGCCCCGGGCGATCTGTCCGTCCAGGACGATCGCGGCGCCCACACCGGTCCCGAGGTTCACCGTGACCAGGTTGGGGCAGAACCGGCCACGCCCCAGCCACAGCTCCGCCGTCGCGATCGCCTTGAGCGGGTTGTCGATGACCAGCGGCAGGGCGACACGCTCCCGCAGGTGGTCCAGGTCGACCGTGCGCCACGCCCAGTGCGGGACGAGCACCGAGACCCCGGCCGACCCGTGCACCAGCCCGGGCAGCGACACCCCGACGCCGCGGACGTCGTCACGGGCCACGCGCTCCTGCTCGAGCACCATGTCGAGGGCCTCGCCGATCGCCTCCACCATCAGCTCGGGGGTGAGGAAGTGCTCGTCGCGCTCGACCTCGACGAACCCGAGCTGGTTGAGGGCGGTGTCGAACAGCACGGCGCGCACGTAGGTCTCGGCGACGTCGATGCCGACCACGCGCCCGCCCGCACCGTTCATGCCGAGCGTCGCTGTCGGCCTGCCGACCAGCCCCACGCTCATCTTGGTCTCGACGAGGATGCCGGCGGTGATCAGCTCGCCCACGACCGTGGCGACCGTGGCGGGGCTCAGACCGGTGGCCTGCACGAGCTCGTTCCGGGTGATCTCGGCCGCCGACAGCACCGCGTGCAGGACGTCGAGCCGTGAGTCGCTGCGGATGTCACGGGCGGTCCGTCGTGCCACAGCCATCTCATTCCCCGGCTTTCCGCATACCTGCCTCGGTGCGCTCTGCTCCGAGGCCGCAGGGCACGGCCGCCGGGTGCGTCATGGCGCGCACGCGAGGCTGACGGGCGCCAGACCCGGTGCGCTCAGCGTCACGATAGTGCGCTCGGAGCACCGGACGAACACGGCGATGCGGCCGTCGAGCGTGGAGCGGCTCTCGGAGCTGTAGGGGGTGTTGTCACCGAGGTCACCGTTCTCGAGACCCAGCAGCTCCCCCGCCTCCACCCGGGCGGTCACCACGACCTCACCACGCGCGGGGCGGCCGTGCTCGTCGCGCAGGACGCACTCGATCTGTGCCACCCCGTCGAGGCCGAGCCCGACGGCGCCGGCGGCGTCCACGATGTCGGCCGGCGGTCGCCACCGGGTCGCCTCCATGCTGGTAACCGGTCCTCGCGGGACCAGCTCGTCCCGAGCCACGACGACGCCGTCCTGCAGGACGCTGAGCACGAGCGGTGCGTCCTGCGGTGCCACCTCGGCGCTCCAGCAGCCGATCTCCTCGTCCCGCCGGAGCTCGACCTGCTCGCCCGCACAGGTCAGGGTGAGGTCGTCGCCGTTCGCGAAGCAGAGCACCTCCAGCAGCGGCCCGGCCGAGGCGTCCCAGGTCCTGGAGACCGGGTGCGTCCAGAACGGTCGGCGTTCCTCGCCGGCGCCCGGAGGGCGGGTCACGAGGTAGGCGACGGGTTCCTCCGACCACCAGCTGCGGCGCAGGTGCCAGGTGTGCTTCTCGAATCCGGCGAGCGTGAGCACACCGGCCCCCGAGCCGTGGATCGGCCACCCGTGCGCCTCCCCCAGGTAGTCGATGCCGGTCCACAGGAACTGGCCGGCCACGTAGTCGTTGTCGAGCACGTACCGCCACGCGTCGTAGCGATGGGAGTTCTCGCTGCCGACGAACGGCTTGTGGGGGAACCGGTCGTGGTCGGCCGCGTAGAGGTGCTCCTTGTAGTTGTAGCCCACGAGGTCGACGGTCTCCAGCAGCCCGGTGCGGCTGGAGACCTCCGGGAACGCTGCCGCCAGGGTGACGGGACGCGAGGGGTCCAGGCGCCGGACGATGCCCGCCAGTCGCTCGGCGATCCCGGTCAGCCGCCGCATGTCGGGTCGATCGGGGTCGTAGACGCGCTCGGCCGCCGGCTTGTTCGCGTCGTTGTTGCCGGTCATCTCGTCGAAGAGCGGGCTCGCGTAGGGGTCGTTCGGATAGTCGATCTCGTTGCCGATGCTCCAGGCGATGATCGACGGGTGGTGACGGTGGGCGTCGACCATCGCGGTGAGGTCCTGCTCGTACCACTGCGGGAAGTCGGCGGCGTCGCCCTGGTGCCGCGGCGGGTAGACGTTGTGCCCCTGCCACCACTTGTTCTTCGGGTTCTCCCACTCGTCGAACGCCTCGTCGATGACGAACAGGCCGAGGAGGTCGCACAGCTGGTACAGCTCGGGCGCATGCGGGTTGTGCGCCATCCGGACGGCGTTGCAGCCCATCCGCTTGAGGCTGAGCAGCCGTCGCAGCCACACCTCCGCCGGAACGGCGGTGCCGAGGCACCCCGCGTCCTCGTGCAGGCAGACGCCCTGCAGGAGGCGCGGCCGGCCGTTGATCGAGAACCCGTCGTCGGGGTCGAAGGCGAACGTGCGGATGCCGAGCACCGTCTGGTCCGTCGAGCCCACCTGGTCGCCGTTCTGCGGCCAGCGCAGCGTCGTCGTGAGCCGGTAGAGGTGCGGCTCGGTGTCGGACCACAGCTGCGGCTGCGCGATCTCCACGAGCAGGTCGACGTCCGCGGTGCCGTGGGCGGGGACCTCGACCTCGGACGTCACGCCGTGGACGCTGTCCGTGGTGAGGGAGCGCAGCTCGTGGTGCACGTGGACCGCCGCCGGGTGGTCGAGACCGCTCGTGATCTGGTGCTCGAGCCGCACCGTGGCGTGCTCGGGATCGGCCGCGACGGTCGTGAGGACCGTGCCCGGCTCAGGGATGTGCACCTGCTCGCGCACCTGCAGCTCGACGCGGCGGGTGATGCCGGCACCGTTGTACCAGCGCGAGTTCGACAGCCGGGTGTGCTCGACGCGGACCGCGACGACGAGGTCGTCGTCGGGGGCGTAGGAGACGATCTCGGTCAGGTCGAAGGCGAACCGCGCGTATCCCGAGGGCCGACCACCCAGGTGGTACCCGTTCACCCAGACGGCAGCGTTGCGGTAGACGCCGTGGAACACGAGCTGGATCGAGCGTCCTTCGAGAGGCCCCAGGTCGGTGAGCGGGACGTGCGTGCGGTACCAGGCCACACCAGCCGGCAGGTACCCGGTGCCGCTGGAGTGCTCGACGGCGAACGGCTGCTCCACGCTCCAGTCGTGCGGCACCGTGACCGGACGCCACGCCTGCTCGTCGACGCGCTTGCGCCACACGTCGGGATCGTCGACCGGCAGGAATGCCCAGCTGGTGATGTCAAGAGAGCGCACGTGCGGTTCCGTCCTTGGTGACGAGGTCTGAGCGGGGTGCCGGGATGTAGGTGTCGAAGACGCGGACGAAGAGGATGCCGGTGAGCACCGCGACGGCGGCGAACCCGAACGCGAACCAGAGCAGCCCGTAGACCGCCACGCGGGGGTAGAAGACGGTGACCACGACCGGGAGCGAGGTGAGCGCCATGGCGGCGAGCGCGGTCAGCGGGTGTCGCCAGGCCATCAGGCGTGCGTTGCGCAGCACCCGCGAGGTCACGTCGTCGAACGTGGCCAGGTAGGGGAAGGCGAACAGACCGGTCAGCGCCAGCTGGACCACCAGCACCAACCAGATCACGAGCAGGACGAGCTGGGCCACCCCGGCCACGAACGTCGTCACCACCACGTACCAGGCGGCCAGCACGCCGGCCAGCGACGCGAGCACCAGCAGCAGCTGGCTGCCGCGCCGGACGTTCTCGCGGAAGGCCCGCAGGTAGTCACCGGTGACGGACTCGGAGCGACCACGGACGATCCTCATGGCGGTCCCGTGCAGGGCGGTCACCGAGGCGCCGAGCGTGACGACCGGCAACGAGGTGGCGACGAAGATCAGGTTGAGGACGATCACGTCCGCCGCCTTGCCCAGCACGCGCATGAGGGCCGAGTCGGCGCTGAAGATGCTGTCGAGCACGCGCACTCCTCCTCTGGGTCGGCGGGTGCAGGCCGTGGCTCCACGGCCTGCACCCGCCCGCTGATCGGCTGCTGACTATCCCTGGTTCTGCGCCCAGGCGTCGAGATCCGCCTGGACCGAGGCCAGCGCGTCCTCGTAGCCGGCGTCGAGCAGCTTCTGCCGCATCTCCGCGATCGCAGCCTCAGGGTCGGCGAACTTGCCGTACTGCAGCTGCGGGATGTACTCGGAGAACACGCTGCCCATCGCGGCCAGGATCGGGTCGATCGGGTCCTTGTTGATGAGGAGCGTCGAGTACGGGTAGTCCTTGGCGTCGGCGTCGAGCTGGTCGAAGAGCTCCTGCTTGTTCGGTGCGTCGGTCACCCGCGGCAGCTCGAACTCGTCCATCCGCCCGCCCCAGAAGTTCGCTCCCAGGCTGTCCGTCGAGGAGTCGTAGCCCTCGGGGAAGTCGAGGAAGCCGTCGTCGGTGACGATGTAGTCGGTGCCCTCGATGCCGAAGTTCAGCAGCCGGTAGCACTCCTCGTCGTTGCGGATCAGCTCGTACACCTCGAGAGCCTTCTCCGGGTTGCTCGAGTTCGCGCTGACCGCCATGGCGCCGTGGGTGAGGATGTCGCGGAAGTAGTTCCCGTTCTCCTGGCCCCAGTAGAAGAATCGCGGGTCCGAACCGGGCTGCTTGGTCGACAGGTTGTCGTACACGCCTCCGGTGAAGGTCTGCGTGTGGTGCTGGTCCACGCCGGACAGGCCGGCGTAGAGCTGCTCACGGGTGTCGCCGTCGTAGTTGAGCGCGTCCTCGCGCCAGACACCCATCTCGTTCCACTCCTGGGCGAGCTCGGCCGCCTCGAGCAGCTCGTCACCCTCCATGTACCAGGAGGTGACGGTGTCGGGGTCCGACTCGGAGGTGTGGAACGGGTAGTAGTTGCCCGCGCTGACCTGCTGGAGGGTCTGCAGGTCGGTGTGCCCCTGGAGGTAGCCCGTCAGCGCGGCCTCGTTGGCGCCGGCGACGTCCCACGGGTAGGCGTCGGGGACGTTGTCCTTGACCCACTGGAAGTAGGTCGTGAAGTCCTCGAACTCCGTGATCTCACCGTCGGGGAAGCCCGCCTGGGTGGCCCAGTCGCCGCGGTAGAAGAAGCCGTGGTTCGTCCACTGGGTGAAGTTGTCCTCGGGGATGAAGTAGATCTCGCCGTCGTCGAGCTTGGTCACCTCCCAGTGCCCCTCGCTGTCGACCTGCTCCCAGGTCTGCGGGGCGAACTCCTGGAGCATCTCGGGGCTCAGCGGCAGGAAGGCGCCCTTCTCGGCGTTCTCCCACGCGAACAGCCAGTCGGTCGCGGTGGTGATCAGGTCGACGTTGTCGTCGCCGGACAGGAGCTGCACGTTGTACTGGGTCTGCCAGTCGGCCCACTCGATGTAGTACAGGTCCAGCGTCGCGTTCGCCTGCTCGATCAACCGCTCGTTGAGCTGCTCGAGCATCGCTTCCAGCCGACCGTTCGTCGGCTTGTCGCCCAGCACCAGCATGGTGATCTCGGTCGGTGCGCCGCCCTCGCCGCCACCTCCGCCGTCCCCGCCGCCGGAGCAGGCCGCCAGCGCGGCCACGCTCATGCCGAACGCTGCGACCGCGGCCGCAGCCTTGACAGTCCTTCTTCTCATGCGAGTCTCCTTCGTCTCGTACTTCGGGTGTGCGGTGGTGGGGTGCCTCGTCGCGAGGCGGCTGTCATCCCTTCACGGCACCGACGGTGATGCCGGTGACGAAGTACTTCTGGACGAAGGGGTAGAGCAGCAAGATCGGTCCGGTCGCCACGACGGCGCTGGCCATCTTCAGGGTGTTGCTCGGCAGGTCGGTGATGCTGACGTTGGAACCCGCCACGGAGTTGCGCAGCGCGTTGGCCGTGTTGATCAGGTTGTAGAGGTGGTACTGCAGCGGTTTGAACTCGACGGAGCTGCCCAGGTACAGCGACGACAGGTACCACTCGTTCCAGTAGCCGAGCGCGAGGAACAGCCCGATGGTCGCCAGCGCCGGCTTCATCATCGGCAAGGTGAGCTGGGAGAAGATCCGGAAGTCCCCCGCACCGTCGACCTTGCCCGACTCGATGATCTCGTAGGGCACGGTCCGCATGAAGTTCTTCATCAGGATGATCAGCCACGGCGTCATCAGCAGCTGGAGGAACACGGCCAGGTAGCTGCCGCGCAGCCCGAGGTCGCGTGCCACCCACAGGAACGTGGGCGCCAGCCCGGCGGAGAACAGGGTGGTGAAGTAGATGAAGAACGAGATGTAGTTCCGGAACCGGAAGTCCTTGCGGTAGAGCGCGAACCCGGTCATCGCGATCACGAACAGCCCGATGGCGGTTCCCACCGTGGTCATGGTGACCGTGACCACATAGGAGCCGATGATCTGCCGCGGCGCCTTGAAGATGTACTCGTACGCCGTGAGGGTGAACCCGCGGGGCAGCAGCCCGAACCCGTCGCGGACCACCGCCGACTCGCTCGAGAGCGAGGCGGAGATGATCAGCACGAACGGGAGCGCGCAGAACAGCGCGAACAGGCTCACCGTGACGTACGAGATGCCCCGGAGCACGTAGTCGCCCGTGCTCAGCTTGATCGTGCGGGGGCGTGTCTGCAGCGGAGAGCTCCGCTCGCCCGTCACCACCGCGGCGACCTCGACAGCGGCCGGTGCGGCCGTCTCAGAAGAGTGCATAGTCCTTGTTCATCCTTCGCACGAACCAGTTGGCCAGCATCACGAGGGTGAATCCGAAGATCGACTGGTAGAGCCCCACGGCGGTCGACGTCGTGAAGTTGTTCTGCGACATCACCATCCGGTACACGGCGGTCTCGATGATGTCGGTGGTCTGGTAGAGGGTGGCGTTGTTGCCCACGAGGTTCCAGAACAGGCCGAAGTTGCCGTGCATGATGCCGCCCAGGGAGAACAGCAGCAGGATGATGAACGTCGGTTTCAGGCTCGGCAGGATGATGTAGCGGATGCGCTGCCAGGCGGACGCACCGTCGATCGCCGCCGCCTCGAACAGGCTCTTGTCGATCCCCATGATCGCGGCGAAGTACACGATCGAGCCGTAGCCGGTGCTCTGCCACAGGTGCACCAGCACGATGATGAACGGCCAGGCGCCGGCGATGCTGTAGATCTTGATCGGGTCGCCGCCGGTCTGCACGATCAGGGCGTTCAGGGCGCCGGTGTCGTAGTTCAGCAGGTTGAAGGCGATCACCCCGATGAGCACCACCGAGATGAAGTAGGGCAGGAACATCAGGGTCTGCGCGACCTTCTTGAAGTACTTCATGCGGATCTCGTTGAGCATGATCGCCAACGAGATCTGCAGGATGTTCCCCAGCACGATGAACGCCAGGTTGTACAGGATGGTGTTGCGCGTCAGCAGCCACAGCTGCCCGGACCTGATGAGGAACTCGAAGTTCTGCAGCCCGACGAACGGGCTGCCGAAGATGCCGTCGCGGTAGTTGAAGTTGGTGAAGGCGATCCAGATCCCGGGCAGCGGCGCGTAGTTGAACACCACGAAGAACGCCACGGCCGGCAGGCACATGAGCAGCAGCACCTTGCTGTCCATGATGCTCCGCAGCAGCGATCGAGGGCGACGCGTAGCGGCGGTACTGGCCATCCGTCTGCCTCTCTGCAGGAACGGGACCGGCGTCGTCGCCGGCTCTATGATCGACACTAATTCTAACTGTCGATGAAACTGAGCAGACGGTACTCCACGGGCGCTCGGGGCGCAAGACCCTGGGTGCTACCGCCCGCGCGTGGCGCGTCCGGTCGAGGGACGCGCCACGTCGGGAACCTCAGTAGCGGTAGTGCTCGGGCTTGTACGGGCCGGCGACATCGACGTCGATGTACTCCGCCTGCTCCTTGGTGAGCTCCGTCAGGTCCACCCCGAGCGCCTCGAGGTGCAGTCGGGCCACCTTCTCGTCGAGCAGCTTCGGCAACCGCTCGACGCCGGCGCTCTCGCCCTCGGCGAGCTCCTCGGCCTGAGCGAGCGCGATCTGGGCCAGCACCTGGTTGGTGAAGGAGGCCGACATCACGAACGACGGGTGGCCCGTCGCGTTGCCGAGGTTGAGCAGCCGGCCCTCGGACAGGACCACGATCGATCGGTCCCCGGCCTCGGCACCCTCGACCGGCGGCAGCCGCCACTCGTGGACCTGCGGCTTGATCTCGATCTTCTCGACGCCGGGCACGCGAGCGAGGCCGGCGAGGTCGATCTCGTCGTCGAAGTGCCCGATGTTGCCGACGACCGCCTTGTTCTTCAGCCGGAGCAGGTGCTCCACGCCGACGATCCTGGTGTTGCCGGTGGTGGTGATGACGAAGTCGGCCTGCGGTGCCACGTCGTCGAGGCGGGCGACCTGATACCCGTCCATCGCGGCCTGCAGCGCACAGATCGGGTCGATCTCGGTGACGATGACCCGCGCGCCCTGGCCGCGGAGCGCCTCCGCGGCGCCCTTGCCGACGTCGCCGTACCCGCACACGACGGCGACCTTGCCCCCGATGAGCACGTCGGTGGCCCGGTTGAGGCCGTCCGGGAGCGAGTGGCGGATGCCGTACCGGTTGTCGAACTTCGACTTGGTCACGGAGTCGTTGACGTTGATCGCGGGGAACAGCAGCTCGCCGGCGGCAGCGAGCTGGACGAGCCGGTTGACACCGGTCGTGGTCTCCTCCGAGACGCCCTTGATGCCGGCGGCCACCCGGGTCCAGCGCCCCGGGTCCTGCGCCACCGTGCGGCGCAGCAGGTCGAGGAAGACCACCTTCTCCTCGGAGTAGCCGACGTCGCCGGGCTGGGGTGCGGGCGGCACCGCGCCGGCGGCCTCGAAGCGCACGCCCTCGTGGACGAGCATGGTGGCGTCGCCGCCGTCGTCGAGGATCAGGGTGGGGCCGCCGGTCGGCGAGCCCGCCCAGTCGAAGATCCGCTCGGTGCAGTCCCAGTACTCGGTGAGCGTCTCGCCCTTCCAAGCGAACACCGGGACGCCGCGGGGGTCCTCGGGCGTGCCCGCACCGACCACGACCGCCGCGGCGGCCTCGTCCTGCGTGGAGAAGATGTTGCACGACGCCCAGCGCACCTGCGCACCGAGGGCGACCAGCGTCTCGATCAGCACGGCCGTCTGCACGGTCATGTGCAGCGATCCGGCGATCCGGGAGCCTGCGAGCGGCTGGCTGGTGGCGTACTCGGCGCGCAGCGCCATCAGACCCGGCATCTCGTGCTCGGCCAGGCGGATCTGGTGACGTCCCGCCTCGGCCAGGCCGAGGTCCGTCACGTGGTGCTCGATCGTCATGGCCCCAGGCTATCTGCGGCTCCTCCGCCTGGGGCCCCGAGGCGGACCGGTGCCCGGCACCGCGGCGCGCGTGCCCACCACGAGGACGATCGGTGGTCGCGCCGGGGTGCGGGCCGGTGCGGCTGCGAGACTGGTCGGCGTCGGCACCCGTAGGGAGGACAGTGATGACGCACGCGTTCGACGAGATCACGGCGGAGCGCCTGCGGGCCAGCAACGGCAAGAAGTGGGTCGAGCACGGCTCTGCCACCGGGGCCTGGATCGCGGAGATGGACTTCGGCACGGCGCCGGCCGTGCAGGCGACCCTGCGGCGGACGGTCGAGACCGGCGAGGGGCTCGGCTACCTGCCCACGCGCTCCCTGGCCGCACTGCAGCGCTCGTTCGCGGGTTTCGTCGCCGCGCGGTACGACTGGCACCCGGCACCCGAGGACGTGCGTCCGATCGCGGACGTGCTGTCCGGGTTGCAGGCGGCCGTGCGGCTGACCTCCCGCCCGGCGTCGCCGCTCATCCTGCCGACGCCGGCCTACATGCCGTTCCTCACCCTGCCGGGCGCCCTGGATCGCGAGGTGATCCAGGTGCCGCTGGTCCGGCAGCGGCACCGGTACGTCTACGACCTCGAGGCCCTCGACGCCGCCTTCGCCGCCGGCGGTCACCTGCTGGTGCTGTGCAACCCGCACAACCCGGTGGGGCGGGTGCTGGAGCGTGACGAGCTGCTGGCGATCAGCGAGGTCGTCGAGCGCCACGGGGGACGGGTGTTCGCCGACGAGATCCACGCCCCGCTCACCTATCCGGGTCACCGGCACGTGCCGTACGCGAGCATCTCCCCCGCAGCCGCCGCGCACGCGATCACCGCGATGTCGGCCTCCAAGGCCTTCAACCTCCCCGGCCTCAAGTGCGCTCAGCTCGTGCTGAGCTCCGACGCCGACCGCGAGGCGTGGGAGCGCGGCGGGCACCCCTACGAGGACCAGGCGTCCACCCTCGGGGCGCTCGCCGCCACGGCGGCCTACGCCGAGGGCGGCGACTGGCTCGACGACGTCATCGACTACCTCGACGGCAACCGCCGCGCACTCGCCGGCCTCGTGGCCGAGCACCTGCCCGGCGTGCTCGCCTCGGAGCTCGAGGGCACCTACTTGGCGTGGCTCGACTTCACCGCCACCGCGATCGAGGCGCCCGCGCCGTTCTTCCGGCGGCACGCCGATGTGGCGGCGACCGCCGGCGCGCTGTGCGGAGACGCCGGTCGCGGGTTCCTGCGGTTCAACATCGGGCTGCCGAGACCGCTGCTGGTGCAGGCGATCACCCGCATGGGTGCCGCGCTGGCCGAGGCGCGCTGACCTAGTCGATCGGGCGGTCGGAGGTGGCCGGCTGCGGCGCGGTCACCGGGCCGGCGCGACGCAGGTCCGGCTCGAGGTAGATCTGGGTGCTCAGCGGCACCGCGTCACGGATGCGTACCTCGGCGGCGTCGATCGCCTGCGAGACGTGCGCGGCGTCGTCGGCCCGCTCGACCTCGACCTTGGCGGCGACGAGGAGCTCGTCGGGCCCGAGGTGCAGCGTGCGCAGGTGGATCACCGAGACGATCCCCTGACCGGGGATCGCGGCCTCGATCGCGCGCTGGTGCTGGGGGTCCGCCGACTCCCCGAGGAGCATCGAGGCCATCTCCCTGGCCAGGAAGACGGCGATCACCACGAGCAGCACGCCGATCGCTCCGGACCCGATCGCGTCCCAGCGGCCGTCGTGGGTCACCAGCGTCATCGACACGCCGAACAGGGCGAGCACGAGGCCGATGAGGGCGCCGAGGTCCTCGAGCAGGATCACGGGGATCTCGGGGGCGCGGGACTCCTTGACGTACCGTGCGAAGGACTTGTCGCCGCGGACGTGGTTGGCCTCCCGGATCGCGGTCCGGAACGAGAACCCCTCCATCACGATGCCCAGTCCGAGCACGGCGAGCGGGACCCACCACCACCGGCCCTCGATCGGGTGCGGGTCGGAGAACTTGTGCCACGCCTCGTACAGCGCGAAGCAGCCACCGAGACTGAACAGCACGATCGAGACGATGAACGCGTAGATGTAGCGTGCGCGGCCGTACCCGAACTGGTGGTGCTCGGACGCGGCCCGGTTCGCGCGCCGGGCACCCAGGAGCAGCAGCCCCTGGTTGCCCGAGTCGGCGACCGAGTGCACGCCCTCGGCGAGCATCGAGGAGGAGCCTGTCAGGAGATAGGCGACGAACTTCGTGACGGCGATGCCGAGGTTGGCTGCGAGGGCAGCGACGACGGCCTTCGTGCCTCCGCTGGATGACATGGATCGGAGCGTACGCCGATCCGGGCGCCGGGCGGCCCGCTCGTCAGCCCTCCAGGCCCGGCGCGCTCCCCTCGCGCACGATCGCCAGCACGGCGTCACGGATCTTCTCCATGATGTCCTCGTCCTCGGCCTCGACGTTGAGCCGCAGCAACGGCTCGGTGTTGGAGCTGCGGAGGTTGAACCACCACTTCGGGGTCGCGTGCCAGTGGTCGAAGGTGAGGCCGTCGAGCTCGTCGATCACCACCTCGCCGGAGGCGATGTCGTCGGCGAAGGCCGCCAGCACCCGCTGGCGGGCGGCGTCGGCGTCCTCGATGCGCGAGTTGATCTCCCCCGACGCCGAGTACGGCGTGTACATCTCCGACAGCGCCGAGAGCGGGTGCTCGGAGTCCCGCAGCGCGCGCAGGACGTGGAGCGCCGCCAGCATGCCGGTGTCGGCGAACCAGAAGTCGCGGAAGTAGTAGTGCGCGGAGTGCTCGCCACCGAACACCGCGTTCTCCTGCGCCATCTGCGCCTTGATGAACGAGTGCCCCACCCGGGTACGCACGGTGCGGGCGCCCGCTCCGCCCAGCAGGTCCGGGACCGACCGGGACGTGATCAGGTTGTGGATGACGGTCGCCTCGCGTCCGGCCTCCTTCTCCTTCTCGACCTCGCGCAGGCCGACCAGCGCCGTGACGGCGCTGGGGCTCATGGCGACACCACGCTCGTCGACGACGAAGCAGCGGTCGGCGTCGCCGTCGAACGCCAGCCCGATGTCGGCGCCCTGGGCGACCACGGTCGCCTGCAGGTCGACCAGGTTGGCGGGGTCGAGGGGGTTCGCCTCGTGGTTCGGGAAGGTCCCGTCCAGCTCGAAGTACATCGGCACGATGTCCAGGCCCAGGTCCGGCAGGCCGGCCGCCGTCGACAGCACGGCGGGTGCGGTCAGCCCGGCCATCCCGTTGCCCGCGTCGATCGCGACCTTGAGCGGGCGGCCACCGCTGATGTCCACGAGCCCGCGGAGCAGCTCGGCGTACTCGGTGAGCGTCTCCCGCGAGGTGGTCGCGGCCTCGTCCCCGCCCGCGGGGATGCCCTCGTCGAGGTACTGCTCGGCGAGCCGGCGGACGTCGGCCAGCCCGGTGTCCTGGCCCACGGGGCGCGCCAGCGCGTGGCACATCTTGATGCCGTTGTACTCGGCCGGGTTGTGGCTCGCGGTGAACATCGCCCCCGGGAGACCGAGCGCGCCGGAGGCGTGGTAGAGCCCGTCCGTGGAGCAGAGACCGATGTGCACGACGGCGACGCCGCGCCAGGCGGCTCCCTCACCGAACGCCGTGGCCAGCTCGGGCGAAGACTCCCGCATGTCGTAGCCGATGACGATCGAGGCCGCGCCGCTGGGGATGGCGACGACATCGGCGAACGCGGCACCGAGGGCACGCGCGACGTCGGCGTCCCACTGGTCGGGGACGACGCCCCGCACGTCGTAGGCCTTGACGATGGCGCTCAGATCCGTGGTTGCAGGCACGGACCGAAGATTACGCAGTCGAAGGCCGTTCAGTCGCCTTCGCCACGGATGACACGGAGGTGACCTCGGCGGCCGACCTCGGGGGGAGGCCGCCGTTCCGTGACGGAGGCAGGTGCCCCGACGGGCCGTGCGGCGGGCAGGTGCTCCGGCGGCGGCGTCCGCGACGCCTCACGCACCGCATCGGCCAGCGCGAGCAGGTCGTCGCTGCTGGGTGGTGCGGGCTCGAAGTGGCCGGCGAGCCGGACCACGTCCCAGCCGCGCGGCACCGTGAGCCGTTCGGCGTGGTTGGTGCACAGGTCGTAGCTGTGCGGCTCGGCGTGGGTCGCCAGCGGCCCCAGCACCGCGGTGGAGTCCGCGTAGACGTAGGTGAGAGTGGCGACAGCGGGGGCAGTGCAGGTCGCACGGGTGCACTGACGGGCTCTCACGTGCGTGAGGCTACCGGGTGCGCCGCGGCTGGCCCGCACCCCACGCCGCCGCGTGGCAGAGTGGGTCTCGTGGCGGACCGACCGGGCAGTGAGATCGCACGGGCACGGATCCCCTCGCGCCGCACGGGTCGTCGGCGCGACCGTCACGGGCGCGGTCCTCGCGGACCGCTGCTGCCGCCACTGATGCCGGCGGCTCGGACGCGCGCGCAGCAGTTCGACGACGTCGTGCTCGGTGTCGTCGAGACGCTGGAGCGGCGTCTGGGGCGCGACCTCGAGGGCGTCGAGTTCGCCGTCGAGGAGGTACCGCCGTCCGAGCCCGCTCCCTGGGAGCACGGCGCGATCCCGCTGGGCCGGTACTTCCCGGCGGACGCGGCGGCGGGGCTGACGCACCGGATCGTCGTGTACCGGCGGCCGGTGGTCGGCCGAGCGGACGGCGCCGAGGACCTCGCGGCGATGGTGCGCGACGTGCTCGTCGAGCAGATCGCCCACATGCTGGGGCGGCCGCCCGAGGACATCGACGCCGACTACGAGTCCTGACCGGGCTGCCGCTGGAGCTCGGGGTTGACCACGGCGAACACCCGCGCGCGCTGCGCCTTCGCGGGGCGGTCGGCGGGGTCGCGGTCGGCGAGCTGGGCGATCCGCCGGGCGAGGTCGACCGCAAGCGCGTCGAGCTCCTCGGGGGTGGCCCAGACCGTGTTGGTGATCATCGAGGCGGCACCACGCCAGCGCGCGGGGTCGGCGTGGGCGTGGGAGTAGTACTCCTGCACCCGCTGCGACTCGCGCTCGAGCGTGAGCAGCGCGAGCTGGTCGGAGGCACGCAGCGCGTCGTGGCGCTCGACGTCGGGCCGGACGTCGTAGCCGCCGGGGACCAGCCGCCAGGGTCGCTCACGGCCACGACGGTCGGCGGGCTCGACGAAGCCGTACTTGCCGAGCGTGCGCAGGTGGAAGGAGCAGTTCGCGACCGTCTGGCCGCAGGCCTGCGCGCACTCGGTCGCGGTCGCCTCGCCCAGCCGGTCGAGCAGCTCGAGGATCTCGAGCCGGACCGGGTGGGCGAGCGCGCGGATCCGTTCCGGACCGCCGCGCGGCGCTGCGGCGCCGCTGGGCTCGGTCACGTCAGTGGCGCAGGAGGCTCAGGCTGCCCTGAGCGTGCACGGCGTCGAGACGACGCTCGGCCAGCTCGGCGGTGCGGGCCTCGGCGTAGGTGGAGAAGGCGGAGGTGAGGACAGCGACGGTGCGGGTCGCGACGGTGGACATGGTCGGTGCTGCTTTCTGCTGACGCTGATGCGATGAAGGTGGCCCCGCGGCTCGCGTCCTCGCTGCGGGATACCGGTCGTCCCGATGGGGTCGACAGTACGTGCAACAGTCGTTGCGCAACGTTCATTCCGCGTCGATGGTGCGCGACGTCTCATGTGATCCGGGTCCCACCCGGCCCCGTCTCGAGAGCTCTCGAGAGCTGTCAGTCGGTGACCCGGACGGCGACGGACTGCTCCGTGTACGGGTCGTTGACGATCGGGTACGCGGAGATCAGGGAACCGTTCTCGGCATCGCCTGCGACCACCGCGGAGGCGAGGAACCCCTCCCCCTCCAGCAGCACCGCGATCGTGCCGTCGGGCACCTCGAGCTCGGCGGTGGCTCCGGCCGTGACCGGGACGGTGGACTCCAGGCCCACCTGACCGGCGGCGTCATAGGTGCGCACGCTCACGTCGGTGTCGGCGGTGCCGGGGTTGGTCACGGTCAGGACGGCGGTGTCCACCAGCCCGCTCGGGACCGGCAGCACACCTGCCGAGACCGGTGCTGACGCCGGCAGCCACGCGATGTCGACCGGGGCCGTGTCCGGGTCCTCCTCGCCCGCGGTGCCGGTCCGGGTCAGCTGCACCGCACCGGTGATCGGCACGTCGGAGGTGACGCGGACGCCGTACAGGCCGGTCGGCACGCCGGCCAGCGAGATGTCGGCGACCGTTCCGGGTTCGATCACCGAGGCCTCGGCACCCGCGAGCACCGCGGCACCCTCGGGCCCGAGCATCTCGACCTGGACGGTGGCGGCGTCGACCCCGGGGTTGACCAGCCGCAGCAGCGCGCTCGCGCTGTCGGCGTCGGACAGGGCGGACCCGGCGATCGTGAGGTCGGTGGTCGGGTCGGCGGCGGGCCCGACGAGCTCGGTGCCCGCCGGGATCAGTCCGTCGAGCGAGGTGTCCTGGATCGTGGGGACCACGCGGCCGCCCTCGACGTCGAGGCGGATCGCGATCCGGGGCTCCAGGGAGATCGTCTCGAGCAGCATCGTGCGCACCCCGCCCGCGGGCACGACCATCGGTGCGATGTCCGGGAGCGGGCCTGTCGCACCCCACCCCGTGAGCGTGACCGAGGCGGTCGTCTCCCCCGGGTTGCTCAGCACGAGCCGGGCGCTCGCGCCCAGCTGCGTCGATCCCCCGACCAGGACGGCGCTGCTCACCGGCTGCTGGCAGGTGGTCACCGACAGCCCGCGCAGGTCGCCGGCGTCGGCGCGCGCGACGCTGACGCCGCCCACGAGCGGGACGCCGTCGGCGAACGGCTCGACGACGCCCACGTACGGGTCGGTGACGTCCGGCTGGGACATCGTCGCGACCGGTCCCGCGGTGCCGGCGTCGCTGCCTGCCTCTGCGATCGGACCGACCGTCATCGTCGGCGCCTCGGAGCTGCCGAGAGCGGTCAGCTCGGCGAGCGTGGCCACGGCGCCGCCCCCGGTGCCGAGGTCGGGGTCGTAGTCCACATCGTCGCCCGCGGCCGCCGTGGGCAGCGTCGGCGCGGCGGCGCACACCCATGTGGTCGCCCCCGCGCCGACGCTCAGCGGCTCGACCTCGATCGCGGTGGTCTCCGGGGGCCCGGCGACCGTGCCGGCGAGCCCGACACCGACGGTCAGGGCGAGCACGAGCAGACCGCTCAGGACCAGGCCGATCCGACGCAGCACGCCGGCACGTGAGCGTGCCATCAGCTCTCCTCGTCCATGGGCTCGAGGCGGCGTCGGCGCGTGGGCAGCGCGATCAGCGCGACCACGACGAACGTGACCACGATCGCGAGGCGCCACGGGCCGGCCAACGGGTCGTCGAACCGCACGACGAGGTCGCCGCCCGCTCCGGCGGGGACCTGGAACGCCTGCTGCCAGCCGTGGCTGACCGAGCGCAACGGGGCGCCGTCCAGCCATGCGCGCCAGCCGGCAGCAGGGCGCTCGGACAGCACGAGCGTCGCGGCGTCGGCCACCACCGGGAGCTCGGTGCGGACGTCCACGACACCCGCCGCCACCGGCGTGGTGGTGCCGTCGGCCGCGACCAGGGCGACACGCGCGACCGACGCCTCCTCCGTGCTCACGCGCCACACGACACCGGAGGCGTTCTCGGTGACGCGTTCCAGCCCGCGCACGCTGTCCAGCAGCGCGATCAGCCGAGCCCGCGCGACGTCGTCGGTGGTGCTGCCCGTGATGACCGAGTCCAGCGGCGGGACGATCACCACGCCGACGGCGTGGTCGGCGAGCGCCTCGGCCGCGCCGCTGAGGGTTCCGGTGGCCAGGCCCGCGACGATCCGTTGCAGCGACGCGGTGGCAGGATCCGCCTCGTCACGGTCGAGGTCCGCGAGCGCGAGCGCCGAGGAGGTCTCGGTCAGCTGCGGTCCCGCGTACCGCCAGAGCTCGGCGTCGACGGTCCCGGCGTCGGTCGCCCACACCGCCAGCACCCGGGACCTGGCGTCCGAGGCCTGGAGCTCGTCACCGATCGCGGGGACCGGGTCGCTCTGCCGCGTCGTCAGGGTCAGCACCTCACCCCGCAGCATGGTGGTCCAGCCGACGGCGGCGAGGCCGATGCCGCCGACCAGCACGATGCTGATCAGCGCCACACCGAGCTGGCGCCACCCGAAGCTGCGGCCGTGCAGAGCCGCGCGCAGACCGCCGCCACCGATCGCGGTCGCCATCACGAGCCCGAGCAGCAGCAGCGACGTCCCCGGGCCCGCCCAGCCGCGCGCGACGACGTCCGTGCCGTCGGCCAGCCGGGCGACCCCGATCTCCGCGTAGGGCGCGAGCACGGCCGCGGCCGCACCCAGGGCCGCGACCAGCCAGGCGAGCCGGACGCCGCGTGCCTGCGCGCCGCCGCGGGCGAGCGCGACCACGGCTGCCACCGCCACCGTGGCCGAGGCAAGGAGCACCAGCCACTGCGAGACCGAGGCGATCCCGGCTGCCGGCGGGTCCTGCGGCCAGCCCAGCAGCGCGAGCAGCGGCGTCGAGGGCGGGGTGGCGGCCACCGCGCCCGGTCCGGACAGCAGCAACCGCCAGCCGTCCTCGGCCTGCGCGGCGTAGGTCAGCAGCGGACCGAGCAGCACCAGCGGCGGGATCGCGACGAGCAGCAGCCGCGCCCGGCCCGGCACCCCCCGCCGGGGCAGCACGATCGCCAGCACGAGCAGGCAGGCCAGGGCCGCCGGCAGCAGCACCGGTGCACCGGCGGCGGCCGCGGCCAGCGCCAGCCCCGCCGCTGCGGCCGCACCCAGTGAGCCCACCCCGGAGGGGCGGGCGACGATCGTCGCGGTCTCCTCCTCCTCGGCGGCGTACGGCTCGGCGGTGTTGGAGACGATCGCGTGGGCAGGATCGTCGAGGTCGTCGGGGTCGTCGAACGCGTGGGGGTCCTCGCGCCGGTCGAGGGCCGCCTTCGTGCCGGTCGGGTCGCCTGGCTTCGTCGAGGACTCGCCGTCAGGCCCCTCGACGGCGGTGCCCGGCTCGCCGGTGCCCGGCTCGCCGGGGCTCGACTCGCCGGTGCTCGACTCGTCGGTGCTCGCCTCGTCGGCGCTCGGCTCGCCGGCGCTCGGCTGCGCGGTGTCGGGCTCGTCGCTGTCCGGCTGCTCGGTGCCGGACCTGGACGCGCGGGCCGCCTCGAGCTCGGCCACCTCCTCACCCGAGAGGACACGCTGGATCTGGGCGGTCGGGGCGTCGTCGGCGACCGCCGCGAGCGCCGCCAGGCGGCGCTTGCGGACCTCGGCTGCGGGCGCCGTCGAGACCCGCGGGTCCACCCGGCGGGCACCGACCAGCCCGGACACCACGACGTCGCGGCGGTCCAGACCGAACGCCCGCGCGAGCCCGAGAGCCACGAGCGGCAGCAGCACGTGCGCGAGCACCGCACCGAGGCGGCCACCCGCGATGGCGAGCACCAGCGGAGGCGCGAGCCCCCAGATGATCGCGGCCCAGGCGCGCAGCGCGAGCGAGCGCGTCGCCGCGCCCGCGGCGAACCAGGCCGTGAGTGCGGCGAGCGGGATCGCCACCACGACCACCAGGGAGATCGTCACCCACACCGGCGTCCCGAAGCTGCCGCCGGTCAGCGCCGACAGCACGCCCAGCACCATGAGGAACGGGTCGGCCGGGGCGCGCCAGCCGTCCCCGGTCGCGAGCCACGGCGAGGTCGCCGCACGCCACAGCTCCGCGAAGGACACGTCGGCCGGGAGCAGCGAGCCGCCCACCAACGGACCGGAGAACGCGACGGGCGCGAGCGTGATCGCAGCGACGGCCGCGGCCACGAGCAGCACCCCGCCGAGCACCAGGCGCCGCTTGGTGCCGAGCGCGGCGCGCTCCTTCATCTCCAGCTCCGAGGGCGCCCGCACGGTGCGCCGCTGCGCCGCGGCCTGCAGCCGTCGGTCGCGCCGCACGCCGGCGACGTCGCCCCAGGTGGCCTGCAGCGGCCGCAGCCGCGCGCGAGAGCCCGCACGGGTGGTGCGGGCGCGTCGGCGCGCCCGCGCGATCGAGCGCCACCCGCCCAGGGCGGCCAACGGCGCCCACAGCTCGTCGGCGACGAGCGGCAGCTCCTTCGACACGAGCCGTGCGGCGGCGCGCACCGGCGCGGCGACCAGCGCGAGCAGCGCCACCAGCGGCACGAGGGGCGCGCGCGACTCGCTCAGCCGGCTGTGCAGGATCGAGGTGCGTCGCTGCCGGAAGCTGTGCGCGGGCTCGGGCTCGGGCGGGCGCCGCGACTCGCGCCGTCCCCCTCGTAACCCCCAGTAGCTGGCGCGCGCGTGCCGCACCACGGCGCGCGGCACCACGACCACGCGGTGCCCCGCCAGCCGGGCCCGTCGGCTCAGGTCGCGACCGTCGCCGAACGGGCCGAGGGCGGGATCCGGTCCGCCCAGGGTCGCGAACACCTCGCGGTCCACGAGCATGCCGGCGGTGCCGACGGCGTCGATGTCCTCGCGGTCGTCGTGCTGGCCCTGGTCGACCTCGCCGTCCTCGATGCCGGAGAACCGCTGGATGTCACGCGTGTACTGCACGCCGACCGAGATCAGCCGGTCGGGATGGCTCCAGCCGACCTGCTTGCTGCCGGCGACGGCGATCGACCGGCCGGTCTCCACGACCTGCGTCAGCGCGGCGAGCGCACCCGGCTCGGGTGCCGAGTCGTCGTGCAGCAGCCACAGCCACGGGGTGTCGACCCCGGCGGCGGCGACCGCGGCGATCACCGCGGGACCGAAGCCCTCGGCTCCCTCGACCGCGACCAGGTGGGCCACGAGCCCGGCCTCGTCCACCGCGGCCCGCAGCGCGGCGGCATCGGTGTCGGCGTGGGCGAGCACCACCCGGTCGGGTGCGACGGTCTGGGCGGCGAGCGCCGCGAGCGTCTCGGAGAGGTAGCTGCTGTCCCCGACGACCACGACGACCGCAGTGACGCGGGCACGCGAAGGACGGCTCATGCTGGGGACGGCAATGCGGTCAGCCCGCGCTGTGGTTGATCTGCCTGAGCTGCTTGAGCTGCTTCAGCTTGCGACGCTCCCGTTCCGAGAGCCCGCCCCAGATCCCGAAGCGCTCGTCGTGCATCAGGGCGTACTCCAGGCACTCCGCGCGCACCTCGCACGAGGAGCAGACACGCTTGGCCTCACGGGTCGAGCCGCCCTTCTCAGGGAAGAACGCCTCCGGATCGGTCTGCGCGCACAACGCTCGTTCCTGCCACCCGAGGACGCCGTCGTCCTCCTCGACCCCGAACATCGCGACGAAAGGGGAGGGCGCTGCTGGCTGCGGCGCGTCGCCGTAGCTCAGCGGACCGTCCCCGAGTATGTTCCACACCGCCGGTACCCCTCATCTCAGTCGATGTACATGCCCCGCTGGCTGCTGCCTCGTGGCGATCACGCGCTGCCGACCTTGCCAGCACCTCTCGCCGCTGCTGCCTGCTGGTCCTGCCTTTCGGTCAGGCATCGTGCCCGCCGCACCTGCCCGGTCCCGATGCCGCCTTCACGATGGGGCCTTCGCGATGCTGCTCAGAAGGTCATCCGTGTGCGGTACCCCTAAATTACACGCGTGTTATCCCCCGGAGTCAAGCCCGCGGCGTGCTATACCTCGGCGTCGTGACCCCTCCCGTGCTCGCCACGCTCTCCCGGTGGGAGCCCAGCAGCCCCCGGCTCACCTGGTACGGCGAGGCCGACGAGCGCGTCGAGCTCTCCGGTCGGGTGCTGTCGAACTGGGTGATCAAGGCGGCGAACCTGCTGACCAGCGAGTGCGGCGCCGGCCCGGGAACGACCGTGCAGATCGACCTGCCGGCGCACTGGCGCCTGCTCGTGTGGACCCTCGGTTCCTGGGCGGTCGGCGCCGCGGTCGCGCTGGGCGGCGAGCAGGGCACCGCTCCCGATGTCGTGGTCACGCAGCGTCTCGAGCCATGGCTCGACGCCGGAGCGGGCGATCTGGTGGCGGTCACGTTGCCGGCCCTCGCGCGGGCGTGGCCGACGCCGCTGCCCGCGGGGGTCATCGACGGCGCCGCCGAGCTGATGGGGCAGCCCGACCAGCCGCTGTTCGCGGTGCCGCCGCTGCACGGCGGTGCCGTGGCCCAGGGCCACGGCGAGCGCGTGCTGCTGGTGGCCGAGGACCCCGCGACGCTCGTCGAGCGCGCCTGGGCCTGCTGGGAGCAGGGTGGCTCCGCCGTCGTCGCGACGCCACGGTCTGCGGCCGAGCTGGACTCGATCCGGAGCCAGGAGGCCGTCAGGGCACCGTGACCTGCGCGAGCCGCCCCTCACCCTCGAGCACCACCGGGGTCGGCGACGCCGCCACGAACGCGGCCTCACCACGACGCAGGCTCAGCCGGTCGGTCCCGTGCCGGGCGACGACGTCGCCGTCCAGCGAGATCAGCACGCGTGGCCCGCGTCCGGGGATGACCACCGGGCCACCCTGACAGGTGGCGACCGCGAGCTCGAAGTCGTCGACCGGGGCGTAGAACATCTCGACGTCGTCGTTCACGTGCTCGGCCGCGATCCGGACCGGCGGCGCCGCGATCCAGTCGACCGTGCGCAGCACCTCGTCGGCGTCGACGTGCTTGGGTGTCAGACCGGCGCGCAGCACGTTGTCCGAGCTGGCCATCACCTCGACGCCCAGACCCGAGAGGTAGCAGTGCACGCCGCCGGCCGGCACGAACAGGGCTTCTCCCGGGCGCAGCGTGACCGGGTTCATCAGCAGCGACGCCACGGCGCCGACGTCGCCGGGGAACGCCTCCGCGAGCCGGGCGACGATCCGGTCGGCACGCACCGAGGGCGACGTGCCGGCGGCCAGACGTGCGGCGACGGCGGCCACGGTCTCGGCGACCGCGGCCGCCGTCGGGCACGTCGCCGGGTCGAGGAGCCGCGTGAACGCGGCCCTGACCCCGGCCGGGCCGATGTCGGTGCGGAGGTCGGCGAACAGGTCCCAGGCGAGCGGGGTCTGCAGCCCGGCCAGCATCTCGGTGGCGCGGCGCGCGGTGCGGAACCCGGCGAGCGCCTCGAACGGCTCGAGCGCGAACAGCATCTCGGGCTTGTGGTTGGCGTCGGGGTACCGGCGGTGCGGCACGTCGCGCGGGATGCCTGCGGCCTCCTCCTGCTCGAACCCCGCAGCGGCCTGCTCGAGGCTGGGATGCACCTGCAGCGAGAGCGGGCTGGCGGGGGCGATCAGCTTGACGAGGTACGGCAGCTGCGGTCCGAACCGGCTGAGCACCCCGCGACCGAGGTGGCCGTCGGGGTCGGCCTCGATCAGCGCCCGCAACGACGAGCCGGACTCCAGCGTGGCCGGTGCGCTCGCATGGGCACCGAACCAGACCTCCGCCACCGGGTCGGCCGCGGCCGGCTCACCGAGCAGAGCCGGGATCGCCGTGCGCGACCCCCACGCGTACGCCTGCCGGGCGCCGGCCAGCCTGTGCATCACCACGCCCCTGCCCCTGGTGTCACCACTGGGATCCTCACGCGTGGCAGGCTACCGGGCGTGAAGATCCTCAGCGTGGTCGGCGCCCGACCCCAGTTCGTCAAGCTCGCCCCGGTCGCGGACGCGATCACCGCGGCCGGTGCCGAGCACGTCATCGTCCACACCGGCCAGCACTACGACCCGCTGCTCTCGGACGTGTTCTTCGACGACCTCGCGATCCCGAGCCCCGACGTGCACCTCGGGGTCGGGTCGGGCAGCCACGGCAAGCAGACCGGAGCGATCCTGGCCGCGCTCGACGACGTCCTGGCCGCGCACAGCCCCGACTGGGTGCTGGTCTACGGCGACACCAACTCCACGCTCGCCGCCGCGGTCTCGGCGGTCAAGATGCACCTGCCGCTGGCTCACCTGGAGGCGGGGCTGCGCTCGTTCAACCGGGCGATGCCCGAGGAGCACAACCGCGTGCTGACCGACCACGCCGCGGACCTGCTGCTCGCACCCACCCAGGTCGCCCTCGGCCATCTGCGCGACGAGGGCCTGGCCGACCGGACGGTCGTGGTGGGCGATGTGATGACCGACGTGCTCTACCGCACCCGCGGGCGCGCCGATCCGCTGCCAGGGGCCGAGGAGGCGGTCGTCGCGACGATCCACCGCGCCGAGAACACCGACGACCCGGAGCGGCTCGCCGCGATCGTCGCCGAGCTCGCCGGTCTGGTCGCCGGCGGTCGCCGGGTGCTGCTGCTGGCCCACCCGCGGCTGCGTGCGAAGGCCGCCGCGGCCGGGATCGACCTGACCGCCGGGGGCGTCGAGGCACGCGACCCGCTCGCCTACCCGGCGCTGGTGGCCACGGTGGCGGCGTCGCAGGGTGTGGTCACCGACTCGGGCGGCCTCCAGAAGGAGGCGTTCCTGCTGCAGGTCCCGTGCACGACGGTGCGGACCGAGACCGAGTGGACCGAGACCGTCGACCTCGGCTGGAACGTGCTCGTGGAGCCGGGCGGGATCGCCGCCGCCGCGGCCCGCCCCCGTCCCGCCGATGTCGATGCCGCCCCCTACGGCACCGGCGACGCGGCCGAGCGTGCGGTCGCGGCCCTGGCGGACCACCTCCCCCGCTGAGGCCCACCGCACCCGGGAAGCGCAGCGGGGTGTCGAGCGATCGTCCCGGTCAGCGCACCAGCACCGACGCGGCCATCAGCCGCAGCGGCGCCTCGCGCGCCAGCACGCGCGAGGGGTCGGCGGTGAGCAACGTGCGCGGCCGGCCGTGGCGGCGGCGCGCGTGCGCGAGGGCGATCAGCTGCTCGGCGTCGCCGGAGCCGTCGAGGATGCGGTCGAGCAGGGTGCGGTCGGCGAGCGAGAGGACCGCCGCCATCCCGGGCGCGGCGGCGAGCAGCTCACGTGCCACGGCGGCGAGTGCGGCCCGCTCCTGCGCGGTCCACCACGCCGGGTCGCTCCGGTTCAGCACAGCGCCGAAGAGGTGGATGCGGGTCAGCTTGACGCAGACCGATCGCCGCTCGGCCAGCCCGAGCGCCGTGAACCAGGTGCGGCGCAGGAGCCGCCGCACGAACGCGAGCTCGTCGGCGATCGGACGGGTCGCGGTGGTCACCCGGTCCGCGGCGTCGCCACCGATCTCGTAGGCCGGTCCCGATCGGTCGAACACCACCCGCCCTCCGAACCACAGTCGCGTCACGAAGCCGACGTCCTCACCGACCGCCACGGCGTCCATCCGCAGCCCCAGCCGCGAGATCGCGGCGCGCGAGATCAGTCCGAGCGGAGCGCTGCGGTAGCTGAGCCGGTCACGGACCGGGTGCAGGACCCCGCGCCGCCACGGCCTGGTGGGCGGGGTCGGCACCACGCGGCCGTCGTCGTGCTCGAGCCGGGCGATCACGGCGTCGGCGCGGTGCTTGCGCGCGAGCCAGAACCAGGAGGCGACGGCGCCCGGCGCCAGGGTGTCGTCCGAACCCATCACGCAGACGTACTCGGCCTCGGCGGCCTCGATGCCCGCGTTGAACGGCCCGGCCGGTGACCTCGTGCCGTCGCGGTGCTCCAGGAACCTCACCTGGTCCCGGTGCTGCTGCGGGAGCGCGGCGGCGATCTCCGCCGCCGGCACGTCGTGGCAGACGACGGTGAGCCGCACCCCCTCGCCGTTGTGGTCGAGCACCGAACGGACGGCCCTGGCGATCGGCCGGGCAGGGTCGTGCACGGCGATGACGACGTCGACCCCGACCGCCACCGGCTCAGCAGCGGTCACCGCGACCTCAGCAGGTGGCGGTACTCGGCCACGTACCCCTCTGCGATGCGCACAGGCGCGAAGCGGTCGCCGATCGTCGCGGCGATCTCGGCGGCCGTCAGGTGCTGGGTGCGGCGGTGCAGGTCGGTGATCGCGTCGGCGTAGGCCTGCGGCGTCTGCTCGCCGACCAGCGTCCCCACCGCGGGGTCGATGTACTCCCCCTGGCCGCCGGTCGCCCCGACGACCACCGGCCGCCCGTGCACGAGCGCCTCGGCCGCGGACACGCAGAAGTTGTCGCCGCGGGTGGGAAGCACGAACATGTCGGCCGCCTCGAGTGCAGCGGTGACACCCGCCGGGTCCTGCGGACCGGCGAGCTCGACGACCTCGCTCACCCGGAGCCGCCGGGCCAGCCTGGTCACCTTGCGAGCGAGGGGACCGCCACCGACCCAGATCAGTCGTGCGGGCACGCCCCGGTCGCGCAGCTCGGCGATCGTGCGGACCGCCAGCAGCGGGTCCTTGCGCTCGACCAGTCCCCCGACGGCCACGAGCCGCAGCTCCTCGGCGGGGCGCAGCGGCCTCCCGGTCACGTGCTCCCGGGGCGGCACGATGCACCCGATGGTCGCGGTGCGACGCGGGTACCGCGCGCGGCGGATGGGACGGGCCAGGTAGTCGCACACCGCGGTCACGGTCTGCGGCGCGCGCAGCAGCAGCTTCACGAGCCCGACGGCGGGGCGCAGCGGCAGCACCACCGTGCGCGGGTTGGTCAGGCCGGACCAGTGCTCGGTGTGCAGCCACGGCGTGCCCACGCGTGCCACCACCAGCGGTGCGAGCGAGGACATCGCCATCGAGTGCACCACGTCGGCGCCCGCCAGCAGTCGCGGCAGCGTGCGCGCGACCCGGATGATGTCGAGCGGGTCGAGCGGGTTCATCGGCACGCGACGCACCCGGATCCCCTGGTGCTCGGTGAGCGCGACGCCGTCGTGCAGCCGGGGCGCCACGAGATGGACCACCTCGACCGCGGTCACCTCCGGGTGCGCAGCGATCGCGGCGACGTCCTGCGCCACGAAGACCCCGGTCCCCGGCGCCCGATCGGTCGGGAACCACGTCGTCACCGCCACGATCCGCACGAGGCTCAGGGTACCGGCCCACGAGCGGCGAGCGGCGAGCCTGTCGGCTCGCTCCGCCGTCGGGCGGTAGAAAGGGAGAGGCCCGGCCAAGTATGAGTTGGCCGGGCCTCAGTCTCCCTGAAGAGACGACTCCGCGGAGGGAGGTGCGCTCATCATGGACCTGCCTCCGAGCCACCGCAAGAGGCTGGGCGCACCAACCTGGCACGAGGCCGCGGACGCGCCCGGGTGCGATGATGTCGACATGGCAGACCTGCACGTCGAACGCACCGGGGTCCGGCAGGGCGTCGCCACCAACGGGCGCGGCGCCGAGCTCCGGTACGGCCCCGTCGAGGTCGACGGATCCTTCACCCCCGGAGAGCTGCTCGCGCTCGCGCTGGCCGCGTGCAACCTCATGAGCGCCGACCACGCGCTGGTGCGCCGCCTCGGTGAGGACGTCCGGGCCAGCGGCTCGGTGACCACGGTCAAGGACGTGAGCGCGAACACCTACGTCGACGCCGCCGTCGAGCTCACGGTCGGCAGCGCCGAGGCGGGCGTCGATCTCGACGACGAGGCCTGGGCCAACCTCCGCGACGTCGCCGGGCGAGCCATCGCCCAGAGCTGCACGGTGGGACGCACCCTGGAGCACGGGCTGCCCCACACACTGACCGTTCGACGAGCCTGAGGAGGCGCGATGCGGGACACGGGCCAGACCGACGCACCACAGCCGAGCGCTGATCCCCGCGGTATCGAGGCGGCGCTCGACGCGGCGCTGGCGTTCCCGACCGACCGGATCCGGGCGCACGTGGACGGCATCCGCCGCAAGCGACCGGACGCCACCCCGGCGGAGGTCGTGCAGATCCTCGAGAAGCGCTACCTGCTGGCGGTCAGCGCCTCCGGCGGGGCCGTCGGCGCTGCGGCCGCGCTCCCGGTGATCGGCACCGGCACCGCGCTCGCGCTGACCGCCGGCCAGGTGGCCTCGTTCCTGGGTGCCTCGAGCCTGCTCGCGCTCGCGGTGGCCGACGTCCACGGCATCTCGACCGACGACCGCGCCCGGCGTCGCGCGCTGCTGCTCACGGCGATGCTCGGCGACGAGGGTCCGGAGCTGCTCAGCCAGCAGATCGGCCTGAACGCGGTCACGTGGGGGCGGACGCTGCTGACGCGGCTGCCGCTGGCCACCGTGAAGGCCGTGAACAAGACGCTCCGCGGCCGCATCGTCAAGACCTCCGCGGCCAAGATCGGCTCGATGATGCTCGGGCGGCTGCTGCCGTTCGGCATCGGCGCCGCGGTCGGCTACGCGGGCAGCCGGGTGGTCGGCGGCCAGATGATCGAGGGCGTCCGGGCCGCCTTCGGGGAGGCACCACCCACCTTCGTCCGCGAGGTGCACGCGACGTTCGTCATCGACGACGAGATCCACGACGCCCTGCAGCTGGACTCCCCCGACGAGCGGTCGGCGCCGTAAGGTGGCAGACGTGAAGGCGCCCGACACCCAGTACGAGGACCTGCTGCGGACCGTGCTCGAGTCCGGGACCCCGAAGTCGGACCGCACGGGCACCGGCACCCGCTCGATCTTCGGTCACCAGATGCGCTACGACCTCGCGGAGGCCTTCCCGCTGATCACGACCAAGCGGGTGCACGTGCCGTCGGTGGTGCACGAGCTGATCTGGTTCCTGCGCGGGGACTCCAACGTCGCCTACCTGCGCGAGAACAAGGTCCGCATCTGGGACGACTGGGCCGACGAGCACGGTGAGCTGGGTCCGGTCTACGGGGTCCAGTGGCGTTCCTGGCCCACACCCGACGGCGGCCACATCGACCAGATCAGCCGGGTGCTGGAGCAGCTGCGCACCCAGCCGGACTCGCGCCGCATCATCGTCTCGGCGTGGAACGTGGCCGACCTGGACCAGATGGCGCTGCAGCCCTGCCACGCGTTCTTCCAGTTCTACGTGGCGGACGGCCGGCTCTCGTGCCAGCTGTACCAGCGCAGCGCCGACCTGTTCCTCGGTGTGCCCTTCAACATCGCCTCGTACTCGCTGCTCACCCACATGGTCGCCCAGCAGGTCGGCCTCGAGGTCGGCGACTTCGTGTGGACCGGCGGTGACGTGCACATCTACGACAACCACGTCGAGCAGGTGCGCGAACAGCTCAGCCGCGAGCCGTACCCGTTCCCGCAGCTGCAGCTGCAGCAGGCGCCGAGCCTGTTCGACTACCGCGCCGAGCACATCGAGTTCCTCGACTACGCGCACCACCCGGGCATCAAGGCCCCGATCGCGGTCTGAGGTCACCGGCATGCTGGGCATGATCTGGGCGCAGTCACGCAACGGCGTCATCGGGCGCGACGGCGACCTGCCCTGGCGGCTGCGGGAGGACATGCAGCACTTCCGCCGCACCACCGGCACCGATGCGGTGATCCACGGGCGCGCCTCGTGGGAGGCGCTGCCGCCGAACCTGCGGCCGCTGCCCGGGCGGCGCAACATCGTGCTGACCCGGCGGGAGGGCTACCAGGCCCCCGGCGCCGAGATCGCCCGCTCGCTCCCGGAGGCGCTCGCGCTCCTCGACGGCGCCGACGCCTGGATCTGCGGCGGCGGCGCGGTCTATGCCGAGGCCATGCCGGTGGCGGACGTCCTCGTGGTCAGCGACATCGACATCGAGGTCGACGGCGACACGTTCGCTCCCGAGATCGGGCCGGGCTGGGCCGAGCCCACCGTCGGCGACTGGGTCGAGGCCAGCAACGGCATGCGGTTCCGCGTGCTCACCTATCGGCGGGAGCCGCTCGCCTAGGGCGAGCGGGCGCCGAGATGGGCGACGTGGACGAAGGCGACCACGAGGGCAGCACGGCAGGGCGGTCGCAAGCCCTGACGGTGGCGGCCATCGCGGTGCTCGCGATCGTGCTGGCGCTGCTGGCCGGCGCAGCGGCCGGGCCGTGGGAGTGGCCGGACCCGGGCAGCGGCAGCACACCCATCGGGAGCGGGGAGCCGCCTCCGACACTGTTCCCGACCTTCCCCTCCCAGGAGGCGCCGCCCGACCTCAGCGAGGCGGAGCCCGGCGGCGAGAACCCGTTCGTGCGGTGGCTGATCATCGCGACGGTCGCGGCGATCGGGGTGCTGGTGATCCTGCTGCTGGTGCGGCTGGGGCTGATGCTCCGGAGAGGCACCGTGCCGCCGCCCGACCCGCGCCAGGTGAGCACGCCGCACGCGGAGGAGCTGATCGACGCCCCCGCCATCCAGGAGGGCATCGCGGCCGCGCGGGAGGCGCTGACCTCCGACCGGCCACCACGAGACGCGATCGTCCGGGCGTGGCTGGCGCTCGAGACGGCGGCCGGTGACGCCGGCGTGGTCCGGCGTCCGTCGCAGACACCGACCGAGTTCGCGAGCCTCGTGCTGACCCGTACCTCGGCCGACGACACCGCCGTCGAGATCTTGCGGCGCCTGTACACGCGGTCGCGGTTCTCGGAGGCCGAGGTGACCCGCGACGACGCCGAGCGGGCCCGTGCGGCGCTGGAGCGCATCGCGCTGTCGTGGTCGGCGCTCGAGGTCCGGCCGTGACGAGGGGGCGCTGGTGGGGGGTCGCGGGCGTCGCCGTCGGGATCGCGGTGATCCTGGTGCTCATCGGCTCCGACGTGCCGCACGCCGTGCTCGGCGGCATGCTGTGGGTGCTCGGGGTGATCGTCGTGGTCAACCTCGGCCTGGGCCAGCGGGTGTCCCTGCCGCGGCTGCCGTTCGACCGCCGCGACGGCGCCCGGACCGAGGTCTCGGCGCTGTCCTGGGCCCTGTACGGCTCGGACGGCGTCTCGACGCAGGCCGCCCGGATGCTGCGACAGGTCTGCCGTGACGGCCTCGCCGAGGCCGGGATCGACGTCGGGACCGCGAGCGGCGCCAGCCGCTCGACCGAGCTGCTCGGTGCACCGTTGACCGCCTTCCTCGTCGACCCCGACGCACCCCCACCCGATGTCCGTGTCGTCCGAGCAGCCGTGCTCGCGCTCGAGAAGCTGGAGAAGTCCGTATGACGAGTCCCGAACCACCGCCCGGTCCTGAGCCGTTGCCGATCCCCGAGGTCACCCGTCTCGGCCAAGAGGTGCTGCGCGAGGTGGGCACCGTGATCGTCGGCATGGAGGGGCCGCTGCGCACCGCGCTGGCGGCCGTGCTCGCCGGCGGGCACGTGCTGTTCGAGGACGTCCCCGGACTGGGCAAGACCCTGGCCGCCCGCTGCCTGGCGGGCGCGCTCGGGCTGGACTTCCGCCGCCTGCAGTGCACCCCGGACCTGCTCCCCGCCGACATCACGGGCTCCTACACCTACGACCCCGCGTCCTCGGAGTTCGTGTTCCGGCCCGGACCGGTGTTCACCGGCCTGTTCCTGGCCGACGAGATCAACCGCACCGCACCCAAGACGCAGTCGGCGCTGCTGGAGGCGATGGCCGAGCGTCAGGTCACCGTGGAGGGCAACTCCTTCCAGCTGCAGCGCCCGTTCCACGTGCTGGCGACGTCGAACCCCGTCGAGTACGAGGGCACCTACCCGTTGCCCGAGGCGCAGCTCGACCGGTTCATGGTCCGCATCGGCGTGGGCTACCCCACCGCCGAGGGCGAGGTCGACGTGCTGATGCGACGGCTGCAGCGGCGTCGCGAGGAGGCGAGCGTCGGGCAGGTCGTCGACGCGAGCACCGTGCTCGCGATGCAGGCCGGTGTCGAGACCGTCACGGTCGACCCCGACGTGGTGCGGTACTGCGTGGACCTCGCGGCCGCGACCCGCGGCATGAGCGCCCTCGAGGTCGGTGCCTCGCCGCGCGGCTCGCAGGCGCTGATGCTGGTCTCGCGTGCGGTCGCGGTGCTGGCGGGGCGCGACTTCGTCACCCCCGAGGACGTCAAGGCGATCGCCGTCGCCGCGCTGGCGCACCGGCTGACGCTGACGCCGGCGGCCTGGGCGTCGGGCACCCAGCCCGCCGACCTCGTCAGCCGGATGCTCGACCAGGTCCCCGGTCCGGCGACCGTCGGCCGCGCGTGATCCTCGTCTCGGGTGCCGCCGCCGCTGCGCTCGTGGCGGTGACGGTGCTGGCCATCGGCGTCGCCGGCGGACGTCCCGACGTCGCCGTGATCGCCGTGCCGGCGCTGCTGACCACGCTGTGGGCGGCGCTGACACGGCCGCGGCGGGGTGGCGTGGTGACGCTGCAGCCGACGACCGAGCACAGCGAGACCGGGCAGGTGCGGGCGCAGGCGAGGCTCGATGTGGATCCTGGCGTGGAGGCGGTGGTGCTGCGGGTGGCCTCGCAGGGCTACCGGTCGCAGCACGCCCTGGTGGCCGGGGGCTCGGACCGGACGATCCCGCTGTCGCTGGAGACGTCCCGGACCGGCGTCCACGACATGTTCCGGGTCGACTGGATGTCCGAGGCGTTCGGCGCCGTGCTGGTGACCTCGCCGCGCAAGGCCGGCCCCGTGCCGATCGCCGTGCACCCGGTGGCGCGACCGCTCAAGGACATGCCGCTGCCGTTCCGGCTTCCTGGACTGACCGGCAACCACACCTCGCGCCGGGTCGGCGAGGGGTACGAGACCCACGACGTGCACGAGTTCGCTCCCGGCGACCGGCTCCGGCGCATCGACTGGCGGGTCAGCGCACGCCGCGCCATCGACCTCAGCACCGGTCGGCTCGGGACCCTCTACGCCCGCAGGACCTTCGCGACGGCGGACGCCACGGTGATGATCGTCGTCGACTCGCGTGACGACGTCGGTGAGGACGTCTCGGCCTGGGCCGGCGGCGTCGACGTGCGCATGGACGAGACCACCTCCCTCGACGTCGCACGCGAGGCCGCGGCAGCGATCGCTCGGGCCTACCTCGACCTGGGCGACCGGGTCGGGCTGGACGACCTCGGCCGACGACGGCGGCCGGTCCCGCCCGCCGCCGGCCGGCACCAGTGGGAACGGATCCAGCAGCGGCTCGTCCGGGTGGCGCCCGAGGGCTGGCCCGACCGCCGGCAGCGGCCGCCGCAGCTGCCCTCGGGTGCCCTGGTGGTGCTGTGCTCGACGTTCCTCGACGACGAGGCCGCCCGGATCGCGCGCCGGTGGCGGGCGTTCGGGCACCGCGTGATCGCCGTCGACACCCTCCCGCAGGTCAGCACGGCGTTCCTCAACGGCTTCCAGGAGACGGCGCTGCGGCTGGTGCTGCTGGCGCGGCGGCAGCGGCTGCGCGCCCTCGGTCGCACCGGCGTCGAGATCGTCGCGTGGTCCTCCAGCACCGCCGTGGAGCTGCATGCGCTGTCCCGCACACGGATGCCGGGGGGCCGGCGGTGAACCTCGCGAATCTGTTCAACCCCGCCCCGCAGCGGCGGCAGCGACCCCCGGTGTCGATCGACCTGGAGCACAGCGTGCCCGCGTGGCTGCTGCGCGGTGCCTCCGCCGCGGTGATCGTCCTGGGGCTCGGACCGGTGGTCGGGGACCTGGTCGTGCCGCTGCTCGTGGCCGTCGCGATCGTGATCGTCCCGCACCCGGGCGTGGTCGCGGCACTGACGCTGGTGGGTGCGGGCTACGTCTGGAACCAGCCACCGGACCTGCTGGTGTGCGCGGTGTTCGTGCTGGTGCTGCACGCGGTGGCGACGCTGGCACGGTTGACGGCGCCGCTGCCGCCGACCGGGCGCGTCGAGTCCCGGCTGGTGCTGCGGGCGCTCGCCGGCTTCGCGGTGATCCAGCTGCTCGCCCAGGCGATGGTCGTGCTGGCGTTCGCGGCGATGGCGGGGATGCCCACGTTCAGCTGGTTCGCCGTCCTCGTGCTGGCCGGGATCGCCGCCGCCGTGGTCGCCGGGGTGCGCTGGGTCGGCCGGCACACGCAGTGACACGCGGTTGCGCGCGGCCGCCCGCTCTGGATGGATAGGGCCGTGACCAACCAGACCATCGGCACCACCTGGGCCGGCACCCACACGTTCGGCGCGCGGCAGCTGCACGTGCCGCACAGCCTCGAGCAGGCGCGGCAGGTGATCGCCGACGCGACGCGGATCCGCGCGCTCGGCTCCCGGCACTCCTTCAACGACCTCGCGGACTCCCCCGGCGACCTGATCAGCCTGCGTGAGGTGCCGCTGCCGCTGGAGGTCGACGCCGCGAGCGGGACCGCGCTCGTCCACGGCTCCCTCACCTACGGCGCGGTGGCCGAGCAGCTGGACGCCGCCGGGTTCGCGATGCCGGCGCTCGCCTCGTTGCCGCACATCTCGATCGCCGGCGCCGTCGCCACCGCGACCCACGGCTCCGGCGACCGCACGCCCAACCTCGCCGCTGCGGTCACCGGTGTCGAGCTGATCGACGCCGACGGCGAGCTGCGCTGGTTCGAGCGTGGCGAGACCGACTTCCCCGGCGTCGTCGTGGCCCTCGGCGCGCTCGGCGTGGTGACGCGGCTCCGGCTCGCCGTCGAGCCGACCTTCCAGGTGCGCCAGGACGTCCTCAACGGCGTGCGCTGGGAGACGGTCACCGAGCGGTTCGACGAGATCACTTCCGCCGCCCACAGCGTGAGCATCTTCACGCGGTGGGCGGAGGACGCCATCGACCAGGTCTGGCTGAAGAGCCGCGAGGACAGCGCTCCGACCGAGCTGTTCGGGGGCAGGATCGCCACGGAGGACCAGCACCCGATCCTCGGGATCGACGCCATCAACGCCACCCACCAGGGCGGCCTGCTCGGTCCCTGGTACGACCGGCTCCCCCACTTCCGCATGGGCTTCACCCCCAGCAACGGCACCGAGATCCAGAGCGAGTACCTGCTGGACCGCCGCCACGCGGTCGACGCGATCCAGGCGCTGCGCGAGATCCGGGAGCAGCTGGTCGGGCTGCTGCAGGTGTGCGAGATCCGCACGATGGCCGCAGACGACCTCTGGCTGTCCGCCGCGTACGAGCGCGACACGGTCGCGTTCCACTTCACCTGGTTCCGCGAGCCCGAGGCGGTGCACGCGGTGCTGCCGGCGCTCGAGCGGGCCCTGGCTCCGTTCGACGCGCGCCCGCACTGGGGCAAGTGGTTCGCCATGGACCGCTCCGGTCTGGAGCAGGTGTTCCCGCGCATCGGGGACTTCCGCGACCTCGCTGGCCGCCTCGACCCCGCCGGCACGTTCCGCAACGACTACCTGGACCGCCTCGTCCTTTGAGAACGCCGCGTGCACTGGACCGCCGCGTGCTCTGAGGGGACCGGCTCGTTCCTCGCGGCGCCCGGCCTCCCAGCATCCGCCCGTACCAACGACAAAGGCGCCTGACTCTCGTCAGGCGCCTCGTCGTTTCGTGGCGGGGGCGGGATTTGAACCCGCGACCTCCGGGTTATGAGCCCGGCGAGCTACCGAACTGCTCCACCCCGCGTCGGCTCCACCACTCTACGTGGCCCCGACAGCGAGGGCAAATCGAGACCCCGCGGTGGGCGGCAGAGCGGGAGCAGCCCCGGAATCACGCCGACATCGGACATCGGCGGCGAGCCGGACCGTTCCCAGTCCGATCTCACCGCCGATGTCCGATCTCGACCCCGGGTCAGCCGGTGGCGTCCTCCGTGGCGTCCTCCGTGGCTCCGTCGGTCGCGCCGTCGGCCTCCGCACCGGAGATCTCCGCCTCGGCGGCGATCGCGTCCTCGAGCGCTGCCTGCAGGCGCTCCTGCGCCTCGCCGTAGGCGGCCCAGTCACCGGCAGCGAGCGCCTCCTGGCTCTCGGTCAGCGCAGCACCCGCGGCGGCGAGCGCGTCGCTGAGCCGCTGCTGGGCGTCCGCGGCCGGGTCGGTGCCGCCGCCGGCGTCGCCGCCACCGGGATCGGTCGGGTCGTTGGGATCGACGTCGGCATCACCGGCATCGGCACCCGAGTCGCCGCCGAAGACCTGGTTGAGGGCTTCGTCGAGCGTCGCGGCGTAGCCGACCGAGTCGCCGAAGGCGACCAGCACGCGGCGCAGCAGCGGCAGGTTGGTGGTACCGGTGGACTGCACGTACACCGGCTGCACGTACAGCACGCCGCCACCGACCGGCAGGGTGAGCAGGTTGCCGCGCAGCACGTCCGAGTCGCCCTGGGCGATGATGTTGAGCTGCTCGGCGACCTCCGGGTTGGAGTTGAAGTTGTTCTGCACCTGCCCCGGACCCGGCACGGTGAGATCTCGCGGCAGCTCGAGCAGCCGCAGCGTCCCGTAGTCGGGATCGACCTCGCCGTCCCTGCTGCCCGTCTCGGAGTTCACCGCGAGGAAGCCGGTCAGCACCGGGCGTCCGCTGATGATGAAGCTCGTGCTCAGCGAGAACGAGGGCGTCTCCTGCCCGGGCATCTGCAGGGTCAGGTAGTAGGGCGGCTGTGCCACCTCGGCCGTGGCGACCGGGTCGTTCGGGACCGTCCAGAAGTCACCGCCGCTGAAGAACGTCGTGGCGTCGGTCACGTGGTACCTCGTCAGCAGCTCGCGCTGCACCTTGAACATGTCCTCCGGGTAGCGGAGGTGGCTCATCAGGTCACCGCTGATCTCGGACATCGGCGTGAAGGAGTTGCCGAAGACCTGCTGCCACGTCTGCAGCACCGGGTCCTCGGTGTCCCAGGCGTACAGCGTCACCTCGCCGCTGTAGGCGTCCACGATCGCCTTCACCGAGTTGCGCATGTAGTTGATGGTGTCCGGGATCTCGAACTGCGAGGACTCGGCGTCGGTGAACGTGTCGCTCGTGGCCGTGGCGAACGTCTGGTGCTCGGAGTAGGGGTACTCGTCCGAGGTCGTGTAGCCGTCGACCACCCAGACGACCTCGCGGACGCCGTTGCCGTCGGTGTCGACGACGGCCGGGTAGGCCTTGCTCTCGAGCGTCAGGTACGGCGCCACCTGGGACACCCGCTCCAGCGGGTCCCGGTGGAACATGATCTGCGACTCCGACGTCACGCGGTCGGAGAACAGGATCTGCTCGCTGCCGAACCGGGCCGCGAACAGCAGCTGGTTCCACAGGTTGCCGACCGAGGGTCCGCCCTCGCCGGTGTAGGTGTAGTTCTGCTGGCCGTTGTCGGCGTTGTCGTCCGGGTAGTCGAGCTCCCACGGCGTCGTGCCCTCGGGGGCGCCGACGATCGAGTACTCGGGAGCGTTCTGGCCGAAGTAGATGCGCGGCTCGTAGTCCCCCAGCGCTCCCGTGGTCGGGATGCCGGACTGGAAGAAGGTCGGGCGACCATCGGCGTTCACGGTGTTGCCGTAGGCCGCGACGACGCCGTAGCCGTGCGTGTACACGGTGTGGTCGTTCACCCAGTTGGAGTCGACCGCGTCCATGTTGAGCTCACGGACCGCGATCACGGTGTCCTGCAGCTGCCCGTCGATCTCGTACCGGTCCACCGAGAGCTGCTCGGGGAAGGTGTAGTACGGGCGGTTCTGCTGCAGCTGCCGGAACGTCGGCGACACGATCGCGGGGTCGAGCAGGCGGATCGAGGCCGTCGACTCGGCGTCCTCGCGGAGCTGGCCCTCCTCCGCCTCGGTGACCGCCGTGTACGGCTCGGTCTCGACGCCGTCGAGCCCGTACGCCATCCGCGTGTAGTCGATGTTGTGCTGCAGGAACTCCGCCTCGAGCGCCTGCTCGTTGGGGTTGACGCGCACGCCCTGGATGATCGCCGGGTACACCCCGGCCGCCAGCACGCCCGAGACCACCATCAGCGAGACACCGATCGCCGGCAGCCGCCAGGTGCCGCGCGCCGAGGTGAAGAAGAACAGCACCGCGACCGCCACGCCGATGACGGCGAGGATCGCCCGTGCGGGGATCACCGCGTTGACATCGGTGTAGAACGCGCCGTCGTAGAAGTCGGCGCCGCCGACCTTCGACAGCAGCGAGTACCTGTCCAGCCAGTAGTTCGCGGCGATGAAGAGCACGAACACCCCGGCCAGCACGGCGACGTGGATCCGCGCGGCGCGCGAGATCCGCTCCCCCGGCCCGGAGATCTGCAGGCCGCCGTACAGGTAGTGCGTGAACAGCGCCGCGGCGGCGCCGAAGAACGTCACCGTCATGAGGAACGAGACGATGAACCGCAGGAACGGCAGCGCGAACGTGTAGAACGAGACGTCCAGGCCGAACTGCGGGTCCGTGACCCCGAAGGTCTGACCGTTGAGGGCCAGCAGCATCGGCTGCCACTGGGTGCTGGCTGCGGAACCGGCGAAGAAGCCCGCGACCAGCGGGGCGGCGATGAACACGACCCGGCGCAACGGCTCGAACGCCTCGCGGTAGCGGTCGAGGTCGCGCTGCTGCGGCGTCGTCGGCACGTACATCGGCCGGTGCTTGTACGCCAGGCGCAGGTTGAGCCAGATGACGGCGCCCATGATGCCGCCGCCCACCAGGAACAGGCCGGCGCGGCTCAGCCACTGGGTGCGCAGCACCTCGGTGAAGCCGGTCTGGGAGAACCAGAGCCACTCCGTCCAGAAGCGCGCGAAGATGAAGAACAGGACCACGAGCCCACCCACGATGAGCAGAGTGGGCAGCAGGGCGCCGCGGCGGCCGGCGGCCGGGCGTCGTTCAGCAGAGATACAGATCACCTCGGTGGGGGGAGCGCCGCTGACCGCGGCGGACGGGGTGCGGGCAGGCTGCACGCTCCAGCAGGAACAACGCAGCAACCGCCCCCGAAGTTTCCCACATCCGGCGCGGACTGGAACGATGTGGCAGGTGGAACCCGAGAACACCCTGGACCAGGCTCGTGGCGAGGCCCTGCGGCTCGCCGTCATCGACATCGAGCGGCACGTCGCGCGCGGTGGCTGGGACGCCCCGACGGCGGTGTTCGCGCTGGTGCGGACCGCCGACGCGCTGGTGCGCACCCCCGAGCTGGCCGACCAGCTCCCGGCGGACGCTCTCGCCCTCGCGCGGACCAACCCCGATCACCTCACCTCGATCGAGCAGGAGGGGCTGCCCGCGGCCGCCGACCTCGAACAGCTGCTCGCGCAGCTGGCGTGGCCCGAGAGCGTCGACGGCGCCGCTCTCGTCGTCGAGCGGATCGTGCTGCCGCCGGAGGTGGCCGAGGGCGCCGAGGAGATGTCGGTGGAGGAGCTGATGGCTCACCCGCAGCGGCAGGACGTGCGGATCGCGGCCGGGGTGCTCCGCACCGGTGAGTCCTGGTGCGCGTTGCGCTCGCGCGCGAACGACAGCGACGAGAACGTCGGCGGCGCCCCCGACGCCGTGCCCGGGCTGGTCGAGGCGCTCAGCGCGACACTGGCCTGAGCGCCCTCAGCAGGTCGGCAGGTCCGAGGCGCTCCCGGCGGCGACCGCCTCGACGGCGTCACGGGCCTGGTCCAGCGTGCTCACGCTGATGACCTGCAGCCCTGCGGGCACATGACCCACCACCTCGTCGCAGTTCGCCTGCGGCGCCAGGAAGTACTCGACGCCACCGGCGCGGGCACCTGCCAGCTTCTGCTGGATGCCGCCGATCGCCCCGACGACCCCTCCGAGGCTGATCGTCCCGGTGCCGGCGATCGGGTGACCGCCGGTCAGCTCCCCGGGCGTGAGCTTGTCGATGATGCCGAGCGCGAACATCGTTCCGGCGCTGGGGCCGCCGATGTTGTCGATCTGGATGTCGACATCGACCGGGTAGTCGAACTCGCCGGACAGGAACACCCCGAGCACGCTCCCACCCAGGCCGTCGTCCCCCGTGGGCACCGGCAGCCGCGTCTGCTCGCCGTCACGGTCGACGACCAGCTGGACCGTCGTCCCCGGCGGCGTCCGGGCCAGCTCGTCGGAGAGGTCGGCGAACGTCAGCACCTCGATCACGCCACCATCGGTCTCGATGCCGGTGATGACGTCCCCGTCCTGGGCGACGCCGTCGGAGCCGGACCCGGGCTGCGTCCCGACGATCGTCAGCTCGGCGGGCACCTCGTACCCGAGCGCGGTGAGCGCGGCGACCGTCGCGTTCTGCTGCGAGGTCAGCATCTGCTGGCTCGACGCGGCGTCGATCTCGTCCTGGGTCTGACTGGTGTCGAAGAACGCCTCGACCGGCGCCACCCGGGTGCTCGGTGAGACCCACCCCTTGATGACGGCGCCCGCGTCCACGGGATACCCGGGACCGCCCGCCGTGGTGACGGTGGTCAGGTACAGCTCCCCCGACGTCTCGTACGTCTCGGTGCCCTCGACGCTGATCAGCTCGACGTCGTTCGCCTCGCCCAGGGTGTCGACGATCGGGCCGGGCGCCTGCACCCCGTAGGGCACCGGGACGGTCATCATCGTCAGCAGCAGGACGAACACCACGAGCGCCGCACCGGTCATCGTGATCAGCCGTGGGGTCACGCCCCACTCGGTGAGCCGGGTCCGGATCGTGGCAGCCATGGGGACATTGTCGCCGACCGGGGACGAGCACCGATGACGGCCGCTACCCCGACCGCCGGCACCGCCTCTCGTGCGCCCTGAGCGAACCTCGGCACCTGCACCGTCCGCGCCGGTGCCCGCCCGCGTACCGTCGGAGGATGGATGATCGCGAGCAGTGGCGACGGATGCTCGAGTCTGTGCTCGGGCCGGAGGGCGCCGAGGAGGCCATGCGCGCACTGGAGGCGAGCGGCGCCGATCCCGCCGAGTGGGCCAAGGCCTCCGGCTTCGCCCAGAACCCGCAGGCCCTCGCCGCAGCGATGCAGCAGATGCAGCGGATCCTCAGCTCCGACGACGGCGGGGAGTCCGACTGGCGGTTCGCGCACGACGTGGCGCGACAGGTCGCGCACACCGGCGGCGACCCCGCGGTCACCGCTGCGCAGGCCGCGAAGGTGCGCTCGGTGCTCACGGTCGCGGACCTGTGGCTGGACGCGGCGACCGATCTGCCGCCCGCCGGCACCCAGCGCGTCGCCGCGTCGCGAGCCGAGTGGGTCGAGCGCACGCTGCCGACGTGGCGCGCGGTCGCCGACCCGATCGGGGTGTCCGTCTCGGAGGCGCTCGCCGGCGTCCTCCACGACCAGCTCGGCGGCGAGCTGCCCGAGGAGCTGGGAGCCCTGCCCGGCGGCATGGACCTCCCCCGGCTGATCACCAAGCTCGGTCGCCTCGGGTTCGCGATGCAGGTCGGCCAGGGCGCCGGCACCCTGTCGCGCGAGGTCTTCGGCGGCACCGACACCGGTCTTCCGCTGCTGCGCGGGTCCGAGCTGCTGCTGGTCCCCGCCAACGTCGAGGCGTTCGCCGAGGGGCTCGACGCCGAGACCGACGAGGTCTGGCACTTCCTCGCCGTCCGCGAGGCCGCGCACGCCCGGCTGTTCGCCCACGTGCCGTGGTTGCGCGCCCACCTCCTCGGAGCCGTCGAGGCGTACGCGCGCGGTGTCGAGATCGACGCGGAGCAGATGGAGGAGGCGGTCCGGTCGATCGACCCCACCGACGTCGAGCAGCTCCGCAACGCGCTCGGGCAGGGCATCTTCTCGCCGCAGCGCACCCCCGACCAGGAGCGGGCGCTGGTCCGGCTCGAGACCGCGCTCGCGCTCGTGGAGGGCTGGGTCGAGGAGGTGACGGCGACCGCCGTCGCGCCGCACCTGCCGCACGCCGTGCCGCTGCGGGAGATGCTGCGCCGCCGCCGTGCGGCCGGCGGCCC
Organism: Pseudactinotalea suaedae; assembly: GCF_009733815.1. Classification (GTDB taxonomy): domain Bacteria; phylum Actinomycetota; class Actinomycetes; order Actinomycetales; family Beutenbergiaceae; genus Pseudactinotalea; species Pseudactinotalea suaedae. Next base: position 326,634 of record NZ_WNXY01000007.1, read on the forward strand.
CGCCGAGGACACGTTCCGGCAGCTCGTGGGCCTCGAGCTGCGCCCGCGACGCGCGCGCGACGCGGCCCGGCTGTGGGCACTCATCGCCCGGGACCGGGGCATCACCGGTCGCGACGAGCTGTGGTCCCAGCTCGATCTGTTCCCGACGACGGAGGACCTCGAGCACCCGGAGCTCTTCGGTGACCGGCGCGCTGACGAGGACGACGTCACGGCCGATCTCGACGCCGCGCTCGAGGCCATCCTCAACGACACCGGTGCCGACGACGCCCCGCGGGAGAACCCCGCGCAGCAGGCACCCGCCACCGATGAGGGCACTGAGGCCGCGGAGCCGCCGGACGAGCCCGGGGACGCCGAGCCCGGCGACGCGCCCAGGCCCGGCGGACCGACCGGCTGAGCGAGCACGTCGACCCTCTCAGTCGACGTCGGGCTCCTCGTCCGAGCCGGGCCCACCCTCGGAGTCGCGGTAGGCGACGCCGTGCAGGAAGCCGCGCGCCCGCTCGGTGTGCGGGTAGCGGTTGACGATGTCCCAGAAGTCCTGCCCGTGCCCGCCCACCACGAGGTGGGCCAGCTCGTGCACCAGCACGTAGTCGACCACCCAGCTGGGCATCCCCTGCAGCCGGTGCGAGATCCGGATCGTGCCCTGAGCAGGCGTGCAGGATCCCCAGCGCTGCCCCTGGTTGGTCACCCAGGACACCGATGTCGGGCGGACGTCCGGTGGCAGGTAGGTGGCGGCCAACCGGTCCGCCGCGGCGGCGAGACCGGTGTCGCTGGGACGACGGCGCCGCTCCTTCGCCAGCACCCGCTTCGTCATCACCGCGACCCAGTGCTCCTCCTCGGCGCGCGTGAACCGCGCCGGGATCGCGACCACGAGCCGACCCTTCTCACGGAACGCCGAGACGGTCCGCCGCCGGCGCGTGCTGCGGCGAACCTCGACCTCGGGATCACGGGAGTCGGGCACCCGGCGAGTATCGCAGCGGCCGCCGACAGCCCGGTGCGTTGTCCACAGACCTCGCGCGCGGCGCCGTCATCCACAGCCGGCCGCGCGGGCGTCGCCCGCCTCGCACCGCCCGTGCCACGCTCGCCCGATGGCGGCGTGGCGGTACCTGCGACCAGGGGTGGCGGTGCTCTGGCGTGCCCCGGGAGCGTCCCAGGTCGGGATCGACCCGCGCTGCGCCGTGGTCCTCGACGACCTGGACCCGCTGCAGCAGGCACTCCTGGAACAGCTGCCCCGGCTCGGCGGGGAGCCTGAGCTCAACGCCTACGCGCGCACCCTCGGGGTGGGCCGGGCGCCGGTGCGGGAGCTGCTGGACCGGCTCGAAGAGCTGGGCTACCTGGTCAGCGGGTACCCGACCTCCGACACCCCGGACGACCGCTACTGGCACCTGGCCGCGATCGCCGGGCACGCACGTCCTGGCCAGCGATCGGCGGCCAGCGTCCTGGTCCGCGGGCTGGACCAGCTGGGGCTGCGCATCGCCCAGATCCTCGCGCAGGCGGGCATCGGCAGGGTGGTGCCCGACGACGACCGCCCGGTCACCCTCGACGACCTGGGCGGCGGCGGCTATCGCACCCACGACCTCGGGCGCCCGCGGCGGGAGCGCGCCCTCACGCTGCTGCGGGGCACCTCCCCGATGACGGCGCTGACCGCGCCTGCCGCTGTGCCGCCCGACCTGGTGGTGCTCGTGGAGCACGGCGCGGTCGACGCGGTGCGGGTGCGACCGCTGATGCGGGACGACGTGGCCCATCTCCCCGTGCTGGTGCGCGAGCTCGACGTCGTCGTCGGGCCGCTGGTGCGGCCGGGAGCAGGACCATGCCTGCGGTGCCTCGATCTGCACCGCCGTGACGAGGACCCCCGCTGGCCCGCCGTCGCGACCCAGATCACCGCGAGCCCGCCCGACGGCGTCGAGACGTCGCTGGGTTGGCTCGGGGCGGCGTTGGCGGCGCACCAGGTGCTCGCCGTCGTCGACGGCCGCGGCGTCCTCGTGGCCGGGACCTCGCTCGAGGTCAGCGCGACCTATCCATTGCCCCGCTACCGGGAGTGGGCGGTGCACCCGGACTGCGGCTGCACCAGGCCGGCCGAGCACGACGACGCCGCCGCGGCGCCCGTGGGGCGCCCCGGCGGCGTGTCGTGACGCGGCAGCACGTGCTGGGTCCGTCGCTGCGAGACCCGGCTCATGCGGCGCTCCACCGCGCGGCCTCGTCCTTGCGCGGCCGTCCTCGGCCCCGCTTGCGCGGGACGACGCGGCCGTCGATGAAGACCTCGCCGCCCCAGACGCCCCATGGCTCGGCGCGGTCGATCGCGCCCTCGAGGCATGTCACCTTGAGGGGGCACTCGGCGCACATCGCCTTGGCGCGCTCGACGTCGTCGCCGCGCTCGGCGAACCAGAGGTCGAGGTTCGTGGGGTCCTGGCACGGGAGCGAGAGGTCGGGCTCGTCGGTCGCGGGCGACGGCCAGCTCGTCGCCGACCCGGAGGTCGTGTCGAAGATTGATGTGTACTTCACGGGGTGCTCCTGAGGCACTCGTTCGGTCAGCCGGAAAGGCCGGCGGTGAACGTCTCGTCTGCCGTCGATGGCAAAGGACGAGGGGTCAGCCGCGGGCCGATGGCTCCGCGGCTGAGCGCGTCAGTCGCGTCAGGAAGCGGAGCCGGTGCAGGCGCTACGGGTCGGATCGCCCGCGCCGCCGCCGGTGGGAATGGGCAGAGCCATCCCCCGGTTACGGATACCTCGATCGAGGAGGACGACGCTGGGGGCGATCGACTGGCCGTAGGCCTGGATCAGATTCATCACAGCGTTTCCACCTCCTCACGATCGGGGACCCTCATGCTGGCTAGGCCAGGTCCGGACTCACAGAACACGGGAGACGTTACACCGCCCCCGGGAGGGGTCCAAGGTATTAATCGAGATTCTTTTTTCTGGGTCTGAGCGGGTCCGCGCAGCCGCCCGGGCCCGCAGGGCGAGCGTTCAGTCGTGGCTGGGTTCGTCGCCTCGCACGACGGCGAGGATCTGCGCGCCGTAGGCCTCGATCTTCGTGGGTCCGATCCCCCGCAGGATCGCGAGCTGACGGAGCTCGCGCGGCTGGGCTGCCGCGATGGCCACCAGCGTGGAGTCGTGCAGGATCGTGAAGCCCGGCTTGTCGATCTGCTTCGCGACCTGGGTCCGCCAGCCCCGGAGCCGCTCCAGCAGGTCGGGGTCGACATCCTGGGCGGCGAGCGCGGCCCTGGTCGCCTCGGTCTTGCTGATCGCGGCCGACCTGCGGCCCCGGCTGGTCTCCTCGGGCCAGATGCCTTCGAGGAATCGGGAGCGCCGCCGGTTCCCACGGCCGCCCGAGGTGCGCGAGCGAGCGAACGACAGGTGCAGGTGCTCCCGGGCGCGGGTGACGCCCACGTAGAGCAAGCGGCGCTCCTCCGCGATCGCATCCTCGCCGTCGGCGAGCGAGATCGGCAGCAGCCCCTCGCTGACACCGACGAGGAACACCGCGTCCCACTCCAGACCCTTCGCGGCGTGCAGCGAGGCGAGCGTGACGCCGTCGACCGTGGGGGCGTGCTGCGCGGCCGCGCGCTCGAGGAGCTCCTCCACGAACCCCTGCATGTCGGCGCCACGGGTCCGGGCGAGCTCGTCGGCGAGCTGCACCAACGCGTTCAGCGACTCCCACCGCTCCCGGGTGGCGCCGCGCGCCGCAGGCGCCTCGGGCTGCCAGCCGGCACCGCTGAGGACCGCGCGGACGTGCTCGGGCATGGTGCCGTCCATCTGCGCGCGGGCGGCGCCGCGCAGCAGCACCATCGCGTCCCGGATCTCGCTGCGGGAGAAGAACCGCTCGCCGCCGCGCACCAGGTAGCCGATGCCGGCCGAGGCCAGCGCCTGCTCGATCGTCTGGGACTGCGCGTTGGTCCGGTACAGCACCGCGATCTCCGACGCCGACACCCCTTCGCGCTGCAACGCCGCGATCCTGGTCGCGACGCCACGCGCCTCGGCCTCGTCGTCGTCGTAGACCTCGAACGCCACCGGCCGCCCCGAGGGGCGTCCCGCGACCAGCTCGACGGCGGCCGCGTTCCGGTGCCGCCCGGCGCGCGCGAGCACGTCGTTGGCCAGCCGCACCACCTGAGGGGTGCTGCGGTAGTCCCGCACCAGCCGCACCACGCCGGCCTCCGGGTAGCGGCGGCGGAAGTCGGTCAGGTAGCGAGGGCTGGCACCGGTGAAGGAGTAGATCGTCTGCGACACGTCTCCGACGACGCAGATCTCGTCACGGTCCCCCAGCCACAGGTCGAGCAGCCGCTGCTGCAGCGGCGAGACGTCCTGGTACTCGTCGATGACGAAGTGGCGGTACTGGGTGCGGACCTGGGCCGCGACATCCTCCCGCTCGGCGAGGATGCCGACCGTGAGCAGCAGCACGTCCTCGAAGTCGATGACGCCGCGCTCGGACTTGGCCTCCTCGTAGACCGAGAGCAGCCGCGAGACGGTCGTCAGGTCGTGGCCGGCGGTCTCGGTACGGCCCGCGGCGGCTGCCGCCCGCACGTAGTCGTCGGGCGTGATCATGCTGACCTTGGCCCACTCGACCTCGGCGGCGAGGTCACGGATGGCGATCCTGTCGACCGAGAGGCCGAGCCGGCCCGCCGCCTCACCGATGAGCGGGGCCTTGTGCTCCGCGATCCGCGGGACGCTGCCCCCGATCGCCTGCGGCCAGAAGTAGGAGAGCTGTCGCAGCGCCGCGGCGTGGAAGGTCCGGGCCTGCACGGCGCCGACCCCGAGGTCGCGCAGGCGGGAGCGCATCTCACCGGCGGCCCGGGCGGTGAACGTCACGGCGAGGACCCGGCGCGGGTCGTAGCGTCCGATCAGCACCCCGTGCGCGATCCGGTAGGTGATCGCGCGGGTCTTGCCGGTGCCGGCGCCCGCGAGCACGCACAGCGGCCCGGTGAGGGTGCTGGCGACCTCCCGCTGGTCCGGGTCGAGGGCCTCGAGGAGCTCCTCCGCCGTGAGCGGGGCTCCTCCTCGAACGGTGCTGGGCGGGGGTGTCGACATCGTCACCGATTGTCGCAGGCGGGACCGACATGGGCCGGCCGGCCTGCACAGCAGCAGGGAACTGCAGGGAACATCGCCGCAGCGGCAACGGTTGAGGACGGCATGACCAGCACCCCCGCTCCCGGAACCATCACGATGTACTCGACCACGTGGTGCGGCTACTGCCAGCGCCTGAAGGCCCAGCTCGGCAAGGTAGGGATCGACTACACCGAGGTCAACATCGAGGAGCAGGCCGACGCCGCGGCATTCGTCGAGTCGGTCAACGACGGCAACCAGACCGTCCCCACGGTGGTGTTCCCCGACGGCTCCGCCGCGACCAACCCCTCCCTCAAGGAGGTCCAGGCACGCCTGGCGGTCTCGGTCTGAGGCCGGCGGCGGTGGCCGGACGGCTACGTCCTGACGCGTGAGGGCCTCAGGCTGAGATCCACGGGGTCACCGGCCAGTCACGGCCGTACCAGTCGCTGATCAGGTAGTGCGCGATCGAGGTCGGTCGCGGCAACCGGATCGTGCCGTCGGTGATGAGCGTCGTGAGCTCCTCACGGCTGACGAACATCGCCTCGGTGACCTCGACGCCGTCGGGCCGGGGCTCGGTCGTGACCGCCCGGCCGCGGAAGCCGAGCATCAGCGAGGCCGGGAACGGCCACGGCTGGGACCCCTGGTAGGTGACCTCACCGACCTCGATCGCGGTCTCCTCGAGCACCTCGCGTCGTACCGCGGACTCGAGCGACTCGCCAGGCTCGACGAACCCGGCCGGGACCGAGAACTGCGTCGCCGGCCAGGCGACGCCGTGGCCGAGCAGGAGCCTGTCGTCGTCGTCGACGATCGACATGATCACCGCGGCGTCGGTGCGCGGGTACTGCGCGGAGCCCTCCCGGCTGCACTGCCGCTCCCAGCCGGCGAGCGCGAGCGTGCTCGGCGCACCGCAGCGCGGGCAGAACCGGTGCGCGGCGTGCCAGTTCGCCATCGCGAGCGCGGCGGTCGCCACGCCCGCCGCCAGCGGCTCGAGCTGCCATCCCACGTCCCGCACGCTGATGCCCGACGGCGGACCCTGGGGATCGTCGAGCGCTCGCCCGGGGTCGGGGTCGGGCAGGCCCGTGCCCAGGTCCGCGACGTAGCTCCAGCCGTCCTCGTCGCGGCCCAGGTACGCCGCCTCGGCGCCCTCGGCGATCTCGGAGCCCAGCTCGAGGCCGGTCTCGTCGCCGCTCACCCGGCCGCGGCGGACCCGGACCACCCGGACCCGCGGGCCGGCGAGGATGGCCTCGATCCCGTCGCTGCGCCGTCGGGCGTCTCGATCGAGCGTGCCCCTGCTCAACGGCAGCGCGTCGGAATCCACGCGATCAACCTAGGCCATCTCGGCACCCGGTCCTGATGCCCGCCGGGCCGTTGCCGTTCCCGGCGCGTGTCACCGCGGCCCGGCGCCGCTCGCGACGTAGGTTGGTCACGTGCCCGAGCAGCCGCGCACCCCACTCGCCCTAGCCGCCCTCGCGACGATCGCCCGACCAGGTCTCGACGTGGTGGCGACTCAGCCACCCCGCGAACCGGGAGCGGACTTCGACGTCGTCGGCATCGTCGACGCCGAGGATCGCCGCTGGATCGTGCGCTCACCGCGCCATGCGGCGGCCGGGGCGGCGATGGAGGGCGAGGTCGCGCTCCTCGGCGAGCTCGCCGACGCCGTCGACCGCGGCCTGCTCCCCTTCGACGTGCCCCGCCCCGCCGGCTTCGCCCCGCTGCCCGAGGGTGGGCGCGCGATGCTCTACCGCGAGCTCGTGGGGCACCCGCTCGATCCCACGCGCCTCACCCCGGACGCGCCCCTGCTCCGGAGCCTCGCACGTTCGATCGCTGCCCTGCACGAGCTCTCCGGGGCGGTGGTCCGCACCGCGGGGCTGCCGGACTACGACGCCGAGGGCTACCGGCAGCGCCGCCTCGCGGAGGTGGACGAGACCGCGAGGACCGGCCACCTGCCGACCCGGTTGCTCCGGCGCTGGGAGCACGCCCTGGAGGACGTGTCGCTGTGGCGGTTCGCGACCACCCCGGTGCACGGAGACCTGGCAGGCGAGCACGTCGTCGTCGACGGCGACCAGGTCGTGGGGCTCGTCGACTGGTCCGACGCCTGCGTCGCCGACCCCGCCGACGACCTCGCGTGGCTGCTGGCCCAGACCTCGCCCGCGGCCGCCGACGCCGTGATGGAGCACTACCGGAGTGCACGAGGAGGCGCGGTCGACAGCGACTTCCACGCCTTCGATGCCCGCGCCACCCTCGCGGGCGAGCTCGCCGTCGCCCGCTGGTTGATGCACGGCGTCCGGATCCGCTCCGACGAGGTCATCGAGGACGCGATCGACATGCTGCGCGAGCTCGACGAGGCCGTCTCCGGCGCACCGCCGATCGGTCGCGTCGAGCCCGTCGTGGAGCAGGTGCCACCCCGCTTTCCGCCGACCGAGCAGGCCGACGACCTCGACGAGCGCGACGCCGGCCGCGAGAGCGACCTCCCGCCGTCGTTCGAGCCTCGCGGCGAGACCCCCGAGATCGACGACGACGACGACGACGCGATCACCTCCGAGCGGAGGTCCGCGCCGAGCCCGGACGAGGACGACGCCACGGCCGAGCTCCCGATCAAGGACTGACGCGCCCCGCCGTCAGCTCCGCGATCAGGTCGGTCACCTGCGCCGGGTCGGCGTCGTCGGCCTCGATCGTGACGTTCGCGGCCACGTGGTGGAAGGACGCGCGCACGTTCTCGAGCGGGACGTCCCGGTAGCGCGCCCACGCGAGCCGGTACAGCACGAGCTGCAGACGCTTGGCGTGCAGGTCCTCGGGGTCGGACGGCGGTGGACCGGTCTTCCAGTCGACCACGTGGTAGCGATCGGGGCCGTCGGAGAACACCGCGTCGATGCGGCACCGCACCGTCATGCCGGCGATCGGGGTGTCGACGTCGGCTTCCACGACGTACGGCACCCGGTGCGCCCACGCGGAGGCGAGGAACGCCGCGATCAGCGCGTCGAGCTTGGGCTCGGCGCCCACGTCGGCATCCTCGGCACCGGGAAGCTCGTCGGTGTCCAGCAGCGCCTGGCTGCCGAAGTGCTGCTCGACCCAGGCGTGGAACGCCGTGCCGCGGCGCGCGGCGACGCTCGGACGGCGTGGGATCGGCCGGCGCCGGTCGCGCAGGAACCGGTCCCGGTCCGCACCGAGCGCGACGACCGCTGAGGCGGACAGGTGCACCGGGATCGCCGCGCCCACCGTGAGCGAGGCGTCGCGCTCGGCGAGCAGCAGCTCGGCATCGTGCCACCAGCGCGCGGTGGTCTCGTTCTCGGCCGGGACCACCCCGCCGAGCTCGGCGAGCCGGTCCCTGCCCGGCGGCACCGGCCAGGGCCCCGAGATCACCTGGTCGTGGACCGGGTTGGACTCGTGGGCGCTGCCCTCCGGCCAGCTCGGGCCGACCTCGGCGACGCCGGCGTCGATCAGCTCGGTGAGGAACAGCGACGGCGTGGCGATCCCCTTGCCGTCGCGCCAGAACGAGCCCAGCAGCAGCAGCTCACGCCTGGCACGGGTCAGCGCGACGTAGGCCAGGCGCCGCTCCTCGGTCAGCTCGCGCGCACCCTCGCGCTCCTTGAAGTCGTCGAGGACGGCGGCGAGCTCCTTGGCGGAGCTCGCCTCGGCCAGGTCGAGCTCGGGCAGGTGGGCGCGGTCACCGCGCAGGGCGTACGGCAGCGTCGACGCGCCCGTCAACCACCCGGACCCGCGCCGCACGCCCGCCTTGGTGGGCGCTGTCGTGGGAAAGGTCCCCTCGACCAGCCCGGGGATCACGACGACGTCCCACTCCAGCCCCTTGGAGGCGTGCACAGTCATCAGCTGGACGGCGGTGGGATCGGGCTCGGCCTCGGCGACGTCGAGGCCGCGCTCCTCCTCCAGCGCCGCGTCGAGCCAGGCGAGGAAGGCGCCGAGGCTCCGGTCCTCGGCGTCGCCGGAGAACCGCGACGCCACCGCGGTGAGCTCGTCGAGGTTGCGACGGGCCTCGCCCACCGGACCGGGTCGCTGGGCCGCGACCTCGATGTCGAGCCCGAGCAGGTGCTCGGCGGTGGTCACCAGCTCCGGCAGCGACAGGTAGCTGAGCGCCCGCAGCGCGCGGAGCGCTCCCGCGAGCCTGGCCAGCCGGGACCGGGCGGCCTCGCTCAGCTCGCGGCCGCGGGTGTCGCGCCAGCCGCGCGGCGGGAGCTGGTCGATCGCCTCGACGAGGCTCGCGAGCTCGGCGGGCTCGCGCACGGCCGGCACCTCCGACTCGGGAAGCTCGTCGGCGACCGACGCGCGGTCGGGGGCGCGCCGGCTCCGCGCCTGCGACGCCGCCCACTCCCCCAGCGCGAGCAGGTCCGCGGCGCCCAGGTCGACCGAGGGTCCGGTGAGCAGGCGCATCAGTGCGTCACCGCGGCCCGGGTCGTGGACGACGATCAGCGCCGACCAGATGTCGGTGACCTCGGGCGTGTGCAGCAGCCCCGCCAGCCCGACGACCTGCACGGGGACACCGGCGGCCTCCAACGCGGCCGAGATCGACGCGAACTGGGCGCGTTTGCGGCACAGCACGGCCGCGCTCGGTGGTTCGCCCTCCGTCTGGCGCGCCTGCACCAGGTACTCGGCGACCGCTGCTGCCTCGGCGGGGATCGTCTCGAGGAACCGCGCGGCGACGCGCCCCGGTCCGGCGCCGGGCCGCGCGTGCAGCACGGGCACGTCGCCTGCCGCCTGGGCGCGCAGCGGCCCGGCGACGCTGTTCGCGGCGTCGAGCACGGCCACGTCGTTGCGCCAGGCCGTGCTGAGCGTCGCCGTCGGGGCCGCGCCACCCTCCGCCCGGTGGAAGGTGGCCGGGAAGTCGAACAGGGTGCCGGCTGCCGCGCCGCGCCAGCCGTAGATCGCCTGGTGCGGGTCACCGACCGCGGTCACCGGGTGGCCACCCCCGAACAGCGCGGACAGCAGCTCGACCTGCGCGATCGAGGTGTCCTGGTACTCGTCGAGGAGCACCACGCGGTAGCGGCCGCGCTCGGCCCGGCCGACCTCGGGCACCCCGGAGGCGATGCGCGCCGCGAGCCGGACCTCCTCCCCGAAGTCGATCAGACCGCGCTCGTGCTTGCGATCGACGAAGGCCTGCACGAGGTCCATCAGCTGGGCGCGGGTGCGCAACGCCGCTGCGGCCTTGAACGCGTCGGAGGACTTGGTGGGCTGCAGCTCCTCGATCGCCTCCGCGACCGCTTCCAGCTCCAGGCGCGCGGTGACCGGGTCGACGCCGTGCTCGTTGAGCTCGCCCTCGAGCGCCGTCAGGCCGTCGACGAGCGTGCTCGGCTTGTAGCCGGTCTCGATGTCGCCGGCCCAGCTGGTGACGATCTCGTCGGCGAGCTGGAACCGCCCGGCGTCGCCGATGTGCGTGGCATCGGGCGTCAGCCCGAGCCGCAGCGCGTGGTCGCGCACGATCGAGCCGGCGTAGGAGTTGTAGGTCGCGACGCGCGGCCGGTCCTCGACATCGATGACGGCTCCGGCTGCGCGGACCTCACGGATCCGCTTGCGGACCCGGTCGGCGAGCTCGGCCGCAGCCTTGCGTGTGAAGGTGAGCCCGAGCACCTCCCCCGGGGCGACGAGCCCGTTCGCCAGCAGGAAGACCACCCGGGCCGCCATGGTGGCGGTCTTGCCCGAGCCCGCACCCGCGACGACGAGCATCGGCTCCAGCGGCGCCTCGATGACCGCGGTCTGCTCCGCGGTCGGGGCCGGCTGACCGGTCACCTCCGCGATCCGCGCCGCCGTCCAGGTGATCGTGACCTCGACGTCCTCGCTCATCACCGCTCACCCCCTCGCGGCACGACACGGCCGCCCTCGGGCTGCACCGGGCAGGAGGTTCGCACCTGGCAGTAGCCGCACATGGGGTTCTGCTGCGCCGGGAACTCCCCCGAGGTCAGGGTGCGCACCGTGGTCGCGATCAGCTCGTGCGCCCAGCCCGGGTCGGCGGACGCGGCGAGCGGGTCCTGGTGCCGCAGGGCCGGGCCACGCGCGCCGGTGCCGAGGTAGACCAGCGAGCCGCCCTGGGGCTGCGCCTCGCCGAACGCGCCGTGCTCGACGGCGAGCTGATAGCTGCCGAGCTGGGCGTGCGTGGCGGTCTGCTCGGCCGTGGGCGGCGAGGCACCGGTCTTGAGGTCGATGACGCGCAGGCCCTCCGGGGTGTGCTCGACGCGGTCCATCCGGCCCCGGACGCGGGCCGAGGCGCCGTCGACCTCGATCTCGACGTCGAAGTCCGCCTCGACGTCGACCGCCCCGGGCCGGTCGGCCAGGTAGGTCGCGAGCCGTCGCACCATCTCCTCCGCGCGGGCGCGCTCCTGCCGGGAGACCCAGGCCTCGTCGAGCCCGATCTCGTGCCATCGCCGCGCGAGCTCGGCCTGCAGCTCCTCCAGGGTGCCGTGCGGCAGCTCCGCGGCGATCTCGTGGATCAGGTTGCCGACGTTCTGGGCCTGCGAGCTGGGTTGTCGCCCACCGGCGGTGCTGAGCGCCCAGTGCAGCGGGCACGAGGTGGCCTTCTCGACGGCGGACGGCGTGACCGGCACCGGCTGCGCCGTGTCGTAGGCGGGCGTGCTCGAGGTGGGCGCCAACCGGTCGGGCCAGCGCTCCGGGTCGGCGGCCTCGACGCCGCTGGCGCGCAGGTGCTCGAGCACCCGCAGCGCGGCAGCGGCCTCGCCGTCGGAGCCGTGCAGCGCGGCACGCAGCTCGCCGACCAGACCCCGCAGGTCCAGCGCCGCGGTGACCGGCGACGGCTTCGGAAGCCCCACCGAGCCGCTGCCGTCGGGGCCTGCGGGGAGCAGCGTCTCGTAGAAGGCCGAGGGCCGGGCGTCGGTGTCGAGCACGGCTGTGAGCAGCAGCGAGCGGCGTGCGCGCGAGCACGCGGCGACGAAGGCGCGGAGCTCGTCGGCGAGGACGTCGGCGCGTGCCGATCGGAGCGCCTCGGCGACGTCCGCCTCGTCCGCGCGCCGCAGCCCGGTGTCGCGGGCGTTGGTGATGTCGGCGAGCTGGTGCGCGCCGAGGAGCGTGTCGCGGATCCGCAGGTCCGGCCACGAGTCCTCCTGGACGCCGGCCACGACCACCAGGTCCCACTCGCCACCGGCGGCGCTGGCGGCGGTGTGCACCGACACCGTCTCGGAGTCCTCGCCGCGGGCGGCGAGCGTGTCGGCGGCGAAGTCCTGCGTCGCGAGGTGGGCCAGGAAGGTGTTCGGGTCCGCACCGGTGGTGCGGTCCGTGAACTGCTCGGCCGCGGCGAACAGCGAGACGACGGCGTCGAGATCGGCGTCCGCGCGGTCGGCGGACGCCCCGCCTGCGAGCGCGCGGTCCTGCCAGTGGCGTGCGAGCCCGGTCGCGTCCCACATCGCCCACAGCGCCATCTCGGTGCTGCGCGGGTCCTCGGCGAGGGCGGCGCGACCGGCGTCGAGGACGGCGGCGACCGAGGAGACCGCGTGGTGCAGGCGCGGCGGCAGGTCCGCGAGCGCCTCCTCCTCGCGATCGCTCGCCAGCAGTCGGGGCAGCAGCTCGTCGGAGGGCGTGCCCGCGCGGTCGCGCTGCCGAAGCACGCGGCGCAGCGAGCGCATCGAGACCGCATCGAGCCCACCCAGCGGTGACAGCAGCAGCGCGGCCGCCGCCTCGGTGGTGATGACCTCGTCGATGACGCAGCGCAGCGCCACCAGGAAGGGCCGCACGGCAGGCTCCTCGCGCAACGGCCGGTCCGGGGTGGCCGCGGCGAGCGGGATCGCCGCGGTCCGCAGGCCGCGGCGGATCTCGCCGACGCGGGCGCCGGTACGCACGATCACCGCCATCTCGGACCAGGGCACCCCGTGGCGCAGGTGCGCGATCCGCAGCTGCTGGGCGATCGCCGCGACCTCCTGTGCCGCCGTGGGCAGCAGCAGGTGCCGCACGGGCGGCGTTGACGTGCCCGCGGAGCCCGAGGTGGCTGCGGAGGCCGACGAGCCTGACGAGGGCGTGGGCTGTGCCGGCCCGGCTGCCGGTGCTGCGAGCCGGCGACGGTCGTCGCCGAGCACCGGCAGCTGGATCGTCAACGACCGGATCGCCTCGCGCAGGTGGGGTCCGTGCCGGTAGCTGGTGCCGAGCACGTGCGTGGTCGCCCCCAGCCCGCCGTCGATCGTCCCGGCCGCACGGGTCGCGGCGTCGAGGAGTGCGGGCTGGCCGCCACGGAAGGCCTGGACCCCTCGGTCGGGGTCGCCGAGCACGGCGACCCGGGCGCCGTCGTCGGCCAGGGCGGTGAGCAGCCGGGCGGTCGCGAGGGTGGCGTCCTGGTAGTCGTCGTGGATCACGAGCGACCAGCGCGGTCGGGTCTCCTCCGACACCTCGGTCTGCCAGGTCCGCAGCGCCACGACGGCCTGGTCGACGATCGTGGCGGCGTCATAACGGGCGCCGCGGTCGGGGGTGAGCTCGCCGAGCGTCATGACGTCGCCGTACTCGGCGAGCAGGCGGCCGGCGGCGCACCACTCGGGCCGGTCGTGGCGACGACCGAGCTCGTCGAGGTCCTGGCCGTCCAGACCGGCCTCGGCAGCGCGCATCAGCAGGTCGCGCAGCTCGGCGCGGAACGCGGGCAACCGCAGCGTCTCCGGTCCGATCCGGTCCGGCCACGCGATCGGGACACCTTCGCCGCTGAGGTGGCCGGCGATGAGATCAGCGAGCACGGTGTCCTGCTCGGGGCCGGACACCAGCGTGGGCGCCGGCTCGCCGCGGTGGCTCGCGCGCAGCCGCAGGATCGCGTAGGCCAGCGAGGCCGGCGTGCGGACCAGCACCTGACCGGTGGTGCGGTCCAGCCGGCGGGCGAGCTCGTCGCGCAAGGCGCCCGCACGCTGGCGCGTGGGAACCATCAGCAGCGCCGACTCCGGCGGGTGGTTCGCGCTCCAGGCGACGAACGTCTCCAGCGCCGTGGTGGTCAGCCCAGTCCCGGGCGCGCCGAGAACCACGTGGTTGCCCCCCGCGAGGACGGCATCACGCGCACCGAGCTGATCGGCGTCGAGCGCGGCGATCGCCGGGGCGCTGATCAGGGCTGTCTCGGTCACGGCAGCATGAGACCACAGGCCACCGACACGAGGTCCGTCACGGGTGCGGCCACCCGTTCGGGGCGCACCCGTCGAGATCGATGCTCTGCTGCACCATCACGGGCGCCGGCTCGCCGGGGACCGGGCACTGCTCGTGCGGGTGGCCGAGCAGGTGGCCGACCTCGTGGTTGACCAGGTACTGGCGGTAGTCGGTGAGGTCGCCGCCGCCGGCGGCCCAGGCGTCGGCGCCGAACACCCAGCGGTCCGCGTTGAGCGCGGCGTGGCCGTAGCGGCCGCAGGACCACCTGCCGTTGGTCGCCAGCGGGGCGCACATCTCGTCGACGGTCGCGGCCGTGGCGAGCACCACCCGGATCTCGGCCTCGCCGTCGGTACGCGCAAAGCGAACAGAGCCGTCGGCTCCCCAGCCGCGCGGGTCGTTGAGGGTGCCGAGAACGAACGCGGCGAACGCGCCGTCGTCGACGTCCAGACCTTGCTCGACCTCGACCCGCACGGTCATCACCGCGGCCGTCCCGGCCGGCGGCTCGGTCGCCCCGGGCACGATCCGCAGCTCGCCGGTGCTGCTGTCCGGAACGCGGTGCGTGCGCACTCCTGCCAGCAGATCCGCCTGTTCCTCGGGGCTCGGCGTGCTCGGCTCGGTCGAGGGCGTCTCGGGCGAGGCGGTCGACAAGGTGACGGGAACGGCGGGGGTGACCTCCGCCGTCGGGCGCCCCGGGCCGGCACCCGAGGACCCCTCGAGCAGCAGCGGACCGAGCAGGACACCGACCACGAGCGCGACGACGAAGACCGCTCCGGCGGTCACCACGCGTCGAGACATGTGTCCATCGTGTCAGCCGTGCGTGCCTACGATGGATCCGGGCCGACGTGCGGTCCGTCCAGGATCCAAGAAGAGGTAACAAGCGTGGAGATCACCATCGGCGTCCGCGACATCGCCCGCGAGATCACGCTCGAGGTCGCAGGTGATGCCGACGAGATCGTGACCAACGTGACCGACGTGCTGGCCAAGGCCGCGAAGGGTGACACCGCCGCCGTGCTCGACCTCACCGACGAGAAGGGCAACCGGACGATCGTGCCCGCGAGCGCGCTCGGCTACGTGCAGATCGGTGCCAACGAGCCCCGCCGGGTCGGTTTCGGCACCATCTGAGCACCGCTCGCGCACCGCTGACCCCGGCTGCGGCCTGCTGGCCGTAGACTGAGCGCGACCAGGCTGCCCGGTCGCCCTGTTCGGAAACGGCACGCCTATGACGGCCGAGCCCTGCTCGGCCACGACCTTTCGCGATCGGCTGCCACCACGAGGTGACGGATCGCTGTGCTCTCCGCCGGCGCGTCACCACGACCGAAGGCGCCACACATGACCGATTCCCTCGAGGAGATCGTCGCCGAGACCACCGAGGTGGAGATCGCCGACCCGCACGCCGAGGTGCCCGCCACCTTCGCCGACTTCGGAGTCTCCGAGCCCATCGTCCGCGCGCTCAGCGACGTCGGCATCACCCATCCGTTCCCGATCCAGGCGCTGACGCTGCCGATCGCGCTCAGCGGGCACGACATCATCGGCCAGGCCAAGACCGGTACCGGCAAGACCCTCGGCTTCGGCATCCCGATCCTGCAGCGCGTCATCGGCCCGGGCGAGGACGGCTGGGAAACCCTGCCCGAGGCCGGCAAGCCGCAGGCGCTCGTGGTGGTCCCCACCCGTGAGCTCGCCGTGCAGGTCGCCGGCGACCTCGCCACCGCTGCCCGCCACCGCAGCATCCGTGTGCTGCAGGTCTACGGCGGCCGCGCCTACGAGCCGCAGATCGAGGCGCTGAACCGCGGCGTCGAGGTCGTGGTCGGCACCCCCGGACGCATGATCGACCTGCTCAAGCAGCGCCACCTCGACCTGTCGAAGGTCAAGGCGCTCGTGCTGGACGAGGCCGACGAGATGCTCGACCTGGGCTTCCTGCCCGATGTCGAGACGCTGCTGGCCGCCACCCCGCCGAACCGTCACACCATGCTGTTCTCGGCGACCATGCCCGGCCCGGTCATCGCGATGGCCCGCCGCTACATGAGCCGCCCCACCCACATCCGGGCGCAGGACCCCGACGACGACGGCAGCAAGACCGTCAGCGCGGTCACGCAGTTCGTCTACCGCGCGCACGCCCTCGACAAGGTCGAGGTGCTGGCCCGGATCCTGCAGGCCAAGGACCGCGGTCTCACGATCGTCTTCACCCGGACCAAGCGCACCGCCGCCAACGTGGCCGAGCACCTGACCGAGCGCGGCTTCGCCGCCGCCGCGATCCACGGCGATCTCGGGCAGGGCGCGCGCGAGCAGGCACTGCGCGCGTTCCGCAACGGCAAGGTCGACGTGCTGGTCGCCACCGACGTCGCCGCCCGCGGCATCGACGTCGACGACGTCACGCACGTCGTCAACTACCAGTGCCCCGAGGACGAGAAGACCTACCTGCACCGCATCGGGCGCACCGCCCGCGCCGGCAACACCGGCACGGCCGTGACCTTCGTGGACTGGGACGACGTGCCCCGCTGGGGGCTCATCGACAACCAGCTCGGCCTGAACCGTGGCGAGCCGGTCGAGACCTACTCCTCCTCCCCGCACCTGTACTCCGACCTCGGCATCCCCGAGGGCACGAAGGGCCGGCTGCCGCGCAGCGAGCGCACCCGCTCCGGGCTCGGCGCCGAGACGCTCGAAGACCTCGGCGAGACCGGCAAGGGTGCGAGCAAGCACGGTGGCGCCTCGCGCGGCCGGGAAGGCTCACGCGATGGTGGCCGCGACGGCGGCCGCGACGGTGGCCGCGACGGCCAGGGCCGCGGACGCCGCGGTGGTCGCCGCTCGGAGGAGGGCGGCAGCAGCCACGCCCAGAAGCCTGCCGCCGAGCAGCCCGCCCGGACCGCCGAGCAGGGCGAGCCGCGCGCCGAGGGCGCGCCGCGCCGTCGTCGCCGTCGCACCCGTAGCGGTGGCAGCAACGCCGGAGCGGCGCCCCAGGCTCAGCAGGACTGAGCCCGGACGCCCGCTCCGGGTGCGTCAGCCCCATGAACCGGACCCGGTGGCGGGCGTAGCGCTCACCGGCGGTGAGCCAGCGCCCACGATCCGGAGCCGGTGGTGAGTTAGCGCCCACGATCCGGAGCCGGTGGTGAGTTAGCGCCCACGATCCGGAGCCGGTGGTGAGTTGGCGCCCACCCCGTGCGTCGTGGTGGGCCCTATCTCACCGCTGGTGCGGTGCGGTGGGCGCTGAGCCACCGCCGCGGCGGGACGACCGGGCGCTGCCCACCGCTGCCACCTCGCCCACCGCTCCCACCGCTACAGCCCGAGGCAGCCCGAGGCAGCGGCTAGCGTGGGACCCGATGCTTGAGCACCCGACGGCGGAGCGCGCCCAGGTCCTTCTCGACCTCCTCGAGCTCGTGGTCGCCGTGCGCCCGCGCGAGCGCGCGATCATCGGGATCGACGGACCGGACGGCGTGGGCAAGTCGATGCTCGCCCTCGAGCTGCAGGTGCTGGCACCGACGGTGACCGAGCGTGAGGTCGTCGGCGTCGGCATCGACGGCTTCCACCACCCGCGCGCGGTCCGCTACGCCCACGGCCGCGACGCGGAGAGCTACTACCACCACGCCTTCGACTACGACGCGTTGCGGCGGTGCGTGCTCGACCCGTTCCGGCAGGGGCGCGAGATCGTCCCCGCGGTGCACGACGTCGCCACCGACCGACCGGTGCATCCGGACCCGATCGAGCCCGCCGACGACGCGGTGCTGCTCCTGGAGGGGGTGTTCCTGCGACGTCCCGAGCTCGCGGGGGCGTTCGACGCGACGGTGCTGGTGGCGGCGCCGTTCGAGGTCACGGTCCCGCGCGGGAACGCCCGCTTCGGCGCGCCCGCCGAGCAGGACCACCCCGGCCACCCGGCGAACGCCCGCTACGTCGGCGCGCAGCAGCGCTACCGCTACGTCTCGGAGCAGCACCCTCCGACGTGGATCCTCGACAACGCACGGATCGAGCGGCCGGCGCTGCTCGAGCCCGACCCCGAGGCACCCGGGTGGGGTATCCCCTGGTGAGGTCCGCTACGACCTGACCCGGTCCGCGCGAGCACCGGTCATGTCGTCCATCACCCGCATGGCGTTCGCGAAGATCGTCAGCACCGGGTTCACGCCGCCGTTGGTGACGTGCAGCGAGCCGTCGGCCACCCGCACGTTCTCGTGCCCCCAGATGCGCCCGACGCGGTCGGTCACCGAGGATGCGGGGTCGTCGCCCATCCGAGCGGTGCCGGCCTGGTGCTGCCCGCCGCTCGGGCCCGCGTCGGCAGTGCGGGGGGCGCTACGGATCACGCGGACCGCACCGCTCGCCGTCAACCACTCGCCGGCCCGGTCGGTGAGGAACTCCGTGAGCCGCAGGTCCTCGGGGTGGACGGCGCCGCTCAGCCGCGCCACCGGGATCCCGAAGCGGTCGACCACGCCGGGGTCGAGCCGGACCCGCGAGGCCGCCGAGGTCATCTCCTGCACCGGTCCGACGACGCGCTGCATGCGCGGGGCGAGGTGGCGCATGGCGTCCTTCATCGCCGCCCCGTGCAGCGGCAGCAGCCCGGCGCCGTCGAGGTAGCCGTGGTCCAGCACCGGCGTGGTGACGAACTCGTTGGCGAGCATGCCGCCGCCGACCAGCCCGGGGTTGCCGTGCCGGAAGTCGTTGGTCGCGATGGCCGGACCCGGCCCGAGGAGATCGTTGACGGGTTCCTCGAAGATGCCGGTGGCACCGGCGTAGAGGTGCCCCTGCAGGTGACGACCGACCTGGTCGGCGTTGTTGCCGACGCCGTGCGGCTCGCGCGCCGTGGGGCTGTTCAGCAGCAGCCGTGCGGTCTCGACCGCCCCGGCCGCCACCACGAACTCCTCGGCGTGGACGACCGCCCGCCAGATGCGGCCGTCGACCTCGCCGACGACCGCGAGCGCCACGATCCGCCCGCTCGCGTCCGGGATCAGCCGCTCCGCGCGCGCCGAGGTCAGGATGGAGGTCAAGCCGGTCGCCACCGCGCGGGGAAGCATCGTGTTGTGGGACCCGTTCTTGGCCTCGATCGGGCACGCGAACCCGATGCACTGCGCGCAGCGCGCGCACGCCGGCCGCCCGAGCCAGGGGGTGGAGCTGATCAGCAACGGCACCGCCGAGGTCTGCAGGCCCAGCCTGGCGGCCCCGGCGGCGAGCACACTGCTCGCCCTGGTCCCGGCCAGCGGCGGCATCGGGTAGTCCCGCGAGCGCGGACCATGAGCGCTGTCGCCGGTGGCGTCGCCGCTGACGCCGATCTCCCACTCGGCCCGGGAGTAGTACGGCTCGAGCTCGTCGTAGTCGATCGGCCAGTCGCTGAGCGCGCTCCCCTCCGGCACCCCGTAGCGCGACGCCATCCGGAAGTCCTCCGGCGAGAACCGCCACGCCTGCGCCCCGTACACGCGCGTGCCACCGCCGACCGTCATGGCGTTGTTGCCCCACCGCCCGTCGGTGGCCCGCAGCGTGATCAGCGCCTCCCCCAGCTCGAACGTGCGGACCTCGTCGGCGCCGGGTCCGGTGCGGTCGTCGAGCTCGACGGGTGTGCGCGCGTTCCGCAGGTGGTCGGCGGCGAGGTAGGCGCGGTCGGGCAGGTCGCCGCGCTCGATCACGAGCACCCGCCGCCCCGCCTCCGCGAGCGCTGCGGCGGCCACGCCACCACCGGCGCCGCTGCCGACCACCACGGCGTCGTAGCGCTCCCGGAGCTCGTGGTGCCGGACGAGGGCGCTGCGGTCGAGCTCGAACACCTGGTCGAGGTCGGGCCACCCGGACGCCGGCTCCGGCCGCCAGCCGAGGTCCTGCCACGACGCCCGGTCACGGTTGCCGAGGTTGCCCGGGTCGGCGAAGTAGCCCCGCTGGACGAGCCGGGCGAACCAGCGGTAGTCGCCGTCGTCGGCGAGGCCGTCGAGGACCGCCAGGCGAGCCGCCGGGTCGAGCTCGACGAACCCCGGCGCGTGCGCGGTCACCGCGGCCAGCACGCCCTCGACCCGGGGCCGCCAGTCCCGTCGCTCACCGTCGAGCAGCGCGCCCAGGAAGTCCAGGCCGCCGGCCTCGACGGCCGACGGCGAGGCGTCGGCCGGGACGATCGTCTCGATCACGGCCGCGAGCAGGCGCTGCCGATCGGTCCGGCTGTCCTCGGGCTGGTCGGCTGCGTCGCTCGACACGGGCGTTCCTCTCACGTCGTTCTCGGTCAGGGCCGCAGAAACGGCATCCGCCCCTGGCGCTCGATCTCCTGCAGGACCTCCACGGTGCTGGTGCGCTCGGCCAGCCGGTTCGGCTTGCCGGTGCCGTGGTAGTCGCTCGAGCCGGTGCCGAAGATCCCGAGCTCGGACGCCAGCTCGCGGAGGATCTGACGGCTCGGCTCGTCGTGGTCGGGGTGGTCGATCTCCAGGCCGGCGAGCCCGGCCTCGGCGAGCCCGCGGATGACGTCGAGCGAGACCACCCGCCCCCTGGTCGAGGCCCGGGCGTGCGCCATCACCGGCACGCCGCCGGCCGCGCGCACCGCCGCGACCGCCTCGACCGTCGGGGGAGCCCAGTACCTGACGTAGTACGGGCCCGCAGGGTGAAGGATCGTGGCGAAGGCCGCCGCCCTGTCCCGCGCGTAGCCCTTGGTGACCAGCGCGTCGGCGATGTGGGGACGCCCGATCGTGGCACCGTCCTCGGCGTGATCGGTGACGTCCGCCCAGGTGAGGTCGACGTCCTGGTTGATGCGCTCGACCATGTGCTGGGCGCGCAGCGAGCGCGAGCTGCGCGAGCGCTCGAAGATCGCGGTCAGCGCGGGATCGGCGGGGTCGTGGAGATAGCTGAGCAGATGCACCCCGACACCGCCCGCCTCGGTCGAGATCTCGGTCCCGCGCACCAGCGCGACGCCGGTCGCGCTCACCGCGCTCGCCGCCTCCTCCCAGCCCGCCGTGGTGTCGTGGTCGGTCAGCGCGATCACGTCGACGGCGGCCCGCTGGGCCGCGCGCATCAGCTCACCGGGGGTGTCGGTCCCGTCCGAGCACGTGGAGTGCGTGTGCAGGTCGATGAGCATCGGGCTCGACCCTAGTGACCCCGGCGCGTGGCAGGCGCCATAGACTCCCCGCCCGTGAGAGCCGACGACCACGACGAGATCGTCCGCCTCTACGGGCCGTGGCGGGACCGGGGACCCTCGGACGTCGCCGACCTGCTCGCCGACTACCCGGGGGTGTGGTGGATCGCCGGCGGCTGGGCGATCGAGGCCTTCTCCGGGGTGAGGCGCCCGCACGGTGACATCGACCCGAGCATCCCGCGCGCGGACGTGCCGCTGCTGCGCCGGCACCTCGCAGGATGGCTCGACGTCTGGGCGGCCGACCAGGGGGCGCTGCGCCCGCTGACCGGAGACCCCGACGAGCCGATCTCCGCCACCTGCGGCAACCTGTGGCTGCGCCCCGGCGGTGCGCAGCCGTGGGAGTACGACGTGATCCTCATGACGGCCGACGACGCCACCTGGACCTACAAGCGCGACGCGCGCGTGAGCCTGCCCACCGCCGACATCCTCTGGCGCACCGGTGGCCTGACCTACCTGCGCCCCGAGGTGCAGCTGCTGCACAAGGCACCCGGGCTGCGCCCGAAGGACCAGGACGACTTCGACGTCTGCCTCCCGCTCCTGGAGGAGCGTGCCCGGCACTGGCTGCGCGGCGCGCTCGACCTGGCCCACCCCGGCCATCCCTGGGGCGAACGGCTGTGACCGGCTCCGACGGCCGTGTGCGGGAACGGCCGTCCTCGACCCAGGACGCACACGATCGCACGTGAGGGGAGTGAGACGATGGGCCGCATGACTGAGGCGACCGACGCACCGACGTCCGAGACACCCGAGCAGCCGCTGGAGGAGCGTGGGAGCAACCGCTCCCGTCGTCCCAGCTCGCGCGCGTTCCGCGAGTTCATGGCCTCGAGCTGGGCACCGGCCGCCGAGAGCCCGCTGGAGCGCTCCGAGGTGGCCGATCACAGCGAGCGGCGCCGTGCCGCGATCTCCGAGCAGTTCCCGGGCGACCGGCTGGTGATCCCCGCCGGCGGGCTGAAGGTGCGCTCGAACGACACCGACTACCGGTACCGCCCGCACTCGGCCTTCGCGCACCTCACCGGGCTGGGCAGCGACGTGGAGCCGGACGCCGTGCTCGTGCTGCACCCGGTCTTCGCCGACGACCCTGACGGCGAGGGGGACGCCGGCGTCCCCGCGGGCCACGAGGCGGTCCTCTACGTGCGCCCGATGGCCGGCCGCGAGAGCGAGGAGTTCTACGGCGACGCCCGCTACGGCGAGTTCTGGGTCGGCTCGCGGCCCTCGCTGGAGGAGATCGAGAAGCTCACCGGGATCCGGACCGTGCACCTCGACGAGCTGCCGGACGCCGTCGGCAAGGACGTCGGTCAGGTGAGGGTCCGCGTGGTGCCGGACGCCGACCAGGTGACCAGCAACACCGTCGACGCACTGCGCGGCGCGCACGAGGAGCACGCCGAGAACGATGCCAAGCTCGCGGAGGCGCTCTCGGAGCTGCGGCTCGTCAAGGACGCCTGGGAGGTCGAGCAGCTCCGCGAGGCGGTCGCGGCCTCGATCGCCGGTTTCGAGGACGTGGTGCGCGCCCTCCCCCGGGCGGCCGAGCACGCTCGCGGCGAGCGCGTCATCGAGGGTGTCTTCGGCGCGCGGGCGCGCGAGGAGGGCAACGGCATCGGCTACGACACGATCGCCGCCGCGGGCGATCACGCGACCACGCTGCACTGGATCCGCAACGACGGACAGGTCCGCCACGGCGAGCTGGTGCTGCTGGACGCCGGCGTCGAGGTCGACTCGCTCTACACCGCCGACATCACCCGCACGCTGCCGGTCGACGGCACGTTCTCCGAGACGCAGCGTCAGGTCTACACCGCGGTGCTCGACGCCGCCGACGCCGCGTTCGCCGCCGCCCGACCCGGCGTCAGGTTCCGTGAGGTCCACGCCGCAGCGATGGCCGTGCTCGCGCAGCGGCTGGCCGAGTGGGGGCTGCTCCCGGTCGACGTCGAGACCGCGCTCGGCGAGGAGGGCCAGCAGCACCGCCGCTGGATGCCGCACGGCACCAGCCACCACCTCGGCCTCGATGTGCACGACTGCGCGCAGGCCCGCGCCGAGATGTACCTCGACGCCGAGCTGCGCCCGGGCATGGTGTTCACGATCGAGCCCGGCCTGTACTTCAAGTCCGACGACCTCGCCGTGCCGGAGCGCTTCCGCGGCATCGGCGTGCGCATCGAGGACGACGTGCTCGTGACGGCCGACGGCGTCGAGAACCTCTCGGCCGCCCTGCCGCGCCGCCCCGAGGACGTCGAGGCCTGGATGGCCTCGCTCGCCCAGGGCTGAGCGACGAACCCGGCTGCGTGAGCACGACGGCGCCCCGCGCCCTCCTGGCGACCTCACCCGTGCGGGGCCGGGCCGCGGTGGTGCCCGCGCTCGGCGTGGGCGCGGTGGTCGCGGCGCTGTACGCGCTGTGGTCGTGGCGGCAGTGGTCGCGCTTCGAGGTCCCGAGCTGGGACCTGGGGATCTTCACGCAGATCTTCCGCGCCTACGCCGAGCTCCGGTCCCCGGTGGTTCCGATCAAGGGCCCGGGCTTCATGATCCTGGGCGACCACTGGCACCCGCTGCTCGCGGTGCTCGCGCCGGCGTACTGGATCAGCGGCAGCGGGATGACGCTGCTGGTGGTGCAGGCGCTGCTGGTGGGGCTGTCGGTCGTGGTCGTCACGGTGTGCGCGGTGCGCCACCTCGGGCGCCTCAGCGGCATCGGGATCGGGCTGGCGTACGGGCTCTCGTGGGGGCTGCAGTCGGCCGTCGCCTCGCAGTTCCACGAGATCGCGCTGGCGCTGCCGTTCCTCGCGGCGTCGCTGGCCGCCCTGGTGCGCCGGGACCATCGCGCCGCTGCGCTGTGGTCGTTGCCGCTGCTGCTGGTCAAGGAGGACCTCGGGCTCACGGTCACGATGATCGGTGTCGTGATCGCGATCCGCGGGGCCCGCAGGCTCGGGATCGGGCTCGCCGTGGCCGGCGTGCTCGCGTTCCTGCTCACCACCAACGTGATCCTGCCGGCGCTCAACCCCGACGGCGTCTGGGACTACGCCGACGACTCGATCGTGTCCCAGGTGTTCTCCGACCCGGGCGCGGCGCTGAACTCGCTGTTCACCGGGTTCGGCCACAAGCTGGTGCTGATCGTGCTGGTCGTGGCGATCACGGGCTTCCTGGCGGTGCGCTCCCCGCTGGTGCTGATCACGCTGCCGACCTTCGCCTGGCGGCTCACCTCCGACGTCCCCTTCCACTGGTCGACCGACTGGCACTACTCGGCGGTGCTCATGCCGATCGTCTTCCTCGCGCTGGTGGACGCCCTGATCAGCTCACCCACCTGGAAGGCGAGAGCGCCCTGGTTCGCGGGGGCCGCCGTCGTGATGGCGGCGATCGTGACCACCCAGTTCCCGCTGTGGAAGCTCACCGAGGGCGAGTACTGGTCGCCCGGCGGCCGGCCCGAGGGGGCCGCGGTCGCGCTCGCCGCGATCCCCGACGACGCGCGCGTCGTCAGCGACATCACGCTGATGGCCTACCTCGCGCCACGCACCGAGGTCTACTGGATGGGCAACGACAACCCGGTGCCGGACTTCGTGGTGCTCTTCCAGGGCTCCGGCATCTACGGCGGCACGCCGCCCGCCGATGCCGAGACCTGGGCCGAGGAACGCTTCCCCGGCACGGACTTCACGCAGGTGGTCGACGCCGACGGCTTCCTCGTCGCCGAGCGTCGCCCCTAGCGGTCGGCGGTCAGGGCTGGGAGTCGTTCGTCCTGGGCGCGGCACCCTCGGCGGGGAGCTTCGCGAGCAGCGCGCGTGCACGGTCGGCCGACTCGGTGAGGCAGAGCACCGCGAAGCGGCTCGCCATCACCTGGGACGTGGAGCTGAAGTCGCGGCGACCGCCGGTGAGCGCGTGCCCCACGACGCCCCAGAGCATGCCGAACCCGGCACCGATCAGCAGCGCGGGCACGAAGATCCCGAACAGCTGGGCACCCGGGACCAGCAGCATGAACATCAGCCCCAGGAACAGACCGAGCCAGGCACCGGAGGCGGCGCCCTGCAGTGCCGCGTGCATGTACGTGCGGCGCCCGGTGATGCGCTCCACCATCTTGAGGTCGGTGCCGACGATCGTCACCTGCTGCACCGGGAACTCCGAGTCGGAGAGGAAGTCGACGACGCGCTGCGCCTCGAGATAGCTCTCGTAGGCGGCGATCTCCTCGCCGCGGGGCTGCGCGCCGAGTCGTGGATCGCGCGGGGTCTGCATGAACGACATGCACTCATTGTGTACCCGCAACCTTGACGGCGCCTGAGAACCGGCTGGATCGCACCGCACCGAGGCCCCTGTGACAGGCGGCTGGCATAGGCTGCGGCCGTGAGCGCACCCGGCACCCCCAGCACCCGGCTCAGCGCCCGCGTGTTCGTGGGCAGGCTCGCCGGTACCGACGTGTTCGAGCCCCTCGGCGACCGCGTGGGGCGGGTCCACGACGTCGTGCTGCTGGTGCCGCGGACCGGTGTCCCGAAGGCCGTCGGGATGGTCGTGGAGATCCCCGGCAAGCGGCGGCTGTTCCTGCCGCTGACCCGCGTCACCTCGATCGAGGCCGGTGCGGTGTTCACCACCGGTCTGGTCAACGTCCGGAGATTCGAGCAGCGAGCGGCCGAGACGCTCGTGCTCGGTCAGCTCCTCGACCGGACCCTGACTCTCAAGGACGGCTCGGGCGAGGTCCGGGTCGAGGACCTCGCGATCGAGCAGCAGCGCAACCGCGACTGGCTGGTGACGAAGCTGTTCGTGCGGCGCACCACGGCCGGCCGGCTGTTCCGCCGCGGCGAGTCGCTGCTCGTCGGGATCGACGAGATCGTCAGCCTGGAACCGGCGGCGGCCAAGGCGCAGGGCGCGTCCGCCTTCCTCGCCACGCTCGAGGACCTCAAGCCCGCCGACGTGGCGGACGTGCTGCACGACCTGCCCGGCGGGCGGCGGCTGGAGGTGGCCTCGGAGCTCCCCGACGAGCGCCTCGCCGACGTCCTCGAGGAGCTGGGTGAGGACGACCGGGTCTCGATCGTGTCCGGCCTGACGGCGGAGCGCGCCGCCGACGTGCTCGACGCCATGGAGCCCGACGACGCCGCCGACCTCATCGCCGAGCTGCCGAACGAGCGTGCGGCGCAGCTCCTCGAGCTCATGGAGCCCGAGGAGGCCGAGGACGTGCGCCGCCTGCTCGCCTACGACGAGCACACCGCGGGCGGCATGATGACCACCGAGCCGCTGATGCTCGGGCCGGAGGCCACCGCGGCCACCGCGCTCGCCCACGCCCGCCGGCAGGACGTCACGCCCGCGCTGGCCGCGATGGTGTTCGTGGTCAGGCCACCGGTCGAGACGCCCTCGGGCAGGCTGCTGGGCGTCGTCCACCTCCAGCAGCTGCTCCGGGAGCCGCCGCACGAGTCCATCGGGACGATGCTCGACAAGGACATCCCCGCGGTGACGCCGCAGGACCCGATCGGCAAGGTGACCCGGCTGCTCGCGACCTACAACCTCACGGTGCTCCCGGTGGTCGACGACGAGCGCCGGTTGCTCGGCGCGGTCACGGTCGACGACGTGCTGGACCATCTGCTCCCGGAGGACTGGCGCGGCGCGGACGACGAGGTCACCGATGCGAGCATGGGGGGTCACCGTGGCTGACGACCGTCTCGACACCCCGATCACGGCACGACGGCGGCTGCTGCCCCGACCTCGTTACCACCCCGACTCGGTCGGCCGGGTCTCGGAGGGCGTCGCTCGCTTCATCGGGACGCCGCGGTTCCTCGTCTACCTCACGGTGTTCTGCGTCGGCTGGCTGCTGTGGAACACGTTGCTCCCGGAGCGCGTCCGGTTCGACGACCCGGGCCTGGGCTTCACGGCGCTGACGCTGGTGCTCTCCCTGCAGGCGTCCTACGCCGCGCCGCTGATCCTGCTGGCGCAGGACCGTCAGGCCGACCGCGACCGGGTGGCCGCCGAGCAGGACCGCGTGCGGTCCGAGCGCAACCTCGCCGACACCGAGTACCTCGCCCGCGAGATGGCCGCCGTGCGGCTGGCGCTCAACGACGTCGCCACCCGCGACTTCCTCCGGAGCGAGCTCCGGAACCTCCTCGAGGAGATCCAGGAGGAGCGCGAGCGCGACCAGGAGCAACGCCGGGAGCAGCAGCGCTTCGATGACGACTAGTGCTCGCTAGACATCGGTATCGATCATGCGCAATCATGCAAGGGTGACTTCACACTCTCGAGGCGCCCACATGGAAGCCGAGCTCACCAGCCAGCCCGACACCTGGCGGCAGGCCGCCACGCTCGCCGAGACCGCACCCCTGCCACAGCGCGGGCAACGCGTCGTGGTCCTGGGCTGCGGCACCTCGTGGTTCATGGCGCAGTCCTACGCCGTGATGCGCGAGCAGGCCGGCCACGGTCTCACCGACGCCTTCTCCGCGTCCGAGGCCCCGCTCGAGCGGGACTACGATCTCGCGATCCTGCTCTCGCGCTCCGGCACCACCACCGAGGTCATGGCCGCCGCGAAGAACCTGCAGGGCCGAGTACCGCTGCTGGGGATCGTCGGCGACCCCGACACACCGCTGCCGACGCTGGTCGACGACGTGGTCGTCCTCGACTTCGCCGACGAGGCCTCGGTCGTGCAGACCCGCTTCGCCACCACGGCGCTCACGCTGCTGCGCGCCGGGCTCGGCATGGACGTGACGCCGTCGATCGCCGACGCCGAGGCCGCGCTCGCGGCGCCGATCGACGCCCGTCTTGTCACCGCCGACCAGATCACGTTCCTCGGCTCCGGCTGGGCCGTCGGGCTCGCGCACGAGGCCGCGCTCAAGAACCGCGAGGCCTCGCAGTCCTGGACCGAGTCCTACCCCGCCATGGAGTACCGGCACGGTCCGATCTCGGTCGCCGCTCCCGGCCGCGCCACCTGGGTGCTCGGGGCCGCCCCGGACGGGCTCGCCGACGACGTCGCCGGGACCGGCGCCACCTATGTCGAGCACGCCGACGTCGACCCGCTCGCCGAGCTGGTGACGGCCCAGCGCGTCGCCCTGGAGCGCGCACGCGCGCGCGATCTCGACCCCGACCACCCTCGCGCGCTCTCGCGCTCCGTCATCCTCGGGTGAGGCCCGGGGCGGTCGACGTCGACCTCGGCCCGGGTGCCTCGGTCGCTGTGCTCGACGTCGGTGGGACCGAGATCAAGTCCTCCGTGCTCGACGGCGGGGGTCGCCTCTGCCCCGTCGTCCACTCGCCCACCCCTCGGGGTGCGGACGTGGTGGACCGGGTGGTCGACGCCGTCGCGGCCCACGTCGAGCTGGCGCGAGCGAGCCACCCCGACCTCGGCGCCGTCGGTCTCGTGGTGCCGGGCATCGTCGACCCCGAGCGCGGTCGGGCCGTGTTCTCCGAGAACCTCGGGTGGCGCGACGTCCCGTTCCCCGACCTCGTCGCTGCCCGTACGCTGCTGCCGGTCGGCTTCGGTCACGACGTCGCCACCGCCGGGCGCGCCGAGCTCGAGCTGGGTGCGGCCCTCGGTGCTCGCGACGCGGCCGTGATCATCGTCGGCACCGGGATCGCCGCTGCGTCCTTCGTCGACGGCAGCCCGCTGCTCGCGCACGGCTGGGCAGGCGAGCTGGGGCACTCGGTCGTGGACCCGGCCGGCCCGGAGTGCGTGTGCGGCGCACGCGGCTGCCTCGAGGCCATCGCCAGCACCGCCGCCATCGCCCGCCGCTACGCCGCTGCCACCGGCACCACCGTGCCGGGCTCGCGCGAGGTGCTGGCGCTCGCAGAGGCCGGTGACCCGGCTGCCCGCGGCGTCTGGGACGGCGCCGTCGCCGCCCTGGCCGCCGGGATCCGGCAGCTGGCCGCGATCACCTCGCCCGAGCTCGTGGTGCTGGGCGGCGGGCTCTCCCGCGCCGGGGACGCCCTGTTCGCCCCGCTGGCGCAGGCGCTCGCCCGGACCGTGCCGCCCCATCGGGTCCCGGTGCTGCGACCGGCCGCGATCGGCGCCTATGCCGGGCTGGTGGGCGCGGCGCTCCTCGGGCGCGAGGCCTCGCGATGATCGTCACGCTGACCCCGAACCCGGCCCTCGACCTCACCTACCACCTCGACACGCTCGACGTCGGAGCCTCCCAACGCGTGCCACCGGCGCAGCAGCGGGCCGGCGGCAAGGGCATCAACGTCGCGCGGGTGCTGCACGGGCAGGGACGCGCCACGCACGTGGTGGCACCGGTCGGCGGCAGCACCGGTGGCCTCGTGCGAGCCGATCTCGTGGCCTCGGGGCTGCCGCACACGCTGCTGGAGGTCGGCCTCGACACCCGCCGCACGCTGGCGCTGGTCACGCCCACCGCGACAACGAACCTCAACGAGAGCGGCCTCCCGCTCGCCGCCGAGCAGTGGGACGGGCTCGCCGAGCTGACGGCGGCGGCGCTCGGCGTCCGGGGCAGCGCCTCGGTGCTGGTGTGCAGCGGCTCGCTGCCGCAGGACGCGCCGCCCGATGCGATCTCCCGGATGGTCGGGGTCGCGCACGCCGCAGGTGCTCGCTGCATCGTCGACACCAGCAGCGGCCGGCACCTGCTGGCGGCGGCCGGTGCCGGCGCCGACGTCCTCAAGCCGAACCACCACGAGCTGCTCGCGGTCGTGGGTGGCACGGACGTGCTCGCGGCCGCGCGCGCCCTCGCGCGTCACGGCGGCAGCGTCGTCTACGCCTCGCTCGGCGCCGCCGGGCTGCTCCGTGTCCCCGCCGAGGGCGAGGTGCTCCACGCCCGGCTGTCACGTTCCCTCACCGGCAACACCACCGGGGCGGGCGACGCCGCCGTGGCCGCGATCGCCGCATCGCTGGCCTCTGGCGCCGGCCCGGAGGACACGCTGCGCCTGGCCACCGCGTGGTCGGGGGCCGCGGTGCTGCACCCGCTGGCCGGCAGCATCACCGACCCGGCACCGCTGCTCGCCGAGATCACCGTCGACACCGTCACCGCCGCACCCGCCCTGGAGGACTGACATGCCCCTCGTCACCACCCGCGAGCTTCTCGACGCCGCGATCGCCGACGGCGCCGGCCTCGCGGCGCTCAACGTGCTGCACCTGGAGACCGCGGAGGCGATCGCCGCCGGTGCCGAGGCCGCCGGGGCCGGTGCGGTGCTGCAGATCTCGGAGAACTGCGTGCGGTACCACGGCTCGCTGGCGCCGATCGCGGCCGCCGCGGCCGCCGTCGCCGAGGCCAGCAGCGCCCCGCTCTCCCTGCACCTGGACCACGCCGAGGACGCCGAGCTGGTCGCCGAGGCGCTCCGCCTCGGCTTCTCCTCCGTGATGGTCGACGGCGCCCGGCTGGCCTGGGAGGACAACGTCGCCCTGACCCGGCGCGCGGCACGGGACGGGCGCGCGGCGGGCGCCGTCGTCGAGGCAGAGATCGGTGAGATCGGCGGCAAGGACGGCGCGCACGCGCCGGGTGTGCGGACCGACCCCGACGAGGCCGCACGGTTCGCCGAGGCGACCGGTGTCGACCTGCTGGCCGTGGCGGTCGGGAGCTCGCACGCGATGACCGAGCGCACCGCCGCGGTCGATCACGAGCTGATCGAGCGGATCGCCGCGGTCGTCCCGGTCCCGCTGGTGCTGCACGGCTCCAGCGGCGTCCCCGACTCCGCGCTCGTGGCCGCGATCCGCGCCGGGATGCGCAAGATCAACGTCTCGACCCAGCTCAACAAGGTGTTCTCGGCCGCGGTGCGCGAGCGGCTGGGCGACGACCCTGGGCTCGTGGACTCGCGCAAGTACCTCGGCGCCGGGCGCGAGTCGATGGCCGGTGAGGTCGAGCGGCTGATCCGGCTCTTCGCCTCCGCCGGGGCACGCTCGTGAGACGCGAGGAACGACTCGTCGCGATCCTCGACGTGCTCGGCGAGACGGGCATGATCGACGTGACCGACGTCGTCGAGCGCTTCGACGTCTCCCCCGCGACCGCGCGGCGGGACCTGGACGTGCTCGCCTCCCGGCAGCTGCTCACCCGCACCCGCGGCGGTGCCAGCGCGCACTCGGTCTCCTACGACCTGCCGCTGCGGTTCAAGCGCGAGACCAACCCGGATGCCAAGTCAGCGATCGCGCAGACCGTGCAGACGCTGATCGAGCCGGGCATGCGGATCGGGCTGTCCGGCGGCACCACCTCGAAGGCGATCGCGGCGGCGCTCGGGCAGCGCACCGACCTGGAGGCGCACGACGGCGAGGGCATCACGGTCGTCACCTCGGCGATCAACATCGCCGCGCAGCTGGTGATCCGGCCGCACATCCGGGTCGTGGTCACCGGTGGCGTGATGCGGGCGCGCTCGTACGAGCTGGTCGGTCCCTACAGCGACCTGATGCTGGAGCGGATCACGCTCGACGTCGCGATGATCGGCGTCAACGGTGTCGACGCCGTCAACGGGCCGATGGTCCACGACGAGCGGGAGGCCCGCACCAACGCCCTGATGGCCTCGCGCGCCGACCGGGCGTGGGTCGTGGCGGACTCCTCGAAGATCGGTGTCCGCGCGTTCGCCACGGTCGGCGGGATCGACGCCTTCACCGGGCTCGTCACCGACGACGGGATCAGCGACGAGGACGCCGAGTCGCTGAGGGCGGCCGGCCTCCAGGTGATCATCGCCCGGTGACCGGACCCACACCCTGGCCCGCGGGAGCGGCCCCGCATCCGGCCTAGACTCAAAGGCATGAGTCCTGACGTGGTCCGCGATGCGCTCGACGGGGTCCTCGACCCCGAGATCCGACGCCCGATCACCGAGCTCGACATGGTCCGGGACATCAGGATCGAGCAACCGGCCGCGGACGCCGGCGCCGTGGTGACCGTGCTCATCGCGCTGACCACCTCGGGCTGCCCGCTGCGCGACACGATCACGCGCGACGTCACCAACGCCGTCAGCGCGCTCGAGGGGGTCGCCTCGGTCACCGTCGAGATGACCGTGATGACGCCGGACGAGCGCACCGCGCTGCGCACCAAGCTCCGCGGCGGCGTGGCCGACCCCGTGATCCCGTTCTCCCAGCCCGGCAACCTCACCCGTGTGATCGCCGTCGCCTCGGGCAAGGGCGGTGTCGGCAAGTCCTCGGTGACCGCGAACCTCGCGGCCGCGATGGCTGCCGACGGCGTCAAGGTCGGCGTCCTGGACGCCGATGTCTACGGCTTCTCGATCCCCCGCATGCTCGGCGTGGAGCACCCGCCGACGAAGGTCGACGACATGATTCTGCCGCCGGTCGCGAAGGACGTGAAGGTCATCTCGATCGGCATGTTCGCCGAGCCGGGCCGCCCCGTGATCTGGCGCGGGCCGATGCTGCACCGTGCGCTGCAGCAGTTCCTCGCCGACGTGTTCTGGGGCGATCTCGACGTGCTGCTGCTCGACCTGCCGCCCGGGACCGGTGACATCGCGATCTCGGTCGCGCAGCTGCTCCCGGGTGCCGAGCTGCTCGTCGTCACCACCCCCCAGCTGGCGGCCGCCGAGGTCGCCGAGCGCGCCGGTGCGATGGCGATGCAGACCAACCAGAAGGTCGTCGGCGTCATCGAGAACATGTCGTGGCTCACCCAGCCCGACGGCAGCCGCCTCGAGGTCTTCGGCTCCGGCGGCGGCCAGCGTGTCGCCGACCGGCTCACCGAGACCCTCGGTGGCCCGGTGCCGCTGCTCGGTCAGGTGCCGCTGGACATCTCGCTCCGCGAGGGCAGCGACTCCGGCGTGCCGGTCGTGCTGACCGAGGCCGACGGCCCCGGTGCCACGGTGCTCCGCGACGTCGCGCGCACGCTCTCGCACCGCTCCCGCGGTCTCGCCGGCCTCAAGCTGGCGATCTCGCCGCTGGGCTGAGCTGCAGCGAGGGCGCTGGTCTCAGGTCGCCTCGTCGTCGAACGGCGGCAGCGCCGGTACGGCGACGGCGTCCTTGGCCGGTGCGTCTGTGACCGGTGCGTCCTCGGTCGAGGTGATCGTCGCGGCAGCGACGGCGGCAGCCCCGGCCGCCGCGGTGGCGGCGGCGCCGGTCGTCTTCGGACCGTTGCTGCTCACCGGCTTGGGGGTGCGTGTCGCCGGCTTGGCGGCGGGCTTCTTCGCCGCAGGCTTGGTGGTGGTGCCCGACTTCCGCGCCGGCTTGGTCGCGGGGATGATGTCGTCGAGCAGCGCCTCGCGGACGATCCGCCGCGGGTCGTACTGGCGGGGGTCGAACTTGGTGAGGTCGAGATCGGCGATCTCGTCGCCCAGCTCTTCACGAATGGTCGCGGTGGCGCCCGT
Organism: Pseudactinotalea suaedae; assembly: GCF_009733815.1. Lineage (GTDB taxonomy): Bacteria > Actinomycetota > Actinomycetes > Actinomycetales > Beutenbergiaceae > Pseudactinotalea > Pseudactinotalea suaedae. Next base: position 359,983 of record NZ_WNXY01000007.1, read on the forward strand.
GGCCATGTTGCGGACGTTCTTGACCAGCTTCGCGAGCTGCTCGGCGTACTCCGGCAGCCGCTGCGGACCGATCACCACGAGTGCGAGCAGGATGATGATCCCGATCTCCTCAGCGGTCATGACCCGACTCTAATGCTCACCGGCTGACCGCCTCGCCGAGGACGACCTCGACGTCGTGCTCGTCGTCGTCGTCGGCCCTGACGGTCAGCACGATGACGTCACCGGGCACGTGGGCACGGACCCGCACGATGAGCTCGGTCGGCTGGCTCACCGGTTCACCGTCGACGGCGACGATCACGTCCCCGGGCTCGATCCCGGCCTGCTCGGCCGGTCCCCCGGGCGTCACCGCTGGCGTGCCGTTGACGGCGTCGATGCTGACGCGCACGCCCTCGCCCTGGTACTCGGAGTCGAGCAGCACACCGATCACCGGGTAGCTGGCCTGCCCGGTCTCGATGATCTGCTCGACCGTGTGACGGACCTGGTTCGACGGGATCGCGAAGCCCGGCTCGTTGCCGCCGCCGCCGGAGGAGCCGTCCCGCGCGACGGCGGTGTTGACACCGATCACGAGCCCGTCGGCATCGATCAGCGGGCCGCCGGAGTTGCCCCGGTTGATCGCCGCATCGGTCTGCACGGCGTTGATGTAGCTCGAGGGGTCGTCGCCGCTGGCGTCGGGGTTGCGGACGGTCACGGGCCGGTCTCGCGCGCTGACGATGCCGGCGGTCACCGAGCCGGACAGCCCCAGCGGGGCTCCGACCGCGATCACCGGGTCGCCCACGACGAGCGTGTCGGAGTCGCCCAGCACGAGCGGCACGAGGCCGTCGCGGTCGATCTTGAGCACGGCGAGGTCGTAGTCGGCGGTGCTGCCGACCACCTCGGCCGGGCTCTCGGTGCCGTCGGAGAACACGATCGTGATCTCGCCGTCGCCGTCGACCGCACCCGCGATCACGTGGTGGTTGGTGACGATGTAGCCGTCCTCGCGGACCACGAACCCGCTGCCCGAGACCTCGCCGCCGCCACCGCGCACCTCGATGTAGACCGTGCTGGGCAGCGCGACCGAGGCGATCTCGCTGATCCACGTGTCACCGACGGGGTCGCCGACGGCGCCGGTCTGGTCGAGCGTGGGCAGGCCGGACGGCGCGCTCTCGGCGGGGAACAGCCACCGGTGCCCCACGATGCCCGCCAGCGTGCCGGCGAGCAGGCTCAGGAGCATCAGCAGCACCACGACGCCCGCGGGCACCCCGCTGCGGCGCCGACCGGCGCGCGCGGGCGGCGGCGCCGCGCCACCGGTCACCGGCTGCGGCACGGCCGCGG
>NZ_WNXY01000008.1 GCF_009733815.1 Pseudactinotalea suaedae
CCTGGCCAGCGCCTCCCGGCACCAGCGCACCCGGCCCTACACACCCCGCCACAACGGCAAGGTCGAGCGCTACAACCGGATCCTGGCCGAAGAGCTGCTCTACTCCCGCGCCTGGGAGTCAGAAGCCAAACGAGCCGCCGCGATCGGCACCTGGAACATCCACTACAACTACCATCGAGCCCACACCGCCGCCGGCGACCAACCCCCAGCCTCACGACTACGCACCGGCGTCACCAACGTCATGAGCCAGAACAGCTAAGTCACCGGCCTCGCAGGGATGTGGGCCCGGATCCACCGGCGGAGCGCTCGAGCACCGCCGGATCCTCCGCCGTCGACGGATGCACCCCCACGTCCCGGCATCCCCTCACCGAAGAACCCTGGTCAGGAGCTGAGCAGCTCCTCGGCGACGACGTCCCAGTCGGTGTCGGCGGGGTGCTGCCGCAACGCGCGGGCGGAGGCGTCCCGGATCAGCGCAGGCAACGCCGAGGGCACCCCGGACTCGGCGCTGGCGGTCACGATGTGCTCCAGGAAGGCCAGGCACATGTCGAGGCGTGCCTCTCCCGTGCGGTAGGTCCGGTCGGTCATCGAGGCCGAGAGCCCCGGCAACGAGCCGCGCAGGGTGTCGGTCACGCCCTCGGCGTACGGCAGGAATCGTGCAGGGTCGACGCCGTAGCGGCCGGCCAGCGCGGTCGCGTGCAGGAACGCGTACATGCCGGCGAAGTAGATGTCGAGCATCGCCAGGTCCAGCACGGGGGGCACCGCGTGGTCGGTCCCGACGTCGTCGGCCACCCCGCCCAGCGGCGCGAGCGCGGCCGTGGCGGTGGCGACGTCGTTGGGCGCGCCGGCGTAGAGCACGAGGCACTCGTCCGTGCCGACCATCGGGGTCGGGACCATGACGGCACCGGTGACGTACCGCACCCCCAACGCCGCCGCCTGCCGCGCCGACTCGGCCGCCTCCTCCGGCGAGCCGGTCGAGACGTTGACGAGCACGGCGTCACCCAGCAGCGGTGCGACCGCGGCGACCAGCTCCCGGCTCGCGGTGTGGTCGCGCACGCAGACGACGACCACCTCCGCACCGGCGACCGCAGCCTCGGGATTCCCCACGAGCGCGACGTCGCCGCCGCCGTCGAGCCCGTGCTCCGTCAGTGTCCGGGCGGTGCGGTTCCAGGCGGTCAGGCGGTGCCCGCCCGAGGCGAGCGCGCGGGTGAGCGCGGCGCCCATCGGGCCAAGCCCGAGCACCGCGATCGACGTGGTGGTCACTGGTGTGGAGGTCATGCCTCCATGCTGGGCGTGGACGCGATGTCGCACCAGTACGCACAATCATGTGGGTACTGACCTGGAGGTGAGCACGTGAGCAGGGACGCGCAGGAGTGCGGCGTGAACGTCGTCATCGGCTTGATCGGCTCCAAGTGGAAGCCGTCGATCCTGTGGCGGTTGGCCGAGGGCGACCACCGCTTCGCCGAGCTGCGCCGCGGGGTCAGCGGCATCAGCGAGAAGGTGCTCGCCGAGCAGCTGCGCGAGCTCGAGCGCGACGCGCTGGTCTCACGCACCGCCTACGAGGGCTTCCCGCTCCGTGTCGACTATGCGCTGACGCCGCTGGGCGAGGAGCTCAACGACCTGCTCGACCCGGTGGCGCAGTGGGGGGATGCCTACCTCGCAGACAAGGCTCTCGAGGCACCGGGTGGCTGAGCCGGAGCACACCGAGGAGCTCGACCGCGCGCTGGATCTTCTCCGCAGCGGCAGCAACCTGTTCCTCACCGGACGCGCCGGCACCGGTAAGTCGACGCTGATCCGGCAGTTCGTCGCGCAGACCGGGCGGCGGGTGGTCGTGGCCGCACCCACGGGCATCGCCGCGCTCAACGTGGGCGGCTACACGCTGCACCGGCTGTTCGGGTTCCGACCCGAGACCTCCCTCGACGACGTCCGCGACGGCCGCTACTACCCGGGCCGGTTCGCGGAGAGCATCGGCAGCCTCGAGACGCTGGTCATCGACGAGGCGTCGATGGTCCGCGCGGACCTGCTGGACAAGGTCGAGTCCGCGCTCCGACGCTTCGGCCCGCGGCGCGGCGAGCCGTTCGGTGGCGTGCAGGTGGTGCTCGTCGGCGACCTGTTCCAGCTCCCACCCGTGATGTCGACGGCGGAGGCCGGACATCTCCTGGAGTCCTACCCGACCCCGTACTTCTTCTCCGCCGACGCCTACCGGGACGCACCGTTCCCCACGGTGTCGTTGACCACGGTGTTCCGGCAGCAGGGCGACAATCGGTTGACGTCCATCCTCAACGCGATCCGTGAGGGCACGCTGCTCAGCTCGGCACGCCGGGACCTCGATGCCCGGGTCGACGTCGACTTCGAGCCGCCCGCCGACCAGATGTGGCTGACCGTCGCGCCGACCAACCGGGTCGTGACCGCACGCAACCGCGCGCAGCTGGACGCGATCGACGAGCCCGAGCTGGTCCATCACGCCTGGGCCAGCGGCGACCTCGAGGGGTTCGACCCGCCGGTGCCGGACGTGCTCCGGTTCAAGGTCGGCGCCCAGGTCATGCTCGTCAACAACGACCCGGGCGACCGGTGGGCGAACGGGACCCTCGGGACCGTGGTCGGGTACGACCCGCACGACGTCACCGCCACGGTGCGGCTCCAGAACGGCCGCGTGGTCGCCGTCGGGCACCACACCTGGGACGTGACGCGCCCCGTGGTGGTGGGCGGGTCGCTGCGCCGCGAGGTCGTCGGGACGTACACGCAGCTGCCCTTCACGCTCGCGTGGGCGATCACGATCCACAAGAGCCAGGGGCAGACGATCGACCGGTTGGTGGTCGACCTGCGCGGCGGCACCTTCGACTACGGGCAGCTGTACGTGGCGCTGAGCCGGTGCACGTCGCTCGCTGGGCTGGTGCTGCGGCGGCCCGTGCTGCCCAAGGACATGAAGACCGACAGGCGGGTGGTGCGGTTCCTGCAGTCGAGCACGGCGCCGGGCACGCAGCACCGGCGGTGCGCGATCGGGATGCTCACGGTCGGTGACGAGGGGGTGCGATCGCGCCCGCGCCCGGTCGAGATCGCCGTCGCGTTCGACGACGGCACCGCACTCAGCACGCTCGTGAACCCGCAGCGCGACCTCGCGGACGCGCGATCCGCCTACGGAATCGGCGTCGACGACATCCTGCTGGCGCCGACGCTCGCCCAGGTCTGGGCCGTGATCGCACCGATGCTGGCGGGGTGCACGCCGGTGGGACCGGGGGTCGACGAGACGCTGGGGCTGCTGGACTTCGAGCTCAAGCGGCTCGGGCACGTCGTGGTGCTGCCGCTGGGGATACCGGCGCCCGGACGCGTGTCCGGCAGCACCGCGCTGGAGCGGGCACGCTCCGCGCTGGCGCTGGCGCAGCGGGTCGACGGCCGGGCCGCGAGCGCCTTCGAGGTCGCCGAGGAGCTGCCCGAGGGCGGGTTCCTCGTGAGCCGGGACGCCGACGTCCACGCGCCGAGCACGACCGAGCTGCCGATGCTCAGCGCCTACCTGGAGCTGAGCAGGCAGCTGGGGCCGATGCTGCTCGGCAGCACCGGTCACGAGTGGCTGCTGGAGGGCACCGACGCGGGCCCGGCCCGTGAGGTGATCGCCGCGCAGCTGCGCGAGGCCGCCGCGGCGGCCCCGCTCACGCCGGGGGTGGTGCGCCGGTTGCAGGCGGTCGAGGCTGCGCTGGGACTGCCGGTCCTCGACGCGCAGACCCTCGCAGGCAGCGCCCGGGCGGACATCGCGGCGACCCTGGTCGCGGGCGTGCGGGTGTGCTTCACCGGCACCATCCAGCTGCCCGACGGCCGGCTGCTCGAGCGCGACGAGGCGCACGGCCTCGCGCTGAGGGCCGGCCTGACGCCGGTCGCGAACGTGAGCAAGACCCGCTGCGACGTGCTCGTGGTCGCCGAGCTGGGCACCCAGTCGGGCAAGGCCCGCAAGGCCTTCGAGCTCGGCAAGCCGGTCTACTCCGCCGAGGAGTTCCTCGCCTGGCTGGGGCCGTAGCTCAACTCGCCTGGATGAGCTCGGTGGGGAACCGGGTGCCGATCATGTACTCCGGGTAGACGCCCTCGTACGGCTCGAGCAGCCGGCGCTCGAGCAGTGCGGTCAGCGGCAGCGCAGTGGTGGCTCCGTCCGCCCTCACGAGCACGACCTCGTCGACATACGGGATGAGATTGACCATGCCGTCCACCCACGACGCCATGCTGCGGTAACGGCCGTCCTCGGGTCTGGCGCCCACCATCACCTTGGCGACGAGCAGCTGTTCGCCGCGGTGCTCGAGCCACTCCGTGAGGACGTCGCGGGTGCGCTCGTATCGAATCAGGTCCCAGCGGCGGCTCAGCTGACCCACAGCGGGTGCGGCCTCCGCCGGCCAGGTGTAGGGGACCCATCGATCGTCGTCGGCCACCAGCGGTGTGATCGAGACCGGCCGCCGCGTGCTCGAGAGCACCTCCTCCGCGACCCGAGCGATGGCGACGATCGAGCTGGGGTCCTCCGCGAACCCGATCAGGCAGTTGGTGTCGTCGGGGATCACGATCACGGGGGTGAGCCCACGTCCGCGCTGCATCTCAGGCATGTCGCCGGGCGGCAGGTAGCGGGGCCCACCCAGCAGGGTCAGGGCGGCGGCCGCACGCCCCTCGTTGACGATCGCGCCGTCATGCTCGAAGAGACGCACGGCCTCGTTGCGGACGTTGTCGCTGGCGGCGAGCAGGATCTCTCCGATCGGCACTCCCCAGCGCGCGGCCACGGACTCCGAGACCGGGACATCGGCCGAGGGCAGGTCGAGCACCGCACCCACGTGGTAGTCGGCCACGGCCGCGGACACCGCGTCGGCAGCACCCGGGTCCCCGTGGACCTCGCCCATCCGGCGTCGGTCGGCGAGCGGGACCAGTCCCACGGGCCGCACCCGCAGCAGCGGCTTGGCCTCGTCGAACGTCTCCGGCGGCGCATCGGGCACCGCTACCGAGCTGGGTTGCTGGGGGGCGCGCTCCGACGGTGGTTGTTGCTCGGCTCGATCTCGACGACGGAACCACGCAGCCATGGATTCAGCCTAGTGATCTGCGACCGCGGTCCGGCCCACGCGCGGCTGCCCTGGATCGCTGCGCTGCGATCCCAGCCGAGCGGCCGCGCCGCAGGAGGACGCTCAGGTGCGGGTCCAGGCCAGCAGGTCCTCCGCCGTCATGGTGTTGACGATCCGGTCCTTCTCGATCCCGAGCTCGGCGACGCGCGCGCAGCCGTAGTCGAGGAAGTCCAGCTGCCCGGGTGCGTGGGCGTCGGTGTCGACGGCGAACACGCAGCCGGTCTCGTGGGCGAGCTCGAGCAGTCGTGTCGGAGGGTCACGGCGCTCGGGTCGGGAGTTGATCTCGACGGCGACGCCGAACCGGCGGCAGGCCTCGAACACGAGCTCGGCGTCGAAGGAGGACTCCGGGCGGGTGCCGCGACCACCGGTGATCAGCCTGCCGGTGCAGTGGCCGAGCACGTCGACGTGCGGGTTCGCGATCGCGTTCACCATCCGCCGGGTCATCTGCTCGGCCGGCATCCGGAGCTTGGAGTGGACCGAGGCGACGACGACGTCCAGCTCGGCCAGCAGCTCCGGCTCCTGGTCGAGGGAACCGCCGTCGAGGATGTCGACCTCGATCCCGGTGAGGATCCGGAACGGGGCCAGCTCGGCGTTCAGCGCCGCCACCCGTCGCAGCTGGTCACGCAGCCGGTCCGCGGACAGGCCGTTGGCGACCGTGAGCCGGGGCGAGTGGTCGGTGAGCACCATGTACTCGAGCCCGGTGCCGATCGCCGCGGCGGCCATGTGCTCGATCGGCGACCCGCCGTCGGACTCGATCGAGTGGGTGTGGAGGTCGCCGCGGATCCAGGACCGCACCTCCGCGGCACCGGGGGCCAGTGCCCCCGCTGCCGCCTCCAGCTCCGCCAGGTAGTCCGGCACCCCGCCCGCGAGCGCCTGCCCCGCGATCAGCGCGGTCTTGGGGCCGACGTCGGCCAGCGTCGCCAGGCTGCCGGCCTCCGCGAGCCTGCCGACCTCGCCCGCCCCGACCTGCTCCAGCCGGTCCGCAGCCTTGCGGTAGGCCTTGATGCGGTGCGTCTCGGCGAGCTGACGTTCCAGCAGGAAGGCGATGCGACGGAGCGCGACGACGGGATCCACCCGCCCATCCTCGCGTGCTAGCCCGGCAGCTGCCACCGCCGGACCAGGCCGGTCTGCCCGCCACCGAGCTGCTTGACCATCTGGGTCCGCACCCACGGGTGCGAACCGACAGGGCCGGCCAGCAGGTCGCGCGGGAGGGCGATCGGGTGCAGGTCGCTCTGGAACACCGGCATCATCAACCGCGTCCACCACGAGTACCAGCGCACGTGCGCCCGGCGGCTCGCGGTGTGCTGCGCGAGTGCGGTCTCCAGATCGGGTGCCGACGCCAGGAAGTGGCACAGGCTGGCCGCGTCCGCGAGCGCGAGCGAGGTCCCGGCGCCGAGCTGCGGGCTCATCGCGTGCGCGGCGTCACCGATCAGCACGGCGCCGGCGCCGTCCCGGACCCGGTAGGGGGTGCGGACCACGACGTCGCGGTAGTGCGCCTCCAGCAGCTGGTCGACCTCGTCGAGCAGCGGCGCGTACCTCTCGCCCACGAACGGGGCCGCCTCCTGCCGCCACGCGTCCATGCCGCGCCCGCGGACGGCCCTCATGTCCGCACCCCTGACCGACCAGAAGATCGACGCCTGCTGCTCGCCGGTGGGCAGCACGCCCAGATATCGGGACGTGCCGTCCAGGCACTGGTACAGCACGTCGGCGGCAAGGCCCTCCGGATCGTCGACGAGCGCCCACAGCGCGCCGTAGGAGTAACCGTGGTCGCGCACGGCGACGCGCATGCTCTCGCGCACCACCGATCGGGAGCCGTCGGCCCCGATGACCAGGTCGAAGGGCCCGACGGCGCCGCTCGTGGTCTCGACCGAGGCGCCGCCCGGGGTGGGGCGTACCCCGGTGACGTCGACGCCGGTGGCGATCCTCGCCGTCGACCCGGCCAGGGCCTCCCACAGCAAGGTGAACAGCACGCCGCGGTGCACGCCGATCGCGGGGACCGCGCCCGGGACGTCGGCGTAGCCGAAGTCCATGACCTGCCGGCCGCCGACCGTGACCGCGTCGACGCGCGCGACCGGACGGGACACCGCGCGCAGCGGCTCGAGCAGCCCGATCGCGTCGAGGACCTGCTGCCCGAGCGCCTGCAACCAGATGCCGGCACCGACCGGACCGGGGTCCTCGGCGGCCTCCAGGACGGTGACCTCGTGCCCGGCGCGCGCGAGCATGATCGCGGCGACCGGACCTGCTGTCCCGCACCCGACCACGGCAACCCGGAGCGGACCCATGAGCTGCAGCGTAGAAGCCCCCCACCCCGCGGAAAGCGCTCTGGGGTCGCCACGGTCCACCGGATGACCCGAGATCACCCCACACCGGAGCGGTCGATGCGCCCTACGGTGAGCACATGACGCTGACGTTCGCCGGAGTCCTCGACGCCGAGGCGGTGCTCGGCGCTGTCGGCGCTGTCGGCGCCCTCGTGCGTGCGCCCGAGGTGGCGGACGCGTGGGATCGGGAGTCCGTGCTCCCGGGCATGACGGTCGGCGGCCTGACCCGGCACCTCGTCAGCCAGCCCGAGTGCGCGGTGGAGTTCCTCGGCATCGAGTTCCCGGCCGACCGGGTGCAGCCGCTGTCGTTGCTCGCCTACGCCGACCAGCTCGACTGGCTCGACGCACCGCTCGACGCCCCCGAGAACACCTCGATCAGCACCGACTTCAACGCGATGGCGGCCGCCGGGGTGGCGGAGTCGATCGCGGTCCTCGAGGCAGCGAGCGCGGCGCTCGGACCGGCCATCGCGGCAGCCGGGCCCACGACGTTCGTGCCGTGGCAGGGCTGCGCGCTGGCGACCGAGGACTTCCTCGCGGTGCGGCTGCTGGAGATCGTGGTGCACGCCGACGACCTCGCGAGCAGCGTCGGCCTGCTCACGCCCGACTTCAGCGCCGCCGTGACCGGGCCCGTCGTGCAGCTGCTCGGCGCGCTGGCGTTGCGTCGACGGCACCCGATGGACGTGGTCCGCGTGCTCGCCCGGGCTGAGCGCGAGCACGGGCCGACCTCGGCGTTCTGAGGCCGGCGTCAGGCGGGCCGCGTCTGGATCAGCCCATCGACACGAACTCGCGGACCTCGACGGCGTGGGTCCAGGCCATCGGGTGGCCCGCCGCGACCTGGATCGCCTCGGCCATCGAGTCGGCCTCGATGACGTCGAGGCCGGCGATCACCTCACCGGCCTCGGTGAACGGGCCCTCGGTACGCCGGACCTTGCCTCCGCGCACGCGCACGGTCACCGCCTGGGACGCGGGCTGCAGCGGATCACCGGTCACGTAGCGGCCGGAGTCGACGACGGACTGCCACCACGCCTCGACGTCGGGCGCCTGCGCGCGGTCCTCCTCGCTCGCGGGGACGCTGGTGTCGGTGGTGATGAGGAGCAGGTACTTGGACATCGGGTTCTCCAGTCTGTTGATCAGCGTTGTGCTGGCATCAGGGTGACGCTCGCCGCCGTCAGAACTCGACATCTCGTTCCACTGATCGTGCGTCGGATGAACGCTCGCACCCGGTCGCAACGTCGCGACCATCCCGCGCTCACCCGTGCCGGCTGCCGTCAGGGCACCGTGGTGCCCTCCCACTCACCCGCCGCCGGTGGCGTGACCATCACGCACACCTGTCCCGCTCACCCCACCCCCACCAGGGCGAGGAGCACCGATCACCCCACGAGTCACCCTGTGCACAGGCTCGCGCCGCTCGGACCGCGCGTTCGCACCGCCGCCCAGGCACCTGCAGCACTGCGGCTCTTCGACGCTCTACCACTGTCTCGAAGATTCGCTAGACAGCCGCAGAGAGTGCCATCGGCGCCCTAGCTCAGGCGTGCGTACGCGGCTGGTTCCGCACCTCAGGCTGCTGCCGGGCACGGTCACGGGCGGCCCACTGCACCGCGTTGGCGAGCACTCGCCGCACCTGCGGGTGGTGGTAGACCGGGTACTCCTGGTCGCCGGGCGAGAAGTAGAAGACCTTCCCCTGGCCGCGACGGTAGGTGAGGCCGGAACGGAAGATCTCGCCGCCGGAGAACCACGACGCGAACACGAGCTCGTCCGGCGGCGGCACGTCGAAGAACTCGCCGTACATCTCCTGCGCCTCGATCACGAACGGCTGCTCCACACCCTCGGCGATCGGGTGGGTGGGGTCGACCGTCCAGACGATCTCGCGGTCCTGATCGTTGCGCCACGCCAACGAGCAGGTCGTCCCCATGAGGCGGATGAAGATCTTCGAGAAGTGAGCCGAGTGCAGCGCCAGCAGGCCCATGCCGCCCAGCACGTGCCGGTGCACGCGCTCCACGACGTCGTCGGCGACCTCGCCGTGGGCGATGTGCCCCCACCACAGCAGCACGTCGGTCGCCGCGAGGACCTCCTCGGTGAGCCCGTGCTCGGGATCGGCGAGGGTCGCCGTGCTCACCTCGACCTCCTCGCCCAGCAGCTCGCGCAACCCTTCGGCGATCGCGCCGTGCATGCCGGTCGGGTACAGCGCCTGCACCGACGCGTCCCGCTGCTCGTGCACGCCCTCGTTCCACACCAGTACCCGGATCATCGTGCGACCTCCGCCATCAGCTCGTCCATCCTGACCTCTGCCCCTCGTTCCGCCGAGAGGTACGCCGCCTCGAGGATCCGTGTTCGGGTCGCCCCGATCGTGCCGTCGTAGACGTTCCACCTGCTCGGGTCGGCGACGGCGACCAGGAACCTGTCGACGACGGCCCTGTGCCCGAGGCTCTCGCGCTCGGGCAGCACCACGTCGTCGCTGCCGTCGGCGGCAGCGCCGAACACGGTCACGGTCGCCGGTGCGTAGTCGATCGTGCGCAGCTCGACGCCGCCGTCGGTGCCGTACAGCGTGATCGCCATGTCGTCACCGGAGGGCCGGTGCGTGGCCCAGCTCGCCTCCAGCGTGAACGAGACGCCACCCTCCAGCCGCAGCATCACCACCCCGAGGTCCTCGACCTCGAACGCCGATCCCACGGCCTGCTTGCCGCTGCCCGATCCACCGAGCCCGCGGGGGCCGAGCTCGGCGTGCGTGACGGCCGAGACCGCGAGCACCCGCGGCTCCCCCAGCATGTGCAGGGTCGCGTCCAGCATGTGCACGCCGAGATCGATCAGGGGACCGCCGCCGCCCATCGCCTTGTTGGTGAACCAGCTCCCGAGCGAGGGGATGCCCGCGCGCCGCCACCACTCGGCCTTCGCGTGGTAGACCCGTCCGAGCGCGCCGGCCTCCACCTGGTCGCGCATCGAGGAGATGTCGCCGCGGTAGCGGTGGTTGAAGGCCACCTCGAGCACACGGTTGCTGCGCCGTGCGGCCGCGACCATGGCGTCCGCCTCGGCCGCGGTCCGCGCCATCGGCTTCTCGGAGAGCACGTGGATCCCGGCGTCGAGCGCGGCGATCGCGATCGGCGCGTGCAGGAAGGTCGGCACCGCGATGCTGACGGCGTCGAGCTCGACCTGCGTCAGCAGGTCCTCCCACCGCGGCACCGCGTTCGGCACCTCGTACTTCGCGGCCAGGTCCGTGCGCAGCTGGTCCTCGAGCCCCGCGATCCCGACGACCTGCACGTCGGGACGTGCGGCATAGCTCGCGAGATGCTGCTGGCCGGCCCAGCCGAGTCCGATGACCCCCACCCGCAGCGGGGTGTCGGGAGAGTTGGTCGTCACGCTGATGCTCCTTCGGTTCGACGTGCTCAGGTCAGTGATGAAGCCGTGCTCAGGTCAGTGATGAAGCCGTGCTCAGGTCAGGGTGAGGGCGAGGCGAACCAGGTCGCGATCGCCGAGGGGGTGAGGGCATGACGAGCCGCCAGGATCGCCGCCCCCAGGGCACCGGCGTTGCTGTCGCCACGGGCCGGGACGATCTGCAGGTGCTCGGTCGCGAGCGGCAGCGAGTGCCGGTAGACGACCTCCCGCACACCCGCGATCAGGTCCTCGCCGCCGCGGCCGATGCTGCCGCCGATCACGATGACCGAGGGGCCGAGGACGTTGACGACCGTCGCGACCACCGCTCCCACCTCGCGACCCGCCTGCCGGACCAGCTCGATCGCGGTGCGGTCACCGGCGCGGACCAAGGCGACGACGTCGGCGCTCGTCCGCGCCTCGATGTCGCGCTCCCGCAGCTGCGCCGCGATCGCCGGACCGGAGGCGATGTCCTCCAGCTCCCGCTCGTCCTCGGCGGGGCGGCCGCTGTCGGCCGTCCACGGCACCCGGACGTGCCCGAGGTCGCCGGCCGACCCTCGCGCACCGCGCTGCAGGGTGCCGCCCATCACGATCCCGGCGCCGATGCCGGTGGAGACCTTCACGTAGAGGAGGTCGTCGGCCTCGGGCCACCACGTCGCGTGCTCGCCGAGCGCGAGCACGTTGACGTCGTTGTCCACGAGCACCGCGAGCTCGGGCTGCTGCAGCTGCGCGCGCACGAGCGCGGGCACGTCGACACGGTCCCACCCCGGCATGATCGGCGGGTTCACGGGGCGACCGGAGGCGTGCTCGACCGGCCCGGGCAGACCCATGCCGAGGGCGGCGACCTCGGCCCAGGGGCGAGCGACGCCGTCGAGCAGGGAGGTCGCGGTGCCGAGCACGGCACCGAGCACCGCGTCGGGGCCGTCGGCGATCTCGAGCTCGACCGTCGCGGCGCTGAGCACACCGCCGGCGAGGTCGCCGACGGCGACCGTGCCGTGCGTGGCACCGAGGTCGATCCCGACGACAACCCTCGCCACCGGGTTGAACGCCACCCGGGCGGGTGGCCGGCCACCGGAGGAGGCGGCCGCACCCGCCGGTGCGAGCACGCCGGTGCGCAGGAGGTCGTCGACCCGGCTGGACACGGTCGATCGCGACAGCCCGGTGAGGTGGGCGATCTCGGCGCGGGTGCGGGGTACGCCGTCGAGCATCAACGCCAGCAGGCCACCGGGCCCGGGGCCGGCGGCGCGGCCTCGGTCGGTGGGCGGCCTCATGGTTCTGAGTACAGCACAGCCCACTACTGGCGATCAATGCACGGACTTCTGATTGATTGCTCCGCATAAGTGTGGTTGCGTATCCGTTGACACCCGCGGGCGCCTCTCGAGTGCCCACTGACGAAGGAGCACGCGTGCCCACATCCCCCCTGTCGGTCCAGCTCTACACGGTCCGCGAGGCGGCCGCCGAGGACCTGACCGGAACTCTCCAGCGACTCGCCGACATCGGCTTCGAGCTGGTCGAGCCCTACGCGTTCACCACCTTCGGCCCGGCGCTGGGCGAGGCGCTGCAGGCGAGCGGGCTGCGCGCCCCCACCACCCACCAGGGCTTCCTCACGGCGGACGCCGCCGAGCAGGACCGGATCTTCGCCGCGGCCGCCGCGCTCGGGATGGAGCGGGTCATCGACCCCCACTACCCCGCGGAGAACTGGGCGAGCGCCGCGCAGATCGCCGACACCGCGGCCCGGCTCAACGCCGCCGCCGAGATCGCCGCCACGCACGGCCTCACCGTCGGCTACCACAACCACGCGTTCGAGCTCGAGAGCCGTCCCGAGGGCGAGGGCGGCCGCTCCGGTCTGGAGCTGCTCGCCGAGCAGCTGGTCCCCGAGGTCGGCCTCGAGGTCGACGCCTACTGGGCAGCTGTCGGCGGCGAGGAGCCGGTCGCGCTGCTGCAGCGGCTCGGCGACCAGGTCGTCGCGGTGCACGTCAAGGACGGCCCCGGCACCAAGGAGAACAAGGACCAGGTGGCGGTGGGCGCGGGCGACCAGCCGATCGCCGAGATCCTCGCGGCCACCGCGAACGCCCTGCACGTCATCGAGCTCGACGACAGCCGCGGCGACCGGTTCCAGGCCGTCGCCGACAGCTTCACCTACCTCTCCGAGGCCCGCGCATGACCGGGTCCGGCCGCGCGGGCGTCGGCATCATCGGCGCCGGCAACATCAGCACCCAGTACCTGACGAACCTCACCACCATGCCCGACGTCGAGGTGCGGTTCGTCGCGGACCTCGACACCGACCGCGCCGCGGCTCAGGCCGAGGCCTACGGTGTGCCGGCTTCCGGCACGGTCGCCGAGCTGCTGGCCGACGAGGAGATCGAGGTCGTCGTCAACCTCACCGTGCCGGCCGTGCACGTGGCGGTCGCCCAGGAGATCCTCGCGGCCGGCAAGCACACCTGGAGCGAGAAGCCGTTCGCGCTGGAGCGCGAGAGCGGCCGCGAGCTGCTGGCGGCCGCCCAGTCCGCCGGCCTCCGGGTCGCGACCGCGCCCGACACGTTCCTGGGTGCCGGGATCCAGTCCTCGCTGCGGCTGGTCGCCGCCGGCGGTATCGGCCCGGCGCACGGCGCCCTCACGCTCATGCAGTCACCCGGCCCGGAGTCCTGGCACCCGAACCCGGCGTTCCTCTTCGACGTCGGCGCCGGTCCGCTGTTCGACATCGGCCCGTACTACCTGACGGCGTTGGTGCAGTTCTTCGGGCCCGTCGCCCGGGTGCACGCGGTGACCTCGAAGGCGCGCGCCGAGCGCGTGATCGGGTCCGGCCCGCTGGCCGGCCAGAGCTTCCCGGTCAACGTGCCCACGCACGTCTCCACGCTGGTGGAGTTCGAGAGCAGCCAGACGGCGCAGAGCATCTTCTCGTTCGACTCCCGCCTGGGCAGGACCCAGTTCGAGATCACCGGGGACGACGCGACCCTCACGGTGCCCGACCCGAACACCTTCTCCGGCGACCTCCTGATCACGACCGGGCGCGACGCCGTCGAGACCCGGCCCTCCGAGGGATCGGCTGCCGGGCGCGGCACGGGCGTCGTGGAGATGGTCCGCGCGATCCGCGCCGGCGTGCCCGAGCGGGCCTCCGGCGAGCTGGCGTTCCACGTCCTCGACGTGATGCAGTCGATCATCGAGGCGGGCGAGGCCCGCGAGCCCGTGGACGTGACGAGCACGGTCGAGGTGCCGCCACCGCTCGACGTCGACTGGGACCCGACGGCGGCGACGCTCACGTGAGGGCGTCCAGCACCGCCGTCGAGCTCGGCGTGAACGGGACCGCACGATGACCGCGGTCGGGCTGCCGGGCGCCGGGCTGGGCGTGGGGATCATCGGCGGCGGGTTCATGGCCCGGATGCACGCCCGGTCGGCGCTGCTGGCCGGGGCGCGGCTGGCCGGGCTGAGCTCGTCGTCGCCGGAGAGCGCCGCCCGGGCGGCGCAGGCGCTCGGGTTCGAGCGCGGGTACGGCAGCGTCGAGGAGCTGCTGGCGGACCGGACGATCGACGTGGTGCACGTGTGCACCCCGAACGCGCTGCACGCCGAGCACGCCGCGGCCGTGATCGCCTCGGGGCGGGACGTCGTGTGCGAGAAGCCGCTGGCCACCACGGTGGCGGACGCGACCGCGCTGACCGAGGCGGCCGCCGCCGCGAACGTCACCGCCACCGTGCCGTTCGTCTACCGCTTCCACCCGCTGGTGCGGGAGGCGCGGGAACGGGTCGCGAGCGGCGAGACCGGGCGGGTGCTCACCGTGGCGGCCAGCTATCTGCAGGACTGGCTGCTCACCTCCGAGGACGACAACTGGCGCGTGGACGCCGAGCTCGGCGGCGCCTCCCGGGCGTTCGCCGACATCGGCTCGCACCTGGTCGACCTGGTCGAGTTCGTCACCGGTGACCGGATCACCCGCATCGCCGGCCGCACGCGCACCTTCTTCACCGAGCGGGCCCAGCACGCCCAGGTGACGAACGAGGACGCGGCGGCGCTCGTCGTCGAGACGGCGGGCGGCGCCGTCGGGACCCTGCTGGTCTCCCAGGTCGCACCCGGTCGCAAGAACCGGCTGCACCTGGAGATCGCCGGATCGGCCAGCTCGCTCGCGTTCGACCAGGAGCACCCCGAGACGCTGTGGATCGGGCGCCGCGCGGGCAGCGTGCTGCTGCCGCGGGACGCGGACCAGAACAGCGAGTCCGCGAACCGGTACTCGGTCGCGCCCGCCGGCCACCCGCAGGGCTACCCCGAGGCGTTTGCCGCCTTCGTCGCCGACTCCTACCTCGCCGCCCGCGGCGACCAGATCGACGGTCTGCCCCGGTTCGCCGACGGCCTGCGCGCCGCCATCGTCACCGACGCGGTGCTGCGCGCCGCGCAGGCCGATGGTTGGGTGGACGTCTAAACCCCGGTTTCAACACGATTCCGGACACACCCCGGTTTCAACACGATTCTGAACACCGTCCGAAGGAGAACGTTCGTGGCTGACTCATCCCGCCTCCCCGTCACCCTGTTCACCGGCCAGTGGGCCGACATGCCGTTCGACGAGCTCGCGCGACGCGCGTCGGAATGGGGCTACGACGGCCTCGAGATCGCCGCGTCCGGCGACCACCTCGACCTCAAGCGTGCCGACGAGGACGACTCCTACGTCGCCGAGCGCCTCGAGATCCTCGACCGGTACAACCTCAAGGCCTGGGCGATCAGCCACCACCTCGGCGGCCAGGCCGTGTGCGACGACCCGATCGACTTCCGGCACCAGGCGATCCTGCGCGACTACGTGTGGGGCGACGGCGACCCCGAGGGTGTGCGCCAGCGTGCCGCAGAGGACATGAAGCGGGCGGCGCGGGTGGCGCGCAAGCTCGGCATCGACACGGTCGTGGGCTTCACCGGCTCGAAGATCTGGCCCTATGTCGCGATGTTCCCGCCGGTCCCGGCCTCGGTCATCGACGAGGGCTACGAGGACTTCGCCAACCGCTGGAACCCGATCCTCGACGTCTTCGACTCCGAGGGAGTGAGGTTCGCGCACGAGGTGCACCCGAGCGAGATCGCCTACGACCACTGGACCAGCGTCCGCACGCTCGAGGCGATCGGTCACCGCGAGGCGTTCGGCTTCAACTGGGACCCCTCGCACATGGCGTGGCAGGGCGTCGACTCGGTCGCGTTCATCACCGACTTCGCGGACCGGATCTACCACGTCGACTGCAAGGACACCCGGATCCGCCCGGCCTCGGGCCGCTCGGGCATCCTCGGCTCCCACCTGCCCTGGGGCGACCCCCGCCGCGGCTGGGACTTCGTGTCCACCGGGCACGGCGACATCCCGTGGGAGGACGCCTTCCGCGCACTCGCCTCGATCGGCTACGACGGTCCGATCTCGGTCGAGTGGGAAGACGCCGGGATGGACCGCCTCCACGGCGCGGCCGAGGCCGTCGGGTACATCCGCTCGCTGCTCTGGGAGCTCCCGACGGCGTCCTTCGACGCCGCCTTCAGCAACCAGTGACCGCGCCGCTCCTCCCGGCATCACGCGGGTGATGCAGGCCCCGTCGGGAGGGTGCTGACATCGGGGTGGGTGTAGGTTCCCGAGCATCGGTCCGGTTCCGACGGGAGCAACCATGACCACCACCCCCGCACCTGTTGAGGCACGCACACTCGCGACCACGGTCTGGTGGCTCGTGCTCGTGCAGGGCATCCTGGCGATCGCGTTCGGCGCGGTCGCGATGTTCTTCACCGGCGCGACGCTGCTGACGATCATGGTGTTCTTCGGCGTGTACTCGATCCTCGACGGCGTCCTCGCCCTGTGGGGCGGGGTCCGCAACCGCCAGGAGGGCTGGGGCTGGCTGGTGTTCCAGGGGATCGCCGGCGTCGCGGTGGGCATGCTGGCGCTGCGCTACCCCAGCACGACCGTGATCGCGCTGACGCTGCTGGTCGCGTTCTGGGCGCTGGTCATCGGTGCGATCCGGATCTGGGGTGCGTTCGAGCTGCGGAGCCTCGGCGCGCAGGGCTGGATCTGGGCGCTCGTGGCGGGCGCCGCCGCGGTGCTGTTCGGTCTCGCTCTCGTGGTCAGCCCCGGCTACGGCGCCGCCGCACTGGTCTGGCTGATCGGGATCACCACGGCCGTCTTCGGCATCGCCCTCGTGGTGAACGCGTTCCTGGTCCGCAAGGTCGTGGAGGACTTCGCCGACGACGGCGTGATCAACAGCTCCAGTTCCTGAGCCCCGCCCCCGGTTGGGAGAGAGTAGGGGCATGACGACGGCGGAGAGCGCGTTGGCTGAGATCGCGCACGATCTCTACGGGGTCCCGCCGGGCGAGTTCACCGCGGCACGGAACGCCCGCGCGAAGCGTGCCAAGGCCGAGGGCGACCCGGACCTGGCGAAGGCGGTCGGCGGGCTGCGCAAGCCGAACGTGGCGGCGTGGGTCGTCAACCTGATGGTGCGGCAGCTGCCGGAGCGGATCGGCGACCTGGTCTCGCTCGGCGACGAGCTGCGCTCGGCGCAGGACGACATGGACGCCGCGACCCTGCGGGCGCTCACGCGCCAGCGGCGCGCGCTGACCGCCACGGTCGCGAAGGAGGGCGCCGACCTCGCCGCGGAGATGGGTCAGAAGGTGAGCGCCGTGGTGACCGAGCAGGTGCAGGCCACGCTGCATGCCGCGATGACCGACGAGCTCGCCGCGACCGCGGTACGCAGCGGTGTGCTGCTCGGGCCGCTCGAGGCGACCGGGCTCGACGAGGTCGACCTCACCGAGACCCTCGCGATCCCGCTGGCCGCGATCGGCGAGCCCACGAGCACTCCGGGGCCCCGCGAGAAGGGCCCCACCGACCTCTCGGCCCGACGCAGCTCCGCCAAGGCCAAGGCCGCCAAGGAGGTCACCGAGGCCAAGTCCGAGCTCGCGGTCGCCGAGGCGGCGGCCACGAAGACCGGCAAGACGATGCGCGCCCGCAAGGACAAGGTGCGCACGCTGCAGGCACAGGTCCTGCAGCTGCGCGCCGAGCTGGACGAGCTGCTCCGCCAGGTCGAGGCCCTCGAGCAGAAGCTCGATCCGGTCGTCGAGGACCTGGAGTCCGCCCAGGAGACCTACGCCGAGGCCGAGGCGATGGACATCGCCGCCAAGGCCGCCGTCGAGAGGGCGCAGCGCCGCCTCGACAAGGCACGCGCGACCGCGAGCCGCTGAAGTTCCCACCGGGCGATCGAGGGCCTCGGGGCTGGGTGGCGAGCTGGGGCGGTCAGGGGCCACGGCGCCCCGGACCTCTAGCATCGTGGTGATGTCCCTCCTCGCGCTGGTGCTCCTCGGGGTCATCATCGCTCTCGGCGCCGGTCTGCAGCGGCTCAGCGGCATGGGCTTCGCACTCGTGGCCTCGCCGTTCCTCGTGCTGACGGTCGGGCCGTTCGAGGCGGTGCTCATCACCAACGTCTGCGGCGTCATCTCGTCGCTGATGAACCTGACGCTGATGCGACGAGACGTGCAGTGGCGGCGGGTCCTGCGCTTCACGCCGTTCGCGCTGATCGGGATCGGGCTCGGCGCGCTCGTCGTGGCGGCGCTGCCCGCCGATCCGCTGGCGGTCACGATCGGTGTCACGGTGCTCGTCGCCATCGGCGTGACCGTGCTGATGCCGACGCGGCGACTGCACGACTCGCTGCCGATCAGTGCCGGCTTCGGCGCCGCGTCGGGCTTCATGAACGTCACCGCGGGAGTCGGCGGTCCGGCGATGGCCGTCTACGCCGTCGCGACGCAGTGGCAGCACCGGCACTTCGCCGCCTCCGCGCAGGTGCACTTCGCCGTCATCAGCCTCACCTCGCTCCTCGCGCGGCGGGCGCTGCCGTCGATCGACACCGCCGGCTGGCTGGTCACGATCGCGGCGATCCTCGTCGGCACGTTCGTCGGCCAACGCCTCGCGGGTCGGTTCGCCGAGGCGACGATGATGCGCGTCGTGATCGTCCTCGCGACCGCCGGCGCCCTGACGACGATCGTTCAGGCGATCCTCTGAGAGCCCGAAAGCGCACGGCCCGCTTGCCATGAGTCGGCAACCGCCCTTGACTGGGCCTCGTGAGGCTGGACAGAGCGACCGTCGCGTACCCAGCACCCTCATGATCCCGGCTCACGTGTGGGCGGACGACCTCACCGGCGCCGCCGAGGTCGCGGACCTGCTGGCTGCGCGCACGGGGCGGCCGGTGACGCTGGCGCTCGGACCGGAGGCGACGGCGACGACGGCGACCGGCCAGATCGTGGTCCGCGACTTCGACCTGCGGCACAGCTCCGACGCCGTGGCGCGCTCTGTCCTCGCCCAGGAGCTCGCGCGGACCGCGGCCGCCGACCGGGTCTTCCTCAAGCTCGACTCCCAGCTGCACGGTCCCGTCGCGGGGTGCCTCGCCGCCATGCTCGACGGCGGTCGCGCCACCCTGCTCAGCGCCGCCAATCCCGCCATGGGCCGGGTCACGAACGAGGGCATCCACCGCGTGGTCGGCCCCGACGGCGTCACCGCCACGCGGCTGGCCGACCTGCTCGCCGGTGTACCGCACCGCGTGGTCGACGGGCGCTCCCTCACCACCGCGGGTGACGCGCCTGAGATCCTCGCGGCGGACGCCACGGACCAGAGCGACCTCGACGCCCTGGCGAGCGCCGCCGTCGAGCACGGACTCGACCTCGCGGGGGCGGCCGCGCTGATGGCCGCGCTGCTCGGGTCGACCGACAGCGTTCCGAGCCCTGCGCCCCGGGCTGGTGGGCGGCTGGTCGCCGTCGTCGGCAGCACCGAGCCGGCGGCGCACGCCCAGGTCGCGGCCGCCGCCAGCCACCGGACGGTGTCGGTGGTCGCCGTCGCGCCCGATGACGTCCGGAACGCCGTCACCACCGCGAATGAGGCACGACGCCAGGGTCGCGACGTGGTCCTCGCCCGCGGCCCCGGCCCGGCCGGGCTGGGTGCGTTGGCCGAGGCCGCCGCGGCCGTGATCGGGGGCTGCGACCCCGAGCAGACCATGGTCGTGCTCACGGGCGGTCACACCGCGCGGCTGGTGCTCGACCGACTCGGCGTCCGATCCCTCGAGGCCGTCCCTGACCAGGCCGGCGCGATGGTGCGACTGCGCGCGCCCTCCGGTCTCACCGTCTTCACCAAGCCCGGCAGCTACGGCGGGCCCGACGCCGTCCTGGCCCTGCTCGACACCCGCCGACCCGCCCCCGACGAGGAGTACCGATGAACCACCGCACCGAGGCCGCACCGATCGCCGTCACGATGGGCGACCCGGCGGGCGTGGGCCCCGAGATCTGTGCGGCGGCCCTGCTCGACCCTGCGGTCCTGGCGGAGTGCACGACCGTGCTGATCGGCGACGTCGGTCGGATGCGCCGGGCCGTCGAGCTGATGGGGGTGCAGGCGGAGATCCGTGAGGTCTCCTCCCCTGCTGAGGTGCGGGCCGGGCTGCACCACATCGACGTCCTTCAGGTGGGTGAGCTTCCGGTCGACCTGGCCTGGGGGGAGGTCAGCGCAGCCGCCGGGCACGCCGCGTACAGCTACATCGAGGAGGCCGCGAGGCTCGCGGTGGCGGGCACGGTGTCCGCGATCGCGACGGCTCCCATCAACAAGGCGGCCCTGCACGCCGCCGGGCACCTGTTCCCCGGGCACACCGAGCTGCTGGCGCACCTCACCGGCACCGACGAGGTCTCGATGATGCTGACCACGCCGAGGCTGCGGGTCATCCACGTCACCACCCACATCGGCCTGATCGACGCGATCGAGCGCATCGACCCGCCGCTGGTGGAACGCACCGTCCGCCGCGGCGTCGAGGCGCTGCAGCGCGCCGGTATCGAGAACCCGCGCGTGGGGGTGTGCGCCATCAACCCGCACGCGGGCGAGAACGGGCTCTTCGGACGGGGCGAGGAAGCCACCAAGATCCAACCGGCCATCGATCGGCTGCAGGCTGAGGGGCTCGACGTGGCCGGGCCGCTGCCCGCCGACACCGCCTTCTACCTCTCCAGCCGTGGCGAGTTCGACCTGATCGTGGCGATGTACCACGACCAGGGTCACGGGCCCGTGAAGGTCCTCGGCATCGAGGAGGGCGTCAACGTGACGGTCGGGCTGCCCGTGATCCGCACCTCGGTCGACCACGGCACCGCCTTCGACATCGCCGGCCGGGGCGTCGTGAAGCCGGCCAGCATGGTGCAGGCAGTGCTGCAGGCCGCCAGCCTCGCCGCACGCGCCGCAGCCTGACGGGCCGCCGGGGGCAGGCGTTCCCCGGCCCCCGTGGTGGCGGTGACTGAGCGCCCACTCCACCGCAGTAGCGGTGACTTGGCGCCCACAGACCGCCCCACCGTGGGCGCTATGTCACCGCTACCTCCCGAAGGTGGGCGCTAACCCACCGCCACCTCCTGCACGTGGGCGCTAACCCACCGCCACCGCGGAGAAATCGCGTGGAGCAACAGCGGCCCACCGCCGGTACGGTGCTGCGATGGCACGCATTCCTGCCGCTGAGGTCGACGTGACCCCCGATCTGGTCCGGGCACTCCTGGGGGACCAGCACCCCGACCTCGCGCACCTGCCGATCACCGTGTTCGCGAACGGCTGGGACAACGCGATGCTCCGGCTCGGGGACGACCTGCTGGTGCGCGCGCCGCGGCGGGCGCTCGCCGCCGAGCTCGTGGAGCACGAGCAGGCCTGGCTGCCAGTCCTCGCGCCACGGCTCCCGACGGCGGTGCCGGCACCCGTGCGCGTAGGTCGCCCGGCGCTGGGCTACCCGTGGTCGTGGTCGGTGCTGCCGTGGCACCCCGGGCGCGCCCTCGGGACCGTGCCGCTGCCCGAGCGCGCGCGCTCCGCCGTCGAGATCGGCGAGTTCCTCGCCGCCCTCCACGTCCCGGCGCCTGACGACGTCTGGCAGAGCCCCTACCGAGGCGTCTCCCTGCGCGACCGGCTCGAGGTCGTCGCCGAGCGGGTCGGCAGGCACGCCCCCGACCACGCCGACTCGCTGCTGGCATGGTTCCGGACCATCGTCGACCAGCCGGACCCACCGGGCCCGCGGCTGTGGGTGCACGGTGACCTGCACCCGCTCAACGTCCTCCTCGACGGTGACGCGCTGGCCGCCGTCATCGACTGGGGCGACATCACCGCCGGGGACCCGGCCTGTGACCTGGCGATCGCCTGGCTCGGCTTCGACGCCGAGGCCGCCGCCGCGCTGCGCAGCACCTACGACGACGCCGCCACCCACCACCTCGACCTCACCCCGCTGTGGCTGCGGGCGCAGGCGTGGGCGCTGCACCTGACCATGGTGATGCTCGACAGCTCCGACGACCATCCCGAGCTCGCGGCCGTCGGACGGCACGGACTGCTGCGCCTGCTCGAGGTCTGACGACTCAGACCCGGCTCACCTCGGGCGCTCCCCCCGCGTCGCCTGATACCGCCTCAGCGCCTCCCGGCGCTCCTCGGCGTGGTCGACGATCGGGCTCGGATAGCCCGCCGGCGGGCCGACGGGGGCGTCCCACGGATGATGGACGACGGCGGCCGGCAGGTCGGTCAGCTCGGGCACCCATCGTTTGACGTACGTGCCGTCGGGATCGAACTTCTCGCCCTGCAGCACCGGGTTGAAGACCCGGAAGTAGGGGGCGGCGTCGGTGCCGGTGCCGGCGACCCACTGCCAGCCGTGCTGGTTGTTGGCGAGGTCGCCGTCGATGAGGTGGTCCATGAAGTGCGCGGCGCCACGAGTCCACTCCTGGTGCAGGTCCTTGACCAGGAACGAGGCGGCGAGCATCCGCACCCGGTTGTGCATCCAGCCCTCGCGCCGCAGCTGCCGCATCCCGGCATCGACGATCGGGAAGCCGGTCTCACCGCGCTGCCAGGCGCGGAAGGCGGCGTCGGCGTCCGCCCCGGTGTCGTAGGCCATCGCCGCCAGCTCCTCGCGCAGGTAGCCGTGCGCCGAGCCCGGCCAGAAGTAGAGCACCGCGCCGTAGAACTCGCGCCAGGCGAGCTGGCGCCGGTAGGCCTCCGCGCCGGGGCCGCGCCGCCCCGCCAGGTCCGCCAGCATCGTGCGCGGATGGATGGTGCCCAGCTTGAGGTGCGGCGACATCCGCGAGGTCGCGTCGAGGTCGGGCCGGTCCCGGTCCTTCTCGTAGCCGGCCAGGTCCTCGTCGAGGAACTGCTGCCATCGCCGCAGCGCGGCAGCCTCACCCGCCTCGGGCAGGTCGGCCTCGTGCGCCGGCTCCTCCGGCAGCTCCACCGAGGGTGCGGCCCGCCACACGATCGCCGCAGGGTCCGACGACGCCGGCGCCCGCCAGCCGTGGTCGCGCCACGCCGAGTAGAACGGCGTGAACACCTGGTACGGCGAGCCGTCGGCCTTGACCACCCGACCGGGCGCGACGGCGTAGGGCGAGCCGGTGCGCACGAGCGGCACCGGGAGCGCCTCCTCCACCCGCTGGTCACGCCGCGCCCCGTAGGGCGTGAAGTCCGCGCTGATGTGCACCGACTCCGCTTCCACCTCGGCCACGACCTCGGGCAGCACCTCCTCGGGCAGGCCGGCGCGCAGCACCAGCGTGCCGCCGTGCTCGGCGAGGTCCTCGGCGAGCGCGCGCACGGCGCGCGTCAGGTACGCCACGCGCGGCGCTCCGCCGTCGAGCAGTCGAGGGTCGAGGACGAAGAGGGCGAGAACGGCGCCGCCGTCGCCGGCCTCGATCAGCGCAGGATGGTCGCGCAGGCGCAGGTCGCGGCGGAACCACAGGACACGCACCGGCTGCGACACCCCGCCACGCTAACCCGACCCGCTGCCTCAGCCGGCCCAGTCGACGTCGGCGGCGAGCGTGAGGAAGTCCTCGAGGATCGGCCCGGCGGTCGCGGTGCCGTAGTCACCGACCTCCACGAACACGGCCACCGCGAGGTCGCCCTGGAAGGCGATCATCCACGCGTGCGTGGCGGGCGGGTCGTCGGTGCCGTACTGCGCCGTGCCGGACTTGGCGCCGACCTGGTCGCCGGGGACGTCCTGCAGGAACGTCGAGCTGCCGTTCTGCACCACCCCGTACATCAGCTGCTGCAGCTGGGTGGCCTCGGCGGAGGTCAGCGGGACGGCCGGCGGCTCCGGCGCCGCGGCATCCTCGGTGACCACCAGGGTGGGCGTGACCGTCTGCCCGGCCGCCACGGATGCGGCCACCCCGGCCATCGCCAGCGGCGAGGCGAGCACACCGCCCTGGCCGATGAAGTCGGCGGCGTGGGTGGTGCCGGTGGCATCGGCAGGCACGGTCCCCGAGAAGTACGGGAACGGCCAGCTCGAGCCCTCCGCAGGTGCGGCCCCGATCCCCAGGCTGGCGGCAGCGGCGCTGAGGTCTGCTGCGCTCACGCGCTCGTGCTGGGCGATCAGCGCGGTGTTGCAGGACTGCGCGATCGCCTCGCTCAACGGGATGGTGCCGACCGAGCCCGCCGGGTAGCCGGGGTAGTTCTCGAACTCGTAGCCGTCCACGGTGAGCGTGGGGGTGCAGGGAACCTCGGAGTCCGGCGTCATCCCGGACCGCAGCAGCGCCAGCGCCGTCGCGATCTTGAAGGTCGATCCGGCCGGGTACTGGCTGACCATGGCCGTGTTGAAGCCCTCGCCACCCGGCCCGGACGCCGCGGCCAGCACCGCACCGGTCGAGACCTGCATGGCCACGATCGCGCTCGGCGACTCGACACCGGCCAGCCGGTCATCCGCGTAGGACTGCAGCGTGGTCTGGAGCGTGGTCTCGAGCGGCGTGCCGTCCACCGGGTCGGAGGTGTAGAGCTCCACGACCTCGCTGTCACCCGCCGCGGCGGTGAGCGTCACCTCCATGCCGGGGGTCCCGCGCAGCTGGTCGTCGTAGAGCCGCTGCAGCCCCGAGAGCCCGACGACGTCACCCGTCCCGATCTGTCCCTCGGACTCCTCGATGATCTCGGCCGTGGCCTCGCCCACGCTGCCCAGGATGGGGCGCGCGAAGGTCGGTGTGGGAGCAAGCAGCATGAGGTCGTCCACGATCAGCACGCCCGGCAACGCCCGCAGCTCGTCGACGCCGTACGTGCGGGCCTCGCTCGACCGGATCGTGATCGCCACCACGAAGGCCTTCTCACCGGCGGCGAGCACGCGGTCCACGTACCCCTGCACGTCGTCGAGCGCCAGCGCGGTGCCGAGGCCCTGAGCAGCCGCCTCGACCTCGGCCGCGTCGAGGTTCTGCTTGTCGATGCCGATCCTCATCACCGGGCGCTCCTCGACGAGCACCTCACCACCGAAGCCGGTCACCACCCCGCGCTCGGCCGCGACACGGCTGATCTCGATCGTGGAGTCCGCGGTGGCGGCCGGGTGGAGGACGGCGGGGCTCCAGAGGGCGGTCCAGCTCTCGTTGGCATCGGCGTCCTCGACGAGCTCCAGGCGCGCTGCCGAGG
The DNA here is from genome assembly GCF_009733815.1 of Pseudactinotalea suaedae. Classification (GTDB taxonomy): domain Bacteria; phylum Actinomycetota; class Actinomycetes; order Actinomycetales; family Beutenbergiaceae; genus Pseudactinotalea; species Pseudactinotalea suaedae. Next base: position 25,119 of record NZ_WNXY01000008.1, read on the forward strand.
TCAGCACGAGCGGCTCGGCTCCCTCGCCCATGTCGAAGGTCCAGGTCAGCGGGGCGTCGCGGAGCCGCTCGGCGTCGTCGGCGTCCGTGGTCGCGGTGACCTCGGCGACGTCGCCGGCGGTCACCGTTCGCGGGACCTCGGCGAGCTCACCCAGCAGCCCCACCAGCTGCTCGGCGGCCGCCGCCGGGTCCCCGATTGGGGCGGAGTCGAACGTCCCGTCGGTCAGGTCCGCCGCGAACGCCTGCGCCGCCTCGTTCGGGTCGGGCGGGGTGTCGTCGCTGCAAGCGGCGAGCCCGATCGCGGCGGTCAGGCTGAGCAGGACGGCTGCGGCGAGGCGGCGGCGCACGGTCGGCATGGGAGCCAGACTACGGACGCAGTTGGAATCTCCTGCCGCCCGCCACACCCTTGGCCCAGAACCTCCACAGAGCCGGCTCTCGACCACTCGGGCGCCGGCCCGTGCCGCCCGCGGGAGCCTCGAGGCGCCCACCTCGCACGGCGACGAGATCGGACCTCTGTCGCCAGATCGGACCTCCGGTGGTCCGATCTCGAGCCCAGTGTCCGATCTCGTTGCCGTCGTGGCGGGGTCGCGGCACTCAGAACGGGGAGGCGCGGTCACGCCTTGCCTGTTGTCCGGGAGCCCTCGGCGACTTCGTCCTCGATCACCTCGTCCTCGATCACCTCGTCGTCGACGAGGTGGGCGGCGCCCGCAGCGACCTCGGCGGTCACGGCGGACTCGCCGGGCTCCTCGGCCTTCGGCGCCTCGTGGAGCGTGTCGCGCAACGGGACGGCCTTGATGAACAGCGTCGCGAGGAAGGCCACGACCACGAGCGGGATCGCGACCAGGAACACCTGGTGCAGCGCGTCGGCGAGACCAAGGCGGATCGCTTCCTCGATCGGGTCGGGCAGCTGGGCGAGCACCTCGGGGTCGAGGACCGCGTCGATGCCGATCGAGGTGCCCTCGGGCAGCTGTGCCGCCGCGGCCGGGTCGAGGTGGTCGCCGATCGCCGTCTGGAGCCGGCCGGCCATCACGGTGCCGAGCACCGCGATCCCCACCGTGCCGCCCGCGGACCGGAAGAACTGCGTGGCCGAGGTGGCCACACCGAGGTCGCGGTGCTCGGAGGTGTTCTGCACCACGAGCGTGTACGTCTGCATGGTGGCGCCCAGGCCCAGCCCGAGCACGACCATCGCGACGATCAGCTGCAGGTAGGAGCTGCCGTAGTGCAGCTGTGTGAGCAGCACGAACCCGGCGATCATCAGCACGGTGCCGGCGACCATGAACGCCTTGTACTTGCCGGTCCGGGTGATCAGCATGCCGATCACGATGCTGAGCGCGATCATCGCGACGCTCATCGGCATCACGATCGCGCCGGAGCTGGTGGCGTTGGCCTTGAGCACGCCCTGCGCGTAGACCGGGATGTAGAAGATCGCACCGAACATCCCCATCGCGACGGCGAGGCTCGCGATGTTGGAGAACGTGAATGTCGGGTTGCGGAACAGGCGCAACGGGATCACCGGCTCGGCGGCGCGCCGCTCGATGAGCACGAACGCGACAAGCGCCACGGCACCCACGCCGAAGAGGCCGAGCACGTGCCAGTCGGACCACGGGTAGGTGGTACCGCCCCACGAGGTGGCGAGCAGGATCGCGACCAGCGCGACCGTCAGCGTGATGATGCCCCACACGTCGACGATCGCCTTGCGCGGCGAGTGCGGTAGGTGGAGGTTCTTGGCGATGAAGACCAGGCCCACGAGGCCGAACGGGACGCCCACGAAGAACAGCCAGCGCCAGCCGAAGTGGTCGGTGATGAAGCCACCCGCGAGCGGCCCGGCGATCGAGCAGATCCCGAAGACGGCGCCCATGATGCCCTGGTACTTGCCGCGGTGACGCGGCGGGATCAGGTCGCCGATGATCACCTGGGACAGCGGCATCAGCGTGCCCATGCCCAGGCCCTGGATCACACGCGCGCCGACCAGCCACCAGAAGTTCGTGGCGAGCCCGCTCAGCACCGCGCCCACCATGAACACGACGAGGCCGGCGACGTAGAACGGTCGGCGCCCGTACAGGTCGGAGAGCTTACCGACCACGGGGACGACGACGGCGCTCGCCAGCATCGCCGAGGTCGCCAGCCAGGAGTAGTGCTCCATGCCGCCGAGCTCGGCCACGATGATCGGCAGCGCCGGCGAGACGATCGTCTGGCTGATCGCCGCGACGAACATGCCGATCAGCAGGCCGATGAAGACGGCGCGCGCGGCGGGGGTGAGGTGGAAGGCCGCAGGCGCCCCGGCGCCGGCCGCCTCAGGTGTCTCGTCGCTCGCCTGGGCCTGGCGCGAAGCGCGGATGGTGGAGCTGGTGGAACTCATGTGACGGGCTGTCCTCTCGGTAACCGGGCTAGCCTGCCATAAACTTGCAGTCTCTGCAAGATTGCAGTCGATGCACTATGGTAGGACGTATGACACAGCTGGCCGCGCCGCCGGAGCCCGGGCTCCGCGAGCGCAAGAAGCGGGCCACCCGCCTCGCGCTGCAGCGGGCCGCGCTGCACCTGGTGGCCGAGAGCGGCCTGGAGCAGGTGACCGTCGAGGAGATCGCCGCCGAGGCCGACGTCTCGCCACGCACGTTCTTCAACTACTTCGCCACGAAGGAGGACGCGCTCTCCGCCGTCGACCGCGAGGCCGTCGCCGAGAGCTGCGAGGCCCTGGCCGCCCGACCGGCAGGGGAGGCGCCGCTGGCGGCGCTCCGGGCGGTCTTCGTCGGGCGCGCCGAGCAGACCGTGATCGACTCCGAGTTCTGGCGCTACCGCGCCGTCGTAGCCCAGGCCTATCCCGACCTCTTCGCGCGTGTGCTCGGGGCGTCCGTCGCCGCCGACCACCAGATCGCGCAGGTGCTGGCGGCGCGGATGGGCGTCGACGCGCGCACCGACCCCCGGCCGCTACTGCTCGCCGGCGTCAGCAGCGTGGCCCGGCGCACCGCGATGCAGCTGTGGCTGGCGGGGGACCAGCGCTGTGACCTCGCGACCGTCCTCGCCGAGTGCTTCGACGAGATCTCCTCCATCGCGCAGATCGCCTGAGCGCGCACCTCAGCCGGACGGCGGAGTACGCCGAGCGCGAAGTCTCCAGATATCCCCCTATTTGACGATGCGTCATGTCGGGGGGCGGGTCTAGCCTCAACGACGCACGTCGCCCATCGCTGGAACCTGCTCGCCCACGCTCGCTCACGCACGGATCGCACGGACCTCATATGACTCTGCTCCGACTCTCCCTCCGCTTCGCGGCGCCCTACAAGACCTGGGTCGGGGCCGTCATCGTGCTCCAGCTCATCTCCACGATCGCCGCTCTCTACCTCCCCAGCCTCAACGGCCGCATCATCGATGAGGGCGTCAGCACCGGCAACACGGACCTGATCTGGGAGCTCGGCCGCGAGATGCTGATCTGGTGCGGCGTCCAGGCCGCCACCGCGATCGCCGCCATCTACTTCGGTGCCCGCACCGCCATGGCGGTGGGTCGCGACATCCGCCGGTCGATCTACAGCAAGGTCGACAGCCTCGGCGCCCTCGACATCTCCTCGATCGGCACCGGCTCGCTGATCACGCGCAACACCAACGACGTCCAGCAGGTGCAGATGCTCGTGCTGATGACGCTCAACTTCATGGTGTCGACGCCGATCATGTGCGTCGGCGGCATCATCATGGCGCTCCGCGAGGACGCCGGGCTGTCGTGGCTGGTGTGGGTCTCGGTGCCGGTGCTGTTCCTCATCGTGGGGCTGCTGGTGCGGGTGCTGCTGCCGCTGTTCCGCCTCATGCAGGAGCGGATCGACAAGATCAACGAGGTCACCCGCGAGCAGGTCGTCGGCCTGCGCGTCATCCGTGCGTTCGTCCGCGAGCCCTTCGAGCAGGACCGCTACCGCCAGGCGAACGAGGCGATCACCGACACCTCGATCCGGGTCGGCAACGTGTTCGTGCTGATGTTCCCCGCGATCATGATGGTGCTCCACATCGTCACCGCCGCCGTGCTCTGGTTCGGCGGGTACCGGGTGGACGCCGGCGAGATGAACGTCGGTCAGCTGAGCGCCTTCCTGCAGTACGTGCTGCAGATCCTCGTCGCCGTGATGATGGGCACGTTCATGGTGATGATGATCCCCCGCGCGGTCGTGTGCGCCGAGCGCATCGACGAGCTGCTCACCACCGAGTCCTCGATGCCGGTCCGGGAGGCCGAGGCGCGCGAGGCCCGCCCGGTCGACCTCCCCACCGGGCGCGTGGTCTTCGACCACGTCACCTTCGGGTACCCGGGCGCCGAGCGCCCCGTCCTCGACGACGTCTCGTTCGTCGCCGAGCCGGGCACCACGACGGCGATCGTCGGGTCCACCGGCGCCGGCAAGACCACCCTGGTCAAGCTGATCCCCCGGCTCTTCGACCCGCGGTCCGGATCCGTGACGATCGACGACGTCGCCGTCGACTCCCTGACGCGTCACCAGCTCGCCGGTCTGGTCGGTCTGGTGCCGCAGCGCCCGTACCTGTTCTCCGGGACGGTCGCCTCGAACCTGCGGTTCGGCAACTCCGAGGCCACCGACGAGGAGCTGTGGCACGCGCTCGAGGTCGCTCAGGGAGCCGACTTCGTGCGGGAGAAGAAGGGCGAGCTCGAGGCGCGGGTGGCGCAGGGCGGCAACAACGTCTCCGGCGGCCAGCGCCAGCGCCTGTGCATCGCGCGGGCGCTCGTGGCGAGGCCGCGCGTGTACGTGTTCGACGACTCGTTCTCGGCCCTGGACGTCGCCACCGACGCCCGGCTGCGCAGCGCGCTGTCGGAGGCGACCGGCGGCGCCACGGTGATCATCGTCGCCCAGCGCATCTCCACGATCCGCGAGGCCGACAACATCGTCGTCCTCGACCACGGCGTGGTCGTCGGCCAGGGCACGCATGACGAGCTGCTGGAGAGCAACGAGACCTACCGCGAGATCGTCGAGTCCCAGATGAGCATCGAAGGAGCGGGTCGATGACCGCCCCCGAGAACACGAACGACAAGGACGAGAACGTGACCAGCGGTCGACCCAGCGAGCCCGGTCAGCCCCAGGGAGGCGAGCGCACCACACCCGTGGCGAGCTCCGCCGTCGCCGTGGCCGACGAGGACGTCACCGAGGAGGAGAGCGAGTTCGTCCCCGGCGAGGACGACATGGGGATGTTCGGCGAGGGTGCGCCCGCGCGCAAGCCGAAGGCCTTCTGGCCCTCGGCCAAGCGTCTGTTCGGGCTGCTCGCGCCGCACCGGGTCAAGTTCGGGATCGTGGTGGCCCTGGTGGCCGCCTCGGTGGTGCTCACCGTCATCGCACCGAAGATCCTCGGCCAGGCGATGGACGTGATCTTCGACGGCGCGATCGGGCGCTCGCTCGGGCAGTTCGAGGGCATGAGCCTGGCGGAGGTCGCCCAGATCCTGCGCAGCCAGGGTCAGGACGACTTCGCCGACATGCTGGAGGGTGCCGCCGGGATCATCCCGGGCGTCGGCATCGACTTCGAGCGGCTGGCGCAGCTGATCGGCGTGGTGCTCGCGATGTACATCGTGGCATCGGTGCTGATGTGGGCGCAGGGATACATCCTCAACCGCATCGTCATGGACGTCATCTACAACCTGCGCAAGGACATCGAGGAGAAGCTGCACCGGTTGCCGCTGTCCTACTTCGACACCCGTCAGCGCGGTGACCTGATGTCGCGCGTGACCAACGACGTCGACAACATGCAGCAGGCGCTCCAGCAGGCGTTCAGCCAGCTGGTGCAGTCGGTGCTGCAGGTCATCGGCATCGCCGTGATGATGTTCATCGTGTCCTGGCAGCTGGCGCTGCTGGCACTGATCGCGCTGCCGCTCTCGGCGATCATCGCGGGCGTGATCGGGGCCCGGTCGCAGAAGCTGTTCACCGAGCAGTGGAAGAGCACCGGCGAGCTCAACGGACACATCGAGGAGTCCTACTCGGGCCTGGAGCTCGTGCGGGTCTTCGGCCGCGACAAGGAGATGCTGGAGGAGTTCGACAAGCGGAACGCCTCGCTGTTCACCAGCTCGTTCGGCGCCCAGTTCGTCAGCGGCATGATCATGCCGCTGATGCAGTTCGTGAACTACCTGCAGTACGTGCTGATCGCGGTCGCGGGTGGGCTGCGGGTCGCCTCGGGCACGCTGACGATCGGTGACGCCACCGCGTTCATCCAGTACTCGCGTGAGTTCGCGCAGCCGCTGGGCCAGATCGCCGGCATGGCGAACATGCTGATCTCCGGTGTGGCCTCGGCCGAGCGGACCTTCGAGCTGCTCGACGCCGACGAGCAGGAGCCCGACACCGCGGACTCGCACCTGCCTGCGCGGACCGACGGTCACGTCGAGTTCGACGACGTGTCGTTCTCCTACAGCGCCGACGTCCCGCTGATCGAGAACCTCTCGTTCTCGGTGGAGCCGGGGCACACGGTCGCGATCGTGGGTCCGACGGGCGCCGGCAAGACCACCCTGGTCAACCTGGTGATGCGGTTCTACGAGCTCGACGGCGGCCGGATTCTTCTCGATGGCGTGGACATCAAGAGGCTCAGCCGGGCCGAGCTCCGCGGCCAGGTCGGGATGGTGCTGCAGGACACCTGGTTGTTCGACGGCTCGATCATGGAGAACATCCGGTACGGGCGCCTCGACGCGACCGACGAGGAGGTGCTCGCTGCGGCCGAGGCCACGATGGTGGACCGCTTCGTGCGGCAGCTGCCGGAGGGCTACGACACCCCGGTGAGCGCCGAGGGCGGGTCGATCTCGGCCGGCGAGCGGCAGCTGATCACGATCGCCCGGGCGTTCCTGGCCAACCCCTCGCTGCTGATCCTCGACGAGGCCACCTCGAGCGTGGACACCCGCACCGAGCTGCTGGTGCAGCACGCGATGAACGCGCTGCGAACCGACCGCACCAGCTTCGTCATCGCGCACCGGCTCTCCACGATCCGTGACGCCGACACCATCCTCATGATGGAGAACGGCCGGATCGTCGAGCGCGGGAGCCACGACGAGCTGCTCGAGGCCAAGGGCGCCTACCACGACCTCTACATGACGCAGTTCCTGGGCGGTCGCGAGGAACCCGAAGGCGCCGCTGCCATGGCAGGCGGTGCACCCTCGGGTGAGTTCGCGCCCGCGCCGCTGGAGGGCTCCGGCCCCGACCACGGCTGACGCTGCGCGGTACGGCCAGCACGGCCCGGTCTCGCTCGATCACGAGCGGCGCCGGGCCGTCCTGCGTACACCGCCGGCTGGGCCTGCTCCCACGGGTGCTGGTCGGCTCGCCTCCCGCTCGACGGGGCGGCAGATGCGGGGGACACCTCCGGCGGCGGCTCTGCGGAGGTGCGTCCCCGCCAGCCGTGGCCGCACGGGCTCGAGATCGCACTTTGGGCTCGAGATCGCACCGTGTGCTGTGCGATCTCGAGCCGGAGGTGCAATCTCGTGGGGTGCGACGGCGGTGCCGCGCTCACGAGCCGCACGTCCCACCCGACCGCGTCGCCAGCCGCGGCAGTGGCGGCGAGGTCGCACCTTCGGTTCGAGGTCGCACCGTCTGCGGTGCGACCTCGAGCCAACGGTGCGACCTCGAGGAGGCGGCATGCCGGGAGAGGCCGTCACCGAGAGGAAACACCGGGCTCGTACGGTGGCGCCGTGAGTGGTCCCTTCCGTGTCGCACGCGACTCCCCCAGCGCACCCGACGTGGCCGTGCTCCTCCACGAGCACCTGGCGGAGATGGCGGCGACCTCGCCCGCGGATTCCGTGCACGCGCTCGGCCACGCCGCCCTGCAGGCGGCCGACATCGAGTTCGTGACGGCGCGCGAGCAGACCGGCGCGCTGCTGGGCTGCGGTGCGCTCAAGGTCCACGACCAGGCACTCGGTGAGCTCAAGTCGATGCGCACAGTCGGTGCGGCTCGCGGCCAGGGGGTGGCGTCGGCGATCCTCCGGCACCTTCTGGAGCGTGCTCGCGTCCGCGGCCTCGCGCGGGTCAGTCTCGAGACCGGCGCCGAGGACTACTTCGCGCCCGCCCGCCGCCTGTACGCCCACCACGGCTTCCAGCCGACCACGCCGTTCGCCGACTACACCGACGACCCGAACAGCGTCTACCTGACCCTCGCCCTCGCGCCCGGCATCGCGAACCAGCCGTAGCGGCGGCGCAGGTTCCGGAACGCCCTGAGCCGCGGCGGCGGCAACCGCCACGCACACTCGGCGCGAAGTGGGGTGCGACCTGAGCAGCACGCGCGCAGCCGTCCGCTGCTCACGGGTCGAGCCGCTGCGGAGGCGGCGGCAACCACCCCCACCCCCGTGGCGACATGGCCTAGGTTGCTTGGCCATGGAGCCGAACGTGCAGCAGCCCTCCGGTACGACCGGCGGGCAGCCGGTGGCGAGCGACCCGCAGGAGCGAGAGCCGCGGCGACGGGCGGTCGCGGCCGCCTACGTGCAGCTCGCGAGCCCCTTCCTGTTCGTGGGGATGCTGTTCCTCGGGCTCGCCGTGGACATCCCGATCGCGGGCGACCCGCACGGGTACGGGCAGATCTTCGCGTTCTTCGCCTCGTTCCTGCTGCTCATCCCGGGCACCGTCCTGCCGAGCATCGCGATCGCTCTCCTCCGCCGCTCACGGCGCAGCGGCGCGGTCTGGTTGATCGTGGCCGCTGGGCTGTCCTGCCTGATGTTCCTCGGGCTGGTGTCAGGGGCTCCGGGTGGCATCGGCGAGCTGGACTGGAGCCGACTCCTGACGATCGCCGTCGGCGTGGTCTGGTTGGTCGTCTCGATCTGGTGCCTGTTGGCGGGCACGACGGCGTACTCCCGCCTCTCCCCTGGGCGCCCCCACCCGGTCATCGGCTGAGGCGGGTCAGCCGCACCCCGCCACGATCAGCCGGCCGTCGGTCTCGAGCCGGTAGGGGCCCTCGCCCGCGGGGAAGCGTGCCGAGTCGGAACGGATCATCCGGGAACTCCCGTCGGGCTCGGTGAGCACCAGTCCGGCGGCACCGTCGGTGACGATCTCCTCCCCGATGCGCAGCACCACCGGCCCCTCCACGCCGACCCCGAACGCGGTACGGCCGGCACGGACGGCCCCGAGAACCCCCGCGGTGGTCGGCTCCTCGGCATCGACCCACGTCACGCAGGTTCCCGGCTCGGCGCCGCCACGCCCGTGGTAGTCGCCGCCGCCGATGTGACCCGGCGACCACCCGGTCGCGCGCAGCCACGCCCACGGGCTCTGGTCCATGCGGTCCCCGCCCAGGCTCGAGTGCCCGATCTCGACCGCGTGCGGCGGCCGCCGCAGGTTCCACTGCCAGGAGCAGTCACCCGCCACGGGGTGGTTGACCGCGAGCGCGCCACCGGCGGCGTCGACCTGATCCATCCAGGTGTCGGGGTGCTCGCGGAAGTCGACCCAGCCCACGTCGCCGTAGGCGTTCGCGTGCCCGAGGCGGGTGGTGACCTCTTGGCCGGGGACGGTCAGGATGCCGTAGCGCTCGCCCAGCTCGGGGAGGTCGGCGTGGTGGCTGATGGTGTTGTGGTCGGTCACGGCGATGAAGTCCAGGCCGTTGCGCGCGGCCATGCCGACGAGCTGGGCGGGCGTGAGCCGACCGTCGGAGTGCAGGGTGTGGGCGTGCATCTCGCCGGCGAGCCAGGTCCCGCCGAGGTGCGAGAGGTCCCGCCGGCGCCGCATCGGGCCCACCGGCGCCGGCGCGGGCGGCTCGGGCCCGATCGCCGGACCGGGAGTCTCGACGCGCACCACGGCGTGGACACCCTCGGCCGGGATGGCGTGCAGGCCCAGGACCACGTGCCACGTGCCGGGCTCGATCGGACCGGCGAGATAGCCCCACGTGGAGCGTTCGGTGCCGACGACGAATCGCCTGCGAGCGCCGCCCGACCACCCCCGCCACCCGTCCGGTCCGCTGCACCCGAGGTCGATGATCGCCACCGACTCGTCGAAGGACAGCCGCACCTCGAAGGAGGACGTCCCCGCCGGCACGTCGAACGGCACCGACAGGAAGCGGCCACCCGCCTCGATGTCGTCGTAGCCGAGAACGCGGTCGAGCACAACAGTCATAGTCCTGATCCAACCAGGGCCGACCCACCGCCGTCGACCTGAACGGGGTGGCGCACCGGCGCGTCGAGCGCGAGACTGGGTGGATGTATCCCCCAGGACCGATCAGCGTGGGCGAGGGCGTCGCGGGCCTCAGCTACAGCGGGGTCTACGCCGCGGCTGAGCGCGACCGGGTGATCGCGGCGCTGGGCGAGCTGCGCTTCACCGGGTACATCGGCCCGCAGGAGGGCACATGGGTGCTCTCGATCGCGGGCAACCCGCTCGGGAAGGTCGCGGGCCAGAAGCGTCGGATCCACGACGTCGCCCGCGACCTGGCAGCCACGCTCGACGTCGTCACGCTCGCCGCCGAGGTCTCGCAGGACTCCCGGCTGCGGGTCTGGGCGTTCGACGGCGAGGACGCGCTGCCGAGCTATGACTCCCACCCACCCGAGGAGGACGAGGCCGGCGGGATGGCGCTCGACGACTTCGGGAACCCGATCATGAGCGGCGGCGGCGGCTTCGTCGACAACGAGATGGTCGCCGTCTCGTTGCTCTCGACGTTCGGCGCCGAGGACCCTGACGGCACGCTCGGCGAGCTGCTCGACGAGGACCTCGGCGAGGACACCAACGAGTCCGAGCGCCTGACCAGCGTGCTGCGCGTGCTGGGGCTGCCGACCTGGATCGTGTCCTCGGACTCGCTGCCGCGGCGCGTGCCGGGCGGACCCGACAAGGGCGAGATGCTGCGGCTCGGTGCCGGCAAGCCCGGCGTCCAGGGCTTCTTCGCCGACGCGCTCCGCCGGCCTGCACGACCCCGCCCCAAGCGCGACCCGTAGCGGTCGGGGCGCCAGCCCGTCGCGAGCTACGGGCGAGGCGGCTCGGGACCCCACGACTTGGCGAGCACCCACGGCGGCAGCGAGAACCCGATCGCGAGCGTCAGCGGCGCGAGCAGCCAGACCGGCGCGAGCACGAGCACGAGCGCGGGTGCGAGCAGCGCACGCAGCGGCCGCCGCACCACCAGGAGCGTGGCGGCGCGGGCCACGGTGCGCAGGTCCACGTCGTCCTCGACGGCGCTGACCACGTAGGCGCTCAACCAGGCGATCACCGCCCACGCGACCGGGACCACAGCACCGGTCAGGAACACCCGGGTGCCGGGGTCGACATTGGCGATGACGATCGCGTCGGCCACGAGCAGCAGCAGGAACACCCAGGTCCCGGCGGTGACCGGCAGGTCGCGGCGCCAGGTGCGGCGCAGGTGCCGGACCGTCTCGGTGAAGGTCACGTCGTCGTCGGCCTGCGGGTGCGTCGTGGCCCGCGTGGCGCCCGCGAGCGCGGGCACCAGACCCACGACCGAGACCACCCCGACCAGCACGGCCCAGTTGGCGGCGAAGAACACGGCAGGCCGCCGCAGGAACCGGATCAGCCCGATGCTGACCCGGTGGTCCAGGCCGCCCGTCGTCGGCACCCGGGCGGCGGTCACTTGATCCCCGAGCTGACGAACCCGTTGACGAAGTAGCGCTGGAACACGACGAACAGCACGATCATCGGGACGGCGGCCATCGTGGTCCCGGCCATCAGCAGGTGGAACTGGGTGGCGCTCTCCTGCCGGAACACCGAGATGCCGACCTGGATCACGCGCAGGTCCTGCGAGCTGGTCACCAGCAGCGGCCACAGGAAGTTGTTCCACCCGGCCTCGAACGCCAGCAGCGCCACGGTCAGCAGCCCCGGCTTGATCAGCGGCGTGATGATCCGCGCGAAGATGCCGAACTCGCCGACGCCGTCGATGCGCGCCGCCTCGATGAGCTCGGTGGGCGTGCCCACGTAGAACTGCCGGAACAGGAACACCAGGAACGGGGAGATCGCGGCGGGCACGATCAGGGCCCACCAGGTGTCGATCCAGCCGGTCCCGCCCTGACCGAGGATGTTGTTGCCACCGAACAACGGCATGTACCGCACGATGAAGAACGCCGGGATGACCGTGGCGTAGAAGGGCACCATCAGCGACAGCAGGAACCAGCCGAAGATCGGGCCGGAGGCCTTCCAGCGCAGCTTCGCCAGCGCGTACCCGCACATCGAGCCGATGACCACGGCGGTGGTCGCCTGCCCCATCGCCAGCAGCAGGCTGTTGCGCGCGTACGTGGCGAACGGAGCGGCGTCGAGCGCCTCCAGGTAGTTGTCCCAGCGCCACGAGCTCGGCAGCAGCGGCATGTCCGCCATGCCGAGCTCCTCCTGCGTGCGGAACGAGGTGAGGAACATCCAGATGAACGGTGCCGCCATCACCAGGGAGACGACGGCGAGCACCCCCCAGATGAGCACGTTGGTCCGGCGGCGCCGGCCGCGGGCGCTGCTCGAGCCGAGCTCGTCCTTGCGGCCTCGCGCGCTGATCGGCTCGGCGCCGGCGGGCAGGGTCGGGGTCTCAGTCGCCACGGGTGCCTCCCACGACCTTGCGGGACAGGATGGTCAGAGCCACGAGGATGAGGAGCAGGATCACCGACTGCGCGGTGGCCAGTCCCATCCGGAGCTGCTGGAACGCCGTCTGGTAGATCTGGTAGGTGATGACCGTCGTCGAGTTGGCGGGGCCACCGAGGGTCAGCACGTAGATGAGGTCGAACGTCTGGAAGTTCGCCACGATCGAGGTGACCAGCACGAAGAACGTCGCCGGCCGCAGCATCGGCACGGTGATGGAGACGAACTTGCGCACCGGGCCGGCGCCGTCGATGTCGGCCGCCTCGTAGAGCTCGGGCGACAGGCCCTGCAGCGACGCCAGGTAGATGAGCATCTTCAGCCCGATGCCCTGCCAGATGGTCACGACCAGCACCGCGGGCAGCGCCGTGTCCGGGTCGTTGAGCCACGGCTGGGCGTCGATGCCGAAGAACGACAGCGCGACGTTCGCCAGGCCGTTGTCGGTGGCGGCGAAGATCCACAGCCAGATCAGCGCCACCGCCACGGTCGCCGTCACGTGCGGCAGGAAGATCAGGGTGCGGAACAGGCTCTGGCCCCGGACGCCGCGGTTGAGCAGCACCGCCAGCACGAGCGCGATCAGCATCGAGACCGGGATGCCCACGACCGCCAGCACCAGGTTGTTGCGCATCGCACGCCAGAACAGCGCGTCGGAGAAGATGTTGGCGTAGTTGTCGAACCCGACGAAGACCGGCGACGTCACCATGTCGTAGCTGGTGAAGGACAGCCCGAGCGCGACGATGACCGGGATGCCGATCCAGATCAGCGAGTGCAGGAACGCCGGCGCCGCGAGGATCATGCCCCACCGGGCCTCGCGCTTGCCGGGGCCGCGGGCCTTGCCCGTGGCCCGCTCCGCGGGCGGGGTCGACGGCGGAGCGCTGGGTGTCGTCGTCGTGGTCATGTCAGCCGGTCCAGGGCGGTGTTGGAGATCCGGGCAAGGTTGTCGATCGTCTCGGTGACGCCTTGCTGGCCGGTGAGCGCCCCCTCGATCTGCGGGCCGACCTGCTCGCGGATCTCCATCCAGGCGGCCGAGCCGCCCTCGAACGCACCGGCGTAGTCGTAGTTCGCGTTGGAGAACACGCCCATGCGGTTGGACTCGAAGTCCGGGTCGGGCGGCAGGTCCTGCACCGGTGGCAGCTTGCCGTTCGCGTTGCCGGCGGCGAGCAGCAGCTCGGGCTCGAACATGTGGTGCAGCAGCTCCTCGGCGACCTCGCGGTTGGGCGAGTCCTTGGCGAGCGCGAGCATGGTGCCGCCGAGGTAGAGCACCGGGTCGTTGCCGTCGGCACCCGGCATGAGGAAGAAGTCGGACGCCTCCTCGGTGATGAGGGCGGGCGACTGCTCGACGAGGTTCGGCCACTCACCCGTGGAGGTCAGGTCGATGATCGCCTCCTCCCGCTGCCACGGGCGCGGCTGACCCGGTGAGACGCGGCGGTTGAAGTCGGCGGACCCGTCGGCGACGAGGTCGAGCATGAACTGCAAGGCCTCGGCGCCGGAGCCGTCGGTGAAGGCGGTCTCGCGGCCGTCCTCGCTGAAGAGGGTGCCGCCGAGCGCCGCCATGAAGTGCAGCCAGGACTGGCGCGGGTTGTTGGAGAAGATGTCGATCGGGAGCAGCTCGCCGTCCTGCAGCTCGCGGCACAGGTCGCGCAGCTCGGTCAGCGACTGCGGCACCTCGGTGATGCCGCGCTCGTCGAAGATCCGCCGGTTGTACATGAACATGCGGCACTCGGTGATGTACGGCAGCCCGTGCAGCTTGCCCTCGAACTCCACCACCGGGCGGAGCGCGTCGTTGATGCCGAACTGGCTGAAGAGGTCGTCCGGCAGCTCGTCGAAGACGCCCTTGGAGGCGAAGGGCGGGATCCAGCCCACGCCGATCATGATGGCGTCCGGGATGATGCCGCTCGCGATGCCGGTGGTCAGCTTCTCGTTGAGGCGGTCCCACCCGGTGTAGTCCACGATCGTGCTCGCATCACCCTGGAAGGTCGCGAGGATCTCGTCCTCGAGGACCAGCCGCCGGTCGGTACCGGCGAAGTCGGGCGTGATGACCCGGATCACGCCGGGTCTGCTGCCGGCCGACTGGCCGCACGCGCTGAGCGCGAACGGCGCCGCGAGGGCGGAGCCGAGGAGCGCTCGTCGGGAGATCGTCATGACGTTCATCCTCAGCGTCGGGGATCGGACCCTGGCTCCGCGGAGCCGGGTGCGCGTGGTGCCACGGTGCGGCGCGCCGTCCTCAACCTCACCCCCGGCACCTCCGCAGGGGCAGCGGTTGCCGGGCTTTGCCGGGCTTCGGGTACCGTCGCGCCATGACGGTCGCCTCCGCGAGCGCGGCGCCGGGCGCTCGTACGAACGACATGACACCGGGCACCATCAGGACCATCCAGCTGCTGCTGGCGGGGGTCCTGCTGTTCGGCGTCGCCGTCGTCACGGTGGCCAGCCAGGTCGTCGAACCGACGTTGCTCGCGCTGGGACTGACGACCACGGTCGTAGCCACCGCGGTCGCGCTGCTGGTGCCGTGGCGCCAGCTGCCGCACTGGGTGGCCGCGATCATCCCGGCGATGGACGCGATCGCCGTCGGGCTGCTGCGCGAGGCGAGCCCGAGCGCCGGGCTGGGGCTGCTGTGGTCGTTCCCGACGATCTGGGCGGTGTGGGCGTTCGGGCTGCCGGGAGCGATCGTCTCCGTGGTCGCCGTCTCGGCCGCGTACTGGACGCTCGGGTTCGTCGGCACCTCGGCGCTCGACGCCGACCTGGCGCTGATCTTCCCGGCGACGATCGCGGTGCTCGCGGGCGTCACGTACGTGATCAGACGTCGCACGCACGCGCAGAGCGACCTGCTGCAGCACCAGGCGGTGGCGCTGCGCCGTGCGACGCGACGCGCGCAGCGGCAGGAGGCGCTGGTCACGGACGTGCTGGATGCCGTCGACTTCGGCGTCGTCGGGTTCGACGACACCGGCGCCATGGCGATCTCCAACGACGCCCATCATCGGCTCCAGGAGGTCCGGGACGCGGCCGGCGACGCCGTCTACGCCGCGGACGGCTACACCCGGCTGGCACCGCACGAGGAGCCGACGGCTCGTGCGCTCGACGGCGAGACCTTCGAGGGTGCGCTGGTCTGGTACGGCGACCCGGGCTCGCCGGACCGCACGGCGGTGCTCGCCACCGCACGCGCCGACGTCGGTGGCAGCGCCGCCGGTGGCCGGATCATGGTCACCCGAGACGTCACCGACGAGCTGCTCGCGCTGCGTTCCCGTGAGGACCTCGTCGACTCGGTCTCGCACGAGCTGCGCACGCCGCTGACCTCGATCCTCGGCTACCTCGAGCTGGCCGCCGACGACGACCTCCCCGAGTCGACACGGCGCAGCCTGGCGGTCGCCGAGCGCAACGCCGAGCGGCTGCTGGCGCTGGTCACCGACGTGCTGGCCGCCTCGGCCACCTCCCGGATGGGCCTGGACCTGCGGATCGAGCCGGCGGTGGCCGAGCTGTCGGAGCCGGTGCTCGCCGCCGTCGAGGCCGCACAGGTGCGCGCGCACGCGCGGCACGTCTCGATCGACGCCAGCGGGGTGGAGCCGACGGTCGCGGTCATCGATGCACCCCGCATCCAGCAGGTCGCCGACAACCTCATCGGCAACGCGATCAAGTACGGGCGCGAGGGCGGCCGTATCGAGGTCGGGTGCACCGCCGACGGCGACCACGCCTGGGTCGTGGTGCGTGACGACGGTCCCGGCATCGCGGCGGTCGATCTCCCCCACGTGTTCGACCGCTTCTTCCGTTCCGACGGGGTGCGCAAGTCCTCGACGCACGGCAGCGGGCTGGGTCTGGCGATCAGCCGGGACATCGTGCGTGCGCACGGCGGGGAGATCACCGTGCGCAGCGAACCCAGCGGCGGCCCGACGTTCGTCGTCCGGCTGCCGCTACCGACCGACGAAGGATCGACGAGATGACCTGGCTGGACCCGACGACGACGAGCGTCATCACGGCACTGGTGGTGACGATCGGCTGTGTCGTGTACCTGGTCGACACCTTGAGCTACGCCCAGACCGTCGCCGCCCAGCTGTGGGGGGTGGCGTTCAGCGCCGGTGTGCTGACGGCGTTCGCGTACATGGTGTGGGCGTACCTGCCGGGTGCCTGGATGGCGGTCGCCACCGGCAACGCCTCGTTCGTGGCCAGCATCGGGTTCCTCTGGCTGGGTTGCCTGCGCTTCAACGGGCCGCCCCGGCGCTGGGCGGTCGGGATCCTGACGGTCGCCGTGGGAGCGACCTTCCTCGCGGCCGCGGTCGCCGGCCCGGACGGCGGCGACTGGGCCGGTGCCGGCGTCATGATCGGCGCGATCGCGGTGCTCGCGGCGCTCGGGGCCGTCGAGACGCGGCGCGGCGCGCTGCTCCGGCTCCGCTCCGCCGTCGCGATGACGGTCGTGCTGGCCGCCACCTCCGGCTACTACCTCGCCCGCACGCTGGTGTTCGCGATCGCCGGCCCGGAGTCCGTGCTGTTCTCGGACTGGTTCGGCACCCCCAGCACGTCGCTGGTGACGATCGTCCTCACGATCGTCGCCGTGCCCACCATGGTGGTGCTGCGCATCCAGGCGCGGGCGGCCGCGGGCGCCCAGACAGCGGCCACGCTCACGCTCGACCGCGAGGGCTTCCTCGATCGCGCGTCGTTCCTGCGGTTGCTCGACGCGATGCTGGCGCGCGGACGCTGGCTCCAGGTCCCGACGGCGGTCGTGGTGCTCGAGCTGGAGGACCTGGCTCGGGTCGCTGCGGCGTTCGGGCCGCGGGAGTCGGCGCGGATCTCGGCCGAGCTGCGCGCCCGCGTGAGCGAGCACAGCCCGGTGACGTCGGCGCTCGGCTGGGACGAGGAGCGTGCGCTGCTGTGCCTGCCGGGCACCTCCGAGCAGGAGGCGCTGCGCACGGCGCGACGGATCGCTCAGGTGACGCTGGACGGCCTGCTCTCCATGGACGGCCCGGTGGTCCCGGTGCTGGGGATCGGTGTGGCGAGCGCGGAGGTCGGGAGCACGCACGGATCCGCGTCGCTGCTGGCGGCAGCCCGGGAGGCGGCGGCCACCTCGGCCGCCCAGGCCGACGCGTCGGTGGTGCTGGCCGACCTCAGCGCGCGGTGAGCCGGTAGCCGACGCCGCGGATCGTCTCGATCCACCGGGGTGCTGTCGCCGACTCGCCGAGCTTGCGTCGCAGGTTCCCCACATGGACCTCGATCGCGCGCAGGTCGTGCTCGGAGACGTAGGCCTCGCTCATGTGCGTCTCGCCGCGCAGCGCGAGCACCAGCTCCGGCTTGCGGCACACGCGCCGACCCGCCGTCATCAGCTCGGTGAGCAGGTCGAACTCGGTGCGGGTGAGCTCGATCTCGGCGCCGTCCAGCTCCGCCACCCGCATCTCCGGGTTGACGCGCAGACCGTGGTGGCTGAGCCAGCTCTGCTCGACGGACTCCGCGGGCGGGACCAGCGGCTCCGCCGGCGCGGCGGCAGGCGGCGGTGTGCCGACGATCGCGCGCGGTCGGCGCAGCATCGCCTCCACCCGCGCCCGCAGCTCTCGCGGCCGGAAGGGCTTGACGAGGTAGTCGTCGGCGCCGGACTGCAGACCCTGCAAGGTGTCGATCTCGTCGTTGCGGGCCGTGAGCATCACGATGTAGGTGTCGCTGAAGGCCCGGATCCGCTTCGCAGTCTCGAAGCCGTCGATACCGGGCATGCTGACGTCGAGGGTGGTGACGATCGGTGCGTGCGCACGCACCAGCTCGATCCCCTCGAGCCCGGTCGCTGCCGCGTGCACGGTGAACCCGGCCTGCTCCAGCACGGTGCTGACCAGGCCGCGGATGTCCTCGTCGTCCTCGATGACCACGGCGACGGTCGACGCGTCCATGCCGACCTCCCCCGCCTCTGGGCGCCCGAGCGGCGCCGTCTTCACGGCGTCTGTGACGATATCGGAGAACATCCGCCGGAACGCGTCGCCGGGGCCGAGCGCGGCCCTCTCGGTGGCATGCCGGCTCTCGAACGCCGTCACGATCAGCCCTGCGCGCAGGGCAGTCGCCAGCCCGGACCCGGACCGTACGCGGCGAACGTGATCTCGCGCGAGTGGCTGGCCGAGACCAGCTGGGTGTCACCGGGCGTGCCCTGCAGGACGTAGCGCGTGGTGCTGCCCGGCACGGGCGTCGCGACCACCTGGCTGAAGGTGATCGGCCGGCCGGCGAGGCTGGTGCCGCACACGAGCTGCGCCAGGTCCACCTCGGCACGCCACGGCACGTAGAACTCGCTGGTCGAGGTGACCTTGACCCGGAAGGTGACGTACCAGTCGCCCTGGGGGACGACGCTCACCTTGACGTCGTACAGCGCCGGGTTCACCGGTGGGGTCGGCACACTGGTCGCGCAGAACCGCACCGTGCGGGAGCCGCCCGCCTCGACCTTGCGGGCCCAGTCGTTCGAGCCGCCCACCGTCCAGTACCCGGTCTTGGCGTCGAAGCTGCGGGTTGCGATGTTGTCCAGCGTCACGGTTCCGGCCGCGGTGGGGTTCATGCCCCACATCGGCGCCAGCTTCGTGTTGAACGTGACCGTCCAGTCCCCCAGCGCTCGGCTGGTGGTGTTGGTGACCGTGAACTCGTGGCAGAAGGTGAGCACGTTGGTCTGCACCCCGGTCCACGGCGTGTGGTAGCGGTAGGACATCCCCGGGCTGACCGTCACCGGCACGAGCGCGTTGCCGGTGGTGGCCGGTGGCGGTGGGGTGCTGCCGCCGCCGCCGTCGTCGGTTCCGCCACCCGGGTCGGGAGCGGGGGTCGCGCCGGCGGGGACGGTGACGCGGGCGAGGGCGGTGCCGGCCGCTGCGCTGACGCCGCCTCCCAGCACCTGCGGCAGGCTGATGGCGACGTCGAGCTGCACGGCGGACAGCGTCGACCAGCGCTGGCCGCTGAGGTCGATCGAGATCCGCGCGCCGCCGCTGACGGGCGTGGCGGTGCCGACGGCGGTGGTGAAGGTCTCGACGCCGCTGGCCGTGGTGCGAGCGATCAGCACCCGGGCGCCGCCGAGCTGCGCGGGAACCGCGCCGGCCACGTCGACGACGACGCTGCTGACGACACCCGCGTTGGCGGTCGCAGTGGCGGTGGCGGTCGTCGCCGCCCGGCCCGCGAAACCGGCGAGCGAGCCGGTGAGGCCACCGAGGTTGCCCAGGCTGCTCGCGCCGTCGGCTCCCGTCACGGCCAGGGCGACGGCGGTCGTGGCGGTCAGGGCCGGAAGGGCCGCGCAGGCGGCGGTCAGCCGGGCGGCGTCGAGCGTGAGCGAGCCCGTGGCCGCGGTGACGTCCGTGACGATCTCGCACGGCTGCGCACCCGCGATCGTGAGACGCACCTCGTCCTCGGCGCGGAAGCCGCGCGCGGGGTCGGCGGTGACGCCGACCTCCCCCACCCGCCAGCCGCCGTTCTGCCACGTCGGCTTCCAGCTCAACGAGACACCGTCCAGCAGCTGGGTCGACGCGGCGGCGCCACCCAGGTCCTGGGTGCGAAGGCCGCCGAGCCCCGTCGCCGAGGAGAGGACGACGGAGCTCAGCGCGATCGCGGCGATCAGCGCGATCAGGTAACGGGGAAGGCGGCGACGGCGGGCCTCACGCACGGTGGGTCTCCTGGCGGGTGCGGTGTCGCAGGGCGGCGCCCAGCACGACGAGAGCGGCAGCGAGCGCGGCGAACCAGGCCGCGTTGGTCCCGGTGATCGGCAGCGCGGTGCCCGCCGGTCCCGCGGTGTCGATGCTGCCGCCGACCTGGTGGCTCCCGCTCACGGCGCCGGTGCTGCCGGGCTCGGCGGGTGCCACGGGCGCGGTCGGGCTGGTCGGGGAGGCCGGGTTCGGCGTCGTCGGCACGGCGGAGCGGAGCGTGAGCGCCAGCCGCTCGACCTGGGCGGCGGGGATCCGGTGCTCGCTGACGTCGACGGTCAGCGGACCCGAGGTCACGGTGACCGGGACCTCGGCGTAGAGGTGCTGCTCGGACCCGACGGCGACCACGAGGTCGACCCCGGCGCAGGCCTCCAGGCCGCTGAGCACCAGGGTGGACAACTCGTAGCGACCCGCGTCGTAGCGGGTGGTCCAGGTGACCGCGGTCGACGCGGTGGAGCACGAGGGCTCTGGCGGCTGGGTGGCGGCGGTCGCAGCCGGCGCGATCGCGATGGTGGCGACGAGCGCGGCAGCTGTCGCGGCGGCCCTGCGGAACACACTCATGGTGCGGTCTCCTCCAGGGTCGGGGCGCCGTCGTCGGCCTCGTCGGTCTCCTCGTCCTCGGGACGGGACGACCACAGCATGACGGTGACGATGCCGCCCAGTGCGCCCGCCACGAGGATCGGCAGCACAGCCGGGCCGAGGAAGCGGCCGAGGCCGGGTACGTGCAGCACGGCGGCGCCGGCGATGTCGTCGGCGGTGAGCGTCCACTGATCGGCCGCGGGGTTGTTGTCGCCGACGGTCGTGTAGACCATCTCGCCGGAGTCGAGCCGGTCGGCGGTGGCGACGCGGTGGATGACGTGGCCGCCCGCACCGGGCTGGTCGTCGGGCACCGTGTAGGAGACCACGTCGCCGGGCTCGTAGCCCGCCTGCCGCCACGTGACGACGAGGTCACCGGTGTAGTACGTGGGCTCCATCGAGTGACCGCTGACGATCGTCAGGCCGGTCAGCCCGCCCCACTGAGCGGGCCAGAGGAGCGCGGCCGCCACGGCCACGAGGAGCCAGCCGAGGATCGTGGCCGCCCTGCTGCGGGTGGGTGACTCCGCCTTCGACGGGGTGACGCAGGCACCGGTCCCTGCCCGGTCCGGTGCCTGCGTGATCATGAGTGTCCCGTTCGTCGACGTGGTGCGTGGTCAGGTCTGGCGAGGGATCAGGGAAGGTCGGTCCCGGTGGCGGAACCGCCGCCGACGAGGACCACGGAGACACCCTCGACGTCGTGGGCGGCGATGCTCGGGAGAGCCGCGGCGCCGAAGTCGACGGTGCCCTCGGCGTCGATGGTGCCCTCGAACTCGGTCGTGCCCTCGGCGAGCTCGAGCGTGAGCTGGACGTCGGCACCCTCGGGGAGGGTCTCCTTGGCGTCGGTGGTGTCGAGCGTGAAGCCGCTGACGACGTAGTAGCCGAGCGCGGCGTCGTACGCGGTGTCCCAGTCGACGTCGAGGCCGCCGGTGACCGGCGACTGCACGACGTTGCTGTTGGCGCCCAGCCACTGCGTGGTGAGCCCACCCAGCGAGGCGGCGGATGCGGCGACGGCGGTGGCGACGGCCACACCGGCGAGGACGGCGACGACGTTCTTCTTGCGGAGCTTCATGATTGCCTCTCGAGATCGGCCGGGTACGGCCCGGTTCCTGATGTCCCCCCGCATCCACAAGGTCGTGTCGCGGTGATGAGAAGGACGCTATGAGCCGCTCCTCAACGGCCCCTCAGGGCATCGGCAGCGCTCCCTCAAGATCTGCTCAAGATCCGCTTGGCGTGTCGTTCACACGTACCTGGCACGTGCAGACGACACGGCAGGCGGCACCGATGCGGGGCAGCGTGGGCACCGTCGGGGGCCGCCTGTCCACCCCCGCCGGCGCAGGATCTCCGCGATCCAGTGCGCCGTGCGGCACGGATCGGTGAACACCAGGCCGTACGTGACGCGCGCGGTCGCGGCGGCTGAGCTCGCTAGCTCCGCCAGGTCACGGGTCGCGTCTCGGTCGCGCGCGGCGGCGGTACCGTGGAACGAATAGCCGTCCAGCTCGACGACGAGCGAGAACTCCGGGTACCTGATGTCCTGACGAGTGGGAGTACCGGTCGCCTCGCTCGGGTGCTGGCGGCGTGCTCGCGGTAGCCCGTGCGGACGTTCTACGCGATGGCGGTATCCCCGTTCGAGGACGGACCACACGCCGTCACGGAGATCGGAGAGCATCGCCTCGATCAGTGCTCGCCCGCTGAGGCGGTGCCGAGCGGAGAGCGCTGCGGCGATCCGTTCGAGGGTAGTCTCGCGCGACTGCGCGGTCCTGGCCAACGTGGCGAACGCGGCCGCGACATCACCGCCCCGGATCTGCTGGGACATCACGCTCAGAACCGCGTGCTCGATCCTGACCCTCGGTGGCGAGCGATGCCACAGAACCCACTCGTCCAGCTGGGTGATGCGCCGCATCCGCACCCCCACCGGAAGCTGAACCTTCCTGCCGGGTGCCACCACGATGTGCACGAGCCCGGGTGCTGTTCCAGGGAGGACCGATTCGTCCGCGAGCGCGGCCGGCCATGCGGCCAGCACGGCGACCCACTCGCGCTGCCGCCGGGTCAGCGGGCCGGTGTGGTCGAGACAGACACCAGGATGGACACGGCGCAGTTCCCGCCGCCTGACCATGCGTTCGACATCGTGCTGCTGCGCCCCCAGCTGGCGAAGCTGCCGCAGCGCGATCACGCCGTCCTGGTGGCGTAGGAGGTCGACGAGTGCGGGCTCGCCGAGCTCGAACCGCTGACCCATCGATGCACGGTGGCAGGTGGCGGTGCCTGCCCGCTCGCCTCGACGAGGGGTGCTGTGCATACCGCGGCATCGGGGGACACCTGTGGATGCGGCCGCGCTGTGTCTGGATGGCGCCGCCCGTGCTCGATAGCGCCCCTGCCGTGTCGTTCACACGTGCCTGGTACGTGCAGGCGACACAACAGACGTCGCTCAGAGTTGAGTCGTTCACGATCACGACTTACCGTGGTGTGGTGACTGCGACCGCGACCTCGGACGTCGACCTGCTGCGCGCCAGCGGGCTGCGCGCGACGTCCGGGCGCCTCGCGATCCTCGCGGCGCTGGACGAGACCCCGCACGCCGACGCCGAGACGCTGCGCGGCCGGCTCGGGGACGCGGCACCGAGCCTGCAGGCCGTGCACAACATCCTCGCCGACCTGCACGCCGCGGGGATCGTGCGCCGGTTCGAGCCCGCGCGCTCGGCCGCGCGGTACGAGCGCCGGGTCGCCGACAACCACCACCACGCGGTGTGCTCCTCGTGCGGGAAGGTGGTCGACGTCGACTGCACCACCGGCGCGGCCCCGTGCCTGCACGGACCCACACCTCCCGGGTTCGCCGTCGCCACGGCCGAGGTCATCTTCTGGGGCGTCTGCACCGACTGCGCGTGATCGCTGCCCGGTGAAGCGCTGCGCCCGGTTGCCGGGCGTCTCGGGCAAGGTTCGCCTTGCCTTGCTGGCACGAGATCGGCAACCGTCCTAAACTGGAGTCGTTCACGACAGCAGGACCCGGGTCGCCCGCGCGGCGGCCGGAAAGGCAGGATCTGATGACCCGTACCACCGCCTCCGAGAAGCTCCGCGGCTACCTCCAGCGCGTCCTCGTCGACCTGATCGACCTGCAGCTGCAGGGCAAGCAGGCCCACTGGAACGTCACCGGCCGCGGCTTCCGCAGCCTCCACCTGCAGCTCGACGAGCTCGTCGCCATCGCCCGCGAGGAGAGCGACGTCATCGCCGAGCGCATGCGCGCCCTCCAGGTCGTGCCCGACGGCCGCACCGAGACCGTCTCCGCCACCACCGACCTCACCGCCTACGCCGGCGACCTGGTGTCGGTCACCGACACGGTCGACGCCATCGTCGACCGCATCTCGCAGACCGTGACCGTGCTCCGCGAGGTCCACTCCGACATCGAGGCCGAGGACCCGCCCACCGCGGACCTCATCAACAACATCGTCAACCAGCTCGAGCAGCAGTCCTGGATGATCGCCTCGCAGAACCTCGAGGCCTGACGCCTGACCTCCACCGAACGGCCCGGCCCGCCCCGCGCGGTGCCGGGCCGTTCGCTTTCAACGCACTTTCGCCCGCTCCTCGCTTTCAACGCACTTTCGCCCGCTCGTCGCTTTCAACGCACTTTCGCCCCTCGGGCGCCGGGTTGCCTACGGCGGGTCCGGGAGAGATGTGCGCGGTTGTCGGGGCCGTCTGTGCCGATCCATGACGGCGGAATCACGGCTCAGGGGACGAGGTGGACGTCCATGGCGACGATCTCGACCGGGTCGGTGCTGCTGGTGGTGGTGGCGAAGCCGGCGATCGGGAGCCACGGGCCGCTGCCGTTGATCTGGAGCTCGCCCTGCCAGGAGGTCGTCAGCGAGACCGCGACGGCGTCCGCCGCGTTCGTGTAGACGTGCGCCACGGTCTGGTTCGGGTACGCCCGGCCCGGGTCCGTGGTCGACAGCGCCGGGCTGCCGTCCCCGAAGTCCCACGAGTAGTGGACCGGAGTCGCGCGGATCGTCACCGGGACGCCCAGGATCGTCGTGCTCAGCAGCTGCTGATCCGCCTCGGTGTAGACGACGAAGTCGACATTCACCAACGCCCAGTCACCATCCGGCTGCGCCGTGATCGACGGCGTTGCCAACGGCAGCGTCTTGAACTCCGAGGCCACCAACGCCACGATCTCCGCCGTGGTCAGCGAGTCCTCGTCCTCCTCGCACAGGTCCGTCTCCTCGTTGAGGAGCGTCCCCTCCTCGTCCGCTGCCTGGCGTAGGGCGCACACCACGAGCGCTTCCTCATAGCTGTCTTCCACCAGCTGCAGCGACGAATCCGACGTCGTCATCGGGGTGTCGTCAACGCGGACGCTTAGGTGGCCGCCGATATTGAACGAACCGTCCTCCGACTCAGAGAAGAACGAACTGGTTTCATCGTCAGTTTCAGCCGCCGAGGGAGCCGCAGGCAAGATAGTTGCCAGCGCGATGAGACCCATGTATGCGCCAGTGCGAAGCTTGAACAATCTCATCATCCGAAGTTCACTCCAAACACGACGTAGCGCTCGTCGACGTACTGGAGACCTACCTGAACATCACCGGACGCACCCGGTCGCGCGTCTGAGGTCCCATCGCCGGCATGAATCGTCGAGGGCTGCTCAGTCACCGTGAACTGAACCACGTAGTTCGGCTCGTCCGCCGTGGGGTAGTTCGCAGTCGCCTCGTCGATGTCGAAGACGAGCTCGCCACCCTCGACCCAGCCACCTTCCTCGTGAATCTCCACAACGTTTTCGATCGAACTGGCGCAGAACTCACACTCTGGCGCACTCATCGCCTCGAACTGTGTGGTGTCGCCGGTCTGCCGCATGTAGGTGTACAGATCCATGAAGTACCGAGCGGCCCAGATCGCTCCGATGTGATCGTCGACCGCCGCTTCCGGCGCCGGCGTCGGCGCCTCGACCTCAGGCGGGGTGGGGATGTCGGACGGTTCCGTCGTGACCTCGGTCGGGGTGGTGCTCTCCGACGTGACGGTGCCGGTGGTGGGTGGCTCGGTTGGCCCCTCGCCGCCGTCGCAGGCCGAGAGAAGCAGGCCGGCGCTCATCGCGAGCGCCAACGCTGCACCTCCCGCCCTGCGAGTCACGGCCCTCCCCTGTCATGTCCGTGCCCGAGAAAATACTTGGCTCTCTCCCCAGGCACAACAGTGGTTGTGGACAAACCTCGGCGGCATGTGGATCTCCGGGCGCGTCAGCGGCGCAGCCCGAGCATCACGATCAGGCCCACGACCACGTGCTCGGTGGCCAGCACCACCAGCGCGCCGGTGGTGACCGCGCCGGCCACGCCCAGCAGCGAGGCGAGCAGCGCGACGCCGCTCAGCACCAGCCAGATCCGCTGGGCCCGCGTCGGGTTCTTGCCGATCCTGCCGATCACGGCTCGGGCGCCCCACCCGGCCAGGGCCGCAAGGAGGCTCGCCGCCACCACCGAGGTGATCGTGACCGTCTGCAGCGCGGCGCCGGTGTCGACGGCCACCGTGCCCACCCCGGCCAGCTGGCCGAGCGCCCACACCAGGAGCGCGCCGGCCACCGCGAGCAAGGGCACCATCCATCGGGGCAGCCGACGGCGGGCTGACGCGCCCCGAGCGGTGGCGCTCGCCTGGTCGGCGTTCCGGACGGCGGCGTTCGTGTCGTTCATGCTGGCCATGGCTGGCTCCTCTCTCGTGCGGCAGGGTTGCCGCGTCGGGAGTCAACGCTCCGCCGAACAAGGCGACGGCGGTACCGCCGGGGGTCGGCGGTTCCGACGACCTTCGTCTCGCGGGGCACCGACTTTGGTCGGTGCCGCTGCCGGGACCCCGATGCCTACGGTGAGTTCATGACCACGACCTGGGTGCCGCCATGGGTGCGCCACGCGACCGCCGCGGAGGAGGTCTGGGACGGGCTCCCCGAGGTGCAGCGCCGCTATCTCCGGCTGGCGATCGTGCCGCTCGGCCTCCTCAGCGCCGTCGTGGTGTGGAGCACCTGGAAGGCCGGGAACGCGCACCTGGTCCTCGACATCACCGTGGGGATCCTGGCGACCGCCGCGGCACCGCTGCTCTGGACCCGGTATCAGGTGCCGACGGCGATCGCGCTCGCGGCGCTGGCCGCGCTCTCGCCCGCTGCCACACCGGCCGCCACGGCGATGGCGGTCGTCGCCGGCCGGTTGCGCTCGCTCCGGATCGCGATCCCGGTCGCGGCTGCCGGCGTCCTCGGCCACGCCGTGCAGGGACTGTGGCGACCCGTGCCGCACCCGTTCGGCTGGTGGCTGCTGGGCGTGGCCGCCGTCTACGGCGCCCTCGCCGGCTGGGGCGCGTGGGCTCGGACCCGGACCGAGCTGCTCCGCTCGCTGCACGACCGTGCACTCAGGGCCGAGCAGGAGCAGACCACACGGATGCAGCACGCCAAGGCCGACGAGCGGGCACGCATCGCGCGCGAGATGCACGACAGCCTGGCCCACCACCTCACCCTCATCGCCGCGACCTCCGGCGCCCTTGAGTACCGCCACGACGTCGAACCGGACGCCGCCCGAGCGGCCGCCGGCCGCGTGCGCGCCGCCGCCGGCGACGCGCTGGTGGAGCTGCGCGCCATCCTGCGGGTGCTCCGGACCGAGGGCGACGAGCTGCGACCCGCGCCAGGGATGGCCGAGCTGCCCGCGCTCGTCGAGCAGGCCCGTACCGACGGCACCGACGTGACCTGGCAGCGCACCGGGGCGGCGGACCCACCGGCCGCCGTCGGGCTCGCGACCTACCGGGTGCTCCAGGAGGCCTTGACCAACGCGCGGCGGCACGCGCCCGGGGCGAGCGTGGACGTCACGCTGACCAGCGAGCCGGGGCGGGTGGAGCTGCGCGTCGTCAACGGGCCGGTACCCGCACCGGTCCTGCCGAGCGAGACCGGTTCGGGCACCGGGCTCGTCGGGCTGTCCGAGCGGGCCGAGCTGCTGGGCGGCACCCTCGTCGCGGAACCGCAGCCCGACGGCGGTTTCGCCGTCGTCGCCTCGTTACCGTGGGAGCCATGGGACCGGTCCGGATCGTCATAGTCGACGACGACGCCCTGGTGCGCTCCGCCCTCCGGCTCATGCTCGACGGCGCGGACGGCATCGAGGTCGTCGCCGAGGCCGGGGACGGCGCCGAGGTGCCCGGTGTGCTCGCCGCGCACGCGGTCGACGTCGTCCTCATGGACCTCCGCATGCCCGGTGTCGACGGCATCGCCGCCACCCGGGAGGTGAGACGACGGCGCGACGCACCGGCCGTCGTCGTGCTCACGACGTTCGACACCCAGGCCGAGGTCGAGGGCGCGCTGGCCGCCGGTGCCGCGGGCTACCTGCTCAAGGACGCAGCGCCGCCGCGGATCGTCGCCGCCGTCCGCGCGGCTGCGGCCGGGGAGCCGGTGCTGGCGCCGCAGGTGGCGCGTCGGCTCATGGACGCCGCCGCGGCCAGCAGCGCCGACCGGGAGTCGGCACGCGCGCGGCTGGCGCGGCTCACCCCCCGCGAGCGCGAGGTCGCCGAGTGCATCGGCCGCGGCGCCAGCAACGCCGACATCGGCCACGAGCTGCACCTGAGCGTTCCCACCGTGAAGGCCTACACCTCCAGCGTCCTCGACAAGCTCGACCTCACGAGCCGGACCCACGTCGCGCTGCTGGTGCAGCAGGCGCAGGAGTGACGCGCCGCTCGCGCGGCGCGTCCCGCCGGTCAGCCTCCGGCTACTTGACCGCCCCGAGGGCGAGCCCGCTCTGCCACTGGCGCTGCATGGCGAGGAAGGCGGCGATCAACGGCACCACGGCGAGCAGCGACCCGGTGATGAGCATCGGGTAGAGGTCCTGGCCGGCGCTGCCGTCGATGGTGGCGAGCGCGCGCCAGTTGTTGAGCCCCACGGTGAGCGGGTACAGCGCGTTGTCGGAGATCATCACCAGTGGCAGGAAGAAGTTGTTCCAGCTGGCCACCAGCGAGAACAGCAGCACGGTCGCGATCGCGGGCCGCAGCATCGGCAGCGAGATGCCGGCGAACACGCGGAGCTCACCGGCGCCGTCGATCCGGGCGGACTCCAGCACCTCGTCCGGCACCGAGTCCTGTGCGTAGATCCGGATCAGGTAGACGCCGAGCGGGTTCAGCAGACCCGGGATGATCACCGCCCAGACCGTGTTCACCAGCCCGATGCTCGACATGATCATGTAGGTGGGCAGCACGAGCACGGTGTTCGGGATCATCACCGCACCGAGCAGCACGCCGAAGGCCACCTTCTTGCCGCGGAACCGGTACTTCGCGAAGGCGTAGCCGCCGGCGGTGGCGAGCGCCGTGGCACCGACCGCCGAGGTCACCGAGTACAGCACCGTGTTGCCGATCCAGGTGAAGAAGATGCCGCCCTGATAGCTGAAGGTGCGGGCGAGGTTGTCGAGGAAGGCGAAGGAGTCCGCGAACCACAGCGAGTGGCTCGAGAACATCTGGCCGGTGGTCTTGGTGGACGCCACCACGATCCACCAGAAGGGCAGGAAGAAGTACACGATCGAGACCACCAGCGCGGCCGCGACGGCGACCCGCCCCGGGGTCATGGGGGCGCGGGGGCGGCGCGCGAGATCAGTCATTCAGACCACTCCGGCGGCGGGTTGCGAACAGGAAGATGTAGGAGCCGATGATGATGACGATCCCCAGCACGAACGAGATGGTCGCCGAGTAGTTGAACTGCCCGTAGGAGAAGGCCTGGTTGTAGGCGTACATGTTGGGCGTGAAGTCGGCGGGCACGGCGTCCGGTCGGGTCGACTGCATCACCTTGGGCTCGGAGAAGATCTGCAGCGTGGCGATGATCGTGAACACCGCGGACAGCACCACGGCCGGCGCCACCAGCGGCAGCTTGATGCGGATCGCGAGCTTCCAGCCGCCCGCACCGTCGAGCCGCGCCGCCTCATAGATCTCCCGCGGCAGACCCTGCAGAGCCGAGTAGATGATGATCATGTTGTAGCCGGTCATCTGCCACGTCAGGACGTTGACCAGCGAGTACAGCACCCAGGTCTTGCCGAGGAGGTCCGGGGCGGCGTCGCCCAGGAGCTGGGTCAGGATCGCCGCCGGGCCCAGCTGCGGGCTGTAGAGGAAGCCCCACATCAGCACGCCGATCACCGCCGGCACCGCGTAGGGCATGAAGGCGACCAGCCGCGCCAGACGCGAGAGCCGCGTGGTGGCCGCGTCGAGCAGCAGCGCCAGGATGAGTGCCAGCACCAGCATCAGCGGCGCCTGCAGCACCCCGAACCACAGCACGCGCTTGAGCCCGGTGATGAACGACTCGTCCCCGAACACCCGCACGTAGTTCTCGAAGCCCGCCCACCGCTGCGCGCCCGTGATCGACCGAGCGTGCAGGCTGAGCCAGAGCGCGTAGCCGAGCGGCACGATGAGCAGTGCGACGAAGCTGACGGCGAACGGGGCGAGCAGCAGCCACCCGAAGCGGCCGCGCCGCGCCTCCTGGCCGCCGCCCGAGCGCTGCTGCGGAGATCGGCGACGCGTCACCCTGGGCTCCGCGACGGTCTGGCTCATCTGCGTTCTTTCTGGTCATGGCGCCGGCACCCTCGGGCTCCGAGGGTGCCGGCGTCGTGCTCGGGGCTCAGCCCTCGGAGACGGTCATCCCGACGGACTCGGCGTAGTCGACGAGGATCTGCTGGATCGCGGCCGCAGCCTCGTCCATCGTCTGCTCGCCGGCGATGGCGGAGGCCACCTGCTCGTTGATCGTCGACTTCGCGAACGAGTCGAAGGGCGTGAAGCTCAGCGGGCTCACGCTCTGAGCAGCAGGCACGAAGATCTCGTTGACGGGCTGGTCACCGAAGAACTCATAGGGACGCTCGAGGAAGTCGGGCGACTCGGCGACCGGGTTGAAGACCGGGAACAGGAAGGCCTTGTCGATGCCGACCTCCCACGGCTCCTCGGAGCCGAAGATCTCGATCGCGACCTGGGCGGCCGCCTCCGGGGAGTCGGTCTGGCTGGTCACCGCGAACGTGGAACCGCCGTGGTTGCCCTGCAGGTCGTCGCCCTCGTTCCACTGCGGCATCGGCGCCACCCGCCAGCTGCCTGACGTCGCCTCGGCGATGTTGCCCAGGTAGCCGGGGCGCCACGCCGCCTCGATGGTGGTGAGGTAGGTGCCGGCGGCGATCCCGGCGTCCCAGTCGGTCGAGTGGTACGGCGCGTCGTCGATGAGCCCCTCGGCGATCATGTCGCCCCAGTAGTTGAGGACCTGGCGCGTGATCTCGTTGTCGAAGTTGATCACCACCTCCTCCGGGTTGGAGAAGTCGTAGCCGTAGGGGGCGCCGCCGGCCTGCTGGATCAGACCGACCAGGTTGGAGGCGTTGCCGACCTGGAAGTCCGACAGGTAGAGGTCGGGGTTGGCGGCCTTGAGGGCCTCGGCCGTCGCGCGGTACTCCTCCCACGTGGTCGCCGGCTCCAGGCCGTACTCCTCGTAGAGGTCGGCGCGGTAGAACATGCCGATCGGTCCGGCGTCGACCGGGATCGCGTAGACGGCGTCGCCCTGCGACACCTGGTCCCACACCCACTCGGGGTAGGAGTCCGCCACCTCGGTCGCGCCGTAGGGGCCGATGTCGAGCAGGCCGTCCATCACCATGAAGCTCGGCATCTCGCTGAGCTCCATCTGGATCAGGTCCGGGGCGCCGGAGCCGGACTCGAGCGCGGTGCGCAGCTTGGCGTAGGCGTCCTCACCGACGCCTGCGTTGACCAGCTCGACCTGGACGTCCTCGTGGCTGGCGTTGAAGACGTCGACCACCTCCTGGAACTCGGGATACCAGGCCCAGACGGTCACGGTCGCGACACCGTCGGCGTCGGTGGCGTCGCCGCCGCCTGTGTCACCGCTGCCGCCACCGCCCCCGCCCGGGCCCGAGCATGCGGCGCCGAGGGCGAGCGCGGCCGTTGCTGCTGCAGCCGCCATCAGCCTCCGACCACGTCGTGCGGAGTGGATAGCCATGTGAATCCTCCTTGAAAGACAGCGCATCCGGGGTCGTGCCATTGCGACCGAGATCTGGAGATTATCAGAAGTTCACACCACGTTACACATCAGAACGTCACGGTGTGATCACGTGTTCGGCTGCAGGCGGACCATGCTCCACGACAGCGGCGGGATCCCGACCGGCTGACCGTCCCAGGAGGTCACCGACTCCTCGATCCCGATCCGCGGCTGGTCGACGGCGTTGGTCGCCTCCGCGCTCGGGCCGGACAGCACCGCGTGGGTCAGCGTGGCGCCGGGCCCGAGCGAGCTGAAGCCACGCACGTCCAGCTCCAGCGGGATGGTGCGCTCGAGGTCACGGTTGACCACGAAGAAGGTCACGGCACCCGAGGGCTCCCGCACGGCTGCCACGTCGAGGTCGGCGACGTCGTCGTGCGACTCGGTGCTGTGCCGACCGGTGGTGAGCCCGACGTGCAGGCTGTCACCACGGCCGTAGCGGCTGGCGTAGGCGAACGGGTAGAACGTCGACTGCCGCCACGCCGGGCCGCCGCCCCGCTCGGTGCGGATCGGCGCGATGACGTTGACCAGCTGCGCCAGGCACGCGATCCGCACCCGGTCGCTGCGCCGCAGGATCGAGTTGATGAAGCTGCCGACCACGAGCGCGTCGGCCAGCGAGTAGATGTCGCCGATCAGCTCGGGCGCGACCGGCCAGACGCCGATCTCGCGGGGCCGGGAGTTGTACCAGACGTTCCACTCGTCGAACGCGAGCGGCATCGCCTTGCTGTGCTTGCCGGCGGCGCGCGCGTAGTCGACGCTCGCGATCACGGCATCGATGTAGGCGTCGATGTCGATCCCCGAGGCGAGCAGCGAGCGCAGGTCCGGGGTCCGTTCGGGGTCGACATACATGTGCATCGACAGGTAGTCGACGTGCTGGTAGCACTGCTCGAGCACCTGGGCCTCCCACGTCGCGAAGGTCGGCATGATCGGCTTCGAGGTGCCGCACGCGACGAGCTCGATCGCGGGGTTGACGCGGCGCATCGCCACCGCGGTCTCGGCGGCCAGCCGGCCGTACTCGTAGGCGGTCTTGTGACCGAGCTGCCAGGGGCCGTCCATCTCGTTGCCCAGGCACCACACCGGCACGTCGTAGGGCTCGGCGACACCGTGCTCGCGGCGCAGGTCGGCCCAGTAGCTGCCGTCGCGGAGCGTCGTGTACTCCAGCAGCGCGGTCGCGGCGTCGATGCCGCGGGTGCCGAGGTTGACGGCCATCATCGCCTCGGCGCCCACGGAGCGTGCGTAGCCGAGGAACTCGTTGGTGCCGACCTGGTTGGTCTCGATGCTGCGCCAGGCGAGGTCCCGACGGCGGGGCCGTGCCTCGCGCGGTCCGACGCCGTCCTCCCAGTGGTAGCCCGAGACGAAGTTGCCTCCGGGGTAGCGCAGGATCGTCGGACCCAGCTCGCGGACCAGCTCCGCGACGTCCTGGCGGAAGCCCGCCTCGTCCGCCGTCGGGTGCTCGGGGTCGAAGATGCCGTCGTAGACGCATCGGCCCATGTGCTCCACGAAGGACCCGTAGACGCGGGGATCGATGTCGCCGATCACCATGCTGGGGTCGACGAGGACGCGGGAGGGGGAGCTCATCAGAGGCCTTTCGGTCACGGGGTGGGCTGCTGCTCGGCGAGGAGCTCGAGCACGAGGGGGTCGACGCCGTCGACGTCGCTCAGCTGGACGAGGTGACCGGCGGGGACCTCGTGACGGAGTCGGGCGCCGTCGAGCGCGTAGTAGGGGGCGGCGCCATCGGTGGCGCCGGTCCGCAGCCAGGGGTGGGTGCCGGCGATCTCGTGGTGGTGCCCGGCCACGACGAACCGGTGGCCCGCCGGCAGCGGCTCGGTGGTGCGCGCGAGCATCGACACGAGCGGTCCTGTCGTTGCCGGCCGCGGCACGCGCGCGTGCGCCTCGGCGATCGTCCGCGGGATCTCCAGCCCCATGAGGTGGAACGGCAGCCCGATGCAGATCAGGTCGCGGCGACCGCTGACGACGTGGCCCTTGGCGGCCAGCAGCTCGGCGACCTCGCGGTCGTGGACGCGGACGACGACGAACTCGCCCCCGGCGAAGCTGGCCTCGTCCGGGCGGCGCAGCGAGGTGAACACCTCGACCACGCCCGCGGTGCCGAGCAGGCCACCCTCCTGGCGCGGCCGCAGCACGTCCGCGAGCTCGGTCGTGCGCAGGATCGGGTAGTGCAGCTCGGGGGTGTCGATGCCGAGCCCGGTGAGGTTGGCGGCCACGGTCAGCTCGCAGTAGTCGGCGGCGGCGCGGAGCTTGAGGGTCGAGGTCGCCGCTCGGCGGGCCTCGACGCCGGCCGCGACGTCCTCACCGAGGTGCCAGTGCTCCACCAGGTCCGGCGCGGCAGCGGTCGCCTCCTGCAGCGAGACCGTCGCGTCGTCCAGGTCCAGGACCAGGTCGTACTCGCTGGACTTGCCGGCGGCCACGATCTCGAGCCCGAGGTCCCGCGCGCAGCTCACCAGCGCGGCCAGGTTCGCGGGCTGGTCCCCGGCACCGGCGCGGATCACGACGCCCCGGTCCGCCGCTCGCCGTCCGAGCGCGACACCGATGGTCGCCTCGGTCTCCTTGCTCACCAGCACGACCGGTCGGTCGGCCTCGACCGCCGCGAGCGTGGTGCGGGCGCTGACGGGCACCGAGCCGGTCGCCTCCACGAGGACGTCGTAGGCGTGGGGGTCGATGAGCGCGGTGTCGGCGACGATCGCGATCGCGCCGTTCTCGACGGCGTGGCGCACCTCGCGCACCTCGCTGCAGACCCGGGCGGGCGCGTCGTAGCCGAGATCCTCGAGCAGTGCCCGCACCGCCTCGGTGTCCAGGTCGCACAGCACGGTGGGCCGTTGGGCCGGGTGCCGGCGCAGCGCGAGCAGCACGGTGCGTCCGAAGCCGCCACCGGCCCCGACGAGGGCGACCCTGATACCTGACTGCTCGTCCACCACTCGCTCCGCTCGGCCGACCACGATGACTGCCCGTGCAGCGTAACATTTCGGAACACCTGTGTAACATGCCGTCACACCACTCTCGGAGGGAGCCGCATGGCACGCCTGGGCGCGATCGCCGACGACGTCACCGGCGCCGTCGACCTCGCCACCAACCTCGTCGCGCGCGGCTTCCGCACCCGGCTGGTGGTCGGCGCGCCCGAGACGCTCACGGCCACCGACGCCGAGGCGGTGGTGATCGCGCTGAAGTCGCGCACCGCACCCGTGGCCGACGCGCTGGCCGACTCCGCCGCGGCGCTGGACGCCCTGCAGGGGCTGGGCTGCGACCAGATCTACGTCAAGTACTGCTCGACCTTCGACTCGACGCCAGAGGGCAACATCGGGCCGGTCTGCGAGATGGTCGCCGACAGGCTCGGCGTCCGGCACTGCGTGGTCGTCCCCAGCTTTCCGGCCAACGGCCGCACCGTCTACCAGGGGCACCTGTTCGTCGGGTCCACGCTGCTCGCGGAGAGCTCGATGGCGCAGCACCCGCTGACGCCGATGCGCGACTCGAGCGTGGTGCGGCTGCTCGCCGCCCAGACCACCTCGCCGGTCGGCCTGGTCGAGCTCGCCACCGTGCAGCAGGGGCCCGAGCAGCTGCGGGCGGAGCTCGATCGGCGCGGCGGCGCCGGTGAGCGGTTCCTCGTGGTCGACGCCGTCAGCGACGAGGACCTGCGCACCATCGCCGAGGCGACCGAGCGGGACGTCCTGGTCACGGGCGGTTCGGGCCTCGCGCTGGGGATGAGCGGCCCGCACCCGGGCCACGCCCGTGCGCAGGCGCCGGCCGAGACGCTGAGCGGCCCGCGGCTGGTCCTCGTGGGGAGCGCGTCGGCCGCGACCGCGCGCCAGCGCGAGGCGGCGCAGGCCGCCGGGCTGACGTGCCTGACCATCGACCCCCGGCACGCCGAGGACGCCCTCGGTGGTGTGGTCGAGCAGGCGCGCGCGGCGTGGCGGGATCACCCCGAGACGCCGGTCGTCATCGCGCCGGAGCCGATCGAGGACCCCGCCGAGCGGCTCGCGCTCGCTGCCCGCCTCGAGGCCGCGCTGGCCTCGCTCAGCCGGACGCTGCTCGAGCTGGGTGTGCGCCGCATGGTCATCGCCGGGGGCGAGACCTCCGGGGCGGTGGTGGGTGAGCTCGGTGCGCACGACCTGCGGGTCGGTGGGTCCCTCGGGCCCGGCCTGGCGTGGACCTTCGCGCACGCCTCGACGGCGGCCGGTCAGGTGCCGATCGCGCTCGCGCTGAAGTCGGGGAACTTCGGCGCCGACTCGCTCTTCATCGACGCCTGGGAGGCACTGATATGACCGACCGGGATGCCATCGCCCTGCGCGAGGAGGAGCGCGAGGCCGTCGCCGAGCTCCTGGAGGCGGCGCACCACCTTGCCGGGCTCGGGCTGAGCCCAGGCTCGTCCGGGAACGTCAGCGTGCGCACCGGCGACCACGTGCTGGTCTCCGCGACCGGCACGCAGATGGGGAGCCTGGCGCCCGAGGGTCTGTCACGGCTGGACCTGCACGGAAACCTGGTCGACGGCCCGCGACCCACGAAGGAGGCACCGCTCCACCTCGCCTTCTACCGGCGCTCCCCCGAGCTGCGGTGCGTGATCCACCTGCACTCCCCGGCGGCCGTCGCGGCCTCGTGCCTGCCGCCCTACTCCGAGCGGAGCGCGTTGCCGCCGATCACGCCGTACTTCGTGATGCGGGTCGGTCAGACGCCGCTGCTGCCGTACGCCGTGCCCGGTTCGGTCGAGCACGGGGACAGCATCGAGGGGCTGACCTTCGCGTTCCGCGCCGCGCTGCTGCAGAACCACGGGGCCGTGTGCGCCGGCACCACCGTGGCGGCGGCACGCGAGGCCGCGATCGAGCTCGAGGCAGCGGCCGAGGTGCTGCTCAAGCTCCCCACCGCCGGGTACCACACGCTGAGCGAGGAGCAGGCGCACGCCGTCGCCGCGGCACACGGCTCGCACTGGGACCGGTAGCCCCGGCTCGCACCCCGAGGTGCGTCGCTAGGACGCGGCGACGCGCTCGTTCGCCGAGCCCGCGAGCAACAGCTCGGTGCCTCGCTCCCGGATGGCCGACGCGGCCGAGGGTGGGAGCGCATCATCGGTGAGGATGACGTCGAGCTCGCTCACCTCGGCCACGCGGTGCGTGGCGAACAGGCCGTACTTGATGCTGCCTGCGACCAGCACCGAGCGCTCCGCGACGTCGAGCGCCGCGCGCTTGACGTCGACCTTGGCCTCGTGCGGGGTGGTGACGCCCCGGGCGGCGTCCCAGCTGCTGGAGCTGAGGAAGGCGATGTCGACGTTGAGCTGGCGCATGGTGCCTGCCGCGAGGCGACCGACCGACGACCGGTTGCGGTGGTCGAGCAGGCCACCGGTGTGGATGACGTCGATCTGCTCGGCGTCGACCAGCTCCAGCAGAGTGCCGAAGTCGTTGGTGACCACGGTGAGCCGCTTCCGCTGAAGCAGGTGCGGCACCATCGCGAGCAGCGTGGTGCCGGCGTCGAGGTAGACCGTCATGTCCTCGGCGACCATCTCGGCGGCGACCCTGGCCATCGTCGACTTGTGGGCGACGTCCACGGTCTCCTTCTCCAGGCGCGCCGGCTCGAGCCCCAGGTGGCTGGCCAGTCGCACACCCCCGGGCACCGAGTGCACCCGACCGGCGCGTTCGAGCACCTCGATGTCGCGCCTGACGGTCATGTGCGAGACCCCGAGGCTCTCGGTCAGCTCACGCACCGACAGCACGTTGGTCTCACGGAGCATCCGGAGCAGCTCATCACGACGTTGGTCCGGGATCACCGGCCACCCCCTCGTAGTCGACGCGTTCGGCGCCAACATTACGTCACATGACTTCACACGCGACCGCGGCGGTGCACCACCGCCTCCAGCCGGCTCAGTACCAGTAGCCCAGCACCGGTGCGGTGATCGGCGTGAAGGCGACGTCGAGCCAACGGGCGGTCTCGAGGTCGGTCTCGATCCGGCCGGCAGCCAGGAAGGTGGAGGCGGTGACGCCACCGAGCAGCAGCGAGCTGAGCTCGCTGATCCCGAGCACGACGCGACCCTGGTCGCCCTCGTTCGCTCCGCCGTCGACCTTCTCGACCACACCGGTGCCCGACGCGTCGACCCCCAGGCGCCAGGCGCCGTCGGCGATCCCGAGCGGGTCGGTGACCACGAAGGTGACCGCGCCCGGGACCCGGAAGTGCCGGGCCTGCAGGCAGCGCGCCACGTCGAGAATCCGCAGCCAGTGGTGGTCCCGCTCGGTGACCTGCAGGGCGCGGTCGTTGGCGATCATCCAGCGCAGCGGGTCGTCGAGGGAGCGCAGGCCGGCGGTCACGGTGCCGATGAGGTCGTGCTCGACGGCGTAGCGCCAGATGGCGGCGTAGGCGTCGCGACCGTCGGCGAGCGCGGTGATGACGTCGAGGGTGGAGGCGGGGAAGTCTGCCTCGTTCTCCTTCACGGTGTAGACCAGGACGCCGCGCACCACGCCCTCGGCGTCGGTGTAGCGGACGCCGCGGACCTTCGGGTCGGGCTTTCCGGGGGTGAGGCCGGCGAGCCCGGTCCACAACCGCGGCCAGCCGTCGATCTCACCGGGGCGGCTGCCCCGGGTGGCCTCGTTGAGGGCGGCCAGGTCGCGCTCGATGTCCTCGCGCTCGATGTGGTCGAGCCGCCCCGGGTTCTCGCCCTCGGTGGGGCGCGGACCCACCCAGCCGGCGCGGCGGGTGTTGATCGTCCAGGTGCCGGTGCGGGCAGCGATCCCGAAGCCGTAGCGGCCGTAGAGGGTGGCCTCGGAGACGGTCAGGCCCGCGATCGGGAGGCCGGCATCGGCGGCTGCGCGCAGCTCACCCTCGAGCAGGGCGCGGGCGATGCCCCGACGGCGGTGCGTCGAGGACACGGTCACCGCGCTGATCGACCACATCGGCAGGAACGAGTCGGCATCGACCGTGACGTCCATGACCCAGGAGTTGACCGTGGCCACCGGGGCGCCCGGCACAGCTCCCCGCGGGTCGTAGACGCCGACCATCCGGTTGCCGTGGAACGACTCGCGCCACCCCTGCACCTGCTCCGGCGTGGGGCGCTCGCCGAGGAAGCCTCGCCCGACCGTGGCGTTGTAGAGGTCGAACTCCTCCCCCGCCGTGGCCACGGTGCGGTACTCCAGGCCCCGGGAGGCCAGAGCTTCGGTGGATCGAGGGTCGAGCGGGACGGTCTCAGCGACGGTGCGGTCGGTCATGGCCGCAACGCTAGCCGTGGGGCCCGACACTCGGCCAGGCCAATCCACCAGAAGGGGTCGACGCGTGACGGTCGCCGCCGCACGAGAGTACTTCCGTTCCTTTCGGCCGCTACCCGGCCTGTGGACAGCTCGTTACGCTGACCATATGTCCAGCGCCGCAGCGCCCCTCGGACGGCCCCTCGGAGGTCCAACAGGCCGTCTCGTCGCCGCACGACGACACGAGCTGCGCGAGGTGCTACGCCGGCACGGCGTGAGCAATGCCCGGATCTTCGGGAGCGTTGCGCGGGGTGACGACCGGGAGGGCAGCGACCTCGACCTCCTCGTCGACCTGGACACAGGTACGAGCCTCGTCGACCTGGTCGGTATCCAGCTCGAGCTCGAGGATCTTCTCGGCATCTCGGTTGACCTGATTCCCGCCAACGGTGTGACCGAGCGCGTTCGCAGCTCCGCCGAGTCTGACCTGATGCCGCTGTGAGCCGATCGGACGCCGACCTGCTCGAGGACATCGAGAACGCGATCGGTGCGATTCGATCGCACCTGACGCACGGGCCGCTGACCGAGCCGTTGGTCATGGACGCCGTATCCATGCGGCTGCTCGAAATCGGCGAGTCGGTCAAGGCGCTCAGCGACACCGCCAAAGCTTCTGAGTCCGGGATCAAGTGGCGGCAGATCGCGGGCATGCGTGACGTCCTCGCTCATCACTACTTCGCCACGCATCCCGAAATCATCCAAGCAACGGTGGACAAGGACCTCGGTGAGCTTGCTGGTGCGGTGAGCCGGATGCGTGGGCGCCAGCAACAGCTCTCAGACGGCGGCACCTAGGCCCATGGACGGCGGATTCACCGTTGCCCGTCTCGTCGCACCGTCAGTCTCCGGAGGGCAAGAGCCCGCACTCGAATTGACCGCTGCCGTGTCCTCGACACCCATGTCTACAAGACACGTGACGTCACGGCGGGCTGCTTTACGCCAGCACCTCACGCAGCGTCACGGCGAACGCGGCAGGGTCGTTGCCCGGTGACCACTCGTTGGCCACGAAGCCGCCGTGGTCGCCGGGGAAGACCACCGGGTCGACCCCGAGCAGCGCGGCCAGCGCCTCGCCGCCGCGGCGGGCCATCGCTCCGGCCCCCTCGGCACCGATCGCCGGCACGATGCGCACCCCGGTCGCCTTGAGGGCCTCGGCGTCGGGCAGGTACGGCGGCATCGCCATGTTGTAGGCGAGCAGCGGGTCCTCGCGCGAGCCGTCGTCCTCGGTGGGCATCCCGAGCTGCGCGGGGTCGGGGTCGGGCTGGTCCAGGTAGTCCGGCGTCAGCTCTCCGGTGTGCATGACCAGCCGGACGAACTTCGCCATCGCGGGGCCGAAGCCACGCTGCCGGTAGGTCTCGACGATGTCCTCGTTGACCTTGAGCAGCACCTCGGCATCGGGCAGCAGCAGCGTGAGCGGTGGCTCGTGCGCCACCAGTGTGCGCACGTCCTGCGGGTGCGCCACCACCCAGGGCAGCGCGGCCTGCGCGCCGCCGCTGGAGCCGAACGCGTCGACCGGTCCGAGCCCGGCGGCCTCGACCACGCGGTGCAGGTCGTCGCCGTGGATCTCGACCGTGACCTCACCACCCGCGGTGAGGTGGCTGCGCTCCGCCATGCGCGGGTCATAGGTGAGCACCACCCGGTCGTCCAGGTGCCCGACCAGCTGCGCGAAGCCGGAGGCCCCCATGGGCGAGCCGAACACGAACAGCGGCGGGTGATCGCTCGGCCCGTCCGGCTCGTGGACGTCGTAGGTCAGCACCGCGCCGGGCACCTCGAGGGTGTGGGTGGTCGTCGTGGGCATCGAAGGTCCTCTCGTCGTGGGTGTGACGGTAGCCAGTGGGCTCCGTCAGCACCACCGTTCGCCGGTCGGCGCAGCGACGTGTGATCTCACAGCAGCCCCAGCCCGAGCACGAGAGCCGCCACCACCAGCGTGACCACCGCCTCGACGAGGGCGAGCACGCGCAACCGGCTGCCTCGCCCGGCGAGGGCGAACCCGACCACCGGACCGAGCAGTCCCACGCCGACCGCCGCCAGCGCGAGCCGCGATGCCGCCTCCTGCTGCTGCCGCGTGGGCAGCTCACCGAAGAACGGGGCGGCGGTGATGAGCGCCCCGTAGCCGAGCACCGGCCAGGAGATCCAGGCGACGAGGAGGATCCCGGCGAGCACGGTGCGCGACACCCCGAGGCGGTGACCCGTGCGCCTGCGGGACGCACCGCCGTCGGGCGTCATCGGTTGACGTCCTCCAGGAAGCTCTCGACGACGGAACCCGCCGCACCCGCTCCGTGGCCGCCGCCCTGGACGAGCGCCGCGACCGCCAGATCCCCCTGGTAGGCGATCATCCAGGAGTCGACCCGGTAGTCCTCGCCCTCCCCGGCCTCGGCCGAGCCGGTCTTGGCGTGGACCGGCTCCCCGGGCACGTCGGCCAGCAGCGTCGCGGTGCCCTCCTCGACGACCGCCCGCATGAACGCGGCGAGCGTCTGCGCCTCCTCGGCGCTCAGCGGCTGGGCGGGTGCGTCGCCGGCGGCTGCGCCGCCGTCGGCAAGGTCGTCGGGCTCGAGCACGAGCCGGGGCGTGACGACCTCGCCGGCCTGGATGGTCGCCGCGACGACGGCCATCGCCAGCGGTGAGGCGAGGATGTCTCCCTGTCCGATGAGCGAGGCCGCGAGCTCGGTGTCGGTCATCTCGGTCGGCACCGTGCCTGTGTAGGCGGGCCAGTCGACGCGCAGCGCCTGGCCGAGTCCCAGGCTCGCCGCAGCATCGGCGAGCTGCT
The DNA here is from genome assembly GCF_009733815.1 of Pseudactinotalea suaedae. Lineage (GTDB taxonomy): Bacteria > Actinomycetota > Actinomycetes > Actinomycetales > Beutenbergiaceae > Pseudactinotalea > Pseudactinotalea suaedae. Next base: position 66,754 of record NZ_WNXY01000008.1, read on the forward strand.
GCGGCGTCAGCTGGTCGCGCGCGTTGATGAGCGCGGAGTTGCAGGACTGCGCGAGCGCCTCGGTCAGCGTGATGTCGCCGACGTAGGCGCTCGGGTAGCCCGGGTAGTTCCTGATGGTCCGGCCGGACACGGTCGCCACCTGCGTGCACGAGACGACGTCGTCGGCCGCGAAGCCCGCCCGGAGCAGCGCGAGCGCGGTCACCATCTTGAAGGTCGATCCCGGCGCGAGGGTCGCCAGCATCGCGAGGTTCTGCCCCTCGGTGCCGGGCCCGTTCGCCACCGCCAGCACCTCCCCGGTGGAGGGCCGGATCGCCACCAGCCCCGCGGGCGCCTCCTGGGTCTCGAGGGCGTGCTCGGCCGCGGTCTGCATCGCCGTGGCGAGCGTGAGCTGGAGGTCGCCGCCGTCCGTCGTCTCCTCCTCGTAGAGCACCTCGCTCTCGTCGCCGTGGCTGAACGTGACCACGAGACCGGGCGTCCCCCGCAGGTGCGCGTCGTAGGTGTGCTGCAGCCCGGAGAGACCGACGACGTCGCCCGGTCCGACGGCGCCCTCGGACGCCTCGATGATCTCGGCCGTGGCCTCGCCCGCCCGGCCCAGCAGCGGACGCGCCCAGCTCGCGGTCGGCGCGAGCGGCAGCTCGTCGGGCAGGGCGACCGCGCCGGGGATCGACTCCAGCTCCGCGAGGGGCACCTCGTCGGACTCCTGCCGGACGGTGATGATCTCGACGAACGCCCGCGGCCCGGCGGCCATGACGCGCTCGGCGTACCCGACAGGGTCGTCGAGCCCCACGACCTCGGCGAGGGCTACGGCGGCCGCGTGGATCTCCTCGTCCTCGACGTCGTCGGGCAGCGCGGTCTTGTCGATACCGACGCGGTAGACCGGTCGGCCGGTGACGATGGGGACGCCGCCCCCGTCGCGGATGTCGCCCCGCTCCGGCTCAGGGCGGGTCAGCCGGAGCTCACCGCCCATGCCCAGCCCTTCCGCGAGCGCGGCCTCGTCGTAGGCGGCCTGCCAGTTCCCGTCCTGGTCCTCGGTCACCTGGGCCTGGGTGGTGTAGGTCCAGTCCTCGGCGCCGTCCTCGTCGAGATCCCAGGCCCACTCGAGGACGACGTCGGCGGCCCGAGGGCCGTCGTCGGCCAGCGTGCGGGGCTCGCCGATCTCGATGGCGATGACCCGCCTCGGGAGGTCGGCGAGGTTGGTCAAGGGGATGGTCAGATCGACGTCGGTCCACAGGGACTCGGTCTCCCCGCTCGCCAGCACCTCGGCGAGCCGGTGCGCGGCGCGCTCGTGCTCCGCGCGGTCGGGCTCGGTGCCTGGCTGGTTCCCGGTGCAGGCTCCCAGACCGAGAGCGGCGATCATCACGAGTGACGGGACGACAACCCGTCGGCGAAGTCGTGTCATGCCGGAAGTCTGTGTCGCTCGGCGAGCGATGTCGAAGACGACTACGTCATGAAGGTATGCAGAGTCTGTATACCCTGACGACGTGGACCTGCTGACGCACCTCCGTGCCTTCCTCGCGGTCGCCGAGGAGCACAGCTTCACGGGCGGTGCCGCGGCCACCGCGGTGGCCCAGCCGGTGCTGAGCCGACGGGTCGCGGCGCTGGAGCGCGAGCTGGGCGGGCCGCTGTTCGACCGGGTCTCGCGTGGGGTCCGGCTGACATCGCTGGGCCGCGCGGTGCTGCCGCACGCCCGTGACGTCGTCGTGCGCGCCGACCATCTGCTCGACGCCGCGCGGTCGCACGTCCTCAGCGACGTGCGCGCCGCCCTCCCCGGCTACGCCGACCCCCAGGTGCTGGCGCGGCTGCGCAAGCGTCTCAGCGGGCTCGGGATCTCGCTGGCGCTGCCCGAGCTGGCGGCGGGGGCGCGGGAGGAGGCGCTGGCGCGGGGCGTGGTGCAGCTCGCGCTGCTGCCGGCCCCGCCCGACCGCGCCGACCTCCTGGTGCCGCTCGGCGGTGCGAGCGTGCCGGGTCGGCTCCGCGGCCGGCGGCTGCACCTGGAGCAGCTGCGCGACTCCGACGACGTGCCTGGCGCAGCGCCGCGGCTGCTCATCCAGCCCGAGGACGACGTCCCGCACGTGCGCGACCACCTCACCCAGGTTGCGCACGCGGCCGGGCTGGCGGCCGACCAAGTAATTACCGGGCTGCCGCTCTCGGAGTCGTGGACCGCGGTGCACGAGCGCGGCGACGTGCTCGTGTGCGCCGAGCCGGAGGCACGGCGGCAGGGGCTGGAGTTCCGGCCGTTGGCGCCGGCCGGCGTGCGCGGGTATCGGCTCAAGCTGGCGGCGGACCACCCGGGCGCGGCGATCCTGCTCCAGGACCGCGCCACCCTGCTGGAGCTGCTGGCCGAGGCGGTCGGCGGCGAGGTCGTGGAGGCAGGGGCGTGACCGAGGTGCTGGGCGAGTCGGTCGAGGCGATGCAGGTCGCCCACGAGATCCTCGAGCGCTGGCAGCGACTCGGGCTGCGCGGAGCGCTGCTCGCCCGGAACGTCGACACCAGTGAGCAGCTGGGGTTCGCCGCCGACGAGCAGTTCCCGCTCGCCTCGGTGGTCAAGCTGCCGCAGGCGCTGGTGCTCCAGGACCGGATCGCGCACGGCCGCCTCGACGGCGCGCACCTGGTCTCCCTCGAGCCGGCCATGGCGACGCCCGGCCCGACCGGAGCGGCCCGGTTCCGCCACCCGGCACGGATCGCCGTCGAGGACCTGATCTACCTCACGATGTCGATGAGCGACAACGCCGCCGCGGACGCACTGTTCGCGCTCGTCCCCGAGGACGAGGTCACCGCGCAGCTGCGCGCGTGGGGCTATGAGGACATCGTCATCCGGCACCCGATGCGGGCGCTGTACGACGCCGTCGCCCGGTGGTCGGACAACGACATGCGGATGGCGCTGCGGATGGCCGCTGCTGCCACCACCTCCGGTGGCGGGCACACGCTGCCCGTGCTCGACGTCTCCTCGGGCAACGTGGGCACGGCCCGCGCGCTGGTCACCCTGGTGAGCGACATCTGGACCGACACGGTGTCCGTGCCCGCCGCCACCGCCCGGGTCCGCGAGCTGATGAGCACGCCGGTCACCCGGCACCGGCTCGGCGCCGAGCTCGCCTCCGACAGCGTCACGGTGAGCTCGAAGACCGGGACGTTCCTGCACGCCCGGCACGAGGTCGGGCTGGTCCAGACCGCCACAGGGGACCGCATCGCGATCGCCGCGCTGACCGAGTCGAGCGTGCCCGCCGAGGTGCAGCCCGAGGTCGACCGCGCCATCGGGCGCGCGGCCCGGCTCGCGGTGGAGGTGCTCCGGGACTAGCTGGGCCCAGCCCCCGAACTACGACTGCACGTCGTTCGGCGTCGGCAAGGTCACGCGAGGTTCCCGCTCGTTGCTGCCGTGATGATGACGGCTGCGACCTCGTATGGATGAGTCACCATCGAGAGGTGTCCGGTCTCCAGCTGTGTCACCGCGGAGCCGGCACGATCGGCCATCTGCAGCTGGAGCGGCAGCGGGATGCTGCCGTCGCGGGAGCCTGCGACGTACCAGGACGGGACCGTCTGCCACCCCTGCTCCGCCGCAGCCGGAGCTCCGACGGCACTGAAGGTGATCGGGCGCTGCTTGGCGTAGAACGCGTCCTGCTCCTCCGCGGACAGGCCGGTCGCGAACGCCGGCTCGAACGGTCCGCGCTGGATGTAGAGGTCGAGGTCTCCCTCAGGTGCGCCCGGGTACGCGACCATGTCGAAGAGCTGGGTCGGGTCGACCGGGCCGGCGCTGTTGAGCAGGTCCAGCAGGCTCTCGCCCTCGGCCGGGACGAACGCATTGACGTAGACGAGTGCGCGGACGCGGGGCTCGGAGACGGCGGCTGCTCCGATCAGCGCGCCACCGTAGGAGTGGCCCACGAGCACGACAGGTCCGCTCGTGCGTTGGTGGAGGAAGGCGGCGAGATAGTCCGTGTCTCCGGAGAGCGATCGCAGCGGGTTCGCGAACTCGAGGACGGCGTATCCGTGCTGGGTGAGGGTCTGCTGCACCGCGGTGAAAGAGCTCGCATCGGTCCACGCCCCGTGGACGATGACGATGGTGGGCTTCGGGGCAAGGTCCGTCATGGTGTTGCCTTTCGATGAGGATGCGAAGTGAGGGGGCAATCGATCCGTGGCATCACGCCACGGCATCGCGCAGGATGGTGCGCAGGGTGTCCTGCGGGGTGTCGCGGGTGAACCCGTCGAGGTGGACCTCGTGGTGGGGACCGCTTCGGTGCGCGCCCCGCTGCTGCGCGAATGCACCGAGGCGTTCGAGAGTTGCGAACTCCTCGGCGAACGGCCCGTGGTGCATGATCTGGACGACGTCCTGCTCGGGCGTCGTGTGGAGCTCGATCAGCTCATCGCGCCGATCGGCACCGCTTGATGCGCGGGCACGCGCGGCAGCCAGGTCCTCGTTCGTGCTGCTGTCGGGGACGACGGCGAGCACGCGGTAAAGCAGCGAGGGCACGGGGTTGACGGTGTAGAAGTCCGCGATCTCGACCGGGATCGAGCCGTCGGGGTACCAGTACTGGATCTCGATGACAGGGCTCGGGTCCCCGGTGACCTCACGTGCGATGTCTCCGATGAGGGTCATCTTGCGGTAGAACTCGTCGGTTCCAGGTGCTCCGGAGCCGGCGACCGAGACGTAGGTAACGGCCGGAACGCGGACGAGCTCAGGGGCGTCCGGGGCGTCGAGATGTGGTGTCGTCGTCACAGGTCTGTCCTTTCAGGTCTGGGACCGAGGCGGGCCCAGAGGTTGGTAATGTCGCGGTGTCGGAGCGGTCATCAGCGGAAGCCAGGACGGCGGATCAGGCGCCGTATCCGCCGTCGATGTCGAGGGACGCGCCGTTGATGAAGGCGCCCTCCTCACCGGCGAGGTAGGAGACGAGCGAGGCGACCTCGTCGACGCGGCCGAACCGTCCGACGGGGATGGTTGCGCGCAGCGTGTCTCCGACGGGTCCGTCGGCGGGGTTGGCCGGCGTGCTGACAGGGCCGGGCTGCACGTTGTTGATGGTGATCCCGCGTGGACCCAGCTCACGGGACATGCCCCGCACGAGGCTCGCCACCGCACCCTTGGTCATGCCGTAGATCGACGTGACGTCATCCGGGAAGTGATGCGCGCTGACGCTGCCGATCACGACGATCCGGCCGCCCTCGCGCAGGTGTGGAGCGCTGAACCGAACGGTGTCGAGCGTGCCGCGGATGTTGACGTCGATCATGCGGTCGATCTCGTCGTCGGAGAGCTTCTCGACGCGCTTCTTCGTGCCACCGCCGGCATTGGCCACGACGACGTCGAGGCGCCCCTCCCGGGCGACGACGTCGGCGATCACCTCACGGACCTGTGCGCGATCGGCGCTGTTCGACCGAACCGCGGTGGCTTGACCCCCGGATGCGGTGACGGCCGACACGAGCGCGTCAGCCTCGTGCGTGGCCGAGACGTAGGTGAAGGTCACGCGTGCACCTTCAGCTGCGAGACGGGTGACGATGCCGGCGCCGATGCCACGGGCACCGCCCGTCACGAGGGCGACCGTTCCTGCATGACGGCGGACCGCGACGTGGTTTTCGCGGCTGTGATGGATCGTGGCGCTGTGATTCATGGAGTCCTCGCCGGTCTCAGCGTGAAGGATCGGTCGGTTGAGTGCGGGCGATCGTCTCGTTCAGTCCGGCGCGGATCCTCGTCATCGTGTCCGTGAAGGCCGTGTCGATGTCGATGTCGAGCTTGTCGGCGAGAACGAAGACCCACCACAGGCTCTCGGCGAGCTTGTGCTTCAGCTCGGCCTCGCTGTCACCGTCGATCGCCCACGTGCCGTCATGGGCGAGAAGGAGGCGTCCGATATACCCCACATCGTTGGAGAACCCGAGCATGAGCTCGTGGAGGGACCACGGACGTCCGTTGAAGCGCTGCTCGAGGATCTCGTAGAGGCGACGGACATAGAGTGCTTCGTCCCGCGCCGACCTGAGGGAGGCTGACTCGGTCATGAGTCACGCCGAGGTGAGGGCAGGGCAGCCTTCCGATGCTCTGCGGACCCGGGTTGCGCGAAGACAACGACGGCGCGATGAGCGAGGGCGAGCAGTGCGTGCCGGGGTTCGCCGTCGGCCGCACGGATGGCGAAGCCGGTGGTGAGCGTGATCAGGAACCGGGCGAGCTCCTCGGCGTCCTCGTCGGGTGGGAGGTCGCGGTCATCGATCGCACGGCGAAAGCGGTCGGTGAGGCGGCCCTGGATGGCGCGACGGTTCTCCGCGAGCAGCGAGAAGACGTCGGCTTCATCGGTGACCATCGCCTGGACGGACAGGCACCCGGGCGGCCGGCCCGGAGCTGTCACGGCCTCGGCGTTGCCGGTCAGGAACGCCTCGGCCACCTCGCGCGCGGTGGGCATCGCCAAGGCGTTCTCCACGTACCCCATGTTGCGTTCGATGTAGCGCTCCAGCGCTGTGCGGAACAGCTGGGTCTTGTCCCCGAAGAAGCGGTAGAGCGCAGGTCGGCTGATGCCCATCGCCTCCGTGAGCTCGGCGAGCCCCGCAGCCTCGTACCCGTGCCGCCAGAACGTCTCGACGGCGGCGTCCAGAGCCACCTCTGGCTCGAACGCGCGCGGTCGTCCTCCTGGTGCCATGAGCCACCTCCTCAGTAACGTATCGATCGGTACGTAACCAAAGTAGCACACGCCTCGGTGATCGCGGGCGCGACCCATAGGGGCGGCGTCGTGACGTTCGTCTACGACCTCGTCGACCGCGCCACCTCTTGGGACGAGACCCAACATGGTGGCGTCTCTCGCCTCGCCGCTGGCTTCTGCACGAATGTGGCCGCTGTGCACGTCGACGATGGGTACCTCGACTCGAGCATCCCGTATCGACGCCGCCCAGGAGCGAATGCAGGGCGTCTAGCTCAGCACGTCCTTGGTGCTGAACCGGCCGTAGGCGAGCGCCCCGAAGAACGCGACGTAGGCGGCCTGGAGCAGCACGTTCTCCGTGAAGGAGGTCCACACGATCGGTGCACGGAGCAGGTCGGCGAACGAGAGCCAGTGGTGGGTGAACAGCCACGGGTGCAGCCACGCGAGCTGCTCCAGCTGGCCGAGCACCTGCGCCACGATCGTGAGCACGGCGACGGCGGCCATCGCACCCACCCCGGCGTCGGTCAGGGTCGAGATGAACAGCCCGACGGCGGCCAGCCCCAGCATGCAGATCGTCACGTGCGCGCCGACCAGCAGCGAGCGGACCACGGCGTCGCCCACGCCGATCGTGTCGCCCGAGAGCAGCGTCGCTTCACCGGTGCCGAACAGCGCGGAGCCGATCCCCCAGCCGACCAGCAGCACCGTGCCGCTCGCGGCCACGCAGAACACGCACGCCGAGACGTACTTGACCACGAGCAGCCGCAACCGCCCGGCCGGCGCCACCAGCAGGTAGCGCAGCGTGCCCAGGCCCGCCTCGCCGGCGATGGTGTCGCCCGAGACGACCGCGATCGTCAGCGGCAGGAACAACGGCGTGGTCACCACGAGCGCGGTGACCGCCACGAACATGCCGTTGTTGGTCACCTGGTCCAGGAACGGCGGCCCCTCGCCGGGGCCGGGCGGCTCGGAGGAGAGCCGGACCACCACGGCCATGAGGATCGGGATCGTGGCGAGCGCGGCCAGCATCGCCCAGGTGCGCCAGCGGCGGAACAGCACCCGGACCTCGGAGCCGAGCAGGGCGCCGCCGTGCGTGCGTGTGTCAGCGGGCAACGTCGAACCCCTCTCCGGTGAGCGCGACGAAGCGGTCCTCGAGGCTGGGGCGGTCCACGTCGAAGGAGCGCACCCGCACCCCCGCGCGCACCAGCGCGGCCACGATGTCCTCGGCGGCGGGGCCGTCGTCGGCGAGCGGGGCCTCGACGGCGACCTCGTCCGTGGTCGGCTCGGTCACCTCACCCACTGGCCCGGTCGCCTCGAGACCGAGGCGAGCGAGCTCGACCCGGCACAGGTCGCCGTCCGGCGTGGTGATCCGGACCACCCGCGCTCCGGTGCCCCGGAGGTCGTCGAGGCTGCCCTGCGCCACGAGCGAGCCGACGTGCATGACGGCGGCGTGCGTGCAGATCTGCGCGACCTCGGCGAGCAGGTGGCTGGAGACGAACACCGTGGTGCCCTCGGCGGCGACCGCCCGGATGAGCGAGCGCACCTCGCGGGTGCCCTGCGGGTCGAGGCCGTTGGTGGGTTCGTCGAGGACGAGCAGGTCGCGCGGCGTGAGCAGCGCGGCGGCGATCCCGAGGCGCTGCTTCATGCCGAGGGAGTAGGCGCGCGCCTTCTTCTTCGCGGCGTGGGTGAGGCCGACCCGCTCGAGCGCGCGAGCCACCCGCTGGTCACGTGTGGCGGGGTCGGCGTAGCGGTCGGCGGAGTCGAGACGGCGGAGGTTGTCGGCGCCGGAGAGGAACGGGTAGAACGCGGGGCCCTCGATCAGCGCGCCGACCCGTGGCAGGGCCTGCGCGAGCTCGGTGGGCACGTCGTGGCCGAGCAGCCGGGCGGAGCCGCCGGTGGCCGCAGCCAGGCCGAGCAGCACGCGGATCGTGGTGGTCTTGCCGGAGCCGTTGGGGCCGAGGAAGCCGAACACCGAGCCGCGCGGAACCGCTAGGTCGATGCCGTTGACGGCGGTCTGGTGCCCGAACCTCTTGGTGAGCCCGGTGGTGGCGATCGCGAGGTCGGCGGGGTCGATGTCCGCCTCGTCGGCCTCGTCCGCCAGGGTGGCGGTCTCGGTCACTCAGCGGCGGCGGCCTGCAGCCGCTCCAGCGGCACCGCGCCGACGAGGACGCGCCCGTCGTCGGTGATCAGGACGTTGACGAGCTCGGTCCCGAGGAGACGACCGCCGTCGACGGCGGTGGTCAGCTGGGCGAGCAGCGGCTGGCTGGTGAGGTCGGTCGCCGAGGCGTCGATGACGGCCACGGACTCCCAGCCGGTCCCGAGCACGGTGGGCTTGGGGTGGTCGGCGGTGTCGACGCCCTGGGGCGCGGTCGGCGGGGCGACCTCCTCGACCTCGGCGCCGGCGGGCGGCGTGAAGGCGAACAGGTCGGCGTCGGGGGCGCTCAGGTCGAGCGAGGTGTAGCCGATCTGGAAGGCGGGGGTGCTCTCGCCCTGGGCAGTCACGGTGACCTGGAGGGGTTGGCCGGTCTCGCCGTCGACGGCGATCGCGACCTCGCCCACGAGGGTGGCGTCGGTGCGCGGGGTGAGGACCAGGTCGTAGGCGGCGCGGCCGGCGACCTCGACGTCCTCGCGGACGCTCAGCTCGGTGGTGGGTCCGGCGGCCTCGACGATGCGGTCGGCCACGGCGTCCGGGGTGAGCTGCTGGTCGGGGGCGGTGCGGCTGGTCGCCTCGTCGGGGAGGGTGACGTGGGTGGCGGCGTTCTCGCCGGAGTCGTACGCCCAGACCTCGGGGCCGTTGACGATGAGGTCGCGCTCGCCGAAGGAGTCGAAGACCTGCAGGCGGGCCTGGTCCTCCTCACCCACGAAGACGCGTCCGTTGTGGTCGCTGGTGAGCGCCTCGAGCGCGGCGGTGACGGCGGCGGCGTCGCCCGCGCCCGCCGGCAGGTCCACCCCGCCGGGCAGCGAGGGGAGGCCGAGGTCGGAGGTCTGCTCGAACTCGCCGGAGTAGGGCTGGTGGTCCCGGTCGGCGAGGAGCGTGAGGATGTCCTCGGGGGTGCGTTCGGGGAGGTCGTCGGCTCCGGCCGCGGAGGCCAGCGCGACCGATCCGACGATGACGAGCGGGACCGCAGCGGCGGGTAGCCAGCGGGTCAAGGTGCGTGCCATGGAAGTCACTCCCCAAGGTGGTGGTGTCGTTCTCGACGGTACGTCGCGTTTTCGGCGCTGACTACCCCTCCTGAGGGGGATCTCTGTGGAGATCTTGTCTGTCCACAGGTGGACGTTGTCCACAGAAACTGCCGATTCGAGGGGTCGGCTCAGCGGGGATGGGCGCGGTCTCGGCACGCTGCAGCGATGACGACGACCCGCACGGCACCCACGTCCCTCGAACCCGGCTGGCTGGGCCGCGCGTGGTTCCGACATCTCGAGGCGGAGGCCCTGGCGGGCGTCTCCCGGCCGAGCCGGCACGAGTACATGTGCTCGAGCGGGATGGCGGAGGTGGTGGAGCCGTTCGTGAGGCCGTTCGGTGACGGCGGCGCCGACCTCGATGACCGGATCCTGCCGTTCGACGGGGTCGACGGCGCCGCGGCCGCCGAGCTGCTGGAGGCGCTGCCGGAGGTGGCGCTGGAGCAGGAGTACAGCTCGTATGCGCCCGCTCCTCGACGGATGTTGACGGCGGTGGTCGAGAGCGGTGGCACGGTGACGTGCGGCGGTGACCTGATCACGCCGGCGCTGCCCTCGGGCGGGATGCGGGTGCTGAGCCTGACTGTGCGGGAGCCGGACGTTCTCGACGTCGAACCCGATCTCGTCGCGGGCGAGCTCCCGGACTGGCTGGAGGAGCTGCCTGCCGCTGCGCGTCGTCGATACGTGGGAGGTCGGCAGCAGTGCGTCGATCACGGGATCACGCGGCAGGTCTGGATGCTGGTGTCGAACCGGTACGGGATCGACGACGCGCGCATGTTCCCGCGCGCCAGGTTCCTCATCGACGATGACGGTGCCCGGATCGGCGTGAGGTTCCAGTGGTGAGCGCGCGGTGGGAGACGTCGCCCGAGCTGGCCGCGGTGATGCTCGAACCGGACTCGCAGATGCCCTTCTACTCCTCCGACGGCATCGACGCCGAGGACGCCACACGGCTGCTCAAGGAGATCCCGAAGACGCGGCTCCGCGACCGGTGGAACAGCTCGCCCACCGTGGGGACGTTCCTGCGGAGTATCGCCGCCCACCCGCAGGTGCGGGGCAACCGACCAGCCTCGGCCGGGCCGGTCACCGAGGTCGGGATCTCCGGCGTGCTGATCGACGACCCCGAGCTGCTGACGCTCGCACCCGACGTGGAGCTCGGGACGATGCCCACCTTCCTGGACGAGTGCACCGTCGAGCAGAAGACGGAGTACTACCGACACCTGCTCGGCTGTGTGCGGGAGAGCGTGCGGCGCCAGCAGTGGTTCGCCGTACAGCACCGCTACGGCATCGACGACGCGCTCGCCCCACCGGACGAGATCGACCCTGTTCCTGGTCTCGGCGGCAGGCTCCTGCTGCACTTCTGGTGGGACTGACGCGGGGGGTCGGCGCGACCGTCACTCACAGAGGGATCGACTCGCCTCGGAGCACTCTCCTCAGGAACCCGGTCCCAGCGATGGTGGGGGACCACCGGTGCCCTCGCGGACCTTCGCGGAGGCAGCCACAGCGCTCGAGGAACGCGATGGTCTGCCGGGTTGACTCCAGCACGTGCCACTCCGACACGGGCTCCCTACCTGCGCGCCATCCACGAGCATGCAGGATGGCTGCGCACCGGGCCATCGTGGCGCTGCGCGAGGACTGACCACCGAGGAGGTCGAGCACGACGAGCAGGCTCGCCTGGCGGCCGAAATCGTCTCGGCCGATCGGCATCCGGTCGGCGATGTGCGCCAGCAACCGCACCGAGTCCGCGCGCAGCGTCGCGCCCACCTTGGTCATCAGGAGCCGGCCCTTGGTCTTGCGGATGAGGCCCAGGCTGCCAGCGAGACCTCGGAAGTGCGCCACTCCCGGGGTCTGGTCCTCTCGATTCATGCTGCCGATCCACTCGCGGTCAAGGCGCAGCTGCTGGGACACCTGCTGCACGACGGCGGGGCGTAGGTAGCCGGCACTCGTGAGGGCCAGACCCTCATGACCGACGAGGTCGAGGAACCACCGCAGGTTCTCGGTGAGTCGATCCGCGTCCTCAACCGTCAAAGGTGCGTCCGAACCCAGCGCAGCGGCCTGCACCATGCGGCGCAACGAGCCTGGGCCGACGCCCGGCAGCTCCGAGAGGATCTCGGCTAGCACGGGGTGCACCGCCGGCTGCGGCTGCCCGACCGTTGCCACCTGGGCCTGGTACTCCGCGAGATCGAACGTCAGGGCCGCACGGATCTCTGGGACATCCAGCGTCCCGAACGCCCACCTCACCACCTGCTCGGGCCACTCCTCGAGCGGTTCGCCGCGCTCCAACGCCGCGACGTGCTCCAGAAGTTCGTCGTAACCAGGAATGCCGCCGACGTCTTCGGGCGGGCATACGCCCGCCCCGTCGGTGAGCACGGGAGAGGTCAGGTCGGCGACGGCCGAGGCGCCGCCGTCGGGCGACTCGAGCGCCGTGAGCAGGTGCTCCCAGTCGTCCCCGAAGTCGTAGAGGTAGGTGGCCTGGTCGCCGGGATGCTCGAGGAGAGTGCCGAGGGTGGCCTCGGTCTCGGGGAGCTCGCCGCGGTACTCGTCGATGCCCTCATCCGGGATGTCCATCACCCAACGTGGCCGGGACGTCCAGTGCGTCTGCCCACTGCGCGCGAACGAGTGCAGATGCGAGTTCTGCCAGCCCATCGCGGCCTGGAGAACCTGGTGCAGCTCCGGCAGCGGCAACTCGGTCGGAAGGAGCAGCTCTCGCCAGATCGCGGGCGACGCGTCTTCGAGGTCGACGCGGACTCGGAGCCATGTCACCGGTCGATCGTGTCATGGACCGGTGCTGCGTAGCTCGATGAGCTTGTCTCGCTCGCCCACCCGAAGCTGTCTGTCCACAGGTGGACGTTGTCCACAGAAAGTGCCGATCTGAGCCTGGGCTGGCGGGCCGAAGGGCTGTGACGGCTGGCCTGCTCGACACCTCGGTGGTCGTGGACTGGCACGACCCGGCGGTCGCGACCGCGCTGCCGGACGAGCTGGCGATCTCGGCCATCACGGTGGCCGAGCTGACGGCCGGTACCCACCTGGCGCGTGGGCCCGTCCAGGCGTCGCAACGCCAGGCACGGCTCCAGGAGGTCGAGGCGCGCTTCGAGCCGATCCCTTTCGACGGGGCTGCCGCCGTCAGCTACGGGCTCGTCGCGGCGGCCGCGGTCGCTGCCGGGAGGACCACCCGACGGCGGTTCGCGGACCTGCTCATCGCCGCCACCGCGCACGCGAGCTCGCTGCCGCTCTACACGCGCAACCCGGACGACTTCGCCGGGCTCGAGGATCTCGTCGAGCTCGTCGGCATCTGAGAGCGAAGGACCTACGCGCAGCCGACGCCGTCACAGTCGCGCCGTCGGCATACCGGTATCCCCGAGCAGCACCACACCCCCGTGTGCCACCCGCACCAGGTTCCCCTCCTCGAGCACGAACCATGTCACTGTGAACGCATGAGACCCGATGCAGGAACCTACGACCTCGAGGATCTGCGGCGGCGGGTCATGCAGACACAGGGCGGGGCGGTCGACGAGAGCATCCCCGAGCTCGCGGACGCGGACCCCGAGCTGTGCGCGCTGGCACTGGCGCTTCCGGACGGGACGGTCCGCGCCACCGCGCAGGCGGACGCGCCGTTCAGCGTGCAGTCGGCGGTCAAGCCGTTCCTGTTCGCGATGGCCCTGCGTGACACCGACGGCGACGCCCTCGACAGCATCGGGATCGAACCGACCGGCGAGGCGTTCGACGCGATCAAGCTCGAGAGCGGGACCGGCCGCCCACCGAACCCGATGGTCAACGCCGGAGCGCTGCTCACGGCGTCGCTCATCGACGGCAGCGACGTCGACGAACGCGACGAGCGGATACTCCGAGGCCTCTCGGCCTTCGCCGGGCGCCGGCTCGAGGTCGATGAGAGCGTCGCCCGCAACGAGCACCTCCTCGGCGACCGCAACCACGCGCTCGCCCACCTCATGCGGGCCGAGGGAACCCTGCACGTCGGTGCCGACGACGCCGTCGCCGTCTACGCCCGCGCGTGCGCCGTCCTGGTCGACGCGGAGGCGCTCGCGGTGATGGGTGCGACGCTCGCCTGCGGCGGGGTGAACCCGGTGACGGAGGAACGCGTCGTCTCGCCGACCGTGGCTCGCGACGTCATCTCCGTGATGGCGACCTGCGGTGTGTACGACGGCTCCGGACGATGGATGCGGGCGATCGGCATCCCGGCGAAGTCCAGCGTGTCAGGAGCGATCGTGCTCTCCGCCCCGGGGCGACTCGGTGCCGCCGTCGTCAGTCCCCCTCTGGACGGTCACGGAACCAGCGTGCGCGGAAAGGTCGCCTGCGACGCGCTGAGCATCGAGCTCGACCTGCACGCGTTCGGAACAGCGGCGTGCTGACGAGGTCGGTGTGCGCCAGGTCCGACCGCAGACGCCGCGGCTGCCCGACGCCAGTCACCACTCGACCGTGTCACGGACCGGTGCTATCGCAGCTCGATGAGCTTCTGCCCGCTGTCGACCAGTTCGACGATGTGCTCGAGCAAAGGACCGAACCACGACAGGAGCGCTGCACTGCGCGTATTGCCGATCCTGACCCAGACGATGGCGGGTGCCTCGCCGCGCATACCGAGCATCAGCGAGAAGTCCTCGTCCTTGGTAACGATGACTGCGTCTCTATCGAGCGCCAGCCGCCAAAGCTCTCGATCTGAGACGTTGTGAGGACCGATGTCGTGGACATGTTCCGCTTCGTGGCCGTGGTCGCGGAGATATTGCGCCAGCGCCGGAGGCGGCTGGGCATCCACCAGAAACCGCATCCTCAGGACGCGGTCAGGATCGCGTGATCTGCCTGGGCTGCGGCGTACTGCAGGGACGCCCTGATGTCGTCGGCCTCCAGGTAGGGATAGTCCTCGAGGATCTCTGCCTCGCTTGCGCCGGCCGCCAGCAATGAGAGCACATCACTGACTCGCATCCGAGTGTCCCGGATCGCCGGGCGGCCATGGACCACGGCCGGGTCGATCGAGATGCGGTCGAGGAGCGACATATAAGAATGCTAGTGCGCTGCGGGCTGCCGTGTTCGGTTCCTGTGCTGTGGCGGTCGACGGCGATCGCGGACCTGCTCCTCGACTCGTCGAGGTCGCCGGCATCTGAGCTGATGGAGGTCCGTCAGGCCTCGACGGCGTGGGTCTCCTCGTGCGTGGTGACCCAGAACCGCGCGGCGACAAGGAGGCCGATCGCGAGCAAGGCGGAGGTCAGCATGAACGGCCAGGTACGGTCCATGCCGGAGAGCCACCCGCTGATCCATCCGAAGGGTGCCGTGACGAGCATGACGGCGGTGCGCTGGATCGCCATCACCCGGGAGCGCTCGTGCCGGTCCACGTGGAGCGCGACCAACGACTCGGACAGCATGAACAGCATCCCGGCACCGAAGGCGTCCAGCACCAGGCAGACGGCGAGGAGCAGGTAGGTCGAGGTGACCGCGGCACCGCCAGGGTCCGGGATCGTCACCAGCAGCACCTGCCCCACGAGGTACACCGAGAACCCGATCACGGTGGGGGCCTTGAGGTGCCGGGCGTGGGTGAGCAGCGGGATCAGCGTGAAGAAGAACAGCACCGACAGCAGCGACCGCACCATCGGGAAGAACGGCAGCAGTGCGTCGGGCACGCCGAGGCGCTGGTTGATCACCACCTGCCAGAAGGTGGCGTTGATCAGCGTGACGGCGCCCACGAGGGCTGAGACCACCAGCGCGAAGATCGTGCCCTTGGAGCGGATGATCAGCCCGAGCACGCTGCGGTACTCCCACAGCGACTTCCAGATGCTGACGCCGCGGGTCTGCTCCATCCGGACCAGCCCGGTCCTGGTCTCGGTGGTGTACCGGTACAGGAGCCAGATCTTCAGCGCCATGATGACGAAGGCGTTGATGTAGAGGATCCGCACCGCGAGCTCGAGGCCGAGGTTGGAGACCAGCAGCGCCGCGATCGGGGCGAACAGCGCCGAGAAGTCCCCGGCGACCTTGACGAGCGAGTAGACCTTGGGGATCTCGGCGCGGTCCACGTCCTCCACGAGCAGGCAGTCCCAGGAGTTCTGGGTCACCTGCCAGGCACCGTTGATCACCGCCGCGACCAGGAACCACCAGAAGTTCTGCGCAAACGCCCACACCAGGCAGGGGATCGCCCAGGCGACGATGTCGAACATCGCGGTGGTCCGCCGTCGGCCCAGCTTGTCGGTGATGACCCCGCTGAGCAGACCGAAGACCACCTGGGAGAGCATCGAGATGGTCGCCAGCAGCCCGATCTGGGTGTCCCGGACCCCCAGGGCCAGCATGAACACCGACGCGTACGGCAGCACCAGCATCATCGACAAGCCCCACATGGGCTCGGTGTAGACGGAGGCGCGACCGTTGCCCCGCAGGTTCAGCAGGGTGGCGATCATCGGGTTGCGGGGGCGCGGCACCGCAGGAGTCAAGCCCTACTGGCGCGGATTGTCCACTTGGTTAGAACCGGTGGTTCTGACGGCCACCCGCGAGGTCCCGACCTTGGTCCCAGGAAGTGGCGAGGGTCCGACGTGACAATGGACGCACGGAGCTCGCACTGATGCGGTGCGGCTCGACCGAACAGCGTTGGACTGGAGGCGGGTGAGTGAGATGCAGGTCAAGGGCAAGGTGTTCGTCGTCACCGGTGGTGGCAACGGGATCGGCCGGGCGGTCGTGCTCGAGCTGCTCCGCCGCGGCGCCCGGGTTGCGGCCGTGGACCTCCGCGGGGAGGGTCTGGCCGAGACCGCGGCGCTGGCCGCGGCTGGCGACCGGCTGAGCACGCATGCGGTGGACGTGACCGACCGGGACGCCGTCGAGCGGCTGCCCGAGCTGGTGACCCGGGCGCACGGCACGATCGATGGCCTGCTCAACGTCGCTGGCGTGATCCAGAAGTTCGTCCCGTTCTCCGAGCTCGGCTACCCGGAGATGGAGCGGGTGGTTGCCGTCAACCTGTGGGGCGTGGTCAACACCTGCCATGCGTTCCTCCCGGTGCTGCTGGAGCGGCCGCGCGCGAGCATTGTCAACGTCTCCAGCATGGGCGGCCTGGCACCGGTGCCCGGCCAGACGATGTACGGCGCCAGCAAGGCCGCCGTCAAGCTCTTCAGCGAGGGCCTCTACGCCGAGATGCAGGGCACGAACGTCGCGGTCACGACCGTGTTCCCGGGTGGCGTCGCCACGGGTATCGCCGAGAACTCAGGCGCCTCGAGGCCCGGGCAGGCCGAGCGCGCCGGTGAGACGGCCTCGACGCTGACGACGGCGGCCTCTGCCGCTTCGCAGATCGTCGACGGCATCGAGAAGGGTGCCTTCCGCATCGTGGTCGGCCGCGACGCCACGATGGTGGACCGGCTGTCCCGGCTGGCGCCACGCAAGGCCGTGGAGATGATCGCGTCGAGGATGAAGTCGCTGACGGCTCACTGACACGCAGCCGGCCGAGCCGGTCGGCTCACCAGCGGGTCGAGTCCTGGTCCGTACGACGGCGATCACCGCCGTCGATCTCGGGAGCAGAAGGCACCAGGCCGAGCCCGAACGCGGCGAACGCCTCGGCACCGAGGAAGCAGTGGATGCCGGCGATCCGTCCATCCCGCACGCGCAGGACGTCGATCGACAGCGCGTGGGCCTCCGGGTCGCCGGGTCCCTGGACGTAGTTCGCGACGGCGGGCGACCCGTTCGCGCGGGTCGACACCAGCGTCCAGGTGCCTGGCCCGGTCGGCCCGAGCAGGTGCGCGAAGAGCGCCTCGGCCTGCGCCAGCCCGCGGCTCGGCGCCTCTGGGGGCATGCTCACCCGCACGTCCTCGCTGAGCAGCGCGAGGATGCCCGCGACGTCGCCGCGGTGGTGGGCGTCGACGTAGGCGCGGACGATCTCGTCCTCGTCCCCGGTCGCCGCCGGCGCGCTCACGTCCTCGATGCGGGCGCCAAGTTCGCGCAGGCGCGCGTGGGCGCGCTGGAGCAGACTGTTGACGGCGGTCACGGTGGTCTCGAGGACCGCCGCGCTGGTCACCGCGTCGAGGTCGAGCAGGTCCCGCGTGACCACGGCCGCTCGCTGTCGCGGGGGCAGGTGCAGCAGCGCGGCTGTCAGGTAGAGATCGGTGGTCTCGGCCTGCGACACGATCGCGGCGGGGTCATCGTCGTCGGGAAACGGGTCGATCCCGCTCTCGTGCTCGAGCGTCTCGACGATCGAGTCGCTGGGCTGCGCGCGCCGCGCGTGGTTCTTGAGGAAGTCGAGGCAGGCGTTGGTCGCGATCCGGTAGAGCCATGTCCGCGCCGACGCCGCACCGCGGAACCCGTCTCGGTTCCGCCAGGCCCGCAGGAACGCCTCCTGCGTGAGCTCCTCCGCGTCGGCGAGCGAGCCGGTCATCCGGTAGCAGTGGGCGAGCAGCTCGCGGCGGTGGGAGCCGACCAGCGCGGTGAAGTCCTCCTCGCCGGCGGCGCCGCCCGGGGTGCGCAGGTGGGTGCTCGGCACGGGCGCCTCCACCTCCTCCAGCACGCTCATGGCACCAGGCCGGTCGCCGCGGCGCCGGTCGCGTTGTCGACCGGGAACGAGACGTGCTGATGGATCATCCTCCACGCGCCGTCGACGCGGCGGAAGATGCGCGTGCCGCGCGACCACATGACGACGTCGGTGCCGCCGGGGTTACGGCCCGCCATCCGGTTCAGCCCCCACGTGACGGCGACGTCGTCCCGGATGATCACCCGCAGGTCCGGGACCGTCCACTCGAAGTCCTCGGGCTGGTGGTCGAAACCGCGGCGGCACTCCTCGCGCAGCCCCGCCACGTCCGTGTGCTGCAGCGGTGCGGAGTGCTCGTAGGACACGATCTCCGGCGAGATCGGCGCCATCGACGCGTCGAGGTCCTTGCGCCGGCTCGCGGCGAACCACGCCTGGTACAGCTCACGGATCTCCTGCTCGGCGATGGCCTGGTCGGTACTCATGTCGCTCCTGCTCGGTGAGGGTGTGTTGTCACCGATACAGACGAGCGAGGACGCCGGACTCATCGCCCGACGGCGGCCCTCACCCCATGCCGGCCATCGTCCGGCCGGTCTCGACGTAGGTCTTCAACGCCGAGATCACCAGGGAGTTGCCGCCGTCGACCTGCTGCTCGGTGGCGCTGCCGACGGGCACGTCGGAGTGCGTGATCGTCACCCGGGTGAGGTTCTCGCCCATGGACTCCAGCGTCCACTCGTAGGTGGAGACCGGGTCGGCTGCGGTCTCCGGCGACCACGTGGCGCTGAAGGTGTGGGCCAGCCGCACCCCCGGCTCGATCGCGGTGATCTCGCCGGCGATCAGCGAGCTGCCTTCGGCGTCGACCCACTCGATCGGGCCGCCGACCTGCCAGTCGCTGCGGACGACCCCGCCGAAGAACCAGCGGCGGGACTGCTCGGGGTCGACGATCGCCTGCCACACCTTCTCAGCGGTGGCCTCGATGACGGCGGTGGCGACCAGGGTTCGGGTGGTGGACATGGGTTCTCCTTGCCTCGTGCGCCCGGGTTCGAGGTGATCGCGCAGCCGGGCGAGCGCGAGCCCGGCGAACGCGGAGTAGTCGTCGAGCCAGCGGCGCGCCAGATCGACGATCGGGGTGGGGTTGAGATGGACGAACCTGCTGCGGCCCACCTTGCGGGTGATGACGAGCTCGGCGGCCTCCAGGGCCCGCAGGTGCTTGAGCACCGCGTGCCGGCCCAGCTCAGGCAGGACCCCCTCGAGATCGCGGACCGCCTGCCCGTCGCGCGCGCGCAGGGTGTCCAGCAGCGCACGCCGATGCGGGTCCGCGAGCGCGCGGATCGTGCGATCGAGGTCGGGTGCGGGCACGCGTGGACTTTAGGTGACCAAACGGTCACCTGTCAATGCTTAGCACTCAGAACCAGACGTTGCTTCGTTATGAGTACTAGAGTTACTCATACAACGAGAGGGCCTCCCGTATGAGTGACGCGATCCGGGGCGCTGGCTCGACGTGGCCGGCGGTCCAGCCGGTCGCGCAGATCTGGCACCCGACTGCCACGCTGGGGCGGGATGCGGGCAAGCCGTACGAGGCATCGCTCTCAGCGCGAATCGCCGCCCTCACTCCGAGGCTGGCTCCGGAGACCGCAGCACTCGCGCGCGATGCGACGGCTGAGCTGACGCGATTCGACGCCGAGCTCGGTCATCGCGTAGAGACGTTCGCACCGCTGCTGCTCAGATCGGAGGCGTCGTCGTCGTCCCAGATCGAGGATCTGACGGCCAGCGCTCGGTCGATCCTGACCGCCGAAGCTGGGGGCAAGGGCAGTCGCAACGCCGCCGAGATCGTTGCCAACACCCGAGCGCTGACGGCGGCGATCGACCTCGCCGGCCCGATCGCGACCGAGCACATGCTGCGCATGCACGCCGTCCTGATGCACGACCAGCCGCAGCACACGCCGGGTGAATGGCGTGCGGAGCCGGTCTGGATCGGCACGCGATCGGACTCGCCGATCGGAGCCGAGTACGTGGCAGCGCCTGCCGAGGCGATCCCGGATCTGATCGACGACCTCGTCGCGTTCACCGCCCGGTCGGACCTGGACCCGTTCGTCCAGGTCGCGATCGCGCACGCTCAGTTCGAGACGATCCACCCGTTCCCCGACGGCAACGGCAGGGTTGGCCGTGCACTCGCGCAATCGATGCTGCGGCACGCCGGCATCACCCGGTCCGTCGCCGTGCCGGTCTCTGCCGGGTTGCTCGCCGACCTCGACGGCTACCACGGAGGTTTGACGGCCTACCGGTCGGGCGACATCGAGCCGATCGTCTCCTCGTTCGCGCACGCGGCCTCACGCGCCGTAGCAAACTCTCGACAGCTGGTGACCGAGCTCGACGACATCCACCGGGACTGGTCCGCTCGGCTCACGGCCCGCAGGTCGAGCAATGCATGGCGACTGCTCGATCTCCTCATCTCTCGCCCCGTGGTCACGGCAGCGACGGCGGCGGAGGAGCTCGGCGTCAGTCGACCCAACATCTATCCTTCGCTGCGACAGCTGGAGGAAGCAGGCATCGTCCAGTCCCGGCGCGAGCACGGCTTGGGTGACTTCCTCTGGCGAGCCGACGACGTCCTCGAGGCACTCGATCGCTTCGCCGCGCGAGCAGGGCGGCGTGCTCGCGGCTGAGTCGGCCGACATGCCGATGAGAGGCGATGGGCCACCGCCAGGTCGGTGCCGCTCAGCTCACCGGGACCGCGTGAGCTGGTCCCGGCGGCGGGTGAGGTAGGCGGTCTCGGCGGCGTTGCCACCGAGCGCGATCGCGGCGTCGTAGGCGGCGCGGGACTCGGCGCTGCGACCGAGCCGGCGCAGCAGGTCGGCGTGGGTGGCGTGGAAGGCGCGGTAGCCGGTCAGGGCGTCGGCGAGGCGATCGACGGCGGCGAGCGCCACGTCCGGTCCGACTGGACATGTTCACTCGATGCTGGTCAATCAGCAACGCCGTCAAGTGTACGGAAGAAGCGTTGAGCATACTTCTCGGCCTGATCGCTCACCCAGGAATCGCTGATTGCGAACAGCCATGTCAACAATGCTGCCAGGTTGACAACGGCCAGCCCAGCTCCGACGGCCGGCATCTCGAACAAAGATGCTAGTACTACTGTACCTATTAGCGACAGAAGCGAGATTAGGATCCCCAACTTCCGCCCAGCGCGCAAATTCCGCCGGAACCCGTATGCAATATTCTCTATCTGAAGAAGGCGCGATCCTTGCTCCCCAGTACGAACGCGGTCGATACACAGGCTTACCGCGTGCGCATATTCTTCGCGCGCGTCGGCTGGGTGTGCACGCTCCCGTCGCGCGCTCGGCAATGAGACGCCCGCGACTCGTTCAACGTTGGCGCGCCTCCGAGACCGCAAGGCAGGAGAATCGGTGCCGTCGTGTAAAAGGAGGAGGGTAGTAGGGAAGCCACCCCACTCTTTCAACAGGCGGAGCTCGGTAGCGCGACCGCTGTAAAGCAGCAGTTGTGCACAAAGTGCTGACACGCCAAGAAACATTAGACTAGACACGGACCCCACAATTGGCTCTGCTGCGACGAAAGGCGCTAGGGTCAGTAGTGGTGCTCCTACCAGCATTGCCGGAAAAACGCGCGCCTTTAGGTTGTACTCGTCGAAAACAGGGGCCGCCTTAGTCACACGTCATCGTCTTCCATAAGCGGTCCAACGGGCGTGCAGGGGGTATATCCGGGACGGCTACTTTCGCCGTGATGAATATTTTTCCCTTCCGTCGCGATCACAGTGGCGCCGCGCCGGCCTAAAGCGTTGGTCACTTTTGGAGACGGGTGCTTGTCTGAAGCTTTCGCGCTCGAGATAAAGGCTGACACTTCCGCGTAGGCCGCGCCGCGCTGGCCCAGAATCCTATCCAGGATGGCCGGGCCAAGGTTGTGCTTGCTGCCGTGGTGCGGGGCCTGAAAGAAAGCGAGGGGAAACGCGCCGAATGGCCCGACAGTCCCTTCGTAAACGTCAGCGGCAGCAGCGAGCGCGGCGATACCGGCGTCCCCGGTCAGCATCATCCGGCGGTCAGGCGTCGTCACGAGCGTCACAACGCTCGTTTGATTGCGGGGCCCCGTGTCATCGACATCGTCGAGAGTCTCGACCGGGAAGTAGCTGAGACTTTTTTCGAGGAGTTGTTTCCCGGCTGCAAGTAGGGCGCTGAGCATGGACTGCGTCACCCGGGTGGAGGCAGCACCAGTTTCAACTTCGTCGATGGCCGCTCGCAGTTGCGCCTCGTAGAAGGTCCTCGTTGGGCCCAGAACTGTGAGCGCACCTGAGAATCTCTCAATACCTGCAAACGGTTCTGTGATTCTTGTTCCGCGCCGAGCAGCGGCTTTTTGAAGATCTACGATACGCTCGTAGTTTCCCATCTTGTGCGCTCTTATATCATGTTCCCAAGGCAGGTGTAGCATCAATTCACCTACGTTGAGAGTCTCAATGACAGTCTGGAGCCCGTTGAGGTGGTCACTGTCCGGGTGCGTCGATATGACTAGGTCGACAGCGTCAGAGCCGTACCAGTTGCGGAACTTGTTCACAACGGTTTGCCCTGTAGCCGCGAATCCTGCGTCAACGATGACCCGGCGCTGCACGCTCGTGACACGATCAGGTATATTCACGATGATGGCGTCGCCACTTTTCGTTCCGTCGCGCGTCTCGTTCTCTACCGCCAGAAAGTCAACGTCGTACATCTTCCCATCCTCGTGATCTGGCAGCGAAGCAGCATGAGCTCGGTATTCAGAATTCACACTCGACACTGGGCGGAAATGGTGAGCATACGCTTAACGGGTGATTACCAAGGCTACACTACGCTGATTGATCTAGGCTAGTAGTTGTACCCTCCGCCTCTGAACTAGGCACCATCCTGGCCTGACGTGGACGCCGGGGCGCGCCAAGGCGTACTGGATTGGTTCGCGGTGACACGGCTTGCTTCTCGCTCGCGGCCGCCTGCAGGAACGAGCGGCACTCGCCTCATTGAAGCCGGTGTTATCCAGGTGGCGGGGTCGGGACCTACAACGTTCCGCCCTTTCCCCATGTCGTCTCGGGTGTTCGACTCTGACCGAGGGTCCGGGCAGTCGGACACCTACCGCGGTACCGGTGACGCGGTAGCGGTCCGAGTACTTCACGCGCGGTGCCCGTGCCGCTCGGCCGCTCTCGAGGTTGGCGGCCTGGCTGCCAATCACCGCGACGTAGGCCTCGGATGGCGGTCCGTGTACGACCCGTCACCGCTGGCGGCGCACGTGCGCGGGGCTGGTCCCGGCGTCAGCTGTAGTGGCGTCTCGAAACTCAGAACGGGACGCCCAATCGCTCTGAGTACTCGAGCACTGGAGTGCCAACGCTCGAAGGAAGGCCTCTGTACCAGCAGCGGATCCGGAACTCTGGCGCGCGCCACCTGGCCAGCTGTGCAGCCAGTGGCGCAGATCTGGCGCGCAACGGCCCTGCGGCGAGGTAGGCGAGCCAAACCAGATGAGGCGTCGATATCGGCGCGGATCGGCACCTCGATCCACGCTCGCTCCGGAGATCTCAGCACCCGCACGGGACGTGACGACCTAGCTCACGCGCTTCGACGCCGAGCTCGGTCATCACGTGCAGGCGTTCGGGCCCCTGCAGCTGAGATTGGAGGCCTCCTCGTCGTTCCAGATCGATCATCTGAACCCTCGGTCGGTCCTGAGCGAACGGCAGCGATCGGCCTCGCCCGAGCGATCTCGATCGAGCACGTGCTGGGCATCCACGCTGTCCCAATGGGGCAGTCAGCACACGCTGGGCGAGTGCGTGCGAGCCGATCTGGATCGCCCTGCGATCGGATTCGCTCATCGGGGCTGGGTACGTGCCGCCTCCCGTTGACGCGATCCCAGATCTGATCGACGATCTCATCACCTTCGCCGCCCGATCTGCCCTCGCACCGTTCGTCCAGGTCGCGATTGCGCACGCTCAGTTCGAGACGATCCAGACGTTCTCCGACGGCGACGGGCGAGTCGGCCGTGCGCTCGCGCAGTCGATGCTCCGGCACATCGGGATCACCCGATCCGTTGCTGCGCGCGCCTATGCCGGGCCCCTCGCCGACGTCGACGACTACCACCAGACGTTGATGACGTACCGGTCGTGCGACATCGAACCGATCGTCTCGTCGTTCGCGCACGCGGCCTCTCGGCAGTCACCAGCGCACGGGAGCTTGCATCGGAGCTCGACGAGATCCAGCTGCTGGTTCGCTCGATTGACCGCCCAGCAACGCGTGGCGCTTGCTCGACGGCGTGGTATTTCGGACCGTCGTCACGGCAGCGACAGCGGCCGAGAAGCTCGGCGTCAGTGTCAACCCAACGTCTACCTGCCGTTGCGCCAGATGGAGGAAGGAGCCATCGTGCAGCCACGGCGCAAGATCGGCGTGGGCGAGACGCTCAGGCGGGCCGACGACGTCCTGGAGGCACTCGATTGCTCGCCACGCGCAGGGTGACGGGCTCGCGGTTGAGCCAGTCGACGGCTCGACGGAGCCAGGCCAGATTCGCGTGCAGGCCCTGCGGCTGCGCCGTGATCGGGAGCGGGCGAGTCATCGGCATGCGCCCGCGTTTCCGAGCTGTCCGGCTCACCGGGGTGGCGCCAACCGGTCCCGGCGGCGGCTGAGGTAGGCGGTCTCGGCGGCGTTGCCGCCGAGGGCGATCGCGGCGTCGTAGGCGGCACGGGACTCGGCGCTGCGACCGAGCCTGCGCAGCAGGTCGGCGCGGGTGGCGTGGAAGGCGCGGTAGCCGGTCAGGGCGTCGGCGAGGCGGTCGACGGCGGCGAGCGCCACGTCAGGTCCGTCGACCTCCGCCACCGCGACCGCCCGGTTGAGCGCCACCACCGGTGAGGGGTCCAGCCGCACCAGCTGGTCGTAGAGCGCGACGACCTGCGACCAGTCGGCGTCGCGCACGTCGCGGGCGTCGGTGTGCACGGCGTTGATCGCGGCGAGGAGCTGGTACCGCCCCGGCGGCCGCCCGGAGGCGAGCCGCTCCCGGACCAGCCGATGGCCTTCGGCGATCAGGTCGGCGTGCCACGCGCCGCGGTCCTGCTCGGCGAGGCTGACCAGCTCGCCGTCGGCCGACACACGCGCCGGCCGCCTGGCCTCGGTGAGCAGCATCAGCGCGAGCAACCCGGCGACCTCGCCGTCGTCGGGCAGCAGCTCGCGCAGCAGCCGGGTGAGGCGGATCGCCTCGGCGGTCAGGTCCGGGCGGAGCGGGTCGGCGTCCGGGCCCGAGGCGAGGTAACCCTCGTTGAGCACGAGGTAGAGAACGGCCAGGACGCCGTCGACCCGCTGAGGCAGGTCCTGCGCCGTCGGCACCCGATAGGGGATGTGAGCGGCCGCGATCTTGGCTTTGGCGCGCGTGATGCGGCGCGCCATCGCGACCTCCTGGACGAGGAAGGCGCGGGCGATCTCGGCGACCGTGAGGCCGCCGACCATGCGCAGGGTGAGCGCGACGCGCGCCTCCATCGCGAGCGCCGGGTGGGCGCAGACGAAGATCAGACGCAACCGGTCGTCGTCGACCGGCCCGAGGGGTTCGGGTGGGGAGTCGTCATGCACCACGAGCGCCTCCTGGTGCTTGCCGTCGCGCTTGCGCTCGCGCCGGAGCCGGTCGATGGCCTTCCGGGAGGCGGTGGTGGTGAGCCAGCCGCCCGGGTTGGGTGGGACGCCGTCGGTGGGCCATGTCTCGACGGCGGTCGCGAACGCCTCGGCCGCGGCGTCCTCGGCCAGGTCGAGGTCGCCGAACCGGCGCGTGAGCGATCCGACCACCCGGGCCCACTCCTGCTGGTGGGCCCGGGTGAGCGCCTCGGCGGCGCTGGTCACCGGATGGGCCGCACCTCGAGCTTGCGGTTGCACGCGCGTGAGCCTTCGGCGGCGAGCTGAAGGACCGCGTCGAGGTCGGGGGCTTCCATGATCCAGAAGCCGATCACGAACTCCTTGGTCTCCAGGAACGGGCCGTCGGTGAGCACCGGCG
This sequence comes from Pseudactinotalea suaedae, assembly GCF_009733815.1. Classification (GTDB taxonomy): domain Bacteria; phylum Actinomycetota; class Actinomycetes; order Actinomycetales; family Beutenbergiaceae; genus Pseudactinotalea; species Pseudactinotalea suaedae. Next base: position 92,947 of record NZ_WNXY01000008.1, read on the forward strand.
ACTCGCCGCGGTTGTCGATCACGGTGGAGGCCTCCGGCGCGGCGAGCCCGCCGGCGAAGACCCAGCTGCCCTGGGCCTGCAGCTTGTCGTTGAAGGCGTCGATCGCCGCCATCTCGTCGGAGTCGGCGAGGGCGTCGCTGTCATGGATCACAGACACGAGGTACTGCATCGCTGCTCATCTCCTGGGGTCGTGGCCGCCCCTGGTGGGCTGCTCATCTCCTCCACGAACAGGTGTACCCGGATCGGACAGGTCAGGGCGAGGAATCTGCGCCGCTCTCGCATGCGGGGGCAGGGTGGCTCGCGTACGCTGCGGAGATGAGAGGCGTCTGCCTCCCATCACCGGGAGGTCATCATGACGGATAAGTCCCCGCGCAAGACTGGTCAGAAGACCGTCGCCGCGAAGTCCCTCAAGGAGAAGCGCGCGGACAAGAAGTCCAAGTCCGACGCGAAGAACAACGCGAACTCGATCGATCTCAGCAAGCGCTGACCTTCACGCTCCCGGCGACCCGCCGTCCGACCATCGACGGGCGTGCTCGGCGAACCGCTCGGCGACGGGATTCTTGATCCGCTGCAGGATCCCTGCACCGTCACGGCGCAGGTCCCACAGGCCCATCGGCAGCTGGTAGTCGTCGAGGCTGCCGCGGCCGTCGCGGTAGGGCCACTCGTACATGTCGAACAGCGACCACCACGTGTACCCGAGCACGGGGACGCCGCGGTCCCGAAGCTCCTCGACGCACGCCACCGAGGCGTCGAGCCACGCGATGCGCTCGGCGTGGGTGCCGGTCCAGCACGTCTCGGTGAGGAACACGGGGCGCTCGTAGCGCTGGGCGAAGGACGTGAGGACATCCTCCAGGCCCTCCGTCCAGGCGCTGGTGCGGGGCCGCGGATCGCGAGGGCCGCCGTCGTGGGGGTCCTCGGCCGCCACGAGCTCGGTCGACAGCGCCGGGTAGTAGTTCACGCCCATCACGTCCGGATGGGCAGGCCGGGCGAGGAAGGACTCGACGTCGGCGTCGGTGAACCCGTGCTGCTGCAGGTAGCCGAGCAGCGGGTGACCCTCACCGACCCGGCCGGTGACCAGGTCCTGGATCAGGTACGCCCGCTCACGCAGGAAGCCCAGGCGCTCCTCGTCGGTGCCGTCGGGTGACGGCGCGAACCGGAACGACGCCTCGACGTGCACGAAGCTCGCCTCGCTGGACTCCGCCGCGATCGCGTGCTGCGACCTGACGATGCCCTGGCCGAGAGCTCGCACGAGCTGGACGAGCCCGTCATTCCCGCGCAGGTACGGCGGCCAGTACCCGGACTCGCCGCAGTAGATCGCGTTGAGCATCGGCTCGTTCAGGGGGGTGAAGACGTCGAACACACCGCGGTACCGCGCGGCGACCTGAGCCGCGTACTCGGCCACGCGGTTCGGGTAGTCCTGGTGGACGAACTCGTTCTCCAGCCAGGTGGGCGTCCCGTAGTGCATGAGGTCGACGATGCAGGTCAGGCCCAGCTCCTGGAACCGTGCGGCCACCCGGTCGAGCCAGCTCCAGTCCCACTGACCAGGCGCCGGGTTCACCCGGTACCAGGGCACGCCCCACCGGACCATGCTCGCCCCGGCCTCGACCGCCAGGGCGAGGTCGGAGTGCCAGAAGTGGTAGTGCTGGGTCATCTCGTACTCGTCCAGGCCCCGCTCGCCGAACGGCGTCTGGGGGATGAACGTGTCCTCGATGCCGACGGCGAAGCGCAGCCTCGTGTCGTCGTCGTACCAGGGCATGGTGGTCCTCTCGATGTGTGGCTACTTGAGCCCGGTCGTGGCGATGCCTTCGATGAACCTGCGTTGCACGACGAAGAACAGGGCGAGCATCGGCAGCAGGGCCAGCACCGACCCCGCCATCAGCAGCCCGTAGTCGCTGACGTGCTCACCCTTGAAGAGGGCGAGCCCGGCCGGCAGCGTCCGCATGTCCGTCTGGGTGGTGACCACGAGCGGCCACAGCAGGTCGTTCCAGTTGTTGAGCAGGTTGAACAGCCCGACCGTGAGCAGCGCAGGCCATGCCAGCGGCAGCATCACCCGGCCGTAGATCCGCAGCTCTGACGCGCCGTCGACACGACCGGCGTCCTCCAGGTCGCGCGGCAGCGCAAGGAAGAACTGCCGCATGAAGAAGATGCCGAACGCGTCTGCGGCGCGCGGGACGATCAGGCCTTGGTAGGTGTTGACCCAACCCAGGTCCACCAGCACCCCGTAGAGCGGCACGAGCGTCACCTGTGGCGGCAGCATCAGCATCGCGATCACGGCCACCAGCACCACGGTGCGGCCGCGGAAGGCGAACCGTGCCAGCGCGTAGCCGGCCATCGAGTCCAGCGTCACCGAGATCACCGCGACCGAGCCGGCGAACAGTGCCGTGTTGCCGAGCTGCCGGCCGAACGGGATCTGCTCCCAGATCGCCCGGTAGTTGTCCCACGTCCAGATGCCGGGGACCAGCGACGTGGGGTTCGCGATCAGGTCGCCGCGCGGCCGCAGCGAGGCACTGAGCATCCAGACGAACGGCAGCAGCGCGACCGCCACCGCAACCGCGAGGAGAGCGGCCAGCAGCACGGCGGCGACGAGCCGGCGCCCCGAAAGCGCACGCAACCGGTGCATCAGTACCTCACCTCGCGGCGTCGGAAGTAGGCGAGCTGAAGGAGGCTGATCAGCATGACGATCGCGACGAGCACCCAGGAGATCGCGGTGGCCGACCCCATGTCGTAGTCCTCGAAGCCGCGGCTGTAGATGAGCATGACGAGGGTCTCGGACCGGAAGAACGGCCCGCCGCCGGTCATGACGTACATCTGGTCGAAGGCCTGGAAGCTGAAGATGGCGGCGATGACGGTGACGAACATCGTGGTGTTCGACAGCAGCGGCAGCGTGATCGTGTGGAAGCGGCGCCAGGCCCCCGCGCCGTCGACGACCGCTGCTTCGCGGATCTCCTTCGGGATCGACTGGAGCCCCGCGATGAACATCACCATGAAGAAGCCGACGTTGCGCCAGACCCCCACGAACATGACGGCCGGCAACGCGAACCTCGGGTCCCGGAGCCCGTTCCCGGTGTCGAGTCCGAGCGCCTCGAGCCACGAGATGACGGCGCCCACCTGGGCGTCCAGCAGGAACGACCAGGCGATCGCGGTGATCGACAGCGACGCGACGAACGGCAGGAACATGGCCGAGCGCACCACCCCGCGCAGCGGGACGGCACGGTTCAGCGCCACCGCGAGGGCCAGCGCGAGCGCCACCGAGACCGGGGTGGTGACGAGCGCGTAGACGATCGTGTTCTGCAGGGCGCCGAGGAAGCGGTCGTCGTCGAGCAGGTCCCGGTAGTTCTGCAGCCCCACCCAGTCGCCGCCGCCGATCAGCCGGGCGTCGGTCAACGAGGTCGCAGCCGCGTTCAGCATCGGCCAGATGACGAACAGCAGCAGCACCACGCCGGCCGGTGCGAGGAACATCCAGGCGGTCCGTGCCCGACGCCGTTCGACGGCGCCGGGCCGCACCCGGGTGCTGGTCGCCGCGGTCAAGGCGCGAGCAGCTCGTCGATCTGGTCGGACGCGGGCGGCATCAGCTCGGCGGCGGTCCCCTCGCCCGCGGTGATGCGCTGGATGGTCGGGACCACCACGTCCGAGTCGATCTGCGCCGCGGCCATCAGACCGCCGAGGTAGAAGCGCGAGCCGGTCTCGGCCGCGAACGCCTGGGCGGTCGGGTTCTCGGCGAGGGTCGCCGGGTCGACGTCGGACCGGTTCGGCGGGTAGCCGGTGTTGAGCGCCCAGTAGGTCTGGGACTCGGGCGAGTTCCAGAACGCCATGAACGCGTAGGCGCCCGCCCGCTCGTCGTCGTCGGCGTCCGCGTTGAGGTGCACGTTCGTGCTGATCGCCACAGCGCTCTGGGTGGCGGAGCCGGCGGGCACCGGTGCGATGCCGTAGTCCAGCCCGGCCTCCGTGAAGCCGGCCGAGACCCACGGGCCGTTGATCAGCATCGCGGCGTCGCCGGCACCGAACAGGGTGTCGGCGTCGACGCCGTTCAACCCCACCGGTGAGATCCCGCCGTCGATCATGAGATCGCTCCATCGGGTGACGGCGGCGATCGACTCCTCGCTGCCGAAGACCGACTGGGTGCGGTCCTCGCTGACGACACCACCGCCGTCGGCCCACAGGAGCTGGGCCCAGACGCTGGGAGCCTCGCGGTCGGGGATCGCGATGCCGTAGACGCCGGCCGCGGGGTCGGTGATCGCGACGGCGGCGTCGGCCATCTCGTCCATCGTGGTCGGGGGGCCTTCGACTCCGGCCGCCGCGAACAGCTCCTTGTTCCAGTAGAGCATCGTGGGCGTGGCCCCGAACGGGATGCCCCACTGCTGGTCCTCGTACGTGGTGGCTGTCAGGCTGGCCTCCGGCAGCAGGGCGGCGTCGACGTCACCCTCGTAGAAGTCGTCGACCGGCTGGAACACACCCATGTCGACGTAGGACGGCACGAGAGAGGCGTCGAGCGCGACGATCGTGGGGCCCTGCCCAGCCTGGTAGGCGGGGAGCAGGGTGTCGCTGAGCACGTCGTTCGGCTGGATCGTCATCTCGACGACGACGTCCTCCTGCGAGTCGTTGAACTGCTCGACCAGCGCTTCGACCGCCGGGCGGTCGGACGCGGTGTAGGAGTTCCAGAAGGTGATGGTCAGCGGCCCGTCGCCGCCGCCGGCGTCGGTGTCCGATCCGCAGGCGGCCAGCGCCAGCGCCGCTGCGAGTCCCCCGACGACGATGCTGTTCCTGGTGCGCATGGGTCTCTCCTTCGAGTCGCGCTTCCGATTTACTACGTAGTAGTGCGACGTAGTAGATCGGACCTGCGCACCGCTGTCAAGGGCCTGCTGCTACCAGCCGGTGGACTCGCGGACCACAAGCCGATACCCGGCCGATGTCGCTCGCGCAGGCACGCGTCCGGCGAGCCGGTCGGCGAGCATCGTGACGGCGGCGTCCGCCATGCCCTTGCTTCCCGGGGCGACCGAGCTGAGTGACGGGGTGGCGTAGGAGGCCGCTTCGATGTCGTCGAAGCCGATGAGGGCGACGTCGTCGGGGATGCGCCTGCCCGAGGCCAGCACCGTGCGCATGGCGCCGAGGGCGAGCGCGTCGTTGAAGCAGAAGATCGCGTCGACGCCGTCGGCGAGCGTGAGCAGCTGTGCGGCTGCGTCCGCCCCCTCTCGGCGGTGCCAGAGGGTGGTCGGGGCGATCCGGCGTCGGTCGAGCTCGAGGCCGGCGTCGAGCAGCGCCGCGCTGTAGCCCTGCAGCCGGGCGACGGCGCTCCCCTCCAGCTCCTGAGGGTGCGCACCGATGGCGGCGATCGCGGTGCGCCCGCCGGCGATGAGGTGCTGGGTGGCTGCGTAGGAGCCCTCGTAGTGAGCCATCGCGACGCTGTCGACGGCGTCGCCGAGGCTGTTCTCGTTCAGCAGCACCACGGGGAACTCGTCGGCGAGCAGTGCGGCGTCGGGCTCCGCGAGCGTGGTGGGCGCCATGATCAGTCCGTCCAGGCCGCTACGGAAGCCGGTGAGCACCTCGAGCTCGCGCTCGCGCAGACCGCCGGTCTGCTCGATGAGCACCCGCCATCCGTGCTTCTTGGCCGCGTCGATCACGGCGTCGGCGAGCTCAGCGAAGTACTCCGCCTGCAGATAGGGCAAAGCACACCCGATCACGCCGTGCCGACCGGTGCGCAGGGTCCGGGCGCTCGTGTTCATCCGGTAGCCGAGCTCCTCGACGGCGGCCATCACCCGCTCCCGTGTCGAGCTCCGGACGTAGGCGTAGTCGTTGAGCACGTTCGACACGGTCTTCTGCGACACCCCCGCGAGGCGCGCGACATCGTGCATCGTCGGCCTCGCCGACCCCGCCGTCGTCATCGTCGCCTCCCCATCGGGGTCAGCGTAGGCGTGGGTAGGAGCGCGTGGTCTCAGCGCCCCGTCGATCGTGACCGGAGCGCACTCGATTCCGCTGGCTACTGGTCGACCGGCTGCCGATAGCCAGGTCAGCCGGCGGTCGGCGCCTCCCGTGATCCGCAGCCTCACCCGCTGGGCGCATCGGCTGGGGTTGCACGGCCATACTGAGCGACATGCCCAGGGCGAGCATCGTGCGGACCCCGCTCCGCCGTCGGACCTCGAACAGGTGCCGGGCATGCGCACCCTGACCGAGCTCTGGACCCTCGCCCGCGACACCGCCGCCCTCTGGTGGTGCACCTATCCGCGCCTGCTGCTGTGGTTCTGCGTCGGGTTCGGCGTGCATCACCTCGGGCAGCAGGCGTCCGCTGTCGTCGGCAGTGCCCACCAGCTCCTCGCCACGATGCTGTTCGTGCTCGGCGTCCTCGGCTGGCTGGCCTGCCTGGTGATGATGCTCCACTCGGTCAAGCAGGCCCCGTGGACCCCGCAGCATCTCGAACCCGGCGCGGCCCTCGACCACGTGCCGCACCCGCTCGTCACCCGCGAGCGCGGCATGGACGTCCTCGCCCTGGCGCTCGGTCCGTTCCTCGCCGTCTACTCCGTGTGGGGGCTGGTGGAGGACGAGGTGTCCGACCTCTTCTTCGCCAACATCAGCCGCGAGGGTCTCACCGAGCCCGACAGCTGGTCGATCAGCTTCGCCCCCGAACGCCTCGGCTTCTACGCCGCCCTCACCGTGGGCGCCTGGCTCACCGGCAAGCTGATCACCCTGCTCCGCGCCCGGGTGCGCGCTCGCGACGGCGTCCAGCTCGGGCTGCGCATCGTCTCGATCGTCGCCGACGGCACCGCCGTGTTCGGTCTGTTCGTCGCGCTCGGCATCGGCGCCGGCCAGGTCCGTGACTGGTGGCAGGGGCGGATGGTCTCGGTGTGGATCGGGCAGGCGTGGCGTGGCGTGCTCGACCGGCTCCCCGACTGGCAGCTCTGGTTCGGCGAGAGCCTGCCCGATGCCCTGCGCGGCGCCGTCACCTGGTTCTGGACCACGCTGCTGCCCGCGACGTCCGAGCGCGTGCTGCTGCCGCTGATGTGGCTCGCGCTGGCCGCCACTGTGTTCGGCTGGCGAGAGCTCCGCGGCCGCGACGTTCTGGCCGGGACCCGCCTGGAGGCTGCCGCCGGTCGTCTCGACTCCGTGACGGGGCGCACCGGCGTGCAGGCGGGCGCCGTGCCCACGCTGATCGCGCTCGCGACCGACGACCTCCGCCACAAGTACCTGCCGGTCGCCAACGCACTGCGCCTCGTCTGGCGCGCCGGCCCGCGGTTCGTGGGCGTCTACCTGGTGCTCGCCACCGTGCTGTGGGCGGGTGAGGTGTGGGCGTCCGAGGGGCTGGTGCGGCTGGCCGGTCCGCAGCCCGACGACGTCACGTTCGCGCTCGAGCCGTTCTTCGCCCTCGTGCTCGGCGCGGTGTTCCTCACCGCGTCGGTGGCGCTGTACGCGGCGGCCTTCGACCGCGCGGTCGTCAAGGTCGCGGGCGTGCGGCAAGGGTCCGGCCGGGCGCTCGACGACGGCCCGACGGCGGAGCCGCCTCAGCCCGTCAACCGCACCATCCCGCCCTCGTAGCCGAGCTGCAGGTCCACGTACAGGTCCTCCACGGCGTCGGCCGGCATCACGAAGACGAACCCGACGGCGAGCGGCTCGCCCGGGCGGATCGGCTCCTCGCTGGTGCCGTGGCAGGAGTGGGCCGCCGGTCCGGCCACGGTGTAGCCGAGGCTGTCCGGGCGCCAGGATCGGCCGGCCTCGTCGTACGCGGTCGCGTCGCAGTAGTGGCTGGCGGGATCGACGTCGCTGCCGACGATCTCGGTGGTGATGACGACCTGGACGAGCAGCGCACCCGGGGGCGCCTCGACCGGAGCTTGGTCGTCTTCCATCGCCGGTAGCTGCGGGACGGCGTCGATGCTGTCGAGCCGGAACGTGGAGCCGTCCACCTCGGCGGTCTCGCCGAGGCCTATGGTTGCGTCGGGTACCGGGTTGCGGGCGGACCAGTGCAGCGCGGCCTGCCATCCGGCCACCGCGAGCGCGAACAGCACCGCGGCGGCGAGCGCGAGCCGGAACCGCCGGACCGCCGTCATCGCGTCGCCTCCGTGCTGGGAGATGGCAGCATCACTGGCTCGAGCAGCAACGGGGTGTCGTCGGTGAGGCCCAGGTCGACCCGCACCGTGACGTCATAGGTGAGGAAGAGCGGGGTGGGTGGCTCCACCAGCAGCCGTGCGCCGTCGAGGCGGTCGGCCGGCACCTGGAAGACGTAGGTGCCGGTCGCGGTGAAGCCGGGTTCGATGGACGGCGGATGGCCGCGGCTGAACTCCGGTCGCGGACCGTAGCGGTGCCCGGTCGTGGTGAGGAGCCAGACGTCACCGCTGAACGAGACGTCGTCGGTGCGGGCGTCGGCAGTGAGGTCGACGACGACGAACCGGGCTGCCGTGGTGAGCGGTTCGGAGTACTCGTCGCGCAGCACCGCCTGAGTGACCCGCACGTCGAGGACATGTGCGTCGAAGTCGGTGGAGCTTCCGGCCTCACCGACCGCGACGTCGGCGTAGCTGACGGGCACCGACACCTCGCGGTCCGCGGTGATGATCGTGAGCGCCGCGACCCCGGCGAGGCAGCACACGAGCGCCGACCATCCGCGCCAGCGGCTCACGGCTCGACCCGGTTGTCGGTGACGGGGACGCTGACGACGGCGGCGACGTCGCCCAGTCCCCACTCCCACCCGAACAGCGGACCCTCGTCGTAGGTCTCGTCCCGGACCACCACGGCAACGGTGTCCGGAACCGCGGCGACGGCCTCCTGCTCGCCGTCCTCGCCGGGCGCGGGCCAGGGGTGGTCGAGCACGTAGGTGCGGGCGACATCGGGGTCGAGCTGGTTGGCCCACACGTCGCCAGCCTCGAACCCCGCGCTGGGGGCCGGGCCGCCCGGGACCACGACGCTCACGAGCCCGGTGGGGAGCGCGAACTGGGACTCCTCGCCGGTGAGGGTGACGGTCAGGTGCACGCGCAGTGCGGTGTCGGTGGGCGAGCCAGCAGCCGTGGTGTTGACCAGCTCGACCTCGCGCACGGTGACGTGCCACCGGGCGAGGCTGATCTGCTCGCCCGGCTCTGCGGCTGGCCCGGCGTCACCGCGGGCCTCTCGGAACCCGCCGGCGAGTGCGACCACGGCGGCCAGGAGCGCGGCGGCGGCCAGCGGCAGCAGCCAGCGCGTCAGCACTTCCCGGCGCCGCGTACGCATGAGGTCACGGTAGCTCTCGGCTTCCACCACCCGGGTGGATGGTCACCGCTGATCGATCAGGACGACGTCAAGGCAGTTGCGACACGTCTGCGCAGCGGTTGAACTGGTCGACCGGGTCATCGACGCTGCCGGTCGGGGACTCAGCACCTCGCGTTAGAGGGGGCCTCGGCCCTCCGAGCAGGAGGTGGACAATGATGGGGGGTAAGGGCCGTGCTACCCACGCCCCCAAGTTCCCATTTGAGCAACAACGTCCGGCGGCGCTTTGCCGACCTGGTCACTTGTCCAGGCGAAGGCAAGGATCTGGCAGCCGACTGTTGTGACGCTCGCGGGCGACGGCAGATGGCTGAGCTTCCCAATGCGCCTCAAGTCGCCGGCTGCCGCACCAGCACAGCGGCCGCAGCGCGGGCCGGTCCGGCATCCGAACCGACGTACGAGGCGAACGACTCGACGGCCGTAACCACCCCTTCCATCACCGCCCCTACGATCTTCAGCAGGCCCCAGCCACGCCAAACGCACCTGCTCGTCCTCGAGCAGCCGCGCCGCACCTCGCAGGGCATCCGACAGCATTCCCACCTGCGCGTACAACTGGATCGCCAGGAGCACCGAGAGGTCAAGCTTCCCGAACGTGAGCCCGCCCTCGAAGAGGTCCACGCGACACTGACCAGAGACCCGCACATCACCCGCCACCGGGTCGAACACCGGCCGCACCTTTGACACGGCGATCGCGACCGCTCGCAACTGCCGACCCGCCGACGCCACGTACATGGTCGGACGCTACCCACACGAGGCAACCAATGGGCAAGGTTCACTCTAAATCGGCCCGGCGGACTTTCGCAGACCCAGACCATCAACGGAGCCCGCCGCCTTTCACTGCTCAGTAGCCGGGCAGCGGGCAGGCCCGCCGCCTAGGCGACTCAACACGACCGTCACCCTGGCCGAGCGAAAGACAGCAGAAGCAGGATCTTGGCGCGGCACCACAGCGCTCGGATCTCGTCCGTATTCGCGTGCATTTTCAGGATGCGTTCATCGTCGGTTCGATCCATATCACGCTCCATCTCTAGTTGAACGCGAGCTTCATCGACAGAAGTTCAACTCAACGGTTGGCGCTCAAGTGACCAGCGCGATCATCCGAGCCGAAGTGATCGCAACTACGCCGCGGTAGCACTTCAACCTCACGACTTCGCAGATGCGTCCCCACTCTTCCGGGACCACGAACTGATATTTAGGCGATCACGGAAAGGGACAAGTCGGGTGTCCAATTAATGGCTCAGCTGGAGCGTTATGTCTCTTGGACGCTTAGTCGGCGATAGAGAGCCTGCCGCAGGGCGGGCGCGCCGCCAGACTGGTCCGCGTCGCTTGGGACGTCCGACAAGGAGCCGGAACAACCGAATCACGAGCTCCGAAGTAAAAGGAGAAGCAAGAGCAAAGAGTTCATTTCTCGTCCGATTCGCTACTGCTGCCACATCACTACACTGGCGCGACCCCTACGGCGATGTCGTTGCGTAGTGGCGCAGGACTTGCTCCGTAAAGGGGAGCGTCCGGATGCGGTCTCGCGACAGGTCTCCCTGTGCGAGCACGTCGATAGTCTGGGCTGCTGCCCGGAAGACACCTTCTGCCTTGGGCGCGTTCCAGTACAGGTCAATGAGCCGAGAGGCCCACCGATCAGCTTCCGACCCATTCAGCATTTTTGGGACCTTAGGCTCAGCTATCAGGCGACTAGCCAGCAGTAGATGGTACTTGGCCGGAGTGAAGCGGCGGTCCAGCGCTCCGTTGCGGAACAAGAATTCCAACCTGTAGAGCGCTGAGGCAGCGGCCATGTACACAGCGGGCCGATGGTTCGGATTCAGGATGTCTTGGGGAATGCGCTCGAGCAATTGACGGTAATTCCTCGTTGCCCGATGCGGGTCGTCTAGGATGACGGAAGCAAACGCTCGCACCAAGTTGTTGAAGGGAACGACACGCGTCCGCTCTACCGGCGCGTTTGCGTGTTGCTTTGACCTCCGCTCGAGAAACAGTCGCCGGTCCGTGGGTGTGCTATCAAAGAAGAGCTCGAGCTGCTTCAGGTAGTCACTGGTCGCGAAGAACTGCTCTTCCTTGACTTCGGTCTGCCGGTTGGTAGCGCGGATGATAGCAACGATTACATCCTCGTCGTCTGTACTGATAAGGCGTAGCGGAACGAGCACCGTCGGATCGAGGGCGTCCCGGTTCGTCCAGAGCACATTGCACGTCTGGCAGCCGTTGACCACCTGAAAGTCTTGAATTACAAATCTAGTGCCTACTTGGCGTACCGATTTTGCAATGATCGTGACACCATTGTTCAATAATGGGAACTGACCGCGACTATCGCTTCCAAGGGTCTTAGCAATCTCGGCGTTGACTGCGTTGGACTCGCCCTGGAAATCGCGAACGTTTTCGTAGAACGCTGTAGACATCAGGTTGCCGTCCTCGTCTCCAAGAACGGTCAAGAGGTCGGCTGCGGGGATATACCCGAGGTGGGCTTCTGCTACTCCCTGTATGTCAGGTAAGGCAATTCTATTCTGGAATGTGAACTCCTTCTCAACCCCGGTTCGCAAACTTTGGTACCGGCGCTGCATCTCCCTAGCTCCGAGAGGAGTGAACTGGACGGCTGAAAACAGGTTGAGCTCATCGATATCACTCCGCGCGGCCGCAACGCGAACCGACAGATCATTATCGTCGGTCCATCTGCCCGAAGTTACATAGTAGACAGAACAGGTCGGGTTCCCATTTCTGAAGAGGCGGGCATTCGAGAGGATCTGACGAGAGACTTCCGAAGCATTCTTAACAATGTCATTTTGTGCGAGGCTTGGAACTTCGGCGAAGAAGTCCTTGACGCCAAAAGCGATCTGTCCGATCTTAGCTGTGGAGAACGAGGTTGCTGTCTCCGTCTGAATGAATATGTATGTCACATCAAGGGTAGATCCGGAAGCCGACAGAGCTTCTACATCATCGATGTCGGAGACTAGCTCTCCGTTCACAACTATTCCGACCGCATCGAGTCCTGTGTCACCGCCCGATCCGCACATCACGTTTGTGTAGTCGACCGCTGCGTCGATGTGGGGGCTGAGAAGAACGAAGGCGGCGAATCGCTCGTAATCGGTAGGTTCGCCCTGCGAAGGCATGTTGGCTTCGTTCAAATACTCATCAACAAGCGCCTTGGTGATCTGGTCCAGTGCCATGATGCGTCCCTCCGAAGTTCGGCCTGGCACCTACTCCAGGACCTCTCAACCCTAGTCGCTTGCGAGGGGCGTAAGCTCCTACGCCTGCGTCCGGCGCGGCAGAGATCTCATCGAATCTTGCGCCGACACCCGGCAACCTTGACCTCCGAGACTCGCCGGTTCCTCATCCGAAGTCTCGATCGTTTTCCGCGGCGCGCTGGCCGGAGGATCTCCGTGTATGAGCTTGCAGGTCCGTCAGCTGCGAGAGAATCCGCGGCCGCCGCTACGCTCCAATCGAGGCAACGGACCAAGGGGTGAGAGTTGACAGTCGACGGCAACCTCCGCGATAGGGCCGAGCCCGCACGCAGGAGCACCACCTTCAACGCCGCCCCCGGATCCACGGTCGTGATCCGAGACGAGGAGTGGCTCGTCACAGGCGCCGACCGAACCACCGACGGCTGGTTCGTCCACGTCTACGGCCTGACCGGCATCACGAAGGACACCACCGCCACTTTCTCCACCGCGATCGACACGGTCGTCGAGTCAGACCCGCGCCTCACCAAGGTCCAAGCCGATGACTCTCCCGGTTTCCGTCGAAGCCGTATCTGGCTCGAGGCGATGCTCCGCAAGACGCCGGTCCCGATCGACCAGCGAGAGCTCACGGTCGCCCACCGCGCCCTCGCCGACCCACTCGAATACCAGCTCAAGGCCGTCCGCCAGGCCCTGGACCCCGCCAACCTGCGCCCGCGGATCCTCCTAGCGGACGCCGTCGGGCTCGGCAAGACCCTCGAGATCGGCATGATCCTCGCGGAGCTGGTTCGTCGTGGCCGCGGTGACCGCATCCTCGTCGTCACGCCCCGGCACGTCTTGGAGCAGATGCAGTTCGAGCTCTGGACCCGGTTCGCCCTCCCGTTCGTCCGCCTGGACTCGAACGGCATCCAGCGCATCCGTCAGCTGCTCCCGGCGACCCGCAACCCGTTCACCTACTTCAAGCGCGTCATCATCTCCATCGACACCCTGAAGTCGGACACCTACATCAACCACCTGCGCCGTCACCGCTGGGACGCCGTCGTCATCGACGAGTCCCACAACGTCACCAACAGCGCCACCCTCAACAACCGGCTCGCCACCCTGCTCTCCCGGCAGACCGACGCCCTCATCCTCGCCTCCGCCACCCCGCACAACGGCCGCGCCGAGTCCTTCGCCGAGCTCATCCGCATGCTCGAGCCGAGCGCTGTGACGCCCCAGGGCGACCTCATCGAGAGCGAGGTCAAGCGGCTCGTCATCCGCCGGCACCGGCACTCCCCGGATGTCGCCAGCGTCGTTGGTTCGGACTGGGCCGAACGCCTTCCCCCGGACCTCCGCATCGTCGACCCGTCCCCCGGCGAGGACGCCATCGCCGAGGAGCTCGAGCACACCTGGCTGTGGCCGACCGGCAGCGGCCCGTACTCCGGCTCGGGCAGCACCCTCTTCGCCTGGACCCTCGCCAAGGCGTTCCTCTCCTCACCCGCGGCTCTCCTCGCCACGGTCACCGACCGACAGTCACGCATATCCGCCAACGACACCCAGGCCGCCGCTCGCGAGCGCGCCGCCCTCGACACCCTCAAGGACCTCGCACAGCAAGCCCTCGAGCAGCCCTCCGCCAAGTACCAGGAGCTCCTCAAGCACCTCCGCGAGATCGGCGTCGGCAACAACGGCGACACCCGCGCCGTCGTGTTCGCCGAGCGCATCGCCACCCTCACCTGGCTCCAGGGAAACCTCCAGCGCGACCTCGGCCTCGCCGACGGTCAGGTCAAGCTGATGCACGGCGGCCTCTCCGACGTCGAGCAGCAGGACACCGTCGAGGACTTCAAGCTCGCCTCCTCTCGCGCGCGCGTCCTCGTGACCGGCGACGTCGCATCCGAGGGTGTCAACCTCCATACCCAGTGCCATCACCTCATCCACTTCGACATCCCGTGGAGCCTCATCCGCATCGAGCAGCGCAACGGTCGTATCGACCGGTACGGGCAACGAAAGCAACCCCGCCTCACCACGCTGCTGCTCTCGCCCAGCACCGAACGCTTTGGCGGCGACATCCGCGTGCTGACCCGCCTCGTCGAGCGCGAGCACGAGGCGCACACCGCGCTCGGCGACACCGCCTCGCTCATGGGCACCTACGACGTCAAGGCCGAGGAGGATGCGATCCGCGACGTCATCCGCGGCGCCCGCTCCTTCGAGGAGACCGTCCGCACCGTCGACGAGGTCGTCGACGCCGACGGCGTCGACGGCTTCCTCGCCCGCCTTCTCAGCCTCGGGATGGACGACGACGACGCAGTTCCCCACCCGAGTCCCTCGCCGCAGAGCGTGGCCGGGTCGGGCCTGTTCGACGGCGAGGTCGCCTTCCTGGACTCGGCCCTGCACCAGGCCTTCAAGACACCAGGTCTCCCCCCGGAGAACGGCGTGGAGTGGAAGACCGAGCCCACCCACGCCATCGCGACCCTCACCCCGCCTCCCGATCTGCGGCAGCGGCTGCAGGTGCTCCCGCAGTCGTACCTGCGGGACCGACAAGTGACCGACCGGCTGCGTCTGGCCACCACGGTCGAACGGGGCAAGACCGTGCTCGCCCAAGCAGTCGCCGCCGAGTCCACCTCCGCGTGGCCAGAGGCCCACTACCTCGCACCCCTCCACCCGGTCCTCGACTGGGCCGCTGACCGTGCCCTGGCCGAGTTAGGCCGCGGCCACGTGTTCGCCGTCCGCGGGGACGTCGACGCCCCGACAGTGCTGCTGCAAGCCACACTCACCAACGCCCGCGGCCAGGTGGTTGCGGCCTCCTATCTGCACGCCACCTTCCTCTCGGGTAACCCGACCGCCCGACCTCTGGTGACCCCGTTCGCCTCGGCGAGCGACGCCGTCGGGGCGCTAGACCTCCTCGACACCAACACCGGGTCGGTCCCGCGCCTCGACCACCTGAACGAGTTCATTTCTCCCGCCGTCGACGCTGCCGCGGTTCAGGTGGGAGACCAGATCGAAGCCATCGGACACGAGACGAAAAGGCGTGTCGATGCCTGGATCGCCCGATCCGAGCAGTGGACGCGCGCGGCCGAAGCCCTGATCCAGCGGGAGGCGATCAAGCAGCGGACGCGGGATGTCTCCGAGGAGACCGAGATCGCGCAGGCGATGCGGCCTGAGCGCACCTTGCTGCGCCCGCTGCTCGTGGTGGTGCCGGACGAACCCGGGTGGACCACGGGAGGGGCAGCCTGATGGCGGCGAGCGACGCGATCGTCGTCGGCGAGAGCTGGATCAGCGAGCACTTCATGACCACCGACTCCCGCAAGGAGTCGTTCCGCGCCAAGGTGCTCGAGCGTCGCAAGGTGTGGGACGAGGCTCGCGCCGAGGGGCACGACAGCACCCGCCAGCGCTACCTCGACGCCCGCCGCGATCTGCTGTCCGCACTGAGCACCCTCACCGAAGACGGCGAACAGGCCGAGCTCCCGGCCCTCTACGAGAGACTGCGAGAGGTCCTCGGCTACACGCGTATCGGATTGAGCCAAGAGCGCCACGGCCCGGTCGTCGCTCTGTCGACCGCCGGGCTCACCGGCGCCGCACCGCTGGTCATCGTCGAGGCCGTCGCGGTCTCCGAGGTGGACGACCTGCTGGCTAAGGACGCAGCCACGCTGCTGACCCCCTACGACGTCGATGAGAAGACCCGGATCGTCTCGGTCGCACGGCTGCTCTCGCACCTGTTCGTCGACGACGACGCACCCGCCTTCGCGCTCGTCCTCGCCGGCGGCGTCGCGCTCGTTGCGGAGCGAACCCGCTGGCCCGAGGGCCGCTACCTGGCCGTCGACATGCAGCTGGTCGCCGAGCGCGCGGACGACACCAGGGGTGGTGAGACCGACACCGCGCTCACCTGCCTGGATGCTGCCTCGCTCGCACCCGACGCCGAGGGCGCCATCTGGTGGACCGGCACACTCGAGGAGTCGATCAAGCACACCGTCGGGGTCTCGAAGGACCTGCGCGAGGGCGTGCGGCTGTCGATCGAGATCATCGCGAACGAGGTGGTGCTGCGTCGCAGGGCGCAGGGGCTGGCGCCGCTGCCGCAGAGTGAGGCGCAGCCGCTGGCGAAGCAGTCGCTGCGGTTCCTGTACCGGATCCTGTTCCTGCTGTATGCGGAGGCGTCCCCGGAGCTGGGGGTGCTGCCCTCGGGTGTCCCGGCGTACGAGGCCGGCTACAGCCTGGACCGGCTGCGTGACCTGGTCCAGGTCGAGCTCGCCTCACCGCGCAAGCAGAGCGGCACTCACCTGTACGCCTCGCTCGCCGCGTTGTTCCGTCTGGTCGATGAAGGGCACGACGGCGGCGCTCACGAGGGCGATGACGGCACCATCGGGGACGGGCTCACCTTCCGCGCGCTGCGCGCCGACCTGTTCGAGCACAGGGCTACGGCTCACATCGACGAGGTCGGCCTCGGCAACGCAGCGCTCCAGCAGGTGCTGCAGCACCTGCTGCTGAGCAAGGCGTCGCGCGGCAAGGACCGGGGCTTCATCTCCTACGCCGAGCTCGGCATCAACCAGCTGGGTGCGGTGTACGAGGGCCTCATGAGCTACACCGGCTTCTTCGCGGAGGACGACCTGTACGAGGTCGCCAAGGGTGGCGACTCGGAGAAAGGTTCGTGGGTGGTCCCCACCCACCGGGCGGACTCGATCGACGAGAAGGACTTCGTCCGCACCGAGGACCCCGTGACGGGTGAGCCGAAGCGTGTGCTGCACAGGCGCGGCACGTTCGTGTTCCGGCTCTCCGGTCGGGAGCGGCAGCAGTCGGCGTCGTACTACACGCCGGAGGTGCTGACCCGGTTCACGGTGGGACAGGCGCTCGAGGAGCTGCTGGACCAGGACGACACCACGACCCCCGCCCGCGACATCCTCGACCTCACCGTCTGCGAGCCGGCACTCGGGTCCGGAGCGTTCGCGATCGAAGCGGTGCGTCAGCTTGCGGAGCAATACCTACGGCGGCGGCAGGAGGAGCTAGGTCAACGGATCGACCCCGACGACTACCCACGCGAACTGCAGAAGGTCAAGGCCTACCTCGCCCTGCACAACGTGTACGGCGTCGACCTCAACGCGACTGCGGTGGAACTGGCAGAGATCTCGCTTTGGCTCGACACCATGGGCGAAGGACTGAAGGCACCCTGGTTCGGCCTGCACCTCAAACGCGGCAACTCCCTCATCGGATGCCGCCGCACGACGTTCCGGCGCGATCAGGTCGCCGACAAGTCCTGGCTCAAGGCCATCCCGACCGACCAGCCGCTCGACGGCGAGTCCTTCTCCGGCATCCACCACTTCCTGCTGCCAGCCCGGGGCTGGGGGTCCTCTGAAGAACTCAACGAGGCGAGAGTGATCGCAGATCTCAACCCTGAGAGCCGAGCTGCCCTCAAGACGTGGCGCAGGAACGTGCAGCAGAGGCCGTCAAAGAAGCAAGTCGAGCAGCTCGCCAGCCTTGCGAACCGCGCCGAGCGCCTCTGGGACTTCGCGCTCCGGCGCCTGACGATTGCCGAGCAGCAGATCCGCCGACCCATCGAAGTCTGGGGCGCCGAAGACCTGCCAGTGGGTGGCACGGTCACCCGTGAGGAGATCGAGGAGTCTCTAGCCGACGCGCGTGGGGCATATCGGCGGCTTCGCACCGTGATGGACGCGTGGAATGCGCTGTGGTTCTGGCCGCTCAACGGTGAGCTGACCACGCAGACGACCGTCTGCGAGGACGGCGAGTCGCAGGTCGAGCGCATCGATCCGCCGACCCTCGAGCAGTGGATCGATGCCGTCCGCGGATTGCTCGGCTGGCAGGGCGATGGCGCCTCGACTGGGTCCGGCAGGAAGTGGCGTGGCGGCGACGAGACTCTTGCATCTGGTGCCGACTGGGCCGAGCTCGGAGTTGCCGAGGAGACCGACCTCGGGTTCGCCGGAGCGTTGAACCCGGAGGCTGTACGCAAGACGCATCCGTGGCTCGATGTGTGCGCAACGGTCGCAGAGCAGCAAGGGTTCTTCCACTGGGAGCTCGACTTCGCCCCTGTCTTCGCGCGCCGCGGCGGATTCGATCTCCAATTGGGTAACCCGCCCTGGGTGCGTCCACGTACTGACCTCAACGCACTGCTCGCTGAGAACGACCCATGGTGGCAACTCACAATCAGGCCGCCGCAGTCAGAGGTCCGCGCGAAACTCGAAAGCGCACTCGCCCGCCCGGCTGGCGCAGCAATCGTAATTGAGGGAATAGCCTCGATGTCTGCGACGATCTCGTTTCTCGGGGCTCGACCAAACTACCCACGCCTTGATGGCCTGCAGCCCGATCTGTACCGCTGCTTCATGGAAGCGACTTGGCGCCACCGTTCGCGCCACGGCGCCATCGGTCTTATCCACCCCGAGTCGCATTTCACCGACGAGAGAGCGCGCCTCCTGCGGGCGTCAGCGTACGAGCGGTTGCGTCGTCACTGGCACTTCGTGAATGAGCTGGTGCTCTTCGAGGTTGATCATCACAACAACTACGGCGTCCACATATACGCGTCGCCCCGGCAGCCCTCCTTCTTGCAGGCAACATCGCTATACCATCCGGAGACAGCCGTTCGGTCGCTGGTTCACGACGGCACTGGCGAAGAACCAGGCTTAAAGGATCCCGCTGGAAACTGGGATGTTCGCCCACACTCTAGACGTATCATGAACGTGGATATCGGTGTCCTCTCGGTGTGGCATAGCGTTCTCGAGACCGCACCGATCCCCGTATCGCAATCGCGGATGGTGTATGCAGTCAACCGGTCGACGTCAATGGTGGTCGAGAAGCTAGCCCGTGCTGGCCGAGTCGGTGACTTCTTCTTCTCAGAGGGGTGGCACGAGAGCCGCGACCGGCGGGCGGGGTACATCGCCACCGAGTGGGGCGCACCAAACTCGTGGATGGACGCGATTGTTCAAGGCCCACACATTCACGTTGCAACGCCCTTCTACAAGCAGCCTAACAAGACCATGTTGCACAACCTGGACTGGTCGGTCACAGACTTTGAGGCACTCGCGCCGACAGCAATACCGATTACCCAGTACAAGCCAGGAGGTGCCCGTTCGCGCTACGACGCGGCATATACGCACTGGAAGCAGTCCGTCGACACGGACGATCCAGCCGACGCCGAAGGTCTGCGTCAAGAGGCAGAGACAGTTTCGGCACGTGACTTCTACCGTATCGCCTGGCGCAATATGGCGGCAAACTCGGGAGAGCGAACCTTCACACCTGCCTTGATCCCTCCCGGAGCAGCGCATATTCATGGCGTAAGCTCGCTCGCACTACCGAGTCAACAGGGAAAGACGGCAGTAATCGCTGGCTTCGCGGCCTCACTTGTGCATGACTTCGCTGTGCGTGTGGCGCCAAAGTCCACGATCTCTGCAACCACCGTGGGACGGCTTCCATACGTGGACGCGGCGCTAAGCGGTGAGGTCGTCCTGCGTGCGCTTCGCCTGAACGCGTTGACTGAGGTCTACGCGCGGCTTTGGACGGACTGCTTCGACGCAGACTTCAGGCGCGACTCTTGGACTTGCGTTCCCGAGCGCTCGGGCTGGGCCGACCTCGGCGACGTCGGCCCCGAGTGGACACCGGACACGCCGCTACGGGTGGCGGAGGACCGCCGGCAAGCGTTACTCGAGATCGACGCGCTGGTCGCGCTGTCGCTCGGCCTCACGGCCGATGAGCTGTGCACGATCTACCGCACCCAGTTTCCGGTCCTCTACGGCTACGACCGCAACACATACTTCTACGACGAGAACGGTCGCCTGGTCCCCAACTCTGTGCTCTCGGTGTGGCGGAAGAAGGGTGACGCGATCACCGAGGAGGAACGCACCGCTGTCCACCCGGGTAGCGGCATCGCCTATACCTACGAGCTCCCCTTCGTCACCCTCGACCGCGAGGCCGACATGCGCAAGGCGTACGCCGTCTTCGAGCAGCGGCTGAAGGGTTGAGATGCTCGCCGCCGCGTGGTACCCGGACCCCATGCACCCAGGACAGTTCCGCTACTGGGACGGCGACAGGTGGACAGAGCATGTCTCGGCTCGTGTGGGACACGTCCCGGTGCGCAAGCCCAAGCGGCATGCGATCCCCGACTGGTACGTCGCGGAGAGCGGCGACGGCATCCAGTACTGGAACGGCGTCGCCTGGGTAGGCGATGTCACCGGACGCCGAGATCGCGAGGAAGCACCGCGCCAACACCTCTCACCGATCGAGGTCAGCAGCATCAAGACGATTGGTGAGATGGAAGCAACGGCCTTCGGACGACGGCCTTGGCGCGCTATCGCGACGGTGGGCGGCTACAGGTACACCGCGTGGGGCGGCACTCGGGCCCAAGCGGAGCGCATCGCCGTCAGGGGCGTCCGGCGCATGGCGAAGACGGACCGCACTAGGACGATCGGATGACTCTATGAGCGAACTCATCCCCGTCACCCAGGCAGCGTCGCAACGCAGCAGCCTGCTCGAGTACCTCGGCACCACGTTTTCGCTCAACGATGTCGGCACCCGGCTCGCTCTAACGGAGTTTCTCGACAACCCCACATCGGGCATGTTCCGCGGCCCCTACGTCCGGCTTCGACTGCCGTTCGCCCGTGCCGCAGAGGGATGGCGTGAGCACTTCGAGTGGTACGAGGGATTCCGGCCCTACGGGCATCAGGCCGCCACCTTCGCGCGGTTGTCGAGCCTGACCAACCCAAGGCCGCTGCCGACGCTCGTCACGACCGGGACCGGGTCCGGCAAGACGGAGTCGTTCCTGATGCCGATCCTTGACCACGTCAGTCGCGCCAAGCGGCAGGGCATCGACGGGATGAAGGCGATCATCCTCTACCCGATGAACGCACTGGCGAACGACCAGGCCGGCCGACTCACCACTCTGCTCACCCAGCACGCCGACCTCGACGGCATCACCGCCGCCCTCTACACCGGCCAGGGCGGACCGGAACGCTCCAAGGTCACCGTGGATGGCCTCATCACGAGCCGCGAGATTATCCGCGACACCCCGCCCGACATCCTGCTCACCAACTACAAGATGCTCGACCAGCTCCTGCTCCGGGAGAAGGACGCCAAGCTCTGGCGGGAGTCAGCAACCAGCCTCACCTACCTCGTCATCGACGAGTTCCACACCTACGACGGCGCCCAGGGCACCGACGTCTCCATGCTGCTGCGCCGCCTCGGCATCGCGCTCAAGTCCTACTGGAGCGACGACGACCCCACCATCACGCCCGCGGACCGCGCCCGCCCGCTCGGCCGGATCACCCCCGTCGCCACCTCCGCCACGCTCGGGAGCAGCGAGGACGCCACCGGTACCGCCGCTCTGCTCGAGTTCGCCACCACCGTCACCGGCGAGACCTTTGGTCCCGACGCGGTGATCACCGAGTCGCGCATCGCGATCGAGGACTGGGTCGGCGAAGCGCCGCGCTGGGCCCGCGCCCACCGATGGCTGCCGCTGGATCTCCCCGACGCGGCATCCGACCTTGCCGCTCTCGCCGGGCAGCGGCTCGACGCCGAGGCACTCACGCGCGCCGCCCTGGCAGCTCTGTTCCGCGTCGCGCCAGCTGATGTCGACCTCACACGTGAGGTGGGCGCCGTCGCGCCCGCAGCCTCAGCTGACTGGGCATTGCCGGACCTGTCCACACTCGACGAGCAGGATCTTCTGGAGCTCGCCAAGGCCCATCCCGTGATCGCCGACCTCGGCGACCTCACCGGGGACGCCCTCGATCTCACTGAGCTCGCGACCGCGCTGACGCCCCGCCGTGCGGACGCCGAGTATGACCCGATCACGGTCGTCTCGACGATCCTCACAGCGCTGTCTCACCTGCGCGCGCGCGTCGGCCGTGACGCCGTGTCGGTGGACGTCCACCTCTGGGTCCGCGAGCTCACCCGCGTCGACCGGATCGCCGGCTCATCGCCACAGTTCCGGTGGAGCGACGACGGCGTGGTCATCACCTCGCACGGCGAGGAGGACAGCCCCGGGTTCCCTGCGATCTACTGCCGTCACTGCGGACGCTCCGGTTGGGGTGTCGCCCTCGCCCCGACCGGCACCGACCTGGACACCTCGGACGCCGACATCCGCGGCCGGCACCTGCGACGCGACGAACGGTTCCGGCCACTCATCCACGCACCCGGCGAGGCCGAGACCGTGGGAGACGGCGCACCAACCGATGCCGAGCACAGGAACTTCATCTGGTTCCACGTGCCCGAGCGTCGGCTCGTGCTGCGCCGCGACGACGCCGCCCATCAAGAAGGCGACCTGCTGCCCGTGCTCACCCACCGCGGTGACGATGCCGGGAAGCGCTCGACGGACGACGTCTGCCCCTCCTGCGAAGAGCCCGACGCGATCCGGTTCCTCGGCTCAGCGATCGCGACCCTCCTCTCCGTGGCTCTCACCGGTCTCTTCGGGACGCCCAACCTCGACGCTGCCGAGAAGAAGGCGCTCGTCTTCACCGACAGCGTCCAGGACGCTGCCCACCGAGCAGGCTTCGTCCAGGCCCGCTCGCACGCCTTGACCCTGCGCGGGGTGATGCACCAGGCGATGGATGGAGGCGCCGTCGACCTCACTCAGCTCGTCGAGAACATGATCCGCAGCGCCGACGACCCCCACCAGCGCTACCTCCTGCTCCCTCCGGATCTCGCCGACCGGAGCGCCTTCCGGCGGTTCTGGGAGGCGAAGCGTCTCCGGGACGTGCCGAACGCCGTGATTCGTCGCGTCCGCAAGCGACTCATGCTCGACGTGCAGCTCGAGTTCGGGCTGCGCTCGGCCGTCGGGCGCACGCTCGAGGCCACCGGCTCCGTCGTGGCTGATGTCGACGTCGACGACGCCGTGCTGCTCGCCGCAGCCCGGGAGGCATTGGAGACGCCGGGGGCGACCGACCTGCTCGACGGCCTAGGCCCTGACGACACCCAGCTCGTGCGCTGGGTCCGCGGTGTCCTACATCGCATGCGCACTCGCGGTGCCGTGCAGCACGAATGGTTCGACACGTTCCGCGCCGAGGATGGGCGCCGTTGGTCCATCTGGGGCGGCCGGCCGCGCCACGACGGGATGCCCGCCTTCCCGCGAGGCGCGTCAGCCCCCGGATACCCACGGCTCGGCGGCAGCGCCACCGACTCCGATCTCGAGCCGGCCACCTCGCCGCGCGGCTGGTACTCGGGATGGACGTCGAAGACGATGGGCGTCGACCGCACCGGTGGTGCCCACCTGACGCGGGCGTTGCTGACCGCTCTGGCCAAGAGGACCGTGGTCGGCACCAGGCAGTCCGGGTCCGGTGCCACGACCTTCCACCTCAGCCCGGACAACGTCACGGTGCTGCGTGCTGATGTCGCAGCGCTCGAGCGGGGTGATCTTGCGCTCGCCTGTGACACCTGCGGGGAGAAGGTACACGCGGCGGTGGCACGCGTCGCGGTGCTCGACGGCGGACCGTGCTTGGTGGATCGATGCGCCGGGCACCTGCATCGACAGCCGCTGACGGACAACTTCTACCGGCGCATGTATGCAGCGCCCGACGTGCGACGGGTCGTGGCGCGCGAGCACACGAGCCTGCTTCCGGATGACGTGCGGCTGGAGTACGAGACCCAGTTCAAGGCATCCGACCCGGCACCCGATGCCCCCAACGTGCTGGTAGCCACACCGACGCTGGAGATGGGCGTCGACATCGGCGACCTGTCCGCCGTCATGCTCTCGTCGCTGCCGAAGTCGGTGGCGTCCTACCTGCAGCGGGTGGGACGCGCGGGGCGACTCACCGGCAACTCGCTGACCCTGGCGTTCGTCACCGGTCGAGCAGAGCAGCTGCCGCGGTTCACCTCCCCGCTGCAGACGATCAACGGTGAGGTGAGGCCGCCGGCCACCTACCTGGCTGCCGAGGAGATCCTCCAGCGGCAGTACATCGCCTCGATCGCCGACGCCCTCGCGCGCCGCTCCGACGCACCTCACCCGGCCACCAGTCCCGAAGCGATCGGCTCCGTCGAGCCGGGCAGCTATCTTCGGGCGCTCGTCGACGAGGCGGAGGAGGATTCCGGCGTCCACCTCGATGCGTTCCTCGACGCGTTCGCCGACCTGCCCGAAGCGGCCGTCACGTTGCTGCGGGGGTGGGCAACCCGGCCCGACGGCGTCACACCGATGACGAGCGGACTCGCCGCTCGCTGCCTGGCCGCGAGCGCCGCCTGGCGAACGCGGGTGGAGGAGCTCGACTTCCGCCGTCAGGAGATCGAGAAGGCGATCCCCGAGTTGCAGCAGCTGGCTGAGAGCCCTGCGGCCTCCTCGGAGGACAAGGACAACCTGCGGACCGCGAGGGCCGCCTATGGCCTCGGAGGGAAGCAGCTCAGCGAACTGCGGGGGGAGTACTGGGTCTCCACGCTGGAGGAGTTCGGGCTGCTGCCGAACTACACGCTGCTGGATGACTCCGTGACCCTCGAGGTCTCGCTCTCGTGGATCGACCCGGAGACGCAGGAGTACCGCGACGAGCCGATCGTGGTCGAGCGCGGCTCAGCCCAGGCGCTGCGGGACTTCGCTCCCGGGGCCACGTTCTATGCACGCGGGTACGCGATCGAGATCGACGCGGTCGAGCTCGGCCCGGACTCCGTGCGCACCTGGATCTGCTGCCCCGCATGCGGCTACGTGCAGGAGGAAGAGCCGGCGCCGTCGACCTGTCCGCGTTGTCGCGCCACCGGGATTGCGGACGTGGCGCAGCGGCTGCCCGTCGTGGAGATGAAACGGGTCTCCTCGGCGATGCGCCGCGAGGAGGCGGTCATCGATGGGGAGCGCGATGAGCGGCTGCGCGAGCAGTACCAGGTAGCGACGCTCGCCGACATCGACCCCGAGCGGGTGGTGCGGCGCTGGTTCGTGGACTCGTATGGTTTCGGCGCCACCTACGTCCGAGACATGACAGTGCGCTGGGCCAACCTCGGCAAGGGCAGCGCTCGGGGGGCATCGAGAACGCTGGCGAACGAGGAGAGCACCGCACCCTTGTTCCGGCTGTGCTCAGCTTGCGGAAAGCTCGACACCACGACCGGAGCAAACCGAGCGAGCGAGCACCGACCCTGGTGTCGACTTCGGCGCGCCACCGAGGAAGAGGCCACGAGCATCGCGCTCACCAGGTCGCTGCGGACCGAGGGTTTGGTGCTGCGGCTGCCGTCGTCGGTGACGCTGGGGGATCGGTTCGCCATCCCGAGCTTGTCCGCGGCTGTGCTGCTGGCGCTACGGGAACGGCACGGTGGGTCACCGGACCACCTCGCCATCGCGCCGATCGTGGACCCCTCCCCGCGCGATGAGGAGAATCCGGACGCGCTGCTGCTCCACGACATCGTGCCCGGGGGTACCGGATATCTGGCCGAGCTGGCCGACCCGGAGGCGGTGTGGGCGATGCTCCGCCGGGCGTGGTACGTGCTGCGGGAGTGCCCCTGCCGGTTCGAAGGACGGCTGGCCTGCGAGCGATGCCTGCTCCCGTTCGCACACGGCGCCGCCGTGGAACGGACCTCGCGGGCGGTTGCTGAGCGGGCCCTGCGAGCACTGCTGTTCTCGGGCTCGGCACCCACGGGTGTTGACGAACTACTCGAGGTGGCCGAGGACATGCGGTGGTTAGTGACCGCCGAGGAGCCCACGGCACCGGATCGGGAGTCCCAGCTCGAGCAGCTGTTCCGGATGGTGCTGCGACAGCGGTTGGAGACCCTTGGCGCAACGATCACCGAGCAGCCAGGCACCGAGGGCACCGCCTGGCAGATCGTGCTCGGCGGCGGAAGACGATGGCGGCTGGAGCCGCAGCAGTTCGTCGCCGGCTCCAAGCCCGACTTCGTGCTCACCAGCAACCACCCGGAGATTCCACCAACCGCGATCTTCACCGATGGTTGGCGCTACCACGCCTCTCCGATCATGAACCGGATCGCCGACGACGCTGCCAAGCGTGAAAACCTCCGGATCGCCGGCTATCAGGTGCTCGCCTTCACATGGGAGGACCTCGACGCCGCTCGCACGCCGTCGACGGGCTCGGTCACGGTTCCGTGGCTAGCTCCCGGGGCGACCCAGGTCGTCCTCGCACAGGCTAAGGATGGGCTCTCGCCGGCCACGCTCGACCTGGTGACACGACCTCCGTTCGAGCTGCTGATCGACTGGATCGGCAACCCGGCGCCGGATCGACGCACGGCCCTGGCTCGGTGGCTGCCGCTGCTGGTGCTCCCCAAGGCCAGAGGCCAAGGCCTCGACGGTGAGGTTCCTCTCGCCGAAGCTGGGGTGCGGGCGCTCGACGGCGACCCGGTGCCGACTGGTGCGACGGTCGGCGGCGTGTGGCGGTACGACACGCTCGCCGTCGCCGTCCGCGTCACCGACCGAACGAGCTTCGCATGCGAGATCGCGACCGTGCTCGACGACCGGACCGACGCCGTCGGACAGGATCACAAGGATGCCTGGAGAGAGTGGCTGAGGCTGGCGAATCTGCTGTCGTTCAGCGAGGGCGGGATGCGGATCACCGCAGCGTCGATCACGAAGGCGGGCCCCGCCGTCGAGCCCGAGGATCACACTGCCGCTGACGAGCAGGACATCTCACCTGCCTGGGCGCCCCTGATCCACGAGGCGATGCCGGAGGAGCGGGAGTTGCTCTACTCGCTGGCGGATCTCTCCTTCGTTGCCCCGGCGCCGGTGCTCGGCGAGGAGGCTGGAGATGGCATCCCAATCACGTTGTCGTGGCCCGCTGTCAAGGTGGCGGTCGACATGGGTGAACTTGCAGAGGCAGACCGCGAGTCGCTCCGGACACAGGGTTGGCGGCTCGTGCCTGCTGACGTCGCAGAGCTGAGAAAGGCACTGGAGGACTGATGCCCCACGTCATCATGCAGGCCGGGAAGCAGAAGCTCGACGGCAGCGTCAAGAAGTCCGTCTTCGAGTTCTTGGAGAAGCTCGGCGAGGACGACGCGCTGCCCGGCCTGCACATCGAGCCCATCACCGGGACCCTCGATGCGCGAGTGCGGACGGGGCGGGTCAACGACTTCTGGCGCGCGGTGCTGTTCAAGCTGCAGGGAGAGGCCGATCCGGAGCCGCACTATCTATATGTGGGCACGTTTCCGCACGACGAAGCGATCACCTATGCGAAGAAGGTGCGGCTGCGGGTCAACCCCGTCAACGGCATCGCCGAGCTGATCCAGGAGACGGAGCCGACTCTCCATAAGACGCCAGAGTGGACGCAGTCCGCGCCGAAGGCACCTGAGCCGGTGATCTCGTACCCGATGCTCGAGACCCAGGGGATCTCAGAGCAGGATCTGCTCGCCCTGGGTATCGAGGCGGCCTTCGCGGCTGCGGCCGTGGCCGTGACGAACGAAGAGGCCCTGCTGGCACTGGCCGAGGAGGCGCCGGCCCAGTGGCAGGGTGTCGCGGTCCTCGACCTGGCATTCGGCAAGAAGCTCGACCAGGTGAAGATGACCATCGGGCTGATTCCCGATCCTGAGGACGAGGAGTCGGCGGTTGAGGGGCCTGCGGTTGAGCCGCCGGCGCCCAAGACTGAGGACGACGAGCTCTTGGCGGCCATGCGTCGCAAGGGTGCACAGCTGCAGTTCCGGTTCATCGAGGACGACGAGGAGCTGCGCGCGGCGGTCGAGGGCGACTTCGCCGCGTGGCGGGTTTTCCTGCACCCCGAGCAGCGGGCCTATGCGACGAGGAAGCGGAACGGCGCGTTCCGGCTCTCTGGCGGGGCGGGGACTGGAAAGACGGTCGTGCTACTGCACCGGGCGCGGCACCTGGTCCGTTCGGATCCCGCTACGCGGGTTGTGCTGACGACGTTCAACCGAACGCTGGCGGACTCGCTGTCTGATCAGTTGGCGGTGCTGGATCCGAAGGTGCCCACGGTCTCGCTCGGTGGCTCGGGTGTGACAGTGGCGTCTGTGGACGCACTGGTGCGAAAGGTGCTAACGGCGCCGGATGCCGGCCTGGCATCGACCGAAGGCGCGATGGGCGCCGTCGAACGCGTGCTCGGGCCACGGACGATCGAGGTGGTGTCGCAAACAGCCCAAGGCGCCTGGCAGGCCGCCATCGACAGAGTGACCGAGCTCCCGCCGCACCTGCGCAGCGTGACGTTCTTCGAGGCGGAGTACGCGACGGTGGTGCTGCCGAACCTCGTGCGTACAGAGGCGGACTACCTAACCGTGCGGCGACCCGGCCGTGGCGTGCCGCTGGCGCGGGCAGCACGGAAGGCGGTATGGGAGGTCATCGCCGCATACCGGGCGGCGGCTGCTATCGCGGGCACCACCGACTGGGACGAGAAGGCCATGATCGCGGCTATGTCGCTGGACGATCGGGTGCGGCGAGGGCTCGAGCGGCCTGCCGACAGCATGCTGGTGGATGAGGCGCAGGATCTGACGCCGTCTCGGTTGCGGTTCCTGCGGGCGTTGGTAGATCAGGGACCGAACGACCTGTTCCTGGCCGAGGACGCTCACCAGCGGATCTACGGGCAGAAGGTGGTGCTGGCGCGGTACGGCATCAACATCCGTGGGCGTTCGCGGCGACTGACGCTCAACTACCGGACGACGGCGCAGAACCTGAGCTTCGCCGTCGACGTGCTCTCGGGTGCGGAGTACTCGGATCTGAGCGACGAATCGGCGAGCGTCGAGGGCTACCGGTCGTCGCGCTCCGGACCGCAGCCGCAGCTGCGACGCTACGACTCGTTGGCGGCGGAGTACGCCGGAGCGGCGACGACCGTACAGGCCTGGATCGACGACGGCGCCGCACCTCACACGATCGGCGTGCTGACGCGAACACGCCACACGGCCGAATCCGTGGAGCGGGAGCTCCGGGACGCGGGAGTCCCCGTGCGCTTCGTGGAACGGGACACGTCGAGCTCATCGAACGGCTCGGTGCAGGTCATGACGATGCACCGCGCGAAGGGCATGGAGTTCTCGAAGGTCGTGCTCTTCGAGATGAGCGCTGGTGCCGTCCCGTCCGCGTTCGCGCTCGGGAACGTACCTGAGGGCGAGATCGCGGATGCCATGCTTCGCGAGCGTTCGCTCGTCTACGTTGCCGCGACTCGGGCACGTGACGAGCTCGTCGTGGTGTGGAGCGGCGAACGAAGCCAGCTTCTTCCTGCAGACCGTGTTGGAGCCTGATAATGACGGAGTTGGCAGAGCAGCCTGAGACGCTGGCGCGTCGCTTCCTTGATGCTGTGTCGCGAATCGAAGCCGCAATCAAGCGTCGTCATCCCGACGCATCACGGAGTGGCGGATTAGGCACTCTCGTGCGTTCCCTCGATCGTCGGGACAAGGTAATCCGCACCTATCATCGGGAACTCACCGACTTTGCCGAATTGCGCAACGCGATCGTCCACAACCCGTACGACGGTGGCATCCCCATTGCAGTTCCGTTGGTCACGACAGTGACGCGGATCGAGACGATAGCCCTGCAGATCGAGAACCCTGTCACTGTTGAGACGGCACTGCGCGGCTTCCCACCGCTCCGAACCGTGAGTCGGGCGTCACGGATCCACACGCTCATGCGGGACATGCTCGAGTACGACTACTCACAACTCGTCGTCTACGACCCTGACCAACCCGCAACCCTTCTGACGACCAACACGATCGCCCGCTGGGTCGCGTCCGTCATTGACGACGAGGGTGAGGGCGTTCTGCTGGCAGCGACGGTAGGCGAGCTGCTTCAGCTTGCAGAAGAGGAGGTGGTATCTGCCGTGAAGCCGCGAACACCCATCGCCGACGTCATCGCCAAGTTTGCGTCCGAATTCGTGCCCCGGGCCGTGCTGGTCACGCGGACCGGGACCAGGACCTCGGACCCAGTCGGCATCTTTGTCACAGCTGACCTACCTCGACTCAACCGCCTTCTCGACACTTAGCGGTCGCCCGGCGGGTGGTCGTCGACAGTCCGACGATCGCCTCATCCAACTGCTCTCACTCAGGCGCGGCTGAGCTCGAAGATCTCGAGCTCGACCTGTGCAGGAGTGCGCGGCGACGGCGCGCCGGTGCCCCAGTGCGTGAGGAGCTCGATGTACGCCTCGTAGTCCGTCGTGTTGTAAGGGCTGAGGTCGGGGCGGCCGTCCGTGTTGTTGCGGATCCAGTCGCGGACGCGCTTGTCAAGGATCGGCGCGACGCCCTCACCATCGAGCGAGTTCGCGGCCGACGCGAAGTAAAGCCACTTGGTGAAGAACGCGCCGCGAAGGTAGGGGATGCGGCCCTGGTTGTTCAGCAGGAAGAAGGCCTGCACCGGACCGTCGCGCCTGAGTTTGATGACGGCAGCTTCCAGGCGATCCGCAACCGTGGGATCGACAGGAGCGGTCACCTGTGCCTTGCTCCGCCGTCCGGTGAGGATGGACCGCGTCCTCGACGCGCCGTAGCCGCCAGGTCCTCCCCAGATCATCACGGGAATGAACGCCGACAACACCTCGCCCGCCGCAAGTCGGTCGTGGACCACACGTCGTACAGCTTCCCGTTCGAGCTGCCGCGGCAACTCCCGCACGGTCGCATCGACTGCCGGCAGGTCCTCGAGCACGGCCCGCCACCGGGCGAGGTCGAACGAGAACGCCCGCTGGGGTTCAGGAGCATTCGCAAGTCGTGTGGCGAGGGGAGCGGGGGTAGTGGTCATGCGTCCTCCAGTGGTTGAGATCAGCGTGCAAGTGCGGGGCGAGGTGGATGAGGATCGGGTCGTCCGGGTCGAGCTGGGCATCGCGACGGTTCTAGCGCTCGATGCGGTCGAGGATCGAGGGGGAAATGCCCAGCGTGCGAGCCACAGCGGCCCTCCCGAGACCGGGGGCCGTGAGGCATCGGGCTGCTCCCGACCGTTCAACTTCATTCATGCTCCGCCCACCCCCCTGCGGCTCGGCGGAACCCAGCAGATGGCAAGTCTCCACGGGTGAGATGGCGCCCTCCCGGATCACAGTCCACTCATGGCTGCTCGTAGTGCCGCCGGATGGCCGTGGACATGAGCCGTCGTCGTTCGATCACGAACTCGCAAGAGGAGCCGGCGTCCACCTCAGCCAGCCTCGCGGCACGGCGCTCTCGCGGACGTTTCGCAGCAGCTCTGCTTCTGTGGCGATCTCGCCAAGGCTAGGCAGATCGGTTGGTCGCCCATTCGTGGAGCAGAGCAAAAGCCGACGTACGTCTTCCACCGGGGGCGGGTGCAGCGATCGTTCAAGGCTGCCCCATCGCTGGCAGCAAATGCCAGGATGTGCTCATGCCCAGCCCCCTTATGCTCAGCGTCCTCAATGTAGGGGATGGCGCCTGCTCAGTCATAGCCGATAACGAGGGCGAGCATCTGGTATTGGACTGTGGGTCGTGGCGCTCGGGCGGCGCCCTGCAGGCACAGATCCTCGCTTACTCCCTAGGTCGGCGGCTGTCAAAGGTAACCACGCTTGTGGTGTCCCACTTCGACGCCGACCACTGGAAGGGGCTTAGAGCGCTGCCGACCGTGGCTCAGAGGGCGCACCTGCCAAAGCAGATCGCGATCCGGTATCCCGGCCTGTCCCGGGTCGGCCGGGAGACGACAGCGGCCTTCATGGCTCTGCGGATGGTCGACGACGGCGTCAGCCTTCGTGCTCAGGACCTGATTGGCGCCTGGCGCCCAGTGGCCGAGGTCGATGCGCAGCCGATGTTCGCCGGCGAGCAGCTCGAGCTGGGAGATCAGACCTTCGATGTTGTTTGGCCACCACGCATTCTGCCCGACTCTTGGTCGCGGGCCGCGCGCCGGACGTTGGAGGAACTGTCAGCGCTTGCGGAAGACTTACCTGAACTCAAGCGAGCGCTCAACGAGGCCTATGAGGACGCATGGTCGGGTGCTGTCGGAGACGAGACTACCGACGGTCCAACCGGCGGCGGACCCAACCAGGTATTCGAGGAGCCTTTTGAACATGAAGGGCACGACGGGTATCTGGGCGGACTAAATGAGGCCCAGCGCGCGCGGGTCGAGGGGGACGTCGCCTGGGACCTCGCCGCCAACGGGGTTTGGGGCGAGGCGCCGTTGCCAGAGTGGCCTCACGGCTCTGAACTGCCCGAGCATAATGCGAAAGGCGGCATGGATCGGATTGACCTCGATGGGCAGGCAAACGGTTTGGCCTCGGACTACATGGCACCGGAGTTCTCGGTCGACGAGGAGTCGATCCCAGAGCCGCGCAGCGGCCTCGGTCAGACGGGGCACACCGAGTTGTTCGGCCCGGGCTCTGCCTTTACCGAGCACCGCGATAGGCTTCGCGACCTGGCTCGCAGGTTGGGCGTGCTCAACAACCACCTGAGCTTGGTGCTGATTCACCAGGAAGCCGGTTTCGTCGCCCTCGGAGATGTTAAGGGGTGGTCGCTGCAGCACGTGTCGGGTCAACTACGCAAGATCGGTCCGATGTACAGTTTGGCCCTGGCTCCGCATCACGGCACCGTGAGGATGCCGTCCGACTTCCCGCACGTATGCATGTGCGTTCTGCAGTGTGGGCCGTCGCACGCCCTTAGATCCGATCGCCATGTGAACAGTCACCAGTGCGAAGCCTTCTTTGCGACCGAGGTGAGCGGGAACCTGTACAGATGCCTCTAATAGGGACTCGCGCGGTCTCGTCGTGCCTGGGTACGGCTGGCGCCACCATCCCGCCGTCAAGATGTGGGCCGCTCGCCTCGGGGCCCTTGGCCGCTACGGAATCACCTGCTGCGAGGTCTGGCTGGCCCGCGGCTACGCCGACACCTGCGCGGCCACCATCGCCGCCGACGTCGCCTCCGCTGGCGTCGCCACGATCCGCAGCGGGGTCGAGCTGATCGCCGCGGGCGCACTGCCCGGACGGCTCGGCGTCGACGAGTTCCGCCGCCGTCACCGCAGCAGGCTGCTCGCCAAGGACCCGGCGCACTACGGCTCGCTCTTCACCGAGCCCGTGGACCTCGAGTAATGGTGGCCACCAGCGGAGCCGGACCCCGAGGCGATGCCTAGCTAGAGCGCCAGTCGTCAGGTTCAGATGAGTCCGAGGCTGAACGTGGCGCTCTCTCCTGCGAACCCGTAGTCGCGACGTCCGGAGCGCGCGAGCTCATGCGCCGTGCCAGAGGGCAACAGCGCGGAGCCTGGCCGCGACCCCCAAGGCACGCGCATGGAGCTCAGCCACCTCCGCGTGCCACGGCTCACGACGCCCGCCGAAGTCAACAGCCTTGGGGTTGAGCCACTCTGGGCCTGACGGGAGTGACCCGCCCAGCGCGTCAAGATCGCTCTTGACGTAACCGGACCTGATGAGCTCTTCCGCGAACTGCGCGCGACACCGGAACATCGCCGCGAAGTGCACGTCACCATGGGCAGCCAAGATGCGTCCCATACGCTCGCACGACGTTGCCAGCTCGAGCATCTGCGAGTGACGATCCCCGGCGCTGAACTCCCGGTACTCACCAGGCTCAGGCGATGTCATGCGGTCAATCATCCAGCACAGCCGCGGCGAGCGTGATGCCCACCCGGTCCCGACGGCGGGGGCATGCCCTCGATGAGGTGCGCCCCGCCGTCGGGAGACTAGAGGTCAGCCGAGGCTGAGCGCCGCAGCCTCGCGAACGGGCGTCCCCACGTAGTCAGCAGCGCGCCCGGCCTGGCCGAAGATCGCCATCCGCTCGGCGATGATCTCCGACATCGCGGCGCGACCGGCCTTGGCGGCCGGCGCCGGGTCGGCCGCCAGCGGGTCGGCGGCGAGCGCCACCCGCATCGCCGCCGCGTACGCCATGTGCGAGTCCATGCCCTGGTTGATCTTCGTGACCCCGAGCTTGGTGGAGCGCGCCTTCTCCTCGTCCGGGACACCCCAGGACTCGGGCAGCCCGCCGCCGTGGGCGTTGATGATCTCGCGCAGGTGTGCTGGCAGCGAGGACGAGCCGTGCATCACCAGGTGGGTGTCCGGGATCAGCGACGCGATCGTCTCGATCAGGTCCATCCGCAGCACGGTGCCGTCGGGCGGGCTCGTGAACTTGTACGCCCCGTGGGAGGTCCCGATCGCGACCGCGAGCGCGTCCACGCCGGTCTCCTCCACGAACCGCTTCGCCTCCTCCGGGTCGGCGAGCACGATCTCGGCGTGCGTGGCGCCGTCTTTCGACCCGCCGATCGTGCCGAGCTCGGCCTCGACCGAGACCCCACGGTCACGCGCATACGCCACGACTTCCTTGGTCACCGCCACGTTCGCCTCGAAGCTCGTCGGCTTGTGCGTGACCGGGTCCAGGCTGCCGTCGATCATCACGCTCGAGAACCCGGCGTCGATCGCCCGCTTGCACGTCTCCGCATCCGGACCGTGGTCCAGGTGCACCACGACCGGGATCTGCGGGTAGTGGTCCACCGCGCGCAGCAGCAGGTCCCAGTACAGCTCGTCCGAGGCGAACGCCGAGGCCCCCGCGATCGTCTGCACGATCACCGGCGAGTTCGTGGCCGCCGCCGCGTCCAGCACCGCCTCCACCTGCTCGATGTCGGTGACGTTGAACGCGCCCACCCCGTAACCGCCGGCGCGGGCGTGGTCGAGCACCTCCCGCAGAGAGCACAGTGTCATCGTGGTGGCCTTTCAGTTGCGGACGGCGGTGGTGCGGGTGCCTGAGCAGCCCCGCTCGGGCGTTACCATAACAGAACGAAACCAAACAACGTTGGTTTAGTTGCGCTTACGAAGGAGTTCGCATGGGTTCGCAGGTGATCGTCGGCGTCGACTTCGGCAGCTCGCGCATCAAGGCGGCGGCCTATGACCGCAGCGGCGAGATGGTCGGGCTCGAGGCGGTCGACACCCCCGTGATCCACGTCGCCGACGGCGACGACTTCCCCGTCCTCGACCTCCTGGGCGCCGCCCATGACGCCGTCGCCGCTCTCCGCAGCGGACCCATCGCGGCGCTGGGCCTGACCTCGATGGGCGAGGTGGGCACCGTCGTCACGGAGACCGGCCTCGCCCCGGTGGACTTCCCCGCCTGGTACGACGACCGCGGCGCCGAGATCATCGACGCGCTCGAGGACCGCTGGGGCGCCACCCACCTCCGCGACGTCACCGGCCGCCACTGCCGCACCACCTCGACCGCGGCCAAGCTCGGCCATGCGCACGCCTCGTCCACACCGGTGCCCGCGGGCGAGTTCGTCGGCCTCTGCGGCGCGCTCGCCCACCAGCTCACCGGCAGCGCCTGGCAGGAGGCCGGCCTCGCGACCACGAGCGGCGTCTGGGACCTCCTCGCCGGCCGCTACCTCACCGACCTCTGGGACGCGGCCGGCCTCGGTCACATCACCCTCGCCCCGGTCCGGCCGCCGGGCCACAGCGCCCCCGCCGCGGGCCTCCTCGCGCTCTCGCTGGGACTGGAGCCGGGCGCCGCCGTGGTCATCGCCGGGCACGACCACCCGGTCGCGAGCGTGGGTGCCGGTGTCCGCTCCGGCGACGTCTCCGACTCGATGGGCACCGGCGAGGCCATCATCGCCGCGCTCCCGCGCGAACCTGCCCTCACCCAGGAGCAGCTCGCCGCCTACCTCGACCGCGACCCCGACCTCACCTTCGAGCTCTGGCCGACCGACGGCGCGCTCCTCGCGGTCTGGGAGCGCATGCGCCCCGGCCTGGCGATGCGCACCTTCCTGGAGTCGAGCGGCATCGAACGTCGGGTGCTCGACGACGGCGCCGCACCCCCGAGCGTGAGTCTCGCCTTCTCGGGGGCAGACCTGGCGGCCCTGCAGGCCGGCCACCGAGTGGCGTCCCCCTATGACGCGCACGCCTGGGGTGAGCTCATCGACGCCTACGTGCTGCTCGCCAACGAGGGCGAGGAGCTGGCGCGTGCGGTCTCGGGCGCAACCGGCGCCACCGTGCTCACCGGTGGCGGGCTGCGCTCGCGGCGCTGGCGCGAGGCCAAGGTGGCGCTCGGCCCGCGCCGGATCGAGGTCTCGACCGTCACCGAGGCGGCGACCCGCGGCTGCGCCGCCATCGCCGGCGCGAGCCTGGGCTGGTGGCCCACCGCCGAGGAGATGCCCGGCGCCACCCGCACCCCGGTGAGCTCCGCCGTCGAGATGGAAGAGGTCGCGAGCGCGCTGGTGCGGTGACAGGCCTCCCAGGCACGCCCTGGTTGCGCTTCACCTTCGTTCACTTGCGTATCCGTGTAGCCTCCGGGGGTGCACGCTTCCCAACGCCGCGAGGCGATCATGACCGCGGTGTTCGAGCGAGGCACCGCGCGCACCCGCGAGCTCGCGGAGTCGCTCGGCGTCTCCGAGGTCACCATCCGCACCGACTTCGAGGTGCTCGAGCGGCAGGGCCGCGTGGCCCGCGTGCACGGCGGGGTCACCATGTCGGAGACCCCGTTGATGGGCTTCGACGCCCGTTCCAGCCAGAACGTCGAGGCCAAGCAGCGCATCGGCGCCGCCGCCGCCGCCCTGGTGACCGACGGCACGACCATCATCCTGGACTCCGGCACCACGATCTTCGCGCTCGCCCGCCACCTCCCCGGCGTCAGCGACCTCGTGGTGCTCACGCCCGGCGTCAACATCGCGCTGGCGCTCATGGACGTCAGCGGCATCCAGGTCCGGCTGCTCGGCGGCCGGCTCGTGCCCCACATCGCCGCGACCGTCGGATCACCGCGACAGCAAGGCCTGGAAGGCGAGATCGCGCACGTCGCCTTCCTCGGGGCCGGCGGCATGGACGCCGACCACGACGTCGTCGAGGGCTCGCTCGACATCGCCGAGTCCAAACGCTCGCTCGTGACCGCCTCCCGGCGCCGCGTGCTGCTGGCCGACTCCGCCAAGTGGTTCACGCTCGACCGCCACAAGGTGGTCAACGTGTCCCGGTTCGACACCGTGGTGACCGACGACGCCATGCCCGTCAGCACCCAGGACGCCATTCGCGCCACCGGCGCCGAACTGATCCTCGCCTGAGCGCGAGCGAGCACCGCTCCAGACCGGGGCGAGCGGACTCACGCACCCTTCCGCCGTCGGAGATTCGAACCACTACCAAAGAGTGGCGCTTTCGAATCCCTTCGGGTACAGTCCGATCTCGGCCACGTTCGCGGGTAGATGCCTTCGAACAACATGTGTGAGGTGGCCCGCCCCATCTCGAGGAGGAGAACCCCGATGAACCGCAGACTCGCTGCGCTCGTCACCGCCGGCGCCGCCGCCGCGCTCGTGCTCGCCGGATGCTCGTCAGACGACGGCTCCAGCGACGACACCGTCACGCTCGACTTCAGCCAGTGGTGGGAGGTCGAGCTCAGCGAAGGCGTGATGCGCGGCCTCATGGACCGTTTCGAGGAGGAGCACCCGGGCGTCGAGGTCAACCTGATCTCGAACCCCTACTCCGCCACCGTGGACCTGCAGACCTCCGCCGCCGCGACCGGCACGCTCGCCGACATCGTCGCCATCAACGGGGCGAGCGTCTACGACCTGCAGGATCAGGGCGCCATCGCCGATCTCAGCGCCCTCATGGACGACGCCGGGTTCGACCCCGCGCAGCTGGTGAGCAACGACCAGATCGACGGCGTGACCTACATGGTCCGCGCCCTCAACTTCGCGTACCCGATGTACTACAACACCGACCTCCTCGAGGCTGCGGGCGTCACCGAGCTGCCCACCACGTGGGAGGAGTTCGACGCCGCGGCCGCTGCGGTCACCGACCCGAGCAGCAACGTCTACGCCTGGTCGCTGCCGATCAACGTGCAGTCCCCGGCCGGCTTCGACTCGCAGTCCTGGCTGTGGGCGTCCGGCAACCGGATGCTCGAGGACCGCCAGCCCAACTTCGAGACGCCCGAGATCGCGGAGTGGCTCGAGTTCCTCAAGGCCCAGTACGACGCCGGCTACGTCACCCCCGGCGCCTTCACCCAGCAGGAGCAGCAGAAGGTGGAGGAGTTCACCGCCGGCCGCAACGCCTTCCTCATCGGTTCGCTCGCCCACGTGGCCGGGATCCGGGAGGCCAACCCGGACCTCAACTTCTCGATCGGCTCGGTGCCGTCGGTGAGCGGTGAGCCCTCCGGCATCGCCGGCGCCAGCTGGGGCCTGGGTATCGCGGAGAACAGCGAGCACAAGGAGGAGGCCTGGCAGCTCATCGAGTGGCTGGTGAGCGAGGACATCAACTCCGAGCTCGCCGGCGAGGCCACCGGCTTCCCCGGCAACGCCAGCTCGGTGCCCGGCTTCGTCGAGGGCGACGAGCTGTACGAGCTCGCCTTCGAGGTCTACCAGAGCAGCGAGTTCGTGACCGAGCTCGAAGGCCTGCCGCTGGCACTGGACCTCAACCGCAACCTCAACGAGAACCTCGTCCGGCTGCTGCAGGGTGAGGCCACGGTCCCCGAGACCCAGGCCTCGCTGCAGGAGTACTGGAACGGAGTGCTCAGCGGGGAGTAGACGTCGGCGGGTGCCGGATTTCCCCCGAGCCGGCACCCGCTGACTTTCCCGTCCCGACCGATCGAACCCGCGGAAGTGTGATGTCAGCAGCAACACGACTGCCTGCGCCTGGTCGCCGGCGCAGCAGCACCCGGTCCCGATGGTGGCGGAGCTCGCTCACGGCCTACGGGTACATGTCGCCCACGCTGCTCGTGATGCTCGTCATGATGGCGGTCCCCGTCGTCATGGTGTTCACGTACTCGACCCTGTCGAACGTCATCATGGAGCGCGAGCCGGAGTTCGTGGGCCTGGCGAACTACGCCACGCTGCTGAGCGACCCGATCTTCCGCAAGGCGCTGGGCCAGACCGCGATCTTCACCGTCACCTCGGTCGTGTTCCACCTGCTGCTGGGGCTCGCGTTCGCGCTGATGCTCAACAGCACGCTGCTGCCGCGCCTGGCCTCCTCGCTGTTCCGGGTGGTGTACATCCTCCCGTGGGTCTTCACCGCCTCGATCGTGGTGATCCTGTGGCAGCTGATGCTGAACCCGAACGGCGTCATCAACTACATGCTCGAGACGCTGAACCTGATCAGTACCAAGGTCGAGTGGTTCTCCAACCCCGACCTCGCGCTCGGCACCGTCATCTTCATCAACGTCTGGGCCGGCTACCCCTTCTTCATGGTCAGCCTGCTCGCAGGCCTGCAGGGCATCCCGAAGGACCTGTATGAAGCCGCGGAGATCGACGGCGCGGGCTGGCGTGACCGGTTCTTCAACATCACCATCCCGCAGCTGTTCCCGATCATCATCGCGATGGCGATGCTCGACTTCATCTGGAACCTGCAGCAGTTCCCCATCATCTTCCTCGCCACCGGCGGCGGGCCGCTCAACGCCACCGAGACGATCGCCACCTACACCTACAACCTCGCGTTCTCCAAGCGTGAGTTCGCGATGGCCTCCGCCAGCGGTGTGGTGCTGTTCCTGATCTCCGCGATCGTGGCGCTCTTCTACGTCCGGCACCAGAAGGCGAGGGACTGACATGGCGGTCACCGCACGCACACGTGGGCGCTCCCAGGTGGGGCAACGGATCGGTCTCTGGATCGGGCTGACGCTGGGCGCCGTGTTCGCCGGCTTCCCGGCGCTGTGGATGCTGCTGAGCTCGATCAAGCCGAACACCGAGATCTTCCAGTTCCCTCCCACGTTCCTGCCCGAGACGTTCACCCTCAGCGCCTACACCGACATCCTCACCAGCTCCGAGAAGCTGCGGTTCTTCCTCAACAGCTACGCCGTGGCGAGCGCCGTGGTGCTGCTGACCCTGTTCGCCGGGATCATGGCGGGCTACGCGCTCAGCCGGTTCACGTTCCCGCTCAAGAGCCTGGTCAACACCGTCGTGATCTCGGTGCAGGCCGTGCCGCCTATCACGCTGCTGATCCCGTACTTCGGGCTCGTGGTCTGGCTCAAGCTGTACGACTCGCTGTGGGCGCTGATCCTCACCTACATGGTCGCGACCATCCCCTACGCGATCTTGATGATGACGGGCTACTTCAACACCATCCCCAAGGAGCTCGACGAGGCGGTCAAGGTCGACGGCGGCAGCTCGATGCGCGCGCTGTGGCAGGTGCTCGTCCCGACAGCACGACCGGGCATCGTCTCCGTGGGCGCCTACACCTTCATGGTGGCGTGGAACGAGTTCCTCTTCGCACTCACGCTGACGCAGAGCCGGTCCAACCGCACCGTGCCGGTGGGGATCCAGCTGCTCATGGGCGAGCACTCCTTCAAGTGGAGCGAGATGATGGCGATGAGTGTGCTCGGGTGCCTGCCCGTGCTCGTCCTGTTCCTGTTCTTCCAGCGACAGTTTGTCAGCGGCATCACCGCCGGCGCCGTCAAGGCCTGACCCGCTTCCGCCACTCAGAGAGAGACACCACCTCATGCTGCTCACCGGCAAGGACATCGTCGCGCCCGCCTACGCCCGCGGGTTCGCCGTCGCCTCCTACAACATCAGCGACTACGGCATGCTGATGGCGGTGCTCGCCGCGAGCGAGGCGGCACAGTCTCCGGTCATCCTGCTGATCCACCCGGACGACTGGGAGTTCGTGGGCGACCAGTTCCTCGCCTCGGTGTTCGCCGCGGCCGCCTCGTCCTCGGTCCCGGTGGCCATCCAGCTCGACCACGGCGCCACGGTCGAGCAGGCCGCGGCTGCCCTGCGGCACCAGTTCACCTCGGTGATGATCGACGGCTCGCTGCTGCCCTTCGATCAGAACATGGCGATCACGCGCGAGGTGGTCGAGATGGCGCACCGCATCGGGGTGTCGGTGGAGGGCGAGATCGGCACCATCGGCCCGCGCGACCCGCGCTCGCTCGAGGAGATGCAGGACTTCGTCTTCGCCGACCCCGAGCAGGCGAAGGAGTTCGTGGAGACGACCGGTGTGGACCTGCTCGCGGTCGCCGTCGGGACCGCGCACGGCGTCTACCCCGCCGGCTTCGTGCCGGAGCTCAAGCTCGACCTGATCGCGCGCATCAACGACGCCATCGGGATCCCGCTGGTCCTGCACGGCGGGTCCGGCGCCGTGGACGAGCAGGTCTCACAGGCCGTCAAGCTGGGCATCGCGAAGGTCAACATCTCGGCGGACATGAAGACGGCGTACTTCACCAAGTTGCGGGAGGTCCTGACCGACCCCGCCCAGCGCGAACCGCTCGACATCTACCCGCCGGCTCTCGCCGTCGTCCAGGACGTGGTGCGCCACAAGGCCGAGGTTCTCGGCTCGGTCGGCGGCGCCGCGCACTACGACTACCGGCCGGCGGGGATCGGCGAGCGCCGCTGGACCGAGGGCGCCGCGACGGTGCAGCACTGACCTCGCTTCCCGGCCCCAACCCGCCACCCCGCCCAGCCCGCCGCCCCGCCCCATCCTGCGGAAAGCGCTTTGGGGTGACCGTGGTCCTCCCCATGGACCGAGATCACCCCAAAGGGCGCGATGCACGCCCAGTCTGCGGCTCACCCCAGCGTGTCGAGCCACTCATCGAGCTCGGTGACGAACCGGGCTGGGTCCTCGAGGTGGAGGTAGTGACCGTGGCCGGGCCACACCAGGACCTTCGCCCGCCCTGTCCGTCGTTCGAGATCGGCCGCACTCTCCGTGGAGTAGAAGGCGAGCGTCGGCCGGCGCCGTCCAGCCAGCACGGCGGCGCTCGCTGATGCGAGCCCGATCGCGCCCGGGTCGAGATACTCGGACCGGAGATAGCTGGCGAACGCCGCCGGGTCCGTCCCTCGGAGGTCGGCGAGGACCGAGGCGCGGACCCCCTCGGGAGTCGCCGGGCCGAAGGCACCGTTGACGAATGCCTCGACGGTGGCCAGCGGCGCCCGCTCGACCGAGAGCGCCCACTCCTCCAGCCTCGCCCGGTCTCGGTCGGGATGCCCGTACGCGGGATCGATCACGGCCTCCGCCACGACCAGATCCGGGCGCGCGACGTGTGCGAGCGTCGTGACCTGACCACCGAGGGAGTGCCCCACCAGGATCGCGGGACCGTTCGCCTCCAGGTCGGCGACGACGGCCGCGACCCCACCGGGCACGGTCGCCGGCCCTGGTGCACCTGCGTGCCCCGGGAGATCGATGGCCGCGAACCCACGCTCTCGCGACATGGCTCGGCGGACCGGATCCCAGGACCGCCCCGAGCCGCCCCAGCCGTGGACGCACAGCAGGCGCGCCGACTCAGCGGCCACGGTCACACCTGGTCACGACGCTCGACGGCGGCGGCCAGGTCGGCGAGCGACCGTGTCAGCACCGGCAGGTCGAGGCTTCTCGGCACGTGTCGTCGAGCGGTCGACAGTGCGGTGAAATCGGACCTGGGCCCTCACCGTTCCCGCGTCCTCGACCGCATCAGGCCTGCTCGGCCAGGTAGGCGTCAGCCTGGGTGCGCAGCTCCTCCAGCACCTTCTCGTAGCCCGCCGTCTCCATGGCGCGCTTCAGCTCGTCGAGACCGGAGTCCACATCCTTGGCACCGGCCCACAGGGGCAGACCGAACTCGGCGATCGCCGCCGTGATCTGGCTGTGCTCGGTCTCCACGGGCCCGAGATCGGGGATGAACGAGGCGAAGGTGTCCCGCTCGAAGTTGCTGTAGTCCTGAGACCAGGTGAACAGCTCATCCTCGGAGTCGGACATGTCCGCCGCTTTGCGCTCGCGGTCGACGCGCCAGCTCAGCGCGTAACCCGGGAAGTTGGCGTACTCCCCGATCTGTCGGTACCGGTCGCCGTCGACCAGCTCCCAGTCGGTCCCCTCGATGCCGTACTGCAGCAGGTCGTGGTTCTCCTGCTTCGACACCCAGTCGAGGACCTGCAGAGCCCGGGCGTTGTCGCTTCCCGAGGCGTTCAGCACCACCATGTTGTCCGCCTGGAACGTCTGGCTCGGACGTGCGGCCAGACCGTCCGCGAACGGCATCACGTTCATCAGAGAGGCGCCCGGCACCGCCGCCGTGAGCTCCTGCAGGTGAGCGGACGTGGACGTGCCGTCGGTGATCGCCCAGACCGAGGCCGCGCCGCCGCTGGTGAACTGACCCTTCGCCGTCGCCGTGTCGATGTTGAGCATGTCGGCGTTGATGATGCCGTCCTCGTAGTACTGGCGCACCCGGCGTAGCGCGTCCACGTAGGGCTGGTGCTCCCAGAACGGCACGAGGTCGCTCGACCCGGTGCTCGCGGCGTCCGCCGCAGGCACGAAGAAGAGCGAGTCGGAGGAGAAGAACACCGGGATGACGCTCGGGTTCTCCCACCCCTCGGGGAAGAACACGCCGGTCGGGCCGCCGAGCACGAGCCAGGGGCTGGCGCCGCCGCGGACGAACCCGGGGATGCCCTCGCCCTGGTGCACGTCGTACCAGAACTGCTCGAGCTGGTCGAAGGAGTCGATCGATCCGCCGGCGTAGGTGTCCACGAGGTCGGCACGGACCGTGTAGTGGTGCAGCCGGGCGGCGCTGTTGACGGCGGGGAGGCCGTACACCGTGCCGTCCGGCCACCGG
The DNA here is from genome assembly GCF_009733815.1 of Pseudactinotalea suaedae. Lineage (GTDB taxonomy): Bacteria > Actinomycetota > Actinomycetes > Actinomycetales > Beutenbergiaceae > Pseudactinotalea > Pseudactinotalea suaedae. The sequence continues at coordinate 136,524 of NZ_WNXY01000008.1, forward strand.
TTCGCGTCGAAGGCATCCTGCGCGATCGTCGCCTGCAGCTCGGGGTAGTCGCCGCTGGCGAAGGCATGGTCGAGTCCGATGATCGCCTCCGACTCCACGAGCTGCGCGATGTTCAGCCACCGGGCACTGAGCGCGGTGTCGAAGTCCTCGCCGGCGGTGAACTTCAGCAGCGACTGGCTCGCGTAGTTGGACCACGCGATGAACTCCGGAGCGATGGTGAATCCGAGGTCGGCCTCGAGCTTCTCGTTCACCGCGCCGAGCACGCGGTCCCATCCCGGCGGGACGTCACCGGGAAGCAGCAGGCTGAGGCTGCCGCCGGAGGTCGAGTCGCCGCCGGCGCCGCCGTTGCCGCAGGCTGCGAGCGCGCCGACGGTGCCGAGGCCCGCGGTGCCGAGGAGGAAGGAGCGCCGGGACAGCCCAGCATCGTTGATCGCTGCCATGGTCTTGCCTTTCTGTGGTGGGGAAACGCGTGGAGGCGAGTTCAGCCCTTCGTGGCACCGAGGGTGAGGCCCTTGACGAAGTAGCGCTGCGCGAAGGGGTAGGCGAGGAGGATCGGCCCGATGGTCGCGACCGTCATCGCGAGGCGGATCTGGTAGAGCGGCGCTGCCCCGGCACCGGCGAGGTCCTGGGCCATCGACAGGTTCGAGATCATGTTGTGCAGCACGAGCTGCAGCGGGTAGATGTTCGAGTCGCTGATGAACAGCAGCGCGTGGAACCAGTCGTTCCAGAACGTCACCGCGTAGAACAGTGCGATCACGGCGAGCACCGGCTTCGACAGCGGCAGCACGATCTGGAAGAAGATCCTCAGCTCGCCCGCGCCGTCCACCCGTGCCGAGTCGAGGATCTCGCCAGGGATCCCCCGGAAGAAGCTCACCTGCACGAAGACCAGGAACGGCGCCACGACGATCGGCAGGATCACGGCGAACAGCGAGTTGCGCAGCCCGAGCATCTGGGTGACCAGGATGTACAGCGGCACCAGGCCACCGCTGAAGAGCATCGGGATGTAGGAGAACACCGCCAGGCCGCGGCTCAGGCGTGGCAGTCCACGTGAGATCACCCAGGCGAGCCCGGAGGTGGCGGCCACCGCCAGCGCGGTGCCGACGACGGTGATGAACAGGGTTGCGCCATAGGCGAGCCACACCCGGGTGCCGGAGAAGATGGCCGCGTAGGCCGCCGTCGAGAACGGCGAGGGCCAGAAGGAGTACCCGCGCTGGGAGAGCGCGGACTCGGCTGTCAGGGACCCGGCGAGCACCATCCAGAACGGGATGATCGCGGCGAGCCCGAACAGACCCGCGCCGATGTAGCTCACGGCGGTGAACGCCTCCATGGGGCGGCGAGCCCGACGGCGGGGCGCATCTCGGGTGGATCGGTTCCGCCCTGCTATGGCTGTGGCCGGATTCGGGGCTGTGCGGGTGGCGCTCACAGGACCGAGCTCTCCTTCGAGTACCGGCGCTGGACGCCCAGCGCGATCATGACCAGCACGAAGCCGACGACCGACTGGAACAGCCCGATCGCGGCGGTCGTGCCGAAGTCGCCGTACGTGCGCAGGGCGCGGAAGACGTAGGTGTCGATCACGTCGGTGGTGGAGAACAGGATCCCGTTGTCGCCGACGATGGCGTAGATCAGGCCGAAGTCTCCGTAGAAGATGCGCCCCACACCGAGCAGGAGCAGCACCGCTCCCGTCGGCTTCAGCAGCGGCAGGGTGATGCGCCATGCCATCTGTGCCCGGGTGGCGCCGTCGATGGTTCCTGCCTCGTACACCTCCTCCGGGATCGAGGTGATGGCGGCGAGGAAGATCACCGAGAAGTACCCGCCGAGCTGCCAGACCTTGACGATCGTGAGGATCCACGGCCAGGGGCCGGGTTCGGTGTACCAGGAGACCGAGGGAAGGGCGAACGCGTTGAGGGCGTCGTTGACGATGCCGCCACGGCCACCGACACCGGCCAGGAACGCCTGCAGGAAGATGCTGATCACGATCGGCGAGACGAAGTACGGGATGAAGACCGCCGACTGCAGGCCGCGCCGCAGGAGCGTGCCACGGATCTCGTTCAGCATCAGCGCGAGAAGCACGCCGGCGCCGAGCGTGGCCGTGAGGAACAGGGCGTTCAGCACCAGCGTGTTGAGCAGGATCCGATTCATCTGCCCGGAGGTGAAGAAGAACTCGAAGTTGGACAGTCCCGCCCAAGGCGATCCGAAGACGCCGTCATTGATGTTGAAGTCCTGGAACGCCACCACCAGGCCGGCCATCGGGCCGTAGGCGAACACGAGGAAGAACACGATCGCCGGCGCAGCGAGGATCACCAGCCCGTAGTCCTTGCGACGCCACTGCACACCGCGGCGGCGTCGCGAGCCCACCGGCCCTCTCTCCTGCGGGGTGCGCCTGGCCGCGCGCGCGGTCGGCTTCAGCTTTCCGGGGGTGGCCGCCCGGGTGTCTTCCGTGGTCCCGGTCATCGCTCGCCCACCTGCTCGAGGACGCGCGGGGGTCGACCGGAGACGAGCCGCGCGACCTCGTCGACCACGTGCCGTCCGAGCCGGCGGAGCTCGGATCCGGTGGAGCCTGCGATGTGCGGCGTGATCGTGAGGTGAGGTACCTCCCACAGCGGGTGGTCCTCGGGCAGGGGATCCGGCGTGCTGACATCCAGCACGGCGCGCAGGCGGCCGCGTCGCAGCTCATCGACGAGAGCGTCCTGGTCGATCACCTCGCCACGCGCGGTGTTGATGAGGGTCGCCCCGTCACGGAGGAGTGCGAGCTCGTCTCGACCGATCATGCCGATCGTCTCCAGGGTGACCGGTTGGTGCAGCGTGACGACGTCGCTCCGCCGCATCAGCTCGGTGAGGGAGACACCCTCGACACCGAGCGAAGCGGCGTCCACGTACGGATCGTGCAGCAGCACCTCCAGGTCGAAGCCGCGCAGGAGGCGCAGCACCTGACGGCCCACCCGGGACGCGCCGACCACGCCGACGGTGCGGCCGAAGTTGCCGGTGTGCGCGAACTCGATCTCCCGATCGAGGTACGTACGTCGCTCCCGGTAGAGCCGTTCAGCACCTGTCGCGTCCTTGCCGGCCAGCAGGATCATCGCGATCGTGTACTCGGCAACGGGCAACGCGTTCGGCTCGCCCGCGTTGCTCAGGTACAGATCCTTGGCCGACGACTGCTCGGCGAACAGCGTTGCCGCGGCTCCGCCGGCGTGGACGACGGCCCGCAGCCGCGGCGCGGCCTCCAGCACCTCGGGAGTGATCGGTGGGCATCCCCAGCCGGTGATCAGGATCTCCACGTCGGGGAGCACCGACCGGGTGGTCGCGGAATCGAGGTCACCCAGGACGGCGCCGCCTGGGACGTCGACCAGCCGAGCGAGCTCGGTCGCGAGGCCGCCGGCGAACACCAGCTCGGCCAGGTGCGGTGGCGACATCACCACCAAGGCACTGGGTCGCTGGGAGCGGCTCGGTTCAGACACGGCGTGGGTGCTCACGACCGGCGACGGTGCCGACGCAGTCGACGTGCCGACGTCACGCTGATCGACGTCGCCGCCCGCCGGCCTCTCGAGCCCGTCAGGCGAGGCAAAGAGCGGCCTGGTCTGGGGGCGGTCGGGTGCCTGCACGGCCTCCACGCTGATTCCTTCCCGGTGGCCGCTTGGGCACCAGCCTCGTTGCTGCGGAGCGCGGTCATCAGATGGAGCCAGGTAACCGTTTACATCTCCAGGTAAACGGTATCATGAGGCCTGTGTGCAGCCGATGTCAAGAGCGGCCACACTCGAGGAAGGGACCGCATGACTGGTGAACGAGCGCGAGGTCGCGGCCGCACCGGGCTGCCCACCATCCGCGATGTCGCTGCCGAGGCGGGCGTCTCGATCGCCACCGTGTCGCGCGTGTACTCAGGGGATCGACCGGTCATGCCCGATACCCGGGAGCGGGTCGAGGCGGCCGCGCGCAAGCTCGACTTCACGATGAACGCGCACGCGCGTGCGCTCAAAGGAGCGGCCGACGGTCCGATCGCCGTGCTGATCGGGGACATCATGGGCGCCTCGTTCGCCGCACTGGCCCGAGGTGCTGAGCGCGAAGCTGCGGAGCGAGGCCGCCTGTGCGTGGTCGGCACGACCGACGCCGATCCCGATCGTGAGGCGGCGCAGGTCCGGCTGATGCGCGAGCACCGAGCCACCGCCGTGATCCTCGTCGGCGGAGCCTCGGACCTGGCCGAGTACCGCGCACGCATGGACGACTACCAGCGCCTCCTCGCCACCGTGGGGTCCCGCCTCGTCCTGTGCGGCCGACCGGCGCTGGAGGGCCACGCACCTGACGCGTTGGTGCTGTCCTATAGCAACGAGCAGGGAGCCTTCGATGCGACCGCTGAGCTGCTCCGGAGCGGCCACCGACGGATCCTCGCGCTCCCCGGCGCCGCCGGCTACAGCACGGCCTCGACCCGCCTGGCCGGGTATCGGCGGGCGCACGCCGAGCGTGGTGTCGCCGTCGACGAGTCGCTGATCTCGGAGAGCGCCTTCTCACGCGATGCCGGCCGGGCCGCCACCGAGAGGGCACTCGACGACGGTGCCGAGTTCACCGCCGTGTTCGCGGGCTCGGACGCCACCGCTTCCGGCGTGCTCGCCGCGCTGCACTCGCGCCGCATCCGTGTGCCGGAGGAGGTCTCGGTCATTGGCTTCGACGACGTGCCCGCGGCACTGGACATGCATCCACCGCTGAGCTCGGTCGCCGTGCCCTACGAGGAGATGGGTCGACTCGCGGTCTCGCTCGCCCTGGGCCATCAGGGTGAACCGCCACCCGAGCCGACCATCCTGCCGACCACTCTCGTGCTCCGAGGCTCGACTGCGGGGGCACCCCAGTCAGCGCCCGATCGGGCGCCGCGAGCCCGGTGACGCCAGGATCCGGCTGCACAAGTGACGTGGTGAGCTACGTGGTCTCGAACACCTCACGAAGCCGCGGCCAGGACTCGGCCCGCACGTAGACGGGCAGCACGTCGCCGGTCACGGATCGCTCGTGCCATGCTCCGCCGTCGACGGCCGCGCCGCTCCACGCATCCACCCAGGCCGCGGCGGGCAGGTAGGTGCGCCAGGTCGTCGCGGCGGGCTCGGTGACCGGGTTGACCAGCAGGTCGGCGCCGATCGTGAACTGCAGCGGCGCCTGCCACACCTGCTCGTCGTCGCCGAAGTCGACGAACAGTCCGCGCATCAGCGGCACCCCGGTGGACACCGACTCGCGCGCCGACGCCGCCAGGTACGGACGCAGCCGCTCGCGCAGCTTCGCGTACCGCCGGAACGCGTCCACCACCTCCGGGGCGTCGTTGACCTCGGCCACCCACCACGGCGTGCGGTCGCGTTGGGGCTGCCGGTGGTGGTTGAACTCGGAGTGGTACTGCATCACCGGCATGAAGGCCGAGGCGGCCACCGCCCGCTGGTACAGCTCGGCATCGGGCACCGGGCCGGAGAAGCCTGCGAGGTCCCAGCCCCAGTAGACGATCCCGCACGCCGAGGCCGTGATGCCCGCCCGCACCGAGCTGCGGAACGCCTCCCAGGTGCTGTTCTCGTCGCCGGCCCAGAACACCCCGTGCGCCTGCGAGCCGGTGAACCCCGCACGCGAGAACGTCACCGGCGCCTTGCCCTCGCTGCGCAGGAGGTCCCCGAAGGCCCGCGCGTAGTGCACGGGGTAACGGTTGTTTCCCTCGTCGCCGCGGCTGCCGTCGCCGTAGCGCAGGTCGTGGCCCCAGGCGTGCTCGCCGCCGTCGGTCTTGAAGCCGTCGACGCCGAGATCCCGCACCAGATAGCGGCGCCGCTCCGTCCACCATGCCCGCCCCTCGGCGGTCGACAGGTCCGCCATCAGCGACTGCGGGAACCACCAGCCACGGTTGTGGTACGGCGACCCATCCGCCTCCTTCACCTCGAACCCGGCGGCGACCAGCGCCTCGCCGTCGCGGTAGACCTGCGCGTCAGCCGGCACGTCGGGGCCCAGGTCGAACGCGGTCTTCAGCAGTGGGATCTGCCACAGCAGCACCTTGATGCCGCGCCGGTGCAGCTCGTCGATCATGCCGGCAGGGTCCGGCCAGGCACCGTCGGCGGGATAGCTGAAGTCCTCCGCAGCTGAAGGGTCCGGCGCGTACCGCGCGTCGCGGAAGATGCGGATTCCCTCCTCGTCGCTCCACGCCTCGATCACCACGACGTCGACCGGGAGGTCCAGCTCCGCGTGCCGGTCCATCCGGTCCATCACGATCGCCTGGGTGTTCCACTCGTTGCCCGACGCCCACAGCCCCAGCACCCATTCGGGCAGCTCCTCGGCGCGCCCCACCTCGTTCGTGAAGGCAGCCGTGACGGCCGACGGCGGTCCCTCGTAGGTCGCGATCGTCAGGTCCTCGTGAGGTGCTCCGCTCAACGCGGCCTCGACCACGAGCATGTCGGGCGCCGAGGCGCCCACGTCGTACCAGGTGCGTCGTGCGGTGCGGACGTGGAAACCCCAGCCGGCGCCCCCGATCACGTGGGCGAACGGCATCGGCAGATAGGTGCGGCCGTGCTCGGCCTGCGACTTGTACTGCTCGAACACCACGGCGTCGAGGCGGCGGCCCCGCTGGTCGACGGCGCCGAACCGCTCCCCGAACCCGACCACGTGCTCCTGCGGGGTCAGGCGCAGCGCGAACCGCACCCGGTGCACCCCGTCGCGGTCGGCCCACCACTGCACCGACCCCGGCACGAGCCGGTCAATCGGACCGTCCAGCACGAGCGACCCGCCGTCCTCGCCCCACTGCCCCGGCAGCACCTCGAACCAGTCGGTGCGCACCTCGCCTGCGGGCCCCTGGCCCACGAACCGGTACCTCGTCGGCACCGTGACCGCAGGGGTCATCACCTGCCAGCCGCCATCGTCGCCGAGCTGGGCCGCCTGAGCCTCGGCGAGGTGCCCGTCACCACCGGCGAGCGCGGCACGGTCGGCCTCCGAGCCTGCCGCGGGGGCGAGGTCGAGGATCACCGGGGTGCCGCCGTCGGGCACCCATTCGCAGTGCACCGCGGTGACATCCTGCGCCACCACCCCCAGCCGCACCGGGCTGCCGGCGTCGGGCCGTACCGGCACCCGCTGGTCGGCACTGGTGGCGTACGGGTGCTCGATCCCGAACGGTCGATGGGTCAGCTCAGGCACGTCGGTCCTCCGGGAGCAGGCCGAGCTCGTCGGCAAGGATCAGGTACATCGCGTGCGACCACAGCAGTGGGTCGGCGACCGGACCCCAGCGGTCGACCCACTCCTGGCGGCGCTCGGGATGCAGCAGGTGGTCGGGCACCTGCTCGGGCAGGGAGCCGCTCTCGTCGGCCTGGTCCGCCACCCAGCGCAGCAGCGCGCCCGCGCGGTCGTGCTCACCGGCCACCGCGAGGTTCCAGCCGAGCAGGCAGGACAGCAGCAGCCACTGGCCGCCACCGAAGTAGGTGTCGGCACGGAACCGGTGCACTCCGCCGTCGACGAGCAGCTCCTCGGCCACCGCGGCCAGCGTCGCGCTTGCCACCGGCGATCCGACCTCGACCACCCCGAAGGGCACCACGCACGCCGGCAACGAGCCGTCGACGGCGTCGCTCCCCAGCCATTTGGTCAGCCGCCCATCCGCGGTGCCCCGGGTCGCGATCAGGTCTGCACAGTCCCGGGCGACGGCGGCGGCACGAGCCGCCCGGTCGCCGTCGAGCACTCCGGTGCGGAGCACCGCCCGCAGCCCGGCGACGACGGCTGCCAGCGACGAGGTGTGCCGGTGCTCGGCGTGCTCCTCCCACCAGTCGTAGCAGGGCCAGCTGGCGGTGACGCCGAGGAAGTCGACTGCGACCTCGATGCCGGCGGCCCAGCGTGCGAGCTCGCCGCCGTGCCGCTCGGTGTGGGTGACCAGCTGCCACAGCCACGTGCCGTAGCCGTCGGTCTGGAAGTCCCACCAGTCGTCGTCGCCGTCGCTGCCGTCGAATCGGAACCGGGTGGGCAGCAGCAGCCCCTGGGCCTGCTCGGGGGCCTCCGGAGCGCGCGCGACCAGCTCGGCCACCTGGTCGGCCCGCGCGGCGAGTGTGCCGGCGGTCCAGTCGTGGAACGCGTCCACCGAGGCGACGTCACCCCACCGCGACATGCCCTCCGCGATGAACGCGCCGTCCCGCAGCCACGCGTATCCGCGGTACGCGGAGAACGTGGGCGAGGCCGGGTAGGCGCCGCTGGCGTCCTGATGGCGGCGGATGAGGGTGTGACTGGTGCGAGCGAGCTCCGTCAGCCGCTGCCGATCGGCGGCCGACGGCGCGGCGAGCTGTGAGGTCATGAAGGTCTCCTTGCGCAGGTGGGCCCGGCGCGCGGCCGGGCCCACCTGTGGTGTGTCAGAGCAGGGCGTTGATGCGTTCGGCCGCGTCGGCGAGGGCGTCCTCGACGCTCTTGCGGTCCGCGGCAGCGTTGCCGAGCTCTTCGGTGAGGATGTCCTGCATCTCCTGCTGGCGCTCGATGACCGGCGGCAGGACGGTCGACTCGAGCGCGTCGAACACGGCCTGCCGGTTCTGCGGCGGGGTCTGCTCGAGGTAGGCGGACAGGGCGGCCTCATCGGCCACGGGCGGGAGCTCCCAGCCCGACGAGATGCGCAGGTCGACCATCGTCTGGCTGGACGTCAGGTACTCCAGCCAGGCCTGGGACGCCTCGGGCTGATCGCTGGCGGCGTTGACGACGACACCGTTGGTGAACATCGCCGATGCGCTCTGCGCGTCACCTGGCTCGACGACGATGTCCCACTCCAGCCCCTCGACGTCGGCGAGCGCGCCGAACATCCAGATGCCGCTGTGCCACATCGCGAGCTTGCCCTCCTTGAAGAGGTTGGTGTCGAAGTCGGGGGTGCCGGCGCCGTCGGCCTCCGTGGGCATCGTGGTGCCGGACTTGTCGATCAGCCACGTGGCGGCCGCGACGCCCTCGGGGGAGTCGAACGCGACGGCGGAGCCGTCCTCGGTGAAGAACTGACCACCCGCCTGGGCGAGGGTCTTGTAGAACTCGTGGAAGGAGACGGGCTGGTAGTCGCCCCAGACGCCGCCTCCGGTGAGGGCCTCCGCGGCGGCCTGCTCGTCCGCCCAGGTCCAGTCCGCCGTCGGGTAGTCGAGACCGGCCTCGTCGAAGAGGGTCTTGTTGTAGAACAGCACGACGTCGGAGAACGACTCGGGCAGTCCGTACTGGACGCCGTCACGCGTGAAGGCATCGAGCAGCGAGGGCGTGTAGACGTCGGCGGGGACGTCACTGAGCTCGGCGAGCGCGCCGCTGGCGGCGTAGGTAACGAAGTTCTCGTAGTTGAGCTCGAAGGTGTCGCTCGCGGTGCCGCCTGCGAGCGCGGTCTGAAGCGAGGTGAAGTAGTCGTCGTAGGCGACCGTCTCGATCTCGACGGTCACGTCGGGGTTCTCGGCCGTGAAGGCATCGGCGATCGCCTGCAGGTTCTCCTCGTTGCCACCGTTGGCGGAGAAGTTCATGTAGGTGATGGTGACGGGCGCGCCCGACTCGCCATCGGCGGTCGTCGGGTCGGGGTCCGAGTTGGTGGCCGACCCTTGGCTGCAGGCGGCGAGCATGCCGATGGCGGCGAGGCCTGCGAGCACGGGGGCGGCGCCGCGCATCGTCGCGCGGATGGTCCGGGACATGGGGATTCCTTTCTGGGTGCCGGGGCTCCGGCGTCGGCGGGCGCTCATTTGAGCCCCGAGTGGGCAAAGCCAGCGATGATGTGTCGCTGCGCGAAGGCGTAGATCAAGGCGATGGGGATGATCGAAGTCACCGAGCCGGCCATGATGACGTTCCAGTCGGAGGTGTACTGACCGTGCAGCGCGGACAGGCCGAGCGGCAGCGTCATCAGCTCGGGTGAACGGACCACCACGAGCGGCCACAGGAAGCTGTTCCAGCTCGACATGAAGGCGAACACCGCGAGCGTGGCGAGCGCCGGGCGCGCGAGCGGGATGACGATCTGGCCGAAGATCCGCAGATGGGAGGCACCATCGATGGTGGCGGCCTCATCGAGCTCGCGAGGGACGCCGTCGACCGCTTGCTTGAGAAGAAACACCCCGAACGCGGAGGCGATCGAGGGAGCGAGCAGCGCGAAGTAGGTGTCGTTGAGCTGCAGCCGGGTCATCTGGATGAACAGCGGCACCACGAGGACCTGCAGCGGCACCATGAGGGTCGCGAGGTAGACCGCGAAGAGCGCCTGCCGCCCCGGGAAGGGCAGCCGTGAGAACGCGTAGGCCGCCATCGAGGAGGTGAGCAGCTGCAGCACGGTCGTCGCGGTCGCGACACCGAGGGAGTTGGCGGCGATGCGCAGCATCGGGAGCCGCTCGAAGAGCTGGCGGTAGGCGTCCAGGGTGGGGTTGTCGACCAGCAGCGTGGGGCCGGCGGCGAGGGTGCCGTCGGGGGTGATCGAGGTGATGACCGTCCACACGAACGGGAACATCATGAGCAGGGCGCCGATGACGAGTGCGGCGACGAGCGCGACCTTGCGGAGGGTGACGTGCTCACGCATGGGTCACCCACCGCTTCTGCCCGCGCATCTGCAGGAGCGTGACGAGCAGGACGACGGCGAACAGCAGCCAGGAGAGCGCGGAGGCCTCACCGGCGCGGCCGTAGCGGAAGGTGAGGTCATAGATCTCGCCGACGACCACCTGGGTGGCTCCGCCCGGGCCGCCGGCCGTCATCACGTAGACCTGGTCGAAGACCTGGAAGCCGTTGATGAGGCTGATGACGACGACGAAGAACGTCGAGGGTGACAGCAGCGGCAGCGTGAGGCGCCAGAAGCGGTGCCACGCGGAGGCACCGTCCACACGGGCGGCCTCGTAGAGCTCGCCGGGGATCGCCTGCAGCCCGGCGAGCAGGATGACCATGATGAAGCCGAGGTCCTTCCACGCTGAGGCGAGGATGATCGAGGGCATCGCCCAGGTGGGGTCGGTCCACCAGCCGGGCTCGGGCAGGCCGAGGGCGCCCAGCACCGTGTTGACCAGACCGCTGTTGGGGTTCAGGAGCCACTGCCACACCAGCGCGACGACCACCCAGCTGGTGACGACCGGCAGGAAGTAGGCGGAGCGCAGCAGCGAGCGAGCAGGGATCGCGGCGTTGAGGGCGAGCGCGATCAGCAGCCCGCCGATGTAGGTCAGCGGCAGGTAGCCCACGATGTAGGCCAGCGTGTGGCTGAAGGCGGCGCGGGTGCGCTGGTCACCGAGCAGATTGACGTAGTTGTCGATGCCGACCCAGCTCATCGGGGAGATGAGGTTCCACTCGTGCAGGCTCACCCAGGCCGACGAGATCATCGGGATCAGCGTGAAGGCGGTGAGCGGCACCAGGCTGGGCGCGAGGAAGAACGCTGCCCAGGCGAGGGTGCGTCGGCGGGTGCGGGGCCGCCGTCGGGCGGGAGGGGTCGACGGCGACCGGCCGGGTGAGTGGTCGACGTCGCGGTTGGTCAGGGCTGTGGTCATGCGGATCGGGGTTCGCGTCCGGCGCTGGTGTCGGAGAGACGCTCGCGGACGAGGCGGCCCTGGTCGCCGGTGGCACCGGCGACGTCGAAGGGGCTGCCGAGCACGAGGGACGCGGCGCCCTGTGCCCAGGCGACGTCGGACCAGGGCATGACGTGGAAGGGGACGCCGCGGCGGGAGGCCATGAGGGAACGGCGGAAGGCGGGCTCGAAACCAACCTTCCAGTGGTGCCAGGCGATGACGCCCTCGCCGTGGAGCACGACGATCTCGGGGTCGATGGTGTGGACGACGCCGGCGAGGGCGCGGGCGAGAACTCTTCCGGCGTGGGCGTAGACCTCCTGGGCGGCCGGGTCGCCTGCGTCAGCGAGCGCGAGGAGGTCGTCTGTGGTGGCGACGGTGTCATCCGCGAGGAGGCCGACCGCGCGGGCGGCACGGATGAGGGCGGCATCGCCGACGATGGTCTCGAGGCACCCGACCGAGCCGCAAGAGCACGGCATGCCGTCGGGATCGATGGGGATGTGCCCGATCTCGCCGGCGGCGCCGTGGCTGCCGCGGTGGACGGCGCCGTCGACGACGACGCCCGCTCCGATGCCGCGGCCGATCGTGACGACAAGGGCATCGGCGTGATCAGCGACAGGCCCGAAGAGGAGCTCGGTGGCGGTGAGGGCGTCGACGTCGTTCTCGACGAGGACGGGGAGGTTGAGGGCTGCGCGAAGGGTGGCGCCGACGGCCGCCTCACCCCAGCCGATGAAGGGGGCGGTGACCACGCCGGAGGCCTGGCTGTCGACGGCGCCGGGGATGCCGACGCCGATGCCGAGCACAACGGCGTCGGCGACCTCGACCGTGGCGGCCAGGATGGCGGCGAGGTCGGTCTGCGCGGTGGCGCTGGTGGCGTCGAAGGGGTGGCTGTCGCTGGCGGCGACGGTGCCGTCGAGATTCACGATGACGGTGGTGACGTGGTCGGCGGTAACCTTCGCGCCGATGGCGCAGGAGTTCGCGCTGGTGAGGCCGAGGAGGCGGCCGGGCCGGCCGCCCGTCGAGGGCGTGGTGTCGAGCTCGGTGACCATGCCGCGTTCGAGGAGCTCCTTGGCGACCGCGGTGAGCCGCGCCGGCGAGATCTGGAGCGTGCGCGCCAGATCGGCCCGCGACATCGGGCCGCGTGTGCCGAGCAGCCCGAGCACCGCCGACTGGACATGGTCCTGGCCGTGCACGCTTGCCTTCGTCGTCGCCATCGAGACCCTTTGTTTGGTGCTTTATTAAGTCGGGAAGATAGTCGACGGCGGCGTGCGAGTCAACAGGGAAGTCCCCGCCACGCATCGCCGCGACGGCATCGGGCGCGAGACATGCCCTCAGCCTCGGGGGTGGCACCTGCGACGATTGAGTTGTGTCACGCGAGGACGGCAGCAGCGGCGAGCTCACCGAGCCAGGGCACCATGTCGTCATCGATGGCCGCCGCTGGCGAGCCACCGATCCGTCGATTCCACCCGTGCTCCGCGACAAGCTCGTCTCGGCGCTGATGGCCGCACGACGCGCGGTCCGCACCGACGAGACCGCTCGCCCCGCCGTCCACGACGCGAAGGTGGCGCTCGGGGAGCGCGGTGAACCGTGGTGGGAACCGACCACGCCGGAGGGCCGTGTCGACCGGCTTCAGCGTGCGGCGCGGGCGCTGCTGCGGCACCGCGGCGAAGACGGCGCCGTCACCGTGGAGGATCTCGCGACCCTCTCGCCCGGAGCCGGTATCGAACTCTCAGACGCGGAGAACGCCGTTGCCCACCTCACCGGCAAACCGGACGCGACCGCCGTCCGTCAGGCCGACCTCGACAACGAGAACCCCTGATGCAGACCTTCCTGCCTTACCCGAGCTTCGAGGAGTCGGCACAGGCTCTCGACGACAAGCGCCTCGGCAAGCAACGCGTCGAAGCGATCCAGGTGATCCGCGGGCTCGTCGTGCCTGGGTACGGCTGGCGCCACCATCCCGCCGTCAAGATGTGGGCCGGCCACCTCGAGGCCCTCGGCCGCTACGGGCTCACCTGCTGTGAGGTCTGGCTGGCCCGCGGCTACGCCGACACCTGCGCGGCGACCATCGCCGCCGACGTCGCCTCCGCCGGCGTCACCACCATCCGCAGCGAGGCCGAGCTGGTCGCCGCGGGCGCGCTCCCCTGGTGGCTGGGCATCGAGGAGTTCCATCGCCGCCACCGCAGCAGGTTGCTCGCCAATGACCCCGCGCACTACGGCGTGCTCTTCACCGAGCCCACCGACCTCGAGTACTGGTGGCCACCCGCCGAGCCGGACCCCGACACGATCCCTCGGTGATCGCAGCGACCGCGTCACCATGGCATCGCGCGGCTCACCCCGGAGTCGCCCGCGCGTACCGCTCAGCCAGTGTTCGCACGTGCTCCACCAGCTCAGCCGGCTCCGTGACGTGGAAGTCGATCCCGAGCATCCCGATCCACACCGCCACCACCTCCACGCTGTCGCCGCCGGTCACCAGCACGCTGCGCCCGTCGACGAGCGCCTCCACCGTCCCGACGGCAGGGTTGATGCGGGCCAGCACCTCCGCGGCCGGCGCGTCGACCGTGATGCGCGCGTGCACCGCCCATCCGGTCCGCGCGACCTCGCGCACCACGAACTCGGTGAAGTCGCCGGGGAACGGCACCGGTGTGAACCGCCGGCCGCCGGGGGTGCGCAGCTGCAGCCAGTCCACCCGGTACGGCCCCCACTCCCCGTTGCCGGGCTCCCGCGCCACCAGGAACCACCGCCGCTGCCACGCCACCAGCCGGTACGGCTCCAGCTCCAGCGGGTCGTCGCGGTAGTAGACCCGCAGGCCCTGGTGGTCGCGGATCGCGTCGGCCACCGCGGCCAGCGTGGCCGAGTCGACCGCCGGGTCCTCGACGTTGGAGTCGGTGTTCTCCGGACCGCTCGTGCTCGCGTCGCGGATCGCTGCCAGACGGCGCCGCAACCGCTCCGGCATCACCTGCTCCAGCTTGGTCAGCGCGGACTGGGCGGGCTCCTCGAACCCGGCCGTCGCCGTCGTGCGGCGCAGCCCGACGGCGACCGCCACCGCCTCGGCGTCGTCCAGCAGCAGCGGGGGCAGCCGGGCGCCCGCCCCCAGCCGGTACCGGCCGCCGGGCCCGCGCACGCCGTCCACGGGGTAGCCCAGCTCGCGGAGCCGGGCGACGTCGTTGCGGACCGTCCGGTCGGTCACCTCGAGCCGCTCGGCGAGCTCGGCACCGGACCAGTCCGGGCGCGACTGCAGCAGCCCGAGAAGCGCGAGCAGTCGTGCGGATGTCGATCCCATGACACACCCCCAGAAACCGTTGAAACGCGCCCAAAGTACCGGAAGAGACTGTTCCTGAACACCTCATACCGTGAGGTCAACGAGCTGGACGACGACCCGGCTCACGACCACGGGAGCACCTGACATGACCACCATCAACCCCGCCGCCGGCCTCGAGATCCGCCCGTTCGCCGTCGAGATCCCCCAGGCCGACCTCGACGACCTGCGCGAACGGCTCGGGCGCACCCGCTTCGCTCCGGCGGCGCCCGGCGACTCCTGGGACTACGGAACCCCGCAGTCCTACCTGCGCGAGATGGTCGAGCGGTGGAAGACCTTCGACTGGGCCGCCGTCGAGAACCGCTTGAACGGCTACCCGAGCTTCGTCACCGAGATCGAGGGGCAGCCGCTGCACTTCCTGCACGTGCGCTCGCCCCACGAGGGCGCGACGCCGCTGCTGCTCGCCCACACCTACCCCGGCTCGGTGCTCGACTTCCTCGACATGATCGACCAGCTCGTCGACCCGGTCGGTCACGGCGGCCGCGCCGAGGACGCGTTCGACGTCGTGATCCCCTCGATGCCGGGCTTCGGGTTCTCCACGCCGATGGTCGGGGAGTGGACGATGGCGCGGGTGGCGCGCAGCTACGACACCCTCATGCGCGCGCTCGGCTACGACTCCTACGGCATCCACGGCAGCGACGCCGGCGCGATGATCGGGCGCGAGCTGGCGATCCTCGACCCCGAGGGCTTCCGCGGCGCCCACGTGCTGCACCTGTTCTCCTTCCCCTCCGGCGCGCCCGGCGAGATGGACGAGTTCGGCGAGAAGGAGTACGCGGCGCTCGGGCACATGCAGTGGTTCCAGTCGGTCGGCGCCTACAACACGATGAACGCCTCGCGGCCACAGACGGTGGCGGCCGGGCTGGCCGACTCCCCGGTGGCCACGCTGGCCTACCACGAGCTGTTCGAGAGCTTCGGCAACGGCACCTCGCTGGTGAGCGCGGACCAGGTGCTCGCGCAGGCCACGCTGTACTGGCTGACCAACACCTACGCCACCGCCGCCCGGTACCACTACGCCGAGCAGCGCTCCGGCGCCGAGCCGGTGGTCAGCACCGGGCGGATCGGCGTCGCGGTGTTCAAGGACGACTTCCAGACCATCCGCAGCCTCGCCGAGCGCGACAACGCCCGGATCGAGCACTGGTCGGAGTTCCCCCGTGGCGGGCACTACGCCGCGATGGAGGTGCCCGACGACGTCGTCGGTGACCTCCGGGTGTTCTTCGGCTGAGGCCGGATGGGTCGGGCGCCGTCGGGCTGGGATGCCCGACGGCGTCCGGTGCCCTCGGGAATGCGTCACCTCAGGGATGGGTCGAACTGTCAACCTGGCGGTGGGACATCGTCGGCGCTCGCTGCCATGATCAACGGTATGGCCAACTGGCAACCGCTACGCGACCGACTGGGCAGGGTCGGTGACTCCATCACGCTCGACTGGGACGAGATCGACCGACTGGTTGGCGGACTTCCCCCGTCGGCGACCGATCACACAGCGTTCTGGGGCGGCGCTCGACCGGCTTGGGCGGGATTTCGGGCGCACGAGGTCCGCGTGGGGCGAGAGGTTACCTTCGTGCGCACACGGGCAGGTGCCGGCAGTGGCCCAGACGGCGACCACGCCACCCCCGGTTCATTCGCGAGTCCCGACGAGATTCGTTGGGTGGGCACCAACGAGGGCCGGCCCGTGTGGGCCGACGTTGCGCTACACGTCCTCATTGGAGTGGCAAGCCGCTACGGCGCGGTCATCTCCTACTCGGATCTGGCGGCGCAAGTTCAGGAGCAGTCAGGTCTTCGCACCCGAGTGCCCCTGCGCAACTGGATCGGCGGCATGCTGGCGGAGGTCGTCCATCGCTGCCACCGCGAAGGACTACCGCCGCTAACTTCGCTCGTCGTTCACAAAGATGACGGCCAGGTCGGGGTCGGCTATGACGAGGTACTGACCGTTCTAGGCATCGCACCGACCGACGATCAGCTCGAGCGCGAGACCTACGCCGCTGAGGGTCGGCTCGCCTGCTACCGCAGGTGGGCGAACGATGTCCCGCCCAACGCCACGGCCACTCTGACGGCAGAGTTCGAGCGCAGCGTGCAGTGGCGGCGCCGTCGATCGGCCACACCTGTGCCTCCTGCGCTCTGCCCGACATGCTCGATACAACTACCCGCCTCGGGTGGGTGCGACTATTGCAGCTGACCAGCCCTCGGGAATCTCATGGACGGGCCTGGCAACCATCGGTTGTGCTGGGCAGCCGAGCGGCCATTGTCAGGAACCTGCGACCTCGCTCGCGAGTCGCTGACAACCAGGTTCACGAGACTTCCCCGGCCTGAGTTCCGAGGCGTTTGAGCGTGAGATCGAGGAGGCGCTGCTCGAGCACGTCACTGACTTCCTGCTCGACCTAGGCGCCGGGGGATCCGTCATCGTCCAATGACGCGAAGACGCTCGGAATGCTGCTTTGCACGAGCCGAGGGATGGTCCGCGCCGAGTACGCACTCGAAGACACCACGAAAGCTCTCGGAATCTACGAGCACGGGCTCGTCGAGTCCCCTCAGAAGCGTGGTGGCTTCCCGCGGAACCCCCCGCTGACCGACACTCACGCGTCCACCGGCACTCGCGGCACCGACCGCGGATCGGGGTACCGCCGCCGCATCACGAGCGCAACCGCGAGTCCTGACAGGGCGAGCACGGCGAGCCCCGTCAACCCGTAGCTGAAGGAGCCCGTCACGTCGCGGCTGGCACCGAGCGCCCACGCGGCGAGCAGGCCGCCGATGTTGGCCACCAGGTTGGAGTAGCCGTTGCTGAGCGGGGCGGTCTCTGCTCCGAGGAACCGCGTGGGGAGCGCGAACAGCGGCCCGAAGTAGACCTGCACGAACACCGACATCACACCGACGCTGAGGAACAGCAGCACTGAGTCCTGTGCCCAGGCAATCGCGGCCAGCGACACCGTCAGCACGGCCAACGACGTCGCGATCATGGCCAGCGGCGCCCGGAGCCGGTCCGAGATGTAGCCCCCCAACATGTTCGCGGGCGCCGTCAGCAGCGAGGCGCCGGCGACCACGATGCCGGCCTGCTGCAACGAGAGCCGGTGATCGGCCACGAGGAACGTCGGCAACCAGTAGGTGATCCCGTTGGCGACGCCGAACCTCACGAACTGCAGCCAGCCGGCCCCGAGCGCCACCGGCTCGCGCAGCATCACCCCCAGGTGCCGGACCGACAGCGATGCCGCGCCCCGCGGGGCCGGCCCCGGGCCGCCCAGCCAGTGGTACCCAGCCACCACGAGCAGGCCCATCGCCCCGAAGATCACGAACAGCAGCCGCCAGCCCAGCGGCTCCACCAGGAACGGGCCGATCGTCGAGAGCGCGATGTTCGAGGAGAACCCGCCCGCCACGTACAGGCCCATGGCGGTCGCGCGCCGCTCGGTGGGGAACTCGTGCGTGATCAGCAGCATCCCGGGCACGAACACCAACGACCGGAAGATGCCCGCCAGCCCCTGGTTCACCAGGATCAGCGCGTAGGAGTCCAGCACGGAGAACGCGCACGTCAGCACCAGCACGCCCAGCAGCCCGATCGTGTACACCCGCTTCGGCCCGAACCTGTCGGCGATGGCGCCCGCCGGGATCTGCATCGCCGCGAACGTGATCAGCGCGACCGCGGAGATCATCCCAGCCTGGGTGAAGCTCAGCCCGATGTCGCTGCGGATCAGCGGGAGGAACAGCGCGATCCCGCCCACGCTGAGCGCCTGCAGGCTCTGGCAGACCACCACGAGCGCGATCGTGGTGACGCGCCCCCGCCCCGACAGCGCCGTCATCGTGCGGTGATGGCGTGGATCTCCGCGAGATCCTCCTCGGTCAGCTCCCACGAGGCGGCGGCGACGTTGGCCACCACCTGCTCGGGTGACGTCGCCCCCGCGATCACCGACGACAGCCCGGGCCGTGTCAGCAGCCAGGAGAACGCCAGCTCGACCATCGTGCGGCCGTGCCGCTCGCAGAAGCCCACCAGTGCCTCGACGACGTCGAGGTTCGCCTCGGTGACCAGCTGATCGCGCCGCGGACCCGATTGCACCGTCCACCGCGCACCCGCCGGCGCCTCCGCACCGCGCCGGTACTTCCCGGTCAGCAAACCGCCCGCGAGCGGGAAGTAGGGCAGGTAGCCGGTCTGGTGGTCCAGGCACCACGGCAGTACCTCGGCCTCGTCTACGCGCGCGAGCAGCGAGAGCTCGTTCTGGACGCTCACCACAGGCAGCACGTCCCGTAGCGCGTACGCCTCGTCGAGGAGTGCGACGTCGAAGTTCGAGCAACCGACGTAGCGCACCTTGCCCGCCGCCACCAGCGAGGCCAGCGCGGCGAGAGTCTCCTGCAGCGGTGTCGCGGGATCGGGGAAGTGGATCTGGAACAGGTCGATCCGATCCGTGCCGAGTCGCCGCAGGCTCGCCTCGCAGCTGGCGACGACGTTGCCCGCGGACGCATCCCGCGGCTCGAACCCGAACTTGGTCGCGACGATCACGCTGTCCCGGTCACCGCCCAGCGCCTGCCCGAGGAAGACCTCGCTCTCACCACCGCCGTAGGAGTCGGCGGTGTCGAACAACGTGATCCCCTCCTCGAGCGCGGCGTGGACCACCTCGGCGCTGGCGTCCGCGTCCAGGCGCCTTCCGAAGTTGTTGCACCCCAGGCCCACCTCGCTCACGCGAAGTGGGCCCAGGGCACGGGTGGGGACACTCACGCGGTGGCCACCTGTGCCGACTCCGCCTCGCGCCTCTTGATGTCGGAGACGATCGCCTCGGCGATCGCCATGCACTGCGCGCCGCGCGAACGATAGGTCGCGCCACCGTTGTGCGGGGTCAGCGAGACGTTCGGCATCGAGACGAACTCCTCGGGCACGTAGGGCTCGATGACCTTCGGCGGCTCGCTGGTGAAGACGTCGAGGCCGGCGCCCGCGATCGTGCCCGCCTGCAGCGCCGCGATCAGCGCGTCCTGATCGACGAGCCGGCCACGTGCCACGTTGAAGAAGTACGCGGTGGGCTTCATGAGCGAGAAGTGCCGTGCCGTGACCATCTTGAGGTTCTGCGGCTCGGCGTTGGTGAGCAGGCAGACGAAGTCGGCCTCGCGGAACAGGTCGTCAGGATCCGCGACCCACTCGACGCCGTAGGCGACCTCCTCCTCGGGGCTCAGCCGGGTCCGCTTGGTGTAGAGCACCCGCATGTCGAGCGCCTTGAACCGCTTGGCCGCCTGACGCGCGACCTTGCCGAACCCGTACAACGCCACCGTCTTCCCGGTGCACCCCAGACCCATCAGGTCCATCGTCATCTCCTGGAAGAAGCGACGCTCGCGGCAGTACCGGTCGGACTCCACGAACCGGTACGCGGCCGAGAGCACGTGGGTGACGAGCAGGTCGGCGGTGGCCCGCGGGTTCAGGCCCCACCCGTTGTCGTCCCAGTCCTCCGGATTCTCCGGCGGCGTGGGGTGCTCGGCGACCAGCCACGGGATGCCCGCCTCCTCCACGGCCTCCAGGTCGTGGATGTCACCGCGGGTGCCCGCCACCCCGTAGCCCAGCAGGTTCGGGTTGGCCTCGACGACGGACCGCGTGACCGGGATCGTGTGCATGCAGTACAGGTAGTCGGCGCGCTTGACCGCGTCCTCGACCTCCGGAACCGTCATCTCACGGTGCTGCCACCGGAACACCTCCACCTCGGCGTGCTCACGCATGTACTCCAGCGCGGGCTCCGGGATCGGCTGGGACACGAATATCCGGTACATCGGTTCTCCTTCGTCGTTCTTCTTCTGAATGGATGTGGACATCTGGACGCGCGGGCGCGCTCGGGGACGGCGTGCTCGGGATCCCTGCCGGGGTGGATGGCGCGAGCTCAGGCCGCGGACGTGCGCACGCATCGGCACGCGGCGGTCGGCCAGGTCATGGCGACCTCCTCGCCCGGGCTGAGATCGAACGGGGCACCGACCGGCACCCGGGCGATCAGCTGCTGCCCGTCGGCGCCGCGCAGCAGCACCCGCCGCGACTCGCCGGCGAAGATCACGTCGGTGACCGTGGCGGTCACGCTGCTGACGCCGTCGAGCTGTGAGCCCGCCCCGGCGAGCTGGACGTCACCGGGACGCACCACGGCGAGGCACGCGTCGCCGTCGTCGACCCCTGCCCCGAGCCCGACCACCCGACCGCCGGGCACCTCCACCGCGACCTCACCGGTGCCCACGGCGCGAGCCTGGCCCCGGAAGATGTTGGACTCGCCGATGAAGTCGGCCGCGATCTCGTTGCTGGGCCGCAGGTACAGCTCCTCGGGGGTGCCGAACTGGACCAGCTTGCCGTCGGAGAGGAGGGCGATCTTGTCGCTCATCGTCAACGCCTCCTCCTGATCGTGCGTCACGTTGATCACGGTCACTCCCAGCCGCTGGCTGAGCTGCCGGATCTCGATCTGCAGCGACTCGCGCAGGTTACGGTCCAGAGCGCCCAGCGGCTCGTCCATCAGCAGCAGCCGGGGGCGGGCGACGATCGCGCGCGCCAGTGCCACACGCTGCTGCTGGCCACCGGAGAGCTGGCTCGGCATCCGCTTCTCGAAGCCCGTCAGGCGCACCGACCCGAGCGCCTCGTCGATGCGGCTGCGGCGCTCCTTCGCCGGCACCTTGGCGCGTGCGAGCGGGTACTCGACGTTGCGGTACACGTTCAGGTGCGGGAACAGCGCGTAGTTCTGGAAGACCATGCCGATGCCCCGCCGGTGCACCGCGACACCGTGCATCGAGACGCCGTCGATGCGGATCTGTCCCTCGGTCGGGTCGATGAACCCGGCGATCATGCGCAGCAAGGTCGTCTTTCCCGAGCCAGATGCACCGAGAAGAGTGACGAACCACCCGGGCTCGATCGTCAAGGAGATGCCGTCGACCGCGGTCGCCTCGCCGTAGCGCTTGACCACGTCGAAGAGCTCGACGGAGGAACCTCCGGCCGCGAGGCTGGTGGCCGGGCTGTCCTCGGCCGGCCTTGTCAGGGACTGTGTGCTCACGGTGCGACCTTTCTGTTCCTGAGCCGTGGGAGTCCGGCGGCGAGGGCGAGGAAGAGGATGGAGATGACGGTGATCAGCGTCGACGCGGCCGACGTTGAGGGATCGGCCCCCGAGATCACCTCGCCCCAGACGACCACGGGGATCGTGCGGAACGTCGGAGAGTTCATGAAGCTCGCGACCATGAACTCGTCCCAGGAGGAGATGAAGGCCAGCACGCCGCCGATCACCACGGACGGTGCGACGATCGGCAGCGTGACGGTGCGTAGCGTCGTCATCTCGTCGGCGCCGCAGATCCTGGCGGCCTCCTCGATCTGCTTGTCGAGGGTGGCGAGCCTGGCCAGCACGTTGATGAACACGAACGGCACGCCGACCGCGGCGTGCGCGAGGGCGAGCCCGATGACCGACCCGGTCAGGTCGGTGCGAACGGCCACCATGTAGACGCCCACGCTCAGCACCACACCGGGGACGACCACAGGACTCATCGCGATCCCCGTCACCAGCGAGGCCGGGAAGATCTTCGTGCGTGTGGCGCCGATGGCGAGGGCGGAGCCGACGGCCATGGCGAGCGCCGCCGCCAGGATCCCGACCGCGAAGCTGTTGCCGAAGGCCTGCACCCACATCGTGTCCGTGAAGACCTCGGCGTACCAGCGCAACGACCAGCCCTGCGGCGGGAACGACACGATCCGACCGCTGCCGAAAGAGGTCACCACGACGACGATCGTGGGGAACAGGAAGATGACTGCCATCAGGATCGCCAGCGCGGTGACGCCGAAGCGTGGCCTCATCGCTGGCCTGCCTTGTCGAGTCCGAGGATCCGGCCGATCCCGAGGTACTTGCCACCGACAGCCAACGTGATCAGGACGATGAGAAGCAGGACCACCGCCTGCGCCGCACCCACGTCGGTGCTGAGGAACGCCTGCACCTGCTGGACGATGGCGGTGCCGATGTAGACGTTCTGGGCGCTGCCGAGGATCTGTGGAGTGATGTAGAAGCCGAGCGCCATCACGAAGACGAGCACCGCGCCCGCGAGCGCGCCTGGCCGCGACAGCGGCACGATGACCCGCCAAAAGACGGTGGCGGGCCGCGACCCCATGATCTGCGCCGCCTCCTCGAGCTCCCGGGGGATCGCACGCATCTGGGCGTAGATCGTGAGGACCGTGTAGGGGGCGAGGACGTGGGCCATCCCGAGATAGACGGCGAAGTCCGTCCCCATCATCCGGATCGGTTCGTCGACGATGCCGAGAGCGACCATCGCGGTGTTGATCAGCCCGGTGTTGTTGAGGAGGAGCTGCCAGGAGTAGGTGCGAACCAGGGTGCTGGTCCAGAACGAGACCAGCAGGCACGTCGCCAGGATGATCACGATCGTCCTGCGTGCCCGCGCCAGCACGTAGGCGTACGGGTAGGAGACGACGAGGCAGACCACGGTGACGGTCAACGACATCCGCACCGTCGTCCAGATCGAGCGCCGGAAGATCCCGCTGGAGAACGCATCGACGAAGTTCTGCGGGTCAGAGACGGCGCGGATCGTCATCAGCAGCACCGGCAGCAGGAACGCGACGGCCATGTAGAGCACCGCAGCGGACTGGAAGGCACCTATGCCACTGAGCCAGGCGGGCCTGGGAGCGGCCTTGCTGCGCACTGCCTGGTCGGGGACAGTCGCCGAGTCGAGCGTGGTCACCTCGTCCTCATTCGGTCGTCGGTCGGTGTGGGCGGCCACCGGCCGCAGGGGAGCGAACACCCCCTGCGGCCGGCGAGGTGATCGATCAGCCGGCGAGCCACTCCGAGATGTGCTCGATGACCTCGGGGCGGTTCGCGCCCCACCAGTCGAGGTCGAAGTAGATCGGTGCCTGGTCGCCGCCCAGCTCGTGCTTGGTCGGAAGGAAGTCCAACCACTCCGAGTCCGGGTCGGCGCCGGCTGCGCTGGGGTTCAGCGGCCCGTAGGCGATGTGGTTGCCGATCGCACCCTGGTTGTCGACGATGTAGGCGATCAGCTTCTGGGCGTTCTCCAGGTTGGGCGCGCCCTTCGGGATGTAGATGTAGTCGGCCTCCTGGACCTGCAGCCCCCAGGCGATCGCGACGGGGTAGCCCTCTTGGGCCGCGATGGCGACGCGGCCGTTGTTGCAGATGCCCAGCACGGACTCACCGGTGGCCACGTCGTTGATGCACTGCTGGTGGTCCTCGGCGACGATGAGCTGTTCCTTGATCGGCTCGAAGACCGAGAGCGCACGGTCGACGTCGAGCGGGTACAGCTCGTCGCGGGGTACCCCGTCGGTGAGCAGCGCCGCCTCGAGGACACCGTGCCAGCCGTTGCCGGTGGGACCGATCGTGCGGTACCCGTCGATGCTCGGGTCAAAGAAGTCGCTCATACCGGTGAGGTCACCCTCGGAGAAGGTGTCGGTGTTGTAGGTCAGGACGGCGGCCAGGCTCAGCAGCGGGACCGCCTGCGGGTATGCCGGGTAGCCGGCGTCGTCGAAGGCAGCGCAGTCGATGACGTCGCAGTCGAGCATCTCCAGCATCGGGTTGTCGGTGACGCCGTAGCTGATGTTGCCCTGGGCGACGTCCCACGCCATGGCACCGGCGTTGGCCATCTCCTCGAGCTTGGTCCAGGAGACGGAGTTGTCCTGAACCACGGTGATGCCGCTGACCTCGGTGAACGGCTCGTACCAGGCGGCCTCCTGCGCTTCCGCTCCGGTCCCCCCGAAGTTGGCGAAGACGACCTCGCCCTCTCCGGCATAGGGGTTGTCGCCGTCGCTCTCGGAGGACGGCTCGTCAGCGGACGACTCGGCAGAGTCAGCTGTGGAACACGCGGCGAGTGCGATGAGCATGCCGGCGGCAAGCCCGGCTGCCGCAGCACGACGACCAGCTCTCATGGGGATCCCTCTCATGGGTGGTGGGGTGTCGATCAGGGCTCCGGCGCACGGCGGCTGAGCTGGTCGGAGCACCGGAGGTGTGACGACGGCTCGGTGTACTGGAGTTGCTTCACAGTAAACACGTGGTGCGTACTGAGCAATGCACGTAATCAAAAAGATACGTTCGTAACACAGGCGCAACATCCGGCTCCTACGTTGCGGATACCGGGCGCGTCATGTGCCAGGAATCGCGTGGTGCGCCACACAAGCGGTGGAGGTTGTCTCGTGACGGAGTACGCAGTGGTCGACCCCGCGACGGGTGTGAGACACCGCCGCTACCCGACCGCGACCGACGCCGAGCTCGCGGACTCGCTCGCTCAGGCCTGGCAGTGCTACCGCAGCGACTGGAGCGAGCGGGCGGCGGCGCCGGAGCGGGCGAGGCTGCTCCACGCGGTGGCTGACGCGCACCTCGATCAACGGGACGAGCTGGCACGACTGATCCAGCTCGAGATGGGCAAGAGCGTGCAAGGGGCACGCGGTGAGGTCGAGTTCAGCGCCGACATCTACCGCTACTACGCCGACCGCGCGTCGGTGTTCCTCGCCGATCGGCCGATCGAGCTGCTGAGCGGCCCGGGCGTTGCCGTGACGCGACCGAGCCCGGTCGGCCCGCTGCTGGGCATCATGCCGTGGAACTACCCGTACTACCAGGTCGCCCGGTTCGCCGCACCGAACCTGCTCCTGGGCAACCCGGTGCTGCTCAAGCACGCACCGCAGTGCCCGTCGTCGGCAGAGGCGATCGCCGACATCCTGCGATCAGCGGGCGCGCCGACAGGCGCCTACCAAGACGTGCGCCTGGACCATGACCAGGTCGCTCGGGCGATAGCCGATCCCCGCATCCGAGGCGTCTCGCTGACGGGCTCGGACCGCGCGGGGGCGGTGGTCGCCTCTCACGCCGGCCGACACCTGAAGAAGGTGGTCCTGGAGCTCGGTGGTTCGGACCCCTTCCTGGTCCTCTCCGGCGAGGATCTCGACGGCGTCGCCGCCGAAGCCGTCCGAGCGCGGATCTCCAACGTCGGCCAAGCGTGCAACGCGGCCAAGCGCATCATCGTGCTCGAGGAGTTCTACGACCGGTTCAGGGACCTGTTCGTGACCCACCTCCGCCGAGCCGCCGAGGGCCTCGGCCCGCTGTCGTCAGCCTCGGCGGCGGCTGCGGTCGCCGAGCAGGTCGAGCGTGCTCGGGCAGCGGGCGCGCGCGTCGACGTCGTACGGTCGCCCCTGAACCCGGGCGATGCCGTCGTCGCCGTCATCGACCAGATCCCTGCCGGATCTGCCGTTCTCCAGGAGGAGATTTTCGGTCCGGTGGCGATGCTGCTGCGCGCTCGGAACGAGAGCGACGCCGTCGAGCTGGCCAACGGGACGCCGTACGGGCTCGGCTCGTACGTCTACAGCGCGGACCCTGCCCAGGTGCAACGCGTGGCTGACCGTCTGGAGGTCGGCATGGTCTTCGTCAACTGCATCGACGCCGACGGAGTCGAGACTCCCTTCGGCGGGACCAAGCGATCGGGGTTCGGGCGTGAGCTCGGAGCCGCGGGTGTCGAGGAGTTCATGAACCACAAGCTGATCCGCACGACCGAGGACGCCACCGAGGCCGGAGCGGTCCGATGACCGGGCGCACGACCGGTGTCGCGGTGATCGAGGCGCTCGAGGCCAACGGGGTGGACCTGGTCTTCGGTATCCCGGGAACCCACAGCATGGAGCTCTACCGAGGACTGTCCGAGCGCGGCCTGCGCCATGTCGTCACCCGTCACGAGCAGGGTGCGGCCTATGCCGCCGACGGCTACACGCGCGCGACGGGCCGGCCCGGCGTCGTCATCACGACCTCCGGACCCGGCCTCACGAACGCGCTGACAGGCATCGCCAACGCCCACGCCGACGGCGTCCCGATGCTGGTGATCTCGCCCGGCATCCCCACGGGGCAGGAACGCCAGGACATCGGCTGGATGCACGAGACGAAGGACCAACGTGCGGCTGCCGATGGCGTGGCTGCCCGCAGCGTGCGGGTGGGGACGCCGGCCCAAGCGGTGGCCGCCGTCCACGAGGCGTTCGCGCGGTGGGCGGTCGAGCATCCCCGGCCGATCCACATCGAGATCCCCCTGGACGTACTGGAGTCGCCCGCGAGCGCGCCGACACCGGCATGGCCGCGCCCCTACAGGCCGGCAGCGGATCCCTCCGGGATCGCGGCAGCCGCCGAGCTGATCCTGGCCGCCGAGCGAATCACCCTCGTCGCCGGCCCCGGCGGTCTCGACGCGGCGGCTGCCATCCGCGGCCTGGCGGCCCACGTCGACGCCGCCGTCGTCACCACCACCCTGGCCAAAGGCATCGTCGACGAGACCGATCCGCGCTGCGTCGGCGAGTTCTTCGGTGAACCGTTGCTGGCACCGCTGATGGCGCAGACCGACCTGCTGCTGGTGCTCGGGGCCACCGTCCCGGACCTGAGCACGCGCTATCCGGACTTCTCCGGGACGCTGGTACGCGTCGACCTGGACCCGGCCCGACTGCACCGCAACGCGGTCGCCGACGTCGCGCTGCTGGGGGACGTCGGGCTGGTTGCGGAACAGCTCATGGCCGCGCTGCCACCGCAGTCACGCCAGGGGGTTGCACGTGCTGGTCGCGCACGAGCCGACGCACTTGCCGCGATGGAGTCGGTCTCCGGGCGTTGGCGCGCGATCCAGGACGCGCTCCGCACGGCTCTGCCGCCTGACGTCATCATCACCGGCGACAGCTCCCAGGTGTCCTATCGCGGCACCGGTCCGTACTGGACCTTCCGTGAGCCCCGCCACTACCTGGTCACCACCGGGTACTCCACCCTGGGCTACGCGCTTCCAGCGGCGATCGGTGCCAAGCTCGCGCTGCCTCAGGCGGCCGTCGCCGCTGTCATCGGTGATGGCGCCCTGATGTTCTGCCTTCAAGAGCTCATGACAGCGGCCGAGCTGGGGCTGTCGCTGCCGATGCTGGTGGTGGACAACCACGGCTTCGGTGAGATCAGGGAGAACATGGCTGATCGAGGCATCCCGCCGTTCGCGGTCACGCTCGACTCGCCGGACCTGCTGGTCCTGGCACGGTCCATGGGGTGGATCGCGCACGAGGCTGCGGACCCGGACGAGGCCGCTTCGTTGATGGCGACGGCCCTGCACGCGGACGGCCCCACCATGGTCCGCCTACGCGTCCCCGAGGCCGCCTGAGCCACCCGGCTCGCGGACCACTCAGCGCTTCGGCGGTTCCTGTCGCTGGTCGCGACCCACGGCGGGAGCGAGCACCCACATCACCTGGGCCGTGATGTCACCGATGTTGGTGAAGCTGTGGGGGGCCGAGGAGAACGTGAGCGAGTCGCCGGGATCCAGCTCATAGGACTCGGTCTCGATCTCCAGCCGGATGCGACCGGACAGCACGTGCACGAACTCGACCTCGACCGGCAGCTCGTACGGCTCGTCGCCCGAGCCTCCGCCCGGCTCGATGTCGGTCAGGTGGACCTGCAACCGCTGCTCAACACCCGGCGTGAGCAGGTACTCGGTCAGGTCACGCCCGCCGAAGTAGACGACCTCGCGGTCCGCAACGCGCACCAGGCGGGTCGGAGACCAGACGAGGATGTCGGACAGGTCGGTCTCGAGAGCTGCACACAGTCGCAGGAGAGCGCTGACCGAGATCGACGTCTGTCCGTGCTCGAGCTTGGAGAGGAAACCCCGCGTCAGGCCCGACCTCTCGGCTACGGCCGCCAGGGTCTCGCGCCGCTGTCGACGAATCTCACGGATCCGGCCGCCGAGGTTCTCCATGACGTCGTCGACCGAGGACGCACCCGACTGCTTACCAACTGCCACATCGCTCCGATCGTGACGTCTGCGTCGCACGACGCACGTTCCGGAGACGACATGGTGCCTCCGACATGAACCATCGATGATACGAGGTTTCGCAGGGCGATACAACGAGACCGCTCGCGTCACTCCGTGTCAACTACGGCACCCTCGGCCATCGCCACGACCACCTCGGTGAGCAGCCGAAGGCCCGCGAGACAGTCCTCGTCGGACGTCAGCTCGCCCTCGTTGTGCGCGATGCCATCGACCGAGGGCACGAACAGCATCACGGTCGGTACGACGTCCTTCAAGTTGGTCGAGTCGTGCCCGGCGATCGTCTGCATGGGGATGCACGGCAGCCCGAGCCCCGCCGCGATGCTCTGTGTGAGCTCGACGCCGCTGGACTGGTAAGGCTGCTGGTCCCACTGATGGGTCGTCCGTACGCTCACCTCGACGGCCGTGGTGCGCTCGACCTCGCGCACCTGCGCGAGGAAGCGCCCTTCGGCCTCGCGGAGCAGCGCCGCCGAGGGGCTGCGCAGGTCCAGGTTCATCCGGACCTCGCGGGCGACGACGACGGGCGAGTTGGGTAGCACGGTGAGCTCGGAGACGCTGGTGTGCAGCGCCGGCGGCCCTGCATACGCGTCGGCCAGCTCGCGCGCCGCGACGATCAGCCGCGCAGCACCGGCCAGGGCGTCCCGCCGGTCGGACATGGCGGTCGACCCGGTGTGGGACTGCTCGCCCTGCACGACGACCTGATACTTGTGCGCAGCCCAGGTCGACTCGACGGCGCCGATCGTGATGCCGGCATCCTCCAGGATGCGGCCCTGCTCGACGTGGATCTCGGCATAGCCCACCAGGGATGGCGCCGCGTCGCTGCCGCGATAGCCGGTCTGTCGGAGCGCCTGCTCGACGGTGGCGCCGGCTCGGTCGGCCGTCGCCAGGGCAGATTCCACGCTGGCCTTGTGCGTGAAGACACCTGAACCCATCATGCTCGGCGCGAACCGCGCGCCCTCCTCGTTGAACCAGTCGACCACGGCGAGGTTGTACCGGGGGGTGACGTCACCACCATCCAGCGCGTGGCGCCGGATGCGGTCGACCGCGTGAGCCGCGGCAAGGACGCCGTACGCCCCGTCGTAGCGACCGCCCAGGGGCTGGCTGTCCAGGTGGGACCCGACGGCGACATAGGGAGCGCCCGGCACGAGCTCGACCAGCCCGAAGACGTTGCCGATCTCGTCGACGACGACCGAGAAGTCGCGCTCACGCATCCAGGCCACGAGCCAGTCCCGCACCGCGCCGTCCTCGGCAGATCCGGCCAGACGCTCAACCCCGCCTCCAGGGGTGGCTCCGAAGGTCGACACCGCGGCGAAGTCGTCGAGGTAGCGGGCGTCGTCCTCCTCGTTGGTGGGAACCCGCGCACCGCGTTCCCCTGTTGTGGTCGACACCTCACCAGTCACGCTGGAGCTCCATCGTCGAGCAGTGGATCCCGCCGCCGTTCTTGTTCATCTCGCGGTACTCCACGGGCACGATCTCGACGCCGTGCTTGGTGCTGAGCAGCTCCGCGGTGCGCGGCAGGTGCGCTGGGAACAGGACCCGTCGGCGGTCCAGGGTGAGCAGGTTGCACGCCCAGTCCTCTTCCGGCGCGACCTCGACCGTCTCGATCCCCAGCTCGCCGAGCTCGACGAGCAGGTCGTACGGAGCGATGCGGCTGTTCACGACAGCGAGGTCGTCGTCGATCATCGCCATGCACAGGTCGAGGTGGATCTGGTACCCAGGCATCTGGAACCGCTTGACCTCGATGCCCTGCTCCAGCAGGATCGCGGCGAGCTGGCGGTGCCCTTCAGCGTTGCAGCGGACGGAGGTCCCGAAAAAGGCCAGGTGCGGCCGCACCTTGACGAAGGATCCGCCCTCCACGAGACCCAGCCCGGTGATGGTGGCCAGCACCGGCATGCCGGCGGCGGCGACGGTCTGCGTGATCGATTGCTCCTCTCCGCGGCGCATCCGGGCAGCGAGTCGGCCGATGACCGCGCCTCCCGGGACCGTGATCAAGGGGTCCCGGGTGAAGACAGCCTTGGAGTGATCAGGCAGCTGCGGTGCCATCACCACCTCGACGTCCTCGGCGCGCAGGGTCGCGACGAGCTGGTCGAACTGCTCGTTCAGCAGGTTCAGGTCGGGGAGCGCGTGCCCGGCCCAGTACCAGCGACGATCGGGGTCGAGGTAGGCACCCAGCTCGGGGCTCCATGCGGCTTCGCCCAGCTCGGCCACCTGCTCGAGGATCGTGCTCGGGCGGCGCAGCATGGCGACACGCAGCCGGCCGACCTCGTCCTGAGCCCCCCACCGACGGCCCCACCCGCTCTCGAGCTCGGATGCGGAGAGGAACGCCGGATCGGGCTCCGGGCCGAGCAGCTGATGGAACCGGCCCTCGGACATGTCGAGCGTCGGATCGGCCGACGATTCACTCACCTTGCTCACGATTCTCTCCCCTGACGACCACGACCATGAAACATGTGAATACTAACGGACAACACAATGCGCGCGCCTCACGCGGGTGTTTCAAGTATGTGAACAAGCGCTACCGGTTGCACCGCGCCGTTGCCTGGGTCACGGGCGCACCGACCGGTCTGCTCCCGGACCTCGCCCGCAGTCGCTACGGTGACGCCTCACCGGTTGCGCCCGCGACCGCCAGCGCCCAGGTGAGCTCCGCGCGGGCGACTGCGCTGCTCAGGTCCCTGTCGAGCGCGCGCCCCGCTTCCTCGACCAGGTTTCGCAGTGTGTGCCGATGCATGCCCAACGCTCGAGCCGCCGGCTCCCATTGCGTCCCGTTGTCCAGCCACGCCCTGAGCGCCGGAAGCAGCTCGTCGCGACGATCTCCCAGCCGATCCAGGAATCCCTCGGCGATGGCACCGTGCTGCCCCAACACGGTCAGGTGCGACCACGGACTGTCCGCGAGGTCGTCGAACACGGCGACGGCACCAGCGCGAGCGGAGTCGGCTGCCGCAGCTGCCTCCCGGAACGCGAGGGCCAGGTCCGCCAGCGGGTGCGGACCGGAGATCCCCGCTCGTGCCGCAGGCGGCATCACCGCGCGAACATGATCGACCGCGCGGGCCGCACCCTCGATCACGAGCAGGCTGTCGGCCGCGGTGCGACGCAGCTCCGTGACGCCCGGCGGCAGCACGCTGGGGAGTGGCTGCGCGGCCCCCCTGATGCAGACGACCAGATACCGCTCGTCGCCGACCTCGCCGTCGAGAGCGCTCAACACGTCCTCTGCGGCACCGATGGCACCGCCGAGCGCGAGCTCGAAGGCAGCCTGGCGGGCCGTCGCCATCGCGACCCACACACGGTCCGCGGTACTGACGGCGAGACTCGCCAGGCCTGCTGCTGTTGCCATCACGGCTCGATGAGCAGCGTCCGGCTCTGGCCCGGGGCTGCAGGCCAGCACACCGGACATCGCACCGAGGGCACCGACGGTGTACAGATGTGCGGCGCCCTGCGGACCCTCGACCGCCGCCGTGGCGGCGCGCCCCTGCGCCAGCAGTGATCGCGCCTGGGCGAGAACGGGCGCCCATGCACTCGACGGTTCGCTCCGCCGTCCATCCGCCGCCCAGCTTCGTACGCGACGAGCGGTCACGAGCGCGACGGGACCGGACAACAGCCGAGCGCATGCGCCCAGCACCTCGTCGAGGCCGTCGCGGCGGTGCGCGCTCCGGGTCAGCTCAGCGATCGCACGCTGGGTCCAGGCGACCCGCTCGGCCCGCGCCGCCTCCGACGCTCGCGCCACATGGGTGGCGACCGCCAGAAAGGGCACCTCGAAGGGCACCTCGAACAACGGCAGCTGTTGGTCCCTGCACGAACGGACCAGCGTGGCAGGGGTGCGTTCGTGAACCACTCCGAGACCGAAGCCGAGTGCGGACACGCCACCACGCACGAGCTCGCTGACGTAGCGCGTCACGAGCTCGGCGTCGCTCCCGTCAGCGAGCTGTTGCCCCGTCGTCAGAACCACTGTCGCCGGCGGGAGGAATCGGGCCGGATCGATCAGATCGGTGCTGTGGACCCATGCGAACGGTCCGGAGTCGCGCGGCGCGACGGCCGTGCGGAGGCGCAGAGCCGGGGCAGCGAGCAGCTCGGCGAGTGTCACCGTGGCCATGGCGTCACCTTCCGGGCGGCAGCAGCTGGGTTGCCACGCTGGCAGGAGACAGATCGCATGGCGCCATAGTGGCATCCGCGGGGCAGGATGATCGCTCCTAGCGTGAGGCAACCGCTCGACCAGGAGGCCTCATGAGAAGCACCGTTTCGCCGAACCGGATCGCTACGCACGAGCAGGCGCGGCGACTCCTCACCGAGCTCCCGGGTCCGCGGTCGCGCGCGCTTGCTGCGCGCCGGGCCGCTGCGGTCGCCAGCGGTGTGGCGTCGGTGATGCCCGTCTTCGCTGCCGAGGCCTCCGGTGGTGTGGTGGTCGACGTCGACGGCAACTCCCTGATCGACCTCGGCGCGGGCATCGCGGTGACCACGATCGGCAACGCGGACCCAGAGATCGTCAGCGCCGTCACCGCTCAGGCCGAGCGCTTCACCCACACCTGCTTCACGGTCGCGCCCTACGAGGGGTACGTCGAGGTCGCTGAAGCCCTCAACCGGGTGACGCCCGGCAGCCACAGCAAGCGGACGGCGTTGTTCAGCTCCGGTGCCGAAGCTGTCGAGAACGCGGTGAAGGTGGCGCGCGCGGCGACCGGGCGCAGCGCCGTCGTGGTCTTCGATCACGCCTTCCACGGCCGGACCACCCTGACGATGTCCATGACCGCCAAGGAGATGCCGTACAAGCACGGGTTCGGCCCGTTCGCCCCCGAGATCTACCGCGTCCCCGGCTCGTACCCGTACCGGGACGGACTGAGCGCTGCCCAGGCGCTGGACCGCACGATCGAGGCGATACGCCGACAGGTCGACATCGGCGACGTGGCGGCCGTCGTCGTCGAACCGATCCAGGGCGAGGGCGGTTTCATCGTCCCCGCCGTCGGCTATCTGAGCGGCCTCGCCGACTGGTGTGCCGAGCACGGTGTGCTCCTGGTCGCCGACGAGATCCAGACCGGCTTCGCCCGGACCGGCGATGCCTTCGCCTGTGATGCCGAAGGGGTCGTGCCCGACCTTCTCACCACCGCGAAGGGAATCGCGGGCGGGCTGCCCCTCTCAGCGGTGACCGGGCGGGAGGAGGTCATGAACGCAACGGTGGAGGGCGGCCTCGGCGGGACGTACGCCGGCAACCCGCTCAGCTGTGCGGCGGCACTGGTGACGATCGACCGACTCACCTCGGCGAGCATGCTGGAGAGGGCACGCGCGATCGAGGCGACCGTGCGCCCGATGTTGGAGCGTGCAGCCGCGACCGATGCGCGGATCGGTGACATCCGCGGCCGCGGCGCCATGCTCGCCGTCGAGATCGTGGACGGCGAGGGAGACCCCGACGCGGCTGCTGCGAAAGAGATCGCAGCGAGGATGCACCGTCAAGGAGTCATCACCCTGACATGCGGCAGCGACGGCAATGTCATCCGGCTGCTGCCCCCCTTGACCATCCCCACCGACCTGCTCGTCGAGGGCGTCGAGGTCCTCATCGACGCGCTCGCGCAGGTGGCGTGAGATGACGGCGCCGCACGGATCTGGTGATCCGATGCCTGTCCTCACCACACCAACGCAGCTGTTCCTCGACGGTCGATGGTGTGATGCCGCCGGCAGCGAGACGTTCGCTGTGGTGAACCCGGCCACGGGTGCCGGACTGGTGCGGGTCGCTGATGCGGTAGAGGCCGACGCCACGGCTGCCGTGGCCGCCGCGGCTGCCGCCCAACCGGGCTGGGCCGGGCGGACGCCACGGGAACGTGCGGCAGTGCTGCACCGGGCGCACGCCCTGGTCATCGATGCGACCGAGGAGCTCGCTCGCCTGATCACCGCGGAGTCGGGCAAGCCGCTGACCGACGCCCGCTCGGAGGTCGCCTACGGTGCCGAGTTCCTCCGCTGGTTCGGTGAGGAGGCTGTGCGGGTCGGTGGCCGGTACGGGCCTAGTCCGGACGGGCGCGGGCAGATGATCGTCACCCGCGCACCCGTGGGCGTCAGCTACCTGGTGACGCCGTGGAACTTCCCGCTCGCGATGGCCACTCGCAAGATCGCACCGGCACTCGCTGCCGGCTGCACCTGTGTGATCAAGCCCGCCGCCGCCACACCGCTGACCACCCTGGCGCTCGCGGCGATCCTGCACGAGGCCGGTGCGCCGCATGGCGTTGTGAACGCCGTCCCGTCTTCCCGCGCGGCCGCGATCTCTCGGACCGTGCTCGCAGACGAGCGCGTGGCCAAGCTGTCCTTCACCGGATCGACCGAGGTGGGCCGGGTCCTGCTTCGTGAGTCGGCTCAACAGGTGCAGCGCACGTCGATGGAGCTCGGTGGCAACGCCCCGTTCATCGTGTTCGAAGATGCTGACATCAGGTCGGCGGTCGCCGGGGCGATGGTGGCGAAGTTCCGGAACAGCGGCCAGGCCTGCACGGCAGCGAACCGGTTCCTCGTCCACCGCGACGTCGCCGAGGAGTTCACGGCAGCTCTGGTTGCCGAGGTCGAGCGGCTGCGCGTCGGGCCTGGCGACCAGGAGGGCGTCGATGTGGGGCCGCTGATCAGTCCCGCCGCCGTCGACCGTGTCGCTGCACTCGTCGACGATGCACTGGCGCATGGAGCCACGCTGCGGACCTCGCGCGCCTTGCCCAAGAACCTGCCCGCGACGGGCAGCTACCTCGCACCCACCGTCCTGTCGAACGTGGCACCGCAGTCGCGGATCGTGGGAGAGGAGATCTTCGGTCCCGTCGTCACGATCATGACGTTCTCCGACGAGGAGGAAGCTGTCACGCTGGCCAATGACACCGAGTACGGACTGGTCTCGTACGTCTACACGCGGGACCTTGCCCGGGGACACAGGCTGCTCACCTCTCTGGAGAGCGGAATGACCGGTGTGAACATCGGCATGGTCTCTGACCCTGCGGCACCGTTCGGCGGCGTCAAGCAGTCAGGTCTGGGCCGCGAGGGTGGCCACGAAGGCCTCGAGGAGTACCAGAGCGTTCGCTACGCCGTCATCGGCGCTGGCTGAGACGAAGAGCCCACGACCGACCGGGGATAGGTCGTACGGTTGCCGTCACGAGGCGACGGGAGGCACCCATGGGCGAGGCAACGGTGATCGGAGTCGTCGGCATCCTCGTGGGGCTGCTGGTGTCCCTGCGCGGGTATGTCGCGCTGCGGGTCATCATCACGCTGCTCGGCGCGTGGTTCGGCTTCTTCCTCGGAGCCGGGATCGTCGCGAACCTCACCGGCGAGGGACTGCTGGCAGGCCCGCTCGGGTGGGTCGGCGCGATCGCGGGCGCCGTCGTGATCGGTGCGCTCGCCTACGCCTTCTACCAAGCGGCCGTGGTGATCGGGATGGCGGCACTCGGGTTCAGCGTCGCGACGGGCGTGATGACGGCGATCGGGGTCGACAACGCGGTCGTGATCTGGGTCGTCGGCGCCGTGGTCGCGGTGCTGCTGGCCGTGCTCGCGCTTGTCGCCGACCTCCCTGCCGGCATCCTGATCGTGCTCACGGCCCTCGCCGGCGCGAACATCGCCGTGATGGGTCTGCTGCTGCTCCTGGACCTCATCACCCTCGCCGAGCTCGAGGCAGGGCAGGCGCCCGACGGCGTCCCCGCCTGGGCGGGCATCGTCGCCCTGGCCCTCGCGGTCGTGGGCATGATCGTCCAGTTCCGCGGGGTCGCCCGGGATCGCCGGATGCGGGCGACATGGGCGGGGAGGGCGTGACCGTCGGTCCCGCCGAGGTGCGAGGCCGATGAACGACGGCCGCTCCAGCCCTCCCGAGCTCGTCATCCGGCCGACCACACCGCGGTGGCACTGGTGGCTCGTGGCGGGTGTGCTGGTGCTCCTCCTGGTGTTCCATGTCGTCGAGGGAGTAGAGCTCGTGCACGAGGGCCTCCGGGTCGGGTCGGTCTTGGCTTACCTCGTGTGGGTGGTGATGACGGCCTTGGTCGCCATCTACCTCGTGGGAAGCGAACCGCTCCAGGTGCGGATCTCCTCGGAGGGCATGACCTGGCGAGGGCTGGGGTGGGTCCGCACCCGAGCGTGGTCGGACCTCGCTCAGGTGGGGAGGTACCGGCACGACCTCGGGGCGGGAGGCCACTGGATCGCAGCCCACCTCGGACCTGAGGCGCCCCGTACGCCGACCTGGGCCTTCCCGTGACGGCTGGTCAGCACCGCGGTCGAGAGAAACGACGTGGTCACCGGGCTCGTGCGGCTGACGTCACCGGCCTGGTGGCCCGGATGGCACGGGCGGCGCAAGGCGGCGACGCCGCGGCCGGCGTGGAACGTGCCAGACCAGCAGATCGTCGACGCCGTCAGGGCGTACGCCGGGGACCGCTGGGGCGACGAGCTCGGCCCAGCCGAGCGACCATGAACGTGGGTTTGAGGTACGGATCCCCTGGTGAGCGCTGATGCTCAGCGGAGGACGCGGTAACGAAGGTGGGTCTCGCTCGCGAAGGCCGATGTCTCCAAGCGTTCCAGCTCGATGCGCTGCCCCAGTCCGGCGAACAGCGAGATGCCCTCACCGAGCAGGACTGGCGCGACGTCGAGGTGGAGCTCGTCGACGAGTCCGAGCCGGAGGCACTGGCGCGCGATGCTCCCGCCGAGCAGACTGACCCACTTGTCGCCCGCCGCCTGCTTGGCGGACTCGACCGCACGCGCGATGTCGTCGACCACGAAGGTGTACGTGACGCCGTCCCGCTCGATCGGCTCGTGATCGGTGCGCGTCATGAGGTACACGGGCACCTTGAGCATTCCGCCGTAGGGAATCTCGCCGTCCTCGATGGTCTGTGTCGTGTTCGCTCCCCCGACGACGGCGCCGATGTGCGCGACGACCTTCTCGACGACGGCGTCGTCCTCGGGAGCGGACGGTCGGCCGAACATCCACTCGACCCCGCCGTCCGGATCAGCGATGAACCCGTCGACAGTCACGGTCGCGTGGACGATCACTCGAGCCATGATCTGCTCCTTGTCGGTAGAAGGTGAGTCGCTCGACTCACCTTCGACACTACCGAGCCGTCACGAGGTGAGTCAAGAAACTCACCTCGTGGGATGCTGTGCGAGTGACACGCCAGCTCTCCTCGTACCACCGTGAGGTGGCCGCGACGAACCGCGCAGCGATCCTCGACGCGGCTGTGCGCCTGTTCCTCGAGTCCGGGTACGACCGCACATCGCTGGCACGCGTCGCCGAGGGCGCGGGGGTCTCCAAGGCGACGCTGTTCAAGCAGTTCCCGACGAAGGCCGAGCTGTTCGAGGCGACGGTGCTCACGGCCGGCGGGTCGCCCGACGGCGAGGTCGTCGACCCTCCGACGGGGGACTTCTACGCGGGCTTGGTGGGGTTGGGTCGCGCGTATGCGGAGCTCCTGACCCGCCCCCGCATGATCGCCCTGATGCGGGTGGTGATCGCCGAGTCGCCGAGGTTCCCGGAGCTGCGTGAGCGCACCTTCGACTTCGGCACGCTGCCCGTGCTCGCGGCCCTCGGCCGCTATCTCCGAGCGGCGCACGCGGCGGGAACCGCCGACGTCGAGGACCCCGATGTCGCGTCGGCCCAGCTTCTCGGCATGATCGCGTCCGCGATCTTCTGGCCGCGCCTCGTGCACGGCACATGGACCATCACCGACGACGAGCAGCGCCGCGCCGTCGACGAAGCCGCCCTCACGATCGCCGCACGCTGTGCCGGGCCCGCGGGTTCGACTCGTTGAGGCGATGGCCTGGCCCGCGCGCCCGGCGCGTCAGGCAGCCGTCGAGCTCGTGCGCGCCTTGCGCGCCTGCACGAACGAGCGGATGCCGAAGGCCAGGTAGACGACCAGCGCCACGAACATGGTGAGGCTGACCACGATGGCGGCCGGGCGCTCCGCCGAGCCGTCGATGAGCGAGCCGATCTTCGCGACGTTCATCAGCGAGCCGAGGGCGCCGAGCAACGCGACCACCATCGCCACGTGCATCGCGTGCCGGCGCACGTTCTCCCCGCGTCGGGCGATCAGCCCGATGATCAGCAGCAGCACCCCGATGAACGCCGGGATCAGCGCCGTGACGCTGCTCATCGAGGTGGCGAACCACGCGATGACACCGGTAGCCGTGAGCAGGCTCCCGATCGAGAGCGTGAGGGCGACCATGGTGGTCCTTCCGAGAGACGACAGACCTGACGGTCATCCTTCCGCACTGCGGTCTCCGCCACCCGCGACCAAGATCCCGGGTGGCGGAGAGACAGAGAAGGGCGCCCGGTAGGGCTGCATGTGCTGAATCTTGGCACGCCCAGAGCCCGCCGTTCGTGGTCACACCCCTGTCCTGTGGACCGAGGTGAGGATGCGACGCTAGAGACATGACGGATGGTGCGACGGACGAGCGTTGGGTCAAGCCCACCGAGGCGACGAGCGAGTGGGCGGCCGCGGCGGCCGAGGTCCTCACCGAGACCGCGAGCAACTACCTGGGCGTCATCACCTACGCCGACCTCGCCGAGCAGGTGCAGGCGCTCACGGGCCTACGGACCCGCGCTCCGTACCGGAGCTGGATCGGGAGCGTGCTCGCCGCCGTCGTGGCCCAGTGCCGCGCGGACGGGCTGCCACCGCTGACGTCCCTGGTCGTCTACCGGGCCGACAGCGACATCGCCGTCGAGGAGGGCACGGCGCTGGCGCGCTTCGCCTGCTACCGCCGGTTCGCCGCCGACGTCCCGGCCGCTGCCGTCGCGGAAGCCGACGCCCTCGCCCGCTCCAAGCAGGAGACCGCCGCCGAGTCCCGCGAGCGCGCCCCCCGGCGGCCCCGCGCCGCCCGCGCCCCTCGCGAGCAGAAGCCGAAGCCGGCCGAGGAGGCACCCAAGATCTGCCCCACCTGCTTCATGCAGCTCCCCGCCTCCGGCATCTGCGACAACTGCGACTGACGTCGCCCGGCGCCGCTTAAGCGCCGGGCTCGAGCACCTCGACACGCAGGATCCGGTCGTCACCCGGCCGGGGATCGGTCCCGCCCCACGTGGCCCGATCGGTGTTCGAGGTCAGCAGCCAGAGCGCGCCGTCGGGCGCGACCTCGACCGTGCGGATTCGGCCGTGCTCGCCCACGAGATGGGCGAGCGGATCCGCGGAGGCGGCTCCGCCGTCGACCGGGAGCTGCCAGAGCCGTTGCCCGCCCAGGGCGCCGATCCACAGCGACCCAGCCGCGTACGCGACCCCAGAGGGGCTCGCCTCGTCCGGGTGCAGGGTCGCGATCGGTGGCGTGCCGGTGTCGCCGGCGATGCCCTCGGTCGCGGGCCAGCCGTAGTCGGCACCCGGTCGTAGCACGTTGACCTCGTCCCACGTGCGGTGCCCGAGCTCCGAGGCGTACACGGTGCCGTCGGGACCGAACGCGATGCCCTGCACGTTGCGGTGCCCGCTGGAGTAGATCGGCGAGCCCGAGGGGTTGTCCTCCGGGACCGATCCGTCGGTCGCGATCCGCAGGATCTTGCCGTTGAAGGAGTCGGTGGCCGCGGCGTTCTCGGGCTCGAAGGCGTCACCCGTCCCGATCCAGAGATGCCCATCAGGCCCGACGGCGATCCTTCCGCCGTGATGCCGGTCCGCCGTCTCGATGCCCTCGAGCAGGACGCGGTCGACCTCGAGGGCCTCGTAGCCCTCGCCGATGGTCAGCGCCACCACCCGGTTCTCGTCAACGCCGGACACGTAGGCGTAGACGGTGCGGTCCTGCTCGAACTCCGGCGACGCGACGATGCCCAGCAGGCCGCCCTCGGAGCTGACGTCGACGCCGGGCACCACGCCGACGGTCTGCGCCGCACCGCCGTCGGGTCCGACCCGGAGGATCTCCCCGCTCAGGCGCTCGGAGACCAACGCCGACCCGTCCGGCAGGAAGGTGAGCCCCCACGGCGCCTCCAGCCCCGTCGTCAGCTCGGTCACCTCGCCGAGGGTGGCGATCTGGCCGGGACCGGCCGACTCGACCGGTCCCGGCGCCGTCGAAGCGGTGGTGGTCTCGGCGTCGCCGTCCGACGGCGTGCTGCACCCGGTGAGCAGGACCAGCGCGGCGGCAACGGCGGCCACCCGAACCGGGCGGCGGTGCCCGCTACGTGAGGACGCTCGGCGGCGGTGGCTGCCCATGGCTCACGCCGCCCCGCCGTTGACGAAGATCGTCTGCCCGTTGACCCAGCGGCCTGGCCCGGCGAGGAACGCCACGGTCTCGGCGATCTCCTCCGGGCTGCCGAGGCGCTCCATCGGGTTGTTCCCGGCGATCCGGGCGACCAGCTCCTCGGACTTGCCCTCGAGGAAGAGCGGTGTCGCGGTCGGGCCGGGCGCGACGGCGTTGACCGTGATGCCCTTGCCACGCAGCTCGCGGGCCAGGATCAGCGACATCGCCTCGACAGCGCCCTTCGACGCCGCATAGGCGCCATAACCGGGCTGCTGCAGCCGCGTGATCGAGGTGGAGAAGTTGATGATCGCACCACCGGGGCGCAGCCGCTGGGCCGCGAGCTTGTCGACCACGAAGGTGCCGCGGACGTTGACCCGCTGCACGCGGTCGAAGACCTCCAGGTCGAGCTCCGCGATCGGCGACAGCGGCATGATGCCCGCGGTGTGCACGAGCACGTCGACGCCGCCGTACTCCTGCTCGGCGGCGTCGAACAGCGCCGTGGCGGCCTCCTCGTCGGCGATGTCGCCGCCCACCGCCAGGGCTTTGCCGCCGGCGGCCACGATGTCGGCGACCGTGGTGTCGGCGCGGTCGCGGTTGCCATGGAAGTGGACGACGACGCTCATGCCCTCCCGCGCGAGCCGCAGCGC
Source organism: Pseudactinotalea suaedae (assembly GCF_009733815.1). Taxonomy (GTDB): domain Bacteria; phylum Actinomycetota; class Actinomycetes; order Actinomycetales; family Beutenbergiaceae; genus Pseudactinotalea; species Pseudactinotalea suaedae. The sequence goes on from NZ_WNXY01000008.1 coordinate 177,782, forward strand.
GCTCGCTCGGCCGATCCCGCCGGATCCACCGGTCACGATGGCGACCCGGTCCTGGGTGCTGGTCATGGTTGATCCCTCCGCTACGATATGAACTTGTCGTACATTAATCTGCTAGACGGAAATGTACAAGACGTTCACATGAGCATTCTGAGATCGAGGCATCGATGACCCAGCACGTCAGCACGCCGCGGCCCGGTCGCGGCCGCCGACCCGCTGCCGAGGTCCGCGCGAGCGTGCTCGCCGCAGCCGGGCGCCTGCTGCTCGAGGACGGCCTGCCGGCCGTGACCTTCGAGCGCGTCGCCAAGGAGGCCGGCTCGAGCAAGGTGACGCTGTACAAGTGGTGGCCCTCGCCCGGCGCGCTCGCGGCCGAGGCGTACTTCACCCGCAGCGCGCCGCTCCTGCAGTTCCCCGACACCGGCGACATCCGGGCCGACCTCACCTCGCAGCTGACCGCGTTCGTGCGCTGGCTGGTGCGCGACGGTGCCGCCAAGCCGGTCGCCGAGCTGCTGGGCGCCGCCCAGACCGACCCGGACGTGGCGCAGGCCTGGGCCGAGCAGTACGCCCGCCCCCGGCGCGAGCTGGCCCGCACCCGACTGGAGCGCGCCCGCAGCCAGGGTCAGCTGCGTGCGGACGCCGATCTCGACGTCGTGGTCGACCAGCTCTGGGGTGCCTGCTACCACCGGCTGCTGGTGCTCCGGGTGCCGTTCGACGAGGAGCTCGTGCCCCGGCTCGTCGAGCACGCGCTGCACGGGGCGGCGAGCCCCACCGGCTGACGGCCCGACGGCGACCGCTAGCCTCGCCCGGGTGAGCACCGACGCCGCACCCGCCCTGCCCGTGCCCGACGGGCCGTTCCTGCGCCCCGCCGACGAGATCCCCGCCGAGCCGCGCTGGGGTCACGTCGACGGCCTGCAGGTCGGCCTCCATCCGCTCCCCGGCCCACGCGGGCTGCTGCGGATCTACACGCCCTACCTCGACCAGCCGCGCGAGCGGATGATGAACTTCATCGCCGTCGAGCCGATCCCCGCGGGCGAGACGCGCCGCGGGTTCTCCGAGCTCGAACCCTCCGCGCTCGACGACGCGCGGGGCAAACGCTTCTGGTCGGCCGATGACCCCACGGACGCCACCCCGCGGCCGGCCACCGAGCCCGCCCGCGGCACGATCGAGATGGTCGACGGCGTCGCTCACCAGATCGTGTTCGTGCTCGTCGAGCGTTTCGACAACGGCGCCGACGTCTTCCTGCACCTGAGGTTCCGCGCCGACCGCCCGCACGAGGTCGCGATCGGGTCCTACGCGCGCGAGGGCTCCGTGCCGCTGGAGCACCTGGTGATCACCGCGACCATGGGCAACTACCCGCGGCTGCGCGAGCTCCAGCTGGCGGATCGGGTGGTCACACCCGCCGAGCTGTGGCCGGACTTCACCGGCCATGCTTTCGCGCCCCACGCGCGTTTCGGCCTGGGCGAGCTGACCCGGGACGCGAGCGGCGCCGTCGTCCTGGCCGCCGCCCCCGACGAGGCCGACCCGGTCGGCGTCACCTACGCCGAGGACGTCTATCCCGGCTGGCACTTCGAGGGCCGCCGCGCTCGCCAGTACTGGCGCGCGGCCGACCCCCACCCCGCGATCGAAGGTCTCGTCAACGCCCGCGCCTCCTACTGGGCGAGCGAGTCACAGATCCCCGGCGGTGCGGCCTACGAGAACGTCGAGCTCCTCGAGCCGTTCCGGCAGGGGCGCGAGCTCGTCTTCGGCGTCGAGCCGTTGGACTGAACCCCGACGCCGGGTCCGACGCCACCCTCACCACCCCACGACGACGCTTGCGTCATACGTCGCGAGGAACCGTCACCTCCCCAGGTATGACGCAACGCAGCACCCACCGCCCTACGACGACGCTTGCGTCATACGTTGCGAGGAACCGTCACCTCCCCACGTATGACGCAACGCGGCTCAGTCGCTGTAGCGCAGGCCGTTGAGCAGCAGCTGGACCATGCGGGTCGCGTAGCCCTCGCCAGCGATCGGCCCGCCCATGCTGAGCTGCGCGACGGCGTTGAGCAGCTCCTGGGGATCCACGTCGGCGCGGATCTCACCGGCCGCGGCGGCGGCGTCGAGCAGCGAGCCGAGCGCGGGGACGAACCGGGACCGGAAGTAGTCGGGCAGGTGCTCGTACGCGCTGTCGCCCGAGTGCAGCGCGGCCGAGAGCCCGCGCTTGGTGGCGAAGAAGCCCTGCAGCCGCTCGAGCCAGCGGCTCAGCGCCTCCATCGGCTCGTACTGCTCGGCGAGGACGGGGGCGGCGTCGGCGCAGGCGTCGAGCTCGTGCCGGAAGACCGCCGCCACCAGGTCCGAGCGCAGCGGGTAGTGGCGGTAGAGCGTCCCGGTGCCGACGCCGGCCTTCGCCGTGATCTCCCGCACCGGTGCGTCGACGCCGGAGCTCGCGAACACCTCGGCGGCGGCCGTGAGCAGCGCGTCCATGCTGCGCTGCGCGTCGGCGCGCACCCGCTTGTCGGGGCAGGCGTCGACCGCAGCCGATTCCGTCGTGGGCACACAACCCCCTTGCGTAAGCGGAACACTGTTCCGTATAGTCGTAGCCGGAACGTTGTTCCGTATCTCCATGGTAGCGCCGCGAGGCGCCACCTGCAGCCTACGAAAAGACACTCACCATGCCTCACGCACAGCATCCCGTCGGCACTGGCTTCACCGCGTTCTCGACCGTGGAGGACGTCATGGCCGGCGTCGACCTGACCGGCGCGAACGTCGTCATCACCGGCGGCCACTCCGGGCTCGGCCTCGTGACCACCCGCGCGCTGAGCGCGGCGGGCGCCTCGGTCACGGTCGCCGCCCGCGACCCGAAGCGGGCCGCTCGCGCGGTCCTCGGGATCAGGCGCGTCGAGGTCGAGCGGCTCGACCTGCTCGACCCCGCCTCGATCGACGCCTTCACCGCCCGCTACCGCCGCTCGGGACGTCCGCTGCACATCCTCGTCAACAACGCGGGGCTGCCCTCCGCGGGCGGCCTCCAGCACGACGCGCGCGGCTACGAGTCCCAGCTCGCCGTCAACCACCTCGGCCACTTCCAGCTGACCCTGGGCCTCCAGCCCGTGCTGCGCGCCGCGGGCGGCGCCCGCGTCGTCACCACCAGCTCCGGCGCGCACCGGATGTCCGACATCCTCTGGGACGACCCGCACTTCCGCACCGGCCGGCACCACCCCGACCTCGCCTACTCCCAGTCCAAGACCGCCAACGTGCTGTTCACGGTCGAGCTCGACCGCCGCTGGTCCGACGGCGGGATCCGCGCCTTCGCGCCCCACCCCGGCATCGTGCCGGCGACGGCGTTCAACGGCTCCGCCGGTGACGAGGCCCGTCGGGCCATGGGCCTGATCGACGATCTCGGCAACCCGATCATCGACCCCACCCGCGGGGTGAAGACCCTCGAGCAGGGGGCCGCGACGATCGTGCTCGCCGCCGCCAGCCCGTTGCTGGCCGGCATCGGCGGCGTCTACCTCAACAACGGCGACGTCTCGCCCGTCGACGCGAGCACCGGTCCCGTCGACATGACCAGCCCGCCCGCCGACGTCGCACCCCATGCGATCGACCCCGGCTCGGCTCACCGGCTCTGGGAGCTGAGCGAGCAGCTCGTCGGCACCCCGACGCTCGAGACCTACTCGCTCGTCGTCTGACCATCTCACCGCACCAAGGAGATTCACCATGACCACGCAGATCGCCACCTACACCGCTGAGACCGCCGGCACCTGGCAGCTCGGCGACCGCACCGTCAACCGCATCGGGTTCGGGGCGATGCGCCTCACCGGCATGCCCTGGGACCCGGCCCCACGCAGCCGCGAGGGCGCGATCGACGTGCTGCGTCACGCCGTCGAGCTCGGTGTCGACCACATCGACACCGCCGCCTTCTACTTCCTGCCGACCCGCGCGTCCAACGAGCTGATCGCCACCGCGCTGCAGCCCTACGCGGAGCAGCCCGTGATCGCCACCAAGGTCGGGCCGAGCCGGTCCCGCGACGGCGGGTGGGAGCCCTACGCGCGACCGGACCAGCTCCGCGCCCAGGTCGAGGAGAACATCCGCCAGCTGGGCCGCGACCACCTCGACGTCGTCAACCTGCGCTGGGGCTCGGGCCTGACGAAGGAGGCCGGCTCGATCGCCGAGCACGTCGGCGCGCTGACGGAGCTGCGCGACCTCGGGCTGCTGCGCCACATCGGCGTCTCCAACGTCTCGATCGAGCAGCTCCGCGAGGCGCTCGAGGTCACGCCGGTCGTCGAGGTGCAGAACCGCTACGGGCTGACCGAGCGCACCGATGACGACATCCTCGCCCTCTGCGGCGAGCGCGGCATCGCGTTCGTGCCGTTCTTCGCGATGGGCGCGGCGCTCCCGGGCGCGATCCCCGGCGGCGCCGTCGACAGCACCGGAAAGCTCGAGGTCGCCCAGGTCGCGGCCGTCCACGGCGCCACCCCCTCGCAGGTGCGGCTGGCGTGGACGCTGCACCGCGGCGCTCACGTGCTCGCTATCCCCGGCACCGGCGACCTCGGCCACCTCGAGGAGAACGTCGCCGCCGGCGCGCTGCGCCTCACCGATGACGAGCTGGCACTGCTCGACGGCGTCCGGTTGGCCTGAGCCGGCAGCTCCGCTAGCGATGCGGATCCGATGCACCTGGTACATCGGATCCGCATCACAACGGGGGGCAACAGCCACAGGAGACCGCGCGCTTCAGGAACAGGCAGCCCCTCAGCGCGGCGTGTCGGGGTGGAAACGCCGCGCGTCGCCGCGGCAGGTAGTGGTTGTGGCATCAACCTCGTGACAGTGCCGCCACGCAGGCGTACGGTTCGCCTCCTCTACCCCGACGTCGTGGAGCCCGATCGTGGCGAAGCGTGGAGTCACCCTGCTCGACCTGTTCGCACCTGGCGGGAGTCAGGCGCTGCTTCCCGACGAGGTGGCCCGGCGGCTCGAGGATCTGGCCGTCGTCGATCTGCGCAGCACCACGAGCGGTGGCACCTTCGTCCACGAAGGGGTGGTGCAGCCGCTCTCCGACCTCGGGCTGCCCGCGCTGCGGGACTGGCCGGTCGAGATCCCGGGGCTGAACACCGGGCTGCCGTTCCGGCTGGTCCGCATCCGGACCCAGCCCGGCGCGACCGACAGCCTGGAGCCCGCTGCGGACGCCGCGTTCCTCGACCTGGTCGTCGACCGGATCGCGATCACGATCCCCGGGCTGCGGCCCGCCATCCTGGTGCCCGCCACCGCCAGCTCGCCCGCGCACCTGCTCCCGGACCCCAGCCGCGACGCCGTCAAGATCGTCGGCTCGGGGGTGATGCGGATCGACCTGACCGGAGCGGCCGAGATCGTCAGGTTCGTCGACTTCCCCGACCCGTTCGACCCGGCGGCGCCCAACGGGCCGGTGCACCGCGTCACGTTCGAGCCGATCAGCTTCACGTTCGGCTCCTCCGACATCGGCATGGTGATCGACCGGGTCGTCTACGACGCCTCCGAGCAGATCACACCGCCGGAGATCCTCGCGCGCGGCCAGACCCCGGGCTGGCAGGGCATGGCGATCGCGGAGGCGACCGTCCTGCTCCCGCTCAAGGGCACCGCCGTCGAGCAGATCAACGCCTCGGTCAAGGACGTCATCCTCGGCAGCCCGGCCGGCATGCAGGGCACGGTCTCGGTCGAGCTCGGCCGCACCCCGATCGCCGGTGCCGCCGTGCAGTTCACGCAGGACGTCGAGGGCACCGAGCACCCCCGCACCCCTGCGGGCAGCGGCCGCGAGCTCACCGTGCCGCTGGTCACCGGCAGCCCGGCCGCCGCACGCATGCGGGCCACGCTCTCCCCAGCCGCGCAGGGCCAGCCCAACCAGCCGCGGGTCCTGTGGACCCTGCCGGACGCCACCCGCATCGCGGATCCGGACACCGGCTGGTTCGTCACCGAGGTCGGCGAGACGATGAACGGCGTCTTCTCCGAGCTGGTCGACGGCGAGCGCCGGTACGACCTGCCGATCACCTACACCTTCACGGCATCCGACGAGGACGAGGTCGAGCACGCCTCGATGATCGACGCCGTCATCCCGGGCAGCACGATCGCCAACGTCGTCTCGCTCTCGGGTACCAGGGACGCGATCGCCCAGGTGGACCTGCAGTCCCGGCTCGCCGTCCCCGACGCCGCCCACATCCGCTGGCAGTACGGCTCCGGCGCGGGTGCGCAGACCGGCACCGGCCACGACTTCACGGTGTTCCCGGACGAGGTCGGCACCGCCTACCTCGTGATGACCGACGGCGACCGCACCCGCCGGGTGCGCATCGACACCCTGGCGGAGGGTGGTCTGCTCGTCGGCGCCGAGGATGGCGTCCACGACCACACCGGCGAGCTGGTCCCCGTGCGCGGCGTCGACGCCACCTACGCGCTGGCTCCGTTCCACCGTGCCGGCGAGCTCACCTCGCACCGGGCGGACGCGACGGCCTCCGGCTCCACCGTGACCGTCCCGGACGGCGGGCTGGCCGCGGTCACCGTCGAGCTGGGGAGCGGCACCGACCCGGCTGCGCCACCCGCTCCCGTCGACGTCCCCGAGGTGCGCCACCTGTCCGTGCTGTACGAGTTCAATCAGGACGATCCTCGGCTCTGGCGAGCGGAGTACCGTCCATCGCGGTCCACTGCCTACCAGAACGTCGCGGTCACCGATTGGGCGGCGCTGTTCACCGGGGCGACGGAGTTCTTGGTGATCGGCCACTGCTGCGACCTCGGTCCCGATGACCTCAACCGCGCGCTCGCTCGCCGCAGGATCGACGCGGTGGTGCCGCTCCTTCCCTCCGGACGCGTCCAGACCCGCGGCGAGCAGGAACCCGTCACCGCTGCGGTCCAGATTCTGCAAGGTGCGGTGGCAGCGTCCGAGCTGAGCGCGACCGAGCGTGCCGTGGGGCGCACCATCTTTCTCGATGGAAACGACATCCCGCCCTCGCATCCGCAGCACGGTGTCACCGAGCTCCCGATCCGCAAGGAATACCGCCGGATCGATGTCTACGCCATCGGTGGCACCTACGACCCGCCCGCCGAGCAGCAGGCCTCGACCGACCCCCAGACCCGCGACCCTGCGCTGCGCCGTTCGTACGTCCCCGGAGCCGACGCCGCCGAGATCGCCCCGCCGGGCGAGGTGAACAGCCGGCTCGGCTACCTGGTTCGCCTGACCGTCTCGTGGGACTCGCCCACGGTCACCAGCTGGGCCGACGCCGTGCCCACGCTCGCGGAGATCACCCTCGCCTGGTCGAGCGACCACGTCACGATGACCGACGAGAACGACGACGAGACCGACGTCCCGGTCTCCTCGCCGTCATCCGGTGGGACGCCGTCGACCGAGGTCTGGACCATCACCGGCCGCTGGGCCTACGACAACCGCTCCGGCCAGACGCTGTTCTCGCTCTCGGTCGCCTCCGAGGGTGACCCGGAGGGGATCGTCCGCTTCGACTCCTCGTTCCTCGCGGTCGCGCTGGCGCTGGCTCCCGCGCTGCTCGGCGGCATCGGTGGCGGCGGCGCCGCGAACGGCGTGGTGCAGATGTCGGCGCTGGCGATCGCGAGCGCCGTGATGGCCACGATCACCAAGGAGGGCTGGGTCGTCATCCACACGATCTCGGCCGAGTACCGGGCGCCGTCGATCGACTCAGCTCGCGGCATGAAGCTGCGCGTCACGGTCGACTACACGGCCGCCGTCGGAATCTCGATCTCCGCCGACGGCATCGGCTCGATCGCGACCGCCGACGGCCACCCGCTCAAGGTCCGCTACACCAAGGTCGGGATCGAGTACGACGACGCCGCGACCGAGTGGTACGACAAGGTCGGGTTCGTCTTCGAGGACGTCTCCTTCGACGTCGCCGACCCGGGCCGCTGGCAGATCGAGGGCCCGCTGGGCGACCTGCTGGCGATCACCGGCACCCGCGCGGGCTCGGGCTCCTCGTGGTTCGAGTGCGACCTGGAGTTCGCCCTCGACCTCGGCGTCGTCAGCATCGAGGGCGCCACCATCCGGGTGATCTTCGCCGACGGCGACGTGTCGGCCGAGCTCCGCGGCCTCGCCCTCGGTGTGGACATCCCCGGCGTCCTCAACGGCCGGGGGCAGGTCGTGATCGGCGACGGCGGCGCGTTCGGTGCGTCGCTGGAGCTCGAGCTGGTCTCGGTCGGCGCCAAGGGCCTCGGCGCCCTGGAGTTCGACCCCGCGCACGACTACCTCTCGATCCAGCTCGGGCTGCTGCTGCCGGTCGGGATCCCGCTGGGCGCGACCGGGCTCGGGATCTACGGCTTCCTCGGGATGTTCGTCTCCAACGGTGCCCGGCAGCTGCCTTCGGGTTTCGACAACGACCCCGTCGGGCGCGAGATCGCGTGGTACCGGGACACCCCGCTGCTCGACAAGTTCGGCCCCGAGCGCGGCCAGTGGGCGATCGGGCTGGGCGTCGTCGTCGGCACGATGCCGGATCAGGCGTTCACGTTCAACGCCGTCGGCATGCTGGTCGTGGCGTTCCCCGATCCCGAGGTGATCTTCGCGATCGATGCCAAGCTCGCCACCCGGCCGGACCTCGCGCCGAAGGCGCAGGGCAGCGCGCCCGGCGCCGGGCTGGAGATCCTCGGGCTGGTGGTCATCGACGACCAGGCGGTGCTGGTCGGCATCCGCGGCCGCTACACGATCCCCAAGGTGCTCACGCTCAACGTCCCGATCGACGGCTACTTCCCGTACCCGAGCACCCCGAAGGACGCGTTCGTGCGGGTGGGCTCCGACGGTGTCGTCGCCGAGGGCCGCGGTGGCGACCCGGTCCAGATCATCCTGCTTCCGGAGACGCTCGACATCGAGGCCTACGCGTTCCTCATGATCGAGGAGAAGAAGCTGCACAAGCTGGGCGGCGACCCCCGCTTCAGCTTCGACGGCTTCTCGATCGGGTTCGGCGCGGGCATCGAGATCGGCTGGGAGGCCGGCCCGTTCAAGCTCGCCGCAGGCGCGAAGATCCTCGTCGGGCTGGGCACCAACCCGTTCCTGCTCAAGGGCATGTTCAAGGTGTGGGGCACGCTGTCGCTGGTCATCGTCGAGGTCGACGTGGACGGCGAGCTGATCTGCACGGTGTGGGACGACGGCGGCCTCAAGGTCAACCTGACCGGCAAGTTCTGCGGCAAGGTCTCGTTCTTCTTCTTCTCGGTGTCCGGGTGCGTGGGGATCTCGATCGGGGACTCGCTCACACCCGAGGCGCCGCCACCACCGCCACCGATCGGCAAGGTCTCGCTCACCGACCGTCGCGGCCAGACCACCGCGGAGGCGAGCACCGGTGCACCGGGACCGGAGCAGACCGTCTGGCCCGACACCGTTCCCGTGATCGAGCTGATGCACCACATGGCGGTCGACCTCGGCGCCTCGGCGTTCACACCCGGCGCACCGCCACCCGGCCCGGTGTGGTCAGGCACCTCGGAGATGAAGTACGCCTACCGGCTCGTCGGCGTCGAGATCGTGCCCGACGGCGGCGCACCGCTGGGCGGTCCGCTCGCCTCGGGGTGGTGGTTGCCCACCCACCGTCCGGGTGTGCTCGCCGGCGGCGACGTGGCCGTCTCCGCCGAGGAGGCGATGTTCCTCGCCCTGCTCGCGTGGGACCCGGCGCCGTGGACCTACTGGCTCACCGACGGCGGTGCCGGCACCGACGGCGACCCGTCGCAGACGCCCGGCCGGCTGTGCGACCCGCCGCCCCGGCCGGCGCGGACGTGCCTGCTCGGCAAGGACGCCGAGCGCACAGGCGTCGACGCCGTCGAGCTGCCCCCCGAGAGCCTCGGCACAGCACCGTTCCCCTCCCGGTTCACCGGGTACGGGCGGGAACGGATCGCGGGCAGGGTGCTCGGCGTGGCCGCACCGTGGCTGGCCGCCCAGGGGCTGGCGCTGGTGCCCGGTCATGTGGCCGACGGCATCTGGTGGCTGGCCGCCGCGACCCGGTACGGGTTCACCGAGCGCACCACCGAGCTGCGGGTCACGCTGGCGCCCCAGGTCGTGGAACCCGAGCTGCGGCTGCTGGTGTGCACCGACCACCGCAAGCGCCCGGAGCACGGCGGCGGGAAGCCGGTCGGCACGTGCGCCGTCGTCGGTGACCACCACCAGCCCGACACCGATCTCGGGACGGCGAGCTCGATCGACGGCGTGAAGATCGAGTCGCACGGCGCGACCTTCACCACACGTGGTGACCCGGTCACCGTGCTGCTGCCCGAGGGCGGCATGGTGGCCCACCTGCCGGAGACCTCCGACGTCGTCGAGGTGGGCTTCATCTGCTGGGACAACGGCGAGGTCAAGCTGATCGGCCTCGACCGTGACGGCAACGCCGTCGCCGACGGGTCTGTGCCGCCCGGCGCGGTCGGCCCGCAACGGGTGACGCTGACCGGAGCCGGCATCGTCTCGATCGAGATCCACGGCAGCACCTGGATCGGCGTCGAACGGATCTGCTGGGGCAGCGCGGAGCAGGAGGAGCCGGTGGGCACCTCGGAGCTGCCGCGCGTGATGGGCCAGCTGGTGGGCAACGGCGAGCGGGAGTGGGAACCCGTGGTCGAGCAGACCTACCGCACCGGCACGGGCACCTGCTCCGTCGTGGTCTACACGCCTCCGAGCCCCGGACGCTGGCGCGGCGTGCGGGTGCTGGAGTGGGTGGGCGGCAGGCGATCGCCCGCACGCGTGGGCTGGATGCAGCTGTGCGGCATCAGCGCCTCGGCGCAGGGACAGGCCGACGCCAACGCCGACTACGCCTCCGACCTCGCCGAACTCATCAACGGGCTCGCCGGTGCCAGCGACCCGCAGCCGCCGCACCGGAGCCTGCTCGCCGCCGGCACCGGCTACTCCGTGCGGATCCGCTGGCAGTGGCAGGGCTGGGTGAAGTCCGAGAGCACGCCGGAGCCCGAGGACATCCCCGACCCCGGAGCGTGGCAGGACGGGCCGGAGGTCGTCCGGCGCTTCCGCACGGCGTCGCAGGCGAGCATCGCCGGCAACCCGCCCACCGAGCTCACCGACGAGAAGACCTTCGATCCGCGATCGCTGCTGCGGTACCTGCTGGCGTTCGAGCCGGACACCGGGCAGGCGCCGCACCTGCTCGACGACACCCTGCTGATCCACCTCGCCGTCGACCACCTCGACCAGCTGGCGGGGCTGTACGGGCGCGATGTGGGGCTTCGACTGCGCCGCACCGACCCGCCGCCGGGATCGCTCGCCGGCCAGCCGCACGCGCCGGACGAGCCGATCGACGTCGCCTGGACGAAGCTGCACGACCACTACCGGCCGCTCGGCCAGAAGCGCTTCCTCGACGCGATCCGGGAGGCGCCCTGCCTCGAGGAGCCACCGCTGGGCGGCACCACGGGCGAGATCACCGCGGACCTCGTGCCGGGTGCCTGGTACGACCTCATGCTGATGGCGACGCCGACGGCGAACCCCGCCTCGGAGGACCTCGTGGTCCGCCGTGCCCACTTCCAGGCGTCGTTCTACCGGGACGCCCCCGACCTGCTCGCCGCGCTCGGGCTGTCGCCGACGCAGAGCCCGCTGATCGCGCCGGACGCCGTCCTGACGGCGCCACTGCCGGCCGGTCCGCTCGTGGTCGGTGACCGCGAGCTCGACGAGGCGATGGCCGCCGTCGGGCTCGATCCCTGGCCGCTGCCGGTGGCGGGCCGGACCAGCGTGCTGTGGTGGCACGACGGCACCTCCTGGCTGCTCAGCGGCGTGCTGCTGGAGCTGCCCGAGCCGATCGTGCGGACCGGGCGGCGCGCGCTCGACGTCACCTCCTGCAGCCACGGCGGCGTCCCGCTGGTCCAGCGGCGACGCAACACCAACGGCACCAGGGTGCTGCTCGGCCCGGCCGCGCCGACCGCCGTCAGCCCCTCGGGTGCCGACCCTTTCCAGGCCCAGCCGCTGGTGATGCAGCTGACCCGCACGCTCACCGACCGGACCGGAGCGACCTCGGCGACCGTCGTCACGGGCAGCCGAGCCGCGCTCACCGCGCCGCGTGCCGTCTACCAGGAGGTCGGATCGTGAACCCGAGTCCCTCCTGGGCCATGAGCGGCCAGGCGATCGACGGCCGCGAGGACACCCACCTCGCCGTGGGGAACCACCTGCGGATCGTCACCAACCCGCTGCTCGGGCTTCCGGTGTGTCCGGTCGTGGTCCACCGGGTCACCATCCACATCAAGTCGCTGCAGCGCCACACCCGCAGCGACGCGATCTGGGTCGCCGCGAACGGCACGATCCTGACCCCGCCGTTCACGTTGACGCCCGACAACCCGGTGACCGCCTACCTGCCCCGCACGGCGTGCTGGGCCGAGGTCGCAGCGACGCCGGCCAAGGGCGACTGGAAGCCGCCGGTGGTCGGGCCGATCCGCGACGTGGTGCTCGGGCCGGTGGTCTCGCCGGTGCTGGGTCCGATCAGGAAGCCGGTGCCGGCCGCGGGTCAGCGGGAGCGGCCGACCGCGCTGGTCCGCGCGTCGCGAATCCTCGTCCAGGGCATGGTCGGCACACCGCTGGGCGATGCACCCGTGGCCGTGCGCTCACGCGCGCCGTACCAGGTGTACGCCTCCCACATCGAGCGGGTGGTGGTCAGCGGCTCCGGCACCGTGGCAGGCATCCGGTGGCTGGACCCGGCGCGGGCTCCCGGCGGCAAGCGGTGGCACACGCTGCCGCTGCCGTGCGGCCCGGGCGCCCGGTACGCGGGCCCCGGCGACGGCTGGGACCGCGGGCTGCAGCGGGCGCACGACGCCGCCCCGACCCGCTACGGGATGCACGAGCAGCCGCAAGCAGCCGGTCCGGCCGCGTGCGACCCGGTGGGCGCGGCGGACGAGCGGTTCCGGGTCGAGAGCCACGCCGATGCGCTGAAGAACGAGCTGGACCGGCTGGTCAACGACACCTCGGCGAGCCAGCAGGAGCTGGTGGCGACCGCGGCGGTGACGGGCGTCGGCGGCGGGCTCGGCACCTCCGACCGGAACCTGCTGACGACGGTGCTGCAGGCCACGCTCGACCCGGGGGTGGCGCGCTGGCTGCCGTTCGGCGACATCGACACCGACGAGCAGGACCGGGAGATGCTCACGCTCTACCTGGTCAGCGCCGCGTTCGCGCCGGACCTGGGGGCGATCGGCAAGCTCGGTCTGCGGGCGTCGCTGCCCGGTGTCGAGGAGGCTGCGCAGGTCATCAAGCGGCTCGGCGAGCTCGTCGACGAGAGCTGGGACGGCGGCGAGCAGGTCGGCGAGACCATGCAGCTCGACATGGTGCTGGTGGCACCAGCGACCGTGCCGCTGGATCTGCCTGCGGCACCACCGATGACCGTGAGCTGGGACGGCACCTGGCAGTCGGTGCCGCCGCCGACCGCCTCCCGCAGACTCACCGCGGACCTGGACCGGCTCGTCGCGGGAGCCGCACTGGCCTCGGCGGTCGCACAGCCCGACGGCAGCCCGGCGGGCAGCCGCCACCTCAAGGACGGCGTCGGCAGGCTGGTGCTTCTCGGGCCCTCGCAGCCGCCGACGGCGACCTCGCCGACCCAGGGGCGGCTCACCGATCGTGGCGTCACCGAGGGCGACGGGGCGTGGCAGATCGCGCAGGCGGACTGGTTCGGCCGCTGGTCGGGATGGACCCGGACCCCGTTCGGCGCCGGTGAGCGCCCTCGACCCCCGCGCCCGGTCGTTCTGCTGGCCACGTCGCCGCCCACGGTGCCGACACCGGCACCGACCGGACCGCTGTCGGGGAGGGTGCGGGTCGAGGTGCCGGTGCCACCGCCGACAGCGCTGCCGCCCGGCGCCCGCTCGCTCGCGCAGCTGGAGCTGACCGTGGTGCCGAGCACGGGCGGTTCCACGATCTCGACGCACCCGGCGGCCGGGGACGCCGTCGTGGTCACGGTGCCAGGCCCGGCGCTGCTGCCGACCACGTCCGGATCGGTGACCGTGACCGCGCGCTGGCTCGACACCGCGGCGGTCGCCTCCGAGGTCAGCGAGCCCCGCAGCGCCACCCTGCACGACCCGCGCGCCCCCGCCCCCGTGGTGCTGCCCGCGACGCTGACCTACACCGCACGCCCGGATGCGACCGGCTGGGCGCAGACCACGCTCTCGTGGGGCGCGCAGCCGGGACAGGCCTCGTTCCGCGTCTTCCTGGCCGACGAGACGACGCTGCGCTCGAAGCTCACCGAGATCGCTGCCGGGACGCTGGCAGCCGGAGATGCTGGGCAGGCGCCATCGGCGAGCCAGGCGCAGACGATCCTCGACGCGCTCGACGCGGCACCGGGCGCACCCGAGCGCGGCGCGGTCTGGGAGGCGCACAAGACCCGGCTGCCCCGGCGCTGGTTCCTGCAGCTGACGCCCGAGCCGATCCCCGCGAGCGCCACGACGACGTTCCGGCACCAGGTCTCCGGGGCGCTGACGGTGCTCGTGCTCTACCGGGTGGTGGCCGTGAGCGCGGCGAGCGTCGAGTCCGACTTCCGGACCTCGCCCATCCTGCCGCGGGCGGTCCCGAACGTGCTGGCGCCGCCCACGCCGTCGATCCGCGTGACCCCGTCCACCACCGCCACCGGCAAGCTGCAGGCGACCATCGCGGTGACTGTGCCGCCCGGCCGGACACGGGCGGCGCGGTGGCGGCTACGGCGGGCCAGCGCCACCACCGACGCCGCCCTGATGCCGCTGGTGGCGCACGGGCTGGTGACCGCGCCCGCGACCGGCGGCGACCAGACGTTCGAGGTCGTCGACACCGGCGATGCACCGGGCGTGAGCCGGACCTCGCTGTCCGGCTGGGTGCGGTACGCCTGGCGGGTGGAGGTCGCCGGTCCCGACCTGCCCGGTGGCGGCCCGTCCGGGGAGTGGTCCGCGCCCTCGGCGCCCGCGTCGGCGGTCGTGATGCCCGGCGAGCCACCGTCCGAGGTGACCAGCATGACCGCGGTGCGCGACGCCGTCGGGGTCCACGTCCGGTTCAGCCACGCCGGTCCCCTGCAGCCGGGCGCGAGCAAGGGCTACGTGGTGGACGTGTACCGCCGTCGGCCGGGAGAGCCGATGCAGATCGCGACCTCGGTGCCCGGGCTGGGCGGCGGCTCGGCGGGTGCGTTCGACGTGCTCGACCCCGACCCTGCCGTGCCTGCCGGCACCGGCTACCGGGTGGTCGTGACCGACCCGATCGGGCGGCGCTCGGCACCGAGCGAGGAGGTGGTCGCACCATGACCGTGCTCACGCCCGCACCCGCCGAGCTGGGACTCGAGGGGCCGGTGCTGGGGCCCTGGTTCTCGACCGACGTCACGCTGCCGCCACCGACCGACGAGCTGGCGGTCGCAGTGTCGATGCAGACCGGCACCCGCTGGCTGCCCCCGGCCACCGGCCTGCTCAGCTTCGCGACCGGAGGCGAGCCACGGCTCGCGGGGCTCCGCGGTCCAGCGGGCACCCCGCCGTTCCAGCCCGGGCGCTACGTCGCGACCTTCCGGTTGCTGCCCGAGGTCGAGGTCAGGCTGGCTGCACTTCTCGCCGACGTGCCGGCTGCTGACGGCGGGGGCGCAGGCGCGGGCGTGACACGGGCGGTCGTGCGGACCTTCGCGCTCGAGCTGCCCGAGGAGCCGGGCACGATCGCGGCGCTCGAGCCCCGGCTGGTGCCGGGAATCCCCGACGCGGGCACGATGGGCGAGGAGGCGAAGAAGGCCTACCTCGGGCTGACCGGGACGCCGATCGCCGACCTCAAGCGACCGGGGACCTTCCAGGGCGGCACCGACGCCGTGCTGACCTTCCCGGCCACGACAGCTGTGCGGCTGTTCGCCTTCGACACCCGCGGCCGCGCCATCGACCCCGGGGCCGTGGCGGCGTGGTGGGCGCGGCTGGCGACGTCGTTCACCAACCTGTGGGCGCCGGGGCCCGACACCCGGACCGCGACCGTCGACGACCAGCGGACCGTGATCCTCTGCGGTCCGGACGAGGCACCCGCGGGCGACGGCGTGCTGGCCCGGCTCGTCGTCACCGGCCTGACCGGTACCGGCGCCGTGCGGGTCGCGGGCAGCGAGACCGCGACCGTGGCGCTCACCGGCGGCAGCGCGCAGGACGCCGGCCAGCCGCGTGCCGCCGTGCTGCCCGCCGGCAGCTACGGCTCGTCGGTCTCGTTGTGGTCAGGGGGCACCCCGGTCGGCGGTGTGACCCGCGACTGCGTGCGGGTGGCCCTCGTGGACGTCGAGTCGCACGTGACCGGGCAACCACGGGTGGCGGCATCCGGCGCGGCGGCACCCGTCGTCCGACGCGCCGCCGACCAGGCCCGCGCATCGACCGCGACCGTGGTGGCCCGCGCCACGGTCGACGCGACCGACACCGTGCTGCTCGCCACCGCGGACGCGGCGATGGCCGCGCTGGTCGGCACGATCGCGGCCGGGCCGGCGACGGTGCTCGCCCCGGTCCTGGACCGCGCAGCCGGTGCGGTCGCGGTGCCGAGCCTGCCGGCGATCGCCCCGCCGTCGAGCATCAGCGGGGTCACGGTGACCGCGCTGACCGGCGGCGGCACGGCCGCGGACGGCGTGGTGCTGCGGCAACGCATCCTGGTGACGGTCCCGTCCGATCCTGGGCTTGCCGGTGCCTGGGTACGCGTGTGGCCGCAGTACTTCGACCCCGCGACCGGCCGCCACGTGCGCGGTGCGGGTGGCGGCGGCCTGTTCGACGCCACCGGCACCGCCCGCGTGGTGGTGCGGCTCGCCGACGGTGCGGTGACGCCCGCGAACAGGATGGGCCTGGACGTCATGGTGGTGACCGCCGTGGGGGCGACCCGATACCCGGAGGTGCGGCTGGAGCGCCCGGCGCCGGTGGGCGGGGCGATGGTGGCGCTGGCCTCGGCGGGCGCAGCGGTGCTGGTGTGCGAGTCGGGGGTCGAGATCTCGGGGGCCGTGGCCGCCGGTGCGGTGCCGTCGGGTGCGACCTTGGTCGCGCTCACGGCACCACCGGCGCTCATGGACCCCGCGTCGATCCCCGCCACGGCGTGGTCGGCGCCTGCGGTGGGGCCGGCGCTAGGCGCCGATGACACGGTGCTGCTGACCGAGCCGGCGTGGCGTGGCTGGCGCGGCGGGGAGACCGCGGCGGTGCTGGGCGGCACCGGGGCGAGCGCGAGCGCGCTGACCCGGACGCTGCTGCTGCGGCCGCTCGCCGTCGCGTCACCGCTGCCGACGCAGTCGCGGGACGAGGTGGTGGCGGTCGCGCTCGCGTCGGGTGTGGCGGAGCCCGCGGAGGCCGCGGTGGCCGCGGTCCGGCCGCTGGGGGCTCACCACGAGGTCGGGACGCACCAGACGGGGCACCCGGGGGCACCCGCGGACGACGAGCGGCACGGCACCGGCGCACGGCTGCGTGGGCCTGCCGTGGTGCCGGTGGCCGAGCTGGCGCGCGAGCGGACCGAGCCCTCGACCGCCGAGCTGGCCGTCGCGGCGGCGACGCCGCTCACCCAGCCGGCTGCGCCGTCGTCAGCGGGATCCTGGGCCGCCGTGCTGCGCACGGTGGCGGCCCGGGTGGAGTGCGAGCCCGGGCTGGTCGAGGCGATGGACGCGCTCGGCCTCGGCGCGTTCCCGTGGGAGCAGCCACTCGCGGACCTGCGCACGTGGCTCGTCGGGCTCGGGGTCACCGTGCCGGCGGCGGCCGACGCGGCAGCGGTGAGCATGCAGCGCGCGCTCAACCGGCGGCTGCTGGGGGCGCGGTGGGGCTACCGGGAGGCGGCGACAGCGCTGGCGGCGCGGTTCGCCGGCGCCCAAGACCTGGTCTATCTCGAGACGCCCGCGCTGGACGCGCTGCCGCTGGGCTCCGGCGACGACGCCCTCGACGTGTGGGGGGCGCTGACGGCTCGGTTGACGGAGAACCCTGCGCTGCGCGTCCTGGTCTGCCTGCCGCTGACGCTTGCGCCGGGAGCGCCGGCGAAGCTGGGAAGGGTGCGCAACGCGGGCGTGCTCGCGGGCCTGGCCGCGCTGCGCGCCGCGGGCGGCGACCGGGTCGCCGCGTTCACACCGACCACGGGCCCGGGGCGGTCCCTGCACCTGGACGCGACCACCGTGGTGGTCGACGACGCGTGGGCACTCACGGGCGGCACCCACCTGTGGCGGCGGGGGCTCTCGTTCGACACCTCGCTCGCGGTCGCGGTCTTCGACGAGCGGCTCGACGGCGGCCGGCCGGCCGAGGTCATCGGGTTCCGGCGTGCGTTGCTCGCCGGCCGGCTGGGACTCGCGCCCTCGCTCCTGCCGGAGGACGCCGAGGAGCTGGTGCGGGCGGTGCGCACCCTCAGCAACCGCGGCGGCGGGCTGCGGCTCGCGCCGGAGGTGCTGGAGCCGCCGGTGCCCGAGCCCTCCGAGCTCGACACCCGCGTGTGGAACCCGGACGGGAGCTTCGTCGGCGGGTTCAACTTCATGGACTGGCTCGCCGGGCTCGCCGCCGGCGTGCAGGCTGAGATCCGCGAGGAGGTCCCGGGCGAGGCCTGACGTCGCTACCGGGATGAACCTGAGCCCATATCTGCCTTGCGATGCGGATCCGATGCACCTGGTACATCGGATCCGCATCGCAACGGGGGTCACGCGTGGTGGGGCGTCGCAGGCCGACGAACCGGCAGCCGGGCGGTCGCCTCGCCCGTCGCCAGGACCGGTTGCGCTTCACAACTGGCAGGGCTACGGTGGAGTGACCGCTTGCGAACTGCAACTAGTGAGGTGTTCGACGATGATCCGCGGAGTGCTTGCCCACTGCACCGTGACCGATCTCGAGCGGGCGGAGGACTGGTACACCCGTCTCCTCGGCCGCGGACCTGACGCACGCCCGATGCCCGGACTGCTGGAATGGCGACTCGGTGAGGGCTTCGGCATGCAGGTGTGGTCCGAGCCCGACCGGGCCGGCGACTCCTGCGCCGTGCTCGAGATCGTCGACCTCGACGCCACGGCCGCCCGGCTCACGGCCGCCGGCCTCGAGCACGACGGTCCCCAGCCCGGCGGCGGGGCGAGGATCCTGCAGCTCACCGACCCCGACGGCAACCGCATCGTCCTCACCGGCGACTGAACCCCCGCACCCGACACCACGCGGCGTGCATGCCGCGACCGCCCGAGCCGCTCGCTCATCAGCCCTTCGTCGCGCGGTCGAAGTCCTCGAGCAGCCGCTCCGCCTGGTCGGCGAGCAGCCCGGCGCACACCCCGCGCACCACGGTGTCGCTCCCGATCGGCAGCGAGTTGATGCCCGTGCACTGCGGGCCGACGCTCGGCCAGCCGACAGGCCCGAACAGATAGAGATTCCGCAGCCGCTCCGAGGCGGCGGCATCCCGCCCGACCACCCGCATCGTGGCGTCCAGCACCGGATACCGCGCCAGCGCGGCGCCCATCGGGTCGGTCGGGATAGCCACGTCTCGCGAGACCCATCGCGCCATGTCCCCGGCCACCGGAGCCAGCCACGGCACCGCGTCCACGTCGACCGCGAACCCGGTCGCCACCACGAGCAGGTCGAACGACTCGACCGCGCCGTCGGCGGTCCGCAGCTCCAGCCCGTCCGCACCCTCACGAGCGCCCACGACCGCAGCACCCAGCCGCAGCTCGTACTGCTCGAACCGCGTGCACCGCGCCACCGAGTGGTCCGGCGGCGGCATCGGCAGCGACAGGAACCGGTGGGCGAGCTCGAACCGCACCCGCTCGGGCAGCGCCGCGAAGTGCCGGTAGACCCCGCGCGACTCCACCGCCCGGGCTGCGTTGACCGTCGGCAGCGCCGGCCGCCGCACCAGCTGCACCACCCGCTCCGCGCCCGCCTCGAGCGCGACCGCCGCGTTGTCGAACGCCGACGCCCCCGCCCCCAGCACCGCCACCCGGCTGCCCGCGAGCGCTGCCACGTCCAGGTGCCCGGAGGAGTGGATCCACCGGTGCCGCGGCAGGTCGGCGACGAACGGCGGCAGCTGGGGCCCGCCGAAACCGTCGGTCCCGGTGGCCACGACCACCGCCCGCGCCCGCAGCACCTCCTCGGTGCCGCCGGCCACGACCCGCAGCGTCGCGGTGGACCCGTCGGTGTCGAGCGCGGTCACCTCGCAGCCGTTGCGCACCTCGATCCCGAACGTCTCCCGGACCCACAGCAGGTACGTCTGCCACATCTCGCGCGGGATCAGCCCGAGCCGCTCCCACGCCTGCTCCCCGTGCTGCGCCGCGTACCAGGACCGGAACGTGGCGCCCGGGATCCCGGCGTCGGGCCCGTGCAGGTCCTTGGCCGTGCGCAGCGTCTCCATCCGCGCCCACGTCACCCACGGCCCCTCTCGCCCGGCCGGCCCGCGGTCGAGCACCAGCACCCGCCTGACGCCCTCGTGCGTGAGCTTGGCCGCCGTCGTCAGGCCGGCCTGGCCACCGCCGATCACGACGGCGTCCCACCGGTCGTCCTCGGGCGTCCAGACCGTCTCGGGGTAGGCGATCAGCCGCCGCTGCGCCAGCACCTCGCGGCGCAGCGCGTCGAGCCCGATCGGGACCTCGGCGTCTGGCGGCGCGGCGCTGAGCAGCTCAGATGGTGTAGCCACCGTCGACCCCGATGACGGCTCCCGTGGTGTACGCGGCGTCGTCACGCACCAGCGCCGCCACGATCGCGGCCGTGTGCTCCGGCTTCGCGAGCTCCTTGATCGCCATGAAGGAGACCATGTGCGCGATCTTCTCCTCCGAGTGCCGCGCCAGCATCTCGGTCGCCGTGGGCCCGGGGTTGACCAGGTTCACCGTGATCCGCCGCGGCCCGAGGTCGCGCGCCATGCCCTTGGTCATCCCGATCAGCGCCGCCTTGCTGGTCGCGTACAGCGATCCCTCCTCGCGCGCCATCCGGGTGGCCACGGTGCTGCCGATGTGGACGATCCGACCGCCGTCGGGCATCACCGCGACCGCCGCCTGACTGAGCATGAACGGCGCCACCACGTTGACCGCGAGCGTGCGTTGCACGTCCGCCACCGAGAACGAGCCGAACGGCTGGTAGTCGCTGATCGCGGCGTTGTTCACCAGGATGTCGAGCCCGCCGAGCTGCTCGACGGCGGTGCTCACCAGTGCCTGTGCCGTCACCGGGTCGCTCACGTCGCCCTGGAACGAGGCGGCCCGGCCGCCTGTGGCACGAACGCCGTCGACGACGTCCTTCGCCGAGGAGGTCGAGGACTCGGCGACGTAGGAGACCAGGACGGCTGCGCCGTCGTCGGCCAGGCGCTTCACGATGCCGCGGCCGATGCCGCGCGTGGAGCCCGTGACCACCGCGACCTTGCCCGCGAGCGGGCCGCCCGCGGGCTCAGTCACCGAGCACGCCCTCCAGGGCGGTGGTGTCGATCGCGACGTTCAGGTCGGGGACGTCCGGGAGCGTGCCGGCCTCGACCAGCGCCTCGCCGAGGGAGTCCATCCACGCGATGTCGGACTCGGTCGGGATGGTGAGCGCGTAGTCGCGGCGCTCGATCGTGATGTCCGCCGCCTCCGGGCTCATGCCGGTGGCCTCGGCCATGTACGCGGCGGCGTCGGCGGGGTTCTCGTTGACCCAGGTCACCGAGGCGTCGTAGCCGGTGAGGAACGCCTGCACGGCCTCCGGGTTCTCCTCGATGTAGTCCTCGCGGGCCACGATCACGATCGGGTTGAGGAAGAAGTCCGTGCCGTCGACGACGACGTCGGCCAGGTCCTCGAGCTGGGCCTGGGCGTAGAACGGGTCCCAGGTGTACCAGGCGTCGATCGCGCCCGAGGTGAGGGCGGCCAGGCCGGCGTCCGGCGGCACCTGGATGTAGTCGATGTAGTCACCCGGGAGGTCGGCGTTCGCCAGCATCAGCGCGAGGAACGGCGCGAGCGCGGAGCTGAAGCCGCCCACGGTGAGGCCCTGCAGGTCCTCGATGCTGTCGATCCCGGACCCCGGGGGCACGAGGATCGCGTGGGTCTCCGGGCTGGTCTCGGTCATCGCGATGATGCGGGCGTTGGTGGCGCCGAGCATCGCCGGCGGGTCGTAGCCGCCGATGACGAGGTCGACGTTGCCCGAGGCGAGGGCGGAGACGCCGTCGGCGCCCGAGGAGACGAACTCCACCGTCATGCCGGAGGCGTCCTGACCGAACGGCTCGTCGAACAGGCCCAGCTCCAGGCCGGAGGGGAGCGCGGGGTAGGACACCACGGTGGCGACGTTGGGCAGGTCGATCGCGCCGCCGTCCTCGCTCGAGCCGCCACCGCTCTCGGCGTCGTTGTTGCACGCGGCGAGCGTGAGCACGGTGGCCGCGGTGGCGGCCAGGGCGATGAGGGGACGAGTGCGCATGGGGGTTGCTCCGAGTGGGGTGGGGGTGGCGTGGGCCGGTGGCCGGGTCAGTGGACGAGAGAGAACTGGGCCAGCAGCGAGGCGCGCACGTGCGCGAACTCGTCGGAGGCGCGGTTCCGGGGGAAGGGCAGCGCGATGTCCTCGACGTGCCGCACGCGCCCGGGGCGGGCGGCCATCACGACGACGCGGTCGGCCAGCACCACGGCCTCCTCGATGTCGTGGGTGACGAGGAGGGCGGTGGTGTTGTGCTGACGCCAGACCTCACGCAGCGCGTCCTGCATCTCGATGCGGGTGAAGGCGTCGAGGGCGCCGAAGGGCTCGTCGAGGAGGAGCACGTCGGGGCGGGGTGCGAGGGCGCGCGCGATCGCGGCGCGCTGCGCCATGCCGCCGGAGAGCTCGTGCGGGTGGGCTCCTGCGAACGCCTCGAGGTGCATCAGCGTGAGCAGCTCGTCGGCGCGCTCGCGCTGCTGGGCGGCGGTGCCGACGAACCCGAACAGGATGTTCTGGCGCACCGTGAGCCAGGGGAGCAACCGGTGCTCCTGGAACACCATGCCGGCCTCGGTGCTGGGCGCGCTGACGCGGCGCTCGCCCACGTGGACCTCACCGGTGTAGTCGGTGTCGAGCCCCGCGATGCAGCGCAGCACGGTGGACTTGCCGCAGCCGGAGGGGCCCACGAGGGCGACGAACTCGCCGGCCTTGACGTCGAAGGTCGCGCCCTGCAGGGCCACGACGTCGCCGTTGCGTCCGGAGAAGACCCGGCTCACGCCGTCGACCG
Source organism: Pseudactinotalea suaedae (assembly GCF_009733815.1). GTDB lineage: Bacteria > Actinomycetota > Actinomycetes > Actinomycetales > Beutenbergiaceae > Pseudactinotalea > Pseudactinotalea suaedae. The sequence continues at coordinate 200,751 of NZ_WNXY01000008.1, forward strand.
TGATCGAGGTGCTCATGGGCTCACATCTCCCGCTCGATGGTGTCGCGCCAGTCGAGGAGGCGGCGCTCCAGGAGGCGCACCAGGGAGTCGACGACCTTGCCGACGACGGCGAACACGATCAGGGCCGCGAGCACCACGTCCACGCGGACGTACTCGCGACCGGTCTGCATCCAGTACCCGACGCCGGAGTTCGCGCCGGTCAGCTCGGCGATGACCAGCGCGAGCCAGGCGATGCCGAGCCCCAGGCGGATGCCCTGCAGGATGCTCGGCATCGCGCCGGGGACGACGATCCGCCGCAGCGTGGCGAGCGTGGACAGCTCGTACATCCGGCCGACCTCGAGGAGCTTGCGGTCGATGCTGCGGATGCCGTGGTACATCTGGATGTAGACCTGGAAGAACGTCGCGAACGCGATGAGGATGACCTTGGGCAGCTCGCCCAGGCCGAACCAGACGATGAACAGCGGCACCAGACCCATGATCGGGACGGTGCGCAGCATCTGCACGGTCGGGTCCAGGAGCCGCTCGAAGAACGAGGACAGCCCGGTCACCGCGCCCAGCGCGAGGCCGAGCACGGCACCGATCGCGAACCCGAGCAGCCAGCGGCCCACGCTGGTGCCGAGGTGCATCGGCAGGGTGCCGTCGAGCGTGCTGGTCCACAGGGTCTGCACCACCTCGACCGGCGAGGAGAACAGGATCGGGTTGACCCACTCGAACGTGTAGGCCAGGTACCAGAAGACCAGGATCGCGACCGGGACGAGCCAGCCGATCGGGAAGCCGCGACGGCGGGACCGGCGCCTGGGCTGCGGGGTGGTGGCCGTGTCGAGGGCGGCGGCGTCGACGGCCATCAGCGTCCCTCGGTGTTGGTGGTGCGGGCGGTGGGGCGGCCCGTGCGCGCGCCGGGTGGGCTCACAGCCACTCCTCTCGGGCCCGGGTGACCCGGAGCGCGCCGGAGCGAGCCAGGGTCACCGCGACGTGATCACGCGCGAAGATGCGCGTGACCCCTTAGTACAGGTTTCAAGCACGCCCCGCGACCGCCGTCCGGCTGGTCTCACATGGTGGCGGCCTTGATCGGGCCAACGACGGGGTTTTACCCAGGTTGTCCACAGGGTGTGGACGAGCCCTGCGAGAAGCGCGTCGTCGTCGCTAGCGTCCTTCAGGACCGAGGGAGGGGGCGCGGGGATGGCGCGATGGGAGCTGGATCCGGAGCGGGTGCGCGGGGTGCTGCGCGCCGTCGAGCAACGACGCACGGAGCTGGATCAGGCGCTGCGCGAGACGCGGGTGTCGGGCGTGGTGCTCGACGTCTCGGGCGGCGGATGGCCGGTCGCGGCGGTCCCGGCCGCCGTCGAGGGCTTGCTCGCCGACCAGGTCGCGCGGCTGACCCGGATGCGCCAGCACATCGACGCCGGCGTGGTGGGAACCTCGCTCGCCGTCGCGGCCTACGAGGCGGGCCAGGAGGACATGGCCGCGACGTTCCAGCAGCAGGCGCTGACGGCGGCCGAGTCGGGCGACCTGGCGCCGTTCGTCCCGTATCTGGAGCCGTGACGTGGGGTTGTCACCGATCCTCGAGTCCGCCGGGGGAGGAGGCGCGCGGGAGTGCACCGGGGCTGACGGGCTGATCGACCCGGCGGGGTTCGCGTGCGGCGCCTCGGACCTGCAGCCCTCGCGGGTCGAGATGGCGGCCGACGACCTGACGCGCCTCGGTTCGGCGGTCCGCTGGGAGATGACCGGCATCGCCGCCGAGTGGGCGGGGATGCGCCCCTGGTACGTGGCACCGGAGCGGGACCGGTTGCTGGCGCTGATGGAGGCGCCCACCGACGACGCCCGCCGCCTCGAGGAGCAGCTGCGCGCGGCGGCACGGCTGCTGGTGACCTACGCGGGTGAGCTGGCGGGCATCCAGCGCACGCTCGCGGACCTGGAGTGGCGGGCGTCGGCGTTCCGGGAGCGGGTGCGGCACGGCGTGATGGTCCCGGTGTCGGAGAGCGGGCGACCCACGCTGCTGCAGACGGTCGTCGGGCTGGTCGGCGGGCCCGAGCCCGAGGTGCTCGTGCACTGGCGCGAGTCGGCAGAGGCGGTCGCGGAGAACGAGGCGTTGCTGGCCGAGTACTGGCAGATCCTGGAGCGGCTGAGCACGGCGGCCGACGAGGTCGAGAACGGCATCCGAGCACTGCTCAGGGACACCGCGCTGGTCGAGGACACCCACCCGGTCCCGGCCGAGGCGTTCGACGCGCCCTATCTCGAGATGCCGTGGGGCTGGCCGGCGACGGAGGAGATGAACGTCGTCGAGGACATCGCCGAGGGCGGGCGGCGCATCTGGGACGGGCTCCTCGCGTTCCTGCCGCTGTTGGGCATCGATCCGACGACCGGGGTGCACAGCCTCGGCACCGCCGCCCAGTCCTGGCTCGGCGTGGGGAACCTGCTCGGCTCGGTGATGGTGGCGGCCGCCTACCCCGAGGCCAGGATGGAGCGCTGGGGCCTGGCGCAGCTCCCGTGGTTGCAGGATCGGTACCGCACGGCGGAGTCGGCCGGGCTGATGGTCGGCTACGACGCCGCCGCAGCGGACGCGGGCGAGTCGGCCTGGCACGGGTGGCGGGACAACCCGTGGGCCACCGGGATGGATGCCGGCTTCAACGTGCTCTCGATGGTGGCACCGGGCGCCGGGGCGGCGCGCTTCGCGACGTTGTCCGCGCGCCCAGCCCGCTGGGCGCGCATCACCGGGCTGGGCGCGGACTTCCTCGTTCCCGGTGGCTCCTTCGCCGTGGCGAGCGCCGCCCGGGTCACGGGGAACCTGGCCGACCTGGCGCGCTTCGGCGACCACCTCCCGGGGGTCGCGGTCCGACAAGCCGGCGCCGTCGACGCGTTCACCCACACCCCCGCCTCGGACCACCTCTTCGGGTCGACGACGGCGGAGCGGCCCGGTGGTGTCGACACCGTCGACGAGGTGGCCGGTTCGGATGAGGTGCCTGCGGGCTCGGACGCCTGGGAGCCGACCGCCGAGCCCGATCTCGACGGCGCACCCCCGCAGCAGCCGCCCAACGACCCACCGGGAACCGGCGGAGGTGACGGGACCCCGGGCGATGGCGCCGGCGATGATCCTGCCGACGGCGACGACGCGCCCCCGGTCCGGCCCGAGCTGCTCTCTCCGTGGCACCCGGGCGTGGTCTCGTCCGTCGAACCGCTGTATCCCGACCTGGAGTGGGCGCAGACCTACGGGTCGGGTGACGTGCACCTGCCTGGGTGGGATCCGCCGCGGACTCCCGCCGACACGTTCACCCCTGGCTCCGGCGGGCACGGCTGGTACGCGGAGATCCGTGAGGTGAGCAAGCCGTCATTTCAGTACCAGATGCAGGTCTCCGGGCTACGTCCCGATGCAGCAGGCCGGTTGCCGGAGTACTACCGGACGACGCCGGCCGGCCGCGAGATCAGCTACGACGGAATGGTCATGCGTGGAGACATCGCCGTGCATCAGGAGATGAAGAATGGGTGGGACGACATCGCGTTCACACCCAACTCCGCCAAAGTGGAACAGATCCTCGACAAGTGGATCGAGCAAGCCCAGGACCAGGTCGGCGGCCTGCCGCCGAACGGTGTCCTTGAGTGGCACTGCTCCAACCCGCACACCGCAGCCGCTCTGCGCGCGGTCTTCGCGGATAGGCAGTACCAACTCGGCGATGTCGTCGTTCTCTACACTCCGGTCTTGTGATGGGCCAGATCTCCACCTCAGCTGTCGCGTGGCAGCAAGAGAAGACGACCCTCAGTGCGACATGGGCGCGCGCCAACGAGCCGGTCGAGTGGATTGCCGCGGCGACACACAGATTCGTCGCGGGACTCCTAGAACTCCTTGATGTCCCTGAATGGATCACCAGCGACCGCATCCCATGGCCCACCGAGGAGACCGCGCAGCACCAGCTCATCACTGACAATCTCGTCGCCTACGAGGGACGAGTCGCCGTCGGCAGTGGCTATGGGATCTCGCTTTACGGGGCCGAGCTGCCCAGTCCGAAGATGATGATCAGGGCGGGCGCTGTCGACGTCGGTAACCGCATACCGATCCATTTTGCCGGGCTCGGCTTCGACCCCCGCTACACCTCGGCGCCACCGCGTGAGGTCGTCGACGATCTGGTCGCGCTCGCCGTGCGCGCATGGAACCCGTTGACCGTCGACTTCACAACGACGGCGGTCCACGCCGAGGCTGGGCGCAGCGGCTGGGACGTCCCGGTGGGCTACCGGCTCTGGACCAGCCCCGAGGTGGGAACCTTCAGCGAGGTCGCCGAGGGCCTGACGGTTCGTCCGCTGGAGGGTGGCACCCTCCTCTCAGCCCCGGACGACTGGGGATACCTCGCCGTCGCCGAGGCCATGAGGCAGACCCTCGAGGCCAACGATCTCGACGAGATCCCGCACGCCTCGGACGTATGACCACCACCACCCCGACGAGCTCCTCACCGGCCGTTGACCCGGCGCGCGGAAGCCAACAGCGTCTTCATCGCGCGTGACGCCGCGGTCCTGTCCTTAGCTGATACGGATTCTGGCGAGTAACCCGCCTTCGTCTTCAGCTGCAGCAGCCGCGACAGAGGCGCAGCACGTGCGGCGTCAGCTTCCCCGAGAAGCGCAACTGCCTCCTGATGGTTCTCGCCGCGGCTGTAGCGCCGAAGCTGGGCGATGCAGATCGCGTCAGCTGCAGCGATCCCGGCGTGTACCGCAAGCGTGACGAACGCGTCGCCCACGTCCTCTGCCTCCTCGGCGAGGTCGAGCACCAGGTTGGCTGCATCTGCGAACTGCTGGGCTTTGGCGAGCCGCTGCACACCGACCTGCGGTCCAGCATTGACCACCCTCACGCCTTACCCCTTTGCGCACGTGTGACGCGTCGACGGAACGCATCTGGATCGCCGTGTAGTGCGATGCCCTCGCGCAGGATCTGGGCGAGCGCAGGATCGGCCGCAACGGCCGCGGACTCGATCTCATCGTCGTCGAGCACGAAAGCCCGGGTGTCGTTACCCGTCCAGGAGGTCGCGACCCGCTGAAGCTGGATGACCTGTCCTTCCCAGACACTGGCGTCGACCTCCCGAGGCCGTACCAGGAACACGTCGAGGTCGGAATCTGCGCTAGCGGATGTCGTCGCCCACGAGCCGAACAAGGCTGCGTACACCGGCGGCGCCTCCCATTGTCGAAGGAGGTCCTGGAAGCGTCGCTGCACCTCCTCGGTCAGACGAGCCAGGGCCACGATCGCGGGGGCTGCGACGTGGTCGTTGTTGAACCGGTACTGCTGTCCCCGCGCGCCAACCGCCGCGGCGGTGACCACACCTTGCTTCACCAGGCGCGCCAGTGCCCGTCGGACACCTTCCAGCGACCCCCGCGACAGCGCGCTGGTCAGCTGTGAGGCGGTCACCGCGGCATCGATGGTGGCAAGCCGGGCCAGGACGTCGCCGTCCAGCGTCGAGGTGGCCACGGCGAGCGGCCGCTGTGGTTCCAAGGTCCGCACCTTCCTATGATTGTATGGATCTTCGTAGAATCATACGCGTAGGCGTACTTTTGTACGACAAGTTCGTGGTGCGGCACCGCGTCCGCGCGTGCACCGCCGTCGGAAGGAGCCGTCCTACTCTGGGTGAATGACTGCCTGGCTCTCGACCTCTTCCCATCCGCCGGGCAAAGGACACCGCTAGCGCGGTCCGGCTCATGGATGCTTCCCCTCGCCCTGATCGCACCGATCTGCCCCGCGCGGTCACCGACCTGGTGCCGCCGGGGTTGATCGATGCCGTGCACGGGCACGTGCCGGCACCAGGATTCGCCAGCGGTGACACCTGGTTGATCACCGCGCCCGGGCTGGTCGACGAGCTCACCGAGCTCTGGACCCTCACGGTGACCGGGCCGGCCACCTACGGCAACACCTCGCTCGTGCTGCCGGTCACCAGCCCGCAGGGTCCTGCGGTGCTCAAGCTCGCGTGGCCGCACCCTGAGCTCCGCGAGGAGCACCGGGCGCTCACACTCTGGGGTGGCCGCGGCGCGGTCCGGCTGCTCGCCGCCGACCCCTCCCGCTCGGCCCTGCTGCTCGAGCGCCTGGAACCGCGCGACCTCGGCGGCCCGCCTGTCTCGGTGCTCGACTCGTGCGAGGAGATCGGGCGCGTCGCCGCCACCCTCGACCGGCCGGCGCCGGCGTGGCTGCGGCAGCGTGCGAGCGAGCACCTGCGCACCCTCGCCGCCGACATCGACGCCCTCCGTACCGGCCCTCACTCCCACGCCCTGCCGCGGCGGCTGCTCGAGCGCGGTCGCTCGCTCGCGCTGGATCTCGCCGCGGAGCCGGACATCGACGCCAGGCTCGTGCACGCCGACCTGCACCAGCACAACGTCCTGTGGCGCCCCGACCCGGGCGAGTGGGTCGCCATCGACCCGCACGCGACCGCCGCCGACCCGACCTGGGTCGTCGCGCCTGCGCTCTGGAACCGCTGGGAGGACGCCGTCGCTGCCTACGACACGCGGGTCCACCTCAACGTGAGGCTGGACGTCGTCTGCGAGGCCGCTGGCCTCGATGTCGACCGCGGGCGCGTGGTGAGCGAGCTACGGATCCTGCGCAACGCCGTCGGGGACGTCCGGGCGCAACCACCAGACCTGGCAGCCGCACTCACCCGGCACGTCACCATCCTCAAGGCGCTCCAGCCGGGCTGACCGATCACATCCGCGAGTAGCGCGCCCGGGCGAAGGAGTAGAGCCCGTAGGCCGCGAGCCCGACCGCCACGACCAGCAGCAGCACGACGCCGAACGGCTGGTCGCGCAGCGTCTTGAGTGCGGCGTCCAGACCGGTGGGCTGGTCGGGGTCGGCCTGCAGCGCTGCGGTGAGGAACAGCCCACCCATGACGGCGAGCGCCGCACCCTTGGCGACGTAGCCGACCATGCCGAGCACCGTCACGGCGCGGCTGACCTGGCGCTTGCCCGTGCCGCCCAGGTCCTCGAGGAACTTCCGCTTCGCACCCTTGACGACGTGATACCCGCCGACACCCAGCACCACCAGGCCCAGCAGCCCGACCAGGATCCGCCCGGCCGGGGCCGCCATCAGGGTGGCGGTCGCCTCGGAGGTGGTCTCGCCGCCGTCGGCACCCGCGCCGGTGACGACGCGGAACGCCGTGAACGCGAGGGCACCGTAGACGACACCCTTGCCGGCCGCCTTGACCCGGTCGAGCAGCTGGTCGCGGCCCGAGCCGCCGTGCGAGACGATCGCTTCCACCAGGTGCCACAGCGCCAGGGCCGCGAACGCCACCGCGCACACCCACAGCAGCACCGAGCCGCCGGTGCTCGAACCCAGCTGCTCGAGCGCGCCCGCCTCGTCGGCCTCGCCGGAGGAGCCGAGCGCCACCTGGGCGGCGATCCACGCGATCAGCAAGTGCACCACGCCGCTCGCGGCGTACCCGATCCGCGCGACCCGCTCGAAGGCGGTGCTACGGCTCGCTCGCTGGGCCATGCCCTGCACGTCGTTGTTCACGGCCTGATCTCACCACTGTGCGGCCCGGTTGGCCAGCCCGCCCTCGTAGCCTGGTCCGATGCCGATCGACCTCGACACCCTCCGCGTGGAGGTTCTGCCCGCCGAGCAGACGGATCCGACGGCGGAGCTCACCCACGAGCTCGGCGCCGGGATGGTCGTCAGGCTGGTGAGCGCGACGCCGGCCGGGCCGGAGAGCCTGGCTCGCTCCGCCGTCGAGCTCCCGATCGAGAGCCTGCTGAAGATCGGGGTCGGGGCCACGAACAGGGCCGAGCTGGAGGGCATCGAGATCAGCCCGCGCACCGTGGGGGAGCATCGGTACCTGGGGGCGGTCCGCGAGGGATCGCGGTACGTCTCCTCGATGCTGGTCTCGCCCGGCGGGCCGTTCGGGCTGGAGGGCGTGACCGACCTGCTGGTCGCGGCACCGCGCCGCTCGCTGGCGATCTGCCGGCCCATGGAGCGCGCGTTCCCGGACCCGTGCGCCACGCTCGCCACGCTGACGGCGTCCCTGCACCAGAACGCCGCCGACCCCTGCACGCCCCACGTGTTCTGGTGGCGGGACGGCACGCTGCACCGGATCCACGTCGACCACCAGGCCCGCCGGGTGACGGTCGCCCCCGAGGTCGCCGGCCTGGTCGACCAGCTGCCGCGCCAGATCTGAGCCGCCCAACCGGGCGCGCGGCCACCCCACCGCGACGAGATCGCACTTGTGGCTCGAGATCGCACCTGCGGGGGTGCGATCTCAAGCCAGAGGTGCGATCTCGTGCGACAGGGTCGGCCGTGCGCGGGCAGCGCGGGCGGGAGAGCGAGAAGCTCGACGAGGGCGAGGGGCTGCGCGGGCGGGTTGGGCCCGCGGGGCTTGGTGGCGGTGGGACTTGGGGGCGGTGGGGCGAAGGGTCGCGAGCCCGCCGCCACGTCGAGGTCGCACCCTTGGCTCGAGGTCGCACCTCCGGAGGTGCGACCTCGAGCCGGAGGTGCGACCTCGAGGGCCCGTCAGTGCGGGGTGGGGGCCGTTGTCGACTCGTCGACCGGCACCCGCGCGGCACGACCGGCCCGGATCGCAAGCACCGCCGTGAGGATCGCCGGCACCAGCAGCACCGCACCGGCGATGTTGACGCCCTGGAACCCGCCGAGCGCCAGGATCGGGCCGGCGAGGGCGGCAGCGCCCGCGCCGGCGTAGTTCATGCCGGCGTCGGTGGCCCCTTGCAGCGGCACCCGGACCCGCTCGGGCGCGGCGGCCGTGAGCAGCGCGGAGCCCGCGATCACGCACCCCGACCACCCCAGCCCGAGCACGGTCAGCGCCACCATCGTGAGCTCGCTGTCGCCGAAGGCGGCGATGTAGCCGAGCACGACGGCGGTGCCCTCGACCGCCATACCCGCGAGCGCGGTGCGGACCGTCCCGAACCGGTCGGCCGCCCACCCCCACACCGGGCTGAGCGCGTACATGCCCAGCACGTGCAGGCTGATGACGATCCCGATGAGCTCGAGCGTCATGCCGTGGTGCTGCATGTGGAGCGGTGTCATCACCATGACCATCACCATGACGGCGTGGGCGCTGGCGATGAGGACGACGGCGAATCTCGCCCGGGGGTTGCCCGCCGCCCACCGCAGCGCGGCCAGGGCACCGACCTTCTCAGCGCCTGACGGCACCGGCGCGGGCGCCGGCGCAGTCGGCTCCGGGCCCACCGGTTGCGCCGCACGCGGCGGCGCGGCGGCGGCAGCGGCGGCCGCCACCCCACCCGCGGCACGCGTCGGCCGGAACAGCAGCCCGATCACGGTCGCGGCCGCCGCGAAGGAGACCACCGAGAACAGGTAGGGGCCCACGAGCTCGGGCAGCCCGAGCGAGACCCCGAGCCGGTCACCGGGCGCCGTCAGGTTGGGGCCGGCGACCGAGCCGATCGTCGTCGCCCAGATCACGATGGACATCGTGCGGGCGCGGCGGTCGGCGGGGACGTCGTCGGCGGCGGCGTACCGCGACTGCAGGTTGCACGCCTGCGCCACCCCGAACAGGCCGAGTCCGACCAGCAGCACGATCAGCTGGCCCACGATCCCGGCGGTGATGATGAGCACGGCGCCGGCCACCGCCAGCACGTAACCGAGCGTCAGTGCTCGGCGCCTGCCGGCCTTGGCCGCCATCGTCGCCAGCGGCACGGCGGCCACGGCCGCACCGAGGACGCTCGCCGCCTGCGCCAGCCCCGCGATCGCGGTGCCACCGAGGCGCTCGGCGAGCAGCGCGCCCACGGCCACCCCGGACGCCACGCCGACGCCGCCGAGCAGGTTGCTCGCGACCAGCGCGGCGAGGTTTCTGCGGGACTGGGCCATCAGATCCCGCTCGTCTCGGCGAAGTGGCACTCGACGGTGTGCGTCGGGCTGACCTGGACCACCGGCGGCGCGACCTGGGCGCACACCTCCGCAGCCATGGGGCACCGGGTGCGGAACCGGCAACCGCTGGGCAGGTTCAGCGGCGTCGGCGGCTCCCCGTGCAGGATGATCCGCTCGCGGCGCACCGTGGGATCCGGGACCGGTGACGCCGCGAGCAGCGCGCGGGTGTAGGGGTGCTGGGGGTTGGCGAACAGGTCGTCGGTGTCCGCGACCTCGACGATCCGTCCGAGATACATCACCCCCACACGTTGCGCCACCTGGCGCACGATCGGCAACCCGTGAGCGATGAACAGGTAGGTCAGACCGAGCCGCTCGCGCAGGTCCACCAGCAGGTTCGTGATCTGCGCCTGCACCGAGACGTCGAGCGCGGAGACCGCCTCGTCGGCCAGGATCAGCCGCGGGTTCAGCGCGATCGCCCGCGCGATCCCGACGCGCTGCCGCTGACCGCCCGAGAGCGCCCGCGGACGAGCGGCCGCCCGGGAGGGGTCCAGACCCACCGAGCGCATCAGCTCGGCCACCCGGTCCGTGAGCGTCGAGCCACGCAGACCCTCGAACACCCGCAGCGGCTCACCGATGATCGATCCCACGCTCATGCGGGGGTTGAGGGAGCCGAGCGGGTCCTGGAACACGACCTGCATCTGCCGCCTGGTCCTGCGCAGCTGCTCGCCGCCCTGGTTCTCGATCGACTGCCCGTCGAAGGTGATCGTGCCCGACGTCGGGGCGTCCAGGCGCACCGCCACCCGGCCCAGCGTGGACTTGCCGGAACCGGACTCGCCCACGAGCCCGAAGGTCTCGCCGCGCTCGATGCTCAGGCTGACGCCGTCGACCGCGCGCAGCGTGCTCGCCGGGTGGAACGGGTTGGTGGAGGTCCGCACCTGGAAGTGCTTGGAGACTTCGTCGAGGGTGAGGATCGGGTCGCCGTCCAGGCGTTCGCCTGCGTCCTGGATCCCGACGACGGCGGTCATGCCGATCCTCCGTTGTGCACGAGCTCGGGGGCCGGGGCGGCCTCCCGCGTGAGCGGGTTCCAGCATGCCACCGTGCCGCCCGCCTCCGGTTCCAGCGGTGGGTCCTCGGTGGTGCAGCGGGGCAGCGCGTTGACGCACCGAGGATGGAAGGCGCAGCCACCCGGCAACGACGAGGGGTCGGGCACGGAGCCGCCGATGGCCGGCAGCACCACCGGTCGCGCGCCCACCATCGGGGGGATGCACGCCAGTAGGCCACCGGTGTACGGGTGGGCGGGCGCGGCGAAGACCTTCTGCGGGTCCGCGTCCTCCACCACCCGCCCGGCGTACATCACGACCACGCGGTCGGCGACCTCGGCCGCGACCCCCATGTCGTGCGTGACCAGCAGCACCGACATGTCCTCCTCGTGCCGGAGCCGATCGATCAGCTCCAGGATCTGGGCCTGGATGGTGACGTCGAGCGCCGTCGTCGGCTCGTCCGCCAGCAGCAGCCGCGGCCGCGCCAGCAGCGCCATCGCGATCATCACCCGCTGGCACATGCCGCCCGAGAGCGCGTGCGGGTAGGAGCGGAGCACACGCTCGCAGTCGTGGATGCCCACCTCCTGCAGCGCCTCCGAGAGCCGGGCGGTCTCGGCCTTGGGGGAGAGGCGCTCGCGGCGGCGCAGCCCCTCCCGCAGCTGGGACTCCACCGTGAACACCGGGTCGAGGCTGCTCAGCGGCTCCTGGAACACCATCGCGAGGTCGCGGCCGCGCATGCGCCGCATCCGCTCGGCGTCGAGGGAGAACAGGTCGACGTCGTCGAAGAGGGCTGTGCCGCCGACCTTCATGCGGCGGTCGAGCTGGGTCAGCCCCATCACGGTCCGGGCCGTGACGGACTTCCCGGAGCCGGACTCCCCGACGAGGCAGACGATCTCCCCCTTGCGCACGTCCAGGGTGGCGTCGCGCACCAGCGGTATGTCTCGGTGTCCGTTGTCGAGCTCGACGCTCACGCCGTCGAGCCGCAGCAGGTGGTCGCGTGCAGGCATCCGGTCTCCCTCAGTCCACATCGAGTCGGTCGCGCAGCCAGTCGCCCGCCAGGCTGACCGCGATCACCGTCAGGGTGAGCACGATCCCCGGGAACGTCGAGATCCACCAGGCCCCGGCGAGGTACGGCTGGCCCATCGCCAGCAGCTGCCCCCAGTCCGGGATCTCGGTGCGGACGCCGAGCCCGAGAAAGCTCAGCGACGCCGCCACGACCACGGACGTCCCGACCGTCACCGTGGCCAGCACCACGGTGGGCGCGACCGAGTTGGGCAGGATGTGCCGCATCAGCACCCGGCCGGGCGCGAACCCGGCCGACCGGGCGGCCTCGACGTAGAGCCGACCGCGGATCGTGAGCACCTGGCCGCGCATCACCCTCGCGAAGCCCGGCACCGCGGAGATCCCGACGGCGATGATCAGGTTGGTCGTCGAGGCACCGAGCGCGCTGGCGATCACCAGCGCGAGCAGCACACCCGGGAAGCACATGAGGATGTCGACGAAGCGGCCCAGCAGCATGTCGGCGGCGCCGCCCAGGTACCCGGCCACCAGCCCGACCAGGCTGCCGATCAGCATGCCGAGCAAGGTGGCCGCGAGCCCGATCACCAGGGCCGCGCGGGCGCCGTGCACGAGCAACGTCAGGACCGAGCGCCCGTAGTGGTCGGTGCCGAGCAACGTCTGCTCGCCCGGCGCCGTCAGCACCCGGGTGGGGTCGAGCGTGGTGGCGTCGTCGGTCGCCAGCACACCCGGGAGCGCGGCTGCCGCCACCACCACGGCCAGCCACGCGAGCGAGAACCCGAGCGTGACGTTGTTGACCGAGACGCGCGAGCGCCACGTGCGGTGGCGCAGCACGGTGGCCTCGGCCACCGCGGTCGCTGCCGCCATCAGCCCAGCCCCTCCGCCGTGACCAGTGCCTGCTCGCGTGCGACCCGGCTCGCCTCGATCATCCGGCGCAGCAGCTCGGGCAGGTCGTCGGGGTCGAGCGGCTCGATCGCCGGCACCGGGTCGGGGGCGAAGTGCTCGCCGCGGGCCACGACCATCCGGAGCTCGTGCAGCGCGGTGAGGTCGGTGAGCGGGTCGCCCGCCACGGCGATGACGTCGGCGCTGGTGCCGGCGGTCAGCTCACCGGTGACGCCCTGCAGGCCCAGGCCGCGGGCGGCGCCCGAGGTCGCGGCCCGGAGCACGTCGCGGATCGGGATGTCGAACTCGTGCATCGACAGCAGCCCGTACACGTATCCGTAGTGCGGGTTGTTGTCGATGCCGGCGTCGGTGCTGGCCATCAGCTTCACACCACGGGCGTAGAGCTCCCCGAGCGGGAACTCCCGCTCCGGCAGCAGCCGCCGGAAGTCGCTCATGCGCGCCGAGCACGTGGGTGAGACCCACGTGTCGGACGCCGCGATCGCGTCGGCGAGCTCGGGGTCGAAGCCGCCGAAGCCCTCCTCGGTCTGGAAGGAGCAGTGCTCCAGGCTGTCGACGCCGGCCGCGAGCGCGCGCCGGATGCCCTCGACACCGTGCGCGTGCGCGGCGACCTTCTTGCCGAGCCGGTGCGCCTCGTCCACGGCCACGTGCAGCTCGTCCTCGGTGAACTGCGCGTGCCACGGCATCGAGCCCGGGGTCATGTTGCCGCCGGTCGACATCACCTTGATGCAGTCGACGCCGGCCTTGTGGTGGCGCCGCACCATCGTGCGCATGGCGTCGGGCGAGTCGACCTCGCCGTTCATGAACCAGCAGTGCCCGCCGGTCACGGTGATCGCAGGGCCGGAAGTCAGGATTCGCGGCCCCCGCGCCGTCCCGGAGGCGATCGCCTCCCGCACGTCCACGCCGAGGTAGTCGCGGGAGCCGAGGTCCCGGGCCGTGGTGACGCCGACGCTGAGCAGCTCGCGAGCGCTGCGCAGCATGAGGGCCACCTGGGCGCTGTCGCCCTCGGCCATCATGCGGGCCACTGGGGTGGGTCCGCCGTCGAACGCCAGGTGCACGTGCGCATCGATGAGGCCGGGCAGCAGGGTCGCGTCACCGAGCGTGCGCACCGTGTCCGCGCGCTCGACCAGGTCCGCGGCGAGGTCGGCCTCGCGGCCCACCCAGGCGATTTGGTCGCCGTCGATCACGACGGCGGCGTGCTCGACCACCTCCAGGTCTGCTCCGACGAGGGCCCGGTCTGCTGTGACTATCTGCATGTTTCCGCCTTTTCAGGATGCGGCCAGCACCGACCGCACGCGCGGGTCGATGTAGGCGTAGGAGATGTCCACGACGATGTTGATGACGATGTAGATCACTGCGATGACGAGCACGACGCCCTGCACCACGGGGTAGTCCTGGCCCCCGATCGCCTGGACCAGCGTCTGCCCGATGCCGCGGCGGCTGAACACCGTCTCCACGATCACCGAGCCGGCCACCAGCCCGCCGAGCTGCAGCCCCACGACCGTCACGGTCGGGATGATCGCGTTGCGCAGCACGTGCTTGACGACGATCACCCGCCCGCGCAGTCCCTTGGCGTGCAGCGCCGTCACGAAGTTCTCGCCCAGCACCTCGATCACGCTGTTGCGCACGAGCCGGGTCACGGTGCCCGCCGCGGCGAGCCCGAGCGTGGCGGCCGGCAGCACCAGCTGCCCGAGCGACCCGCTGCCGGTCGCCGGGAACAGCCCCAGCTGGAACGAGAAGAACATGATGAGCAGCAGGCCCACCCAGAACGAGGGCATCGAGGTGTTGACCAGGCTGAGCACCCGCACCAGGCCGTCGATCCAGGAGTTCCGCTTGATCGCCGCCAGCGACCCGAGGGTGATCCCGGTGACCGCCGAGATCAGCGCCGCGGCCCCGGCCAGCTGCAGCGTCGACCCGATCTGGGCGGCGATCATGCCGGTCACCGGCTGCCGGGTGGCGTAGGACGTCCCCAGGTCCAGCTGCAGCGCGCTGGTGAGGAACGTCCAGTACTGCTCCGGCACCGACCGGTCGAGCCCGAACTGCTGCCGCAGGTTCTCGACCACCTCCGGGCTGGCCGACGCCCCGCCGAGGAGTGCGGCGATCGGGTCACCCGGCAGCAGTCGCAGCGCGATGAACAGCAGCACCGTGACACCGAGCAGGGTGGGGACACCGGCGAGCACCCGCCGCGCGATCACGAATCCCATGGCGCCTCCTCCTCCCGTCGACCCCGGCTCAGCCTGCGAGGAAGGCGTCGTAGAAGATCGGGTATCCCTCGGCGTCGAAGCGCAGGCCCTGCAGGGTGTTGACCGCGAGCGTGTAGGTCGGGACGTAGATCGCGACCGACCGGGCGTTGTCGATGACGTCCTGCTGCAGCTGGGCGACGACGTCCTCGCGCTCGGCGCCCGTCAGCTGCTGGCTCTGCGCCGCCAGGTCGGTGACCGCGGCGTCGTCGGTGTGGCTCAGGTTGAAGCCGGTCTGCCCCGGTGACGGCGTGAAGCGCGGGTCGTACATCTGGTAGAGCACGTTCGGGTCGACCGCCACCAGGCTCAGCCCGGCGATGTCGTACTCACCGTTCTGCTGCCGGGACAGCAGCTCGGCGGTCTGCTCGAAGACCGTCTCGACCTCGAACCCGACGGCCTCCAGGTTGGCCTCGAAGAAGGTGGCCAGGTCCTGCCGCTTCTCGCGGTTGGGCGTGCCCTCCATGTAGACGACCTCGAGCCGGACGCCGTCCTTGGTGCGGACACCGTCGTCACCGAGGACCCAGCCAGCCTCGTCCAGAAGCGCATTCGCACCATCGGCGTCGAACTCGAACGAGCTCTCGACGGCGGCGTCGTATCCGACCGTGGTCGGAGACAGCGGGCCCCACGCGCGGTCGTAGGTGCCGAAGTACAGAGCCTGCACGGCGGAGTCGATGTCGAGCGCCATCCGGGCCGCCTCGCGGACCGATTGATCGGCGAACACCCGGTCGACGTTGAGGTGCAGCTGGTACGGCGCGCCGGACTGCTGCTGCGCGATGTAGGTCAGCGTCCCGTCCGCCTCCACGGCTGCCGCCTCGGTCTCCGGGACGTTGCCGACGCCCTGCACGGTGCCGTTGCGCAGCGAGCCCATCCGGACGGTGGCGTCCGCGATGATCTGGAAGGTCAGATTCTCCAGGTGGGCCGCCCCGGTGTGCACCGCGTTGCCCGGCGCCCAGTCGTAGTCGGCGTTCCTGGTCAGCTCCACGCGGTCCTGCGGCGTGTAGGAGACGAACTCGAACGGGCCGCTGCCGACCGGTGCGATCAGGTAGTCGGCGGGCTCGACCGCGGCGGCCGCCGTCGGCGAGTTCATGCCCATGAAGGGCGAGGTGAGGTTGTTGAGGAACGCCGAGAACGGCGCCGACATCGTCACGACGGCGGTGAAGTCACCGCTCGCCTCGCACGAGGCGTACGGCCCGACGAGCCCGATCGCGTAGATGGACCCGGCGGCCGGGTCGATGATCCGGTCGAGGTTGAAGCAGAGCGCCGCGGCGTCGAAGGCGGTGTCATCCCAG
The DNA here is from genome assembly GCF_009733815.1 of Pseudactinotalea suaedae. Classification (GTDB taxonomy): domain Bacteria; phylum Actinomycetota; class Actinomycetes; order Actinomycetales; family Beutenbergiaceae; genus Pseudactinotalea; species Pseudactinotalea suaedae. The sequence goes on from NZ_WNXY01000008.1 coordinate 217,024, forward strand.
AAGGTGACGTCCTCGCGGAGCGTGAACTCGTAGGTGAGGCCGTCGTCGCTGACGGTCCACTCGGTCGCGAGCCAGGGCTGCAGCTCACCGTTCTCGTCCAGGTAGAGCAGTGAGTCGAACATCTGGCGGAGCACCCGGGCATCCTGCGCCGCCGGGGTCACGTTGGGGTCGAAACCGAAGAACGGGGTGTCGACGGCGAAGATGGCGGACCCGCCGTCGACCGCCTCCATGCTGGGGGTCTGGCTGGATCCTGTCGTGGGGTCGTTGCTGGCACCCCCACCGCAGCCGGCGAGCGCGAGAGCGCCGATCGCCAGAGCTGAGGTGACGGAGAGGCGGGACGTGCGGTTCGCAGTCATGTGTCGCTCCACGGCGTCGAGGGAGGAGGGGGGTCGCGATGGACCAGAGATCGACGGTGTCCTGCGGCGGGGGTGTGCCGGTTCGGACGAGTGGCGCCGGTTCGACGTTGCGTTGGACTCTACAAACGCGAGTTGAAGCACGCAAGGCCTTGTTGAAACATGCAACATGCTGTTGACTTGTTCGTAACACTGCTTCGAGAGGCTTTGTGCTGGTCGGGTCTCTGACCCCGCGACAGCCGCAGGCCGACGCACCACCTTGAGGGGACCTTCGCGTGACCAAGAAGACTCAGCTGACTGCCGAGCGGCAGGAGCCCGTGGCTCCCGGGGACGACCGCTCCACGCTCCAGAGCGACACCGAACGCCTGCTCGCCACCATCACGGAGATGGTGGAACCGCTCGGGCAGGCGATGCCGAGCTCGTCCGAGGTCGTGCTCCACGACCTGTCCAGGCTGCCGGACTCGATCATCGCCGTGCACGGCAACGTCACGGGCCGGCGGGTCGGGGACCCGGCGACCGACCTGCTGCTCCAACGCGCGACGGCGGGCAACCTCGACCACATGCTCGGCTACCGCACCACGCTGCCGGACGGGCGCAACATGCGCTCCACCACCATCATCATCCGCGACCGCGAGGGCACGCCCGTGGCGGCGCTCTGCATCAACTCCGACCTGTCGGTGTGGCAGTCGCTGAACCGCATCGCGGGCGGCATGCTCGGCGACGACGAGGAGCTGGCCAAGCCGGCAGATGACGCGCCCGACGCACCCACCGAGGTCTTCGCACGCGACGTCGACGAGCTCGCCGCGCACCTGATCCACACCTCGATCCTCGAGCAGGGGATCCCGGTGGAGCTCATGAAGAAGGAGCACAAGCTCGCGATCGTCCGCGACCTGCAGGGGCGAGGGATCTTCCTGCTGCGCGACGCCGTCGAGATGCTCGCGACCTCCCTTCAGGTCACCCGGTTCACGATCTACAACTACCTCAACGAGCTGGCAGACGACAGCTCTGCTCCCGCCCGAACACCTGAGAAGCGAAAGGCACGTGAGACATGACCCAGACGATGGGATTCGACGACGTCCGGATCGAGGACCTGCGCAAGGTCGGCTCGATCAAGTGGTCGATGTTCCCCGACACCATCGGTGCCTTCGTGGCGGAGATGGACTTCGGGATCGCACCTCCGATCACGCAGGCCCTGCACGCCGCGGTGGACGTCGGCGCGTTCGGGTACCTGCCGCCGTCGCTGAGCAGTGCGATGTCGGAGGCTCACGCGCGCTACGCGCGGGAGACCTACGGGTGGGACATCGCCGCGGAGTCGGTCCGGCCCATCGCCGACGTCATCGCTGCGCTCGAGGTCTCGATCGAGCACTTCTCCGCCCCGGGTTCGGCGATCGTGCTGCCCACCCCCGCCTACATGCCGTTCCTCACGGTCCCGCTGGCTCACGACCGGGAGGTGATCCAGGTCCCGATGGCGCAGGAGAACGGCCGCTTCGTCTACGACCTCGACGCCATCGACGCCGCGTTCGCCGCCGGGGGCGGGCTGCTGATCCTGTGCAATCCGCACAACCCCGGCGGCCGCGTCATGGAGGTGGCGGAGATGGAGGCGATCGCGCGCGTGGTCGATCGCCACGGTGCGCGGGTGTTCTCCGATGAGATCCACGCACCGCTCGTCTACCCCGGCCACCGCCACGTCCCCTACGCCTCGATCAACGAGACGGCGGCCGGCCACACGCTCACCGCGGCCTCGGCGTCGAAGGCCTGGAACCTGCCCGGCATGAAGTGCGCCCAGGTGATCCTCTCCAACGACGCCGACCGCGAGCTGTGGGCGGGCAAGGGCATGATGTTCGAGCACGGCGCCGCCAACCTCGGTGTCATCGCCAACACGGCCGCCTACTCGGCGGGCGGCCAGTGGCTGCGCGAGGTGATCGGCTACCTCGACGGCAACCGCATGATGCTTGCCGACCTGATCGCCGAGCACCTGCCCGGCGTGCGGTACACCCCACCGGAGGGCACCTACCTCGCGTGGCTCGACTGCCGCGAGCTCGACCTCGGCGACCACCCCGCGCAGTTCTTCTCCGAGAAGGCCGGCGTGTCGATGACCGACGGCGCCATGTGCGGCGAGGTCGGCAAGGGCGTGGTCCGCTACAACTTCGCCACGCCGCGGCCGATCATGGCGCAGGCGATCGAGCAGATGGGGGCGGCGCTCAGGTCCCGCTGACCCGGGCACGCCGGTCCCGCACCGGCGGCTAGGAGAAGTGCACGCCTCCGTTGAGGTCGAGCACGGTGCCGGTGACGAAACCGGAGTCGGGACGCGCGTAGTACTCGACCGCGGCGGCGACGTCGGCCGGGTAGCCGGGCCGTGCGACCGGGATGGCGGCGATCGTCTTCTCCTGGTCGGCCTTCGGCGTGAAGGTCTCGTGGAAGGGGGTGTCGAGGATCAGCCCGGGCGCGATCGAGTTGACGGTGATGCCGGCGGGCGCGACCTCCTTCGCGAGCGCGCGGGTGAAGCCGTCGAGCGCGGCCTTCGAGGTCGCGTAGGCGCCGGAGCCATTGCCGCCGCCGTTCCTGCCGGCGAGCGAGGAGATGTTGATGATCCGGCCGCCCTCACCGAGGTGCCGCAACGCCGCGCGGCTCACGTAGAAGGCGGACGTCACGTTGACCTTCAGCACCAGGTCCCAGTGCTCGTCGGTCATCTCCGCGATTGCGTGCCGTGCGATCAGTCCGCCCGCGTTGTTGACCACGACGTCGACCCCACCGAGCCGGGCGGCGAGATCGTCGACGACGGCGCTCACCGCCGCCGAGTCGGTCGCGTCCAGCTTCGCGCCGATCACCTCGATCCCCTCACCGGCGAGGGTGGCGACGACCTCGTCGGCGGACCGGCTGTGGGTCGTCAGCGCGACGCGCGCACCCGCGGCCGCGAGCTGCCGCACGACGCCGAGTCCGATCCCGATGCCGCCGCCCGTCACGATCACGCGGCGTCCGGCGAGGGTCTGGGGCTGCACCATGCTGTCTCCTTCAGTTGAGGTCTGCTGAGCTGGCCTGCACGAGCAGGTCGCCGCTCACGAACGTATCGCCAAGCCCGATCGTTGAGCGCGGCGTGACCAGGTACGGGGTGGCGACGACGCTCGCGCGGTACCCATGCGTGACCGGTCCCGCAGGCGGGATCTCGACGGCGAGACTCGAGTGGTCCGGGATGACCCAGCTCCCTCGTGGCTCACCCGCCTCGGCCCGGTTCGCCGCCGCTAGGCTCCCCGCGGCTAGCGCCAGCTCCTCGCGTTCCGGATCACGGCGATGAACGCTCATCGCCCACTCGTCGGCATGCACGACCACCCGTGCAAGCTTGTGCTCGGCGGCGAACGCCGCTGCCACGTGCGCCGGGTCGCCGGCGCCAACGAGGCGATTGAGCTCGCTCGCGTTCATGCCGACCGAGTCCACGTGTTCACCCACCAGCTCCATCACGCGACCCAGCTCACCTGCGCCTGCGTACTCGGCAAGCTCCAGGTGCACGAGCCGAGCACCACCGGCGCGCCACCCCGCGGCCGCTTCAGCGACCTGCGGAACTGCCGCCTCACGGGCGCGACCGATCCCGTTCAGTCCTGAGACCAGCCCCACGCCGTCGCGCACGAGCGCAGCCGAGCGTGTCAGGAAGCCAGGGTCGAGCTGCAGCCGCTTCCGGGCCAGCACCACGGTGATACGGCTCGACCGCGCGACCGTCACGCCGCCGCCACTCGTCCCGCGTGTCAGTTCCAGCACATGGTTGGACGGCACCACCGGACCGGGGACCGGAGTCACCCGGCGCACCGTGATCGGCTCACCGGCGGCAATCACCCGCACGTGCTCGGCCGTGGCGCGCAGCTGCCGTTCGCTGCGGTTCGTCAACGCCAGCAGCGGAGCCAGCCCGAGCGACGACCAGCTCCAGCACGCCTGGATCGACGTCCCGCCGCACTGCACCCGCTCGGGTGCGCCGGCGAGCTGCTCCAACAGGGGCTCTGCGTCCTCGTCGTCGATGAAGAGCTCACCGTCGCGTCCCTCCAGGAGCCATCTCCGCAGCGTCGCCAGCCCCTGGCCGAAGGTGTCGGAGCCGACATGCCCGGCAGTCATGAGCCGCTCGAGCGCCGCGTCGCTGACACGGTGCAGCGCATCGGTGGTGGCGCTGAAGCCGGCGACGATCGGCCCGCTCGCGGCGACGAGCGCTTCGCGTTGCTCGACCAGCTGCTCGTAGCGCTGGCGAGCGTCACTGCCGCCGGTCACGGTGCCACCAGACCCGCGACGAGGCCGCCAAGGAAGGTGTCGCCGAGCCCGATGGTGGTTGGTCGGGGCGTCGCGGGGCGCGGGATCGTCACGACGGCGATGTTCTCAGCCACAGCGTCCTCGATCCGCGCGGCCACCGCCGCCATCTGTTGCTCGATCGGGATCTCGGCGACGCTGTCGCGATGCTCGGCTCGCCAGTCGTCACCGTGGGCGAAGCGTGCCGTCGCAGTGAGCACCCCGGAGCGGAGCGCCTCTCGGCGGTCGGTCGCGCCGCCGTGGGCAAGCGCCCACTCTTGTGTGTGCAGCACGAGGGTGGCGACCCCCACGACCGCGTGCAGCTCGCGGACCGCATCCGCCACCGCGTCAGCCTCCAACAGGTCCAGCGGGCGTCCGAGATAGATCTGCGCCTCGTCCTCGTTCATGGACCAGATGTCGATCACACCGGCCAGCTCGCTCAGCACCACCTGCCGCTGCTCGTCGTGGTGGAAGCCGGCATCCTCGTAGAGGACGACCGCGTCGGGGCGCCGCTGCTCCAGTGCCTGGCGCACCTGCCCGACGCGCTCACGGATCGCTGCCAGGTCCTGCATGGAGTTGAACCCCGACACCACGACCACCTCGGCCGCCGCTACAGCCTCACCGAAGTCAGGATGAAGGCGCAGCTCGGCGTTCGGGGGGTCATTGACCAAGATCAGCCGGTTGGGCCGGGACGCGACCACTTCGGTGTCACCCACACGTACCCGCGCGCCTGCGGGGTACTGCACGATCACGTGGGGATCGGTTGAGTCCGTCTCCGCACTGCAGAGGTAGGAGGTCGAAGCCGGGAGCAGCCGTCGCACGTCGTCGTCGATCGAGACCAGGTGCAGCAGAGAGGGCACACCGAGCCGATCGAGCGCGACAGCGGCACGCACGCTTGACCCGCCCAGCGTGACGACGGCCGGGAATCGGCGCGCGAAAGTGAGCAACGCTGCCGCGTCCTCGACGAAGCGCTCACCTCCGTTGTCCTCCCGCATCTGCACGAGCAGCGTGCGCAGGATGTCCCGCTCACCGACCACCGCGCTCGGCATCGCCAGGTCCTCGTCCGTGATCCCGTGCTCTCGCACGAGCTCCTCGATCGCCGTCGCGTCCCACGCGATCTCGTGGTCGACGCACCCACCCATGCCGAGCACGACCCTCGTGCCTGCAACGCTCATCGGTACAGGGAGGCCTTTCCCGCGGCGCCGAACATGTCGATCTTCTGGGCCGCGACCACCTGCAGGGCGGCCTCGCACGAGGGCTGGATGGCGTTCGGCTCCCGCAGGCCTTCGTCGCCGAGCACCTCACGCATGCGTGAGTAGTACGCGACCTTGATGTCCGAGGAGATGTTGACCTTGTTGATCCCGCGCCTGCATGCCTGTGCGATCTCGTCGTCGGGGTTGTTGGAACCCCCGTGCAGCACGAGCGGCGCCGAGACCACCGCGTCGATCTCATCGAGCAGGTCGAGCTTGAGCTCGGGCGTGAGCGAGGAGGGGTAGAGGCCGTGCCGGGTGCCGATCGCGACGGCCAGCGAGTCCACACCGGTCTCCTCGACGAACCGTGCCGCGTCGGCGGGCACCGTGTAGATGATGTCGTCAGTCCCGGACTCGGCGTAGCCGTCGGTCTTCCCGATCGTGCCGAGCTCGGCCTCCACGGAGACGCCCACTGCGTGCGCGACCTCCGCCACCCGCCTCGAGAGCGCCACGTTCTCGTCGAACGGCAGCAACGAGGCGTCGATCATCACCGACGTGAAGCCGTACTGGATCGCCGTGAGCGCCTGCTCGAACGTGGCGCCGTGGTCCCAGTGGATCGCTGTCGGGACCGACGACGTGCGGGCACGATCGATGATGGCGGGAAGCACGTATCGCCCGATGTGCCTCACCTCGTCCGGGTGGATCGCGATGATGTGCGGCGCCTGCTTCTCCTCACAGACCTCAAACACGGCGTTCATCATCGAGTAGTCGCTGATGTTGAAGGCGGGTACGGCGAAGTTGCCCTCGGCCGCCACTTTCAGCACCTGGTCTCCGGACAGCAGCATGTATGGCTCCTCTGAATCTCGTCGGTGGGGTCAGCTGTAGTGGTGGGTGGTGCCGGCGGATGCGAAGAGGCCGATCTTGTGGCGCACCAACTCCTTGGCGGCATCCATCGCTGTCGGCACGATCAGTCGCGGGTCGAGCAGCTTCCGGTCCTGGAGCACCTCGCGCATGCCGCTGTAGAAGGCGGTCTTGACGTCGGAAGAGATATTGACCTTGTTGATCCCCCGGGTGCAGGCATCGCGGATCTCGGCGTCGGGGTTGTCCGATCCGCCATGCAGCACCAACGGGATGTCGACCACGTCGTCGATCGCGTCCAGCAGATCGAGCTTGATCTGCGGGGTCAGGCTCTTGGGGTAGATGCCGTGTCGGGTGCCGATGGCGATCGCGAGCGAGTCGATGCCGGTCCTATCGGCGAACTCTCTCGCCTCGGACGGCTCGGTGTAGAGGATGTCGTCGGTGCCGCCCTCGTCGGCGCCCTCGGTCTTGCCGATGGTCCCCAGCTCGCCCTCGACCGAGACACCGGCAGCGTGGGCGATCTCAACGACGCGCGACGTGATCTCGATGTTCGTCTCGAAGGGCTGCAGCGAGGCGTCGATCATCACCGAGGTGTAACCGAGCCGGATCGCCCGAACTACCTCGGTCAGATCGTTGCCATGATCCCAGTGCAGCGCGGTCGGGACGCTGCTGCGCGCCGCACGCGAGAGCACCGCCGGGATGAAGTCGGGGCCGATCCAATTCCCTTCTTTGGGACCGAGGGCCACGATGAGCGGCGACTTCTGCTCCTCGCACACCTCGAACGCCGCCATCAGCATGCCGAAGTCGGACAGGTTCAGTGCCGGCACGGCGAAGCCGTGCTCGCTCGCCGGTGCAAGGATCTCAGACCCTGTGATGAGTGCCATGAAGGTCGTGCTGCCTCTCGTTCGGTGGTGGCGCGTCAGCTCTTGACGGACCCGGATGTCATGCCGCCGATGAAGTACCGCTGGAAGAAGATGAAGAGCAGGATCACCGGCAGCGAGCCCAGCACGCTCATCGCCATCATCTGGTTCCAGTCGTAGGAGTGCTGGCCCATTAGCAGCTGGATGCCGATCGGAACGGTGCGCATGTCGTCTGTTCGCGTCAACGTCAGCGCGAACAAGTACTCGTTCCAAGCGATCATGAACGTATACATGCCGACCGAGACCATGCCCGGTACAGCGATCGGGATGAGGATCCGCCACAGCGCCCCGAACGAAGATGTCCCGTCGACACGTGCTGCCTCGTCGAGCTCCTTGGGCAACGTGTTGAAGTACCCCGTCATCATGATGATCGCGTAGGGCAGTGTGAACACCATGTAGGTGAGGATCAGGCCGGGGTAGGTGTTGTACAGACCAAGTGCAACAACGAGACCGAAGTACGGAATCAGCAGCGTGATCGGCGGCACAGCCTGCACCGAGATCACCGCGATGTTGACGATGCTCTTGCCGGGGAAGTCGTAGCGGCTGAAGGCGTACGCGGCGTGCACGGCGACGAGCAGCGTCAGCACCGCCACCGCGAGCGAGACCACGTAGGAGTTGACGAAGAAGCGCAGCTGCCGGGGATCGTTGAGGATCGCGAGGTACGGAGCCAACGACGAGTTCTCCGTGAGCAGCTGGGGCGGGTACGCGAAGATCTCCGGATTGGACTTGAACGAGGAGAACAACATCCAGATCACCGGCGCACCCGCGAAGAGTGCCCCGAGGATCAGGCCCACCAGGGTCAGCGTGATCGCCACCCTGCGTCGGCTCACCGAGGTCATCTTGCGCGGCGGTCGGCGCCCGGTGCGCACACCGGTCACGGGTGCCGTGGGCGGCACCGGGGTCACGGTCGTCGTCGTCATGGTCAGTCCCTCGCTCGCTGGTGTCGGACGTAGGCGAAGGCCAGCACTGCGGAGATCACCAGGACGACGACCGCGCTGGCCGAGGCGGCCGAGAACATGTACTGCGAGAACGCGAGCTTGTAGGTGTAGGTGGAGAGCAGCTCGGTCCGGTCCAGCGGACCGCCGCCGGTCGTCATCCAGATCAAGGTGAACTGGTGGGATGTCCAGATGATGTCCAGCAGCAACATCGAGATGATGATCGGTCGCAGCTGGGGAAGCGTGATCGAGAAGAACTTCCGGATCAGACCTGCCCCGTCGACCGAGGCCGCCTCGTACAGCTCGGCGGAGATGCCCTGGAGGCCCGCCAGCATGCTGATCATGAAGAACGGGTATCCGCACCAGATGTTGATGAGCACGACGGCGAACAGCGCCAGCTTCGGGTCGGCCAGCCACTCCTGGGGCGAGTCGATCACGCCCGTCGACACGAGCAGGTAGTTGAAGACACCGCTCGGGTTGAGGATGAGCCGCCACAGGACTGCGACGATCGCGACCGTCAGCAGCCAGGGCAGCACGAAGATGGTGCGGAAGAGCGTCTTGACCCAGTGCGGGAGCAGCTGCGTGTTGAGCAGCATCGCGAACCCGAGGCCGAGGAACAGGTGGGCGACGACCGACGCCAGGACAAACACCGAGGTGTTCTTGATCGCGGCGTGGAACTGGCTGTCCCCGAAGATGTCGAGATAGTGCTCGAATCCGATGAACTCCGGGTTCGCGTTGGTGATGACGTTGTTCTGCAGGGAGTACCAGACGACCATGCCGATCGGCAGCGCCATCAGGACTGCCAGAAGGACCAGCGTCGGCGACAGGTAGCCGAAAGCGGCGGCTGTCACCTTGTGCTGTCTGCTCTGAGCCACGACTGTGAGGCCTTTCTTGCGGCTGACTGCGGAGGAGGGGTGGCGGCGCGAAGGGTGTGGGCGATGGGCCCTCCGCGCCGCGCAGGCGGCTAGAAGATGCCTTCCCACTCCGTCTGGATGTTCCCGAGCGCCTCGTCGACCGGCTTGTCCTCAGCAAGCACCTGCTGCAGCTCCTCGTCGAAGACCCGCATCAGCTCATCGGCCAACGGCAGGCCCGTGAACTCACTGACGGGATAGCCGGCTTCCCAGATCGTGAACGCGTCCTCGAACAGGGGGTCCGATTCGGTGAAGTCGGGAGTCACGTTGGCGTTACCAGGAAATCCGTTCGCCAAGGCGCTGAGCTGCCCGTTCGCTCCCTCGCTCATGAGGAACTCGATGAGCTTCCAGGACTCCTCAGGGTGCTCGCTGTTGGCCGACATCCCGATGCCCCAGGACGCGTAGCGCACACCTGACTCACCGGTGTAGCCGTCCTCGACGGGCAGCGGCACCACGGAGAAGTCCAGGTCCGGGCTGTTCTCACGGATCAGGTTGATGTGGGCCAACGAGGACACCATCATGGCGACACGTTCGTTGGTGAACTCCTCGACCTTGTCCTGCTCGGCCATGGTGAGACCACCTGGTGCGATCACCCCGGCGTCCCACATCTGCTTGATGAAGTCGACGGTAGAGGTGACGTCTTCGTTGTTGACGGCGGGACCGCCCTCGTCGGAGAGCATGGTGCCGCCCGAGGCCCAGGTCCACGGCATGATGTCGATGTTGATGCCGTTGGGCTTCTCAAGACCGAGGGCCGCGATGAACCCGGCCGCTCCGCTGCCGGAGTCCGTGACGGCCTGAGCCGCGGCCATGAACTCGCTCCGGGTGGTCGGGACCTCCACACCGGCCTCCGCCAGCAACTCGTTGTTGACGAACATCGGGTAGGCGAAGTTGACCACCGGGATCATGCGGGTCGAGCCGTCTACCTGGACCTGTGCGGCGAGCTGCGAGTCGTCGTAACCGGCGTCGGACATCGCGGCGGACAGGTCGGCGATCGAACCCTGCGTCGCGAAGTCGTGCACCCAGGCGCCGTCGAGACCGAGGACATCCGGCATGGTGCCGGATGCCGACCCCGCGATGACCTGGTCCTTGATCGAAGCGTAGGGCCCGGAGAGAAGCTCGACGTCGATGCCGGGATTCTCCTCCTCGAACTGCTCGATCAGGGCAGCGAACTCCCCATCAGGAAGTTCGGGCTCCCACCACTGCATGAATTCGATCGTGACGTCTCCGCCCTCGCTCGCGCCGCCACCGCTTGCGCCGCAGCCTGCCGCGAGAGCGGCGACGCCGAGCGTGGCCACAAGTACCTGGCTCCGTGGACGCCAGCGGGTGTGTCGAACAGCGCTGTTCATAGCTCCTCCAAGTGTGCTGCCGGTCTGGCACCACTGCTGTGTGGTGCGCATTCGTGCCGAAGTGGTGCGTGATACTTGCATGTTTCTGCGCAATCGTGCAAGAGTCTTCGTAGAAGTTGTCGGCCTGAGCGCAGGAACGCGCACTCTAGAGCCGGTACGTTTCGGGCATGACAGCAGCATGGCGGGCGAGGGAGGCTGACCGATGAGCGCAGTGGGCATCGATCCGTCGGACGCTGCGGGAGGAGAGCTACCCGCGGTCCGCCGCGACCGGATCGTCGGATTCGTGGAGGCCGCCCGGCAGGCCAGCGTTCACGAGATCGCCGAGCACTTCGACGTCTCGCCGGACACCGTCCGACGCGACCTCACCGCCCTCCACAAGGACGGGCAGCTGACCCGGACCCGCGGCGGCGCCGTTGCCAACTCGCTCCTCAACAGCCCCGACCGCGAGCTCCGGATCCGGCAGATGCTGCAGGAGCAGGAGAAGGCCCGCATCGGCGAGCTGGCGGCACCACTGATCAAGAACGCCGCCGTGGTCGCATTCAACGGCGGCACCACCACGCTGGCCGTTGCGCGCAACCTCACCGATCACCGCGAGCTCACGGTCGCGACCAACAACCTGAGCATCCCCTTCGAGATCCCTGCCCACGCTGTCAACAATCTCTACGTGTTCGGGGGCGATGTCCGCTTCAGCTCCCAAGTGACCATCGGATTCACGTCGTTCCCGGATGTCGAAGTTCCCGGGATGGTGCACTTCGACATCGCGATCATCGGCGTCGGCGGTGTCACCACGGAGGGCTACTCGGTGAGCAACCTGGGCGAGGCTTCGATGATGCGGCAGATGATCCGCCGCTCCACCACGGTCGTCGTCGTCACCGACGCCACCAAGTTCAACCGACACCAGTTCGCGCTGGTCGCTCCCCTCAACTCCGCACAGCACCTGGTCACCGACTCGCCGCCACCCTCTGACGTCCAGGAAGCACTGGAGGCCGCCGGGGTACGGCTGCACGTCGACGCCCCCGAAAACGAGGACCTCGATGCCTGAGACGAGCGCGCCCGACCGGCCCAATGTCGTGCTGGTGATGACCGACCAGCAGCGCCACGACACGATCGCCGCGCTCGGGTACTCGCACATGGTCACGCCGAACCTCGACCGGCTGGTCAGCGAGGGCGTCGCCTTCGGGCACGCGCACGTGACCGCTCCGTCGTGCACGCCGAGCCGCGCGAGCTTCTTCACCGGCCTGTATCCCTCGGGCTGCGGCGTGCTGCGCAATGACGAGTCGTGGCCGCGCACGTGGGTCGAGGATCTCGCAACTGCGGGCTACCGCTGCGTCAACGTCGGGAAGATGCACACGTTCCCCTACGAGGCGCCAACCGGGTTTCACGAGCGCCACGTCGTCGAGAACAAGGACCGCGGCACCCCCACAGTGCCCTACCTGCTCGACAACTGGGACAAGGCGCTGCACGCAAGCGGCGTCACCAAGCCGGATCGGCGCACGTTGCGCAACGAGCCCGACTATCACGAGCGCCTCGGCGCGTTCGAGTGGACGCTGCCGGAGCGGCTGCACGCCGACGCGTTCGTGGGCGCGATCGCCACGCACTGGCTCGAAACCTACCCCGGCGACGAGCCATTCTTCCTCCAGGTCGGGTTTCCCGGCCCGCACCCTCCCTACGACGCGCCGGCGCGGCTGCTCGACCTCTACGCCGATGTCGATCTGCCCGAGGTCAACCGCGACGAGGCGGAGTTCGCGGCGATGCCGCCGCAGGTGCGTTCCGTCCGTCGCGAGCACCTTGAGCACGACCACGACTCGATCGTCCACCTGGAGCACCCCACACCCGAGCAGCTGCGACGCCAGCGGATCCACTACTACGCGAACGTGACGCTCATCGACGAGCAGGTCGGAGAGCTGATCAGCGCGCTCGAGCGGCGCGGTGTGCTCGAGAACACCGTCATCATGTTCACCTCTGACCACGGCGACGCGCTCGGCGACCATGGTCTCTCGCAGAAATGGACGATGTACGAACCTGCCGTGCGGGTGCCCGCGATCGTGCACGCGCCCGATCGGTTCCGCCCCCGGGCGACGGTGCCTGACCTGATCTCCCACTTCGACCTCGGAGCGACGATCCTCGAGCTCGCTGGCGTCGAGCAGCTGCCGGGCGTCTCAGCACGATCGCTGATGCCCGCACTGCTCGGGCAGGAGTGGACGGGCCGCGACGTGGTGTTCGCCGAGCAGGCTCGCGACGGTATCCAACGCGAGTCCGAGATGATGACTATGACTTACGACGGCCGCTGGAAGCTCGTTTCCTTCTCCGATGCTGACGATGGTCAGCTCTTCGACCTGGTTGCCGACCCCCAGGAGCGCCAGAACCTGTGGGACGACGGCGCACACGCGCACGAGAAGGAACGTCTGCTCGACCACACCGTCCGTTGGCGCCGCGACGTCCTGTTCAGCTCCCGTGACTGGTGGCGCGCCGTCAGCTGATCGGTCGATCCCGCCCGACCCGCTGCAACGCTGGACCGCCATCGAGGGTGCCAAGCCGATCATGCTGTCCGGCTCGCGGCCGACGACTGGCGCGATGAGATCCACATCGTCGCTGGTGTCCATCATGGGACGGCGGTCACAGCGGTGCGAGGCCGCCCGGGGTGACACGTGATCGAGGAGCAGCGATGATCGGGTCATGCGTCAGCCCGGGTCGCCGTTGCGGGTGCTGGCGGTGCTCGTCGTGGCCGTGCTGCTGATCGTCCTGCCGCACACGCCCGCGCACGCCGACGAGCCACCCTGGTCACCCGCCGGCTACGAGCTGCAGGACGACGCGGCGTACCTGATCGACGGCGAGTCGCGCTGCTCCGAGGGAGGGCGTTGGACGTGGGCGAGCGGCAGCGAGCAGGTCGGGCTCATCCTCGTACCGTGCGAGAGCCCGACCGCTGCGCAGGCGGCAGCATCGGGGCAGGTGCTCTTCTCCGAAGACCACCCCGAGGAGAAGGTCCTCGACGTCGAGCACGTGAGCTGGTCGGAGTCCGACGGCGTCGCCCTGCGCGTCTGGGTGCAGGAGACCACCATCGTGGTGCTCGCGACGAGCGTTCCAGGTGGGGACGCGGCCCAGGCGTTCGAGCTGGGCGCCGAGCACGCACCCGACCTGGCCGCGGCTCTGCCGGGTGACCCGCTGCCGCCGGAGGCCGACGGTTACGGCGTGCAGGGCATCCTCATCGCCGCTCCGCTGATGATCTGGCTGCTCCTGGTGCTGCCCGCACGCGCCGTGGTGGCGCTGCGCCGCCCGCGTTACGACGTCGCCACGGCCGAGCCCCGGTGGCGGGACATCACGCCGGCCGCTGCCGCGCTGACCCGGCGCCGGCGCTGGCGCCGCGCCGGGTGGTGGGTCACCGGAATCGCGCTCGGCCTCGTGGTCTTCGGGGTGCTGAACACGGCGCTCGGCGCCGTGGTCGACGGCGTGGCGCGCGTCCTCGTCGGCGTGCTCGGCACGGTCGGTGGCGTCGTGATGGTGCGCAAGAACGCCGCACTGCCGGTCGAGCACGCCGGTCGGTTGCCGACCACGCTCGGGGCGCGCGCCTGGTGGGGCACCGCGCTCAGCGCGCTCGCCTACGCCCTCGCGATCGGTGTGGTGCTCGGGACCGCCCTGGCAGCGGTGGCCAGCGTGGTCCTGCCTCCGGCGGACCGGATCCCCTCGATCGGGGAGATCGCGGCAGCCGGGTCCGCGGCGCCGGTGCTGCTGCTGGTCACGGTCGGGCTGCTGATACGGGACTCGATGGTGCTGGTGCTGCTGGGCGTGGTCGCGCTGCTGGTGGCGGTCGCCGGGATCGACGCGCTCGGGCGGCGGTTGCGTGCGGCGTCGCTGCGCGAGGTGCTGGTCGCCGACCCGCGCCCGCCGATCCTGTACCTGCGGTCCTTCGACGAGGACCGCCTCACGCTCCCTGCCACCCTGCACCGGCGCGGTCTGATGGACACGCTGAACGTCATCCGACGGCGCCGCTTCGAGGAGGCGATCGTGGTGCAGCTGCAACGCAGCGGCCCGGTGGTCGCGATCGCCCCACCCGGTGCGCGGCTGCCGAAGATCGGCGCCGCACGCGCCTCCTACGGGCACGACGAGTGGCAGGAGAAGGTGACCGAGCTCGCTCAGCGAGCCGCCGTCGTCGTGCTCTCGGCGACACCGTCATCGGTACGTGAAGGATTCGGCTGGGAGATCGACCTGGTGGCGAACCGGCTGGAGCACGGCCGCGTGATGGTGGTCGTGGCGCCGTGGCGCGGTCAGCTCGCGCGCCGCTGGGAGGCGTTCCGCAGCTACGTCTCGTCGCTGCCGTTCTTCGCGGACCTCGCGAGCGCGTCGCTGCCCGACGGGCTGCTGGTCGCCGCCCGCACCAGCCGGTGGGGCTGGTCGTCCTGGGGAGCGACCAGACGGACCGACGTGACCTACGCCGTCGCGATCGATCATGCCCTGCACGCGCTCGGCGAGGACATGGCCGGTCTCGACGACGACCCCGACGCCGTCGACCCGTTGCTCGCCGATGCCGGCGCCTAGCGAGGACTCAGGGCACGCGGACGGTCAGGCCCTGGGGCTCCACGCTCATCGTGAAGGCGACCACGTCACCCATCTCGTCGCCGTCGAGCTCGAACGGCTCCGGCGCGTTGAGCCGGACCTCGATGCGCTCGCCGCGCAGGTACTTCAGCGCGTCCAGCTGCATCGAGCCGCCCTTGTTCAGGGGCAGCGTCGTGGAGTCCGGCTTGCGGCGCATGATGCGGTGCTCCACGAGCACGCGGAAGATCACCGTGGCCCAGCCGACCGCACCGTCCGGTCGCAGCGCGACCAGGTCCAGGACGCCGTCGTCGATCTCGGCGTCGGGGAGCAGCACCACGTCACCGGTCAGCATGCCGACGTTGCCCACCATCAACGTGTGCACGCGAGCCTTGCGGGGCTCCGAGCCGTCGATGCGGTAGCCGAGCCTGATGCGGCGGCCACCCTTCAACGAACGACCGATCGCCTGCACGTAGGCCAGCCAGCCGGCCTTCTTCTTCAGCTCGGAGTCGGTGTTGACCAGCATCTGCGCGTCCAGCCCCACGCCACCCAGCACCAGGAACACGCGCTCCTCGACCTCGCCGCCGTGCTCGCGACGCAACGCGGCCACGCCGAGGTCGATCTGGCGCTCCTCGCCGGCGAAGGCCGTGGAGACCGCGGTATCGACGTCGTCGAGGACGAGCCCGAGGTTGCGAGCCAGCAGGTTGCCGGTGCCGCTCGGGATCAGCGCGAGCGCGACGCCGCTGCCACGGAGGCCTTCAGCAACAGCGCGGACCGTGCCGTCACCGCCGGCGGCGAGCACCACACCGACACCCGCCTCGACGGCCTCCCGCGCCATCGCGACGCCCGGGTCCTCGGCGCTCGTCTCGATCCACAGGCTCGACTCGTAGTCGCCCTTCTCCTCCGCAGCGGTGACGGCGGCCTGCAGCACCTCGCGGTCGACCTTCGTGGGATTGAAGATGATCGCCGCGCGTCGCGGTGGCGGCGGCTCACCGTGCTCGGCGACCTTCTCGGCGGTCTCGCGCGCCGTGGTGACGGCGGCCATCGCCGGATCGGTGTTCTGGGTCGGGCCGCTCGGGTCCGGGATCGTCTCGCTCGTCACAGCCTCATCGAACCCTATGGATGCCGATGCGGGGACCGCTTCACCTTCATGGTGCGCACCGTCACAGGGTCGAGGGGGCGACTGCGCTTGACCGGCATTGCTAGAGTCGTCAACCAAACGAGCCGCGTTGACGGCGCCATTGGGGGCGCCCTCTGATCCGCCGGCGTCGTCAACAGTCGGGGAAATCGGATGAGCACCACAGCGTCAGCAACGTCACGCACAGGTATGAGCAGGAAGGTCCGTGCGCTGCTGGCGGGCGGCGTCGTGCTCGGGATCGGCGCAGCGGCGACCCTCGCCGCCTGGAACGACAGCGAGTTCGCGACCGGGACCTTCAGCTCCGGTGTCTTCAACCTGCAGGGCTCGACCGAGGGTGCCGCCGAGGGATACGCCGACCACGCCGCCGCCGACGGCGCTGCCGCGCTCGGGTTCTCGGCAGGTTTCGACAACCTCTCGCCCGGTGACGTCACCTACGCGCCGTTCTGGGTGCGGCTCGACGCGGGCACCACCGCGCCCGCCACCCTCGACCTGGTCGCGATCGACTCGACCGACACCACGGGCACCAACTCGGGCCAGCTCGGCTACTCGGTGTACGCCATCGACGCGGCCGCCGATTGCGACGAGACCGCGACCGGCGGCACGCTGCTGGGCACCGCGACGACGCTCGCGGACGACGCGGAGATCGCCGGTGGCACCACCGCGCTGCCCGTGGGCGACCCGACCACCGAGCCGGGTGCGGCCACGCAGCTGTGCTTCATCGTGACCGCGGCCGCCGGCCTGGGGCAGGGTGGCGAGACCACCGCCACCTGGCAGCTCACCGCCACCACCGACTGAGACCCGGAGCCGGGAGCACCCGGATGGGACGCCTAGCACGAGCTGCCGTCGCCGCGGCGGCCGTGCTCGCGTGCCTCCCCGCCGCCCCGGCTGGGGCAGCCACCGCGGAGCAGGTCGTGACCGGCGAGCACTTGCAGCTGGTCTCGGTGACGAGCGACGCCATGGCCGCGCTCGCCCCGGGCCGGGCCGCGACGTGGGACGTCGGGGTCAGCGTGATCACCGCCGGCGAGGCGACCGTCGACGTCTCTCTCCGGGTGCTCGACGCCACCGCGAGCGCCTTCGAGGTCGCGGTCTCCCGGTGCGACCAGCGCTGGACGGCGGAGGGCTGCTCGTCCGGCGAGCTCCCGCTGCTCGAGGCGCCGGTCACGGTCGGCGAGAGCAGCACGCTCGGCTCGACCGACGCCGGGAGCGACCCCTGGTACCGCGTGACGGTCACGATGGTGGGTGAGGCCGACGCCGCCCAGGCGACCCTGCAGCTGACCGCCGACGGCGTCGGCGAAGAGCTCAGCACCGGCACCGATCCGGGTGCTCCGGTGCCCGCTGCTCCGGCGCCCGGAGCCGGCTCGCTGCCGGACACCGGCGCAGCCGTGGTCGGGCAGGCCGCCCTCGCCGTCGCGGCCGCGCTCACGGGCGTGGCGCTGGCCGGACTGGCTCGCCGGCGATCGCGGCGGGAGCTCACATGAGCGCCCGGCCCGGCATCGGCCGGAGGAGCGTGCGACGGCAGGTGGCGGCGCTGCTCGCCGCGCTCGGGCTCGTCGCCGCGCTCTCGGCCACCCAGAGCACCGGCGCCACCGAAGCAGCGTGGCAGGACCACGAGCACGCGCGGGCCGCGACCTTGACGGCCGGCCTCGCGACGCCGGTACAGAACACATGTGGCGTGTCGCTCGGCGCACTCAACGCGACCTGGAGTGCATCGCCACGCGTGTCAGCCGTTCCGATCACATACTCCTATCGGGTCCTGTTCCTTACTGGCGGCGTCGCCCGTGACTGGACTTCCGTCGGCAGCGACCGATCGTTGACCATCTCCTTGAGCCTCCTCGCGATCGGGAGCTACACGCTGGAGATCCGCGCAGACACACCCACCCTCACGAGCGGTTCTCTGCGTGCCAGAGTGAACGTCCTGACGTCGCTCCTCGGCAACTGCGCATGGCTGTGACCGCCCGCCACCGGGCTGCTTCAGCGACCGTGGCGGCACCGCTGCCGCGCCGCATCCTCACACGGCTGGGCTCGATGCTGCTCACGGTCCTCGCGCTCCTCGGCCTCGGCTGCATCGTCCTCGTCATCCTCGGGTGGACGATGAACATGTCGTTGATCATGTTCAGCACCGGGTCGATGGCACCGGCGATCCCCGCCGGCTCGGTGGCGCTGGTGCAGGAGGTGCCCGCGACCGACATCGACGTCGGTGACGTCGTCACGGTCGACCGCCCCGGCCAGCTCCCGGTCACGCACCGGGTCACGGAGATCCTCGAGACCGATGGCGACCTGGTCACCTTCACCATGCAGGGTGACGCCAACGCCGACCCGGACGTCCACCCCTACACCGCCGAGGCGGTTCGTCTCGTGCACGGCCACGTCCCGGGGATCGCGAACCTCGTCGCCGGGTTCCAGAACCCGGTGATCCTCGGCGCCCTCACCATCGGCGCGGCCTTCCTCGTCACGTGGGCGTTCTGGCCTCGTCGGCACGAGGACCCGGACTCGCCCACCTCCGAGCCGGACGCCCCCGCCGAGCAGTCCTGAGCCCGGCGTTACCCTCGAAGCCGTGAGCGACTCCTGCTGCGCCCCCGGTCGCGGGGCGGCCGTGACGCTGGCCACCACCCCCACAGCCGGCGCCACAGCGCCGGCGACCGCTCCGCCGTCGGCGGACCGGAACGGGACCCTCGAGCGGGACGTGACTCCCGCCGTCGAGCTCCCCGGTGGGTCGTTCCTCATGGGTGGCGCCGATCCGGACGCGAACCCCCTCGACGGCGAGGGGCCGGTCCGCGAGGTCCGGCTCTCGCGGTTCGCGATCGGCGCGACGCCGGTCACCACCGCGCAGTTCGCGGCGTTCGTCGACGCCACCGGCTACGTCACGGAGGCCGAGGAGATCGGCTGGTCGTTCGTGTTCGCGGCGTTCCTGCCGGCCGCGCTGCGGGCCGCGTCGCAGCGCGTGGCTCAGACGCCGTGGTGGTGCGCGGTCACCGGCGCGACCTGGCAGGCGCCCGAGGGGCCAGGCTCCGACCTCGCCGAGCGCGCCGACCACCCGGTGGTGCACGTCTCGTGGCGCGACGCCGAGGCGTACGCGGCCTGGGCCGGTGGCCGGCTGCCGACCGAGGCCGAGTGGGAGTACGCCGCCCGCGGCGGGCTCGAGCAGGCCCGCTACCCGTGGGGCGAGGAGCTCACGCCGGGCGGCGTGCACATGTGCAACATCTGGCAGGGCCGTTTCCCCACGAAGAACACCGTGGAAGACGGCTACCGCGGCACCTGCCCGGTGCACGCGTTCCCCGCCAACGGCTACGGGCTGCAGGGAGTCGCCGGCAACGTGTGGGAGATGGTCGCCGACCGGTGGGAGACCCAGCACCCCGCCGGGCCGCTCACCGACCCCACGGGCCCGAGCCAGGGCGAGGCTCGCGTGATGCGCGGCGGCTCCTACCTCTGCCACGACTCCTACTGCAACCGGTACCGGGTCGCGGCCCGCACCCAGAACACCCCGGACTCGGCGTCCGGCAACCAGGGCTTCCGGATCGCCTTCGACCGCGGGTAGCGTCGCCGGGCGGTCGGGCGGCCTTCTGCGGCCCCGCGCTCACGCAGGGCCGCAGCTCCCGGCGGGTCAGGCCAGCCGCATGCTGAACCAGCCCTGCCCGATCTTCTGCTGCGACTGCACCCAGGCCTTGGCGGACCCGCGGTAGAGGTACATGGCGCCGTTGGGGGCGATCGTCAGGTAGTCGTCGAGGCCGTCGGCGTCGAAGCCGCCCACGGAGTGCACCCGCAGGTTGGCCCATCCGGTGCCGACCTGCTGGCGGGCGCCGGCGAAGCGGCCGGAGCCGTTGCCGAGGTAGGCGAACATGCGCCCGGACCGGTCGACGCCGAGGATGTCGGGGCGGCCGTCGCGGTTCACGTCGCCACCGGCGAGAACCTGGGTGAACGCACCCCAGCCGTGCCCGATCTGGGTGCGCCCGGACTGGAAGCCGCCCTTGCCGTTGCCCTTGTACAGCCACAGGCGGCCGCTGGTGTCGACGGCGACCACGTCGCTCCGGCCGTCGCCGTCGAAGTCACCCGGCGAGAACACCTGGGCCATCGACGACCAGCCGGGCCCGAACGAGAGGCGGGTGCCGAAGGAGCCGTTGCCCCGGCCGGGGTAGAGGTGCAGCCGGCCGGCGGCGTCGATGCCGAAGATGTCGGCCTTGCCGTCGCCGTTGGCGTCGTTGGCCGCGAGGATGCGGAACGTCTTCCACCCGGAACCGACCACGCGGGAGGCGGACCAGCCGCCCGCGCCGTTGCCGGCGTACAGGCGCAGCGCGCCGGAGGCGTCCACGGCGAGGACGTCCGAGAACGTGTCCCCGGTGTAGTCGCGGTGGAGCACGTGCGAGGGGACCGGTGCCGCCGCCACCCGTTGCGGGGAGACCTGCGACGCGGGGGCCCAGGCCTGGACGCCGTTGGGGGTGGTCACCTGGATGAACGCGTTCGTCTTCACACCGGCCCCGGGGGTGGTGAGCACGGTCCCGGACCGGACCGTCGTGACGACCGCCGCCGTCGACGACGGAGCGGCGCGCAAGCTGGTGTTTCCCTGCGCCCAGTAGGTGCAGGAGGCGGGTGCCTTGGGCTGGCTCACCGAGATCGCCCCGGCACGCAGCGAGACGCCACGAGCGGCGAGCCAGGTGTCGGGGTTGAGGACCTTGCCGCCGGCAGCCTCGCCGTACCGGCCCTGCCAGAGCTCGAGGTGCAGGTGCGGTCCGGTGGAGACACCGGTGGAGGCGACCGTGGCGATCCGCTGCCCCGCGACGACCCGGTCGCCGGCCCGCACGAACTCGGTGGCGTTGCGGGAGTGGGAGTAGGAGCTGGTGATGATCTTGCCGTCGATGACGTGCTCGATGACGATCCACTGACCTGCGGCCGCGTTGGGCTTGGCCGTCTTCACCGTGCCGGCCGCGATCGCGTAGATCGGGGTGCCCAGCGGTGCGGCCAGATCCTGACCCATGTGTGCCAGGGAGGCGTTGACCGTCGGCGCGCACCGAGGGCCCTGCGGGGAGGTCATGCGGTACACCCCGGGCTGCAGCGGGGAGACCAGCAGAGGCACCGCCATCACCGTCAGGGACTGCGGCCCGACCTGGGTGGTGGTCACCTCGGTCCTGTCCGTCGAAGCGCCCTCGTCGACGACGACGGCGTCCGGCTCGGTGGTCTCCTCACCCGGCTCTGCCGGGTCGGTGGGTTCGGGCGCCGGCTCGGTGGTGGGCTCGCCACCGGGGTCGGCCGTGGGCGTGGACGTCGGCGTGGGTGACGGCTCCGGAGTGCCCTCCTCGGTGACCTGCTCCTGCGTCGGAGGCTCGGTCGGTGTGGCATCCGACGGCGCGCTCATGCCCGCGGTGATCAGCACCCCCACGAAAGCGGCAGCGGCCGCACGCACGAAGAGGCGTTGGCCAAGGAGTCGTGGCGGTGTCATGTCATCCCCCGATGTCATGTGGATCCCAGATGTGGGCGTGTCGGATGTGCCGAATGTGCTTAGTGTGCAGTATGTGACAGGTGTGTATGTACACACCTGGTCTACGGGTGAGTAACTCCGCCGAGTGTCGTTGCCAACCAACTAGATAGTTACTACGTTCGACGCGTGACCACATCCGCTTCGACCAGGGACGGCCAGGCGTCCAGGGAGCGCCTCCTGAACGCAGCGACCGCGGAGTTCGCGCAGTACGGTCTCGCCGGGGCGCGCGTCGACCGGATCGCTGCCGCTGCGGGCGTGAACAAGGCGCAGTCCTACGCCTGGTTCGGCAACAAGGACGACCTGTTCGCGCTGGTCTTCGCCCGACACCTGGCCGCGATCGCTCAGCTCATCCGTGTCGACGGGTTCGACCTGCCCGACTACGTCGTGCGGTTGTACGACTTCTACCTCGAGGACCCCACGCACGTGCGGCTCGCGACCTGGATGCGACTCGAACGGGTGCCGGCGGGCCTGCTCTCGGAGCAGATGAACGACCACCTCGGCCCGATGCTGGAGAGCATCGCGCTCGCCCAGGCGCAGGGCGTGGTGACGGACCGGTACAGCCCGGCCGAGGCGTATCAGCTCGCCATCGGCCTGAGTCTGACCTGGTCGCCCGCCAGCGTCCTCGTCGCGGCTGCGCCGGACGACGACGAGTCCGAGCATCAGCGGCGGCGCGCGATCCTGCGCGAGACCGCGCAGCGCACCTTCGCGCCCTGACCCGGTGCGAACCACACCGACCCCACGACGAGGAACGGACCCCATGACCACGCGACACCTCACCAGCCCTGCCCGCCGTCCAGGCCGGCTGATCTAGGGATGGCTTCGGCAACGGCCTACGCCGCCCTCTCGTCCGACACCCGCTGCAGCCGATCACGATCACTCGTCGAGAGCTCCGCGACGACGACGTGGCCGTGACGGTCACGCACTGCGGGGTGTGCCACTCCGATCTCGATGCCATCCGCGGGCACCAGGGCCCGGCTCCGCTCGTCCCGGGGCACGAGTTCGTGGGGATCGTCCGCGCGATCGGTGCGAGCGTCTCGCAGCTCGCACCCGGCGATCGGGTCGCCGTCGGCAACATCGTCGACAGCTGCGGCGACTGCGACATGTGCGTGGCCGGCCAGGAGAACTACTGCCGAGAGTTCCCCACGCTCACCTACGGAGGCACGGACCGGCACGACCGCACGACCACTCAGGGCGGGTACGCCACCGAGTACGTCGTGAGGGAGCGGTTCGCCTACGCGCTGCCCGACGGCCTCGACCCGGCGGGAGCTGCGCCCCTGATGTGCGCCGGCGTCACGGTGTGGGAGCCGCTCCGACGCTGGGATGTCGGCGCGGGCACGGCGGTGGGCGTCGTCGGGCTCGGTGGACTGGGACACCTGGCGGTGAAGCTCGCGGCGGCGCTCGGAGCGGAGGTCACCGTCTTCACGACGACGGCCGCCAAGGCGGACGAGGCGATGCGGCTCGGCGCCTCGCGCGCGGTCGTCAGCACCCGACCCGGCGAGCTCGCCGCCGAGCGCGGCGGCCATGACTTCATCCTCGACACCGCATCCGGCCAGCACGACCTGGACCCGTACCTCGACGCCCTCCGGCTCGACGGGACCCTCTGCATCGTCGGCATGAGCGGGCAGCCGACATTCGATCCGCTCGCCCTCCTCATCGGCCGGAAGAGCCTGGCCTCGGCGGGCAGCGGCGGGGTTCCCGGGACGCGCGAGATGCTCGACTTCTGCGCCGAGCACGGGATCACTGCCGACGTCGAGGTCCTCCCGCTCACGGAGGTGAACACGGCGCTGGACCGTCTGCGCCGGAACGACGTCCGCTACCGGTTCACCCTCGCCGTGCAGGAGACCGGGTGAGGTGTGCCGCCGAGTCGAAACCGAGTCCGATCATGCGTCATCACCGAAACGGCCCGACGGGCCTGACGAGAGGATGACGAGATGACAACCTTCCTGGTGCTGATCTACGGCAACGAGCAGGCGTGGGACGGCATGTCCGACGAGGAGCAGGCCGCGATCGACGCGGGCCATCGTGACCTGGTGGCGGCGGCCGGTCCGGGGGTCCTCGCCTCCGGCCAGCTGGGGCCCGCCGAGCGGGCGACCACCCTGCGCGCCGACGCGACGGGTCGGCGCACGCGGACCACCGGCCCGTTCGTGGAGTCCACGGAGGTCATCGGCGGCTACTACGTGATCGAGGCCCGCGACCTCGACGAGGTGGTCGGGTGGGCGGAACGGCTGCACGAGTCGGCGGCGAGCCACGGCGGCGTCGAGATCCGACCGCTCCACGAGCCCACGTGACCGAGGACCGCACGGATGCGGAACCGCGCCTGGCGCGCGACCTCCTGCTGACCCGGCTCGAGGCGGGCCGGGAGCACGTCCTGCAGACGATCGAGGGGCTCGACGAACGAGCGCTCGGGACCGTCGTCGCCCCCTCGGGCTGGACACCGCGGTCGATGGTCAGCCATCTGCTCCACGACGTCGAGATCTTCTGGCTCCAGGCGGTGCTGGGTGCCGACCAGGTCGCCATCAGCCGGCTGCGCGACGGGTGGACGGCACCGCCGCTCCCCGGACCGGAGCTGCGCGCCACCTACCGGGCTGAGGCAGATCGCGGCAACCGTGTGCTCGCGGAGGCCGACCTCGACGCACCGCCGGCGTGGTGGCCGCCGTCAGAGATGTTCGGCGGTCCCCGGCTGGCGAGCGGCTGGGAGGTCCTGCTGCGGGTCCTGGAGGAGACCTCGGTGCATGCCGGCCACCTCGACATGGCCCGCGAGCACCTCGACGGCCGGCAGCACCTGGTCGTGACCTGACCGCTGCCCGGCTCAGCCGGTCGGTCTCAGGGTGCGGGCGGCGACGAGCTGCGTGGCGGGTGTCGGACGGCGGGCCGCCAGCAGCTGGGTCGGCGTCTCACCGGCGTACCGCGCCACCTCGCGGGCGAAGTGGCTCTGGTCGGCGTAGCCGTGCTCGGCAGCGATCGTGGCCAGTGGTCGTCTGCCGAGATCGGCGCTCGCGCTCTCGAACCGAACCACGCCGGCCAGTTCTTTGGGACCGAGTCCGACATGGCGGGCGAAGGTGGTCGAGACGTGACGGTGGCTCCAGCCGCTGGCGCGGACGAGGTCCCGGATGGCGACCCTTCCGGCGCTGCGCGCGATCTCGCTCCACATCCAGCGCACCCAGTCGGGCGCCGGGTCGGCTCGGGCCAGGCGTGACAGCAGAAGATCCTCGACGAGCGCGAAGCGCGCCTCCCAGGAGCCGGCGTCGTGCAGCTGCTCGGCCAGGTGGTCGCCCAGCGCCGCCGAGATGTCGGCGACAGTGACCACCTGGCGCGCGACCTCGCTGCCCGGGACCGAGAGGATCTGCTGGATGCCGGTCGGCGTCAGATAGACCTGGACACAGCGCTGCACACCCACGAACGAGCTGGCGGCCACCCCCTGGGACAGACCGGCGACGAAGGAGCCGTACGCCCGCCCCGCGCCCGCGCCGTCCGCCAGGGCGTCGATCCGCAGCGGATCACCGAACGAGAGCACCAGGGGTACCACGGTGCCCGCCGGCTGGCGGCGGTGAACCCGCTCGGCGCTCCGTTCCGACATGCCGACCATCCCGGCCACCAGCCCGCGCAGCACGGGTGCGACGCGGTGTCGCACGAGCTCGAGGCTGTGCTGGCCCTCCATGTCAGAAAGTGTCGCAGGGCACCGGTCGATTTTCTTCAAGCCAGCCACCCCGCCGCGCGCCCACGATGGGTGCCATGAGAACACTGGTGGTGATCGAGTTCCTGAGCGTCGACGGGGTCATGCAGGGCCTGGGCTCGCCCGACGAAGACACCGACGGCGGCTTCGCCCACGGCGGCTGGGGTGCGCCCTACGCACCGGCCATCCACGAGGCGGTGGCAGCCGGCGGCACGGACAGCACCTCGGCCTACCTGTTCGGCCGGCGCACCTACGAGAAGATGGCGGCGTTCTGGCCGCACCAGCCCGACGACAACCCGATGGCGCGTTCGCTGAACCAGGCGCCCAAGCACGTCGCGACACGCACCCTCACCGAACTGGCGTGGCACGGAGCATCCGTGCTCGACGGCGAGCTCGGC
Source organism: Pseudactinotalea suaedae (assembly GCF_009733815.1). Classification (GTDB taxonomy): domain Bacteria; phylum Actinomycetota; class Actinomycetes; order Actinomycetales; family Beutenbergiaceae; genus Pseudactinotalea; species Pseudactinotalea suaedae. The sequence continues at coordinate 243,006 of NZ_WNXY01000008.1, forward strand.
CCCGCCGTCAGCTCGTTCAAGAGCACCGGCGAGGGCGACATCGCTGTGCTGGGCAGCGGGGTTCTGGTGCACGAGCTGATGCAGCTGGACCTGGTCGACGAGTTCCGCCTCTTCATCCATCCGCTGCTGCTCGGCACGGGCAAGCGGCTGTTCCGGGGCCTCCCGGACCCGCGACGCCTGCACCTGCAGTCGCACGTCGCCACCAGCGCCGGGACCGTGATGCTCAGCTACCGCGTGGAGTAGCCCTCGACGCCGACTGCCGACGCGCCTCGCCGCTTTCGGGCGACGTTCCCAGAAACGACTCGAGTCGCGACCCCGTCTGTCAACGGTGTCGCGACTCGAGTCACGCTGTGCGCAAGGGGGGAGTTGAACCCCACGGCGCGACATGCGCGTAACGGAGGGACCCACGCATCTGGAGGTGCACGGATGCGCAGATAGCAGCAGATGGACCGTCAGATGAGCGCGAGAGGCCCGCTTCAATCAAGCCACGAGGCCAGGGAAGAACGTGAAACTCAGTTGGCGGTCACCGACAGGCCCAGGGACCCAGTCGCGGAACACCACGTATCGGGTCGGGAGCTGCTCGTCCTTGAGCTTGTCGGCATCGGCGTGGAATCGCGCCAGCCCAAGGTTGCGAGATTTGTTGGGCAGCGCTCGGCGGTCGGTGCGGGTTGGGGTTACGTCTTGGCACCCCCGGTAGGTGCCGCCTGCGGCGGCCGGTGAGCTGCTCGCTGTCGCTCGCCGGGCGTGTAACCAAATAGGTGCGAGGGCCTGCAGATGCCCTAGCTGTTGCGTCTCCGCCTCAGGCTCGTCCGCGACCGCGACAGCGGCCCCCGACGTCGGTCTCGGCCTCATCGTGCTGCTGTTCCTGCGGCTCGTGCTCGCGCTGGTCGTCTTCGTCGCGTTCGCGTTCGTGATCGCGCTCGTCTCGTCGGGGCCCGGGTCGTCGTACTCGTCGTGGCGCCGCGGGCCTGTTCGCCTGTTCGCGAGGTGGGGCGGCGCGGCCGGCGTGGCGGTGGCGGTTCAGCTGGTGGTGAACCATCCGCTCTCAGCGGAGCAGCCGCGACTCCATTGCGTCGAGCAGTGTCTGTGCGGATCGCCTGGCGCGTGTGAACTCCTGAGCGGTCACGGTGAAGCTGTAGTGCGCTTCGTCCTTGACCTCGAGCAGGTTCGCTAGCGCCGCGACAGCCCTCTCGGTGTCTTTAACCTCGCTCAGCAGCGCTGTGGCCTGCCGGTGGTCCTGCCCTCGCGAGATCTGACCGAGCTCCTTGCCGCAGATGGTGTCGGCGGCCGCGATCCCGGCGAGGACAAACAGGGCGGCGGCGGCCTGGTGCCAGTCGCTCTCCTCGGCAGCTAGACCGGCGGCGGCGTGGAACGTCCGCGCCGTCTGGGCGCGCTTCGTCACGTACGCGGCGTCTACTCGGCGTCGGCGGCCACCGCGCGCGCTCATGCGCCACCACCCGCGAGCAGCTGCTGCACGGGCTCACCGTGCACGGTCTGGGCGTCTGCCTTCCACGATTTCAGCAACGGGTCGTCGTTCGTTAGCGCCTCGGCCAGCCACGACAACGTGCGGCGGAACACCTGCACCTGGTTCCCGGTCCACCGCTCACCCTGCTCGCGTAGATCGGCCTCTAGGTGCTCGATGAGATCCTCGGGGGTGTCGTCGTCGACGAGCATCAGCAGGTCGAGGTCAGACTGCGTGGTCGCCTCCCCGCGGGCGACGGATCCGAAGATTGCGACAGTCGGCTCGGCCGGGAGGGTTCGGGTGTGGTCAGCGACCAGCTCCGCGATACGTCGGTGCAGTTGCGCGACGGGATCGTAGGCGGCCAGGGCTGCGTCGATGGCTGGGTAGGCGAGGTGGTCACGGTTCAGCGAATATAGGTAGGCGTTGGCGACGGGACGCATGTCGACGACGCCTTGTTCGGTCAGACGCTCAAGTGCCTTGCGGATCCCGTTGAGCGACCCCGCACGGGTGACCAGATACACATCTGCTGCGGTGCGTGGTTCGTTGACTCGCCACAGGTGCTCCAGCACGACGCCCTCCAGGGTGGGAAACACCGCTGAGATGGGGTTAGTCCAGTCCATGGTTACCTCCGTCCTGCTCTCCACTATAGTAGACGATTGTCTACTTTTGTAGACGCGCTCCGGTGATCGCACGCTTCCCGGCCTCCATCGGTGGGGGCCGGCTCGGCCCTGGCGTTCGACAAACGGCTGGCCAACGACCACCCAGGATGAGCCGAGACCGGCTAGCTCCCCCGACGGTCGCCGGCTTGAGGCACGAATACGCAAGGTTGACGCAGAGTTTGATCAAGCCGATGACGAGACGAGCAGACCCGGCATATGCAGCCACAAAACGGAGCACGGCCGTCCCACAACCAGTCTCGAGCGGCGAGTGGCCCCGGGCTGCCAGGCCACGAATGCCGTCACGATGGCGAGAATGGCGGCCGCCGCGAGGAGGGCGACGTCGGCAGCGATGATGGTGGCGGTTTGCCTGCCTCGCCTGCTCGGCCGTCGTGATCCGCTCAGGGTCCTGCCGTTCCGGTTGCGAGTGGGTTGGTGCATTACTCGTAGCCACCGCTCCAACACGATTGCGGCTACGTCACTGCGGCGCGCCGCGTCGGGACACAAAGGCGGATGGGATGGCAGATGGGGATGAAAAAGGACCGGCGGAACCCCTACTTCCGTTGGGATTCCGCCGATCCTGTGGTGTGCGCAAGGGGGGAGTTGAACCCCCACGCCCTTTCGGGCACACGGACCTGAACCGTGCGCGTCTGCCTATTCCGCCACTTGCGCGTGGTGCTCCCATCTGCCTGGTTTCCCAAGCCGATGAGCGGGTAGCAGGGTAGCACGCGGGCGGCATGCGACTCACGTCCGGGACTGCGCTGCGCACCCATGCTTCAGCCGTCCCAGGCGCGGGAGCGCACCAGAGCGCCAGGGCATCGAGCGAGGGCTCGTCACCCATCCTCCGCTGTCAGCAGCGTCGGCACCTCGCCGTCGGTCTGCTCGAGAGGCACGGCCCACGCGTCGACCGTGTACGGCGACCAGGCGCAGGCGATCTGCTCGTCGCCGGAGATCACCGTGAAGGCCACCTCGGTCTCGCTGACGAGGATCACGGCGCTGGTCTCCTGGCAGCGCGGGTACCCGCCGACCACCAGCACGTTCTCGCTCAGGTCGACCGCCTGCAGCACCTCGAGGACGCCGGCCTCGGCCGCACCCTCGTGCGCGGCGACCCACTCCTCGACCTGCTCCTGCGAGGCGAGCAGGACCGGAGCGATCGGCGCGATCCCGTCGACCCAGCTGTCCGTGTTCGCCTGGGACCACGAGCCCACCTGCTCGCCGACCCGCTCACCCGGCCCGCCGACCACCCACGGCAGCGAGCACGCCCCCAGCAACGCCAGCACGGCCGCAGCCACCACCGCACGGACACCCCTCGCCGATGCACTCATACCGAGCCTGTGTGCACGCCCACGCCCGTGCGTCGCCCAAGCCCTGGGCAGAACTCCCCGGCTCCGCGTAGCGTCGGGGAATGAAGGTCGCCGAACAGCTCATCAGTCAGCTCCAGGCCGCCGGCGTCAGGCGGATCTACGGGATCGTGGGGGACAGCCTCAACCCGGTCGTGGACGCCGTCCGCCGCACCGGCGGGTCCGCCAAGGGCGGGATCGACTGGATCCACACCCGCCACGAGGAGGCGGCGGCGCTCGCCGCAGCCGCGGACGCCCAGCTCACGGGCGAGCTCGCGGTCTGCGCGGGCTCCTGCGGCCCCGGGAACCTGCACCTCATCAACGGTCTCTACGACGCGAACCGCACCGGCGCACCGGTCCTCGCGATCGCGAGCCACATCCCCAGCGTCCAGATCGGGCAGGGCTACTTCCAGGAGACCCACCCCGACCGCCTGTTCAACGAGTGCTCGGTCTACTCCGAGATGGTCAGCACCACCGATCAGGCGCCCCGCGTGGTGCACGCCGCGATCACGCACGCGCTCGCGAGGAGCGGCGTCGCCGTCGTCACCCTCCCCGGCGACATCGCCGACGAGCGCGCGACGGCGGAGGCACCGCCGTTCTGCCGTGTCCAGAAGGGTGTCCTCGCCCCGGCCCCGGAGGCGCTGCAGGCGCTGGCCGACGCGATCGACGACGCCAAGAAGGTTGCGCTGTTCGTCGGGCTCGGCGCGGCCGGGTCGCACGATCTCGTCGTCGAGCTCGCGGAGAAGATCAAGGCGCCGATCGGGCACAGCCTGCGCGGCAAGGACGTCATCCAGTACGACAACCCCTACGACGTCGGCATGACCGGCCTGCTGGGCTACGGCGCCGCGGCCGCGGGCCTCGAGGACGCCGACCTCATCCTGCTGCTCGGCACCGACTTCCCCTACGACCAGTTCCTCCCGGAGGTCCGCACCGCCCAGGTCGACTCCGACGCCGCCGTCATCGGTCGCCGCACCACCGTGGACGTCGCGGTGCACGCCGAGGTCGAGCCCACCCTGCGAGCGCTGCTGCCGCTCGTCAAGCAGAAGAAGAACCGGCGCTACCTCGACAAGATGCTCGACAAGCACGACAAGCTCATGAACAACGCCGTCGGCGCCTACACCAAGGACGTCGAGCACCTGCGCCCGATCCATCCCGAGTACGCCGCCTCGGTCCTCGACGAGGTGGCGAGCGAGGACGCGATCGTCACGGCCGACACCGGCATGGGCAACGTGTGGACCGCCAGGTACCTCAACCCCAACGGTCGACGGCGGCTGATCGGGTCGTTCAAGCACGGCACCATGGCGAACGCCATGCCTCATGCGATCGGCGCCCAGCTCGCCTTCCCCGACCGGCAGGTGATCGCCGTCAGCGGCGACGGCGGGCTCTCGATGCTGCTCGGTGACCTGCTGACGGCGGTGATGTACGACCTGCCGCTGACCGTCGTCGTCTTCAACAACTCCACGCTGGGCATGGTCAAGCTGGAGATGCTCGTGGACAAGCTGCCCGACTTCGGCGTCGACGTGCCCGGCGTCGACTACGCCGCGATCGCGTCCGCGATGGGGATGCAGGCCCGCCGCGTCGAGGACCCGACGGAGGTCCGCGACGCCCTCACCGCGGCGCTCGCGCACAAGGGCCCGTCTCTCGTCGACGTCGTCACCGACCCCAACGCGCTGTCGATCCCGCCGAAGATCACGCGCGACCAGGTGTTCGGCTTCGCGACGGCGCTGAGCAAGATCGTCCTCAACGGCGGTGCCGGCGAGGCGGTCTCGATGGCCCGGTCCAACCTCCGCAACATCCCCCGCAACTGAGGTTGCCACTCGGGGAACGCGTACCCCCTCACCCGCGGTCGAGGTAAACGGCAGCCACCGCAAGGTGCGGAATTACCTCGACCCCCGCCGGTGCAGGTCTGCGATGCCCCGCGATGCCCCCCACGCGACGCGACGCGACGCCCCGCGACGCCCCGCGATGCCCCCATCCGGCGGTTCGAGGTAATCGACGGCCACCGGAAGGCGGCGGAATACCTCGAACCCAGCGGACTCCGGCGGACTCCGGCGCGCTTCGCAGCTCGCGGCGGCCCCCGCGGCTCCGATCGCATCGAGGTAATCAACGGCCGCCAGAAGGTGCCGCAATACCTCGACCGCGGCAGCGCGTCCCCGCCGTCGAGCTGGGTCGAGGTAAAGGGCAACCACGGCGAGGTGGCGGATTACCTCGAACCGGCGGAGGTGGGGGTGGGGTGGAGGTGGGGGTGGAGGGTCGGGGTGGGGGTGGCGCCGCCGTTCACACCGCGGCCACCGGTCATCCCCTGTCCCTCCGCCGTGCCTCCCGGTGGCGAACCGATTCCCCGCTTACGATGAGCGTGCACACGTGTGTGCGCAGCCGTCGTGGCTCGCGCGGGCCAGCGAAGCGGAAGGAGGGGCGCCACATGGGGGTTCTCGACAGGTTCGAGAAGGGTGTCGAGCGCGCCCTCAGCAACACGTTCTCCAAGGCGTTCAAGCCGGACCTGAAGCCGGTGGACATCGCCGCGGCCATCCGCCGCGACATGGACGAGCGCACCGCAGCCCTGTCCCGCGGCCGCACCGTGGTGCCGAACACGTTCACCGTGGAGCTGGGACCGACCGAGTTCGACCAGATCCAGGACTGGGGCGCGGACGCCCTGGCCGAGGAGATGGTCGCCGCCGCCGAGGACCACGCGCGCGAGCAGGGGTATGTGTTCGTGGGCCCGGTCGAGGTCACGTTCACCGAGACCGAGGAGCCGACCGGCTCCTTCCGCGTCCGGTCCTCCTCCCGCCGCGGCGCCGTGGCGCCGGCCACCGGCAGCGCCCCGAGCCGCCGCCACCCGATCCTCGACATCGACGGCCAGCGCTACCTGCTCACCGGCCCGGTCACGGTCATCGGCCGCGGCAGCGAGGCCGACATCATCGTCGACGACACCGGCGTCTCCCGCCGCCACCTCGAGATCCGCGTCACCCCGGACGGCGTCATCGCCTCGGACATGGGCTCGACCAACGGCACCTTCGTGGAGGGCCACCGCGTCCCGGCCGCCACGCTGGTGGACGGCAACACCCTCACGATCGGCCGCACCCGCATCATGTTCTGGACCGGGACCGACGATTCGGAGTGATCACGTGATGGAGGCGATCGCGTGAGCGAGCTGGTTGTCACGCTGATCCGGCTGGGCTACCTGGTGCTGCTGTGGCTGCTGGTGCTCGCCGCCATCGGCGTGCTCCGCCGCGACATCTCGGGCACGCGGGTGCTCGCGCGCGGCAGCCTCATGGGTCGCTCGAGCGCCAAGGCCGCGCCCGACGGCGGAGCCGCCCCTGGGCGGGGAGCGCGCGCCAAGCGCGGCGCCCCCACGCGCCTGGTCGTCACCGCGGGCCCGCTCAACGGGACGACGCTGCGCCTGGGTGAGAACTCGATCCTGCTGGGCCGGGCGCCGTCGTCGACCCTCGTCCTCGACGACGACTACTCCTCCACCCGGCACGCGCGGATCTTCCCCGCCGACGGCGGTTGGTACGTGGAGGACCTCGGCTCCACCAACGGCACGTGGCTGGGCTCGTCGCAGGTCGAGGGCCCCACCCCGGTCCCCGCCGGCACCCCGATCCGCGTGGGCCAGACCGTCATCGAGCTGCGCCGGTAAGCCCGTGACCGTCTCCCTGAACTACGCGGCCCGTTCCGACGTGGGGCTCACGCGCGAGAACAACCAGGACTCCGGTTACGCCGGCCCCCAGCTGCTCGTGGTCGCCGACGGCATGGGCGGCGCCGCCGCCGGTGACGTGGCGTCCTCGGTGGCGGTGGCGCACCTCGCCTCGCTCGACGGCGACGAGCACTCCGCGGACGAGCTCCTCGACCTGCTGCGCTCCGCCGTCGCGGACGCCCACTCGGACCTGCTGGCCTACGCCCGTGACACCCCGAAGAACGCCGGCCTCGGCACCACCGTGATCGCGCTGCTGCGCACCGGCGCGACCGCGGCCATGGTGCACATCGGCGACTCCCGCGCCTACCTGGTGCGCGCGGGCACGATGCACCAGGTCACCCACGACCACACGTTCGTGCAGCACCTCGTCGACACCGGCCAGCTCACCGAGGAGGAGGCGGAGAACCACCCGCAGCGCTCGGTCCTGCTCCGCGTGCTCGGCGACTCCAGCGCCGAGATCGAGCTGGACGAGTCGGTCCGGGAGCTCCGTGACGGCGACCGCTGGCTGCTGTGCTCGGACGGCCTGTCCTCGTACGTGTCCGCCGAGACGATCGCCGACGTGCTCGCGGAGACCGCGGACCCCGGCCAGTGCGCCGACGACCTCGTGCAGCTCGCGCTCCGCGCCGGCGGGCAGGACAACATCACCGTGATCGTCGCGGACGTCACGAAGGACGCCACCGATCCCGGACGCCTGCCCGACACCACGCCGCAGGTGGTCGGAGCGGCTGCGGTCGACCGCAAGGCCCCGACCCGCGGCGGGAACTCGCCGGCCGCCCGCGCCGCCGCGCTGACCGCCGGCTCCCGTGCGAGCTCGCCGCGCCAGATGATCCGGGACAGCTCCGACGACGAGGAGGAGCTGGACCTCGACGCCCCGCCCCGGCGTCGTCCGATCTTCACCATCCTCGCGATCGTCGTCGTGCTGCTGATGCTCGCCGGGGCCGGGACGCTCGGCTACCGGTGGACCCAGACGCAGTTCTACGTCGCCCCCGACGAGACCGACGGGGTGGTCGCGATCTACCGCGGCGTGCCTCAGGAGCTGGGGCCGGTGTCGCTGTCGAGCATCGAGGAGCGGTCGGACATCGTGGTCGCCGAGCTGCCGCCGTTCGTGCAGGCGCGGGTGGAGGCGGGCATCGCCGCGTCCAGCCTCGAGGCCGCCCGGGACACCGTGGAGGGCCTGGCCGCCGAGGTCAGCTCGCCCGAGACCACGGAACCGACCGACGACGCCAGCACCGCTGAGACCGACCCGGCCACCGACCCCACGCCGTCAGACCCGTCGACCTCGACCAGCGAGGCCACCGGCTGATGGCGACCGTCGCACCCTCCACGCGCCCCCGCGCCGGCCGCAACAGCGAGCTCGGGCTGCTCGCGATCGCGCTCGCCGTCGGCGTCGCCGCGTACGCGATCGTGGGTCTGAACCTCGACGGCGTGGTCCCGGTCGATCTCGTGCGTCACGTCGGGATCCTGGTCGTGCTGACCGTGGTGCTGCACCTCGTGATGCGCTGGCGCGCGCCGAACGCCGACCCGGTGATGCTGCCCGTGGTGGCCGCGCTCAACGGGCTGGGCCTGGCGATGATCTACCGGATCGACCAGCCGCTGGCCGAGCGTGGGCTGCGGGCGGGCTTCGCCGAGCGACAGCTGGTCTGGACGATCATCGGGATCGTGCTGGCGATCGCGGTGCTGGCGCTGCTGCGCGACCACCGCACGCTGCGGCGCTACCCGTTCCTGGCGATGATCGCCGGCCTCGCGCTGCTGTGCCTGCCGATGGCGCCGTTCATCGGGCAGACGATCAACGGCGCACGGCTGTGGATCAACGTGGCCGGGTTCTCGTTCCAGCCGGCCGAGGTCGCCAAGATCCTGCTGGCGATCTTCTTCGCCGGGTACTTCGTGAACCGGCGCGACGCGCTGACGCTCGCAGGCAACAAGATGCTGGGCCTGCACCTGCCGCGGTTCGCCGACCTGGCGCCGATCGTGGTGATCTGGGTCGTCAGCGTGGGTGTGCTGGTGGTCGAGCGGGACCTCGGCACCTCGCTGCTGTTCTTCGGCCTGTTCGTGGCGATGCTCTACGTCGCCACCGAGAAGGTCAGCTGGATCTTCATCGGTCTGCTGCTGGTGGGCGTGGGCGTGGTCTTCGCCTACTCGACGTTCGACTATGTGGCGGCCCGGTTCGACGTGTGGCTGAACGCGCTCGACTCCGAGATCTACAACCGCGACCCCGGCGGCTCCGGCCAGTTGGTGCGCGGGCTGTTCGGGCTCGCGGCCGGTGGCCTGATGGGCACGGGCCTCGGCCTGGGCCACCCGGACCTGGTGCCCTACGCGAACTCCGACTTCATCGTCGCGAGCCTGGGCGAGGAGCTGGGGCTCACCGGCCTGGTCGCGATCCTCATGCTGTACCTGGTGCTCGCCCAGCGCGGCCTGCGCGCCGCGATCGGGGTGCGTGACGGCTTCGGCAAGCTGCTCGCCTCGGGTTTCGCCTTCGTGATCGCGTTCCAGGTGTTCGTGGTGGTCGGCGGCGTGACGCGGCTGATCCCGCTCACGGGTCTCACCATGCCGTTCATGGCGGCCGGCGGCTCCTCGCTGGTGGCGAACTGGATCATCGTGGCGATCCTGCTGCGGATCTCCGACGCCGCGCGCCGCCCCGCCCCGGCCGGCGCCGGTTCGGTGGTCGGCAACGAGACCGCCCTGATCGCGCTGGGCGACGTCGCCCCCGCCGACCCCGTCCCGGCGTCCGTGCCCTCAGTACCGGCCCGCCCCTCCGCCTTCGGCTGGGACGACGTCGAACCCGAGCCCAACACCTTCGCCAGCTCCCGCACCGAGCTCATCGACCACCGTGAAGAGCGGCCAACCAACGCCGTCGGCCATGAATCGAACCCGGCCGACACGACAGGTGACCAACAAGGCGGGCCGGGGACGTCTCGCGCGACGCTGGATGGGCCTGGCGGGAGCGAGCGAGGAACGAGCGAGCGGATGGTTGGCGTCGCGCGAGACGTCCCCGGTCCGCCGGACCAGACCTCGACGAGCGACGCTGACGACGATGACAACCCCACGGAGGTGGTGAAGCGATGAACTCCCCGCTGCGCCGCCTCTCCATCGTGATGCTCGCGATGTTCGTGCTGCTCATGGGCAACGCCTCGTGGGTCCAGTACGGGCAGGCGGGTGCGCTCAACGACGACCCGCGCAACGTGCGCACGATCTACCGCGAGTACGGGCAGGACCGTGGCCCGATCGTCGTGGCGGGCACGCCGGTCGCGTTCTCCGAGCCCGTCGACGACCCGTTCGGGTTCCAGCGGATCTATGCGAACGGTCCGCTGTACGCGCCCGTGACCGGGCACTTCTCGGTGGTCTTCTCCAGTACCGGCATCGAGGACAAGGGCAACGCCGTGCTCAACGGCACCGACTCCTCGTTGCTGTTCCAGCGCATCCAGCAGCTGTTCACCGGTGGCAGCCAGCAGGGTGGCGCCGTCGAGGTCACGATCGACCCCGCGGCGCAGCAGGCGGCATGGGACCTGCTCGGCGACCAGCGCGGTGCGGTCGTGGCGCTCGACCCCAAGACCGGCGCGATCCTCGCGATGGTGAGCAAGCCGAGCTACGACCCGAACGTGCTCGCCGGTCACAGCACGAGCGAGGTCAACGCCGCCTGGCAGCAGCTTCTCGAGGACCCGACCGACCCGATGATCAACCGCACGATCGCGGGCGACCTGTACGCGCCGGGGTCCACGTTCAAGCTGGTCGACACCGCGATGCTGCTGGAGTCGGGGGACTTCACGCCCGACAGCGAGGTGCCCGCACCCACGGTCTACACCCCGCCGGGCACCAGCACCGGGATCAGGAACCCCGGCGGTGCGGTCTGCGGGAACGGCACCACCGCCACGCTGACCGAGGCGCTCCGGGTCTCCTGCAACACCCCGTTCGCCCAGCTCGCGGTGCAGCTCGGCCCGGAGGCGCTGCAGGACCAGGCGCAGGCGTTCGGGTTCGGCCAGGACCTCGCGATCCCGATGACGGTCACGCCGAGCACGCTGGGCTCGGACTTCGACGCCAACGACCCCGCGCTCGCGCAGACCGCCATCGGGCAGCGCAGCGTGCGCGTCACGCCGATGCAGATGGCGATGGTCGTGGCCTCGATCGCCAACGGCGGCGTGCTGATGCACCCGTACCTGGTGGCGACCGAGCGCGGCCCGAACCTCGACGTGGTCGCCGAGACCCAGCCGAGCGTGTTCTCACGCCCGGTGTCGGCCTCGACCGCCTCGCTGATGACCCAGATGATGGTCAACGTCGTGGACAACGGCACAGGATGGCCGGGACAGGTTCCCGGCGTGTCGGTGGCCGGAAAGACCGGTACGGCCCAGTCTGGTGTCGAGGGTGTGGCACCGACGGCGTGGTTCACGGCGTTCGCTCCGGCGGACGACCCGCAGATCGCGATCGCGGTCGTGGTGGAGGAGGGCGGCGACCTCGGAGACGAGGCCACCGGCGCCAGGGTGGCGGCACCGATTGCCGCGGGGGTCATCGAGGCGGTGCTGGGGGAATGAAGCCAGAGGCAGGGCTCACGTTAGGTGGCCGCTACGAGCTGATGGATCGCATCGCCGTCGGCGGCATGGGCGAGGTGTGGCGGGCCGCTGACCTGCACCTGGACCGGATGGTCGCCGCGAAGGTGCTCCGCGCCGAGTTCGCGGGCGACACCTCCTTCCTCGCGCGCATGCGTGCCGAGGCGCGCAACGCCGCGGGTCTCTCGCACATCAACGTCACGGCGATGTACGACTACGGCGAGCAGAGCGGCGCCGGCTACCTGATCATGGAGCTCGTCGAGGGCGAGCCGATGTCGGACATGCTCTCCCGCGAGCGCACGCTCGCACCCGGGCAGCTGCTGCCGATCCTCGCCCAGACCGCACGCGGTCTGCACGCCGCGCACATGGCCGGCGTGGTGCACCGTGACGTCAAGCCCTCCAACCTGCTGATCACCCGTGACGGCACGGTCAAGATCACCGACTTCGGCATCGCGCTCGGGGCCAACCAGGCCCCGATGACGGCGGCCGGCATGGTGATGGGGACCGCCCAGTACCTGCCGCCCGAGCAGGCGATGGGCAAGGCGGCGCAGGGCGTGGGCGACATCTACGCGCTCGGGGTCATCGCCTACGAGGCGCTCGTGGGCCGGCGGCCGTTCACCGGTGCCACCCAGGTCGACATCGCGTTCGCGCACGTCAACCAGCCGGTGCCGCAGATGCCCGAGCGGGTCGACCCGCGGGTGCGCGACGTGGTGATGTCGATGCTCGACAAGGACCCCGAGCGACGGCCCCGCAGCGGCGCCTCACTCGCGCGGATCCTCGACGACCTGCTGCGCGAGCTGCAGGCCGAGGTCGCCCACGGGCGGGTGGCGCCGCACCTGGCGGCCCGCGCCGAGGTAGCGGCGATCGCCACCCAGGCGATGCCCATGACGGGGTCGGCACGCGACGAGGCCCAGCTCGTCCGGGAGCGAGCACGTCAGCGCCCGCGCGACCAGCGCACGGTGGCGGCCACCGGAGCCGCGGCCGCAGCCGCGGCGCCAGCCGACCACCGCGCGCGGCTGAGCGTGGTGGCACCGGTGGTCGGATCGTCGGCGTTGCAGCTCGACCACCTCGAGTCCGAGGCCGCACCCGAGCCGGCGGCGGCAGCTACGGCGGTGGCTGCGGCAGCTGCGGCGACCGTCGTCGAGCAGGCCGTCACGGGGAGGTCCGCCGTCGAGCAGGCCACCGTCGAGCCGGCCGAGCCGGCCCAGCCGGCCATCGCCGAGCGGGCGGTCCTCGAGAAGGCGGCGGGGGTGCGGCGACCGCCGCTGCCCTCACGTCCGCGTCGGAACCGTGCGCCCGAGCCGGCCGGCGCGGCGTGGCGACCCGACGAGACCGACGCCCGATACGCCGTCGAGACCCCCGATCGAGGGTTCGCACCGGCATGGGCGCCGCTGGGTGCCGGGGTGCGCACCGTCGTCGAACGCCCGGCTCTCACGACCCGGCCACGGCGACGGCGGCACGAGCGGATCGCCGGTGTGTGGGCCTGGCAGACACTTGTGAAGGTCCTGGTGGTCGCGGCCATGCTGATCGTGCTGGTGCTGTGGCTGGGTACGCTTGCCCAGGCGGCTGCGCTGGCACCGGCGCTGGGCGCCGCAGGGATGCTGGGAAAGCAGAGCGCTCTGAGCGCCGCGGAACGCGGGCGCAGTTCGCATACGAGGAGGAGACCGACGAGTGGCTGACGGACCCTCCCCGCGCATGCTTGCCGGGCGCTACGAGGTCGGCGAGCTGATCGGCCGCGGCGGCATGGCCGAGGTGCACATCGGGCGCGACACCCGCCTGGGCCGCACCGTGGCGATCAAGGTGCTGCGCAGCGACCTCGCGCGCGACCCCACGTTCCTGGCCCGGTTCCGCCGCGAGGCGCAGTCGGCGGCGTCGCTGAACCACCCCGCGATCGTGTCGGTCTACGACACCGGCGAGGACGGCGGCCTGGACGGCAACGGCGTCGAGACGCACGTGCCGTTCATCGTCATGGAGTACGTCGAGGGCCACACGGTCCGCGACCTGGTGCGCGACGGTGCCGCCCTGCCGATCGACGAGGCCATCGAGATCACCGCCGGCGTGCTGTCGGCGCTGGAGTACAGCCACCGCGCCGGCATCGTGCACCGCGACATCAAGCCCGCGAACGTGATGCTCACGCCCACGGGCGACGTCAAGGTCATGGACTTCGGCATCGCGCGGGCGATGACCGACGCCTCGGGCGGCATGACCCAGACCCAGGCCGTGGTCGGCACCGCGCAGTACCTCTCCCCGGAGCAGGCGCGCGGCGAGGTGGTCGACACGCGCTCCGACCTCTACTCCACCGGCTGCCTGCTGTACGAGCTGTTGACCGGGCGGCCGCCGTTCCAGGGCGACTCCGCCGTCAGCGTGGCGTACCAGCACGTGAGCGAGGCCGCTCCGGTGCCGTCGGCGATCGCGCCCGACGTGCCCGAAGCGCTGGACCGCATCGTCATGAAGGCCCTGACCAAGGACCGCGAGGAGCGCTACAGCACGGCCGACGAGTTCCGGTCCGACCTCGAGGCGGTCGCTGGGGAGGGCGTCGTGTCCGCCCCGCCGCTGGGTGCCACCACCGTGCTCGCGGGTGCGGGCGGCGGTGCGACCCAGGTGTTCGGAGGCCCGGCGCCCGCCGTCACGCCGACCACGCGGGCCGAGGCCCAGGCGCTCACCGACGAGGATGCGGAGCCGCCCAAGCGCAACAAGGCGCTGATCTGGATCCTCTCGATCATCGGTGTGATCGCCCTGGGCGCGATCATCTGGCTGCTGCTCAACCGAGGGACCACGCCGGAGGAGCCGGAGAGCCCGACGACGACCGCGGCCGAGATGGTCGTCATCCCGACGCTGACCCAGGGCATGACCGAGGACGAGGTCACGGCAGCCCTGGAGGAGGTCGAGCTGGTGGCCGACGTGCAGGACCCGGAGGCCAGCGACACGGTCGAGGCGGGTGGCTTCATCCGCTCGAACCCGGAGTCCGGCCAGACGGTCGACGTCAGCGTCGAGACCAACCGGACCGTGCAGGTGTGGTTCTCCGCCGGCCCTGACTCGATCGCGATCCCGGACGTCAACGGCATGACGCAGGAGCAGGCCAGGCAGGAGCTCGCGACGGCCGGTTTCGACGCCGCGAACTTCACGATCACTCCCGAGGACATCGCCGGCACCCCGCAGGGTCAGGCCGACCGCACCGAGCCTGCCGCCGGTACCGAGGCCGCGCCGGACACCCCGATCACGATCTTCATCGGCAGCGGCCGGGTCGAGCTCCCGGATCTGCGCAGCCTGCCGGCGGGTGAGGCGCAGGACATCCTCGACGACCTGCAGCTGAACTACCGGTTCGGCGAGACGGTGTTCAGCGGTGACTACGAGCCCGACACGATCGCGGCGACCGACCCCAGCGCCGGTCTCGTGGAGTACGACGCCCTGATCACCCTGACGGTCTCCTCAGGCCCGTCGCCCGAACCGACCACGGAGGAGCCGACAACCGACCCGGGCACCGACCCCGAGGCCGGGACGGACCCCGACGCCGGCACCGACCCCGACGGCGGGACCGGCCCCGAGGCCGGAACCGACGGCCCGGACGGCCCGGGCAACGGCACGGGCAACGGGAACAACGGCAACGGCAACAACCCCTGAGGTTTCAACACCTTTCCGTGCATGAACGGAAAGGTGTTGAAACCTGGGGATCAGGTGGCCGGGGCGAGGGGGGCCAGCCCCTCGGAGGAGGCGACGGCGTCCTCGTCGCCGCAGGTGGCCAGCCAGTTGGCCAGCAGCCGGTGACCGCCCTCGGTGAGCACGGACTCGGGGTGGAACTGGACGCCGTGGAGCGGCAGCTCCCGGTGCTGCAGCCCCATCACGATGCCGTCACCGGTGGTCGCGGTGACCTCGAGCACGGGCGGTACGGTCTCGGCGAGCACCGCGAGCGAGTGGTAGCGGGTGGCCGTGAACGGGGTCGGCAGGCCGTCGAAGACGCCCGAGCCGCCGTGGTCCACGGGCGAGGTCTTGCCGTGCATCAGCTCCGGCGAGTGCGCGACCGTGCCGCCGAACACCTCACCGAGCGCCTGGTGGCCGAGGCACACCCCCAGCATCGGGGTCCTCGTGGCCGCGCAGGCCTCGATCACCGGGATGCTCTGACCCGCGCCGGCCGGTGTGCCCGGTCCGGGTGAGATCAGCACGCCGCTGTAGGCGGCGAGCCGGGCCGGGTCCGCGACGATCTCCGCGAGCAGCGGGTCGTCGTTGCGCACCACCTCGGTCTGCGCCCCGAGCTGGTTGAGGTAGCCGACGATCGTGTAGACGAAGCTGTCGTAGTTGTCGACGACGAGGATGCGGGTCACGGCACTCATGATCCGTCGCCGACCGTGTTCTCATCAAGTGGCAGCAACGGCGCCACCGCGGGGAAGACCACCTCGAACAGCAGCAGCACGGCTGCGGCCACCAGCACCAGCAGGATCAGTGCCCGCACCAGCGCGGGTCCGGGCAGGTGACGCCAGATCCATCCGTACATCAGCCCTCCTCCAGCAGCTCGATGATCTCGGCGGGGCGCCCCTCGGAGCGGTCCACCCAGTGGTCCAGCTCCCCATGGATGATCCACCGCTCCCGCGTGGACCACAGCGGGTGGCACGTCGTCAGCGTGATCATGCGCTGCGTCGCCTCAGCGGCCGGGTCGACCGGGTTGGGTGCGATCACCTCGGTCTGCGTGGGAAGCACCACGTAGGAGTCGGTGACCCGGTAGACGTACCAGGCCTGCGCCGTCTGCACGATGACCGCGTCCCCGACCTCGAGGGAGTCGACGCCGAAGAACGGCTTCCCGTGCGACTGCCGGTGGCCCGCGATCGCCAGGTTGCCGATCTCACCCGGCAGCGCCGTGTCGGGGTAGTGGCCCGTGAACCCGGCGTCGAGGACGTCCGCCCGACCCACGCCCTCCGCGACCGGCCACTCCCAGTCGGGACCCCAGCGCGGCACGAACATCGTCGCGAAGGTCTCGCCCGCGGCCGGCACCGGCTCGACGGGCGGCTCACCGGTCTGCGGCGTCCCCGCCCGCTCCGGCGAGTCCGGCGCCTCCTCGGCGAACGCCTCAATGTGCGCGCTCGCCTCACGGCCACCCGTGACATCCGTCCAGAAGACCTGCCACACCACGAACAGCGCGACGATCACACCCGCGGTGATCAGCAGCTCCCCGAGGAACCCGACGGCGCGCATGCCCGGGGCGGGGCGGGGCCGTGCGTGCCCCGCGCGGCGGCGCACCTCCGGGGGTGCCGCCACGTCAGCCCGGGACACTCGCGTACTCCATGCTCAGGTTGCTCTCGTCCGCAGGCATCTCGATGGTCTCCTCGGCTCGGACCTGCCAACCCAGGTTCAGCGCGTCCACGTACTGGAGGTAGATCTGGATCGGTGCGGTCGAGAGCAGCGTCTCCTCCAGCTCGTCGGGGTCACCGATCGCCGCGATCTCGTACGGCGGTGAGTAGGTCGCGCCGTCGATGAGCAGCACGTTGCCCACGCAGCGGACCGATGTGGTCATCGTGACCCGGTGGCCCTGCACCATCAAGGCCTCGGCGCCGCCGGCCCACAAGCCGTTCATCACGGCCTCCAGGTCCTGCTGGTGCACCACCAGGTCGTCGGGGCTCGCCCACTCCGGCAGCTGCACCGGTGTCGGGGCGTCGTCGAGCCGGACCAGCAGGCCTGGGCCGGTGACCGCCGTCGTCCCGGAGGCATGCGCCAGCAGCTCGTCCGCCTCGGCGGGGTCGTTCTGCTCCTCCAGCAGCGCCGCCACCTCCTCGCGCAGCGCCACCACGTCGGCGTTCGTCTCGGCCAGCCGCTCGGACTCCACCCGCACCAGGTCGCGGAAGTTCTCCGGCTGCCGCTCGGACTGGTCGTCCGCCAGCCCGGCGCTCGTGCTGAACATCAGGCCCGCCAGCAGACCCACGACCCCCAGGCCCACCGACGCCTGGAACGAGTACCGGCCACCCCGCCGTCGGCCGCCTGAGCTCCCCTGAGGTGCCGAGGCGTGGCGATGCGGGGACATGCGGTCAGTCTAGGTCGGTCTCACCGGGCTACCATGGGCGCGTCCGGACGGCCCACGCCGTGATCGGGCAGAACCACGCGAAGGAGTCCAGGTCGATGCCCGAGTCCGCGTCCCGGCGCCGCAAGAAGCCCGCCTACACGCCGCCCCCTGCTTCCTCCGCGCCCGCGATCAGCAAGCCCTGGTACGCGCCCGTCTGCGTCACGCTCCTGATCGTCGGCCTCGTCTGGGTCGTCACCACCTACATCCTCGACTGGGCCTACCCGATCCCCGGGATCGGTGGCTGGAACCTGGCGATCGGGTTCTCGGTGATGATGGTCGGGTTCATCATGCTGATGCGGTGGCGGTAGGGGTTTCCGTCTGACCTGAGTTGCGGGTGGTGTTGCTCGTTCTCGTCCGGGTCGCCGGGACATGTGTGCGCGACGCGACCATCCGCACGGTCCGCTCGTTCCTCGCTCCCCGTGCTCCCGCCAGGCCCATCCAGCGTCGCGCACACATATCCCGGTGACCCCTGGTGCGTTTCCTTGGGTGGTTCTCGCCCCTCTTGAGGCCGACGACGGCGGTTGCCGGGTTCTTTTAGCGCCTCCTCTCAGGGGTGGGCTTGGTTCTCTTGGTGGGTGCTGCTTGCGGCTTCCGGGAGCGTGCTGAGGGCACGGAGGGCGGCGGTTTCCAGGCGTTCTGCGCAGCCTGTGGCGAAGGGGCCGGGCATGCCGTAGTAGCGGTGGGCGTCGTCGACCTCGTAGCCGCCGTGGGGGTACTCGTCGGCGGGTGGGACGTAGCCCGGGCAGCCGTTGGCGTAGCCCAGCACCAGCACGGGGTGCGTCGGTGCCTGGGAGGCGATGCGTGTCGCGGTGGCCAGGAACGGTTCACCGGGCAGGGCCACCAGGGCGACGTCGCCGAGCGTCACCGCTGTCACGGTCCCGGCCCAGGCGTCCGGGACGTGGTCGTAGGAACCGGCCAGCAGCTCCGCGCTCCAGTGGAGCCAGGCGCCGAGGAGTGCCTCCCGCTGCGGTGAGACGCCCGCCGCGATCTCGGCGCGCCACTTCGCCGCCTGCGCCCGGGCCTGCGCCACGTCCACCCGCTCGATCGGCAGCTCGACCGGCTCGACGGCCACCGCTGCCGACGCCGCTCCGACCTCGCGCGCCGGCGCCGCCAGCACCGCCTCCGCCAGCGCGGTCCCGATCCGCTCGGCCGCGGCGAACGTGCGCTCGTCGGAGGAGTCGACGTCGTAGGTCAGGTCGACCTGCTGACCGCAGTTCTGGTCGCCCGCGGCCCCCGTCGCGTAGACGCACAGCGCACCGGGCGTGGCGGCCTCCAACCGATCCCGCACGTAGCTCGGGAAGTCGCCTGAGATCGACCGGTTCGTCGCGTCCAACATCACCGGGTGAGCCGGGAGCACGACCAGCCACGCCGCCGTCCGACCCTCGCTCTCGAAGCGCAGGAACTGCGCGGGCGGGTCGGTGAGGCGGTCGTCGTGCCGGCGGTTGTTGGCGATTCCGAGCGCGGGCGTCTCGCCGTACCGCACCGTGCAGGCGGTCCGGCTCGCCACGGCGCCGCGCACCGCCGCGACGACGGCGGCCACCACCGCGTCGTGGACCGCGCCGTCGTGCGGGCCGAGCCTCTCGAACGCCACGCACGGGCCCGAGTGGGTGTGGGTGGCGGTGACGACGGCCTCGCGGACCTCGTCCCCGAGCAGCTCCCGCACCATCGCGATCGTGCGCTCGTGCAGCCCGCAGACATCGACCGCGACGAGCGCGACGTCGTCGAGCACCAGCGCCCGGACCGTGAGCGGGTCGTGCACGCCGTCGCTCGGGCCGCTCCGCGCGGCGAACCCGGACATCTCGGTCCCGACGGGGACGTCCACGTCCACCCGTGCGGTGCCCACCCACAAGCTCACGGCTCATCCTCCCGCGGCATCCCCAGGTGTGGGTAACCGTGTGGAGAACTACAGCCATGTAATTCCACAGGTGTGAACAAGGTTGTGGATCACCAGGACCGGGTGGCGGGGGCCGTCGAAAGGCCCGTCGGGGCAGCGCGAAGCCGCGCCACTGCCGCGGCTGGATCACGGGGTCCGCAGGGTGTGCACACGTGCGGGGGGAGACGACCGACGCCGGGTAAGCCCCGGTCCGGCGACGTGCGAGCGCTCAGACGAGCGCGTACCGGACCACGGTGGCGATGATCAGCAGCAGCGCGATGGCGGCGATGCCAGCGGGGCCGGCCCACGTCCGGATCTTCTTCGGCACGTAGGCGAGCACGGCGGCGATGGCCGCACCGGTGACGAGGCCACCGAGATGGGCCTGCCAGGAGATGTTCGGCATCACGAAGGTGATGACGAGGTTGATGCCGATCACGCTGAAGATCGAGGTGTTGCGCATCTTCAGGCGCAGCATCACCACGGCCACGGCGCCGAACAGGCCGAACACCGCGCCGGAGGCGCCGACGGCCCCGCGGTTCCACAGCTCCAGCGGCGTCAGCAGCAGCACCGCCACCGAGCCGCCGAGCGCGCTGACGAGGTACAGCGCGAGGAACCGGGCCCGCCCGAGCGCCTGCTCGAGGAACGGACCCGTGAACCACAGCGCCACCATGTTGAAGCCCAGGTGCACGATCCCGAACTGGCCGGGTGCGTGCAGGTACGCCGTGGTGAGCATGCGCCACGGCTCGATCTGCCCGGCGGCGGGGCTGAACGTGAACGCCTGCCGCAGCGAGGGGTTCACCATGTCGATGAGGAAGACCGCCACGCAGAGCGCGATCATCGTGATCGTCACGACCGGCTTCGCACCCGGCCGCGCCCTGCCGCCGAAGACGGTGACCTGCCCGCGCCCGCCCTGGCTCGCCTGCCGCACGCAGTCGACGCAGTGCACGCCCACGGCGGCGGGCCGCTGGCACTCCGGGCACGCCGGCCGGCCGCACCGCTGGCAGCTGACGTAGCTGACGCGGTCCGGGTGTCGCGGGCAGACCGGCGCACCTTGTTGTGGCGCGGGCGCACCCCCCTGGCCGCCCCACCCCTGGCCGGCCCAGCTCTGACCGGGCCCGGCGGCGGGCGGGGTGCCGTACGCGGGCGCGCCGTCGCCGTGCTGGCCGGGCTGGCCGGACTGACCGGGGGGAGGTGCCGAGGGGTAGGACGTCATGGGGTCAGTCGACGATCTCGACCGAGTTGATGACCACGTCCTCGACCGGCGCGTCGCCGGGTGCCTGGCGCGGGTCGCTGATCGAGAACAGCTCCATCGCGCGCTTGTTCGGGCCGGTCGGGGTGCTCCCGATCGCGTCGACGACGGCGGTGCTCGCCGGGTCCTTGACCTTGCCGAAGATCGTGTGCTTGCCCTGCAGGTGGGTGGTGGCGGCCGTGGTGATGAAGAACTGGGAGCCGTTGGTGCCGCGGCCCATCCGCTTGCCCGCGTTCGCCATCGCGAGCACGTAGGGCTCGCGGAAGTGCAGCTCGGGGTGGATCTCGTCGTCGAACTCGAAGCCGGGACCACCGGTGCCGGTGCCGAGCGGGTCGCCGCCCTGCACCATGAAGTTCGGGATCACGCGGTGGAACACCGTGCCGTTGTAGAGCGGCTCGTTGGTCTCCTCACCCGTGGCCGGGTTCGTCCAGGTCCGCGCACCGGTGGCGAGCTCGACGAAGTTCTTGACGGTCTTGGGGGCATGGTGGGGCAGCAGCTCGATGACGATGTCGCCGGCGCTGGTGTGGAGGATCGCATCCATGCCCCTCATCCTCGCATTGCCTCGCTCCATGTGCGCGCCGCGCCCAGACGACATAGGCTGTGGCAAAACCCGTCATCTGCGGATCGACGCAGATGCGCAAGCGTGGGGAGAGACATGGCGCGCAAGGACAAGATCTCCGCGGACCAGCTCCGCGACACCGCCCAGGACGCTGCACAGGAAGCGGGCAAGATCGCCAGGTCCCTCGCCGACCAGGGCAAGGACTGGGCCACCCCGAAGGTCGAGGCCGCGATCGAGTGGGCCGGTCCCCGGGTCGAAGGTGCCTGGAAGAAGGGCGTCGAGGCCGCCGCGCCGCGCGTCCTGAGCGCCGCTGACAAGAGCCGCGACGCCGTCGACATCGCGCACGACAAGCTCGTCGACGACGTCATCCCGCGAGTGATCGCCGCGATGGAGGAGGCCGCCAAGGCCGCCCGCGGTGGCGCAGACGACCTGCAGGGCAAGGCGACGGCGGCCATCGCGGCCGCCGAGAAGGCCGTCAAGCAGCAGGAGGCGCAGGCTCGCGGCGGCAACAAGTTCGCCAAGACCCTCGGCTGGGTGCTCGTGGGCACCGCGGTCGCAGGCGCCGGCGTGCTGATCTGGCGCCGTACCCAGCCCGTCGACGACCCGTGGGCCGAGGAGTACTGGGACGACGCGGTGGCGAGCTCGCCCACGCAGGGCACCTCCGCCGTCGACAAGGCCAAGCACGCCGCCTCCGGCGTCGCGACCTCGGTCGCGGGAGCAGCTGAGAAGGCCAAGGAGGCTGCCTCCGACGCCGCCGCCAAGGTCAAGGACGCCACGGCCGAGGCCACCACCAAGGCCAAGGACGCCGCCGCCGAGGCGAAGGGCAAGACCGACGAGGCCGTCGTCGAGGCGAAGGACAAGACCGAGGACGCCGTCGCCGAGGCGAAGGACAGCTCCGAGGGCGCCGTCAAGGACGCCAAGAACGACTGACCTCAGGTCATCTCCACGACGGCCCCGCACCGGAAGGTGCGGGGCCGTCGTCGTCCCGCCCGCCCGCTCACTCGATTTCACCGCACTTTCGACCACCGACCGGTTTCACCGCACTTTCGACCACAGACCGGTTTCACCGCACTTTCGACGCGCGTCCACCTGCACGAGCGCGTTCGTCGGACGTGCGGTGAAGTCTCGCCGTGCCGAAAGTGCGGTGAAAGCGGTCGGGGGCGGCGCAGTGCGAGAATGGCGCGCGTGTCTGCCCCCGTCACGCCCCTCGCCGAGCAGCTGACCGCCTCGCTCGGCCACGCGATCGCCGCCTCCTACCCGGACCAGA
This sequence comes from Pseudactinotalea suaedae, assembly GCF_009733815.1. Classification (GTDB taxonomy): domain Bacteria; phylum Actinomycetota; class Actinomycetes; order Actinomycetales; family Beutenbergiaceae; genus Pseudactinotalea; species Pseudactinotalea suaedae. The sequence continues at coordinate 265,690 of NZ_WNXY01000008.1, forward strand.
CCGGGGCGGACCCGCTGATCCGACCCAGCGACCACGCCGATCTGCAGGCTAACGCGGCCCTCGCGCTCGCCAAGAAGGTGGGCGCCTCACCGCGAGAGGTGGCGAGCGCCGTCGTCGGGAACATCGGTGACGACCTCCTGATCGGCAAGGTCGAGATCTCCGGGCCGGGCTTCATCAACCTGACCCTCTCCGACACCGCGCTGTGGGCGCAGGTCGAGGCGCGGCTGGCCGACGACCGGCTCGGCGTGCCGGCGACCGAGCTGGGGCGGCGCACGGTGGTCGACTACTCGGCTCCGAACATCGCCAAGGAGATGCACGTCGGGCACCTGCGCTCGACGATCATCGGCGACGCGCTCGTGCGGGTGCTGGAGTTCCTCGGCAGCCAGGTGATCCGGCAGAACCACCTCGGCGACTGGGGCACCCAGTTCGGGATGCTCATCACCTACATCGACGAGCACCCGGACGAGCCGTGGCGCCACGCCGACCTCGAGAGCGGCGCGTCGGACGACGCCACGTCGCCCGTCTCGGCGCTCGACGAGCTGTACAAGAAGGCCAGGGCAGCGTTCGACGGCGACCCGGAGTTCGCGGACCGGGCGCGTCAGCGCGTGGTCGCCCTGCAAGCCGGCGACGAGGACACCCTCGTGGTCTGGAAGGACATCGTCGCCGAGTCCGAGTACGCCTTCGACGCCGTCTACGCCCGGCTCGGCGTGCAGATCTCCTCGGCGGACTCGGCGGGCGAGTCGACGTACAACGCGGTGCTCGCCTCGGTGGTGCAGGAGCTGGTCGACGCCGGGGTCGCCGTCGAGAGCGACGGCGCCCTCGTGGTGCTGTCGGAGGAGATCACCGGGCGCGACGACCAGCCCGCAGCACTGATCATCCGCAAGTCCGACGGCGGCTACGGCTACGGCAGCACCGACATGGCCACGATCCGGCACCGGATCAAGGACCTGCAGGCCGACCGGATCCTGTACGTCGTGGGCGCACCGCAGGCGATGCACTTCAAGCAGGTGTTCGAGGCGGCGCGGCGGGTCGGCTGGCTGACCGAGGCCGTGGAGGCCGTGCACGTGCCGTTCGGGTCGGTGCTGGGCCCGGACGGGAAGATGTTCAAGACCCGCGCAGGCGGCACCGTGCGGCTCGCCGAGCTGCTCGACCAGGCGGTGGAGGCAGCGGCGGCCGTGGTCCGCGAGGGCGCAGAGGCCCGCGGCGAGGTGGTCGACGAGGCCGCGCTCTCCCAGATCGCGGAGCAGGCGGGGATCGGTGCGGTCAAGTACGCCGACCTCTCCGGCAACCGGGTCAAGGACTACGTGTTCGATCCCGAGCGGATGGTGGCGTTCACCGGCAACACCGGCGTCTACCTGCAGTACGCGCACACCCGGATGGCCTCGATCCTGCGCAAGGCGATCGACCGCGGACTCAGCGTGCCCGGCAGGGTGCCCGCCGCCGTCGAGGTGGCGCTGGAGCCCGCCGAGCGGGCGCTGACCCTCCAGCTCGACGCCTTCGGCGAGGTCCTCGCGGACGTGCTCGACTCCTACGAGCCGCACAAGCTGGCGACCTACCTGTACGAGACCGCGCGCGCGTTCACCGACTTCTACGAGGCGTGCCCGGTGCTGGCGGCGGACGGCTCGGTGCGCGATCGCCGGCTGGCGCTGGTGGATCTGACGCGGCGCACGGTGGCGCAGGCGCTGGAGCTCCTGGGCATCGCGGCGCCCGACCGGATGTGAGTCGCGCGGTGTGTCGCCCAGCCGCTGGACTCAGCAGCTGGGCGACGTCCCCCGCGTGGTGCGGGCGGGCTGGTCCCCTCTCCAGCCCGCCACGCACGGCCGTCCCCTCCGAACGATCGTGTCAACCATCCTCGTGCGGTGGGGTGGGGCCCCCCGACTCCGCCCCACCGCCCGAGCTGATGATCTGATCCACCCTGCCCGGTTGGATCTGACTCAGAGATGCTGGGGAGCGGTGATCATGACGCGGCCTCGGGTGTGAACTAGGTCATAGCGGTGGTCACGTAGCATGAGGCGGTTGGGGACGGCGTCGGAACACGCCGATGTGCACGAGACAGGGGCGGATATTGGCGGTGCCGGTCGGCATGCCCGATCACGCGTTGCTCACGCGTGCCCGGGACGGCGATGGTGAGGCGTTCGAGGCCCTCTATCGTCGGCATCACCGCGCCGCCACGCGTGCTGCCCACAGCTACTCCTCGCGCACACAGCTCGCGGAGGACGCGGTGCAGGAGGCGTTCATGCGCATCCTGCAGGCCACACAGGATGGTGGCGGCCCGAAGACGGAGTTCCGCGCCTACCTGGCGACGACGGTCCGCCACGTCATCGCCGGATGGACGCGCGGCGAGCAGACGATCCTCACCGACAAGCTCGAGGAGCTCGCAGGTGAGGACACCCGCGACAGCCACCGGCCCGAGTCGCGGCTGCGCTGGCACCTCCTGACCAAGGCGTTCAAGTCGTTGCCCACACGCTGGCAGGAGGCGCTGTGGCTGGGTGAGGTCGAAGGCGTGGCGCCCGCCGAGCTCGCCGATCGCTGGAACATGTCGGCGAACTCCGCGGCCGCGTTGTCCTACCGCGCCCGGGAAGGCCTGCGCACGGCGTGGCTGGATGCCCATGTCAACGAGGGCCTGGTGCCCGACGAGTGCCGCCCGTTCGTCACCGACCTCAGCCGCTACACGCAGGGCAAGCTCACGGACCGCCGCGAAGCCCAGGTCCGGTCCCATCTCGAGGACTGCGACTACTGCCGCGGGGTCCTGTTCGAGGTCGACACCGCGGCATCTGAGCTGCGCGTGCTGCTGATCCCTGTCGCCGTGTGGGCCGGGCTCGCGCTCGCGGGCGGCGGTGTCGCAGGTGGAACGCTGGCCGGGCTCTCCAAGATGGCCGCTGGTGTCAGCACGCGAAGCATGGCGCTGGGGGCGACGTCCACCGCGGCGGTCACCGCGATCGTCATCGCGACCGTCACGATGAATCCCGGGGCCGCCGACGCCTTCGGGAACGATCCGGGAGGGGCCCGGCCTCTCGTCACGCTCGGTCTTCCGGGTGGGTCCGGTCCCGACGACGACGGCGCCGGCGCTGATGCGGACGAGGCGAGCGAGGACCCGAGCGAGGACCCGAGCGACGAGCCGACGGACGGACCGTCGGACGACCCCACGGCCGTGCCGACGCCCGGCCCCGACGACACCACGACCGCGCAGCGGACGACGATCCGGGACGATCCACCGTCGAGTCCGGACCAGACGCCGGATCCCGACCCCACGCCTTCCTCGGATCCCGCGGTGTCCCCGGCTCCGACGACGCCGCCGACCATTCCGCCGGTCGTGCCGCCCACGGATGAGCCGGACGAGGCCGCGGCCCCAGGCCTGGACTTCGACGTCGTCGAGGGCGTGATCGTGCTCTTTGGCCGTGGCGAACCGGGCGCGACCATCACGCTGGAGACTGTGCCCGTCGCCGGTGGCGGCGGAGGTGACGCGGCTGGCGGGGCCGTCCGCTCCGTGCCGCTCCGGATGCCGACGGAGGTCACCGGTACGCCGCTCGACACGGTCGAGGTCGACCCGGACGGGGACTGGACACTGACACCGGAGCTCGACCTGGTCGCCGGGCAGCGCGTCTCGGCCATCCAGACCACCGTCGACGGGAGGGTGTCGGCGGCAGTCACCGTCGACCTTCCCTCGCGGCCAGCAGCGCCGGAGATCACCTTCTCAGATCGAGTTGGTCAGTACGTCACGATCCGTGGACAGATCGAGGCAGGTGGGGACATCGAGATCGACACGAGCGATGGCACCCGTGTTACCGATCTGGTCCTGCTTCAGGACGGCACTTGGAGCGCCAATATCGACCTTCTGACCTCGGGTGGGGGCGAGATCACGGCACGTCAGTGGTTCGATGACCTTCCGTCGCAGGTCTCGGCGTACCCAATTCCCGAGTTCGTGCTCGTTGATCTGATTCTGAGCGTCCCCGTTGTCGATGGCGACGTCATCAGGTTCTCCGGCACCGGTGAGCCGGGCGCCTCGGTGACGGTGAGTGGCGAGGGTTTCGAGACCGATCCGGTCTCGGTGAATCAGAATGGCGAATGGTCCTCCTCGGTCCCCGCTGACCACGCGCTCAGCGACACCCCTGTCGTAGCGACACAAACCCTCGGCGACCGGACGTCAGTGAGCGAGGCGGCGAGCATTCCCTTCATCGCACCGCCTCTGCAGATCGACACGGTCGTCTTCCTCAACGGCGTCTTGACCGTGACAGGAACGACCTCAGAAAGCGGCACGGTCGTCGTTCGGTTCGTCGAGGAGGGTCCGGACAGGGAGATCGGTGCCGTCATCTCCTTGGGGGAGCTGTGGGTCCTCATCGCGGTCGACCCCCGGATTCAGCCTGACTCCGAGATCGAGGCGGTCTTGGTGGTCGACGGCGTCGAGTCTGATCCAGTCCCGGTCGACTGGTAGCGAACGGGCTGACTCGGATCGCTGATCGATCACGCCGTCGAGAACTTCGCTCCTACTAGCTCCACCGACAACTCCCACACCCGCGCGGCTTCCTCAGCACTCCGCAGCGGACCATAGAGGCGAGCCTCGCCGGGCGGGCCACCGACACCGCCAAGTCCGCGCGGCGCATACATGACACCCGGCTTGACGTCGGGGGCAGTGGCGGCCATGAGCGCGGGTAGCTGGGCCGTCTCGACGGTGCCCGCCAGGATGCCCCGGGCCGAGAGCGCCCGGATCACCCGCACCTGAGCCGTGTCCTGGGTCCTCCCGATCTCGGGGCGCGAGGCGAGCAGGCTGGTCGGTGCAACGCCCGGGTGTGACAGGTTGCTGGTGATGCCCCAGCCGCCCGCCCGGCTGCGCCGCTGCAGCTCGAGCCCGAAGAGGCCGAGCGCGATCTTGGACTGGATGTACGCACGCTGCCCGGAGTAGCGGCGTTCCCCGTTGAGGTCGTCCCAGGTGATGCGTCCGCTCCGCGCCGCGATGCTCACCTGCGAGGTCACGCGCGCCTTCCCCGCCCGCAGCAGCGGGAGCAGGTGGCCGACGAGCGCGACGTGGCCGAGGTGATTGGTCCCCAGCTGCAGCTCGAAACCATCGGCCGTGACCTGGCGATCCGGCGGTGTCATGACTCCCGCGTTGTTGACCAGGAGGTGGATGGGAGACCCCTCCTCGCGCAGCTCGTTACCCAGGGCCGCCACCGACGCCAGCGACGAGAGATCCAGACGGCGGAGCGAGACCTTGGCGTGCGGGTGCCGGTCGCGGATCCTCGCGACCGCGGCCTCGCCCTTGGTCGGGTTCCGGACCGGCATGATCACCTCGGCGCCGGCCCCGGCGAGGCGGGTGGCGATTCCCAGCCCGATGCCGTCGCTGGCCCCGGTGACGAGAGCGCGCGTGCCGGAGAGGTCCGGCATGGTGAAGTCGATGTGACTGGGCATGGGGCTGTGCTCCTCCTGTGGTGGTGTGTCCTCACCTTCAGGCACGCCCGCAGGCCGTTCCAGGGAGCGTCGATCCCCGGGTCCGCGGTCCGCCCCGGCCAGAGGGGGATCAGCGAACCGTGGCTACGGGCGCCGTCCCGGGGTACAAACGAGGCAGGACCACGAGGGGGACCACCATGATCGACCGCGCCGGGCTGGCCGAGTTCCTGCGACGGCGCCGTGAGGCGCTGCAACCCGAGGATGTCGGCCTCCCGCGCGGGATGCGCCGCCGCACCCGTGGCCTGCGCCGCGAGGAAGTGGCCTCGCTGTGCCACATGTCGACCGACTACTACTCACGCCTCGAGCAAGAACGCGGACCTCAACCCTCGGAGCAGATGCTCGCCTCGATCGCCCTGGGGCTCCATCTCGCGGTCGCCGAGCGCGACCACCTGTTCCGCCTGGCTGGTCACCAGCCGCCCGTGCGAGGCGGCATCAGCGAGCACATCAGCCCTGGCCTGCTGCGGATCCTGGACCGGCTCGACGACACCCCGGCTGAGGTCGTCACGGAGCTCGGCGAGACGCTCCGGCAGTCCCCGATGGGCGTCGCCCTGACCGGGGACCACACCCGCCACACCGGCTCCGCGCGCAGCATCGGCTACCGCTGGTTCACCGATCCCGCGTCCCGCGCTCTCTACGCACCCGAGGAGCACCCGTTCCTCACCAGGATGTGGGCATCGGGCCTGCGGGAGATCGCCACTCTCCGGGGTCCTGGCTCGCGCGCCGCACGGCTGGTCGACGAGCTGCTCGAGCGGAGCGAGGAGTTCCGGCGGGTGTGGGCCGACCACGAGATCGGCATCCGGCCGCACACGGTCAAGCGGTTCGTGCATCCCGAGCTCGGCGGTCTGGAGCTCACCTGCCAGCGGCTGCTGGACCCCGACCAGTCGCACTCGTTGCTCGTCTACACCGCCGTCCCCGGCAGCGAGAGCGCCGAGAAGCTGCGGCTGCTGTCGGTCATCGGAGCCCAACCCGTCGCCTGACGGCGGCGGTCGTCGGGGGCGGTTCGGCTCGCCTCAGGCGTGGGTCGCGACCTCGTCGTGGTCGTCGTGGGTGCTCGGCTCGATCTGGAAGGTCGAGTGCTCGACGTCGAAGTGCCCACGCAGACAGCCCTGCATCGCGTCGAGCACGTGGCAGAAGGCGTCCGGTGTGAGCACGCGGTCGTCCACCACCACGTGCGCGGTGAGCACCGGCACCCCGGACGTGATGGTCCAGGCGTGCAGGTCGTGCACGTCGACGACGCCGTCGACACCCTCCAGATGCTTGCGCACGTCGGCGAGCGTGAGGTCCTCGGGCGTTCCCTCGAGGAGCACCTTCGCGACCGTCCGCAGCAACGAGACCGCCCGGGGCAGGATCAGCAGCGCGATGGCGATCGAGGCCACGGCGTCCGCGCGCTCCCAGCCCGTGGTGACGATCACCACCGCTGCCGCGATCACCGCGATCGAGCCGATCAGGTCGCCGAGCACCTCGAGGTAGGCGCCGCGCACGTTGATGCTCTCGCGCTGGCCACCGCGCAGCAGGAGCAGGGCGACGAGATTCGCCAGCAGCCCGAGCACACCGATCGCGAGCATCCCCGGTGCCTGCACCTCCGGTGGCTGCTGCCACCGCTGCACGCCCTCGACCAGCACCAGCACGGCGACCACCGTCAGCAGCACCCCGTTGACCAGGGCGGCGAGCACCTCGGCGCGCTGCCACCCGAACGTCCACCGATGGTCGGCGGGCCTGGCTGCCAACCAGGTCGCCGCGAGCGCGATCGTCAGCCCCGCGGCGTCGGTGAGCATGTGACCGGCATCGGACAGCAGTGCGAGCGAGCCCGTGACGGCGGCACCGACGACCTCCACCACGAGCACCACGCAGGTGATCGCGAGCGCGGCCGCGAGCCGACCTCGGTGCCGCTGCCCGGGGGTGTCATGGCCGTGGTCGTGACCCAGACCCATCTCAGCCCCCGGCTCCGTGACTGTGGACGACGGCGAGCAGGCCTTCGTCCAGCAGCTCCTCGGCGCGTTGGAGAAGGGCGCCGAGGGACGTCGTCGTCAGCGAGTAGTACGTCGAGCGCCCCACGGCGCGAGGTGTGACCAGTCCGGCCTCCTTCAGCACGGCGAGGTGAGCCGACGTCGTCGACTGCGCCAGTCCCACCTGGGCGACGAGGTCGACCACCCGGCGCTCGCCGTCGGACAGGGCATGGACGATCTGGAGCCGGGCCGGCTCGGCGAGCGCGCGGAACACGGCGGCGACCGCCTCGTGGTCGTGCCGGGTGGTGATACAGCGGCTGTCGGCTCCGTCCCGCGCCTCGGTCACACTCATCGTCATACGGCGATGATATCGCTGATACGTGGTGGGTGGCCGAGAGCCAGCCGAAGGCCGGGTCACTGACGAGCCGGCCACACATGCTGCGGTCTATATTCGGGAAGCGGCCCCTCATCGGGGCGGTCCGACGCGGGGCAGGAGTGGTCGATGGCACGGGTGGTGGTGACCGGCGGAGCCGGGAAGCTCGGACGCGCGTGCGTCCGCGATCTTGTCGACCACGGATGGGACGTGGTCGTGTTCGACCGCGCCCGGCCGGCGGATCCCACGGACGGGGTGGCCTACATCCCGCTCGATCTCACCGACTACGGCCAGGTCATCGACGCGATGCTCGGGGTGGAGGAGCGCTACCACCAGGTCGACGCCCTGGTGCATCTCGCGGCCGTGCCGGCGCCCGGTATGGTCCCGGACCACCAGACGTTCGCCAACAACATGCTCAGCAGCTGGAACCTGATCAGCGCGGCCCGGCGAGCAGGCGTTCGCAACATCGTCTGGGCCTCCAGCGAGACGGTGCTCGGGCTGCCCTTCGACGTGCCGCCGCCGTACGTGCCGGTCGATGAGGAGTACCCACCCCGACCCAACTCCACGTACTCGCTGGTCAAGACGCTGGAGGAGCGGATGGCGGTCGAGCTGTGCCGCTGGGACCCCGCGCTCAAGATGATCGGCCTGCGGTTCTCCAACGTGATGGAGCCCGCCGACTACCAGCGATCCCCCGCGTTCGACGACGACGCACAGGCACGCAAGTGGAACCTGTGGGGCTACATCGACGCGCGCGACGGCGCGCAGGCGGTCCGGCTCGCGCTCGACTCGGACCTGACGGGCACCGAGGTGTTCATCGTGGCCAACGAGGACACGGTGATGACGCGCCCCAACGCGTCGCTGCTCGCCGAGGTGTTCCCCGACGTCGAGGTGCGCGGGGAGCTGGGTGAGCACCAGACGCTGCTCTCGATCGACAAGGCGCGGCGGCTGCTCGGCTTCGCACCCCAGCACAGCTGGCGCAGCGAGGTCTGACGGAGCCGCCCTCGAGCGCCTCCTCCGGACGCGCCCTCGTGGCGAGCCCGGTGCGGAGCCCCGGGATCAGGACGCGGCGGTCTCCGGGAATCGCTTGGCGTTGCGGGCGCGAGCCTTCTCACGCTCGACCTCGCGGTCCTTCGGCGGCGCCGTGGTCACGAGATCCGCCAGCAGGTGCTCGGTCGCGTGCGCGATCTCGGCCACGGCGCGGTCGAAGACCTCGCGGTTGGCCTGCGAGGGGTTGGTCGTCCCGCTGATCTTGCGGACGTACTGCAGCGCGGCATCGTGCACCTCCTGCGAGGTGGCGTGCGGCTCGAAGTTGTGGAGGGGTCGGATGTTGCGGCACATGCTCCTCAGGCTGGCACGCACCACCGACGTCGGCAAGAGCCGAGCCGCCGTCGTCACCGCTCGATGACGCGGCCGGACTCCACGACCCACTGCCGGTCGGTGCGCACCGTCGTGAGCATCCGCCGGTCGTGCGTGACCAGCAGCAGCGTGCCCTGGTAGGACTCGAGCGCCTGCTCCAGCTGCTCGATGGCCGGCAGGTCGAGGTGGTTCGTGGGCTCGTCGAGCACCAGCAGGTTGACCCCGCGCGCCTGCAGCAGGGCCAGCCCCGCCCGTGTCCGTTCCCCCGGGGACAGCTCGTCCACCGGGCGACCCACGTGATCGGCCTTCAGCCCGAACTTGGCCAGCAGCGTCCGCACGTCGGCGGGAATCATCTCCGGTGTCTGCGCGGCGAACCTCTCCACGAGCGCCTGGTTCCCGGCCAGCGACGAGCGCGCCTGGTCGATCTCGCCGACCTGCACGCTCGCTCCCAGGCTCGCGGTCCCCTCGTCCGGCCGGAGCCGCCCGAGCAGGACCCGGAGGAGCGTCGTCTTCCCGGCGCCGTTGGGTCCGGTGATCCCGATGCGCTCGCCCTCGTTGACCTGCAGCGAGAGCGGCCCGAGAGTGAACGAGCCCAGCCTGAGCAGGGCAGCGTTGAGCGTCGCGACCACCGTGCTCGAGCGGGGCGCCGCACCGATCGTGAGCTCGAGCTGCCACTCCTTGCGTGGCTCCTCGACCTCGTCGAGCCGCGCGATCCGGCTCTCCATCTGCCGCACCTTCTGCGCCTGCTTCTCGCTGGACTCCGTCGAGGCCTTGCGCCGGATCTTGTCGTTGTCCGGCGCCTTCCGCATCGCGTTGCGCACGCCCTGGCTCGACCACTCGCGCTGCGTCCGGGCCCGTGAGACGAGGTCGGCCTTCTTGTCGGCGAACTCCTCGTACTTCTCCCGCTGCTGACGGCGGAGCGTGGCTCGCTCCTCCAGATAGGCGTCGTAACCGCCGCCGTAGACGCGGTTCGAGCGCTGCGCCAGGTCGAGCTCCAGCACCCGGGTCACACAGCGCGCGAGGAACTCGCGGTCGTGACTGACCAGGACCACCCCGGCCCGCAGGCCGCGCACGAGCGCCTCGAGCCGGTCCAGCCCGTCGAAGTCGAGGTCGTTGGTCGGCTCGTCGAGCAGCACCACGTCGAACCGCGACAGCATCAGCGCCGCCAGCCCCACGCGGGCCGCCTGCCCGCCGGAGAGCGAGGTCATCAGGGTCGCTCCGACGTCCTGGCCGGCCACCTCCAGACCCAGGTCGGCGAGCGCCACCGGGATGCGCTCCTCGAGGTCGGCGGCGCCGCTCGCCAACCAGCGCTCGAGCGCAGCGGAGTAGCGATCGGCCGGATCGACGCCACTCGGCCCGCTCTCGGGTGGCTCTCCGAGCGCGGTGGCCGCAGCATCCATGTCCGCGGTCGCCTGCGCGCAGCCAGTACGGCGGGCGATGTAGCCGGTCACGGTCTCACCCGGGATGCGCTCGTGCTCCTGCGGCAGCCATCCGACGAACGCGTCGGCGGGGGAGAGGACGACCGTGCCCTCCTGCGGTACGTCCACCCCGGCGAGCAGGCGCAAGAGAGTGGACTTGCCGGCACCGTTGGCGCCGACGACACCCACGACGTCACCCGGAGCGACCGTCAGGTCGACGCCGTCGAAGAGCGTGCGGTGGCCGTACCCGCCTGCCAGGCCCTGGACCAGGAGAGTTGCGGCCATCACGTGATCCTCCCATCGGCGGGCGAGCCCGGCTGACGGTGCCTCGGTCCCCGGCCCGCGCTCGCGAGCGGAGCGCCGAGCCGATGCCCGACGGCGGTGCCCTCGCGGGTGGGGAGTACTCACCACCGACCTGGGCCGCCGGGCGGCCCACTGCTGCCACGATGGACCCCGGTGCGCGCGCGGCGTGCGCCCTGCCGGAGCCAAGGGAGTTGCTGTGACCTTCGAGCCACCACGCGCTGTTGCGACCATCCGCGCCGACGGGAACGCCGAGATCGTCATCGACGGCGTCGCGCAGCGTGTGCTCGCGACCACGCTCGAGCAGACGCGCTCCGACGTCGTCGCGCACGTCGCGTCGCGGGCACGAGCCGAGGGCAGGCCGATCCAGGTCGACGTCTACGACCCCGAGGGCCGCTTCCTCCTCACCGTGAATCCCGACGGCTCGCTCGGCGAGATGACCAGCAACGACCTGCCCGAAGACACCATCCCGCCCGCGCAGCTGCAGAAGCCGATCGACATCCCGCCGGCGCTCGACGACACGGTGACCGCCTGGGGCCCGCGGGGGCCGAAGCCGGCCGCGGCCGAGGCCCAGCAGCAGCCGACAGCGGGACCGCCGGTGCCGTCCCCGCTGCAGACGCCGCCACCACCGGCAGCGGCGTCCGCACCGCAGCCCTCGGCACCACCGCAGCCGTCACCGCACGCCGTCCCGCAGACGTCCGCGCCGCGGGAGCAGCCCGCAGATCCGGCCGCCGTCGCGTCGTGGATGAGGTCGGCGGCGAGCGATCCGCAGGCGCTCCCGGCCCACCAGCAGCGACCGGGACCGGCCCAGCAGGCGCCCGTCGAGCAGACCCACCAGGGGAGGGCCCAGCAGGCAGCACCTCAGCAGGCAGCAACCCAGCAGGCGCACGTGCAGCAGGTCCCAGTGCCCGCGATGCAGCAGCCCTCGGCCGCCTCACCGTGGACGCCGGGCTCGCCGTCGGGCCAGCAGAACCCGGGACAGCACCAGACGCCTCCGCCCGGGTGGACGCAGGACCAGGGTGGGGCGCCCGCCCAGCCAGGCTCCGCCGTCGGGCCGTTCGGCCCCGAGACGCCGGTGACCCGCCGGCAGCTGCGGGAGTCCTTCCTCAAGACCGAGCAGCCCGAAGCGCCGGCGACCAAGGGATTCCGCGGCGTGCTGGCGCGGGTCGGGGTGCGGACCCAGCCGTCGGCGGCCGAGCGCTCCGAGCGCGACGACATCCACGCGGTCTCCCAGCACTGGCCGGGGGTGCGGACGATCGCCGTCGTCAACGGCAAGGGCGGCGCGAGCAAGACCCCGACCACGGCCCTGCTCGCGGCGACGTTCGCCCGGTACTCCGGTGCGGCCACGATCGCTTGGGACAACAACGAGACCCGCGGCACCCTCGGCTGGCGCACCGAGCAGGGCAAGCACGAGTCGACCGTGCTCGACCTGATCCCGCGGGCCGCCGAGCTGCTCGAACCGAGCGCCCGCGCCGGTGACATCAGCCACTACGTGCATCACCAGGCTGCTGACAAGTACGACGTGCTGCGCTCCAACCCCAACCTGCTGAGCTCGGAGCAGCGCATCAGCGGTGACGACGTGGACTCGATCCACGACGTGCTCGGCCGCTACTACCGGCTGATCTTCGTGGACTCCGGCAACGACGAGTCCGCCGGCCACTGGCTGCGCATGATCGACAAGGCCGACCAGCTGGTGGTGCCGACCATCGCCAAGCCCGAGCACGCCGAGGCCGGTGCGCTGCTGCTCGAGGCGTTGACCAAGCGCGGTGGGCGGTCCGCCGAGCTCGCCCAGCGCGCCGTGGTGATCGTGTCGCAGGCGCGTGAGAAGGACTCCAACCCTTCCGCCGCCGACATCGCACGCGGCTTCGAGGGATGGGTCTCCAGCGCGGTCACCATCCCCTACGACCGGGCCATGGTCGAGAACGTGCTGCGGTTCGACGCCCTGGGCTCGGCGACCCAGCGGGCGTGGCTGCGCGCGGCGGCCGCCGTCGCGCGGCAGCTGTAGCGGACCGGCGACCAGGCGGTCGCCCGGTCACGGCAGCGACGCGCTCGCCGATCGGTCACATTCTCGCCGCGCCCGACGTCTTCCTCATGACCCGCCATTCGGGCGGGATTCGGAAGGAGACCTCATGCTCAGCACGCTCGAGCAGCAGCTCGACGGATTCACGGGCCCGATCATCACCCCGGACTCGCCCGACTACGACGCCGCCGCCCGCACCCCGCTGGCCTCGAGCAGCCCGGCGCTCGTGCTGCGCCCGCGCGACGTGGCCGACGCGCAGCGAGCCGTTCGCGCCGCTGCCGCATCCGGTCTGCCGGTGGCCGTGCGCGGCGGCGGGCACTCGTTCGCCGCTCTCGGGACGGTGGACGACGGGGTGGTCATCGACCTGGGCGCCCTCAGCTCGGTCGAGGTGCTCGACGGCGGTCGTGTGCGTGTCGGTGGCGGCGCCACCTGGGGTGAGGTCGTCAGGGCGCTCGCGCCGCACGGCCTCGCGATCTCCTCGGGTGACACGGCATCGGTCGGTGTGGGTGGTCTGACGCTCTCGGGCGGGATCGGCTGGATGGTGCGGGCGCACGGGCTGACGCTCGATCGTCTGGTCGCGGCGGAGGTGGTGACCGCGGCCGGCGAGGTCCTCACGGCGTCCAGCACCAGCCACCCCGACCTCTTCTGGGCGCTGCGCGGCGGCGGCGGTGGCGTGGGGGTCGTGACCGCGTTCGAGCTCCAGGCCGCAGAGCTGACCACGGTCACGTTCGGCACGTTGACGTTCCCCGCCGCCGAGGCTGCCCAGGTGGTGGGCGGGTGGGCGGCACACCTGCGGACGGCACCGCGCGAGCTGACCTCCGCCGTCAGGCTCGCGAACCCGTTCGCAGGCGGGCCGGACGCTCCGGTCGAGGTCACGGTGTGTGCGATCGGGGAGGACGCCGCTTCCCTCGTCGCGCCGCTGCGCGGCCTCGGGACGCTGCAGAGCGACACCGTCGCGGTGCAGGCGTACGGTGACATCCTCGAGGAAGGTCATGTGCTGCCGGCGGGACTTCGGCTCGCCGTGCGGAACGGGCTCGTACCGCCGGAGTCCGCCGACGCCGCGGTGGCCGAGGTGGTGGCGATCGCCGCTGAGCCGCAGCCGACCGCCATCGTGCTCAACAGTCTCGGCGGCGCCCTGGCCGACGTCGGAGCCGACGAGACCGCGTTCGCACACCGCCGCGCCGAGCTGATGCTGAGCACCTTCGCGGGCGGCCCGGCCCCGGCGTTCGACGGGATCCTCGCCGGCGTCGAGAGCGTCTGGGCCAGGCTTACGCCGCACGTCGACGGCGCCTACGCCAACTTCCTCGACGGAAGCTCACCCGAGGTGCAGGCGAGCGCCCGTCCTGAAGCAACCCGCCGCCGACTGGAGCAGGTCCGGGCCTCGTACGACCCGGCGGCGCTGTTCGCGAGGAGGAGCGCCAACTAGTGTCGTCGATGATGACCGGCAGCGCAGCGGGTGAGGGTCTCGCCGTCCAGTTCGACCGGCACCGCGCCTACCTGGCGACGGTGGCCTACCGGATGCTCGGCTCGCACGCGGACGCCGAGGACGCGGTGCAGGAGGCGTGGCTGCGGCTCGCGCGGACTGACGTGTCCGACGTCGAGGACCTGCGGGCCTGGCTGACGCGTGTGGTCAGCCGGATAAGCCTGGACCAGCTCCGCGCCCGGAGCCGGCGTCCCGAGGACCCGCTCGAGGCTCTTCCCGACGTGGAGGCGCCGGCCCCCGGACCGGCGTCGCGCGCCGAGACCGCCGAACGCGTCAGCTACGCCCTGATGATCGTCCTCGACCAGCTCGAGCCCGACGAGCGGCTCGCGTACGTGCTGCACGACGTGTTCGGCCTGCCGTTCCGAGAGGTCGCGGGCGTGGTCGATCGAACACCGGCGGCCGCGCGCAAGCTCGCGAGCCGGGCTCGGGAGCGGCTGCGTGGGGGCGGTCGGACCTCCCGTGGTGACGCGACCCGCCGGCAGCAGCGCGCCGTGGTGGATGCCTTCCTCGAGGCGGCGGGCGCCGGAAACCTCGAGGCGCTGATCGGGGTGCTGCACCCGGAGGTGGAGTTCCGCATCGACGAGGGCCCCTCGGGCATCCGGATCGTGCGCGGCGCGCCGCAGGTCGCGAACGGCGCCACGCGGTTCCGCCAGGGCGCGACCCGATACGCGTTCGAGGTCGTGGATCTTGGGGACCAGCTCGGCGTGCTCAGCTCGCAGAACGGCGAGCCGTCGTCGCTGCTGCTCATCACGAGCGAGGGCGATCGCATCGTCGCGATGGAGGCCCGGCTGCTCCGGTAGGTCCGGCCTGGTCCGGAGCAGCGGGCAGAACTCGTCGCTGGTCGCGGACGTGAACGCTCACATCGGGGACTCGCCACGATGAGCGACCAATTCGTCCCGCACAGGCGGTCGGGCTGGCGCTCGAGCTGAGCTGATGGGTGGAGCCAGGGGGACTCGAACCCCCAACCCCCTGCTTGCAAAGCAGGTGCGCTACCAATTGCGCCATGGCCCCTGGATGAAGTTGTCGCGACCTGGACGCTCAGGAGAGCGGGTCGGTGACCTCGGTCCACACGTCGCGCTGCTCGCGCTGGTCCTCCCACGCACGCCAGATCACTGCCGCCGCGGCAACCAGGAGCCCGGTGATCACGAGCTTCTTCATGTCACACTCCTCCGGCGCGGGTCGTGGGCCTAGCTGGACTCGAACCAGCGACCTCTTCCTTATCAGGGAAGCGCTCTAACCGTCTGAGCTATAGGCCCGCACAAGCAAGGCACCCGACGAGCGGGCGCCGCACGAGGGTACCTCAGCCCCCTCGTTCCACCCAAACCGATGCGTCAGTCGTCGGTCAGGGTGAGGTGCAGGCCGCCGACCATCGCGGCGACCAGGTTGTAGACGAACGCGCCGAGCGTGGCCAGCGCGGTCAGCAGCACGATGTCGACGACCGCCACCACGGTCGCGACCGACAGCACCCGCGAGAACTCCAGGTACGCCAGCAGCGGCCCGAACTGGTTCATCGCCTCGGCCTGCTCGATGACGCTCTGGATCTCCGCGAACACCTCCATCTGGTTGAGCACGGTCCACACGGTGGCCGTGGCCACCACGAGGCCGATGCCCAGCGCGATCGAGAGCAGGAAGGAGAGCTTCATCACCGACCACGGGTCCACGCGGGACACCGCGAGCCGCACCCGGCGCGGGCCCGGAGGCTTGGCCTTCGGGGCCGGCTTCTCGCGGCCCCCGGAGCCGCCGTCGTTCGACGCGGGCCGCTCGGTGGTAGGCCTGTCGGCCTCCCGGCCCGAGGTGCCCGCCCCGCCGCCGTTGCGGGCCGCCGCCGTCGACACACGCGCCGGCGGGTTGCTCCCGCTGCCGCCAGGTCGCGCCGGTGGGACGCTCGGCGGAACGGCCGGGGGCAGCCCGCCCGAGCCGCCCGAGGTCACGGTCTTCTCGCTCATCAGCGTCCTTCCGGCTTGCTCTGCTCGGTCGACGGTACGCCATCGTTCTCCGGATCGGCCATCTCAGCCGTCTCCGAGGAGGGTCCCGACGGCGGAGCCTCACCCTCGGCGGGCATCTCACCCTCGCCCTCGACGCCCTCGGCCACCACGGGCACGGACTCGATGTTCCGCGCGATCGCGATGATCCGGTCGCCGTCGTCGGGCTTGGCGAACGTCACACCCTGGGTGGTGCGCCCGGTGAGGTTCACCCCGCTCACGGCGGAGCGCACGATCTTGCCGCGCTCCATGATGACGAGCACCTCGTCGCTCTCCTGCGTGATCAACGCCCCGACCAGGTCGCCGCGAGCCTCCACCAGGTTCGCCACCTTGATGCCGAGGCCACCGCGGCCCTGCACCCGGTACTCGCTCACCTTGGTGCGCTTGGCGAAGCCGCCCTCGGTGACCACGAACAGGTTGGAGCCGTCGGAGACCACGTCCATGCTCAGCAGCGCGTCGTCGTGCCGGAACTTCATCCCGGTCACGCCCGAGGTCGCGCGTCCCATCGGGCGCAGCGCCTCGTCGGTCGCGGTGAACCGCAGCGACTGACCCTTGCGCGAGACGAGCAGGAGGTCGTCGTCGGAGTCCACCAGGCGTGCGGCCACCAGCTCGTCCGGCGCGCCATCGACCTCGCGCAGGTTGATCGCGATGAGGCCGCCCGAGCGCGGCGAGTTGTACTCGCCCAGACGCGTCTTCTTCACCAGGCCGCGCGCGGTGGCGAGCACCAGGTACTCCGCCTGCTCGTAGTCGCGGATCGCCAGCACCTGGGCGATCTTCTCGTCCGGCAGGAACGCCATGAGGTTCGCGACGTGCTGGCCCTTGGCGTCACGGCCACCCTCGGGCAGCTCGTACCCCTTGGCCCGGTAGACGCGTCCGAGGTTGGTGAAGAACAGCAACCAGTGGTGCGTGGTCGTGGTGAAGAAGTGGTCCACCACGTCGTCGCCGCGCAGCTGCGCGCCGCGCACGCCCTTGCCGCCGCGACGCTGGGCCCGGTAGTTGTCCACCCGGGTCCGCTTGGCGTACCCGCCCCGGGTGATCGTGACGACCACGTCCTCCTCGGGGATGAGGTCCTCGACGCTCATGTCGCCGTCGTAGGGGAGGATCGTGGTGCGGCGCTCGTCGCCGTACTTGTCCACGATCTCCTTCAGCTCCGAGCGGATCAGCTCGCGCTGCCTGGCCGGGGACTCCAGGATCGCGTTGTACTCGGCGATCTCCCGCTCGAGCGCGTCGTGCTCGTCCTGGATCCGCTGACGCTCCAGCGCCGCCAGCCGCCGCAGCTGCATCTCCAGGATCGCGTCGGCCTGGTCGGTGTCGATGTCGAGCAGCTCCATCAACCCGGTGCGGGCCGCGTCGACCGTGGCCGACGCGCGGATCAGCGCGATCACCTCGTCGAGCGCGTCGAGCGCCTTCATCAGGCCCTTGAGGATGTGGATCCGCTTCTCGGCGCGGGCCTTCAGCCACTGCGTACGGCGGACCACGACCTCAATCTGGTGGTCCACCCAGTGCCGGATGAACGCGTCGAGGCTGAGCGTGCGCGGCACGTTGTCGACCAGCGCCAGCATGTTGGCGCTGAAGTTGTCCTGCAGCTGCGTGTGCTTGTACAGGTTGTTGAGGACGACCTTCGCGACCGCGTCGCGCTTGAGGATGATCACCAGTCGTTGACCCGACCGGCCCGAGGTCTCATCGCGGATGTCGGCGATGCCGGAGATCCGGCCGTCGCGGACCAGCTCACCGATCTTGGCGGCCAGGTTGTCCGGGTTGACCTGGTACGGCAGGTCACCCACCACCAGGCACTGCCGGCCCTGGATCTCCTCGACCTCGACGACGGCACGCATCGTGATCGAGCCCCGCCCGGTGCGGTAGGCGTCCTCGATGCCGCGGGTGCCCAGGATCAGCGCGCCGGTGGGGAAGTCCGGACCCTTGACCCGGCGCATCGCCTGGCCCAGCAGCTCCTCGGCGCTGGCGTCCGGGTTGTCCAGGAACCACCCGACGGCCTCGGCGACCTCGCGCATGTTGTGCGGCGGGATGTTGGTGGCCATGCCCACGGCGATGCCGGCGCTGCCGTTGACCAGCAGGTTCGGGAACCGGGCCGGAAGCACCTCCGGCTCCTGCGTGTGGCCGTCGTAGTTGTCACCGAAGTCGACGGTGTTCTTCTCGATGTCCCGCACCATCTCGAGCGCGAGCGGGGCCATCTTGCACTCGGTGTACCGCGGCGCCGCGGCCGGGTCGTTGCCGGGCGAGCCGAAGTTGCCCTGACCGAGCACCAGCGGGTACCGCATCGACCACGGCTGGACCAGCCGCACCAACGCGTCGTAGATCGCGGAGTCACCGTGCGGGTGGTAGTGACCCATCACGTCGCCGACCACGCGTGCGCACTTGGAGAACGAGGAGTCGGGGCGGTAGCCGCCGTCATACATCGCGTAGAGGATGCGCCGGTGCACCGGCTTCAAGCCGTCGCGGATGTCGGGCAGCGCGCGCCCCACGATCACGCTCATCGCGTAGTCGAGGTAGCTGCGCTGCATCTCCAGCCGCAGGTCGACCTGCTCGACCCGGCCGCCTGCGGGCACCGGAATCTCGGTCGTGATGTCGTCGTCGCTCAACTGCTGTCCCTCGGCCTAGATGTCCAGGAAGCGCACGTCGCGTGCGTTCCGCTGGATGAATGTGCGGCGCTGCTCGACGTCCTCGCCCATGAGGATCGAGAACATCTCGTCGGCTGCTTCCGCGTCATCGATGGTGACCTGCTTCAGCGTGCGCGTCTCCGGGTCCATCGTGGTCTCCCACAGCTCGCGGAAGTCCATCTCACCGAGACCCTTGTAGCGCTGGATACCGCCGCCATCCTTCTGCAGCCGCCAGCCGCGGGAGCGTCCTTCAGCGACCATCGCGTCACGCTCACGGTCGGAGTAGACGTACTGGTGCGGAGCGTTCGCCCACTTCAGCTTGAACAGGGGGGGCATCGCCAGGTAGACGTGACCGAACTTGATGAGATCCGTCATGTAGCGGAACAGCACGGTCAGCAGCAGCGTGCAGATGTGCTGGCCGTCGACATCGGCATCGGCCATCAGCACGATCTTGTGATAGCGGAGCTTGCTGATGTCGAAGTCTTCACCGATGCCGGTGCCGAAGGCCGTGATCAGGGCCTGCACCTCGTTGTTCGAGAGCGCCTTGTCCAGGCGCACGCGCTCGACGTTGAGGATCTTGCCTCGGATCGGCAGGATCGCCTGGGTCTCGGGGTTGCGTCCCTGCACCGCGGAACCACCCGCCGAGTCACCCTCGACGATGAAGACCTCGCTGACCGAGGCGTCACGGCTCGAGCAGTCGCGCAGCTTGCCCGGCATGCCGCCGCTCTCGAGAACACCCTTGCGCCGGGTCGCCTCGCGGGCCTTGCGGGCGGCCATCCGCGCGGCCGCGGCCTGCACGGACTTGCGGACCACGTCCCTGGCCTCGGCGGGGTGCGACTCCAGCCAGTTGCCGAGCTCGTCGTTGACGATCTTCTGCGTGAAGGATCGCGCCTCGGTGTTGCCGAGCTTGGTCTTGGTCTGACCCTCGAACTGCGGCTCGCCCAGCTTGATGGAGATGACGGCGGTCAATCCTTCACGGATGTCCTCACCGGTGAGGTTGTCATCCTTCTCCTTCAGCAAACCCTTCTCCCGCGCGTAGCGGTTGATCAGGCCCGTCAACGCGGAGCGGAAGCCCTCCTCGTGGGTGCCGCCCTCCGTCGTCGAGATGGTGTTGGCGTAGGTGTGCACCGACTCCGAGTAGGCGTTGGTCCACTGCATCGCGATCTCGAGCGCGATCTTGCGATCGGTGTCCTCGGAGGCGAAGTCGATGACGTCCGGGTGCACCGGGTCGATCTTCTTGGCCGAGTTCAGGTGGTTCACGTAGTCGACCAGGCCGCCGTCGTAGCGGTAGGTGACCTTGCGCGCGTGCTCCAGGCCGTCCGAACCAGGTCCGGCGACGACATCCTCGACATCCGCACCGCGCTGGTCGTCGAGCGTGATCGTCAGACCCTTGTTGAGGAACGCGTACTGCTGGAACCGGGCCCGCAGCGTCTCGAAGTCGTAGTCCGTGGTCTCGAAGATGCTGTCGTCGGCCCAGAAGGTCTGGGTGGTGCCGGTGACGTCGGTCGGCTCGCCCTGGATCAGCTCGGTCGCGGGGTGACCGCCATCGGTGAACGTCATCGACCAGTGGTGGCCGTCGCGCCTGACCTCGGAGACCATCTTGCTGGAGAGCGCGTTCACGACGGACATGCCGACACCGTGCAGGCCACCGGAGACCGCGTATCCGCCGCCGCCGAACTTGCCGCCGGCGTGCAGCACGGTCATCACGACCTCGAGCGTGGGCCTGCCCTCGGTCGGGTGGATCGCCACCGGGATGCCACGGCCGTTGTCGGAGACCCGCACGCCGCCATCGGCGAGCAGCTCGACCACGATCGTGTCGCAGTGGCCGGCCAACGCCTCGTCGACCGAGTTGTCGACGATCTCGTAGACCAGGTGGTGCAGGCCTCGCTCGCCGGTGGATCCGATGTACATGCCGGGCCGCTTGCGAACGGCCTCGAGGCCCTCCAGAACGGTGATGTTGCCCGCGTCGTAGCTGCTTCCCGCGGAGGGAGGGGTTGCTGGCGTCTCGGTCTGATCCACCACGGTCTGGTCTGCCACTCGTCGGGCTCCTCGTCCTCGTTGTCACGGGGCCGAACACCCGCGTGGACACGCCGCTTCGGACTTACCGGCGTGCGCCACCTGCCGGCACCTTCTCGGTGGGATGGCAGGTCCTGCGATTCTATCGTGATCTGGCCGATACGCCCAATCATCCACAGGCTTTTCCACAGGGTGTTGCACAGCGGGCCCGCACCGATGTGTTGACTATTGGTAACCGATCGGATACCAATAGTGCATGGACGCGTTCTCGGCTCTGGCGGACCCGATCCGTCGTGACCTGCTGGTCCGGTTGGCGGCAGGTCCGGCGCGTGTCGTGGACCTCGCCGGGCACCACGCCGTGAGCCGGCCGGCGATCAGCAAGCACCTGAGGCTGCTCACCCTCGCGGGCCTGACCACGGCGGAGGATCGCGGCCGTGAGCGCCACTACCGGCTCGACCGCGCCGGGCTGACGCCGATCCAGGAGCTGCTCGCCGCGCTCGCTCCGGCGCCGCCCTTCACCGAACGTGATCTCGACGGCCTGGAGCTCGAGGTCCGACGAACCGGACGGGACCGCCGCGCCACCGAGGCCGACGCCGCCGCCACGATCGCCGAGGAGACCGCATGAGACCTCCACGGCTTCTTCCACCCGACTCGTACCAACGAAAGGCAGCTGTATGACCACCACCACCGTCACCGGTCGCAAGGAGACCCGGCAGGGACTCGACCACCTGGTCCTCACGCGCACCTTCACGGCGCCTGTCGCCGACGTCTGGGCAGCGATCACCGAGCCGGAGCGACTGGCACGCTGGATCGGGAGCTGGAGCGGCGACCCGGCCGAGGGCCGGGTGACGTTCCAGATGCTCTACGAGGGCGATGAGATGCCCGCCGAGGACTTCGTGATCGACGAGTGCACACCGCCGTCGAGGCTGCTGATCACCACCACCTCGCCCCACGAGGACGGCACGCCCATGACCTGGCAGCTCGGGCTCGAGCTTGCCGAGACCGATGGCATCACCACGTTGCAGTTCTCCCAGTCGGTGCCCGACCCGAGCATGGCCGAGGGTGTCGGGCCCGGATGGGAGTACTACCTCGACCGCATGGTGGCGGCGGAGACCGGCGCCGACGTCGCCACGATCCAGTTCGAGGACTACTACCCGGCGCTGTCCCAGCAGTACCGCGAGATCTTCGAGTGACCGCCGCTCCTCCCGCCCCGGGTGCTGACGTCCGGGGCGAGGAGGAGTCGCACGCCGCGACTACCCGTAGGTGTCGCGCGGGCCGCGGCCGCGCACCGACCGCGGCCCCTTGCGCCAGGTGGGTCCGCCGGGCCCGAGCACCTGGATCGAGGTGACGGCACCCTCGCCGATCTCCTCGGCCAGCCGCCGCTCCAGCTGCGGCAGCAGCAGCTTGATCTGTGTGGCCCAGGCCGTGGAGTCTGCGCGCACCACGAGCGCGCCCTCCTCGAAGGTCTCGGGAACGCAGTGGTCCGCGATCGCCTCGCCGACCACTTCCCGCCAACGCCCCACCACGCCGCCGACCTGCAACGAGCGGCCCCATCCGAGCTGCGCGCTGAGCTGCTCCATCGTGCTGGCCACCGGCTGGGGGTCGCGGCCGGCGCCGTGCACCACACCGGGCGCGTGGTCCCCCAACGGGCGGCGCCTGCGCGGTCCCGGCTGCCCGGGGGTCAGCCCCTTCTTGCGGGCCCCGTCCCGTGCACGCGCCAGCGCGAGCCGGGCAGCCTCGTCGGCCGCGTCGCGACCATCGCTCGACGGCGGTTCCGCACCCGTCCCGGGTGGCTCAGTCGCCACGGGTGACCTTGCCGTCCGCGACGTCCAGCCGGACGCCGGTGAGCGTGGCCGGGACGTCCTGCGGCACCGCCGCCGTGATCAGCACCTGCTCGGCCGGCGCGACCAGCTCGGCCAGCCGCTCCCGGCGCCGGGTGTCGAGCTCGGCGAACACGTCGTCGAGGATGAGCACGGGCTCGCCGTCGCCGTCCCAGGATCCTTCCCCCTTGAGCAGCTCGTAGGACGCCAGCCGCAGCGCGAGCGCGAACGACCACGACTCGCCGTGGCTCGCGTACCCCTTCGCCGGCAGCCCGCCAAGGGTGAGCTCCACGTCGTCACGATGCGGACCGACCAGGCTCACGCCACGTTCGATCTCGCGGGCCCGCAACCGACCCATCGCCTCCAGCAGCTTCGCCTCGACGGCATCGGGCTGCGTCAGCTCCTCCTCGGCGACCTGGTCGTCGCCGCCGCTGCTCAGGCTCGCCCGGTAGGACACCTCGGCCGTGCCCTGGCCACCACTGACCTGCTCGTAGGCGTGCTGCACGTGCGGGCGCAGGTCCCGCAGCAGCCGGACCCGCCCCGCCAGCAGCTGCGCTCCGGTCGCGGCAGCCTTGGCATCCCAGACGTCGAGGGTGCGGATGTCGCCGTCGGATCCCGCGCGGCGGGCTGCTCCGGCCGTCTTGAGCAGGGCGTTCCGCTGCTTCACCACCCGCTCGTAGTCGCTGCGGACGCCCGCCATCCGCGGACCGAGCAGCGTCAGGAGGTCGTCGCAGAACCGGCGCCGGCCATCCGGGTCACCCTTGATCAGGGCGAGGTCCTCGGGTGCGAAGAGCACGCAGCGGAGCTGGCCCAGCAGCTCGCGCGGCCTGGTGGGGCTGCGGTTCAGCCTGGCTCGGTTCGCCCTGCCCGCCACGATCTCGAGCTCCAGCAGGTTCGAGCGACCGCCGCGCTGTACCTTCGCCTGCACGATCGCGCGCTCGGCGCCGGCCCGCACCAACGCCGCGTCACCGGCCACCCGGTGGGAGGAGAACGTCGACAGGTAAGCGATCGACTCGACCAGGTTGGTCTTGCCCTGCCCGTTCTGCCCCACGAACGCGGTGATCCCCGCCTCGAGGGAGATCACCACCTCGCGGTAGGACCGGAAATCGGTGAGTGCCAGGTCCGAGACGTACATGCTCAGCCGGCCTCTGCCGTCGAGCCCAGCTCGCCGAGATCGGACGTCGACGGCGAGATCGGACCGCAGACAGATCGATCTCGCCGTGCATGTCCGATCTCGAGCCGCTCGAACCGACGGGACGGACCGTGGGACGCCGAGGGGCTCCTCATCCGTCGGCGGAGCGTTCCACGGCGTGCCCGCCGAACTGCTCGCGCAGCGCGGCCACCGCCTTCATCGCGGGGGAGTCCTCCTGCCGGCTGTCGAAGCGCGCGAACAGGGACGCCGCGATCACCGGAGCCGGGACCGCGAGGTCGATCGCCTCCTGCACGGTCCAGCGGCCCTCGCCCGAGTCGGCGACGTAGCCCTTGATCTCGGACAGGTCGTCATCCTCGTTGAGCGCCTTGACCAGCAGCTCCAGCAGCCAGGACCGCACCACGGTGCCGCGCTGCCACGCCTGGAAGACCTTGCTGACGTCGGTGAGCAGGTCGGTGCGGGCCGCGAGGATCTCGTAGCCCTCGGCGTAGGCCTGCATGATCCCGTACTCGATGCCGTTGTGAACCATCTTCGCGTAGTGGCCGGCGCCGACCGGGCCGGCGTGCACGAAGCCCTCCTCGCGCGGACCCTCCGGCCGCAGCGCGTCGAAGACCGGCATCAGCATCTCGATGACGGCGTCCGGCCCACCGACCATGAGGCCGTAGCCGTTCTCACGCCCCCACACGCCACCGGAGACCCCGGCGTCGACGTAGGAGATGCCGCGCGC
Source organism: Pseudactinotalea suaedae (assembly GCF_009733815.1). GTDB lineage: Bacteria > Actinomycetota > Actinomycetes > Actinomycetales > Beutenbergiaceae > Pseudactinotalea > Pseudactinotalea suaedae. The sequence continues at coordinate 290,341 of NZ_WNXY01000008.1, forward strand.
GGACAGCTCGGCGCCGCGGCGGATGTCATCGTTGAAGTTGGAGTTGCCGCCGTCGATGATCACGTCGCCCTGAGTGAGGCGGCCGGCGACGTCGGTGACCACCGCCTCGGTGATCTCGCCCGCCGGCACCATCACCCACACGACCTTCGGGGCGTCGTCGGGCAGTGCCGAGACGAGCTCGGCGATCGACGGGACGTCGGTGACGTCAGGGTTCTGGTCGTACCCCGTGACCTCCACGCCCGCGGCGCGCAGCCGCTCCCGCATGTTGCCGCCCATCCGTCCGAGTCCGATCAGACCGATGTGCATGGCGGTGCTCCTCAGGGCTCGACGGCGGTGGGTTCAGGTTGGTTCGTGCGCGCTCAGCTCGCGAACCGGATGGGCTGGAGCAGGTAGCGGAACGTGTCGGCGGAGTCCGGGCTGTCGCCGCCGCCCTCCTGCTGACCGCTCATGACCGCGGGCTTGGTCGGGTGGGTGAAGGACAGCCGGGTGAAGGGGGCGCCGAGCGCACCGAGGCCGTCCAGCAGGTACTGCGGGTTGAACGCCGTGGTGATCTCCTCGCCCACGAGCACCGACTCCAGCGCCTCCGACGCCTGCGCGTCATCGCCCTGGCCCGCCTCGAGCACCACCTGGCCGTCGGTGAACGTCAGTCGGATCGGGGTGTTGCGCTCGGCCACGAGCGCGACGCGCTTGGCGGCCTCGATCAGGGCGGCGGAGTTGGTGACGGTGTGCGTGGTCGTCTGCTCCGGGAACAGGCGACGCACCGGCGGGTACTCGCCGTCGACGAGGAGCGAGGTGGTGTGGCGGCCGCCGGCCTCGAAGCCGATGATGTCCGCGCTCTCGGCGAGGGAGATCTCGATGGTGCCGGCCGAGGTCAGCGAGCGGGCGACGTCGGAGAGCGTGCGGGCGCGGACCAGCGCCTGACGCTCGATCGTGGGTGACTGCGGGCGCCAGGTCATCTCCCGCATCGCGAGGCGGTAGCGGTCGGTCGCGAGCAGCGTGAGCTTCTCGCCGTTGATCTCGACCTTGACGCCGGTGAGCAGCGGGAGCGTCTCGTCGCGGCCGGCGGCGATCGTGACCTGCCCGATCGCGGCCGCGAACTCCTCGGCGTCGACGGCACCGGCGAGCGCAGGCATCTCCGGCAGCGAGGGGTAGTCCTCGACCGGCATCGTCAGCAGCGTGAACCGGGACGAACCACAGGTGACGGTGACCCGGGTGCCCTCCAGGACGACGTCGACGGGCTTCGCCGGCAGCGCCCGGGAGATCTCCGCGAGCAGCCGCCCGGAGACGAGCACCGAGCCGGGGGTCTCGACCTCGGCGGCGACCTCGGACCGGGCCGAGACCTCGTAGTCGAACGTCGAGAGCGTCAGTGCGCCGTCGGCAGCTGCCTCGATCCGGACCCCGGCGAGCACGGGGGCCGGCGGGCGGGTCGGCAGGGTGCGCGCGGTCCAGGTGACGGCCTCGGCCAGGACATCGCGCTCGACCCTGAACTTCACTGTGCCGACCTCTCGTTGCGTTCACTCGTTCGTGAGGCAGGCGCCAAGAGGCCCCTGCCGTGGGACCCCGAGCATAGTGCGGGGCGCTGGCGCGATGTGCCCTCGTCCTCAGCAATCTTCAGCACGGGGCCAGGAGTGCTTTGTTGGTTGTTCACACCCTGATCGATTGAGAAGTCCCGTGTTCGTCATCGGTGGTGTGGAACATGTGGGCAACCGGCGTCGTCGCAGGTGGCAACGGCGCGCCGGGTGTGGATCCAGCTGGGCGTCAGCCTGTGTCGGAGCGTTGTCATTCGTGGACGGGCCGTTTTTCCCCCGGCTCTGTCCACGGATCGGCGACCGTCGTCCACGGCTCTCGAGATCTTGTCCACCGTTGTCCACAGGTCCATGCACATCTGTGCGTTTCCGGTGATCAGCGGGGCTGGTGACACGCCTGTGACATAAGGAACTCACCGAACGGCCGCGAGCTCGCGCGCCGACGGCGACCTATCCGCGGCCCGTTCGCCTCGCGTAGGCGCGCTTCATCTTGACGTGGTTGCCGCACCCCGCCATCGAGCACCAGCGCCGGGTCTGGTTGCGCGAGGTGTCGTAGAACGCCCAGAGGCAGCTGTGGCGGGCGCAGATCTTGAGCCGCGACCATCCGCCGGCCTCCCGCGTCTGGCGCACGGCATCGAGGATGCCGCTGATCGCCCGGGCGAAGGGCGCGTCCCCGGTCGGCAGCGTGCGAACCGTGTCCACGGTGATCTCGACGCGCATGGGCAGGTCGCCGAGCGCGCGGTTCATGGCGCCGATCACCGCGTGGCGCTCGGCGGCCACGGCTTTCTGGTCAGCAGCGTCCGCGGGCTCGGGCGTGTGTGAGCGCAGGACCTCGCGCAGTCCTTCGCGGATCGCCGTGGCCGCCGCGAGGTCGTGCTCGTCGAGGCGTGCGTCGGCGTCGAGCAGGCCGCGCCCCGCCATCCAGCCCCGCAGCGCCGCGGGGGTGTCGAGGCTCTCGTCGCCGATCTGGCGCTCGAGGGTGTTGAGGAAGTCGCGAATCAGACGCGCGGGCTCCGGGACGTCCGCTTCGCGGTCGAGAGGTTCGGTGTGCACCGGCATGCAACCAGCATAGGGCCTTGACAGGTGTGAAAGCCGGCGGCAGAGTAACGATATGACACCACTAACAAGGTTTGACCGGTGTTGACGACGAGGCGCACCGTGGCGACCAGGACACGGCCGCCGGTCGTGGTGCTCGGGCTTCTCGCAGCGCTCGGCCCGCTCTCGATCGACCTGTACCTCCCGGCCTTCCCGCAGCTGCGGGACGAGCTGGGTGCCTCCGACTCGATGGTGCAGCTGACGCTGGCGGGGATGACGGTCGGCCTCGCCCTGGGCGAGCTGACGGTCGGGACGTGGAGCGATCGTGTCGGCCGACGGCGGCCGCTGCTCCTCGCCACCGCCGTCCATGTGCTGGCCACCCTCGCGTGCGCGTTCGCCCCGACGGTCGAGGTCCTCGCCGCGTCCCGCGTCGTCCAGGGCGTCGGCGCCGCCGGCAGCGCCGTGCTCGTTCTCGCGATGGTGCGAGATACCACGGAGGGTCGCGGTCTCGTCGTGCTGGTGTCGCGGGTGACCCTGGTCACCACCACCGTGCCGCTGCTCGCACCTGTCGCAGGTGCCGCGCTGCTGCCCCACGTCGGGTGGCGGGGGATCTTCGTCGTGCTCGCCGCGGCGTCGCTGCTCGTGCTCGTGGCCACCGCGGCCCTCACCCCGGAGACGCGCCCGCCCTCGGACGCCCCGCTCGAGCTGCGTGAACGCGTGCAGGCGGTGCTGCGCGACCCGGGTTTCCGCCGCGGCGCGCTGGTGCTCAGCATGACCTACGCGAGCGTCTACGCCTACGTCGCCGCGTCGCCTCTGCTCCTGCAGGACGTGTACGGCCTCGAGCCGGGCAGCTATGCGATCGTCTTCCTGATTAACTCGCTCGGACTCGTCGCCGGCGTGCAGCTCAGTGCGGTGCTCGCGCGTCGCGCGGCGACCACGCGCGTCGTGGCGGGGTTCGCCTCGGTTGCCGTCCTGTCGGCAGCCGCCATCGTCCCGTTGCAGTCAGCGGGCACCGGGCTGGCGGGTCTGCTGCCCTGCCTGTGGCTGTTCGTCGCCGCGTGCGGCGGGTGCTTCGCCGGAGCCACCGCGATCGCGCTCGATCATCAGGGCGGACAGCCCGGTACGGCCACCTCGCTGCTGGGGTTCTCCTCGTTCGCGGCCGCGGGCGTCATCTCTCCGATCGCCGGTTTCGTCGGCGTGACGTCAGCGGCGCCGGTGGCGGCCGTGCTGCTCGGGACGTCGCTCACGATGCTGCTGGGCATGGCGTGGACGATCGCTCGGCAGCGTCGCGACACAGCACCGTGACCCGCCGCCGCACGCCGGGCGAGCCGCCGGGTCAGGCGCGCTGCTGCTGCTTGATGCGGTTCGTCAGCTCGGTGACCTGGTTGAACGTCGTTCGACGCTCGGCCATCTGCTGACGGATCTTCCGGTTCGCGTGCATCACGGTGGTGTGGTCGCGACCGCCGAACAGCTGGCCGATCTTGGGCAGCGACAGCTCGGTGAGCTCGCGGCACAGGTACATCGCGATCTGGCGGGCGTTGACGAGCACCCTGGAGCGGTCGGCGCTGCACAACGCCTCGATCGTGACGCCGAAGTAGTTGGCGGTCTGACCCATGATCACCGACGGCGTGATCTCGGCACCCTCGTTGTCGGTGATCAGGTCCTTGAGGACCATCTCGGCGAGCGCGAGGTCCACCGACTGCTGGTTGAGGTTGGCGAACGCGGTCACGCGGATCAGCGCACCCTCGAGCTCGCGGATGTTGCTGGAGATCTTCGACGCGATGTACTCGAGCACCTCGGGCGGGGTCTGCAGGTCCTCGGCACCCTCCTTCTTGCGGAGGATCGCGATGCGGGTCTCGAGGTCTGGGGGCTTGACGTCGGTGAGCAGGCCCCACTCGAACCGGGACCGCATCCGGTCGTGGAAGCCGTCGAGCGCCTTCGGCGGCTGGTCCGAGGTGATCACGACCTGCTTGCGGTCGTTGTGCAGGGTGTTGAACGTGTGGAAGAACTCCTCCATCGTCTGTTCCTTGCCCTGCAGGAACTGGATGTCGTCGATGAGGAGGACGTCGACCTCGCGGTAGCGGCGCTGGAACGCCTCGGCCTTGTCGTCGCGGATCGAGTTGATGAAGTCGTTGGTGAACTCCTCCGAGTTCACGTACCGCACCCGCACCCCGGGGTAGAGGTTCATGGCGTAGTGCCCGATCGCGTGGAGCAGGTGGGTCTTGCCCAGACCGGACTGGCCGTAGATGAACAGCGGGTTGTACGCCTTCGCCGGCGCCTCGGCCACCGCGGTCGCAGCCGCGTGCGCGAACCGGTTGGAGGAACCGATCACGAACGTGTCGAAGGTGTAGTTCGGGTTCAGCCGCGCGTTGGGGTCGACGCCGACGCCGTCGATCCGGTTCTCGGCCCGCGGTTCGAAGCGGCTCTCGTGGCGGCCGAGCTGACGACCGTCGTACCGGTTCTCGGGCAGCTTCGGCGGCACGATCTTGGGCGCCGGCGGGGGCGGGTCCGGAGGGGCGTTGTCCTCGAGCGAGGGGTCGACCGTGACCGCGACCTTGACGTTGCGGATCAGCGCGTCCGAGAGCGCGGAGGTGATCGACTCCCGCGCCCGGGTCTCGATGAACTCCTTGGCGAACTCGCTCGGGACGGCGAGGAGGATGGTGTCGTCGATGACACCGAGGGGCTTCGTCAGCCGGATGAAGCCCAGCTGGGCGCCGGTGACCTCACCGCGGTCCTGGAGGATGTCGACCGCACGGGCCCAGCCCTGAGCCAGAGCCTCGGAATCCACAGGTTCGACTGACAACCGGCCTACCCTCATCGCGGTTGTGAACACGGGGTCCACAACACTGTCCACAGACTGTGGGAAGAGCTCCACAGTCCTCTTGCACCGGCAGCGGCCTGCCCGTATGCGCTGAGCGGCCATGCTAACGCCGCGTGGTTGTCCACATGTCCCGGTCGGATGGACGGGATGATCGAGCGGTGCCGAGCGGTGCAGGCAGGGGCCCGACGGCGAGGCTGGGCGGGCCGTGGATCGGCGCCCACGCACGGGTTTGACCAGGAACCGTGGCGTCACCTATCCTTGTGCGGTTGTGTGCCGGGCGCCTGGTGCCCGCGGTGCCACCCGAACCTCTGGTCCGGATCACCGCGCTCGGCCCGCCGCACATGACATCGAGACCTCTTCGCCGGTCAGTCGTTCCTGGCTGCCAGCGCCACCCGAGCAACACGGAGACTGACGTGAGCAAGCGGACCTTCCAGCCGAACAACCGCAAGCGCGCCAAGGTGCACGGCTTCCGTCTGCGCATGCGCACCCGCGCCGGCCGCGCCATCCTGGCCGCGCGCCGCCGCAAGGGCCGCGCCGAGATCTCCGCCTGAGCGGCACCGGTGCTGCCAGCGCGGCACCGGATGCGGCACAGCGGCGACTTCGCCCGGACCATCCGATCGGGTAGTCGGGCCGGAGGGCACCACCTCGTGGTGCACCTGCTGCTGGCCGACCCCGAGCGAGACGTCCCCACCCCCGCCGAACCGGCGCGGGTGGGTTTCGTCGTCTCCAAGGCCGTGGGCAACGCCGTCCGGCGCAACCTCGTGAAGCGCCGGCTGCGGGCGATCGTGAGCGACCGGTTGGGCGAGCTCCCCGACGGTGCTCTCGCCGTCGTGCGCGCCCTGCCCGCCTCGGCGGGCGCGAGTCATGCGGAACTGCTGACCGCCGTCGACCGTTCGATCGATGTGGCAATCCAGCGCCAGCGCAGCCCGCGGCGGGTCCGGGCATGACCGAGGAGGTCAAGCCCTCCGTGCCCGCGCGGCTGCTCGCCGGCGCGGTGCGCGGCTACCAGCTGATCGTGTCGCCGTGGTTCGCGCCGCGGTGCCGGTACTACCCGAGCTGCTCGGCCTACGCGATCGGCGCGCTGCGGACCCACGGTGCGATCCGCGGCACGGGCCTCGCTGTGTGGCGGGTGCTCCGCTGCAACCCGTGGTCGCACGGCGGTGTCGACCACGTGCCGCCGCGGCGGGGCGAGAGCGCGAGCCAGCCGCAGCAGCACACCCACGAGAACAGGGCCACGGCGAAAGGCCGTACCCTCGGTAGCCGGACCTCGCGCCAGGCCCAGGCCTGAGCGCGCTCATCGAGACGACGAAAAGACCTCATGGACTGGTTTGACGGGATCCTCTACCCCCTGAAGTGGGTGGTGGCCTGGATCATGGTCGGCGCCCACAACGTGCTCACGTTCCTGGGTATGCCCGGCGACGGCGGCTGGACCTGGCTGCTCTCGATCGTGGCGCTGGTGGTCGTGATCCGGATCCTGCTGATCCCGCTGTTCGTGCGGCAGATCAAGGCCTCCCGGGGCATGCAGCTGGTGCAGCCGGAGATCCAGAAGCTGCAGAAGAAGTACAAGGGCAAGACCGACCCCGCGTCGCGTCAGGCCATGCAGCAGGAGATGATGGCGATCTACAAGGACCACGGCACCTCGCCGTTCGCGTCCTGCCTGCCGCTGCTGGCGCAGATGCCGATCTTCTTCGCGCTGTTCCGCGTGCTCTACTCGCTGGGGCCGCTCTCCGTCGGCGGGTACGGGCGTCCCTCGATCGGTCCGCTGACGCAGGAGCTCGCGCTGCAGATCGAGCAGTCCTCCATCTTCGGTGCCTCGCTGTCGGACACGTTCCTGCGCTCGGACGTGCTGAGCGTGAAGATCATCTGTGCCGTGCTGGTCGTGATGATGAGCGCGTCCACGCTGTTCACGCAGCGGCAGCTGACGATGAAGAACATGCCGCAGGCCGCGCTCGACAACCCGATGGCGCGCCAGCAGCGGATCCTCATGTACATCCTGCCGCTGGTGTTCGCGTTCTCCGGCGTCAACTTCCCGATCGGTGTCCTCGTCTACTGGACCACCTCCAACCTCTGGTCGATGGGCCAGCAGTGGTGGGTCATCCGCAACAACCCGACGCCCGGGTCCGAGGCCGCGCGCGTCTACGAGGAGCGCAAGGCTCGCAAGGCCGCCCGCAAGGGCGGCGGCGCCGCACTCGAGGACGGCGATGGCGCCACCGGCACCACCGTGCTCGAGGACGAGCCGCAGGTCCGCCAGCGGGTGCAGCCCAAGAAGGCGCCGCGCAGCAAGCGCCGCCCGGGCGGGCAGTCCGCCAGCAACCCCGTGCCGGCGTTCGGCACCCAGCCCGAGCCCGCGGCCGCCGCACCCGAGGACAGTGCTCTCGAGGACGGCGCCCTCGAGGACGCCCCGCTCGAGGACGACGCCACCACCACCAAGCCACCGACGGGCAAGAAGAAGCCCAAGAAGCCGAAGAAGTGAGCTCCGACATGACCGAGACCGACACCGAGACCCCCGTCCCCGGCGGCGCGGAGAACGACGCCACGGACGCCGTCGCCGACAAGCCTGCGGGCGAGGGCGAGGACACCAGCCGCCTCGAGGCCGAGGGCGACATCGCCGCGGACTACCTCGAGGAGCTTCTCGACATCGCCGACATCGACGGCGACATCGACATCGACATCGACCACGGCCGCGCCGCCGTCGAGATCGTCAGCGAGGAAGACGGCGGCCGCGGGCTGCGGCGTCTCGTGGGTGACGACGGCGAGGTGCTCGACGCTCTTCAGGAGCTGACCCGGCTCGCGGTGCAGGCGCGGACCGGGGACCGGTCGCGCCTCATGCTCGACATCGCCGGCCACCGCCAGGCCCGGCGGAACGCCCTCACCGAGCTCGCCAACGAGGCGATCGCGCAGGTGCAGACGGGCAACCAGGACGTCAGCCTGCAGGCGATGAACCCGTTCGAGCGCAAGGTCGTCCACGACGCCGTCGCCGCCGCCGGTCTCGTCAGCGACTCCGAGGGTGTCGAGCCGAACCGCCGCGTGGTCATCCGCGCCCGGTCCTGATCCCCAGGGCACCGATGGGTGAGGTGACCGAGCCGAGCGACGTCGTCGAGGACGACCCTCGGAGCAGGGAGATCCTCGGCCAGGGCTACGAGGGCGCCGCCGTCTTTGCGAGGATGCTCGCCGCCGAGGGTGAGCTCCGCGGGCTGATCGGCCCGCGGGAGCTGCCGCGGCTGTGGCGCCGCCACGTGGTCAACAGCGCCGCCGTGGCGCCCTACCTGCCGGAGTCGGGCTCCGTGATCGACGTCGGGTCCGGTGCGGGGCTGCCCGGCATCGTGCTCGCGCTGATGCGCCCCGACCTGCAGATCCACCTCGTGGAGCCGATGCAGCGCCGGGTGGCGTGGCTGACCGAGGTCGGCGAGCGGCTCGAGCTGGGCAACGTCGTCGTGCACGGCGAGCGTGCCGAGGACCTGCACGGCGAGCTGGTGGCCGAGGCCGTGACGGCGCGCGCGGTCGCGGCGCTCGACAAGCTCGCGCGCTGGACCATGCCGATGGTGCGCATGGGCGGGGCGCTGCTGGCGATGAAGGGCCAGCGCGCGGCCGAGGAGGTCACGCAGGCCGGCACGGTGCTCCGGGGCTTCGGTGTCACCTCGGTGACGGTCCACGACGTCGATCTCTACGACGACGGCGACCTCACCCGGGTGGTCGAGGTCCGGCGGTAGCCACCCCCGCTACCGCAGCAGCTGGTAGAACCGCCACAGGTCGTGCTCGATCGGCAGCACCTCGACGTCGGAGAAACCTGCCGCCGTCGCGTAGCCGCGCAGCGTCTCGGGGCGCATGACCGTGCCGGTCGCGACCGACCCGGGGTGCGACATCGAGTCGGGCAGGCAGATCAGCACCGACCAGCCGTAGAGCAGCTGCTCGATCTCGTCACCGCTGCCGGTGAAGGCGTCGGTGGTGCGCTCGTCCATGACGAGCACGACGCCGTCCTCCGCGGTGCGCGCACGCATCTCGCCCAGCAGCGGCACCGGATCCGACACGTCGTGGACGCACTCCAGCGCCATCGCCAGGTCGTAGCGCACCCCCTCGGGGAGTGTGGCGGGGTCGGTGTGGAAGGTGACACGATCGCTCACCCCGGCCTCCGCGGCGTGGTTGCGGGCGGCCTGGATCGAGGCGTCGTCGATGTCGAGGGCGTCGACGTGGGCGCTCGGCCACCGGGTCGCGACGGCGATGCTCGCCCAGCCCTCCCCGCACCCGACCTCGAGAACCCGGCCGCCGCCGTCGAGCCGGTCGCTGAGACCGGCCACGCTCGGGAGCCACTCCGCGGTGAGCGGCCCGAGGAACCAGGGCCGGTTGCCCGCGGCCTGAGCCGTCCGCATCAGCGGACCGTAGACCGACCACGGCACGCCGCCGCCGGTGCGGAACGCCGTCGTGATCGCCTCGGTCTGGGCGGCAGCGGCGGTCATGAGATCGGCGAGCGGTGCCAGATACGTGAGGTCGCCGGCGTCGACCAGCACCGGCGCGTGCTCGGCCGGCAGAGCGAAGGTGCCGTCGCGGTGCTCGAGGATCCCTGCCACCGACTGCTGCTCGAGCCACTCGCGCGCGTACCGGGGTGCGATGCCTGCCAGCTCGGCGAGCTGGTCGGGTGCGAGCGGGCCGCGGTCGTGCAGCACGCGGTACAGCCCGAGCTGGTGACCGATCGAGATCGTGACGACGTCGATCAGACCGAGCGCGGAGGCGACGAGACGGTCGGCGAGGTGGGCGGTGTCCATGACGGTCCTCAGGTCCGAGGGTGCTCGGACGTCGGCGTCCGGAGGCAGCTCGCGGGGGGCGGCGCGGGCGTGGACACGCTACGCCTGCGACACCGGCTTCCGCATCGTCAATAGCGCAACCCGTCAGGTAACGGCGGCAGTAACCTGCCGTGGTGAGCCTCTTGCTCCGTCCCGCCACGGCCGCCGATGTCGACGCCGTCGCCCGCATCTGGGGTGAGGGCTGGCCGGACGGCCACCTCGGCCACGTCCCGGACGCGCTCGTGGCCGTTCGCACGCCGGACAGCTTCGCGGCGCGGGTGCGGGTGGCCGACAGCCTCGTCGCGGAGCTCGACGGCGTCGTTGTGGGGTTCACGATGCTGGCCGCCGACGAGGTCGAGCAGGTCTACGTCGACCGCTCGGCGCGGGGTGGTGGGGTCGCCGGGCGGTTGCTCGCTGCCGCGGCCGACCGCGTCGCCGCTGCCGGGCACGAGAGCGCGTGGCTCGCCGTCGTGCCGGGCAACGCGCGCGCCCGTCGGTTCTACGAGCGGGAGGGCTGGACCGACGAAGGCGCGTTCACGCATGCCGTGCCTGTGCCCGGTGGCACGGTCGACGTGCTCTGCCACCGCCTCACGCTCGCGCTGCCGCGGCCCGGTCAGCGCGAGCGGTGACGCCGCGCGGTCGGGATCTCGGAACGGTGGGGCAGGTCGAGCTGTGACAGCCGCGTGTAGGCACCGCTGAGGTGACTCGCGGCCGCGGCGCGTGCGTGCGCCGGGTCGCCGCTGCAGAGCGCATCCCGCAGCTGGTTGTGCTCGGGGAACCCGACGGTGGGGAAGTCGGGGAAGTTGACGTTGCGGGTGTAGAGGAAGAACGAGACCTGGCTGCGGATCGAGCGCCACACCCGGCGCAGGCGCTCGTGGTCGGCGGCCTCGTACATGACGTCGTGGAACGAGAGGTCCAGGCGGACCGCCTCCTGCGGCTCCACCGACCCCGAGGTGACCTTCATCGCGGCGAGGATGCGGTCGAGCTCGGCGATGTGCTCGGCCGTCATCCGGGTGGCCGCGCGCTCGGCGGCCAGCACCTCGATGGCCTCCCGCAACGTGTGGACCTCATCGACGTCCTCGGTGGTGAGCACCGACACGAACGCCCCGCGGTGGCGGCGGATCTCGATCGCGCCCTCCGCCTCGAGCATCGCGAGCGCCTCGCGGATGGGCCCCCGGCTGACGTCGAGCTCCTCGGCGAGCTCGGTCTCGCGCAGATGCTCGCCGGGGGCGAGCAGCCCGGTCGCCAGGCGGTCGCGCAGGACCTGCACCACATACTCCGACAGGGACGTGCGCGGTGGCCCGTCGGCACTGCTGATCACTGGCTCCACCGAGCGCTCCCCCTCTGTGTCGGACTGGTTCATGGTGCCGGGCACCGACCGTTCTGGCCAGTGGCGGCGCCCCTGGATTCCCAGAGTAACCGCGAGTGTAGATCGCCGACAGCAAACTGTTGACAATCTGCAAGCGACGTGGAAAGTTAACGCTCACATCGGCACCCCGTGCCCAGACACCTCGAAGGAGAGGCCGAACGTGACTTCGTCCACGTCCGTCAACCCCGGCATCGCGAACGACAGGAAGTCGGCGTTCCCGCGCTCGGCTCCGAGCGATCCCAGCGCCCCCCATGTCCGCACCGCACGCGTGAGCGTGGACGCCGGTGCTGATCGCGGCCCGCTCGCGCGGCTGTGGGAGAGCGTCGGCTTCGACGAGATCAACTGGACCTACACCGCGACCGGACGGGCGCTGCTGCGCTCCTTCGGCGAGCTCACCGACACCGGCTACCACGTGCGGCCGCACTACGTGTTCTGCTCCGGGAACGGCTTCGGGGTCCCGCACTGGGGCAACGGGAACGTCTACCACGAGGACGCCGACGGCAACCCGTACTACGACTTCACGATCGTCGACCAGGTGTACGACGCGATCGTCGAGGCGGGTCACCACGTGCTCGTGGAGCTGGCCTTCACGCCGCGGGCGCTGCTGCCCGAGGAGGCCGACGAGTACACGGTGCCCTCCAGCCCCACGACCTACTCGGCGTACGAGCACGGAGCGTGGTCGTACCCGCCGAAGGACTACGAGCGCTGGGGCGGTCTGGTGGCCGCGCTCGTCCAGCACTCCGTCGAGCGCTACGGGCTCGACGAGGTGCAGACGTGGCAGTGGGAGCTGTGGAACGAGCCGGACATCTTCTACTGGCGCGGCACCCCGGAGCAGTTCTACGAGCTCTACTCGGTGACGGCGCGCGCGGTGCGTTCGGTGATCCCCGACGCCAAGGTGGGCGGGCCGGCGGTGACCGGTGCCGGCGTGGACTTCATGCGCGGCTTCCTGGCGCACACGCTCGCCCACGGCGACCCGATCGACTTCGTCTCGTTCCACACCAAGGGCTCGGCGTTCACGCCGTGGCGCGAGTACGGCCCCACCGGCGGCGGTCCCTCGGAGAAGCAGAACCCCTCCACGCACAAGATGCTCTTCGAGGTGCGCCGGCTGCTGCGTGTGGTCGAGGAGTTCCCCGAGTACCACGACCTGCCGGCGCTGGTCGACGAGTGCGACGCCGGCGTGCCCGCGCACTACGGGTTCTACGACAACGCGAACTTCGCCTTCCAGAACACCGAGTACTACCCGGTGTTCCAGGTGAAGCTGATGAAGAAGCTGCTCGACCTCAACGAGGCCGAGACCGTGCAGATCGAGCAGGCCACCTCGTGGAGCTGGTACTTCGAGGGCGAGCGGTACTTCGAGGGCACGCGCGCCTTCCTCACCGCCGGCGGTATCGAGAAGCCGCTGCTCAACGCCTACCGGGCGCTGGCCCACCTGGGCCCGAACCGCATCGAGGCCACCTCGGACGCGGCGCACCCCGTGAGCGCGCTCGACGACGCGATCGCCACGGGCGCGAGCATGCCGGAGGAGGTCGACGTGCTGGCGTCCCGGTCCGAGGAGGGCGCCGTCTCCGTGCTCGTCTGGCGCCACACCGACGACCAGTACCAGGTGGACGAGGAGTCCGCCGTGGTGACGGTCTCGATCACCGGGCTCACCGACGGCGAGCACGTGCTGCGCCACCACCGGATCGATGCCGACCACAGCAACGCCCACACGGTCTGGGCCTCGCTCGGGTCGCCGCAGCTCCCCACCGAGGAGCAGCTGGCCGAGATCAAGGCGCGTCAGGGGCTCGAGGAGCTCGAGGCCGAGCAGCGGGTCTCGGTGACCGGCGGCACGCTCGAGCTGACCGTCGACCTGCCGCTGCCCGCGGTGTCGTTGCTCACGGTGGAGCCGGCCTGATGACCCGTCTGGAGACCACCGTGACCCTGCGGGGTGGCGCCGAGATCCCGCAGGTCGGGCTCGGGGTGTTCCAGGTGCCGCCGGAGCAGGCGCAGCAGGTGGTGGAGGAGGCGTTGGCGGTGGGCTACCGCCACGTCGACACCGCCGCGGCCTACGTCAACGAGTCCGGGGTCGGGGCGGGGCTGCGCGCCGCCGGCGTGCCCCGTGAGGAGGTGTTCGTCACCAGCAAGCTCCGCAACGGGGACCAGGGGTACGACGCCACGCTGCGGGCCTATGACGACACCCTCGAACGACTGGGCGTCGACGCGCTCGACCTGTACCTGATCCACTGGCCGAACCCGGCAGCCGGGCTCTGGCAGGACAGCTGGCGTGCGCTCGAGACGCTGCTCGAGTCCTCGCGCGTGCGAGCGATCGGGGTCTCCAACTTCCTGGTGGAGCACCTGCAGGAGCTGGCGTCGTTCGCGACGCACCTCCCCGCCGTCAACCAGATCGAGGTCCACCCGGCGTTCCAGCAGCGCGAGGTGATCGCCGAGTGCGAGCGGCGAGAGATCGTCGTCGAGGCCTACTCACCGCTGGGTCAGGGTGCCGCTCTCGAGAGCTCGGTGGTCCGCGAGATCGCCACGGCGCACGAGGTGACCCCCGCGCAGGTGGTGCTGGCCTGGCACGTGCAGCAGGGTCGCGTGGTCATCCCCAAGACCACCTCCCGCGAGCGGATGGTCAGCAACGCTGACCTCGGCGGGCTCGACCTCGGTGCCGAGGAGCTGCGCGCGATCGACTTTCTCGAGACCGGCGAGCGGCTCGGCAACGACCCTCGCACGTTCGCCCTGTCCCAGATCCGCTGACCCCAGACCGAGGAGGAAGCTCGATGGCGAGTCCATCCTTGATCGCCGACGCGGCGACCGGGAAGGCCGTGGGTAAGACCGGCCGCGCCCGTTCCCGCCGTGCCGAGCAACGTCCCGGGCAGCGCGCCCGGGAGCGCCGCAGGAACCTGTGGATCTACGTGTTCCTGCTGCCCACGTTCGTGCTGTACGGCATGTACACGCTCTACCCGATGGTCGCCAGCTACTGGTACTCGCTGGTGCGGTGGAACGGTTTCACGGCCGACCAGCAGTTCGTGGGGCTGGACAACTACGAGAAGGTCTTCGCCGACCCGCAGTTCTGGAACTCGGTCAAGGTCACGCTCGTCTTCATGCTGATCGTGGCGCCGCTGCGGGTGTTCGGCGCGTTCGCGCTGGCGATCCTGCTCAACTCCCCGAGGCTGCCGTTCACCGGGTTCTTCCGCACCGTGTACTTCATCCCGGTCGTGACCACGACGGCGATCGTCGGCGTGGTGATGCGCTTCATCTTCGACCCGGCCAGCGGCCCGGTCGCCGGGGTGCTGAGCCTGTTCGGTGCCGGCCCGGTGGACCTGCTCGGTTCGTCGTCGACGGCGTTGTGGACGGCGGGCATCGTCTATGTCTGGAAGTTCTTCGGCATCACGCTGATCTACTGGTTGGCCGCGCTGCAGACCATCCCCAAGGATCTGTACGAGGCAGCGCGGATCGACGGCGCGGGACCGTTCGGCGTGTTCCGGTACATCACGCTGCCGATGCTGATCCCGTTCCTGCTGATCATCTCGGTGCTCACGGTCGAGGACTGCTTCCACGCCTTCGACCTGATGCAGACGATGACCGCCGGTGGCCCGTTCTTCAGCACCGAGATCGTGGAGATCTACATCTACCGGTTCGCCTTCGCCGCCTCGATCCCCCAGCTGGGGCACGCGTCGGCGGCAGCGGTCCTGTTCGGGCTGCTGGTGCTGGTCGTGGTCATGCTCCAGGCGTGGGCCACGGTGGCCTCCCGACGGTCGGCGGCGAGGATATGAGCGCCACGACGACGCAGCGTCCCCGCGCCCGGGTGTCGCGGCGTGCGAGCTGGTGGCTGCTGGCCCTGGTGCTGCTCCTGATCGCGTTCGTCTGGGTGTACCCGTTCCTGTGGATGGCCTCGGCGTCGCTGAAGACCTCCGGCGAGGTGTTCTCGGGCGGGCTCAGCCTGATCCCGGAGATCCTGCAGTGGGAGAACTACGCCCGGGCCTGGGAGGACGGCAACTTCAAGGTCTACGTCCTCAACACGGTGATCGTCACGGTCGCGACCGTGGTCATCGTGGTGGCCCGCTGCGCGCTGGCCGGCTACGTGCTCGGGCGCTACAAGTTCCCCGGCTCCCGGGTCATCATCGCGATCCTGGTGGCCACGCTGTTCGTGCCCACCGGGTACACGATCATCCCGATCGTCAAGCTCTCGCTCGAGCTCGGTCTGCTCGACCAGCACAGCGGCATGATCCTGGCGCTGGCCGGCGGTGCCAACGTGGCATCGATCCTCATCTACGCCGGGTACTTCCGCGGCATGCCGGCTGAGCTCGAGGAAGCAGCGATCGTGGACGGCGCGGGATTCTTCCGCACCTTCTTCCGGATCATGCTGCCGCTGTCGATGCCGGTCACGGCCACGGTGGCGATCCTGACGTTCCTGTTCACGTGGAACGCGTTCTTCCTGCCCCTGGTGTTCTCCTTCAGCAACCCGGCACTGCGCACCGTGAGCGTGGGCATGCAGGCGTTCGTGGGCGAGAACTCCACCGACTGGCCCGGCATGGCCGCAGCTGGGGTCATCTCCATGCTGCCGATCGTCGTGCTCTACGCCTTCATGCAGCGCTACTTCGTCGAAGGCATCGCCGGCGCCGTCAAGTCCTGACAGCCCCGTCCCCCATCACCCACCCGGAACTCAACGAGGAGATCGAGATGACGCGTATCAACCGCCGCCACTTCATGGGCGGCGTCGGAATGGTCGGACTGACCGGCTTGCTCGCCGCCTGCGGCGGCGAGAGCGCACCGCCGAACCCCGGTGGCACCGGTGGCGGCGGTGGCGGCGGAGGCGGTGAGGGCGGCACCTTCACCTGGTGGGACCACTTCGGTGGCCTGCAGGACCTGCACACCCAGTGGGCCGCCGACGAGGCCGAGCGCCTGGGGATCACCATCGAGTACACCTACAACGAGCCCGGCAAGGCCACCGAGGCGCTGCAGCTCGCCAACCAGGCGAACTCGCTGCCGGACATCTACTCCAACGTGGTGGGGCTGCCGCTGCCCGCGCTGGTCGAGGCCGGCTGGCTGAGCCCGATCACGCTCTCGGACGAGGCGCTCGCGCGGCTCCCCGAGGACGCGTTCACCGACGGCATCACCCGGCTCGACGGCCAGATCTACGGGCTGCCCGCGCTCTCCGACCGGCAGTACTGGGGGTGCACCTGGTTCAACTCGGTGATCGCCGAGGAGATCGGGTTCGAGGGTCCGAAGAGCTACGACGAGCTGCTGGCGGCACTCAAGCTCATCGCTGACGACGGCACGTACTCCCCGATGACCCTCGCCCTCGGCGCCGCCGGCCGCACGCGCGACCAGGTCGACGACCTCGCGCAGGCGGGCGGGTTCCCGGGATGGCAGGGTCTGCGGTACGACACCGGTGAGTACGAGTACCACCACGACAGCTACCTCAACGCGATCGAGCTCCTCAAGGAGATCTCGGACAACGGCTGGCTGCTGCCCGGGACCAACTCCTTCCAGGTCCCCGACGCGCGTGGCCGCTGGGCCGCCGGCGAGATCGGGTTCTTCATCGACGGGCCGTGGTCGCCCGGTGGCGTCCGTGCGCTGAACGCCGAGCACGTGGAGCGGATGGCCACCTCGGGTGAGCTCACGCCCGACGGCGAGGAGCTCGTGATCACCCGTGGCGCGCCGGCGCCCACCTGGTTCGTCTCGGGGTCGACCGCCGACGCCGAGATCGCCAGCCAGATCATCGAGACCTTCACGCAGGACGACTACCAGGCGGCGCTCGCGGCCGCGATGGACCAGCCCCCGCTGAACCTGGACATCGTCGCCGAGGCGGACGTCATCGAGCCCTACGCCTGGTTGGTGGAGGACTTCAAGAAGCGCGTCTTCCGCGCCCCGCAGCCCCAGGTGCGCAAGATCGAGGTGACCGAGGTCCAGGCACGCCAGACCCCGCCGTCGACCGATCTCGGCGCGATCGTCCAGGGGTACCTGGGCGGCGACATCAGCGACGTCCGGGCCGAGCTGGTCAAGCTCAGCGACGCCTTCTCCGCAGCACTGGACACCGCGATCGACGAAGCGGTCGCCGACGGGGTCGACGTCAGCCGGGCGGACTGGGAGTTCGCCGACTGGCAGCGCGGCACCGACTACACGTACTGACGGATCGAGAAGGCGGAGGACGGCGGATGGGCACATTTCCTGGAGAGCGCACCGCGATCGTGACCGGTGCCGCGTCGTTGCGCGGCATCGGGCGGGCGGCGGCTGCTCGGCTGGCCCGTGAGGGATGGTCGCTCGGGTTGCTCGACATCGACGGCGACGAGGTGGCGGCTCTGGCCGCGGCGCTGGCGTCCGAGCACGGGGTCGAGGCCCTGGGCCTGGGCGTCGACGTGGCGGACGCGGCAGCGGTGCGGGTGGCCGTGGAGGAGCTCGGGAGGCGGCTGCCGCCGATCGTCGGGCTGGCCAACGTGGCCGGTGTCAGCTCGCCCACGCCCTACCTTGAGCTGCCCGAGGGCGAGTGGGAGCGGGTGATGCGGGTCAACCTCGACGGTGTCCATCACGTGACGCGGTGCGCCGCGGAGGCGATGGTGCGTGCGGCCGTGGGGCGGATCGTCTCGATCTCCTCGGTGTCGGCGCAACGGGGTGGCGGGACGTACTCCAAGACGCCGTACTCGGTGGCGAAGGCCGGTGTGATCGGGTTGACCCGGGCGCTGGCGCGCGAGCTGGGTCCGCACGGCATCACGGTCAACGCGATCGCGCCGGGTCCGATCGACACCGACATCATGGGCGGCACCCTCACCGAGGAGCGCAAGGCCATCATGGCGGCCGATCTGCTGGTCGGTCGGGTGGGGACGGTCGATGACATCGCGGCCGCCATCACCTTCCTGCTGGGTGAGGAGTCCGGCTACATCACCGGGCACACGCTCAACGTCGACGGCGGGATGTACATGCACTAGCCCCGACGGGGCGGGGTTCAGCCGAAGGACCTGAGGAGATCACGGCGGGTGGTGGCGAGGTGCTTGCGCATCGCACGGGCAGCACCGGCGGCATCACGCGCGGTGATCTTCTCCAGGATCAGCCGGTGCTCGTCGAGGAGATCCCCGAGATCCGGCGTTCCCTGCAGGTATCCGTGCAGGCTCTTGAGCCGACCGACCCGCAGCGGGTCGGCCATGCCCTCGACGAGGAGGCTGATCATGCGGTTGCCGCTCGCCTCGGTGATGCCGTGATGGAACCGCATGTCGGCGGCCGTGAAGGTCTCCTCGTCGGTGGCGTCGGTCATCGCCTGCAGATCGGCGGCGAGGCTGTCGATCTGCGGCGGTGTGGCGTTGCGCGCCGCGAGCTCGGCGGCGTGCACCTCGATGGCCAGACGCACCTCGAGGAGCTCCAGCAGGCCGCCGGCGTCACGGCGGACCGACGAGGAGAAGAAGTCACGCAGCTGGGTCGCGTTGGTCGCCGTGACGACCGGGCGGCGACCGTGGCTGACCTCGACCAGACCGCGGGCCGCCAGCGAGCGCACGCCTTCCCGCACCGTCAGCCGGCTGACCTTGAGCTGTATCGCGAGCTCGGCCTCGGAGGGCAGCGAGTCGCCCGCGGCGTAGCTGCCGTCGAAGATCAGCTCCTCCAGGTGCGCCACCACGGCGTCCGAGGCGGTGCGCGGCTGCGTGCGCTCGGGCCGGTCCGGGTCAGCCGGGGTCGTCGCCATGTCCTCATCGTGCCAGAAGCGGGCGCCGAACTGTGCTGATGAGTCGACGCGCAGGTGGGGCGGCCGGGGTCGGGTCGAGCGCGCCCGGCGCGGGACGATCGCCGATCGCGCCGTGCAGCGCCGATATGGACCATCCGGCCGTGGCGGTTCCGACTGCGACGTCGTCGATTCCGGCCCGGACCCCTGGCTCTCGCCGCCGTGCCGCGCTAGGCTCGTGCCAACTCGTCAGATGAGTTCAGGCTCACCCACCGAAGAGAGAGCACAACGGATGATCGAGAAGATCGAGCGGGTCGCCGTCGTCGGCGCCGGCTACATGGGCACCGGGATCGCGCAGCGGCTGGCAGGCGCGGGGATCACCGTGACCCTCACCGACGCCACCCTCGAGCTGGCCGAGGCGGGTCGCCTCCGTGCGCTGGCCGACGTGGCGCGCGACGTCCAGGCCGGTCTGCTGCCTCCCGGGACCACCGAGGTGGTCGAGGCCAACCTGAGCGCCGCGGCCACGCTCGAGGACGCGGTGCGCGACGCCGACTTCATCGAGGAGGTCGTGCCGGAGGTGCTCGAGATCAAGCGCGACGTGCTCGCCCGGATCTCCGCCGTCGCCCGTCCCGACGCGATCATCGGGTCCAACACCTCCACGATCCCGGTGCGCCGGATGGCGGACGCCGTCGAGCGCCCGGAGCGGTTCCTCGTCGTGCACTGGAGCAACCCCGCGCACCTCGTGCCCGGGGTCGAGCTCGTGGTCGGCGAAGACACGGACCGCGCGGTGCTGCCGCTGGTCAAGACGCTGCTCGCGCAAGCCGACTGGGTGGGTGCCGTGGTGGGCGATGCACCCGGGTTCGTGCTCAACCGGCTGCAGTTCGCGCTGGTGCGCGAGGCGCTGCTGCTGGTCAGCGAGGGCCACGCCACCGCTGAGGACGTCGACACCGTGCTACGCACCACGCTCGGGTTCCGGATGCCGTTCATCCCCCCGATCACGATGCTCGACATGGCCGGCCTCGACATCTACGACAAGTGCTACGGGCTGCTCGAGGCCGAGCTGGGGCCGCGGTTCTCGGCGCCGGCCGTGCTCACCGAGGCCGTGGCCGCGGGTCGCTACGGCATGAAGAACGGCCAGGGCCTGTTCCGCGACTACCCGCCCGAGACGCTCGAGGAGATCGCCGCCTGGCGCGCACGGGCGTACACGGGCATGAGCCGGCTGCTCGCCGACCTCGGCCCGATGCCCGGCAGCACCCCGTCCGCCCCCGACACCGAGGAGAGCCCCGCATGAACCAGCGCACCGCCGACACCTGGCCGATCGGTGTAGGGCTGCCCCAGCTGGCGGGCACCACGCGCGACGGCCGTGACGTGACCGCCGTGGGGCCCGAGGCCTGGCGGCCGGCGTTCCACGAGGTCGCCGCGGCCGGCTTCACCGAGATCGACCTGTTCACCTCCCACATCCGGATCTCGGATCTCGACGCCGAGGGCCGCGCCGCGTTGCTGCGCACCCTGGACGAGTACGGGCTCCGGATCAGCGCCGTGCCGCTGGCACGGCGCAGCATCATCGACGCCGACCCGGAGCGCGCCGCCGCCAACCTGCAGTTCGCGCTCGACGTCGTGCGCGCCGCCGGCGAGCTGGGCGTCGAGCTCGTCTGCCTCGGGCTCCACCAGCCGCTCACGCAGGCGCAGCAGGAGGCGCACTGGTTCTGGCTCGCCCAGGGCGAGGAGGACCCGGACGACCCCGCGGTCTGGGCGGCCGCCGTCGAGGGCTTCCAGAAGATCGGCGAGGAGGCGGCGCGAGCCGGCGTCGAGATCTCGCTCGAGATGTACGAGGGGACCTACCTCGGGACGTCGGAGAGCTCGGTGCGGCTCAAGACCGACATCGGGCTCGCCAACGTCGGGCTGTGCCCCGACATCGGCAACATCGTGCGCCTGCACCGGCCGGTCGAGGACTGGCGGACGATGCTCGAGGTGATGCTCCCGCACACCAACTACTGGCAGCTCAAGAACTACCTGCGTGACCACGACCCCGCGACCGGGGCGTACTTCTCGGCGCCCGCGCCGCTCGAGAGCGGCTTCATCAATTACCGCGAGGCGATCGGGATGGCTCTCGAGGCCGGTTTCGACGGCCCGATGTGCGTCGAGCACTACGGTGGAGACGGGCTCAGCGTCTCGGCCACGAACCGCGACTACATCCGCCGCATCCTGCGCGCCAAGCTGGAGGCTCCTGCATCATGACGCACCTCGTGAACGACCCGAAGAAGTTCGCCGCCGATGTCCTCGCGGGGTTCGTGCGGGCGCATGCGGACCGGGTGATGGCGGTGCACGGTGGCGCCGTGCGGGCCACCGAGACCCCGCAGGGCGAGGTCGCCCTGGTGCTGGGAGGCGGCTCCGGCCACTACCCCGCGTTCGCCGGCTGGATCGGTGAGGGCATGGCGCACGGGGCGGTGTGCGGGAACATCTTCGCCTCCCCCTCGGCGTCGCAGGCGGCGTCGGTGGCGCGGGCGGCACACGCCGGCGGCGGGGTGCTGTTCGGGTTCGGCAACTACGCCGGTGACGTGCTGCAGTTCAGCCGTGCGATCGAGATGCTCGCGAAGGAGGGCATCGAGGCGCGGATCCTCACCGTGACCGACGACATCGCCTCCTCGGACACGCACGCCGAGCGGCGCGGCATCGCCGGTGACCTGCCGGTGTTCAAGATCGCCGGGGCGGCTGCGGCGCAGGGGTGGTCGCTCGACGACGTCGAGCGGGTGACCAAGCACGCCAACGACCGCACCTTCACGATCGGCGTTGCGATGTCCGGGTGCACGCTCCCGGGCGCCGACGCGCCGCTGTTCGAGGTCGCGGAGGGTGCTCTGGCGATCGGTCTGGGCATCCACGGCGAGCCGGGCCTGAGCGAGGTGCCGCTGGGCTCGGCGCAGGACGTGGCCGACGACCTGGTGGACCGGCTGCTGGCCGCGTTCCCGGAGGACCGCGGCTCGCGGGTGGCGATCCTCGTCAACGGGCTCGGATCGACCACCTACGAGGAGCAGTTCGTGGTGTTCGCGCGGGTGGCCGAGCGGTTCGAGGCGGAAGGCTTCACCCTGGTGGAGCCCGAGGTCGGCGAGCACGTCACCAGCCTGGACATGGCCGGGCTGTCCGTCACCGCGACCCTGCTGGACGACGAGCTCGAGCAGCTGTGGCGCGCGCCGGTCGACACCCCCGCGTTCCGGCGGGGCTCGTTCGCCTCGACGACGGCGGCCCCGCCGAGGCGGGCCGCGCTGCCCGCGCAGGTGGTCGCCGAGCGCTCGACCGGCTCGGAGGCGTCCCAGGCAGCGGCCGCGACGGCGCTCGGGCTTCTCGACGACGTGGTCGGAGTGCTCAAGGACCACGAGGCCGAGCTGGGTGCGCTGGACGCGGTGGCCGGTGACGGCGACCACGGGCAGGGCATGGTGCTCGGCGTGGTCGGTGCTGCCGACCGGGGCCACGAGGCGGTCGGTGCCGGCGTCGGGCTCGGGACGCTGCTGCGCGAGGTCGGCGAGGCCTGGGCCGAGAGCGCTGGGGGCACGTCCGGCGCGCTGTGGGGCGCCGCGCTCGTGGCCGCCGGCGAGCGGCTCGGCGACACGGACGCACCCACCCCCGGCGACATCGCCGAGGCGGTGAGCTCCGCCGTCGGGGCCATGAAGGAGATGGGCAAGGCCGAGCTCGGCGACAAGACGATGATGGACGCGGCGACCCCGTTCGCCGAGACGCTCACGGAGAAGGTCTCGGCGGGCGAGCCGCTCGAGGATGCGTGGGCGGCTGCGCTGCAGGTGGCCTCGGATGCGGCCGACGCGACCGCTGAGCTGCAGGCCAAGAAGGGGCGCGCGAAGACGCACGGCGACCACTCGGTCGGCCACGCCGACCCGGGTGCGATCTCGTTCGTGCTCGTGTGCAGAACATTCCACTCGAAGGAGTCATGACCATGGGACTGAGGATCGTCGTCGGCGCGGACAGCGCCGGATACGAGTACAAGACGGCGCTCAAGGCGGATCTGGAGGAATCGGACCTCGTGGCCGAGGTCGTCGACCTCGGCGTGGACTCAGGGGGGTCCACCGACTACCCGCACATCGCGGTCGCGGCCGCCAAGCGGGTGGCCGACGGCACGGCGGATCGTGCGCTGCTGGTGTGCGGGACCGGCCTCGGCGTGGCCATCTCCGCGAACAAGGTGCACGGCGTGCGTGCCGTGACGGCGCACGACTCGTACTCGGTCGAGCGGTCGGTGCTCTCGAACAACGCGCAGGTGCTGTGCTTCGGGCAGCGTGTCGTCGGGCTGGAGCTGGCACGCCGGCTCGCGGCCGAGTGGCTGACCTACGAGTTCGACCCGAGCTCCAGCTCCGGGCCGAAGGTGGCAGCGATCGAGGCGTACGACAGCGGCGACCTGCTCGCGGAGGCAGCGGAACAGCGCTGTGTCTGACGATGCCGGCCCGAGCGCGTGGATCGGCACCAGCTGGAAGATGACGAAGACGCTGGCGCAGGCGCGTGAGTACGCGCGGGTGCTGGCGGACGTCTCCTGGCCGAGCGGCGTGCAGCCGTTCGTGGTCCCGCCGGCCACGGCGATCGCCGCGGTGGCGGAGATCCTGCCGCCCGGCGGTCCGGTGCTCGTGGGTGCGCAGGACGCGCACTGGGAGGACGAGGGCGCCTGGACGGGTGAGATCTCGGTGCCGCAGGTGTGGGATGCCGGCGCGCGGCTGCTGGAGATCGGGCACTCGGAGCGGCGGGCGCACTTCGGCGAGACCGACGAGCGCGTGAACCTCAAGGTCCGCGCCGCGTTGCGACACGGGGTGCTGCCGCTGGTCTGCGTCGGCGAGGATGCCGAGCAGCGGGCAGCGGGTGCGGCGGTCGAGGTGGTGTCGTCGCAGGTCCGGGCGGCGCTGGCGGGGGTTCCGGAGACTGCGCGGGTCCTCCTGGCCTACGAGCCGGTGTGGGCGATCGGGAGCGGCGGCCGGCCGGCGTCGCCGGACGACATCGTGGACGTGGTCGCGGCGATCGCCGACCTGGGTGGCACCGCTCGCCCTGTGCTCTACGGCGGATCGGTGTCGTTGGACAACGCTGCCGCGCTGATGGCAGTGCCACGGGTGAACGGTCTGTTCGTCGGCCGCTCGGCCTGGCAGGTGGAGGGCTTCATCGCGCTCGCGGCGATCGTGGCTGAGTGTTCCACGTGAAACCCACCGCGCTGCGGCGGAGCTAGCGGTCGCTGAATCCGTGGCTGCGCACGAGTTTGCGCAGGTCTGGGTCGATGGGGCGGCCCGCTGTGACGACCAGTCCGTCGATCGTGATGTCCAGGACGGCCTCGAAGGTGCCGTCGGTGTGGACGCGCCTGGCGAGGTCCTGCTGCACGGTTCCCACGACGACGGTGAGAACGGTGTGCCACGCCATGTGCGCGACGGTCCGGTCGACGCCGGCGGCACTCAACCGCTCGGTGACCCGGTTCAGGATCTCGGGGCCGGCCTGGGTGGAGCCAGCGCGTTCCAGGATGAGGCCGGCCGTGTTCGGTCGTGCGAGCAGCCAGGCGCGGATGTCGACCGCCAGGTGACGCAGCCACTCCTGCCAGGGCCCCGGGCGGTCGGTCAGCTCGATGTGGGCGATCGCGTCGGCCACCACGGCGGACAGCAGCGCGTCGAGGCCGGACACATGGTTGTAGAGAGCGCTCGGACGGACGTCGAGGTCCGCTGCCAGCGCGCGAAGACTGAATGCGGGCAGCCCGTGGGTCTCGATCAGCTCGGCGGCGCGGGTGATCACCGCCTGGCGGGTCAGGCGCTGGTCTGCGGGCGGTGCGCCGCGGCGGCGGCTTGTTGCTGCATGAACGGTGCTCATATAGCCTGCTCGTGGTCCTATGTGTACGGCGATCATATTTGGGAGGCGGCATGAGACGCGACATCCTGGCGGGCGCGTTGCTTGTGAACGCGCTACCGCACACGGTGACTGGCGTGGCCGGTCGGCGCGGCCTGACGCCACTCGGCGGGGAGGACTCATCCCCGGGCCTGAACCTGGTCTGGGCGGCGATGAATGTGGTCGGTGGAGCCGTGGTCCTGGCGAGCGCACCGTGGCGCGGACTCAGCGAGGCCGCCGCGGCGGACCGGAGGAGATCCGTCCAGCTCGGTGTCGCGGTGATGGGTTCCTTCGGCCTGGTGTATGAGGTGGCGCGGGCGCGCGGGCGATAGGTCGCCCGCGACGTCGCCGGCGCGGTGATGGTGACACCGTGCTCTCGTACGGTGGAGCGATGGGGCTCGAGAGCGGAGCGGGGGCGTTGTCGCCTGGCGATCGCCCTGTGGCTGCCCGAGGCCGCGGCTTGGGGGGACGTCGACGGCGCGCTCGAGATGGTCGCGTGGGGCGTCCGGGCGCTGTGAGATCAATAGGCGACTAGCGGCAGAGCGTGGCGGGCCATGGTGAGCCGGGAG
Organism: Pseudactinotalea suaedae; assembly: GCF_009733815.1. Lineage (GTDB taxonomy): Bacteria > Actinomycetota > Actinomycetes > Actinomycetales > Beutenbergiaceae > Pseudactinotalea > Pseudactinotalea suaedae. The sequence goes on from NZ_WNXY01000008.1 coordinate 315,919, forward strand.
TGGATGGTGTCCGTGCGGCGTCCTGGAGCTGCTGCGGCGTCGCAGAGCCGCGGTATGTGTCGATCAGGGCGAGGAGACTCTTGACCGGTTCGTTGAGCACGTGGACGGCTGACATTGGCGGCCGTGGCGCGGTCCCCGAGCGCGGTCCCATGGGTTCGCCTTCTGGCTGACCCCGGGTGATGTTTCACGTGAAACATCTGGCTGTGCGGAGCCGCAGCCGTGCGGCGTATGCCGCCTGCGTGTCCTGCCGGGCACGCGTTCGCTGGCGCTGAAGGCGGCCGGACGTGTGCCATGCGCTGCACTGACCACGTGTGGAGCGCCACGGTCACGAAGCCCTGGCTGCCTCCGCCCGCTTGCCGATGAGCCCGCGGGCGTGGACCTGTCGGACGGGCTGCTTCCGGGGGTTCGGTCGACGGCTGTCGGACGGGTCGTCGCTCTTGCCTGGGAGGAAGAAGGTGCGGTAGATGCTCTACAGATGTTTCACGTGAAACGGCCGGCGGGCTGCGGCTGGGTCGGCGAGCGTGGAGCGCAGCGATGCCTGCCATGACTACGGGCCCATGTCACCAGGACCAGACGCATCCGTGGAGCAATCGGCGCGGTGCTTCTGGGTCTGGCGTCAGCGGCACCAGCACCAGCACCGGCACCCGCCCGAGCACCGACCACGGCGCGATCGCCCGCACGCGCCAGCACTCGCGTGAGCACCGGCATCCGTGCCTGCACGACACCCGAGCCAGCTCTGATGCCCGCGCAGCAGTTGCGCCAACACCGCCACCCGCGGCCCCGCCGACTCCCATGCCAGCAGTCGCGGCAGTACCGCCACCCGCGCCCTCACCGACGTCCGCGCCAGCAGTCGCGGCGGCGCCGCCACCCGCGCCCCCGCCGACTCCCGTGCCAGCACCGACATCTGCGCCTCGGACGGACTCCCGGCGCCAGCACCGGTACCGCCACCTCCGCCACCGCCTCCCCGTCACCGGCTCCACCGACGTCACGGCTCCACCGCGTCCGCCGTGGTCCGCCCCCCTGAGGCAGCCGCATGTGCTTGCCGTGTGTGCCCCGGGGCAGCTCGACCCGCCACGGGAACGCGAGCGCATGCGTGTGAGAGGGGATCGCGGCGTCAGCTGAACCGCTCAGCCCGTAGGACCCACGGCTCCGGACGGTGGCGTGTCGGGTTGCTACCAGTTGCTCCATGCGGCTCGAGCCGATCGGCGGTCTGGGCATGCGACGCGGCTGGCCCCGGGCCCAGGCGCGGATCGTGTTTCACGTGGAACGCACGCGTCGCAATCTTCGGGGAGCGAGCACCTGCGATGTTTCACGTGAAACGGGAACCTAGTTCTCGGAGAGTGCCCCATCGGCCCACAGCAGTCTCTGACTGGTCCGGAACCCGTGGCGCTCGTACATGCGCGCTGATTCAGGAGATGCGTGCACCGTCACGTGCTCGACGCCGCGGGCTCTGGCGGTGGCCAGCACGGCGTCGACGAGGAGGCCGCCAACCCCGGCGTTCCTCAGCTCAGGCACCACGTAGCAGGACTGCAGGTCGCCCGACCATCGGTCGAGGCTTCGCACCGACGCTACGCGTGGGGTCAGCGCCAACCAGGCCATGCCGACCACCGTCATGCCGGTGTCGACCGCGACGTGCGGAAGGTGTGTCGCCCGGTTCGCTTGGGCCCACGCGATGGCGGAGGAAACGAACTCGTCCTCGCCGGAGCTGGCGAAGCCGCCCTCGCGCTCCCATCGCCACCGCAATCGGACGAGCTGCTCCAGCTCGTCGTCGTGCGCGAGGCGAGCGCTGATGCCCGACCGTGCTGCCACGCCGGAAGTCTAGGCGGCATGTGGAAGGGGCCACCGTGGCCACCGCCAGGAGTCGTTGCTATGCGTGCCGAATGTGGAACCCGAACGAGACGTGGCTGGTCGGAACAGGTGAAGGAGGAGCTCCGATCGTGGATGCCTACGGCCGCTTGCCACGGAGAGGCGGCGCTGCGACGGGTGCACTCGCGCTGATTGCCCCGTCGGCTGCGGCCGCGGACACGCTGCGAGCGACCCGGCAGGAGCCGACCGTGCGGACGAGTCGGCGTGCACCGTTTCACGTGAAACGGCCGTCGCCTCAAGTCCGCTCGGGCGCAGGTGAGCATCGCACCGGAGCGATGCTCTCTCACTCGCAGCGCCAAGCCGCGATCTGTGAGCACAGAACGGTTGGCGCCCGTGCGCACGGGCCCGCTGTGCCCGGGCGTGCACCTGTCCCAGGGGCTGCCCATCCGTAGAGCGGTGCCGCCCGCAAGAGATCACCATCGTCGCCCGGGTCGCCGGGCCGCGCACAACGACCGCGTCGAGATCAGGCGAGGATCCGGGTGATCGCTTCGACCGCGGCTACCCGCCTCGTGTCGCTGCCCACACTGCCGGCAGCGGCCAGGAGGCCGGTCGGCGCAAGCTCCCAGGCCTGGGCGACGGCATAGATGATGACGAGGAGGTCGACGGCGCCGATGGTCGGTGACGCCTGCTGCTGCACCGCTTCTACCTTCGCCAGGTACGTCTCCAGCGGCTCCGAGGCAGCCTCCGGTCGCTCAAGCTGCGCCCAGAGGCAGATACGCAGCACCTCCGGCTGGCGCTGATGGAAGTCGAACAGCTCGCCCACCCACGCCGGTAGATCGGACGGCTGCGGGGGGACCTCGTTCGCCATGCGAACGATCGCGGCGGAGAGCGCGGCGTCGAAGAGGCTGCTCTTGTTGCCGAAGTAGGCGTAGATCATGCGCACGTTGCTCTGCGCATCCTTCGCGATGCGGTCGATCCTGCCGCCGGAGTAGCCGTGCGCCGCGAACTCCGTGACCGCGGCGGAGAGGATCCGTGCCCTCGTCGCCTCCGCGTCTCGCTGCGCCATGCTCGCTCCGTTCCTGCTCTGCCGTTGGTTGACACGATCGTCCTCGCAGGCCTAGCGTATAAGTAAATAGATACTTACTAGGAGCACGATGGATTCCAGCATCGAACGGGCTTTGGCCATCACCCCCGCGTCGCGCGCCCGGGAGCGCACGATCGACATCACCACCACCGGCGCACGTACCGGCCGCTTGCGACGCATCGAGGTGTGGTTCTACCGGGTCGACGGGCGCATCTACCTCTCGTCGTCGCCGGCGCGCCGCGACTGGTACGCGAACATCGTGGCCAACCCTGACTTCGTGTTCCACCTCAAGAACGGGGTGCGGGCGGACCTGAAGGCCGTGGGCACACCGGTACTCGACCGCGCCGAGCGGGAGGTCGTGTTCTCGTCGATCATCGCCGACCTCAATCAGCCGTGGAATCCCGCAGGCATCCGCCAACCGGTCGCACCCCTCGACGCATGGATGCAGGGCAGCCCCCTCATCAGCGTCGATTTCCCCGACGGATCCGGCGCATGACCGCGAGCACCCCGCGGATCGCCGTGGTCACCGGGGCCAACCGGGGCCTGGGCCGAGCGGCAGCGCGTGCCCTCGCCCAGCGCGGCTTCGCCGTGGCGCTCACCTATCGGGGCGACCCTGGCGAGGCAGCCGGCGTCGTGGAGGAGATTTGTGACGCCGGCGGTGATGCCATCGTCGTGCGGCTCGACCTGGCGGACGTCGCCTCCTTTGCCGACTTCACGGTCTCGCTGCGGCACGACATCGACGCGCGGTGGGGCCGCTCCGCCATCGACGTGCTGGTCAACAACGCCGGTATCGGCCTGTTCGGCCGACTCGAAGACGCCACCGTGGATCAGTTCGACGCCCTCATCGGGACGAACCTGCGCGGCACCTTCTTCCTCATCCAGGCACTGGCGCCTCACATCGGCGACGGCGGTCGGATCATCAACGTCTCCACCTCCCTCACCCGCCACGTCAGCCCCGGGACCTCGCTCTACGCGGCGTCGAAGACGGCGGTGGAGGCCCTGAGCCGCAGCCTCGCCGTCGAGCTCGGACCACGGGGAATCCGCATCAACAGCATCGCCCCCGGGCCCACGGCCACCGACTTCAACGGCGGTGCCATACGCGACGACCCTGACCTGCGCAGCAGCCTCGCCGCCCACACCGCCCTCGGTCGCGTCGGCGAGCCCGCCGAGATCGCCGACGCCATCGCAGCCCTCGCCTCGAGCGAGCTGCGCTGGATGACGGCCGAACGCATCGAGGTCTCGGGCGGCAGCCTGCTGTAGAACCCGGCAGTGGGCCACCTGCAGCTCGAGCGTCCGCGCCGCGCCGGGAAGGAGACCTCAAGGCGCTCGTCGCCGAGGGACTCCCTCTGTCGAGCAGAATCCGATACGATCGGAAACGGCATGACCGACCACGACCGAGGGAGCCGACGTGCCCTACTTCACCTCCTCCTACATCGACGGCACGTGGCGAGACGGCGATGGCCGGACGTTCGCTGTGATCGACCCAGCCGACGGCACGACGATCGCCGATTTCGCCATCGCCTCGGAGGCTGACTGCGCAGCCGCCGTCGCGGCCGCGGCGGCGGCCGGCCCTGGCTGGGCGGCCACCCCGCCCCGCGAGCGGTCGGAGATCCTGCGGAGTGTCTTCGAGATCCTGCGCTCGGAGCGGGAGGTGCTCGCGGAGACGATCGTGCGCGAGAACGGCAAGGCGTTCAGTGACGCACTTGCCGAAGCCGACTACGCGACCGAGTTCTTCCGGTGGTTCGCCGAAGAAGCGGTACGGATCCCGGGTGACTACCGGCTGTCGCCCAACGGTGACAAGCGGATCATCGTGACTCGGCAGCCGATCGGCGTCTCCCTGCTCATCACGCCGTGGAACTTTCCCGCGGCGATGGCCACGAGAAAGCTGGGACCGGCGCTGGCGGCGGGTTGCACCACCATCCTCAAGCCGGCGCGCGAGACTCCGCTGACGGCCACCTACGTCGTCGATGCGCTCGAGCGCGCCGGCGTGCCGAAGGGAGTGGTCAACCTCGTCGTGCCGGCCCCGACCGGCCCCGCCGTCGCGGCGATGCTCCACGATCCTGCGGTCACGAAGCTCTCGTTCACCGGTTCCACCGAGGTGGGACGCCTGCTGCTGAGGGAGGCGGCCGACACCATCGTCAGTGCCTCCATGGAGCTGGGCGGGAACGCGCCGTTCATCGTGCTGGCGGACGCCGACCTCGAGGAGGCGGTCGAGGGCGCCGTCGTCGCGAAGATGCGCAACGGCGGATCCGCCTGCACCGCAGCGAACCGCTTCTACGTCCACAGCAGCCGCTACGAGGAGTTCAGCGAGCGGCTCGCCGAAGCCATGGCCGAGTTCGAGCCCCGACCTGGCCTGGAGCCAGGCAGCCGGCTGGGGGCTCTGGTGTCGATGGGGGAGCGGGACAAGATCACCGACCTGGTGGGCACCGCGGTGTCCGAGGGGGCCCACGTCGCGCTCGGTGGCGAACCGCAGGGACCGGGGGCGTTCTTCACCCCGACCGTGCTCACCCAGGTGCAGCACGGCACCACGATCACCCGGACCGAGATCTTCGGCCCGGTAGCGACGCTGATCGCGTTCGACGACGTCGACACCGCCGTCGCGATGGCCAACGACACCGAGTACGGCCTGATCGCCTACGTCTACGGCTCGGAGCGGGACGCCATGCGTGTGGCGCACCGGATCGACGCCGGCATGGTGGCGGTGAACCGCGGCGTTCTCAGCGACCCTGCCGCTCCGTTCGGAGGGATGAAGGCGAGCGGTCTTGGCCGCGAGGGGGCCACCGAGGGGATCCTCGAGTTCCTCGAGGAGAAGTACATCGGCCTGGCGCCCTGACCCCCGCTGGACCGGAGATCGACCGAGCTACTCGAAGGCTGCACCGAACCGTCGAGCGGAAGCCTCGATGTGCGAACGCATGGCGTAGGCGGCGGCATCCGGGTCGCGGCGACCGATCGCCGCGACGATCTCGGCATGCTCCTCGATGGCCTCGCTGGTCACGCTCGCCTTGTTCGACAGCCGGAACAGGTGCACGTGCGTGTGCAGGCGACTCAGCGAGTCACGGATGAACGTGTTGCGCCCGCACAGAGCGATCCGGTCGTGGAACTCGGCGTCGCGCTGGGAGAAGAGCGCGTACCCGCGGCTCCCGGACTCCGCCAGCACCTCGGGCCTCATCGCGTCGGCAAGCACGCGGAGCTCGGAGAGGTCGCTGTCGCTGGCACGCTCGGCGGCGCGACGTGTCGCGGCGGGTTCCAGGAGCAGCCGCAGCTCCACGAGGTCCTCGAACAGCTCCCGCGTCATCATCGGGGCGACCCGGTAGCCCGCCAGGTGCGTGCGAACCACGACACCCTCGGCGTCGAGGCGGTGCAGTGCCTCCCGGATCGGCGTCTGTGACACGCCCAGCTCGCGGGCGATCGCGTCGATGGTGATGCGCCCCTCCGGCTTCATCTCGGCCGAGAGGATGCGTGAGAGCAGGACGTCGTAGACCTCTTCGCCGATCGGCGTCCGGCCGGCGCGGGAGCCTTGAGGCTCCACGCTCCCGTGGGTGTCGCTGCGGTCCATCAAGCCCCCTCAGGTCATCGGCACACGAGACGGCCTCGGTACTGATCAGATCGTATCGGCCGACGTTGCGAAACATTGCCTGGGGGCATCATGCCCGAACCTGCGGATCTTGACACGCATCTTGGGGAAACCGTACTGTGACCGAGTCGGATAATCCTATCGGATTGGATCCAGTCGATGCCGCTGACCGGTGATGTCGCGCAGCCGATGCTGCTGGGCGAGAGCGACGGTGGCGGGGCGTCCGGGTTCGCCGTGCTCCGAGCACCCTCGGAGATCCTGTTCGGACCGGGCATGCGCAGGTCGGTGGGATGGCTGGCCGCGCGTGAAGGGCGGCGCGCGTACGTGATCGTCGACCCCTACCTGTCCGGCCAGGAGGAGTTCGAGCACGTGCTCGCGTCCTTGCGGTCCGAGGATGTCGAGGTCGCCATCTGCCGTGACGTCGAACCCGAGCTGCCCGCCGATCTGGCGGTGACGGTCGCCGCCGATGCCCGCCGCCACGGCACCGAGCTGATCGTGGCGGTCGGGGGCGGCAGCTGTATCGACCTCGCCAAGGTGGTCGCGACCCTGCTCCGCCACGGCGGGTCGCCGTCCGACTACTACGGCGAGTTCGGCGTCCCGGGGCCTGTCGTTCCGCTGATCGCCGTGCCGACCACCGCCGGCACCGGGTCGGAGGCCACCCCGGTCGCGGTCGTCGCCGACGCCACCCTCGGCATGAAGGTCGGCATCTCGAGCCCCCACCTCATCCCGCGGGTGGCGGTGTGCGACCCCGAGCTGACGATCACCTGCCCGCCTGAGGTGACAGCGGCCGCGGGGGCCGACGCGCTCGCGCACTGCGTCGAGTCGCTGACCGCGCGCCAGCGGCAGGGGACGCCCGAGCTGCCGCGCGACCGGGTCTTCGTCGGGCGCAGCCGCCTCACCGACACGCTGGCGCTCCAGGGCATCAGCGCCCTGGTCGCGGGCCTGCAGGTGGCCTACCGCGATCCGACCAACCTGTCCGCGCGCACCGAGACGATGTACGCGTCGTTGCTCGGAGGGCTGGCCTTCGGTACCGCTGGGACGGCCGCCGCCCACGCCCTCCAGTACCCGATCGGGGTGCTGACCGGCACCGCTCACGGGGTGGGTGTGGGCTGCCTGCTCCCGTACGTGATGGCCTACAACCAGGTGGAGCGGCTCGAGGAGATGGCGGCGATCGCTCGCATCTTCGGCGCCTCGGGCCCTGACGGCGACCTCGCCGGTCGCGCGCCGCACCTGGTGCGCGACTTCCTCAGCGCTCTGGGGATTCCCCGCACGTTGTCCGCGATCGGTGTCAGCACCGAGAATGTCGCATGGATCGCCGAGCAGGGAGTCCGCGCCGTGCGGCTGAGCGAGAACAACCCGCGCACGTTGACCCTGGCCGCAGCGAGCGCCGTCGTGGCTGCTGCGGTCGACGGCGACCTCGACGCCGTACCCGCCGCGGAGGACCAGTGACGGCACCGTTCGCCAACGATCACCCGGAGGACAGCCGATGAACGCCGGAGCACTCGCGGGCATGAAGGTCATCGACCTGACGCAGGTGATGGCCGGGCCCTTCAGCACGATGCTCCTCGCCGATCTCGGCGCGGACGTGGTCAAGGTCGAGCCGCCCGGCGGCGGGGACCAGACCCGGCACTCGTGGGGGCGTTCGGGCAAGGGCGACGACGGACCGGCGTTCTTCGCGCTCAACCGCAACAAGCGCAGCGTCGTCCTCGACCTGCGCGACGAGCAGGACCGACAGCACCTCCTCGACCTGGTCGCGGAGGCCGACGTCGTCGTCGAGAACTACCGCCCGGGCGTGACCGAGCGGCTCGGGATCGACTACGAGTCGCTGCGGGCGGTCGCACCGTCGATCATCTACGCCAGCATCACGGGTTTCGGCTCGTACGGTCCCTACTCCCAGCGCGCCGGGTACGACCTCATCGCCCAGGGCCTGGCCGGGGTGATGAGCGTGACCGGGTCACCCGGCGGCCCGCCGGTCAAGGCGGGGGTGCCGGTCGCAGACCTGGGTTCCGGTCTGTTCTGCGTCTACGGGATCCTGAGCGCGTACATCCACAAGCTGCGCACCGGCGAGGGGCAACGGATCGAGACGTCCCTGTACGACTCGGCCCTGGCGTTGTCCGTGTGGGAGGCAACCGAGTACTGGGCCAGCGGACAGGTGCCGGTGGCCACCGGCTCCGCGCACCGCATGTCCGCCCCGTACCAAGCCTTCGAGACCGCGGACGGCTGGATGACGATCGGGGCGAACAACCAGCGGCTCTGGGGCTATCTCTGCGCCGCGCTCGGACGCCCCGAGCTGGAGAGTGACGAGCGGTTCGCCACGAACCCCGACCGGATGCGCAACCGCGCCGAGCTCGCCGACCTGATCAGCGAGGTGCTGGCCACCGACACGACCGACGCATGGGTCGAGCGCCTGCTGGCCGCAGGCGTGCCCGCCGGCAAGATCCAGCCCTACGACGCCGTGCTCGCCGACCCGCACACGCAGGCACGCGAGATGGTGCAGACCATCCCCCACCCGGTCGAGGGCACCGTGCAGACCCTCGGATTCCCCGTCAAGCTCTCAGGCACGCCGGCGCAGGCACGGCGCCACCCGCCGCTGCTCGACGAGCACCGCGACGAGCTGCTGGGCGGCCAGGCGTGACGGGTTCGGTCCTCGTCGAGAGGGCGGACGACGTCGTCACGGTCACCTTCGCCAACCCGCGGCGGCGCAACGCGCTCGACCACGCGATGTACGACGCCTTCGAGGCCACGTGCGACGACGTCCGCGACGACCGCAGCGTGCGCGCCGTCGTGCTCCGGGGCGCGGAGGGCCACTTCGCGGGCGGCACCGACATCAACGAGCTCCTCGCCATCACGGACGGCGATCTCGGCGTCGAGTACGAGCGCCGGATGCGTCAGGTGCAGAGCGCCCTGCTCGCGGTGCGGGTGCCGGTGCTCGCCGTGGTCGACGGCGCGTGCGTGGGCGGCGGGCTGGTGCTGGCCGCGCTCGCCGACATCGTGTACGCCACCAGCCGCGCACGGTTCGGGTCGCCGATCGCGCAGACGATCGGCAACACCCTGTCCGCCACCTCGATCGCGCGGCTGCACGCCACCCTGGGGCGGCGCCTGACCAGCGAGATCCTGCTGACCGGTCGGCTGCTCGACGCCGCCGAGGCCCGGGCTGCCGGCTTCGTCACCGCCGTGGCCGACGGCCAGGAGCTGGAGACCCTCGTGGCGACCGCGCTCGACCGCATCCGTACGGCCGCTCCGCTGACGCTGCGCTCGGTCAAGGGTCTGGAGCGACGCATCGACGCCGCGGTGAGCCAGGTGCCGGTCGACGACGTCTATCGCGACGTCTACGGCAGCGAGGACTTCCGGACCGGTGTCGCGAGCTTCGTCGAGCGTCGACCACCGAGGTTCACGGGTCGGTAGCGAGACCGCGCGTCAGCGGCTCTCGGCGGTGGAGGACCCGAGGATCTCGTGCGAGATCTCCACGGTTCGCAGGCCGTCGCGCACACCCGGTACCGGGTCGGAGCCGCCCGCCAGCATCGCGAGGAACGCGGCGGTCTCGCCGCCGTAGCCCATGTCCTCGGCGTCCTCCCGTGGCAGGTCGGTCACGGCCCCGGCGACGTCCAGCACCTCCGAGGACCACATCCCGGCACCGGAGACCACGGCTGCCGACCGCGTCCCGAGCACTCCGCACTGGTTGCGCTGGATCCGGCTCGCCCAGCTCACCTGGAGCGATCCGGTCGCTCCGGAGGTGAACCGCACGGTCGCCGCCAGGGTGTCGTCGAAGCCCGGCAGCTCGGGGTCGGAGCAGAGCACCTCACCGCGTGCCGCGACGATCTCCCCGCCCAGCCAGCGGAACAGGTCGATGTCGTGGGAGACCGACTCCACCGTCATGCCGCACAGCTGATCGGCGTCGGCGCGCCAGTTGCCCGGGCCCGGTGGCAGGTGGCCGAGCCGCTGCCGGAACAGCTGCAGCGGCGTGCCGAGCCGCTCACCGTCGTCAGCGAGCTCCTTGAGGTGGCGGTAGGGCGGGTGCCACCGGCGCATGAAGCCCATCATGAACGGCACGCCGTGCTCCTCGACGATCGCGGTGAGCGCCAGCGCGTCCGCCACCGTGGCCGCGAGCGGCTTCTCGCAGAAGATCCCACGGCCGGCCTCGGCCAGCGCGCGCACGATCGGGATCCGCACCCGCGGTGGCGTCGTCACGTAGGCGGCATCCACGTGGCCGATCGCCTCGTCCGTGGAGGCGAGGACGCGTGCGCCGGTGCGCTCGGCGAACCGGCCCGCGTTCTCGACGTCGGGGTCGACGACGGCGGTGATCTGCACCTCGGGGTGCTCGAGGAGGTGCGTGACATGGTGTCGCGCGACGCCGCCCGCGCCGATGAAGCCGATCCGGACCATCAGTCGTCCTCCGTCGCGTAGCGCCGCGCGATCCGCGCGCCGGCTGTCAGGTCGTCGATCACCGTGTCGAGGCTGCGGCGCGGGAACTCCACGAGCAGCAGCCCGCTGTAGTCGCGCTCGACCAGCCGCCCCAGCACCGCGTCGAAGTCCACGATCCCCTCGCCGAACCCGACGAAGTCCTCGCGCCCCTGCGACGATGCGCAGTCCTTGAGATCGACGTGCACGATCCGGTCACCGAGCTCGTCGACGACGGCGATCATGTCGACGCCGGAGGCCGTGAAGTGACCGGTGTCGAGGCACATGCCGATCGTCTCCGAGGGCACCGCCTCGAAGATCCTCCGGTAGTCCTCGGGCAGCTCGAGCACGTTGTCGACGTGGTTCTCGAGCGCGATCGTGACGCCGCGGTCGGCTGCCACGGGTGTGATCTGGCGCAGCACGTCGATCACGCCCTCGAGGCCGCCGGCGGTGCCGCGGGCACTGCCTGTCGCCTTGATCAGGCCGATTCCGAGGCGATCGGCGGCCTCCAGCACCCACAGCCACCGCGCCACCTCGCGCGCGTGGTCGGCGTTGCCGGCGCTGCTGAACCCCGGCAGGTGCAGCGAGACCGGCAGCAGGCCACGTTCGGCGCACCGGACCCGGATCGACTCGATCCCCGACGGTGTCAGGTTGCGCCCGTACCAGCAGTTGAGCTCGACGCGCCGGATGCCCAGGCGGGGGATGAGGTCGAAGGCGTACTCGAAGTTCTCGTCCCCGAAGCCGTCGAGGCCGATCGTGGCCACGGCGACTGCGCGGCGCGCGTCGGGGCGGGTCATCGGTCGTCCTCTCGGGTCGGCGCGGGGCTGATCAGTGGAGGCCGCCGTTGACGTCCACGACCGCGCCGTGCATGTGGCGGGCACCCGAGCCCGCGAGGAACGCGATCGTCTCGGCCACGTCGTCCGGTGCAGCCAGGCGCCGGGTCGGCGTGCGAGCCGCGATCTCGCGGCGCTGCTCGTCGGTGGTCACCTCCCACATCTGCGGCGTGTCCGGAGGTCCCGGGCAGACGGCGTTGATGCGGATGCCGCTGCCGGCCAGCTCCTCCGCGAGGTGCCGGGTGAGCCCGATCAGGCCGTACCGGGCGACGGTGTAGTGCGGGCCCATCACGCTGCTGTACCGGCGCCCCGCGATCGAGGACGTCACCACGATCGCCGCGCCGCTGCGCAAGTGGGGCAGCGCCGTCTTGATCGTCAGCATCGCGCCCCGGAGGTTGATGCCGATCACGCGGTTCCACTCCTCGAGCGTGAGGTCCGCGAGCGGGGTGGTCGATCCCACGAAGGCGTGCGTGACCACCACGTCGAGCCGTCCGGCGTGCTCGACGGCGGCCTCGACCATGTCGCGCTGGGAGTCGGCCGACGTCGGGTCGAGCTGGAGCGGCAGGAACCGCTCGTCGGCCCGGGGCGCAGGTGCGGCGAGGTCGGCTCCGGTGACGCCGTGGCCGTCGGCGAGGAACAGGTCCGCCGTCGCCGCTCCGATGCCGGCCGCGGCGCCGGTGACGAGCACGCCGCGTGCCATCAGTACAGCCCTCCGTTGACGTCGAGCACCGCGCCGTGGATGTGGCGGGCCCGGGGGTCCGCCACGAACTCCACGACCGAGGCGACGTCCTCGGGCTCGGCGATCCGACGCAACGGCGTGCGCTGGACGATCCCCTCGATCTCCTCCTCGCTCGAGTTCGCCGTGAGGATCGGCGAGTTCGTGGGCCCGGGGGCCACGCAGTTGATCCGTACCCCGGTGCCCGCGAGCTCGGCAGCCAGGTGTCGGGTGAGCCCGATCAGGCCGTACTTGGACACCGTGTAGTGAGCGCCGTTGGCGACGCTCCTGGTCCGGCCGGCGATCGAGGAGATCACCACGACGGCCCCGCTGCCGTTCTCGATCATCGACGGCAGCACGGTCTGGATGCAGGTCATGGTGCCGGTGACGTTGATGCCGAAGACCCGGTCCCAGGACTCCGGCGTCATCTCGCTGAACGGCTCGGGGAAGCCCACGGCCGCGCTCGTGACCAGCACGTCGACGCCGCCCTCCTCGTCGACCACCCGACCGAGGGCCGCGCGCACGGCGTCGGCGTCCGCCACGTCCAGCCGGTGGGGGACCCACCTGCCGGAGTCGCGCTCCGGCAGGGGGTCCGGCTGCGGCTCGGCGAGGTCGAAGCCATGCACGGTGGCACCCTGGGCGAGAAAGGCGGCGGCCGTGGCCTGGCCGATCCCGCTCCCGGAGCCGGTGATGACGACTGCTCGCTGCTCGCTCATGTCACCGCACCACGATGTCCATGAAGTTGCTGGACAGCTCGGTGCCCGCGGCATCGGTGACCAGCATGTCGACCCGGTACTCCCCGGTCGGGGCGTCGGCCGGGATCGGCCACACCACGTGATCGGTCACCGCCACCGAGTCGGCGAGGATGGTGCCCGAGAACGCGTTGCGCGCGACCTCGGTGCCGCTCTCGCGGTGGCTGATCCGCCATGAGATCTGCGCACCCTCGTAGGCCGCGTCGACGTCGTTGGTCAGCCACAGCTTCGCGGTGAAGGTCTGCGTCGGCGCGTACACCTTCTCCCGGCCGATGACGTAGGGCGTCACCTCGCGCTCGAGGCTGACCAGCACGCGGGTGTAGACCGCCTTCATCCAGTCGTAGACCTTGTACGGCCGGCGGTAGTAGTCGAGCAGCCCGGACCCGATGATCGGGCAGGAGTCGCTCCAGTAGTAGAGGTACATCGAGGCGACCGGGCTGTACTTGCGCTGCCGGAAGAACTCGATCTGCTCCTTGACGACCAGCGCCTCGTACGACTGGTAGTTGTCGATGAACTCCTCGAGCGAGCTGCCGATGTCGATCTTGGCGAACCCGAAGGCGAGGTCGTAGAACAACCCGTGGTACTCCCAGGTGTCCCAGTGCGGGGGCCACAGCTTGTCCTCGGGGATGAAGGTCTTGAGGGTCTCCAGCACCGGGATCGACGCCGCACCGAACTCGACGATCTGCGGCTGGATGATCTTCTGGCTCAGGTCCATGTCGCCGGGCTGGACGCCGCCGATCATGAGGTTCTGCGCACCCTCGCGGTAGTCACCGAGGTGGATCCAGCGGGTGGGGTCGACCGTGCCGAGCGTCTCCTTGAGGATCTGGCACAGCCGGAAGAAGTTGTTCGGCTTGTCCGGCAGCAGGTAGATCTCGGGCTCCTTGAAGACCGACCACATGCCCATGCTGGCGTGGTTGACCAGCATCTGACCCATGTCGCGGATCATCTCCGACGCCCGCTCGATGAAGTCGTCGCTGTCGCTGACGCAGTAGTGCAGCGGGAACACCTGCCAGACGAGGAAGCCCATCTCGTCGCACATCGTGTAGAACTCGTCGGGCTCGACGTGGCTGCCGATGCGGATCGAGTTGATCTGCATGTCGAGCATCTTGCCGAGGTCCTCCGACCACAGCGTGCGGTTGCCCTCGCTCAGCCACTGCGAGGTGATGTACCGCATGCCGCGCAGGAAGATGCGCTTGTTGTTGAGGTACCACTGGCCGGTCGGCTCGTCGTGACGGATCTCCTTGATGCCGAAGGTCTGGTCCAGGCAGTCCTCGCCGACGGCGATCGTGGCGACGTACAGGTCGGGGTTGCCGTGGTCCCAGGTCCACCACAGCCGTGCGTCCCGCACGGTGAGCACGAGCTTGACGACGTTCTCGCCGGGCTGCAGCACGACCGGGCGGTCGGGGCCGCTGACGGCGGGGCCGTCGAAGGTCTTGGGCGTGACGGTCAGTCGCGCCGTCGTCCGCACGACCGTGCCGGTCGTGTTGACGATCGTGACGTCGACGGCGACCAGACCGGTCCCGTCGGGCTTGTCCAGCTGGTCGCCCAGCCAGTCCTTCTTGATGCCGATCCGCGTGAAGATCCGGGCGTAGGAGACGTGCACGTCCGGCCGGGCGATCAGCGAGATGCTTCCCCACGGACCCCCGGAGTTGCCGTCCTGACGGAACTTCGTCATCGAGCCCGGGCGGTGCATCGCGTCGATCATGTGGCCCTTGATCTGGCTGATCGACCTGGCCTGGTGCCGCTGGTAGTCGTCCGAGAGCGGGTTGTCGGAGAACACCGCCTGGATGTACTCGGTGTCGTCACGCGGCGCGCCGTCCTTGAGCACGACGACGTTCTCGCCGTCCCGGTCGACGAGGTCGGTGACGTCGATCTCGAACGGGTTGAACATGCCCTCGTGGGACCCGACGAAGGTGCCGTTGACCCAGACGTCCGCGAAGTAGTCCACCGCCCCGAACCGCAGGTAGACCCGCTGACCCTCGAACTCCGGCGGCACCGTGAAGGTGCGGCGGAACCACACCGTGCCGAAGTAGTCACCGATCTCGGTGAGGTACCAGTTCGTCGGCAGCTCGAGCGTGGCCCACTCGGTCACGTCGAGCTCGGCGGATCCGAACCCGCGCTCCTCGCCGGTGTCCTCGGGGTCGAGCGCGTATGACCAGGGTCCCGAGAGGTCGCTGGTCGTCCGGCCTTCGTGGAGAGAGATCACGGTTGCCTTTCTGTTGTGGTGCCGTGCCCGTGTGGCGGTGCTGTCAGGGGGAACGCGAGTGCTCGGGTGGGACCGCCGTCGCTGCCCACGAGGGCGATCGGTGCCGCGACGAGGAGCACCCGCGCGGGGAGGCGGTCGAGACCGTGCAGGTACTCGATGAGGCCGATGCCGCTGCGGAGAAGCACGTCGTGCGTGACGAACTCCGGCGGCGTCCCCGGCTCGCCCGCGAGCGTGCGCCGGATCGGCTCGTCCTGCGGGAAGTCGAAGCCGACGGCCCGGGGCCCGCCGCCGGCGAGCCACTCGGCACCGCTGCGGTCCACCCAGGGGGCGTCGTGCCAGTAGTCCGGTGTCGCGATGTCGCGGCGGCGGTCCCAGTCGGTACGCAGCAGCACGATGTCGCCGGGTACCAGCTCGGGCGCACGCCGGGCTGCCCGCGCCAGTTGGTCGGCGCCGATCGGGGCGCCGGGGGCGATGTCGCTGAGGTCGAGCACCGAGGCGGTGCCGACCCAGGTGCTGACCGGCACCTCGTGCAGGGCGTGCGCTCCCGCGGCGACGTGCGACGGCGCATCGGCGTGCGTGAACGCGTGCGCCGACATGGCGAAGCGCGAGGTCTCGAACGGGGCACCGTCCCGGAGCCGGTCCACGAGCTCGCGCTCGTGGCGCCACCGGAAGTGGTGCGGGTCGATCGGGAAGCTGAGGTCGACGGCCGCGGCGGGGTCGATGCTCAGGCGGACGGCGTCGTTCACCCCTTCGCGCCCGTCGTCGCGATGCCCTCGACCAGGTAGCGCTGGGCGGCGATGAAGAACCCGACGATGGGAGCCAGCGCGAGCATCGACATCGCGAAGAGCGAGCCGTACGAGGACTGCCCGGTGGAGTCGAGGAAGCTGCTCAGAGCGATCGGCACCGTGTGCGTGGCCGGGTCGTTGAGGTAGATCAGCGGCGTGAAGAAGTCGTTCCAGGTCCAGATGAACGTGAAGATCGCGGTCGTCGCCAGCGCGGGGACCGTCAGCGGCAGGATGATGCGGCCGTAGATGCCGAACGGTCCGCACCCGTCGAGGCGCGCCGCCTCGTCCAGCTCGCGGGGCAGGGACCGGATGAACTGCACCATCAGGAAGATGAAGAACGCATCGGTCGCGAGGAACTTCGGCAGGATCAGCGGCCAGAAGGTGTTGACCCAGCCGATCGAGGAGAACACGACGTACTGGGGCACGACGACCACGTGGTACGGCAGCATGATGGTGAGCAGGACGATGCCGAGCACCAGTTTGTTGCCACGGAACCGCAGCCGGGCGATCGCGAACGCCGCCAACGAGCACGAGGCGAGGTTGCCGATGACCGCGGCGGCCGCGATGATCGCGGAGTTCGTGAAGAACCGGCCGAACCCGTGCTGCAGGGCGTTCCAGCCGTTGGTGTAGTTCTCCAGGGTCCAGCTCTCGGGCCACAGCCCGGTGCTGAAGATCTCCTCCTGCGGCTTCAGCGAGCTGAGCAGCATCCAGATCACCGGGTAGAGCATCACGATCGTGGCGGTGATCAGCAGCAGGTGACGCAACGTCCGGGTGAAGCGCGAGGCCTGGGCTCCGGCGAACCGGGAGGTGTCGGCATCCGGGTTGTTGCTGATGCGCTTGGCAGCGGTGCGGGCGATAGCCATGGCTCTACTTCTCGTCCCCGTAGAAGACCCAGTACCTGGATCCGAAGAAGTTCAGTGCGGTGAAGACGCAGATGATCAGCAGCAGCACCCACGCCATCGCGGAGGCGTAGCCCATCTGGAACTGGGTGAAGCCGCGCTGGTAGAGGTAGAGGGTGTAGAAGAGCGTCGAGTCGACCGGCCCTCCGCTGCCGCCGCTGACGATGTACGACGGCGTGAACGCCTGGAACGCGTGGATGAACTGCAGGATCACGTTGAAGAACACCACCGGCGTCAGCAGCGGCAGCGTGATGCGCCGGAACTGGCTGAACCGGCCTGCGCCGTCCACCGCAGCCGCTTCGTAGTACTCGCGCGGGATCTGACGCAGCCCGGCCAGGAAGATGACCATCGGGGAACCGAACGTCCACACGTTCAGCACGATCAGGGTCGACAGCGCTGTGCTGGGGTTGCCGATCCAGCTCATGCCCTCGATGCCCACCAGGGCGAGCACGTCGTTGAAGATGCCGTCCTTGCCGAACACCTGCCGCCACAGGATCGCGATCGTCACGCTGGCGCCCAGCAGCGACGGCAGGTAGAAGGCGCTGCGGTAGAACCGCATCCCGCTCAGGCCGCGGTTGAGCAGCAGCGCCAGGGTCAGCGCGAACCCCAGCTGGAGCGGCACCGAGATGAACACGTAGCGGAACGTCACTCCGAGCGCGGCGAGGAACCGCGGGTCGTCGGCGAGCCGGAGGTAGTTGTCCAGCCCGACCCAGGTCGGCGCCGCGAGGAGCGGGTAGCTCGTGAACGACAGGAAGAGCGACGCCACCATCGGGATCGCGGTGATGAGCGCCAGCCCGAGCAGCCAGGGTGTGAGCATGAGCCAGGCTGCTCGAGCCTCCTTGCGCGCGTACTCGCTCCGCTCGCGCTTGGGCCGTGTCCTTGTCGCCATGGGCGGTCGTCTACTCCGTGTCCAGGTGTCGGATGAGCGGATACCGGGCGTGCGGCCCGTGAGCGGGTCAGGTCATCCGGCGGCGGCCTCGGTGATGGCGGCCCTCAGGTCGTCCACCAGGCGGGTACCGGCCTCGGCCGGCGTGAGCTGCTCGAACCCGACCGCGAGGCCGAGCTCCACCATCAGCGTCTCCGAGCGGGCGCTGCCCGCCGGACGCGGTGTCGCGAAGACCGACTGGCTCTCGACCTCGGTGGCGAAGTCGAGGACGCGGCGGTCGACCTCGGCGAGGTCGGCCTCGACGGCTTCGGCCCAGTTGCTGTTGCCGGGCGTGCCGAGCTCGAGGCCGAAGATCGTGTTGGCCTCGGGGTCGTTGACGAAGAAGTCGACGATCTTCGCGCACTCCTCCCTGGACTCGCTGCCCTCGTTGATCGACACGTAGGAGCCGATGACCAGCGAGGCAGGCTGAGCGCCCATCTGCGGGAACGGTGCCAGGTGGAGCGGGTTCTCCTCGCCGATCGCGGTCTGGAAGGTGACCAGCTGGTTCGAGTTCTGCACGTGCATCGCCGCCTCGGACCTCGCGAACGAGGTGTCCTCGAACGGCGCGCTCTGCTGCTCCGAGGCGGACTCCGCGCTCTGGCACAGGTTCGCGTCCTGGAGCTCCTTCCACATCGCGAACCACTCCTCCGCGTCTGCCGCCTCGAAGTTGAGCTCGGGCGAGGCGTCGGGCGCGAAGATGCTCTTGCCGTTCTGGATGAGGAAGGTGTCGAACGTCGGCGTCGACACCGCCTGATACGTCGAACCCCACTGGCCGTCCGGCAGCGCTGCCCGGAAGGCCTCGCACCGCTCGTAGAAGCCGTTCCAGTCCCAGCCCACCGACGGTGCCTCGATGCCGGCGGCGTCGAACATCGCCTGGTTCCACATGGTGGCGGGGATCGTGGCGCCGATGAGCAGCATGACGAGGCGACCGTCGTAGCGACCGGCGTCGATCGAGGAGTCGGTGAAGTGGGACAGGTCGATGAGCCCCTCGCCGGCGAGCGCCTCGAGGTCGGCGAGCTGGTCGCGGCTGGCGTAGTCGGAGACCTGCCGCTCGGTGACGTGGATGATGTCCGGGGCCTGGCCGCCGGCGAACTGGGTGGGGAGCCGCTCCCAGTACGAGCTCCAGTCGGCGAACTCGCGCTCGATCGTGACGCCCTCGTTGGCGGCCTGGTAGAGGTCGTAGATCTCGTTGAACTTCGCGTGCCGGACGTCGCCGCCCCACCACGCGGCGCGGACGCGAGCGGCGCCGCCGCCACCGGTCCCGCCGCCACCGCCGGTCGCGCCGCCGGAGCCGGAGCCCGAACCACACGCCGCGAGGCCGAGCAGGCCCGCCCCGATGGCACCCGCCTGCACCGTCCGCAAGAACTGCCTGCGATCTATCTGCTGTGTCACACCGAGCTCCTTTGCCCTGGAAGCGTAGATCAACTTCCGATCGGATCGTATCAGGGAGTATTGCGGAATCGTCCGGCGCCGTCAAGCACTCGCAGGGCCCCAATCGAGAGCGCGCTCTCAGCCCGATATCTCGCGGGCGGCTCGCGCGGGAGCGATGCCGGCGCTGCTCAGAGGGCGCGCGGATACTGTCGCGAATCCGATCGTATTCCTCGGTGTCGTCCGCAGTGAGCCGCGCCCTTCCGGGCCGACGACCCGATGTCGAGGTGTGTGAGGCCGCCGTCCACGGACGATGTCCCCACCGGCGTGCGCGAGGCCGCGCAGCCGTAGGCTGTGGTGACCCTCCGCTCGACCCCAGGAACCGATGCAACCCGACTCCCCGCTGGACGCCCACCGCCAGGCCCGGCTCGACGTGATCCCGCAGGTTGACGGCGATACGCCGCTGCTGGCCGAGCTCGCCGAAGAGGCGCGCCGTCGGGTCGCCCTGCACGGTCACGTCTACGACCGGCCGGCGCAGACGCGGGTGTTCACGGTCGCGAACCAGAAGGGCGGCGTCGGCAAGACGACGACGACCGTCAACCTCGCGGCCGCGCTCGCCGCCGCAGGTCTGCACGTCCTCGTCATCGACAACGACCCGCAGGGCAACGCCTCCACGGCGCTCGGCGCCGAGCACAGGGCGGGCACGCCGTCGACCTATGACGTCCTGATCAACGAGGCGCCGATCCACGAGGTCGTGGTGCAGTCCACCGCCTTCCCCAACCTCAGCGTGGTGCCTGCCACGATCGACCTCTCGGGAGCCGAGATCGAGCTCGTCTCGCTCGTGGCCAGGGAGAACAGGTTGCGGAACGCGCTCGCCGAGTACCTGCGGCACCGGCTGCGCGAGGGTCAGCCGCGGATCGACTACGTGTTCATCGACTGCCCGCCCAGCCTCGGCCTGCTCACCGTCAACGCGTTCGTCGCGGCCCGCGAGGTGCTGATCCCGATCCAGACCGAGTACTACGCGCTCGAGGGCCTGGGCCAGCTGCTCAACAGCATCGAGCTGATCCGCGCGCACCTCAACCCCGCCCTGCACGTCTCGACGATCCTGCTGACGATGTACGACGCGCGCACCAACCTCGCGCGCGAGGTCGCCGCCGAGGTCCGCGAGCACTTTCCCGAGCAGACGCTGCGGACCACCGTGCCGCGTTCGGTGCGGATCTCCGAGGCGCCGGGGCACGGCCAGACCGTCCTCACCTACGACCCGGGCTCGAGCGGGTCGCTGACGTATCGCGAGGCCGCGCGCGAGATCACCCTGCGGTCACCCGGCAACGAAGGAGCATCCTGATGAACGAGCGCCGACACGCTCTCGGCCGAGGCCTCGGCGCGCTCATCCCGACCGGGCCCACCGGTCCCGCCGCAGGCGAGCGCGGCGCCGGCCGACCCGTCGACGTGTTCTTCCCCGACACCCGCAGCCCCTACGCCAACGACGACGTGAGCGAGGAGGGCGAGGACAGCACCGCCGTCGGGCAGGGGAACGACGAGAGCCCCGACGGCGGAGCGAACCCTGGCGAGGAGACCTCGCCGAGCGCAGCGGGTGGGGTCGATCTCGTCCCGGTGCCCGGCGCCACCTTCGCCGAGGTGCCGATCGGCTCGATCGTGCCGAACGCGGTGCAGCCCCGCACGGTCTTCGACGAGGACAAGCTGTCCGAGCTCGCGGACTCGATCCGCACCGTGGGCGTGCTGCAGCCGATCGTCGTGCGCCCCCGCGGCACCGACGAGGCCGGGCAGCCCACCTACGAGCTGATCATGGGCGAGCGGCGCTGGCGCGCGTCGCAGCTCGCGGAGCGGGACACGATCCCCGCGATCATCCGAGACACCGACCAGGACGACATGCTGCGCGACGCGCTGCTGGAGAACCTGCACCGCAGCGAGCTGAACCCGCTGGAGGAGGCTGCGGCCTACACGCAGCTGCTCGAGGACTTCGGCTGCACCCAGGAGGAGCTCGCGACCCGCATCGCGCGGTCGCGGCCGCAGATCTCGAACACGCTGCGCCTGCTGAAGCTGCCGCCGCTGGTGCAGCGCCGGGTCGCGGCGGGCGTGCTGTCCGCCGGCCACGCGCGTGCGCTCCTCGGCCTGCCCGACGGCGCCGCCATGGAGCGCCTCGCCCAGCGCATCGTCGCCGAGGGCATCAGCGTGCGCGCCACGGAGGAGATCGTGGCGCTGGGCGAGACCGGCGAGGACGAGCGGCCCGCCCGCCGCAGCGGCCCGCGTGCGGGAGTGCACCGCGGCGCTCTCCAGGACCTGGCCGCGCGGCTCTCGGACCGCCTCGACACCAAGGTCAAGGTCAACCTGGGGCAGCGCAAGGGCAGCGTCAGCATCGAGTTCGCGAACGTCGCGGACCTCAACCGGATCCTCGACGCGCTGGTGCCCGAGGACCCGGGCGTGCTGCGGGACGGGACCCGCGACTGACGTTGCCGTAGCATGCACGTTCGGGACTCGCGCCTCTGAGCGTGATCCCGCGTCGTCGACCCCGACCTGGAGAGTGATGGACAGCGACAGTACGAGCCCCCTTGAGCTGCACCTAGTGGCGAGAGGGGGGAGTTGCTGATGTGGGTACTGTCCCTGCTGCTGGGGATCGTGGTCGTGCTGCTGATCACCGCGGCGACCGGATACTTCGTCGCGCAAGAGTTCGCGTACATGGCCGTCGACCGGTCGAGGCTGAGCGCGCGCGCGTCCCGCGGCGACACCGGGGCCGACCGCGCCCTCGCGGTGACGCGGCGTACGTCGTTCATGCTCTCGGGCGCCCAGCTCGGCATCACCGTGACCGGTCTGCTCGTGGGTTACGTGGCCGAGCCACTGATCGGTGAGTCGCTGGGCGAGGCGTTCGGCGGCGTCGGGGTGCCCACCGGTGTGGGCATCGCCGTCGGCACCGTGCTGGCGCTGGTGTTCTCGACCTTCGTGCAGATGCTGTTCGGCGAGCTGTTCCCCAAGAACCTCGCGATCGCGCGGCCGGAGCCGATCGCCGTCGGGCTGGCGACCTCGACCACCTGGTACCTGCGCCTGTTCGGCTGGCTGATCTGGGCGTTCGACGGGGCGTCGAACCTGCTGCTGCGCGCCCTGCGGATCGAGCCGGTCCACGACGTCGAGCACTCAGCGACCGCTCGCGACCTCGAGCACATCGTGGCTGACTCCCGCGAGAGCGGCGACCTGCCCGAGGAGCTGTCGGTGCTGCTGGACCGGATCCTCGACTTCCCCGAGCGCGACACCGAGCACGCGATGATCCCGCGGGCTCGCGTCGACGTGCTCCGAGCCGACGACACCCTCGGTGAGATCCGCACCGCGATGGCCGCCGGCCACTCGCGCTACCCGGTGCTGGACGAGACCGAGCAGGTCGTGGGCGTGGTCCACCTGCAGGACGTCCTCGACACCGACCTCCCCGACAGCAGCGCGGCGACCACCCTGATGCGGTCACCCGTGGTGGTGCCGACCGCCATGCGGCTGCCCGAGGCCCTGCGCATCCTCGTCAGCGGCAAGAACCAGCTGGCGTGCGTGATCGACGAGTACGGCGGCCTCGCGGGCGTCGTCACCGTCGAGGACCTGGCCGAGGAGCTGGTGGGCGAGATCACCGACGAGCACGACCCGACCGAGCCGGGCTACGTCCCGGTCGAGGACGACGGGACCTGGGTGATGGCCGGCGAGATCCACATCGACGAGGTCGAGCGGTCGGTCGGCCACGAGCTGCCGCGCGGTGACTACGAGACCATCGCAGGCCTGATCATCAGCGAGCACGGCTCGTTCCCCGACGTCGGCACGGTCGTCACGATCACGCTGCCCCCGGACCTCGCCGACCTGGCGCGAGCCGAGGAGCCGCCGATCCGCACCATCGACATCGAGGTGCTGGCGATCGATCGCCACGTGCCCTCGCTCGTGCGCGTCACGATGGACGAGCCGAGCCACGCGACGCAGGGGAGCGACCGATGAGCAACCCTGTCGTCGTCATCGCGGTCACCATCGCGCTGATCGCCCTGAGCGCCTTCTTCGTCGCCATCGAGTTCGCCCTGCTGGCCGCCAAGAAGCACCGGCTCGAGGACGCCGCCGCGACCAGCCGCTCGGCACGGGCTGCGCTGCGCAGCTCGACCGAGCTGACGGTGCTGCTGGCGGGCTCCCAGCTCGGCATCACGGTCTGCACCCTTGCGCTGGGTGCGATCACCAAGCCGGCCGTGCACCACTGGCTCACCCCGCTCTTCGAGACCTGGGGACTCGCGCTGTGGGTCGCCGACGTGGCGGGCTTCGTGCTCGCGCTGGTCATCGTGACCTTCCTCCACCTGGTGGTCGGTGAGATGGCGCCCAAGTCCTGGGCGATCGCCCACCCGGAGGCCTCGGCCACGCTGCTGGCGCTGCCGATGCGCGGCTTCATGTTCCTGACCCGGCCGCTGCTGCGCACGTTGAACGAGATGGCCAACTGGTGCCTGCGCAAGGTGGGCGTCCAGCCGGCCGACGAGCTCGCGACCGGCCAGAACCCCGATGACCTGCGCCACCTCGTCGAGCACTCCACGAACGTGGGTGCGCTCGATGCCAGCTACTCCACGCAGATCACCGGGGCGCTGGAGCTGCAGTCGCTGACGGTGGTCGACCTCATCCGGCCCTCGGCGCGCATGACGGCGGTGCGCCCCGGCGCGACCGTCGCCGACGTGCGCCGCGCCACCCAGGCCTCCGGTCACCTGCGGGTGCTCGTCGTCGACGGCGAGGGGCAGCCGAACGGGTTCGTCCACGTGCGCGACACGCTCACCGAGCCGGACGATCGCGCGGCGGCCGAGCTGGTCCGCCCGGTGCTGCGGCTGCAGGCGGGCACGCCGGTCCACGAGGCGCTCGCGACGATGAGAAGGACGCAGAACCATCTCGCCGTCGTGCAGCGCGACGACGGCTCCATCGGGGTCATCACCATGACCGACGTGCTGACCCGCCTGTTCCCCCGGACCGCGGGACCGGCGGCGCTGGTGGACCAGCCGGCGTAGCCGGCTCGGTCCGCCGCGGCCGCCGCTGTCAGGCGGGCTGCACGGAGACCAGCCGCCCCCGGTCCCGGCCGGGAGGTGTGCCGAAGAGGCGGCGGTACTCACGGTTGAACTGCGCTGCGCTCTCGTAGCCGACGGCGTACGCGGCCGCCGTCACGCTCGTCTCCTGCGAGGCCAGCAGCTGGCGTGCGGTGGCGAGGCGCAGCTGCTTCTGGAACTGCAGCGGCGTGGAGCCGGTCACGGCGCGGAACGTGCGGTGAAATGCCGAGACGCTGAGCCCGGCTCGATCGGCGAGGTCCGCCACCCGGATCGGCTCGGCGGCGTGGTCCCGGATCCACTGCACCACCCGGTCGATGCGCGTGAGCTTGCTGTCCGCCAGCCCGAGCTGGCGCACCGTCCCGCCCTGCGGCCCGGTGACGAGCAGCCAGAGGATCTCCCGGCGCACCATCGGGCCGAGCACCGGGAGGTCCTGCGGGCGGTCCAGCAGCCGGACCAGCCGCCCGACGGCGTCACGCAGCTCTGGCGTCGAGCGGCTGGTCACGAGTGCCGGCACCGCACGCTCGCCTCGCACCGGGCGCGACTCGCCGCGACCGCTGCCGTGCCCGCCCGGTGGAGCTCCCGTCGACAGCAGCAGCTCGGCGATGGCGGGAGCGGTCAGCGTCATCCCGAAACCCAGTGCGGGGGCCGTCGTCGACGCCTCGGAGTACCGCCCGATCACCGGCAGGTCGATCGAGGTGACCAGGTACTCGCCCGGCCCGTAGGTGACGGTCTGGTCGCCCAGCCGCAGCTCCTTGGTGCCCTGGACGATCAGCGCGAACGTGGTTCCGGTGGTGTCGGCGTGCGGGACACCCGGCCGCGGCTCTCGCGAGAGGAACACGCCGGGCAGCGGCTCGCTCGTCCCCAGCGGAGTGCGGCGCTCGAGAAGCGCGCGCAGCGCGTCCAGCTCCATGCGACCAGTCTCCGCTCGCTCAGGCTCGCACGCTCCCGTCGAGCAGGATCAGGCAAGAACCGACGACGAACGATCTCACACTCGGGCGGTGCCAGCACCTTGACTTGTCTCCAGGGGAAGCCGGCGCCGTGCGCGATCGTGCTCGCCCCGCTCGAGCAGTATCGGACAACCAGAGAACGAGGGACATCATGTCGATCACCGTCGTCGTCGGAGCCAGCTCCGGCATCGGTCGAGCCGCCGCCATCCGCGCCGCAGAGGGCGGCTCGGGCGTCATCCTCACCTACAGCTCGAACGAGGCCGGCGCTCTCGAGACCGTCGCACACATCCAGGGCCTGGGGGTCGAGGCCGTGGCGCTGCGGCTCGACCTCGGTGACAGCGTCAGCATCCGGGGGTTCCGCGCCGCCGTCGAGCAGGCGCTCACGCAGACCTGGGGCGCGCAGTCGTTCACCGGTCTGGTCAACAACGCCGGCTTCGGCGGTGGCACGATGTTCGCCGACACCACCGAGGAGCAGCTCGACCGGTTCTACCGCGTCCTGTTCAAGGGTCCGTACCTGCTCACGCAGGAGCTGCTGCCGCTGCTCGCCGACGGCGGCGCGATCGTCAACACCGCGAGCAACTCCGCCGCGACCCTGGGTCTGTCCGAGGGCTTCTCGGCCTACGGCTCCATGAAGGGGGCCGTGGTCGTGCTGACCCGCTACCTGGCCAAGGAGCTCAGCCGGCGCGGGATCCGTGCCAACTCGGTCTCGCCCGGACCCACCCGGACGCCGTTCGCGGGCGGCGCGTTCGAGACCATGCCCGAGCTGACGGCGGACCTGGAGTCCCGCACGGCGCTCGGCCGGCTGGGCGAGCCCGACGACATCGGCCCCGTGATCGCGTTCCTGCTCTCCGACGCCGGCCGCTGGATCACCGGCCAGGACATCGAGGTCACGGGCGGCTTCAACCTGTGACCGCGGTCAGCCGGCCGCGGCCCGCCGGACCAGCGTCGCGTAGAGCTCCTCGACGCCGTACCCACTCGCCTCGGCAGCCTGCGGGAACAACGAGGTCTCCGTCATCCCCGGGGCGACGTTGATGTCGAGGACCCAGGCGACGCCGTCGGCGTCCACGATCATGTCGGTCCGGGACAGATGACGCAGCCCCAGCACCCGGTGGGCGAGCACGGCGAGCTCGGAGGCGGCGAGCTCCTGCACCTCCGTGAGCCGGCCGGGCACGAAGTACTCGGAGCGGCCGGGGTTGTAGCGCGCGTCGAAGTCGTAGGCGCCGTCGGTGACGATCTCGACGCTGGGCAGCGCCTGCGGCCCGTCGCCCAGGTCCACCACGGACACCGCCACCTCGACGCCGTCGATGTGCTGCTCGATCAGCGCCTCGTCGCCGTACGCGAAGCAGGCGACCATCGCACGCGGCAGCGCCGTCGCCTCCCGCACCACGGTGACGCCGAGCGCCGACCCACCCGAGGCCGGCTTGACCACCAGTGGGAGGCCCAGGACCTCGAGCACGCGCTCCAGCACCCCGCGGGTGCCGAGCTCGCGGAACAGGGTCTGCGGCAGCGTGGTGAAGCGGGGCGTGCTCGCGCCCGCCTGCTGCAGCAGCGTCTTCGCGACCGGCTTGCTCCAGGACAGCCGCGAGCCGGCGGCGTCGGTGCCCACGTAGGGCACGCCGACGAGATCGAGCACGTCGCGCACCGAGCCGTCCTCACCGGTGGAGCCGTGCAGGATCGGCCAGACGACGTCGGGCCGGGTCTGCTGCAGGTAGGCCAGCAGGTCGCCGTCGACGTCGTGGACGTGCGCGCTCATCCCGCTCGAGCGCAGCGCGTCCGCCACGCGCCGGCCGGAGCGGATCGAGACGTCCCGCTCGTGGGAGAGGCCGCCGGCGAGGATCAGGACCTCGAGATCGTTCTGCTGCGTGCTCGTTCGGGGTGAGGTCATGCCTGGTTCGGCCCTGGGTTGATCGTTCCGGACACCTGCGAGTCGCCGGCGGTGCCGAACATCCGCACGAGGTCGAGCTCGTCGTTGACGACGTTCGCGAGGCGGCGCACGCCCTCCTCGATGCGCTCCGGCGTCGGGTAGCAGTAGGAGAGCCGGATGTGCCGATGGCCGGTGCCGTCGGCGTAGAACGCGGTGCCCGGCACGTAGGCGACGAGCTCGGTGACCGCGCGCGGCAGCATCGCCTGCGCGTCCAGACCCTCGGGCAGCGTCAGCCAGGTGTAGAAACCGCCCGCCGGCACGGTCCAGCGTGCATCCGGCAAGAACTCGGCGAGCGCGCCGAGGGTGGCGTCGCGGCGCTCGCGGTACTGCTCGCGGTACTGCTTGACCTGACCGCGCCAGTCGCAGGTGGCCAGGTAGGCCGAGATCGACATCTGGCTCATGTTCGAGGGGCACAGGATCGCCGACTCGCTCGCGAGCACGAGGCGCTCACGGATCGCGTGCGGCGCGAGCGCCCAGCCCACCCGGTAGCCGGGGGCGAAGGTCTTCGAGAACGAGCCCAGGTACACGACCCCCTCGGGGTCGTACGTCTGGAGAGCCGGGAGGACGTCGCCGTCGAACCCGAGCAACCCGTACGGGTTGTCCTCGAGGATCAGCACACCGTGACGCCGTGCGATCGCCACGATCGCGGGCCGCCGCTCGAGCGAGAGCGTGGTCCCGCCCGGGTTGTGGAAGTTCGGGACCGTGTAGAGCAGCTTGACCCGGCGACCCTCCGACTCGAGCCGCGTCAAGGTGGCCTCGAGCGCCTCGGGCACCAGGCCGTCGTCGTCCATGGGGACGTGGACGACGTCGGCCTGATACGCGCGGAACACCCCGAGGGCGCCCACGTAGCTGGGGGCCTCGGCGACCACGACGTCGCCCGGGTCCACGAAGATCCGGGTGACGAGGTCGAGCGCCTGCTGGGACCCGGTGGTGACGACGACGTCGTCCGGGTGGGAGGCGATGGCCTCCTCCGCCATGACGGTGGTGATCTGCTCGCGCAGCGCGACGTCGCCCTGCCCCGAGCCGTACTGCAGCGCGACGGTGCCCCGCTCGCGCAGCAGCCGGTCGGTGACCTCGGCGACGACGTCCATCGGCAGGCCCGCAAGGAACGGCATGCCGCCCGCGAGCGAGACCACCTCGGGCCTGTTGGCGACGGAGAACAGCGCCCTGATCTCGGAGGCCCTCATGCCGTGAGTGCGCTCGGCGTAGCTGTCGAACCAGGGGTCGAGGCGTGTGCCGCGGCCGGGGGTCGCCGGCTCGTGCGGGGACGACGGGCTGGGATGGTTCACGGCACCAGTGTCCCCCAGGGTCGAGGTTCCTCAGCCGAGAAACTCGGCGATGTCCTCCAGGAAGCGCTTCTTGGGCCGCGCACCGACGATCGACTTCGCGACCTCACCGTTGACGTAGACGTTGATGGTGGGGATCGAGATCACGCCGTACTTCTGCATGGTCTCGGGGTTCTCGTCGGTGTTGAGCTTGAGCACGGTGATCTTGTCGGCGTTGTCGTTCGCGACCTCCTCGAGGATCGGCGCGAACTGCAGGCACGGTCCGCACCAGGGTGCCCAGAAGTCCACGACCACAGGCCCTTCGGCCTGCAGCACGTCGGTCTCGAAGGTGTCGTCGGTGGTGGCCTTGAGCGTGCTCATGAATGTCCTCGGGTTCTCGTTCGGGTGGCTGGTCAGACGCCGGCGGGCACGGCGGGCGGGGTGGCGTCGAGGGCGGCGAGGTAGCGCTCGGCGTCCAGGGCCGCGGCGCAGCCGGTGCCGGCGGCGGTGATCGCCTGCCGGTAGTGGTGGTCGACGACGTCCCCGCAGGCGAAGACGCCCGGCAGGTTGGTCTGGGTGGTGGGGTGGGCGACGTTGACGTAGCCCTCGGGGCCGAGCTCGACCTGGCCGCCCAGGAGCTCGGTGCGGGGCAGGTGGCCGATCGCGACGAACACGCCCTCGGCGTCGTGCTCACGGGTCTCGCCGGTGACGGTGTCCCGCAGCGTGACCGAGGAGACCTTGTTCTCGCCGGTGATGGCGACGACCTCGGAGTTCCACGCGAAGGTGATCTTGGGCTCGTTCAGGGCACGCTCGGCCATGATCTTGGAGGCGCGGAGCTCGTCGCGGCGGTGCACGATCGTCACGGTCTTGCCGAACCGGGTCAGGAACAGCGCCTCTTCCATCGCCGAGTCGCCGCCACCGACGACCACGATGTCCTTGTCCTTGAAGAAGAAGCCGTCGCAGGTCGCGCACCAGGAGACACCGCGTCCGGAGAGCCGCTTCTCGTCGGGCAGCCCGATCTCCTTGTAGGCCGAGCCGGTGGCCAGGATCACGGTGCGGGCGTAATGGGTCTCGTCGTCGGCCACGACGGTCTTGACCTCACCGGTCAGCTCGACGCTCTCGACATCCTCGTAGCGCACGTCGGCGCCGAAGCGCTCCGCCTGCTCCTGGAGCTTGGTCATCAGCTCCGGACCCATGATCCCCTCGGGGAAGCCCGGGAAGTTCTCGACGTCGGTCGTGTTCATCAGCGCCCCGCCGGCGGTCACCGACCCCGCGAACACGATCGGGTTCAGACCCGCTCGCGCCGCGTAGACCGCGGCCGTGTATCCGGCCGGGCCGGAGCCGATGATGATGACGTCGTGAACGGTGCCGTTCTCACTCAACTTGTGCTGCCTCTCAGAAGTCTGCGCTCGGTGCAACGCTACGCGGCCTGGGGATGTTCCTTCGTCAGGGCGTGGCCGGCTGCTCGGCGGGGTGGTCGGGAGGCGCGGCCGCGAGGGGTGGGCGGGGCGGCGGCACGGGCGCTATCGGGCCGGATCTTTACAGTGGTAACTTTACGTCGTATAGTCCTCCCATGAACGCCTACCACCACGGGGATCTGCGCCGTGCGGTGCTCGATCGGGCCCTGCAGGTCGTGGCCGATCAAGGACCGACATCGTTGAGCCTGCGGGCCGTCGCCGCGGACCTCGGGGTCAGCCACACCGCGCCGAGGCACCACTTCGGGTCGAACACGGGGCTGCTCACGGCGATCGCCGTCGAGGGCTTCGGGATGCTTCGTGACCGGCTGGTCGAGCTTCGGGAGGCGGGTGCGCCCTTTCTCGAGCTCGGGGTCGCCTACGTGGAGTTCGCCGTCGAGCACCCCGGCCACTTCGCCGTCATGTTCCAGCCCACCCTGCTCGGCCAGGACCCGGCTCTCGACGACGTCGCCGACGCCACCTTCGCCGAGCTCCGCCGCGGCGTCGAGGCCATCGCGCCGCACGGAGGCGTCGCAGACGCTGCCGCCGTGGTCACCGCTGCGTGGTCGCTGATGCACGGGCTCGCCACCCTCGAGTTGACCGGCAACCTCGAGCGCTCACAGATCAGGCAGATGCTCGGCGTCACCGACATCGCCGCGATCGCCCGCCGCGCAGGCGGGCTCCTCGGTGGCGCCTCGGGCGGTGCGCCGTGACCGGGCGCCCGACAACCGCTACCAGCACTCGTGAGAGGAGATCGACATGACCGACGTCCAGACCATCACCGCAGGCGTCGTCCTGCTCACCGTCATCGGGATCGCCTACGGCGGGAGCTTCCTGCTGCGGGTCGTCAACCGGACCGTGCCGGCCAACGAGCTGCAGCGCTCCTACTTCCGCGCCGGCCACGCGCATGCCGGCGTGCTCGTCATCCTGGGGCTGGTGGTGATGCTGCTGGTGGCCGAGGCCGGCGTCACCGGCATCGCCGCCGGCCTCTCGACGGGCGTGCTGTGGGCGGCGATCCTGACGCCGGCCGGGTTCTTCCTCAGCGTGATCGGCCGCGACCCCGCCAAGCCCAACCGCCTGCGCTACCTGATCTACGCGGGCGGCCTCGTCCTCGTGCTCGGCGTCGCAGCCGCGGGTGTCGGCCTCATCAGCGCGGGTGTGACCGGCTGACGGGCGGCGGCGGGCGGAAGTCGTCGCCCATCGGGCGTCTGCGTGCCGAGCAACCGGTTGCCATCGCGACCAGCGACGACTTCGGCCCGCCGGCCCGGGCCACTGCCCGCCGTCGCTGCCCGCCGGCCCGGCCCGCCGGCCCGGCCCGCCGGCCCG
>NZ_WNXY01000009.1 GCF_009733815.1 Pseudactinotalea suaedae
GACTGGAACGCCCCGATGATCTGCAGCACCAGGTTGAAGAAGATGATCGGGGACAGCAACGGCATCGTGATCTTGACGAACTTCCCCACCCGGCCAGCACCATCCAGGGACGCCGCCTCGTAGTACATCGTCGGGATCTGTCGCAACCCCGCCAGGAAGATCACCATCGGCGAGCCGAACGTCCACACGTGCAGCAGGATCAGCGTCCACAACGCATACTCCGGGTCCGAGACATACCCGGTGGTGGCATTGATGCCGAAGGCCTGCAGCACCTGGTTCACCAGACCCGTGGTGCCGAAGATCTGCCGCCACAACAACGCGATCGCGACCGAACCACCCAGCATCGAGGGCAGATAGAACACCGACCGGTAGATCGGCAACCCCCGCATCCCCTTGTCCAGCAGCAGCGCGATCGCCAACGCCAGGATCAGCTGCAACGGCACACCCACCACCACATAGGTGAACGTCACCCTCAACGACTGATGCAGCCGCGAATCCTCCAGCATCCGCGCATAGTTCTCCAACCCGATGAAGTTCGGCGACTGGATCAAGTTGTAATCGGTCAACGACAGATACAACGACGCCAGCATCGGACCCAACGTGAACGCGAACAACCCCACCAACCACGGCAGCAGGAACAGATATCCCGCCTTCTTGTCCCGGCCGGCCTCCTTCCGCGCCGCCGCACGCTCCTGCGGAGAACGGGCCTTGCCCGACTTGAGCTTGGACAGCTCAGAGATCGCGCTCATCGGTCGGCTCCCGCGGCGTGCGCGCCGGCTGCCGGTGGGAGGACCGGTCCGTGGAGCACGGCGTCGTGGGTCGATGTCATGAACGCGTGCAGGCGCGAGCGAAGATCCTCGGCGACGTCCGCGAGCTCGGGTGCTCCGATGAGGTTCGTCGTCTCGCCGGGATCGGCTGCGAGGTCGTACAGCTCCTCCTCGGGCCGTGGCGCGAGGTGGGCGTCGCCCATGCCGCGCCGCGTCGGCGAGGCCTCGAGGTCAGGCGGCAACGAGAGCAAGGGGCGACGTTCGAAGTTGCGGATGTACTTGTAGGAGTCGGTTCGAATCGCTCGGATCGGGTCGTAGTCGGCGTGGTAGGTCTTCTCGAGGTAGACCTCGTCGCGGGTGGTCGGTGCACCCTCGACCACGGTGGCCGCGATGCTCGTTCCCTGGAGGTCGTCCGGGATCTCGATGCCGAGCAGGTCGAGGAGCGTCGGCACGAGGTCGACATGACTCACCAGCCCCGACTCCCGGCGTGGCATGTCACGCCCGAGCGCTGATGGCAGCCGCACCATCAGTGCGACCTGCACGCCGGGGTCGTACAGCGTGCTCTTGGCACGAGGGAAGGGCGCGCCGTGATCCGTCGTGAAGATCACGATGGTGTCCTCGGCGAGCTCGTGCTGGTCGAGCGCCCTGAGGATGGTGCCGAGGCCGTCGTCCGCGGCGGTGATCGCGGCATCGAAGCCGGCGAGGTCCTCACGCGTGTGCTCGTTGTCCGGGAGGTACCCGGGCACGTCGGACGTCCCCGCGTCCGGGCGGGGGTAGCGCTCGACCGGCCAGTCGCGGTGAACCTCCACCATCCCGCACACCAGCAGGAACGGCTCCTCCTGGGTGGCGCGACCTTCCAACCACGTGGCGGCGGCACCGGCGACATCAGGCGCATGATTGCGACCACAGTCCACGATCTCGTCGAAACCCAGTCTGCTCGGCTCGCGCGACTCGTGCTGCAGGCCGATCAACGCCGTGCGATAGCCAGCATCGCCCAGATGCATCGCGAGCGTCCGCTCACCGGCGTTGTACTCCCAACCTCGATGGGTCAGCCCTTGCAACCCGTTGCTGTGGGGATACCGCCCCGTCCAGAGCGCACCACGTGCAGGGCTGCACAGCGGGCTCGCACTGAAGCAGCGGGTGAAGACCGTCGACTGTGCCGCGAGGCGGTCTGCGTGCGGAGCCTCGACCTCGTAGCCGTACACCGGCAGGTGCGTGCCGAGGTCGTGCCAGTGCACGACGACGATGTTGGGGCGACGCGGAGAACCGGACGTCACTGCACCATCCCGCTGAGCTCGTTCACGAAGTCCTCAGCCGCCTGTGCGGGTGTCGTCTTCTCGAAGATCACGTCCTCGCCGTATCGGCCGAGGAGGCCCGGGTAGCTACCGGCGCCTGCTGGTGGCGACAGCGGTGGGGTCGTCAGGTCGGGCGCACAGGACTCCATGTACTCCACCACCCGCTGGTTCGGGCTGCTCAGCTCGGGTGTGATGTCCGCCAGCACCTCCGTGTTCGGCGGCACTCCTCGTTCGGCCAGCATGATGCGCCCGGCCTCCTTGCTGTTGAGAAGGAAGTCCACCAGCGCCGTCGCGGTCTCCGGGTCCTTCGAGGTCGCGGCGACGCAGAAGAGCAGGCTCGGTCGGTACCACATGCCGAGGTCCGCCGCCTGGCCGGTCATCGTCGGGATGCGCAGCAGCCGCAGCTCCCGGCCGAGCAGGTTCTCGTTGTCGACGAGGAGGTTGGCGGGGGTGAGGCTCATCGCCAGCCTGCCCTGACCGAAGAGCGACTGCGCCGGCTCAGCGGCACCGTTCTCCAGCACCATCGAGGCCGATGGTGAGGTCCCGTCGAGGATCATGTCCAACCAGAGCTGGTACCACTGCGCAACGGCGTCGGGATCGACGGCGACGCCCGAGGCCCCGAACAGCTCCGAGCCGACCTGGTGGAAGAAGTAGGCCGCAGTGATCTGGTCGCTGCCGTGGTAGCCGGCACCGAACGCGCCATCGGCCGACTTCGCCGTGAGCTCGGCCGCCAGCTCGTGGAAGTGCTCCCACGTCCAGGTCCTGTCATCCGGGATGTCCACCCCGACGTCCTCGAAGAACACCGGATCGACGACGACCGCCTGGAGGTTGATCCCCGCGGTCGCACCCCAGGCCCTCCCGTCGACCTCTGCGCCGGCGTTCGCGCCCTCGCTCCAGGCGTCGAAGCTCATCCCGTACTCGTTCAGGTCGGCGAGCGCACCCCGGTCCGCGTACTCGCGCAGATTCCACTCGTTCATCTGGAACACGTCGGGTGCGCTCCCGCCCGAGGTCTGGGTGGCGAGCTTGTCGAAGTAGCCGTCGAAGCCGCCGTACTCGCCGGCCACGCTGGTGCCGGGACGGGAGGCCTCGAAGGCCTCGATGGCCTGCCGGGTCACGTCCGCGCGGGCGTCGTTGCCCCACCATGCGAACGAGATCGCACCGGTCTCTTCCGATTCCCCCGAGCTTGCGTCCCCGCTCCCACCCCGGCTGCACGCCGTGCCGGCGACGGCGATCACGCCGCTCAGCGCGAGCAGCTGCCGACGGGAGAACGTCCCTGTCCTTGTTTCGGCCACTTCCAGCTCCTTCTCCGATGACTGACCGGCAGAGCCTGGCAGGACGCTTTGTTATTTGTCAAGGGCGCATTATTAATACGCCCTTGATTTGTGTGTTCCATCCCGCAGTTCCCGTGGCCCGACCTGTGGCCGTGCCCGAGGCCGCCGCCGGTGGGACCATGGGGACAGCAGACGTCGAGGAGTGATGATGAGCCAGCCACCGAACACCCCGTACGGCACGAGCGACGCCCCCACCCAGCCGTACGGGCAGCCCGAGCCCACGAGCCCGTACCTCAGCTCTCCGGCCCAGTCCTACGGGACACCCGACGCGCAGTATCACGGTCTGAACCCGACCGAGTCCTACAACCCTTGGGCGATCGCCTCGCTCGTGCTCGGCCTGTGCGCCACCGCCATCCTGGCGGTGATCGCCGGTCACGTCGCGCTGTCGCAGATCAAGCGCACCGGCCAGCGCGGGGCCGGCCTGGCGATCGCCGGTCTGATCCTCGGCTACCTCGAGATCGCGTTCTACACCGTGCTGATCATCGCCAGCCTCGGATTCCTCGCCTGGGCAGGCTCGCAGAGCTGATCAGCCTCCGGTCCAGCGCAACGCGGCGAGCACGCGGCGGTTGGTCCTGTGGTCGTCGTTGACCAGCCCGAGCTTGCTGAACGCTCGTGAGATGTGGGCCTCCACGGTCTTCGGGCTGAGGCAGAGCTGCTGGGCGATCGCGTCGTTCGAGAGCCCGACGGCGAGCAGGTCGAGCACCCGCTGCTCGCTCCCCGTGAGCGTGAGATCGGCGCGAGCGATTCGGCGCGCCGCGGGAGCGGAGGTCAGCCGGTCGAGTGCGGCCATCAAGGCATCGGTGTCGGCGCTCTCGAGGGCGATGGCGCCCCAGGCAGGATTCGCGTCCTGCCATAGCCGGGACCGCGGCGGCAGCGGCGTGAGCGCGAGCAGCGCCGTCGTCGGGTGCTCGGAGAGCACCGAGGTGATCGCCACGGCGCCCCCGCGCGCGTCCGAGATCGCACCGCCGGACAGGCACGCCAGCACCGCGTCGACGGTCGCCGTGGCGAGCGTCGCACCGAGCTCGCCGAGCGTACGCACCGTGGCCACCACCGCGACGCCGCGATCGACCAGCTCAGCGCTCAGACCGCGCACGAGGAACGGAGAACGACCCATCACGAGCACACGCATGCGCGCACCCTTCCGCGAGACACCGGTGTCACCGAGGAGGAGCCGGTTCGGGGTGGCGTGATACGCCGTCACCGGCACAGCACAACGGTAGAGAGCCGACGGGCGGCCGGGGCCGTTTTGCAGGGTTTCCCCCGATGCCCGGACGGCGACGCTCGCCCTACGTTGATCGCGTCTGTCTGGCCCGACACCAACGACAAGGAGCCGCTGTGCCCACCAAGCGGCGTGATCCCACCGACCCCGCCCCCCGCACCCGGCTCCGGCTGCTGCGCACCGAGGACTTCGTCGACCTCTCGGTCACGCTCCACGGGGCGAGCCTCGAGACGGTCGACCGCGTGCGGCGCCTGCGCACCGGCGCCGACGGCGGCATCCTCGTCCTCACCCTGCCCCCGCAGCACATCCAGGAGGAGGCCTACCCCGAGTCGGCACCGCTGCCGAGCCCGCCGCCGGTCGCCGAGCTGCGGATCGCGGAACCGAGCCGGCTCGCGTTCGACCTGCCGCCCAAGACCGACCTGCCGCTGAGCATCGAGGGGCTGCTGGACCTGATCCCGAGCCTGTCGCTGCGGACC
Source organism: Pseudactinotalea suaedae (assembly GCF_009733815.1). Classification (GTDB taxonomy): domain Bacteria; phylum Actinomycetota; class Actinomycetes; order Actinomycetales; family Beutenbergiaceae; genus Pseudactinotalea; species Pseudactinotalea suaedae. The sequence goes on from NZ_WNXY01000009.1 coordinate 5,089, forward strand.
ACGGCGCTCGCCAAGCCGGCGGCCGCGCCCGCTCCCGGATGGGCGATCCCGATCGAGGACCTGATCGGCGCCACCGACGTGATCGCGTCCCACCGGGCGAGCGGTGTCACGACCGTGCTGCGCGCGGCGCGGGCGGCCCGCCGGGTGCGGCTCGCGGCACGCCTGAGGGGTGTCGTCGTCAGGCCCTTCGAACCCGGTGACCAGGTCATCGTCAACCCCGGTCTGCTCCGCAAGGGGCAGCCACGGGTCCCGGGCGCCACGGAGACCGCGATCGAGGCGCCGTATCGGCTGATCGTCTCCCCCAGCGCCCGGTACGGAGCGTTCCGCCACCCCTCCCAGCCGGTCACCGCGCCGTCGGACCCTGCCCGGACCCAGCTCTGGCACACCGACCTCACCACGCGCGTGACCGACGACGACGGCGACTTCCTCGGTCACGACGAGGCCCCGGGGCAGCGCGTCGTGCGCGCCGTGTGGGCACGCGACCTCAACGAGCACCTGCCGGGCGAGGGCTTCCTCAGCTCGATCGACCCTATGATCCGCCGCACGGTCGTGCGGCAGTCGGGTTCGAGCGCCGAGGGGGTCACGCCGCTGCCGCTGCAGGTGAACCGGCTCTCGCTGTCGTCGTTGGGGGCGTGGATCGACTGGCGGGGCTCGTGGGCCGAGACCTGGAACGACTACGATCCGGAGCCGGGTTGGTTCATGGACCTCGAGTCCTACACGCACCAGGCGGCGATGGGCCGGGACACCTACGTGCGCGTCACGCAGCCAGGGTTCCTGTTCCCGTTCGGCCACCGCGCCGTGTGGGTGACCGTCACCGAGCGCAAGATCATGCCGGGTGGACCTGCGACCGCCTACCTGCGGCAGCGGTACTTCATCGTGCTGCGCGAGCGCACCCGCACCTACGGCGGCCGCGACACGCCGCTGCGCCGCGTGACGCTCTCCCCCACCACGACACCGGACCTCGACCGCCCGGCCGGGATCCCCGCCGACGCCGTGACGGTCTCGACCGTGTTCGTGCCCACGCGCGACGGCACCCCCTTCCGGTGGGACATCGACGCCGACGACGCCGCCGACGACCCTGTCTCGCTGAGCGCCCCGTTGCTGTTCGTCCCGAGCAACGCGCTCGACGCGGGCGTCACCGATCAGACGATCCGCACCACCTACCAGCCGGTCGCCGACATCCCCGCCGAGGGCGCGAGCATCGCGCTCGCGGAGCCGTCCGCGCAGGGTGACACCGCGTTCGAGGTCGCCACCCTGAGGTTCGACGCCGAGATCGATCGCGACGACGTCCGCTCACGTCCGTTCCTGACCACCGCCGAGGCGGTGGTGCCCGCCATGCGGCACCTGGCACCGGCCTCCCCTCACGTCGACCTGTCCTACACGCAGGCCTATCTCGACGACGGCTTCGGGGCCGGCAACCCGGCCCAGCTGTTCCTCAAGCTCGCGGGCGCTGCCCCGGTCAGCTTCAGCGACGGCAGCGACCGCGCCGGCGGCTTCATCGAGCCGAGCTTCGCCGTGCGCGGGCTCTCCCGGACGCTCGGTGCCGTCGGTGATGACGGCACCGCACCGCAAGGCCTGAGCCAGGGCGAGTTCGACCCGGCCACCTTCCTCGACGGCGCGCTGCCGAAGCTGTTCGGGCTGTTCTCCCTCGTCGAGATCCTCGACGCGCTCGGCCTCGACCTCGAGAACGCACCCGAGTTCGTGACCGAGGCGCTCGACGTCGTCACCTCGATCGCCTCGGAGGTGGCCCGGCTGCGGGCTGCGCTCGACGGCGGTCTGACGCGGCTCGCGGAGGACCTCGCCACGGCCGCGCACGAGGGTGCGCGCGCTCAGGTGCAGGCTGCGATCGACCAGCTCGAGGCCGCAGCAGCGCCGGTCGTCACGGCGGTCACCGAGCTCCTCGACGCCCTCGCGGACATGCTCGGCCACCCCGAGAGCGCAGCCGACGTGCTCGCCAAGGCGATCGCCGTCGGCACCGGCATCACCACGGTGCTGACGGCGGTGCAGCACCCCATGCTGCCCACCTCGGTGCGGGCGGCGATCCAGAAGCCGGCGCTCGCGCTGCAGCCGATCCTGGCCCAGACCGACCTGCTCACGACCATCGCCGACTTCGCGGACAACGTCCTCTCGCCGTCAGGCTCGGTGACGGCCCGCTACGAGTGGCGACCGGCGATCGCCGACTGGGCCTTCCCCGGCACGAGCGACCCGGTCTTCATCGCCGACGACAAGCGCGGCCTCAGCCTCGGCGTCGAGGTGCGCGCGAGCGCCTCGGGCGCGCCCAGCGCCGACATCAGTGCCGAGCTGCGCCAGTTCGCGCTGCAGCTGATGCCGGGCGAGCCGATGATGCGGATGAACTTCTCGCGCATCGGGTTCCGGGTGGGCACGGGCACCAAGCCCGAGGTCGACGTGGTCTTCGACGGCATGGAGTTCCTCGGGGTCCTCGGTTTCATCGACCGGCTGCGCGAGATCATCCCGTTCGACGGCTTCGCGGACCCGCCCTACGTGGACGTCTCGACCGAGGGCGTCACCGCCGGCTTCGACCTGGCGCTGCCGAACGTCTCGGTCGGGGTGTTCTCGCTCGAGAACATCAGCCTCGGCGCGGACGCGCGGGTGCCGTTCCTCGGCGACGCCGTCACGGTCGGCTTCTACTTCTGCCGCAAGGACGCCCCGTTCCGGCTCACCGTGATGGCCATCGGCGGCGGCGGCTGGGTCGGGCTGCGCGCCTCGCCGAAGGGCCTGGTCGAGCTCGAGATGGGTCTGGAGGCTGGGGCGTCGCTGTCGATCAACCTCGGCGTCGCGTCCGGGTCGGTCTCGATCACCGTGGGTGTCTACCTGCGGCTGGAGGGTGACGCCGGGTCGCTGACCGCGTACTTCCGGATCCGCGGCGAGGTCGACGTGCTCGGCCTGATCTCGGCGTCGATCACGCTCGAGCTGTCGCTCACCTACGACTTCCCGACCGGCAAGCTGATCGGGCGGGCGAGCGTCATCGTCGAGGTCGAGGTGCTGTTCTTCTCGGCCTCGGTCGAGGTCAGCTGCGAGCGCAAGCTCGCCGGCTCCCAGGGCGACCCGACGCTCCACGACATCATGCCGCCCGAGGCGGATGGTTCCAGCCCGGCGTGGTCGGAGTACTGCGCCGCCTTCGCGGGGGTCCCAGCATGAAGTACACCCCACAGACTTCTGCTCCCCCGCTGCGCTCCTCCACACAAGTCTGCGGGGACCCCAAATGACTGCCACGATCACGACGACAGCGCTGCCGTACGACCTGGGTGAGGATGCCGCGTTCCACCTGAGCGCGTTCGTCACCCACAAGCTCGAGCCCGACGCCGACGCGACCCTGGGTGACTTCCCTGCGGTCGAGACGTGGGTCAAGACCCTGGCGCGCGGCAGCTGGCTGGTCAGCGCCTCGACGCTGGCCGAGCCGGTGCCGGCGACGCCGGTGTCGGAGCCGGACCAGGCGGTGTGGTCGGCGCTGCTGCCGCCGACCACGCTGGTGCGCTCCTTCCCGAAGCCGGTGGTGAGCGGCGCGAAGTGGAAGTCGTACCCGGCCAACGCCATGGACGAGACGGCCACCTACCTCCACCTGGCGGCCATGCTCACCTCGCCGGCGTCGCGGCCGCGTGCCGACAACGCGGTCAATCGGATGGTGCTGCGCGTGATGACCGAGGTGCACGGCGGCGCCCGCAGGATCCTGCAGATGCTGGACGCGAAGCCTGAGCAGCCCCGGTACACCAAGGCACAGGTCGACGCCATGGCCACGTTGACCGGGCGTCGGATCGACCGCGACGGCACCGACGTGCCGCGCGTCAACGCGATCGAGGCGCTGCTGGAGACGCGCGCCGAGGACGAGCGCCGGCTGACCGACTGGCTCGACGACTACGTGGCGCGAGGGGATCGACCGACCGGGATGCTCGGCACGATGGTCGACCTGCACGCGGCCCGCCGCTACTACCAGCGGCCCGAGGCGCAGGTCGAGTACGAGCCGCGCCCGATCGAGGGGGCCACCACCCCACCGGTCGAGAACCCCGAGCCCGACTTCCACCAGCTCGCGGCCGGGGCCGGGAGCACGCCGGCGCTGCTGCGGGCGCTGGGGCTCGCGGTCGACCTGACGGTCGTGGCCGAGCACCTGCCGGCGCTGGCGACGGCGACGTGGGTGAGCGTGACGTTCGTGCCCGGCGCGCAGGACGAGGGCGCGTTCGAGAAGGTGGAGCCGCCGCGGACGCAGGTCCACGTGGTCGAGGGAAGCTGGCAGGCGGTGGCGAGCGCCGAGTGGAGCGGCGGCCGCCTCAAGCTGGGCGACCCCGACCGCTACCAGGTGCTGTCCCTGGACCCCGACGCCACCGGCCTGGCCACCGAGCAGAACCTGCGCAACGCGATCGGCGAGATCGCCTCCGAGCTCAACGGCGACAAGGCCAACGGTGCGCCGACCTCGCTGCGCTCGACCGGGTTCTCGCTCGCACGGCTCGACCGGGTCGACGCCTCGCGCGACCGGGTGCAGACGGCCGAGGGGCTGTCCGCCGCCAGCACACCGTTGTCGCTGACGTACGACCAGATCGTGCGTGGCGTGCGGCTCCAGGTGCGGGAGGGCGCCCAGGGTCCGTGGCGCTCGGTCCACCGCCGGCTCGTCGACGTGCTGACACCGGACCGCACCACGGTGCTCGAGGGCGTCCCCGACGCCGGGTTCCTGCCGCTCACCTCGCTCAGCCGGTCCGGTACCGCCGACCCCGACCCGTACTACCTGCACGAGGTGTTCGCCGGGTGGGACGGCTGGAGCCTGTCCGCACCGCGCCCGGGCAAGGTCGTGGTGCACGGCGAGGACGGCGAGGAGCAGCTCCTCGACGAGCCGCCGGTGCCGGCCGATGGCGAGCCCCTCGCGCGCATCCGGAGCCGGGTGGAGCCGGGCACGCTGCCGCGGCTGCGGTACGGCACCAGCTACTCGTTCCGGGTGCAGGGCGTGGACCTGGCAGGCAACGAGGTGCAGGAGGGCGAGCCCGACCCGGTCCCGATCAGCACGCTGCGCGCCGCGCTGACCACGCACCGCGCCACCTCGCTCGGCGACCCGTTGCGCAGGACGCTGGCTGCGAGCGTGCCGAAGCGCACCAGGGTCAGGCCGACCTCGCCGTTCGACGACGCGACCGCCAAGGCGGCACCGGCGTTCCGGCCTCGGCTCGCCGAGGCGGCACGGGAGATCGCGGGCGACTCGCTCGTGATGCCGGCGAGCCAGATCACGAAGGCCGAACGTCGGCTCGCCGACCTGGTGAGCAAGGACGCCCGACAACGGCGCGGGGTGAGCGATCTCGACCGGTTGCGGGACGCCGTCGAGCGCACGATCCCGATGCTCTCGGACCTGCACGTGCGGCCCGACCTGTTCCCCGACGTGCTGCCACCCACCCAGACCTACGCGCCGACCGACACGCTGCCGGTGCCGTTCCTGCGGTGGTCGCCTGTGCCAGCCCCGGTGCTGGTCCCGCGGCGCGAGCTCACCCTGGGCGAGTCGCTGGGGCGGCTCGTGATCCGGGAGGGTGAGACGAGCGAGCGGCACGTGGCGCCGGCGAAGACCTCGCAGCTGGAGGCCGAGCAGCACGGCATGTTCGACGCCGCGATCGGCTCGAGCGACCCCGACGTGCAGCGCACCGTCTTCGGGTGGGCGCTCCGCGAGCGCGGCACGCTGCTCGACGAGTGGGTGCCGGACCTCGACAACCCCGGGGAGGTGATCCAGCAGCCCGGGATCGCGCTGGCGTCACGACCGGGCGCGAACCCGGAGGCGGCGGTCACGCTGCAGCAGATCACCGACACGCGCGACACCCCGCTGGGCGAGGGTCAGTACGTGGTGCACGACGTCGACCAGCTCGTGCTGCCGTACCTACCGGACCCGCTCGCAGCCGGCATGGCCTTGGTGTTCGTCGACGCCGGCGCGCCCCACACGTTGCCCGAGCCGCGGGTGCTCTCCGCGGTGGTCGTGCCGTTCCGGGGCGAGTGGCCGCGGGTCGAGCCGCTGCAGCTGGTGCTGGAACCGGGCACGGAGCTGGGCGCGAGCGTCGACGAGGCGGCGAACCTCGTCCGGGTGACCCTGCCCGCGGGCGAGCAGGTGCGGGTGGCGATCTCCTCGTCGCTGCGTGAGGAGGACCTGCAGGTGCTGGGGCTGTGGCGCAGCACCGCGGCGCTGCTGGAGGCGGTCGAGGCGCACGAGCTGCTCGCGCTGCTGCGCCGGGCCGCGGTCTCGGGCTGGACCTGGTGGCTGACGCCCAGCGAGGAGATGCGGCTGGTGCACGCCACACCGCGACCTGCGCGCCGCCCCGCCCTGCACGACCTCGCGGTGCTCGCGCGACCGGAGGGTGCCACCGTGGCAGCGCTGTTCGCCATCACCGAGATGCACGGCGCGAGCACCGCAACGATGGCGCTGGCTGCGACGTGGTCGGAGTGGGTGGACGACGTCACCACTCCCGGACCGGTGCAGGTCGAGCGCAGCGACGTGCCCGTGCGGTCCCAGGTGGGCGAGGGCGAGCGCTACGGCCTGCTGTACCCGTGGGACGACGCCAACCCTGCGACCGGGGTGCCGATGCACCGGGCGATCCAGAACTTCCCCGACACGCACCACCGCCGCGTGACCTACACGTTGATCGGGTCCACCCGGTACGCCGAGTTCTTCGCACCCGACGAGCTCGCGGGCGAGGACGACCCCGAGTCGCGCTCCGACCCGGTCGGGCTCACGGTGCAGTCCTCGGCCCGACCCGCGGCCCCGGTGGTCACCGAGACGGTGCCGCTGCTCCTGTGGGACGTGGCGACCGAGCCCGAGCATCCGTTCGCGCGCCGGCACGTGCGCCGCAGCGGCGCCCGCATCTGGATGAACCGCCCCTGGTACTCCTCGGGCGACGGCGAGCTGCTCGCCCTCGTGCTGGGCGAGGACCTGCCGCCCACCGTGGCGAGCCGGTGGGGCAGCGATCCGGGGCTCTCGACGACGGCGCCCGTGCCCGACGCGGCGCTGCCGCCGCTGCTGACCGCGACCGATCTGCTGTTCGCGGTCTCCGACCTGGTCGCCGAGCCCGGGACCGACGCCGACCTGCCGCGCCGCCCCGGTGGGCCGGTGCTGTCCGGGCGACCACGCCCGTTGGTGGACGTGACGCGGCAGCCGCAGGCCGCGCTGCTCGGTTACGAGGCGGAGTTCCACCCCGACCGCAACCAGTGGTTCGTGGACGTGGCGATGACCCCCCGCGATCAGCTGTGGCCGTTCGTGCGGCTCGCGGTGGCCCGGTTCCAGCCGGACTCGCTCGCGGGCTGCGAGCTGTCACCGGTCGTCATGACCGACTGGGTGCAGCCGTTGCCGGAGCGCACCGCCACCGTGAGCCGCCCCGACGCGACGCACGTGCACGTCACGGTCACCGGCGCTGCCGCCCTGTACCGGACGCTCGACCGCGACGAGCCGGACGAGGGCTACGAGTGGGACCGGGGCGACCCGACCGTCGACCGCTCGATCTCGCCGCTCGACAAGCTGCTGCTCGGCTCGCGCGTGCTGGTGGCGACCGTGCAGCAGCGCGGCGAGTCCGACCTGGAGTGGCTCGACCACGCCACGGTGCGGCTGCCCGCCGTCGGGCAGGATCCCAGTGACGTGTGGCAGGTGACCTGGTCCCAGCGCCTCGAGCTGCCCGTCCCGATCCCCCTCGTCACGCCCGACCTCGGCACCGGCGAGTACCGCGTGCTCATCGAGGAGCTCGAGGTGATGGCCGCCGACCACGACCCCGACCCGGCGACGCGGCAACGCCTCCGCACCCGCCTCACGACCCGCGTCGTCTACGCCGACACCTTCACCCTCTGATCCCGGTCGTCACTGCCCACCCACGTAGCGGTACCCGAGCCCGGGTTCGGTACGGAAGAGCGACGGCCGCTTGGGGTCCGCCTCGAGCTTCTTGCGGATCGCGGTCATGTGGACCCGCAGGTAGTTGGTCTCGTGCGAGTACTGCGGGCCCCACACGCTCTGCAACAGCTCACGCTGCCGCACCAGCCGCCCCGGTCTGCTCGTCAGCACCTCGACGATCGCCCACTCGATCGGGGTCAGGTGGATCGCCTGGCCCTCGCGCGAGGCCGTGCGGTCGCCGACGTCCAGCCGCAGCCCGTCCACCTCGATCACCGGACCGGCTGCTCCGAGGTGCCGCGTCGCGGCCCGCAGCCGGGCGAACAGCTCCTCGAGGTCGAACGGCTTGGTGACGTAGTCGTTGGCGCCCAGGTCGAGCGCCTCGACCTTGTCCTCCGAGCCCGCCCGCGCCGAGACGACGAGCACCGGCACGTCCGAGTTCTCTCGCACCGTGCGCAGCACGGTCACGCCGTCGACGTCGGGGAGCCCGAGATCGAGCAGCACGACGTCGGGGGTATCCTCACGCACCGCCTGCAGCGCGCTCCTGCCGTCGGAGGCGACCAGGACCTCGTAGCCGCGTGCGCGCAGGTTGATCCCGAGCGTCCGCAGGATCGCGGGGTCGTCGTCGACGGTCAGCACCCTGGTCATGGCACCTCCTGGGCGGTCGGCAGCTCGACGAGGAAGGTGAGGCCGCCGCCTGGCGTGTCCTCGACACCCAGCGTGCCGCCCATGGCGAGCGCCAGACCCTGCGCGACGGCGAGCCCGAGCCCGACCCCCGCGCCTGCCGGGACGTCGCCGAGGCGCTGGAAGGGTGCGAACAAGCGCGCCCGGTCGGCGTCCGGCACCCCGGGCCCGCGATCGACGACCCGCACCACAGCCACGCCATCGGCCGCTGCGGCATCGACCACGACCGGGGTCGCCGGCGGCGTGTACGTCAGCGCGTTCTCCACGAGGTTCGCCAGCACGCGCTCCAGCAGCGCAGGGTCGGCATGCACGGCCACGTCCTCGACATCGATCTGCACGCGTTCGTTGCCCTCGAGCTGCCGGATCGCGCGCGTGACCACCTCGGTCAGGTCGACGTCGAGCAGGTGCGCGGCGACCGAGCCCGTCGAGATCCTGCTCATGTCCAGCAGGTTCACCACGAGCGCGTCGAGCCGGTCGGCCGAGTCGGCGACGCTGCGCAGCAGCTCGTGACGGTCCTGCTCGGACCAGTCGATGTCCTCGTTGCGCAGGCTGGCGATCGCCGCCTTGACCGCGGCCAGCGGAGAACGCAGGTCGTGCGAGACGGCAGCCAGCAGCGCCGTCCGCACCCGCTCGCCCTCGACGAGCTCGGCGTGCTCGGCCTCGGCGCGCGCCGCGCGCTGGCGCTCCAGCGCGACGCGCATCCCGCCGGCGTAGGCCTGGAGCAGGCGCCTGTCGGCCACGCCCCCACTCGAGCCGCGCACGCACAACGTGCGGGTCGCATCGATCTCGACCGCGAGATCGGCGGCGTCGGGACTCTCGGGCGGATCGCCGGTGCTGGAGCGCACGACCGGTCCGCCAGTTCCGGTCTCGACCAGCGCAACCCCCGTGGCGCCGACGAGCTCGGCCGCGGCGGCCAGCAGTCGGTCGACGTCGGCGCCCGCGTGCAGCAGCCCGTGCGCGACGACGGCGAGACCATCGGCCTCGGCACGCGCGGTGCGCGCCTGGGCGGCCAGCCGCGCGGCCCGGTCGACGACCGAGGCGACCGCGACGCCCACCAGGACGAACAGCACGAGCGTGAACACGTGCTGCGGGTCGGAGACCCGCAGCGTGCCCAGCGGCTCGGTGAACATCAGGTTGAGCAGGATCGCGCTCGACGCCGCGGCGACGACAGCCGGCAGCACACCACCCAGAAGCGCGGCCGACACCACCACCGCCATCATCACCAGGGCGTCGACCGAGAGTGCGTGCGCCGCGAGGGCTCGGTCGAGCAGCCAGGCGGTCGAGGCCGGCGCGAGCACAGCGAAGACGTGGCCGAGCAGCTGTCGCCGGCGTGAGAGCCCTCGGCGGTCACGCCGGCGGCGCACCGCGCCGCCGGCGAGCGCGTGGGTCACGACCAGCACGTCGATGTCGCCCGCGCCCGAGATCACACGTTCGCCGACGCCCGGCCGCAGCGCGATCGCCAGCGGGCTGCGTCTGGTCGCACCGACGATCACGAGCGTGGCGTCCTCGGCGCGCGCGAACGACAGGATCGCGCCTGCCGCGTCCTCGCCCACGACCGCGTGCCAGGTGCCGCCCAGCTCCTCGGTCAGGGTCCGCAGCTCGTCGAGCCGATCGGGGCTGAGGCCGGTGAGCCCGTCCCGCTCGGCGACCACGAGGGCCATCCACTCGGCCCCCGAGCCGCGGCTGGCCACGCGGGCCGCGCGGCGCAGCAGCGACGCCGACTCGGGTCCGCCGGTGACCGCGACCACGATCCGTTCCCGGGTGGCCCAGATCTCGGAGATCCCGTGCTGACCGCGGTAGCGCTCCATGCCCTCGTCGACCCGGTCGGCCAGCCACAGCAGCGCGAGCTCGCGCAGCGCCGCGAGGTTGCCCTCGCGGAAGAATCGCGACAGCGCGGCGTCGACCTGCTCGGGCCGGTAGACGTTGCCGTGCGCCATGCGGCGCCGCAACGCCTGAGGACTCATGTCGACCAGGTCGACCGTGTCGGCAGCCCGCACCACCGTGTCGGGCACCGTCTCCCGCTGCCGAACACCCGTGACGGCGGCCGCGACGTCGTTGATCGACTCGAGGTGCTGGATGTTGACCGTGGTGATGACGTCGATGCCGGCATCCAGGAGCTCGTCGACGTCCTGCCAGCGCTTGGCGTTGCGGCTGCCCGGGACGTTGGTGTGGGCGAGCTCGTCGACCAGCGCCACCTCCGGCGCCCGCGCCAGCAGCGCGTCCAGGTCGAGCTCGGAGTGCTCGGTGCCGCGGTAGCCGACCACCCGGCGCGGCACGATCTCCAGGTCGCCGATCGCGGCCGCGGTCTCCGGGCGGTCGTGGGTCTCGACCAGGCCGATGACGACGTCGGTCCCGCGTTCCCGGCGCCGCCGGCCCTCGCCGAGCATCGCGAACGTCTTGCCGACCCCGGGCGCGGCGCCGAGGTAGACGCGAAGCCGTCCGCGAGTCATCGGCTCAGTCTTCCCTGGCGGCGACCAGATCCGCGAGCGCCACGTTGACGGCGACGACCTCGACCACGGGTTGCCCGAGGAATCCGAGGAACCGGTCGTGCGTGTGCGCGGCCACGAGCGCCGCCACCTGCGCCTCGGTCAGACCGGTCGCCCGGGCGATGCGAGCCACCTGGATCGCCGCGTACTCGGGCGAGATGTGCGGGTCGAGACCCGAGCCGGATGCGGTCACGGCGTCGGGCGGGACCCGCGAGGGTTCGACCCCCTCCCGCTCGGCGACCTCGGTGCGGCGCTCCTCGATCAGCGCGAGCAGCTCGGCGTTCGAGGGGCCGAGGTTGCTCGGCGCGGACGCCAGGGCGTCCCAGTCGCTCGCCGAGGGCCGCGGCTGCAACCACTGGTCACCCTCGAAGCGCTGCGCCAGCAACGACGACCCGACGACCTGACCGTGCGCATCCCGCACGGGCATCCCGTCGGCTCGATCGCCCATGAGGGCACCGGCACCGACCAGCGTCAGCGGGTAGCCGACCCCGAGCAGCACGGTGAGCGCGAGCAGCAGCCGCAGCGCGACAGCGCCCTGACGAGACAGGTGGGTGAGCATGTCAGCCGATCCCAGGTAGCAGCGAGACGATCATGTCGATGAGCTTGATCCCGACGAACGGGACCACGAGGCCTCCCAGCCCATAGACCAGGAGGTTGCGCCGCAGCACGGACTCGGCCGTGCCGGGCCGGAACCGCACGCCGCGCAGCGCCAGCGGGATGAGCGCGAGGATCACGAGGGCGTTGAACACCACGGCCGACAGGATCGCCGACTCCGGCGTCGACAGCCTCATGAGGTTGAGACCTGCCAGCGCGGGATAGGCGGCCATGAACATGGCCGGCAGGATCGCGAAGTACTTCGCGACGTCGTTCGCGATCGAGAACGTCGTCAGTGCGCCTCGCGTGATCAGCATCTGCTTGCCGATGGCGACGATGTCGATCAGCTTGGTCGGGTCGGAGTCGAGGTCGACCATGTTGCCGGCCTCCTTGGCGGCGGAGGTGCCGCTGTTCATCGCGACGCCGACGTCGGCCGCCGCGAGCGCGGGCGCGTCGTTGGTGCCGTCGCCGGTCATGGCGACCAGCCGACCACCCGCCTGCTCGCGCCGGATCAGGTCGAGCTTGTCGGGCGGTGTGGCCTCGGCCAGCACATCGTCCACACCGGCCTCCCTGGCGATCGCCTCGGCGGTCAGCCGGTTGTCGCCGGTGACCATCACGGTGCGGATGCCCATGCGTCGCAGCTGCTCGAACCGCTCCCGCATACCGCTCTTGACGATGTCCTTGAGATGGACGACGCCGAGCGCGACGCGCCCCTGCGGCCCTGCGCGCCCGACGACGAGCGGCGTGCCGCCGTCGGTGGCGATCCGCTCGACGATGCCCTCCAGCTCGTGCGTCGCGGTCGCGCCGAGCCAGGCCTGCACGGCGCTCGCGGCGCCCTTGCGGATCTCGACGTCGCCGGGAAGGTCGACGCCGGACATCCGGGTCGTGGCGCTGAACTCGACGAACCGTGCGTCCGCGGGCAGGGCGACGACGGCGGCGTCGGGTGCCAGCCGATCGGCGAGCCGGACGATCGACCGTCCTTCAGCGGTCTGGTCCGCGAGGCTCGCCAGCCGTGCAGCCTCCCGGAGCTCGTCGGCGCCCACACCGGTGAGCGGCAGGAAGTCCACGGCCTCGCGGTTGCCGATGGTGATCGTGCCGGTCTTGTCGAGCAGCAGCGTGCTGACGTCACCGGCTGCCTCGACGGCCCGCCCGGACATCGCCAGCACGTTGACCTGCACCATGCGGTCCATGCCCGCGATGCCGATGGCGGAGAGCAGCGCGCCGATCGTCGTCGGGATCAGGCACACCAGCAGCGCGACGAGCACGACCAGCGGCGTCGACGCACCCGCGTAGGAGGCCATCGGAGGCAGCGTGAGCACGACCGTGCCGAACACGGCGGTCAGGCTCAGCAGGAGGATCTCGAGCGCGACCTCGTTGGGGGTCTTGCGGCGGCTGGTCCCCTCGACCAGGGCGATCATGCGGTCGAGGAAGGTCTGGCCGGCCGCCGTCGTGATCCGTACCACGATCCGGTCCGAGAGCACGGTGGTCCCGCCCGTGACGCCGCTGCGATCACCGCCCGCCTCCCGGATGACCGGTGCGGACTCACCGGTGATCGCGCTCTCGTCGACCGAGGCGATGCCCTCGATCACGTCACCGTCACCGGGGATCACCTCGCCCGCCTCGACCACCACGACGTCGCCGACCTCCAGCCCGGTCGCCGCGACCGGCTCGAGAGTGCCGTCCTGCGCCCGGCGGCGTGCCGTGGTGTCGGCGCGCGTGGCGCGCAGCGAGTCGGCCTGTGCCTTTCCGCGTCGCTCGGCGACCGCCTCGGCGAGGTTGCCGAAGATCACGGTCAACCACAGCCACACGGCCAGCGCGATCGTGGACACCCCGGGGTCGAGCGCCGCAGCGACCGACGTCGCGACCGATCCGCACCAGACCACGAACATCACGGGGTTGCGCCAGAGCGTGCGCGGGTCGACCTTGCGGAGCGCGGCCGGCAGCTGGCCGAGCATCATGCGCGCGAACTCACGGGTGGTCATGACAGCGCCTCCGCGACAGGGCCGAGAACCAGAGCAGGGAAGAAGGTGAGGGCGCCTACGACCAGCACGACCGCCGTCGTCACCCCGGCGAACAGCGGGCCGTCGGTCGGCAGCGTGCCGGACGTGCGTGGCGCGAGGCCCTGGCGCGCCAGCCGGCCCGCGAGCATCAGCACGAGCACGATCGGCACGAGCCGCCCCAGCAGCGTCGCGATCGCGAGCGTGACCTGGAAGAAGGTCGAGGTGACCGTGAGGCCGCCGAACGCCGAGCCGTTGTTGTTCGCCGCCGAGGCGTAGGCGTACAGCACCTCGGTGAAGCCGTGCTGCCCGGGGTTGCCCATCGCGTCGAGGGTCGGTGGCAGCGCCATGGCCACTCCGGTGCCGAGCAGCACGAGCACCGGCGAGGTGAGCGTGTAGAGCGCGACGCACGTCATCTCAGGCTTGCCGATCCGCTTGCCGAGCAGCTCGGGCGTACGACCCACCATCAGGCCGCACAGGAAGACGGTCAGGATCGAGACCATGAGCATGCCGTAGAGGCCGCTGCCGACACCGCCGGGGCTGACCTCGCCGATCAGCATGTTGAGCAGCACGACGCCACCGCCGAGCGGGGTCATCGAGTCGTGCGAGGCGTTGACGGCACCGGTCGAGGTCCCGGTGGTCACGACCGCGAACAACGCGCTCGCCCACACCCCGAACCTGCTCTCCTTGCCCTCCATGGCGGCCCCGGCCGCGCGCGCCGCGTCCGACTGGGCGGTGACCTCGGCCCAGGTGGTCAGCGCGAGCGCACCGACGAGCAGCCCGAGCATGACGCCGAGGATGGTGCGCGCCTGGCGACGGTTGTCCAACAGCGTGCCGAGCGTGCGCGTGAGGCTGATCGGGATCACGAGGATGAGCAGCACCTGCAGCAGGTTGGTGAGCGCGGTGGGGTTCTCGAGCGGGTGTGCCGAGTTGGCGTTGAAGAAGCCGCCACCGTTGGTGCCGAGCAGCTTGATCGACTCTTGGCTCGCGACCGGACCGCCCGGGACCACCACCGGCGCACCCGTGACACCGGTCGCGGTGGTGTCGGCGAGGTTCTGGACGACGCCGCCCGCCATCAGCGCGAGCGCACCGAGCACGGCGATCGGGAGCAGGAGCCGCAACGTACCGCGGACGAGGTCGACCCAGAAGTTGCCGATGGTGCCGGCGTGGCTGCGGGTGAAGCCGCGCACCAGCGCGACGGCCACCGTGAGGCCGACGGCCGCGGACAGGAAGTTCTGCACGGCGAGCCCGGCCATCTGTGCTGTGAAGCCCAGCGTGCTCTCGCCCGCGTAGGACTGCCAGTTGGTGTTCGTCACGAACGAGACGGCCGTGTTCAGCGCCGTGTCCCAGCCCACGCCGGGCAGCTCGCGCGACATCGGCAGCGCGGCCTGGCCCATGAGCAGTGCCATGAGCGCGACCACACAGACCCCGGAGAACGCCAGCACGGCGACCGCATACTGACGCGGGCTCTGCTCGGCGTCGGGATCGACACCTCCCACGCGGTACAGGGCGCGCTCGAGACGCGAGTGGCTCGTGCGCTCGAACACCCGGGCCATGTAGTCGCCCAGCGGGACGTAGACGGCAGCGAGAACCAGCACCACCGCACCGATGGTCAGCAGCCCGGCGAGCGTGTCCGACATCATCGGCCTCCGGGCGGGCCGTGCTTGACGTATGGCATGCCCCCAGCCAACGGCCGGCGACGGTGCAGGCGGTGTGGCGTTGACGCCGCGCTAGCGCGTCCTCACGCGTTCTTAGCGCGCGCGCTCCGCGGCGCTCAGGTGCTTCAACGGGCGCCGGGGCTGAGTGAACCCCGGGTGGCGGTCGACAGTGCGGTGAGACCTGGGTCGGGGCTCAACCGGCGGACTCGGCCCGATCGGCGAGGGCCAGGGTGCGGCGGGCGGCGTCGACCATCGCGACGTCGAGGAAGGTGCCGTCGTCGAGCACCACGGTGCCGGCGCCGTCGGCGGTCGCCTCGCCCACGCGCTCCACGACCTCCCGGGCGCGCGCGAGCTGCTCCCGCGACGGCAGGAACGCCTTCTCGATCACCGGCAGCTGGGCGGGGTGGATCGCGGCCCGCCCCAGCATGCCGAGCGAGCGGCCCAGCGCGCAGGACTCGGCGAGGCCCTCGAGGTCGCGGACGTTCGGGTACACGCTCATCGCGGGCGCGGGCAGCCCGGCGGCGCGGGCCGCGACGACCAGCCGCGACCGCGCCCACGTCATCCCGGGCTCGCCCACGATCCCCAGGTCGGAGCGCAGGTCCGCCTCGCCGAGCCCGATCGAGCTGACGGCGGGGCTCGCCGTCGCGAGCTCGTAGGCCCGCTCGAGACCGAGCGCCGACTCCAGCAGCAGGTGCAGCGGCCGGCGGATCGCCGAGAGCGCACGCACCCCGTCCGGGTCGGACACCTTCGGCACGCGGATCCCGATGCTGCTGCCCAGCGTGCGCACCGCCTGCACGTCAGCCGTGAACCAGGGCGACCCGACGGCGTTCACCCGCACCTGCACCGGCCGCGTCGCGCCCACCAGCACCTCGGCCAGCGAGGCCCGCGCCGCGTCCTTGTGCCCGGCAGCGACGGCGTCCTCGAGGTCGACCACCACCACATCGGCCGCCGAGGCCAGCGCCTTCACCACCCGGTCGGGCCGGTCGGCCGGCACGTAGAGCAGCGTCAGCACCGGTGTCGGCGCCGTGCCGTTCATGGCGTCACCTTCGGCCGGTGCAACAAAGCCGTCGCCAGATCGCCGAATCGGCCGATGTGAACGTTGCCATGAGCATCTGGAGACGACGTCGGTGCATTCATGCCGCACCCTCCTCGCGGAGCCGGGCGATCTCGGCCTCGTCGTAGCCGAGCTCGGCGAGCACCTCGTCGGTGTCGGCGCCGTGCGCCCGCCCCGTGAACGCGAGCACCGGGTCCGCCTCGGAGAGCCGGAACAGCGGACCCTGCACGGCGATCTCGCCGAGGTCCGGGTCCTCCATCCGCCGGATGGTCCCCAGCGCCTGCAGCTGCGGGTCGACGGCGATGTCCTCGGCCGTGTAGATCGGCGCCACCGCGGCCTGCGCCTCCTCGAAGGCCGCGACCACCTCGTCACGCGTGCGTGCCGCGATCCAGCTGCCCACCGCCTCGTCGAGCTCGTCGGCGTGCGCGGCACGACCCGAGCCGGTCGCGAACCACTCCTCGTCGATCAGCTCCGGCCGCCCGACCAGCCGCAGCACCCGCTCGGCGATGCTCTGCGCACTCGTGGAGACCGCCACCCAGCGGTCGTCCGCCGTCCGGTACGTGTTCCGCGGCGCGTTGTTCGACGACCGGTTGCCCAGCCGCGGCTGCACCGTGCGCAGCTGGTCCCAGCGGGTGATCTGCGGGCCCAGCATCGCCATCATCGGCTCGACGATCGCCAGGTCCACCACCTGCCCCCGCCCGGTCCGTTCCCGAGCGTGCAGCGCCACCATCACCGCGTAGGCAGTCGCGAGCGAGGCGATGCCGTCGGCGAGCCCGAACGGCGGCAGCGTGGGCGGGCCGTCGGCCTCACCGGTCATGGCGGCGAAGCCGCTCATCGCCTCGGCGAGCGTGCCGAACCCCGGTCGCCGGCGGTAGGGCCCCACCTGCCCGAACCCGGTCACCCGAGCGAGCACCAGCCCGGGGTTCACCGCGCTGAGGTCCTCATACCCGAGGCCCCACCGTTCCAACGTGTCCGGCCGGAAGTTCTCGACCACCACGTCGGCCGTCTCCACCAGCCGCAGGAACGCCTCGCGCCCACCCGCGCTCGACAGGTCGAGCGTGACCGCACGCTTGTTGCGCCCCAGCGTCTTCCACCACAGGTTCTGGCCGTCCTTGCTCGGCCCGTGGCCGCGCGAAGGGTCCGGCCGCCGCGGGTGCTCGACCTTGATCACCTCGGCGCCCATGTCACCGAGGTGCATCGCGGCGAGCGGCCCGGCGAACAACGTCGAGGCGTCGATCACCCGGAGCCCGGCCAGCGCGGGCTGGGCCACCTCGTCGTGCTCGGTCATCTCAGCTCTCCTCCCAGCAGACCCGGAACCCGATCGAGGGCGACGCGTCCCCGCCCAGGCCCGGCAGCAGGAACTTCAGGCTGAACTCCGGGGCACGGACGCCGCCGTCGGTGTACCAGTCGGACCCCTCGCTGCGGTGCTCGGAACCGCCCTTGAGCATGACGAACCGGGTACGCCCGTCGCTGTGCTCGGACTCGGTCCAGCTCCACACCGCCGGCGTCAGCCGCTCGAACCCCGGCAGCCCAGCCGCCAGCTGCCACTCGTCCTCGGTCGGCAGCCGCCCACCCACCGACGCCGCGTAGGCGCGCGCCTGCGCCAGCGTGACCCCGGTCGCGGGGCCGTCACCACGCTCGCCGGTCCCGAGGAATTCCGCCATCTCGCTGACCGTCACCTCGCGCGTGGCCACCCGCACGTCGTGCGCCAGCGTGACCGCGCGCTCCAGCGTGCGCTGGTCGTGCAGCCGCGGCGGCAGCGGCTTCCACTCGTCCACGTACGGCGCGCCCTCGTACATCCCGGTCTCCCGCGCCCGGTACCTCACCGTGAGCACGTGCTCACCGGCGGGGACCACGACGGCGGCCGTCGCCAGGTCCTCCCGCCTCGCCCCTGTCGGCGCCGGCGCAGGCAACCGCCGCGCGCGGCGGTGCGGGAAGGCAGCGTCGGGCTCGTGCGCGACGTCGCTCAGCTCGCCACGGACCTGGTCGACGACCTCCCGCCAGCGCGAGTCTTCGCCGTCGGGCATCGACACGTACGCGGCGACCCCGCGCGCGGGAACCCCGCCGGTGTGCAGCGGCGTCCAGTCGCCGGGCAGCGGCCCGGCGACGTCGACGTCGGACCGGTTGGCGAGGAGCAGCAGGTCGAGCCCGTCGTGGGAGAACAGTGACCCGTAGACCCGGGCTTCCTCGGCCGCGGCACCGATGTCGGCGAGCGGCGTCCACTCACCCTGCACCAGGGCCTCGGAGAACCCGCGCTGCACCGGCAGCATGCGGCGCAGTGTCGCGGCGTCGCGGGCCGACCAGCCGACCCAGACCCCGAACACGACCTCCCACACCATGATCCCGACCCCGTTGAGCCAGGCCGAGGCCAGCTCCTCGGAGTGGTCCCGGTGCCAGCGCCGGATGTGGTGCTGCATGTGGCGGCGCTCGAACCAGTGGGCGCGGAGCACACCGGGCACCTCGGAGTCGGCGAACCACTGCGCCCACGAGGCCGCGTGGTCGGAGATCCGCTCGAGCGCGAGCTTCGACTCGCCCTCGAGCACGAACCCGGGGCGTGCCTCCTGCAGCGCGGCGACCAGCTCGGGGTCGGCCTTCTTGAGCGTGTCGAGGAAGACGCCGTCGGCGCCGAGGTCGCGCACCAGCTCGGCCAGCTCCACGCGGTCCTCGCGGCCGCGACGGGTCCCGACGTCCCACGGGTTGTAGTCGACGAACACCGCGACGCCGTGCTCGTGCAGCGTCTGCACCACGGCGGTCAGGCCCGGCACGTCGCGGTAGAAGTCCCACTGGTTGCGGTCGTCGATCCCGATGACCGGGTAGGCGTGCCAGAGCACCAGCCCGTCGAGGCCGCCGAAGCGCGTGCGCGCGTCCTCGAGGAACCGCTCGGGCGTGAACCGCTGCTCCTCGAAGTCGAAGAACAGCTCGTCCCACAGCCACACCTGCGCCACCGTGAAGCATCGCTGCGCCCACGCGGCGCCGGGCTCCTCGTACGCCTCGCCGCGGTAGTCGAGACGGCGGCGGGCTTCCTCGCGCCAATCGGCCAGCCGGGCGCGCCAGGCCGGCCGGTCCGCGGGCGAGGCGGGTCCGGAGAAGATCTTGGCCTCGTCCAGGGCGGCGAGATCGCCTGAGGCGGGCACCGCCGTCGGGAGGTCGATCGGGCGCGGCACCAGCGGGTCGAAGCTGGCGACCGGGGGCGAGGCGGCGGCGGGGTCGGTCATGAGGGCTCCCCCTGGACGTTGCGGGCCTCGCGGACCTCGGCCGCGGTCGGCACAGCGTCCTGGGCACCGGGGCGCTCGACGGCGAGCGCACCCGCCACCGAGCCCCATCGGGCTGCCTCCACCAGGTCGTCGCCGGCAGCGAGCCGGGCGGCGAGGACACCGCAGAACGTGTCACCGGCGCCGGTGGTGTCGACCACGGCGACCGGGAGCGCCGCCACCTGCGTGGTGCGCTCCTGCTCGACCACGAGGCAGCCACGCGAGCCGAGCGTCACCACGACGGCGCCCACCCGGCCCAGCACCCGCTGCGCGGCCGCCTCCGGCTCGAGCCCCGGCACGAGGTCGGCGAGCTCGTGCTCGTTGACGACGAGCACGTCGACCTCGCGCAGCAGCTCGTCCGGGAGCGGTGCCGACGGGGCGGCGTTGAGGACGAACGACGCACCGGGGCGGCGTGCCTGCGCGGCGGCGAGCACGGTCGGCAGCGGCACCTCGAGCTGGGCCACCACCACGCCGGCCGTGGCGATCCGCTCGAGCTGGGTGGGCGAGAGCGAGGTGAGATCGGCGTTGGCACCGCCGACCACCACGATGGCGTTCTCGCCGTCGTCGGAGACCGAGATCAGGGCGGTGCCGGTGGGCTCGGACGAGATCTCGACCGCGTCGAGCTCCACGCCGGCGCCGAGGAGGGAGGCGCGCAGCAGGGCGGCGTCGCCGTCGTCGCCGAGGCGACCGACGAACCAGGTGGGGGCACCGCCGGCCCGGGCGGCCCCCACGGCCTGGTTGGCACCCTTGCCGCCGGCGCCACGCGCGACCGAGGTCGCCAGCAGCGTCTCGCCCGGCCCCGGTATCCGCGGCACCCGTGCGACGACGTCGACGTTCGCGCTCCCGACGACGACGACGACGGACCGCTCCTCGCTCATCGCTGCCCCTCCCGGCCGCCGCTCAGCGCCAGGGTGCGTCCGGCGAGATCGGCGATCTCGCGCTCAGCAGGGCCCGGGAGCGAGGTCGCGATCACGCCGCGCAACGGCTCTGTCCAGCGGGCGGGCAGAGCCGCGGACCCGCGCAGGCCACCGACCACGGCGCCGACCGTGGCGCCGGCGGAGTCGGTGTCCCAGCCGCCGACGACGGCGGTCGCCACCGACGGGCCCAGCTCGCCCTGGCCGGACTCCAGCGCGTAGGCGATGAGGGCGGCGTTGTTCAGCGTGTGGACCCAGTGCAGGTGGCCGAGCTCGGCGTGCAGCACGTCGAGCGCGTCGGCCTGCTCGCGGCCCGAGGCCCCGAGCTCGCGTCCGAGCGCGATCGCCGCCGCGAGCCGGGAGCCGGGCGGCACCACGGCGGAACCGGCGTCGAGAACCTGCGTGACGTCGTCGGCGACCAGCGAGGCGGCGCACAGCGCGGCCGCCCACAGCTCGCCGTAGATGCCGTTGCGGGTGTGCGACAGGCGTGCGTCGACCCACGCGAGCCGAGCCGCGGCCCGGACGTCACCGGGGTGCGCCCAACCGAGAACATCGGCGCGGATCAGCGCGCCGATCCACTCCCGGAACGGGTTGTGATGGGTCGCGGTCTCGGGGACCGGCCGCGCGTCGAGCAGGTTGCGGTAGGCCGCCCGCTCGGCGGTGAACACCCGGCCGGCCGGCAGCGCGCCGAGCCAGCCCTGGGCGATGTCGTCCGTGGTCAGGGCCTCACCGTGCTGCTCCAGCAGGTCGAGGGCGAGCATGGGGAAGTTGAGGTCGTCGTCCTCGGGCATGCCGTCGATGTTCTCCGCGAGCGAGGTCGGCGCGCTGCGCCGGTTCCACGGCCAGCGCGCGGCGACGTCGTCGGGGAGCCCCACCGCGGTGAACCAGTCGTCGAGCGGCCACCGACCGGTCGCCCGCAGGATCTCCTCGATGCCCTGTCGCGGGATCTTCTCGACCGGCTTGCCGAGCAGGCAGCCTGCTGCGCGCCCGGTCCAGGCACCGCTGACGCGGTCGAGCGAGGTGCGCTGCGGCAGCACCGGTGCGGGCGGCAGCAGCGCCGCGATCTCGTCCCAGCCGTCGGGCTCGGCCGGATCGGTCGGCTGCAGGGTGGCCAGCTCGTCGAGGAGGTCGCGGGCCAACGCACGCAACGACGCCGGCGCGGGCTCCGCGCTGGCGCCGGAGGGCTGCAGCACCGGCGAGCCGCCGGCCTCGACCCATCGCTGCCGGACCGCCGCAAGCGCCTCGGCGTCCGCGCCCTGCTCGGTCAGCGCTACCAGCTCGGCGGCGACGAGGTCCTCCGGCTGGGCCCAGGTCAGCCTCATGCCTGAAGGGCGTCGATGACGCTCGCCCGCGCGCGTGCACGCTCGGCGTCAGCGGCGAGGACGTCCTGCACCACCGTCGTCATCGTCTCGGCCACGGCACCGAGGTCGAGCCTGCTCGCGGTCTCGATCGTCTCGGTCCACTCCCGCGGCACCGCGGCGGCGCCGTGCAGGCCACCGCAGATCGCTCCGGCCATGGTCGCGATCGAGTCCGAGTCGCGGCCGTAGTTGACCGCACCGAGCACGGCGGCGCGGAGGTCGCCGTCGTAGGCGAGCACGAAGCCCAGCGCTGCAGGGAGCTCCTCGATCGACTTGGTGCGTGAGGGGAGCCGCGCGTCCATCGCGGGCGCCCTGTAGGTCTCCCCCACCGTGTCGTAGGGAGCGACGGCGGCGCGGATCACCTCGCCGATCGCGGCGTCGTCGAGGTCCTCCGAGGCGGTCTCCTCGACGGCGGTGAGCACCGCCTCGATCGCCGCCGCGGTCCCGTCGTGCGCGAGCGAGCGCACCGCGTCCATGACCGAGCCCACGGTCGCGCCGGGTGTCACCGACGCCGCCACCGCGGCCGCGAAGACCCCGGCCGCCTCACGCCCGTAGGAGGACTGGTGCGCTCCGGCCATGTCGATCGCCTCGCGGTACGCGCCCACCGGGTCGCCCGCGTTGACCAGCCCGACCGGCGCCATGTACATCGTGGCGCCGCAGTTGACGATGTTGCCGACGCCCGCCTCGCGCGGGTCGACGTGACCGTAGTGCAGCTTCGCGACCATCCACTTCTCGGCGAGGAACACCCGCTGCAGGATGAGCGCCTCCGCCTCGAGCTCGGGGACCCAGCGCAGCTCGCCGATCATCTTCGGCACCAGGTCGGAGGCCACGTGGAAGGCGTCGAGGTGGTCGCGCCGCTCGGCGTAGACCTCGATGAGCGCGTGCGTCATCAAGGTGTCGTCGGTGACGTGCCCGTCGCCCTTGTGATAGGGCGCGATCGGCCGCGCGGTGCGCCAGTTCTCGTAGTACGGCGGCACCACACCGGTGACGCGACCGCCCCACCGCTCGGTGATCTGCTCGGGGGTCCAGCCCTCCGTCGCACCACCGAGCGCGTCGCCGACAGCGGCCCCCGCCAGCACCCCGTACACCGCATCGGCCAACCCGGTCGCGCTACTCATCTCACCCATGCCCTCGTCGCATCCTCTCCTCGCACACCTGCCTCAGCCAACCACCGACGACGGGTCCCGGCCAGGCCGGAGCGGCCCGACCGGGACGCCGTCGTGGTCTCGGTCCTACCGGTTGACCTGCTCCCAGCCGTCGGTGAGGTCGGCCTGCAGCTGCGCGCTGTCGATCTCGTCGGCCAGGAAGCGCTGGAAGGCAGGCGTGGCGACCGTGTCCTTCCACTGCGTGTACGCGTCCACCGTCAGGAACGGCGGCGCCACCAGCGAGTCGCCCGAGGCGAGCACCTCGGCCCACCCGGTCTCGTCGGCGGTCTGCTCGGCGAGCGCGTCACGTGCGGAGGTCGAGGCCGGCACGAGCGCGTCGGCGTAGGCGAGGGCCGCGAGGTTCTCCGTCGAGGTGAAGAAGTCGAGGAACTGCGCCGACTCCTCCACGTGCTCGGAGTCGATGTTCACCGAGTAGGTCTGCGGGTTCGCAGCCTGGTCGGCGCTCACCGAGCCCTCGAGAGGCGGCAGCACGGCCCAGTTGAAGCCCTCGGGGGCATCGGTGCCGATGCTGGCGACCCGGAACGAGCCCTGCACCGTCATCGCGGTCTGGCCGGCGTACCACGCCGGCAGCACCTCGGAGCCGGACTGCGTGAGCGAGACCGGGTCCAGGGAGGCGTCCTCGTAGGTCATCTGGTGGATCGCCTCGGGAACAGCCAGCTCACCCTCGCCGACGTCGATCGTGACGTCGCTGCCGCTGCCCTCGAAGTAGCCGCCGTCGAAGCCGAGCCCCAGGCTCATGAACGTGGCGGTCGGGTTCGACAGACCCCAGCCCAGGCCGAACTGGCCGTCGGTGGTGGTGGCCTGCGCGATCTCGCGCAGCTCGTCCCACGTCATGGTCGGGCCGCTGGGGATCTCGACGCCCGCCGCCTCCAGGAGGTCGACGTTGGCGAACACCATGTAGGACTGCAGCGTCGTGGGGTAGGCGATGATCTCCTCGTTGACCGTCACGGACTCCCAGATGCCCTCGGTGACGTCGGAGGCGAACGCCGGGTCGATGAGGTCGGTGAGGTCGGCGAGGTATCCGTCCACCGCGAACGGGGCGATGCTGGCCGCCTCGTAGTGGATGATGTCGGGCGCCGTGCCACCGTTGAACTGCGTGATCAGCTTGTCGTAGATGCCGTCCCAGCCGGCCTGCACGAGCTCGACCTGGATGTTCGGGTTCTCGGCGTTCCAGTCATCGACGATGCCCTGCACGGCCTCCATGGCCAAGGGCTGGTCGGACAGCGACTGGAACTCGAGGTTGACGACCTCCTCGCCGCCGCCCTCGCCACCGCCGGTGTCGCCGTCGTCGCCTCCGGTGGCACTGCCCTGCTGGCAGGCCGTGAGCGCGAGCGCCGCGGTGGCAGCCATTGCCACCGCGAGTACGTGCCGCTTCTTCATGATGTGTTCCTTTCGATGTGAACCGTGGTTGGGGGTGAGCCGTCAGCCCTTGACGGCGCCGGCGAGGAGCCCACCGGTGAGCTTCTTCTGCAGGATCGCGAACACCACGAGCGAGGGGATCGTGGCGAGCACCGACCCGGCAGCGAGGGGACCGAGGTCGACCACGCCGGCGACCCCGATGAAGTTGCGCAGCGTCAACGGGAGCGTGGACAGCTCCGGCGACTGGATGAGCACGAGCGCGAGGAAGAACTCGTTCCAGGCTGCGACGAACGTGAACATCGCGGTCGCGATGATGCCCGGCAGCAGCAGCGGGAACACGATCACGCGCAGCACCGTGAGCCGGGTGGCGCCATCCATCGAGCCGGCCTCCTCGAGGTCCCGCGGGATGGCTGAGACGTAGCCCTGCAGCATCCACAGCGAGAACGGCATCGTGAAGGTGACGTAGACGAGGATCAGCCCGAAGAGCGTGTCGTTGAGCTGCAGCGTCCGCAGGATGAGGAACAGCGGCAGGATCAGCAGGATCGTCGGGAAGACCTGGCTGAGGAGGATCCACCCGGTCCCGACGGCGCGCATCTTGCCCCGGAACCGTGCGAGCGCGTACGCGGCCGGCATCGAGATCAGCACGGTGAGCACCATCGTGGTGATCGCCACCATGAACGAGTTGCCCGCCGAGCCGATGAGGTTCTGCCGCGCGAGCGCATCCGCGAAGTTGGTGAACGTCCACTCGACCGGCAGCAGCGTCACGGTGACCGAGTACAGCTCGCGTGAGGACTTGAACGAGGCCGAGACCAGCCACAGGAGCGGGAAGCCGAGGAAGAACAGGTATCCGACCAGCGCCACGTACTGCAGCGGCCGGACGTACCACGCGCGCTGATTCATCCTTCCGCCTTTCCCTTGCGGAACTGCTGGATCAGATAGATCGAGAGCACCAGGAGCACGGCGATCACCAGCACGTCACCCATCGCCGAGGCGTAGCCGATGTTGCGGTTCTTGAACGCCTCGAGATAGGTGAACAGCATCGGCAGCATCGTGCGGCCACCAGGTCCGCCCTCGGTCATCACGTAGACGAGACCGAAGGAGTTGAACGACCAGATGAAGTCGAGCGCCGTCGAGGCGAGCACCACGGGCCGCAGCGCCGGCAGCGTGACGTGCCAGAACCGGCGGGCCGCGCTCGCGCCGTCGACAGCCGCTGCCTCGAGCTGCTCGGCGGGGACCTGCTGCATGCCCGCGAGCAGCAGCACGGTGGTCTGCGGCATGCCGGACCAGACAGCCACCACGATCACCGCGGGCAACGCCGTCGAGAAGTCACCCAGCCAGTTGACCGGGGCCACCCCGACCCACTCCAGCGCGGCGTTGAGCGGACCCGCCGTGGGCGAGTAGATCATCCGCCACATGATCGCGACGACGACCGGAGGCATCGCCCACGGGATGAGCGCGAGCACCCGGGTCAGCGACTTCAGCCGCAGGTCGGTGTTGAGCAGCAGCGCCAGCCCCATCGCGCAGAGCAGCGTGAGCACGGAGCAGGCGACCGCCCAGACCAGGCCGATCCGGAACGACTCCCAGAAGAACCTGTCCCCCATCAGCCGGATGAAGTTGTCGAGGCCGATGAAGTCGGCCACGTCGTTGCGGCGCAGCGTGGCGTCGGTGAAGCCCAGGTAGACGCCGGCCATGAGCGGGATCACGGAGAAGACGATGATCGGCGCCATCGCGGGGACGACGAGGGCGATCGCCTCCCGCCGCTGCGCACGCGAGCTCACGCCGCGGCGGGTGACGGGCCGGGTCGCGACGGCGGTCATCGTTCACCCTCCTGGTCCTGCTGATGTGGCGCGCGGGCGTCGTCGGCCATCGGCTCCCCTTTCACGTCGCTGGATCGGCGCACGCTGAGCGCAGCGGGCACGACGACCTGCTGCGGCTTCTTGTGCGGGTCGTTCAGTCGCTCCAGCAGCAGCTCGGCGGCACGGCGACCACGTTCGGACGCACCGAGATCGACGCTCGTGAGCGCCGGGCGGAAGAGCTTGCCCAGCTCGGTGTCGTCGACGCCGACGACGGCGAGCTGGTCGGGCGTGCTGAGGCCGAGCTGATCGGCGGCGTGCAGCACGCCGATCGCGAGCAGGTCGTTGGCCGCGAGCACGGCGTCGGGTCGGTCCGGACCGCTGAGCAGGGCGTGCGCGACCGCGTGACCGGCGGCGGCCGTGAAGTCCGCGGCGCTGACCACGGGGGCGTCGGGTCCGGCGGCCGCCACGAACGCGCCACCTCGCACCCGACCGGGGATGGTGTCGGCGGGACCGTTGACGAAAGCGATCCGTCGTGCGCCGATCGCGTGCAGGTGCGCGACCGCGAGCGCGATGCCGCCGGCGGAGTCCGGAGCCACGGTGTCGACGCCCGCCGACTCCGGCATCCGGCCGAGCACGACCACCGGCACCGGGGACTGCGCGACGGCGGCCACCAGCTCGTCGGTGACGCGCAGCGGCGAGAGCACCATGCCGTCGGCGTAACCACGTTGCAGGCTGGTGACCAGGTCGACCGTGCCGGCCGCGTCACCGGTGTTGGTCACGAGCAGCCGGTACCCCGCACCGGACACGACCTCCTGGATAGCGGCCATCATCTCGACGTAGACCGGGTTGCCGATGTCGGCGACGGCGTAGGCGAGCTGGAGCGTGCGGCCGAGCTTGAGCGAGCGCGCGGTCGCGTCCGGGATGTAGCCGAGCTCCCGGGCGGCCGCCCGCACGGCTTCCACCGTGGCGGTCGCGCTCGTCAACCCGTTGAGGGCGCGCGAGGCGGAGGCGATCGAGACCCCCGCCCGTTGTGCGACCTGCGTGATCGTCGCTCGCTGTGCCATGTGCCACCTCGCCCTCGACTGTGAGTCATCCGTGGCGGCCCGGAACGATGCCGCTGGTGAACCGTAGCCGTAAACGTTTCCAGGTACGCAACATCTGGGTGTAATCGTTTCCGAATCGTGACCTGCCGCTCGTGCGGGAGGGGTCAGTCCAGCCCGATCACCCGGCGCAGAGGCTCCAGCCCGGTGACCTCGATCGGGTCGCCCCGCACCAAGGCGTCCGGCGTCAGGCGCAGCGAGAGGTGCTCGGCGACCTCGTTCTCGCGACGCTTCTTGCGGGTGATCCCGTTGTCGACGTAGCCGACCTTGTGGCTGACGGCGATCGATGCGGGGTTGTCGCAGAAGGCACCCGAGGTGATCTCGACGGCGTCGAGGTGGTCGAACAGGAACGCGCACATCGCGCGGCGCATCCGGGTGCCGATGCCCCGGCCCTGGTGCTCGATCCCGAGCCACGACCCGGTCTCACCGGTGCGCATCACCAGGTAGTCGGTGGTGCCGAAGCCCTGGCTGCCGACCAGCTCGCCGTCGACCCAGACACCCAGGTCCAGGGACCACGCGGCCGGCGAGAAGCCGGCGCGCCGACCCCAGTGGTACTGCGCCATCCCGAGCGGGATCTGCTCGGTCGGGGCGTCGGTCCACGGGTGGTAGAACGGCATCTCCTCCGGCGGGTGGACGCCGCGCTGCGCGAGTGCGCCGAGGGCGGCCAGGTCATCGTCGGTGAGGCCGCGCAGCTCGAGAGAGCCCTCGGTGATGCGGAGTCCGAGCTCGGGGTACACGTCGGCGATCGCGCTCATCGAGCGAGACTGACAGCACCGCACCGGCACCGCAAACGCTTTGGCTAGGGTGCGAGAGGTGTACCGCCACCTCGCGTTCGCCGCCGACTGGGAGGCAGCGCAGCGCGCCGGCCGCTATGAGATCTCCACCCGGGGCCGGACGTTGGCCGAGGAAGGATTCATCCACGCCTCGTTCCCGCACCAGCTCGACGGCGTCGCCCGCCGCTTCTACGCGGACGTCACCGAGCCGCTCGTGGTGCTGGACGTCGACCCCGGCAGGCTGGAGGCGCCGGTCGTGCTGGAACCAGGCGATCCGGCCGTTCCCGACAGCGAGCGCTTCCCGCACATCTACGGCCCGATCCCGGTCGAGGCGGTCATCAGCGCGACCCGGTACGAGCGGCCGTCGCAGGCGACGGAGGAGTCAGCCGAGGGCCACCGCGGCTGACCGCGACACGTCGATTGCTCGCTCGTGGCCTCAGCTGCGCGAGGCGGCCGCCCGCCGCCTCCGAGCCTGCACGTCACGCACGAGCAGCAGCATCATGGCCGCGATGACGCCGCCGAGGCTGATCGCCACCCAGGGGATCCCAGCGCGCGGGTGCTCGACGCCGCCCGGCTCGGCCCCACCGGGCTCGGGAGCCGTCCATTCCCAGCCGGCGACCGTCTCGGCGGCCTCCGAGACCTGGATCGGCAACGGGATGCTCGAGCACGCATCGCTGGTGAAGGTCGGCGTCTCGCCACGCAGGAAGAGCAGGTAGCTGCGCCCCTGGGCTGCGCCGTCGAGCCCCTGACCCTGGGGCCCCTGGACTTGGATGAGCTCCTGCACCGATCCGTCGAAGACCTGGGAGACATCGAGCCAGTACGTCTGCAGGTCGCTCGAGGACTGCCCGCCCGACCGGCTTGCGACCGGTCCGATCTCGACGATCGTGCCGATCGCGGTGGCATCGGCCTCGTCGCGCATCTGCTCGATCGGCCGCGCCTCACAGCTGGCGAACGCGACCTGCGGGGCGGGATCCGCAACGGTCAGCGCGACGCCGAGCACGCAGGTCAGGGCTCCGAGCAGGGCCACCATCCGCATGGGCATGTGCACGCACCCACGGTGGCACGTCGCCAACCACTCCGACCAGCACGGTCGCGTCACGATCCGTGCTGGTCCGAGGCGAGGTCAGCGGGGTGTGAAGGTGAGGCAGTCGGCGAGGTCGTTGCCCGCGCCGATGCGCACGGCGGTCGCCGTGCAGCTGAGGTTCTCGTTGTGCACGCAGTTCGCACGCTGGCACGCGCCGACGCTGGCGAGCACGGTGTCGAGCCCGCCCTTGACGTTGAGGGGGATGAAGGTGGCGCACTGGGCGTCACCGCCCACACCGGCGATCGTGACGGCACCTGCGTGACAGTTCGAGTGGTCGTTGTAGGAGCAGCCGGAAACGGTGCACTCCGACACGTGGGGCAGCTCGGCGAGGGTAGCCATGATGGACCTCCAGTCGGGACGAACAATTCCCTCCGAGAATAGATTCGCACCGCGAGAAAAGATAGCAAGGAAAGGCTTACCTGGCGTAGCAAGAAATGCGTGCAGCGCGTATTTCGAAATAGCTCTGTCATTCAATTGCCGAAACGCGTCTTCCCCGGCGTCCGGGCAACCCTGCGGGACCGGGCAGATCTGCCGCTTGTCGAGCGGGCGACGGCCCGCGATCCTTCCTACGGCCTGCCCCTCGACCTGCGGACGCACATGACCTCCACGAGCACCGACCTCCTTGCGACGCCCGAGCAGGCGGAACGATCCGAGCCCCACCCGCCCCGGCCGCAGCGCTGGTACAGCCGTACGGCGATCGGCCGGTGGATCGAGTCGAGCGCGGTGCAGAACGTCATCATCGTGGTCATCGTCATCAACGCCGCGACGCTGGGGGTCGAGACCTCCGACGCCGTGATGGCGCGCTGGGCCGACGTGCTCCACACGATCGACCACGTGTGCCTGGCGATCTTCGTCGCCGAGCTCGTGATGAAGCTGTACGCGTTCCGGCTGGCGTTCTTCAAGACGAGCTGGAACGTGTTCGACCTGCTCGTCGTGGGTATCGCGCTGGTCCCGGGCTCAGGGGCTTTCGGGGTGCTGCGCTCGCTGCGGGTGCTGCGGGTGCTGCGGCTGATCTCGATGGTGCCGCAGCTGCGCCGCGTGGTCGAGGCGCTCGTCAAGGCCGTGCCGGGCATCCTGTCGATCGGGGCGCTGCTCCTGCTGCTGTTCTACGTGAGCGCCGTGATGGCGACCATGCTCTTCAAGGACACGTTCCCGGCGGAATTCGGCAGCCTGTCCGCCTCGTTGTTCAGCCTGTTCCAGGTCATGACGCTCGACAGCTGGAGCGACCTGACCCGCAGGATGATCGAGGTCCACCCCTGGGCGCCGGTGTTCTTCGTGCCCTACATCCTGCTGAGCGCGTTCACCGTGCTCAACCTGTTCATCGCCGTGATCGTCGACGCGATGCAGCACCTCCGCGACGACGGTGAGCAGCCGGTCGAGGCCCTCCCGACCGGGGCGACCGATCCTGCCGAGGACGCTCCGCCGTCGAGCACCCATGACGAGATCGTGGCGCTGCGTCAGCAGATCGCCGAGCTGACCGAGCTGGTTCGCGCCCGGTCCTGAGATCCCGCATGACACCATCGCACGATGGTGCTCCCGCAGCGGCTGGCCCGGATCAACAAGCGCCTGACCAACCGGGTCCTGCGCCATCTGGTGGGCATCGGCCCCCTGGCCGAGCTCGAGCACGTGGGCCGCAGGTCGGGCCGCACCCACCGGACCACGCTGCTCGCGTTCCGCGACGGTGACGTGGTGACGCTCGCGCTGACGTACGGCTCGGACGTCGACTGGCTCAAGAACCTCCGTGCCGCGGGCCGCGGCCGGCTGAGAGTCGGTCGCACCCTTCTCGACCTGAGCGCCCCCAGCGACCTCCCGACGGCGGTGGGCATGGCCCGGATGCCGGGTCTCGCTCGGATGATCCTGCCTCGGGTCGGTGTCGAGGAGTTCGTCGAGCTGCCGGTGATCGGCACGCACCGCCGGCGCTGACGCCTCGCCCACCCCCGGCTGCGGCTCGACGTCCCGCACCGGCCAGGTGACTACCTGTCCCCAGCGCCGGGATCGCAGGATCGCGGGCGCAGCCCACGGGATGGGCAGGACAGCCGACAATCACCCGTCGGCGGACCTCTTGACACGTGTCTGATGGGCTGTCATCCTGTTTTCCGTTCGGCCTGACACGTGTCTGCCAGTCGGATCGACGGACGGCTTCGACCGTCCACCCACAACGATGTGAGGAGCAACGATGGATCTCAGCCGCCGAGCGGTGCTCGGGCTCGCGGGCCTGGGGGCGGTCGGGACCGCGCTCTCGGTCCCACGCCTGCTCGCCACGGACATCCCGGGGCGCGGCGACGACGTCCTGACGGTCGCCATTCTCGGGAACGCCCAGGACGCTGCGGCCCGTGCGGGCCTCGTTGCGGCGTTCAACGAGCTTCACCCCGACATCGGCGTGCGCATCATGCCGATCCAGGGTCAGGACTGGAGCAACTTCTTCGCGAAGATCCTGACCCTCGTGGCCGCGGGCACGCCGCCGGACGTCGTGGTCGTGGCCACCGAGGGTGCGCAGCTGTTCGCGGACCGACTCGCCCACCCGCTCGACGAGTACGTCAAGCGTGACGCGGCCGACCTCCAGGACTACTTCGACGACGTCAACCCCTCGCTGATCGAGTCGTTCATGTACGAGGGGAGCCTCTACCAGCTCCCGATCGACTTCAACGCGGCGAACGTCTACTACAACACGAGCGCGCTGGAGGTCGCCGGGCTCGAGCGCCCCGCCGACGGCTGGACCCACGAGGACTTCCTCGGCTATGCCCGCGAGATGGGCCGCGCCAACACCGGCTCCTTCCTCCCGTTCTTCTGGACCAACCGCCTGTGGGGCGGCGTGGTGCCGTGGCTGTACATCAACGACACCAGCTTCCTCGCCGAGACCACCGCACCCGGTGGCGAGTGGCTCTGGGACAGCTTCTACCCCGGCGAGACCGGGCGATCGGGCGGCTACCGCTGGCTCGAGCCCAACGCCGACGACCCGAAGGTCTTCGAGAGCTTCGACTACCTGCGCACCATCGTCGCCGAGGGGCTCGGTTCCAGCCCGGCCCAGGGCGGCGGCGGCGAGCTGGTGGCTCGGTTCGCGCAGGGGCAGATCGGCATGACTCCGGCTGGCGGCTTCTGGGTGGACGGGCTCGCCGAGGGCGGCATGACGCCCGCCGACTACGACGTCACCTACTTCCCGCAGTGGAAGGGTCAGCGCCATCAGTTCGGCGCGGCCGGCTACGCGATGATGTCGACCTCGGAGCGCAAGGACGAGGCCTGGGAGTGGATCAAGTTCTGCACCACGCGCGAGGGGATGCGGCTCGCCTTTCCCTCGCCCAACACCACCCCGGTGCGGCGCTCGATGTGCAACGACGCGTTCTACTCCGAGAAGGGCCCTGCCCACTGGCAGGTGTTCTACGACACGCTCGACAACCTCCCCAGCGGTCCGATCCCCGCCCCACCCCAGCAGGCCGCCGTCGAGACCGCGCTCATCAAGAACGTCGTCGGCGCCGTCACGGCCGGCTCCGACGGCGGCGTCCGCTCCGCGCTCGGGACCCTGCAGCGCGATCTCGCCCTGGCTCTGAGGAGGTCGTCGTGACCGCTGTCGTCGCCCCCACGCCCGCTGCGGCCGAGGCCCCGAAGTCGGCGCCCACGGCCGTCCCACGCGCGGACCGCCGTGCCACCACCTGGCTCACGTGGCTGTTCCTGGCCCCGACCCTGCTGGGTCTCGGCCTCTTCACGATGGTGCCGATCGTCGGCTCGATCCTCCTCGCCTTCTTCCGGTGGGACATCATCAGCGACCCGCAGTTCGTCGGGTTCGCCAACTTCGCCGAGCTGGCCACCGACCCGACGGTGCGAGTGTCGTTCCTCAACACCTTCGGCTTCGTGGTGATCGCAGTCACGCTCCAGCTCGCCGTCGCACTGTTCCTGGCGGTGCTGGTGCAGTCCCGGATGCCCGCGTGGCTGCGCACGTTCTTCAGGTCCGCGTTCTTCTTCCCGCTGATCCTGTCGGCCGCTTCGGTGTCGTTGGTGATGGCGTACCTGTTCAACGCCGAGTTCGGTCTCGTCAACCAGGTGCTGGCGGCGATCAACCTTCCCGAGGTCGGCTGGCTCACGACCGACGCCGGAGCGATCACGGTGGTGATCCTCGTCTACGTGTGGCAGAACTTCGGCTTCACGTTCCTGCTGTTCGTGGGGGGCCTGGCATCGATCCCGCGCGACGTCTACGAGGCGTCGTCGATCGATGGCGCCACGGGCTGGAAGCAGTTCCGAGCGATCACGCTTCCGCTGCTGTCACCCACCGTGCTGGTGGCGTCGGTGATGGCGATCATCTCCGCGCTGCAGATCTTCGACCAGCCCTACGTGCTGACGCGCGGTGGGCCCGGCGATGCCACCCGCACCGCCGTCATGGTGATCTTCGAGTCCGCCTTCCAGCAGCTCGAGTTCGGCCGCGCCTCGGCCATCGGCATCGTGCTCACGCTGATCATCATCGGCGTCACCGCGTTGCAGTTCCGCCTGTCCCGCCGCTTCGTCTTCTACAGCTGACCGAGGAACCGACATGGCAACGACTCTCTCAGGACCCCTTCCCGGCGTTCACACGCCGCCCACCCGTACCCGACGTGAGCGCGGCGCCCTGGGCAGCGCGGCCAAGGTGGCCGTGATGGTGGTGGCCGCCTTCCTCACCCTCGGTCCCGTCGTCTGGACGCTCTTCACCGCCCTGACCCCGCTGGAAGCCGGCACCGGTGAGCGGAGCTTCGGCCTCGGCGCGTTCGCGGACGTCTTCGTGCAGGTCGACATGTGGCTGCTCGTGTGGAACAGCGCACTCGTGACGGGGCTGTGCGCGGCCGGCCAGATGATCACCGCCGCGATGGCCGGCTACGTGTTCGCGAAGATGGAGTTCCGCGGCAAGGGCCTGCTGTTCGGGCTCGTGCTGGCCACCATGATGGTGCCGATGCAGGTGACGATCGTGCCGGTGTTCCTGCTGATCCGTGGCATGGGGCTGGCGGACACGCTGCTGGCGCTCATCATCCCGGCCATCCCGACGGCGTTCGGCACGTTCCTCATGCGCCAGTACTTCCTGGGGCTGCCGCACGAGCTCGGTGAGGCCGCCGCCCTCGACGGCGCCGGCCCCTTCCGCACCTTCTTCTCGATCTTCGCACCCCTCGCAGCACCCGGACTCGCGATCGTCGGGATCCTCGCCTTCAACTACCACTGGAACGAGTTCTTCCGCCCGTTGATCATGCTGATCAGTGAGCAGAACTTCACGGTGCCGCTCGGCCTCGTGACGCTCCAGGGCAACCTGGGCACAGGTAGTGTCGCCACGGTCCTCGCGGGCGTGGTGCTCTCGATGATCCCGGCGCTGGTGGTCTTCATCCTGGGCAACAAGCCGCTGCGTGAAGGCCTGACCGCCGGCAGCAACAAATGACTGGAGACCACGTGACCGACCCCGCCTTCCCTGCCCTGCACGGTCGGCCACCCACTGGATGGATCAACGACCCCAACGGGTGCTCACGGGTGGACGGCACCTGGCACGTGTACTACCAGCACAACCCCGGTGCGCCCGTGCACACAGACATCCACTGGGGTCACATGTCCTCGCCGGACCTGCTCCGCTGGACCACGGAGCCGATCGCGCTCGCCCCGCGGCCCGACGGTCCGGACGCCGGCGGCTGCTGGTCGGGGTGTCTGGTCGACGACGACGGCGTTCCCACCGCCGTCTACACGGGCGTCGACGACGACCGTCGCCCGAGCACCGTGCTGGCACGGACCGACCGCGAGGCGCGGGTCTTCACGCGCGACGAGCCCCCGGTCGCAGGCCTCCCCCGCGACCCGGCGATCACCGACGTGCGCGACCCGTTCGTCTTCTCGTTCCGAGGCCACCGCTGGGCCGTGCAGGGCGCCGGAGCTCCCGGCGGCGTCGGTGAGGTGCTGCTCTACTCCTGCGACGACCTGACCAGCTGGCACGAGATCGGTACGCTGCTGCGCTCCGACCACGCCCTCCTCGCCGACGTCGCGGCCGCCGAGATCTGGGAGTGCCCGAGCCTGGTGCAGGTGGGAGACGACTGGGTGCTCGTCGTCAGCCTGTGGCGGCACGTCGACGGCACCCACCAGCTGTACGGAGTGAGCTGGATCCTGGGTGACCTGACCGGCGACGGTGACGCCCCGCCGTCGTTCTCCCCCCGAGCCGCCGGACGACTCGACGCGGGCGACGCCTTCTACGCGCCTCAGGCGCTCGCCATCGACGGGCGCGTGCTGCTGTGGGGATGGTCGTGGGAGACCGACCACGGCAGCGAACGGCTCGCGGCGGCGCCCTGGCAAGGGGTGCTGACCTACCCGCGCGAGCTGGATGTCGTCGAGAACCGGGTCGTCAGCCACCCGGCGGCGGAGCTGACGGGTCTGCGGGCCGGCAGCGCCGACCCGGACCGCTTGCCGAACGCGTTCGAGGTGGTGATCCCGGAGGGGGGCACGGTGGCGCTCACGCTCGACGGCACTGCCTGCTGGCCGCAAGGTCTCGCAGCGAGCCGCGTCTTCGTGGACGGAAGCTTGGTCGAGGTGTTCCTCCACGACGGCACCACCCTCACCACCCGCGCGTACCCGACGAGCGGCTCGCGCTGGCAGCTCACCGGTGACCTCAGCGGGGTTCAGATCCACGCCCTCGGGGTGTAGACCACGACCATGAGCAAGAAGCCGACCGCCAAGGACGTGGCCGCACGCGCGCGCGTCGCGCGCAGCGCCGTGTCGATGGTGGTCAACGGTCGCGATGCCGGAATGGTCGCGCCCGACAAGCGGCAGCGGATCCTCGACGCCGCCGCGGAGCTCGGTTACCGGCCGCACAGCGTGGGGCGCAGCCTGCGCAACCAACGCACGCAGACGGTCGGGCTGGTGACCGACCAGATCGCCTCCTCCGCGTTCGGTGGTCGACTGATCCGCGGTGCGACCGATGTCGCCATGGAGGCGGGCTATCTGCTGATCACGGTCGACATCCACGGCGATGCCGAGCGAGAGCAGCCGGCGTACGAGGCGCTGCTGCACCGCGAGGTCGACGCGTTGATGTTCGCCGCGCTGTCGTTGCGCGAGTATCCCGCGCCCACGACCATGCGTCATCGGCCCGCCGTGCTGGCGAACTGCTTCGACCCCACGGGCGCGGTGGCCGGCGTCGTCGCCGACGAGGTCTCCGGTGGCGCGCGAGCCGCCGAGCTGCTGCTGGCGGCCGGGCACCGGGAGGTCGTCTCCCTCGAGGGTCCGGGCCACTTCGTGGCCACGGTCCGGCGCCGCGCCGGCATCGCCGACGCGTTCGATGCTGCTGGACACCCCGCACCCGAGATGGTCCCGACCGGCTGGGAGATCGGCGATGGCGTGCGGGCCGGGACCGCGGTGCTCTCGCGCACCGACCGACCCACCGGACTGCTCTGCGCCAACGACCGTGTGGCGGTGGGCGTGCTGCTGGCTGCGGCCCGCCTCGGGCTCGACGTGCCGGGCGACGTCTCGGTCGTGGGCTACGACGACGACGAGAACGTCGCGCCCCAGCTCCTGCCGGCGCTGACCACGATCGCGCTGCCGCACCAGGAGATCGGCGCCATGGCTATGACCTCGCTGCTGAGCCACCTCGAGGACGGCATCCCGCTTCCCACCGCTGACCGCCTGCTCCCCTGCGGACCCGTCGTCCGGGACTCGGTCGCACCACCCCGGTGACCGTCCGTGGCGCCACGCCCTCGTGAGGGCCAAGGGTCACGAGTCGGTCACGTCTGTCCCCGGAAACCGGACGGAAATCTGCAAGCAGCAGCATGATGGGCGGATCACATCTCCGATCCGAACCGTGGAGGTACACCTTGGCCACCGTGCGAGCCGCGATCAGTCAGACCACCTGGACCGGCGACAAGGACTCGATGCTGGACAAGCACGAGCAGTTCGCCCGCGATGCCGCCGCGCAGGGCGCTCAGGTGATCTCGTTCCAGGAGCTGTTCTACGGTCCCTACTTCGGGATCACGCAGGACCAGAAGTACTACCGCTACGCCGAGCAGGCCGATGGCCCGATCGTGCAGCGGTTCGCCGCGCTCGCCAAGGAGCTGGGGCTCGTGAGCGTGCTGCCGATCTACGAGGAGGCGCAGACCGGCGTCTACTACAACACCGCCGTCGTGGTCGATGCCGACGGTACGGTGGTCGGCCAGTACCGCAAGAACCACATCCCGCACCTGGAGAAGTTCTGGGAGAAGTTCTACTTCCGCCCGGGCAACATGGGCTACCCGGTCTTCGAGACCGCGGTCGGCAAGGTCGGCGTCTACATCTGCTACGACCGCCACTTCCCCGAGGGCTGGCGCGAGCTGGGCCTGGCCGGCGCGCACATGGTGTTCAACCCCAACGCGACCAAGCCGGGGCTGTCGAACCGGCTGTGGGAGGTCGAGGGACCGTGCGCCGCCGTCGCCAACGGCTACTTCGTGCTGCAGCCGAACCGTGTGGGCCTGGAGGACAACGAGTACGGCGAAGAGGCCGTCAACTTCTACGGCACCAGCCAGGTCATCGATCCGCGGGGCAACTTCGTCGGCGACCGGGGCTCCAGCGAGCACGAGGAGCTGCTGGTGCGCGACCTCGACATGGACATGGTCCAGCAGATGCGTGACGACTGGCAGTTCTACCGAGACCGCCGCCCTGACAGCTACAGCCAGATCGCCCAGGCCTGACGACGGAAGGACGAGCTCCGATGAGTACCTTGCTGATCACGGGCGGCACCGTCGTCTCCGCGACCGGGCGCACCGAGGCCGATGTGCTGGTCGACGGCGAGAAGGTCGTCGCCGTCCTCGCGCCCGGCTCCACGCTGCTGGGGCACGACCTCACGGGCTCGGTCG
The DNA here is from genome assembly GCF_009733815.1 of Pseudactinotalea suaedae. Lineage (GTDB taxonomy): Bacteria > Actinomycetota > Actinomycetes > Actinomycetales > Beutenbergiaceae > Pseudactinotalea > Pseudactinotalea suaedae. The sequence continues at coordinate 43,013 of NZ_WNXY01000009.1, forward strand.
ACCGGGTCGTCGATGCGACCGGGAAGTACGTCATCCCCGGCGGGATCGACGCGCACACCCACTTCGAGCTGCCGTTCGGTGGCACCAACGCCTCCGACACGTTCGAGACCGGTACGCGGGCGGCCGCCTGGGGCGGGACGACGTCGGTCATCGACTTCGCGGTCCAGCGCACCGGCGAGCGTGTGGAGGACGGGCTCGCCGCCTGGCACGAGAAGGCCGCCGGCAGCTGCGCGATCGACTACGGCTTCCATCAGATCATCGGTGGTGTCGACGAGTTCTCGCTCAAGTCCATGGAGCTGCTCGCCGACGAGGGGATCACCTCCTACAAGCTCTTCATGGCCTACCCCGGCGTCTTCTACTCCGACGACGCCCAGATCCTCAAGGCCATGCAGAAGGCCGCCGATCTCGGGCTGCTCACGATGATGCACGCCGAGAACGGCCCGGCGATCGACGTGCTCGCCGAGCAGCTGTACCGCCAGGGCAAGACCACCCCCTACTTCCATGGCGTCGCACGCGCCTGGCAGATGGAGGAGGAGGCCACGCACCGCGCGATCATGCTGGCCGACGTCACCGGGGCCCCGCTGTACGTGGTGCACGTCTCGGCCAAGCAGGCGGTCGAGCAGCTCGCCGCCGCCCGTGACCGGGGCAAGAACGTCTTCGGTGAGACCTGCCCGCAGTACCTGTACCTCTCGCTCGAGGACCAGCTCGGTGCCTCCAGCCAGGAGTGGGGCGACTTGGAGGGCGCCAAGTGGGTCTGCTCGACGCCGCTGCGCAGCCGCGAGGAGGGCCACCAGCACGCGATGTGGCAGGGGCTGCGCACCAACGACCTGCAGATGGTCTCCACCGACCACTGCCCGTTCTGCATGAAGGACCAGAAGGAGCTCGGGAAGGGCGACTTCCGGGCCATCCCCAACGGCATCGGCTCGATCGAGCACCGCATGGACCTCATGTACCAGGGCGTGGTGACCGGCGAGATCAGCCTCGAGCGGTGGGTCGAGCTGACGTCCACGACGCCGGCCCGCATGTTCGGCCTGTACGGCACCAAGGGCGTCATCGCCCCCGGGGCCGACGCCGACGTCGTCGTCTACGACCCGAACGGCCACACCTCGATCGGTGTGGGCAAGACCCATCACATGAACATGGACCACTCGGCATGGGAGGGCTTCGAGATCGACGGGCACGTCGACGTCGTGATCTCGCGGGGGGAGGTGCTGGTCAGCGACGGCGAGTACCACGGCCGCGCAGGTCACGGCAGCTACCTCAAGCGCGGTCTGAGCCAGTACCTGATCTGAGGAAACCATGACACACATCTCGACATCCCCCCGTGCGCCGAGATCGGCGCTCCCCGCACGGTCGACGGCGGAGGTCGCCTGATGGACTTCGGTGTCGTCCTGCAGACCAACCCGCCCGCGTGGCGCACCGTGGGCCTGGCCAAGCAGGCCGAGGAGCACGGCTTCGACTACGTGTGGACCTTCGACTCGCACCTGCTCTGGCAGGAGCCGTACGTCATCTACTCCGCGATCCTTGCCGAGACCCGGCGCGTGATCGTGGGGCCGATGGTCACCAACCCCTCGACGCGGGACTGGACCGTGACGGCGTCGGTGTTCGCGACGCTCAACGAGATGTACGGCAACCGGACCGTGTGCGGCATCGGTCGCGGCGACTCGGCGGTGCGGGTGCTCAACGACAAGCCGGCCACGCTCAAGGACGTGCGCGACGCGACGCACGTGATCCGGGAGCTCGCCAACTGCCGCTCCGTCGAGGTCAACGGTGCGACGCTGCAGTTCCCGTGGGCACGGACCTCCGAGCTCGAGGTGTGGGTCGCGGCGTACGGGCCGCTCGCGCTCAAGACCACCGGTGAGGTCGGGGACGGGTACATCCTGCAGCTCGCGGACGTCGACATCGCCCGCTGGATGATCGGCGCGGTGCGCCAAGCGGCCGAGGAGGCGGGCCGCGACCCCGACGCCATCACGTTCTGCGTGGCGGCGCCCGCGTACGTGGGGTCCGAGGACCAGCTGGAGCACATGCGCGACCAGTGCCGCTGGTTCGGCGGCATGGTGGGCAACCACGTGGCCGACATCGTCGCGCGCTACGGCAAGGACGGGGAGGACGCCGGCGGGACCGCGATACCGCAGGCGCTCACCGACTACATCGCCGGGCGCGAGGGCTACGACTACAACCAGCACGGCCAGGCCGGCAACACCCACGCCGCGTTCGTGCCCGACGAGATCGTCGACCGGTTCTGCATCCTGGGAACCCCCGAGCAGCACGTGGCCAGGCTCGAGGAGCTCAGGGCCATCGGCGTCGACCAGTTCGCCGTCTACCTCCAGCACGACAACAAGGAGGAGACCATGCGGGTGTACGGGGAGTCGATCATCCCGCAGGTGCGGGACCACGTGACGGCCAAGGCATGACGGCGGGACGGGCCCGCGCGTGACGATCGAGCAGACCTCCCTCCGCGCGGGGCGCCCACGCGCCCGCGGTACCGCCGCACGTGTACGGGCCACCGCCCTCGGGCTGCTCGGGCTGGTCGCGGTCGCCGTGATCTGGGAGGTCTACAAGGTTTTCGGGCCCGACGACGGCGTGGTCGTCGCCGGCCACCGCATCCTGCCCCGGACCACGGACCTGGCGATGCCGCACGTCTGGGAGATGGTGGCGCGGCTGCTGGGGCCCACCACCAGTCAGGCCGGCGCGGCGCCGCTGTGGCTGACGGTCGCCCAGGCGGCGCTGGTCTCGCTCGGGATCGCGGCCGTCGGGTGGGTCGTCGGCACCGTGGTGGGCATCGCGCTCGGCGTGCTGATGCAGATGGTGCGGGTGGCCGAGCACGGACTGCTGCCCTGGGTGGTGCTCAGCCAGACGGTCCCGCTGATCGCGTTCGCGCCCGTCCTCAAGAACTGGGGGGCGCAGATCGAGGTGGGTGACTGGCGATGGCCGCAGTGGCTCTCGGTCGCCGTGATCGCGAGCTATCTCGCGTTCTTCCCGGTCGCCGTGGGCATGTTGAAAGGGCTGCAGTCGCCGCCGCGGACGCACCTGGAGCTCATGCACACCTACGACGCCGGCCGATGGGCCACCCTCGTCAAGGTCCGCCTGCCCGCCGCCGTGCCCTACCTGCTGCCGGCGCTCCGGCTCGGGGTGGCGAGCGCGGTCGTCGGGACCGTGGTGGCGGAGGTCTCGACCGGGTTCATGGACGGCATCGGGCGGCAGCTGGTGTCGTTCGCCGGTCAGGCCTCGGGCGACCCGGCCAAGGCGTGGGCGCCGATCTTCGGCGCCGTCGTGCTCGGCCTGGTCGCGGCGGGTCTGGTCGGGCTGATCGGGCTGGCGCTGCGCAGCTATCGACGTGGAGAGGCGACGTGAGCAAGCACGAGACCACGGCACCCGCGGTGCGGGCGACCGGCATCGGCAAGACCTTCGACACCAAGGCCGGACCGGTGCAGGCGCTCACCGACGTCGACCTCGAGGTCGCGGCCGGTGAGTTCGTCTCGCTCATCGGTCCCTCCGGCTGCGGCAAGTCGACGCTGATGCGGCTGGTCGCCGACCTCGACGGCCCGACCACGGGCCGGCTCGAGGTGTTCGGGAAGTCGCCCGCGCAGGCGCGTCAGGACCAGGACTACGGCATCGCGTTCCAGCAGGCGGGCCTGCTGCCGTGGCGGACCGTCGCGGACAACATCGGGCTGCCGCTCGAGCTCCATCGCATGGATCGTTCGGCCCGCGCGGCCCGGGTGGCCGAGCTCGCGGAGCTGGTCGGGCTGACCGACTTCGCCGGCAGCTATCCCGACCAGCTCTCCGGCGGCATGCAGCAGCGCGTCGCGATCGCACGCTCCCTCGCCGAGCAGCCACGGCTGCTGCTCATGGACGAGCCGTTCGGCGCCCTGGACGAGATGACCCGGGAGCGGATGCAGACCGAGCTGTCGAGGATCGTGGCCGAGACCGGCGCAGCCGTGGTGTTCGTGACGCACTCGATCCCCGAGGCCGTGTTCCTGTCCGACCGCGTGGTCGTGATGTCGCCGCGCCCCGGCCGGATCACCACCCTGATCAGCACCGGGATCGGGCCGGGCGTGGTCCGCGACGAGCAGCTCCGCGAGACCACCGGGTTCTTCGAGAAGGTCACCGAGGTCCGCGAGGCGCTCCACGGTGCGCCCGTCGGCTCATCGGCCCGGGAGGGCCGCTGATGAGCGCTCGATCCGTGCTCGACGGCGGTGCCCGGCCCGGTCACGACCGGCTGGTCCGGATCGTGGCGCCGATCGTCGTCGGGCTGGCGGGGCTGGCACTCTGGCAGCTGCTGGTCGGGGTGGTCGGGGTGTCCGCCTACCTGCTGCCGAGCCCGGCCGAGATCGCCTCGGAGTGGTCGGCGAACGTCGGCCCGATCGCCGACGGCACCTGGATCACCGGCTCCAACGCCGTGCTGGGGCTGGTGGTCGGCGGAGCGGTCGGTGTGCTGCTGGCCGCGCTGGCCTCACGGCTGCGGTGGTTCGACCTGATGCTGGCACCGGTGGTCGCCGCGCTCGCTGTGGTCCCGATCGTGGCGCTGGCGCCGGTGCTGAACTCGATGTTCGGCGCAGACAGCGAGTTCGGCCGCCGTGCGATCGCCGCGATCGCCTCGTTCGTGCCGGTGTTCGTCAACAGCCTCCGCGGGCTGCGGCAGACCACGCCGCTGCAGCGCGATCTGATGCGCTCCTACGCCGCCTCCGGGTCGCAGACCTTCCGGGTGCTCACGCTGCCGTCCGCGGCACCATACGTGCTGACCGGGTTCCGGGTGGCGAGCTCGCTCGCCGTCATCTCGGCGCTGGTGGCCGAGTACTTCGGTGGTCCGCGCGGCGGTCTGGGGGCCTTCATCTCGACCTCGGCCGCCACCAGCGCGTACGCGCGGGCGTGGGCCTACGTGGGCGCCGCGATCCTGCTCGGCCTCGCCCTGTACCTGGTCACCGTGGCGGCCGAGCGCCTCATCGGCCGACTGCTGTCCGGCGGTGCTCGCTAGCTCCGTTCCCACCCGTGTGAGACCCCACCCCCGAAAGGAATCACCATCATGAAGATGACACGACGCGCGTTCACCGCGGGTGCCGGCGGCATGACCCTCGCCGCGTTCCTCGCTGCCTGCGGCGACAGCAACGGCGGGAACAGTGGTGGTGGCGGCGGTGGTGGCGGCGGTACCGGCGACGGCGACCTCACCCCGGTCAAGCTGCAGCTCCAGTGGCTGCCGCAGGCCCAGTTCGCGGGGTACTTCGCGGCGGCCGACCAGGGGTACTTCGCCGAGGAGGGCCTCGAGGTCGAGATCATCCCCTCCGGTGGTGACATCGTGCCCCAGGACGCGCTGGCCAGCGGAAGCGCCGACTTCTGCATCGCCTGGGTGCCCAAGGTGCTCGGCTCGATCGAGCAGGGTGCCAACCTCACCAACATCGCGCAGATCTTCCAGCGTTCGGGGACGCTGCAGGTGGCCTTCGCGGACTCAGGCATCACGTCGGTGGCCGACTTCGAGGGCAAGCGCATCGGGTCCTGGGGCTTCGGCAACGAGTGGGAGATCTTCGCCGCGATGGCTGCCGAGGGTCTGGACTCCACCTCGGTCTCGATCGTCACGCAGGACTTCAACATGAACGCCTTCCTGCAGGGCGACATCGACGCCGCGCAGGCGATGACCTACAACGAGTGGGCGCAGGTGCTGGAGGCGACCAACCCGGACACCGGTGCTCTCTACACGCCCGAGGAGTTCAACGTCATCGCCTACCAGGACACCTCCGGCGCGATGCTGCAGGACTCGATCTGGGCCGACGCCGGCCGGCTCGCCGACGACCCCGACTACGAGGCGACCGCCGTCGCCCTCCTCAAGGCGGTCATCAGGGGCTGGGTGTACGCGCGGGACAACGTCGAGGCGGCCGCCGAGATCACGATCGCCGCCGGTTCGGACTGGGGTCCCAGCCACGAGCTGTGGATGGCGAACGAGACGAACAAGCTGATCTGGCCCGCCGCCAACGGCATCGGTGTCATCGACACGGCCGCATGGCAGCAGACCGTGGCCGGCGCGCTCGCGGCGGTCAACGAGCAGGGCCAGCACCTGATCACCGCCGAGCCGCCGGAGACCGCCTGGTCGAACGACTACATCGAGCAGGCGATCAGCGACCTCGGCTCCGACGTCGACACCCTCGGCGACACCTACGAGCCCATCACGGTGACCCTCGTGGAGGGCGGCAACTAGCCCTGCCGCCGCAGGTCAGCGCGCAGGCGGCGGGTTGAGCGGGAGCCACTCCTGGAGGGTGGTCGGGAAGATCTCGGCGCCCTCGACCGGCACGAGGGTCCGCTCCGCCACGTGCGCGCCGTAGTAGGTCGCGGTGTCGTCGCGCTCGACCGTGCGCGCATCCTCACGAAAGGCCAACGTGCGTCGCACGAACTCATCGAGACCCAGCTGCTCCGGACCCGCGATCTCGATGTCGCCACGCGGCGAGCCGGCGGCAGCACGAGCGACCGCTGTCGCGACGTCCTCGGCAGCCATCGGCTGCATGAGCGCACCCGGCAACCTCACGGTGGTGCCCTCGGTCGAGATGTCGGCGATGCTCCCGAGGAACTCGAAGAACTGGGTGGCGTGCACCAGGGTGAAGCTCACGCCCGCCTCTCGGATCAGCTTCTCCTGGGCGACCTTGCCCGCGAAGTACGGGATGTCCTGGGGTCGGTTGGTCCCGACGATCGTCAGGGCGACGTGGTGCTCGACACCGGCGGCACGCTCGGCCTCCAGCAGGTTCGTCGTGGAGGTGGTGAAGAAGTCGAGCACGGCCGCAGGTTCGAACGACGGCGAGTTCGCGACGTCCACGACGACCGCAGCTCCCTCGAGCGCCTCGGCCAGGCCCTCCCCCGTGATGGAGTCGACTCCCGTGTTCGGCGCAGCGGCGACCGCATCCTGGCCCTGCTCGCGCAGCTGGGCGACGACCTTCGAGCCGATCAGCCCGGTTCCGCCGATGATGACGATCTTCATGTCTGTGTCCCTTGTCTCGGTCTCGTGGCCCCGTTCGAGGACCTCATCCATCTGACCGAGCGGCCAACCGATCTGTGACAGGGAGCTCCGCTCAGCTCCGGTTGAAGGTCGCGAGCTTGCTGGGGTCGACGACGAACCACAACCGTTCGATCGCTCGCCGCCGGATCGTGAACGTGAGCACGCCGACCACACGGTCATCGACGCGCACGGTCAGGCCCGGGTTGCCGTTGACGCTCGCCACGGCGACCTCGGCCCCGGGCTGGAGCATGCGCGCGATGGCAGCGGCTGCGCGGCCGGCACCCTGCACGGGGTGACGGGGGGGTCCGGCGCTCGCTCCGTCGTCGACCGTCACCTCGACAGCGCTGTGGAGCGTGCGTGCGATCGCCTCCGGGTCGTGCCGCGCGCACGCATCCCGTAGCCGCTCGGCGATCGCCGCATCAGCGCGCTGGCGCCACATGGCGGAGCTTGTCGGGACTCATCACCCAGAACAGCTGGTCGATCCCGGCTTCGGAGGCGGTGAGCGTGAGGAGCGTCGTGACGACGCCGTCCTGGCGAAGGGCGGCCGCGGGCTGACCGTTGATGACCACCCAGTCGATGTGCTTGCCGGTCCAGAAGTGACTCGAGAAGGCGGCGATGAACGTCGCGACGCGCGAGCGTCCGACGACCGGGGTGCGCGCGGCGAGCTTGACCCCGTTGCCATCGGTGCGGCTCACGACCTCGGCGGCGAACAGCTGCTCGAGGGCTCCGGTGTCGCCACGCTGCGCAGCGCTCAGGAAGGCCTCCAGCAACCGTCGCTGCGCCGTCACACCCACAGGCGCACGACGGCCCTCCGCCACATGCTTGCGCGCCCTGCTCACCAGCTGCCGCGCGGCGACCGGGGTGCTCTCGAGGATCTCGGCGATCAGGTCGTAGGGGTAGTCGAAGGCCTCACGCAGCACGTACGCCGCACGTTCGGCAGGGGTCAGGCGCTCCAGGAGGATCAGCAGCGCGTACTGCAGCGCCGCGGCGCTCTCCGCCCCGAGCGCAGGATCACCCTCGGTACTGATGGGCTCCGGCAGCCACGGGCCGATGTACGTCTCCCGCCGCACGCGCGCCGACTGCAGCGCATTGATCGCCAGCCGCGTGGTCACCGTGGTCAGGAAGGCCGTCGGCTCGCGGACCTCCTCGTGCGCGGTGGTCTGCCAGCGGATCCAGGCGTCCTGCACGATGTCCTCGGCGTCGGCCACGCTCCCGAGCATCCGGTACGCGATGCCGAACAGCCGTGGGCGGGCGTGCTCGAACGCCCGGGTGGCCCCGTCGATCTCGTCCATACCGGTCATGACCGGGTGACCGAGGGATCTGTGACCATGACACATCCTCGCGCAGGTGAGGCATCCTGGACCTGGCACCAGCCAACCGCACCGGGGAGAAGAGGAGTCGACGGCATGACTGACGTTCCGCAGGGCGAGATGGACGATCTCGACGCCCGCGCGCTCGAGCTCGACCGCACCCACGTGTTCCACTCCTGGTCCGCGCAGGCATCGCTCAGCCCGGTCTCGATCGCGGGTGGTCGCGGCAGCACGGTCTGGGACCACGCGGGCCGGCGTTATCTCGACTTCTCCAGCCAGCTGGTCAACGTCAACATCGGCTACGCGCACCCCGCCGTGGTGGCCGCCATCCAGGAGCAGGCCGCCACCCTCGCGACGATCGGTCCCTCGACCGCGAACCTCACCCGCGGTGAGGCGGCCAAGAGGATCCTGGCCCACGCGCCGTCGGGCATGAGCAAGGTGTTCTTCACCAACGGTGGCGCCGACGCCGTCGAGAACGCGATGCGGATGGCGCGCCTGCACACCGGGCGGCGCAAGGTGATCTCGCGCTACCGCAGCTATCACGGCAATACCGGCGGCGCGGTGGTCGCGACCGGCGACTGGCGGCGGCTGCCGAACGAGTACGCGGTCGGGCACGTGCACGCGTTCGGCCCGTACCTGTACCGCACGGAGTTCTGGGCCACCACGCCGGAGGAGGAGGCGGAGCGGGCGCTGCACCACCTGCGCCGCGTGGTCCAGGTCGAGGGGCCGGACGACGTGGCCGCGATCCTGCTCGAGACCATCCCGGGCACCGCAGGCATCATGCCGCCGCCGCCCGGGTATCTCGAGGGTGTGCGCGCGCTCGCCGACGAGTACGGCATCGTGCTGATCCTCGACGAGGTGATGGCGGGGTTCGGTCGCACCGGGGAGTGGTTCGCGCTCGACAACTACGACGTCCGCCCCGACCTCATCACGTTCGCGAAGGGCGTCAACTCCGGGTACGTGCCGGTGGGTGGCGTCATCATCTCCGAGGAGATCGCGGCGACGTTCGACGACCGCGTCTTCCCCGGCGGGCTGACCTACTCCGGGCACCCGCTCGCCGCCGCCTCGATCGTCGCGGCGCTCGACGCGATGGAGCACGAGGGCATCGTCGCCAACGCCAAGCAGATCGGCGCCGACGTGCTGGGCCCGGCGCTGGCCGACCTGGCCGACAAGCACCCGGTGATCGGCGAGGCGCGAGGGCTCGGCGTGTTCTGGGCGTTGGAGCTGGTGGCCGACCGCGACACCCGGGAACCGCTGCCGTCCTCGGAGGTCGGGTTCGCCAAGTCGGCGCTGCTCGAGCGGGGCCTGATGCCCTTCACCTCCGAGAACCGCATCCACGTGGTGCCGCCGTGCGTGGTCACCGCGGACGAGGTCGCGCAGGCGGTCGACGCCTACGACGAGGTCCTGACCCTGCTGGACGGAAGGCTCTGACATGACCGAGACCACCGACGTTCTCGACCACTGGATCGGCGGGGCACCCGCTGCGGGCTCGGGCGAGCGCACCGGACCCGTCTACGACCCGGCCAAGGGCATCGTCGCCAAGCAGGTGCGCTTCGGCACCGCAGCGGACGTGGACCGGGCGGTGCAGGCCGCTCGGGAGGCGTTCTCCAGCTGGGGCCGCGCCTCGATCGCGAAGCGGCAGCAGGTGCTGTTCGCGTTCCGGGAGCTGCTCAACGCCCGGCGCGACGAGCTCGCCGAGATCCTGACGGCGGAGCACGGCAAGGTCCTCTCCGACGCCGCGGGCGAGATCGCGCGTGGGCTCGAGGTCGTCGAGTTCGCGTGCGGCATGCCGCACCTGACCAAGGGGACGTACTCGCTGAACGCGAGCACCGACGTCGACGTCTACACGGTCAAGGAGCCGCTGGGCGTCGTCGGCATCATCAGTCCCTTCAACTTCCCGGCGATGGTGCCGCTGTGGTTCTTCCCGATCGCGATCGCGGCGGGCAACACCGTGGTGCTGAAGCCGAGCGAGAAGGACCCGACCTCGGCCAGCTGGTTGGCGGCGCTGCTGAAGGAGGCCGGACTTCCCGACGGCGTGCTCAACGTGGTGCACGGCGACAAGGAGGCGGTCGACGCGCTGCTGGTGCACCCCGATGTCTCGGCGATCTCGTTCGTGGGCTCGACGCCGATCGCGCGGCACGTGTACGAGACCGCCACCAGGGCCGGCAAGCGTGTGCAGGCGCTCGGCGGCGCGAAGAACCACATGCTCGTGCTGCCCGACGCCGACCTGGACCTGGCCGCCGACGCCGCCGTCAACGCCGGCTTCGGGTCCGCGGGCGAGCGGTGCATGGCGATCTCGGCGCTGGTCGCTGTCGACCCGGTCGGCGACGAGCTGGTCAGCAAGATCACCGAGCGGATGGCGACGCTGCGCACGGGCGACGGCCGGGGCGATGCCGACATGGGTCCGCTGATCACGCGCGAGCACCGTGACAAGGTCGCCGGCTACCTGGACGTGGCGGGCCGCGATGGCGCCAGCGTCGTGGTCGACGGCCGCGGGGTCGAGGCCGATGGTGCAGCCGACGGGTTCTGGCTCGGCCCCTCGCTGGTCGACCACGTGCCCACCTCCTCGACCGTGTACACCGACGAGATCTTCGGCCCGGTGCTCTCGGTGGTGCGCGTGGGCTCCTACGCCGAGGGCGTCGAGCTGATCAACTCGGTCCCGTACGGAAACGGCACCGCGATCTTCACCAACGACGGCGGCGCCGCCCGCCGGTTCCAGCGCGACGTCGAGGTCGGGATGGTGGGTGTCAACGTGCCGATCCCGGTGCCGGTGGCGTATCACTCGTTCGGCGGCTGGAAGGCGTCGATGTTCGGTGACGCCAAGGCCTACGGACCGCACGGCGTCGAGTTCTTCACGCGCGACAAGACGATCACCAGCCGCTGGCTCGACCCCAGCCACGGCGGGCTCAACCTCGGCTTCCCGCAGAACGACTAGGAGTGCATCACCCCTGCACGACGTCGAGCTCGTTGCCCTCGGGGTCGGCCATCCGCACCCAGCGCAGCTCACCGAGCGTCTCTTCGCCGAGCCTCCTCGCTCCCAGGGCGACGAGCCGGTCGACCTCGGCGTCCAGGTTCGCGACGTGCAGGTCGAGGTGCATCCGGTTCTTGCCCTGCTGGGGCTCCGTGACGCGCTGCAGGAGCATCGTCGGTCCGGTGGCGCCCTGCTGGGGCATCAGTACCTCGAAGGCTCCGGCGGCGCCGGCGCGCCGGTAGTGCAGGGCCGCCGCCCAGAAGTCGGCGAGCGGGGACGGGTCGGTCGAGTCGAGCACGATCGTGAGCTCGACGGCGGTGCTGTCGTCCATGTGCTCACCTCACCACGGGCCGGCGTGCTGGTGCAGCCTGTCGAGCGCCGCGGTGACACGCACGCGTGTCCAGATGCCCGATCTGGCCCGTGAGAGCCGGCCCGCGGCCATCGGGGCACGCGTGCGGTGCCGCTACCGTTCGGCGCGCGCGATCTCGGCGAGGTAGGCCTCGGTGAGCTCGGCGAGAACCGAACCTGCGCCGTCGGGCCGTGGTTGGCCGAGGTGGAGCTCACGGAGCTCGTCCATGAACCGCTCCCACATCGCGGGTCCGCCGCGCTCGAGGAGCTCGGCGCGGATCGACAGCTCGCGCGAGACCGGCAGGTGGCGCCTGCCCCAGCTGCCGAGCGCGGCCATCACCGGCACCAGCTGGATCCCCGGCTCCGCGAGGCTGTAGATGACCTTCTGCTTGTGGCTGGGATCGGGTGCGCGGCTGATGATGCCGGCCTCGGTCAGGCGCTGCAGCCGGTCGGCGAGGATGTTCGAGGCGATGCCCTCCTCGGAGCCGGTGAGCAGCTCACGGAAGTAGCGCCGGTTGCCGAACGTCATGTCCCTGATCACGAGCAGGGACCACTTGTCACCGATCACCTCGAGCGAGAGGTTGATCGGGCACCCGGAGCGTTTCTCTGTCATACCGGTTGCATCATACAACCGGTGCTGCTAGCGTCGTGACCAGTTGCAGAGGGCAACCAGTTTCGAGGAGGATCGCGTGCTCTTCTACTCCGCGACCGGATCGCTGGACGGCTACGTCGCCGAGGCGGACCGCAGCTTCGACTTCGCCCATCCCGACGAGGAGCTGCACCTGTTCGTCAACGAGGTGTTCCGCCGCGCCGGCACGATCATCTCCGGCCGCCGCAGCTATGAGCTGATGGACGTCTGGGACACCATGGATCTCGAGAGCGGCGAGGTCCCCGAGGCCCAGGCCGCGTTCGCCCGGCAGTGGCGGGACGCCGACAAGATCGTCTACTCCCGCACCCTCGAGCGCGTCGTGCACCCGCGCACGCGCCTCGAGCGCGAGTTCGACCCCGATGCCGTCGCCGCCCTCAAGGCCAGCAGCGACAGCGACATCGTGATCGGCGGGGCCGAGCTCGGCGGCGTCGCCTTCCGCGCCGGCCTCGTCGACGAGGTGTGGACCTTCCTCGTCCCCACCGTGATCGGCGGCGGCGCCCCGATGTTCGCCGCCGGCACCCGGCTCGACCTCGAGCTGATCGACCAGCACCGCTTCGGCAGCGGCGCGGTCGGCATGCACTACCGCGTTCGCCACTGACCACCGAGGAGCTCAGCATGACCGTCGTCGCCACCATGTCCATCTCGCTCGACAACGTCGGGACGGGTCACCACCAGACCGAGGAGCGACCGTTCGGGGACGTCCCTGAAGGTGCGTTGCACCGCTGGATGTTCGACGCCCCCGAGGAGAACAAGCCCGAGATCGACGCCATCCTCGGCGCCGGCGCCTACGTCATGGGCCGCAACATGTTCGGCCCGGTCCGCGGCGAGTGGGACCGCGACTGGCGGGGCTGGTGGGGACCGAACCCGCCGTACCACTCGCCGGTGTTCGTGCTCACCCACTACCCGCACGAGCCGATCGCGATGGAGGGCGGCACCACCTTCCACTTCGTCACCGACGGCATCCACGCCGCGCTCGAGCGGGCCCGCGACGCCGCCGGCGACCGCGACATCCACATCGCCGGTGGCCCGACCACCACCAACGCCTACCTCGCCGCTGGCCTCGTCGACGAGCTCGCGCTGCAGATCTCCCCCGTCGTGCTCGGTGAGGGGATCCGCCTGCTCGACGGCGTCGGTCGCCTCGACCTCGAGGCGATCGCCGTGCGCGGGACGTCACTGACGACGCACGCGCGGTACCGGGTGCGCTATCCGGACCTCTCCGAGCGGCAGGCGGGCCGGTGACCACGATCCAGACGAGCTCCGGAGCCACGCTGGCCTACGTCGACGTGGGGTCCGGTCCGCCGGTGCTCGCGCTCCACGGTGCCTACTCGGCGCACCAGGAGATCCGCGCGTTCCTCGATCCCGTGCTGGCGCACTGCCGCCGGGTGTACCCCGACCTGCCGGGCATGGGCTCCTCGACCGCGACCGGGATCTCCTCGGCCAAGGACGCCGTCGACGCTCTCGACGAGCTCGTGGCGGCCGCCTTCGGCGACGAGCCGTTCACGCTGGTCGGCCACTCCTTCGGAGCGCACCTGGCCAGGGGCCTGGCCGCCCGACGACCCGGCCAGGTCCGTGGCCTCGCGCTGCTGTGCCCGATGGTCTCCTCCGACCAGCACATGGAACCGGCCATGGTGGTCGCCGACGACGGCGCCGCCGCCTCGCTGCCGCCCGAGCTCGCCGAGGCCTACACCGGTTACTTCGTCGTCCAGACGGCGGCTACGCTCGCGCGGTTCCACGAGGCCGTGGCACCGGTGCTCGGGCACTGGGACGACCAGGCGGTGGAGCGCCTGATGACCGACGACACCCTCGATCTCGCGGCCGAGTACGCGCACCCGGTGCTGGTGATGACCGGGCGGCAGGACGCCTGGGTCGGGTACCGGCAGCACGTCGGCCTGCTCGCCGCCTACCCCCGGGCCACCTCGGTGGTCGTCGCCGACGCCGGGCACGCCCTCCCGCACGAGCGCCCCGAGGCGGTCGGTGCCGCGCTCGCGCTGTGGCACACCGCAGCGACGCAGCCGGAGACCTGAGATCGAGGGCACCCAGGTCCGCGTGGGCGGGTACGACCTCTGGTACGCCGATCTGGGCGACGCCGCGGCTCCCCCACTGGTGCTGCTGCATCCCGGCGGCGTCGATGCACGGGCGTTCGCGCCCAACCTGGAGGCGCTGGGCGCGCACCTCCGGCTGCTGCTGCCCGAGCGCCGCGGGCACGGCCACGTCGCCGACGACGCTCGGCCGCTGTCCTTCGAGACCGACGCCGCCGACACGATCGCCTTCCTCGAGGAGGTCGTGGGCGGCCCGGTGCGGCTGCTCGGGTACAGCGACGGCGGGATCGTCGGGCTGCGGGTCGCCGCCCAGCGGCCCGACCTCGTCGAGCGGTTCGCGATGGTCGCCGCACCCTTCCACCGCGACGGCTGGGCCGACGGCGTGCTCGACGAGCTCGACGAGGGGCCGCCCGCCGCCATGGCGCGGAGCCACGGCGAGGTCTCTCCCGACGGCGCGGAGCACTACCCGATCCTGGCGCGCAAGCTCGCGGAGCTGCACCGACGTGAGCCGGCGATGACCACCACCGAGCTCGCCGCCGTCGACGTCCGGACCCTCCTGATGGTCGCCGACGACGACGAGGTGACCCTCGAGCACGCGAGCGCCGCCTACCGCGCGATGCCACGTGCGGAGCTGGCCGTGGTGCCCGGCACCTCGCACGGCCTGCTCTGGGAGAAGCCGGAGCTGTGTCACGCGATCCTGCTCGACTTCCTGCTGGGCGAACCGCCCCCGTTGCTCGCACCGCGCCGTCGACGGCCCTCGTAGGCTGCTGCGATGGCCACGCCGGCACCCGTCCCCCCGACCATGCGTGCCGCGTTCCTCGACGCCCCGCAGCAGATCGTCGTCCGCGACACCCCGACCCCGCAGCCGGGCCCGCACGAGGTGCTCGTGCGACCGACGTCCGTCGGGCTCTGCGGCTCGGACGTGCACTTCTGGCAGCACGGCCGCGTCGGTGACCTGGTCGTCGAGGAGCCGCTGATCCTCGGGCACGAGGTCGCGGGCGTGATCGCCGCGGTCGGCCCGGGCGTCGACCCCGCGCGGATCGGTGAGCGGGTCGCCGTCGACCCACAACGACCCTGCCGCCGCTGCGGCTACTGCCTCGGCGGTCGCTACAACCTGTGCCGCGACGTGGAGTTCCCCTCCGCTCCCCCGGTTCACGGGGCGTTCGCCGGCTACATCGCCGTACCCGCCGACTTCGCGTTCGTGCTCCCCGAGGGGATGTCCGACGACGAGGCCGCGCTCCTCGAGCCGCTCAGCGTCGGCATCGCGGCCGTACGCAAGGCGGGCGTCGTGCCCGGCTCGCGCGTGCTCGTCACCGGGGCCGGTCCGATCGGGGTGCTGACGGCGGCCGCCGCGGCCGCGTTCGGCGCCACCGAGGTGGTCGTGTCCGACCTGCTCGCGAGCCGCCGCGAGGTCGCGCTCGCCCACGGCGCCACGGCCGTGCTCGATCCGACCACGCAGCCGGTGCCCGAAGAGCACTTCCACGCCCTCATCGACGCCTCCGGCGCACCGCGAGCCATCGACGCCGGCATCCGAGCGCTGCGTGCGGGTGGCATCGCCGTCATGGTCGGCATGGGCTCGGACCGCATCGACCTCGACCTGTTCCGGGTGCAGAGTCGCGAGCTGCGCGTCGAGGGCCTGTTCCGGTACGTCGACACCTGGCCGACGGCGATCGCCCTGGTGAGCTCGGGGCGGGTGGAGGTGGCCTCCCTGGTGAGCGCCGCCGTCGGGCTCGAGGATCTCGAGGCCGCCATGAAGCGCAACGGCGATGCCGACGTCATGAAGATCGTCGTCAGGATCTAGCTCCGGAGGACTCGCGCCGCAGCGCTCAGTCGGTGCGGACGAGGGCTCTGAGGCCGCCGGCGAGGTCGGCGGCCGAGGGCGTCGCCTCCGGCTCGACGAGCCACTGCAGCGCCGTGCCCGTGATGATCGCCAGGACCAGCGAACCGAGCCGCCGCGCGTCCTCGTCCACCTCGGCGGCTTCCACCCCGAGCAACATCGCCGCGATGCTCTCGCGGCTCCTCTCGTAGGTGTCCGCGAGCTGCTGCCTGACCGCGGGGACGAACTCGGCCTCGGCGAACGCCTGCGCACTCGCCACGAGCGTCGCCCGCTGCGTGGCCGAGCCCTCGAGGAAGCCCGCGAGGAACCGCTCGAACCGATCGAGCGGGTCGCAGCCGGCGTCGACGCAGACCTGCTCGATCGCGTTGCCCCACCCCTCGAACGACTCGAGGATGGCGGCGTTCATCAGCGCCTCCTTCGAGCCGAAGTGATAGCCGATGGCTGCGAGGTTCGCACCCGAGGCCGCGGTGATGTCGCGAGCAGTCGTGCGCGAGTAGCCCTTCTCGGCGATGCAGAGCTTCGCCCCGGCGAGGAGGTCGTGACGCTGGCCCATGGTCCGATGATACGCCGCGTTCATACGCGCGTGTTGTACGGGTGTATTAGACGTGTGTATTCTGCCGGAATGAACATGATCTCCGCTCCCCCGCGCGCATCCACCCGGGACTGGCTCGGCATGGCCGTCTTGGTCCTCCCGGCGCTGCTCGCCTCGATGGACCTGTCCGTGCTGTTCATGGCCTCGCCCTGGATCAGCGCCGACCTGGCGCCCACCGCCAGCCAGCACCTGTGGATCATGGACATCTACGGCTTCGTGATGGCCGGCCTGCTGATCACCATGGGCAGCGTCGGCGACCGTATCGGGCGGCGCAAGCTGCTGCTCATCGGCGCCGTCGCCTTCAGCGCAGCCTCGCTGCTGGCAGCGTTTGCGTCCAGCCCCGAGACACTCATCGCCGCCCGCGCCCTCCTCGGTCTGGGCGGTGCGACGCTCGCGCCGTCCACCCTCTCGCTCATCCGCGGGATGTTTCTGGACGAGAACCAGCGCCGTACCGCGGTTGGCATCTGGACCGGTGCCTTCACCGGCGGGATCGCCGTCGGACCCATCGTCGGCGGGCTGCTGCTGGAGCACTTCTGGTGGGGCTCGGTCTTCCTCATCAACCTCCCGGTGATGCTCCTGCTGCTGATGGTCGCACCTATCGTCATCCGCGAGTCGCGCGACCCGCGGCCCGGCCGGTTCGACCTCATCGGGGCCGGGCTGTCGTTGGCGGCGATCCTGTCCGCGATCTACGGGATCAAGGGCGTGGCCGAGGACGGCGCGGGCGGCACCTCGATCGCCGCGATCGCGGTCGGCATCCTGCTAGCGGGACTCTTCGTGGTCCGGCAGCGCACGGCAGCGAACCCCATGATCGACGTGCGCCTGTTCGCCCGTCCGTCGTTCAGCGGGTCGATCATCGCCAACGCGATCGTCGTGTTCGCCACGGCGGGCATGGGCCTTCTCTCCGTGACGTTCATGCAGACCGTGCTCGGCTTCGCCCCTGTCGCGGCCGCGCTCTGGATGCTGCCCACGGTCGCGGGCAGCTTCGTCGGCGTCGCCATCGCCTCCCTGCTCGCACGCACCATCCCTCCCGCACGGCTGGTCACGCTGGGTCTGCTGGTCGCCGCCACCGGTTTCGCCCTCGTCAGCCTCGTCACCCCCGACTCACCTGTCGGCCTCCTGATCGCCGCCTACAGCGTGCTCACCCTCGGCGTCGGCATGACCGCCACGATGGTCACCTCGCTCGTGCTCACCACAGCCCCGCCCGAGAAGGCCGGTGCCGCGTCGGCCCTCGCCGAGACGAGCAGCGAGTTCGGTGGCGCGCTCGGCATCGCTGTCCTCGGGACCCTCGCCGGAGCGACCTACCGGAACACGATGGCAGCCGACCCCGTGCCGGGCACCGAGGCTGCAGCCGACACGATCGGGGCAGCGGTCGCGATCGCGCAGGAGCTCCCGCCCGAGGTCGCCGAGCGGCTGCTCCGCGATGCCTTCGACGCGTACACGCACGGCTTCGTGGTCTCGGCGATCGCCGGTGCCGTCGTTCTCACAGCGGCCGCCGTCGGCGCCGGCATCACCCTGCGCAACGTGACCGCGCAGCAGGTGACCGAGGCCGGGGGGCACTGACATGGTGGGCGACACCCCTCGCCGCGACGTCCAGGCCTACGTCGGCGCCACGGTGATCGACGCCACCGGCGCCCCACCCCGACCCGACCAGACCCTGGTCGTGCGCGACCGGACGATCGTGGCCGTGGGTCCCGCGAGCCAGGTCCCGATTCCTTGCGGCGCCCTCGTCCACGACGTCCGCGGGAAGTACGTCATCCCCGGTCTCACCGACATGCACGTGCACAGCGAGTCCGAGACCGACGACCCGCGGCACTTCGCCAGCCTCTACGTCGCCAACGGCATCACCGCCGTCCGTGAGATGTGGGGCCGACCCCGGCTGCACCGGATCCGCCGCATGATCGAGTCCGGTCAGCTGCTCGGGCCACGGATGACGATCGCCAGCCCGCTTCTCGACGGCGAACCCGCCTTGTGGTCCGACGTGCCGGACTCCCCGATCGTGACCATCAGCTCACCCCAGCAGGCCCGCCGTGCCGTGCCCGAGGCCATCGACGGCGGCGCGGACTTCATCAAGGTGTACTCCCGGCTCGGCCCCGAGGCGTACCGCGCCGTCCTCGCCGAGTCCCACCTCCGGGGCATCACCGTGGCCGGCCACCGGTCGGACCACGTGCCGTTCCTGGAGCAGATCGAGTCGGGACAGCGCTCCTTCGAGCACCTGTTCGGCGGGATCTGGCCGGCCGCGTCGTCGGACGTGGACAGGCTCGAGGCGGCCATGGCGCGGATAGAGACCACTCCGGAGTTCCACCTCGGCAGCTGGCTCAAGCAGGTCAGCCGGGTCGAGTGGGACGCTCTCGCGAGCTACAGCTCCACCAGGGCTGCGTCGATCTTCGAACGGATGGTGGCGGCCGACGTGGCGTACACGCCGACGCTCGCGGTGCATGCAGTCATCGACCACCCGGAGTCCGTCGACGCGGACGATCCGCGCATGGGCTACATGGTCCCCGGCACCCCCGAGTCCTGGGACTTCCTCCAGACCCAGATCTACTGCGGAGGTGGCCGATCGGAGGAAGAGGTGGGCCGGCATCGCGCCCTGCACGGCTGGCGTCTCGCGACCGTGGCGGCGATGGACGAGGCCGGAGTGCGGCTGCTCGCCGGCACGGACTGCGTCGGTCCCGGTCTGTTCCCCGGGTTCAGCCTGCATGTCGAGCTCGAGCTGCTGGTCGCGGCAGGCCTCACCCCGATGCGCGCTCTGCAGTGCGCCACCCTGGAACCGGCCAGGTTCCTGGGCCGCGAGCAGCTGGCCGGCACGGTCGAGCAGGGCCGCCTGGCCGATCTGGTGATCCTGGATGCCGACCCGCTGGACGACATCCGGAACACCCGGTCGATCGACGCCGTGGTGGTCGACGGCCGTCACGTCGCTCAGCCCGAGCGGCAGGAGCTGCTGGCGGCCGCGCGCCGCATCGCCGGGGGCGTGCAGTGAGGCGTGAGAGGCGATGTTCCTCGCCAACGACGGCGGGGTGTGCCACGCTCCCGCCATGACAGAGACGACGTCCGCACCCGAGGGCAGCACCGCGCTCGAGCAGGACACCCGTATCGAGACCACCGGCATCGAGATCGTCACGCCGGACAAACGGACCGCGAAGCCGCGCGACCTGTTCTGGCCCTGGTTCGCCGCGAACATCTCGGTGTTCGGTGTCAGCTACGCCTCGTTCGTCTACGGGTTCGGCGTCAGCTTCGGCCAGGCGGCGATCGTCACCGTCATCGGGATCACGCTGAGCTTCCTGGCGTGCGGCGTCATCGCGCTCGCCGGCAAGCGGGGCTCGGCGCCCACGATGATCCTCTCGCGCGCCTCGTTCGGCGTGGCGGGCCAGAAGGTCCCCGGCGTGTTCTCCTACCTGATCTCGATGGGGTGGGAGACCTTCCTCGCGATCATGGCGGTGCTCGCCACAGCAACGATCTTCACGCGCCTGGAGTGGGGCGGCGGCACCACCACCAAGGTCCTGGCCATGCTCGTGGTCGCCGCGTTGATCGTGGGCGCCTCGGTCGCCGGGTACCACCTGATCATGAAGCTGCAGTCGGTGCTCACCTGGGTCACCGGCGCGGTCACCCTCGCCTACATCGTGCTGACGGTCAGCGAGATCGACCTCGGTGCCGCCGCTGCCATCCCGGCCGGCTCGGGTCAGGCCATGGTGGGCGCGCTGGTCATGGTGCTCACCGGCTTCGGGCTCGGCTGGGTCAACATCGCCGCCGACTGGTCGCGCTACCAGCGCCGCGACGCCAACGGCGGTGCGATCGTCTTCTGGAACACCTTCGGCGGCGCGATCGCCCCGATCATGCTGGTGCTCTACGGGCTCGCGCTGATCGGCACCCGGCCCGACCTCATGGACGGCATCTCCGCCGACCCGATCGGAACCCTGGCCACGCTGCTTCCCACCTGGTTCCTGGTGCCGTTCCTGGTCGCGGCCGTGCTCGCCCTGGTCTCCGGTGCCGTGCTCGGCATCTACTCCTCGGGCCTGACGCTGCTGAGCCTCGGCCTGCGGGTCAAGCGCCCGGTCGCCGCAGCGATCGACGGCGCCATCCTCACCGTCGGTGCCATCTGGGTGGTGTTCTTCGCGCAGGACTTCCTCGGCCCGTTCCAGTCGTTCCTCATCACGCTCGGCGTCCCGATCGCCGCGTGGGCGGGCATCGCGATGGCCGACACCCTGCTGCGCCGCCGCGACTACGACGACCAGGCGCTCTTCGACCCCCGCGGCCGCTACGGCAGCTGGAACTGGACCTCGATCGCGCTGATGGCGGTCGCGTCGGTGATCGGGTGGGGCCTGGTGATCAACAACTTCGCCGACGCCGCGCCGTGGAACAACTGGCAGGGCTACCTCCTCGGCCCGCTGGGCCTGGGCGGTCGCGACGGCGACTGGGCCTGGGCGAACCTCGGTGTGCTGTTCGCGCTGCTCATCGGGCTCCTCGGCTACCTCCTGCTGCAGCGTGGCGCGGTCCGCCGCCAGGAGACCGGCTCGTGAGCGAGGCCCCCTGGCTGGTGGTGATCGACCACCAGCGCGTCTTCGCCGACCCTGGCTCCGACTGGGGCTCGCCGATGTTCGCCGACACCGTTCCGGTAGTCGCTGAGCTCGCGCGTGAGCACGGTGACCGGGTGGTCCTGACGCGCTGGGTGCCGGCCACCGGCGCCGCCCGCATCGGGTCCTGGACCGACTACTTCGAGGCCTGGCCGTTCGCCGACAAGCCGGCCGACGACGCCTTGTTCGACCTCGTCGACGAGGCGCGCGCGCTCGCCGCCCCGCACGTGCTCACCCGGCCGACCTTCGGCAAGTGGGGTCCCGAGCTCGAGGCGATCACCGGACCGGCCCCCACGATCACCCTCGTCGGTGTCTCGACCGACTGCTGCGTCATCTCGACCGCTCTCGCGGCCGCGGACGGCGGCGCCCGGGTCCGGGTCGTCGCGGCCGGGTGCGCGGGGTCGAGCCTCGAGGCCCACGAGAGCGCCCTGTCCGTGATGCGGCTCTACGCGCCGCAGATCGAGGTGGTCTGACGCGGCGACGCGTCGCTCTCCACGCATCCGCCGGCGAGCGCCCGTCTGCCACCTGTCCGCGAGCACCCGCCTGCGAGCGCGCACCTGCGCCCGCGCGTGCGCTCGCACCTCCATGTCGGTGAGGTCGTACCGTTGGCTCGAGATCGCACCGCCAACGGTGCGATCTCGAGCCGGAGGTACGACCTCGTGCCGTGCCGTGCCGTGCCGTGCTGTGCTGTGCCGTGTGAGGGAGGAGCCGCCGTGCCCGTGGTGGAGTCGTCCGTGGTGGTGCCCGTCGACCCCGCGACCGCGTTCGCGGTCTCGCAGACCACCGGGCCCACGCGGCTGAGCTGGGACCCCTTCATCCGGCGTCAGCACTTCCTCGACGGGGCGACCGCGCCCGCGAAGGGCGTGCGCACCTTCACCCAGCACACCTCGGGGATGACCATGGTGAGCGAGTACGTCTCGTACGCTCCGCCGTCGAACGTCGGCATGCGGATGGTGACCGGACCGTGGTTCTTCACCAACCTCGCAGGCGGCTGGCGCTTCAAGGCCACCGACGGCGGCACGCAGGCCACCTGGAAGTACAGCTTCGGGTGCCGGCCCGCGTGGCTCGCACCGCTGGCCGAACGGATCGGGACCTGGCTGCTGCAGCGCGACATCGACCGCAGAATCGCCGGGTTCGCGCGCGGCTGCGCCGACCCCCGCGTGCTGGCCGCCGTGCGACCGACCGCATGAGGCAGCGCAGCACCGGCGCCGGCATGGCGCTCGCACTCGTCTCCGCGCTCGCCTTCGGCACCTCGGGAGCGATCGCGAAAGGCCTGCTCGACGCCGGCTGGTCACCCGCAGCAGCCGTCACGGCCCGCGCCGCGATCGCCGCCGTGCTGCTGGCGGTGCCGGCGAGCATCGCGATGCGGGGTCGCTGGCGGCTGCTGCTGACGGGCTGGCGCACGGTGCTGCTGTTCGGCGTGATGGCCGTCGGCGTCACCCAGCTGGCGTACTTCCAGGCCGTGCAGCACGTCTCGGTGGGCGTGGCACTGCTGCTGGAGTACCTGGGCGTGCTGCTGGTGGTGCTCTGGCTGTGGTTGCGGCACGGGCAGCGACCGCGGCCGCTCAGCATCGCCGGCGGGGTGGTCGCGCTCGTGGGCCTGGTGGGGGTGCTGGACGTCGCCAGCGGTGCGAGCGTCAACCCGCTCGGGGTGGTCTGGGGGCTGATCGCGGCGGTCGGGCTGGCGACCTACTTCGTGACCTCGGCCGACGCCCGCACCCCGATCCCTCCCGTGGCGCTCGCCGCGGCCGGGCTCCTGACCGGGGCCGTGACGCTCGGGCTGGTGGGCGCGATCGGCATCCTGCCGATGCGGTTCACCGCGGCGGACGTCACGCTCGCCGGGCAGTCGCTGCCGTGGTGGGTGCTGGTCGGCGCACTGGGGCTGATCTCGACGGCGATCGCGTACAGCTCCGGCGTCGGCGCCGCGCGTGTGCTCGGCTCCAAGGTCGCCTCGTTCGTGGGCCTCACCGAGGTGCTGTTCGCCGTGCTCATCGCCTGGGCGCTCCTCGGCCAGCTGCCCCGCCCGATCCAGCTGGTCGGCGGCGTGCTCATCCTCGCCGGCGTGATCGCCGTCAAGGCCGACGAACGGTCCGGCGTCAGCGACGTCGGCGTCGAGCCCGAGCCCGCCATCCCCGACTCCTGAACCGCTTTCAACGCACTTCCGCCCCCGCAGAGGTTTCAACGCACTTCTGCGCCTCCAGGGGTTTCAACGCACTTCTGGCACGCGCTTGACTGCGAGCCCCTCATGTGTAAGCATCCTCTTACGTAAGATCTTGCTTACCTAGGAGGAACGGATGCCGGTCACGACCGATGGTTTGAGCCGGATCTTCGCGGCGCTCGCGGACCCGACGCGGCGGGACATCCTCAGCCGTCTGGAGACCGGTCCGCTCTCGGTGACCGAGCTCGCCGCGCCGTACTCGATGAGTCGGCCGGCGGTCTCGCAGCACGTGACGGTGCTCGAGGAGGCCGGCCTCATCACGCGGTCGGCGGCCGCGCAGTACCGCCCCTGCCACCTGCGGCCGGAGGGCATGGACGAGGCGTCGGCATGGATCGCGCAGCACAGCGCCGCCTGGGAGCGACGGTTCGAGAAGTTGGACCAGCACCTGCGCCGGACGGCGCCGGACGAGGAGAGGAACGCATGACCAGCAAGGAGTTCACCATCGTGCGCGAGTTCGACGCCACCCCGGACCGGATCTGGTCCGCGTGGGTCGAACCGGACCAGATGGCCCACTGGCTGCCCGACGGCGTCAGCACCCCGCGCGAGAGCATCTCCGTGGACCTGCGCGTGGGCGGCAGGTACGCGTACACGATGATCAACGACGAGACCGGCGCTACCTACCCCACCGGTGGCGAGTACATCGAGCTGGAGGCGCCCCACCGGCTGGTGATGTCCTGGGGCCACCCCACCGACAGCATCGAGGACGCGATGCAGATCACCGTCGACCTTGAGCCGGTCGGCGGCCGCACCCGCATGACGTTCACGCTGCAGGGGGTCGAGGGCGCGCCCGGCGACGGCTTCATCTACGACGGCTGGGACGAGGCCCTCGCGAGCCTCAGCCGATGGGTGGCGGCATGACCGGGGACGAGGTGCGCCGGCTACTCAACGAGGACCCGCTCGCGCAGCAGCTGCTCGCCGCCCCGATCCCCGCGCGGCTGGCATACGTCGCCACCGACGGCACGCCCCGCGCGATACCGATCGGCTACCACTTCGACGGCACCGCTTTCGTGATGGCCACCTCCGAGGGCGCACCCAAGATCGCCGCACTCCAGCAGAACCCGGCGGTGGCGCTGACCATCGACACCGACACCCACCCGCCGCTGATCCTGCTGGTGCGCGGCACGGTCGAGGTCGAGATGGTCGACGGCGTGGTCCCCGAGTACCTGGAAGGTGCTCGCCGCACGTTGGGCGACGACGCGCTCCCGGCCTTTCGAGAGGAGGTCACCGCCCTCTACGACCGGATGGCCAAGATCACCCTCACGCCGACGTGGGCGCGTGTGTACGACTTCGAGACCCGGATCCCGGACAACCTCGTGCGGCTCATGCGCGAGAAGGGCCTCATGAGCTGAGCGTCTACGCCAGCGCCTCGCGCACGAGCGGCGCGACCTCGGTCCCGTACAGCTCGATGCACGAGGTGGTCAGGTGGTGCGGGAGGGTCCCCGCGCTGTACTTGAGGTCGAACCGGGACAGCCCCAACGCCGTCGCCGTGCGCACGATCTTGGCGGCGACGGTGCGGGGCGACCCGACGAACAAGGCACCCTCGGGACCGGCCTCGGCCTCGAACCGCGAGCGCGTGAGCGGCGGCCAGCCGCGCTCCCGGCCGATGCGACCCAGCATCGTCGCGTAGTGCGGGAAGTACTCCTCGCGCGCCTGCTCGTCGGTGGCCGCCACGTAGCCGGGCGCGTGCACGCCCACGGGCAGCATCGGGCGGCCGTGCTGGGCGAGGGCGTCGCCGAACAGCTCGACGAACGGCGCGAACCGCACCGGGTCACCCCCGATGATCGCGAGCATCAGCGGCAACCCGTAGCTGGCCGCACGGATGACTGACTCGGGGCTGCCGCCCACGCCGATCCAGGTGCGCAGGGAGCCGCTCGCCGTCGGCGGGTAGACGGTCACGCCCTCCAGCGGCGGCCGGGTCGGCCCGGACCAGCTGATCGGGCCGCCCTGCAGCAGCGCGGCGAACAGGTCCAGCTTGGAGCTGAACAGCACCTCGTAGTCGGCGAGGTCGAGCCCGAACAGCGGGAACGACTCGGTGAACGAGCCCCGGCCCAGGGTGACCTCCGCGCGGCCGTTCGAGACCGCGTCCAGGGTGGAGAAGCGCTGGAACACCCGGATCGGGTCGTCGGAGGACAGCACGGTCACCGAGGAGCCGAGCCGGATCCGCTCGGTGCGCGCTGCGACCGCCGTCAGCACCACGTCCGGTGCTGACACGGCGAAGTCGTCCCGGTGGTGCTCGCCCACCCCGAAGAAGTCGAGCCCCACCTCCTCCGCGAGGACGCCCTCCTCGACGACGTCCCTGATCACCTGGTGGTGCGGGACCGGTCGACCGTCCTGGTCGACCGTGACATCTCCGAACGTGTCCACACCGAGCTCGATCACCGGACCAGCGTAGGCACCTCTGCCCTGTCGTGCCGAGGCAGCGGATCCCTACGCTCGCCCCATGACCACACCCGCACCAGCAGACCTTCCCGGATGGCACCCGTACACCTTCGCCGAGGAGCCGGCGCCGACGGCCGAGATGATGCCGACCTGGCCCCGACTGCACGGGCCCTACCCGCTGCTGCACGGCTTCTCACGGTTCGGCCACGTCTTCCTCTCCGACGAGGACCAGCAGCAGTTCTGCGCCGTCTACCCGCTGGAGGGCGGCAGCAAGGCCTACCCGGCCGCCTCGCTCACCGAGTTCCGCCGTACCGTGACCGACGACCCCGGCTTCCAGAGCTGGATCTTCCCGCCCAGCCTGGTGCGCTCGGTCGTCGAGCGGCTCGGTCCGATCGGCCCCGAAGAGGTGTACATGCCCGTCCCCTATCCGATGCTCGGCGGCAGCGGCGCGCCCGAGACCTACAGCAAGGGTGACGTGTGGGTCTTCCTCGAGATCGTCGGAGAGCTCTGGCAACGAGCCTGACCACCAGGCGGTCACTGCAGTACCGCGCCTCAGACACCCGGCACCCCACCCCTCGACAGCGCTCCTAGACTCGGCGCCAGGGACACCGTCGTGCGAAGGAGCGAGGCTGTGGCGACTGCTGGGACCGAGAGCGACGCGATCCGTGACCGGGTCTTCAGGCAGACCGCCGAGCTGACCGCGGAGGGTGGTGAGCCGGAGCTGGCGCCCGTGATCGAGCGGGTGCTCGAGCACGTCGCCACCGAGGACCTGCTGGAGCGGGAGCCGCGCGACCTCGTGGGCGCCGTACGGTCGTTGCGCGAGCTCGCCGCGACCCGCGAGCCCCGGCAGACGCTGGTGCGGGTGTTCTCGCCCTCGCTGCGGGAGAACGACTGGACCTCCCGGCGCACCATCGTGCAGATCTGCACGGACGACTCCCCGTTCCTCGTCGACTCGGTCACGGCCGCGATCGCCCAGGACGAGCTGGCCGTGCACCTGATCGTGCACCCGCTGCTCGTGGTGCGTCGCTCCGAGAGCGGCTCGCTCGAGGATGTCCGCGACGAGCGCCCGCCGGCCACGGTGGGCGTCACCGAGTCCTGGATGCACCTGGAGGTCGACCGGCTCACCACGGCGGAGGCGCAGGACGCCCTGGCCACGCACCTGCGGGACGTGCTCGACGACGTCCGCGCCGCCGTCGAGGATTGGCGCGAGATGAAGAGCGCGTGCGAGGCGGTCGTGGCCGACCTCGAGCGCGGCGTCCCACCCACCGTCGATCAGGCGGAGGTCCAGCCCACCCAGGAGTTCCTCAGCTGGCTCGCCGACGACCACTTCACGTTCGTCGGCTACCGCGAGTACCACCTGGAGGAGGCCGACGTCGACGGCGGCACCGAGCTCGTGCTCCGGCCCGTCGAGGGCTCCGGGCTCGGCATCCTGCGTACCCCGGACGCCCCGTACACCCGGTTGCGCCCGGAGGCGCAGGCGACCGCACGTGAGCCACGACTGCTCACCGTGACCAAGGCGAACTCGCGCAGCACGGTGCACCGCCCGGTCTACCTGGACTACATCGGCATCCGCACGTTCGACGCCGACGGCGCCGTCACCGGCGAGAAGCGCTTCCTCGGGCTGTTCACCTCGACGGCGTACGCCGAGTCGGTCTTCCGGCTCCCGATCGCGGCCGCCAAGGCCGAGGCCGTGCTCGACCGCTCCGGTTTCGCCGCCAGCAGCCACTCCGGCAAGGACCTCGCCCAGATCCTCGAGGCCTACCCGCGGGACGAGCTGTTCGCCGTCGGCGTGGACCGGCTCACCCAGACCGTGCAGGAGGTCGCCTACCTGGCCGAGCGCCGCCGTCCGAAGCTGTTCGTCCGCAAGGACGAGTTCGGCAGGTTCGCCTCGGCGCTGGTGTTCGTGCCCCGCGACCGGTACACCACGGCGGTGCGGCTGCGCATCGAGTCGATGCTGCGGGAGGCGTTCGACGCCGAGCACGTCGACTACACCACGCGGCTCTCCGACTCCCCGCTGGCGCAGCTGCACTTCGTGGTGCGCGCCGGCACCGGGCAGTCGGTGCCGGATGTCGACGTGACGGCGCTGCAGGAACGCGTCCTCGACGCGATCCGCACCTGGGACGAGCAGCTCGCCGACGCCGTCCACGACGCCGGTCACGGCGAGGACGTCGCCAACGACCTGCTGGCACGGTTCCGGTTCCCGGAGGCCTACAAGGAGGACATCGACCCGGCCGACGCGGTCGGTGACCTGATCCGCCTGGGCGAGCTGTCGTCGTCGGGCCGGTCCGTCCATCTCGCCGCCGGCGAGGGGCCGGGCGAGCGGCGCTTCAAGGTGTTCTCCGACGAGCCGCTGTCGCTGACCCGCGTGCTGCCCGTGCTGACCGATCTGGGTGTCGAGGTGGTCGACGAGCGCCCCTACTCGATCGCCTCGCCGGGTTCAGGCCGGTCCGACGACGGCCTGCACATCTACGACTTCGGGCTGCGTGCGCGACCCGAGATCTGGGACGAGGACGGCGCGCCGTTCGAGGAGGCGTTCACCGCCGTGCGGAGCGGCGCCGCCGAGTCGGACGCGCTCAACGCGCTCGTGCTCACCGCCGGGCTGAGCTGGCGCGAGATCGTGGTGCTGCGCGCGATCGGGCGGTACCTGCGTCAGGTCGGGTCGGCGTTCTCGATGGACTACATCGAGGAGGCGCTGATCGCGAACCCGCGCCTCGCGGCCGGCGTGGTGCGGTTGTTCGAGACGCGGTTCGACCCCGACCGGCCCGGGGACGCGACAGCGCGCGAGGAGGAGACCGCCACCCAGGTGCAGGACCTGCTGCACGCGCTCGACGACGTCGCGAGCCTCGACGCGGACCGGATCCTGCGCTCCTTCATCGGGATCGTGCGCGCCACGCTGCGCACCAACTTCTTCCAGCGGGACGAGAGCGCACCGGGGGGCGTCAAGCCGTACGTGTCGATGAAGCTCGACTGCCGCCGGGTCCCCAACCTGCCGCAGCCGCACCCGATGGCCGAGATCTGGGTCTACGCACCCTCGGTCGAGGGTGTGCACCTGCGGTTCGGGAAGGTTGCGCGCGGTGGCCTGCGGTGGAGCGACCGGCGTGAGGACTTCCGCACCGAGGTGCTGGGGCTCGTGAAGGCGCAGATGGTGAAGAACGCCGTGATTGTGCCCACCGGCTCCAAGGGCGGGTTCGTCGCCAAGCAGCTGCCGGACCCGGCCGCGGACCGGGGCGCGTGGGTCGAGGCCGGCAAGGCCGCCTACCGGACCTTCATCCGTGGGCTGCTCGACCTGACCGACAACCGCGTCGGCGCGGACGTGGTGCCGCCGGAGCGGCTGGTGCGGCACGACGCCGACGACCCCTACCTCGTGGTCGCGGCGGACAAGGGCACGGCCTCGTTCTCCGACGTCGCGAACGAGATCTCGCGCGAGTACGGGTTCTGGCTCGACGACGCGTTCGCCTCCGGTGGGTCCGCCGGGTACGACCACAAGGGCATGGGCATCACCGCACGCGGCGCATGGGAGTCGGTGAAGCGGCACTTCCGCGAGCTCGGCGTCAACACGCAGGAGGAGGACTTCACGGTCGTCGGTGTCGGTGACATGAGCGGTGACGTGTTCGGGAACGGGATGCTGCTGAGCGAGCACATCCGGCTGGTAGCGGCCTTCGACCACCGGCACGTGTTCGTGGACCCCGAGCCCGACGCCGCGACCTCGTTCGCGGAGCGGCGGCGCCTGTTCGACCTGCCGAGCTCGAGCTGGGCCGACTACGACAGCACGTTGATCAGCGAGGGCGGTGGCGTCTACCCGCGGTCGGCGAAGTCGGTGCCGATCACGCCGCAGGTGCGCGCAGCTCTGGCGATCGAGCCGGGTGTGGAGGAGCTGACGCCGGCCGAGCTGATCCACCGGGTGCTGCTCGCGGAGGTCGACCTGCTGTGGAACGGCGGCATCGGCACCTACATCAAGGCCGCCACCGAGACCCACGGCGAGGTGGGCGACCGCGCCAACGACGCCATCCGCGTCGACGGCGGCCGGCTCCGGGCGCGGGTCGTGGGTGAGGGCGGCAACCTCGGGGCGACGCAACGCGGCCGCATCGAGGCCGCGCACGCCGGTGTGCACATCAACACCGACGCCATCGACAACTCCGCCGGCGTGGGCACCTCAGACAAGGAGGTCAACCTCAAGATCCTGCTGGCCGAACCGGTGCGGTCCGGCGGACTGACCCTCGAGCACCGCAACGAGCTGCTCGCCTCGATGACGGACGCCGTGGCCGCTCAGGTGCTCCGGGACAACTACGAGCAGAACGTGCTGCTCGGGAACAGCCGCGCCAACAGCGCCGTGATGCTTCCCGTGCACAGCCGCCTGATCAGCTGGCTGGAGGAGCGCGGCGATCTCGACCGCGAGCTGGAGTTCCTGCCCGACGAGAACGAGATCGAGCGGCGGGTCGCCGCCGGTGAGGGCCTGACCCGACCCGAGTTCGCCGTCGTGCTGGCCTACGCCAAGCTCGCGCTCAAGAACGAGCTGGCCACCACCACGCTGGCCGAGGAGCCGTGGTTCGAGCGCACGCTCGCCGAGTACTTCCCGGAGCCCGTGCGGGAGCGGTACGCCGAGGAGCTGGCGTCGCACCCGCTGCGCAGCGAGATCATCGTGAACTCGGTGGTGAACTCGATGGTCAACCGCGGTGGCATCACGTTCGCGTACCGTGCCACCGACGAGACCGGCGGGTCGGTCGAGCAGATCACCCGGGCGTTCGTGACCTCGCGGGAGATCTTCGGGCTGCAGAGCTTCGTGCGCGAGGTCGAGGAGACCGACAACGTCGCACCGACGCTCGTGCAGACCGACCTGTACCTGACGTTCCGGCGGCTGCTCGACCGCGCCTCGCGCTGGTTCGTGCTGAACCGGCCGGACATGGTCGACGTCGCTGCCGAGGTCGAGACGTTCGCCGGGCCGGTGCAGACCTGGACGTACCGGATGGGTGAGCTCCTGCAGGGCGAGGACGCCGCGCGGCACCGGGCGAAGGTCGCCGAGCTGCAGGAGGCGGGCTTCACGGACACGTTCGCCGAGCGCGGCGCCGCGCTGCTGGCATCGCTGTCGCTGCTCGACATCGTGGCGACGGCGGACGAGGAGCCGGCCGCCGTCGACGAGGTCGCTCGCGTCTACTACGCGCTGTCGAGCCAGATCGGCTTCGACTACCTGATGCAGCGGGTCAACGCCTTGCCGCAGGACGACCGGTGGGACTCGATGGCCCGCGCGGCGATGCGCGACGACCTGTCCTCGGTGCTGATCGCGCTGACGCGTTCGGTCCTTGCGGCCACGTCCTCCGAGGCCTCCGCGTCGCAGCGCATCGACGACTGGGCGCAGACCGGCGGCACCGCCACCACCCGCGCCCTCGACGCCCTCGCCGCCGTGCGCGAGGTGGAAGACCCGGGGATCGCGACGTTGTCGGTCGCCGTCCGGACGCTGCGGACGCTCGCCGGATGAGGGTGTGTCGCTTGTGATGCGGATCCGACGCACCAGGTGCATCGGATCCGCATCACCAGGCCCCGAGCGGGTCAGGAGGCCACGGGCGCGGGCTCGGACGTCTCCTCGGCGGCCTTCTCGGCCTTGAGCTCGTTGTTCTTGCGGACGGCGATGGCGAGCAGCGTCGCCCAGATCGCGGCGAGCACCACGTAGATCCACACCTGCTCGACCTCGAAGGCACGGATGATCGTGCGGGTGTTCGTCACGAGGATGACGCCGCCCACGAGCGCACCGAGCATCGGCAACGACAACCGCCGCACCAGGTATGCCGCGAACGGCGCTGCGATGACGCCACCAACGAGCAGGGCGAGCACGATCGAGGGCTGGACGCCCTGCGTCCCCAGCGCGGTGATGAACCCGAGGCTCGCGGCGACGGTCACCGCGAACTCGGCGGCCGAGACCGAGCCGATCACCCGGCGCGGGTCGAGGCGGCCGGTGGAGAGCAGCGACGGCGTGGCGACCGGGCCCCAGCCGCCGCCACCGGTGGCGTCGACGAACCCTGCGAACAGGCCGAGCGGTGCGAGGAAAGCGGTCCGCGGGCGAACGCCCAGCGTCACCGTGGGCTGCCTGCGGAACACGAACCGGCTGATGATGTAGATGCCGAGCGCGAGCAGGATCAGCGCCATCCAGGGCGTGGCCGACTCGGTGGACAGGTTCGTCAGCACGGTCGCGCCGAGGAAGGCACCGATCGCTCCCGGGAGCGCGATCCGCACGACCACGCCCCAGTCGACGTTCCCGAACCGCCAGTGCGAGAACCCGGACACCGCCGTGGTGCCGATCTCCGCCAGGTGCACCGACGCCGAGGCCGCCGCCGGTGCGATACCTGCAGCGAGCAGGAGGGTGCTGGACGTGACGCCGTACGCCATTCCCAACGAGCCGTCGACGAGCTGAGCCGCAAGGCCCACAAGGGCGAAGATGATCACGCGTTCCATGGGTTGCTCCTGGGGCCGAGATTGCTTAGTGGTCGAATTGGACCTCTGAACTCTAGTTCAAGTAGACCTGTTATGTCTACATCTTCCGATCGGGCGCATGCGGCACAATCGGTCGCGTGCGCATCACGGCGAAGGTGGATTACGCGGTGCGGGCCATGGTGGCCCTGACCGCTCGCGGCGCGGAAGCGCCGATAACAGCCGAGTCGATCGCGTCCGATCAAGAGATCCCAGGCGCGTTCCTCATCAAGATTCTCGCCGATCTGCGCACCGCGCGCCTCATCACTAGCCATCGCGGTGCACTCGGCGGCCACCAGCTCGCGCGGAGCCCCGCTGAGATCTCGATCGCCGACGTCATCCGTGCGGTCGAGGGTCCTCTCGCCGACGTGCACGGGACACCCCCGGAGGATCTCTCCTACCAAGGCGCGGCCTCGGCCCTGCGTGAGGTGTGGCTCGCGACGCGGGTCGCGCTGCGCGAGGTGCTCGAAGAGACCACGATCGACGACGTCGCACGCGGTGAGCTACCCGCGCACGTGACGGCTGCACTCAGCCGCCCCGGAGCCGACCGACGGCGGTGAAGCCCGAAGGGGTGAAGGCCGTCGACCAGATGTGAAGAGCATGTGCAGGCTTCAACGTGGGATGCCCACCACGAGACGACACCCAGCCATCACACGGTGCATCTGCCGCACATGAGGCAAGATGGAATATCGCCCACGAAAGGAATCACCATGGCGAAGACCAAGAAGGCTGACAAGAAGGCCGACAGCAAGGGCCTGAAGGCCACCGTCAAGAAGCTCGAGAAGAAGCTGAAGGACACCAAGACCCAGGCCAAGAAGGACGTCAAGAAGGCCAACGCGAAGAAGGACAAGTGGAAGTCCCGCGCGAAGGAGACCGGCGCTGCGAACGTGACGTCGGGCCGCGAGGTTGAGACGTCTGCATCGCCCGTCGGCGCCGGTGGTTCGGCGGCACGCCCGTCGGCCGCCAAGCCCGCAGGGCCCGCATCCTCCGTCGGTGCCGGTGGTTCGGCAGCGCGCCCGCCGGCCACCAAGCCTGCACGGACCCGCAAGTCCCCGGCGCGCAAGGCCGCCGCTGCGAAGCCGGCCACCGCGACCGCGGTCGAGACAGCTCCGACGTCGACGGCGGCTGCTGCCCCGGTGACGCGCCGTGCGGCGTCGAAGCGCGCCGCCCGTCCCGCCAGCGCCCCGCGGGCAGCCCGTGGTGCCGGTACAGCGACTGCCTCGGGGGCTCCGAACGCCTCCTGGACCGTCGCCCAGCTGCGCGACGAGGCGAAGAACCGCAAGGTGCCCGGCTACTACAGCAAGAGCAAGGCGGCCCTGCTCGCCGACCTCAACGTCTGATCAGCCGCACCTGAAGAACGAGGAAGCCCCCGGCATCGTGCCGGGGGCTTCCTCGTTGCTGACTGCGGTGGATCAGGCCCGCGTGAAGGTCTGGCTGAACTCCATCCCCTGCATCTCGATGCTGAGCGTCAGCTCCGCGTCGGTGCAGGTGTAGTTCTGCGTCTGCCCCGCCATCGCACTCGCGGTGTCGGCGATGTCCTGCTCCTCGGTGGTACCGGCGACCGTGACGCTGATGGCGCCCTCTGCCGAGACGACCTCGTCGTAGCTGAGCGTCGTGTCGTCGGCGGTGTAGCTGACGACGACAGTGGCGTCGGTCGTGGTCGCTCCCTCGACCGCGGTGCCCTCGACCTCGGCGGAGTAGGAGCTGGAGTTCTGCGCGTCGGTCGTCATCGTCGAGCCGTCGAAGGTCATGGTCGAGGTGCCCTCGACAGTGACCTCGCCCTCACCGCCGAGCTGGGCCAGGACCTGCTCCTCCATGGCCTCGGGTGTCATCTCCCAGGTGCCGACGAGGCACTCGGGGCCGGCAGCGGCGTCGCCGCCGCCCGCGTCCTCGGTCTCCTCGTCACCCTCGGTGGTGGTCTCCTCGGTCTGCTCGGAGGTGGCGTCGCCGCCGCCCTCCGCGCCGCTGGTCTCCTCGCCGCCGCCGTCGCCGGAGCACGAGGCCAGGGTCAGACCGAGGGCGGTCGCGGCCGCCAGGTACAGGAATCGGTTCGTGGTCTTGGTGGTAGTCACGGCGCCGACGCTACGACACGTCACGCCCCGCCGGCGCATCCTCGCGGGATATAACTCCCCATCACCGGCGGCCGACGACGGCGGTCCCGTCGATCGCCTCGTCCCGGCGCAGCGTCGTGGTCAGGTCCTGTGCTTCGAGCGCGGCACGGGTGAGGCCCGCCTGTCGGCGGCTGGTCTCGATCACGACCGCACCCTGGGTAGCGAGCCACCGCACCGCACCGGCGGCGATACGGCGGTGGAGGTCGGCACCGTCACGGCCGCCGTCGAGGGCACGGCGCGGCTCGTGCTCGCGCGCCTCGATCGGCATCATCGCGATCTCGTCTGTGGGGACGTAGGGCGCGTTCGCCACGATCGCGTCTACCCGGCCGAGCAACGACTCCGGTAGCCCGTCGAACAGGTTGCCCCGGACCACGCGGTCGGGGCGCAGGTTGCGGCGCGCCATCTCGACGGCGGCCGGGTCGACGTCGGTCGCCCACACCTCGGCGTCCGGTCGGGCCTGGCCGATCGCTGCGGCGATCGCGGCCACGCCGCAGCAGACCTCCACGACGACAGGGGCGTCGCGGCCCCTCAGGAGCTCCAGTGCCGCCTCGACCAGGACGCGCGAGCGCTGCCGGGGCACGAAGACGCCGCGCCCGACGGCGTACCTCGCCCCGCCCAGCTCGACCCAGCCGAGGACGTGCTCGAGCGGCTCCCCCGCGACCCGGCGCTCCAGCAACGAGGTGAGCTCCGCCGTCGAGGTGGCCTGCTCCCGCAGGAGCGCGGCCTCGTCCTCGGCGAACACGCACCCGGCTGCGCGCAACCGGGCGACGACCTCCTCCTGGTTCACGGGCCCGAGTCTGGCATCAGAACAAGGTGGGTTCGATCTCCTCGACCGCCGCCGGAACGGGCGCCGGATGCCTACGGCGGCGCTCCTCGTGGACCTCGAGGCGGTGCCGGCGCCGCACGTCCCGGACCCGGTCGCGCAGCCAGTCCTGGTAGTCCCGCGTGGCGTTGGCGCCGCCGGTGTAGAGCTCCTCGTACCGAGAGACCAGGTGCGGGTGCTCGCGTCGCAACCACGCCAGGTACCACTCGCGGGCGCCGCTGCGCAGGTGCAGCGCGGTCGTGTGCACCGCGGTGGCCCCCGCCTCCGCGAGCGCGGCGAACGCCTGGTCGAGGTGCTCCTCGGAGTCGGTGAGCCAGGGCAGCACCGGCATCATGAGCACCGTGCAGGCCAGGCCCGCGTCGCGGATCGCCCGGACCGTGGCGAGCCGTGCGGCGGTGGTGGGCGTCCCGGGTTCCACCGAGGCCTGCAGCGCATCGTCGAAGACGGCGATCGACATCGCGAGGTCGACCGGGACCCGCTCGGCCGCCTCGGCGAGCAACGGGATGTCGCGGCGCAGCAGCGATCCCTTGGTGAGGATCGAGATCCCCACACCGTGCCGCGCGAGCGTGCCGATGATGCCGGGCATCAGGCGGTACCGGCCCTCGGCCCGCTGATAGGGGTCGGTGTTGGTGCCCAGCAGTACCCGCTCGGGGCGCTCCCGCTTGCGCGTGAGCTCGGCGTCGAGCGCGTCTGCCACGTTGACCTTGACCACCACGCGGCTGTCGAAGTCCGCTCCGGCGTCGAGGTCGAGGTAGGTGTGGGTGTTGCGGGCAAAGCAGTACACGCAAGCATGTTGGCAGCCCCGGTACGGATTGATCGTCCACGCCCCACCCATGAAGCCGTTGCCCGGCACCTTGTTCAGGGCGCTGCGCGAGGTGACCTCGAGGAACTCCATGCCCCGGAACTCGGGGGTGTCGAAACGGCGGATCAGCCCCCGGCTGCCCTCCAGGCCCGGGAGCGCGTCGCCGTCCGAGGCGTCGACCAGCTGGCTGTCCCACCGCATGACTCCATTGGAACATACGTTTGAGACATGACGCGAGGATCGACGCCGTCGACCTCGTGCTCGACGGCGACCGGTCAGACCTCCTGGACCACCGCGCAGCCACCGGCCGGGACCTTGAACCCCGGCTCCACGAGCGAGCCGGTGATCAGCTCGGAGCCGTTCAGGTCGAGCGCGACGACCTCGTCGGTGTGGTTGACGACCACCACGAAGCTCCCCTGCTCCCCCACGCGACGAACGGCTTCCATCCCCGCCGGGACGTCGAGCACCGGTGCCACACCCGACTCGGCCAGCAGCGCGTCGACGAGGGCGGCCGTGCCGCTCTCGTCCTGCCGGGTCGCCACATACCACGCGGCACCGGAGCCGACCTGGCGACGGGTGACCGCCGGCCGACCAGCCATCGCGCCGTCGGTGAACATCCGGACCGCCTCGGCTCCGGCCAGCTCGACCCGCTCGCTCCACAGGTCTGCGGTGGTGCCGTCGTCGAGCATGGTCGTCTCGCCGTCGAGCAGCGGGAAGAACTCGTCCACCCGCACCCCGAGCAGCTCACGGAACGCACCGGGGTAGCCGCCGAGCCGGACGTGGTCGTTCGGATCGACGATCCCGGAGAAGTAGGTGATCGCGACCGAGGCGCCGCGCTCGGCAGCGGCGGCGATGTTGGCCGCGCCCTCGTCGGAGACCAGGTACAGCGTCGGCACCAGGACGAGGTCGTACGCGTCGAGGTCATCGGTGGAGGCGACCACGTCGGTCGTGATGCCGCGACGCCACAGCGCCGCGTGGAGCGCCCGCATCCGGTCCATGTAGACGACGTCGGCGCTCGGGTGCGCGTCGAGCTCCACGGCCCACCACGCCTCGTAGTCCCAGATCAAGGCCGCCCGCGCCTGCACCACCGACCCGGTCAGCGGGGCCAGCGAGCCGACCGCGGCGCCCAGGGCCACGACGTCGCGGAACACCTGGCTGTCACGACCGGCATGCGGCACGAGCGCCGAGTGGAACTTCTCGGCGCCGGCCTGCGAGGCGCGCCACTGGAAGAACATCACCGCGTCCGCGCCACGCGCCACGTGCGCCAACGAGTTCCGCATCAGCTCGCCCGGGCCCTTCGCCCGGTTGCGCGGCTGCCAGTTGACCGCTCCGGAGGAGTGCTCCATCAGCAGCCAGGGCCGCCCGCCCGCGACCCCGCGGGTGAGGTCTGCCGAGAGCGCGAGCTCGATCTCCCGCTCCGCGTCCGCGGCGATCGTGTAGTGGTCGTTCGCCACGATGTCGACCTCGGCGGCCCAGCGCCGGTAGTCCATCCACTTCGTGGCGCTCGTGCACATGAAGTTGGTGGTGATCGGGATCTCCGGCGTGATCGGCCGGATCGCGTCGCGGAGCTCGACGTAGTACGACAGCAGCTCGTCGGAGCTGTACCGGGCGAAGTCGAGCTGCTGGGTCGGGTTGGAGTGGCTCGGGGCTGCCCGCGGCGGCAGCACGTCCTCGAAGTCGCCGTACCGCTGCGACCAGAACGCTGTCCCCCACGCGGCGTTGAGGGAGTCGATGTCGCCGTACCGTGCTCGCAGCCACCGCCGGAACGCCGCGGCCGCGCTGTCAGAGAAGTCGTGAGGGACGTGGCAGCCGATCTCGTTGTCCACGTGCCACAGCGTCAGGGCCGGGTGGTCGGCATAGCGGCGGGCGACGGCGACCGCGAGGCCGACGGCGTAGTCCCGCCAGATCCGCGAGCTGACCGAGTAGGACTGCCGCGCCCCGGGTGAGAGCACGCTGCCGTCGGCCGTGCGGGGCAGGATCTCCGGGTGCTTGCGCGTCAGCCACGGTGGCGGCGACGCGGTCGCGGTCGCGAGCGAGACGCGGATGCCGGCCTCGTGCAACCGGTCCATGGTGTCGTCGAGCCAGGACCAGTCGTAGCTGCCCTCGCGCGGCTCGATGCTCGCCCAGCCGAAGATCGCCAGGCTCACGATCGTGACGCCGGCCTCGCGCATCAGGTCGAGGTCGGCCAGTCGCACGTCATCGGGCCACTGCTCGGGGTTGTAGTCGCCTCCGAAGCCGACGCCGCGCAACCCATGAATCGATTCGACCACTCGCACAGGTTAGCGACACGCGAGCGCTGCGGCGAATCGGTCGCCGCAGCGCCGGCGTCGACCTCAGCGGGCCAGCAGCTGCTGGAGCGTCGCCCGAGCGCCCGTGGTGCGCAACGCCGTCAGGGCGGCGAGGTAGGGCTCGGTGAAGGCGGGCTTCTCGGCGAGCGACCCGAACATGCTGGTCTCGCGCACGAACGCCAGCGGGTCCTCGGCCTGGGCGAGCGCGGCGGCGTGGCGATCGTCCCAGCGCCGGTCGACCGCCTCGATCGGCTGCCCGTTCTCGTCGATGCCCTCGGCGTACCGCGCCCAGCTCGCGACGATCGCCGCGGCGAACCTCACCGGTCGGCCCTCGCTGATGTTGGTCCGGATCACCGGGACCAGCCACTGCGGGATGCGGTCGGAGGAGAACGCGGCGAGCCGCGCCACGGTGTCGCCGATCGCGGCGTTGGAGAAGCGTGGCAACAGCTCGTCGCGGAAGCCCTCGAGATCCATCTCCTCGGCTCGGGGGATGGCGGGTGTGGCCTCGTCGAGATACCGCCGGACCAGCTCGGCGATGTCGGGGTCGCCCGCGGCCTGGTCGGCGTAGACGTGCCCGAGCAGGTGTCCGAAGTAGGCCAGCGCCTGGTGCGAGGAGTTCAGCAGCCCGAGCTTCATCAGCTCGTACGGCCGCACGTCCTGCGCCAGGGTGGCCCCGGCGTTCTCCCAGGGCGGCCGGCCCGCCGCGAACCGATCCTGGATCACCCACATGGTGAAGGGTTCGCACACCGCGGGCCAGCCGTCCACGATGCCGCGCTGCTCCAGCAGCAGCGCCCGGTCGGCGTCGGTCGTGACGGGCGCGATCCTGTCGACCATCGTGTTCGGGAAGGCGATCTCGGAACGCACCCACTGCCCCAGCTCGGGGTCGAGGCGCTCGGCGAACGCCCCGAACGCGAGCCGGGCGAGATCGCCGTTGCCTGGCAGGTTGTCGCAGGACATCACGGTGAGCGGCCCGGCGCCGTTCTCTCGGCGCCGGGCGAGTCCCGCGACGACCAGACCGAAGGCGGTCGACGGCGTCGCTCCCGGCTCGAGGTCGGCCAGCACCTCGGGCGTGGGGTCGAACGAGCCCGTCGCCTCGTTGACGCTGTAGCCGCCCTCGGTGATGGTCAGCGACACGATCCTGGTGGCCGGGTCGGCGATCCGGGCCACCACCGCCTCCGGGTCCTCGGGGGCGAGCAGGTAGTCGACGATCGAGCCGACCACCCGGGCGGAGACGTCGTCGCCGCCCTTCTCGATCACCGTGTACAGGTGGTCCTGCGAGCGCAGCACCTGTGCCATCGCGGCGTCCTGCGGCAGCACGCCGACTCCGCAGATGCCCCACTCGGTCTCCCCCGCGGCGAGCAGGTCGTCGGTGTAGACCGCCTGGTGCACCCGGTGGAACGCGCCGACCCCGAGGTGCACGATGCCGGCAGTGACCGTGCTGCGGTCATAGCCGGGTACCGCGACGCCGCGCTCAGCGATCGCTGCGAGGGTGTCCGACCGCAGCGGGATCGGTGTGGTGCTCATCGTCACTTCACTGCTCCCATCGAGAGTCCTTGCACCAGTTTGTCCTGTGCGGCGAACCCCGCGATGAGAACCGGCAACGACACGATGGTCGCGGCCGCGCACACCTGGGCGAGGAACTGGCCCTGGGAGGTGACGAAACCCGTCAGGAACACCGGCGCCGTGCCTGCGGTGACGCCCGTGAGCACCCGCGCGAACAGCATCTCGTTCCACGCGAAGATGAAGCAGATCAGCGCCGTCGCCGCCACCCCGGGCGAGATGATCGGCAGGATGATGCTCCGCAGCGTGGTCATGAGCCCGGCACCGTCGAGCGAGGCCGCCTCGAACAGCGCCGGCGGGATGTCCACCAGGAACGAGCGCAGCATCCACACCGCGATCGGCAGGTTCATCGCGGCGTAGATGATCAGCAGGAACCAGATGTTGTCGAGGATCTGCAGCCGGCCGGCGATCAGGTAGAGCGGCATCAGGCCGGCCACCGCGGGCAGGAACTTCGTGCTGAGGAAGAAGAACA
This sequence comes from Pseudactinotalea suaedae, assembly GCF_009733815.1. Classification (GTDB taxonomy): domain Bacteria; phylum Actinomycetota; class Actinomycetes; order Actinomycetales; family Beutenbergiaceae; genus Pseudactinotalea; species Pseudactinotalea suaedae. The sequence continues at coordinate 83,415 of NZ_WNXY01000009.1, forward strand.
TCACGTCGGACCACTTGCGGACCGGCTTCACCGACAGCGCGTAGGCGGCCGGCACGGCGAGCAGGATGACCACCAGGGTGCTGACCCCGGCGGCCCACAGCGAGTTGATCAGCGTCGGCCAGGGGTTGGCCCCGGACTCGGCACCGAAGAACGAGCGGTAGCCCTCGAGCGTGAGCGGTGCGAACACCTGCGGTGACGGGCTGGCGGCGTCGGTCTCGGAGTGGAAGCTGGTCAGCACCATCCAGACCAGCGGGAGCACGAACAGCAGGCCGACGGCCCAGGCAGCCAGACCGAGCCCGAGGCGGGTGCCACGGGACTCCCGGGTGCGGCCCGGTGCGGACGCCGCGCGGACGCGGCGGGTTCGGGGTGCAGCAGCGACGGCGGTCATCGGGACGCCTCCTCCTTCAGCAGGCTCGACACCGAACGCAGCGCGAAGGTCGACACGATGATCGTGCCGATCACCACGAGCACACCCTGAGCGGATGCGAGCCCGTAGTTCTGGGCGGTGAAGAGGGTCTGGTAGATCGTGTAGGGCAGGTTGGCCGTGCCGAGCGAGCCGGATGTGATCGTGAACACCGCGTCGAAGTTCTGCACGATGTAGATCGCACCCAGCAGCCCGGCGAGCTCGAGGTAGCGCCGCATGTGCGGCAGCGTCATGAAGACGAACATCTGCCAGCTGCTGGCGCCGTCGAGACCGGCGGCCTCCAGAACCTCGTGATCACGGGACTGCAGACCGGCGAGCAGGATCAGCGTCATGAAGGGCGTCCACTGCCAGACCAGCTGGAAGATGATCGAGCCCAGCGGGAACTGGGTGATCCAGTCCACGCCCTCGAGGCCGAACCATCCGAGCACACCGTTGATCAGCCCGAAGGTCGGGTTGTAGATCGCGTGCTTGAACAGCAGCGCGGCCGCCACCGGGACCACGAGGAACGGCGCGATGATCATCGTGCGCACGAGGCCACGACCGAAGAACCTGCGGTTGAGCAGCAAGGCGACGCCCAGGCCGAAGACGAGGCTGAGCAGCACCACGCTCACCGTCAGGACGATCGTGGTGAGCACCGAGGCGCGCAGGTCGGCGTCGACGAAGACCTCGACGTAGTTGCTGAAGCCCGCGAACCCACGGTCGTCGGGCCGGAACGCGCTCCAGCGGAAGAACGAGATCACCAGCGTGGCCACGAACGGCAGCTGGGTGACCACGATCATGAACACGAAGGCCGGCACGAGCGGTGCCCGGCGGACCCATCGGGCGCGCGGCTCAGTCGGGTATCCCTGGGCGTCCGTCTGCGACGCTCGCATCGTCGGTGCGCTCCGCTCGACGGCGGGAGCTGTGGTGGTCATGGTGCGTCCCCCTCTCAGTCTTCTTGGTAGGTGTCGGCCACGCGTTGCGCGAGGGTCTGGCCCTGGGCGAGGGCGTCGGGCACGGATGTTCGCCCTGCGATCGCGCTCGAGATGTACTGGCTGAACTTCGTACCCAGGTCGGTGAACTCGGGGATGCCGACGAACTGGATCCCGGGCGCGGGACGTGTCTGCACACCCGGGTCGTTGGGGTCGGCCTCGAGGATCGCCGTCCGTGTCGCCTCCGCGAACGCGCCTGCGGCGTCGAGGTAGTCCGGGTTCTCGTAGGTGGACTGGCGCTTGCCTGCCGGTGCGCGCTCCCAGCCGTAGACGTCACCCACGAGCGCCTCGTACTCCGCCGAGGACGCCCACGAGATGAACTCCCAGGCATCGGCGGCCCGCTCCGGGTCCTCCTCCGCGATGCGGGCCTGCATCGCCCACGACCACAGGAACAGCCACCCGGAGGAGTCGGTCTCGACGACCGGTGCCTGCGCGTATCCGACGTTCCCGGCGATCGGGGAGCCCTCGGCCTCGAGGCTGCCGGCGGCGGAGGTGGCGTCGTACCACATGGACACCTGGCCGCTGATCATCGCGTTGAGGCACTCGGTGAAGCCGGCGCTGGGGGCGCCTGCCTCGCCGTGCTCACGGACGAGATCGACGTAGAACTGCACGGCCTCGGTGAACTCGGGCGAGTCGACGGCGGGGGTCCAGTCCTCCTCGAACCAGGTGCCGCCGAAGGTGTTGACCACCGTGGTCAGCGGCGCGATGACCTGTCCCCAGCCGGGCTGCCCGCGCAGGCAGATGCCCGCCATGTCGTCGCGCGCGGTGTCGACTGTGGCGGCCGCCTCGGCGACCTCGTCCCACGTGGGGCGGTCGGACATCTCGATGCCCGCCTCCTCGAAGACGTCGGTGCGGTACATGAGGAAGGAGGACTCGCCGTAGAACGGCTCCCCGTAGATGGTGCCGTCGACGCTGAGCGCCTCCGCGGCTGCGGGGAAGATGTCCGACTGGTCGAACTCGACGTCGGCATCGGTGTACTGGTTGAGCGGCGTGAGCCAGCCGTTGCGCCCGTAGATCGGGATCTCGAAGTTGGACAGCGTGGCGATGTCGTACTGGCCTGCCTGGTTGGCGAACTCCGAGGACGCCTTGTCCCGCAGGTCGTTCTCGGGGAGCACGGTGAAGTTCACGGTGATGCCGGTCTCGGCGGTGAAGTGCTCAGCGGTGAGTGCCTGCAGGTCCATCATCTGGGGGTTGTTCACCATGAGCACGTTGATCGAGTGCTCCGAGGTGTCGAAGCCTCCCGCGCCCGCGGTGCACCCGGTCACGAGTGCCGCGACCGCCATGCCGCCGACCGCGACCGCGCGGTGTCGTCGCTGCGATCTGTTCGTCATGTCTGCCTCCTTCGTTCGTCTTTGCATCCGTTGGGCGAGCTGTGAGTCAGGACCGGTTCCTCCTTCAGACACGGATGACGCGCGGTCCGAGCGCGGTCAGCCGGTGCGCCTCTGCCGAGCTGAGCCCGGTGTCGGAGACCATGAGCTCGAAGTCGGCGATGTCGGCGAAGTGGGCGAAGCTGCGCACCCCGAACTTGGTGTGGATGCCGCCGAAGATCCGGCGGTGCGAGGCGGCGACCGCGGCGCGCTTGACGGCGGCGACCACGGGGTCCGGCGTCGTCAGCCCGCGGGCCTGGCTGACGCCGTTGGCGCCGAGCACGGCGACGTCGAGGGTGAACTCGCGGAGCATCCGCAGCGCCCACTCGTCGACCGACGCCTGCGTGCGTGCCCGCACCCTGCCGCCGAGCACGTAGACCGTGTGCTGGGTGAACTCGCTGACGTGCTGGGCGGCGGACAGCGAGCTGGTCACGACGGCCAGCGGTCGGCTGATCCTGCCCAGGCCACGCGCGACGAGGTCGGGCGTGAAGCCTTCGTCGATGTAGACGGACTCGGCGTTGCCGAGCTCGTCCAGGATCGCGTCGGCGATGCGCTGCTTCTCCGGCAGCATCGACGTCGCCCGGTGCGCGAGCGCTGTCTCGAATCCCGCGCCCTCAACAGGTTTGGCTCCCCCGTGGGTACGGCGGAGCAACCCGGCGTCGACGAGGGCGCGCAGGTCGCGGCGCACGGTCTCGGTGGCGACCTCGAGCACCGTCGAGAGCTCGGCGACCGAGACGGATCCTTCCTCGCGGGCTTGCGTGAGGATGGCTGCGCGGCGGGCATTGCCGGCCTGATCAGGCATCGTTGCCTCCACTTCATCGGGGTCGGGCGTCAGTGCCTCACCCAGTTGTAGCCCGGTACTGCGAACACCCCAAGTGGGAATGCGCCTCACCGGATGACCGATCTTTGCCCGGTTCGGGGTGTCCTGGTGCGTGCTTCGATCTCGTCGCCAAGACCACCGGATTCAGTGTTCTGGCGCACCGACGGCGGCTCGCCGGGCGTCCTGGCTTTGCCGTGCGACACCGGGCCGCGGATACACGTCGGCCCGATCGGGCAGTGGATCGGTGCCCGGTGTGTGCCCGGTCACCTCGAGATCAGGGCCTCGGCGGCGGCGGCGTCCAGTCCATCACGGCATGGGCGCCGCGCGAGATGACGCTGCTCGGAGTGCGGCGCATCAGCGCGTTGCGCGCACCCTGCCAGAACGGCCCCAGGTGGGACCCGATGAGCGCAGAGGCCAGCGCTGCCCTGGCGATCGTGCGGCAGCGCGGCCGGCGGACCGCGTCGAACTCGGCGAGCGCACCGGCGAGCTCGCCACCGGAGGCGACGGGCTCGGCCACGAGACGAGCGACGCAGACGCCGTCCTCGAGCGCCGTCGCCGCGCCCTGGCCCATTGTCGGCAGCATCGCGTGCGCGGCGTCACCGACTGCGAGCACGCGGCCGAGGTGATACCGGCGCATGCCGCCGGGCAGGTGCACGACGTCATGGCGGAGCACCGCAGCCGGCGGCGTGGCGTCGATGATGTCGCGGACGGGCTCGGCCCAGCCCGCGAAGCGCTCGCGCGCGGCCGTGTGCTCGTCGAGCAGCCGGGACCCTTGCGGCATCGCGACGTAGCCGTACCAGTAGGTCAGCTCGGGACCGACCGGCATCGTGCCGAACTCCGCGTGCGGACCCCAGTACTGGGTGAGCACCGCGGGGTCGATCGCGACCGGGACCACGGCGCGCCAGCTGGAGTAGCCGGAGTACACGGGACGCTGCTGGGGCGCGAGTGCGGTGCGCACCGCGCTGTTGACGCCATCGGCCGCGATCACCAGGTCGGCGCGGTGGTCGGTGCCGCCGGCCGTGACGACGGCCTGCTCGCCGTCGGGTGACCCGGCGACCACATCGGTCACGGCCGCGCCGGTCTTCACGTGCACATCGTGCGCTCGGACCCGGTCGAGGAGCGCGTCGTGCAGCCGCGGCCGGTAGACACCGCGCATCGTCACGGCCTCCGCGTGCGCGGCCGATGCCTCGATCGGCATGATCGGCCCGCCCCGCAGGTCGAACGTGCCGCCCGCACGGGTGGAGACGCCGATCGAGGAGATCGCTTCGTCGTCGAGCCCCAAGCCGCGCAGCGAGGCGACGCCGTTGCGTGACAGCGCGACGCCCGCGCCGACCTCCCCGAGCTCGGCCGCCCGCTCCAGGACGGTGACCTGCCACCCGGCCTGCGCCAGCCCGAGCGCCGACGCCAGCCCGGCGATCCCCGCTCCGGCTACGACCGCCGTCGGTCCTGTCTGCACCACGCCACCATCCTTCCCCAGCCGACCCCCTGGGCGGTGAGATAGCGCCCACGAGGTGCGCCGGTCTGGGCGCTATCTCACCGCCACCTCCGTCAGGTGGGCGCTATCCCACCGCCACCCCCGCCAGGTGGGCGCTACGTCACCGCCACCCCCGCCAGGTGGGCGCTCACTGCAGCCAACCCCGCCGAGTGGCCGCTATTCCACCGCGCCTCGCGCCTGCACGGGGCGGTGAGTTAGGGCCCACAAGGTGCGCCGTCGTGGGCGCTAACTCACCGCCACCCCCGCCGGGTGGGCGCTATCTCACCGCCACCCCCGCCAGATGGGCGCTACCTCACCGCCACCCCGGCGCGTGCACGGGGCGGTGGGATCGGGCCCACGCGGAACGCCGTCGTAGGCCCTAACTCACCGCCACCCCCGCCAGATGGGCCCTCACTCACCGCCACCTCCGCCAGGTGGGCCCAATCTCACCGCCACCCCCGCCAGGTGGGCGCTACGTCACCGCCACCCCGCGCGTGCACGGGGCGGTGGGATAGGGCCCACGCGGAACGCCGTCGTGGGCGCTAACTCACCGCCAACCCCGCCAGGTGGGCCCTAACTCACCGCCACCCCTGCAGATGGGCGCTAACCCACCGCTACCCCCGCCAGGGTGGGCGCTACCTCACCGGCGACCCGGGAGACTGGACCGGTGTCCACGGTCGAGATCGGTCTGACGGCGATCGGCGTCTTCGCGTTCGCGCTCTCGGGCGCGCTGATGGCGGTGCGCAAGGAGATGGACGTCGTCGGCATGTTCGTGCTGGCGGCCGTGACGGCCGTGGGCGGCGGGCTCACGCGCGACCTGCTCCTCGGGCTGCGGCCGGCGGCGTTGCAGAACCCGTGGTGGTGGCTGATCGTCGCGGTGGCCACCTTGATCGTGTTCTTCTTCAGCCGCGTGGTCGACCGGCTGCGTCGCGCGGTGCTGCTGTGCGACGCCGTCGGGCTCGGGCTGTTCTGCGCCACCTCGACGACGATCGCGCTGCAGGTGGGCCTCGGACAGCTCGAGGCGATCCTGGTCGGCACGGTCGGCGGCGTGGCGGGCGGTGTGCTGCGCGACGTGCTCGCGGGCGAGATCCCCTCGGTGCTGCGCCGCGACACCCAGCTGTACGTGGTCCCCGCCGTGCTGGGGTGCGCTCTGCTGGCGGTCGCCTCGACGACAGGGCTCGACGGCGGCCCGCTGATCGTCCTGGCCGGTGCCGCGATCGCGGTGGTCCGGATCCTCGCCCTGTGGCGCGGCTGGAAGGCTCCTGCACCACGGCCGGGCGGGCGTACCGTGAGGTGATGGCTGGTATCCGCGGTTTCACGTCCTGGGTCGGCGTCGTCCTCGGCAGCAGCGACCCGGTCGCGCTGGCGCGGTTCTACTCGGCGTTGCTCGGGTGGGAGCTCAAGACCTCCGATCCCACGTGGGTCACGATGGTGATGCGCGACCCCGAGGGCCGCCCCACCACCAGCAACCTCGCGTTCCAGCTCGAGGAGACCCACGTCCGGCCGGTGTGGCCCGGCGAGCCGGGCACGCAGCAGATGCAGATGCACCTCGACATCGGCGTCCATGACCTGGAGCCGGCCGTCGAGGACGCGCTCGCGCTGGGCGCCCAGCTGGCCGAGTTCCAGCCGCAGGAGGACGTCCGGGTGCTCCTCGACCCCGACGGACACCCGTTCTGCCTGTACATCGACCGCTGATCCGGAGCGGTCCGGTCGGCGTCGAGCCGGCCGCCGCGTCGGGGCAGCCCGGCGGCTGAGACGCGGGCGACCGAAGCGTGGCGCCGATGTCCACATGGTGGACCTGCGGTGCACAATGGCGCGGGCGCGCCGCTGCGCGCGCGAACGTCGAGGAGAGGGTCGGATGAGCCAGCGCGGGTTCGTGGAGCAATGGCAGCTGCGGGCAGCGTTCGCACGCAGCCTGTCGGACATGTACGGCACCGAGGTCCCCGCGTACACGACCCTGCTGGAGGTCAGCCACGAGGTCAACGCCGATGTGATGGCCGCCGACGCGGACGCCGCGCAACGGCTGGGCAGCATCGACCGGGTCACCGCGGAGCGGCACGGCGCGATCCGGCTGGGCACCCCGGCGGAGATGCAGCAGGTGGCGCGGGTGTTCGGGGCGATCGGGATGCACCCGGTCGGCTTCTACGACCTGCGCGAGGCCGCGACGTCGGCGGTGCCGGTCGTCTCCACCGCGTTCCGCCCCATCGAGGCGGAGGAGCTGGCGCGCAACCCGTTCCGCGTCTTCACCTCGGTGATCACCTCCAGCGACCGGCGGTTCTTCTCCCCCGACCTGCAGCAGCGTCTGCAGAACTTCCTCGGACGGCGTGAGATCTTTCCGCCCGAGCTGCTGGACCTGGCCGATCGCGCGGAGGCCGAGCGGGGCCTGCCGAGCGACGAGGCGCAGCGGTTCCTGGAGCTCGCGACCGCGGTGTTCGAGCTCTCGCCCGAGCCGGTCGACCGCGCCTGGTACGACGAGCTGGAGCAGGTGAGCGCGGTCGCCGCGGACATCGGCGGTGTCGGCTCCACGCACATCAACCACCTGACCCCGCGAGTGCTGGACATCGACGCTCTCTACGAGCGCATGCAGGCGCGCGGCATCACGATGATCGACGACATCCAGGGCCCGCCCCGCTGGGAGGGTCCGGACGTGCTGCTGCGGCAGACCTCGTTCCGGGCGCTGGCCGAGCCGCGCACCTTCCGGATGCCCGACGGCTCGATCACCCAGGACGCGCTGCGGGTCCGGTTCGGCGAGGTGGAGGCCCGCGGCATCGCGCTCACACGCGCCGGCCGCGACATCTACGACAACGCGATCGTGGAGGCCAAGCGTCTCGGCGCCGAGCGTGGCATCACCAGCGCCGAGGGTCGGCAGGAGGTGCTGCGTGAGCTCTGGCGCCGCGACTTCCCGAGCACCGAGGACGGCCTGGCCGAGCGCGGTCTGGCGTACTTCACCCACGGCGTCGACGGGGCCGGCAACCCCACCCGCACCCCGATCGTCTACGAGGACTTCCTGCCCGCGAGCGCAGCCGGGATCTTCCAGTCCAACCTCACCTCCGACGGGTCCAAGGACACCACCCAGGAGGCCACCGCGCTCGACGCGGACTGGATGGCCGGTGCCCTGGGCCGCGACCTGCACGACCCCTTCGACCTGTACGCCGCGCAGGAGTCAGCCTCCCGCGCCGCCCTCGACCACCGAACCGCTAGGAGCTCCCCGTGACCCTCACCGCCGGAACCGATCTGCGCGCCGCCGCGACCGAGGCGCTCGAGCGCCTCGGAGTCACCCTTCCTGTCATCGCCGACGGCGGAGTCACGTTCGAGGTCCTCTCGCCGTTGTCCGGAGAGCCGATCGCGACGCTCCCCCAGGCCGGTGCGGCCGAGGTGGACGCCGTCGTCGCGCGCGCCAAGACGGCCTTCACCACGTGGCGCACCGTCCCCGCCCCGGCGCGCGGCGCCGTCGTCAAGGCGTGGGGGGACCTGCTGCGCGAGCACAAGGACGACCTCGCCGGCTTCGTGACCCTCGAGGCCGGGAAGATCACGGCGGAGGCGCGCGGCGAGGTCCAGGAGATGATCGACATCTGCGACTTCGCGGTCGGGCTCTCGCGCCAGCTGTACGGGCAGACGATGCCCTCCGAGCGCCCCGGTCACCGGTTGATGGAGACCTGGCACCCGCTCGGCGTCGTCGGCGTCATCTCGGCGTTCAACTTCCCCGCCGCGGTGTGGGCGTGGAACACCGCGATCGCCCTGGTGTGCGGCGACACCGTGGTGTGGAAGCCGTCGGAGATGGCGCCGCTGACCGCCCTGGCCAGCGCTGCCCTGCTCGACCGGGCCCTGGCCGAGGCGGGCGCGCCGCAGGGCGTCTCCGCCGTCGTGCTCGGTGCCCGCGAGGCCGGCGAGGCGCTGGTGGCCAACCGGGACGTCGCGCTGCTCTCGGCCACCGGCTCCGAGCGCATGGGCGCCGAGGTCGGACCGGTCGTGGCAGCCCGGTTCGGGCGCTCGCTGCTGGAGCTCGGCGGCAACAACGCCGCGATCATCGCGCCCTCGGCGGACCTCGACCTCGCGGTGCGCGGGATCGTGTTCTCCGCGGTCGGGACCGCGGGCCAGCGGTGCACGTCGCTGCGCCGGCTGATCGTGCACAGCTCGATCGTCGACGACGTCGTGGCTCGCCTGCAGCGCGCCTACGAGAAGCTCCCGATCGGCGACCCCCGCCACGAGAGCACCCTGGTGGGGCCGCTCATCAACGCGGCGTCGCGGGATCGGATGATGGCCTCGTTGGAGCAGGCCCGAGCCGAGGGCGGCGAGGTCGTCGTCGGCGGTGAGCCGGTCGAGGTCGACGGCGCCCCCGGTGCCGCCTACGTCACGCCCGCGCTCGTCCGGATGCCGGCCCAGTCCGACGTCGTGCATCGCGAGACGTTCGCCCCGATCCTCTACGTCATGAGCTACGACGACCTCGACGAGGCGATCGAGCTGCACAACACGGTCCCGCAGGGTCTGTCGAGCTCGATCTTCACGCTCGACCAGCGGGAGGCGGAGCGGTTCATGGCCGCCGACGGCTCCGACTGCGGCATCGTCAACGTCAACATCGGCACCTCCGGTGCTGAGATCGGTGGCGCGTTCGGTGGCGAGAAGACCACCGGCGGCGGCCGTGAGTCGGGGTCGGACGCGTGGCGCGCCTACATGCGCCGGGCGACCAACACGATCAACTACTCGACCGAGCTGCCGCTCGCGCAGGGCGTCGACTTCGGCTGACCGCCGGGCTCACCCTTCGCAGTCCGGCACCCCCGGCGCGGCTGCCACCACGGCGAGCCGCCAGTCGAGGTCGTCGAGCCCCGAACCGCCTGCCCAGGCGAGCACGGCCTCGACCTCGGCCGGGTCGTCGACGGACGTGCAGCCGTACCGGGGCATCTCGGAGATCGGTGTCGCGAGGGGCCAGTCGGTCACCTCCTCGTCGGCGATCGGGCCGTACGTGTGCACGAACAGCCGGTCGACCTCGACCTGCTCGGTGAGCTCGGTCGCGTCCTCCACGAGCGTCCACAGGTCGGCAAGGTCCTGCCGGGCGCGGGCCTGGGCGCCACCGATGCCGTGCCCCGGGTCGCTGCGGTCGAAGGCGTACAGGGAGATCGTCGTGCCGTCGAGGCGGAAGGACGTGCTGGCCTGGTCCGTGATCTGCGGCTCCCCGAAGTCGACGCCGGGGGCGAACAGCGGCTCGGCCTTCTCGATCACGACGTCCAGCTCGCAGTCCGAGAGCCAGCCAGCCACGAACCCGCCGGGCTGCTCACCGGTGAATCCCGGCGCCATCATCGGCAGGTGCAGGTAGCCCGCGGCGCCCTGTGCTCCGATGCCGTCGACGGCCGCGGTCGGGATGACCACGGCGCCGTCGGCGTAGACGACGGTCGGGGCGTAGGTCGCTTCGCCGAAGAACAGCAGCGGCTCGGCGTCACCGGGCTCGCCGGCCGTGCGGGTCTCGTCGGTGCAACGGGCGGTCGGTTCACCGCCGCCGCCGACCCCGCATGCTGCCGTCCCGCACAGCATCGCGGCACTGAGCGCGATGATCGGCCATACGTGTGCCTTGCCCATGTCAGCTGCTCCCGTCGCGTTCCTGACGAGAGTGTGTCGCGCGGCTGCGCCGCGCGTCACCGGTGGGCAGAAGTGCCCACGTTCAGGCCGAGTCGGCCGTGCGCTCCTCGGGCCGGATCACCAGCACCGGGCAGTGTGCGTGATGCACGCACGCCACACTCACCGATCCGAGGAGCATGCCGCGGAAGCCTCCGAGGCCGCGGCTGCCCACGATCATCATCGAAGCGGTCTCGCTCTGCTCGATGAGGGTGGGTGCAGCAGGACCGTAGACGAGCGCGGCCTCAAGATCGACGGGCGGCTCACCGTCGAAGGCTACGGCGAGCGCGCGGTCGAGGATCTCCTGCGCGACCTCCTGCGGCCCCGTCACGTCGATCGGGACATAGCCACCGAACCCTGGGTCCACGACCCAGGTCGTGACCGCGCGGATCGGGAGGTTCAGCGCGGCTCCGAGGCGGCCGGCTGTTCGCAGGGCCTCGACCGACGTCGACGATCCGTCGACGCCCACGAGGATCGGGCGGGTGTCGCGGGTGATTGTTGCCGTGCTCATACCCCCATGGTTCCGCGTCAGGACGCCGAAGATCTGGGACCAAGGTCATCGGTGCCGGTCGGGGGACCCGGTGCGTCGCAGCACCTCGATACGCTGGCCGACATGGCTGGAACACATGTCGCTGCCCGCTGGGAGGACTCGTTCCACCGTCGGCTCACCCCGTTCCTCCGGTCGAGAGGGTGGCGCCCCCGCACCATCCCGTACATCGGGTACGGCGGCGAGGGGTTCCTGCGGGTGCTCGGCCGGGTGGTGCTGGGACGTCACATCGAGGCCGAGTCGCACGCCGACTCCGCGGCGACGCCCGAGGAGCTCGCGGAAGCGGTCTTCACCCAGCGCGGCTGGCGGTCCTACGTGACGGCCCCGGTCGGGTACCTGCCGGTGACGATCCACGTCGGCGACGTCGAGTACCGCACCAAGACCGACCGGTCCGGCTACATCGACGTCGAGATCCGTGACCACGGCCTGGAGCCCGGGTGGCACGACGTCACGATCGCCGCCCGCGCCGCCCGGCCCGAGATCGCGCGCGTGAACGTCGTCGCCGCAGACGCCGAGGTGGGGCTGGTCAGCGACATCGACGACACCGTGATGGTGACGCTGGTACCGAGGCCGTTCATCGCCGTCTGGAACACGTTCGTCCGGCACGGCAGCGCCCGCAGCGTGGTGCCCGGCATGGCGGCGATGTACGACGAGGTCATCGCCCGCCACCCCGGCGCGCCCACGTTCTACCTCTCGACCGGCGCATGGAACATCCTCCCGACGCTCGTGCAGGTGCTGCGGTCCGGCGGCTACCCGGCCGGTGCGTTGCTGATGACCGACTGGGGTCCCACCAACACCGGGTGGTTCCGCTCCGGGCAGGAGCACAAGCGGTCGATGCTGCGCAGGCTCCGGGCCGAGTTCCCGCACATCCGGTGGGTGCTCGTGGGCGACGACGGGCAGCACGACCCGATGATCTACCGCGAGTTCGCCACCGAGCACCCCGACCGCGTCGCCGCGATCGCGATCCGGCAGCTGACCCCCGGTGAGCAGGTCCTCGCGCACGGAACGCCCATCGCGACGATGGACACGCTGTGGACACCGATGAGTGCGTCGATCCCCGAGGTCTCCGGCGCCGATGGGCGTGAGCTCGCCCCGCAGCTGCGCCGAGCGCTGGAGGAGAACGGCTAGTCCTGCAGCCCGATCACCTCGAAGGCGATCGCGGGCACGCCGCCGAACCGGGGTGCGACCTCGTCGGCGAAGGACCGGATCATCTGCTCCGGGTCCGGGTGCCAGTCCAACGCGGCCAGGTAGGCCTGGTGGGCGCGGAGCGAGGCGATCCCCGCCTCGATCGAGTCGGTGACCTCGACGGCGTGGCTCGGCTCGGTCGAGCCGCTCAGGGCTGTGAAACGCACGCCGTCCCACGGCTCCAGCACCTCGCCGTCGGGCCCGGTGAGGTCGGAGAACACCCAGCGGTTGGCGGCGTCGCGGACGCCGTCGAGCACCGCGTACCCGACCACGCGGTGGTCGGCCATGTTGTACATGCCGTTCGGGAAGAAGTCCCGCGGCGAGCCCGTGAGCACGACGTCGGGCCGGTGCCGGCGGACCGCGGCCGCGACGTCACGGCGCAGCTGCATGATGTCGTGGATGGTGCCGTCGGGATGCTCGAGGTACTCCAGGGTGGTGACCCCGACGGCGTCGCACGCCGCCCGTTGCTCGGCGGCGCGCACCCGGATGGTCTCCTCGGGCGGCATGGTGTCGATACCGGCCTCGCCACGCGTGACCAAGAGGTAGCTCACGGTCTTGCCCTGCGCCGTCCAACGCGCGACGGCGGCCGAGGCGCCGTACTCCATGTCGTCCGGGTGCGCGACGATCGCGAGCGCGCTGTCCCAGTCCTCCGGCAGTGGCTTCAGGTCCTCGTCGCCCATGTGTCGAGCCTAGGCGAACCGGAGATGGCAGAGTAGGGAGGTGACTTCTGACACCCCCAAGATCCCCACGACCACCCTGCGCCCCGGCGTCGAGATCCCGCTGCTCGGGCTCGGCACCTGGCAGGCACCGCCCGAGGACGCCTACAAGGCCGTCCGCACCGCCCTCGACCTCGGCTACCGGCACATCGACACCGCCCGCGCCTACGACAACGAGGAGGGCGTGGGCCGTGCGATCGCCGACTCCGGCCTCGATCGCTCCGAGATCTTCCTGACGACCAAGCTGCCGCCCGACGAGGTCGACGACGCCCCGCGCATCATCGACGAGTCGCTGGCCAAGCTGGGCCTGGAGCACCTCGACCTGTGGCTCGTGCACTGGCCGCCGAACAAGGAGGCCCGCCCCGACGTCTGGGAGCACGTGATCGCCGCGCAGCAGGCCGGCAAGACGCGCGCGATCGGGGTCAGCAACTACTCGGTCGCCCAGATCGACGAGCTGACCAGCGCGACGGGCGTGACGCCGTCGATCAACCAGATCCCGTGGAGCCCGGCCGACTACGACGCCGACCTCGTGGCCGCCCACCGCGAGCGCGACGTCGTGCTCGAGGGGTACAGCCCGTTCAAGCGGACCAACCTCGACGACGCGGTGCTCGCCGAGATCGCCGCCGCGCACGGCGTCACCCCCACCCAGGTGGTGCTGCGCTGGCACCTGGACACCGGTGTCGTCGCGATCCCGAAGTCGGTCAACCCCGACCGCATCGCCGCGAACCTCGACGTCACCGGCTTCCAGCTGACCGAGGACGAGATCGCCCGCGTCAGCGCCCTCGAGGCCTGAGCACGCTCGGTGCGGCGCCCGCTTGACCGGTGACCGCGCGCACCCCCAACGGAAGCGATCTGGGGTCGTCCTCAGCCACCACGTGGAAGCAGGACACCCCAAAGCGCTTTCCGGGGAGCCCGGACGACCGCGTCAGGCGATCGTCGTGCCGAACAGCAGCCCGAGGGCGTAGGTCGCTGCTGCCGCCCCCCAGCCGATCGCGAGCTGGCGCAGCGCGCGCAGCATCGGCGGTGCGCCGGAGAGCACGCCCACGGTCGCCCCGGTCACCATCAGCGCCACCCCGACGAGACCGGCTGAGACCAGCACCGCCGTCAGGCCCTCGAGACCCACGAGGTAGGGCAGCACCGGGATCACCGCGCCCGAGGCGAAGAAGCAGAAGCTCGACAGCGCGGCACCCCACGCGGAGCCGATCTCCTCGTGGGAGGGGCCGTCGTGCCGCTCGGGCTCGACACCCTGGCGGGCGGCGGCGAGACGGTCCTCGGCGCGTTGTGCCGCCTCCTCGGGCGACATGCCGCGAGCGCGGTAGACCAGCGCGAGCTCGTTGGCGTCGACGTCGAGGTCGGGGAGCACACCGTGAGTCTTCGGGCTCGGCGTGGACGCGGCGAGAAGCTCGCGCTGCGAGCGCACCGAGACGTACTCGCCGGCCCCCATCGAGAGCGCGCCGGCGAGCAGACCGGCGATGCCGGTGAGCAGGATCGTGGCGGGTGAGGCGCCGGTGGCGCCGATCCCCAGGACCAGGGCGAGGTTGGAGACGAGACCGTCGTTCATGCCGAAGACGGCGGCCCGGAACGTCCCGGACATCCGCGCCCGGCCCCGTTGGGCGAGCGAGCGGACGACCTCCTCGTGGATCTGCTCGTCGGCGGCCATCGCCGCGGTCGCGTGCACGTCCGTGGCGTAGGAGGACCTCGACTCGGCACGCTGAGCCAACGCCAGCACGAAGACCGACCCGAACCTGCCCGCCAGCCAGGTCAGCAGCCGCGAGCGCACCGAGGGTCGCAACGGCAGCCCGACCTTGGTGCCGAGAAGCTGCTCCCAGTGCTCCGCGTGCCGCTGCTCGGCGGTGGCGAGCTCGTGGAGGATCTCCCGCTCCTCGCCCTCCTTGCGCGCCGCGAGCTCCCGGTACACCGCAGCCTCGGCCCGCTCCTCGGCGAGGTAGCGGCGCCACTTCTGGATGTCAGAGCGGCTCGGGGGCGAGATCGTCACGGGATCAAGTCTGGCATCGACGGCGAACCGACCGGACCCCGGGGTCGTCCTCGCTTCCCCACCGCGCGCTCAACCGGGAGGATGGCCCCTGATGTCGGTGCTGGAGCTGTTGTCGGCCGTGCTGGCCGCCGTGGGCGACGTGTGGGCCTTCCGCGCGCCTGCGCGCCTCACGCATCCCCATGACGCCGTGTGGGCGCCGGCGATCGGCGTGGCCGTGCTGGCGGGGCTGTCGATGATGCTGGGCAACGTCGTCGTGTTCGCGATCAACCGGGTCAGCGGGCTGCGGATGCTGGCCGGGATGGCGCTGGGTGCGGTGTTCATGGCGGTGCTGCGGATGCTGTCGGCCACCGCGATCGCGCTCGCCGCCTGGGGCATCACCCGCGGCGGCATCGACGGCGAGATGATCGCCATCACCTACCTGTTCGCGCTCGCACCGCTGGTGCTGAGCTTCCTCGTGTTCGTCCCGCACCTCGGGCTCGGGATCGCGAGGCTGCTCGAGATCTGGAGCGTGCTCGCCCTCGTCGCGCTGCTCTCCCCGGTGCTGGGGGTCGGTCGCTGGCCGGCGCTCGCGATCGCCGTCGGCGGCTGGTTCCTGAGCCAGCTGCTCTCGCGGCTGCTGGCCCGACCGCTCGTGGCGGTCGGCTCACGGGTGTGGACGCTCGCCACGGGTCACGCCACGCTGCTCACGGCCCAGGACATCCTCACCGGTGCCACGTTCGTGCCGCTCGAGCGACAGGAGCGGCGGCCGTGATCGCGATGCTGCTCGCCGGGCTGCTCGCGCTGCTGCTCGCGTTCGCGTTCCTCGCACCGTTGGAGTCGATGCGCTGGTGGGCCCGCCGGGCCGAGGACAGGGTGCTCGGCGAGCTCACCCGCGCCGACATCGAGCCCGACGGCGTCACGCCCCTGAGTCCTCAACCTCGCCGGTTCGTCGTGTACCTCTCCGGCATCGGCGCCGTGGACGGGTCCACCAGCTCGCGGCGCGAGCGCGCCGTGCTCGACGCCGTCGCCGAGCAGCTGCCCGACGTGGCGATCGCCGCGGACGTCTTCCCCTACGCGGTGGAGAACCGCGGCCTGACCCAGCGTGCCTCGATGTGGTTCTGGAAGGTGCTGCGTCGGCTGCAGCGCATCCCGGTCGCCAAGGTGGCGTCCTATCTCATCAACCTCCGGAACGCGCTGCGCGTGCTGGTCTCCGCCGATCCGCGCTACGGGCCGACGTACAACCTCGCCGTCGCCCAGGAGATCGCGTCCTCGCTGACGCGGCACGGCTACGACTGGGAGGCGCGGCCCCCGGTCACGGTGATCGGTTACAGCGGCGGTGGTCAGATCGCGCTCGGCTGCTCCTGGTACCTGGCGGCGCTGGGGGTGCCGATCTCGGTGATCTCGATCGGTGGCGTGCTCAGCGACGACCCCGCGCTGCAGCGGGTGCAGCACGTGTGGCACCTCTACGGGTCGAAGGACCGCACCCACATGCTGGGGCCGTTGGTGTTCCCCGGACGCTGGCCCACGGCCCCGCTCTCGGACTGGCACAAGGCGAAGCACGCGGGAAGGATCACGCTACGCACGATCGGACCGATGAAGCACATGGGTGGTCGGGACTACTTCGACCGGCACCACCTCGACGCCGCCGGAACCAGCTACCGACAGCTCACGGTCGATGCGCTGGTCGAGGCGCTGTCGCAGTGATGCCTTCCGCGACCCCGTAGCCGCGTTGCACGCCCTGCTGGCACGCCCCACGCCGGCCTCACCCCGCACGACGAGATCGGACCTGCGGCTCGAGATCGGACCCCGGCGGTGCGATCTCGAGCCGCAGGTCCGATCTCGCGGGATTGCGCGCCTGCAGCGGTGCACGCTACAGTCGGGGTAAAACGTTTGTTCGCGTGTCACGCACCTGCGTGCGCGCTCAGGATGTATCGCACCCACCAGTTGATCACCTCCCCCGCCCCGGGCCGGGGCAGCAACCGTCCACGCGCGCGGTTCAGCAGCGACGCCGTCGAGATCGACCTCGGCGGGCAGTGGCGGTTCCGCTACCACCCGCGGGCCGACCGCGCCCCCGAGCTGCCCGAGCGCGGCGACGACACGATCGCTGTCCCCGGGATGTGGCAGCTGCAGGGATACGGCGCACCGGCGTACACCAACGTCACCTACCCGTTCCCGGTGGACCCGCCGCACGTGCCGGACGCCAACCCCGCGGGCGACTACCAGCGCGACGTGGAGCTGCCCGAGGACCTGGCAGGCCGGCGCGTCCTGCTGCGCTTCGACGGCATCGACAACGCCGCAGCGATCTGGTTCAACGGCACCTGGGTCGGCGAGACCAAGGGCAGCCGCAACACTCACGAGCTCGACGTGACCGCCCACGCCCGCCCCGGCCGCAACGACCTGCGGGTCCGGGTGGTGCAGTGGAGCGCCTCCAGCTACCTCGAGGACCAGGACATGTGGTGGCTCTCGGGGATCTTCCGCCCCGCGGCCGTGCTGCTGCGCCCCGCGCTGGCGATCGACGACCTGCGCGTGCGTGCCGACCTCGACGTCGCCACCGGGAGCGGCACCCTCACGGTGGAGGTCGAGTCCGAGGACCCCGTGCCGCGGATCTCGCTGGTCGGCGTCGAGGTCGGGACCATCCGCGCCGGTGAACCCGTGACGATCCCGAAGGTGCGCCCGTGGTCCGCCGAGGACCCGCACCTGTACACGCTCCGGGTCGAGACCGCGGGCGAGAGCGCCGAGGTGCGGATCGGGTTCCGCACGATCGACATCTCCGGCGCACAGCTGCGTGTCAACGGCGTGCCGGTGCGGTTCCGCGGGGTGAACAGGCACGACCACCACCCCGATCGTGGCCGCGCCGTCACCCTCGAGGACATCCGGACCGACCTGCTGCTCATGAAACAGCACAACGTCAACGCCGTCCGGACCGCGCACTACCCGCCGCTGCCCGGCCTGCTCGACCTGGCCGACGAGCTCGGCCTGTGGGTCATCGACGAGGCCGACTTCGAGAGCCACGGCTTCGTGGAGATCGGCAACCGCGCCAACGTGGCCGACGACCCCGCGTACGAGGACGCGCTGGTCGACCGCATGCAGCGGATGGTCGCGCGCGACCGCAACCACCCCAGCGTGATCCTGTGGTCGCTCGGCAACGAGAGCGGCCCCGGCCGCAACATCGAGCGCATGCGCCAGGCGGCCCTGGACCTCGACGACACCCGCCCGATCCACTACGAGCGCGACTGGACGTTCGAGCACTCCGACCTGATGAGCCTGATGTACACGCCCGTCGACGTGCTCGAGCGGATCGGCCGGTTCGACGCCGACGCCGGCACCGCCAGCGGCGCCCGTGCCAACACGGTCGGGAAACGTTCCCTCGCCGAAGCCGCAGCTCTGGCACCCAAGCCGTTCGTGCTCGTGGAGTACGCCCATGCCATGGGCACCGGGCCGGGCGGGCTGCGCGAGTACGAAGAGCTGTTCCGCTGCTACCCGCGGCTGCAGGGCGGCTTCGTCTGGGAGTGGATCGAGCACGGACTGGCCACGACCGCACCGGACGGGCAGCCGCGGTACGGCTACGGCGGCGACTTCGGCGAGGCCGTCCACGACGGCAACTTCGTGGCCGACGGCCTGCTCGCCCCGGACCGCACGCCGCGGCCGGGACTGCTCGACGTCAAGGCCGTCTACGCGCCGGTCGAGATCCGGGTGGACGCCGCGCAGGCCACGATCACCAACCGGTACGAGCGCTCCGACACCTCAGCGCTCGCCTTCGTCGCGCAGTGGTCGGACGCGTCCGGCGTCGTGACCGAGGAGCCCCTCGAGGTTCCCTCGATCGCACCGGGCGAGCACGTCCGCCTCCCCCTCGACCCGCCCGACGGCGCAGCGCTCGTCACCGTGGTGGCCCGCCTCGCGCAGCCGGCCGGCTGGGCAGACGCCGGGCACGAGATCGCATTCGGGGAGCAGCTGCTGGGCACGCCCGCGGTGCGGCCGCCGCTGCCGGAGCGGTGGCAGATCGAGGACGACAGCCTGGTCGCAGGTGGGGTGCGGCTCGAGGGTCCCACGCTCGGCGCCTGGCGCGCCCCGACCGACAACGACCGCGCGGTACGCCAGGTCGAGCTCGGCAGCACCTCGGAGGCGGCCGCCTGGGCGGCGCTGCACCTGCACGCTCCCGGCGGCCGCACCACCCGCCTCGACCGTGACGGCGACGCCGTGCACCTGTCCCGCCGCTGGGGCTTCGCGGGCCGGGATGTCGGCTTCACCGAGGACACCCACGCGCGCCAGCACGGAGGCGTGCTGCACCTCGACACCCACTTCGTGCCGTTCGGGCCATGGCCCGTGGATGCGACCGTTCCCCGCCTCGGCCTCGATCTCGAGCTGCCGGGCCTCGGCGCGCAGACCCGGGTGCGGTGGTTCGGTCGCGGCTTCCATCACACCTATCCCGACACCGGCTCGGGAATGCGGCTGGGCTGGTTCGATGGCACCGTGACCGACCTCCAGGAGCACTACCTGCGCCCGCAGGACAACGGGGTCCGCAGCGACGTGCGCGCGCTCTGGATCGAGCACGGCGAGCACTGGTTGCAGATCGCCGGCGAACCGTTCTCGTTCTCGCTGCGGCCGTGGAGCGACTCTGAGCTCGACGCCGCGGCGCACCCGGACGAGCTCGGTGAGACCGGGCGTCTGGTGCTCTCGCTCAACGCGGCGGTGCACGGGGTCGGGAGCGCGGCGTGCGGGCCCGGCGTGCTGCCGCAGCACCGGTTGCGCCCCACGCCCGCCGAGTTGCACCTGCAGCTGGCCGTGGTGAGCGCATGAGGGCACCGATCGGCTTCGGCGCCGCCTACTACCACGAGTACCAGCCCTCGCCACGGCTCGCGGAGGACATGCGGCTGATGCGCGAGGCAGGGTTCACCGTGATCCGCGTGGGCGAGTCGACCTGGAGCACGTGGGAGCCCGAGGACGGCCGCTTCGAGACCGCGTGGATGCGCGAGGTCCTGGACGCCGCATCCGAGCACGGTATCGACGTCATCCTCGGCACCCCGACCTACGCCGCGCCGCCCTGGCTGGCTCGCGCCCATCCCGAGATCGCGGCCGAGACCAGGACCGGGGTGCGCCGCCCGTGGGGTGCGCGGCAGGAGATCGACGTCACCAACCCGACGTTCCGGCACTACGCCGAGCGGGTGATCCGCACGATGGTGACCGAGTTCGCCGACCATCCCGCCGTCGTCGGCTATCAGCTCGACAACGAGCCCGGTGTGCTGCTGCTGCACAACGCGGCCGTCTTCGCCGCCTTCAAGGTCTGGCTGGCCGAGCGGTTCCGTGACGTCGGGGAGATCAACGACCGCTGGGGCCTGGTGTACTGGTCGCACCAACTCAGCAGCTGGGACGACCTGTGGCTCCCGGACGGCAACGCCCAGCCTCAGTACGACCTCGCGTGGCGGCTGTTCCAGGGCGAGGTGGTCGCGGAGTTCATCGGCTGGCAGGCCGGCATCGTGCGCGAGCTCGCCCGCGAGGACCAGTGGCTGACCACGTGCATCGCCTACGACCGCGTCGCGGCCGACGACCTCCGGATCGCCACCGAGCTCGACATCGCCGCCGGCAACGCCTACTACCGGATGCAGGACGGCCTGGCGCACCCCGCGCCCACCCGCCCCCAGTCGTGGATGACCGACGGCACGTGGAGCGTGTTCCTGCAGGCCGACCGGATGTTCGGCTCGCGCCACGCGCCGTTCCTCGTCACCGAGACCAACGCCGGTGCGATCAGCTTCTCCAACGTCAGCGAGCCCGGATGGGACGGGCAGTGGCGGCAGGCCGCCTGGGCGCAGATCGGCCGCGGCGCCCGGCTGATCGAGTACTGGCACTGGCACACGCTGCACTACGGCACCGAGACCCACTGGGTCGGCGTGCTCCCGCACGACCAGCGCCCGGGCCGGGTGTACCGGAACATCGCCGAGCTGGGTCAGGAGATCGGCGAGCTCGGCGAGCGGGTGGCTGCCACCACCCCGGACGCCGACGTCGCGTTCGTGTTCTCCACGCCGTCGAAGTACGCGCTCGCGTTCGAGCCGGTGTTCCCCGACGAGGCTGCGGCGCCGCACTCGCGGGGCTACCAGCGCGTCGTCGAGGCGTTCTACAAGGGCGCCTTCGACGCCGGGCTGCAGGCGCACGTGCTGCACGACCGCGCGCTGCCGAGCGGCGCCGAGCTGGCAGCGCGGTACCCGGTCCTGGTGGTGCCGGGTCTGTACTCAGCGCCCGACGGCGTCCTGGCCACGCTGCGCGAGTACGTCGCCGCCGGTGGTCACCTCGTGCTCGGTCCGCGGAGCGGGTACGCCGACGAGTGGGCGGTGGCACGACGCGAGCAGCAGCCGGGCGGCCTCGCCGACCTCGCGGGCGCCGGCTACCAGGAGTTCACCACGCTGCGGGAGCCGGTCCCGGTCTCCGGTCCGGACGGTGCGGTGATCGGGGCCGCGCACGGCTGGGCCGAGCTGCTCGAGCCCGCGGGCGCCAGCACCGAGGTGCTCGCGCGCTACGACCACCCCGAGCTGGCCGCGTTCGTCGCGGCGACCACGGCCTCCCAGGGACCCGGTCGGGTGACCACGGTGGGCTTCGTGCCGGACGACCGCGCCGCCGTCGACCTCCTCGCCGGGGTCGCCGAGCGCAGCGGGCTGGGCCGCTTCACGTGCGAGGCGGCGTCGGTCACCCACAGCTCGGCCACGGGGCCGGACGAGCGCGTGCACCTGTACTTCAACTGGTCCGGCGAACCCGTCACGATCCCCTGGCCCGAGGGCCAGCACGACGCCGAGGGCACCCAGGAATCTCAGCTCGAGCTGGGCGGCTGGGACGTCCGGCTGCTGTGGGAGCAGCTCACCACGTCGTTCTCGTAGCGCCGCGCCGTTCTCGTAGCGGGCACCCTACGAGAACCGCGCCACGGTACGAGAACCGCCAGGGCTCGGGTCAGGAGCGGGCGACGGCGATACCCCGCCGCTCGCGCTGGCGGTAGCCGCCGATCATGACCGGCTCGCGGAGCAGCGACACCGCGCAGTAGTAGTGCTCCAGGCGGCCGTCGTGGGTGATGACAGCCGGCTTGTGGGCGTAGGCGGAGTCGATGCTGCCCTCCGGGCCGACGTCGATGAGCACGTGCTCCGAGCGCTCCCAGGTGAGCAGGTCGGTGGAGGTGGCGAAGGTCTCGCGGGCGCGGCCGTCGCTGCTGAGACCGAAGTAGAACATCACCCAGAGGTCCCCGTCGCGCAGCACGCAGGGGTCGGAGGCGAACCGGTCGTCGATGGCTCCGTCCTCGCCGTTGCGGACCAGCGGCTCGGCGCTGACGCGCTCCCAGCGGTGCAGGTCCGCCGAGCGGGCCGCACCGGTCTGCTCCTGCCAGCCACGCTCACGGTCGTCCTTGGCGTTGTAGAACAGCCAGAACTCGCCCTCGTGGTGCATCAGCCACGACTTGTAGAGCCCGCCCCGCTCCCACTCCGCGCCGTCCTCCGGGAGCACCAGCTCGCCGTGCTCCTCCCATGTGAGCAGGTCGCGGCTGCGCACGATCCCGATCACCCCGGGACCCGACTCGTATCCCTCACCGGGGTAGGCGTGATAGGTCCCGTAGTACCAGCCGTCGACGGCGACCAGCTCGCCGGTGCCCCGCAGGTCGGGCTCGCGCACGATCGAGGTGAGCGCGGCGTTGTAGCGGCGGTGCACCGAGCCAGGCTCGCGCGGGAGCACGAGCTGCGGCTCCGACCACGACGTCCCGTCGAACCACGACAGCCCCGTCTGGTACCCGATGCCGTCCCACCCCACCACGGTCATGCCGAGTCGGCCCTGCAGGTGGAACACGAACGGGCAGTCCACACCGTGGGAGCGCCAGTCGCCCGCCACGAACGTCGGCTCGAGGACGAGCTCCGAGCTCTTGTGCGGGGTCGCGAACCTGGCCGCAGGGTCGGTGCTCACGCTGTCCTCCTGAAGGTCACGTCATGGCTGCCGAACCATGCTTGTCGGATCGAGGATAACGATTGTCTGCTGCCAACAGACCCGGCCTCCTGCGCGTCGGCCGGTTGGATGGTGACTCCCGTGCCCCTGGGGCAGCCCGGTCCTGCGGGCATGGGCAGGCGCCGTCGTGACGCCGACCCAGCCGACCCGGCTCAGCCGCCTCACGGGCGCGCGGCGAAACCCTCGGCGACGGCGACCCACCCCTCGGGCAGGTCGGCCCGCCTCGGCGACCCGTCGCGGTCGACCCAACCGGCGAACAGCAGCGCGGCAGCCATCAGCAGGCCGCCGTTGCCCGGCAGGTACAGCGGCATCCGGTGCGGCACCTGCTGGTTGTGGCCGTTGGCGAGGTAGGTGTTCTTGGCCTCCCCGCGCAGCAGCGCGTCGAGCGCGATGTCGGAACGGCCGAGCCGGGTGGCACACATGGCGATCATCGGGAAGTCCCAGCCCCAGGCGCTGCGCCAGTCCCACTGCGCGCACGCACGCTCGAGGGTCCGGAGCATCGCGTCGTGGTCGAGCGCGCCGGTGTCGGGGACCACCCCGAGAGCGCCGAGCATCGACGGGTGGTCCCGGTAGGCGGTGCGCGGCGGGTTCTGCACGGCGTCGTAGTGGCCGTCCTCGCTGACCACCGGTCGCAGTCCGGCGGCGACCCTCGCCCACTCGGCGGGCTGCTCGCGGTCGTCGGCGCGGCGCCAGGCCAGCGCCGTCTCCAGCGCCCAGCGCACGTACGCGACCTCGAACAGCGGGTCCCAGGTCTCGCGCGCGCCGTAGACCTCCTGTGCCGGCATCAGCGGCGGCGGCAGGTGGTACGCCCCGGCCTCCCCCGCGAGCGCGAACGAGGCGAGGAACTCGGCGGTCTCGTCAACCAGGTCGCGGTAGCGGTCACGCACCGCGGCGGCGTGATCGGCGTCGTCGGCACCCATGCGCAGCATCTCGGCGTAGCTGATCACGTGCGGCTGCTGCCACAGCAGCAGCGGCCCGATGACGTTCGGGCTCTCGATGCCCTCAGGTCCGACGTGCTTGGGCCACCGGGCGCCCCGGAAGCCCTGATCGGCGGCGATCCGCTTCGCGACCGGCAGGATCTCGCGGTACCAGTCCAGGCTTCGCTCGAGCAGCTCGGGGCGTCCCCAGGCCGGGAAGTGCGCCGCGTGCCACCAGTGCATCTCCAGGTGGAAGGTGCCGCCCCAGCTGTTGCACACCAGCCCGGTCTCCTGCGGTGGCGTGCTCCCGGAGCAGTGCACCTTGGTCTGGTACTGCGAGAGCACGATGCGGCGCTCGAGCTCGTGCGCCCGCTCGTCGGTGCTGGCGCCGAGGTCGAGCGCGGCACCGCTGCTCCAGAAGTCCGCCCAGCCGCGCTCGGACCGGGCGAGGACCGTCTCGGCGTCGTCGAGCACGTCGGTGCCCAGCGCCGCGGCGAGCTCGACGACGGCACTCAATCGGCCGCCGTCGGCCGTCAGGGTCCAGCGGTGCCCCTCCCCCGACACGACCACCTGGCCCGCGGCGCGGACCTGATAGGTGGCCTCGTCCACGCGCCGGTCCCAGACGTGGGCACCGCCGTCGCGGCGCAGCGTGGTGATGTGCGACTCGGGGCGGTCCCACACCGGCGGGGCCTCGAAGCTCTCCTCGACGCTCGGAAAGGCGATCTCGACGGCGAGACGTCCGCCGTCGAGCAGCGCCGAGTCGATCGCGAACGCGATCGCGTCGCGCTCGGGGTCGACGGCGGTACGGACCTGGACCGGGACACCCACGAGCTCGAACCGGCTGGTGACGATGCCGGTCCACACGTCGAGCTCCTGCGAGCGCACCGTGATCTCGTCCCACTCAGGGGTCCGGCCGTCGAGGAGGAGGCCGATCCTGGCCAGGTGCAGCCGCTGCGGGTTGACCCAGTAGTAGTAGCCCGCGGCGCGGCCGGACGCCGCCGACTGCTCGCGGTCCTCCATGTAGTCGTAGGCGGTGGGGTACTCGATGGGGCCGTGCGGGCCCGCGTACTGCTCGAGGGTGTCGCTCAGCCGCCAGCCCTCGGGGTTCGGCGCCCAGTGGTAGCCCCACTGCGCCTGCGTCCCGAGCGGCATCGCGACCTCACCGCGAGCGCGCGCGGCGTCGCGCTCGTAGCGGTCGGCGAAGGTCTGCAGCCCGGTGTGGTCCACGGTGAAGGCCAGCTCGCCGTTGCCGACCGAGAGCGGGGCCTCGGGTCGCGGGGCGTCGTACCGGATGGTGTGACGGCGGATCACGGCTGCTCGGTCGATCACGTGCGCTGACTCCTCGTTCGTCACCACCAGGCGGTGGTGAAACGTTTGTGTAGGTGCTTGCCCACGCTATTACGATCCAGGGATGGTGACGCTACGAGATGTGGCCGGGCACGCGGGTGTGTCGGTCTCGGTGGTGTCCCGGGTGCTCAACGCGGACCCGTCGATCCGGATCCGCCCTGAGACGCGGGACCGCGTGCTCGACTCCGCGCGGCTGCTGCGCTACGCCCCGAACTCGGCCGGGCGCTCGTTGCGCCGTTCGCGCACCCACCTCCTCGCGCTCGTGGTTCCCGACGTCACCAACGCCACCTTCACCGATCTGGTGAACGGTGTGGAGTCGCGGGCGCTCGACCAGGACTACTCGGTGCTGCTCGCCTCCAGCCCGCGCATGCAACCCGGGAGCGACGGTTTCACGCGGCTGCTGAGCGAACGACTCGTCGACGGCGTGCTGCTGCAGAAGGGCGACGACGCGCCGATCGATCTCGTGGCCCGGGCGCTGAGCCACCCCGAACGGACCGTGCTGATCAACTCGGGACCGGTGCAGGGCATGTCGACGATCGCGATCGACGACGTGGCCGCCGGTGCTCTCGCCACCCGCCACCTGCTGGAGCTGGGGCACCGAAGCATCGGGTACATCGGCGGGGTGCCGACGTCGGACTCGAACGACCGACGCCGTTCCGGCGTCGAGAAGACCCTGGCCGAGGCCGGGCTGAGCCTGGCACCTGAGCACACGACCTCCCTCGGGTACACCTACCGGTCGGCACGCGACGCCGCTCGGCTGGTGCTGAGCCGGAAGAACCCGCCGACCGCGCTCGTGGTCGGCAACGTCAACGCCGGCATCGGCACGATCACCGAGGCGGCCGAGATGGACGTCCGGGTGCCGCAGGACCTCTCGGTCGTGGCGATCCACGACATCTGGCCCGCGATCACCTGCGCGCCCGCCCTGACCACGGTCAAGCTCCCGATGGCCAAGCTCGGCGCGACCGCCGTCGACGTCCTGCTCGCCAGCTTCGACGCCCCGGACCCGACCGCCCGCCTCGTCGACGACCCCGCGCCGGAGCTGGTCCTCCGCGCCTCGACCGCGCCCCCGCCGACCGTCTGACGTCGGACGCGAGACCGACCGCGCCGGCGGCTACGACGTCTCGGCGCGGCTGCTCGCGGACGACGTGATCCGGCGCGGGGCACTGGTCTGCATCAGGGCCAGCAGCCGGTCGCGCCCCTCCGGCGTGAGGAAGCTCGGGTTGCCGATCTGCGCAACCCTCAGCACCTCGATCTCGGCGAGGACGGGATCGGCCTGGCACGCGGCGCGTGACACCGGACTCTCGACGACCGCCAGGGTGAGCTGCGCCACGAGTCCGGCCTTCGGCGCCGCGGCGGCGCCCCGTGTGCTCTCGGCTGCCTCGTCCGCCACGAGCGGAGGATCCTCGAGAAGGCCCACGGCCCAGAACCCCGAGACCACGGTCCTGCTGCCCCCGCTGATCCAGAGAAACACCAGGTCGTCCGGCCTCATCAGATGCGATCGGTAGTTCTGCTGCACGCACCAGCCGGCGATGTCGGTGCCGCCGGCGGCGAGCAGGGCGTCGACGTCGGAGAGCGCGGGGTTGGCCTTGACCACCCACGCGCCGAACGGTTGCCCGTTGACGCGGCGCGGCTCGCCTCCTGGTGGAAGGGTCATGAGGGCTTCCTCTCGCGTCAACAGCTGGGTGCGGTTCAGGGGAGCGGGTGGCCGCCGGCCCGGCTCGAGGAGTGCGCGGCCTCGAGGACCGCCATGGTGCGCAGGACGTCGGTGACCGCGGTCGGCAGGGTCGACGACTCGCCGGTCACGAACCGCTGCAGCGCGCCCATCGAGCCGATGAAGGCGTCGGGGAACCACGAACCCTCGACGTCGATCTGCTCCCATCCGGAGCCGCGACCGATCTCCAGCACGTCCGGGCCGCCACGGGGATAGTCCAGCAGCAGGCCCAGCTGGGTGCGGATCGCGCCCGTGGTGCCGTGCCACAGCACCGACGCCTCCTGGTGCTCCGGCCCGAAGGTGTGGTCGTGGTTGGTGCTGATGCTCACCCGCAGCGGGCGGTCGGCGTAGTGCAGCAGGTAGGCGGTGCGCGTGCTGGCGAGGTCGGGCTTGGCGGGGTGCCCCACCGTCACGGCGCTGACGCCGCTGGGGTCGCCCACGAACGAGCGCACCAGGTCGACGTAGTGCACCGAGTGCATCGGCATCTCCATGCGCTCGAGCCCGAACACGCTGGGGAACAGCTCCCACCGCGTCTCGACCCGCACCAGCACCTCGAGGTCGACCAAGTCGCCGATCGCCCCCTGCGCGATGAGCCGCCGCGCCGCCGCGACGTGCGGCGCGAACCGCAGCTGGGTGTTGACGGCGGCGGTCAACCGCTTCCGCTCGACGATCCCCGCCAGCTCCTGCGCCTGGGCGTAGCTGTAGCCGAGCGGCTTCTGCAGCAGCACGGCCGCGCCGTCGGGCAGCGCTTGCAGGATCGGGGCGAAGGCGTCCGGCATCACCGCGACGTCGTAGATCGCCTCGGTCCCGTGCGCGGCCACCGCATCGGCGACGTCCCCGTAGCACCGCTCGACGGCGAACGCCGCGGCCAGCTCGGCCGCTCGCCCGGGGTCGCGGTCGACGACCGCCGCGACCGGGAAGCCGGCCTTGGCGTAGGCGGGCAGGTGCGCGTCACGCGCGATGCCGCCCGCGCCGACGAGCACGATCGGCTGCGGCGCGGTCGGGAGGTCGGCGAGGTACGCGGGGTCCGGCGTCAGCTCGGGGAACGTCACTCCGCCAGCCCGTAGATCCGCGTCGCGGTCCCGGACCGCAGCGCCTGGGCCTGCGCGGCCGGCAACGCTGCGACCGCGTCCACGAGCGCGCGCATCGTGGCCTCGGCCCCGCTGAAGATCGTGCACACCGGCCAGTCGCTCCCCAGCAGCAGGCGGTCGGCACCGAACGCCGCGAGGGCGGCACCCAGCACCGCCTCCATCTGCTCGGGTGTCACCGCGGCCTCGGCCACGTCCCGGCGGTAGATCCCCGACACCTTCGCCACGACGTTGGGCAGCGCAGCGATCTCGGCGAGCTGGCCCTGCCAACGGGACCAGTCGTCGTCGGGCAGGCCCACCGGAGCGGTGCCGAGGTGGTCGAGCACGAACGTCAGGTCCGCGTGCTCGCGTGCGAGCGTGACGAGGTTCTCGAGGTGACGCGGCAGCACGGCCACGTAG
This sequence comes from Pseudactinotalea suaedae, assembly GCF_009733815.1. GTDB lineage: Bacteria > Actinomycetota > Actinomycetes > Actinomycetales > Beutenbergiaceae > Pseudactinotalea > Pseudactinotalea suaedae. Next base: position 111,928 of record NZ_WNXY01000009.1, read on the forward strand.
TCGAGCGGGACACCCGCGGCCTCGATCAGCCCGATGCTGCGGCGCTCCTCGGCGCCCAGGACCCAGTCGGGGTCGGGCCGGTCGTGCGTGAGGTTGCGGACGCCGACGAAGCCGGGGTCCTCGGCCAGCGTCGCCAGCTGGGCGGCCACCGTGCCGGGGTCCTCGAGCGGCAGGTAGACCACGGCGCCGGCGAGCCGGGCGTCGACCGCGACCAGCTCCAGCAGGTAGGCGGTCTCCGCCAGCGTCTCGTCCGCCTGCACCAGCACCGCCCGCTCCACCCCGAACGGCGTGAGCGCGGCGAAGCCCTGGTCCAACGAGTGGTCCGCCTGCAGCTGCGCAGGTGCGCCGTCGAGCCAGGCGTAGCGGGACCGCGCGCGGTCCCAGGTGTGCAGATGGGCGTCGATCACCGTTCAGCTCCGCTTGTTGACCACGTACAGGTGCACCAGCGACAGCACCGTATCGCCGTCCTGGTTGGTGACCGTCACCCGCTCGTCGACCCGACCCAGCTCGGGTCGGCGCGGGTGGTCGGTGACCTCGATGATCTCGGCCTGCACCGTGATGCTGTCCCCGAGGAGCACCGGCTTGATGAAACGGATCCGGTCGTAGCCGTAGCTCATCGCCTGCGGGTTGACGTCCCCGGCGGTCATGCCGACCGCGATCGAGACGATCAGCGTGCCGTGCGCGATGCGGCCGCCCAGCCCTGCCTGGATCGCCCAGCGCTCGTCCATGTGGTGCGGGAAGAAGTCACCGGTCTGCCCCGCGTGCAGCACCACGTCGGCCTCGGTGATCTGGCGGCCCAGCGTGGACCGCACCTCACCCACCCGGTAGTCCTCCAGGTAGCGGTCAACGACCTGCATCTGCTGCTCCCCACGCTGCGAACAACTGGTCCAGGTCCTCGAGCACCGCAGCTGCCGGCTCCCGCCCGGTCAGCCCGCGGTGCACCCGCTCGCACGCCGCGTCCTGCACGTGCATGTAGCCCGGGTGCTGCGGCCGCAGGCTCGCGGCGTCGAGCGTGGCGCGGGTGTCGCGGAAGAAGTCGTGCGTGAGGGCGTTGAGCGCGTCGTCCTCCCACGCCGCCACGTGCCCGGGCTGGCCACCGCCGGTCGCGTAGACACCGGCCTGCACCTCGCCGGTCGCCGCCCAGGTCGCGAACGCGATCGCGTCGTCGCGGTGCGCGCTTCGCGCCGACACCGACAGCCCGGCGCCGCCCAGCATCGAGCCGCGCGGAACGCCGTCGATCGCGGGGATGTCGGTCCACCGGACCAGGTGCTCGCGGAACCCGTCGCGTGCGTAGTTGCTGTACCCGTACAGCAGCGGGGCGTAGGCCCACCGGTCCTCGGCCGCCATCGCGTCGGCCACCTGGATCGGGTTCATCGCCAGACACTCGGGCGGAACCAGGTCGCGCAGCTGCCCCAGGAGGTCCCACGCCTGCCCGAAGGCCACCGGGTCACCGAAGCCGGAGCGGCCGGCGTCGGATCCCTGCAGACCGGAGGTGAGCGTGAAGGTCGAGGCGAACGCGTCGATGGGCTTGGAGGGCCAGAGCACGACGCCGGCGCTCGCCAGCTCGAGCACCTCCTCCCACGTGCGTGGCGGCTCGGGCAGGAGGTCGGGACGGTAGGCCGCCACCTGCGCGGCGGCGTCGATCGCGAGCCCGTACCGGGCGCCCTCCCAGCGATAGCTGGCGTCGCTGCGCCCGACGAACGCGCTCGGCCCCTCACCCTCGGGCAGCGCGGCCAGCAGCCCGGCGTGGGCGGCGTGCGGGATGTGCGGGTGGTCGATGACCAGGAGGTCGTAGGTCTCGCACAGCGCCTCCAGTCCCTGGTCGGCGAAGGCCTGGAGCGACCGCGCCTCCCAGGTGATCTCGACGTCGTGCGTCTGGGCGTAGGCGCGCGAGGCCGCCACCACGCTGTCCCGGCCGCGCTCGTGGTCCCACGTGATGCCGCGGAGCCGGGTGGTCATGACACGACCTCGGCGGGCGTGGGAGCCAGCTCGCTCCGGACGGCCTCGGTGTCGGCGCCCAGCGTGGGCGCCGCCCGCCCACCCCACAGCCGCTCGCCGTCGACACGGATCGGCAGCCGCGTGGTGGTGACGTCGGTCGTCGAGCCGTCGGCCTCGTCGCGTCGCAACGTCTGCACCATGTCGATCGCGCGGAAGCCGTCGTGCTCCACGAGCTCGTCGATCGTGTGCAGCGGTGCGCACCAGACGTCGGCGGCGTCGAGGACCTCCAGCCACGCCGCGGTGGTGCGGGTCCGCAGCCGCGCGGCGAGCAGCGTCTCGATGTGGCCGCGCTGCTCCCACCAGGTCTCCGGCTCGGTCATCTCGACCAGCTCGGGGATCTCGAGCAGCCTGCCGAGCTGGGGGACCGGGTTCATCGCGATCGAGAGGTAGCCGTCCGCGGTGGGGTACACCCCGTACGGGGCGGGCAGGTAGGTGTGGGCGCTGTGCGGACCGCGCGGGCGCGGGGTGATCGCAGCCGGCTCGGTCAGCCGCACCGAGAGCATCTCGAACTGCAGGTCGAGCATCGCCTCCAGCAGCGAGGTCTCCACCTGGCCGCCGACGCCGGTGCGCGCCCGCCGCAGCAGCAGTGCCGTGATGCCGTGCGCGAGGTGGCAGGAGGCGAGGTGGTCGGCGATCGAGATGCCGAACGGGCTGGGCTCGGGGTCGGCCTGCAACCACGGCAGCCCGGAGATCGACTGCGCGAGCAGGTCCTGCCCCGGTCGGTCGCGCCACGGGCCCTCGTTGCCGTACCCGGTGATCGACCCGTAGACCACGCCGGGGTTGACCTCCTTGACGGTCTCGTAGTCGAGCCCGAGCCGCGTCATCACACCGGGCCGGAAGTTCTCCACCACGACGTCGGCCTGCTCCACCAGCTGCCGCACGAACGCGAGCTGCTCGGGGTCCTTGAGGTCGGCCGCGACGCTCTGCTTGCCGCGGTTCATCGCGTGGAACGACACGGTGTCGGTGCCTGCCCGTGCGCCCGCGAACGCGAGCCCGCGCCCGATGTCCCCAGAACCGGGGCGCTCGATCTTGATGACGCGGGCGCCGAGATCGGCGAGCCGGAGCGCGGCGACAGGTCCGGCCAGGAACTGGCTGAAGTCGAGGACGAGGAAACCCTCCAGCGGCCGAGGCAGTCCTGGCGAGGGAACGGTCATGACTGCTCCAGGGAGAGGTCGTGGGCCACCCGGACGGACTGACCGGGGGCGATGTCGAGCACACGCTCGTGAGATCCGTGGACCACGCGCACGGTCCGCGGGACCGGGTGGTCGGACGAGATGCGGGCGCCGGTGAGGGCGCCGCCGCGCCACCGCATGTCGACGACCAGGCCGCCGCGGGCACGCAGGCCGCGGACCTCGCCGTCGGGCAGGTCCGGCGGGAGCGCCGGCAGGAGCTCGAGCACACCGGCGTGCGAGGCGAGCAGTGCCTCGGAGATCGCGGCCACGACGCCGAGGTTGCCGTCGATCTGGAACGGCGGGTGGGCGGAGAACAGGTTGCGATACAGACCACCCCGCCACCGGCCGCCGGTGGGACCGGGCTCGATCTCGACGCTGCGCCGCACGAACAGGTCCAGCAGTCGTTGCACACCCTCGGGGTCGCGCAGGCGGGCGCGCATCGCCATCTTCCACGCCAGCGACCACCCGGTCCCCTCGTCGCCGCGCGCGTCGAGGCTGCGCCGGGCCGCGTCCGCGATGTAGGCCGACGGCGACGCGTCGGTCGGGTGCACACCGACCAGGTGGACGAGGTGCCGGTGTCGCGGGTCGACCATCTCCTCGACGTCCGCCCACTCCCGCAGCAGGCCGGCGCTGTCCACGCCGATCTGGCGGATGCGCGGCAGCGCCTCGGCGGCCTCCTGGAGCAGCGCCTCGTCCGCGATGCCGTAGGTCTCCGCGAGCCGCAGCAGCGAGCGGAGCAGACCGCGGCTGAGCTCGAGGTCCATGGTCGAGTCGGCGGCGACCGAGGAGCCCCGTGCGGTTCCGGCGACCGCGAAGCGGTTCTCGGGGGAGGTCGAGGGTGAGGTGCCGAGCGTGCCGTCGGGGCGGGGCTCGAGCCAGTCGAGCACAAATCTCGCGGCACCGGCCAGCGTGGGCCAGAACCGTCGGGCGGCCTCCTCGTCGTGGCTGAAGGTGAGCCGGTCGACCATGTGCGAGCTCAGCCACACCCCGGCGAACGGCCAGAACGCCCAGGCAGGGTCGTGCGTGCCGTCGCCCATCGGGTCCACGAACGCCCAGATGTCGCTCGCGTGGTGCGCGACCCACCCCTGCGAGCCGTAGACCCGCTCGGCGGGCTCGGTGCCGCGCTCGGCGAACGCCTCGATCAGGGCGAACAGCGGCTCGAGGCACTCGACCAGACCGGTGGTCTCCGCCAGCCAGTAGTTCATCTCGAGGTTGATGTTCATCGTGAAGTCGGAGCTCCAGGGCGGCTGCATCTGCTGGTTCCAGATGCCCTGCAGGTTGGCGGGGGTGCCACCGGGCCTGGAGCTGGAGATCAGCAGGTAGCGGCCGTACTGGAAGAGCAGCGCGGCGAGCTCGGGGGCAGCGCCGACCCGCGCGGTCTCACCCTGGGCGACGGCCTCGAGCAACGCGTCGGTGTCGGCCGGGGCGTCCACCGCCGGCTCGGGACGGTTGCCGAGCCGCAGCTCGGCGCGGTCGTAGAGAGCGCGGTGCGCGGCGACGTGCTCGCGCTCCACCTGCTCGAGCCCGGCCGCCGCCGCCTGCTCGACCAGCTGCCTGGCCGCGGCGAGCGCGGGTCCCGGGTCACCCGAGGGGTCCTGCCCGAGCCGGGTGAACGTGGTCCGCACCGCCATCACCAGGGTCGCCCCGCCGTCGACCTCGATCACGACGCCGTGGGGCGCTGTGCGGGCGCGGACCTCGCCGCCCAGCGCGCGCATCACGACCGCCGCCTGCACGCCACGTGGATCCTGCGCCCACCGGATCGGGTCGGGCTCGCGCTGGAAGCCGGGCACCACGTCGTCGGGAGCACGAAGCACCATCCAGGCCTCGCCGTCCTCGGCACCGGACTGCTCGAGCCGCAGCGGTGAGTCGAGCGTGAACGCGACCGGCTGGCCGCTCGACTCGACCTGCACCACCATCACCTGGTGCGGCGCGCTCACGAAGACCCGCTGCGTCACGGTGCCCGCCGGAGCCTCCGCCCTGGTCCAGGCGGTGGCCGCCTGCAGGTCGAGCCCACGCGCGTGACGTCCCGACGGAGCGGTGACCGTGTCGTTCGCGGGCACGACCTCGGCCTGCGGCGAGGGTTCGTGGACGCGGCCGATCGTGCGGCGCAGCCGAGCCAGGGGCTGGAACGACTGCGGATAGGAGTGCTGGAGCGCGTGCAACGCCTGCTCGGCGGCGACGTAGTCCCCGGCCGCGACGGCCTCGCGCGAGGCGGCGATCGCGGCGGCCGCGACCTCGCTGGTGACCGGGTGCGGCTGCGGCCTGCGGGGCGGCCCCGACCAGACCGAGCCGTCGTTGAGCCAGAGCAGCTCGTCCTCGACGCCGCCGTAGACCATGGCAGCGAGACGGCCGTTGCCGACCGGCAGCGCCTCGACCCACTCGGTCGCGGGGCTCGAGAACTCGAGCCGGTGAACCGGGTGCGCCACGGGCCTCGCCGGGTTCGGCACCACCTCGGACGAAAGCTCTGACGACACTGTCCACTCCGGAGAATCGATTTTACTGGTGGCCCACACGATAGACCGTGTCGACGCGATTCTGGCAACCCCGCCTAAATTCGTTGTCACAGTGCGGACACGGGGGTTGCATGTCGGGCGCTTCCGTGGCTAGCATCCGGACAAACGATTCACCTGACGACGAGGTCACAGGTGCGCAGACCGCCCCGCAACGGTGCGCCGCCAGGCCTGAACATCGAGAGGAACCCCCAGGGTGCAGACACAGGTCTGGGTACACCGATGACGCCGACACCCATACCGGCTGCTGCGGTGGCGACCCGTCCGTCGGTCGGTGACCGCGGACGGCCAGGTCGGCTCCGCGCATCGATCCGCCGGCGGTGGCAGCTGTACCTGCTGGTGATCCCTCCGCTGCTGTACTTCGCCCTGTTCAAGTACCTGCCGATGGGGAACGCGGTCATCGCGTTCAAGGACTACAACATCATCGCGGGCATCTGGGCCAGCGACTGGGTGGGCCTCGAGCACTTCGTGCGGTTCTTCGGCAACCCGATGTTCCAGACGGTCGTCAGCAACACGTTTCTCCTCAGTCTGTACGCGCTGATCGCGAGCTTCCCGATCCCGATCATCCTGGCGCTCGCGCTCAACGAGGTCCGTGGACGGTTCTTCAAGCGCACGGTCCAGATGGTGACCTACGCGCCGTACTTCATCTCGACCGTGATCGTCGTCTCGATGGCGATCCTCATCCTGTCCCCCCGCATCGGGCTCGCCTCCGACCTGCTCGGGTTCTTCGGCGTTCCGCAGACCGACTGGCTGGCGAAGCCGGACTTCTTCCGCCACGTCTACGTCTGGACCGAGGTCTGGCAGACGGCCGGCTACTCCGCGGTGATCTACCTCGCCGCCCTCGCCAGCGTCGACCCGGGCCTGTACGAGGCGGCGAAGGTCGACGGCGCGAACCGGCTGCAGAAGATCTGGCACGTCGACCTGCCGAGCATCATGCCCACGATCGTGGTGGTGCTCATCCTGTCGGTCGGCAGCATCATGGCGGTCGGGTTCGAGAAGGCGTTCCTGCTGCAGAACCCGCTGAACCTGTCGCAGTCGGAGATCATCGCGACCTACACCTACAAGCTCGGCATCCTCAACGCCGACTTCAGCCTCGCCACCGCCGTGGGCCTGTTCAACTCGGTGATCAACCTGGCGCTGCTCCTCGGCGTCAACACGATCTCCAAGCGTGTCACGGGGAACGGGCTGTGGTGAGCGCCGTGACCGTGGCCGAGAAGAAGGGCGAGCCGACGCAGGCGCCCGCAGCCGCCGGCCGGCGCACCCGACCGACCAAGGTGCGCGAGTCCCTCGTGGACAGGCTCTTCCTCGTCGGCGTCTACGCCCTGCTGATCACGTTCCTGCTCGTGGTGCTGCTGCCGCTGCTGTACATCGTGGCGAGCTCCTTCAGCAGCCCTGCCGCGGTCTCCGCCGGCCGCGTGTTCCTGTGGCCGGTCGAGTTCACGCTGCGCGGCTACGAGGTGGCGCTCTCGAGCCCGAAGATCGTGCGCGGCTTCACGAACTCGCTCTTCTACACCGCTGCGGGGACGCTGATCAGCGTCACCCTCACCGTCATGCTGGCCTACCCGCTCTCGCGCGCGGACTTCGTGGGCCGCAAGGTCCTCACCGGCGCCGTGGTCTTCACGATGCTGTTCGCCGGCGGCATGATCCCCACCTATCTCGTGGTCCAGGCGATGGGGATGCTCGACACCCGATGGGCGCTGCTGATCCCCAACGCGGTGGCGGTCTGGCCGGCGATTCTCGCGATCACCTACTTCCGCACCGCGATCCCCGACGAGGTGCGCGAGGCCGGCGAGCTGGACGGCGCCAGCGACCTGCGGATCCTGTGGACGCTGGTGCTCCCGCTGGCCACACCCATGATCGCCGTCATCGCGCTGATGTACGCGATCGTGCAGTGGAACTCCTACTTCGACGCGCTGATCTACCTGCGCGACGAGAGCCTGTACCCGCTCCAGCTGGTGCTGCGGAACATTCTCATCCTCAACACCGACGGCGGCGGCGACGCGACCTCGGCGCTGGAGCGGCAGCAGCTGGCCAACCTGCTCAAGTACTCGCTCATCGTGATCTCGACGGTCCCGGTGATGCTCATCTACCCGTTCGTGGCGCGCTACTTCACCAAGGGGCTGCTCCTGGGCGCCGTGAAGGGTTGATCGACCTGTCGGACGCCGTCGAACGTTGACGGCGGCGGCCATACCCCCCGCAGTACCCGCCACCACCCGGTGGCGTCACCTCACGACGAAGAGAGAGATAGATGACACGTCGAACCCGGAGTGCGACGGCGACCGTCGCCGTCGGTGTCAGCGCCGTTGCCCTGACCATCGCCGCCTGTGCCCCCGGCGGCGGCGGTGACGGGGGAGATGGCGGCAACGGTGGCGGAGGCGCCGACGACGGCGTCATCACCATCTTCAGCCAGCAGGGCGCGGACTCGGACCTGAACACCAACGAGTTCACGCTCTTCCTGGAGGAGGAGTTCGACGTCGACCTGCAGTTCGAGACGACCACCTGGGACTCCGCCTCGGCGGGCGAGGCGCGACAGATCACGCTGGCGAGCGGCGACTACCCCGACGCCTTCCTGCTGATCCCGTGGGTCAACCAGTTCTCGCAGGCCGAGCTGATCAAGCTCGGCGACCAGGGTGTGATCCGCCCGCTGAACGACCTGCTGGAGGAGAACGCCCCGAACCTGCAGGCAGCCTGGGAGACCACGCCGGAATGGGAGGCCCTGTCCACGGCGCCGGACGGCAACGTCTGGGGCCTGCCGCAGTGGAACGACTGCTTCCACTGCACCTACCCCTCGAAGCTGTGGATGAACTCGGCCTGGCTGGACGCCGTCGGCCTGGACCAGCCCACCACACCCGAGGAGCTCCGCGAGGTGCTCACGGCCTTCAAGAACGAGGACCCCAACGGCAACGGCCAGGCCGACGAGGTGCCGCTGTCCGGTACCCCGGGTGCGAACTCGGTGCTGCCGTTCCTCATGAACCCGTTCGTCTACGTGCCGACCTCGACCATCAACGGATCGGTACCCGCCTCGCTCGCGCTGCGCGACGACACGGTGACCCTGCAGCCCACGCTCGACGGCTGGCGCGAGGGCCTGCGCTACGTCAGCTCGCTGTTCGCGGAGGGCCTGATCGACGAGGCTGCCTTCACGCAGAACCAGGACGCCCTGCTGGCGCTGGGTGACGTCGCGGGCGACCCGATCCTGGGAGCGGCCACGGTCGGGCACCCGGGCGTGTTCGTGACGGTCGGTCAGGAGGACGGCCGCGACAAGCAGTACGACGCGGTCCCGCCGTTGACGGGTCCGAACGGCTCCCCTGCCTCGGAGCTGCTGTCCTCGGTCGCCGGTGCGACGTTCGTCATCACGAACAACGCCGGTGACGAGGAGGCCGCCAAGCTCGTGCAGATCATGGACTGGATGGTCGACTTCGACAACCACCTGCGCGCCGAGTTCGGCGAGGAAGGGACCGCCTGGGACTACCCCGCCGAGGGTGACGTCGCGCTGGACGAGACGCTCGAGCCGCTGTTCATCCGGTACCGCCTCAGCGGGGCCGAGGCGACGCAGAACGCCAACGTGGCCTGGGGTCCGCTCGCGCAGTACTACGGCAGCGCTGAGTTCCGCGGCGCGCAGGTCGTCCCTGAGGACGTCTACGACCTGGCGGGCTACGAGCGCCGCCTGTTCGAGGCGACCCTCCCCTACGCCGAGAACAGCCCGTCCGAGGCATTCCCCTACTGGAACCTGTGGGTCCCCGAGGAGCAGTCGGCGGACCTCGCCACGGTGCAGACCAACGTCGAGGCAGTGGTGCTGCAGGCGAGTGCCGAGTTCATCACCGGTGTCCGTGACATCGAGAGCGACGCCGACTGGCAGGCGTTCCAGGACGCGCTCGTCGCCAACGGCAGCGAGCAGTACGTGCAGATCTACCAGGAGGCCTGGGACGCGTCGAAGTAGTCGCGAGCCCTTCTCACCGGCGGCCCGGGTGCGCACAGCACCCGGGCCGTTCGTCGCGCTGTCCAGACTGCCTGGCTGGGATCGATGTCATAGGCGTCGGCGAGTTCGTCCCGCATGCATGGGGCACGCCACATCACGGCCGGATCACGATTTCATCAGCGCCAGGACATCTCTTGTCGGGGTACCTTCGGTCAGGTACCGTCCCGATGTGGGATGGTTCCCACATCGGCTCACGGCGTCACCCCACACCGATCGGCGATGACGCCACCGGCAGTGCCCGAAGGGACATGCAATGAAGCAACCTGGGAAGAGGTTCGTCGCCGTGCTCGCTGGTGCGGGCGTCCTCGCCGTCGCGGCCTGCGGAGGCGGGAACGGCGGCGGTGGCGGCGGCGGCGGTGGCGGCGAGGAAGCCGAGTTCTCCACAGAGATCTCCGGCGAGCTCGAGCTGTGGGGTTTTGAGAACGCGGACGAGGTCGCGCAGTCGCGGATCGACCTCGCCGAGGAGGTGGTCGGCGAGTCGGGCGTCACGCTCGAGCAGGACAACTCGGCGTTCGACGCGCAGAAGTTCACCACGCTCGCCGCGAGCGGCGGCCTGCCGGACATGGTGCTGATGGATCGGCAGTTCGTCGCCACGTACGCCGCACAGAACCTGATCCTGCCGCTGGACGCGTGCTTCGAGGCCCAGGGCGTCGATCCGACGTCGTACTGGTACCCCCAGGTGGTCGCGGACGTGACCTACCAGGACGAGGTGTGGGCGGTGCCGCAGTTCTACCAGCCGCCGGCGATCCTGCTGAACACCCGGGTGCTGGACGAAGCGGGCATCACCCCCGAGCAGATCGACACCTCCGATCCCGCCGGGCTGGTCGCCGCTGCTGAGGCGATGACGGTTCTCGAGGGCGGCATCCCGACCCGGATCGGGTTCGACCCCCAGGGCGTGAGCAAGGCGTCGCTGTGGTTCTTGAGCTACGGCGGCGGGATCATCGACGACGAGGGCATGCCGATGATCGACGACCCGGCCAACGTGGAGGCCGTGGAGTTCCTCACCGAGCTCTACGACGCCCAGGGCGGGTACGCGAACGTCAAGAGCTTCGTCGACAGCTTCGACGTGTTCGGCGACAACAACTCCTACGTCGCCGACCAGGTCGGCGCTGCCGTGTTCGACCAGTGGTACGTCAACGTGCTGACACCGTACGCGGAGCAGGTCGAGATCGGCGGTGTGCCGATGATGTCGCAGGACGGGCAGCCGATCACCGCGGCCAGCGGCTCGTCGTTGGTCATCCCGACGGCGTCCGACAACCCCTCGGCCGCGTGCGCCTACCTGATCGCGCTGACCTCGCTGGAGGCCTGGGAGGCCGCCGGGGCGGCACGCGCCGAGACCACCGCCGCGGACGCGTCCCGGTTCGGCATCAACGCGGGCCTGTTCACGGGCTCGCCCGAGGCCGACGAGTCGATCCGTGAGCAGTACGTGCAGGAGACCGACTTCACCGGTTTCAACCAGACGATCGCGACCTACTACGACGTCGCCGCGAGCGGTGAGTCGTTCGGGTCCTCCCCCGCCGGCCAGCAGATCCAGACGGAGGTGCAGAACGCGGTGACCGCCGCGTTGCTCGGGGAGCAGGAGCCGGCGGCAGCCCTCGCCGCGGCCCAGGAGGCAGCGATGCGTGCCTACGACCAGGCTGTCGCCGGGCAGGGCTGACAGGCAGGTCGCAGGCAACGGCTGAGTCCTCGGGGGAGGCTCACCACCAAGACTCAGGGCGGGCACCACGAGGTGCCCGCCCTGAGTCATGTCCGCCGCCCGCACGGGCCAGCCGGGCTCGCTCAGGCCGGCTGATCACGGTCCGGGAGGGGAGGGATCAGCCCTTGCGGCCCTGGGTCGCGATGCCCTGGATGAAGTAGCGCTGCCCGAACGCGAAGAGCACGAGCATCGGCAGCGTGACCAGCAGCGAGGCCACCATCACGTACTGGTAGTCGCCGTGACCGCCCGCGGTGGGGCTGTACTTCACCATGGCCGAGGCGATGCCGAGCGGCACCGTGTACTGGTCCGGGGAACCCGCGTTCAGATAGATCAGGGCCGCCTGCAGGTTGTTCCAGCTCGCCTGGAACTCGAACAGGAAGATGATGATGAACGAGGGCACCGAGAGCGGGAAGGCGATGCGCCAGAACATCCCCCAGTAGCTCAGACCGTCCACGCGGGAGGCCTCGAAGGTCTCACGTGGCAGCCCGAGGAAGAACTGCCGCTGCATGAAGATGTAGAAGGCGCTGCCGAACAGGTTCGCCCCCCACAGCGGCACGTTCGTGCCCACGAGCCCGAGGTTGTTCCAGATCAGGTACTGCGGGATCAGCGTGACGGCACCGGGCAGCATCATCGTGGCCAGGACGAGCCCGAACAGGAAGCCGCGCAGCGGGAACCGGAAGTAGGCGAAGCCGAAGGCCACCAGCGAGCTGGAGACCGTCACCAGCACCGCGGCCGCCAGCGCGATGAACACGCTGTTGCCGATCCAGTTGAGCAACGGGAGCTCGTCGAAGACCTTGGCGTAGTTCGCGGGCTGCCAGGTGAGCGGGATCAGGCGGTTGTCGAACACCTGCCCGCGCGGCTTGAAGCTCGCGGCGAGCAGCCACAGGAACGGGTACATGAACATGAAGGTGATCCCGATGAGCAGGATCCACCGCACCACCTGACCGACCTTGCCGCCCGTGCTCAGCGGGGCGTCGTCACCGCGGGCGATCCGTCGGCGGCGCCCCGGTGGCGGCGGCGGCGCCGGTTCGGTCAGCGACCCGACGACGGCCGGCACGCGATCCTTCGTGGTGACCATCAGCGCTCGCTCTCGTAGTACACGAACCTGTTGCTCAGCCGCACCTGGACCACGGAGATCACCATGATGATCACGAAGATCAGCCAGGCCATGGCGGAGGCGAACCCGAAGTTGAACTGCCGGAACGCCTGCTGGAACAGGTAGACGCCGTAGAACAGCGACGCGTCCGGGGCCGCCGCGGTGTTGTCGCGGTAGAAGAGCAGGTACGCCTGGTCGAACACCTGCAGCGCGGCGATCGTCAGCACGATGAAGTTGAAGAACAGCGCGCCGGAGATCATCGGCGTCGTGATCGAGAAGAACTGCCGGACCTTGCCGGCGCCGTCCAGCTCGGCGACCTCGTACAGCTCACGCGGGACGTTCTTGAGCGCGGCCAGGAAGATCACCATGGTCCCGCTGACCGCCCAGAGCGTCATCAGCACGATCGACGGCTTGATCCAGCCCGGGTCGAGCAACCACTGGGGACCCTGGATGCCGAGCGCGGCGAGCCCCCTGTTGATGGCTCCCTGGTTGCCGTTGAGGAGCAGCAGGAAGACGGAGGCGGTCGCGACCGCAGGCGTCATCTTGGGCAGGTAGAAGACCGTGCGGAAGAACCCTGACCCGAAGCGCACGCTGTTGAGCAGCAGCGCCAGCGACAGCGCCACGATCAGCTCCAGCGGCACCGCGAGCACGGCGTAGAAGAGCGTGTTGCCGAGCGCGAGCATGACCTTGGGGTCCTCGAGCAGCAGCTCGTAGTTCGCGAACCCGGCAGGGTTGGCGGTGTTGGTCGCCAGGCTGTAGTACGTGAAGGAGATGTACAGGCTGTAGAGCATCGCGCCGAGCGTGAAGATCAGGAACCCGAGCAACCAGGGCGAGATGAAGGCGAGGCCGGCGAGCGCCTCGCGCCTGTTGTACTTGCGCTGCTTGATGGGCGGCCGCGGTGCTTTCCGACGCGTGTCGCTGGCCGGGGAGGCGGTCATCGTGATCCTGCGCGCTGTCGCAGGGGTCGCCTCTCGCTGCCGATCATCTGCCACCCTCCCTGGACTGCCTCGTCCGTGATGTGGTAACGATTCCACACATCGCTCGCCGACTATAAGCCCGGGGTTGGGGCGACGCAACCACTCCTCGGCCTCCCTGGTCCGGACGCCGTGGATGTGGGAACGTTGTCACCCGGAGGCGAACGATGACGACGACACTGCAGGCGATCGCCCGGCCCTCGGGTGGGCTGGCGATGGTGGCGATGGATCAGCGCGAGAGCCTTCGTCACATGTTCGACCAGGCCGGCGCAGGCCGTGTTCCCGACGGCGTTCTCACACAGTTCAAGCGGGACGTCGCGATCACGCTCGGCGAGCTCGCATCGGCCTTCCTCGTCGACCGCGATCTGGGCGGCCTGGAGATCCTGGCCGATCGGCTGCTCCCGCCCAGCTGCGGCTTCATCCTCGCGACCGACGCCCTCGAGCAGCGACCCGGCGGCCCGGTCGAGGACACGGCTCTCGACGACGGCGCGGTCGCGGCGGTCCGCGACGGGGTCGACGCGATCAAGCTGCTGCTGATCTGGCGGCGCGACGAGCGCCGGGATGCGCGGATCGACCTCGCCCAGCGCTTCATCGCCGCGGCGCGCGAGCACGGCGTGCTCTCGGTCCTCGAGCCGGTCGTGCGTGCCGCACCCGCCGAGGAGAGGGACGGCAGCTGGGACATGGACGTCGCGATCCGTGAGGCAGCCGCCGAGCTGAGCGCACTGAGGCCCTCGCTGACCAAGGTGCAGGTTCCGCTGGGCGGCGCGGGCGAGCCGGCCGAGCAGCAGGCTGCGAGCGACCGGCTGGCTGCGGTGATCACCGGACCATGGGTGGTGCTGTCGCAGGGCGTGCCCCAGAACCGGTTCGCGCCGGCCGTCGAGGCTGCGTGCCGGGCCGGCGCCAGCGGCTTCCTCGCCGGTCGCGCGCTGTGGAGCGACGTCGTCGGCGCCGCGGACGTGCCGACCGCGCTCGCCGAGCGCTCACGACCACGCCTGGAGCGGCTCACGGAGATCGTCGACACCTGTGCCCGGCCCTGGCAGGACGTCTGAGCGGACCGGCGTCGCCGCCCGCGCCACCGAAGTGGCGCTCGACCCTCCGGACATGGGATCGTTGTCAGGCAAGGAGGAGGGATGTCCAGAAGGTGGCATCCGCCCGGACCTGCTGACGGTGTCGACCACGCCCTGCACGGTCCTGGTGAAGGAGCTTCGACGAGCCCACACGGCCGTCGGAGCGCCCTGTCACGCTCTCGCCATCGCTCGCTCCGGCGTGCGTCCCGGCGCGGCCACGGCCGCGCTCGTGACCGCGCTCACCCCCGAGCGAGGAGTCCCCAGCGTGATCTTCGACAGCGCGGCGCCGCCCGCGCCGGCGCCATCCTGCAGCCGACCCGACAGCGGGCGGGTGGTGTCGTGATCGAGGTCGCCGAGGGCGTCTACCGGATCCCTGACACCTGCCACGTCTACCTGATCCGCAGCGAGACCGACCCGACGTCCGGCATCTGCATCGACTTCGGTGCCGGCGAGGTGCTCGACCACCTCGCCGAGGTGGGCATCGAACGCGTCACCGATGTGCTGATGACCCACCACCACCGCGACCAGGGTCAAGGGCTCCCACGCGCCGTCGCCCACGGCGCCCGCATCCACGTGCCGCCGGTCGAGGTCGAGCTGTTCGCCGCCGTCGAGGAGATGTGGCAGACCCGCCAGCTGGACAACGACGACAACCTGCGGCAGGACTGGTTCTCGCTCACGAGCTCGGTGCCGGTCGCCGGCACCGTTCCCGAGTACCGCACCGCCGACTTCGGCGGCACGGCGATCACCACGATCCCGACGCCGGGTCACACGGTCGGTTCCGTCGCCTACCTGCTGGAGCGCGGCGGACGGCGGCTGGCCTTCAGCGGTGACCTCATCCACAGCCCGGGCAAGGTCTGGTCGCTCGCGGCGACCCAGTGGACCTACACCGGTCGCGAGGGACCCAGCTATCTGGCGGTCAGCGCGGTCCTGCTCGCCCGGCGTGAACCCGACCTGCTGCTGCCCTCGCACGGCGACCCGATGGACGACCCGCGGGCGGCCCTGGGCCTGCTGGCCGAGCGGATCTCGGAGTACGCCGAGAGCCGCAGCGAGCACGCCTTCGACGGCCTCAGCAAGCTCGACGACCCGTTCGTGGTCGTCACCCCGCACCTGCTGCTCAACACCTCGTCCTGGATGTCGGCGAGCTACGTGCTGCTCTCGGAGACCGGGGAGGCGCTGCTGATCGACTACGGCTACGACATGTTCTTCGGCTCGGCCTGGGGCAACGACCGCTCCTCCCGGCGTCCGTGGCTGGAGTCGCTGCCGGCGCTGCGCCGCCGTCATGGTGTGCGCCGTGTCAGCGTGGCGATCCCTACGCACTACCACGACGACCACGTCGCAGGCATGCCGCTGCTGCGCGACGTCGAGGGCACCGAGCTCTGGATCCCGGGGGCGGTGGCGGAGGTCCTCGCCGATCCGTGGGCGCACGACCTGCCGTGCCAGTGGTACGACCCGATCCCCGCCGACCGCGTGCTCCCCGACGACGGCACGTTCGAGTGGAACGAGTACACGATCGGCGTGCACCCCCAGCCGGGCCACACCATGTACGCCGTGGCCTACAGCCTGAGCGTCGACGGCATCGACGTGGTGTTCACCGGCGACCAGCAGGAAGGCATGGGCGGACCCGACGGCGCACGTGGCAGCCACGGCCGCGACGTCCTCAACTACCAGTACCGCAACCGGTTCAGGCTCGGTGACTACGTCGCGTCCGCACAGCTGTACCGTCGGCTGGCGCCGGGTCTGCTGGCGAGCGGGCACTGGCAGCCCCGCACGGTCACGGCCGCCTATCTCGACTACCTCGCCGACGAGGGGCAGGCGCTGGATGCCCGCCACCGCGAGCTGCTGCCGCTGGACGACCTCGACCTGGGAGCCGACGGCGCGGCGGTGCGGCTCAGCCCGTACCGTGCCGCGATCGAGGTCGGGGAGGAGCTCACGATCACGGCGCGCGTGCGCAACCCGTTCTCGGACTGGGCCGCGGTGCTGGTACGGGTGGTGCCGCCGCGGGGCTGGCACGTGGTCGACGGCGAGCGCAAGCTCGAGCTCGACGGGCACACCGAGGCCGAGACCGTGCTGACCGTGCGAGCGAGCACGGCGGGGCGCCGTCAGCCGGTCGCGGTCGACGTCACCGTGGGTGAGGTCAAGCTGGGGCAGCAGGCCCATGTCGTCGTCGATGTCTGGAAGGGGCAGCAGTGAGGAACGACGGAATCGGCGCCCGCCGGGCGACGATCAAGGAGGTCGCCGAGGCGGCCGGGGTCTCGCGCTCCACCGCTTCGCGCGCGCTGTCGGGCACCGGGTACGTCGCCGAGAACGTCCGCTCCCGGGTCCGGCTCGCTGCCGAGGAGCTGGGGTACGTGGTCGACGCGACGGCACGGAGCCTGAAGCAGCAGTCGAGCCGCCTGATCGGCGTGGTGGTGAGCGACCTGCGGAACGCCTTCTACTCGGCGCTCGCCGCGGGTGCGGCGCGCGCCTGCCGCAGCGCCGGCTATACGATGGTGCTGCTGGACGACTGGGGCCACGAGGACGACGAGACCTCGGCGGCCGAGACGTTCGTCGCGCTGCGGGTCGCCGGCGTCGTGGCCACACCCGTGACGGCGACGCTCTCGCGGTATCTCGTGCGCCACCGCATCCCGGTGATCGAGGCGGACCGCCGGTTCTCGGAGGACACCGTCTCGGCGGTCGTCGTCGACAACCGGGCGGCCGCGCGCGCCACGACCGAGCACCTGCTGGCACTGGGCCACCGCCGGATCGCGCTGCTGCTCGACGAGACCGAGTGGACCACCGGCAACGACCGGCGCGAGGGCTACACCGACGCGCTGAGAGCCGGAGGACACGCGATCGACCCCCGGTTGGTGGTGCCCACCGGGTGGGACGCCGAGGCGGCTCGTCAGGCTGCGACCGAGCTCCTGCAACGGCCTGACCCGCCGACCGCGGTGTTCGCGGCGAACAACCTGCTCGCCGAGGGCGCCTGGCGCGCTGCCGCCGACCTCGGCATCGCCGTCCCGGACCGGCTCTCGCTGGTGGCGTTCGACGACGCGTCCTGGATGTCGATGGTGAGCCCCGGCGTCACCGCGGTGGTGCAGGACCCGGAGGCGATCGGCGCGCTCGCCGTCGGCGCGCTCATCGACGAGCTGCGCGGCGAGCAGGAGGCACCGCGGACCGTCGTCGTCCCGACCCGGATGATCCGGCGCGGCTCGACGGCGATCCCCGCGCTGCTGGACACGCGAGCCGGGGCGTCGGCATGAGTGGGGCACCGCTGTCGAACGCACCCTCCGGGCCGCAGCCGCGCGGCCTGCCGGCGGGTGTGCGCCCCGCGGCGACACCGGACCGCACCCTGCACATGGTCGGCAACGCGCACCTCGACCCGGTGTGGCTGTGGCCGTGGCAGGAGGGGTACGCCGAGGCGCGCGCGACCTTCGCCTCCGCGATCCAGCGGATGGAGGAGTACCCGGACTTCGTCTTCACGTGCGACCAGGTCGTGCTGCTGTCCTGGGTCGAGGAGTCCGACCCCGAGCTGTTCGAGCGCATCCGGGAGCGCGTCGCCGAGGGTCGCTGGGTCAACGTGGGCGGCTGGTGGGTGGAGCCCGACTGCAACATGCCGATGGGTGAGTCCTTCGCCCGGCAGGGCCTGATCGGCCAGCGCTACCTCGCCTCCCGGTTCGGCAGGATGGCCGACGTCGGGATGAACGTCGACCCGTTCGGTCACCACGCGATGCTCCCCCAGATCCTGCGGCTGCAGCGCATGGACAGCTACGTCTTCATGCGGCCCGGCCCGCACGAGGCCGACGGCTCGGCGCACACGCTGTTCTGGTGGGAGTCGCCGGACGGCTCACGCGTGCTCGGCTACCGGATCCCGTTCGAGTACTGCAGCCCGCCGGGCGACGTCTCCTGGCAGACCGAGAAGGCCATCGCCCAGCTCGACCGCGGGCTCGGCGAGGCGATGGTGTTCTACGGCGTCGGCAACCACGGCGGCGGACCCACCAAGGCCAACATCGACTCGATCCACCGGTACGACCGGATGGGTTCGTTCGGGAGGATGCGGATGTCACACCCGCGCGCGTACGTCGACGAGATGACCGCCCGGGGCGAGCGGTTCCTGGACTCGCTGCCGGTGCGACGCGACGACCTCCAGCACCACGCGCCCGGCTGCTACTCGGCCCACTCGGGCATCAAGGCGTGGCAGCGCAAGGCGCAGCAGACACTGCTCTCGGCCGAGCGGTGGGCAGCGGTGGTCGCGTTCCACGACGGCCTGGACTACCCGCGGGACGAGCTCGAGCACGCCTGGAAGCAGGTGCTGTTCAACCAGTTCCACGACGTGCTGCCGGGCTCGGCGATCGAGTCCGCCTACGACGACGCCCGCGACCAGCTCGGTGAGGCGATCGCGATCTCCAAGCGGATCATCACCCGCGCCCACAACGTGCTGGCGCGGCAGATCCCGATCCCGCTGGTCGAGGGCACGCAGCCGGTGCTGGTCTTCAACCCGCACCCCTGGCCGGTCAGCGCCGACATCGAGCTGCAGTACGGCGTGCAGCCCACCGGGGTGCACCTGGTCCCTGAAGACGATGGCGCGCAGGTGCCGTCCCAGACCACCCAGTCGGTGGCGACGACGTCCGACAAGGGGCGCGGCGCCGTCGTCTTCCGCGCGGAGGTGCCCGCGCTCGGGTACCGGACCTACCGGATGCTCTCCGGGCCGGGCGCCCCGCCGGCGACCGGGCCGCTCACGGTCACCGAGACCCTGCTGGAGAACGAGCATCTGCGGGTCGAGATCGACCCGACGACCGGCGACGTCGCCTCGCTGCTCGACAAGCGCACCGGGACCGACGTCGTCGGACGTCCCGAGCGCGCGCACACCCAGGTGTGCGAGGACCCGACCGACACCTGGGGCCACCGCGTGATCTCCTACGCGTGGGAGGGCGCGCCCATGCAGCTCGACCGCATCGTGGTGCGCGAGAGCGGGCCGCTGCGAGCACGCCTGCGGATCGAGCGGACCTGGGGCGCGTCCCGGCTGATCGAGGAGCTGCTGCTGGGCCACGACGCGACGACGCTGCGCGTGGACGTCACGCTCGACTGGCGCGAGCAGGCACACCTGCTCAAGCTCCGCTTCCCCACCGCGCTGACCGAGCCGCGGGCGACCTATGAGATCCCCTACGGCGAGCTCGAGCGGCCGGTCGACGGCGCCGAGGAACCCGCGCAGACCTGGGTCGACCTGACCGGCACCATCGGGGGCGCACCCGCCGGGCTCACGGTGATCGCGACCAACAAGCACGGCTGGGACGTCTCGCCGGACGCCTCGATCGGGATCACCGCGGTGCGCAGCCCGGTGTACTCCTGGCACGACCCGCGACTGCTCGACCCCGAGGGTCTGTACACCTTCCAGGACCAGGGCACGCAGCGCTTCAGCTACCTGATGGCGCCGCACGCGGGCGACCACCACGAGGTCGAGCCCACCCGTCGCGGGCAGGAGCTGGGTCAGGCGCCGCGCGCGATGCTGGAGTCCTCCCACGACGGTCACCTGCCGCTGACCCACTCCTTCGTGGACGATCGCGGTGGACCGGTCATGGTGACGGCGGTCAAGGGTGCCGAGGATCCCGGCGAGGCCGGCGACGACCTGATCGTGCGTGCGGTCGAGACCCGCGGGGCGAGCGCCCGGGCAAGCATCGCGCTCCCGCTGCTCGACCGCACGCTGGAGGCCGAGTGGGGTCCGTACCAGCTGAGGACCTTCCGCGTGCGCGCCGACGGGGAACCTGTCGAGGTCGACCTGCTCGAGCTGCCGCTGACCTGACCCGCGCGAGCCGCCAGCCGCCAGGGTTGTCCACCGGTGCGGCCCGATGCACCGTTGTCCACAGCAGGGTCCCGACTGCGGAGCGTGCGTCACCGGGATCTCCCACCATCGTGGGATGAGGGTGAGGGCGAGCGGGCTGGCCACGCTGGTGGTCGCCGTCGTGCTGGTCACCGCCGTGGTGTGCGTGGTCCCGCTGTGGTGGGCGCGGGTGCGGCCGGTGCCGCCGACACCGGTCGACGCCGACCGCGTGGCGGCCGCCGGGCTGGCGCTCACCACGGTGCGGGTCACCGAGCCGCTCCCGATCGAGGGGTACCAGCGGGAGTTCTTCGGGCAGCCGTGGGCGGACGTCGACGGGAACGGGTGCGACACCCGCAACGACGTGCTGGCGGCATGGCTGACCGACGTCACGCGCGACCCGGCGCGACCGTGCCTGGTGGCGGCCGGGACGCTCCGCGACCCGTACACGGGGCACCTCGTGGACTTCCGGCGCGGCCCGGACACCAGCGCCGAGGTGCAGATCGACCACGTGGTGGCGCTCGCCGACGCCTGGCGCAAGGGCGGCGCCGCCTGGCCACCCCACCTCGCGCTGGCGTTCGCGAACGATCCCGCGAACCTCGTACCCACCGAGGGCGTGGTCAACCAGGACAAGAGCGCTGCCGATGCCGCCACCTGGATGCCGCCCAACACCGGCTACCACTGCGCGTACGCGGTGCAGCAGATCCTGGTCAAGACGACCTACGGGCTGGGCGTCACGAGCGAGGAGCACGCGGCGCTCGCGGCGGCGCTCGGGCGGTGCCCACCCGAACCCGGAGCAGCGCCGCTGTCAGACCCGCGGGCTAGCCTCGCCCTCGACACCCAGCCGCACCGGCTGAGCACGACGACGGAGAGGAGTGGCCGTGTTCGCACTCGAGCAGAGCGATGGCACCGTGGTGATCTCGGCCACCGACCTCACGGTCGCGCTCACCTGCGAGTACGCGTTGCTGCGTCGCGCCGACGAGGTTCTCGAGCGAGCGCCGCGGCTGGAGACCAGCGACCCGATGCGCGAGCGCGCGGCGGCGCTCGGGGACCTCCACGAGGAGCGCGTGCTCGATCGCTACCGAGCCGCGTTCGGCGATGGCGTGGTCGAGATCGCGCCGGTCGAGGAGTGGACGCGGGAGGCGCTGCAGCGCCAGCACGATGCCACGATCGCAGCGCTGGCGGCCGGTGCTCCGGTGGTCGCGCAGGGCGGGTTCTTCGACGGACGCTTCCACGGCCGTGCTGACTTCCTGGTCCGCGAGGACGCTGGCCAGGGTGGCGTCGAGGGCGGGCTCGAGGGGCGGCCGCGCTACGCCGTCGTCGATGCCAAGCTCGCCCGCCGCCCCCGCGGCACCGCGATCCTGCAGCTCGCGGCGTATGCCGACCAGCTGCAGCGGGCCGGGGTACCGCTCGCCGCGTCGACGCACCTGCACCTGGGCAACGACATCGTCACCGACCACAGCACGCACGACAGCCTGGCCGTGCTCGGCGAGGTGCGGCGCCGCGTCGACGAGCTCGTCGAGGAGCATGCCGCAGCCGATGAGCCGATCGCGTGGGGCGATGACCGGATCACGGCGTGCGGGTGGTGCGACTACTGCCACGACGGGATCGAGCAGGCACGCGACGTCCGGCTCGTGTGGGGGCTCCGGGCCGGCACCCGCGAGGTGCTGCGCGCAGCGGGCCTGACCACGATCGACGCGCTCGCCGACTCCCGGGGTCCCGTGCAGGGGCTCAACCCGGCCGCGCTCGAGCGCTACCGCACGCAGGCCCGGCTGCAGGTGCAGCAGGAGCGGGCCGAGGCTGCGGGGATCACGCCGGCGCTGGCGGCGCAGGTGCACTCGCTCGCGCCGCTGGATGCCCTGCCCGCTCCCGATCCGGGCGACCTGTTCTTCGACTTCGAGGGCGACCCGCTCTGGGTGGACGAGAACCGCCACGAGTGGGGGCTGGAGTACCTGTTCGGGATCCTCGAGAGCCCGGTGGACCCGACCGATGAAGGCCGCTACGTCACCTTCTGGGCGCACGACCGGGCCTCGGAGAAGCAGGCGCTGATCGACTTCCTCGCCTACCTGCGTGAGCGGCGCGCCGCCCACCCGGGCATGCACGTCTACCACTACGCCTTCTACGAGCCGGCCGCGATGCGGACGCTCGCCGCGCGGCACCGGGTGCCGCGGGAGGAGGTCGAGGAGGCGCTCACCGCGTTCGTCGACCTGTACGAGACGGTCAAGCGTGGCGTGCACGTCTCACAGCGGTCGTACTCGATCAAGAAGCTCGAACCCTTCTACATGGGCGAGCACCTCCGCGATGCCGATGGCGTCACCGATGGCGGCGCATCGGTCGTGGCGTACGCCGAGGCGGTGCGGCTGCGCGATGCCGGCGACACCGAGGGCTGGCAGCAGCGGCTGCAAGCGCTCGCCGACTACAACCGCTACGACTGCGAGTCCACGCTGCGGCTGCGGGACTGGTTGCTGGAGCTGCGCGAGGGCGCCCACCGCGAGGACCTGCAGGCGGCGGTCGCGCACGCGGCTGCGGCGCTCGGCGGCGAGCCCGTCCTCGAGCTGGACCAGCTGGAGGAACCGGCGCTGCTGCCCGAACCCGAGCGCGGCGTGCGGCTGCGCGAGAACGATGTGCTGGCGCGGCGCGTCCAGGCCCGCACCCAGGACAACGACGACCCCGCGCTGCCGTTGCTCGCCGCCGCCCTGACCTACCACCGCCAGGAGGACGAGCCGTTCTGGAAGGCCCACCGCGCGCGGTTGGGTGCCGACGCGCCGGACTGGACCGACGAGCGCGACGTCCTCGACATCCATCGTGCCGAGGCCGGGCCGTGGGAGCAGGGCCAGACCGGGCGGTGGAGGCGCCGGCTGGTGCTCGAGGGCAGGCTCGGCGCCGGCAGCTCGATCGACGCCGGGTCCGAGGTGTTCTGCGTGTACCGGCCACCGCTGCCGTACGGGATGCGGACGCGCGCAGGGCAGGTCCGCGCGACCAGCTACGCGAGCCTGGTCTCGCGTGGCCGTTCCGACGCCGGCCTCGACGTCCTCGAGGTGCGCGAACGGTTGGACCAGGACGTGCCGCCGCACTCCTTGCTGCCGATGCTCGTGGTGCCCGGCGCACCGCCGCGCACGAGCACCCTGGTGGACGCGGTCAGCGCCGTCGCCCGCGGCGTTCTCGGGGACGCCGAGCCGGTCGCCGGTGCTGCGCTCGACCTGCTGCGCCGCACACCACCGCGGCAGCGCAGCGGCCGGCTGCCCGAGGCCGCGGGTCCGAGCACCGCCGACCGCGCGAGCGCGGTCACCGCCGCGCTCCTGGACTCCGACGACTCCTACGTGGCCGTGCAAGGGCCGCCCGGCACCGGGAAGACCCTGCTCGGTGCGGATGTGGTGTCGCGCCTCGTCCGCGATCACGGCTGGCGGATCGGCATCGTGGCGCAGTCGCACGCCGTCGTCGAGCAGATGCTGATGCGGGTGCTGGCGGCCGGGGTGCCGGCCGATCTGGTGGCCAAGCGCGGTGGTGCGGGCGGCACCTGGCGCACGCTGAGCGGCGCCCGCCAGCTCGACTTCGTCAACGGCTCCACCGGTGGGTGCGTGCTCGGCGGCACCACGTGGGACTTCGCCAACCGCAACCGCGTGCCCGCCGGAGCCCTCGACCTGCTCGTGGTCGAGGAAGCGGGGCAGTACGCGCTCGCGAACACGATCGCCGCGGCGACCGCGGCACGCCGGTTGCTGCTGCTCGGCGACCCGCAGCAGCTGCCCCAGGTCAGCCAGGGCCGGCACGCCGCGCCGGTCGACGCGTCGGCGCTGGGCTCGCTGATGGCGGGAGCCGATGTGCTGCCCGCCGAGCTCGGTTACTTCCTCGACCGCACCTGGCGTATGCACCCGGACCTGTGCCTCGCCGTGTCCGACCTCTCCTACGAGGGGCGGCTCCGCAGCGCCGAGCCGGCAGCGGCACGTCACCTCGAGGGAGTCGAACCAGGCGTCCACGAGATCCTCGTCGAGCACCGCGGCAACCATGCGCGCTCGGTCGAGGAAGCAGCCGAGGTGGTCGCTCAGATCGAGGCGCTGCTGGGTCGTACCTGGACCGATGAGCAGGGCCGGCGACCCCTCGCGGCGAGCGACGTGATCGTCGTCGCCGCCTACAACGCTCAGGTGCACACCATCCGTGAGCGCCTCGACCTGGCCGGGCTCACCGGGGTGCAGGTGGGCACGGTCGACCGGTTCCAGGGCCAGGAGGCCGTGGTGGCGGTGCTGTCGTTGGCGGCCTCGACCGCCAAGGACGCCGCCCGCGGGCTGGGCTTCCTGCTCGACCGCAACCGCATCAACGTGGCGCTCTCGCGCGGTCGCTGGGCCGCGTTGATCGTCCGCTCCCCCGCGCTGACGCGCACGATGCCGACCTCGGCCCGCGAGCTCGCCGATCTGGCGGCGTTCATCGAGGTCGGCCGGCGCGGGCAGCGAGCGCACGTGCGCGCATCGAGCGCTCGCGCGTCGGCGTCCTCGATACCTGCGTGAACGGCACGCACCCCGTACCGTGGTCTGACGAACCGAGGAGCGCCCATGAGCAACGATCGCACCGTCGATGACAACCTGGTCGAGATCTACCTGAGCGACCACGCGGCCGCCGCAGCCGCGATGACGCGCAGGATCCGACGGATGGCTGCCGCGTACGACCGCGAGCTCGCCGCGGCGATGGCCGAGCTCGCCGACGCCCTGGAGCGAGAGCGGAACTGGATCCTGTCGGTGATGGAAGGGCGACAGCTCACGCTCAGCCGCTGGAAGACCGCCGCCACCGTCGTGGGCGAGCGGATCGGCCGGCTGAAGAGGAACGGACGCAGCTTCCAGCAGTCGCCGTTGTCACCGCTGCTCGAGCTCGAGCTGCTCGGCTCGGGTCTGCGGGGCAAGCGGTCGGGGTGGCGCACGCTGCTGGAGTGGTCGACCGAGCTGCAGATCGACACCGACGAGCTGAACGCGCTGCTGGCGGACGTCGAGCGTCAGATCGAGCAGGTCGAGGAGCTGCTCGTCATGCAGCGGCGCAAGGCTCTGCGGTCCACCTGACGGGATCCGCTGCGAGCGGCTGCAGCTCGACCTCAGCGGTCAGCGCGCTGAGGCGCCGGCGCGTTTCCCCGGGCCCGAGACATCACCAGGTAGATCACGACACCGACCGCGAGCAGCCCGCCCGCGAGCAACCAGACCGGGAGCGACTGCTGCGTCAGGAGCACGAGGCAGCTGAGCACGCCCAGCGCCGGAATCACGACCGGGACCCGGAAGTGCTCGTGCTCGACCTCGTCCTTGCGCAGGACCAGGGCCGCGACGTTGGTCGACAGGAACACGAACAGCAGGAACAGGACCACGGTCTCGGCGAGCATCTGCAGGCTCCCGAGCACGGCCAGCACGGCCGACAGACCGGTCGTCACCACGATGGCCACCCACGGTGTGCGGCGACCCGGCAGCAGTCGTGACAGCACCGGGGGGAGCAGGCCCTCCGTGGACATCCCGTAGGCCAGCCGCGAGCTCATGATCGACGTCAGCAGGGCGCCGTTCGCGATCGCGATCAGCGCCACCACGGCGAAGGCCCACCCGGGCAACGCCACCCCGGACGCCTGCAGCACGTCGAGCAGCGCTCCCGAGGACTCGGCGAGCTCGTCCGCGGGGAGCATCGCCGAGGACGCCACGGCCACCAGCAGGTAGATCGCACCCGCGGCCGCGAGCGCCCCGAACAGGGCTCGGGGATAGACCTTGGAGACGTCGCGGACCTCCTCGGCCACGTTGGCCGACGTCTCGAACCCGACGAAGCTGTAGAAGGCGAGCAGCGCCGCCCCGAGCAGCGCGGCGAACGGCGAGGCCGGTACCTCCACAGCCCGGCCGAGGTCGCCCGCACCTCCGGCGAGCGCCACCGCGACGGCCACGACGATCAGGACCAGCCCGCTGACCTCGATCGCCGTCATCACCAGGTTCGAGCGGACCGACTCCTTGATGCCGCGCAGGTTGATCGCCGCGACGAGGCAGAGGAAGGCCGGCGCCACGACGGGGACCGGCAGCGCCACGAGCGTCGTCAGGTAGTCACCGGCGAAGGCGACCGCGAGCCCGGCCACGGACACGATCCCGGCGCACAGCATGGAGTAGCCGACGAGGAAGGCCACCAGCGGCTTGCGGAAGGCCCGCTGCGCGAACACCGCGGCACCGCCCGCCTTGGGGTACTTCGTGACCAGCTCGGCGTAGGAGCCCGCGGTCAGCAGCGCCATCAGCAGGGCGATGAGGACCGGCACCCAGGTCATCCCCCCGGCCTCGGCGGCCAGCTCGCCCATCAGGGCGTAGACGCCGGCGCCGAGCACGTCACCGAGAATGAAGACGAACAGCAGCCCGCCTCCGATGCCACGGCGCAGCGTGACGCTCGCCGTTCCAGCTCCTTCGGTCATCCCGGGCTCCTGTCGGCGGGTGCGGTGTCGTGCGATCGCGCCACCATTCTGGCGTGCACTCCGGCGCAGGAGCCGGACCTCACCTCACAGTCGTGTCGGCCGGATGACCGAGGCGCCGAGTCGCTCGCGCAACGCGTGCAGGGCGGCGAGGTCCTCCCCGGTGAGCACCCGGTCCAGCCGCTCCGTGCTCCCGAGGAACGTGGGCAGCCCGCCCGGCGCCACCCAGGGCGCGACGACCTCACCCAGCTGGGCCAGCGCGGCACGCGTGGCATCCGCTGCTCCTGGCGGCATCGGGGCGATCGCGCTCATCAGCCACGTCGCGCCCCGGGTGCCGGCGATCGCCGGGCGTCCCGGCCGGTCGAGCGCTCCCCCGAGCCGGCGCACGCCGAGCAGGACCACCGCCGCTCCGGCATCGGTGCGATGCCACCCGAGCATCGCGTCGATCGCCTCGTCGGGAAGTCCCGTGAGCAGGACCGACAGCCCGGCGCTCGCGCCCGCGTCGCGCGGATCGTTGGTGAGGGCGGCGACGCCCTCAGGGCCGATCGGCCCGACCTGGTCCGACAGCGGGCTCGCCGCGGCACGCACGGCGTCGATCGCGGCCACCTGACCGTCGAGGGCCAGCGCCTGCACCCCGACCCAGCTCTTGCCGCGCACCTGCTCGGGCAGGAAGGGCGCATCGGGCATCCGCATCGATGCCGCGAAGATCGACACCGCGTCATCGACCTCGGCATCGCGCATCGCGCGCCAGGCCGCCGGGCCGTCGGCCGGTGCGAACGTCAGCGAGCCGGCCATGGCGCCCGGGGCGTGGACCAGGTCGAGCTCGATCGCCGTCACGACGCCGAGCACCCCGCCGGCGCCGCGGAGCACCCGCATCAGCTCGGGGTCGGAGGAGTCGTCGACCCAGCCGTGCTCGCCATCGGGACGGAGCAGCTCGACCCGCCGCACGGTCTGCGCCGATGTGCCGACCATGCGGCTGAGCCACGAGTGACCGCCGTTCAGCGTCAGGCCCACCAGGGAGACGTCCGGGCTGGTGCCGGTCGCGGCGAACAGCGCGGTCCCGGCGAGCGCGGTGGCGAGCGCCTCCGCTCGCACGCCGGCGCCCACGACGGCGCGCCGACCCTGCTCGTCCACGGTGAGCTGGTCGAAGGAGTCCATCCGGACGAGCACCGAACCGGCGAGATCCTCGCTGGCCCCGTGACCGCCGGCCTGCACCGCGAGCGTCAGCCCTGCCTCGCGCACCGCCTCCAGCACGGCCCGCAGGTCCTCGACGTCCGTGGGGATCGCCACCGCTTCCGGGCTCTGCTGAACCGCGAGCTGGTGCGGCTGCGCCGCCTTCTCGTAGTCCGGGTGGTCCTTCGTCCAGACCTGACCGCTGACACGCGAGAGATCGAGATGTCCCATGCGGCTCACGTTAGAGCGGCACACCGACATCCGACCCGGTTTTTCCTCCGGGCTGGGAGGTCTCTCCGATCAGCGCTGGGGGGTGTCCCAGGCGCTGGTCGGGCCGTTGGAGGTGTCGTCCGTGGCGTCCGTGGTGGCGCGGTGCGAGCTCGAGGACGACCCGGAGCCGCCCGTGAACCGCTCCTTGACCATGTTCGCGACCTGGTCGGTGACCTTGCTGCCCTGCTCACGCACGACGTCGGAGATCGCGGTCTCGGCCTGGGCGACCTTGTCCTTGACAGCGGGGTGCTCAAGAGCGGACTTCGCGCTGGCCTTGATCTTCTCGAACTGCTCCCGGCCTGCACGGGTGCCGAGCAGATAGCCGACCCCTGCCCCGAGGATGAATGCCGCCTTGCCCTTCATGCTGACCTCCCGATGTCGTGGCTCCGACGCCCAGTCTCGCACGGCTCACGGGGTTGGGGCAGTGACACCGCGGGCGGCTCTGGCCGCCGCGACCAGGTTCTCCAGGCTCGCGACGGTCTCCTCGTACCCGCGGGTCTTGAGGCCGCAGTCGGGGTTGACCCACAGCTGGCGGTCTCCGACCGAGCGCAGCGCCGAGACGAGCAGGTCGGTGATCTCCGCCGTCGAGGGCACCCGGGGCGAGTGGATGTCGTAGACGCCCGGGCCGATGCCGCGCGAGAAGCCTGACGCGGCGATGTCGGGAAGGATCTCCATCCGTGACCGCGCCGCCTCGATCGAGGTGACGTCCGCATCCAGACCGTCGATCGCGTCGATGATCTCGCCGAACTCGGAGTAGCACAGGTGCGTGTGGACCTGGGTGCTGTCGGCGACGCCCGCGGTCGCCAGCCGGAACGACCGCACCGCCCACGCGAGGTAGGCCGGCTGCTGCTCGCGGCGCAACGGCAGCAGCTCACGCAGCGCGGGCTCGTCGACCTGGATGATGCCGATGCCCGCCTCCTCCAGGTCGGCCATCTCGTCCCGCAGCGCGAGCGCGACCTGGTTCGCGGTCTCGGCCAGCGGCAGGTCGTCACGCACGAACGACCACGCGAGGATCGTCACCGGCCCGGTCAGCATGCCCTTGACCGGGGCGTCGGTCAGCGATGCCGCGTAGCGCGACCATCGAGGTGTGATCGGCGCCGGGCGCGAGACGTCGCCCCACAGGATCGACGGACGCGTGCACCGCGAACCGTAGGACTGCACCCACCCGTTCTGCGTGGTCGCGAACCCGTCGAGGTGCTCGGCGAAGTACTGCACCATGTCGTTGCGCTCCGGCTCGCCGTGCACGAGGACGTCGAGCCCGAGCCGCTCCTGCAGCTCGATCACGGAGCGGATCTCGGCCTGCATCGCCTCGGCGTAGGTGGCGTCGTCGATCTCGCCCCGGCGCAGCTGTGCGCGGGCCCGGCGCAGCTCCGCGGTCTGCGGGAAGGAGCCGATCGTCGTGGTGGGGAGGCGTGGCAGGTCGAGAACGGCGGCCTGCGCGGCCTGCCGCGTCGGGTAGTCGCTGCGCGTGACGTCGCTCTCGGTCAGCGCCGCGGTGCGCTCGCGCACCGCCGGGATCGTGACGCCGACGGCGTTGCTCCGGCTGGTCACGGCGGTGCGGCTGGTGCCGAACGCCTCAGGCGCCCCGGCCTCGCCGGCCGCGAGGGCGAGGACCTCGCCGACCTTCTCGTCCGCGAACGCGAGCCAGCTCAGCAGCTCGGCCGGCAGCTCGGGCTCGTCGGCTGTGGTGTGCGGGACGTGCAGCAGCGAGGTCGACGTCGCCACCGTGACGGGGGTGGACGCGGCCCGCCCCCGCAGCGCGTCGAGGGCGGCGGCGGCACCGTCGAGGTCCGTGCGCCAGATGTTGTGACCGTCGACGACGCCGGCCACCAGGGTCGGCCCGTCAGCAGGGATGGCGGTCGGTGCGACGCCGCGGACCAGGTCGAGCGCGACCGCGTCGACGCCGCCGGCGGCGAGCGCGGCCAGCCCGTCGTCGCCGAGCGACCCGTACGGCGCGGACACGGCGATGCTCGGGCGGGTGGCGGCCGAGGTGAGCCTCGCGTAGGCGCGAGCGACGTCGTCGAGCAGCTCGGCCCGGGGAACCGACCAGGTGTCCGAGACGAGGGCGGGCTCGTCGAGCTGGATCCAGGTCGCGCCCGCCCGGGCGAACGCGGCGAGCCACTGCGCGTACGCGGTGACGAGGTCGTCCAGGCGGCTGAGCGGGTCGAAACCCTCGGGAGCGCCGTCGGCAGGCTTCGAGAGCAGCAGGAACGTGACGGGACCGACCAGGACGGGCCGCGTCAGCACGCCGTCGTCCAGGGCCTCGGCGAAGTACCGCACCGAGGCGTTCTCCACGAGCCGGAACTCGGTGTCCGGGCCGATCTCGGGGACGAGGTAGTGGTAGTTGGAGTCGAACCACTTGGTCATCTCCAGCGGTGCGCGATCACCCTCACCCCGCGCGACGGTGAAGTGTCCCGCGAGGTCGAGGGCTCCCTCGGTGTCGCGCAGGTGCTCGAAGCGCGGCGGGATCGCCCCGAGCTGGGCCGCGACCGACCACACCTGGTCGTAGAACGTGAAGTCGGAGGGGATCGAGGCGTCATCGGCCGGCAGCCCGAGCTCGGCGAGCCGCCGGCGGCTGCGGCGTCGGAGCCCGGCGGCGGCGCTCAGCAGGGTGCCCGCGTCGGACTCGCCCGCCCAGAACGACTCGACTGCGCGCTTCAGCTCGCGTCGTGGCCCGATGCGCGGGTAGCCGAGGATCGTGGCAGCGGGGAAGGGGGTGCGGGTCATGGGAGCTCTCTCTGTCTGGGCGAGCAGGGGGTTCTGGGCGCAAAGCGCACCGGTACCGCGCAGAACCACCTGTTCGGGAGGGGGTACGACGGGACGGGGTTGGGGAGCCGGGTGGGTCAGCGAGACTCGACGGGAGCCGAGCGGAGCCCGGCTGCGGCCAGCAGGTCGAGCGCCGGCCCACGCGAGTTGAAGGTGTAGATGTGAAGGCCGGGTGCGCCGGCTTCGAGGACCCCCTGCACGAGGTCCACGCCGGCGGCGAGGCCGCGGCGGTAGCGCTCCTCCGGGTCGGGCGCCGACTCGAGGTGCTGCAGCAGCGACTCCGGCACCGGCACGCCGGTGAGCGACTCGAGCTTGCGGAGCCGCCTCGGGTCGGTGAGCGGGATGATGCCCGGCACGATCGGGATGTGGACGCCGGCTTCCCGGGCGGTGCGCACGAACCCCGCGTAGCTCGCCGGATCGAAGAAGACCTGCGTGATGGCGTAGTCCGCACCGGCGTCCTGCTTGGCTCGCAGGGCCTCGACGGTGCCGGGCTCGACCACGGGGTTGCCGTGCTCGTCGAAGCGACCGCCGGGGTAGGCGGCAACGGCGATGCTCAGCGGGCTCGCGGTGTCCGCCGAGCCGGCGAGCTCGCGCGCCTCGACCCGGCGCAGCAGGGTGACGAGCTCGCTCGCGGTCGTGAAGCCCTCCGGGTGCGGGCGCCAGTCCGGCTCCCCCTCCGGCGGGTCGCCGCGCAGCGCCAGGAAGTCGCGGACGCCGATCGCGATCAGCCCGGTGACGACCTCCTCGAGGTCGGCCTCGGACGCACCCACACAGGTCAGGTGCGCGATCGGGGCGACGTCGGTGTGCTCGATGATGTGCGCGAGCAGCGCTCCCGAGGTCTCCCGGGTACGGCCGCTGGCGCCGTAGGTCACGGAGAAGAAGTCGGGCTTGACGGACGCCAGCGCCGCGACGGTCGCGGGCAGTGCCGCGGCACCCTTCGGGGTGCGCGGCGGGTACAGCTCGAACGAGATCGTCGGGCTGGTGGCGGGCACGGAAAAGAGGCTAGCCGTGCTCATCGTGCACGCTCGAGGACGAGGTGGTGGTTGGTGGCCAAGAGAAGCTCCATCGAACCTGGCGTGAGCACCCTTCCCTCGGCAGGCCTGCCACTGGGGGTTGCTGCGGCGTCGACGAGCCAGGACTCTCGGCCGCTCTGGATGGGATGTGACAACCCTAGGAGGTGACCACGTGATGGTCACGCGCTCTCGCCATGTGGACCACATGCCGGGACGCCGACGCGGAGCGGTGCTTGACTCGAGCGATGACCGACCGCCTGGACGCCGTGTTCGCTGCCGCGCCGCGCACGTGGTTCCTGCCCGCGGGCGCGTGGGACCGTGCCGCCTTCGACGGGCCGATCCAGATCGGCCACGAGCAGACCTGCTCGCAGCCGCGCACCGTGCGTGCGATGCTCGAGCTGCTGGAGCCCCAGGCCGGCCATCACGTCCTCGACGTCGGCTCGGGCTCGGGATGGACGACGGCGTTGCTCGCCGAGCTCGTCGGCCCCGCCGGGCGGGTCCGGGGTGTCGAGATCGAGCCCGCGCTGGCGAGGTGGGGCGCGGAGAACCTCGCCCGCGGGTCGTGGCCGTGGGCCACGATCGAGCCCGCCCGGCCGGGCGTCGTCGGGCTGCCCGATCATGCTCCGTACGACCGGATCCTGGTGTCGGCCGACGCCCGGGAGATCCCGGGCGACCTGCTCGACGCCCTCGCCGACGACGCCCGGCTGGTGATTCCGGTGCGCGGCGCGATGACGCTCGTCGTGCGCCGCGACGCCGTCGACGAGGTCACCGAGCACGGTGGTTACCGGTTCGTGCCGCTGCGGTGAGCCTCGAGCATCGCGCGGCGCCACTCGCGCGGGCCGCCCTCGGTGCGTCGCCCGACGTCGGCGAACGCCAGCGCCGGCTCGGCGCTGCTCACGCAGCGTGCTGCCCAGCGGCCGTCGGGTGCCGCGATGCCGGCCGGGGCGTCGGGGGCCTTGTCGGCGTGGACGGCATAGCTGACCCACACCCCGTTCTGCCGGGCCGCGACCGCCGCTGACGAGGAGAGCGACTCCTCGGCGCCGGGGTCCGACGGTCCGGCGGTGGAGTAGAGGACGCCGTTGACACCCTCGGCCTCGTAGTCGCTGAACAGATCGCCGAACAGGCCTTCGAGCCCGCTGACGCAGCCGAAGGTGAGGCCGTCGATCGTGAACGTCACGCCCTGCGACCCTGCCTCGTACATGTAGGTCTGCTTGGTGCGGGACAGCAGCCGCTCGTCGTAGCGGGCCGCGACGGCGCCGGTGGCATCGACCACCAGCATGCTCAGCCGGGGACGTGCCGCGGGCGAGGCATCGGATGTGCGCGTCGGTGCACCGATCACGGTCCACAGCCCCAGCGCACGGGCATGAGCACGGATCCCCGCGATCTCGGCGTCGTGCGTCCGGAAGTCGAACTGGGTCCAGTCGGACTCGGCGATCTCTCCAGGACGGCTCGACAGGAGCGTCTTGGAAGGGAAGCAGAGCGCTGCTTCCGGCAGATGCACGAGGCGAGCTCCGCCGTCGTGGGCGCGTTGCATGAGCGCGCGGATCTCGGCACCACGGGCACGCATGCCGGCGGAGTCGCGCGGGTCCTCCAGCGGTGTCGTCTGCGCGACGGCGAGGCGGAGAGTGGGGGTCTCGATCGGGTCGGTCGGTTCGGTGGTGGGCACAGTCGCTCCTCGGTGGGATCGGATGTGCCGGAGGGCAGCGGTGTAGGACTCGCCGGTCTGGGCCGCGCGAGCTCGGACGCGCTTCTTGAACGCGCGGTTGGCTGTCATCCGGACTCCTGCGCTGGCGTCGCGGTCCCCCAGCGACGCATCGACGTCAGCGCACGGTTCACGGACTGACCATCGACCTGAGACTGGACTCCCTCTGCCCCGACATCACCGGCCGCGAGGGCCGATGGTGGGCCGCGCTGGGGGCGGACCGATCGAGGTTCGGCGTAGGACCCGCCGTTGTCGGCGACGTTACCCGACGGGTGCGACAGCCGCACCGTGCGACACGGGTCAGTCGGGCGCCCAGATCGCGCGGAGCGGTCCCATGCCCTCCTCGACGTACTCCGCGATCGGGCGGGTGCTGCCGTCCTCGAACCAGCGCTCGAGCGCCGCGAAGTAGCCGAACGCGAGTGCGTGCGTGACGACGTGTGCCTGGGTGGGGCCGAGCGTGCGCTCGTTCGCGAGCAGCGGGGCGAGGCGCTTGGCGGCGCGGTCGAGGGTGGCGAGCACGGCGGCTCGGACCGACGGCTCGCTGAAGAAGTAGCGCACCCGACGGCGAGAGGTCGGCTCCTCCGAGGCACCGGGGTCCTCGTACCGGAGCACCGACCCGAGCAGGCCGCCGATCGGGTCGGCCGGGTCGAACGTCGCCGCGAGCTGGTCGTCGGTCAGCGCGTCGAAGTCATCGGCGACCAGCAAGCCCTCCTTGGTGCCGAAGTAGCGGTAGACCGACGACGGCGACACCTCCGCCGCCGCCGCGACCTGCTCGATCGTGACCGCGTCGAAGCCGCGTTCGTCGAAGAGGTCCAGCGCCCGCTCCTGGATCGTGCGCATCGCGCTACGGCGCCACTGCTCGCGGAGTCCTGCCATGCCGACATCATATCCGCCTTTGAGACAGTGACTCGCAGATTGCTCTTGACTCGCTCGAACAGCGATGGCACAGTGCATGTCTTCCGGACAGTCACTGTCTCAACCTGAAACTCCAACCGGGAGGTCCGCATGTCCACGACCACTCACACCGCTCCGGCACACCAGCGTCGGGCCCTGCCCACGCTGTGGATCGGGCTCGCGCTCACCCTGGCGGTCGGCGTCTGTGTCCTGCTCGACGGGTCGACGACCCAGGTGCTCGCCGATCATCTGCGAGCGACCTATCCCGCCTTCGGCGAGGAGGAGGTCGCGGCGGGCGCGCAGACGTACGTCGCGATCTTGCTCACCGTCACCGGGCTGGGAGCTGTCGGCTGGCTCAGCACGATCGGAGCGGCACGGTCCGGAAAGACCTGGACCCGCTGGCTCGCGACGGCCGCGCTGGTGTTCGCCGTTGCGGTCGCGGCGGCGGGTCTGACCACGGTCGACACCTCGGGCGAGGTGGGACTGGCCCCCGCGATGGGCTGGCTGCTGCTGCTCCCGTGCCTCCCGGGCCTCGTCGCGGTCACCAAGCTCTGGCGAGGAGGCACCCGCCGCTGAGCCGGCTCGGTGCGCCTGCTCGCTCAGCCGGACCAGCCTGTCCGCTCGAGGATCTCGGCGACGGACTCGGTGACCGTGGCGGGATGGGTGACCACCTGGAAGTGCCGGATCCGCTCAAGGTCGGACCGAGCGTGGTAGACGTCGATCCACGTGCGCAACGCGGCGGCCCACTCGTCGGTGGGCTCGCGTTCGGTGACCCGCTCCTTCAGCACCGCGATGGGTGCGGTCGTCTCGCAAATGATCAGGTCCGCCCCGGGCACGGCTGCGCGGAGGAGGTCGACCTCCTGCTCGTCGGCGAGCACCGTCGGGATGATCAGCTTGATGTCGGGGTGGGCGGCGACGTAGTTCGGCCAGATGGCACGGAGGTTCTCGCGCGAGAACGACCGGCCGGGGTGCGGGTGCACGAGCTCCAGCTCGTCCATGTCGATGACACCGTGCGGCACATCCGCAGGCCGAAGCACTTCGGACAGAGCTCGCGCCAGGGTGCTCTTCCCTGAGCCCGGAGAGCCGTGCAGCACCAGCACATCCGCCATGACCACCATTGTCCTGCCGCCGGCGGCGACCGAGGACGGCGTGCGTCAGCCGGTGTCGATGAACCCGTCGGTGACGTCGTACTCATCGGCCTCGAGTGGGTAGCCGGTCGGTATCCCGGCGGTCTTCGGGCCGCGGGCCTCGCCGGTTCCCGAGCACCGTGGCGGGTCACTGCCGGTGCCCGGCCCGCCAGGGCCGGCGTCCTCGGGCCGGGGTGGCGGTGCGTCACCACCGACCACTGACATCGCCCGATCACGCCGATCACCGCGGCTCGACGGTCCTCCACGACATCCGGTCAGGACCGGCTGAGCGCCTCGTACGCGGCGATCGGGACGACGCCGGACAACGACCGAGCGAGGTCGCCGTCGAGCGTCACGAAGGCATCGGCCTGGAGCCTCGTCACGGCGAGGTACTCGGCGAGCGGCGTGTCGTCCCACCCGAGCTCGGCGGCGATCTTCCACGCGGTCGCGCGGGAGACCCGGTCACCCAGCAGCCGCATCTTCATCGTCGTGACGTGATCGAGCACGGCGCGTGCCTCCGCCTCCTCGACCTTCCCCGCACGCACCGCCCGGTACATCTGGCTCAGCACCTGCGAGCGCAGCAGGTTCGGCGCGACGAGCTGATGCTGCCGATCCGGCCGCAAGCCCTCCCGGGCGAGTCGGATCGCGACGTCGGCATCGATGACGTATCTGGCCATCTCTGGATCGTGCCACTGCAAAAACGTCACCGCTCGTTCGTAGCAGGAGTGAATCGCCCCGGAGAAGCCGGGGTGACCCAGCCCCGGAGGCCTCGGATGTCCAGCTCGACCCGCACCGCCCGCCCCCTCATCCCGACCCGCGCCGGCACCGTCAGCACCCCGCAGGAGCTGACCGCCGACCGCGTCACGAAGTCCCTCCTCGGATACGGCGTCATCGCCGGTCCGATCTACGTCGTCACGTCCCTGGTCCAGGCCTCGTTGCGCGACGGGTTCGACCTCACCCGCCACGCGTGGAGCCAGCTCGCGCTCGGTGACCCGGGCTGGGTCCAGGTCGTCAACCTCGTGCTGACGGGCGCCATGCTGATCGCGTTCGCCGTCGGGCTCGCCCGCGCCCTGGTCACCGGGCCGGGCTCGCGCTGGTCACCGCTCCTGATCGGCGTGTTCGGTCTGAGCATGATCGTCTCGGGGATCTTCAAGGTCGACCCGGCGGGCGGCTTCCCTGACGGCCTTCCCACACCGGCGACGATCAGCACGAGCGGCCTCGTCCACCTGGGCGCGGGCGCGGTCGGCTTCACCTGCCTGACGGCAGGACTGCTCGTGCTCGCCCGCCGCCTCTCTCGTGAGGGCTTCTCGGCCCTGGCGGTCTGGACCAGGGTCGTCGCCGTCGCGTTCCTCGTGACGTTCGTCGGGATGGCCTCGACGGCGTCGGGCGGGGCAGGGATCATCGCGTTCGTCGTCGCCGTGGTCGCCGTGATGGCGCTGCTGTCGGTGCTGGCGGTGCACCGCTACCGCCAGATGCCCAACACCGATGGCTGAAACCCCACCCGCAGCATTCCCACCACCGACACAATCACACCGTTCGAAGGAGAAGAGAGAGATGCGATACCTCGTCGTCCTGGAAGGCAACGCCCCCGCCACTCCCCCGCCCGCAGCGCTGATGGAAGGCATCATGAAGCTGGGCGAGGAGGCCGCCCGAGCAGGCGTCATGCTCGACAACGGTGGCCTGGCTCCCAGTGCCGCCGGGGCCCTCGTCAGCGCGGACGCCACCGGCGTCACCATCACCGACGGCCCCTTCGCCGAGTCGAAGGAGATGATCAGCTACAGCCTCTACGACACCCGCACCAAGGAGGAGGCGGTCGAGTGGACCCGGCGGTTCATGGCCCTGCACGCCGAGCACTGGCCGGAGTGGACCGGCGAGGCTCGGGTGCTCAAGGTCATGGGACCTGAGGACTTCGCCGCACCGCCGGCCGGCGTCCCGAGCTGAGTGACGCAGGCGAACCTGGCAGAGACCGGGCGAGCCGCCGTCGAGGCGATCTGGCGGATCGAGTCCGCCCGGTTGATCGCGGCGCTCGCCCGGTACACCGGTGACCTCTCGCTGGCGGAGGAGCTGGCTCAGGACGCCCTCGTCACCGCCCTCGAGCAGTGGCCCACCACAGGTCCGCCACCCAACCCCGGAGGTTGGCTCATGACCACCGCGAAACGTCGCGCGATCGATCGGTTCCGCCGCGACGCCCTCCATCGTCGCGCCGTCGAGACCCTCGGCGGCCAGACCGACGAGCACACCGGGACCACCGAGCACGACGACGTCGAGACCCGTCTGGACGACCCGGTCGGTGACGACGAGCTCGCACTGCTGTTCGCGGCCTGCCACCCCGACCTCACCCGCGAGTAC
Source organism: Pseudactinotalea suaedae (assembly GCF_009733815.1). GTDB lineage: Bacteria > Actinomycetota > Actinomycetes > Actinomycetales > Beutenbergiaceae > Pseudactinotalea > Pseudactinotalea suaedae. The sequence goes on from NZ_WNXY01000009.1 coordinate 149,902, forward strand.
CGCGTCACCCTGACGCTGCGCTGCCTCGGCGGGCTGAGCACCGACGAGATCGGCCGCGCCTTCCTCATCCCCAGCAGCGCAGCCGGGCAGCGCGTCTCACGCGCGAAGAAGGCCCTGCGCGATCGGGGGATCCAGCTCGACGCCCCCACCGCTGCCGAGCTGCCGCAGCGGCTCGACTCGGTGCTCGAGGTGATCTACCTCGTCTTCAACGAGGGCTACAGCGCCACCGCAGGCGACGACTGGATGCGGCCGGAGCTCAGCCGGGAGGCGTTGCGGCTGGCGCGTCGGACAGCGGCCCTGCTGCCGGACGTGGCCGAGGTGCACGGCCTGCTCGCGCTGCTGGAGCTCACCCAGGCGCGTGCGGCCGCTCGCACCGACGAGTCCGGCGCACCGGTCCTCCTGCAGGACCAGGACCGACGGCGGTGGGACCGTGGCCACATCACGCGCGGTCTCGCGTCGCTCGCCCGGGTCCACCGGCTCGGCACGGTGGGCCGCTACGGCGTGCAGGCGGCGATCGCCGGTGCTCACAGCACCGCGGTCAGCGCGGCGGAGACCGACTGGGTCCAGATCGCCGCGCTGTACGACGTGCTCGAGCAGCTCTGGAGCAACCCGGTCGTCACGCTCAACCGCGCGGTCGCGCACGGCCACGCGCACGGCGCGGAGGCGGGCCTCGCGATCCTGGCCACCCTCCCGGCCGACAGGCTCGCCGACTATCCCCAGCGCTCCGCCGTCGAGGGTGAGCTGCTGCTCATGGCCGGTCGGCACCGCGACGCCGTCGCTGCGCTCGAACGCGCAGCCCGCGAGACCGGCAACGGTGCCGAGCGCGCGCTCCTCGAGCGCCGCGCGGCGCAGGCTTCTCGGCTAGGTTGACGGCATGCCACAGACTGTCCAGGGCGTCATCGCCCGCAGCAAGGATGCCCCGGTCGAGGTCGTGCCGATCGTCGTCCCGGACCCGGGCCCAGGCGAGGTGATCGTGAAGGTGCAGGCGTGCGGCGTCTGCCACACCGACCTCCACTACCGCGACGGCGGGATCAACGACGACTTCCCGTTCCTGCTCGGCCACGAGGCCGCGGGCGTGGTGGAGACGATCGGCGACGGTGTCACCGAGGTCGCGGTGGGCGACTACGTGATCCTCAACTGGCGCGCGGTCTGCGGGCAGTGCCGCGCGTGCCTGCGCGGACGCCCCTGGTACTGCTTCAACACGCACAACGCGGCGCAGAGGATGACGCTCGAGGACGGCACCGAGCTCTCCCCCGCGCTCGGGATCGGCGCCTTCATCGAGAAGACGCTCGTGCACGCGGGCCAGTGCACGAAGGTCGACCCCGAGGCGGCCCCCGAGGTCGCCGGGCTGCTCGGCTGCGGCGTGATGGCGGGCATCGGCGCCGCCATCAACACGGGCAACGTGGGCCGCGGCGACAGCGTGGCGGTCTTCGGCTGCGGCGGCGTCGGCGATGCCGCGATCATGGGCGCCCGGCTCGCGGGCGCGGCGACGATCATCGCCGTCGACCTCGACGACACCAAGCTCGAGTGGGCCACCGACATGGGCGCCACCCACACGATCAACTCCGGCCAGACCGATCCGGTCGAAGCCATCCAGGCCCTGACCGGTGGTCACGGCGCCGACGTGGTGATCGACGCCGTCGGCATCCCGAAGACCTACGAGCAGGCCTTCTACGCACGCGACCTGGCCGGCACCGTCGTGCTGGTCGGCGTGCCGAACCCGACGATGACGATCGAGCTGCCGCTGCTCGACGTGTTCGGTCGCGGCGGCTCCCTGAAGTCCTCCTGGTACGGCGACTGCCTGCCCAGCCGCGACTTCCCGATGCTCATCGACCTGTACCTGCAGGGTCGCCTCCCGCTCGAGAAGTTCGTGTCCGAGAAGATCGGGCTCGGTGACGTCGAGGCGGCCTTCACGAAGATGCACGACGGCGGCGTGCTCCGTTCCGTCGTGATGCTCGAGGAGGCGATCTGATGACGCTCCGAGTAGAGCGCGTGGTGACGTCGGGGACGTTCTCGCTCGACGGCGGGACCTGGGACGTGGACAACAACGTCTGGGTCGTGGGTGATGAGACCGAGTGCGTCATCATCGACGCCGCTCACGACGCGACGGCGATCCTCGCCGCCGTCGGGGACCGGGACGTGGTGGCGATCCTGCTGACCCACGCCCACGACGACCACATCGCTGCCGCCCTCGAGCTGGCGGAGACCACCGAGGCCGAGGTGTGGCTGCACCCCGAGGACCGGATGCTGTGGGACGTCGTGCACGACCGGGCTCCCGACGGCGAGCTCGCCGACGGCCAGCGGTTCGCCGTCGGCGGCGAGGACCTCGTGGTGCTGCACACGCCGGGCCACAGCCCCGGCGCGGTGTGCTTCTCGCTCCCCGGCCTGCACCGCGTCTTCACGGGAGACACGCTGTTCAACGGCGGTCCCGGCGCGACCGGCCGCTCCTACTCCGACTTCCCCACGATCGTGGACTCGATCACGGACAAGCTGCTCAGCCTGCCGCCCGAGACGACCGTCCACACCGGCCACGGCGACGACACCTCGATCGGCGCCGAGGCGCCGCACCGGCAGGAGTGGATCGACCGGGGCCACTGACGCCGTCGGGCACCCTCCCGGGCGCTACTCCCCGCCCGCGCCCCGGGCGGCGCGCCGGGCCTCCTGCCAGCGCCGTCGCATCTCCCCGAGGTCGCCGACCGGACCGAGGTGCGCGAGCTTCTCGGGTGAGGTGACCGACCGGATGCCGATGACCTGGCCGTCGAGGATCTCCAGCGACCAGGTGCCGAGCACCCGACCATCGACATCGAGGATCATCGCGCCCGGGTGCCCGTTGACCTCGCGCCGCCGCAGCGAGGCGCCCGCCGCGAGGAGGGACGGCACGGTCGCCAGCAGCAGGCGTGCGGCCTGCAGCGCACCGAAGGTCCCGCCGGTGCCGCCTGCCACGCCGCCGCTGTCGTTGACGGCGTGCACGTCCTCGGCCAGCAGCGACCGCAGCGCCTCCAGCTCGCCGCCGGCCAGCGCGTCGAAGAACCGGTCGGCGAGCTCCTCCCGCTTGCGGCGGTCGGCCTCGAAGCGGGTGCGGCCCTCCGCCATGTGCCGTCGGGCGCGTCCGCCGAGCTGACGGCAGGCCGCCTCCGAGCGACCCACCGCGGTGGCGACGTCGGCGTAGGAGAAGCCGAACACCTCGTGCATGACGAACACCGCACGCTCCAACGCGCTGAGCCGCTCGAGCAGCACCAGCGCGGCCATCGAGACCGAGTCGGCGAGCTCGGCCGCCCGGGCGGGGTCGCCCTCGAGAACGGCGGGCTCCTCCTCCAGGCCGTCGGTGAGCAGCGGCTCGGGGAACCACGGTCCGACGTAGGACTCGCGCCGCACGCGCGCCGAGCGCAGCACGTCGATCGAGATCCGCGTGACGACGGTCGCCAGGTAGGAGCGCAGCGACTCCGGCACGACATCGGCCGCCTCGTACCGCAGCCAGGTCTCCTGCACCGCGTCCTCGGCCTCGCTGACGCTGCCCAGGATCCGGTAGGAGATCGAGAACAGCAACCCTCGTAGCTCTTCGAAAGCCTCCACATCGGCGATCGTGACCACCTCCTCGACACCTGGGACGAGACAGCCCTCACGAGTGTGACACGCGCCCCGTGTCACGTCGGGCGGGTGCTGTCTCGTCCTCGATCACGGCACCAGCAGAGGGCTGGGTGCCTCGAGCGAAGGAGGACCTATGAACACCGCCCTGTGGATCGTCACCGCGCTGCTGAGCCTGGGCTACGGAGTCGGCGGGCTGGCCATGCTCATCATGAGCCCCACGCGGTTCCGCAACATCTCGTCGGGCCAGCACTACGTGGACGACCTGCCCCGCAACGCGACCAAGGTCATCGGGGTCATGAAGCTGCTCGCGGTGGCGGGCATGCTGCTGCCGCCGCTGCTCGGCGTGGCGACGTGGCTGGTCCCGCTCGCCGCGCTCGGCCTGGTGCTGCTCATGACCGGTGCGGCGACCGTGCGCATGGTGCGCCGCGAGTGGGTGTCGTTCTTCGGTGACCTCGTGTACCTGTCTCTCGCCGCGTTCGTCGCCTGGGGGCGGTTCGTGGCGGTGCCGTTCGGCTGACGTTCGGCGCGCCGCATCCACAGACCACGATCGCATCGGCTGACACCGCGGCGAGGGCGCGCGACGATGGTGCGATGAACCTCGTCGACTGGGCGAACGGCTGGTTCTGGGCCACCGACCACGAGGTCTCGAGGTTCGCGCTGCAGCGCGGGGTCGCGCTGCTGTACGCGATCGCCTTCATCGCGGTGCTGCGGCAGTTCACCCCGTTGCTCGGCGAGCGCGGGTTGCTGCCGGTGCCGGCCTACCTCGAGCGGGTCGGCAGCCGCGCCGGTCCGACACTGTTCCGATGGCGATACTCCGACCGGTTGCTGACGGCGGTGGCCTGGGTGGGGCTGCTCGTGGCGCTCGCGCTGGTGGCCGGGCTGCCGCAGCAGGGCCCGCCCTGGGTGCCGATGCTGGCGTTCGCGGTGCTGTTCGGGCTGTACCTGTCGGTCGTCAACGTGGGGCAGGTCTTCTACGGCTTCGGCTGGGAGTCGCTGCTGCTCGAGGCGGGGTTCCTGGCCGCGTGCCTCGGATCGGACGCCGTGGCACCTCCCACTCTCGTGCTGCTCGCCTTCTGCTGGTTGCTGTTCCGGGTGGAGTTCGGCGCCGGGCTGATCAAGATGCGCGGCGACGCCTGCTGGCGAGACCTGACGTGCCTGTACTACCACCACGAGACGCAGCCGATGCCGGGGCCGCTCTCGCCCTACTTCCACGCGCTGCCGAGGCCGCTGCACAAGGTCGAGGTGGCGGCCAACCACGTGGTCCAGCTCGCGGTGCCGTTCCTGCTGTTCGCACCGCAGCCGGTGGCGACGTGGGCCGCGACGCTCGTGATCCTCACGCAGCTGTGGCTCGTGGTGTCGGGGAACTTCGCGTGGTTGAACTGGTTGACGCTGCTGCTCGCCTTCGCCGCGGTGTCGGACGACGTCCTGGCACGCCTGCTGCCCGTCTCACCGGCCGAGGCCCCGCCGGGGCCGGTCTGGTTCGCTGTGGTCGTGCTCGTGATGGCGGGCGCCGTCGTCGTGCTCTCCTTCTGGCCGGTGCGGAACCTGCTGTCGCCGCGGCAGCAGATGAACGCCTCGTTCAACCGGTGGCACCTCGTCGGCGCGTACGGGGCGTTCGGGTCGATCACCCGGCGTCGCGACGAGGTGGTGGTCGAGGGATCGCTCGCCGCCGACCCGGAGGACGAGCGGGAGTGGCGCGAGTACGAGTTCAAGGGCAAGCCCGGTCCGGTCCACCGGCGCCCACGCCAGAGGGCGCCCTACCACCTGCGCCTGGACTGGGGGATGTGGTTCCTCGCGCTCGGCTCGCCGGCGCAGCACGTCTGGTTCCAGCGGTTCCTGCTGCGCCTGCTCGAGGCCGACCCGACGATCCTGCGGCTGCTCCACCACGACCCCTTCGACGGCGAACGACCCCGCTGGGTGCGTGCGCGCGTGTTCCGCTATCGGTACGCGAGCCGCGCCGAGCGCCGCCGCGACCGCGTCTGGTGGGTCCGCGAGGACCGGGGGCTGCTCGTCGATCCTGGGGCGCTCGACCGCCTCTACGAGGCCAGCCGCTGACCGGGGCCGCGGGGCTTCTCCGCGGTCGCCGTCTCGGTGATCTCCGTCCACACCGCGTCGAGAGACAGGCCGAGGACCGCGGCGATGGCGGCGATCGTCGGGAAGGCGGGGGTGGCGACGCGTCCCGACTCGATCTTGCGGAGCGTCTCCGGGGACACCTCGGCGTCGAGGGCGACCTCGAGCATCGTGCGCTCACCCCGCGCGCGGCGCAGCAGGGCGCCGAGGCGCGCACCGCGCTCGAGCTCGGCAGGGGTCAGCGGAAGTCGAACCATGGGGCCGATAGTAATACCGGGATGATATGGCCGGTATAGTTATTGGCATGATCGAGATCCTTACCACCCCCGAGGTGGCTCGAGCGCGCGAGACCGGCAGGCTGGTGGCCGAGATCCTGCAGAGCCTGACGAGCCGCTGCGGTGTCGGCACCAACCTGCTGGAGATCGACCGCTGGACCGCGCAGATGATCGCCGACGCCGGAGCCCGGTCCTGCTACGTCGACTACGAGCCCTCCTTCGGGCGTGGTCCGTTCGGGCACCACATCTGCACGGCGGTCAACGACGCCGTGCTCCACGGGAAGCCGCACGACCGCGTGCTCGCCGACGGCGACCTGCTCACCCTCGACCTCGCGGTCTCGCTCGGCGGCGTCGCGGCCGATGCGGCGGTCAGCGTCATCGTCGGCGCATCGAGGCCCGCCGAGAGCGTGGCGATGATCCGCGCGACCGAGAGCGCGTTGCAGGCGGGGATCGCCGCGGCGCGGCCGGGTGCACGCATCGGCGACCTCTCGCACGCCATCGGCTCGGTCCTCGGCGCAGCGGGCTACTCGATCAACACCGACTTCGGCGGGCACGGCATCGGGTCGCAGATGCACCAGGATCCCGCGGTGCCGAACACCGGGCGTCCCGGTCGAGGACTCACGCTCCGCCCCGGGCTGCTGCTCGCGCTGGAACCGTGGGTCATGGCCGACACCGATCAGCTCGTCACCGATCCCGACGGCTGGACGCTGCGCAGCGCGACCGGTTGCCGGACCGCCCACAGCGAGCACACCATCGCCATCACCGATGACGGCGCCGAGATCCTCACGCTCCCGGGACACTGACTTCCTCGGCAGGCGCCGGATACGCCGATCGGTGCGGCCGCGACGGCCGCACCGATCGAGAGTCCTGCCGTCAGCTCTGCTCGACGTCCGAGAACAGTCCGGTGAAGGAGGTGCCGGAGCCGACGAGCCGCTGGAAGAACGCACCACCGGCGGGTGTCGCGACCGCGGCGGAGGCGTCCTCGTAGCTGTCGAAGTAGAGGTCGAGAGTGCGGTACGCGGGGGTCGGCGTGCCGTCCTCCTTGGGCCAGACCTTCGCCGCCTCGAACCGACGCAGCTGCGGGAGCTGTCGGGCGTGCGCCGCGATCTCGGTGTAGTCGTTCTCGAACGACGGCGGGTCGGTGGGGTTGTCGATGATGATGGTGATCTTGGTGGCCATGAGGATGTTCCTTGTCTGTGGATCGGTGGATGGGCGGCGCCGGTGAGGGCGCCCGGCGGTCCCGGCAGGTGCCGGGCCGGAGCTAGGGGCGGCCGTACTCCTCGAGGAGGCGGAGCCAGACCTCGCCGATGGTGGGATAGGACGGGACCGCGTGCCACAGCCGCGGCAGCGGGACCTCTCCGACGATCGCGACGGTGGCCGAGTGGAGCAGCTCGGCCACGTCCTGGCCGACGAAGGTCGCACCGACGATGACCTGCCGGTCCTCGTCGACGACGAGCTTCGCGCGACCCTGGTAGCCGTCGGCGTGCAGCTTGGCACCGGCGACCCAGCCGAGCTCGTACTCGACGACACGCACCGGGATCCCCTGGGCGCGGGCCTGCGCCTCGGTGAGCCCGGCACGGGCCACCTCGGGGTCGGTGAAGATCACGTGCGGCACCGCCGCGTGGTCGGCGGTGGCGGCGTGGGCGCCCCACGGCTCGGCGGCGACGGGAGTGCCGGTGAGGCGGGCGGCGATCACCTCGCCGGCGGCACGTGCCTGGTACTTGCCCTGGTGGGTGAGCAGGGCGCGGCCGTTCACGTCGCCGACCGCGTAGAGCCAGTCGGTCCCGCTCACGAGCATGGTGTCGTCGACCCGCAGCCAGTCTCCCGGTGTCAGCCCCACGGTCTCGACGCCGAGGTCGAGCGTGTGCGGGCGGCGACCCGTGGCGATCAGGATCTCCTCGGAGACGACCGTGGTGCCGTCGTCGAGCGCGGTGGTGACGACGCCCGCCTGGTCGCGGTCGACGCGCGTGGGAGAGGCACCGATCCGCACGTCGACGCCGATCTGCGCCAGCGCCTGGGCGACGAGCTCCCCCGCGAACGGTTCCTCACGCTCCAGCAGCCCGTCCCGGGCGACCAGGGTCACCGCGGAGCCGAGGGAGGCCCAGGCGGTGGCGAGCTCGGTCCCGGCGACACCGCCACCGACCACGAGCAACCGCGACGGCACGCTCGAGGCGCTCGTCGCCTCCCGGGTGCCCCACGGACCCACGTCGCGCAGACCCGGGATGTCGGGGAGCACGGGGACCGACCCGGTCGCGACCGCGACCGCTCGCGCGGTGTAGGTGCGGCCACCGACGTCGACCGTGCGGGGACCGGTGAGGCGAGCGTGGCCGCGGATCAGGTCGATCCCGGCCGAGCTCAGCCACTCGACCTGGCCGTCGTCCTTCCAGTCGCTGGCGAATGCATCCCGGCGGGCGAGCACAGCCGACGCGTCCAACCGCCCGGCGATCGCCTGTCGTGCGCCTCCGAGTCGTTCGGCGGCGCGGAGGGCGTGGCCGCTGCGGAGCAACGCCTTCGACGGCATGCACGCCCAGTACGAGCACTCCCCGCCCACGAGCTCGGACTCGACCACCGCGACCCGGATACCGCGCTTCACGGCGTAGTCGGCGACGTTCTCCCCGACGGGCCCCGCGCCGATCACGATGAGGTCGTAGTCGGGTTCCTGCTCGTTCTGCGCGGCGGTCATGAGATCCGCGCCGATCGGGCGAGACGGATCGCGGAGACGAGGAACAGCAGGCCGCCGAGGGTTGCGTACCCCGCCACCGAGACGACGCTGTCCACGCCCTGGAGCCCCTGCGCGAGGAAGGCCGCACCGGCGAGGGTCGAGACGCCGCCGCTGACGATCAGCGGCCACTGACCGCCGAGGCGCCGCCGGCTCACGCCGGTCAGCAGCTGGGTGGCACCGGAGAGCACCGCCCAGACGCCCCAGGTCGCCAGCACGGCGCTGAGCGAGGCCGTCGAGGCCCATCCGAGGGCGATCGCGGCCAGGACGCTGATGAAGATGTTCGCCCTCGCACTGAGGCGAGAGCCGGACGAGGCATCCGAGCCTCGCAGCTCCACGAGCACCGCGGCGGCGTCCACCAGCGGGTACAGGACGAGGAGCACGGTCAGGAGGGGGCCGCCGCCGGGAGCGACGGCGGCCAGCAGCAGGGCCCAGACGACGGCGAAGCCGAAGCGGGCGAAGTAGAGCCGCCGCAACGTCCTCGCCAGCGGCACAGCGGCCGGGGCATCGATCGTGGTCAAGAGAGTCTCCGTTCGAATGAGGTAGACGAACTAGTACGTCTACATCGATGACACTAGAACCGCGACGGTCGTGCGCGCAACCCGCAGACGACCAAGCCCGCCCGACTGTGACCGACACCACCCGGCCGACGGAGGCCTGAGCGGCGACGACCCGCCTTGGTGAAGCCGCGGCGGGTGTGGAAGGGTCGCTCGGGTGAGCGCGGACGGTCCTGCATGAGGGTGGACGTGCTGCTGCGCGGCGGCACCGTCGTCGACGGCACCGGTGCGGTGCCCGCGCCGGGCGACGTCGCGATCCTCGACGGCGAGATCACCGCCGTCGGGCACCTCGACGGCGTCGAGGCGCGCGAGATCGTGGACGCCGCCGGCCGCATCGTGATGCCGGGCTTCGTCGACGCCCACTCCCACACCGACGTCCACGTGGTCGACCCAGCGGTCCAGCACGCGCTGCTGCGGCAGGGTGTCACCACCGTGATCACCGGCCAGGACGGCCTCTCGCACGCCGGTGCCGGGCCCGACGGCGGCACGTGGGGCTCGCGATACTTCGCCGGTATCAACGGGGTCGCCGAGGCGGTACCGACGCTCGCCGAGTACCGCGAGCAGCTCGCCGGAGCGTTGCGCGTCAACACCGCCCATCTGCTCCCCCACGGCGCGATGCGCTACCAGCGCGCGGGGCTGCGGGAACGGCTGGACGCCGAGGAGCTCACCGCCCTCCGTGGTGACGTCGAGGCCGGGCTCGCCGACGGCGCGGTGGGCCTGTCCACCGGACTCCACTACATCCCCGGCGTGCTCGCGGACACCGCCGAGCTCACCGCGCTCGCGCGGCCGGTGGCCGCGGCCGGCCGGCCGTACGTGACCCACATGCGCGGCTACGAGGCGGAGTCACCGGTCGGCATGGCGGAGGTCGTCGCGATCGCGCGGGGCAGCGGCGCCGCCGTGCACGTCTCCCACCTGCACGGGCCTGCCGCCGTGGTGCTGACCGAGATCGCCGCCGCCGAGACCGCCGGCGTGGACCTGACCTTCGACTCCTACCCCTATCTGTCCGGGTTCAGTCTGCTGACCGTTCCGCTGCTGCCCTGGCACCTGCTGCGGCTACCACCGGAGCTGCTCGCGGAGCGGCTCTCCGCGCCCCACGCCCTGGCGGGCATGCCGGCCGGCTGGGGCGACGCCGTCGAGCTCGAGCTGGACCGCATCAGGCTGGCCGGGGTGCCGAGCCGGCCCGAGCTGGAGGGCTTGACGCTGCGGGCGGCCGCCGTCGCGCTCGGGCGCAGCGGACCGGCCGCGGTGCTCGACCTGATCGCCTCCACGGTCGGCGCGGTCACGGCCGTGTTCCAGCAGCCCGCCACCAGCACCGAGAGCGACGTGCGTGCGCTGCTGCGGCACCCGGCGCACATGGGCGGGTCCGACGGCATCGTCGTGGGTGGCCACCCGCACCCGCGCGCATGGGGAACCTTCGCGCGCTACCTGTCCCGTCACGTCCGGGAGCTCGGCGACTGGGACTGGGCGCAGGCGGCGGTCCACCTCGCGGCCGCACCTGGCCAGCGGTTCGGGCTCGGCGGCCGAGGCCGCGTGGCGACCGGTGCGCCCGCCGACCTGCTGCTGGTGGACCCCGCCCGCATCGAGGATGTCGCCACCTACGACGACCCGCGCCGGCTGTCGGTGGGGATCGACGACGTCTGGGTGGCCGGCACCCGGGTGCTGCGTGGCGGCGCGCTGACCGAGGACCGCCCCGGTCGTGCGCTGACCTGGCAGGACTGAGCGGCCAGACTGACCCGTACGACCGACCGATGACCCCGACCGAGAGGTGAGCACCATGCCGAACACCCAGATCAGCCCCGACCTGCCTGCACCCGCCGGCCCCTACTCGCACGTCGCCGCCGCGCACGGGCTGGTGTGGACCGCGGGCTTCGGCCCCCAGGACCCGGCCACCGGCGCGGTCCCCGAGGGCGTCGAGGCCCAGACGGCGGCGACGCTCGACAACGTGGAGCGAGCCCTCGCCGTCGTCGGCCTCGACCTGAGCGACGTGGTCAAGGTGACCGTGCACCTCGAGCACCTCAAGCGCGACTTCGCCGCCTTCAACGGCGTCTACGCCACGCGGTTCGGCGACCACCGCCCGGTGCGGACGACGGTGGGCTCCGACCTCATGGACATCCTCGTCGAGATCGACGTCGTCGCCGCCGAGCGGGCATGACCACCTGGACGATCGGCTGGGAGCACAAGGGCTTCCCGTCGGCGGCCCACGGCCGGGAGCCGCACGGGCTCGCCGGGCTGGGGCTGCGGGTCCCCGACGACGTCAGCACCCCGTTCGCGGTGCTGCGTGAGGCCGAGCTGCGGCACAACCTCGACGCCATGTCGGCGTGGTGCCGCGAGCGTGACGTCGAGCTGGCACCGCACGTGAAGACGACGATGTCGCCCGAGCTCATGCGGATGCAGCTCGAGGCGGGCGCGTGGGCCACGACCGCGGCCACCGCCTGGCAGGCGCGCGTGCAGATCGAGCACGGCGCCCGCCGGGTGCTGATCGCGAACGAGTCTCTCGACAGGCCGGGTTTGCGCTGGCTGGCCGAGCGGATGCGCGCGGACGCCGACCTGGAGGTGCTGCTGCTCGTCGACTCCCGTGCCGGGCTCGAGACGCTGCGCGACGTCGTCACCGGTGTCGACGGCGCCCCGCCGGTCGGCGTGCTCGTGGACCTGGGCCACCCCGGTGGGCGGGCTGGTGTGCGCAGCCACACCGACGCCGTGCGGCTGGCCGAGCAGGTCGCCGCCACCGACGGCACGGTGCTCGCCGGCGTCGCGGGGTACGAGGGCGTGATCGCGGGCGACCGCACCCTCGAGGGCGTGGCCGCCGTCCGCGGGTACCTGCGCAGGCTGCACGATCTCGCCGTGGCGGTGCAGCCCCTGGTGCAGCGTCCCGAGGGCGGCATCGCGAGCGCGGGCGGCAGCCTGTTCTACGACCTGGTCGCCGACGAGCTGGCGGGGATCGCGGGGATGCGCACCGTGATCCGGCCCGGCTGCTACCTGGTGCACGACCACGGCGTCTACGCCCGCAACACCGACGACGCCGACCCCTCGCGCCCGCGGCTGCTCGCGGCCATGGAGGTCTGGGCGAGGGTGATCTCGGCGCCCGAGCCCGGGCTCGCGCTCGCCGACGCCGGTCGCCGCGACGTCTCGAGCGACGCCGGCATGCCGACCGTGCTCGCGGTCGTCCGCGACGGTCGGCGCCAGCCGCCCGACCCGGGCGTCGCCGTCACCGGGTTCAACGACCAGCACACCTACTTGTCGCTGCCGCTCGACGGCTCGGCGACCGGGGGGCTCGTCCCGCAGATCGGCGACGCGCTCGTGCTGGGCATCTCGCACCCGTGCACCACCATCGACAAGTGGCGCGCGATCGCCCTGACCGACGAGCACGGCACGGTCACCGGCGCCGTCCGCACGGCCTTCTGAGGAGCTGAGTCCGACATGAGCCAGTCCCCGGACCGGGTGGTCCTCATCACCGGAGCGGCCGGCGGCATCGGGCAGGCCCTGTCCCGCCGCTTCCGCGAGCCTGGCACCGCGCTGGTGCTCGTCGACCGTGACGGTGACCGCCTCACGGCGCTCGCGGAGCGTCTCGGCGACGGGGCGCCCGTGTTGGCCGAGGTGCTCGACATCACCGACGAGAACGCGGTCGAGGACCTGGTGGGGCGCGTCGAGGACCGTTGGGACGCCGTCGGCGTGCTGGTCAACAACGCCGCGTACGCCTACGACGAGGACCTGATCGGGACCACGCCCGAGCGCTGGGACGAGCAGGTGGCGATCGGGCTCCGAGCCCCGTACCTGTGCAGCCGCGCGGTGCTCCCGGGCATGCGGCGAGCCGGCGCCGGCGTCATTCTCACGATGGCGTCGGTCAACGCGCACCAGTACCTGGGCAACGAGGCCTACAGCGCCGCCAAGGCGGGCGTCGAGTCGCTCACGCGCAGCATCGCGGTCCGGTACGGGCCCGACGGCGTCCGGTCCGTCGCGCTCGGGATCGGGACCGTGCTCACCCCGGGCGCCTGGGACGCGCGCATCGAGCGCGACCCCGACATCGTCGAGCGACTGACGCGCTGGTACCCGACCGGGCGACTCGGCTCGCCCGAGGACGTCGCCGAGCTCAGCCACTTCCTCGCGTCCGACCGTGCCTCGTGGATCACCGGCACCACGATCATGATCGACGGCGGTCTGACGGCCGGGAACCCTCGGCTCGCCGAGGACGTGGTCGGCGAGGTCTGACCGGGACGAGACGTCACTCGCGCGGCCGCAGCCTCACGGTCGGCAGCGGCGGCGCGGGCAGCGGTCGCGGCTGGCCCGGTGGGAAGGTCCCGAACAGGTCGGGCGCGCCCGCGTCCCTCGGGTCGGCCGGCTCGAACCCCAGCTCGGCCTGGTAGCGGCGGCGGAACTCGGCGATCTCGTCGTGGTCGCGCCCCACGAAGTTCCACCACATCACGATCTGCTCGCCCAGCGGGACTCCTCCCAGCAGGATCACGCGGACGGGCGCGGTGCTCGCTGCGATGATCAGCGTCCCGGACCCCGGTGGCACGTAGGCGAGCGACCGGTGCTCGACCACGGCCGCGTTCACCAGGACCTGGTCGCTCTCGGCGAGCACCGCGTGCTCGAAGTCGGCTCGCACGTCCAGCTGCACCGAGGCGCCCGGCTCCAGCACCAGCTCCGCTCCGAGCAGGTCGGGTGTGCGGGTGTCGACCGGGGATGACGAGCCGAGGAGCTCGCCGATGAAGACGCGTGCGACCACCCCGGGGAGCCTCACCTGCTCCGGGACGTGGTGCACGAACGCGTTGTCGCCGAAGCGGGTCGCCTCCGGCAGCGCGTACCAGAGCTGCACGCCGTGCAGGGTGCTGCTCTGGGGGTTGCTCAGCTCCTGGTGGGTGATGCCTCGACCCGCGATCATGAGGTTGAGCTCTCCCGGCACGACCGAGGCCGCGTTGCCACCGGAGTCGAGGTGCTCGACGCGCCCGCTGAACAGCCAGGACACCGTGGCGAGACCGGTGTGCGGGTGCCGCGGGACCTGCATCCCACCGGTGGCCGCGACGTCGTCGGGACCGTAGTGGTCCAGGAAGCACCACGCGCCCACCAGCGACCTCGCCCGCTGCGGCAGCGTGCGGTGCACCGTCATGTCGCGCGGGCCACCGAGAGGGACTAGACGCGGCTCGAGGTGCTGCACGGCCGTGCACGGCTGCCCGGGCTCCAGCACTTCCAGGTCCGGCCGCCGGTCGAGGTTCGTCACCGGAGCAGTCTCCCCTCGATGTCCCGCGGCCGCACCGGATGTCCGCTCAGGATCGAGAGCCGGTTGAACGCGTTGATCGCGACCGCGACCCACTCGGCCGCCACGAAGGCCTCCTCACCGAGCACCGATCGTGCCGCCGACAGATCGGCAGCGGACCCCTCGCTGAGCGGGAGCACGGTGGCCGCCTCGGCGACCGCGAGCACCGCTCGCTCGCGCTGGTCGAACAGCGTGGTCTCCCGCCAGGCCGGCAGCATGTCGAGCTGCTGCTGCCGGACCCCGATCCGTCGCGCCTCACGACCGTGCAGGTCCAGGCAGAAGGCGCAGCCGTTGAGCTGCGACGCACGCACCTTGATGAGCTCGGACTCCTGCACCGACAGCCCTCGTTGCGTGGCGGCCGCCCGGAGCTCCGTGGAGACCGTGAGCAGCGCCTGCCAGACCTCCGGCATGACCTTGTCCATGAACGGACGCCGCTCGCGACCGCCCTTTGCAGGCACGCTTCGGGGCGCGGGCCCGGGGTCACGCACGAGCGTCGACGAGGAATCCATGGCTCCATGAAAGACCGTGTTCCCAGCACACGGTCAAGCTCTGCCGCAGGTCGCGTCGACCATCGCGCCACGAGGCTTGACCCTGTTCCGGGAACAGGCCGTTGACTCGGTGCCGGCGGGACGTGGCCGACCAGGTGATGCCCGCCGGACAGACCACCGAGGGCAGGAGCGAGGCGTGACGATCATGCAGGGACGCTCGGACGGCGGACCACGGACCATGCCTGCACGTCGAGGCTCTCGACGGCTCGTCCGGCCGCTGGTCCAGGGGGTCCTGCTGCTGCTGACGACCACCGCCGCGCTCACGCTCGTCTGGCTCAACCGGGGCCCGTGGTGGGGGTGGGCGCTGGTCCTGGTGCTGCTCGCGGGTCTCGCTGTGGGCGTGCACAGGCTGCAGGGGCGGCGGGCGTTGCTGCGGGCCGGGGCGTGGCTGCTGGGCACGGCCCTGGTCTGCACGACGGCCGTGGTCGCCTATCCGCCCGCAGGCACGCGACCGGCGGGCGGCAGCGATCCCGCGCCCACGGGCCAGGTCGCCACGCAGGAGGGTCCCGTGCGGGGTGTTCTCAACGACGCCCGCACCGTGGAGATCTTCGCGGGCATCCCGTACGCCGAGCCGCCGGTCGGAGACCTGCGGTGGCGCGCACCCGAGCCGCTCGAGGCGCGCGAGGGGGTGTTCGTCGCCGACCGGTTCTCGGCGGTGCCGGTCCAGGCGAGGTCCACCTTCGCCAGCCGGGCTCTCTCCCGGCTCGTGGCCGTGCCCCTCGAGGAGACGTTGCTCAACCCCTACCAGGTGAGCGAGGACAGTCTCACGCTCAACATCTGGCGGAGCACGGCCCCGCACTCCGACGCTCTTCCTGTGCTCGTGTACATCCCCGGTGGGGGCTTCGCCACGGGGTCGGGCGCGCTGCCCCTGTACGACGGCGAGGCGCTCGCCTCTCGGGGCGACGTCGTCACGGTCACCCTCAACTACCGGCTCGGTGTGCTCGGGTTCCTCACCCATCCCGAGCTGGCGGAGGAGTCCGACCATGCGGCGTCGGGGAACTACGGGATCCTCGATCAGATCGCCGCGCTGAGGTGGGTACGGGACAACATCGCGTCCTTCGGCGGCGACCCCGACCGGGTGACGATCGCGGGCGAGTCAGCGGGCGGTGAGAGCGTCTGCATCCTGGGTGCGACGCCGCTCGCCGCCGGTCTGCTCGACGGCATCATCGCGGGCAGCGGCGCGTGCATGGGCACGACCGGTGACACCGAGGACGGTGACCAGTTCGACACCCGCGAGGCGGCGGAGGACGCCGGCCGCCGGCTGAGCGAGGAGCTCGGGGGCGCCACGATCGAGGAGATGCGTGTCATGCCCGTCGAACGCATCCTCGAGGCCTCGGGCGGGCTCGCCTCGCACTGGCGGCCTGCCATCGACGGCCACGTCCTGCCCACCCTGCCCGCGGAGATCTACGCCGCCGGGGACCAGCACGACGTGCCGATCCTCGTCGGCAGCAACGCCGACGAGGCCTCGCTCGCGCTCGCGCTCCCCCCGGACCTGGATGTCGAGGAGTACCGGTCGTCGGCTCAGGAGACCTACGGAGAGCTGGCCGACCGGTTCCTGGAGCTCTATCCCGGCGATACGGCGGACCAGGCACTGACGTCCTCGCTGCAGGCCCAGACGGACAGGGTCATGACCCGCGCGATGTTCCGGTGGGCACACCTGCAGACACAGTCCGGAGACGCCGACGCCTACCTGTACTTCTTCTCGCACACCCCGCCCGAGGCCGGGCTCGAGATGTACGGCGCCTACCACGGCGCCGAGGTCGCCTACGCCTACGACAACCTCGGGGCCGACAGCGACGCGGCCTACACCGAGGCCGACTACCGCCTGCGTGACCAGATGAGCGGGTACTGGGTGGCGTTCGCGGTCACCGGAGACCCGAACGGATCGGGCCTGCCGCTCTGGCCGACCATCGAGAGCGCACCCGACCAGGTCATGGAGTTCCTCGCTACCGGCGGCGAGACGAGACCGCGCCCGCGTGCCGACGCCATCGACTTCTGGATGGCCTACGAAGGCCCGATCCCGTGACCGTTTACGGTCGTACCGGCCTGCGCGCCTCCGATGTCGTCAGCGGCGGCGCGCACGCTCGTGCACGACAACCAGAATAGGGAAGGAAGCACATGCTGGGATGGTCGACGGCGCCTGGCGCGTCAGGCGGACTGAGCCTTCGCGAGCTCCCCGAGCCCGCCCCGCTCCCCCACGAGGCGTTGGTGCGCGTCGAGGCGTTCGCCCCCAACCCTGGGGACCTCGAAGGCTTGGCGGCTTCTCCCGCCGGCGCGGTGCCCGGGTGGGACGGAAGTGGTGTCGTGCTGGCCCCGGCCGCCGACGGTCACGGGCCGGAGGCGGGCGAACGCGTCCTGTTCCTCGGGCTCGCCGGCGGCTGGGCGCAGCGTCGTGCGGTACCGCACACGATGACCGCCACGGCCCCCGCCGATGCCCCGTGGGAACGGCTCGCGGTGCTGCCGGTTCCCGCAACCAGCGCCCTGCGGGCGTTGCGGCGCCTCGGCTCGGTCCTCGGGCGGCGCGTGCTGGTCGTGGGTGCGACCAGCGCGGTCGGCAGCATGGCCGTGCAGCTCGCCGCCCGATCGGGCGCACGTGTCATCGCGATCGCACGGGACCACGCGCAGCACGAGGCTCTGCGTCAGCTCGGTGCGAGCGAGGTCCACACCACGCTGGCCACCGTGACGTCGCGCGTGCACGGCGCGATCGACATGATCGGTGGCGAGCACCTCGTGGACGCCTACGCGCTGCTCCAGCCGGGAGGAACGGTCATCGCGCTCGGACATGCCGCCGGTGCGGACGAGATCTTCCGGTACGGAGCCTTCGTCGCCGACCCCACGACGGCGGATCGCTCCATCACGAGCTTCTTCCTGGGGTCGGAGCCCGACCTGGACTCCGAGATGGGCTACCTGGCCGCGCTCCCCGACCTGGAGGTCGGCGAGATCGAGGTTCGGCCCTGGACCGAGCTCGCGACCTGGATCGACGCCGGGGCTCCGCGTCGATCAGGTCGGGTCGTCTTCCGCGTGGACCAGAGCGCTTCGCCACCGCTCTGACGGCCGGGCGACGGGTTACCTGAGTCGTCGCTCACCACGCTCGTTCAGCAGCGGTGATCTCGCCGCCCGCGATCGAGGTGCGCAGCTCGGCGTGATCAGTGAGGGTCTGCTGGGCGTAGGCGCGGCCGGACCGGAGGATGCCGTCAGCGAAGGCGTGGCCCTTGCCGATGTAGGCGGCGATCGCCTGGGGGTCACCGCTGCGCGCATGCGACTTCGCCAGTGCGTGACCGCACGCCGCCGCGAACTGGGGCAGGTACCCGGAGACCTGCTTGCCGTTCGCGATGACCTTCATGTCGCGGAACTGCCGGACGTAGTAGTCGAAGCCGTCGACGCGCATGTGGCCGAGGAAGATGTCGCTCGCTGTCTGCATCAGGCGTTGCCCGACCACCACGCGTTCCCCGTGGTGCGAGAACTCGCTGGGACCGAGGAACTCCTCGTACACCGATGCGGTCGCCTGCTTCACCTGCGAGAACAGCGGCTGGTGCCCGCTGTCACCCTCGAGGAGGTGCAGCCACACCCGCATGCCGACGCTCCCGACGCCGACGATCTGCCGGACCGAGTCGATGCGGGTGAACCTGTCGACGAGTCGACGCAGATGGGCCGGGATGGAGGCGAGATACGTGTCGAAGACCTGCTCGTAGGCCCGGACCTTCTGCTCGTCGCTCACACCCTCGTCGACCCGCTTCATCGGGTCCAAGGTGATCCGGCGTCGCCCGTTCTCCTCGCTGACGAGCTGCCGCGCCGCACCGTGATGGGTCCGCTTCCTCGACTGCTTCTCGATCGCGCGAGCGGTGGCTTCGGCGAACTCCGAGCTCAGCCCCCGCAGGGGCACGTCGGCGGTGATCTGGTCGTACCAGACGTCCAGCTCCCCCATGCGGGCGTACCGGCGCATCGCGCTGCGATAGCCCTCGAGCACGGCGCTCGCGGCATCCTCGGCGCACGCGGCGCCGAGTCGCTCCGCGTCGGCCAGCACGTTGACGCTCGTCACCAACCGCTTCAGGTCCCACTCGAAGGGCCCCGGGAGGGTCTCGTCGAAGTCTCTCGCGTCGAAGAGCAGGCGCCGCTCGGGCGAGGCCCAGAACCCGAAGTTGAGGACGTGCGCGTCGCCGCACATCTGCACGGTCAGACCCGAGTGCGGCGCGGAAGCGAGGTCGGCGGCCATGACGGCGGCCGCGCCCCGCAGGTAGGCCCATGACGAGGACGCCATGCGCGCGTATCTCAGCGGCAACAGCTGGGGGTCGCGAACGGCCTCCTGCGCGCGCAGGCGGTCGACGGCTCGCGCGCTCCGGGTGCGGGGGTCCCACGCCGAACCGCGCCGCGGCGCCCGACGACGAGCATCTCGACCTGCCTGGGCGTCCGCGCTGACGTTCTCCGACGCGCGCACTCGTGGCAGCCGTTCGGTGCTCATGCGTTCCTCGCGGAGGTGGACGCGCCCCGGTGCTCGGCCGCGCCGTGACGCGACCCGACGACCTGCTCGAGCTCGTCGACGACGGTGAGCCGACCGCCGTCGCCGGGGTCGGGCTCCGGGATGATCGCCTCCGGGTCCACGAGGTAGACCTCGTGACCGTCGAGCGTCAGCCGACGCGCGACCTCGAGGAGCATGCGTCGCGCCACGTCGTCGATCGAGTGGACCAGCGAGACGTCGAGCACCACCCGGGGCTCCACGGGGGCGGTCTCGAGCACCTCGCGAACGACCCGCTCGGCGCCGGCGAAGCGGATCCCACCCTGCAGCCGCAGCACCCAGGTCGCGTCATCGCCGACGCCGCGGACCTTGGCGCACCGCACGACCGCACGCGTCGTGGGCGGGACCTCCATCACGTGCAGTCCCATGTCGGAGGTGAACCGCTCGAACAGGGACACGCCGCGCACGCTGTTCCCGTGCACGTCCAGCCGAGGCGAGAAGGTCGCGATGCCCAGCTGGCCGGGCAGCGCTCCGATCAACCCGCCGGCCACCCCGCTCTTCGCCGGTATCCCGACGTGGGTGGCCCAGTCGCCCGCCGCGTCGTACATCCCGCAGGTGGCCATGACGCTCAGCACCTGACGCACCACGGCGTGGTCGACGACCTGCTCGTTCGTGAGCGGATTCACGCCGCGATTGGCCAGCGTGGCCGCCATCATCGCCAGGTCCCGCGCGGTCACGAGCACCGAGCACTGCCGCGTGTAGCCATCGACGACGTCCACGGGGTCTTCCGTGATGATGCCGTGGCTGCGGAGCATGTGCGCGATCGCGAGGTTGCGGTGCGCGTGCGTCATCTCCGAGGCGTGCACCACCTCGTCGACCCTGAGACGACGACCCGCGAACGCCGACAGCCCCGCGAGCACGCGTTCCACCCGCTCGGCGGCATCCAGGTGCTCCGGGCCGGCCAGCGCGTGGGTGGTGATCGCCCCGGCGTTGATCATGGGGTTGAGCGGTCGCCCGGTCCCGCGCTCGAGCGAGATCTGGTTGAACGCCTCGCCCGACGGCTCGACGCCCACTTTCGCGAGCACCGGGTCGACACCGCGATCCGCGAGGGCCAGGGCGTACGTGAACGGTTTCGAGATCGACTGGATCGTGAGCTCGACATCGACATCCCCGGAGCCGTAGACCTCGCCGTCGACCGTCGCGAAGACCGCGGCCAGCCGGTGGGGATCCGCCGCGGCGAGCTCGGGGATGTAGCCCGCCGTCTCACCGGAGACGTCCGCGCGGACGTCGGCGAGCACCTCGTCCAGGTAGTCCGGGATCACTGACCGCACGAGCTGTCCTCCGCCGGTGAGGTCAGGAACGGTGTCGGGTGAGGCGGCCGACCAGGACGATGTCCTCGCGCGTGGACGTCCGGAACACACCCCCTGCGGCGACGAACTCGGCGCCGTGCCGCTCGAGGTGACGGGCGAACAACGGGCACAGCGGCACGACCACCTGTCCTAGCCGGATGCTGTCCGCGAGCGCCTCCTCCACCAGCAGCTTCGCCAACCCCCGGCCACCGAAGGCCGACTGCACCTCGGTGTGGAAGAAGATCCGCTCGCCCTCGGCCCCCGGCGGGTCGACGTACTCGGCCCGGCCGACCGGAGCTCCGCCGTCGACGGCGACCGTGTAGGCGCCGACCGGGTCGGCGGCCTCGACGGCCACCGTCACACTCGCGCCGCGGTTGTCGGTCAGCGCGTCAGCCAGGCGGCTGGCGTCGTCATCGATCATGAGATGCACTCCAGGT
Organism: Pseudactinotalea suaedae; assembly: GCF_009733815.1. Classification (GTDB taxonomy): domain Bacteria; phylum Actinomycetota; class Actinomycetes; order Actinomycetales; family Beutenbergiaceae; genus Pseudactinotalea; species Pseudactinotalea suaedae. The sequence goes on from NZ_WNXY01000009.1 coordinate 171,149, forward strand.
GCTCGTGCGTCGCCTCGATCCGGTGACGCTGTCGGATATCGCTTCGCGTCAGTGGACACCGTGTTCTCGGCACACGGTCAAGCCGGGCCCCCTGAGGTGGCGCGCACGGCGCCGTCCGGCGTGACCGCGTCGATGGTCAGCAGACGAAGCCGGTCGGCGTCGACGTTCGCGCCGAAGGCGGGCGTCCCGGGCTCGAGCCGACGGCCCGCGGCGAGACCGCCGATCACGACCGGCTCGAGCCCCAGCACCTCGATCAGCTCCGAGACGACTGCGACATCCGCGGGCTCGTCACCGGCGACGGCGATCGCCTTGCGTCCCCGGCCGCCGTCGGGGCGCGCCACGTCCTCGAGATCGTGATAGCCCATGTGGTTGAACGCCTTCACCACGCGCGCCCCCTCCAGGTGCTGCTGCACGAGCTCGCTCGAGGAGACCTCGGGAGGGACGAGCCTCTCGCGTGGGCCGTCGACCTCCCACCAGTGGTTCATCGCATCCACCACGATCTTTCCCCGCAGCTGCGGAGCCGGCAGCTCGCGGTACCGGCTGAGCGGCAGCGCGAGGATGACCACGTCCGCTGCCTCGGCGGCCTCGGCGGGCCGCACCGCGGTCGCGCCCGGCGTGAGCACCTCGGTGGTCAGGGCGATCCGGGCGGGATCACCCGAGCCCGAGACCAGCACGCGGTAGCCGGCCGCGACCGCCATCCGCGCCAGGACGGTGCCGAGCTTGCCCGCGCCCAGGATCCCGATCGTCGTCATCGGCCGACCGCCGCCAGGGTGGGCTGCTCGGCGAGCAGCTCCCGGACCCGAGGGATGACCTGCGTGCCGTAGAGCTCGATCGAGCGCAGCCGCGCCGTGGCGGAGACCGCCCCGGCGGCCGAGTAGATCATGTCGAACCGGCCTGCCCCCAGCGTCCGGATCGCGTGGGCGATCTTCGCCGCGACGGTCGAGACCGATCCCACGTACAGCGAACCGTGCTCCACCTCGGCCTCGAACTCCTCCGGGCGGAGCGGCGGCCAGCCGCGCTGCGCCCCGATCCGGTCACGGATCACCTTGTAGCCGGGGTAGAACGTCGCCCGAGCCTCGTCGTCGGTGGCGGCGATGAATCCGGGTGAGTGCATGCCGACCGGTTGCGCCGTCGTGCCGAGCTGCTCGCTCGCGCGCCGGTACAGCTCGACGTACGGTGCGAACCGGTCGGGTGCACCGCCGATGATGGCGAGCATGAGCCCGAATCCGTAGCGGGCGGTACGGATCACCGACTGCGGCGACCCGCCGACGCCCACCCAGGTGCGCAGCCGCCCCGAGTCGGTCTTCGGGTACACGTCCGTCTCGTGCAGGGCGGCGCGGGTGGTGCCCTCCCAGGTGACCGGACCCTCCTCGAGCAACCGGTGGAAGAGGTCGATCTTCTCCTCGAACAGCACGTCGTAGTCCTTCAGGTCGTAACCGAACAGCGGGAAAGACTCGGTGAACGAGCCTCGTCCGAGGATCACCTCGGCGCGTCCGTCCGAGAGCGCGTCGACGGTGGCGAAGCGTTGGAACACGCGCACCGGGTCGTCCGAGGACAGCACGGTCACGCCCGAGGCGAGCCGGATGCGCTCGGTCGCGGTCGCGATGCCGGCCAGCACCGTCTCCGGGGTGGAGATCGCGAACTCCGGCCGGTGGTGCTCGCCGAGCGCGATCACGTCGACGCCGATCTGGTCGGCCAGCACCGCCTCGGTCACGGTCGCGCGGATCGCCTGCGCGTGCGAGACGATCTCACCTCGATCGTCACGGGGCAGGTCGCCGAAGCTGTCGATACCGAACTCGATCTGGGAAACATCCATGTCGTGCGGCTCCTCTCGAGCCAGGCTGGGGTCGGCGACGACAGCGGTTCGGCAGGTGCCGTCACCGCTGTCGTGCCGTGGAAGGTGTGTGCTCCCCTGCGAACCACGGGAGCGGGGTCGGTCGGGCCGGTCAGCGGTGGTCGGTGCGCCCAGCCATCGCGACGTCGATCAGCACCTCGGCCGCGGCCCGCGCGGACAGCGCCGCATCGGGAGCCCCGGAGATCGCCGCGGAGGTCTGCGCGCCCTCGGCGAGGATGGCCAGCTGCGGGCCGAGCGAGGTCGGTGCTCCGATCTCGCCGACGAGGGCGTCCACGTACCGCTGGAAGGACGCCTTGTGGTCGCGCACCGCCTCCGCGACCCGAGTGCTGTCGGCACCGAGCTCGGCGAACGCGTTGATGAAGCCGCAGCCGCGGAAGTCGTCCTCGTCGAACCAGTCGGCGAGATAGTCGTAGACGGCGAGGAGACGCTCGCGCGGCTCCGCGATCCCGGCCATGGCGCTCTCCAGGCCCGACGTCCAGAGCTGGTGTCGGTGCTCCAGCACCGCGATCACGAGATCCTCCTTGGAGGGGAACTCCCGGTAGATCGCCTTGAGCGAGGCACCCGCCGCGTCGCGCACCGCGTCCATCCCGACCCGGCCGATCCCGTGGCCGTAGAACAGCCGGTCGGCTGCCTCCACGACCCGGGTGCGCACGTCCTTGTCGGTCATCGCCTCACCGTACCCGCGGCTGCGCAACCGGTCAGGACCGGACGAAGCGGAGCAGCGCCTCGTTCACCTCGGCGGCGTGCGTCCAGAGCAGGCCGTGCGGTGCGCCGTCGATCTCGACGTACTCCGCCGCCGGCACCAGCTCGCGGAAGCGCCGCGCCGTGGCGTCGATCGGCAGGATGCTGTCCGCCGTGCCGTGCAGGATCAGCGTGGGCAGGCCGGCCTCGCGGACCGCGTCGACGTCCGGGCGGAAGTCCTCGATCCATGACGGGACGACCGCGTAGGCGGCGACCGGAGCGCTCCCGACGGCGGTGATCCAGCTGGCGCGCACGACCTCCTCGCTGATGCGCTCGCCGAGGGTCTCGTCGAGGTTGTAGAAGTCCTGGTAGAACTGCGTGAACCAGGCGTAGCGATCGGCGCGCGCGGCGTCGGCGATACCGTCGAACACCTCCTGCGGGACGCCCTGGGGGTTGTCGTCGCGCTGCACGAGGAACGGCTCGAGCGAGGCGAGGAACGCCAGCTTGGCCACGCGGTCCGAGCCGTAGGAGCGCACGTAGCGCGCCAGCTCGCCGGTGCCCATCGAGAACCCGACCAGGATCACGTCGCGCAGGTCGAGGGTCTCGAGCAGCGCGCTCAGATCGGCTGCGAACGTGTCGTAGTCGTATCCGACCCCGACCTTCGAGGAGCGGCCGAAGCCGCGGCGGTCGTAGGTGATCACCCGATAGCCGGCAGCGATCAGCTCGCGCGACTGCAGCTCCCAGCTGTTGCCGTCGAGCGGGTAGCCGTGGACGAGCACGACCGGCTGACCGGCGCCGTGGTCGTCGTAGTAGAGCTCGACGGGGGTGGAGTTCTCCTCGCCGACGGTGATGTGGCCCATGATCGTTCCCATCTGCGGCCAGCGCTGAGAACGAAGGTCCTCCGACGTCGCTGCCCTACGTAGAGAACGAACGTTCTCCGCGCGGAGATATTCCGCAGGAGGAGCTCGAGCTCACCAGCCCGGGTCGGCCGGCCCGTCGCCGAGGTCAGGGATGTCGAGGCGGACCCCGCCCTGCTTGGCGGACTCGTAGGCGATCACGCCGGGAAGCGTGAAGCGCGCAGCCTTCCAGGCGTTGACCGGGGGCTGGGTGCCTGTGGTGACGGCGCGGACGAAGTCGTCGGCGAGGAAGTGGTGCGCGCCCTCGTGACCGTTGTGGGCGCCGTCGAACTCCTTCGGCAGCCGCGACTTGTCGTGGACCTTGGCCAGCCCGGAGGAGAAGCTCTGCATCAGGGCCGGGTCGACGTCGCCGAACTCCTCGGGCAGCTGTCCCGCCTTGGTGTAGAAGAGGTCGCTGATGTCGAGGGTCGCACCCTTGGCGTAGTCCTCTCCCTCGGTCTTGACGCTCAGCGTGGCGCCCTCGCCGGTCTGCTCCATGACGGCCTCGGTGCCGTAGAAGCGGAAGCGCGACTCGTGACCCTTCCAGTACCCCACGCGACGGAACTCGTTGGTGCGCATCGCTCCGCCGTCGGCCAGCTGGAAGAGGGCGCTCATGTTCGAGAACGTGTTGCCCCACGCCGAGACCTCGGCGTCGAAGACGCCGTCACCCCGGTCGTCCTCGATGCCGATGCAGCTCACGCTCGTGGCGTAGGTGGGCAGGGCGCCCAGCACGCCGCCGATCGCGTGCGTGGGGTAGAGCATCGGGGGGTAGCTGGCGGTGGACTTCCAGCTCTCGCCGCCGCTGTAGCGGTAGGCGGCGTAGAAGCCGTTGTCCATGTCGTGCACGTAGTCGCCCTCGGAGTAGAAGACGCGGCCGAGCTCGCCGGCGGCCACCTTCTTCCGCGCCCACACCACGGCCGGGTTGTAGTAGCTGGTCTCGCCCATCATGTAGATGAGCCCGGTCTCCTCGACCGTGCGGACGATCTCGGTGATCTCCTCGGCGGTCATCGCCATCGGCACCGACGAGTAGACGTTCTTGCCGGCCTTGAGGGCCTTCAGCACCATCTCGCCGTGGGTCCAGCGCTGGGTCATGACGGCGACGGAGTCGACGTCGGAGGCCAACAGCTCCTCGGCCGTGGCGAACGAGCCCGCCAGCCCGTACTTCTCCACGTGCTCAGCGGCCCGCTCCGGCACGAGGTCGCAGACGTACACCGCCTCGACGTCGGGGTGGAGCTGCCACAAGGAGATGAAGCTGCGCGCGAACTGACCTGTTCCGATGACACCGATCTTCATGACGGAAACCCTACTAGATCTCCGTGGTTACTCGTGTCACCTCGTGGCGAGCATCCGCAGCTGCGCCGGATCACCAGCGTGGTCGCGAGCTCGGCGAACCCTGGTTCCGCGTTGAGCATCCGGTCGACCGCCAGGCCCACCATCGCCTCGAGCGGCTGCGCCACGGTGGTCAGCGGCGGCCAGCAGTACGCGGCCTCCTGCGAGCCGTCGAAGGAGACGATGGCGATGTCGTCCGGCACCCGCACGCCGGCCTCGTGGAGCGCCAGCAGCACGCCGATCGACTGCTCGTCGGAGCTGATGAACACCGCGGTCGGCCGGTCGCGCATCTCCGCGAGCGCCCGCCCCGCGCGGTAGCCCTGCTCGCGGCTGAAGTCGGTCGGCAGCAGCGGGCCGGGCGGGCAGCCGGCCTCGGCGAGCACGTCCTCCCACGCGCGGCGGCGCCGTCCCTCGAACGCCGGTCCCACGAACCCGATCCGCCGGTGCCCGTGCCCCACGAGGTGCTCGACCGCCAGCCGCCCGCCCTGGTAACGGTCGGAGTCGACGCTCGCGACGCCGTCGAGCCTGGTGGTCAGGGTGCCGACCGGGATGCCGGATGCCCGCAACGGGGCCAGGTCGTCCGGCTCCACGCGCACGGCGAGCAGCACGCCGTCCACCTGCCGTGCGGCGAGCTGCTGCACCGCGACGGCGACACCCTGGCGAGCGCTGGTGACCACGAGGGCGAGCCCGCGCGCCGCCGCCGCCAGCTCGGCACGGTCGGTGATCTCGGCGAAGAACCGGTTGAGCACCCCCGGGACCACCAGGCCGAGCTGCGCCGTGCTGCCGAGCTTGAGCGCCCGCGCGGCCTGGTTGGGCTGGTAGCCGAGGGTCGCCGCCGCGTCGAGCACCCGCGCCCGGGTGGCGTCCGAGACCTTCGTGGACGCGTCGTTGAGCGCGTAGCTCACGGCTGCCGTGCTGACACCGGCCAGGCGTGCCACGTCCGCGCGGGTGACGCGGCGTCGCGCACCGCCCGGCGGAACAGGTTCCATGCCGGTCATCCTGTCAGCGCTGGAGCTAGCACGCCCATCGCCGTCGCCGAGCTGACCTCCGTGACGGGGTGGACGGCCGAGATCACGCACTCCCCCGCAGGTACCTCCCGAAGTGCGGCACGGTGAACGCGATCTTGCCGCGCTCGCCGGAGTAGATCAGGCCCTTCTTGAGCAGCGCGTCGCGCGCGGGCGAGAGCGACTGCGGGGTCCGGTCGAGCAGCTTGGCGACGGCGGCGGTCGGCACCGCTTCCACGTCACCGTCTCCGTCGCCCTCGGCGGCGACGTCGGCCATCGCGCGGAGGTACTCCCGCTCGGCCGGGGTCGCGCGCTCGTAGCGGGAGCCGAAGAACCCGACCGCCAGCTCGGCCTCGGCCTCGGGAGCGCCGACACGGACGTCGTCGGCGCTGATCGGCGAGCGCGGGGCGACGTCCCACGCCACCTTGCCGTACGCCTGCACGAAGTAGGGATAGCCGGCGGTGAGCTCGTAGAGGGCCGCGAGCGCGTCGTCGTCGAACCCCGCCCCTTCCTCCGAGGCCGGCACGCTGAGCGCGAGGTCGGCGGCAGCCCGGTCGAGCCGGTCGATACGGGTGTAGCGGAACAGCCGCTCGCTGTAGGACTTCGACGCCGAGAGCACCGCCGGCAGGTGCGGCAGCCCGGCACCGACGACGATCAGCGGCAGCCCCGACTGCGAGATCTCGTGGCAGGCGGCGCAGAGCGCCGAGATGTCCTCGGGCTCCAGGTCCTGCATCTCGTCGATGAAGATCGCGACGCCGGAGCCAGCGTCCGCGGCCAGCCCGCCGACGTCGGTGAGCAGCTCGACGAGGTCGATCTCGATGTCGCCCGAGTCGGCACGCCCGGTCGTGGCGGGGACGTCGATGCCCGGGTTCCACCGGTCGCGCAGGTTCGCCTTCGGAGGTGCGGCTCGCAGGGCGAACGCCTTGATGGTGCCCAGGACCGCGTCGGAGTCTCCCGGACGGCCGAGCTCACGGACCGCGGTGTGCAGCGCGGCCGACAGCGGGCGCCGCAACGACTGGTCGGGGCGCGCCTCCAGCTTGCCGGTCCCCCACCGCGCCCGCACGGCCGCGGACCGCAGCGCGTTGAGCAGCACGGTCTTGCCGACACCGCGCAGCCCCGTCAGCACGATCGAGCGCTCGGGTCTTCCCCGGGCGACGCGCTCGAGCACGACGTCGAAGGCGTCCAGCTCGGCGTCGCGGCCGGCGAGCTCGGGCGGGCGCTGCCCCGCGCCGGGGGCGTACGGGTTCCTGATCGGGTCCACGATCGGACCGTATCGGACTCTCTAGCGGAAACGGCAGACTCGCCCGACGGTGGGGCCGCCGTGTCGCCTCGGCCCCACCGTTCGAACCTGATCAGACGCTGCGGGCCTCACGAGCGCGGTCGACCAGCGCGGGATAGTCGGGGGCCGCTCGTCGAGCGGCGACCTCCATGAGCGTCGGCGCGGTGACCAGGTAGCTGACGACACCGTCGGCCGTCCCGCCCGTGATCGTCAGCTGGCCGCTCTCGGACACCGTGGCCCAGAGGTTCGGCATCGGGCCGCTGTTGGGCGTCACCACGACAGACGCGGCGGACAAGTCCAGCGCGTCGGCGGTGTCAGGATCCAAGGCGAAGGAGGCACCACCGGCTGTCAACGTGGCGTTGCCCGAGAACTGAACGGTCGGCGACCCGGCGCTCGACGCCCCGAAGACGGGAACGACGCCCGCGACGAACGAGATGAGCCCGCTCGGATCGGCGACGATCACGGGACCGAGGGCGACCAGTGCCCCGGACGACGCGATCGCGGGCACGTCGTCGGCATCGGTCGACGCGACGAGGCCCACCCCGGTACCGCCGTCGGCCAGGACGGCGCCGGCGGACCCCAGCTGGGTGGACAAGTTGGCGGCGCGGATCGCGTACTTGTCAGCGTTCGCCGTGTTGACGATGACGCCGGCGTTGCGGTTGCCCGACGCTGCCACTGCTGCACCGTTGCCCGGCGCGGTGGCGGTGTTGGAGGCCGACAGCCCGTACCGGTCCGGCGCCTTCGTCCCACCGGCAAACCCGTTGCTCGTCGTCGACTGGAACGAGGCAGCGGCCCCCGAACCCGTGTTGCGGCCCACCAAGGTCGGCTGCGCCCCGGAACTGGTGATCACGGTCGACGTCGATGCTGCGTTGTTGGTACGGCCCTGCAGAACGGCCTGCCCGGGGGCGGCGTCCGCCGCCGGCGCGGACGCTATCGCGCCAGCGGCGACCACTCCTGCCACGGCACCGGCACGAAGCAGATGGCGACGACTGGCGTCCTGGTCTGAGATCTCGATGTTCTTGGACACGTGATGCCCCTCCGACGGGCGCTCGACGTCGAGCGCTTGACCGGCAGTGCCGGGCCGCTTCGCTGCGGCGGCACAACGTAGCGAGTAGCGGGGCCGAACTGCAACAGGACACGCACCCAACTCTGGGGGTCGGGCGACGATGCCGTCATATCCATCCGTCTAAGCCACGCGCAAGAGAGGGCTATAGCCCCCGATCGCAGCTACTGCAGGTGAGCGCCGCCGCCCACGGCGTACGCCTCCGCGATCCACCCGGCCAGCTCCTCGTCGAGGTCGTCGAGGGAGGTCAGGGTGAGCTGGTGGACGAACAGGCGTGACGTGTACGGGCTGACGTTGCGGACCCGCGGGCTCTCGAGCGGGCGCATCAGGTCGAGATAGACGTGCAGACCCTGCGGTGTGGGGCGCGCGCCGGCGAAGCCACGGCGGGTCCCCTTGAACGTGACAGTGGTCTTGCTCGGAGAGACCTCGTACGGGCCGCAGGCTGCCACCAGCTCGACGAAGCGGTGGAACATCGCGACGCTCTGCTCCGGCTTGCCGTCGAGGTGGTCCGCCACGGTCCACGCCCTCTCGCCCATGCACCGATGCTGCCAGGCGAGAGGAAGGCCCGTGGGTCATCCGCCGATGCGGCGCTCGACCTCCTCGACGGCGTCCTTGGCCTCCTTGAGGCCGACGCTGAAGTACTGGCGATAGACCTTGATGGCTTCGATCTTCTGCCCCGCCTGGATCAGCTGCACGATCTGCGGCCACGGCGCCACCGACCAGGGGTCCACCGCGTCAGCCGGCTGCTGCGCGCCGTAGGGGGCGGTTGCCCCCGCGCCGCCCCCCGCCTCCTCGAGCGCCGTCAACCGGCGTTGCAGGTCGGCCACGGTGGCCTCGAGCGCGGCGATGCGCTCGCGCTCGTCGGGCTGGGAGCTACCGCTGTCAGAGGTCCACACCATGGCCCATTCCTACCCCACGGATAGGGCGGCCCGGCCTAGCCGGCCGGTGCGATCCGCACCAGCACCGCGCGGTGGTCGCCGCCGTCCGGAGCCTCGAGCACCCGCGAGGCGATCGGCTGCCAGACGTCGGGGTCCATCAGCACGTGGTCGATCGGGGTGCCGAGCAGCGGCGAGCGGGTGCTCGGCCAGGTGCCGTGACCCCCGGTGCCGACCGCACCGTCCAGGCACGTCGAGTCCCGCAGCGGTGCGTGGTCGACGGTCGCGTTGAAGTCGCCTGCCAGCACCACGCCCTCGACCCGCGCGCACAGCCCGGTGAGCGCTGCCAGCTCGGACCGCCACGTGGGCACGTCGCCCGGGACCGGCGGCACCGGGTGGACGGACAACAGCTCGGGACCCACGCCCTCGACCGGCCTGGCCCAGACCCCGCCGAACGTCGTGGCCGGGGCGTCGGTCTGCCGGTACGCACCGAGATCGGTCGAGACGAGCAGCGCCGTCGCCTGCACCGGCTGCGGGCCGGTCGTCGCCGTGAACACCTGGTAGGCCGGGCCCACCTGCGCCGCGATCCGCTCCGCGTCCTCGGCCGGCGTCTCCTGCAGCGCGACGACGTCGGGGGCCAGCTCGTCGATCAGGGCGCTCAGCCCGTCGAGTCCTCCGGCACCGCCGAGGGTGTTGACCGTGAGCACGTCGATCGCGCCGTCGGGCGCCACACCGAACGCCGTGCCCGGCGCCGTCCCGCGCTCGAGCACCACCCCGATGTGGCCGACGCCCACCACGAGCGCGGCCAGCCCGACGACGAGCAGCCGCCGCCCTCTGCCCTCGGTCCTGCGCAGCAGCAGCGAGACCAGCACGGTGGTCACACCGAGCGCGAGCGCCCCGACCGCCAGCAGCCCGCGCAGCGCGATGCCCTGCAGCACCGGCGTCACCGTGGACAACCCCACGATCGCGGGGTCCAGGGTCAGCACCCCGACCACCACGACCGCGGCGGTGACGACCCATCCGAGCACCTTCACGCGCCTAGCCTCGCACCCGCGTGAATTCGGGCTGGACGGCTCGGGGACAATGGTGGGTCGTGACCGCCAACACCCCGACGCCGCAGGCCGAGCCCGGCCGCGGGTCCGGCGACCCCGCATCGCGTGGTCGGGGTCGACGACGGCGGAGCGGGTCTCGGCGCCCGAGCGGGCCCCGCCGGGATGGCTGGGTCGCGCCGTCGGAGGAGCTGCTGGCGAAGCGGCGCGCGGCGGTGCCGACGATCACCTACCCCGAGCAGCTGCCGGTCTCGGCGCGCCGGGACGACATCGCGGCGGCGATCCGCGACCACCAGGTCGTCATCGTCGCCGGCGAGACCGGCTCGGGCAAGACCACCCAGATCCCGAAGATCTGCCTGGAGCTGGGCTACGGCGTCGAGGGCTCGATCGGGCACACACAACCGCGCCGCATCGCGGCGCGCACGGTCGCCGAGCGGATCGCCGACGAGCTGAGCGTGACGATGGGCTCGGCGGTCGGCTACCAGGTGCGCTTCACCGATCACGTCAGCGAGACCACCCTCGTCAAGCTGATGACCGACGGCATCCTGCTCGCCGAGATCCAGCGCGACCCGCTGCTGCGCCGCTACCAGGTGATCATCGTCGACGAGGCGCACGAGCGCTCGCTCAACATCGACTTCATCCTCGGCTATCTGCGGCGGCTGCTCCCCCGGCGCCCCGACCTCAAGGTCGTCATCACCTCCGCGACGATCGACTCCGCGCGGTTCGCCGAGCACTTCGGTACCGAGCAGGCACCCGCGCCGGTCATCGAGGTCACCGGCCGCACCTACCCGGTCGAGATCCGGTACCGCCCGCTGGTCCCCGACGTCGGCGAGGACGAGGACGAGGAGTCCTCCCCGCCGCCCCGCCGCGAGGAGGCGATCGACCAGGCGACCGGCATCGTGCAGGCGTGCGACGAGCTGATGGCGCAAGGGCCGGGCGACATCCTCGTGTTCTGCTCCGGCGAGCGGGAGATCAAGGACGCCACCGAGGCGATCGCCGAGCACCTCGGCGGGCGCTACGCCCGGCCGGGTGAACGCAGCACGGTGCCCGGCGCCGTCGAGGTGCTGCCCTTGTACGCGCGGCTGTCGGCGGCCGAGCAGCACCGGGTGTTCGAGTCGCACTCGACCCGGCGGATCGTGCTGGCGACCAACGTGGCCGAGACCTCGCTGACCGTGCCGGGCATCCGGTACGTGGTCGATCCCGGGACCGCGCGCATCTCGCGCTACTCCAACCGGACCAAGGTGCAGCGGCTGCCGATCGAGGCCGTCTCGCAGGCGAGCGCGAACCAACGGGCGGGCCGCTGCGGCCGCGTGGCCGACGGGATCTGCATCCGTCTGTACTCCGCGCGTGACTTCGAGTCGCGGCCGGAGTTCACCGAGCCCGAGATCCTGCGCACCTCGCTCGCGAGCGTGATTTTGCAGATGACGGCCCTGGGTCTGGGCGACGTGGCCGCGTTCCCGTTCGTGGACGCGCCGGACTCGCGCGCCATCCGGGACGGCATGCAGCTGCTCACCGAGCTGAACGCGTTGGACGTCACGGCTGCGGCACGGCGCGGCGGCGACGCGTCGGGGAACCGGCTGACCGACGTCGGGCGCCAGCTTGCTCAGCTCCCGATCGACCCCCGGCTGGGCCGCATGCTCGTGGAGGCCGAGCGGCTCGGCTGCGTGCGCGAGGTGATGGTGATCGTGGCGGCGCTGAGCGTGCAGGACGTGCGCGAGCGTCCCGCCGACGCCCAGCAGCAGGCCGACGAGAAGCACCGCCGCTTCGCCGACCCCACCTCCGACTTCCTGAGCCTGCTCAAGCTGTGGGACTACCTGCGCGAGCAGCAGAACGAGCTCTCCGGCAGCGCGTTCCGCCGGCTGTGCAAGTCCGAGTTCCTCCACTACCTGCGGGTGCGTGAGTGGCAGGACGTGCACAGCCAGCTGCGCCAGCTCGCGAAGCCGCTCGGCATGCACGTCAACCCGCCCGACCGCGGGGCCACCGACCCCGACCGCGTGCACCAGGCGGTGCTGGCCGGGCTGCTGTCCCACATCGGCGCCTACGACGAGCGCAAGCGCGACTACCTCGGGGCGCGCGGCACCCGATTCGTGGTGTTCCCGGGCAGCGGGCTGGCGAAGAAGCCGCCCGCGTGGGTGATGGCGGCCGAGCTGGTGGAGACCTCCCGCCTGTTCGCCCGCACGGTCGCGCGGATCCAGCCCGAGTGGGTCGAGCCGCTCGCCGAGCACCTGATCAAGCGCACCTACTCCGAGCCGCACTGGTCCGGCAAGCAGGGCGCGGCCATGGTCAAGGAAAAGGTGCTGCTCTACGGGATCCCGATCATCGCCGACCGCGCGGTCCCGTACGCGCGGGTCGACCCGGCCGACGCCCGCGAGCTCTTCATCCGGCACGCCCTCGTGGAGGGCGACTGGCGCACGCACCACCGCTTCGTCAAGGACAACGAGGCGGTGCGCGCCGAGGCGGAGGAGCTCGAGGCGCGCTCCCGCCGTCGGGACCTGATGGTCGACGACGAGACGCTGGTCGCGTTCTACGACGCGCGGCTGCCCGCCTCGGTCACCGGGGCACGCGCCTTCGACGCGTGGTGGAAGCAGGCGCGGCACGAGACACCCGACCTGCTGACGCTCACGATCGCGGACCTGGTCCCGGACGCCGGGGCGGCTGCAGATTCCAGCCTGTTCCCGGACACCTGGCGGCAGGGCGACCTGGAGCTGCCGCTCACCTACCAGTTCGCGCCGGGGGACGACGCCGACGGCGTCACCGTGCACGTGCCGATCGCGGTGCTGCCGCGGCTGCGCCCCGCCGGCTTCGACTGGCTCGTCCCCGGCCTGGCGGAGGAGCTCGCGGTCGCGACCATCCGGGCGTTCCCCAAGCCTGTCCGGGTGCAGCTCGTGCCGGCGCCGGACGTCGCCGCCTCGATCCAGACCCGGCTGCCCGCCTGGGCGAGCGTGGCACCGGCACCGGACGGGGCGCCGTCGTACGCCGAGGCGTTCAGCGATGCCGCGCGGCGGCTGCGCGACGTCGAGATCCCCGCCGAGGCGTGGGACCCGACCAAGCTCCCGGCTCATCTACGCATGACGTTCCGCGTCCACGGTGAGCGTGGCGCGGTGCTGGGCGAGGGCAAGGACCTCGCCGCACTGCAGCGGCAGCTGGCGCGGCACTCGGGCGAGGCTGTCCAGCAGGCCGTGCGCGCGGCTGTCCGGAAGGCTCAGCAACCGGCCGAGCCGGGTGGGTCGGGCGCACGCGCCGCCGACTCCGCCCCGAAGGCGTTGACCGGCGACTGGGTGGTCGAGCCCTCGGTCGGCGGCCGCTCCCAGGGACACGACGTCGTCGGGTACCCCGCCCTCGTGGTCGACGGCGGCGCCGTCACCATCCGGGTGCTCGCGACCGCGGAGGAGCAGGCCGACCAGCATCACCGCGGGGTGCTGCGGCTGGTCACCGACGCGCTCGCGCTGCCGGTCGGTCGGGTCACCAGCCGCTGGTCGACGGCGGAGACCCTCGCGCTGGCGGCCAGCCCGTACCGCAGCACCGAGGCGCTGGTCGCCGACATCCAGCTCGCGGCCGCTTCCCTGCTGACGGCGGAACGCGACCTGGGGGCGATCCGCGGCCGCCGCGAGGTGGAGGCGTTGGCGACGGAGCTGCGTGGGCGGTTCGAGGACACCGTCCTGCAGGTCTCGCGGCAGGCTGCCGCCACGCTGACCGCCTCCCGCGAGGTCGACGCCGAGGTGCGGCGAGCGACGTCGATGGCCCTGCTCGCCACGCTGGAGGACGTCCGGGCGCACCAGGCCTCCCTCGTCGGCGACGGCTTCATCTCACGCACCCCGGCAGACCAGCTCGCGCACCTGCCCCGTTACCTGAAGGGTGACGTGGTCCGCATCGGCAAGGCCGAGGCCAACCCCGGACGCGACGCGCAGCTCGCCTGGCAGATCCGCGAGCTCACCGACGCCTGGTGGGCGGCGACCACGGCGGCCGAGCACGGACCGCCGGCGCGCCGTACCGCCCTCGCGCGCGTGCGCTGGCTCATCGAGGAGCTGCGGGTCAGCCTGTTCGCGCAACAGCTCGGCACCGCTGTGACCGTCAGCGAGAAGCGGATCCGCAAGGCGCTCGCGGAGGCATGATCGCTGACGGGGTTGTCGGGAGGACGCGAACGACCGGGCCTGCCCCTGCGACGTCGACCGCCGCTACCCTGCCCAGAAGCCCTGCGAACAGGTGCTTCTGAGCCGTCAGAACGCCGATAGCGGGCAGAAGCCCCTGGTCGGCGGCGGACACTGGGCAGAAGCCCCTGGTCGGCGGCGGACACCGGGCAGAAGCCCCTGGTCGGCGGCCGGCTGGGCAGAAGCCCCTGGTCGGCGGCGGGCTGGGACGCGAGGCTCGCCCTACGCCGCGTCGACCGCCGCCTGGCGGGGACCCTCGAGGACCGCGCGCCCGACGAGGGAGACGATCAGGTCGATCTCCGCCTCGTCGGCCTCGAAGCGCGGCGTGAAGCGGAGCGAGTTCTCGCCGCCGTGGATCACGCCGAGGCCGTGCTCGCGCAGCCACTCCTCGGTGGAGCCGGCGCCGTAGCCCTTGAGCTGCGGGTCCAGCTCGCACGAGAACAGCAGGCCGGTGCCCTGGACCTGGGTGATCAGGCCGCCGAGCTCGGCCTTCAGCTTCTCGAGGCGCTCGACGGCGTAGCGCCCCTGGGTCCGGATGTTCTCGCGGATCTCGGGGGTGAGCAGGCCCAGCACCGCGGTGGCGACGTCGAGCGCGCGCGGGTTGGCCGTCATGGTGTTGCCGTACGTGCCGCGGCGGTAGATCGCCGCCGCTCGCTCGGTCACGGCGAGCACCGACAACGGGTACTGACCGGCGTTGAGCGCCTTGGAATAGGTCTCCATGTCCGGTGCGGCGAGGCCGTCGAAGCCTGGGTAGTCGACGATCGAGAGGGTTCCGGTCGCACGCAGGCCGGCCTGGATCGAGTCGACCAGCAGCAGCGAGCCGTGCGCCGCGGTGAGCTCGCGCGCGAGGGCGTAGAACTCCACCGGCACGCTGCGGCCGGGGTCGCCCTCCCCCATGACGGGTTCGAGGAACATCGCCTCGATGAACCAGTCGTTGCGCTCGGCCGCGGCGAAGACCTGGGCCAGCTCGGTGACGTCGTAGGGCTCGACGGCGATCACCGAGTCCTCGCCGCGGAAGCTCGCCAGCATCTCGGTGTAGGTCGCGCGGCTGGAGTCGGAGAGCAGCGCGGGCTTCTCGGTGCGGCCGTGGAAGCTGCCCTTGACGACCACGCGCTTGACGGTGCGTCCGGCGTACCTACCGCCGGGGTCGGTCATGGTCTTGGTGTGGGTGTCGGCGATCCGGGCCGCCAGCGACACCGACTCCGACCCGGAGTTCAGGCACATGAAGCTCGCGTACGGGCACGCGTCCCGCGTGTGCCCGATCTCCGACCGCAGCGCGCGCTCCGCACGGAGCTGGGACAGGCTCGCCGTCATGATGTTGGCCATCGCCTGCGGCTTGGCCATCGCGTCGAGGACGGCCTGCGGTGCGTGGCCGAAGCCGAGCATCCCGTAGCCGCCGGTGTCGTAGAGCACGGCGCCGTTGAGCGTGACGATCCACGGTCCGCGCGCCGCGAGCGCGACGTAGGGGTTGACGCCGTCCTGGGGGTAGAAGTTGACGTACCCGGCCTGCACGGCGGCGACCTGGTCGTCCTCGTCGAGATCGAGCAGGTCGGGGAAGGCGCTCCGGACGTCCTCGTGCTCCAGGACCGCAGCGTCCACGGCGGCGACCAGCTCGGGATGCGTGCCGGCGAAGCGCACCAGGGTCGCGTCGTCGAGACCACGGGTGCGCCGCGCACCCCGGTGGGCGCGGAGCGGCGCGAGCTTGTCGGTCAGAGTGCGCATGTGTCCATGATGCGGGACGGCGTCGGCGATTAGCATGGTCGAAGTGCGCAACTTCGCGCCCGAGTTCGGCGATCCGCCGAGAACTGGAGTCAGGGATGCGCGTGTCCTCGGCCGACGAGCGGCTGCTGTCGATCCTGCGCGAGGACGCCCGCACCTCCACGGCGGAGATCGCCCGACGACTGGGGCTCTCGCGCACCACGGTCCAGAGCCGGATCCAGCGGCTGGAGCGCGACGGGGTGATCCGCGGCTACACCGTGCGGGTGGCGGAGGAGGTCGAGCAGGACCGGCTGCGGGCACACATCCTCATCACCGTGGGACCGAAGCGATCCGCCGCGGTGGTGCGCGCGCTGCACCAGCTGCCCGAGGTGCGCAGCCTCCACTCGGTGAGCGGCACGCACGACCTGGTGGCCATCGCCGTCGCGACGGGCGTGCAGGACATGGACTGGCTGACGGACCGTATCGGTGGGCTCGACGGCGTCGAACGCACCACGACCTCGATCATCCTGTCGACGAAGTTCGAGCGCTGACCTCCCGGCACCGGGCTCAGGTGGGCGCCGGCGGGTCGGTCGGGCGGTTCTGCTCGCGGAACTGCTGCGAGTCGTCGATCGACCGCGGCGGCTCCTGCTGGGGTCGGGGCTGCGGCTGCGGAGGTCGGGGGTCCCCGGCCCAGTCGGTCTGATCGCGCCGCCCCACGCGGACGATCAGCGCGATCACGATACCGATCACGACGATCGCGGCGATGACGATGAACGCGGTGGAGCCGAAGACCAAGGACATGAGCGCTGCCTCCTCGTCGAGTGGTTCACCATCGTAGGCACGTGCCGTCCGGGTGCGGTGGCCCACCCGTTCATCTTCCGGTCACGCACCGGTCGCCGGCCGGCCGCCCGGCCTTCCTAGGGTCCGTTCGTGCTGACCACCATCTCTCCCGCTCGTGCTCGGGCCGCCCGTCGCCGTCTGCTGACCGCCGCCCTCACGCTCCCGCTCGCCGCACTCGCGGCCTTCAGCCTGATCACCTCGGCGTACGCCGTGGCCGAGCCCGTCACCGCCTCGGCCGACGACGCCGCCATCACGCTCGCACCGCTGGGCAGCTACCGCACCGGTGTCATCGACGAGGGTGCGGCCGAGATCGTCGTGTTTCACGCCGCGACCGCCCAGCTGTTCGTGGTGAACGCCGACGCCGGGATCGTCGAGGTCCTCGACGCGTCCGACCCGACGGCGCCCGCCAAGACCGCCGAGCTCGACGCCGTCGGCACGGTCGCCGGCGACGGCTCCACGATCGAGAGCGGCGCCGTCGCCAACTCGGTCGCGGTCCGCGCCGACGGGCTGGTCGCCGTCGCGCTCGAGTCCCCCGACAAGGTTGGCGACGGGTGGGTCGCGTTCTTCGACGCGAACGCGGTGAGCGGTGGCGCGCTCGGCGCGGTGCGGGTCGGCGCGCTGCCCGACAACGTGGTGATCACCCCGGACGGCGCTCGCGCGGTCGTCGCCAACGAGGGCGAGCCCGACGAGGGGTTCACGATCGACCCCGAGGGTGCGATCGCCGTCGTCGATCTTCCCGAGACCATCGCGGCGCCCGACCAGGCCGACGTCCGGATCGCCGACTTCCACGCCTACGAGGAGGGCGGTTCCGCCACCCTGCCCGAGGGCGTCCGCGTGTTCGGTCCCGACGTCAACCCCGACCTCCCGGTCTCGGCGAACCTCGAGCCGGAGTACGCGGCGATCGACAGCACCAGCACGACCGCCTACGTGAGCCTCCAGGAGGCGAACGCGTTCGCCGTCGTCGACCTCGCGACCGCCACCGTGACCGACATCCTGCCGCTGGGTGCGAAGGACCACATGCTGCCCGGCAACGGCCTCGACGCGAGCGACCGGGACGGCGGCATCGCGATCCTGCCGCAGCCCGTCCTCGGTCTGTTCATGCCCGACACGGTGGTCTCCTACGCGGTCGGCGACGAGACGTTCCTGGTCACCGCGAACGAGGGCGACGCCCGTGAGTGGGGCGACTACGTGGAGCCCGCACGCGTCAAGGACCTCGGCGAGGACGGCCTCGCGCCGATCTGCGCCGACTCGCCCCTCGCCGACCTGACCGGGGACGCGGACCTCGGTCGCCTCAACGTCACGACCGCCGACGGGCTGTCGGAGGACGGCTCGTGCTACGAGCAGCTGTACTCCTTCGGCGCCCGCTCGTTCTCGATCTGGAACACCTCCGGCGAGCTCGTGTTCGACTCCGGGGACCAGCTGGAGCAGGTCGTCGCCGACGCGGCGCCCGAGTTCTTCAACTCCAACCACTCCGAGTCGAACCTCGAGGGCCGCAGCGACGACAAGGGCCCCGAGCCCGAGGCCGTGACGGTCGGCGAGGTCGACGGCCGCACCTACGCGTTCGTCGGGCTCGAGCGCGTGGGCGGCATCGCCGTCTTCGACATCTCCGACCCGACCGACGTCTTCTGGGTCACCTACGTCAACAACCGCGACTTCTCGATCTCGCTGGAGGACGCCGAGGACCCGGCCGCCGTGCTCGACGAGGCCGGTGACCTCGGCCCGGAGAGCATCGCCTTCATCGCCGCCGACGAGTCGCCGACCGGTCAGCCGCTGATCGCCGTCGGCAACGAGGTCTCGGGGACCACGACGCTGTTCTCGATCACGTCGGCCTTGACCCCGTCGCCGACGCCGACGCCGAGCGGCGATCCCACGACGGCCCCGACGACGACCCCGACCGACACCGCGACGACGGCCCCGACCGCCGGTCCCACCACCGCGCCGTCCTCGGGCCCGACGGCGGAGCTCCCTGGAGAGTCCGGCACCGGCGAGGTCTCGTTCGAGGCCACGGCGGCGCCGGGCGCAGGCAGCGGTGGCGGTGGCGGCCTCGCCGACACCGGCGCGCCGAGGATCGCTGGACTGGTCACGCTCGCCGTGATCGCCGCGGCCGCAGGAGCTCTCCTCCTCCGCCGCGCTCGGGCCACCCAGGCCTGAGCACCGCGACGCGCTCGCCGGTGCCGCTGGAGGGAGCGGCCCGGCGGGCGCGTCGTCCGATCAGCCGGTGACGACCTCGGCGAGGACGTCGAGCACATGACGGTAGGACCGGCCGGTCGCCCGGCTCATCCCCATCTCGCAGGTGCGGTTGGCGCTGACGTAGGCGTCCGCCTCGGCGAGGGCGGCGACGTCGCGTGCCTCGTCGCGGGTCGCACCCGCGGTGAGCTCGGGGTGCAGCATGCCGCGGTCACCCGCGAACCCGCAGCACCCCCAGGCGTCAGGGACGACCGCCTCGCGCGCGGCGACCTGCGCGAGCGCGACCAGGTCGCCCGTGGCGACGAGGTGCTCGGTGCCGCAGGTCGGGTGCACCACCACCCGGTCGAGCCGGCGCGCCTCAGGGACGGTGATCCTCGGCAGCAGCTCCGCGCGCGCCCAGGTGACGGCGTCCAGCACCCGGATCTGCGCGAACCGCTCGGCGTCGGTCCCCTCGAGCACCGCCTCGAGACCCTCGAGCCCGTGCGTGCAGGAGGCGGCGTCCATGACGACGGGGAGCGCACCCTCGCGGCTGGCCCGCCAGAGAGCATCGACCACCCGCTCGCCCATGGCGCGGTGACCGTCGGTGAAGCCCTTGGACGACCAGGGTGTGCCGCAGCACAACGCATCGACGTGCTCCGGCATCGTCACCGCGATCCCCGCAGCCCGGCACAGCGCCAGCAGCGAGGACGCGGGTCCGCCGAACAACGCACCCGTGCAGCTCGGGAACAGCACCACGTCGGCATCAGCGGGGTCGACGAGACCCGTCAGGGCGCTGCGCGCCCGCCCCGGGGCCGGCAGGTCGGGGCCGACCTCGGGAACGAGCTCGGTCGGAAGGACCCGGCGGGCGAGCCGGCTCGCACCGGAGGTGACGCCGTCGGGAAGCACGTCCGCCACGCCCAGACCGAACCGGGCGAGGCCCTCGACGGCGTCCCAGCGCCCCGCGACCGTGACACCGCCACGCTGCGCGAGCGGTCCGAGGCCGTCGGCTCGATGCCGTTTCATCACGGCACCGGTGTCGATCGAGACGGGACAGGAGCGCACGCACAGGGAGTCCGCGGCACAGGTCTGCACCGCCTCGTAGCCGAAGTCGTCATGGAGCTCCGCGGCGTCGCGGTGCCGGCCCTCGGCGGTGGCGCGCCCGATCTCACGCATCAGCACGATGCGCTGCCGTGGCGTCGTGGTGGTGTTGCGCGACGGGCACGCAGGCTCGCAGTACCCGCACTCGACGCAGCTGTCGACGGCCGCGTCCACGGTGGGGAAGGTCTTGAGGTGGGAGACGTGGGCGCGGCTGTCGTCGTCGAGGATCACGCCCGGCGCGAGGATCCCGTACGGGTCGCAGAGCCGCTTGACCTCCCGCATCACCTCGTACAGCTCGTCACCGTACTGGCGGCGCACGTAGGGCGACATCATCCGCCCGGTCCCGTGCTCGGCCTTCAACGTGCCGCCCTCGCCCAGCACCAGCTCGACCAGGTCCTCGGTGAACGCCTCGTAGGTGGCCAGCTCCCGCGGGTCGTCGAGGTGCGGCGTGATCATGAAGTGCAGGTTCGCGTCGCGTGCGTGACCGAAGGTGACCGCCTCGCGGTAGCCGTACCGCTCGAGCAGCGTCCCGAGCCCGGCGACGCCGGCACCCAGCCGGTCCGCCGGGAACGCGATGTCCTCCAGCAGGTTGGTCGTGCCTGCCGGGCGGGCGGCGGCCACCGCCGCGTACAAGCCCTTGCGGACCGCCCACATCGCCGCGCGAGCGATCGGGTCGGTGGTCAGCGCCGTGGGCAGCGCCAGCGGCAGGGCTCCGATCGCGGCACCCAGCACGGCTGCCGAGTCCGCGAGCTCCGCCTGGCTGGCCGCCTGCGCCTCGACCAGCAGCGCCGTGTGGTTCTCGACGGCGATGGCGCGCATCTGCTCGGGCGCGGCCACCAGCCCCTGCGCCACCCGGAGCGCGGAGGGGTCCATGAGCTCGACCGCCACCGCGCCGGCCTCCAGCAGCGCGGGGACCGCGGCGGCGGCCTGCCCGATGCCGTCGAAGACCGCGAGCGCCGTGGCGACGTGCGGGAGTGCGGGCACGGTGTCCAGCACGACCGAGGCGACGTAGCCGAGCGTGCCCTCGGAGCCGACCATCAGGTGGGCGAGGATCTCGGCGGGGTCGTCGTGGTCGAGGAAGGCGTTGAGGCCGTAGCCCATCGTGTTCTTCATCGAGAACTGGTGCTCGACGAGCGCGCGCAGCCGGGCGTCGCAGCGCAACCGGTCCCGGATCCCCAGCAGGCCCGCGACGAGGTCGGGCTCCGCGGCGGCGAGCGCTCGGGTGGCATCGGGTGCGGCGGTGTCGACGACCGTGCCGCTCGGCAGCACGAACCGCATCGAGTGCAGGGTCCGGTAGGCGGTCGCGGTGTGGGAGGACGTCATGCCGGAGGAGTTGTTCGCCACGACCCCACCGATCGTGCAGGCGATCTCGCTCGCGGGGTCGGGACCCAGCCGCCGCCCGTGCCGCGCCAGCATCGCGTTCACCCGCCGAAGCACGGCCCCAGGCTCGCAGCGGACCCGAGCACCGCCGTCGAGGACCTCGACGGCGGAGAAGGAGTGGCGGGTGTCGATGAGGACGCCGTCGGTGCCCGCCTGGCCCGAGAGGCTGGTGCCGCCGGAGCGGAAGGTGACCGGCACCCGAGCCTCGTTGGCGGCGACCAGGACCGCGGTGAGCTCGCCGAGATCGGCGGGCGTCACGAGCGCCGACGGCGTCAGCAGGTAGTGCGAGGCGTCATGAGCGACCGCGGTGAGATCGACCAGCCGCGTCGACCACCCCTCGGGCGAGACGACCCGGCTCAGCGGTTCCAGGTCCACGGTCACCCGACGATTCTGCCGTAGCCGGACCACCGCGGTTCGCGGCGTCCGACAGGTCTGCCCATGGGAGCACCGGACACCCGGCCGTAGGCTCGTGCGAACCGTCTTTCGGAAGGAAGCTCCATGACCTACGGCCAGCAGGACGCCGTCCCGCCCCCGCCGCCCTCACCCGGCCAGGTGCCTGGCTACGGCACGCCCGGGAACCAGTACGGCTACGGCGCGAGCATGCCGGGGCAGCCGGGCTACGCAGGGTGGAGCACCGCGCCGGCGGTGCGGCCGGGTTCGGTGACCGCCGGCGCGGTGCTGGCGATCATCGGCGGCATCGTCGCGATCCTGTTCGGCGCGCTGCTCCTGGTGCTCGCCGGGGTCGTGCGCGACTCCAGCGCCTTCGCCGGGACCGGTCTCACGCCCGAGATGTTCGTGGGGCTGGGTGGCATCGTCGCGGTCGTCGGCGTCCTGGTGCTGGTGTTCGGCATCATGGCGCTGCGGGGCAGGTACTGGGCGGCCATCGCGCTCACGATCACGGGCGCGCTGTACGTCGCCCTCGCGATCGTCAGCCTGATCGGGGGTCAGGGCAGCGTGCTGGTCGGGATCATCTGGATCGCCATCTCGGTCTCGTTGCTGATGTCGGGCACCTCTCGCGCCTGGTTCCGCGCACAGCGCTGATGGCAGCCGCTCGACCTCACTAGGCTTCCGGCACCGGAGCGCGGGAGGTGGCATGAACGGACGGCAGCGGATCGAGGCGCGCGCCGGCTACCTCCTGCTGATCCCGAGCTTCATCGGGGTGGGCGTGTTCCTGCTGCTGCCGGTCGTCATCGTGGTGGTGCTCAGCCTCACCCGGTACAACCTCATCAGCCCACCCGAGTGGTTCGGCCTGCAGAACTACGCCTACATCCTGGGCTGGGACCGGTTCCGCAACTCGCTCCTGGTCACGGCGGCGTTCACGGCGATCACGATCCCCGTCTCGATCGCGATCGGGCTGCTGCTCGCCGTCGCCATCAACCGGCGGCTGCCGGGGACCAGCTGGCTGCGCGTGCTCTACGTGCTGCCCTGGGTGTGCGCCCCGCTGGCGCTGGGTGTGGTGTGGCGGTGGATCCTCGACCCGACCAACGGGGCGTTGAACGCCCTGCTCGGCCGCCGGATCGAGTGGCTGGCCGATGTCGACCTCGCGCTGCCGGCGGTGGCGTTCGTGCAGATCTGGTCGACGGTCGGCTACATCTCGCTGTTCTTCCTCGCCGGCCTGCAGCAGATCCCGGTCTCGGTGTACGAGGCCGCCGAGCTCGACGGCGCCGGTGCGGCACGCACGCTCTGGTCGATCACGCTGCCGCTGCTGCGGCCGACCATGTTCTTCGTGACCGTCACCTCGATCATCTCCAGCTTCCAGGTGTTCGACTCGATCTACGCGATGACCGGGGGCGGCCCCCGGTTCTCCACCGACGTGATCGCGTCCCGCATCTACGACGAGGCCTTCGTGGCGCTGCGCCTGGGCCGCGCCGCGGCGATGGCGGTCGTCCTGTTCGTGGTGCTGGTCGCGATCACCCTCGTCCAGCAGCGCTACTTCCGTCGACGCATCACCTACGACATGTCATGAGCACCACGAACCCGGTCCCGACGACGTCCCGCCGGTCGAGCGCGCCGCGCTCGGCCCGAGCGGCGCGCCTGGTCGCGAACGTGCTCACCTACGGGTTCCTGCTCGCCGGCGCGGTGCTCATGGTCGCCCCGTTCGTGTTCTCGGTGATGACGTCGCTGAAGACGTCGCGGCAGTTCAACACGAGCTCGCCGCTGGCCACCCCGGAACCGGCCACGGTGGAGAACTACGTGTCGCTGTTCGGCGAGCGGTACGACTTCGTGGTGCCGATCGCGGTGACCGCGCAGGTGGTGCTGGTGCTGGTGCTCGGGCAGATGCTGACGTCGATCCTCGCCGCCTACGCGTTCGCCCAGCTCGACTTCCCTGGTCGCGACGCGATCTTCTGGGTGTACGTGTCGACGCTGATGATCCCGGCCGTGGTCACGATCATCCCGCTGTACTCGATGATGACCGAGCTCGGGCTGAAGAACTCCTTCGCCGGGCTCGTGGTGCCGTTCATGTTCGGGTCCCCGTACGCGATCTTCCTGCTGCGCGAGAACTTCCGCTCCACGCCGTCGGACGTGCTCGACGCCGCCCGCATCGACGGCGCCGGGGTGCTGCGACGTCTGTGGCAGATCATGGTCCCGATGAACAAGCCGATCCTGGCGACGCTGCTGCTGATCACGGTGGTGAGCCAGTGGAACAATTTCATGTGGCCGCTGGTCATCGCCCCGCGCCCCGAGTGGCACGTCATCACGGTCGCGACCGCCGCGCTGCAGACGCAGTACAACGGCAACTGGACGCTCGTGATGGCGGCGACGACGATCGCGCTCGCCCCGCTCGTGATCCTCTTCCTGGTCTTCCAGAAGCAGATCACCTCCAGCCTGGGCGTGACCGGGGTCCGCTGAGAGCCGGGGTCAGGGGTGCTCGAGCTCGGCAGCGAGCGCGATCGCGTCCCGCGGTGCGTGCACCTTGGCGTCGTTGTCGAAGTACACGAGCACCTGCTCGACGTCCTCGCGCACGGCCCAGCCTCTGACCCGGTCGGCCCACTGCGCGATCTCGGCCGGCCCGTAGCCGCTGGTGTAGAGCTCTTCGCCGCCGTGCAGCCGCACGTAGACGTGGTCGGCGGTGACGGCGTCGATCATGGGCCACTGGCCCGCGCCGTCGGAGACCACGACGGCGATCCCGTGGCGGCGGCACAGCGCCAGGAACGCCTCGTCCTGGTAGGAGGCGTGACGGACCTCGATCGCGTGCCGGAGCGGCCGGTCCGCCCGGTGGGCACGGGTCCAGGGCTTCTCGCCGCGGCCCTCGATCAGCGCGACCCGGCCGCCTCGCGCCAGTCGAGCAGCCGCTGCCTCGCTGCGCGGCAGCAACGAGAAGAAGGACTCCAGCCGGTCGGCGTCGAAGGTGTCCCGGGCCGGGAGCTGCCACAGGAACGGGCCCGTGAGGTCGCCGAGCTGCAGCGGGCCGCTCGCGAAGAACGTGCCCAGCGACTCGGTGACGTCGCGCAGCCGCTTCATGTGGGTGATGAAGCGTGGCCCCTTCACCGCCATGACCGTGCCAGGCGCCACCTGGGCGGCCCAGGACAGCCAGCTGCTCGGACGTTGCAGCGAGTAGAAGGAGCCGTTGACCTCCACGGTCCGCATGCGCGCGGACAGGTAGGCCAGCTCCTCGCGCTGCGGCAGTCCCGTCGGGTAGAAGTCGCCGCGCCAGCCCTGGTAGCGCCACCCCGAGACACCGGTACGTACGTCGGTCACGACCCCACCTCCCTTCCCTGGGTGATGCTGCGCCCGCGAGGTGGGACCGCGCAACCCGGCGTGCCTCAGTGGGCGAGGTCGTCGCGCTCGGCTGCGGTGTAGCCGGCGGCCATCGCGGCGGGGTTCGCCACGCGCGCGGCCCGCAGGCCGGCCACCTTGGCCGACGTCGCCGCCATCGCCTCGCGCGCCTTCCCGCGGCCGTAGGTCACCGAGTGCTCGGCCTTGACACCCATCGATCGTCCGACCTCGATGGCGTCCTGGTCGGCACCCATGTAGAGGAACTGCCACCGATAGGCCTCGGTCTGCTGCTCGACGAGCGACTTGATCGCGGGATGCGTCCACTCCGTGGAGGCGTTCTCGTGCCCGTCGGTCATCACGGCGACCACCACGGTGCCGGGACGCTGGTCCTCGGGCAGCGCCGCCAGCGCCGCGCCGGCGTCGGTGATCATCCGGCCCATGGCGTCGAGCAGGGCGGTCGAGCCACGCGGCGCGAGCGCCAGCGGCGGCACGTCCGCGAGCGGCACGTCGGCGTAGACCAGCTCGTAGGTGTTGTCGAACTGGGCGAGCGTCACGCGGCACTCGCCGCTGACGGCGTTGCGCTGCTCCTGCACGAAGGAGGCGAAACCACCCTCGGTGTCGGCCTTGATCGACTGCATCGAGCCGGAGCGATCCAGCAGGAAGTACAGGTGGGTGAGGTCGGAACGGGTCATGGCGTCCTCCTTCGTGGTGTGAAGCGCATCGGCTTCGGTGGTTGAGCGGCAGCCCGGGGGGTGCCGGTCTCGAGGTCGTAGCGAGCCCGTTCCACGCCGGCCGCTGTCACCCGGCCCTCCGCGTTGGCGTACGCGGCGAGCGCCGGTGTCCGAGCCAGACGCGGGCCGACGGCGTTCTCGCTCAAGCCCGCCTTCTGGCCGGCGGCGCGAAGGCTGTCGCCCTCCTCGAGCACGGCCTGGGCCATCGAGCCGTCGAGCAGCTCGGTGAGCCGATCGGCGGCGCCGCGCAGCAGCGGGAGCGCGTCGGCGGTCCGGTTGGCGCCGGCCCGCTCGGCGTCGTCGAGCGCCTGGCGGATCGCCGCGAGGGTCTTCTGGTCGAGGGGCATGAACGATGGTACCGCAGAAACTGCGGATCCGCATCGACTGTCCCGCCGCGCTTGCTGCGCAGCTGGACGGAATCGTGTTGAAACCAGGGGGTGGACGGAATCGTGTGGAAAGCGGTCATGGGGTGAAGGTGGAGCGCCAGTCGTCGGCGACGCCGGGGGCGAAGTAGCGGACGAAGCCGCACGGCTGCCAGGAGACCGGGGCGTCGAGCGGTTGCCCGCCCCACCGGGCGGCGCCCGCGACGAGCAGCCGGGTACCCGGGGACGGCCGGGTGCTCAGGTCCACCGTGACCTCCTCGCCCGTGCCGCCGGCGAACCACTCGCGGACCTCGAACGTCACGCCCGCGTACCCGAGCACGGCACCGGCGCGGTCCGAGACGCTCGGACCGGTGCTGGTGACCACGCCGTCGAAGGCGAAGTCGGCGGTGCCCAGACCGCCGGGGTAGCCGGCGACGCAGTCGGCGGCCGCGTCCGCCCCGTAGGCCGCGCCGGCCTCGCCGCCGCTGCGGTTGGACACCACGACGAGCACCGCGAGCACGGCGAGCACGGCGAGCGCGATCACCCCGAGCGCCAGCGGTGACCGCCCGAGGGCGCGGAGGCCGCCGGGCTGCGTCACGCCGTCACGCCGTGGCGTCGTCCGAGGCCGCCGGCTCGATCGGCGTCTCGCAGTAGAACAGCGGCTCCTCGCCCTCACCGTGATAGGCGTACTCGGCGCCGTCGACCGTCAGCACCAGCCGCGCTCCCGGCACCAGCGCCTGCGTGTAGCTCTGACCCTCGGCGGGGCAGCCGATGGAGCCGTCGGTCCAGGTCACCTCCTCGAGGGGACCGGCGGTGACGTCCTCGGCGGTCACCTCGAGCCGCTCGGCCAGGTCGGTCACAGCCGCCTCGACCCGCGGGTCGGCGGGGCCTGACGGCGGATCGGTCGGCTCGGCGCTCTCGTCGTCGGTCATGTCTTCGGTCGGCTCGTCCGTCGGGGTGAGGGTGGTGACGTCGCCGTCCCCCGGCTCGGGGCTGCGGCCCTCGTCCGGCGCCTGGCAGGCGGCCAGACCCGCCACCAGGAACGCGGCCGCGGCCAGCGCGCTCGTTCGTCTCGCCCAGGTCGTCATACCTCACTGTAGGCAGCCGGCGGCGCGGCTGCCCGGGAACGCCGGCGCCGTGACCGAACCGTTGCCGCCGCCCAGGCGCCGAGTGCGGCAGCTTCCGGCGAGTGCGGCAGGTGCACCTGCCGCACTCGCCAGGTACTGTCGCACTCGGCGTGCTGAGAGCCGGGCTGTCAGACCGCGGGGGACGCGAGCCCCTCGAGCACCGAGGGCCAGGCGGCCAGCGCCTCGCGGACGTCGTCCCGGGTCTCGCGCGCGAGCGCGGCCTCGTACGCGCGGTCGAGCACGTCGTCGATCGCGACGCGCTGACCGGAGGTGGCCGAGGCGACCGCCGCCTCCACCATCGCCAGGCTGAGCACGTTGTCGGCCGCCTCGCACATCAGCGGCGCACCGTCACGGATGCCCGCCACGAAGGCCGCGAGCGATCCGGCGAGCTCGCGGCCCGGGTCAGCCACCTCGGCGACGTCGATCGGCTCGACCGACTCCACCGACGGGGCGTCGTCGCCGGTCCAGATCGCGGATCCGCCCTCGGCCGAGAGCCGCCACGAGCCGTTCCAGGAGGTCTCCAGGCCGGGTGCGCACCAGGAACCGGAGTAGCTGAATCGGGACCCGTCGCTCATCTCGAACGTGGCCACCGCCGAGGCGTCGCCGGCGTACCAGCTCCACCGCGGGTTGAACGCCTCCGCGTAGACCGCGACCGGGTCGGCGTCGAGCACGAACCGGGCGAGGTCGAACTGGTGGATCGCCATGTCGACCAGCAGCGGGTGCGGCATCTGTTCGCGGAAGCCGCCGAAGTGCGGTGCCTTGAAGAACTCGCACGCGAGCGTGCCGGCGGCGCCGAGGGCCTGAGCGAAGGCACGGAGCTGGAAGGCCTGCTGGTTGAACCGACGCGACTGGCTGACGACGAACCGTCGGCCCGTCAGCTGCGTGGCCGCGACCAACGAGAGCGCCTCCGCCACGGTCTCGGTGACCGGCTTCTCGCCGAGCACGTCCAGACCTGCGAACAGCGCCGCCGTCGTGACCGGGTGGTGGGCGGTCGGGACCGTCACGTCGACGACGGCGCTCGCCCCGCTCGTGCGCGCGACCTCGAGCAGGTCGGTCCCGACCGTGACATCGCGCTCCGACAGGCCTGCGGGCGCGGCCGCCAGGGCGGCCGCCGCGACGGCCGCGTCGAGGTCGACCAGGCCGACCAGCTCGACGTCGGGGTTCGCCGCGATCGCGCTCAGCCAGGCCCGCCCCATCCCGCCGGCCCCGACCTGCAGGACCTTCAGCGGCGGCACGTCCGACGGCGATCCCGTCACGCCTGTGCCGCCTCGGCCTCGAGCGCCGCCTGCGCGGCGGCCGCCTCCGGGCTGAGCGCGCCCTCGTAGTCGGCACCGCGGTAGAACTCGCCGGTGTTGTACCGCAGCAGCGTCGGCAGCGTGCGCTCGGACCGCAGCGTGACCGCCCACTCGGCGGCGTTGGAGATCACCTTGCGGACGCCCTCGTGGAAGTAGGTGGGGTACTCCTGGTCGCCGGGGCGGAAGTAGAAGATCTTGCCGAAGCCGCGCTTGAAGGTGCAGCCGGAGCGGAACACCTCGCCGCCGCTGAAGGAGGAGATGAAGACGAGCTCGTCGGGGGTCGGGATGTCGAAGAGCTCCCCGTACATCTCGTCCTCCTCGATGATCATCGGGTGCGGGATGCCCTGCGCGATCGGGTGGGTCGGGTCGACCGTCCAGATCAGCTCGCGGTCGTGCTCGGCGCGCCAGCGCAGCGTGCAGGTCGTTCCCATCAACTTCATGAAGAGCTTCGACCAGTGACCGGAATGGAGCACGATCAGACCCATCCCCTCCAGCACGTGCCGGTAGGCGCGCTCGACCACCTCGTCCGCGACCTCGCCGTGCGCCGCGTGACCCCACCAGATCAGCACGTCGGTGTCGGCGAGCACCCCCTCGGTGAGCCCGTGCTCCGGCTCATCCATCGTGGTGGTGCGCACCCGGGCGCGCGCGCCGAGGTTCGCCTCGATCCCCTGGGCGATGGCGCCGTGCATCCCGTCCGGGTAGCGCTGCGCGACCTCGGGCTCCAGCTGCTCGTGCCGGTTCTCGCCCCAGACGAGGACGCGGATCGGTGCGGTCATGGTCGGTTCTCCTTGATGGGTCGGACAGAGGCGCGTCTGGTCAGGCGCGCCGGGACGAGTCGAAGCTCGGCGGGGGCGTCCCCGTCGAGCAGGTCGAACAGCCAGGCCATCGCCTCCGCCGACACGCAGCGGGGCTGCGTGGACACGGCCGTCAGCGGCACCGGCTGCCGCTCGGCCTCGGCGTCGGTGCACAGCGACACCAGGTCGAGGTCGCGGCCCGGCAGCAGGCCGCGCTGCTGGAGCGCGGCACCGACGTGATGAGGGCTCTGGACCGTGAGCAGACCGGGGTGGGCGCCGCCGTCGGGGTCGAGGACGGCGTCGAGGAAGGCCTCGACGCCGCCACGCGTGTGGGGTGCGCCGACCCAGCGCAGCGCGACGCCACGAGCGGCCGCCCGCGCGGCGGCGCTGGCGCGGAAGCGCGGGATGAAGTTGGCGCCCGCGTCGTCCCACTCCTGCGCCCAGCCGAGCACGGCGATCTCGCGCGCGGAGGCGTCCGCCAGCTCGTCGACCAGCAGCTCGGCCGCGGACTCGAAGTCGACGTCGATGCAGTGCAGCCCGTCGCGGTCGGCCGGGACGCCGATGAGGATGACCGGCAGGTCGACCTCACGGGCGGTGGCCACGCGCGGGTCGTCGGTGATGACCTGCATGATCACCACGGCGTCGCACATCGCCCGCCGCTGCACCCTGGCGAGCGCCGAGGGCCCCTCGTCCGCGGTGAGCATGAGGACGTCGTGGTCCCGGCGGCGCGCCTGGATCGCGATCTCCTCGGCGAACTCCATCAGCCCGCCGGCGGACTCCGCGTCGTGCAGCGGCATCATCAGCCCGACCACCTTGGTCCGGTGGCCCGCCAGCGCCCGTGCGCCGGCGTGCGGCTCGTAGGTCAGCTCGGCGATGGCGTCCAGCACGAGCCTGCGGGTGGCCTCCGAGATCGGGCGCTTGCCGCTCATCACGTAGGAGACGGTGCTCTGGGAGACCCCGGCGACGCGGGCGACGTCCTTGCTCGTGGGCGCGGGACGCCGGCGGGCGGGGACCGCGGCGTCACCAGGATCGTCGATACGCATCGACGATCACGCTACGCCGGTGCCGCCCGGCTCCGCAAGGGACGGCGGGCCGCCGGCGTCACGGGCCACGCCGCCCTGCAGCGGGCCATCGCCGGCTCGGGCACCCCGCTCGCGCGATCAGCGCGTTCGTCAGGCGTGAACGCCCTCGGGGACGGCATCCGGGTCCGCGGTGACGTCGTGCTCGGTGTCACCGACCAGGTGCGCCCCGCCGATCGGGTGCTCCACCCAGTCGAGGACCGCGAAGCCGCGATCGAGGTGACCCGCCAGCGTGACCATCCCGGTGTTGTTCAAGCTCCGGTCCTCGACCGCGGCGCGATCGTGCGCGACGGCCATCGCCGCGTACACCCTGATCGCCGCACCGTGGCTGACCACGACGACCGTGGCGTCGTCCGGATGGTTGAGGGCGACGGCCCGCAGCGCCTGCTCGTAGCGGTGCCGGAACTCGTGACCGGACTCACCACCCGGGAGCGTGACGTCGAGGTCACCACGTGCCCATCGCTCGGCGCAGCCGACGTAGGCGTGGACCGCCTCGGGATCGCTCCGGGTCTCGAGGGCGCCGGCCGCGATCTCGTTGAGACCCTCGTGCACCCGCGGGACGAGTCCGGTCGCGGCAGCGAGCGGCTCCGCCGTCAGATGCGTGCGCACCAGCCCTGAGACGTAGATGCCCGCGACCCGCTCGCCCTCGAGCGCGGCCGGGACAGCCTGCGCCTGGCGCTGGCCCAGGGCCGACAGAGCGGCGCCCGGCGCTGCCGTGTCGAGGATGCCGAGGACGTTGCTCGGGGTCTGGCCGTGACGGATCAGGAGCATGCGCATGTCCTGACCATAAGCCGATCGCAGCGGCCATCCGGGCCGCGGCCGGGGCGGCGCCGTCGAGCGCCACGAGGTGTTCACCCGGGCGTCGACTCATGGCTACCGAACCAGGCCCGGTGAGTCGGTCCGGGCATCCGTCACGGCGGGCGCCTGCGGCGGGATCGGTCGGCTAGTAGGCCGACCAGACGTTGAGGTACTCCTCGAGGGTGAGACCGGTCCGATGCAGATGGCCGGCGAGGTCGGGCCCGACGTATCGCAGGTGCCACGGCTCGTACATGTAGCCGGTGATGGCCTCACCGTGCTGCGGGTAGCGCACGATGAACCCGTAGCGGTGGGCGTTCTGCGCCACCCAGCGCCCCTCGGCCGTGCTGCCGAAGGATCCGGAGGTCGAGTTCACGTCCAGCGCCAGCCCGGTCTGGTGCTCGCTGTGCCCCGGCCTGGCGGAGAACCGGTCGGCGGCCGCCGCACCGTGCCTGGCCACGTACGAGCGGTAGAGGCTGCTCTGGTGGCTGTAGCTGCGGAACCCGGAGGCGATGAAGATGCTCAACCCCTGCCGTGCCGCCTCGTTGCGCATCGAGGTGAACGCGCTCGCGGTGCTCGAGGTCAGTCCCGATCCGTAGCCCGAGGGCAGCGGGTAGGACTTGTTCACGAGCAGCACGCCGCGCGCGAGCGTCGGTCCGGGGCCTGGCGTGAACCGCGCGGGGTAGCCGAGCAGCCGGCCCGCGGCGTTCGTGGCCCAGACCGTGCTCCAGAAACCCCCTTGCGCCCGCGTCTCGCTGGCGCCGATCCAGGTCATGCCGCCCCAACCGTTCCCGA
The DNA here is from genome assembly GCF_009733815.1 of Pseudactinotalea suaedae. Classification (GTDB taxonomy): domain Bacteria; phylum Actinomycetota; class Actinomycetes; order Actinomycetales; family Beutenbergiaceae; genus Pseudactinotalea; species Pseudactinotalea suaedae. The sequence goes on from NZ_WNXY01000009.1 coordinate 203,205, forward strand.
TCTGGGAGGCGGAGAAGGAGGTGCAGCCGGCGCGCGCGCTGTAGAGCAGCAGGGCACCGGCGGCGTCGACGGCGAGCAGGTCGGAGCACCCGTTGCGGTCCCAGTCGCTGCCACCGACCACCCGGGCGATGCGGTTCCATCCCGAGCCCACCTGCACCGGCTTGCCGAAGGAGGCGTTGCCGTCGGTCGGATAGATGCGCAGCACGCCTCGCTCGTCGGTCGCCGCGACGCCGGGCTTGCCACCCACCGAGAACTGCAACGCGGTGACGTGCTCCATGACCTGCCAGCCACGGCCGATCTGGCGGGAGCTCGAGAAGGCACCGCTGCCGTTGCCGGGGTAGTACATGAGGCGACCGTCGCCGAAGGTCGCGAGCAGATCGGGGATGCCGTCGAGGTTGAAGTCGACCCCGCCCATCAGCTGCGTGGCGCTGCCGAACCCTCGGCCCACGACCTTCGGCGCGAGGAAGCGACCGCTGCTCGTGCGGCCGTAGAACAACAGCTGCCCGGCGGGGTCGACGAGGTAGAACGACTGCTGCCCGTTGCGCTGGACGTCGCCGGCCTGCGTCATCCCGCTGGGGTTGCGCCAGCCCTGACCGATCTGCTGCGCGGTGAAGAACCGGACAGCCGGATTGGCCGGAGCCGCCGCGGCCGGCGTCACCGACACCGCGAGCAGCAGCGCGGCGACCGCGAGCACGCTGGTGAGCACGCGGCGGGCGCCACCGGTCCGTGCGGGCATGAGAAGCCTTCCGCTGTGCGTGGGGTGGGAGCACACGAGCTGAGGCGCTCGGGCCCGCCATGATATCGAGACGGGGCCGCCGCCCGCCCCACTACCGCCCGACGGCGTAGCCCTGCATGCCGCGCGGGTTCGCCGCCGCACGGAGCAACCCGTCCCGGCGGGTGCCGGCGGCGCTGATCCTGCCGAGCGACCACGGCCCGGCGACCGTGACGTCGTGGCCACGGTGCCGCAGCTCGGCAATCACGTCCTGACCGAGCCGCTCCTCGACCCGCACCCCGCGCGGCTCCGCGACGCGCGGTGCGAACGAGCTCGGCACGTGCGTCGTGTGCCAGGACGGCGCATCGATCGCGGCCTGGAGGTCGGCGCCGTCCGTCTGGCCCAGGACGCGCAGCAGGAACGGCACGGTCCACTGGTCCTGCTGGTCGCCGCCCGGGGTGCCGAACGCGAACGCCGGCGTGCCGTCATGCCGGAGCACCATCCCGGGGCTGAGCGTGGTGCGCGGCCGGCGTCCCGGCAGCAGCGAGGCGGGCAGCCCCGGCTCGAGCCAGAACATCTGCGCGCGGGTGCCCAGCGCGAACCCGAGCTCGGGGATCGTGGGCGAGCTCTGCAGCCACGCGCCCGAGGGTGTCGCCGCCACCACGTTGCCCCACCGGTCGACGACGTCCAGGTGGCACGTGTCACCGCGCGGCACGGTCGGCTCGCCCTGGCCGGGCTGCACGGGTGAGGCCAGCCCGTCGGCCCACGCTCCGCCGTCGGACATCGCCCGGAGCACCGCGGCCGCCAGGCGCGGCGACCGGCCGCCCGGCGCGCCGGGCCGCAGCGTCGCGTCGGCGTCGGCGCCGACCAGGCGCGAGCGCTCGACGGCGTAGCTCGGCTCGAGGAGGTCGCCCAGCGACGCGGCTCCGTCGCCGTCGCCGCTGTCGCCGTACCAGGCCTCGCGGTCCGCGAGCGCGAGCTTGGCCACCTCGACGGCGGTGTGGACCAGATCGGCCGATCCCGGCTCGAGCTCGTGCGCGCCGAGCGCCTCGAGCATCTGCAGCTGCTGCAGCAGCACCGGCCCCTGGCCCCAGGCTGCGGTCTTGAGGACGCGGTGGCCGAGCACGTCGACGCCGGCCGGCTCCTCCTCGGTGGCGGTCCAGGCGTCGAGATCGGCCGCCGTGAGAAGACCCGCGTGGGGTTCGGCGCCGCCGTCCCACGCGGGGGTGCGGGCGAACGTCGCGATCGCCTCGGCGACGAATCCCGAGTAGAACGCGCGGCGGGAGGCCTCGATCTGCTGCTCGCGGGTGCCGCCGGCAGCCTCCCCCTCGGTGACGAGCCTGTCGAGCGTGGCGGCGAGCGCCGGGTTGGTGAACCGGGTTCCGCCGGCGGGCACCTGCCCGCCCGGCAGGTACACGGCCGCCGAGCCGTGCCAGTGCTCCCGGAAGGTGTCCGCGAGGGTGCCGATGGTGGCGGCGGCGGTGGGCAGCAGCGGGTACCCCTCGCGGGCGTAGCCGATCGCGTACTGGGCCACCTCGCGGAGCCCCAGCGTGCCGTAGCGGGCGAGCAGGTGCAGCCACGCGCCCCACGAGCCGGGCACGGTCGCGGCCAGCAGTCCGGCGCCCGGGATCTCGGTGACGCCGAGGCCCTCGAAGGCCTCCAGCGTGGCGGCGGCGGGTGCGACACCCTGCCCGCAGACCACGAAGCTGCGGCCGCTGCGCGCCTCGTGCGCGATGATCGGCACCTCCCCCGCGAGCCCGTTCAGGTGCGGCTCCACCACGTGCAGCGTCAGCCCGGTGGCCACGGCCGCGTCGTAGGCGTTGCCACCTGCCTCCAGCACCGCCATCCCGCTCGCCGAGGCCAACCAGTGGGTGGAGGCCACCATGCCGAAGGTGCCGAGCAGCTCGGGGCGGGTCGTGAACGTCATCGCCCCAGTATCGCGGTGCCGTTGCTTCACCCCGGGTCGGGGGTCCGTGGCAGGCTGAGCGAATGACACACCACAGCGATAGCCCCGACGCCTCGTTCACCGTTCCTGGCCTCTCGATCGAGGATGGCCACCACGTGGCCGAGCTGCTCCAGCTGCGGCTCCACGCGCTCAACGACCTCCAGCTGACGCTCAAGCACGCGCACTGGAACGTCGTCGGCCCCGGCTTCATCGGGGTCCACGAGATGCTCGATCCGCAGATCGACGCCGTGCGCGAGATGGTCGACGAGACCGCCGAGCGGATGGCCACGATGGGGGTCTCGCCCAACGGCACCCCCGGCGCCCTGGTCGCGGCCCGCACGTGGGACGACTACTCGATCGGGCGCGCGAGCACCTTCGAGCACCTGGCGGCTCTGGACCTCGTGTACACGGGTGTCATCACCGACATGCGCACGGTCCAGGAGGAGGTCGGCGAGCTCGACCCCATCACCGAGGACATGGTCGTCGGTCAGGTGCGGCAGCTGGAGCTGTTCCAGTGGTTCGTGCGCGCGCACCTGGAGAACAGCGGTGGCCAGCTCGCCAACGCCGGCGCCGATTCCGAGAAGGAAGCGGCCGCCGCGGCGGACGAGGAGCTCGGCAAGGACTGATCGCGCGATCGCCGGAGGAGGAGCAGACATGAGCGACATCGAGAAGGTGCTGAAGCTGATGCGCGCCGCGCGCTTCTGCATGCTGACCACGCGGGATGGTGACGAGCTCCGCTCGCGCCCCATGACGCCCCAGCAGATCACCGAGACCGGGGACGTGTGGTGCTTCGTCTCCACCGAGAGCGAGCAGGCGAAGCAGATCGCGTCCGCGCCGCACGTCAACGTCTCGTTCGACGACGGCTCCTCCTGGGTGTCGTTGTCGGGCACGGCGGCGGTGGTGCGTGACGAGGCCAAGATCGACGAGCTCTGGGACCGCGCCGCCGAGGCCTGGTTCCCCGAGGGCCGCGAGTCCACCGACCTGGCCCTGCTGCACGTGCGGGGCACCAGCGCGGAGTACTGGAACACGCCTGGCGGCGCCGTCGCTGCCGCCGTGGCGTTCGTCCAGTCCAAGATCACGGGCGACCGACCAGACATCGGCGAGAACGACGCGGTCGACCTCCCGGAGCCCGGCTCGAGCTGACCTCGGGCCGGTGCGTCCCGGCGCCGGTCACGATGCGGACGCAGGCCGGGCGCCGCAGCGCGTACGGGCTCAGCTGCGGATACCGTGAGTCCCACCACCGTGAACAAGGGACTCAACATGACCGCACGCGCCCCCCGCCGTCTGGTGTCGTTCGTCGCCGCGAGCGCACTGCTCGCCGTGGCCGCCTGCTCGCCGGGATCCGGGGGCGACGACGACGCCGGCGGGTCCGACGGCGAGGTCACCACCGTGACGTTCCGGCTCTGGGACGAGGCCGCGGCGGCCTCCTACAAGTCCTCGTTCGCGGCGTTCAGCGAGCAGCACCCCGAGATCCGGGTCGAGATCGAGGAGGTGCCCTGGGCGAACTACTGGGAGCAGCTGCCGCTGGACATCCAGGCCGGTGAGATGGCTGACATCTTCTGGACCAACACCTCGAACTACGGCGTCTACGCCGACAACGGCAACCTCATCGACATCACCGAGGTGCTGGGTGAGGACCACGACGAGTGGAGCGCGGGGTCGGCCGACCTCTACACCCGCGAGGGCACGTTGTGGGGGGTGCCGCAGCTGACGGACTCGATCGCGCTGTTCTACAACAAGACGATCCTCGACGCCGCCGGCATCGATCCGAACGAGCTCGCGTGGAGCCCGAACCCCGAGGAGGACACGTTGCTGCCGGCGCTGCAGCAGCTCACCACCGACTCCGCCGGGGTGACCTCCGCCGAGGAGGGCTTCGACCCCGACAGCGTGGACGTCTACGGGTTCAACGCCCAGAACGACCTGCAGGCCATCTACATCGACTTCCTCGCCCAGAACGGCGCGCAGTACCAGGATGGCGACCAGTACGCGTTCAACAGCCCCGAGGGCGTGGCGGCGTTCCAGTACCTCGTGGACCTGATCAACACCCACCACGTGGCGCCGCCCGCGGCCGACACCAACGCCAACGGAGACCTGACCAAGGATCTGTTCGTGCAGGGCAAGCTCGCGCTGTTCCAGTCGGGCCAGTACCGACTGCCGCAGCTGGCGGACATCGGCGACAGCTTCGAGTGGGGCATCGCCCCGATGGTCGCCGGCCCGGAGGGTCGCATCAGCGTGGTCCACTCGGTCGCTGCGCTCGGCAACGCCGACACCGAGCACCCGGAGGCCGTCGCCGAGGTCCTGGCCTGGATCGGCTCGGCCGAGGGTCAGGGCTACCTCGCCGCCGACGGCTCGGCGTTCCCGGCCGCCGTCGACGCCCAGCAGGCGTTCACCGACTACTGGACCGAGCAGGGTGTGGACACCTCGGCGTTCGTCGAGCAGGCAGCCGGTCAGACCACCCCCGCGCCGCTGGGCCCGAACGCCAACGCGGGCGCCGAGGCGATCAACGGCTACTTCCCCGACATGTTCGCCGGTCTGATCCCGGTCGAGCAGGCGCTGCAGGAGGCACAGGACGCCGCCAACGAGGCGATCGCGCAATAGCGCACCTCGTCGCCGCGCCGGGTCTAGTCTCGCCAGGTGACGGATGGCGAGCTCGACGGCGTCGCTGCCGGTGCCGTGATGGTGCCGCTGCTGCCGTGCGGCGACGTGGACGAGATGGCGCGGTTCTGGGCGGCGCTGGGGCTGCGGACGACCTACCGGCAGCTGCGGCCCAACCCGGTCGTCGCGCTCCAGCGTGGCGGCATCGCGCTGCAGTACTACGGCATGCCGGACTGGGACCCCGAGCTCAGCCACTCGACCTGCGTGGTGGCGGTCTCCGACACGCAGCCGGTGCACGAGGCGTTCAGTGCGGGGGCTCCGGGAGCTGTTCGGGCGGCTCCCGATCACGGGCGTGCCCCGGATGACGCGCCCGCGGGCGCGTGCCAACAACGGTGGGCTGAGCGGTTTCAGCCTCATCGACCCGGCAGGCAACTGGATCCGGGTCTCGCGGGCGCCCGGCGCGTCCGACGACCTGACCCCCGGGCCTCGCGACACGACCACCTGGACCTCGGCAGCATCGGGGCCGCTCGGTCGCGCGGTGGAGAACGCCGTCGTGATCGCCGACTCGCACGGCGACGCCGAGCAGGGGCGCAAGCTGCTGGCGGGCGCGCTCCGCCGCAGCGGCGAGCAGGCGCAGGTCCCGGAACGAGCACGGGCGCTGGCCTACCTGGTCGAGCTCCATGTGCGGTGCGGTGACCGGGCTGCAGCGGCGCAGGCACGGGAAGCGCTCGACGCCCTCCCGAGCGACGGTCTGGACGACGGCGGGCTGGCGACGCTCGCGGCGGCGCGCGGCGAGGCGGCAGCGGTCGTCGCCGAGTCCTGACGGCCGCGCGCTGGGCTCAGCCGAGGCGCTCGTGCAGCCAGGCGATGTCGATGCCCTGCTCGGTCTGGGCGCCCGGGGTCTCGACGACGGCGGGCACGTTCGCATCCCGGAGCACGGCCAGCAGGTCCTCCTCGGGGATGTGCCCCTGGCCGAGGTTGGCGTGGCGGTCGGCGCTGGACCCGAACTCGTCGCGGCTGTCGTTGACGTGCACGAGGTCGACGCGGCCCGTGACGGCGGTGATCCGCCCGACCAGGCCGGCCAGCGGCTCACCGCTCGCCCAGGCGTGGCACGTGTCGAGGCAGAACCCGACGTCCTCGGCACCCGCCGCCCGCACGGCCTCCCACAGCGCGGCGATCCGATCGACGCCGCGTGCCATCGCACCATCGCCGCCTGCGGTGTTCTCGATCAGCACCGTGGTGGGCCGCTCGAGCTTCTCCAGGCACTTGCGCCAGTTGTCGAAGCCGACCTCCAGGTCGTCGTCGGCGCCCACGTGCCCGCCGTGCACCACGATCCCGATCGCACCGATCTCGGCGGCCGCGTCGACCTGCTTCTGCAGCAGCGTGCGGCTCGGGATCCGGATCCGGTTGTTGGTGCTGGCCACGTTGATCCGGTACGGGGCGTGCACCACCAGCGGCAGGTCCGCCGCTGCCGCCGCCTCCCGCAGCGCCTGCGCGCCGCCGGGGTAGAGCACCTCCGGGTCCTTCCACGCCTGGGGAGCACCCAGGAAGATCTGCGCCACGTCGGCGCCGCGCGCCTTCGCTCCGGCGATGGGGTCCTCGGCGTCTACGTGTGATCCGATCCGCATGAGGTCAGGCTACGACCCCTCGGTGACATGCGCGGGGCCACCGGCGGCGGGCGACCGGCCGGGAGCAGGACCCAGCACGGGAAGCAGTGCGGCGATCCCGGCGGCGCCGGCGAGAGCGAAGGCCAGTGCCGGTGCCGCGGCCCCCAGCACCGCTCCCAGGGCCACCGAGCCGATCGCCTGACCGACCGCCAGCGCGATGAACAGCGCGACGGTGCCCTCGGCGGCACGGTCGGGCAGGAGCCGCACCGCCCACACGATGAGGACCCCGGACAGGGCGGTGTAGCTCGCACCGAACAGCGCGACGGCGGCGTAGGCGGCGAGGGACGCCTGCGGCGCCAGGCCCAGCATCACGGTCGCGACGGCCATGAGCACCGCCGTCAGGGTCCAGCCGGTCCGGAGGCTCCAGGTCTGGACGATCGTCCCGGCGGTGGCTCCCAGCAGGCCGAAGGCGCCCAGAACCATCCAGGCCACGATGGAGTAGGCCTCCTCCCCCGGGCGGGAGGCCGCCAGGACCGAGCGGCCGAAGGTCCAGATGGCGGCGCTCGAGGCACCGGCCAGCGCGGCGGCGGCGAGCGGCCGCACCAGTGGGGCCAGGTCTGCGACCGTCAGCCGGCGAGAGTCGTCGACCTCGTGCCCGGAGCGTGCGGCTCGGTCGGAGCGGAGGGTGGCGACGGTCGCGAGCGCCGCGACGACCGCTATGGCAGCCCAACCCAGCCGCCATCGCCCGATGGTGAGGAACATGAGGACGCCGGCGGCCACGATGCCGGCCCCGGTACCGGCGTTGACGATCGTCTGCGCGACCTCCTGACGGGCGCGGGCCACGTTGCGCTCGATCAGCCTGACCAGGCCCGGGGTGGCGAACCCGGCGCCGGCCCCGGCCACCACCACGCTCACCGCGAACACCACGGCGGTCGGTGCCAGTGCCACCCCGGCGGAGCCGAGCGCCGCCGTCGTCCCGGCCGACACCACCAGCGCGCGCGGGTGGGCCGCCATCCGCGAGGCGACCACGGCTGCGAGGCAGTAGGAGAGAAAGCTGCCGGCCTGGATGGCGCCGGCGATCGTCGAGCCGAGGTCGAAGGCCTCGGTGAACTGCGGCAGGAACAGGCCGTACCCGAAGCGCGCCAGCCCGTAGGCCGCCGCGATCAGGGCCAGACCGCTGGCCACGAGAGCGCGCATCGTGCCTCCCACGTCTCCGACAGAACGCTCGTTACAGTACAGCAGAACGATCCTTTCAGCAGAACGCACGTTACGGTGAGATGTGGCCACCAGCGATCGCCTGCCCGCGCGCGCCCGTCTGCTCCGAGCAGCGGACAGCGTGCTGTTCGAGCGCGGCATCCGCGCCACGCCCGTCGACGAGCTGCTGCGCCAGGCGGAGGTCTCCGCCGCCACCCTCTACGCGCACTTCGCCAGCAAGGACGCGCTGGTCGCCGAGGCGCTGCGGATCCGGCTGGCGGACTGGCGGACCGTCTGGGACCAGCACGTGGTCGCCGCGGCCGACGACACGTCCCGACTGCTCGCGGTGTTCGACGCCCTCGCGTCCTACCGCGGCAGCCAGCACCCCCCGGCGCGCTGGTGCGCCTTCCTCGCCACCTCGACCGAGCTGGTGGAGGCCTCGGAGGAGATCGCGGACGCGCTCGCCGCCGACACCGCGCTGCTGACCGAGCGGCTCCTCCACCTCTCACGCCCCCTCGCCGGCGCGCGGGCGCAGGACCTGGCCGACCAGGTCCTGCTGGCCTACGACGGAACCCTGGCCGGCTTCCTGCGCGGCCACCTGGACGCACCGATCGACGTCGGGCGCCGGCTGGCGCACTCGGCGATCCAGGCCCACGTGCGCGCCTGACCGCGCCGGGCGGAGCGCTGCGCTCCTGGAATAGATCACCCTCACGGACGTTGAGTAGTTCAGATTTGAAATACCCGTGAGAGGATGGACACATGAGCAGCATGCAGTTCGGGATCTTCACCGTCGGTGACGTGACCCCCGACCCCACGACCGGCACCACCCCCACCGAGGGCGAGCGCATCCAGGCGATGCTCTCCTACGCCCTCAAGGCCGAGGAGGTGGGCCTCGACGTGTTCGCCACCGGTGAGCACCACAACCCGCCGTTCGTGCCCTCGAGCCCCACCACGATGCTCGGCTGGATCGCCGCCCAGACCCAGCGGCTGCTGCTGACCACGACGACCACGCTGATCACCACCAACGACCCGGTGAAGATCGCCGAGGACTTCGCGATGCTCCAGCACGTCTCCGGCGGTCGCGTTGACCTCACGCTCGGGCGCGGCAACACCGGCCCGGTCTACCCCTGGTTCGGCAAGGACATCCGCGACGGCATCGAGCTCGCCGTCGAGAACTATGCGTTGCTGCGCAAGCTCTGGCGCGAGCCGGTGGTCAACTGGGCCGGCAAGCACCGCACCCCGCTGCAGGGCTACACCTCGACCCCGGCCCCGCTCGACGGCGTCCCCCCGTTCGTCTGGCACGGGTCGATCCGCTCGCCGCAGATCGCGGAGCAGGCCGCGTTCTACGGTGACGGCTTCTTCCACAACAACATCTTCTGGAACAAGGAGCACACCGAGCAGATGGTGAAGCTCTACCGGCAGCGGTTCGCCCACCACGGGCACGGCGATCCGGAGCAGGCGATCGTGGGCCTCGGCGGCCAGGTCTACATGGCCGCGACCAAGGCCCAGGCGATGAAGGAGTTCCGCCCCTACTTCGACGTCGCACCGGTCTACGGGCACGGGCCGAGCCTGGAGGACTTCTCGGAGATGACGCCGCTGACGGTCGGCACGCCCGAGGAGGTCATCGAGCGCACCCTGGGCTTCCGCGACTACGCGGGCGACTACCAGCGCCAGCTCTTCCTCATCGACCACGCCGGGCTGCCGCAGGAGGCGGTGCTCGAGCAGATCGAGATCCTCGGCACCGAGGTGGTCCCCGTGCTCCGCCAGGAGTTCGACCGCCTCCGCGCACCGGGAGTCCCGGACGCGCCCACGCACGCCTCGTTGCTCGCGGCGGCTGGTGCGGGCGAGGCCGCCGGGTCCGAGCGCGAGGAGCGCGACGACGTCGACACAGCAGCCGCGATCGCTCCGGAGGCCCGCCGATGAGGATCGCGATCATCGCGGCCGGGCTCAGCGAGCCGTCGTCGACACGGCTGCTCGCCGACCGGCTCGAGAAGGCCACCCGGACGGCCCTCCAAAACCAGGGCACCGCCGTCGAGAGCACCACGATCGAGGTGCGCACGCTCGCGCACGACGTCGTCGACGTCCTGCTCACCCGCGTGGCCTCACCCGAGCTGGAGGCGGCACGCCAGCAGGTGCAGGACGCCGACGCCCTGATCGTGGTGAGCCCCACCTTCACGATGTCCTACTCGGGCCTGTTCAAGTCCTTCATCGACGTGCTCGAGGACGGCTCGCTCGCCGGCATGCCGGTGCTGCTCGCCGCGACCGGCGGCACCGCTCGCCACTCGATGGTGCTCGACGTCGCGCTGCGACCGCTGCTCTCCTACCTGAAGGCCCTCACGCTGCCGACCGCCGTCTACGCGTCGGCCGAGGACTGGGGCAGCCCGGGGCTGGACGCCCGCATCGAGAAGGCCGGGCGCGAGCTGGCCGACGTGCTCGTGGCGCTCCCCCGCCGGACCCGCAGCGACCCGTTCGACGCCGACAGCCCCGACTTCGTCAGCTTCGAGTCGATGCTGGGTGGGTCGTGACGACGACGGCGGAGCGGTCGCTGGCGTCGAACGTCACCAAGGCGGAGGCCTGGCGGGCGTACTTCGAGACCACGGCCCTGCTGACGACGCAGCTCGAGAAGCTGATGAAGGCGGAGTCCGGTCTCGACTTCGGTGACTTCAACCTGCTGCTGGTGCTGAGCGAGACGCCCGGTCAACGGTTGCGGCTCGGCGAGCTCGCCAAGGCAGTCGCGTTCGGACCGGGTCGGCTCACGTACCGGATCGACCAGCTCGTGCGGCGCGGGCTGGTGGAGCGGCGACCGTGCCCCGAGGACCGCCGCGGGTTCGAGGCCGTGCTGACCCCGGAGGGCCACCGCGCCCTGCGACGGGCTCGGCCGCTGCACGCCCGGCACGTCAACGACCTGCTGCTCGACCACCTCACCGACGAGCAGGCGCAGATGCTGCTCGAGGTCTTCGGCCCGCTCCGTTCGCGCCTCACCTCCTGAACCCCGCTGTCACCACGATTCCGTCCACCCCGCCCGCTGCGGGCGGTGACTGAGGGCACACCTGTCCCGGGGCAGCGGTGGCTGAGCGCCCACCCCTCCCGGGGAGCGGTGGGTACGGGCCCACAGGAGGCCGGCGGGTGGGCCCAGGATCACCGACGGCGCCACGGGGTAGGCCCGGAGCCACCGGGCTCGACGGTGCACACTGGTGGACGTGATCGTGCTGGACGAGCCGACCTGGCGTGAGCGCGCCGACGCGCACGCCGAGCGCGTCGACGCGTTGGTCGCCGACCACCTGGCTCGCCGCCGCGACGGCGTCCCGCACCCGGTCCACGACTTCCTGTTCTCGTACTACTCGTACAAGCCCAGCCAGCTGCGGCGGTGGCACCCGGGCTACGGGGTCGGGCTGGCAGGCGGCGCCGAGTACGCCGAGCGTCGCGGTTACGAGATGGTCGACGGCGTCGCCCGGGTCTCGCAGACGATGCTCGCCGAGCGTGGGGACCTGATCGCCGGGACCCACGCGCTGCTCGTGGCCACCGCCTCACGTCCGGCCAACACCGGCTGCTTCGGCATGCACGAGTGGGCGATGGTCTACCGGTCGGAGGGCACGCGACACCCGCACCCGCTGCGACTGGGTCACGAGGGCACCGACCAGGTGGTGGAGTCGCACCGCATCACGTGCAGCCACTTCGACGCCTACCGCTTCTTCACCCCCGCCGCCCGCGACCGCAACACGCTCCGGCCGCGCTCCGAGGACCGGCCCGCGTTCGAGCAGCCCGGCTGCCTGCACGCCGGCATGGATCTGTACAAGCACGCGTTCCGGCTCTCGCCGCTGATCTCCTCGGACCTGATCGCCGACTGCTTCGCGCTCGCCCGCGACATCCGCGTCCTCGACATGCGCGCGGCTCCCTACGACCTCGCCGACCTCGGCTTCGACCCGGTACCGATCGAGACCGCCGCGGGGAAGCGGACCTACGCGGCGGCTCAGGCCGAGTTCGCCGAGCGGGGCGCCCCGCTGCGCACCCGCCTCATCGAGGCCTGCGACGCGCTGCTCGCGTGCCGACCACGAGCTGGCGTCACCGTCAGCAGCGCGACACCGGCCTAGCGCGACTCGCGCACCCGCGGCAGGTGGGCCCAGTACGTCTCCCACTCGCCGAGGTCGGGGTCGTTGGCCTCCGACACCTCGTCGTACTCCTCGAACAGGGCGTTCATACGCTCCACCAGCTCCGCGCTCTGCTCGGCCGTGAGCCGGAGCACCTGGGTCTGGATCGCCCCTGTGCCCTGCGCGCCGGCTCCGAGCCAGCGCTCGATCGCGCGCGTCAGCGTGTCGATCCAGATCCCGATCGTCGACCGCAGCGGCACGCCTGCGCCGCTGCCTCGGTCACCGCCGCGCACCTGGAACGAACGGGCGGCGCGCCGGTAGCGGCGCTCCCGACCGTCGCTGCCCTCGGCCGCGAGCAGCACCCCGGCCTTCTCGAGCATCCGCAGGTGGTAGCTCATGGCGGAGGGGGTCAGGCCGCAGAGCTCGGCGGCCGCGGTCGCGGTCAGCTCGTTCCCCTCGTAGACCACGGAGATCACGCGCTGCCGAGCCTCGTGCGCGAGCAGCTTCAGGCCCTGCGGCCCCTCGATGACGAACGCCTTCGGAAGGTCTGCCTCTTGACGCACCATGTTATGAAGCATACCTTTCAGGTTTATGAAGCGTTTCTTTCAGATCGACGCAGGCGTCTGGTCGCACCGCGACGTCCGGCTGATCCTCCCCGCCCGCACCCTCTCCCTCGCCGGGCACTCGACGGCGCTGGTGACGCTGCTGCTCCAGGCACACGACCGCGGCGTCGGCACCCTCGGTGTCGCCGCGCTGCTCATCGCCCTCGCGCTCCCGGCGATCGCCACCATGGGGGTCGCCGGCCGCCTCGCCGACACCCTCGACTCCCGCCACCTCCTCACCACCGGGATCGCCCTGCAGGTGCTCGCCCTGGTCTTTCTCGCCTGGAGCCCGACGGCGGTGCTCACCCTGGTCGGCGTCGTGCTGCTCGAGCTCGGGCAGGCCGTGATCGGCCCGGTGTGGAGCGGGCTGCTCCCCCGCGTCGTCGGCCAGGAGGGCATCGGCAGCGTGATCGCCTGGCAGCAGGGACTCGGCGCTGTCGCGGCACCGCTCGGCGCTGCGGTGGGCGGCGTCCTCTACGGGAGCGTCGGCGCCGCCCCGGCGCTCCTGGTCGCGGCCGCGACCTTCGCGATGCTCCTGCTGGCGGTGCAGCTCATCCGCACCCGCCGCCACCTCAGCGCTGAGGCGCGGTCGAACGCGGGCTCGACGGCGGTGCCCACCTCCTCCGGGATCCTCGCCGGGGTCGCGGTGCTGCGGGCGGACCGGGTCGTGTGGCCGGTGTTCCTCGCGCTGCTCCCGATGGTGGTCATGGTCGAGGGCGTCAACGCCGTGGAGGTCTTCCTCGCCCGTGACACGCTCGGCGCCAGTCCCGAGCAGTACGGCCTGGGTGAGCTCGCGGCGGGCGCGGGCGGTGTGCTCGGTGCCGCGCTGGCGGCGCGGCTGGCTGGCGACCGGGCGTGGGTGAGAGCCGTCATCGGAGGCTTCGCCGCGGCCTGCGCGGGCCTGGCCGTGGCGGGCGGCGCGCCGTCGTTCTGGGTCTATCTCGGCCTCATGGTGGTGGTGGCCGCCGCGGCCGGGATCGGGAACGCCGCCAACGGCGCGCTCGTGATGACGCGGACGCCCGATGCCCAGCGCGGCACGGTCGGCGCCGCTCTCAACGGCATCGCCCGCACCGGCTCGGTGCTGGCCCTCGGGCTCGGCGGGCTCGTCGGCACACTGGCATCGCCGCGCGCGGTCTTCATCGGCGGCGGGCTGCTCGGGATGGCCGCGGTCCTGCTGTGCGGCTGGCCGAGCCTGCGCGCGGCGCGGCGGGAAGAGGTTCCCGCCGCGAGCGCCGCGGCGGCGTGAGTGCCGCCGCGGGGCGCGGCTGCGGGTGGTCAGGCCGAGGGCTGGGCCCCGTACCGGCCCCAGCTGACGATCTCCGCCAGCGGCTTGCGACCGGACAGCTGCGGCGATGCCTGCTTCTGCGAGGTGTCGGTGTAGCCCAGCCCGATCGCCGACCAGGGCTCGAGCTCGGCGGGCATACCGAGCAGATCGCGCACCTGCTGCCGGTTCTCGGGTGTGCTGAACCAGGCGGTCCCGCTCCCGATCCCCAGGTGGCTCGCGGCGAGCATCACACGTTCCTGGAGGCGGCCGTCGTCGTAGGCGACGGACCGCCCGTCACCGCGCACAGCCACCACGATCGACGCCGCGACCCCGGCGAGGAACCCTGCGAACGCACCCATGCCGGCGAGCGCGCTGTTGGTCTCCCGGTCGGTGACCACCACGAGGTGCCAGGGCTGGGTGTTCTTGGCGCTGCCGGTCCAGCGGGCGACCTCGAGCAGCTGCTCCAGGTCCTCGCGCGCGATCGGATCCGGCAGGAACCTGCGGGACTGCCGCAGGCTCCGCAGTGCGGCGAGGGCGGCGTCGGGCGGGAAGGACTCGGTGTCGGTCATGCCTCCATCCTGCCCCTGCCGAACCCGGCGCTGTCCGGGGTCGGCCCTACGATCTCGAGCATGGAGACGTTCCGCTGCTTCGGGACCGGCGATCCCCTCTACGAGGCGTACCACGACGAGGAGTGGGGAGTTCCGCCGTCGAGCAGTGCCGATGAGCACGAGCTGTTCGAGCGGATGAGCCTCGAGGCGTTCCAGTCGGGGCTCTCCTGGATCACGATCCTGCGCAAGCGGGAGGGGTTCCGGGCCGCCTTCGCCGGGTTCGACCCCGCGGCCGTCGCGGCCTTCGGGGACGACGACGTCGCTCGCCTCATGGCCGATGTCGGCATCGTCCGCAACCGGGCCAAGATCGACGCGACGATCGCCAACGCCCGCGCGCTGCTCGAGATGCACACGCGGGGCGAGCGGCTCGCCGAGGTGTTCGAGGCGCACCGGCCGCCTGCGCGGGCGGCGCGGTTGGCGCGGCTGGACCAGATGCCTGCGAGCACACCGGAGTCGGTCGCCCTCGCCAAGGACCTGAAGAAGCGCGGCTTCCGCTTCGTCGGGCCGACCACGGCATATGCGGCCATGCAGGCCCTCGGCTACGTCGACGACCACGTGCAGGGGTGCATCAGCGCGCGCTGACGGACACCTCTGCCCCTGCGCGCAGCGCGGTGGGTGCTGGCGCGCGTGCTACTACTGACCCAGCCACGCCACACCCGAGAGCAGGAGCATCGATGAACACCCCGGTCCGTGTGACGGCCCAGACGATGGGCGCGACCGTCTTCAACACCAAGAACGCCACCCTCGAGTGGACGCCGGATGGTCGGATCCGCATCGTCGAGGTCGAGCCGGGACAGCAGCCGGTCGTGCTGCTCGACACCCCTCCGCAGGGTCTGCAGCACGTCGCGAACCACACGGTCAACCAGTCGATGATGGTGTTCAAGCCGCAGGCCGGCCCCACGATCAGGCTGTCCTTGCTGGGCAGCATGATCGCACCCGAGCCGAACGAGTCCGCGGACTCCTACGCGCGCCGCACCGCCATGACCGGGGCGCCGCCGCAGGCGTGGTGGGTGGAGACGCTCCGCGCCAGCGGCGTCAAGGTCTCCGACTGGGGCTTCGCCAAGACGTTGCCGATCGCTGTCGGCATCGTGGTGGGCATCCTCGTGATCGCGGCGATCGCTGCCTTCTTCTCCTGAGCGGTTCCGACCCGGAAGTTTCCGACCCCCGCACCACTGCCCTTCCGGCCCGCTCTCGTCGACGATGACGGCAGCGACCAGGAGGACAGCCATGACTGCAGTGACACACGGCGCCGACACCGACGCCCTTCGGCGGCTTGCTGAGGACATGCTCAACCACGCCGAGCACACGCTCGGTGCGGGCATCCGCACCCACGGCGAGCTCACGACGCTGCGGTGGTCCGGGCCAGACGCCGAGCGCGCCCGGCAGCACTGGGAGAACGTGGAGCTGCCGCGGATCCGGAACGTCTCGAAGGCGCTCGCTGAGGCAGCGAGGGCCGTGCTCGAGGAGGCGCGGCAGCAGCGGGAGGTGAGCGAGCAGACCAGCGGCGCCGCGGCGCCGTCGGGCACCCCTACCTCGGGTTCACCCGCTCCGAGCGGGACAGGAACCGGCGCGCGTACGGGGGCAACGTTGCTGGAACGCGCTCGCGCCCTCGCCGACGCACTCACCACGGGGCCGGAGCTGGCGCAGGTCGCCGCGGTCATGGCGGCAGGCGGGCGCGGCGCGCTGGCGATGACGAAGGACCAGTACGCCCTGGTCAGCTCGCTGATCGGCGCGAGCAAGCCCGCGGTCGGGGCCGCGCTCCGCGCCGCGGGGCACGCGGGCAACGTCCTCAACGTGTACGACGCGGGCGCAGGGCTGGTCAAGGGCGACGCGGTGCAGGCCACGAGCGGCATCGGCGGCCTCGCTGCCGGCGCGGTCGGCGGGCCGGCAGTCGGAGCGGCCTGGGGTGCCGGGTGGCTCATCGGCACGCAGGTCAACGAGGGGATCCAGGGCACCAGCTACGGCGACGCCTTCGAGCGCCGCAACGAGGCGGCCTTCGACACCCTGGGCGCCGGCGGCATGTTCATCGTGCCCGGCAACCTCGCCGTGGCGGCGTGGGACGTCCTCACCGACGGCGGCGGTACCTCGAGCGCTCCCGATGACGAGGCCGGGAGCTCGGGCGGCCGCTGACGCTTCCGCGGAAGCACCTGTCGACGAGATCGCACCTCTGGGGCGAGATCGCACCTCCGGGGGTGCGATCTCGAGCCGCAGGTGCGATCTCGTCGTCGACGTGGCGTGGGCATGGGCGGTGGTGTGGGCTGCGGCGGACACGCCGGTGCGGGAGTGATCACGCTCAGGCCCGATCCGCCACTTCTCCCATCCCGCATGGGTGTTCACCGAAAACCGGTGGCGGGGACGCTGTTCCTGGTCGACGATCACGAAGGCGCCCGGGCGCGGCAGATGTCCGTGCGCAGGTGTGAGTGCTGTCATACCGTTAGCGAGCGTGAAGGAGGTGCAGCGTGGCTGCGATGGTCCTGATCTACAACGCCGGAGGCGTCGAGGTACACGACGTCAAGCCGCTGCGCCACGTCGTCACGATGCTGCACCGTGGGGTCGCACGGGTGCTGGACGCCTCTGACGGCGAGGTGTTCGGACCGTACGAGCGGCCGGTCTCGGTCGAGCTGGTGCGGTACGTCTACGCGCGGTGGCGCTACGAGCGCACGGTGCCGGCCACCTACTCGTTCAAGGCCGTGCTGCAGCGCGACCGCCACACCTGCGCCTACTGCGGGCGCTCGGCGACCACGATCGACCACGTGGTCCCGCGGTGCCAGAACGGCCCGTCGACGTGGCAGAACTCCGTGGCCGCGTGCCGGACCTGCAACGAGCGCAAGGGTGGCCGCACGCCGGAGCAGGCAGGGATGCGCTTGATGTGGGATCCCGTCCAGCCAGGTGCCCAGGCCTCGGTGCGCAAGCGTCACGCCGCCGCCTGACCGTCGTCATCGACGTCGGGCCGTTGCACTTCCAGGACGTGGATGCCGGCACGGTCGAGGCGGTGGGCAGTCCTGTCCCCGGCCGGGCGGCCCGGGTCCGCTAGCCTGCGAGAGCGTCGACGAAGGGGGCTACCGGTGCTGAGAGTGACGCTGCGTGGCCGTGGTGTCCCCACCGTGGTGCTCGGCAGCGGCGAGGCCCTCATGTTCGGCCGGGCGCCCGACGTGGCCCTGCCCGAGGAGGACGTCGACGCCCAGCTCCGCACCACCGCTCTCGCACTGCCTCGCGCGGCCGCCCACGTCTCGCGCGTCGTCGGCGAGCTGGCGGTCGGCGAGGAGGTCGCGCGGCTGCGCTGGCACGGCTCCACCGGGGCCCAGCTGTCCAGCCTCTTCGACGCCCCTGGCGGAGCACGCCGGGTGGCGCTCAGCACCGGTATGGCCGCCCTCCTCGACGAGGGCGAGAACCACCTGCTGCTGCTCCGCGGCCGTGAGGACGCCAAGGGCTTCACCGACCTGGTGCTCGTCCTTGACATCACCGAGGTACGTGAAGGCGACGGTGCTGCCACCGACGTGCCGTACGTCCCTGAAGGCGACCCCGACGGCGCCCCCACCGCTGACGCACCGCACTTGGAGCGGTGGTCACGTGAGTGGTACGTCGCCCTCGCGCTCGCCGAGCCCTGGCTGACGGGCGCCGACACATACCCGCGACCGCCGTCCAACCGCGAGATCTACGAGCGTGTGCTGGCGTGGCGAGGTCACGCCTGGAACCTCGAGCGCGCGCAGCGTGTCGACGACGCGATCCGTTCGATCGCCCGGCTGGCCTTCGGACCGGCCGACGACCCCTTCACCGTGACGCAAGGACGCGTGCAGAACGTCCGGTTCGCCGTCGGCCGCCGGGCGGCCGAGACCGCACTGGTGACGACCGACGACCTGGGCGCCGTCATCGACGCGCAGGCCCGCGGCGCAGGCCTCAACCCGGGCGCCGCACCGACAGCCTGACCGATGCAGGTCCCCGAACCACACCGGCTCGGGCTCTCCGCGCTGCCCGCGGAGCGGAAATTTCCACCCCTCGCGCGGTGGTGCGGGCCGACATCGGGTGCCTAGCGTCGCCGTCATCGCACCGACACGAGGGAGACGACGATGACCAGCTACGACCGCAGCACCTTCTACGGCCTCGACACCACCGAGACCCGCAGCCAGGCCCAGCAGATGGATGCCAATGCCGAGAACCTCGGCGCCATGGTCAACGACATCGGCGCACTGATGGAGTCGGTGCTGTGGCTGGGCCCCGGCGCGCAACGCTTCAAGTCGGACTGGGACGGCTCGATGAAGCCGCAGATGCAGGAAGCAGCCGAGACGCTGCGCGGCAACGCAGCCGAGATGAAGCGGCGCGCCGACCTGCAGGACCAGGCCTCCGCGTAGCAGCGCGCGGGGCGGAAGTTTCCACCCCAGCGTCGCTGGATCGCACGGACCGATCTCCCTAGCGTCGACCGCACGACATCACCCGAACGATTCAGAAGGAGGTGGAGCAGGTGTCATTCCAAGGAGCAGACGTCGATGGCCTCGACCGCACAGCGAACCGCTGCATGGAGAGTGCGGACTTCGCCGATACGGTCGCGAGGACCCTCGAGATCCTGGTCGCGGCTCTTGAGGCCATGAGCTGGACGGGCTTCGCCGCGGCGCTCGCGGCCTACTTGAAGGCCGTCGTGATCCCGTGGGTGAAGTACATCGCGAAGTGTCTGCGCATCTTCGGCGGACTCCTTCAGCTCGCCTCGAGCAAGCAGAAGGGAGCCTCGGAGGACGCCCCGCCGGTGCGCATCCCCGCCACCGCGTGGAACCCGCCGCCGGCACCGGTCGCCACCGGCGTGAACCCGCCGATGCTGGCCAGCCCGCAGCCCGCGATCCAGCAGACCGCTCCCGGCACCGGCGCCCAGACAGGCGGCGGCACCTCGGTGGCCCCGGCCGCCCCGATCGGGCGCACCGACGGCGGCGCTGGCGCCGGCAACGTCAGGGGCGGCGGCTCGATCACGACGACCACCGGGATCAGCTCCGACGGCGAGCTCTGGACCCGCACGACCGTCAGCGGCACCGTCACCCCCGCCACCCTGACCGCCCCGGCGACGATCGCTGCGGCCGGTTCGACCGGTGGGCTGGGAACGGGGTCCGGCGGACACACCGCCGCGCCGGTCACACCCGCGGCGGACCTCGGCATCGGCGGCGGCACCTCGATCGGTGGCAGCGGGCCGGCCGGCTCCGGCTCGTCCAACCCGGGCGCGGGTGGCTCCGGCTCGACAGGCGGCCCGTCGACCGGATCGATCGGCAGCGGCTCGAGCGGGGCCGGCGGATCGAACGGCGGCGACGGCACGACCGGAACGCCCACACTCGATCCGGCGGTGCAGAGCTCGCCGCTCGCCTCGCGCGCGGTCCTCGGGAGCACCGCGACCGGGACCGGCACGGCTTCACTCGACGTGGCTGCCCCGGCGACCGGCGGCGGCGCGTCGGCAGCCCTCGCCGCAGCACCGATCGGCCTCGCGGGCGTCGGCGGCGCTGCACTCGCGGCGCTGCGCGCCAAGGGCCTTCACGACGGCGACGACCAGGAGGAGGCCGACGACGCGCTCTAGCCCTGTCCTGACCCAGAGCTGACAGGACGGACCCGCCCACACCCGGACGGTCGCCGTCAGGCACACGATCCCAGCCACACCCACACCCGCGCTGCTCGCAGCGCTCATCGAGAGGAACACATCATGACCACTGCCAACGTCTACGGGATGGACATCCAGGCCGGCCGCGACCTCGCGACGCGCATGGACTCCGACGCCACCGAGATCGAGACGCTCACCACGCGGCTCACCGGGATGCTGGAGGGAACACCCTGGTACGGCCCCGACGCGACGCGGTTCAAGGGCGACTGGTCCGGCCAGTACGTGCCGGCGCTGACCTCGGTCGTGCAGGCGCTCCGTGAGAACAGCCAGCAGATCTTCGCCCAGGCGCAGTCGCAGGAGGACGCCTCCAGCTGACGCTGCCCCCACGGTGGCCCGGCCCCTCTGCCCTGGGGCCGGGCCATCGCCGCGCCAGCTCCCGCTACGGTGCGGGCATGGCTCCGGACAGCGACGTCACCCTGGACCTCCCGTCGGTCGACGGCGTCACGCCCGCGGACTGGTCCGCCCGCCGGGAGCAGTGGCTCGAGCTGTTCTCCGACCACGTCTACGGCCGCACCCCCGCGGTCGACTGGACGGTGACGACTGGCGAGGTGGGCGCCGCGGTCGAGGTCGACGGCGGCTCGGGGATCCGCCGGCAGCTGCAGATCACCATCTCCGACGGCGTGGCGAGCGTGGTCGTGGACGTGCTCCTCGTGCTGCCGGTCGCCGGGCCCTCACCGGTGCTGGTGGCGCTCAACTTCTTCGGCAACCACACCGTGACGCCCGACGCCGACGTCGCGCTCCCCGCCGGGTGGGTGCCGGCGCGCATGGTCCCCAGCGACGGTCACCGCGCGAGCGAGACCGCGCGCGGCTTCCTCGCGGAGGGCTGGCCGCTCGACACCCTGCTGCGCCAGGGCTTCGGGATGGCGACCGTGTACGCGGGCGACATCGCGCCGGACGACCCCGACCACGTCACCGAGGGCCTGCTCGGGCTGACACAGCCCCAGCACGACCACCCCTGGGGCGCGCTGGGCGCGTGGGCGTGGGGGCTCTCGTGCGTGCGGCGGGTGCTGGCCGAGCGGGACGACGTGCGCGCGGACCAGATGGTGGCGATCGGGCACTCGCGTCTGGGCAAGGCTGCCCTCTGGGCGGGCGCGCAGGACGAGGGGTTCGCCGCCGTCGTGTCCAACAACTCGGGCTGCGGCGGGGCGTCGCTGTCACGACGGCCGGTGGGCGAGCGCGTCGCGGCGATCACCACGAGCTTCCCGCACTGGTTCACGCCCGCGTTCGCCGGCTACGCCGGTCGCGAGCACGCGCTTCCGGTCGACCAGCACCAGCTGCTGGCGAGCATCGCGCCACGCGCCCTCTACGTCGCGAGCGCAGCCGAGGACGAGTGGGCCGACCCTGTCGGCGAGTACCTCGCCACTGCCGCGGCGCTCGAGGTCCACCAGGCGCTGGGATCAGCCCGGGTCGGCTATCACCTGCGACCCGGCGGCCACGCGCTCGGTCCCGAGGACTGGGAGCACGTGCTGACCTTCCTGCGCCACCACGTGACGGCCGCACCCGACCGCTGACCCCCTCGCGTCGCCGCGCGGCGGAAGTTTCCACCCCTCCGGCGCTGGCTCTCCCACCGGTGGCTCCCTAGCGTCGGCAGCACCGACGACCAGCAGGAGAGCGACCATGTGGCGACTGAGCGTGCTGCCGACACCGGAGAGCAAGCTGGCACCGGTCGACGTCGTCGTCGACGCCGGAGAAGGTTCCACGGTCGCCGATCTCGCCGCCGGCCTGGGTGAACACCTCGGTGGCCGGGGGATGCTGCTGGCACCCGTCAGCGACGGCCGCACGTGGCCCGCCGACACCCCGCTCGCCGAGGCCGGCCTGCGTGACGGCGACGTCCTCGAGGTCACCGGCGTCCCCACCGACTGGCGCACGCGCCCCGGGCCGCGCCGCGCCCCGCGCGCCACCGTCCACGTGGTGGCAGGGCCCGACGTCGGACTGGTCGCCGACATCACCGGCGACACCCTGGTCGTGGGTCGCGCGGGCACCGCCGGGCTGCGGTTGCGGGACCCGCTGGTGAGCCGGGTGCACGCACGGATCCTGCTGGCCGAGACACCGGTCGTGCTCGACCAGGGGTCGGCGCACGGAACCGTGGTGGGCGGCCGCACCATCACCCGGTCGACCCCGGTGGCCTACGGCGAGCGGATCACGCTGGGCGACAGCGTCCTGCTCATCCATCCCGGTGACGGCGAGGCAGCCCGCGAGCGCGGCGTGCTCCGCTCGCCGCGGTTCGGCGACTCGGTCGCCACGGCCGAGCTCGACACACCCGCGCCGCCCACCTCGCAGCGCAAGACCCCGCTGTCCTGGCCCATGATGCTGATGCCGGTGCTGATGGGCGGCGTGATGTTCAGCTACAGCCGCAGCCCGCTGGCGCTGGTGTTCATGATCGGCTTCCCGTCGATGATGCTGCTGACGTGGCTGATCCAGCGCCGCGCCGCCAGGCGCGAGTTCGCCGCGGAGTCGGCGATCTGGCGACAGGACATGCGTGAGCTCCTCGCCACCCTCGACGACGCCGCCACCACGCAGCGCCGCAACGCCGAGGACGACGAGCCCGACCTGGACGTCGTCCTCGCCCGCGCGGTCGCCCGCGACCACCGCCTCTGGGTACGCCGCCCGGACAGCGACGACTTCCTCGCCGTGCGCGCGGGCCGCGGGCCGCGCGCCGCGCTGCTGACGGCGAAGAAGCTCAACCACGGCGACCGCGGCCTGCAGGCGGAGGGCAGCCGCGCCCTCGGTGAGCGCGCCACGCTCGCCGATCTCCCGGTGCCGCTCGAGCTCGTCGAGGCCGGCCTGGCCGCCGTGACCGGCGAGACCGCCGACGTCGACGCGTGGGTCCGCGCGACCGTGCTGCGCCTCGCCGTCACCCACTCCCCGACCGACGTGCAGGTCGCGGCGGCGCTCGGGCCCGGCCGCTCGCACATCGAGTCCTGGCTGCGGTGGCTGCCCCACGCCGCGCCGCGCAACGGCGGCATGGCCTGCGTGGCGATCGGCGCGACCGAGGGTCAGGCGCTGCTCGAGGAGCTCGCGAGCGCCGACGGCGGCACGGCCCACACCCTCGTGCTCGTCGACGAGGGTGCCGGGCTGCCCCGCCGCCTGGTCGAGGCCGTGGCCGCGGACGCGGTCGAGCGCAGGCTGCACCTGCTGTGGATCGGCTCGGACGTCGAGACCGTTCCGGCCACCACGGCCACGGTGGTGGCGCTGGGCGAGGCTACGGTCGACCCCGCTGCCGCGGGAGCGGAGGGCGCTGTGGGGGCGCTGCTGCACCGCGACCGTGGCGGCGTGGAGCCGCTGACCAGCGTCGAGGCGCTCGGCCTGACCGAGGTCTGGCGCGCGGCGCGGGCGCTGTCCGGCTACCGCGACGAGGCCGCCGTGCTCGCGGCCGAGTCGATGCTGCCCCCGCAGGTGCGACTGCCCGGGCTCTCGGGCGACCTCGCCGACCCCGACGACGTCGAGCGGCTCATCGAGCGCTGGGCCACCTCGACCGGGCTGCGGGCTCAGCTCGGCACGGGCGGCGAGGGCGTCGTCACCATCGACCTGCGCGAGGACGGTCCGCACGGCCTGGTCGCGGGCACCACGGGCGCCGGCAAGTCCGAGCTGCTGCAGTCGCTGCTGTGCTCGCTCGCGATGAACAACCCGCCCTCGCGGATCACGTTCCTGCTGGTGGACTACAAGGGCGGCGCCGCCTTCCGCGAGGTCGCCGAGCTGCCCCACAGCGTCGGCTACATCACCGACCTCACGCCCGCGCTGGTGCAGCGGTGCCTCACCTCGCTGCACGCCGAGCTGACCTCCCGCGAGCACCTGCTCGCGCAGTACGGCGCCAAGGACCTGCTCGCACTGGAGCGCAGCAACCCGGAGGCGGCGCCGCCGTCGATGCTGATCTGCGTCGACGAGTTCGCCGCGCTGCTCGCGGAGGTGCCGGAGTTCGTCGAGGGCATGGTCTCGATCGCGCAGCGGGGCCGCTCGCTCGGCATGCACATGCTGCTCGCGACCCAGCGCCCGGCCGGCGTCGTGACGCCGCAGATCAAGGCGAACACCGACCTGCGCATCGCTCTGCGGGTCGCCGCCCCCGAGGACTCGATGGACGTCATCGACGCCCCCGACGCCGCCCACATCTCCCGCCGCACCCCCGGCCGGGCGTGGCTGCGACGCACCGGTCACGGCACCCGCGAGCTCGTGCAGGTCGCCTGGGTGGGCGCCCGCGAGGAGATCCACGCCGACGGCGGCAAGGTCCGGATCAGCCCGTTCACCGCGCGCGAGCTCAGCGGGCAGCGACCCGGCGGGCGCGGCACCACGGTGCACCCGAGGTCGGATCTCGACCGGATCGTCGCCACCACCGGCACGGCGTTCCTGCGGACCGGCCGGCCGGCGCCGAAGAAGCCGTGGTTGCCGCCGCTGCCGGTCGACGTGCCGATGGTGTGCACCGCACCCGGACGCCTCGTCCTGGGCGAGGGCGCCCACGACGAGGCGCTCGTGGCGGGCTCGCGCGAGGAGACCCACACCGTGGTGCAGGGTCCGGGCCAGGTCGTGCTCGGGCTGATCGACCGACCGGCGGAGCAGACCCAGCTGCCGTTCGTCGTCGACTTCGCCCGCGCCGGCCACCTGCTCGTGCTCGGCGCCTCCGGCTCGGGCAAGTCCGAGCTGCTGCGCACGGTGGCCGCGGCCGTGACCGCCGGCTCCGAGTCCGACCTGCCCGGCTGCGTGTACGCGATCGACGCGGGCGGTGGCGCGCTCTCGGTCCTCGAGCGGATGGAGTCGGTCGGGTCGGTCGTGCTCGAGCAGCAGCTCGAGCGGATGCTGCGGCTGATCAGGATGCTCGCGAGGTCGATCGAGGAGCGCAACGCGCTGCTCGCCGCCCGCGGCGCCGCCGACATCGCCGGCCTGGCCGCGCTCGGCACCCCGTTGCAGCGGATCCACCTGGTGATCGACAACCTGCCCGCCGTGCTCGACACCCTCGACGGCGGCGGCCCGGTCCGGCGCCAGCACGCCGAGCACCTCGTGACGATCCTGCAGGAGGGCCGCCGCTGCGGCGTGCACGTCACGGCCACCAGCCCGCAGCGCACCGGCATCACCTCCCCGGTGCAGGCGACCTTCGGGCAGCGCCTCGTGCTGCGGATGACCGTGGCCGACGACTACACGATGCTCGGCGTCCCCGGCGACGTGCTCGACGGCGACTCGGCGCCCGGTCGCGGCCTGGTCGGCAAGGACGAGGTGCAGGTCGCCACGGTCGGCGGGGCCGGCACACCGCTGCAGACCGAGCGGCTCGCCGCGCTGTGCGAGGTCGTCGCTGCGCGGTACGAGGCCCCGGTCGGCGCACCCGCCACCCCGGTGCCGGGCATGCCGGGTCGTGTCCCGCAGCATCTCGCCCCGGCACCGACGCGCGACGACGTCTGCCTCGGTGTCGAGGACGGCTACGTCAGCGCTGTGACGCTCTCGCTGCTGGAGGCGCCGCTGCTGATCGCGGGCCGCAGCCGCAGCGGCCGCACGTCCGCGCTGCTCGCCCTCGGCCAGGTGGCCCGACGGTCGACCCAGCCGCCCGCGCGGGTCACGCTCATCGGGCCGCGGGCCGCCGACGGCGTGCTCACCCCGGAAGGTCTGGTGGAACCGACCTTCGCCGACGAGGTGCTCACCGACCCCGAGCAGGTCGCCGCCTGGGCGGCCGGGCTGACCACCCCGACGGAGCGCGACTGGCACCTCGTGCTCATCGACGACCTCCACGAGTGGGAACGAGCGTGGGAGCGCAACGGGACCGAGCGGGTCGCCGTCGAGACGCTGATGGAGACCCTGACGGGAAAGCCCGGCATCGCCGTCGTGGCCGTCTCGGACTCCGACGACGCCCGGTCGCGCCAGCACGTGCCGGGGCTGACGCAGGCGCTGCGGCGCCACCGCCGGATCGCGCTGCTCTCGCCCGAGATGTCGGACGGGTCGCTGGCCTCGGTGACGATCCCGATGCACACCGCCGAACCGTTGTCCGGCATGGGCAGAGCTCTCCTGGTGGCCGGGGGGACGACGCACGTGGTCCAACTACTATCAGCGAGTCGACCCGGGGGTACCTCATGAGCGCGAAGAGGCAGTCGTGGTGGCGCCGCCGGCTGAGCACGGCGGGCCGCGAGCGCGGCATCGTCGAGGCCGGTATCGCCGCGGCGGGCGGCCTCCTCGTGGTGGGTGCCGTCGTCGGTAACGGCGTCGCCGCCGCGGCGATGGACATGTCCGACGGGCAGACCTGGCTCGGCGGCAACGACGGCTCGGTCGTGCAGATCAATCCCGCGACCGGGCAGCCCGAGTACCGGCTGGTCATCGGGGGCGACGGCGACCGCATGGAGGTCACCCAGAACGACGGCCTGCTCGTGGTCACGAACCTCGAGACCGGTGTGGTCACCTCGATCGATCTCGCCGGCCTGGTCGCCGGCTCCGGCCGCCAGACCGACGGCGAGACGACCGTGCTCATCGGAGGTGGGCACGTGATGCTCGCCGAGACCGAGCCTGGCTTCGTGCAGGTGGTCGACCCCCTCTCGATGGCGAGCCTCGGCGCGCCGTACCGGGCCGGTGAGGACCTCAGCGACGTCGTGATCGACGACGAGGGCACGGTCTGGCTGATGACGACCTCCGGCGAGCTGCGTGAGCTCGACTGGGTCGAGGAGTCCGGCGAGTTCTCGACCTCGCTCGAGCGGCCGGTCGCCGGCGCCGGCGCTGGGACGCGGCTGGTGCCGCACGACAGCGGCGTCACCGTGTTCGCGCCCGACGGCGGGGCGATCCTGCAGATCGGGGTCGGAACCGACTACGTGCAGCAGGTGCCCGCGCTGCAGGGGCAGGTGGAGGCGGCCGCGACGTCCCCGGCCGACCTGGTCCCGGCGTCGGCGACCGACGTCGGGCTGGTCTTCATGATCAGCGGCCGGGAGCTGCTGACGGTCGACGTCGGTGGCGTGGGCTGCGCGCAGCCGCTGCGCCCGGCGGTGCTGGAACGGCGCGTGTACGTGCCGTGCGGCGGTGAGGGCCGCGTGATCGTGCTCGACGAGAACGGGCTGTCCGCCGGACCCGACATCGTCGTGCCCGGAGGCGGGGACCCCGAGCTGATCGTCGACGACGGCCGGCTGGTCGTGCACGACCCCGACGACGGCCGCATCGTGGTCGTGCAGCAGGACGGCAGCACCACGGTGACCGACCTGGCGGGCGCCGAGGTGCCCACCGACGTGGTCGAGGACACCGAGCCGCTGCCACCGATCTCGACCGGCACCACCACGCCGCCGCCGCCGACCGGCACCACCACGCCACCGGTCGACATCGACCCGCCGTTGCCTCCCGACCCCGCCGACGACGCGACCGAGACCGGCACCGGCGGCCCGACGAACGACCCCGACGACGACCCCACGGTCGACCCGAGCATCGACCCGACCGATGGCCCGAGCGGCGGGTCGACCGACGGCACCGACGGCGACGCCGACAAGGCACCGAGCGGCGTGACCGCGGTGCTGCAGCCGGACGGCTCGGTCCAGCTCAGCTGGACACCCGCGGTCGTCCAGCCCGACGGCTACCTGGTGACGAGCTCCGACGGCGCGGTGAACCAGTCGGTCGCCGCCGACCAGAGCAGCCTGCGGCTGTCCGGGCTGACCTGCGGGACCACGGTCCGGCTGACCGTGTACGGCCAGCACGGCGAGGCGATGGTCGGCGCCGGCACCGACGTCACGACCGCCGCCTGCGTGAACCCGCCGGCACCCGGGGAGCTGACGCCGCGCAGCGTGGTGGCCGAGCGCGCCGGTGAGGACGTCGTCGTCGGCTGGACCGCGCCCGCCATCACCCCGGACCGGTACGTGGTGACCGGGATGGGTCGCAGCGTCACGGTCGCTGCCGGTGAGACCAGCGTGGTGCTCGCCGACGTGGCGTGCGGGGAACCGATCGAGCTCGAGGTCACCGCGGTGCACGCCGACGCCGGCGAGTACTCGGCCACCTCCGCCCGCACCACCGAGACCTGCGAGCCCGAGACCACCGACCCGGCGGACCTGCAGCCGCGCGACGTCACCCTCACCAGGATCACCGGGAACGACTACCGGCTGACCTGGCAGGCGCCGGTCGTGGCGCCGCAGGGATACGCCGTCAGCGGGAACGGTGTCAGCCAGACCGTGGCGGTCGGCACTCACCAGCTCGACGTGAGCATCCCCTGTGTCGCGACCGTGCGGCTCACGGTCACCGCGAACCACGCGGACGGCACCACCAGCGCCGCCCAGTCCAACCAGCTGACCACCACCTGCACCACGACCACGACGCCGCCCACGCTGTCGGCGCCGACGGGCGTGACGGCGACCCGCCTCGACGTCGACACGGTGCGCCTGAGCTGGTCGGCCTCGAGCCCGGGCGCCCAGGAGTACGTGGTGATCCCGAGCAGCGGCGGCACGATCTCGGCCGGTACGGGGCTCACCGCGGACATCGACGTCACACCCGGCGGCAGCTACACGTTCACCGTCCGCGCGAGCTACCAGGGTCAGACGGCGACGTCCGCTCCCAGCAACAGCGTCGACATGCCCGCACCCGCGACGGCGCCGGGAGCGCCCACGAACGTGCAGGCGCACGTCGACCAGCAGCCTCCGTTCACCACGCGCTCGGTCACGTGGACAGCCCCGGCCGACGGCGGATCGCCGCTCACGGGGTACACGTTGGTCTGGGACGGCCGGGTCATCAACCTCGGACCGGGTCAGACCTCCTGGTCCGAGCAGGTCAGCTGCGACCCGTGCCAGGAAGTCATCCAGGTGCCCGACGTCGAGGTCACGCTGAGCGCGTCGAACGCCGTCGGTCAGGGGCCCACCGTCTCCGCGCCCGTGAGCGCAGGTGGCACGCCGGCTCCCCCGACCCCCAAGGACGGCGACGGCGTCCTCACCGCCCAGGAGGACCGGAGCGAGGCGGACCAGGGCACGTTCCAGGGGTCGATCACCTATACGCCCACCACCACGTGGGCCGGCGTCGGGGGCACGTGTACCGCGTCGGTGAACGGCGGGGCGCCCACGAGCTTCGACTGCACGCAGTCGTCGGTGCTCTGGTCGGGCACCGGCCAGCGTCACGTCGGACTCGACGGGTGGGTCCAGGTGACGATCACCTGGCCAGGTGGCAGCGCGACGTCGTCAGCCAGCGTGAACATGCCCGGCGAGGCGTGGTGCGAGTACATCAGCGGCGAGGGCGAACGCTGCTACCAGATCGCCTCGATCGACCCGGGTGACCCCGACGTCGAGATCGACCCGCTCCCCTGGACCCCGCCGGAGCCGCCGAACCCGCCGGTCCTGATCGCGGGCATGGGGCTGCTCCTGGGCGCCGGGACGATGCGGACCCTGCGAGCGCTCCGCCGTCGGGGCCTGATCGAGGCACCGGCCGAGACCACCGGAACAGACAAGGACGACCACCGATGAGCACGTCCACCTCCGAGCAGGTCGCCGAGTTCCGGCTGCTGCACACCGACATCGTCGACGCGGTCAGCGGCGCGATCCAGGGCAAGCGGTCGGTCGTCGAGCTGGCGGTGACGTGCCTGTTCGCGGGCGGGCACGTGCTGCTCGAGGACGTGCCCGGCACCGGGAAGACCACGCTGGCGCGCTCGATCGCGGCGGCGCTGGGCGGCAGCTCGCGGCGCATCCAGTTCACGCCCGACCTGCTGCCGGCCGACATCACCGGCACCGCGGTGTTCGAGCCGGGCTCGGGCGAGATCACCTTCCGCCCCGGCCCGGTCTTCACCAACGTGCTGCTCGCGGACGAGATCAACCGCGCGGCCGCGAAGACCCAGTCGGCGCTGCTCGAGGTGATGGCGGAGCGGACGGTCACGGTGGACGGCGTCGGCCACCCCGTGCCCGACCCGTTCGTGGTCATCGCCACCCAGAACCCGGTGGACCTCGACGGCACCTACCGGCTGCCCGAGGCGCAGCTCGACCGGTTCCTCATGCGGATCACGCTCGGCTACCCCGACCCCGAGCACGAGATCGAGGTGCTGCGGCCCGGAAGCGGCGCGGGCGTCGTCGAGCAGGTGCGCGAGGTGACCGACCCGGACCGGGTGGCCGCGGTCTCGGCGTCGCTGCGCGGGATCCACGTCGCCGACCCGCTGCTGGGGTACGTGCGCGCGCTCGGTGCCGCGACCCGCTCCGACGCCCGCCTCCGCCTGGGCGCCAGCACCCGCGCGCTGCGCGGCCTGATCTCCGCGTGCCAGGCGTTCGCCGCCTCGCAGGGCCGCCACTACGTGGTCCCCAGCGACGTGCAGCGCCTGGCCCAGCCCGTCCTCGCCCACCGCCTCATCCCCACCCGCGACGCGCTGCTCGCGGGCGAGGACCCGGGCGCGATCGTCGCCGACCTCGTCGACTCGGTCGAGGCCCCGCGCCCGGTCCCCGCCTGACCCATGACCCCGCCCACCCGCCCGACCCACCACGCGCGGGCCCACCACCGCCCGCCGGCCCACCACCGCCCGCGGGCCCTCCACCGCCCACCCCGCCCCCCGCTCTCGCCGAGATCGGACATCCACGGCGAGATCGGTGACCGCGCGGTGCGATCTCGCCGCCGATCCCCGATCTCGACACGGCTGGTCCCGCCGGGGAGCCACGGCTGATGGGTGCGCTCGCCGGGCTGCGCCTGACCCGCCGGGGTGCGGCGGTGCTGGCGTGCGCGTCGGTCCTGCTGGCCTTCGGGATCTGGGCCTCCTACCCCGGGCTCGTGGGGCTCGGGCTGGCGCTGGCGGTCGCGCTCCTCGCCGCGGTCGTCGGCGTCGCGGTCCCGGTCCCGGTGCAGGTCAGGCGCAGCGTGCGACCCACACGGGTGCCGCGGCTCGCGGACTGCGCCGCGACCGTGGTGGTGCGCAACACCTCGACCTGGCTGCCGATCACCGCGTCGGGCCATGACCGCGTCGGCGGTGAGGATCTCCCGTTCGACCTGCCGCGGCTCGCTCCCGGCGCCAGCGAGAGCACCGACCTCCCGATCCCCACCCAGCGGCGCGGCGAGATCAGCTTCGGCCCCTTGACGCTGCACCGGTACGCGCTGGCCGACCTCGCCGAGGTCCGGCAGAGCTACGGCGAGCGCACCACCGTGCTGGTCGAGCCGCGCATCCTCGACGCGCTGTCGCTGCCCGCCGGCACCCGGCGCGGTCACATCGGCGCCGACGAGCGCATCGCCCACGGCGGCACCGACCTCACCGGGCTGCGTGAGTACCTGCCCGGTGACGACCTCCGCCGTCTGCACTGGGCGACCTCGGCCCGCCGTGGTGCCCTCATGGTCCGGGAGGACGCCGACCCCTCGGCCCCACACCTGTCGGTGCTGCTGGACGACCGCGCCGACAGCTACGCGGGCGACGGTTTCGAGGAGGCCGTCGACGTGGTCGCCTCGCTGCTCGCCACGGCCGCGGAGTCACGCAGCCCGAGTCGCCTCATCACCTTCAGCGGCAGCATCGACGTCACGACCACGAGCGCACCGACCGAGGTCACCACGGGCCTCGACCCGGAGCTGCTCGGGCAGCTCGCGGTGGTGCAGACCACGGACGGCGGCAGCACCGGCGCCCACCTCTTCAGCGGCTCGCCCGACATCTTCGCGATCGTCACCGGTGCCCGGGCCGCGCTCGCGCCGCTGCTGTCCGACGCCTCCGCCGCCCCGGTCGGGATCGTCGCCATCGTCGACGAGGCGCCCGACCAGCTCGTCAGCGCCAGCCGTGGCGTCACCGTGCTGCGCGGTCCGCGCGCCGAGGAGCTCGTCCACGCCTGGCGCTCGGCGGTCGCCCGATGAGGCGCGCCGGCCCGGTGCTGTGGGCCGCGATCGTGCTGCTGACGGCGCTGGCCCCGCTCGCGGCGGGCTACGCCGCCGGATGGGCGCTCGCCGTGCTCGCCCTCTGCGCCGTGCTCCCGTTCGGGCTCGCCGCCCTCGGTCGGCTCGTCCGAGTACCCCGCTGGGCCGTGGCGACGGCGGGACTCGCCGTGGGCGTCGTCGTCGCCCTGGTCTTCGCCGACCGGGCGGACCCGGCGGACGCCACGCTGCCGTCGTGGCGGGCCAGCCCCGGGCTCTCGTTGCTGGGGCCGCTGATCGACGCGGTCCCTCGGCTGCTCACGGCGCCCCGCCCAGCCCCGCCGGATCCGTCGCTGCTGGTGCCGGCCGCGCTGCTGGTCTGGATCGTCGCCCTGGGCGTCGCCCTGGCCGTGGTGGGCGCGAGGCGCGCCGGCGTGGCTCCGCTGGTCGGTGCCGTGGTGCTGCACGTGGCGGGCGGGCTGCTGACCGCCGGGCGCGGTGATGCGACCGGCACCTCCGCGCTCGCGACGGCGTTGGCGCTGCTGCTGGGTTGGGTGCTGCTCCCCGCCACCGAGCGACCGACCACCGGCACGTCCATCCGCGCCCGCTCTGCCGATCTGCGCCGCCGCCGCGGCGTGCTGCTGCCGGCGATCGCGACCGCGGTCGTCGCCTCCTTCGCGCTGACGGCGGTGGCGGTCCCCACGGCGTCCTCGTTCGAGCCCCGCACGCTGGTGCCGCCGCCCCAGCTGCCCGCCGACGCCACCAACCCTGTGCCGCAGGCCGCGGTCTGGGCGCAGTCGCCGGACACCGAGATGTTCAGGGTGACCGAGCTCGACGGCCCGCTGCCGAACCTGCTGGCGGCCGTAGTGCTCCCCGACTACACCGGCGTCTCCTGGATGCTCGACGCCCGGCTCCGGCCGGTCGGGGTGGTCGCGACGCCGGACACCCCGCCGCCGAGCAGCACCCGGACCGCCACCTACGCGATCACGGCAGGCGAGTACCGCGAGGCCTGGCTGCCCGCGGCCGGCACCGCCACCGAGGTCACCGGGGTCTCCGCGCTGCTCGACCTCGACAGCGGCACCCTCGTGCTCGCCGGCGGCTGGACTGGCACGGGACCCGACGGGGACGCAACCGCAACGATCACCAGCACGATCAACGACGCCACCCCGGAGGCGATCGGCAGCGCGAGCGTGCCGCAGGCGGCCGACGTGCAGCGCTACCTCGAGCTGCCGCGCGTCCCTCCGGTGTTCGCGCAGGCGGCGCAGCGGATCACCGGCGGCGTCTCCAGCCGCTGGGAGCAGGTCTCGTTGCTCGCGGACGCGGTCCGCAACGACACCCTCCGCACGGACGCCACCGGCGAGGAGCGGGTGCTCGACCACGGCGCCCGGTCGGGCTCCTCCTACGCCCGGCTCGCGCAGTTCTTGCTCCAGCCGCACGAGGAGGGCGGCCAGGTCGGCACCAGCGAGCAGTTCGCCGCGTCGTTCGCGGTGCTGGCCCGGACCCTCGGCATCCCGACCCGCCTCGTGGTCGGCTTCCAGGTCCCCGAGGCCGACGGCGCCGGCACCGCGACCGTGCTCGGCGAGAACGCGCGGGTCTGGGCCGAGGTGTACCTGTCCCGGATCGGATGGGTCGCCGTCGACCCCTCGCCCGACTCGGCGATCACGACCGACCTGCCCACCCCCGAGCCCGAGGGCGAGGCCGGTGACGACCCCGAGCCGGACCCCGCCGAGGCCGACACCGAGGACAGCGAGGTCGTCGACGAGGACGACGCCGACGCGACCGGTCCCTCGCTCCCGCTGCTCCTCGCGCTCGTCACGCTCGGGCTCGCGGTGCTCGGTGCCGTCGGGCTGGGCATCGCTCGCTTCGTGCGGAGCGCGCGCTGGCGCCGTGCCGGTGAGCAGGGCGCGTGGGCCCACCTCGAGGACGCGATGCGGCTCGCCGGGACGCCGCCGCCTCCGGGCGCCACCGCGCGAGATCTCGCCGCGTCGCTGCCCGACGGCGTCGCCGGGTCAGCGGTCGCTCTCGCCGAGCGCGCCGAGGCGAGTGCCTACGCGCCGGCGCACCCGATCATCGGCGACCGGCCGGACGCCTGGGCGCTGGGCCGCGAGGTCGGTGCGGGCCTGCGCAGCCGCTCGTCGTGGTGGCGTCGGACGCTGTGGTGGATCTCGCCCGGGGTCTGGCGCCGCTGAGCCACCGCCGGGCGCGGCAAACCCCGGGTGGACGGAATCGTGTTGAAACCCCGAGGTGGACGGAATCGTGTTGAAACCCGGGGGTGGACGGAATCGTGTTGAAAGCGGAGTGGGGGTCAGCGGCACTCGATGTTCGAGATACCCGCCTCCTTCGTGTCGCTGAGCAGGCCGACGACGGCGAAGCACTCCGAGCCGTCCGGGTCCAGCCCCTCGATCGTCGCCTGGAACAGCGGTGGCGCCAGCGCGAGCAGGGCCGGCGGCGCCACCAGGTTCTCAGGGCTGTCGGCGCTCTCCACCAGGACCACGGCGTAGACGTCGACCGCCTCTTCGGAATGGGTCCAGCTGAGCTCGACCGACGTCCCGTTGTCGCGGTCGATCGTCAGCTGACGCGGTGACAGCGCGGGGTCGACGACCTGGATGTCGACCGCGTCGCCGGACTCGACCTCGGTCGAGGTGGGCACGGGACCGCTGTCGAGCGTGCCCGGATCGGTGGGCTCCTCGTCGCCGCTGAGGTTGCGGATGACGGCCGACCCCACCCCGATCGCCGCTCCGACCAGCAGCACGCCGCCGAAGAACGCGACGACGCGACGCCAGGTCGCGGGCGGGCTGTCCTTCTCGTCGGTGCCCCGGCCGGCTCGGTCGCCCTCGCGCTCGTCGTCGAGGTCGGCCGGGGCGAGCCCGGTGTGGTCGGCGTCAGGGTCGGACCGGCGCGGCGGGGCCTGCTGCCGGCCGACGTGCGCGAGCACCGACGGAGCCACCGGCGCGGGCTCGTGGCCGTCGCGCTCCTCGCCCCGCTCGACGGCGACCGGTGGGCCACCTCGGTCGGGCTCGCTCGTGCGGGCCGGGCCGGAGGCGGCCACCGCGGCGCCGGGCGCCCACCCGCCCTCCGGCTCGGGCGCGGGCTCGTCCGCGGCTCGCCCACCCGCCCCAGCGATCGGTGCGACGGCAGACCCACCGGCCGGGACGCCGTCGGACCTCCCGCCGTGGGGCCGCGGGTGGGTGGCGACGTCCGCCTCGGGGTGATCGGCTGGCGCCGGGTTCCAGGAGCGGTCCTCGGTCCGGATCTGACGCAGCCGGCGCAACGCCTCCGCGGCCGTGGCGAGCCGCGCCTCGCGGTCGGGCACCAGGCAGTCCTCGAGGAAGCTGACGAGCTCGGGCGGCACGTCGTCGCGGTCCAGGGTGCGGCGCTCGCCGACGCGGACGCGGCGCAGGTAGGAGAGCGCGGTGTCCTCGGCGGGATCGAGCGACGCGAACGGCGCACGGCCGTCGAGCAGGGTGAACAGCGTCGAGCCGAGCGACCAGACGTCGTCGGCCTCGGTGGGTGCGAGCCCGTCGAGGACCTGCGGGCTGGCGTGCCGGTAGCTGAAGCGCTCCAGCGTGGCGGTGTGACCGGCGTCGGCCATGCGCGCGATCCCGAAGTCAGAGAGCACGTACGAGGTGGGGAGCACGAGGATGTTCTGCGGCTTCACGTCGCGGTGCAGGACGCCGTGGGCGTGCGCGAACGCGAGCGCGTCGGCCACCGCGGTGCCCGCGGTGACCACGTCGGAGACCGCGAGCGGGCCGGTGTCGCGGAGCCGGTCGTGCAGCGAGCCGAGGTCGTGGAACTCCATCACGAGGCACGGCTCACCGGTCGAGGCGGTGGTCGTGTCAAGCACCGTGACGATGTGCGGGTGCTGGCGGCCGAGCCGCAGCGTGATCGCCAGCTCGCGCTCGAACCGGGTGGCGGCCTGGGGATCGGCGACCTGGATCACCTTGATCGCGACGTCGCGGTCGAGACTGCGCTGGCGTGCCCGGTAGACGATCGAGTCACCACCGCGGGCGACCTCGCGCAGGTCGGTGTACCCGGGGACCTCGAGGGTCGGCGCCGGCCTCGGACCGGTGCCGGTGACCTCCTCGAGCGCGCTGACGGACGCTGGTGCCCAGTCGTCGTCAGCCACGTGCGCCCTCCCTCGCGTCCCGCCCTCCGCCGAGGATAGGCGTTCTCGACGCGGCCGGGCCGCTGCCCGGAGGGCAGCGCTACCCGCCGGCCGCCCGTCGCGACGGCGGCTCGGCGCGGTTCTGTCGACCTGGCCGCTGACCTCGACAGAAGTTCTGTCAGATGTTGACGCATTGCGACCGAGCGCTCAACCATGCGGTGTGCATCAACGACGCGAGCACCCCAGCCGTGGCCGCCGTGAGGCCCACGAGGTCCAGCTGCTGGACCATCTCCGAGCGCACGGCGCCACCGACCGAGCCGCGCTCGCAGAGGCGCTGGGCCTGTCCCGGGCCACGGTCTCGACCCTCACGCGCGACCTGTTGGCATCGGGCGCCCTGGGCGTCACCACCGGCAGCACACCCCGGCGCCGCACCGGCCGCCGACCCGAGCTGGTCACGCTGAACCCGAGCGTCGGGCTGATCGTCGGCGTCGACCTGGGGCACACGCATGTCACGGTCGCGGCAGCCGACGCCGCGCACGTGGTGGTCGGCACGAGGTCCGTCCGGTGCGACGTCACCACCCCCTGGTCCGAGCGCACCCGCATCGCCGCCGCCATGGTCCGCTCGCTGCTCGCCACCCGCGGCACCCCCCGGCTGCTCGGGATCGGTGTGGGCGTGGCCGGGTCGATCGCGCACCGCGAGACCGTGGTCACCGACACCCACGACGAGCTGCAGCGCACCTTCGGTGTGCCGATCCTCCTCGAGAACAACACCCGCCTCGCCGGGCTCGCGGAGCACGTGTGGGGCGTCGCACGCGGCATGCGTGACGTCCTCTACCTGCGACTGGCCGCCGGCGTCGGCGGTGCCGTGATCCTCGACGGCGTGATGCGCGTCGGGGCGCGCAACCTCGCCGGCGAGCTCGGTCACGTGAGCGTGACCGACGAGCCGCTCGCGTGCCGCTGCGGCAAGCTCGGCTGCCTGGAGTCGGTCGCCGGGCGGCAGGCGTTGCTCGACGCCGCGGGCGTGGCCGACCTCGATCTGCTCGCCGCCGCCCTGGCCGCGGGCGACCGGCGCGCCGAGACCGCCGTCGTCCGGGCCGCGGACGCGGCAGGCCGGGTGCTGGCGGGCGCCTGCACCGCGCTCGACGTCACCGACACCGTGGTGGCGGGCGAGCTGACGACGCTCGGCGACCACCTGCTCACGCCGCTGCGGTCGGCGCTCACCCGCCACGCGCTGCCGACCGGTGCCGAGCCGCCGCGGCTGCACCTGGCCCAGCTGGGGCAGCCGGCCGGTGCTCTCGGCGGCATCGGAGCCCTGCTGCGCGACCCGGACCTCGCGCTGCCCCTGGCCACCACGGCCGCGTCCTGACCGGCCACCCCGCCCCTCAGCCCTCCGCCTCCCCGCACCCTGCCGACCCGAGAGATCCCATGGCACGCAACATCCTGTTCTTCCTCACCGACCAGCACCGCACCGACACCCTCGGCTGCTACGGCAACGCCGTCGTCCAGACGCCGAACCTCGATGCGCTCGCGGCGGCCGGCACGAGGTTCGACCGCTGCTACACGCCGTCGGCGATCTGCACCCCTGCGCGTGCGAGCCTGCTGACCGGCGAAGCCCCGTTCCGGCACAAGCTGCTCGCGAACTACGAACGCAACGTCGGCTATCTCGAGGACCTGCCCGAGGGTCAGTACACCTTCAGCGAGGAGCTCGCGGGTGCCGGCTACCGCCTCGGGCTGATCGGGAAGTGGCACGTCGGGACGCACCGCAAGGCCTCGGACTTCGGCTTCGACGGCCCGGACCTGCCGGGCTGGCACAACCCGGTCGACCACCCGGACTACCTGCGCTATCTCGAGGAGCGCGGGCTGCCGCCCTACCGGATCAGCGACGAGGTCCGCGGCACCTTCCCCAACGGAGAACCGGGGAACCTGCTCGCGGCGACGCTGCACCAGCCGCTGGAGGCGACGTTCGAGCACTACCTCGCCGACCGCAGCATCGAGCTGCTGCACCGCTACGCCGAGGACCCCACCCGCCCGTTCTTCCTCGCCACCCACTTCTTCGGTCCGCACCTGCCGTACGTGCTGCCCCAGGAGTACCGGGAGATGTACGACCCGGACGACATCGAGCTCCCCGCCTCGATCGCGGAGACCTTCGAGGGCAAGCCGCCGGTGCAGCGCAACTACAGCGCCCACTGGACCTTCGACACCCTCTCGGAGCAGACCTCCCGCGAGCTGATCGCCGCCTACTGGGGGTACGTGACGCTCGTCGACTCCCAGATCGGGCGCGTGCTCGACGCCGCCCGCGAGCTCGACCTCCTCGACGACGCCGCCGTGCTCTTCTCCGCCGACCACGGCGAGTTCACCGGAGCGCACCGACTGCACGACAAGGGGCCGGCCATGTACGAGGACATCTACCGCATCCCGGGCATCGTCACGGTCCCGGGCGGCGCCGCCGGGCAGACCTCGGAGAAGCTGGTCCACCTGATCGACATGACCGCCACCGTGCTCGACCTGGCCGGTCTCGACCCGGCCCACGCCGTCGACGGCTCCTCGCTGCTGCCGATCCTCCGAGGCGATCAGGACACCGACGAGGCCCCGTGGCGCGAGGACCTGCTCGGCGAGTTCCACGGCCACCACTTCCCGTACCCGCAGCGGATGCTGGTGACCGACCGGTACAAGGTCGTGGTCAACCCCGACTCGGTCAACGAGCTCTACGACCTGCGGACCGACCCTCACGAGCTGCGCAACGCCTACGACGACCCCGCGCTGCGCGAGGTCCGCGACGACCTGCTCGCCCGGCTCTACCGCCAGCTCCGCGATCGCGGCGACAACTTCTACCACTGGATGACCTCGATGTACCCGGTCGGCGACAAGAGCTACGACACCTCGCTCAGCTCCTTCGAGGGCGGGACGCAGCTGTGAGCGCCCGACGGCGACCGGTCGCCGCGGCCTCGCGACGCACCTTCCTCGGTCTGCTCGGCAGCTCGGCCCTGCTCGCAGCGTGCGCACCGTCGATCGGTGCGGGTGCCGCCCAGGAGCCCGCCCGGTACCGGGAGGGCGAGTACACCGGACCGCGGCAGCGCCTGCAGTTCTGGAACCCCTTCACCGGTGGTGACGGTCCGGCGATGGCGGCGATGGTCGACGCCTTCAACGCCGCCCACCCGGACATCGAGGTCGTGATGACCTCCCTGGTCGCCGACGACATGTACACCAAGGTGATGCCCGCGGTCGGTGCCGGCGTCGGTCCCGACATCGCGATCATGCACCTGGACCAGCTCGCGACCTTCGCGGCACGCAACACCCTGGTGCCGCTCGACGACGTGGTCGAGGGACTGGGCGTCGACGGCGAGGACTTCGTCCCGGCGGCCTGGGACAACGGCGTCTACCGGGGCGCGCGGTACGGGATCCCGCTGGACCTGTTCACGATGGCGCAGTACTGGAGCACCGACGCCCTCGCCTCCGCCGGCACCCCCGGGCCGGTCCTGGACGCGGACGGATACACCGACACGGTGGCCGCGCTGCAGTCGAACGGTCTCGCGCAGCCGTTCTGGGTGCCGCCCTCGTGGCAGCTCTTCGTCACGTTGCTGGCCCAGTTCGGCGGTCGTCTCTACAACCCCGAGGGCACCGTCGCGGAGATGGGGTCCGAGGCCGGGGTGCAGGCCCTGGCCTGGATGGTCGAGCAGATCGACCGGGGCGTCAGCCCCGGCGGTGTCACCGATCCGCGCACACCCTTCAAGAACGGCACGGCCGCGCTGCTGGCCGACCTGCCCGCCGCGATCCCGGACCTGCAGCTGACCGCGCCGGACCTGGCGTGGGGGGTCGCGCCGTTCCCGCAGATCGGACCGCAGCCGGGGGTGTTCGCGAACTCGCACAACTTCGTGCTGACCGGGCAGTCCCAGCGGGACGCCGACGCCGCCCACGCCTCGCAGACGTTCGTCGACTGGGTCAGCCGCAACTCCGCCCCCTGGATCGCCGGCGGCAACACCCCGGCGCGCGCCTCGGTGCGCGAGACCGAGGAGTTCCGGTCCTCGCCGCAGGCCGCGCTCGCCACCGAGGGCGTGTTCGAGGTCGCAGCCTTCCTGCCACAGATCCCCGGCTCGCGGGAGATCGCCAGCAACAGCTTCCAGCGGGCGGTCGGCGAGGCGGTGCTCGGCGGGGTCGATCCGGCCGCGGCGCTCGCCTTCGCGCAGCAGACCGCCCAGGCCGAGCTCGACGACGTGAACGAGCTGCTCGGATGAACCCGCCCCGACGAACGAGGAGTTCCGTATGACCGCCGTCAGCTCCACCGAGCTCTCGAGATCCCGACGAGACTCGAACCCGCGGCTGCGCCGCAGCTCGCCGTGGACCTCGCTGGCGTTCCTCGCACCGTTCCTCGTGATCTTCACGGTCTTCGTGATCGTGCCGGTCGCCTCGGCCGTGTGGGCGAGCCTGCACCGCTGGTCGTTGGGTCTGCCCGGCACGCCGTGGGTGGGTGCCGCCAACTACGCCGAGCTGTTCGCCGGCAGCACGGTCACGAGCGTCGAGTTCTGGAAGGGGATGAGGGCCACCGGCATCTTCACCGCCTTGAGCGCACCGCTGCTGATCGCGCTCCCGCTCGGGCTGGCCATGCTGCTGCACCGGCGGTTCCCCGGGCGCACGTTCTTCCGCGCCCTCTACTTCGCTCCGTACGTGCTGGGGGTGGCGGTCACCGGGTTGCTCTGGCGATACCTGCTGGACCGCCAGCTCGGACCGGTGAACCAGATCCTCGGGCTCGACGTCGCCTGGACCACCACGCTGCCCGCCGGCTGGGTCTCGCTGGTCGTCGCGACGTTGTGGTGGACGA
This sequence comes from Pseudactinotalea suaedae, assembly GCF_009733815.1. Lineage (GTDB taxonomy): Bacteria > Actinomycetota > Actinomycetes > Actinomycetales > Beutenbergiaceae > Pseudactinotalea > Pseudactinotalea suaedae. The sequence continues at coordinate 244,091 of NZ_WNXY01000009.1, forward strand.
TCGGCTTCAACTCGGTGATCTACCTCGCCGCGCTGCAGGACGTGCCGAAGGAGCTGTACGAGGCCGCCAAGGTCGACGGTGCAGGACCGTTGCGGCGCTTCACCGCCATCACCCTGCCCGGCATCACCCGGGTGCTGCAGTTCGTCGTCGCCATCACGATCATCGCCTCGGCGAACATGTACGGCCAGTCGGCACTCATCACCCAGGAGCAGCCGGGCAGCGACACCCGGACCGCGATCGGCTACATCGCCGAGACCGGCATCCAGGGCTTCGACATCGGGGCCTCGTCCGCGATGAGCATGATCCTGGCGGTCACGCTGATGCTCCTCAGCGGGATCGTCGTGCTCGGGTTCCGCAAGCTCGGAGGAGACGACCGATGACCACGACCACGCTCGATCGCCCCGACACGTCCGTGGCGGAGAAGCCGGCCACCCGGCGCCGCCCCCGGCGGATCGCGCTGGGGGTCACCCTGGTGCTGCTCTCCGTGGTGTTCGTGCTGCCGCTGGTCCTCATGGTCTCGACGTCGTTCAAGTCCGTGCAGGAGGCCAACTCCCTCACGTTCACCCTGCTGCCGCAGCAGCCGACCACCGCCGCCTACGCCGAGATCCTCGGCAACGACCGGCTGCCGGTGCTGCGCTGGTTGGGCAACAGCCTGCTGACGGCGGTGCTGCACAGCGCGCTCGTGGTCGTGGTCGCGACCACCGCGGCCTACGCACTCGCCCGGCTGCACCTGCCGTTCCGCAACGCGCTGCTCGGCGTCGTGCTCGCCACGATGTTCGTGCCCGGCGTGATCTTCCTGATCCCGCACTTCCTCATCGTCAACCAGCTCGGCTGGCTGAACAGCTACGCCTCGCTCGTGGTGCCCTCGGCGGCGGGTGCGTTCGGGGTGGTGCTGGTCCGGCAGTTCTTCGCCGGCATCGACCCCGCGTTCGAGGAGGCGGCCCGCATCGACGGCGCCAACGCCTGGCAGGTGTTCCGCCGGATCATGGTGCCGCTGGCGCTGCCCGCGATCGCCACCCTCGCGGTGCTCGCCTTCCTGTCCAGCTGGAACGACTTCCTGTGGCCGGTGTTCGTGCTGTTCAGCACCGACATGCTGACGCTGCCGGCCGGGCTCGCGCAGCTGCAGGGCGAGTACGCCTCGCGCTACGACCTGCTGATGGCGGGCGCGGTGATCGCCAGCGTCCCCGTGCTCGCCGTGTTCGTCTTCGCCCAGCGGTACGTCATCGAAGGCGTGTCGCAGGGCGGCGTCAAGGGCTGACCCCACCTACCCAAGGAGCCACGTTGCCCAGCACCACCACCGCCCATCCCACCGCCACGATCACGATCGGCGGGACGCCGTCGAGCACCATCGACCGCCGGATCTACGGTCACTTCCTCGAGTCGGCGTTCTTCGGCAACATCGAGGGCGGGGTCCTCGACGAGGGCTCGCCGCGCTCGATCGCCGAGCCGGGCCTGCTGCAGGGGTGCCGACGCGACGTCATCGAGGCGTGCCGCGAGCTCGGGCTGCCGGTCGTGCGGTGGCCGGGTGGGAACTTCACCTCCCCCTACCGCTGGGAGGACGGCACCGGCCCTCGCGACCAGCGCCCGCGCACCCTGGAGCTCGCCTGGGGCTCGGAGGAGAGCAACCGGTTCGGGACCCCGGAGTTCCTGGCGTGGTGCCGCGAGGTCGGCACCGAGCCGTACCTCGCGCACAGCGCCCGCTCGGTCGACGACGCGGTGCGCTGGGTCGAGTACACCAACTACGGCGGCGACACCACGATGACCCGTCGGCGGGCAGCCGACGGGCTGAGCGACCCCCAGGACGTGCGCATCTGGGGCATCGGCAACGAGGTCTACGGGCCCTGGCAGATGGGGCACCGGCCGGTCGAGGCCTACGTCCACGACGCCCGCGAGCACGCCCGGTTCATGCGCTCGGTGGACCCGGCGCTGCGGTTCGTGGCGGTCGGGGACGAGCACCGCGAGTGGACCCGGGAGGTCGCGGCCGAGCTGGGCGACGTCGTCGACTGGATCTCGCTGCACCTGTACGGCGCGAGCCGCCACCTGGTCGACCCGAGCGTGGCCGAGTACGAGGCGGTGGTGGCGCAGGCCCGGTACGTGGAGCAGGCGATCGCCGACCAGTCCGAGCTGATCGCCGCGACCTCGACCCGTCACGGCGAGCGCCGGCCGCTCGGGATCGCGATGGACGAGTGGAACATCCGGCACGTCGAGCCCGCGGCGTGGCCCGCCCCGCAGCCGGGCGCCGGCGGCGGGTTCGCTCCGCGCGAGCAGCCGGAGGTCGAGATCGAGGACGGCGCCGCGCTGCGGCGGGTCAACCGGTACTCCCCACGCACGCTCGCCGACGCCCTGTTCTACGCGGGCGTCTTCCACGCGATGCACCGGGCCAGCGCGCTCGAGGTCCCGGTGACGATGGCGAACACCGTCAACCTGGTCAACGCCAACGGGCTCCTGGAGGTGCGGCCCGAGGGCGTGGTGCGCGCCGCGACCTTCCACGTGTGGGACCTCTACCAGAGCCACACCGGGCCGGTGCACGTGCCGGCGCGGGTCGACGGTCCCTCGTGGACCCAGTCGGTGCGCCAGGGCGACGACCGCCGCGCGAGCGGCGACTTCCGCACCACGCCCGCCGTCATCGGTCACCTCGACGCCTCGGCGTCGCGCTCCGCCGACGGCTCGACGGCGTACCTCGCCGTGATCAACCGGTCAGCCACCGCGGATGTCCGGGCCAGGATCGTCGTCCCCGGTGGCCTCCCCACCCAGGTGAGCGCCCGCACGCTCGGGGCCGGCGAGGCCGACCTGTTCGCCGTCAACACGCTCGAGGCGCCGGACCGTGTCTCCCTGTCCGCGCCCGGCGACGTCCGGCTCGAGGAGGGCTGCCACACCTTCCCGGCCCACTCGATCACCGTGCTGAGCTGGACGAGGGCGTGAGGGGTTCGGCAGCCGGATAGTGTGGGCACGACCCAGTGGACCCACTCACCGCGGAGCAACGTGCGCGAGATCGTCGTCTTCTCCGGAAGTGCCCACCGGCCGCTGGCCGAGTCGATCTGCGGGCACCTGGGGGTGCCGCTGTCCGGCGTGGAGATCTCCCGGTACGCCAACGACTGCCTCCAAGCGCAGCTGCAGGTGAACTGCCGCCAGCGGGACGTCTACATCGTGCAGCCGCTGGTGCCGCCCACGCAGGAGCACCTGATGGAGCTGCTGCTGATGATCGACGCCGCGCGCGGCGCCTCCGCGGCCCAGGTCACCGCCGTGATCCCGCACTACGCCTACGCCCGGTCGGACAAGAAGGACGCCTCCCGGATCTCGATCGGCGGCCGGCTCGTCGCCGACATGCTGCAGACCGCGGGCGCGGACCGGGTGCTGACGATGACCCTGCACGCACCGCAGGTGCACGGATTCTTCAAGGTGCCGCTGGACCACCTCACGGCGCTGGGGGTGCTCTCGGAGCACTTCCTGCAGCAGGATCGCGCCGACTCGGTCGTGGTCTCACCCGACCTCGGCAACGCCAAGACCGCGACCCAGTTCGCGCGGCTGCTCGGCCTCCCGGTCGCGGCCGGCAACAAGCAGCGGCTGGCGGACGACCGGGTGGTGATCGACTCGATCGTCGGTGACGTCGCGGGCAAGCGAGCGATCGTGCTCGACGACGAGATCGCGACCGGCGGCTCGATCGTCGAGCTTCTCGAGCGGCTCGCCGAGCAGGGGTGCACCGAGGCAGCGGTGGCGTGCACGCACGGTCTGTTCGTCGGCAAGGCGGTCGAGCGGCTCCGCGACCACCCGATGATCACCGAGGTCGTCACCACCGACACCGTGCCCGCTCCGACCGGGTGGCCGCAGCTGACCACCCGCTCGGTCGCCGGCCTGTTCGCCGAGGCGATCGCGCGGATCCACGCCGGGGAGTCGGTCGCCAGCCTCTTCGAGGGCGTCGACCCCACGCTCGGGCCGCCGCAGCCCAAGCTGTTCAGCTGAGCGGGCTGACGTAGGTCTCGATTCGATCGCGGTTTCGGCCCGGATCCAGGGCGCTCGGCGGGCGTGCAGTACGGTCGAGCCGTGGGATCCGCCGTCGCAGTTGTCGGGCTGCGTCGCGAGTTCGGGGGCCGTCGGGGGCAGCCGGTCGTGACGGCGCTCAAGGACGTCAACCTGCAGATCCCCGAGGGCGAGATCCACGGGCTGCTGGGCCCCAACGGTGCGGGCAAGACCACGCTGTGCAAGATCCTCTCGACCGTGCTGCTCCCGACGCGAGGCAGCGTCGAGATCTGCGGCTACGACGTCGAGTCCGAGACCGCCGCCGTGCGGCGCCTGATCGGCATCGTGTTCGGCGGCGAGCGGGGTCTGTACACCCGGCTGACGGCGCGTGGGAACCTCGAGTTCTGGGCGTCGCTGTACGGCCTCTCGGGCACCCAGTCGCAGCGGCGCGTCGGACAGCTGCTGGAGCGACTCGGCCTCGACCAGCGCGCAGACACCCGCGTGGAGACCTTCAGCCGCGGCATGAAGCAGCGCCTCCACCTGGCGCGCGGGCTCATCGGCGACCCCCGCGTGCTCATCCTCGACGAGCCGACCACCGGCATGGACCCCGTCGCCGCGCAGGAGTTCCGCACGCTGGTGACGAGCCTGCAGACCGAGGGCCGCACGATCCTCGTGACCACGCACGACATGGCCGAGGCGGAGGCCATCTGCGACCGCGTCACGCTCATCGACCACGGCTCGGTCCTCGCGACCGAGCGGCCCAGCACCCTCGGCAGGTGGATCACCCGGTACGCGCGGGTGCGCGCCTCCGGGCTGCTCCCCGCGCAGGTCGCGCCGGTCACGGCGGCCCTGTCGGGGCTCGACGGCGTGGCCACCGTCCACGAGGTCGCAGAGGGGACGCTGCTGGTCGACACCGCCGCCGACGGCGCAGCCCCGGCGGTCATGCGGCTCCTCCTCGACCTAGGGATCACCGACGTGGCGACCACGCGTCCGGACCTGGCCGAGGTCTACCTGCGCGTCATCGGCAACCGCGGGATGCGGGTCGATCGGTGACGCTGATCATCGCGCCGCCGACACGTCTCGAGTCGGCGCTGGCCTACCTGAACGGGTTGCTGGCGGGCAGCGAGCGTGAGGTTCGCGAGCTGCGCCGCTCCCCCGACCGGCTGATGGCGCTGGTGACGGCGCCGCTGCTGACGCTGGTGTTCCTCGCGATCATGCTGCAGGCAGGACGCGAGGACCTGGCGCCGTTCGCGGTGCTGGCGCCGGCGCTGCTGGTGCTGTGGCAGATGGCGCTGCAGACCTCGGGCGACACGGTCGAGAGCGAGCGCGAGAACGGCTCCCTGGAAGCGCTGGTGGTCGCACCGGCACCGTTCCCGGCGGTGATCACCGGTCGGATCGCGGCGGTCACGACCGTGTCGATGCTCGGGTTCGTGGAGTCCTGGCTGGTGGCCGCGCTGGTGTTCGGGGTGCGGGTGGAGATCTACCACCCGTGGGTGTTCGTGGGCGCCGTCCTCGCCACCGCCTACGCCACGGCCGGCAGCGCGATGGCGCTGGCGGCGCTGTTCGTGCGCACGCGCGCCGCCCGCGCCTTCCAGAACACCTTGACGTACCCGTTCTACATCCTGGGCGGGATCATCGTGCCGGTCAGCTATCTGCCGGACTGGCTGGAGCCCGCGACCCGGCTGGTGTTCCTGTCCTGGTCCTCGGACCTCATGCGCAGCTCGCTCGACGCCGGACCGGTCCAGGGCGTCGCGCTGCACCTGGTCATGATCGTGCTGCTCGGCACGCTCGGCGGCGTCGTGGGTGGGGTGCTGGTCCGGCGCGCGCTCGCCGAGGTCCGGCAGACGGGCACCATCGGCCATGCCTGACAGCGCTGCAGCCGTCGAGCGGCCCGTGGTCGGCACCCGACTGCCGCGAGGGACCACGGCGCGCGTGGTGCTGGCCTCGAGCAGGAACGCCTGGGCCGACCTGGCGGCCACCTTCACGCCGCTGACCTGGACGCTGGGCTGGCTCGGCAGGATCGTGGCCCAGGTCATCTTCTACGCCCTGATCGGCTCGCTGCTGGGCAGCCCCGATCGCATGCGGTACCTGTACATCGGCGCCGCCGTGGTGGCGACGGCGATGGAGACGCTGCTGGTGGTCTCGACCAGCACCCGCGAGCGCTACTCCGGCACGTTGCCGCTGCTGGTGGCCTCGCCGAGCCGGTTGTGGCCGGTGTTCCTGGGGCGCAGCGTGCAGTGGCTGCCGAGCGGGGTCGCGACGGCCACGGTGGCGCTCTTCGCCATCGGCCCGGCGTTCGGGGTGCGGTTCACGCTCAGCAGCGGGTTCGCCGCCTTCGGGGTGCTCGTGCTGGTCGCGATCACCACCTACGGCTACGGCCTCGCGCTCGCGGCGCTGGTGCTGCGCTTCATGCGGCTGCGGAACTGGGCGACCAACCTCTCCTACACGGTCATGATGCTGATCTGCGGCGTCACGGTGCCGCTCTCGTTCTGGCCGGTGTGGCTGCAGGGTGCTGCCCAGGTCTTCCCGCTGACCCACACGCTGCACGTGATCCGGCTGCTCGAGGGCGGCACGGGCGACTCCCTCACGATCCTCACCTCGCTCGGGCTGGCGGTGCTGACGTCGCTCGGTTGGTACGGCGTGGCCGCGTTCCTCCTCGAACGGCTCGCCACCGCCGGCCGCCGCCGCGGGAGCATCGAGTTCGCCGAGTCCTGACCGGACCTGCGCCCACCCCGCACCGGGTCTCGACCCAGTTCTGACCTTCCCCGAGCAAGCCCCGACGGGCGCCAGATCGCGGTGAGCGAAAAACCTGGCGGAACCCTCGCCGTCGGACATACCGTGCTGCTACACGCGAAAGGAGGTGGTCCGAGACGTGAAGAATCTTGGGACTCGTGAGGTGACTGCCCGCTAGGGCTCACTGCCGCAACGGACGGCTACTGCCCATCCCGACGGCGCGTGAGCGCTGGTGAGATCACGGCAGTCACCCGAAGGCCCGCGTAGCCGCACACTCGTCCAGTGCGGCGCCCCGAGATCATTCTCGGGAGGCGCGGGCCTTCGTCATGCCCGCGTGCTCGACCGCCGCATCGAGACGTACTCCGAGAACCCGGCACGGGCCGGTGAGCGCATCGGCCGGCTCGCGGACTGCTCGAAGCCCAGCTTCCGGTACAGCGCCAGCGCGGCGACGTTGGTGTCCTTGATGTCCCGGAGCAGCAACTCGTCGATGCCTGGCAGCGCCAGCAGGTGCCGCATCAGCGCCGTGGCCACCCCGCGGCCCTGGTAGGCCGGGGCGGTGGTGACGAAGCCGATCTCCGCGAGGCCGGGGCGCGCGTCCGGGGGTGAGCCCAGGAACTGGCTCCGCACCACGAGATAGGTGATCGTGCCGTGCACCAGCCCGAGACGCCGCCGGATCGGTGCCCAGCGCGGGGCGAAGCACTCCTGCCGGCCCTCGGTCAGCGAGGCGATCGCCGCGGGCTCGCCGTCGACGAGGGCGACGTAGAAGCGGTCGAGCAGGATCATGTGCTCGAAGGCGTCCGCGAGCTGATCGGGGTCGGTGGAGAAGTAGGCGAAGTCCTCGGCGAAGCCCCGCACCAGCACCTCGGCGATGCGGCGCCGGAAGGGCTCTCCGAGCTCGTCGGCGCGCCGGATGTCGATGCTCATCGTCCCTCCCCCACGAGCGGTCGCAGCAGGACCTCCACGCTGGGCACCGGCAGCCCGGGGCCGAGCGCGGCCCGCAGCGTCACGAGGCCCGAGAGCGTCGCGAAGTAGCAGGTGGTGAGCTCGGCGGGATCGCCCGGCGGGAAGCCGGCCTCGCGCTGGCCGCGTCGGATCAGCTCGGTCGTGGCCTCCCAGAGCGCGGTGTGCTCGCGGGTCAGCCGGGCGGCGGTCCCGGGAGGGTCGTCGGTCGTGAAGCCCTGGTTCATCACCATGAAGAACTCCGCAGCCGGATCGGAGCGGAGGCCGCCGAGGATGGCCTCCGTGGTCGCCCGCAAGGTCTGCGCCGGGTCGGCAGCCTCCCGGAGGGCCTCGGCCATCCGGTCCAGGCCGTGCACCGCCTGGGCGAGCAGCTCCTCGAACAGCACGTCCTTGCTGGCGTAGTGGCGGTAGATCAGACCGGCGCTGATGCCCGCAGCAGCGGCGATCTGGCGCATAGTCGTCGCGGCGAAACCATGACGGGCGAAGAGGCCGATCGCCGCGGTCTGCACGTTCTCCCGCGTCGCGTCGCGCAGCTGCTCGTACTGCTCGGCTGACCGTGGCATGACATCCCTCCTGTTGAATGAACAGATGTTCACTGTACCAGTCGCACGCACCACACCTGGCAGGCTGGGGTCATGCACCCCGACTTCCGCATCTTCACCGAACCGCAGCAGGGCGCGACCTACGACGACCAGCTCGCGGTCGCCCAGGCCGCCGAGACCCTCGGCTTCGACGCGTTCTTCCGTTCTGACCACTACGTCGCGATGGGTGAGGGCGACGGCCTCCCGGGCCCGACCGACTCCTGGGTGACGCTGGCCGGGCTGGCGCGCGAGACGTCGTCGATCCGGCTCGGCACCCTCGTCACGTCCGCCACGTTCCGCTGGCCCGGCCTGCTCGCGATCCAGGTGGCCCAGGTCGACCAGATGTCGGGCGGGCGGGTGGAGCTGGGTCTGGGCACCGGCTGGTTCGAGGCCGAGCACCGCGCGTACGGCGTGCCGTTCCCAGCCAAGCGCTTCGGACCGTTCGCCGAGCAGCTCGAGATCATCACCGGGCTGTGGGGCACCCCGAGCGGGCAGACGTACTCCTTCGACGGCGAGCACTACCAGCTGGCCGACTCCCCCGCCCTGCCGAAGCCGGTGCGGGACATCCCGATCATCATCGGTGGCTCCGGCGCCCGGCGGACGCCGGCCCTCGCGGCCCGGTACGCCACGGAGTACAACGCGAACTTCTGCTCGGTCGAGGACGCGGCGGCCAACTTCGGCCGGATCCGCGCCGCGTGCCAGGAGGCCGGGCGCGATCCCGGGTCGATCGTGATGTCGCTGGCCCACACCACCGCGGTGGGGCGCGACGACGCCGAGTACCGCCGTCGGGCCGAAGCGAGCGGACGCGACCCCGAGGAGCTGCGCGCGCAGGGCCTGTCGGGCACGGTGTCGGAGGTCGTCGACAAGCTCGGCCGGTACCGGGAGGCGGGCGCAGGGCGCTTCTACTTCCAGGTCCTCGACCTCGCCGACCTGGATCACCTCGAGCTGCTGGCGCGCGAGGTCGTGACGCAGCTGTGAGGCTCGGCTTCCACACCGGCTACTGGTCCGCGGGACCGCCTCCGGGCGCGGCCGAGGCGGTCGCGGCCGCCGACGACCTCGGTCTGGACTCGGTGTGGACCGCCGAGGCGTACGGCTCGGACGCGCTGACCCCGCTCGCATGGTGGGGCGCGAGCACGTCGAGGGTGCGGCTCGGGACCGGCATCATGCAGATGTCCGCCCGCACCCCGACCGCCACCGCGATGGCCGCGCTGACGCTCGACCACCTCTCGGGCGGCCGGTACGTGCTGGGGCTCGGCGCCTCGGGGCCGCAGGTCGTCGAGGGCTGGTACGGGCAGCCGTACGCCAAGCCGCTCGCCCGGACCCGCGAGTACGTCGCGATCGTGCGGGACGTGCTGCGGCGCGAGGGACCGGTCACCGCCGCGGGTCCGGCGTACCCGTTGCCGCTGGCCGGCGGTGAGGGCAAGCCGCTCCGCTCGACCGTGCACCCGCTGCGCGCCGACCTGCCGATCCACCTCGCCGCGCAGGGCCCGAAGAACACCGCGCTCGCCGCCGAGATCGCCGACGGCTGGCTGCCCGCCTTCTTCTCCCCCCGGCTCGACGGCGATGCCCGCGGACATCTCGAGGCCGGCTTCGCGCGGCGCGCGCCCGAGCGGTCTCCCGCGGCCGAGTTCGAGGTGTGCGCGAGCGTGCCGGTCGCCGTCGGCTCCGACGTCGAGTCGGCGGCCGCGCTGCTCAAGCCGCACATCGCCCTGTACGTCGGCGGCATGGGCTCGGAGAGCACCAACTTCCACCGCGCCGCCGTGCTGCGGCTGGGGTACGAGGACGCCTGCGCCGAGGTGACCGCGCGGTATCTGGCCGGGGACAAGGCCGGTGCGGCCGCCGCGGTGCCGACCGAGCTGGTGCTCGACGTCGCCCTGGCGGGTTCGCCCGCCGAGCTGGCCGAGCAGGCCCGCACCTGGGCCGCGACCTGCGTGACGACCCTGATCATCCAGACCGACCCCCGCGCTCTCGCGACCGTCGTCGAGGCCCTGGCCTGAGGAACGCCTGGGCGGGAGTCGACCCTGACCCCGACCGCTGCGGTCCACCCCGTGCGAGACTGCGCCGTGACTCTCGGCACCCGGGCGGATCTGCGACCTGTTCGGCCGGGCGCGGCAGGTGTGGGAGGTTCTTCCCGTGCCTGAGACACCCGCGGCCGACCCCGCCACCTCGCTGACCCGCACCGAACGCCTCGACAGGCTGCCGTTCACACGCGAGCACGGCAAGCTGCTCGGAGGATCGGGGATCGGGTGGGCGCTCGACGCGATGGACGTCGGGCTGATCTCGTTCATCATGGCGGCGCTGGTCAGCGAGTGGTCGCTGAGCGGCTCCGAGGTGTCGTGGATCCTCTCGATCGGGTTCGCCGGGATGGCGATCGGGGCGAGCGTGGGCGGGCTGCTGGCCGACCGCATCGGGCGGCGGCAGGTGTTCGCGCTGACGTTGCTGGTCTACGGGCTCGCGACCGGGGCATCCGCGCTGGCCGGTGGTGTCGGCGTGCTGCTGGTGCTGCGGTTCGTCACCGGGCTCGGGCTCGGCGCCGAGCTCCCGGTGGCCTCGACGCTCGTCAGCGAGTTCGCCCCCACCAAGATCCGCGGCCGCGTGGTGGTGCTGCTGGAGGCGTTCTGGGCGATCGGCTGGGTCGCCGCGGCCACGATCGGCTACCTCGTGGTGCCGCTCGAGGACGGCTGGCGATGGGCGTTCGCGATCGGGGTGGTCCCGGCGATCTACGCCCTGGTGGTGCGGCGCGGGCTGCCCGAGTCGGTGCGCTTCCTCGAGCGCAAGGGTCGGGTCGAGGAGGCAGAGGCGGCGGTACGGCGCTTCGAGGAGTCGGCGGGCGTCGCCCCGGTGGCGTCCACGCCCGTGCCCGCCGAGCCGGCGCCGCCGCGGTGGCGCGAGCTCTGGCGACCGGACCTGCGCCGTCGGACAGCCGCCCTCTGGGCCGTCTGGTTCGGCATCAACTTCGCCTACTACGGCGCCTTCCTGTGGCTGCCGACGATCCTGCTCGGGTCGGGCTTCACGATCGTGAAGTCGTTCGAGTACACGCTCTACATCACGCTCGCCCAGCTGCCCGGGTACGCGCTGGCGGCCTTCCTCATCGAGCGGTGGGGACGGCGCCCCACCCTCATCACGTTCCTCGCGGTCTCGGCCGGGGCGGCGTTCGCGTTCGGGCAGGCGGACAGCCTCGCAGCGATCCTCGTCGCCGGGATGGTGCTGTCGGCGTTCAACCTCGGCGCCTGGGGCGCGCTGTACGCGATCACCCCCGAGGTCTACCCGACGTCGATGCGCGGCACCGGCGCCGGCGCGGCCGCCGCGTTCGGCCGGCTGGCCTCGATCGCCGCCCCGCTCTCGGTGCCGCCGCTGCTCGCCGCCGGCGGCAACGCCCTCACCTTCGGGGTGTTCGCGGCCGCCTTCGGCCTGGCCATGCTCGCGACCCTGTTCCTCCCCGAGCTGCGCAACAAGGCGCTGACCGAGTCCTGATGCGCGGTCGTGGAGGCTGGGACCGCGCCCCGCTCGACGGCGAGATCAGCGCAGCAGCTCGCTGATCTCGATCGCCCGCCCCTCCTGCGCCGAGCGCCAGATCGCCTCACCGGTGGCGACCGCGAGCGCACCCTGCCGGGCATCGGCCATCAGACCCATCGCCGTCGACTCCTCGTCCGGGCCGACGAACAGGTCGCGACGCATCAGCGGGTCGGCACCGTCGTGCCCGCCGGTCGCGACCGGCACCTCGATGGGTCGCGGCGCCTCGAACAGCGGCCGCAGCACGAGCTCGCCGGACCCGGGCAGCTGCTCCTGCTCGGGGGTGCGCCCCACGAATGCCTCGATCGACCCGTGCGTGCCGGTGATCGTCAGCCGATACCCCTCCCAGGGTGCCGAGAACTGCACCGCGTACGCGGCTGTGGCGCCTCCCGCATAGGAGATCAGGCTGGCGACGTGGTCCTCGATGTCGATCTCGTCGTCGTAGAGGGTCATCTCCCGCGAGGCCGGGTACTGGACCTCGTACGGCAGGTCGAACAGCCCCGTGCGCGCCCGCCCGGTCGCCTCCGGGAACGTGCCGCTCCCGAGCTGGGCGCGATGGTAGGGGTCCCGCTCGCGCACCTCGGCCGCGGTGCCCACCCCGGCGGGCCGGTGCGGGCTGCGCGGTCCGTAGTAGTCCCTGCCACCGACTGCGTACACCCGTGTCGGCTCGGCGCCGAGCCACCACGCGATGAGGTCGAGGTGGTGCGTGCTCTTGTGGATGGTCAGCCCGCCCGAGGCTGCGCGCTCCCGGTTCCACCGCAGGAAGTAGCTCGCGCCGTGCCGGGTGTCGACGTAGTAGGCGAGGTCCACGTGCAGCGGCCGCCCGATCGCGCCCTCGGCGAGCATCTGCTTGATCCGTCGGTGCCGCGCTGGGTAGCGGAAGTTGTGGGTGACGTGCACGGTGGCGGTGCTCGCGGCCTCGGCAGCGACCACGGTGGCCGCCTCGGCCGCCGTCGCGACCATGGGCTTCTCGGAGATCACGTCGACGCCCGCCTCGAGGGCCGCGAGGATGTAGCTGCCGTGCGTGTGGTCGGGCGAGGCGACGATGACGGCGTCGGGTCGCATCTCGCGGAGCATCTCCTCGAGGGCTTCCGGCTCGTACACCGCGACCGGCGGATACCCCTCCGGCACGAGCGTGGCCACGAACGCCTCCGCACGCGCGCGGTCCACGTCGAGCACCGCCACGAGCTCGCCGACCGCCGAGAAGTCGTCGTCGCTCGCTCCGTAGCCGTGCGCACCGTCGACCCCGCCGGCCGCTCCGATCAGCGGCCGCGCGAAGCTCGCGACACCGCGGTTCGACGCCCCGATCAGGGCGTATCGCCGTCGGGCGCCTGTGGCACCGCGCGACGGCGGTGCTGGCGTCTCGCTCATCGAGAACCTCCGTGGTCCGTTGTCTTCGCAATTGCCGCAACCGCATGCATCTCACTAGCCTAGTCAGGTGCGCTCGCGTCGGAGGGACAGCTCATGGTGACCCCGCTCGGGTGGCGCCCCAATCTCGACGGTCATCACGACGTCTCGCTCGATCTTCTGCTGCACGTCAACAGGCGCACCGAGCGCACGCTGGCCCGGACCGCCGTCGGACTGGACGAGGCGGCAGACGCCGATGCCGTGCGGTCGCACCAGCAGGCCACGCGGGACGCCGTGCTCGCCGGGTTCGGCGGTCTGCCGCAGCGGCCCGAGGGCCCGCCGCCGACCCGCTGGCGCGGTCCCCTGGCGGGGACGGGATGCGTGGTCGAGCACGTCGTCTACGAGTCCTCGCCGGGCGTGCACGTGACCGCGACGCTGTATCGACCCGGCACCGGGAGCGGGCGCCGCCCTGCCGTGCTGTTCGTCTGCGGCCACACGCCCAACGGCCGTGCCGCCCCCGAGTACCAGCAGGTGTGCGCACGGCTGGCGCGCGCGGGTCTGGTGGTGCTCGCGATCGACCCGGAGGGCCAGGGTGAGCGGCTGGGCTACCTCGACGCCGAGCACGTCCCCTCGATGCGCGGCACGGTCGAGCACAGCTACGCCGGGATGCCCGCCTGGTGGCTGGGCCAGAGCATCGCCCGGTGGTTCGTGCACGACGCGCGCCGCGCCGTCGACCTGCTGGTCTCGCTCCCCGACGTCGATCCCGAGCGGATCGGCATCACCGGCAACAGCGGTGGCGGCACCCTGACCACGTGGATGCTGGCGCTCGAGGATCGGCTCGCCGCCGCCGCGGTGGGTACCTTCGTGACCAGCCGCGGCGTCTACCTGTGGTCGGGCCAGTCGCAGGACGCCGAGCAGGTGCTGCCAGGCGGGACGGCGCACGGCGTGGACCACGCCGACCTGCTGGCCGCGTTCGCACCCCGCCCGCTGGCGGTGCTCGCCGTCGACTTCGACTTCTTCCCGATGGAGGGCACCCTGGAGTCGGTCGAGCGAGCGCGTGCCGCCTACCGCACGCTCGGTGCCGCGGGGGCGCTGGAGCTGCACACGGCTCCGTTCCCGCACCGGTACCCACCGCCGCTCGCGCACGCCGCGGCACGCTTCTTCTGCGCAGCGTTCGGGCTCTCCGAGCCGCCCCTCGACGACCTCCAGGAGCCCCTGCCCGCGGACGCCATGCGCGCGGTGCCGAGCGGGCAGGTCGCGATCGACCACCCGGACGCGCTGTTCGTGCACGACCTCGTCCGCGCCGAAGCCGAGCTCGTCGCACCACCCGAGCCCGCCACCGCCCGCGCCTGGCTCCAGGACCGTGTCCGGGCGCACCGGCAGCGGCCGCGAGCCCCCTTCGCGCGGTGGCTGGCCGAGCGCGAGGGGCATCTCCACGGCATGTGGCGCTCCGAGCGCGACCTCTGGGGCGCGGGTGTGCTGCTACGGCCGGACCCTGCCCCGACCGCGGGACCCCGCCCGCTGCGGATCCTGCTGCTGGACGGCGGCACCGGCTCCCTGACCACCGACCACCCCGCCGCCCGGGAGGCGAGCGCGGACGCGACCCTCGCCGTCGACGTCCGCGGCCGCGGCGTGCTGGCTCCCCACGACAAGGACGGCCTCGACCCACGGAGCCACCGGAGCGCCGTCTTCAAGCTGCTCTGCGACCTCCTCTGGCTCGACGACTCGCTGGCCGCCGGTCAGGCGTTCGACGTGACCCGCGCGATCGACGTCGCGCTCGCCGACCCGCACCTGGCGACGCTGCTGCCCGGGCTCGGGCCCGACAGCCCTGTGCACATCGAGGCCGACGGCGCGCTGGGATTCGTCGCGAAGCTGGCCGCCGTCGTCGACGACCGCATCACCACGGTGCACGTGACCGACGACGTCGTCGACCCCGGCCGGATGCTCACCGGGCAGTACTGGGACGACGACCGCGGCGCCTGGCAGGCGATCATCCCCGGCCTCGCCCACCACGCCCCCCTCCCGGTCATCCACGACCTCCTCGGCGACCGCCTGCACTGACCTCCCCACCACCCCGCCTCAGCCACCCCCCACCCCCACCCGCGGTTCGAGGTAATCCGCCACCACGCTGCGGCTGCCGATTACCTCGAACCGGAGCCGGGAACGCCGGCGGCAGCGGCAACCCCGCACCCACACCAACCGATTCGAGGTGATCCGCCACCACGCCGCGGCTGCCGATTACCTCGAACGCGAGGTCAGAGCGGGTCGCGAGGTGAGAGCGGAACGCGAGGTCAGAGCGGGTCGCCGGGTCAGGCGGCTTCGTCCGGGCGGTAGACGATCCGGGGGCGGGTGCCGCGCAGGCGGGGGTCCGGGATCGGCACGGCGGAGAGCAGCGCCTGGGTGTACCCGTGCTGCGGGTCGGTGAACACCGACGCCGCGGGGCCCTCCTCCACCAGGTTGCCGTAGTACATGACCGCGACGCGGTCGCAGATCCGCTCGACCACGGAGAGGTCGTGCGAGATGAACAGATAGGTCAGGCCCAGCTCCTCCTGCAGGTCGGAGAGCAGCTCGAGGATCTGGGTGCGCACCGAGACGTCGAGCGCGGACACCGCCTCGTCGGCGACCACCAGCTTGGGGTCGGTGATCAGCGCCCGCGCGATCCCGATCCGCTGCCGCTCACCTCCGGAGAACGCGTGCGGGTAGCGGCTGGCCATCGCCCTGCGCAACCCCACCCGCTCCAGCATCGACTCGACCCGGTCGTCGAGCTCGGACCCCTGCGCGATCCCGGCGACCCGCAGCGGCTCGCCGATCACCTCCCGCACGGTCATGCGCGGGTTGAGCGAGCCGTACGGGTCCTGGAACACCATCCGGACGAGCCGGCGATAGGGCCGCAGCTCGGACGTGCTGAGGGTCGCGAGGTCGACGGCGTGGTCACCGTCGTCGTAGTGGATCCGACCGGCGGTCGGCTGGTAGGCGCGCATCACGCACCGCCCGAGCGTGGTCTTGCCGCAGCCGGACTCGCCGACCAGCCCGAGCGTGCTGCCGGCCGCGATCTCCAGGCTGACGTCGTTGACGGCGACGATCCGCTTCTTCTCCCGCCGAGAGAACATCGTGCCGGCCACGCTGTCGAACTCCATCCGGAGCCCTTCGATCCGCAGCAGCGGCTCGCCCGCGGTCTCCTCGTGCCGGACGGCCTCCTCGACGGCGCCGCTCACCTCGACCCGTTCCGGCGTGCTCTGCGGCTCGGGCGGGGCGACTCTCCCGGTGGGCACGTCCCGCTGCGGCAGGCTGGCGAGCAGCTCCTGGGTGTACGGGTGCTGGGGGTCGTGGAAGATCTGCTCCACCGGCCCGGTCTCGACGACCTTGCCGTGCCGCATCACGACCACGTCGTCGGCGATCTCCGCCACCACCCCGAGGTCGTGGGTGATGAAGATCATCGTCATCGACAGCTCGCGCTTGAGCTCGGCCAGCAGGTCCAGGATCTGCGCCTGCGTGGTGACGTCGAGCGCCGTCGTCGGCTCGTCGGCGATGAGCAGCGACGGCCGGGCGATCAGCGCCATCGCGATCATCGCGCGCTGCCGCATGCCACCGGAGAGCTGGAACGTGTAGGAGTCGATCCGCTCTGCCGGCTGCGGTATCCCGACGGCCTCGAGCTCGGCGATGACCCGCTCGCGGATCTGACGCTCGTCGAGCTCGGTGTGGAGCTCGAGCACCTCGGCGATCTGGTTCCCGATCGTGTGCACCGGGCTGAGCGAGGACATCGGCTCCTGGAAGATCAGCCCGATCTGGCTGCCCCGGATCGAGCGGATGCCGTCACCGGTCTCCGACAGCGCCGCCACGTCGTAGACCGGTCCGTCCGGGTCCGCGCGGAACAGGATTCGCCCGCCCTCGACCAGGCCGGGGTTGTCGACGACCTGGATGATCGAGCGTGCGGTGGCCGACTTGCCCGAGCCGGACTCGCCGACGATGCAGGTCGTCCGGCCGCGTCGCACCGTCATGCTGATGTCGTCGACGGCGTTGACCTCGCCCTCGTCGGTGCGGAACGTCGTGCGGAGGTTCTGGATGTCGAGGATCGCGCCCGGCTCGGACATCTCGCTCGGCTCGACGGTGACGGCGGCGAGCTGCCGGGGCGCCTTGACGGGCGCCATCCGCCGGCGTCGCCGCGAGCGAAGGAACGACAGGCTCATGGTGCCCTCTTCCCGTAGGGGTCGGCGGAGTCGCGGAGACCGTCGCCGACGAAGTTGAAGGCGACGACGGCGAGGACGACGGCGAGGCCCGGGAGCAGGAGCCACGGTGCCGTCGCGATGACGTTGACGCTCTGCGCGTCCTGCAGCAGCACGCCCCAGGAGACGGCCGGGGCGCGCAGCCCCAGACCGAGGAACGACAGCGCGGTCTCCGACAGGATCATCGCCGGCACCGCGAGCGAGACCGTCGCGATGATGTGCGAGGTGAAGGCCGGGACCATGTGCCGGAAGATGATCCGGCCGGTGGGGACGCCGTCGAGAGTTGCGGCGAGGACGTAGTCCTCGTCACGGATCTGCAGCAACCTGCCCCTGATGACGCGCGCGAGGCTGGTCCAGCCGAGCAGCGACAGGATCACCGTGATCATCAGATAGGTCGGTACCGGCCCCCACTGCGGCGGCACCGCGGCCGCGAGCCCGAGCCACAGTGGCAGCGTGGGGATCGACATGAACAGCTCGATGACACGCTGCAGCACGGTGTCGACCGTGCCGCCGAAGTAGCCGGAGATGCCGCCCAGCAACAGCCCCAGCAGCAGCGAGACCGCGACCCCGACGAGGCCGATCGACAGCGAGATCTGCGAGCCGTAGATGATCTTGGACAGCAGGTCCGCACCGGTGCGGTCGGCGCCGAGCGGGTACCAGCGCTGGCCGGGCTCGCTCGGGCCGAACAGGTGCACGTCGGTCTCGAGCAGCCCGAGCAGCCGGTAGCTGTCGCCGTGCACGAAGAACCGTAGGTGGATGAACTCCTCGGTGTTCTCCTCGAAGACCGGAGCGAGTGTCTCGAGGTCGGTGCTCCCGGTCGTCGGGTGGACGTAGAGCCCTTCCTCGAAGGAGAACTGAGGGAGCTGCGGCGGGTGATAGGCGTGCTGACCCTCGTAGCTGCTCGTGCTGAACGGGGCGAAGAACCCGGCGAACAACGCCACCACGTACATGATGACCAGCAGCCACAGCCCGATGATCGCGAGGCGGTGCTTGCGGAACCGCCACCAGATCAGACGGCGCTGGGACGCCGAGGCGACGTCGCCGCTGCTGCGGCCGGTCTCGGTGGCGAGGTCGTCGGCGGTGCCGCCCTCGTGGTTCTCGGGATCGGCGACCGGGAGTTCGCGTGAGGTCATGGCTCAGGCCTTCCCGAACCGCACACGCGGGTCGACGGCGGCGAGCAGCAGGTCGGAGATGAAGGTCCCGACGACCGTGAGCACGGCGATGATGAGGATGATCCCTCCCGCGAGATACATGTCCTGGGAGCGCAGCGAGCCCAGGAGCAGCGGGCCGGTGGTGCCGAGCGCGAGCACGGTCGCGACGATCACCTCGCCGTCGAAGATCTGGGGGATGTTCCAGCCAGCGGTCGAGACGAACGGGTTGAGCGCGATCCGCAGCGGGTACTTCCGGATGATCCGCCCCTCGGGCAGGCCTTTCGCGCGAGCGGTGGTGACGTAGGGCTTGTGGAGCTCGTCGAGCATGTTGGCGCGCGTGGTGCGGATGATGCCAGCGGTGCCGGCGAGCGCGATGACGACGACGGGTATCCACAGGTGCCCGAACAGGTCCAGGACCCGGGCCAGGCTCCAGGGCGCGTTGACGTACTCGGCCGAGAATAGCCCGCCCACGCTCTGCCCGAAGAACCGGAAGCCGATGTAGGCCAGCGCGAGCGCGGCCAGGAAGTTCGGCACCGCCAGCGCCACGAAGCCCAGGATCGAGATCGCGTAGTCGGCGGGCGAGTGCTGCTTGATGGCCGAGATGACACCCGCCGGGAGCGCGATCGCCCAGGTGAGCAGCAGCGTCGTCAGCCCCAGCAGGACCGTCAGCCCCAGCCGCTCCGAGATCAGGTCCGAGACCGGTCGCTGGTACTGGAACGACAACCCGAAGTCGCCGTGCAGAACGATGTTGGTGATCCACTTCCAGTACTGGACCCAGAAGGGCTCCCCGATCCCGTACCGGATCCGCAACGCCTCCAGCTGGGCGGGGTCCAGGCTCTCCCCCTGTGCCTCGAGCGCGGCCACCTGCGTGGTGAGGAAGTCACCCGGGGGCAGCTGGATGATGAAGAACGAGATGATCGAGATGATGATCAGCGTCGGGATGACGTGCAGCACCCGATGCACAGTGAACCGAAGCACGCATCCTCCTCACGTGGTCGCCGTGCTGCTGGCACGGATCAGGAAGCGGTGAAGGAGATCTGCTCCGGCTTCGTGATGCCCTCACGCCCGTAGTAGAAGGACAGCTTCGGCTCGTCGTCGCGAACGCCGCGCACGTCGTCGGTGACGATCACCGGCTGGAACGGTAGCGCCAGCAGCCCGATGACGTACATCTGCTCCTCGTGCTGGGTGACGATGGCGTGCCCGGCCTCCAGGCGCGCCTCGTCTGTCTCGGCGGCGCGCAGCGCGTCCCAGCTGTCCATCAGGTCCTTGATCTCCTGCGGCGGCTCGACACCCTCGGCGCCGTTGCTGGCGTACCACTGCCCGAAGCCGGGCGCCGTGTGGCTGTTGGCTCCGGTCGGGATCAGCCACACCGGCTCCATGTCGAAGTCGTCGCTGGGCACCGTGGTGCCGTCGAGATCGAAGTCGTTGGCCGAGCGGAGCTCGGTGTACAGGGTCGGGTCCACGGGGCGCAGGCTCAGCCCGACGCCGATCTCCTCCCAGTACCGCTGGATCATCGTGAAGGCGTCGCTCGTGGGGATGCCCGCCGTGCTGTCGACGTAGACCAGCACGAGGTCGAGCGGTTGCCCGTCGGGGCGCTGGCGCCTGCCGTCGGCGCCGCGCGTCAGCCCGAGACCGTCGAGCAGCGCGTTCGCCTGATCGGGGTCGTGCTCGAGGTTGCGCTGCCCGGTGCCCTCCAGGAAGTACTCCGAGGCGTCGGTCGGCACCGGCTGGCGCAGCTCCCCGAGGCCACCGAGCATCGTGGTGTTCATGTCCTCGCGGTCGATGGCGATCGACAGCGCCGCGCGGAAGTCAGGCTCCAGGAACAGCGCCCGCAGCACTTCGTCCTGGTGCGAGAGATTCGGGCAGATCGACAGCAGCGTGGCGTCGTTGCGCCAGCGCAGCATCCGGAAGGCGTTGGTCTCCTCGTTCTGCAGGAACACCTGCGCCGAGCTGTAGCCGAGGTTGTGGCCCTGGAAGTTGAGGTCACCGTTGGCGGCACGCAGGTCGATCGCGTCCTGGGTGAGGACCTGGATCTGGACGCCGTCCATGTAGGGAAGCTGGCGACCCTCGCCGTCGACCTTCCAGTAGTACGGGTTGCGCTCCAGGGAGGCCGTGCCGCTCTGGGCGTTCGCGGGGCTGGTGACCATGAAGGCTCCGAGCACCGGGCGCTCCGGGTTGGTCCACCAGTTGTCGCGGTCGGCGAAGTACTGGTCCCAGGAGTCGAATCCGGCCGCCGCGGTCGCGGCGTCCACCTCGGCCGGATCGGCGTGGTCGGGGTGGAACTGCTGCAGGTAGTGCGCCGGCTTGAGGAACTGGTGGCTCACCGCCGGGTGGCACATGTACTTCTCGAAGAGCGCGAAGGCGTTCTGGTACCGGAAGATCACGGTCAGCTCGTCCGGCGTCTCGATCGTGGGTCGGTCGTCGCCGTCGCTGAACCAGAACGGCGGCGCGGGGATCGTCGTGGTGTTGCGCAGCACGTCGTTGACCGTGAACGCGAGGTCGGCCGAGGTGAACGGCTCGCCGTCGGACCACTTC
This sequence comes from Pseudactinotalea suaedae, assembly GCF_009733815.1. Taxonomy (GTDB): domain Bacteria; phylum Actinomycetota; class Actinomycetes; order Actinomycetales; family Beutenbergiaceae; genus Pseudactinotalea; species Pseudactinotalea suaedae. The sequence continues at coordinate 265,091 of NZ_WNXY01000009.1, forward strand.
AGGCCCTCGCGCAGCACGAACGTGAACTCGGTGTTGGTCTCGTTCTTGCTGAACTCGGCGGCGAGGCTCGGCTCGGCGCCGTCCGCCTCCCAGGTCCACTCGAGCAGGCCGACGGAGGCGAACGCTGTCAGGCCCCCGGCATCGCCCACGTCGAGCTGGGCGCGCTGCAGGGTGCCGCCGAATCGGCCCGGTCCGTCGTGGACCTCGACCACCTTCGGCTCGCCGGGCAGCCGCTCGGACAGCTCGGGGAGCTCGCCGGCCTCGACGCGCTCGGCGAGCATGGGCGACTCGAGAGCGTCCTCTGCGCCGTCAAAGGGGTTCGGAGGCTCCTCGCTCGAGCACGCCGTGAGGATCGCTGCGGCTGCGCCGCCGCCCATGAGCAGCAAGGTGCGTCGGGTCATGCTCGGGGACTGGGACATCGTCTCTCCTCCAGGTCACGGCGTCGGTGCAGCGTGTCGCCCTCTATGCGCTCGACCATAGCACCGCAAGCGGTTGCGGCAATGTCATCGGCATGTGTCATCGAGGTTGCCCGGCGTCGAAGTAGTCCCGCAGGGCGGGGTCGAGCGGCGGCACGTCGATGGCCGAGGAGTCGGTACGCATCGAGGTCGTCGCGGTCGCCGCGGTGGCCACCGCCTCACGCGCCGCCACCACCGAGGTGCGCGTCGGGGCACCGGTGCGCACGAACGCGAGAAACTCCCGCAGCAGCGAGGGATCGGCACCGTGGTGGCCGCCCGGAGCGGTCGGGATGGGGAACTCCTCGTGACCATGCTCGAGGAACTCCGAGCGCCGGTTCCACAGCCGCACCACCCCGTCGTCGCCGATGCCGAAGTTCTCGATCCGGCCCTCGGTCCCGATCACGGTGTAGTTGCGCCAGTAGTCCGGCGCGTAGTGGCACTCCGAGTAGGTCGCGTACACCCCGTTGTCGAGCTGCATCGTCATCATCGACAGGTCCTCGACGTCGATCACCGGGTTGAGCCCGCGCTGCGCCAACGGCGGCCAGTTCTTCTCGCGGTCCAGCCACTCGGTGACCATCTGACCGCTGTGATCGGCACGGTCAGCCACCTCGCCGTAGACCGTCAGCGACCCCATCGCGCTGACCCGGCGCGTGTAACCGTCCGCGAACCAGTGGATGACGTCGATGTCGTGGGCGCCCTTCTGGAGCAGCAACGAGTTCACGTTGGAGCGCTCGGCGTGCCAGTCCTTGAAGAATCGGTCGCCGCCGTCACCCACGAAGTAGCGGCACCACACCGCCTTGACCTGGCCGATCCGACCCTCGGCGATCAGCTGCCGCATCAGCCCGATCACCGGCATGTGCCGCATGTTGTGGCCGACGTAGAGCCGGCTGCCGCTCTCGCGGGCCGTGCGCAGCATCCGGTCCGCATCGGCGACCGTGGTCGCCATCGGCTTGTCGACGAACACGTCGACACCGGCCTCCAGCAGGGTGATCGCATGGTCGGCGTGCTGGTGGTCGAGCGAGGTCACGAACGCGGCGTCGAGGCGGTGCTCGAGCAGGCCGGTGACGTCCTCGTGCACCGCCACGTCCGCCCCGAACCGCTCGACCGCGCGGGCCTGCGCACGGGGATGCGGGTCCGCGACCGCCACCACGGTGGCCGCCGCGTCCGCCTCGACAGCGGTCCGGGCGATGACGCCCCGGTTGCCGTTACCGACGAGGCCGAGCCGCAACGGTCGACCCTCCGAGGTGCTCGAGCTGGCAGGGACCGGACTCACGTTCGTCGCCATGGAGGCCCACGCTATGCAATGCAAGCGCTTGCGGCAACCTTGACGACTTCTCACGGTCGGCGCTGTCGAGAGCCGTCGGCGCTCACCTTGCTGCGCTACCCTCGGGCCACGTTGCAGCACGATGCCGCAGCAGGAATGGTGCCGCGAACCGCGTGCGGTGCCCGACCGAAGGGGTTGCATGGCGGTCACCCTCGCTGACGTCGCGCAGGCGGTCGGCATGTCCGCGTCCACGGTCTCGCGCGCCCTGTCGGGCACGGAGAAGGTCAACGAGGCCACCCGGCAGCGCATCCACAAGGTCGCGCGCGAGATGGGTTACGAGCCCAACCAGGTGGCGCGCTCACTGACCTCGGGGCGCAGCGACATCCTCGGGCTGATCGTCCCCGACATCGCCAACCCGTTCTTCCCGCCGATCATCAAGGCGGTGCAGTCGCGCGCCGCGAGCCGGGGCAAGACCGTGCTGATCGCCGACGTGGACGAGCACCCTGCCGACGAGATCAAGCGCGCCCGGATCATGCGCAAGCGGGTCGACGGCCTGATCGTCGTTTCGCCGCGCACCCCGACCGAGCAGATGTCGCAGCTGGTCGACCTGCAGCCGATCGTGTTCGTCAACCGCGAGGTCCCGGGCGCCACGAGCGTGCTGGTCGATGCCTCCGAGGGCATCCAGGAGGCGGTCGAGCACCTGGCCTCGCTCGGGCACACCCGCATCGGCTACCTCAACGGGCCTCGCCGGTCGTGGTCGAACACCCAGCGCCGCACCGCCGTGCACGCCGCGTGCGCCCAGCTGGGCATCGAGCTGGTCGAGCTCGGACCGTTCGAGCCCCAGATCCAGGCGGGTGTGCGTGCCGCGGACCTCGTGCACAGCAAGGACCTGACCGCGGTCATCGCCTACGACGACCTGATCGCGCTCGGTCTGATGGCGCGCATGACCGAGCGCGGCGTCAAGGTCGGTCCCGACATCTCCGTGATCGGCATCGACGACAGCCCGATGTCGGGCATGGCCTACCCCACGCTCACCTCGATCCACGTGCCCGGCGCGCGGAGCGGCATGACGGCGGTCGACCTCGTGCTCGACCTCGCCGAGAACCAGGGCGAGCCGAGCGAGCCGCAGATGGTCCAGCTCGAGACGCGGCTGATCATCCGCGGCAGCACGGCACCGGCACGCGTGCGCTGACACACCACGGCGGTCCAGCGGATCGTTAGGGCAGCAGCGCCGGGGTGCCGCGCACCCAGGTGCGCCACGGACGGAGCTGGTCGTCGAGCACGAGCAGGTCCGCGTCGAAGCCAGCAGCGAGGCGGCCCTTGCGCTCGCCCACACCGGCGATCGAGGCCGGGCGCGCGCTGAGCATCTCGACCACCTCGGGCACGGGCCAGCCGAGCTCGAGGCACAGGTGGGCGAGCATGCCGTCCAGCGTGGTGGTGCTTCCACCGAAGGCCGGTTGCCCGACCACCATCCCGACGCCGTCGCGGACCTCGCACTGGACACTCGCGAGCCCGTAGCGGAACCCGTCGGGCATCCCCGCACCCTCGGTCGCGTCCGACACGACGACGAGGTTCCCGCCGAGGCAGCGTCGCGCGATCTCGAGGAGCTCGCGAGGGAGGTGCTTGCCGTCGGCGATCACCTCCGCCGTCAGGCCCGCGCTGGACAGCGACGCCTCGAGCAGACCAGGCACACGCCACGGACCAGTCCGGGTCGTGCTCGACTGCCCGCTCCACAGGTGCGTCAGGTGCGACGCGCCCGCCTCGACAGCCGCTGCCACCTCCTCCGGTCCCGCCTCGCTGTGGCCGATCGCCACCACCGTTCCTGCGTCGGCGAACGAGCGGGTCGCCGCGAGCGCACCAGGCAGCTCCGGCGCGAGGGTGATCATGGCCGGCCGGGTCTCGACCAGACGAGCGACGTCGTCCGCCCCCGGCGCGACCAGCAGCGCCGGGTCGTGCGCGCCGGCCTGCGCGGGCGACAGGAACGGGCCCTCGAGGTGGGCACCGAGCAGCTCGGCACCGTCGGCGAGCGGGTGCTCCCGCCAGCGCGCCAGCGCGCGGCTGCGGCGTGCCATGGTCTCGACGGCGTCGCTCGCCAACGAGGCGAACGTGGCCGTCACGCCCGCCCGCGCGAGGTGCCGCAGGACGCGGGGCACGGCCGATCCGCGCTCCGGGTCCGCAGCCGGCTCGACGACGGACTCCAGCGATGCCCCGCCGGCTCCGTGCAGGTGCAAGTCGACCAGCCCAGGAACGACCAGGCGACCCTGTGCCTCGATCACGTTCGCCCCCCGACGGCGAACCGACCGGGTGGTCACCTCGGCGATGGTGCCGCCCTCGATGACCACCGAGCCCGGCTGGACCCGACCGTCGGCCATCAGCACGGAGGCGCCGGCGATGACCGTGGGGGTGGCGTCGTCAGGCTCCGGCATCGCGCTCCGATCCGCGCCGTCGCTCAGGCGTTCGCGGGCAGCAGCCCGGCCGAGGACGGCTCGAGGAACAGTGTGGCGTGCGGCGCCTCACGGAGCTTCGTCGACGGGACGGCGGGGCTGATCTCCTGCGAGACGGTCGCGGCCACCGCGGCGGCCTTGCGGCGCTCGGGCGCGCACACCTGGACCGAGGTCGCGCTCAGCAGCGCGGGGATCGTCAGCGAGATCGCCGTCCGCGGTGTCGAGGCCTCGTCCGGGAAGTGCCCCTCCCCGACCTGCTGCTTGACCGACTCGTCGGTCAGCGTGATGATGCGGGCCCACCGGTCGTCGTCGAAGTCGGCGACGTTCGGCTCGTTGAACGCGAGGTGGCCGTTCTCGCCGATCCCCATGCAGACCAGGTCGAGCGGAGCCTCGCGCAGCAGCGCCTCGTAGCGGGCCGCCTCGGCCTCGGCGTCGGGCGCGTCGCCCTCGATGTAGTGCACGGCGGCGGGGCCGAAGGGCTCCTCGATGCGCTCACGGATCCAACGACGGAACGCCGCCGTGTGGTTCGCGTCGATGCCCACGTACTCGTCCATGTGGAAGGCGGTCACCTGCGACCACGGGATGTCCTGCTCGTGCAGCGCCTCCACGAACGCGAACTGGGAGTTCCCGGTCGCGATCACGACGCGCGCCTGACCCTTGGCGGCGACCGCGTCCCTGATCGTCGCGGCCGCGCGCTCGGCGGCCGCGATCCCCATCTCGCGCTCCGAGGCGTACACCTCGACGGGTAGCTGCCCTGCTGTGAACGTGGTCGTGGGCTCCGGCATCGGACGTCCTCCTGCACATCGGTGTCTTGACGATACGTGCGCCCCCGGCGCACGACTGCAACCGTACCGCAACCGCTTGCGGCACGTTTGCGGCCCTGATCGTTCGACCCGTCGTCGTCGGGGCCTGGAGCGCTCAGCCCCAGCCCAGCGCGCGGACCCCGGCGGCCGCGAGCGCGCCGAGCAACACCACGACGATGAACGGGGCGCGCAGCCACAGCGCCACCGCGGCGACAGCGATCGCAGCGACCCGGGCGTCGAGGACGAGGGCCGATCCCGCGGCGAAGGTCTGGGTGACGACGAGCGCCGCGAGCAGGCCGCAGGTGACCATCGCGGCGGTGTGCGCGACCCGCCGGTTCTCGAGCACCTCGCTGGGCACCAGGTAGCCGGCGACCTTGATCACGAGGCAGATGACCGCCGCGAGCAGCACCCATCCCCACAGGCTCATGTCGTCCCCCGCACGTGCGGCGGCTCGCGATACTGCCACCAGGCGATCGCGGCGGTGACGGCAGCAGCGGCGAGCACGGGGATCCCGGCGGGTGCGATCGGGATCACGACCGCCGCCACGACCGCCGCGACCGCACCGATCGCCTGTGCCTGCCGCTGCGCCAGCCGCGGCCACAGCAGCGCGAGGAAGGCGGCAGCCGCGGCGCCGTCCAGCCCCCATCTCGCCGGGTCGCCGAGCACGTCACCGAGCAGCGCGCCGGCCAGCGTCGTGAGGTTCCAGAAGACGAAGACGCCGAGCCCGGCCGCCCAGAACCCGGCCCGCTGGGCGGGCGGGTCGTCCTGGGCGAGCGCGACCGCCGTCGACTCGTCGATCGTCACCTGAGCCGCCGCGAACCGGCGCAGCCCGTGCGCCCGCAGCAACGACGCCATCTGCAGCCCGTACAGCGAGTTGCGGATCCCGAGCAGGGCGGCGGTCGCGGTGGCCGCAGCCCCCGCGCCGCCGCCACCGATCACCCCGATGAAGGCGAACTGGCTGCCACCGGTGAACATCAGCAAGGACAGCACGCACGTCTGCCACACGTCCAACCCCGACGCGACCGACAGCGCACCGAAGGAGACGCCGTACGCGCCCGTCGCCAGTCCTACCGAGATGCCCTGCCTGACGGCGGATCGGACGCTGGGGCTCGCGGGCACGTGTCAACTCTGCCACGGGGCTCACGAGCCGAACCTCCCGCGACACCCGATGGCGTCGCGTCCGCTCCGGCCCTTCCCGTCAGGCCTGCGTCTGAGCGTAGGCCTCCTCGTACTCAGCCCGGATGGTGTCGCCCCCGCCGGAACGCCAATCGGTCGCGACCTCGTCCCAGGACGAGACCGGTTCACGGCCTAGGAGGATCGCGTTGGCGGCGTCGTTGGCCATCGTGGTGAGGCGCCCACCGTTCGTGCCCTGCGTCGTCGAGTAGAGACCGACGGTCGGGTTCCGCACACCCGTCGGGATGACCACCTCCATGTGGTCGTAGATGTCCTGAGCGACATGGGGCCGACCGGGGTAGTAGCTCGGTCGCGGACCGTCGATGAGGTACTCGATCGGGAACGTGCCGCCTGAGGCTTCGCTGTCACCCAGCGGCGTCATCACCGGGTCACCGTTGTCGTCGAGCTCGTGGTGCACCCCTTCGACCCCGTACTTGCGGAACATGTGCTCCGCAGTGCCGATCGGGGCGGCCAGCCAGTTCAGCACCTCGAGCAACATCCGGATCCGCGACTCGTCTGCCTGCTTGAGGGCCGAGATCGTGTTGTTCGGGTTGCCCAGCCACAGCGGCGCCGGCTCTCCGCTCTCGCTCGGTGTCACCATCAGGCCGACCGCGTAGTTCTCAGGGCCGCCCGATCCGACCTCGTACATCGAGCCCATGCCCGAGTACGTGTCCTGGTGGATCGCACCCGAGCCCGCCCCGAACCAGAGCTTCTGATCGGCTGTGCTGGCGTCCACGCTGTCAGGATGCACCAGCTCGTCCGCGATCAGACGGCGACCCAGCTCGAGCGCATCCTTGTATCCGTCAGTCTCGAGCGCGTGTGTGAAGACCCCGGCCTCGTCCACACCCCACGTGTTGGGCAAGCCGTACATCTGCTGAAGCATCGACATGGGCACGGCGGTCAGCGCCCACACGTTCGAGCGCACATCGGTCATCGCCTGGCAGGTCTGAAGGAACTCGTCGATCGTGGTGGGTTGCGGGTCGACCCCGCGCGCCTCGAACAGGTCGCGACGGGTGTAGAGGAGCACCGAGGACTGCACACCTCGTGTGATCGGCAGGCCGTAGATCGCCCCGTTGAAGACGGTTCCGCGCCAAGAATCGGTCGGCAGGTTGGCCAGGAAGGGGTAGTCCGCCACCGCGTCACCGGCCAGGTACTCGGTCAGATCCTGGCACTGGGTCTCGAGAAACTGCGGGAGCTGGGCGAACCCCAGGTCCACGGTGAAGACGTCGCCAAGACCGTCGCCGGCAACCGCCGTGGCGAAACGCTGCGCGAAGTCCGCACCCGGCGTGATCGTCAGACTGAGGTCCGACCCGATACGCGCGTTCAGCTCTTGCCAGTAGGAGTTGCGATCCATGCTCGGCGGCACCGCCTTGTTGATCGGCACCGAGCCTCGGATGGCAGACCCATCGGCCGGCAGCTCGGTTGTCGCTGGCTGCGGGTTGGCCGGGTATGCGAAGAAGGTGTCGGGGATGCCGGCGTCGGTTCCCGGGATATCGGCGGTGACACCCGCGAAGCGGATGTAGGAGGGAAGCTCGACACCGGCGCCGGCGACGCTGCCACCGGTCGGGGCCGTCGGGGTCGAGCACGAGGCCATCGAACCGACGGCGACGATCGCCGCGGCGCCGAGGCCTGCCCCCAGGAAAGTGCGTCGGTCGAGGAGAGAGTCGGACATGGTGGTTCCTTTCTGGTGCGGGACCGGCGACGTCGCCATGCCCCAGGTCAGCCCTTGACGGCGCCGGTGAGGACGCCCTTGGCGAAATGGCGTTGCAGGAACGGGTACACGATGAGGATCGGCACGATCGTGACGACGAGGATCGCCATCTGAATCGATGCCTGCGGGGGCAGGTTCTCCGAGCCGGACCCCAGATCGGTGGCGGCGATCTCCGTGTTGTTGACGACGTAGGTCCGCAGCACGAGCTGAAGCGGCCACTTCGCGGTGTCGTTCAGATAGATCAGTGCGTTGAAGAAGGAGTTCCAATAGCCCACGGCGTAGAACAGCCCGATCACGGCCAGCACCGCCTTCGACAGCGGCAGCACGATTCGGGCGAACACCATCAGGTGACCCGCACCGTCGATCCGTGCCGAGTCGATGAGCTCAGCAGGGATGCCCATGAAGAACGCGCGCAGGACGATCACGTTGAAGGCACTGAGCGCCGTCGGCAGGATCAACGCCCAGTAGCTGTCCAGCAGCCCCAGCTCCTTGACCACCAGATAGCTCGGGATCAGCCCGGGCGAGAACAGGAGCGACAGCAGAAGCAGCATCAACATCGGCTTCTGACCGAATGATCCTTGCCGGCTCAGTGCATAGGCGAAGAGCGTGGAGACAGCCAGGCTCACGGCCGTTCCGACGATGGTCACACCGAGGCTGACCATCAGCGCGCGTGAGACCACCCCACCGGCGAAGATCGTGCGGTAAGAGTCCAGCGACACGTTGGTCGGGAGCAGCACGAAGCCGCCCGACGCCGTCACCTGCGCGCGGTCGGCAAGGCTCGTCGAGATGATCCCGACAAAGGGGAGGATGACGGCGGCGCAGAGCACGATCAGCACGATCGCCTTGAGCGCGCGCATCGATAGGGGCGGTGCGTCGATCGGGAGGTGTCGTGAACCCCGCTGCGCGCGTCCGGTCGACGTCGTCATGAGCGATAGACCCCGTTCTCACCGAGCAGGTGGGCGATCTTGTTGGCGCCAACCACCAGCGCGACGCCGACCAATCCCTTGACGAGGCCTACGGCTGCCGCCACGCCCCACTGGCCACCGACGATGCCGTTGTTGTAGACGTAGGTGTCCAGCACCTCGCTGGCGGCGAGCCCGACACCACCCTGCTGAAGGATGATCTGCTCGAACCCCACGGTCAGTGAGTCACCGAGCCGCAAGATCAGCAACAGGATGACGACGGCCCGGATACCGGGAAGCGTCACGTGCCATACCTGGCGCATCCGCGAGGCACCATCGACCTTGGCAGCCTCGTACAGCGAGGTGTCGATCTGAGAGAGGGCGGCCAGGAACAAGATCGTGGCCCACCCGGTGTCCTTCCACATGACCTGACTCGTCAGCAGCGCGACGAACAGGTCCGGGTTGCCGATGATCGACAGCGTCTCTGCACCCTGGGAGCGCAGAAAGCTGTTGAGCATCCCGGAGCCGCCCAGCACCTGCTGGAAGATCGCGACGACGATCACCCAGGACAGGAAGTGCGGCAGGTAGAGCACCGACTGCACGGCGCGCTTCAGCCGCTCCGAGAGCATGCTGTTCATCAGCAGCGCGAGCGCGATCGGCGCCGGGAAGACCAGGACCACCTGCACGAGCGTCAGGACGAGAGTGTTGCGCAGCGCGTTGAGGAAGGCGGGGTCGCCGTTCACGATGACGGTGAAGTTCTCCAGACCTACCCAGGGACTCTGCCCCAGTGGCAGGAACGGCAGGTAGTTCTGGAACGCGATGATGTTGCCCGCGAGTGGGAGGTACTGGAAGAGCAGCAGCAGGAGCATCCCCGGCGCTGCCATGAGCAGCAGCGCGCGATCGCGGGCGATGCGCGCGTGCCAGGCGAGCCGTCGCCGAGGCGGTGGTGCCTCGAGCGCCGCCCGAGACAGCGTCGGCGACGCGGAAACCGCAATGGAGGCGGTCGAGGCGCTGTCGGTGCGACTCATTCGCCCTCCGGTTCGTAGTTCAGCGCTGAAACATCGGCAGTATGTGCAGGAACGACGCGTCGTGTCAAGCGCTTGGTTCCAACGTTCCCAGTGCTGGTTGATGAGGGGCAGTTCAGCGCTGTACATTCCGACTATCCGGGAACCGACGTTCCGAACCCCGTGTCGAGGAGTCGCACCATGGCGCAGCCACCGATGAGCACCACCCCCGCCGTAGCCGCTGCGGCCGCGGCAGCACCACCGCTGCTCTCGGAACCTTGGGGTGTCCCGCTCTCCGATGGCCGGCTATGGGCGAAGGATCCGTCGGTCGTACGCTTCGGCGAGCGATACCTGATGTACTTCACGGTTCACCCAGCGCCGGGCGACGAGCGCTCGGGGCTGCGCGTCGGCATCGCTGCGAGCTCAGACCTTCGATCGTGGGAGCTCCTCGCCCGGATGCAGCCGACGGGTGAGTACGACGCACGAGGGTTGGCCGCCCCGGGCGCCGTCGTCATCGATGGGGTCGTCCACCTCTTCTACCAGAGCTACGGCACCGGAGCACGCGATGCGATATGCCACGCGTCGTCCACCGATGGCGTCACCTTCACGTCCGATGCGTCCAACCCGGTGTTCCGCCCTAGCGGCGAGTGGAACTGTGGGCGGGCCATCGATGCCGATGTCATCGTCGACGGTGATCGTCTGCTGCTGGCGTGGGCAACACGCGACCCAGATATGCGCACCCAGATGGTCGGAACCGCAGAAGCCGACCTCGACAGCGCGTTCAGTCGCCAGGACTGGCGCGATCTCAGCCTCGCCGGCCCAGCGCTGACGCCGGAGCTGGACTGGGAGCTTGAGTGCATCGAAGCTCCCGCCCTTGTCCGGTCGAAGTCCGGTCTCGTGATGTTCTACGCCGGCGGGTACAACAACGATCCCCAGCAGATTGGGTATGCGACCAGCAACGACGGCGTCAACTGGACGCGGGGATCGGCCGAGCCGTTCATGACCAACGGGAAGCCGGGAACCTGGAACTCGTCCGAGAGCGGGCACCCCGGCGTGCTCACCGACGCTGACGGACGCACGTACCTCTTCTTCCAGGGCAACGACACGGGCGGCCGCACCAACCTTCTGGCTGCGACGGAGATCCTCTGGGACGACGGCGGCCGGCCGCGCCTGCGCACGGCGACTCGCTGACCGGCGGGGTCACGATCGAGCGCGCAGGGTCAGTCGCTGGCTACGGTGCTGCCACGGACGACGAGTCGGTGTCCTACCACCGTGCGCACAGGCGGTTGGTCGGCTCCGTCCGGACCCGCACGAAGCAGCAGCCGCTGGACGCATCGGCGAGCTATCGCCTCGAGGTCGAACGCGACGCTCGTCAGCGGTGGGTAGGTGAAGCGTGACTCCTCGTTGTCGTCGAAGCCCGCGACCGCGATGTCACCGGGGACCCGGACTCCACGCTCACGCAACCGCGCCAGCACACCGCTACCGACCAGGTCGTTGAAGCAGATGATGGCGTCCGGGGGCTCATCAAGCGCGAGTAGCTGATCCACGGCTTCGGCGCCGTCAGGCCTTCGGTTGCGGGACACCGGGATCAAGTACTCCGCGCGAACCTGGAGCCCTGCGCTCTCCACTGCCTGGCTGAGCCCCCGGTACCGAAGCTCGCTCGCGTTCGGTCGATCCTGGGGTCGGATCCCGACCGTGGCGATCCGGGACCGTCCTTGCGCCAGCAGGTGCTCCACCAGCTCGCGGGCGGCAGCCGCGGCATCGGCCGTGACGTGATCAGCGGACGCGGTGACGCCACTCTCGCCGATGAGGACAAGGTTGTGGTGGGCGAAGCGACCAGTGAGGTCGGCATGACCGATGGCGTCAGGCTGCAGGATGACGCCGTCGACCAGCTGCGACCCTGCGCCGCTCACCGCTGCTTTCTCCAGCGCCTCCGACGAACCTGTCTGCTCGATCAGCACGATCCAGTCGTGCTCACGTGCGGCGTCGATGACGTAGCCGGCCAGGCGTGAGTAGTAAGGATTGTCGAGGCCAGGTATCGCCAGCGCGATGAAACCGGTCTGGTTGCTGGCGAGTGCGCGTGCGGACAAGTTGACGCGGTAACCGAGCTCCGCCATCGCCGCCTCGACCTTCGTGCGCGTGGCATCGCTGACATAGCGGTAGTTACGGATGACGTTGGAGACCGTCTTCGCTGAGACGCCTGCAACCTCCGCGACATCCTCCAAACGCACGCGGCCACGTCTCCCGCTCATCAGGGCCGCTCCTGGCGGCGGGGTACGTCCACGGGAGCGATCGTAAAGGGTGGGAGGATGACAATCGCTGTATTGATTGTGCTCAGAAGGGACGACGCGTGGCGGACGCGCTGTACACGCAGGTGCACGAGACGCTGCGCCGACGCATCCGTGAGGGGACGATCGGCGTCGGCGACCGGCTGCCCTCGCAGGAGGAGCTCACCGACGAGTTCTCGGTCAGTGCGATCACGATCAAGCGCGCGCTCGACATGCTCCGTGACGAGGGCTTCGTCGTGCGCCGCCCCCGCATCGGCACGGTCGTGGTGTCGCGGGAGCCGGAGCGCGACCAGCGGACCGGCGAGGCCGTGGTCGGGTACGTGGTGCCCGGCTTCGACGACGCGTTCGGCACCCGTGTCCTCAACGGCATGCTCAACCGCGCACCCGGTCGGGCGCACGTGGTCGTCGCCACCTCGCACGGTGACCCCGACCTGGAAGAGCGTCTGATCGAGGCGCAGCTGGAGCGCGGGCTCGACGCGCTCGTGCTGCTGCCGTCCTCCTCCGAGTTCATCCCGGCCGCGGTGGTGTCGCTGGTCGGGCGTCAGTTCCCGATCGTCATCGTCGACCGCACCCTGGTGGGCACGCCGGTCAGCACGGTCACCTCCGACAACGTGGCCGGTGGCCAGCTCGCCGCCGAGCACCTCTTCGGCCTCGGGCACGAGCAGATCGCGCTCGCGCTGTCCCCGAACCATGTCTCGACGCTCGACGAACGGCGTCGCGGGTTCGTCGCGGCCCACGCCGAACGCCACGTCCGGCTACGACCCGAGGCGATCTACGCCGACGTCCGCTCCGTGGTCCCGGGCAGCGTCACCGCCGCCGACGACGACGTCGAACGTCTCGCCGCGTACCTGACCAGCCACCCGCAGGTCACGGGCGTGGTGGCCGCGGAGTACCACTCGGCGCGGCTCGTGCTCCAGGCCGCACGCCGGGCCGGCCGGGACGTGCCCACCGAGCTGTCGATCATCTGCTTCGACGCTCCCCCCGAGTTCGTCGACGCGGCGATGCCGTTCACGCACATCGAGCAGGACCAGCACGCGCTCGGCGGCCGAGCGCTCGAGCTCGCGCTGGAGCAGGTCGCCGATCCGGCGGCCGTGCGTCAGGAGATCATCGCGGTCCGGCTGGTCGAGGGCGGCTCCACCGCGCGGCCGACGGCCGCGCAGGGCTCGCCGACGGCGTGACCGCGTGGCCGGGAGCCGCGTGGCCGGGAGCATCCCGGCGAGCGGTCAGCCGTCGATCGACGCCCGCGCCTCGGTGGCCATGATCGCGCTGAGCTGGGTGGAGTAGCCCACCTCGCGCGGTGCGGGCCGGAGCCAGTCGTCGCCCGCGCGCAGCACCGGCTCGTCGGGCGTGTGCGCCGGGGCGGCGTCCGCGACGCCCGCAGCTGCGAGCGTCGTGACGCCGGAGCGCCAGAGCGCGTCGGTGCTGCTGCGCAGCAGATCCCGCACCGCCGGCACCTCCCGCTCCAGGAGCAGCTGCGTCGCGTACCGGAACCAGATGCCCTTGAAGAGGCCGGTGTCGGCGCCGTCGACGTCGGGCACCCGGTCGTCGAGGTCGCCGCCGTCACGGACGAACACGCCCTCGCGCGCGAGCTCGGTGATCGAGACCTCCGCCGTCTGCTGCGCGAGGTCGAGCCACGTCGTGTCCCCGTCGGTCCGGAACAGCTCGACACAGGCGCCGATGAACAGCCCTTGGTTGTAGGTGAAGCGCCAGCTCGAGTCGATCTCGTCGCCGCCCTCGCGACCGAGCCCGTCCCACACGAAGCCGTCCTCGCGGACGAGGTGTCGCCGCAACCACGCCATCGACGCAAGTGCCGGTTCCAGGTGCTCCGCGCTCCCGGTCCGGCGCGCGAGCCGGGCACCCAGGATGATGAACGGCCCGTTGGCCGGGGTGTTCTTGTAGTACGGCTGCTGCCGCCGCCAGCTCATCGACCACCCGTGGGCGTCCGTCCACCCGTGCTCGAGCACATGCGTCCACAGCGCACCCACGTCGCGCAGCGGCTCCTCGCTGCCCTCCTCGTCCGACTCGGCGAGCCGGAGCAGCGCCAGCGCGTACCAGAGCATGTCGTCGAAGTAGTCGTTGACCAGGCTGCCGCCGTTGCGCTCGACGACGTTGCGGGCGGTCGTGCGCGCAGCGTCCAGCCACACGGGCGCGCCGGTCCGCGCGTAGGCGTCCAACCGGCAGTCGACGGCGTGGGCGAGCCACCAGTAGTTGAAGGTCGTGTCGTCGCGCACCGGATGGGCGTTGTGCAGCAGCTGCGGCCAGGGTGCGCCCCAGAGCAGGTCGAGGGAGCGCTGGGCGAGATCGGCTCGATCCGGCCACCGCTGGGGGACGTCGGTCATCGGTTCACCTTCAGGATCCGGTCTCCGTGGTCGGGCGCGGTGTCAGGTCCGGTTCGTGCTCGTGTGCGACTGGGGTTCCCGGGCGCCGGCCGGCACGCGGTGGCCGAGCACGTCCAGCACCAGCTCGCAGAACATCGCGTCGGCCCACGAGAACCACTCGCGGGTGAACCGCGTGGGGTCGTCGGCGTCGAACGACTCGGTCATGCGGCCACGGGCGGCGTGGGTGTCGCGGAGCATCGCGAGCACCGCTCGCTTCTCCTGCTCCTCGCGCGCCGTCAGCCCTTGGACGGCTGCGGCGATCGGCCAGACGTAGCCCGCCGGCGTGTGCGGGCTGCCGAGCCCCTCGGCGGCACGGCCGCGCACGAACGTGGGGTTGGCCTCGCTGAGCACGAACGCGCGCGTGGCCAGGTAGCGAGGGTCGTCCGGAGCGACCCCGCCGGTCAGCGGCAGCGACATCAGGCTCGGCATGTTCGCGTCGTCCATGAGCAGGTGGTTGCCGAGCCCGTCGACCTCGTAGGCCCACACCGGGCCGAACCCCGGGACCTCGACCACGCCGTGCTGCTCGACGGCCTCCTCGAGCTCGGTCGCGAGCGTGACCGCGTCCGCCCCGAGGTCGGGGTCGGCGAGCGGTGCGGCCGCGAGCTCGGCGAGGTCCCGCAGCGCCGCGGCGGCGAAGATGTTGCCCGGGACGTTGTAGTGGTAGCGGCAGGCGTCATCGCTCGGTCGGAAGGCGCTCCACGTCATCCCGGTGACGGCGACCGGCGTGCCGTGGCCACCCACGAGCGTGTCCGAGTCCGGGCAGTCGGTGCGCTCGAAACGGTAGTCCGAGCAGGCGTCGTGGTCCTGCTCGACGCGGATCGTCTGCATCACCAGCCGCGCTGCCTGCACGAACGCCTCGTCGAGGTGGTCGGTCCGACCGGTGGCGCGCCAGAGCTGGTGGGCCAGCTGGAGCGGGAACGCCAGCGAGTCCACCTCGTACTTGCGCTCCCAGGTCCACGGCGTCATCGCGGTCGCGTCGGCCTGGTGTCCCGCGCCGGTCGGGCCGTCGTTGAACGCGTTGGCGTAGGGGTCCCGGACGATCTGCCGAGACTGCTGTCGCACGACCGCGGCGATCAGGTCACCCAGACCCGGGTCCAGCGAGAGCAGCGCGAGGTACGGGCGCATCTGGGCGGCGGAGTCGCGCAACCACATGGCGGGGATGTCACCGGTGAGCAGGAAGGCCGTCCCGGCCGGTCCGTCGTCGAACCGCTCGACGGCGTCGCTCAGGGTCCGGCGCATCGCCTCACCGAACATCGTGGCTGTGGTGTGGTCGAGCGCGTCGGCTGCCGCGCCGACCATCGCATCGAGCACACGGTCGTCGATCAGGCCCATCCCATGTCCTCGCTGACGTAATGGATATATCGAATACGTGGGAAGGTATCAAAGCCAGGCGCGCTTGTCAGCCCGGGCGCGCGGGGCGTCGGGGATCGACAAGGCGCGTCGGAGAGCGACTTGCGCTCCACGCCCGCCGCTCAGCGCTCGAGGCTCAGCGCCCGTCAGGACTCAGCGGTCGGCCCGAAGCCGAGCCACTCCTCGCGCGTGATCTCGTAGACCACCTCGCCCTGCTCGGCGCTCGGCAACGGGTCGTCCCACTCCCGCACCTCGGTGCGGACGTGGCGCATGCCGAGCTTGCGCATCACGCCGCGGCTGGCCTGGTTGACCGCCATGGTCTCGGCGGTGACGCGCAGCAGACCCACGGTGACGAAGCAGTGCTCGAGGACCGCCCGGGCACCCTCGGTCGCCAGCCCGCCGCCCCAGCGCTGTCGGCGCAGCCGCCACCCGACCTCCGCCGTCGACGGCACCCGATCGGTGACCGGGAGCGGTGGCGAGGCGTCCCACCAGCCGACGAAGTCGCCGTCGGCGAACCCCACCCAGAAGCCGAGGCCGTGCCGATCGGCGGCGGTGCGCTCGCAGAACGGGCGCCAGTGGGCACGCGCCTCCTCGGCGGTGCGGGCGCGACCGATCAGGTGGCGCATCACCTCGGGGTCGCCGTCGAGGTCGACCAGATGCGGCAGGTGCTCGGGCCGCATCGGCTCGAGCACCATCCGTGGGGTGGCCAGCGTCGGGCGCACCCGACCCTGGCTACCCACCGCTCAGAACTCCCAGTCCTCGTCCTCGGTGTTGACGGCCTTGCCGATCACGTAGGAGGAGCCCGACCCGGAGAAGAAGTCGTGGTTCTCGTCGGCGTTCGGCGAGAGCGCGGACAGGATCGCGGGGTTGACCGCCGTCTGGTCCTTGGGGAACAGGCCCTCGTACCCGAGGTTCATCAGCGCCTTGTTGGCGTTGTAGCGCAGGAACGCCTTGACGTCCTCGGTCAGGCCCAGCGGGTCGTAGAGGTCCTCGGTGTACTGCTCCTCGTTCTCGTACA
The DNA here is from genome assembly GCF_009733815.1 of Pseudactinotalea suaedae. GTDB lineage: Bacteria > Actinomycetota > Actinomycetes > Actinomycetales > Beutenbergiaceae > Pseudactinotalea > Pseudactinotalea suaedae. The sequence continues at coordinate 281,881 of NZ_WNXY01000009.1, forward strand.
GCTCGAAGAGCAGCTCGAAGGTGTAGTCCTTCAGCTCCTGCTGGCGCTGCGGCGAGGCCTTCTCCAGAGCCTTCTGGTACTTGTACCCGATGTAGTAGCCGTGCACGGCCTCGTCGCGGATGATCAGCCGGATCAGGTCCGCGGTGTTGGTGAGCTTGGCGTGGCTGGACCAGTACATCGGGGCGTAGAAGCCCGAGTAGAACAGGAACGACTCCAGCATCGTGGAGGCGACCTTGCGCTTCTCCGGGTCGTCGCCGCGGTAGTACTCGAGGACGATCCGTGCCTTCTCCTGCACGTTGGCGTTCTCCTCGCTCCAGCGGAACGCCTCGTCGATCTCCTGCGTGGAGATCAGCGTCGAGAAGATCGAGGAGTAGGACTTGGCGTGCACCGACTCCATGAATGCGATGTTGGTGTACACCGCCTCCTCGTGCGGGGTGACCGCATCCGGGATCAGGGAGACGGCGCCGACCGTGCCCTGGATGGTGTCGAGCATCGTCAGACCCGTGAACACCCGGGTCGTCATGCGCTGCTCCTCCTCGCGGAGGGTGTGCCAGGACTGGATGTCGTTGCTCAGCGGCACCTTCTCGGGCAGCCAGAAGTTGTTGACGAGGCGGTTCCAGACCTCGACGTCCTTCTCGTCCTCGATCCGGTTCCAGTTGATCGCCGACACACGGCTGACCAGCTTCGGCGCCTCGCCGTGCGCTGCACTCACTGCGGTCACTGCGTCACTTCCTTGCACTCAGATTGGTTCGATGCGGGTGCGGCGCTGCCGCGTGCGGCTAGAGCATGCAACTGACGCAACCCTCCACCTCGGTGCCCTCGAGCGCCAGCTGCCGGAGGCGGATGTAGTACAGCGTCTTGATGCCCTTGCGCCACGCGTAGATCTGCGCCTTGTTGAGGTCGCGCGTGGTCACGGTGTCCTTGAAGAACAGCGTCAGGCTCAGACCCTGGTCCACGTGCTGGGTGGCAGCCGCGTAGGTGTCGATGATCTTCTCGTAGCCGATCTCGTACGCGTCCTGGAAGTACTCCAGGTTGTCGTTCGTCATGAACGGCGCCGGGTAGTAGACGCGGCCGATCTTGCCTTCCTTGCGGATCTCGATCTTGCTCGCCACCGGGTGGATCGAGGAGGTCGAGTTGTTGATGTAGCTGATCGAGCCGGTCGGCGGCACGGCCTGCAGGTTCTGGTTGTAGATCCCGTGCTCCATGACCGAGGCCTTCAGCGCACGCCAGTCCCCCTGCGTGGGGATCTCGACACCCGCGTCGGCGAACAGCTGCGCGACCCGCTCCGTGGCCGGCTTCCATTCCTGCTCGGTGTACTTGTCGAAGAACTCGCCGCTGGCGTACTTGCTGCGCTCGAAGCCGCCGAAGGCGGTGCCTCGCTCGATCGCGAGCTTGTTCGACTCGGTGAGGGCGTGGAACAGCACGGCGTAGAAGTAGATGTTCGTGAAGTCGATGCCCTCCTCGGATCCGTAGTGGATCCGCTCGCGGGCGAGGTAGCCGTGCAGGTTCATCTGGCCGAGCCCGATGGCGTGGCTGGAGTTGTTCCCCTGCTCGATGCTCGGCACCGACCAGATGTGGGTCTGGTCCGACACGGCGGTCAGCGCACGGATCGCGGTGCCGACCGTCTTGCCGAGGTCGGGCGAGTCCATCGACAGCGCGATGTTCATCGAGCCCAGGTTGCAGGAGATGTCCTTGCCGACGTGGTTGTACGACAGGTCCTCGTTGTACGTCGAGGCCGTCGAGACCTGCAGGATCTCGCTGCACAGGTTCGAGTGCGTGATCTTGCCCTCGACCGGGTTGGCCTTGTTCACCGTGTCCTCGAACATGATGTACGGGTAGCCGGACTCGAACTGGATCTCGGCGAGCGTGGTGAAGAACTCGCGTGCCTTGATCTTCTTCTTCTTGATCCGGCCGTCGTCGACCATCTCGTGGTACTTCTCGGTCACGTTGATCTCGGCGAACGGCACGCCGTAGACGCGCTCGACGTCGTACGGCGAGAACAGGTACATGTCCTCGTTCTTGCGCGCGAGCTCGAACGTGACGTCGGGGATGACGACGCCGAGGGAGAGCGTCTTGATGCGGATCTTCTCGTCGGCGTTCTCACGCTTGGTGTCGAGGAACCGCATGATGTCGGGGTGGTGGGCGTGCAGGTACACCGCACCCGCGCCCTGGCGCGCGCCGAGCTGGTTGGCGTAGGAGAAGGAGTCCTCGAGGAGCTTCATCACCGGGATGACGCCGGAGCTCTGGTTCTCGATCTTCTTGATCGGCGCACCGTGCTCACGGATGTTGCTCAGCAGCAGCGCCACGCCGCCGCCGCGCTTCGACAGCTGCAGCGCGGAGTTGATCGCCCGCGCGATCGACTCCATGTTGTCCTCGATGCGCAGCAGGAAGCACGAGACGGGCTCGCCGCGCTGCTTCTTGCCGGAGTTGAGGAACGTCGGGGTGGCGGGCTGGAAGCGGCCGGAGACGATCTCGTCGACCATCGTCATCGCGAACTGCTCGTCGCCGTCCGCGAGCGTCAGCGCGACCATCACGACGCGGTCCTCGAACCGCTCGAGGTAGCGCTTGCCGTCGAAGGTCTTCAGCGTGTACGAGGTGTAGTACTTGAAGGCGCCCAGGAAGGTCTGGAAGCGGAACTTCTTGCTGTACGCGTGGTCGAAGATCGCCGTGAGGAACTCGAAGGAGTACTTGCCGAGGACCTCGCCCTCGTAGTAGCCCTCCTCGACGAGGTAGTCGAGCTTCTCGCGCAGGTTGTGGAAGAAGACCGTGTTCTGGTTGACGTGCTGGAGGAAGTACGCGCGCGCCGCCTCCCGGTCCTTCTCGAACTGGATCTCACCGTTGGGCCCGTAGAGGTTCAGGAGCGCGTTGAGCGAGTGGTAGTCCATCTCGCCCTGCGAGCCTCCACCTGCCTCGATCGTCTCAACGTCGGTCAGGGTTGCTGCCACAGTCGTTCTATCCCCTCTCGGACGCATGCCACGTCCTCGGTTGTTCCTAGTAGCTCGAACTTGTACAGGTGGGGCACGCCGCACTTGCGGGCGATGATGTCGCCGGCGATGCAGTACGCGGCCCCGAAGTTGGTGTTCCCGGCCGAGACGACCCCGCGCAGCTGTGAGCGGTTGCGCTCCTCGTTGAGGAACCTGATGACCTGCTTGGGCACCGCACCCTGGCCGTTCCCGCCGCCGTAGGTCGGGACGACCAGGACGTAGGGCTGGGTGACGAGCAGGCGCGGCTCGGTGGGGCGCAGCGGGATCCGCTGGGCCGCCACGCCGAGCCTGTCCACGAAGCGCTTGGTGTTCTCGGAGACGGAGGAGAAGTACACGACCGACAGCCGGGGCATCGTCATCGTGTCAGCTCCTTTCGTCTGCGGGCCTCCGGCTCAGCCGGAGGGATGGTGGTGCGCCAAACCGGAGCCCCCGATGTCGCGGGCCCCGGTCGGCGGGACTGATGTTGTTGTCACCGACGCCCGACGGCGGAGCGTCCTGGGCGGTCGAGGAGAGTCGAGGAGGGATCAGAGCCGGTGCTGGCTGCTGGGGCTCCCTGGGTCAGGCGATGGCAGCGGTGCCGGCCACGCTGCTCTGCGCAGCCTGGACCAGCGACTTGATCCGGTCGGGCCGGAAGCCCGACCAGTGGTCGCCATCGGCGAACACGACCGGCGCCTGCTGGTAGCCGAGAGCCTTGACCGACTCGAGCGCCTCAGCATCGGTGCTGATGTCGACGACGGTGTACTCGAGGCCGTGCTTGTTCAGCGCGCGGTAGGTGGCATCGCACTGCACACAGGCCGGCTTGCTGAAGACGGTGATCGTCATGGTTTCCCCTCTCCTGGCTGCGGCTCCCGCAGCGCCCTGGTTGTCACCGCTGTCGGTCCTCGATGCGATGGTTCCGCCCTGTCGGGACGGCCAGATCGGGAGGATCGACGGCGATATCACTACCGCGTAACTACATCCATGTCATTCGTGGGCGCTTGTGCTCCGCCCGACGTCTTCGACACTACACCTAGTGGCCGACAAAGCGCGAGACCCCTAGGTGTTGTGTCGGGCGTGTCGGAGCCGTGCGTGTCATCCACACCCCGACCGCGTGTCGGTGTGCACTCCGGAGGCCTTTCTGTGGGTGGACGGGGCACAGCTGTGGACAGCCCTGTGGGCATCGGGAGGGGGCGTGCTGCCGTCCACAGGGAACTGCCAATACGACCCCGTCGGCCTCGCGGGGAGTTCAACACTCGGTGCACAGCCCGTCCACCTATCCACAGGGACAGGTGGGTCCCGCGTGCCTCGCCGGACCCACCTGTCCCGCGCGTCCCAGCCGCGCGATGTGACTGCGGACGCACACCGCTCATTCGACCCGCAACCGCGCTCCGAGGGTCTGCGCCGCGATCACGAGGCCCGCCGCGGCGAGCACGATGTCCTTGAACACGTACTGGGCCTCGAGACTGGGGCCACCGGAGTACATGAGGTCGGTGAACAGCACGAGCGGCGACATGATCCCGACGAGGGCGACCGCCAGCACAGCGAGCCCCACCCTGACGAACCTGCCCGTGATCAGGGTGAGCCCGATGATCGTCTCGATCACCGCGGTCATCAGCACGGCACCCTGGCCACCGATGATGCCGAGCGTCAGCACCTCGATGGTCGAGGCGGCCAGGTCCTCGGCCGGGCTGAGGCCCGGCACGTACTTGGGGATGGCGAAGGTCAGGAACACGAGGCCGAGACTGACCCGCAGAATGCTGAGGCTGTGGGCCGCGAGCCAGTCGCGGACCCGCTCGATCGGCCCGGCGGGGCGGCGCAGCGTGGTGGATGTGGTCGACATGGTGAGCTCCTTCGTAGGGTGTGATCCGACGCGCTCCACGCTCCCGGGATCGGCCTTCCCGCGCGTCGGCCCACCGACGTCACCTGCGCTACGTCCGCGTGCGTGCCCACCGGTCGAGGACGACGTCGCCCGTCGACGCCGCCGCACGGGTGCGCTGCCGGGTGGCCGCGCCGGCGACCGGGGGTCCTCCCCCGGGTGCCAGCAGCGGTCGGGCGCGATCTCCCGTCCGACGGCGCGCACGAGCAGGCCGGCCGGTTCCCGAGGAACCGACCGGCCGCCGTCGTGCCGTGTGCGAGCTAGGGCTTGGCTCGCAGCTCGGCGAGCCGGGCGCGATAGTCCTCGACCGTGATCTCGCCCTGGGCGAACCGCTCGGCGAGCACGCGCTCGCCGGCGCGGGTGCCCGCGAGGGCATCGCGACGCCGCCGGCCGAGGACGACCGCGGCGATCACGCCGCCGAACGCCAGCAGCCACAGCAGCGGGAACAGCAGGAACGGGCCAGGTCCGGCGCCGTACCGCCACGGTCCGTCGGCCAGGACCTCTCCGAGCATCTCCATGAGTCTCTCCTTCGTGTGGGGGGGTACCCCTTCAGCCTCGGTCCGGGGCAGCCGCGCGACATCCGCCCGGGCGCGTGACCTGGGCTACGCCCACCGACGTAGGGCGGCGGCCGGCCGGTTCAGGTTTGCGAGGCCTGTCGCAGCCGGCCCCACGGCTTGGTGACGGCCAGCACCACCGCGAGGACGAGCATCGTGAGCGACACGGCGGGAGGGAACACCAGGAACGACAGGTCCGCACCGGTGCGGCCCTGCGCGGCCAGCTCCGCACCGGCCGCGCCCACATCGGCCATGCCCGGTCGCAGCAGCACCAGGATCAGCACCACCAGCAGCACGTTCATCGCGAGCTTGACGGCGACCCACCAATAGCGCACGAGACCCCACCTCGTGCCGAGACCCAGCAGCACACCGCTGACCAGCGTCAGCAGCGCCGCCGTGGCCATCGGCACCACGACGAACGACGCGAGCGCCTGGTAGGCGAGACCGCGCAGGGCGGGGTCCGAGGCGAGCGCACCGACCCCGACCAGCACCGCGACCAGCACGTCGATGCCGATCCACGCGGACGCAGCGAGGATGTGCACCACCAGGACGAGGCTGCGGGCTCGGCGCCCCAGCCAGGCTCGCGCGGGGCGCGCGCCGGGTGAGCGTGTGGACGGCGGCTGGGTGTGAGTGGTCATGGGTCCACGGTCCCGGGGGCGTGCGCCGGTGTCGTCCGTCGCGGTGCGGCACCGCCGCTACGCCCGGTGACGTAGCCCGATCGCCGCCCGCGAACAGATGCCCGCGGCAGCGGCAGCCCCCAAGATGGTGGACGTGGACCACCGCTGGCAGCCCCGGGACGTGGTGCCGGCCGTGCTCGCAGGCGTGCTGCTCCCGTTCGCCGCCCACATGACACAGCGGTTCGGCTCCCGGTGGACCGGTGGTCCGGGATGGGGGCAAGGTCCCGAACGACTGCTCGACGCCGGGGGGATCGCCCTGGTGGTGGTGGCCGGCCTGGCGCTGCTGTGGCGACGTCGGTCCGCCCTGGTCGCGCTGGCGGTCGTCACCGCGGCGATCACCGCCTACCTATGGATCGGGTACCCCTACGGGCCGCCGATGCTGACCGTGCTGGTAGCGGTGTACTCGGTGGCCGCGCACCGACCGCTCCGGGTGTCGGCGATCGCCGCGGCCCTCGCGGGGCTGGTGCTGCTGAGCCATCTCCTCGCGCGTGACCCGGCCGATCTCGAGCCCAGCTCGGGGATCGCGCTGGCCTGGTTCGTCGTCGCGTTCACGATCGGCGTCGCCGTGCGCACCGTGCGCGACTCGCGCGCACGTGCACGTGAGGAGGCGCTGCGGCAGCACCTGGACAGCGAGCGGCTGAGCCTGTCCCGCGACGTCCACGACGTCGTGGGCCACGGCCTGGCGGCGATCAACATGCAGGCGAAGGTGGCGCTGCGCTCGGTCGACCGGAACGACGAGCACGGTCGCCGCCGTGTCCGCGAGTCGCTCGAAGCGATCAGCGCCAGCAGCGCCGCCGCCCTGGACGAGCTGCGTGCCGTGCTCGCGCGCATCCCCACCGACGGCGCCGACGCCGCCCCTCGGCGACCTGCCCCCGGGCTCGCGGACCTGCCGGCGCTCACGGCTCGGCTCGAGCGCACGGGGCTGCGCGTGCTCGTGCGCGAGGAGGGCGAGCCGGCGCCGCTGGCACCGGCTGCCGATCTCGCGGTGTACCGGGTCGCCCAGGAAGCCCTGACCAACGCGCTGCGACACGGCGACGCGAGCTCCGCCGTCGAGGTGGCGATCAGCCACGGGCCCCACGCCCTGGTGCTCGAGGTGAGCAACGGCGTCGAGCACCGTGCGACGCCCCACCCGGTCGGCGGCATGGGGATCCCCGGCATGCGTGACCGGGTCGCGGCGGCGGGCGGCACGCTCGACGTCGATCCCGGCCCGCCACGGTTCGTGGTGCGGGCGAGGTTCCCGACGAAGGAGGGCCCATGATCTCGGTGCTCGTCGCCGACGACCAGGACATCGTGCGCCGCGGGCTGCGCGCCCTGATCGAGGACGAGGACGATCTCGACCTGGTCGGCGAGGCGGCCGACGGGCGCGACGCCGTCGCGCTCGCCCGCCGCCACCGCCCCGACGTGGTGCTGATGGACATCCGGATGCCGGGCGTCGACGGGCTGGAGGCGACCCGCCGCATCGGAGCCACGGCCGAGCTGGCGCACACCCGCGTCATCGTGCTCACGACGTTCGAGACCGACACCTACGTGCTCGACGCGCTGCGCTTCGGCGCGAGCGGGTTCCTGCTCAAGGACGCCGGGCCGGACGACATCCTCGCCGCGATCCGGCTCGTCCACGAGGGGCAGGCGCTGCTCTCGCCCTCGGTCACGCGCCGCGTCGTGCGCGAGCTGCTGCAGGCACGCTCGCGCGTGCTGCGACCGCACCCGCAGCTCGGCGACCTGACGGCGCGCGAGCGGGAGGTGGTCGGGCTCGTCGGGCGCGGCATGTCGAACGACGAGATCGCCGCGGAGCTGGTGCTCAGCCCCGCCACCGCCCGCACCCACGTGAGCCGGGCGATGATCAAGCTGGGCGCGCGCGACCGCGCCCAGCTCGTGGTGTTCGCCTACCAGTCGGGCCTGGTGGACTGACCCGGCCGTTGCGTCATACGTCCCGAGCAGGTGCTCCCTCCCGACGTATGACGCAACGGGGCGTGGGTCATCCCACGCGCAGTCGCACCTGCATGCTCGCGGGTGCCGGGTTCAGCGTCGCGTTCGGCAGCACGCCCGGGCCGCACGCGGCCGAGCCGACACCGTGCTGGGCGATGTCGACGTGCAGCCACAGCGCGCCGTCCGGCGTGAGCTCGTGCGGGTGGGCCGCGGCTGCCAGCGCCTGGTCCGACCAGGGCCGGGCCGTGAGCTCGAAGCCCTCGAGGTCGTCGGCCCCGAGGATCACGTCACCGGCGCGCAGCTCCAGCGGTCCGCCCTCGAGCTCGAGCCGCGCCCGCGTGACGCCGCGGCGGGCGCCGTTCTCCTGCGGGTGCGTGTACGGCGTCTGGAGCTCCGCGACCGTGTGCTGGTAGCGACCGAACAGCACCGCCGTGGTCGAGTCGGCGTAGGACTCGCCAGGGCCCTGGCCGACCCACTCGACCGCCACGTCCGCGGCGTCGGGCTGCTCGAGCGCGAGCAGCCAGCCCAGCCGCGGCACCGGACCGGCCCAGCGCCCCTCGGGCACCAGGTCGAGAGTGAGCTCGACGACGGCGGGGTCGTCGGCGTCCGAGCGCCACGTGTAGCGGACGGCGAACCCGCAGTCGCTGGCCGCACCCGCGAGCCGTCCGGTCACCACGAGCGCGCCCTGGTCGGTCTCGACCGCTGCCTCGTCGAGCCGCTCGTGCAGCCTGCTCAGACCGGCGCGCTCCCACAGCGCGCCGTCCTGGCGACCGGGGCCGCCGTCGGCGCCGTCGTTGTCGGTCGGCGCGCGCCAGGCGTCGGCGCGCGAGGTGAGCACCTCGGTCTCGCCGAGGCTGACCAGCCGGCCTGCGCCGTCGAACCTGGCCGGCCCGACCTCGAACCCACCCTCGGTGGTCTCGATCGGTCCCGAGATCCGCTCCAGCGGTGCCCGGCTCTGGATCTGGATCTGTCCGGCGCCCAGCTCGGCGGGGGCGTGCTCGCCGGTCTCGAGGTTGCGGGCGCGCACGACCCACCAGACCTCGGCGCCCGGGTCGACCTCGGGCATCTCGATGCCGGCGGCCTCCAGCGTGAGCAGCGCGGACTCGCCGGGCTCCAGCACCCCGACGGCCTCGTCGAGCGAGCCCTCGGCCACGACCTCGCCGTCGGCGCTCAGGGTCCAGTCGAGGCGGACGTGCTCGGTGCTGCGGAACGCGTACCGGTTGCGGATCTCCAGGGTGCCGAAGTCGCTCTCGAGCACGTCGCCGGCGTCCTCGATGCGGACCGGCGCGTAGACCGCCGCCATCTCGAGCATGCCGGGCGAGGGGGTCCGGTCGGGCAGCAGCAGACCGTCGGCGATGAACGTGCCGTCGTGCAGCTCCTCGCCGAAGTCGCCGCCGTAGCCGTAGAACTCCACGCCGTCGGAGCTCCGCGTGAGGATGCCGTGGTCGATCCACTCCCAGACGAACCCACCCATCAGCCGCGGGTAGATCTCGAACGCGTCGTCGTAGTCGCTGAAGCCACCGGGGCCGTTGCCCATGGCGTGCACGTACTCGCACTGGATGAAGGGCAGGTTGCGGCGCCGGGTGTCGACCTCGCCGTCGATCGTGTCGTCGGCCTGACCCCGCTGAAGCGCCCGGTCCTCGCCGCGGCCGATCTGCAGCGTCTCCTCGGTGGAGGCGTACATCCGCGAGTAGACGTCGGTGTGCTCACAGGTCCAGTCGCCCTCGTAGTGCAGCGGGCGGCTGTCGTCGAGCTCACGGATCGCGGCGGCCATCTCTCCGAGGTTGGAGCCGGTTCCGGCCTCGTTGCCGAGCGACCACATGATGATGCTCGGGTGGTGGGCGTCGCGGCGCACCATCCGCTGCACGCGGTCGACCAGCACGTCCCGCCACGCGGGCGAGTCCGTGGGGTTGTCGCGCCAGCCGGCGGGCTCGAACCCGTGGGTCTCGAGGTCGTTCTCGTCGATGACGTACAGCCCGTGCTGGTCGCACAGGTCGAGGAAGTGCGGGTGCGGCGGGTAGTGGCTGGTGCGCACGGCGTTGACGTGGTGCGCCTTCATCAGCAGCACGTCCGCCAGCATCGTCTCGGGCGTGACCGCGCGACCGCGGGTGGGCTCGAACTCGTGCCGGTTGACGCCGTACAGCTTGACCGGCTCGCCGTTGACCTTGAACGTCGCGTCCTCGATCGTGATCGTCCGGAACCCGACCTGGAGCGTGACGCTCTCGCCGCCGGTGGCGATCGTCGCCTCGTACAGGCGCGGCACCTCCGCGCTCCAGGGCTCGACGGCGGTGCTCACCTCCTTGCCCGCGCTCACCTCGATGCCGAGCTCGGGGATGGTGACGGTGGCGCCGGCGGGGTCGGAGGTGCGGACCTGCACGGCCAGCGTGCCCTCGCCGGTGGTGTGGTCGTAGGAGGCGTTGACCTCGACGTGCTCGATGCCGCCCTCGGGGCGGTGCAGCAGCGTGACGTCGCGGAAGATCCCCGAGAGCCACCACTGGTCCTGGTCCTCGACGTAGGTGAAGGCCGACCACTGCGTCACGCGCACCGCGAGCAGGTTCTCGCCGGCGCTCACGTGCTCGGTGAGGTCGATCTCGGTGGGGAGCCGCGAGCCGTGCGAGGTCGCCACGGGCACGCCGTTGACCGACACCTCGAACCAGGAGTCGACACCTTCGAAGCGCAGCACGACCCGGCCCTGCTCCAGCCAGTCGGCGGGCACGTCGACGGTGCGGCGGTACTCGCCGGTCGGGTTCTCCCGCGGCACCCGGGGCGGGTCCAGCGGGATCGGGAACAGCACGTTCGTGTACGCGGGCTTGCCGTACGGCCAGGCGTCCGGCGCGCCCGCGAGCTGCCAGTGGCCCGGCACGGACAGCGTGTCCCAGCCCTCCCCGGCGTCGGTCGCGTCCGCGCCGGTGGTGGCCTCGGGGAACAGGCGGAACCGCCAGTCGCCGTCGAGGGTGAGCGAGGCCGACGAGGCGGCTCCTGCGGGTGGCCGGAATCGCGGCTCCCGCACCCCGGAAGGAACGACGACGTCGGTGTGGGTGGGGCGGGACATCAATTCTCCTGAGCCTCAGACAAAGTGCCGTTGCCAGCGTAGTGGTGCACCCGGAGCGGGCAGGCCACACGTTCAGCAGGCGAGCGCCGGAAGTCGGTGGCTGCGGTGCCCTACGGTTGCTGCATGACGCCCCCCACGCGTGAGGCGGTCGACGCGGTGCTGGCAGGGTTGCCGGCGCTCGACTGGCTCGAGGACACCTACACCGACTTCCACGCTCACCCCGAGCTGTCGCACGGCGAGACGCGCAGCGCCGCGATCTGCGCCGCCAAGCTCCGCGCCCTCGGGTACGAGGTGACCGAGCAGCTGGGTGGCACCGGCGTCGTCGGCGTGCTGCGCAACGATGCCGCCGACGGCGCTTCCGGACCTGTGGTGATGTTCCGGGCCGACATGGACGGGCTGCCGGTGCGCGAGGAGACCGGGCTGCCGTACGCCTCGACGGACACCGGCACCGACCGCGACGGCCTCGAGCACCCCACCATGCACGCGTGCGGTCACGACTTCCACATGACCTGGCTGCTCGCTGCGGCCGAGCTGCTCGCGGCGGGTCGTGAGCACTGGTCCGGCACCTTCGTCGCGCTGTTCCAGCCGGCCGAGGAGACGGGCGACGGCGCCCTGGCCATGGTCGAGGACGGTCTCGTCGAGCGCGTGCCCCGGCCGGAGGTGGTGCTCGGTCAGCACGTCGGGCCGGCGCGTGCCGGCAGCCTGCACCTGCGCCCCGGTCCGACGATGTCGCGGTCGGAGAACATCAAGGTGGTGGTGCACGGCAAGGGCGGGCACGGCTCGATGCCGCACTACACGATCGACCCGGTCGTGGTGGCGTCGGCGATCGTGATGAACCTGCAGACCGTCGTGTCCCGCACGCTGTCGGGCTCGGAGTTCGGTGTCGTGACGGTGGGCCTGCTGCACGCCGGGACCAAGGCGAACATCATCCCCGCGACCGCCGAGCTCCACCTCAACATCCGTTCCTACGACGACGAGGTGCACGCCCGGATCGTCGCCGCCATCACCCGGATCGTGAACGGTCAGGCAGCGGCGGCCGGGTGCCCGAGCGAGCCGGAGCTCACCTTCTACGACCAGGTCCCGCTGACCGACAACGACCCCGAGGTCATCGGCCGGGTGCGTGCAGCCCTCGAGGCCGTGGGCGAGGAGGTCGTCGACGGCGAGAAGATCACCGGCAGCGAGGACTTCTCGTGGCTCCCCCGCGCCTGGGGGGTGCCCTACGCGTACTGGTTCGTGGGCGGCTGGGACCAGGCGTCCTACGACGCGCTGGAGGCGCAGGGTCGGCTGCTGGAGGTGCCCAGCAACCACTCCCCATTCTTCGGACCGGCGATCGACCCGACGCTGCGGACCGGGGTGCGCTCCGCCGTCACCTCCACGCTCGCGTTCCTCGGGCCGCGCGCGTGAGCACCCCACGACGTTCTGCTCCTCCGCTCCGCTCCTCCGCACAACGTCGCGAGGACCCCGTGACCGAGCTGCCGCCCGGGCTCGCCGAGGACCCGTTCTAGCACCGCGTGACCCGCTCCGGCCAGGTGCGGGTCAGCCGCGGCGGCCGGGAGATCGTGGTGGTGGGCGGCCGCGACGCCGAGCGCCTCGCCGCCCGGCTCGCCGGCGCCGACGAGCTGCAGACCCAGCACCTGCTGGCGCGCGCGACCGGCAACTACCGCCGCGGCAACGAGAAGCGGCCGCACCGCTGACCGGACGCTAGGGCAGACTGTCCCGATGCTGCTGAGGGTCGCTGCGTACGCCGTCGTCGTCGAGCAGGACCGGTTGCTGCTGGCGCACTGGAACGAGTACGGCATGCAGGGCTGGACGCTGCCGGGCGGGGGCATCGAGGCGGGCGAGGACCCGGCTGACGCCGCGGTGCGCGAGGTCCGCGAGGAGACCGGCTACGACGTCGAGCTCGACGAGCTGCTGGGGATCGACTCGCTGGTGGCCACCCGCGCCGACGGCCGCGACCAGCACGGCCTGCGGATCATCTACCGCGCCCACGTGGTGGGCGGCCACCTGACCGACGAGGCCGACGGGTCCACCGACGAGGCCGCCTGGATCTCCCTCCCCGAGGTCGACTCGCTCGACCGGGTGAGCCTCGTCGACGCCGGACGGCGGCTGGCCGGGCTGGTCTGAGCGCCCGGCCAGGCGCTCGGGGCGCCGGCCATGACCGCCACCCAGCGGTGAAGGCTCGCTGCTCGCGCTGATCGCGGATACATCTGCTCTCCCTCCGATGATCATCAGGAGCCGGCCGCCGGTCCGGTGATACGCCGTCGAGCCGGGCCGGTAGCAGCGGGCGGGGTCAGGCAGTCGGCGGGCGCCAGGCCGGGTCGCGGCCGATGAAGCCCATCAGCCTGGTCTGCGGGTCGGCGTGCGCGGGCACCGGGACCGCGGGTCCGTACTGGCCGGAGCCGCGCATCACCTCCTCCATCCCCACCATGCCCTCGAGCAGCTGGGTGCAGTACGTGGCGTCCAGCTCGACGTCGATGCCGGCGGACCGGGCGAGGTCCCAGGTGTGCATGACCACGTCGGCCGTGTAGAACGCGTCGATGGTCGCAGCCAGCGACTGCGGCGGCACATGGGGGTGCTCGAAGGTGCGCCCCGCCCTCGCCGGGTCGTCGAGCAGCTCCTGCACCGCGGCGGTGTGCGCCTCCCATGCCCGCACGGGATCGGGTTCGACGGGCGGCACCGGCGGGAGCGAGACGCCACCGCCGGCGAGGAACCCGGGGAACCAGGTGACGAGGTGATCCACGACGTCGCGGGCCCGCCACTGCGGCACGGGCGTCGGGGCGTCCCAGTCGGCGACCTGCCGGACCACCTGCGTGAGTCCGGCGGCCGCCGAGCGGTGCCGCTCGCCCGGTGCGAGATCGGCGAGGGACATCAGGCCGTGGTCTCCTCGAGCAGGGCGTCGAGCTTGGCGTAGCCCTCGTTGACGCCGACGTCCATGCCGGAGCTGAGCATGCCGTCACGTCCCTCGAAGGAGTCGCACAGCGACTGCGCGTGCAGCCGTGTGCAGCCGTTGCCCAGGTCCTCGAAGGTCAGCGTCTCGAGTGCCACGGCTTCCGGGAAGCCCTCGAAGGCGAAGGTCTGCACGATCTTGTTCTCGCTGACCTCGTGGAAGCAGCCTCGGAAGCCGTACTCCTCGCCGTCGCGCCGTGCGACGTAACGCCACTCGCCGCCGTCGCGGGCGTCCCAGGCCAGGATCTCGGTGTCCATCCCGTTGGGGCCCACCCACCGCGCGAACAGTGCGGGGTCGGTGTGCGCCTTGAGGAGTTGGGCCGGCGTGGCCTTGAAGTCGCGCGTCATGCGGACCGCCGGCACTGTCGGGTCGGCCTCGATGGTGGTCTCGGTGATGGTGGTCATGATGCTTGTCCCTTCTCGTTCTCTTCGTTCTCTTTGGTGAGCTCCGCCAGGACGGCGTCCAGGCGCTGGTAGCGCTGCTCGGCCTCACGCCGGTAGCGCTCGATCCATCTGGTCATGAGGTCGAACACCTCCGCTTCCAGGTGCACCGGGCGGCGTTGTGCCTCCTTGGTCTTCGTGACCAGGCCGGCGTCCTCCAGCACCCGCAGGTGCTTGGAGATCGCCTGCACGCTCACCTCGTACGGCTCGGCGATCTGCGTGACGGTCGCGTCACCGGCGCTCAGCCGGGCGACGATGTCGCGTCGCGTCGGGTCCGCCAGTGCCGCGAAGACCTTGGACAGCTCGTCCGCCATGTGCTCCTCCTCAACCAAGTGGTTGAGAAGAACGGTAGAGCGCTGCACGCCGCTTGTCAACCATCTGGTTGAGAAGCCGTGGGCCGGAGTCAGGCGGTCTTCAGCGCGGCGAGCACCTCGGCGAGGGAGGCCTTCGCGTCGCCGAACAGCACCTGGGTCTTGGCGGCGAACAGCAGCGCGTTCTCGATGCCCGCGAAGCCGGGGCGCATCGAACGCTTGAGGAAGATCACCTGCCCGGCGGCGTCGGCGTCGATGATCGGCATCCCGTAGATCGGAGCCGTGGGATCGGTGCGGGCAGCGGGGTTGACGACGTCGTTGGCACCGACCACCACGACGACGTCGGTCGCCGGCATCGTCGGGTTGACGTCGCTGGCCTCGACGAGCAGGTCGTACGGCACGTTCGCCTCGGCGAGGAGCACGTTCATGTGACCGGGCATCCGGCCCGCCACCGGGTGGATGCCGTAGACGACGTCGACGCCCCGCGCGCGGAGCGCCTCGACGAGCTCGGCGACCGTGTGCTGAGCCTGTGCGACGGCGAGCCCGTAACCCGGCACCACGACGACGCGCCGGGCGTAGGCGAGGGTGACGGCGACGTCGCCCGCGGTCGCGCTGCGGACCGGGCGGTCCGAGGCCTGCGTCGATCCCGCCGTCGAGCTGCCTCGCAGGGCGCCGAAGAGGATGCCGACGACCGGGCGTCCCATGCCCTTCGCCATGGCGAGCGTGAGGATGGTGCCGGAGGCACCGACCAGCGCGCCCGCCACCAGCAGCAGGACGTTGCCGAGGGCCCAGCCCGTCGCGGCCACCGCCAGTCCCGTGAACGCGTTGAGCAGCGAGATCACGATCGGCACGTCGGCGCCGCCGACCGGAAGGACCAGCAGCACCCCGAGGAAGGCGGCGATGACGAGGAGCCAGACCGCCAGCGAGACGCTTCCGCCGACCACGACCGCCCAGCCCGTCGCCACCGTCGTCAGCACCGCGATGCCCATGATCACGGGGGCGCCGGGCAGCACCAGGGGTCGTGCCGTCATCCACCCTTGCAGCTTGAGGAACGTCACGACCGAACCGGCGAACGAGATGGCGCCGACAGCGATGCCGAGCACGATGGCGACCAGCGCCGGGACCGGGCTCGGGATCGATGGGTCGATGTAGTCCGTCAGGGCTGCGTCCTCCGGCAGGATCTCGACCCAGAGATAGGTGCCTTCGGGGAGGGGCGTCGGCAGAGCGAGCTCGACGATGCCGATCAGCGCGGCCGCACCGCCACCGACGCCGTTCAGCAACGCCACGAGCTGCGGCATCGCGGTGATCTTGACCCGCCGCGCCGCGGGCACGGCCACCACGGCCCCGACCGCCATGGTGACCAGCACGATCGTCAGGTTCGCGCCGGCGAAGTCCGTCGATGTCAGCACGACGAGGACCGCGAGCAGCGCGCCGAGCGCCCCGAGCGCGTTGCCGCGGCGCGCGGTCGAGGGCGCGGACAGACCCTTGAGGGAGAGGATGAGCAGCACGGCGGCGACGAGGTACCCGATCTCCGCGGCCGGGGCGCCGAGCACGTTCACTCGCCGCCCCGCTTGCCCCTGAACATCTCCAGCATCCTGTCGGTGACGACGAAGCCGCCCACCAGGTTGATCGTCGCCAGCAGCACAGCGAGCGTCCCGACGGCGATCAGCAGCGGCTGCTCGGCTCGCGCGGTGAGCGCGATCGCCCCCACCAGCACGATCCCGTGGATGGCGTTCGCGCCCGACATCAGCGGCGTGTGCAGCCGCGAGGCCACCTTCGAGACCACCTCGACGCCGACGAACCCGGCGAGCACCAGCAACGTCACGGTCGTCACGGCGTCCATCAGCGCGCCCCCTCCGGCTCCAGGCGCACGAGGAGCCCCGCGAGCAGGTCGTCCTCGGGGTCGATCACCAGCTGCGGCGCACCGCCGGGACCGGTGGCCGTGAGCAGCTCGACGACGTTGCTCACGTTCTTCGCGTACAGCCGGGAGGCGTCGGTGGGAAGGTCACCGGCGGCGTCGCCCAGGCCGACCACCACGACCTCGCCCCCGCCCCGCACCGACGGCACCCGCACGTCCGCACCCGGCACCGAACCCTCGACGTTGCCACCGGTGCCCGCAGCCAGGTCGACGACGACCGATCCCGGGCGCATCGCCGCGACCATGTCGGTGGTGACCAGCCGCGGCGCGGGCCGCCCCGGCACCGCGGCGGTCGTGATCAGCACGTCGGCCTCGGCGATGTGCGGCGCGATCACCTGCTGCTGGGCCTGCGCGGCGGAGGCTTCGAGCGACCGGGCGTAGCCGCCCGCAGCCTCGGCGGAACCGACGCCGGCGTCGATGAAGGTGGCGCCGACCGAACGCACCTCCTCGGCGGAGTCGGGCCGGATGTCGTTCGCCGCGACCGACGCGCCGAGACGCCGGGCGGTCGCGATCGCCTGCAGCCCGGCGACGCCGACCCCGAGCACGACGACCTTCGCGGGCGGCACCGTCCCGGCCGCGGTCATCGCCAGCGGGAAGAACCGGGGCAGCCGGATCGCGGCCTCGAGCACCGCTCGGTAGCCGGCGGCCAGCGCCTGGCTGGAGAGCACGTCCATCGTCTGCGCGCGCGAGGAGCGGGGCAGCTGCTCGAAGGCGAGCGGGACCACACCCGCGTCCGCCAGCGCGGCGCGGCGACCGCCGTCGGTCGCCCCTGCCATGCCGAGCGTGATCGTCCCCGGCCGCAGCGCCGCGACCCGCTCCGCGGGCAGCGGCACCACGTGCACGAGCAGGTCCAACTCGCGGAGCGCCGCCGCCAGCGGCGTGCCCTCGAGCACCTCGGCGCCGGCGGCTGCGTACTGCGCGTCGGCGTAGTGGGCCGACGTGCCGACGCCGGTCTGCACCACGACGCGATGGCCCAGCGCGGTGATCGCACGCGCCGCCTCGGGCGTGAGCGCCGCCCGCGTCTCCCCACCTGGTTCACGGAGGGCGACGACAGTGCTCACCGGCTCAACCTATCCAGCCGCCCCTGGTCGCCGCCGGCACACCGCGCGCCCACCCGACCGGCCGGCCCGAGCTGCGCCGCCGTGGTGATCACTCAGCCCCAGGGGTTGCCGCTCACGCGGACGTCAGCGCCCGTGCGCGCCGACTCGCCGATCGCGAGCCCGATCGCGTGGTCCTGGCACCCGTCGGCGAGCGGGTACGGCGCCGAGCCGTCGCCGCAGGCCCAACGGCCGGTCTCCTCGAGGATGCTCGCGACCGCGATGTCGTCATCGGACAGCCGGGTCCCCACCCACGGGTTGCGGAAGACGACCTCGCCGTCGAAGCTCGCGTGCACGACGTCGTTGCCCTCCAGGTTGAGATCGATCCCGGTGCGGCGGTACACGATCGGGGAGGTGACCGGGCCGTCGGCCGTGAGCCGGCGGACCGTCTCGTCGGCGATCTCCCCGAGCGAGCCGCGCACGAGGATCCGGCGTGAGAGCACCGGGTTCCACCACTGGTTGTCCACGAAGTCGTACAGGCCCATCCGGCCGTCGCCGAAGTCGATCGTCGCGATCGTGGTGCCGCGGGGGGTCGGCTCGGGGTTCTCGACCCAGCCGGCGGGCGTCAGCGGATCGACCATCGGTGCCTCGAAGCGGCGCGCGCTCACCACCGCCTCGGCCCCGGCGTCGGCGCCGAGGAAGGCGCGCACCATCGAGACCGCGTGATAGAGGTGCGTGGAGGCGACCTGCACCGCGTGCGGGGTACCGATCACGCCGCGGCGGACCACCTCGAGCCGGGCCGCGTGGCCGGGCATCAGCATGTACTGCTCGGCGACCTGCACCAGGCCCGAGGAGCCGACGTCGTGCCACAGTGAGCGCAGCCCCTCCAGGTTCGGCGCGGGCGGGGTCTCGACCAGCACCTTCACCCCGGCGGCGACGAGCTCGCGGGTGACCGCGGGCATCGCCTCCCACGTGACGGCCGCGGCGACGAACTCCGGCTGCAGCGCGAGGAGCTCCTCGACGGACTCGACCGTGGGCACACCCCAGGTCCTGCCGAGCTGCTCGCGGGCCTCCGCCCTGCGCGCCAGCACCCCGACCACCTCCAGCCGGTCCGGCGCAGCAGCGGCCATCCGCAGGAAGAACTCGGAGCGCCAACCGCTCCCGATCACGCCGAACCGCACCGGATTCCTCACACGCGTTCCTCTCGTCGAGCCGTTCTCGGGTCAGCCGGTGCTCTCGCGCACGACCAGCTGGAAGCCTGCCTGGATCTCGCGCGGCGGTCCCACCGTCGTGGTCTGCTGCCGTTCGAGGCTCTCGACGGCGGCCCGTGCGATCTCGTCGCGCGCGGACGCGATCGTGGTGAGGGTCGGGGTCGAGACCCGCCCGTAGGGGATGTCGTCGAACCCGACGACCGCGATGTCCTCGGGCACCCGGATGCCGCGCGTGGTCAGCTCACGGATCGCGCCGAGCGCCAGCCAGTCCGTGGCGCAGAACAGGCCGTCGGGCAGCTGCCCGGCACCGGCGTCGTCGAGCAGCGCGGCCATGGCAGCGGCGCCCTGCTCGCCGGTGTTGGACCTGACCGGTCGGACCCAGCCGGGTGAGACCGACAGCCCATGGGCACGGACGCCGTCGAGGAACCCGTCGCCGCGATCGGTCGAGGGCCCCTCCTGCGAGGCCCCGATCATGGCCAGCCGCGTGCGGCCGGTCTCGGCGAGATGGTCGACGGCGACCCTGCTCGCCGCCGTGTTGTCGATGCCCACGTGGTCGGCGATCCCGCGGTGCGGTCCTTCGCCGATCAGCACGAGCGGCGTGGTGTCGGAGCGGTCGCGGATCTCGTCGGCGCTGACGTGCAGGGGGTCGAAGATCACGCCGTCGAGCCGTTGCGGGAAGGCCCCGGACAGGATGCGCCGCTCGGCCGCCACGTCGCCGCGGGTCTGCACGATCAGCACGAACCAGCCGCGCGAGTCCGCGACGTCGAGCACGTGCATCGCCAGCGAGGCGAAGTAGGGCATGTCGAGCTGCGGCACGACGAGCGCGATCGTGCCCGCGCGCCCCAGCGCGAGGTTCCGCGCGGACAGGTTCGGGTGGTAGTCGAGCTCGTCGATCGCCGCCTGCACCCGCTCGCGCGTGGAGGCGCGGACGTTCGGCCGCTGGTGCATGACGTTGGTGACGGTCTTGATCGACACCCCGGCGCGCTCGGCGACCTCGCGGAGCGTGGCCCTCACCATGAGGGCGGCGAAGCGACGTCGGCCGGCACAGGTGAACCGTACCGACCGACGCCGGCTGGCGCGCTCAGCCCAGCGCCGCCTGCGCCTCGCTCATGAACGTCGCGGCCGCCGTGGCCGGGTCGGCCTGGCCGAACGCGACCGACTCGTTCGCGCGTGCGAACGAGCTGCCGATCTCCCCGTAACCGACCGGCCATGCGGGCGGCGGCGGGCCGACCAGCTCGGTCAGGTTCTCGACGTAGGCGATGGCACGACCGGGCGCCGACTCCGGGTCCGCACCGAGGGCCTCGCGCGCCGTCGGCGACGGCGGCACGCCCAGGGTCAGCCCGATCGCCTCGATGGCGCGGGGATCGTTGAGCAGGAAGTCGATGACCGAGGCCGCCTCCTCCGGCGCGGCCGTGGTGGCCGACACGCACCAGAAGTCGAGCGCCTTGATGAACAGGCCGGACAGGTCGCCGGCCGTCTTGGACGGCACGCTCACGACCTGCAGCTGCGAGGTCACGAGCGGCTGGTAGAACGTCACCTGCTGCACCCAGCCCCACTGCAACGGGCTCTGGCCCTTGCTGATGAGGGCGTTCTCGAACCCCTGCGTCTCCGCCGAGACGTCCCCGGGCGGCACCACGCCGGCGCCGCGGAGCCGGTCCCAGTAGGCGAGCCACGCCTCGACGACGTCGACCTCGAACGCGATCTCGCCCTCGGGCGTGAACAGGTCGCCGGTCTCCTGCCGCGCGTACACCTCGAAGGCCTGGAACGTGCCGCCGTTGTCGTTGCAGCCGTAGCTGCCGTCGGGCGAGGCGGCGGCGAAGGCGGTCGCGAGCTCCTCGAACTCCTCCCAGGTCCAGCCGTTCTCCGGCACGGCGAGCCCGGCGCCCTCGAGCAGGTCGGGATCGGCGAAGACCGCGTACACGATCGAGCTCTGGCCGACGCCGTAGGTGCCGCCGGCCACGTCGCCGCTGGCGGCGACGTCGGTGTCGAGGGCGGAGGCGTCGATCGAGCCGTCGGCGAGCAGGTCGCTCAGGTCGAGCAGCGCACCCCGGCTGGCGTAGTCGTCGAAGTACGTCATCGACATCCGGAACACGTCGGGAGAGTCGCCGCCCGCCGTCTGGGTGGCGAACCGGTCCCAGTAGTCGTCGAACGGCGCGAACTCGGTCGCCACCGAGACGTCGGCGTGGTCCACGCCGAACGCCTCGAGCGCGAGCGCCATGCCGTCGTGGACGGGCTGCCCGCCGTACCAGGCCACGCGCATGCCGGTGGAGCCGGTGCCCGAGCCCTCGTCGCCGCCGCTGGTGCCGCCGTCGCCGCCGGTGCCGCCACGGCTGCAGGCGCTCATCGCGCCCGCGGTGAGCAGGCCGATGCCCGCGGTGAGGAACGTGCGTCGTTGCAGGTCGTTCATGAGGTTTCCTTCGTGGAGGGGCGGGCAGCTGGCGCCCAGCGCCAGTTGTGGGGTGCGGTCTTGGGCACGTAGACGCCGCGGGGCAGGTCGTCGGCGACGCGGATCATCCAGCGGCTGAGCAGCAGGGTCAGCTCGGCGCGCACGCCGGCCAGCTCAGGCTGCTCGGCGAGGTTGTCGAGCTCGACGGGGTCGGTGCTGAGGTCGTACAGCTCGACGTGGCCGTCGACGTCGAGGGTCATCTTGTAGCGGCCGGCACGCACCATCCGGGTGCCACCGCTCATGGTCACGGTGTTGAGCTCGTCGATGCTGGCGCCGTCGTAGGAGAAGTGCAGCTCGGGGTGCTCGTCGTCGCGGTAGGGCACGCCGCCGTAGCCGAGCTCGGCGTAGATCGAGTCGAACTCGCCTGCGGGCGCGGCCTCGCCCTGCAGCAGCGGCACGAGGCTGCGGCCCTGAACGCCGTCGGGGATGGGCGCGCCGACCAGCTCGCACACGGTGGGGAGGACGTCGACGAGCGAGACCGGTTCGTCGAGCACCTGCCCCGGCTGCACACCGGGCCCGGTGATCTGGAACGGGACCCGCATCAGCACCTCGGGCATGCCGGCGCCCTTGCGCTGCATGCCGTACTCACCCACGAAGTCGCCGTGGTCGGCGACGAACAGGATCACGGTGTTCTCGGCGCGGTCACCGAGGTGGGCCAGCAGCCGGGCGACCTGGTCGTCGATGAGCCGGAGCATCCCGTAGTAGCTGGCGCGGTAGCGACGCCACTGCTCGTCGAAGCCGGGGCGTTTGGTCTCGAAGAGATCGCCCAGCCACCGGAACATCGGGCCCTTGGCGTCGCGCGCCTCGGGACCGGCCACCCGGTCGGGCACCTCGTTCTCGTCGAACATCTCGTAGTACGGCGACGGGACCTGGTAAGGGTTGTGCGGCTCCGGGAAGGAGACCCAGCAGAAGAACGGCCTGTCGCCGTCCGCCTCGGTCAGCTCGTCGATCACCTCGATCGCGCCGGAGGTGATCCGGTACGGGAGCTGCTGCTCGAGCGGGAACGGGGTGGGCTCGGCGCCGACACCGTGATCGAGCTCGGCGAGCCAGGCGTCGAACGCCTCGTCCTGCTCCGAGCCGGTCGGTCCGCCCTCGTGCCAGTACGGGCCGCGGGCGGCGTCGAAGTCCTCGAGCGGGCGGTGGATGTGCGGCTTGCCCGCGAACCCGAGGCCGTAGCCCTGCTCGCGGAGCACGTCGAGCAGGTCGCGGTCGAAGTAGGCGTGGGGCCCCGTGCTGTTCTGGCGGACGCGGTGCGCCGAGGGGAACCGGCCGGTCAGCATGCTCACACGGGCGGGGACGCACAGCGGCGACGGCGTGTAGCCGGCGCTGAAGATCGTGCCGGCCCGGCCGAGCGCGTCCATGCCGGGCATGGTGTCGAGGCCGAACCCGGTGGCACGGGTCAGGTCGGCGCGCTGCTGGTCGGTCATGACGATGAGCACGTTGGGCTTGGACTTCGACGGCGAAGGCACCGCCTCAGTGTGCCAGAAATTCTAGCGTTAGAATAGTGCCGTGGATCACTCCAGGTGACGCGCAGGTGAACAGCAGGTGACCAAGCGGGGCCGCGATCCGTAGACTCGCAGGCCCATCACCGGCCCAGCGAGGAGCGCCATGCGTCGGCACATCCGCGGCCTGCTCAGGCTGGTGGCGGCGACCACGCTGGCGGTCGCCGGGCTCGCGGTCGCCTTCGTGGTCGCCCCCGCTCAGGGCGCGCCGGAGCAGGCGCCGGCCGAGGTGGTTCAGGTCCGCACGCCCTGAGCGGCGCCGACTGCAGCACGCGCACCCCGTCCCAGCTCGCTGCTCGATCCCGACACCGCGCTCAGCGGCCCGGGAGTAGACTCGCTCGCATCGTGAGGTTGGAAACGTTTCCACCTTCGTTCGACGAGGAGCGACATGTCCCGGTACACACGCGTCTGGCTCAGCGCAGCCGCCGCCGTCATCATCGGCACGGTGGGCATGGCGCTCGCGCCGGCCACCCCCGCGCACGCAGCGACCGGAACGGTCTCCATCGAGGAGATGACGTCGGACGCCGTCGGGACGATCGACTACGCGATCTACCTGCCGCCCGGGTACGAGGACTCCGACGAGGCCTACCCCACGCTCTACCTCCTGCACGGGCGCGGCGACACGATGGCGGCGTGGCAGCACGTCAGCACCACGCTCGACACCCTCATCACCGACGGCGACGTCCCACCGATGATCGTCGTGATGCCGGACGCTCCCTGGAACGAGCGCGGCAGCTGGTACACCGACTCGGCCTACACCGGTGCCGCGGCGAGCGGACCCGGCGAACAGGTCGAGACCGCCATCACGCAGGACCTGGTCGCGCACGTCGACACCGCGTACCGCACGGTCCCCGAGCGCGAGGCGCGCGCTGTGGGCGGCTACTCGATGGGTGGCGCGGGCGCCGTCCGGATGGCACTCGCCCACCAGGACCTGTTCTCCGCCGGCCTGATCCTGAGCCCCGCGGTCTACGTGCCGCAGCCGCCGTCGGACTCCTCGGCACGTGACTACGGCGGCTACGGCGCCGGTGACGCGCTCTTCGACGAGGCCCGGTACACCGAGCTCTCGTACCCGACCGCGCTGGCCGAGCTCGATCCCGCGCTCCCGGTCCACCTGTTCATCGCCGTCGGCGACGACGAGTGGCCCAACCCCGACCCCGCCGACGCGATGCACGATCTCGACGTCGAGGCGCACCTGCTCTACATGCAGGCCCGCCGGGTCGCGGGCGTCACGGCCGAGCTGCGCGTCCTCGACGGCGGCCACGACTGGGACGTCTGGGACGCCGGCTTCGCGGAGGGCGTCGTCGACATCGGCGCTCGGCTGCGCACCTCGCCGCTGCCCGACTGGGAGGGTGAGCTGCTCGGCACCGCCGGCGACGACCGCGCCGGTGGTGTGCTCCCGATGCCCGACGGCGGCAGCGTCCTGGCCCTCAACGTCGCCGAGCCGTTCGGCGACGTCCCGCACGCGGGCGGGCTCGACGTGGTGGTCCAGCGCCGGGACGCCTCCGGCACCGTGCTGTGGTCCACTTCGCTCGCGACGCCGGCGAACGATCGCGCCTACGGCGTGGTCGCCGGCGCCGACGGCGGCGTGCTGGTCGCGGGGTACACCCGCGGCGACCTCGACGGCGCGCACCCCAGCGGCGCCTCCGACGACGCGTTCGTCGCGGCGATCGCCGCCGATGGCTCCGTGAGCTGGACGACACAGCTCGGTGACGCGTCGGCAGCCGACCGCTTCTACGCCGTCACCGCCGACGGCGCGGGCGGGGCATGGGCGGCGGGGTACACCAGCGGATCGGTGGCCACGCCGAGCGCGGGCGACAAGGACGCCCTGCTGGTGCAGGTGGCCGCCGACGGGACCGTCACGACGTCGGTGCAGCTCGGCGGGCCCGGGGAGGACAAGGGTCAGGCGGTCTCGCTGGCACCCGACGGTGGTGCCTATCTGGGCGGTGTCGCCGGAGCCGCCCTGCCAGGCGCGGCCGGCGCCGGCGGCCTGGACGGCTACGTCGCGCGGTACGCCGCCGACGGGTCGCAGGTCTGGCTGCAGCAGGTCGGTACCCCCGAGACCGATCAGTTCTGGGGCCTGGTGACCCGCGCGGACGACTCGGTGGTGGCGATCGGGCACACGCGGGGCGCGCTCGGCGCCGCAGCGCTCGGCGACCACGACGTGCTGGTGCAGGCGTTCTCCGCCGAGGGCTCGACGCTGTGGACCACCCAGACCGGGACGTCCACCGACGACCGCGGTATCGCCGGGGTGCTCGGTGCCGACGGGTCGGTCATGGTGGTCGGGACGACCTACGGCGCCCTCGGTGACCCGGTGGGCGGTGTGGACGTGTTCGCGCTGGCGGTCGGCCCGGACGGCGCCGTCGGTGCCGCCACCCAGCTCGGCTCGCTCGAGCGTGACGGCGCCGACGAGTGGGACGACCCGAACCTGTTCGCCGCGCCGGGTTCGGTGTGGATCACCGGGCTGACCTACGGCGCACCGACCGGCACCACGAACGCGGGCAGCGGCGACGTGTTCGTCAGCGTGCTGCCGTTCGAGGTCGCAGCACCGGGCGACGGCGAGCCCACCGATCCCGGGACGGGCGCGCCGGGCGACCCGGGCACCG
Source organism: Pseudactinotalea suaedae (assembly GCF_009733815.1). Classification (GTDB taxonomy): domain Bacteria; phylum Actinomycetota; class Actinomycetes; order Actinomycetales; family Beutenbergiaceae; genus Pseudactinotalea; species Pseudactinotalea suaedae. Next base: position 307,344 of record NZ_WNXY01000009.1, read on the forward strand.
ACGCCCCGGGTGCCGGGGTCCCGCCCGCCGGCTCCGGCTCCGACGGCGGTCCGGTCACCGGTGGGGCCGGCGGGGGTGGGGCGCTGCCCGCCCTCGGTGCCGCGCTCCCGATCACCGCGCTGCTGGTGGCCTTCGGGCTCGTCGTGGTGGGAATGCTGATGCGGGCCGGGAGGCTGCATGGGCAAGATCCTGCCCATGCCGAGCACCGATGACCTCATCGCCGAAGCCGCGGCGGCCGACGTCGACGGCTGGGGCTTCGACCACCTGACCGGCCGAGCCACCGAGGAGCGCCCACCGTGGCGCTACTCCCGGCTGCTCGCCGAGGCGGTCGCCGCAGCCGGGGTGGCCATCGACCTCGACACCGGCGGCGGCGAGGTGCTCGCCGAGTGCGGCAGGCTCGCGCAGGAGCAGCACGTCACCGAGTCCTGGCCGCCCAACGCCGCTCGCGCCCGGGAGCTGCTCGGCCCTCGCGGCGTCCACGTGCACGAGATCGCACCCGGCGCCGCGATCCCGGCAGCCGACGGCACGGTCGACCTCGTGACCTCGCGGCACCCGGTGGCGCCGGACTGGCCGGAGATCGCCCGCGTCCTCGCGCCGGGCGGCAGCTACCTCGCGCAGCACGTCGGGCCCGCGTCCGCGTTCGAGCTCATCGAGTTCTTCACCGGCCCGACCACGCCGCAGCAGCGCCGTGGCCGCCACCCGGATGACGAGGCCGCCGCTGCCGAGCGGGCCGGGCTCGAGATCCTCGACCTCCAGAGGGCCAGGCTGCGGATGGAGTTCTTCGACGTCGGCGCCGTGGTGTGGATCCTGCGCAAGTGCGTGTGGTGGGTCCCCGACTTCGACGTCGACCGCTATCGCGACCGGCTGGTGGCGATGGCCGACCTGATCCGTCGGGACGGATCGTTCGTCGCCCACTCGACCAGACACCTGATCCGGGCGTCGAGAGCACGCTGAGCGGGTCGACCGACCGGCACGGTCGGCACCGACGTTGGTAGTTTGCCCAGCATGTCGGTCTCCGAGCTCTCCGCGAGCACCCAGAACTACCTCAAGGCGATCTGGGCGCTCGCGGAGTGGTCCGACGAGCCGATCACCCCGACCGCGATCGCCGCGAAGGTGGGGGTGCGGCTCTCGACGGCGTCGGACGCGATCCGCAAGCTCGCCGCCCAGGGACTCGTCGAGCACACCCGGTACGGCTCGGTGGCGCTGACGCGCGCGGGCCACCGGCACGCGGTCGCGATGGTGCGCAGGCACCGGCTGATCGAGACGTTCCTCGTGCAGGTGCTCGGCTACCGCTGGGACCAGGTCCACGACGAGGCCGAGACGCTCGAGCACGCGGTCTCGGACTTCATGGTCGACCGGATCGACGAGCATCTGGGCCATCCCACCCGCGACCCCCACGGCGACCCGATCCCCCACGCCGACGGCACCGTGACCCAGCCGGACGCCGTGCAGCTCACCGGCATCGAGCCCGGCGTCGTGGTGACGGCGGAGCGGATCTCGGACGCGGACCCGGACCTGCTGCGATTCTTCGCCGAGCGCGGCCTCGGCGTCGGCGCCACCCTCGAGCTCCGGTCCGGTGCCCCGTTCTCCGGATCGGTCGAGGTGGTGGTCGACGGCGGCGAGGAGTCCGTCGCGCTCGGGCAGTCGGCCACCGACGCCATCTGGGTCACGCCGGGCGAGTGAGCCCGGCCAGGCGACGCCGACGGCGGCGCGCCGCCAGCTTCGTCCCGATCAGGCCGCGGCGCGGGCTGAACAGGTAGACCAGCGCGAACACCGAGCCCTGGGAGAGCACCACCATCGGACCGGTCGAGGTGTCGAGGTAGTAGCTGGCGTAGACGCCGACCACACCGCACAGGACCGCGAGCGCGGGGGCGATCACCAGCATCGTCTGGAACCGGTCGGTCAGCAGGTAGGCGGTGGCGCCGGGGATCACGAGCATCGCGACCACGAGCACCACGCCGACGGCCTGCAGCGCCACGACCGCCGTCAGCGCCAGGAGCCCGAGCAGCAGGCCGCCGAGAACGGCCGGGTTGAGCCCGATCGTGTGCGCGTGACCGGGGTCGAAGGCGTAGAGCGTGAGGTCGCGACGCTTGACGAGCAGCACCGCGAGCACCGCCACCCCGATGATCGCGACACCCACGAGGTCGGTGCGGGAGACCCCGAGCAGGTTCCCGAAGAGCACGTGGTTGAGGTCGATCTCGCTCGGCGTCACCGAGACCAGCACGAGGCCGAGGGCGAACAGCGTCGTGAACACCGTGCCGATCGCGGCGTCCTCCTTGACGCGGCTGGTGCTGCGCACGGCACCGATCAGCGCGACGGCGAGGAACCCGAAGACCGCGGCCCCGACCGCCAGCGGCACGCCCAGCACGTAGGCGATCACGATCCCGGGCAGCACCGAGTGCGACACGGCGTCGCCCATCAGCGACCACCCGATGAGCACCAGCCAGCAGGAGAGCACACCGCACACGACCGACGCGAGCAGCGTGGTGGCGAGCGCGCGCAGCATGAACTCGTAGCCGAGGGGCTCGGCGAGCATGTCGAGCAGGCTCATCGCTCCTCCTCCCGCCACATCGGGTCGAGACCGAACGCCAGCGCCAGGTTCTCCGGGCGCAGCACCTCCGCGGGGTCGCCCTGGGCGAGCACGCGCCGCATCAGCAGCACCGCCTCGTCGGCGAGCGTGGGCAGCGCGTGCAGGTCGTGGGTGCACACGAGCACGGTGGCGCCGTCGGCGGCGAGCTGGCGCAGCAGTCGCGTGATCATCGCCTCCGACCGCTTGTCCACGCCGGCGAAGGGCTCGTCGAGCAGCATGATCGTGGCCTGCTGCGCGATCGCGCGCGCCACGAACGCGCGCTTGCGCTGCCCGCCCGAGAGCTGCCCGATCGGGCGGTTCGCCAGGTCGGTCAGCTCGGTGCGCTCCAGGGCGACGTCGACGGCGGCCCGGTCAGCCGGGCGGGCGCGTCGCGTCGCTCCCATGCGGCCGTACCGGCCGGTCAGCACGACGTCGCGCACCGAGAGGGGGAAGTCCCGGTCCACGTCCTCGCTCTGGGGCACGTACGCGATCGAGCCGCGGCTGCGCGCCCGGGCCGGTGGGCCGCCGTCGACGCTCACGGTCCCGGAGTCGGGCCGGATCAGCCCGGTGATCGTCCTGACCAGGGTCGACTTGCCCGACCCGTTCATGCCGATGAGCCCGCACACCCGCCCGGCGTGGAGGTCGAGGTCCACGTCGTCGAGCGCGAGCACGTCGCCGTGGTTGACGGTGACGCCGCGGACCTCCACCGAGGCGGTCACGCCGCTCCCCCGGTCAGGCCCGCGACGATGAGGTCGACGTCGTAGCCGATCAGGTCGAGATAGGTGGGCACGGGGCCGTCGGCGTCCGAGAGCGAGTCGACGTACAGGGTGCCCCCGAAGCTCGCACCGGTCGCCTCGACGACCTGCTGCATCGGGCCGTCGCTCACCGTCGACTCGCAGAACACCGCGGGGACCTCACGCGTGCTGACGATCTCGATCGCCGCCGTGATCTGGGAGGGGGTCGCCTGCTGCTCGGCGTTGACCGGCCAGATGTAGGCCTCGGTGAGCCCGGCGTCACGCGCCAGGTAGGAGAACGCGCCCTCGCAGGTGACCAGGACACGCTGGTCGGCCGGCACGGTCTCCAGCGCGGTGACCAGGTCGTCGTGGACGGCGCGCAGCTCGCCGGCGTACGCCGACCCGTTCGCCTCGTAGGTGTCCGCCCCGTCGGGGTCGAGCTCGCTGAAGGCCTCGACCATGATCTCGACGTAGGCGACCACGTTGAGCGGACTCATCCACGCGTGCGGGTTCGGCCGGCCCGCGTAGGCGTCGCTGGCGATGTCGATCGGGTCGATGCCGTCGGTCAGCACCACGTGCGGGACGTCCGCCTCCGCCACGAACCGCTCGAACCATGCCTCCAGCCCGAGCCCGTTGTCGAGGATCAGGTCGGCGTCGGAGGCGTTGCCCACGTCGCGAGGTGTCGGCTCGTAGCCGTGGATCTCCGCGCCCACCTTGGTGATCGACTCCACCCGGAGCCGGTCCCCCGCGACGTTGCGCGCGATGTCGGCGAGCACGGTGAAGGTGGTCAGCACCACGGGGCGGGGGTCCTCGTCCTCCGGCGCGCCGCTGCACCCCGCGAGCACCAGCAGCACCAGCGCCGTCATCACCGCCGTCACGCGACGCATCCGACCTCCGATAGGGCGAACTATAAAGTTCGGCCTACCGTAGTTTGTGGCGCGGGTCGCCGCAAGCACTCGCTCGCAGCAACGAGATCGGACCTCCGGCTCGAGGTCGCACCGCCGGGGGTGCGATCTCGAACCGGAGGTCCGATGTCGTGGTGCGAAGCGGTCAGCTCACCATTCGCGCTGACGCGGGATCAGCGAACCGGGGTTGAGGTTCCTGCTCGGGTCGATGGCCTTGAGCAGCCCGACCATCTGGTCGACACCGGCGACCGAGATGTCCTGCTCCATCCACGGGGCGTGGTCGGTGCCGACGCCGTGGTGGTGGGACAGCGTGCCGCCGCCGTCGATGAACGCCTGCTGGATCGCGGTCTTGACGACGTCATACTGGCTGAGGAAGTCGCCGTCGGGGTTCGGCGGGAAACCGAACGTGAAGTACAGGCACGCGCCCGAGTGATAGCTGTGCGAGAGGTGGCACATGATGTACCCCTTCACACCGATCTCGGCGAACGCGCCGTTCACGGCCCTGATCGCGCGGTGGTAGACCTCGCCGAGCCGCTCCCACGGCGCCGCGGTCTCGGACACGTCACCGACCGCACCACGGTCGAGCAGGAAGTCGCGGATGTAGGGCGTGTCGAACTTCTTCTGGTCGTACAGCGCGCCGGGGCCCTTGCCGAGCCGGATGCCGCCGTGCTTGCCGATGATCTTCCCGACGATCGCCTTGTCGGCGCGGACCTTCGCTGCCCCGCCCTCGTAGCCGATGTAGGAGATGCAGGCCTTGTCCAGGTCCCAGCCGCGCTTGTCGAGCAGGTCGAACAGCAGCGGCCCGACCTTGCTGGACAGCGAGCTCGACTCCTTGCGGGTCGCGAGCGAGAAGCCGGTCTCGTTGGCGTCGGAGACGCGGGTGATCGACGGCGAGGCGTCCGAGGTGGAGATGTCGCGCATCGCGCCGAGCCCGGCCGCCCAGTTGGGGAACAGGTAGGCGATGACCTCGCGGTTCTCGGGCATCCGGTGCACGTTGACCCACGCCTCGGTGATGACGCCGAGGCGGCCCTCGGAGCCGAGGATCATCTCGCGCACGCTCGGGCCGGTAGAGGTCGAGGGCAACGGCCGCAGCACGAGCACCTTGCCGGGCTGCACGACGCGCAGCCCGCGGGTGATCTCGGCGATGTCTCCGTACTTGTCGGACTGCATGCCCGAGGACCGGGTCGCGATCCAGCCGCCGAGCGTCGAGTGCTTGAAGGAGTCGGGCTGGTGCCCCATCGTCCAGCCGCGCGGGTTGAGCTGCGCCTCGATGTCGGGTCCGAGACCGCCGGCCTGGATACGGGCGAGACCCGACCCCTCGTCGATCTCGAGCACCTGGTTCATCCGGCCCATGTCGAGCGAGATGATCGGCCGGTCCTCGTCGGGCGGCGGGGTGAGGCTGCCGGAGATGTTGGAGCCGCCGCCGAACGGGATCAGCACCGCGTTCTTCTCGACCACGAGGTCGACGATCGTGCGCACCTCGTCCTCGTTGGCGGGGTAGACCACGACGTCGGGGATGCGCGGCAGGTGGCCGGCGCGCACCCACACCAGGTCCCGCATGCCCTTGCCGTAGGTGTGGACCACGCGGTCCATGTCCTCGGTCGTCACGTGGTGGTCCCCGACGGCGGAGCGCAGCGCCCTGGCGAGGTCCTCGCCCAGTCGGGAGGTGGGGACGTCGATGTCGCTGAAGTCCGGCGGCGGGGTGCCGGGCTCGGTGAGGTCGAGGCCGACCTTGTCCAGGATGAACGGGGCGAAGTGCGGCTTGTCCTCGTGATGGAAGGCGATGCCCTCGACACCCCATCCCCACCACTTCTGGTGCGTCACGTCAGCCACTCGTCAACCTCCATGTCGGGTGCTTCGACGCTGCCGCACCCGCGGCAACGCTCGTTCTTGTCGTGACGCGCGGACGCGTCACGAGGCGTCCTCCTGGGCGTCGAGGTGTCGGCCGCGGTTGCGCGACCGGTCCTCGTCGTGGATGAGCACGGTCGTGGACTGGGTCGTGTACATCGCGCGGACCCGGCCCTCGACGCGGGCGTTGAAGTCGGCGAGCGACTCGCCGGCGCGGACGCGCAGCGGCTTCCCGATCAGCAGCTTCACCGGCGGCCGGCCGGGCTTGGGCCAGTTGCGGCCGACCGGCATCGCCTCGTGCGCGCCCACGATCGCGACCGGCACGACGGGCACGCGCAGCGCCCTGCCCAGGGCGGCGGCGCCCGGCTTGAAGGACTTCATGACGCCGTCGCGCGAGCGGGTGCCCTCGGGGAAGATGCACAACGGCACCCCTGAGCGCAGCAGCGAGACGCTGAGGCCGGCGTTCTTCGACTTCCGCACCCCGCGGTCGACCGGGTAGGAGTTGAAGAACAGCCCCACCAGGTTGCTGCGGATCGGGTTGTTGTAGAAGTAGTCGCCTGCGGTGGCGGTGGCCAGGTCCCTGGTGAGCGAGTACGGCAGCGACGAGAGCATGGTCGCCGCGTCGAGGTGGCTCGAGTGGTTGCCGACGATGATGAACGGACCCTGCAGACCCTCGACGTTGCGCTCGCCCTCCACGCTGACCCGGACCGCGGAGGCGATCACGGCCCGCAGGACGAACCGCTGGCACACGTACCGCACGGCGCGGTGCCACGCCCAGTGGTAGCGCTCGGTCGGCTTGCGGCTCATGTCGTGGCACCTCGCCGCAGCATCGCCGTACCCCAGCGCACCAGCGGGCGGGGGGCATGGCGGATGAGGAAGGCGATCACGGCGAACCGCGTCGACGGGATCGAGCGGTCCTTGCCCGCCTCGACCGCCACCAGGGCGTCGCGGACCAACCGGTCGGCGTCCAGCCACAACCAGTCCGGGATCTTCGAGGTGCGGATCTCGGCGCGGGTGTGGAACTCGGTCCGCACCCAGCCGGGGACGAGCGTGAGCACCTGCACCCCGGTGCCCTCGAGCTCGAGCGCGAGCGCGTCGGAGAACGTGTTCACCCACGCCTTGATCGCCGAGTAGTTGTTCTGGGCGATCATCCCGGCGACCGAGCCGATGTTGACGATCACGCCGTGACCGCGCTCGGCCATGGTGTGCCCGGCGGTGCCGGCGAGCACCAGCACGGCGCGGATCATGACGTCGACCGCGCGGGTGTGCACCGCGAGGTGGTCGCCGCGGGCGATCGGGTCGTGCAGCCCGTAGCCGGCGTTGTTGACGAGGATCTCGACGGGTCGCTCCTCGTCACGGAGCCGCTCGGCGACCTTCTCGACCTCCGCGGGGTCGGACAGGTCGGCCGACATCACCTCGACGTCGACGCCGAAGCGCCGGGTCAGCTGGTCGGCGACGCTGGCGAGCCGCTCGGCGTCGCGCGCGACCAGCACCAGGTCGCAGCCGCGCCCGGCCAGGGCGCGCGAGAAGGCGAGGCCGATGCCCGAGGTCCCGCCGGTGACGAGCGCACGGCCGTGCAGCGGCGAGCGACCGTCGAGCGCCATCACCGCCGCGTCCCCGAGGGCTTCGACCGGCCGGGACCACCGCCGGGCAACGACCCCGTGACGCCACCGACAACGCTGCGCGCGATCGAGCCGAACCGGCTGTCGGCCGCGTGGGTCCAGGACTGCACCGGCCACCGCTTCTCGCGCGCGTAGCGGTACAGGTTGGCATCGGGGTTGACCACCGTCGGGTGACCCACCAGCTCCAGCCACGGCCGGTCGGCGTAGGTGTCGCCGTAGCCGTAGGAGTGCGCGAGGTCGTAGCCGTGATCGCGGGCGTAGCGGGCGAGCCAGGTCGCACGCGCCTCGTCCACGAGCGGCGAGATCGCCAGGTGTCCGGTCCACCGGCCCTGCGCGTCGACCTCCATGGAACCGGACACGACGTCGTCGAACAGGTGCGCGATCGGCTCGACGAACACGTCGATCTGCCCCGTGATCAGCACGAGGCGGTGACCGGCGGCCCGGTGCGCCTCGATCCGCTCGAGCGCCTCGGCGAGCATCCGCGAGCGCAGCAGCGGCGCGACCTTGGTCGCGACCAGCTGGCGCAGCTCGGCCTCGTGGGTGCCGGCGTAGCGGCGCATGAAGGAGCGGATGAAGTCGCCGCGGTCACGCTGCTCGGCCTGCAGGTAGGACATCGAGCGACCCACCATCCCGGACAGCTCGCCGAGCGCCTTGTGCGGGCCCTGGGCCATCTCCACCCACACGTAGGTCTCGAGCAGGTTGGCCGCCGCGACCGTGCCGTGCAGGTCGAACACCGCGAGCACGTCGGTCCGTTCCGGGAGCGCCGTCGACTCGTTCCCACCCGCGCGGCCGCGCTGCTCGCGTGCCCGCATCAGGCCCGGCACGTTGGGGATGTGCACGGTCTGCAGGTAGTACGGCCAGTCGATCTCGGTGACGTCGAAGCCGTGCTCGGCCTTGCGATCCTCGGGCAGCGACTCGTGCAGCGCGCGGGTGCGGGCGTCGTCGAAGACGACCTCGGTCTGCGTGTAGGGCTGGTACAGGTCGGTGAACTTGCGGAGCGTGCGCAGGTCCCGCTTGGCCTTGTAGATGCCGGAGATCCACTTGCGCGTCGTCTGGTTGGCCGGCAGCCGGCCCACCAGCTTGTCCGCGGTCTCCACCGCCACCTCGCGGCGGCGCAGGCTGCGCTCGACCTGCGGTCCGTTCGGGAAGGTCCAGTTGGGGACCTGCACGCTCGTGCCCTCGTCGTCGAGCAGCGGGTGCTCGCGGAAGTACCCGCGCACGAGCCCGATGGTCTCGCCGAAGCGCAGCGGGTTCCGCAGCCCGGAGCCCACCTGGTAGTACCGCGGCTCGCCCGGAGGAGCCGCCGCGACCGCAGCCGCGAGGATCGCGTTGACCACGTGATCGACGGGGATGACGTCCAGCACGGTGTCGTGCAGGGCCGGGAACTCCGGCAGCATGCCGCGACCGTAGGCCGCGATCAGCGGGTCGGCGACCTTGAAGCCGTCGATCCAGCCGGGGTAGGGGTGCCGGTAGGAGGACTCGATGATCGTGGGCCGCACGACCGACAGCCGGTGCTCGGTGCCCCACAGCTGCTCGGCCACGCGCTCGCCGAGCGCCTTGGTGAAGGTGTAGACGTCGGGCCACCCCAGCGACAGCGCGCGGGTGCGGCCGGCCTCGACCAGGCGGTCGTTCACCCACTGCTTGCGGGCCTCCTCGGCCGCGGCCGAGACCGCCTGGGCCCCCGCCCGGCGGTGGGTGGCGCGCGCCTTCGCAAGCATCGGCTTGAGCAGGTCGGGACGCCGCGACGCAGCCTCGGCCTCTCCGCGGGCCGCGAGCGCGCGGGCGGTCTCCAGGCTGCGGTCGATCGTGTGCTCGAGCGAGCGCTCCTCCGAGACCCCCTTGCGCAGCCCCGCGACGTAGCAGGTGGACACGTGCACCACGTGCGGGTCCGAGCCCGAGCGCTGCAGCGCCTCGTACAGGCTGACCGGGCCGTCGACGTTGGCGGCGAACGCCTCGTCGATCGGGAGGTCGAAGGAGACCGTGGACGCCGAGTGCACCACGTAGTCGATGTCGCCGGGCAGGTCCGGGACGTCGCCCAGGTCCCCCGAGACCACGGTGACGCGCGCGGCCGCCTCGGCATCCGCCGTCGACGCCCCGACGCGCTCGCGCCAGGCGGAGAACACGGGCTTGCGCAGCAGCTTGTCGACGCGCATCTGCGCGGTCAGCGCTCCACGCGGACGCACCAGCACGCTCACCCGGGTCGACGGGTACGCCGAGAGCAGCTTCTCCAGGACCGCCTGACCGACAAAACCGGTCGCCCCGGTCAGCAGGACATGCGCGTTGCTCAACGGTTCGGACACCGAACGCACTTTACGCGGAAGCGCCGCCCTCCGTGGCCCCCGGGCGCTCGTGCTCACCGAAGCGACCGAGCAGGTGCTCGAGCGTCTCGACGGTGAACGCCTGGCTCAGACCCATCATCGGCACCTTGACGATCGGCATCGCGCCGAGGAAGGCAGCCGTGGCCGCGTCGGCGCCGTCCGGGTCGAGCATCGCGCCGAGCTCCTCGACCTGGGCCAGCAGCGCCGGTCCCGCCTCGGGATGGTTGAGCCACTCCTCGATCGTGGAGTGGGCGGTCAGCGGGATGGGCGCGCTCGGGGCGGCCAGGTCCACCTCCGCCTGCAGCGGCAGGTCGCGCGAGGACGCCCCCGCCGCGACCACCAGAGGCCCCGCCTCGACCACCCAGTCGTGGCGGCGGACGTCCCAGTGGCTCAGGTCGCGCCGCGTCAGCTCCAGCCGGACGGTGCTGCGCTCGCCGGGGGCGAGCTCGACGCGCGCGAAGGCCCGCAGCTCGCGCGGTGCCCGCGCGAGCGCCGAGGCCGGCCGGCCCACGTACACCTGCGGCACCGCGACACCCGCCCGGGGCCCGGTGTTGGTGACGTCCAGGCTGACCCGCACGACGGCGTCGCTCGCCTCGGTCGTCTCGGTCACCTCGAGGGTCTCGACGGCGAGATCGGAGTAGCCGAACGAGGTGTAGGTCAGGCCGTGGCCGAACGGGTAGGAGACCTCGGCGGCCATGGCGTCGAGACCTCGGTAGCCGATGAAGAGGCCCTCGCCGTAGCGGACGACGCCGTTCTCGCCGGGGAAGTTCAGCTGCGCGGGGATGTCGGTCAGCCGGGTGGCGATCGCCTCGGCGAGCCTGCCGGAGGGTGCGACGTCCCCGGAGATCAGGTCGATCGCGGCGCTGCCGCCGGCCTGCCCGCCGAGCCAGAGCTCGAGGATGGCGTCCGCCTGCGACTCCCACTCCGCGAGCGCGACGGCCGCACCGTTGGCGAGCAGCACGACGGTGCGCTCGGCCACGGCCGCCACCTCGTGCAGCAGCGCGCGGTGGCTCGCGGGGATGTCCGCGTGGGTGCGGTCGAAGCCCTCGGACTCGTCGGCGGCGGGGAGCCCGAGCACCAGCACGGCGGTGCGGCCGCGCGCGGCCGCCACGGCGTCCTCACGAAGCTGGTCGTCGGTGCGGTCGTCAGCGGCGCCGGCCCCGCCGGGGACGTCGGCCTCGGCGAGCCGGTAGCCGGGGTGGAAGGGGATCGAGAGGCCGCGCTCGGCGAGCGCGGACACCATGCTGTCCAGCCGCGTCGGGTTCACCTGCGAGGAGCCGGCGCCCTGGTAGCGCGGGGTCCGCGCCAGCTCCCCGATCAGCACCACCGACCCTGCGGAGGAGTCGAGGTCGAGCGGGAGTGCGCCGTCGTCGTTCTTGAGCAGCACCGCCGTGCGCGTGGCGACCTCGCGGGCCAGGGCGTGGTGCGCCTCGGCGTCGACGGAGCCCGGCTTGGCGAGCGCGGGCAGCGACCGAGCGACCATCCGGAGCACCCGCGCCGCCGCGGTGCTCACGTCGGCCTCGTCGAGCTCGCCCGCCTCGACGGCCGCGACGATCCGGGCGTCGTTGATCCCGAACGAGGAGGGCATCTCCAGGTCGAGCCCGGCAGCGACCCCGGCGGGCCGGTCGTCGACGGCGCCCCAGTCGGAGACCACCAGACCCTCGAAACCCCACTCCTTCCGCAGCACCTGGGTCAGCAGCCACGGGTGCTGCGAGGCATAGGTGCCGTTGACCTTGTTGTAGGAGCACATGACGGTCCACGGCTGGGCACGCCTGACCACGGTCTCGAAGGCCGGCAGGTAGATCTCCCGGAGGGTGCGCTCGTCCACCCGCGCGTCCACGCGCATCCGGTCGGTCTCCTGGTTGTTCGCGGCGTAGTGCTTGAGCGAGGTCCCCACGCCCTGGGACTGGATGCCCCTCACCAGCGCGGTCGCGAGCTCGCCCGCCAGGTGCGGGTCCTCGGAGAAGTACTCGAAGTTGCGGCCGCACAGCGGGCTCCGCTTCATGTTCACGCCCGGCCCGAGCAGCACTGCCACGTCGTTGGCGCGCGTCTCGCGGCCCAGCGCCTCCCCGACGCGGACCATCAGCTCGGGGTCCCACGTGCTCGCGAGCCCGGCTGCGGAGGGGAAGCAGGTGGCCGGGACCGAGGCGTTGAGGCCCAGGTGGTCGGTCTCCCCGGCCTGCTTGCGCAGACCGTGCGGGCCGTCGGTCACCATGACCGCCGGGATCCCGAGCCGCTCGATCGCCTGCGTGTGCCAGAAGTCCTGGCCCGAGCACAGCGACGCCTTCTCCGCCAGGGTCAGCTCGGCGAGGATCCGCGGGATGTCGGCCTCGGTGAACGTGGGGCGCTGGGTCATTCCCGCACCTTATTGACGCGACCGCCGCCGCGGGCGGGGATGGAGCAGGTGAACCTCCGGTGACCCAGCGCCCACCCACCGGCAGCGCCGGTGACATAGCGCCCACCGGTGGCCTCTGCGTGGGCGCTAAGTGTTGCGTCTCATGAGGTTGGTGACGGGGGTGTGAGCGAGGGGTAGGTCCCGGCGGCAGGATGGAAGTACCTCTACGACCGTTCTGCTTGAAGGACCTACCCCTCGATGTCTCACGCTAACGCCCCG
>NZ_WNXY01000010.1 GCF_009733815.1 Pseudactinotalea suaedae
CCTGGCCAGCGCCTCCCGGCACCAGCGCACCCGGCCCTACACACCCCGCCACAACGGCAAGGTCGAGCGCTACAACCGGATCCTGGCCGAAGAGCTGCTCTACTCCCGCGCCTGGGAGTCAGAAGCCGAACGAGCCGCCGCGATCGGCACCTGGAACATCCACTACAACTACCATCGAGCCCACACCGCCGCCGGCGACCAACCCCCAGCCTCACGACTACGCACCGGCGTCACCAACGTCATGAGCCAGAACACTTAGCGCCCACTCCCTGCGCGCGCCGGTGAGATAGCGCCCACTCCCTGCACACGCCGGTGAGATAGCGCCCACTTTCCGCAGGTGTCGGTGAGATAGAGCCCATCCGCAGGCGCGGCGTGGGCGCTAAGTCACCGGCGTTGCAGCTGAGTGGGCGCTAAGTCACCACCCCTGCAGCTGGGTGGTCGCTGACGCACCGCTGGGGTCGGCGGTGTGGCGGTGTGGGGTGACCACGAGGACCACCAGTGGAGTCAGCCACAGGAACCAGCCACGGGAGCCGACCACTGAGGCCGGCCACGGCGTCCACCGCTGGTAGCGACGTCCCGCGCGTACGCTGCCATGGTGGGGACAGCGGCGGTGCGGAGGTGGCGGCCGGCGTGGCCCTGCCCGACCGGGCTGGTGCTCGCGCCGCTGCGGCACGGACCGGGAGACCCGACCTTTCGCGCGGACGGTGCCGGCACGATCTGGCGGGCGATCCGCACACCCGCGGGTACGGCCACGCTGGCGGTCGCCCCGCTGCACGACGGCGAGATCCGCGCCCGCGCCTGGGGCGAGGGTGCCGAGTGGGCTCTGGAGGCACTCCCCCGGATGCTCGGCGCCGACGACGACCCCGCCGGTTTCGTGCCTCGTCACGAGATCGTGGCCCGGCTGTGGCGACGGTTCTCCAGCTGGCGGATCGGGGCGTCGGGGCTCGTCATGGAGTCGCTCGTACCCGTGATCATCGAGCAGAAGGTCACCGGAGCCGAGGCGTTCAGCGGCTACCGACGGCTCGTGCAACGGTTCGGCGAGCCCGCACCCGACGCGCCGGCCGAGCTGCGGCTGCGCCTGCCGCCCACCCCCGCGCAGCTGCTGGCGATCCCCTCGTGGGAGTGGTTGCGCCTCGGCATCGACCATGGCCGGTCAGCACCGCTGCTGCGCGCCGCCGAGGTCGCCTCGGCGCTCGAGCGCGCCGGCCGCCGCGGTGCCGACGAGCTCGACCGGTGCCTGCGCACGATCCGCGGCATCGGCGTCTGGACCAGCGCCGAGGTACGCTCCCGCGTGCTCGGCGACGCCGACGCGGTCAGCTTCGGCGACTTCCACATCGCCGGCAACGTGGGCTACGCGCTGACCGGCGAGCCCACCGACGACGCGGGCATGGCCGAGCTGCTCGCGCCCTACGCACCGCACCGCCACCGGGTGCAGCGGCTGATCGAGCTCGGTGGCGTGCACCGCCCGCGGCACGGACCCAGGATGGCGCCTCGCACGCATCTGCCGATCCCGCGATGAGCGGCGGGCAGCCGCTGGGGGCTATCCCCCGGCAACGATCTGGCCCGCCCCATGTCGCCGCGGCACCGCCCGCTCCTACCGTGGTCCCATGACACGACGACTGGGCCAGACGATGGCCATCGCGCTGCACCTCGCGGCACTCGGCCTCGCCGGCCCGATCGCGGTCGCACTCCTGGGCAGCGCGATCGGCATCGGCATAGGCGGCCTGTTCGCCCTGGGGCTCGGGGTGTTCGCGCTGGCCGCGGCGGCGCTCGGGATCTGGTGGATCGCCTGGTTCGAGGAGCAGCGGGTCGCCTCCCTCCTCGGTCTCGACATCCCCGTGCGGCGGATGCCGCGCTCCCCCCGCACCGACTGGCTGCGCATCCCGCACACGCTGTGGCTGCAGGTCACCGACCGCACCAACCTGCGCAGCCTGCTGCACTTCGTGATCATCGGCCTGCTCGGGCTGGTGACGCTCGGGCTGCTCCAGGTCACCTTCACCGGCGCCGCGTTCGGGATCGCCAGCGCTCTCACCTCCGCCGAGGTCTACGCAGCACCCTGGTTCGGTCTCGAGACCGGCCGGGGTACCGCCATCGGGATCGGTTTCGCCGGCATGCTGATCGGAGCGGTCGGCGTCTACCTGATGACGCTCGCGCACCGCTCGATCTCGCCCTCGCTCATGGTTCCCTCCCGCGAGGCCGAGCTGACCCAGCGAGCCGAGACCGCCACCCAGCGACGTCACGAGGCGATGCGCGCCGCCGAGGTCGAGCGGACCCGGATCGAGCGCGACCTCCACGACGGCGTCCAGCCGCGCCTGGTCTCGGTCGGCATGACCCTGGGCATGGCCCGCTCGAAGCTCGCCTCCGACCCCGAGGCCGCAGCCGCGCTGATCGACGAGGCACACACCTCGACCAAGGCCGCGATCACCGAGCTGCGCCAGCTCGCTCGCGGCATCCACCCGGCCGTGCTCTCCGACCGCGGGCTCGACGCCGCGTTGTCGGCACTGGCCGCGCGCTCCCACATCCCCGTGCACCTGGACGTGCAGCTCGACGGCCGGTGCTCGCGCGAGGTCGAGGCGGCGATGTACTTCGCGGTCGCCGAAGCCCTCACCAACGCCGCGAAGCACTCCGAGGCACGCACCTGCCGGGTCACGATCATGCGCCGACCGGGCGGCAACATCTGGGCCCGCATCGAGGACGACGGCAACGGCGGCGCCCGGCGCGTGCCCGGCGGCGGCATCGACGGCGTGGCCAACCGCGTCGCCGCCGCCGGCGGCGCCCTCTCCCTGACCAGCCCGGCCGGCGGGCCGACCACCATCGAAGCGAGCCTCCCGTGCGCATCCTGATCTGCGAAGACTCCGTCCTGCTCCGCGAGGGCATCGTGCGGCTGCTGGCCGACAGCGACCACGAGGTGGTCGCCGCGCTCCCGGACGCCTCACGCCTGGACGCCGAGGTGGCCGCCACCCAGCCTGACCTGGCGATCCTCGACGTCCGCCTCCCGCCGACGTTCACGGACGAGGGCATCCGTGCCGCGCTCCGGCTGCGTGCGGCGCACCCCGACCTCGCCGTGCTGGTGCTGAGCCAGTACGTCGAGGAGCGGTACGCGACCGAGCTGATCGCGGCCAACACCGGCGGTCTCGGCTATCTCCTCAAGGACCGTGTGGCCGACGTCGAGGAGTTCCTCGCGAGCGTCGAGACCGTCGGCGCCGGCGGCACCGCCCTCGACCCCGAGGTCGTCGCCCAGCTGCTGACCCGCAGGCACCGTGACAGCAAGCTGTCCCGGATGACCGAGCGCGAGTCCCAGGTGCTGGGGCTGATGGCCGAGGGCCGCTCCAACCAGGCGATCGCCTCCTCGCTCTTCATCTCCGAGGGCAGCGTCGAGAAGCACATCTCCTCGCTGTTCACCAAGCTCGACCTCGAGCCTGGCACCGCCGGCAACCGCCGCGTGCTGGCCGTGCTCGCCCACCTGAACTCCCACGCCGGAACGGAACCGCGATGACCACCGACATCAGCACCACCGAGGACGCCCCGATCGACGCACCGCCGCCCTCGCCGCCCCGGCGCACCAGCTGGGTCGCGACGCTGGTCACCATCACCGGCGTCATCCTGGTCGGGATCGTCGTCCTGCAGGCCGTGAGCCTGGGCCTGAGCACCGGCAGCGGCACCCGCAGCGCGAGCTACACGGCTGACGTCGAGGGCGTCACCTCGCTCGACATCGGCGTCTCCGCCGGTGACCTCACGGTCACGTTCGCCGACGTCGACGAGGCCCAGCTGGACGTGACCGGCAGCGGCTGGCGCGACAACACCGACTGGCGGCTCGAGGTCGACGACGGCCGGCTGGTCGTGCGCGAGGACGACGGCTGGTGGTTCTTCTGGCCGAACTTCGGCAGCTCGCGCACCACCGCCGACCTGGTGCTGCCGAGCGAGCTGGAGGGCACGGTCGCGGCCGACCTGGACGTGAGCTCCGGGGAGATGAGCGTCGACGGCGACCTGCAGGACGTCGTGATCGACGTGTCCGCCGGGTCCCTCACCTTCATCGGCGCCAGCACCTCCCTCGACGTCGAGGTCTCCGCCGGCAACGCCACGGTGGTGACCCAAGGCCCCGACGAGATCGACGCACGCGTCAGCGCCGGCCGGTTCACCGGGACCGTCACCGGAGCGCCGCCGTCCCGCACCACGGTCGAGGTGAGCGCCGGTGACGCGGTGCTCGACCTCCCCGACGCCGAGTACGCCGTCAGCGGCGACGTCTCAGCGGGTGACCGCACCATCGACGTCCGGACCGATCCCAGCTCACCGAACCTGCTCCACGTCCAGGTCAGCGCCGGCGACGCCACCATCGGCTACAGCGACTGACCGATCGCCCCCTGCGCCAGCCAGGACCCGATCTCACTGCACACCTGCCACTGGGCCAGCGGTGCGGTGACATCGGGGTCTGGTCGAAAGTGCGGTGAAACCGGGGTGGGGGCGAAAGTGCGTTGAAATCGGAGGTCGGGCGAGAGTGCGGTGAAACCGTAGGCTTGCGGCGGGGGACATCGCCCCGATGTCGTAGCAGGTGACGGGAGGGCAGCAGATGGCCGACGACGACTTCCTCGAGGTGATCGAGACCGAGGTGCGCAACGACCCGCAGAACCTCGGGCTGCTGGAGGACTTCATCACGCTGCTGCTGCAGTCGGACCCTGATCGCGCGGCAGCGGAGCTGGCCACCTTCGAGGCACGTGGGGGCGACGCCGCACGGGTGCGGGTGCTGCGGGCCCGGGTCATGGCGGGTCGGCTGCGCGGCGGAGCCACGGCAGCCCCGAGCGAGCGCGCGAGCGAGCCCGCACCGATCCCCGCGCCCCACGTGAACGACGTGGACGACGACGCCGACGAGGCGCCCGCGCCGGGGATGTGGGACGCCGAGCGACCGCACGTGACCCTGGCCGACGTCGCCGGTCTCGCCGAGGTCAAGCAGCACCTCGACTCCACGTTCCTCGCACCGCTGCGCAACCCCGAGCTGGCGGCAGCGTTCGGCCAGACTCCCGGCGGCTCCCTCCTCATGTACGGCCCGCCCGGGTGCGGCAAGACGTTCATCGCCCGGGCGATCGCCGGCGACCTCGGGGCGTCCTTCATCCACGTCACCCTCGCCGAGCTGGTCAGCAAGTACATCGGCGACAGCGAGAAGGCGATCCGGAGCGTGTTCCGCCATGCCCGGGCCGCGGCACCCTGCGTGATCTTCTTCGACGAGTTCGACGCGCTCGGCGCGCGGCGGACTTCCGGCGGCGGCGGGTCGCAGGCGATGCGGATGATCGTGACGCAGCTCCTCGAAGAGCTCGACGGCGTCTCGAGCGTCAACGACGGGGTGTACTTCCTCGCTGCCACCAACCGGCCCTGGGACATCGATCTCGCGCTCCGCCGCCCCGGCCGCATCGACAAGACCGTCCTCGTGCTGCCGCCCGATGCGGTGGCGCGCGCCGCGATCCTGCAGGGCGACCTCGAGGGCAAGCCGACCGACGCCGTCGACCTCGCCCGGGTGGCCGCGGCCACCGAAGGATTCTCGGGCGCCGACATCGCCCACGTGGTCAAGGTCGCGCTGCAGCAGGCGCTGACCGCCTCGATGGCGAGCGGGAGGATCGTGCCCGTCACGACCGAGGCACTGCTCGCGGTCGCGGCCGACGTGACGCCCTCGACGACGTCGTGGTTCGACCAGGTGGCGCCGGTGCTCGAGTACGGCGTCGACGACGGCACGTTCGAGCAACTGCGCAGCTACCGCGTGAGGCGGGGCATGCGATGAGCGCGGGTGGCGAGAACCCCACCGGTCCGGACGACGTCCGCGTCGAGCAGGAGGTCGACCCGACCGAGCGGGACGTCGACGTGGCGTGGGAGCTCTTCGACGCCCAGCCGACGCACCCCGAGATCGGCCGGCTCGCGACGCGCGTGCTCGCCCAGCAGCCGGGTCGCAACGGCATCCGGATCCTGCTCGCCATGCACCTCAAGGCGCGTGACGAGCTCGACGAGGCCCGCGAGCTGCTGCTGAGCGTGGTCGGTCAGCGTGACCGCTTCTTCGTGGACGCCGCCCGCGAGCTGCGCGACCTCGAGCAGTACGCGTACCGCTACCAGGAGGCGCGACGATGGGCCGACGTCGTCCTCGCCGAGGAGCAGGAGTCGTGGCTGGACGTCCTCGCGCTCGGCGTGGCCACCGCGATGGCCGGTGACCTGGAAGACGGCTGGCAGCTTCTCGACGACGGCGTCACGCTGTGCGCGCGCACCGACGCCGACAGCCTGCCCCACGCGCTGACCGCCCGCACGATCTACCTCATGCAGAGCTGGGCGCCCGCCGAGCGCTTCATCCCGGCGGCCGAGGAGGCGATCGCGGCCGACCCCTCCTCCGAGATCGTGGGCGGACCGCTCGCCTGGGCCTACATGCGCGCGGGTCGCTTCGAGGACGCCGAGGAGCTCACGCTGCGCATGCTGCGCCTGGACCCCACCGACGGCATGGCGGCGTCGGTGCTCACCGTGCTCCGGGAGTGGCAGGCGGTGGTCGAGCGGGGAGACGTCTCGCTCGCCGACATCCACGCGGCCGGCGTGGTCGAGTGGGTCTGGGGCCAGAAGCGTGACGAGCTGCTCGGCACCGACCTGGCCTCCGCGCTCGCGGCGCTCGAGGACGTGATGCCCGCGGAGCTCCGTGCCGCGTTGCGGCCACCGCTGGAGGAGGCGGCGGCCCGGGAGTCCGCGGGCGAGCGCGAGATCGCCGCGTGGCACGACGGCCAGGAGCCCGGCACCGGGGCGCTGTGGGGCCTCGACCGCGCCTTCCGGCTGATGTCGAGCACCGAGATCGCGGCGATGGACGAGCAGATCGAGGCGGAGCCCGAGGCGCACGCCCAGTGGGTGCAGAGCACGACCACCGACTACTACTCGCAGGTGATGACCGACGACGAGGGCAGCTACCTCATCGTGACCATGGACGGCCTCAGGATGCGGCGCACCGGCGCCGACGACGTCCTGGTGGCACCGAACCTGTCCGCGTGGTTCTGGGAGCGGGTGGCGGCGTTCGGTGGCCGGAGCCCGATCCCGCTGGCACGGCACGACGCCGCGACGAGATCGTAGGCTGGTGCCGTGAGCTCGACCGTGGATCCCGCCCATCCCGGGCGGGAAGCGCTGCAGAGCCTCGTCGCGGAGGTTGTCGCCGGCGGGATCAACCCCCTGGGCGGCATCCATGCCTACGACGCCGGCCGCGCCACGCGGTACCGTGCCTCGGCGGTGCTGGCGCTGTTCACGCCCACCGATCGGCGGGCGGCTGCGACCAACGGGGTGAGCGACGCCCTCGACCTGTTCCTCGTGCAGCGTTCCCCGTTGCTGCGGCTGCACCCCGGGCAGATCGCGCTCCCCGGCGGTGGCCTGGAGAAGGGCGAGACCGAGGTCGAGGCCGCGCTGCGCGAGACCGAGGAGGAGATCGGGCTGCCCTCCCGCTACATCGAGGTGCTCGCCCAGCTCGACCCGGTGCTGGTGCCGATCAGCGGGTTCGTGGTGCACCCGGTGCTCGGCTGGACCGACGCACCGGACGAGGTCAGCGACATCACCCCCGGCGAGGTGCTGCACACGTTGCGGGTGCCGGTGGCGCACCTGCTCGACCCCGCCCATCGCGCGACCGTGACGATCGCGGGCAATCGCAGCGCCGGGTTCGAGCTGGCCTCGGGCTGGGTGTGGGGCTTCACGGGCAACCTGCTGGACCACCTGTTCACCGAGCTGGGCTGGACCCGGCCGTGGCCGCGCGAGCGCGTGCACGCGATGACGATGGCCGAGGCCCGCGGCAGCCACCTGCGCGAGCCTTGACCGGCACGCGCGCGGCGCCCGCCGCCGCGTGATCAGCTGCGCGCGCTGAGGTGCCCGAACCGGTGCATGGTGCGGCTGATCGCCTGCTCGCGCAGGACGGTGAGCAGCTCACGGCGCCCCGAGGCCACGACCTCGCCCGCCAGGAGCGTGACGTCGGCGCCCTCCTCGAGCGTCGCGGACCAGAGCGCGGTCGCGTCGCCGACCACCCGGACCCGACCACGGACCTCGCCACCGGCGATCCGGGCGCCGAGCTCGGCGTCGGTCTCGGTGCGCCACTCCTGCGCGTCGGCCCAGGCGGCCATCTGCTCGGGCAGCGCGAGCTCGGGCGAGATGCTCACCTCGGCCGGGACACCGGCGCACTCGGCGGCCAGCAGCACCCGCAGCAGGGCCGGGATGCCGGCGTCGGCGCTGCCCCGGACCTGAAGGCCGGGCAGGCGTCGGTACCGGAACACGTTCGCCTCGGCGCGCAGGCCGCTCAGGTCGCTCTCGGTGGCGTAGTGGTCGCGGGCGTGCGCGTCGGAGGCGGCGGCATCGCGGAGCCAGGCATGGTCGGCGTCGGTGACCCAGCGACGGGCCGCACCGAGGATCGCCGCGACACGCGGACCGACCTCGCCCACCGCCGTCGGACGCCCTGCCTCGGACCACGTGCCGAGCTGGGCGACGTAGTTCGGGCCGCCCGCCTTGGCGCCAGGGCCCACGGCCGAGCGCTTCCAGCCGCCGAAGGACTGCCGCTGCACGATCGCACCGGTCGTGTGGCGGTTGACGTAGACGTTGCCCACCTCGACGGCGTCAAGCCAGTGGTCGATCTCCGCTTCGTCGAGGCTGTGGAGACCGCCGGTGAGCCCGTAGGTGCCGGCGTTCTGCCAGGCGATCGCCTGATCGAGGTCGGTCGCCGTCATCACGCCGAGGACCGGGCCGAAGTACTCGGTGAGATGGAACGGTGAGCCGGGCTGGACGCCGGCCTTGACGCCGGGTGACCAGAGCCGCCCCGTCTCGTCGAGCTGACGGGGCTCGACCGCCCAGCTCTCCCCCGTGCCGAGCGTGGTGAGTGCGTCCGCGAGCTTGCCCTGCGGCGGCTCGATGACCGGACCCATGCCGGCGCCGAGGTCGGTGGGCCAGCCGACCCGCAGCGAGGCGACGGCGTCGACCAGCTGCCGCCGGAACCGTTCCGAGGTGGCGGCCGAGCCGACGAGGATGAGCAGCGAGGCGGCCGAGCACTTCTGCCCGGCGTGCCCGAACGCCGAACGGACGACGTCGGCGACGGCGAGGTCGTAGTCCGCGCTCGGGGTCACGATGACGGCGTTCTTGCCGCTGGTCTCGCCATACACGCGCGGGCCGCCGGGTCGGTCGGCGCGCCAGCCGATGAAGAGCTGCGCGGTCTCGTAGGCGCCGGTGAGGATGACCGTGTCGACGTGCTCATGGGTGACGAGCGCGCGACCGACATCGCCCTCGTCGGCGCGCACGACCTGCACGAGGTCGGGGTCGGCGCCGGTCTCGGACAGCGCCTCTCGGATCGCCTCGACCACGATCTCGGCGCAGCGCGGCGTGGCCGGCGCGGGCTTGATGACGACGGCGGAGCCCGCCGCCAGCGCGGCGAGCACCCCGCCCGCGGGGATGGCGACCGGGAAGTTCCACGGCGGTGTGACGAGCACGACGCGGTCCGGCTGGTGCTCCAAGCCTTCCGCGAGCGCGATGTCGTCCAGGCCCTCGGCCGAGGTGGCGTAGTAGCGCGCGAAGTCGACGGCCTCGCTGACCTCGGGGTCGGCCTCCCCCACGGTCTTGCCGCCCTCGGCCGCCATGGCGGTGATGAGCTGGGTGCGTCGTGTCTCGAGCGCGGCAGCGGCGGCACGAAGGGTGCGGGCGCGGTCGCGGCCGGAACGGATGGACCACCCGGGCTGGACCTGGACCGCCCGGGCGATCACGCCGTCGACGGCTGCCTCGTCGGCGAGCACCGGCGAGGTGGGCTCGCCGGGGTCGGCCTGCACCGCCGCCGCGGCGGCGGCGCGGACCTGCGCCACGGAGGGGTCGGAGTCGGGGGTGTTGGCGAAGACGTCGGTGATCGCGGGCCGCGACGCGGTGCGACGGGCACCGCTCGCGGTGGTGGCGTAGGCGGCCATGCTGCGGCGGAACCGGCGCTCCTGGTCGGCCATGCCGTCGCGGGTGTCGCCGGCGAAGAGCGCGTGCAGGAAGTTCTCGGGGGCGGCGTTCTCCTCGAGACGGCGCACGAGGTAGGAGACCGCGACGTCGAAGTCGGCTCGCCCGACCACGGGCGTGTAGAGGATCACGGGGCTGGTGTGGCCGACGTCGGCCCGGACCGCACGAGCCTGCGAGGGGGCCATGCCCTGGAGCATCTCGACGTCCATCGCGGCGGCCACGCCGCGGCGCGTGGCGAGCAGGGAGGCGAACGCGACGTCGAAGAGGTTGTGGGAGGCGACGCCGATGCGCACGGCCTCGCACACCTCCGGGCGGAGCATGCGCTCGAGGAGGCGCACGTAGTTGGCGTCGACCTCGTCCTTCGTGGGGTACGGGGCCTGCGGCCAGCCGTGCAGCTCGGCCTCGACGCGTTCCATCGCGAGGTTGGCGCCCTTGACGAGGCGGATCTTGATGCGGGCGCCACCCTGTGCCCGGCGCTGCTGCGCGAAGGCGATCAGGCGCTCGAGCGCTGCCGGGGTGTCGGGCAGGTAGGCCTGCAGCACGATGCCGGCCTCGAGCTGGGCGAACTCGGGCTCGGAGAGCATGGACTCGAACACGTCGAGCGTGAGCTCGAGGTCGCGGTACTCCTCCATGTCGAGGTTGACGAACTTCGGCGGGGTGCCGGCGGCGGCCGTGCGGTACAGCGGGCGCAGCCGGTCGAGCACGCGTGCGGTGGTACCAGCGGTGTCCCACGTGCTGATCTGCGAGACGAGCGAGGAGACCTTGATCGAGACGTAGTCGACGTCGTCGCGCTCGAGCAGCCGGCGGGTGCGCTCGGCGCGAGCGGCGGCCTCGGACTCCCCCAGCACCGCCTCGCCCAGCAGGTTGAGGTTGAGGCGGTAGCCCTCGGCGCGGGCGGCGGCGAGGTGCTTGGCCAGGGCCGGGTCCTCGGCATCGACCACGAGGTGGCCCACGAGCTGGCGCAGCCGCTTCAGCGCCAGCGGGACCACGATCGAGGGCGCGAGGGTCGCCACGCGCGAGCCGACGCCGAGCAGCGCCTTGTCCGCGGGCGAGAGGAACGACGCGGCGCTTGCGGCGCCGGCGAGGGCGGCGAGCTCCCGGGCCGCGACCTCCCGGTCCTCGGGCCGCGCCACGCGGTCGACGAACCGGACGGCGAGGTCGAGCCCGGCCGGGTCCGCGACGAGGCGGGCGAGACGACCGGCGGTGCGGCGCTCCGCCGTCGTCTGCTGCGAGGCGGTGCTCTCCGCCCAGCGCCGGGCGAGCACGACAGCGTCCTCGACTACCTCTTCCGCTGGGGTCATGACCATGCACCCATCCTGACTCATCGATGGGAGGCAATTCACCGAAGAGCACATGCCCGCGCCGGGCCGTGTGTCCAGATGCGCACAGGTACGATCCCGTGTCGATCCGTGGGCCACCTGTGAGGTCATCGGTCGGTGCTTGCGCAGCGCAGGCCGCGCCCTGTCCGAACACCATCGCGTGAGAGCAGAGAAACCTCAGTCGTGACCACCTCACCTGACGAGGCGACCTCGGCCGAACGCTCACTCGTACCACCTGGCCTTCCCGGCTTGGGCGCGATCGCGGTCGGCCTGGTGCTCGTCCACAACGCTGGCGTGCGCCAGCTGCCAGGAGGATTTATCGGGATCGACGTCCTCTTCGTGATCGGGGGCTTCGTGATCACCGGGCTGCTGATCCACGACCTGGAGGAGTCCGGCCGACTCTCGTTACGCCGGTTCTACCGTCGGTGTGCGAACCGGCTGCTTCCGGCCGTCGGCGTGGTCCTGCTCGTCACAGCGGCACTCGTCGCCTGGACCACGGCGGAGAGAGAATGGCGGACCTTCGGGACGGACATCGTCTCGGCCGCGCTGGGCCTCGTGAACTGGCGCCTCGCGGCACGCTCCGCGGATCCTTTCGCTGCAAGCATCGGCGCCTCCCCGGTGCACCACCTGTGGGCGCTGGCGGTGGGACAGCAGCTCCTGCTCGTCTGGCCGGTGCTGTTCGTCGTGGTCGTGTGGTGGCTACGCCGACGGAGACATGCGCGCTTGCGTGCTGTGCTGACCCTCGCCGTTGCGGTGATCACCTTCCTGTCGTTCGTCTTGTCGCTCGTCCTCACGAACAGTCACCCCAGCACGGCATACCTCGCGAGCACGACGCGCCTATGGGAGCTCGGTATCGGTGCGCTGGTGGCCGCGGGTTCGACCGTGTGGCGCCGAGCGCCCCAGCGGGTGGGCCTGATCGTGGGATGGGCCGGGATCGGCGCCGTGGCGGTGTCGGCGCTCGTTGTCGCGCCGGGTGCTCCGTGGCCCGGGTATCGCGCACTGCTGCCCATACTCGGGACCGCAGCCGTGATCATCGCTGGGTTCACGAACGGCACTGCCGGTGCGAGCAGGCTGCTCTCCTCGAGGCCCATGGTCTGGGGAGGCGGACTCGCGTTCTCGCTGTACCTCTGGCACTGGCCACTGCTCGTCGCCGCGAGCGCGCTGTGGGGAGAGCTCGGTGCGAAGCGCGGTCTCTTGGTGGTCATGGCGTCAATGGTTCCCGCGTACGTGACTCACAGGCTGGTGGAGAAGCCGATCCAGTCGGTGCTCCATGTGAGCCGCTCCCGCCGGATCTCGCACTCGGTCCGAGGAGGCTCAGCCTTCGTCGGAGTGGTCGCAGGCCTGGCTCTGGTGCTCGCTGCGTCGGCGACGCCCAAGACGACCAGCTCTCCTTCCAGCGCCGCTGGCGCCGCCGTGCTGCACAGCGACGGCGTGACAACCGGTGGTGACGGGACCGTCGAGACTCTCGCTGACGTCGCATGGTTCATCCCCGACGCCATGGATGCGCCCGATGATCTCCCCGACGCCTATGCCGATGGTTGCCAGGTCCGGGCAGACTCCCCCGATCCGGTGCTATGCGAGTACGGCGACCCGCAGAGCGAGGTGGTGATCGCTGTCGTCGGCGACTCCAAGATCCTGCAGTGGCAGTCGGCACTGGAGCTGATCGCCGACACGCAAGGCTGGCGGGTCGTGTCATACACGAAGTCCTCATGTGGCTTCCATGCCGCGGTCCAGCAGCTGCAAGGCGCCGCGTACACGGCGTGCACCCGATGGAACCTCGCCGTTCAGGCTGCCCTAGTTGAGCTTGCGCCCGATGTCGTCGTGACCTCCCAGGGTGAACCGTTCGCGCTGGCAGACCCGGACGACCCCACGTCAACGACCTCTGAGGCGATGGTCGAGGGGTTGGTCGCGTCCTGGACCGCGCTCCTCGCGAACGAGATCGAGGTCGTCGTGCTCGTCGACAACCCTGGACCCGAGATCAACGCCTACGAGTGCGTGGCCGAGAACCCCGAGCACCTGGCGGCGTGCACCTTCGATCGCGACCAGGCCGTCGCGACGAGCGCAGCCCCGACACAGACGGCAGCCGCTGCACGCGTGCCGGAGGTCGACCTGATCGATCTCCGCGAGAGCATCTGCCCGTTTGCGGAGTGCGTGCCGGTGATCGGCAACGTACTGCTGTGGCGCCAGGGCACACACATCACGGATACCTATGCTCAGTCGCTCGCCGAGACGCTGGCTGAGCAGCTCGTGCCACTGGTCGAGGGCGGGAGCTGACGCCGCTGGCGCTCACCTATGCTGGCCGGGTGGCGAACGGCGGACTGGTGTCGATCATCATGCCCGTCCACAACAGCGCCGGCACGGTCGGGCAGGCCGTCCGCTCGGTCCTCGCGCAGGGGCATCAGGACTGGGAGCTGCTGATCACCGACGACGGGTCCTCGGACTCCTCGTGGGAGGTGCTGACCGGGTTCGCGGACCATGACCCCCGGATCAAGCCGCAGCGCTCGGAGCAGGCGGGCGGGCCCGCGGTCGCGCGCAATCGGGCTATCTCACGCGCGAACGGCTCCTGGGTGGCGTTCCTGGACAGCGACGACCTGTGGCTGCCCCACAAGCTCGAGCGCCAGATCGCGTTCGCCCGCGACACGCGGGCACCGCTGTCGTTCAGCTCCTACTACAAGGTCCCCGCTGACTACACGGGCGAGGCCGCGGACTTCGAGCCCGACGACCGGATCATCCGCGCCCGCGACCACCTCACCTACCGCCGCATGCTCGACGCGAACTTCATCGGCTGCCTCACCGCGATGTACGACCGCGATGCGCTCGGGACACGGTTGATGCCTGACCTGCGCAAGCGCCAGGACTACGCGCTATGGCTGTCGATCCTGCGAGACGGGCACGTCGCGCACGGGATCCAGGAACCGCTGGCCCTCTATCGCGAGGCCCGGGCGGGTTCGGTCTCCGGCAACAAGCTCTCGCTCGTGAAGTACAACTGGCAGCTCTACCGGGAGGTCGAGAAGCTGTCCCTCCCCCGCTCGGTGCGCTCGCTCGCGACCTCGACGGCGCGGTCGGTGCTCAACGGTCGCATCTGAGCCGCGACACGCCGTTCGCCCGCTGCTCTCATCGAGTTCTCACTCTGGACAACTACGTTCGGCGTCATGTCTGAGCGAGAGTCCATGCCGTTGAAGTCGATAGGAGTCGCCCTCTTCGGGGTGAGCTTGCTCCTGATCGTGGTGGACCAGCTCCTGTTCAACCTCCGGCCGGGAGAGAAGCTCGATGCGTTGCTCTACATCTACTTCGATGTGACACGTGAGGGGAACGTCCCGACCTTCTGGAATGCTGCGCTGCTGCTGCTGGTCGGGGCGACCGCTGCGCTCGTCGCCTACCTCACTCCAGGCCGTGCCGTGGGCTGGTGGGTCGCCGCCGCTGTCGCCACGCTCATGAGCCTGGACGAGACCGTGCAGATCCACGAGCATCTCAACGGGCTCGGGAACGCCATCCAGGCCTGGCTCGGCGTCACGTTCCCGACGTTCACCTGGCTGATCCCCGGCATTCTCATCGCCCTCGCCGGGGCCGTGCTGCTCTGGATCTGGTCGGGCCGTCAGCCCACCACGACGAGACGCGGTCTCCGGCTGGCGGTCGTGCTGTACGGCGGCGGCGTCGTGGCAGTCGAGGCCGTCGGCGGCATGGTGTGGCGCGCCACCTCGGGCGGGAGCGCCTACCAGGCCATGGCTGGCCTTGAAGAGCTGCTCGAGATGACGGGTGCTGTGGTTGCCGTCCTGGCTGTGCTCGCGATGCTCGTCGTCACGCGGATCGACGGGATCCGCTCAATCAGCACGATGAGTCGAGCAGCCGTGGAGGAGTAGCAGCGCGGTCAGCCTGACGGCCGCAGCAGGACTCAGTCGGCGCCCGGCCCGAGAATCCGGAACCCCCTCCATCCGACGCCTACCTGTCCGCCTGAACGCCACGTGCCCGAAGCCGTGCTGGTGTAGAGCATCAATGCACCGCTTGATGTGCGGCCGAGAAGGTCAGGCAGACCATCGCCGGAGAAGTCACCCGGCGCGACGATGGCATCGAAGATCTGCCAACCGTGGCCGACCTGCCGCGCACTTTGGAACCGACCGTCACCGCGGCCCGGGTACAGCCACAGCCGGCCACCCGTGTCCCTCGCAACGATGTCCGCGTGACCGTCCGCGTTGACGTCCCCGGGCGCCACGATCGCCGTCCTCGTGCCCCAGCCGACGCCAATCTGTACTGCTCCTGCCAACTGCCCGCCGCCCCGGCCGGCGTAGAGCCACAGGCGACCCGAGGTATCCCTGGCCATGAGATCAGCACGGCCATCTCCGGTGAAGTCGCCTGCACCGATCAGGAGGTTCATCCGTGCCCAGCCCGGCCCCACCACGGCGGAACGAGACAAGCCGCCCGTGGCACTGCCGGCATAGAGCACGAGGCGTCCGCGGGCGTCCCGCGCCACCACGTCCCGGTACCCATCACCCGTGATGTCACCGACTCCGGTGACCAGGCTCATGGCACCCCAGCCCACACCGACCTGCTGCCGAGCTCCGAAACTCCCCGATCCGGTCCCCGGGTAGCGGTAAAGCACCCCGTTCGATGCGATCGCGAGCACTGCTGAACCGCCGGCCGCGCCATCGCCGGGCAGCGACCCCGGGTAGCGCGCGAAGACCTGCGTGTAGTAGCGGTCGCCGTTCCGCTCGCAGTATCCGATGCCGATGTGGGTGTAGCTGCCCAGAAGGTTGGCGTTGTGCCCCGGGGATCCGATCCAGGCAGCCACGACGCGGTCATAGGAGTAGCCCCTGGCGACGTTCTCCGCCGCTGCCGACCATCCTGAGGGGATCTGCTGGGCGAACCGCGGGTTGTGCCCCATCTCGCCTCGATTGCACTGCACGTCCGACCACGCGGCAGCCACGGCGTCCATCTGGGCATTCCGTACGAGGGGCGCGCGCCCGTTGCTGCTGCGGTGGGCGTTGGTGTCCGCATGGATCCTTGCCGTGGCCGCGGCCTCCGTGACCGCGTGAGCGGGAGCCGCGGGCACCATGGCCAGCCCCAGCACCATGACCGCGAGGGCTGCGAGCGCGAGCCTCGGGGACCGTCGGGGAGCCGCACGGAAGGAACGGCCGAAACTTGACACAGCAACCATGGTGGTCAGCGTAACGAGGCGCTCCGGTACGACATCGACAAACAGGTTCACGAGATCGTGCCCATCGACGTGGGCAAGAGCCCAGAAGCTCAGCGGGCGGCTGTGGACGACGCTCGGTACAACGACGCCAGCTTCGCTTCCTGACTCTCCCACGAGTAGGTCTGCTCCAGGTCTCCCTGCGCGATGCGCTCCCGGTACCTCGGCAGCGCGGCGAGCGCCCGCGTCAGTGCTTCCGCGCACGCGTCGACGTCCCCGTATGGGAAGACTTCCCCCACGCCCGTGCGACGGACGAAGGCTCCCATCTCGGCCAGGTCACTCGTGATGATCGGGAGTCCGGCAAAGACGTAGTCGAAGATCTTGTTGGGCAAGGCCATCTCGTGGTTAGGAATTCCGCCGATCATGGGGTGGATGCCCAGGTCAGCCGTTCGTAGGTAGTCGAGCACAGCCTCGGGCTCGACCGGCTGCAGCAGGTGCATGCGGTCAGCGACACCCATCTCCTCGCCACGACGCGCGAGCTCTGGGGCGAAAGGAGCTGTCGGGCTCGGGACACAGACGAGGGCGAGGTGCACGCCCGGTACCTGGGCGAGAGCATCGACCACGGTGGCGACTCCGCGTTTGGGGGCGGTCACCCCGGAGTAGACGAGCAGCGGTATCTCTGGAGCGAGCCCGCAGTCGCGACGGATGTCGGACGGGGCCACGGCGCGACTGCTGACGACAGGCGCGTTCAGGACCACCGTCGGCCGGGCAGCAAGCCGATGGTTGCGGTGGAGCGCATCGGCGATGGGCTCGCTGACCGTGATCACCGCGTCCACGCTCTTGATGTGATGCGCCTCCATCTGCCGCCACGCGGTTCGCAACCGTTCGCTCGACCGGACCGCGCCGGCTACGAACTCGTGCGCGTCGTAGATCAGGCGCGGGCGCGCCCCGCGGGCAGCAAGGTGGTTCGTCGCGTTGACAACCGCTTCCAGAACCGCGGCATCGTGGGCGTGGATGATGGCGGGGTCGTGGCGCCAGATCTCGCGGGTGAACGCCAGACTGATGTCTGAGAAGGCGGGAACTTCGTAGTTCCAGTCCAGGCGGCTCACCGGGCGCTCCTGGTCGTCGAACGCGGCCCACCGCCGCTGAAGGCGAGCCTCCCGGCCGTCGTGGTAGCGCACGCGCCACTCGGTCAGCAACCGGGCGAGGCGGAACATGGCGCGCACGAGCCGCGGGTGCCGGGAAGCTCGGAAGCCCGCAATTTCCTTCTGCTGACGCGCCCACTCGGCCTCTGCGTTGGAGCGATAGCCAGGAAACCCTGGGCGCCGTGCGCGGCGAGCGCGCTCCCGCTCCGCCTTGAGAGCGGCCAACGAGAAAGGAACCGGGAGCCCGATGGTCGGGATTCCTTCGAGGTTCGCCTCGACGCGCTCGGTCGCCCCGCGCGGAAGTCCATGGATCAGGACCACGTCATAGCCGAGCTTGTGGACCGTCTGGGCAGACTTGCGGACTCGGGCATCAGCGACGATGTCGGTGTGCACGACCATGACGACCTTCGGCGCAGTCGTGGGGCCAGCCGTGGGACTTTCAGGAACCACGTCGTCCACGCTCATCCCCAGGTCGTGCCTCAGTGCAACAGCACCAGGTTACTGGACGGGCAGGCGCGGACCGTCTCGCCGCTCCACAGGGCGTTCGACCGGTGCTCCTGGTCGAGGAACTCAGACTCGACTCGTTCTCAACCCTGACCGACAACGATGCGCTTGACGCCGTCCCAACCGTCATCATCTGTCATGTTACGACCGTCGACGAGAACCTCGACGCCCGGCAGCATCGCCGCAGACAGCCCCGCGTACTCAGGGTGGTCTGCCTGGATGATGGCACCGTCGATCGGCTCCCCGAGGGCGTAGGCGTCGAAGCCATATCCACCGAGCTCCTCGGCGGTGTACATCGGATCGTGGACGACGACCTCGGCACCGGCTGAGCGCAGTGCCGCGACAGTCGGGAAGACGCCTGAGAACGCCGTCTCCTTGACGCGCCCACGGTATGACGCCCCCAGGACAGCGATTCGCTTCCCCGCCAGACCGCCGATCGCACCCTCGAGCAGACCGACGGTGTAGCCCGGCATCTGCATGTTGGCCTCGCGGGCAGCCCTCACGACGGTGGCGTCAGGATCTGTCCACAGGTACAGGCGAGGGTAGACCGGGATGCAGTGACCACCGACGGCGATGCCCGGGCGATGGATGTGACTGTAGGGCTGCGAGTTCGAGGCGTCGATCACCTGGAAGACGTCGATGCCGTTCTCGGCTGCGAACTTCCCGAACTGGTTGGCCAGCCCGATGTTGACGTCGCGATAAGTGGTCTCGGCCAGCTTCGCCATCTCAGCCGCCTCGGCGCTCCCGAGGTCCCAGACCCCGTTGCCGCGCTCGAGGTCGGGCCGCTCGTCGAAGTCGAGCACAGCCTCGTAGAACTGGGTGGCGAGCGCAGCACCGGCCTCGGTGAGACCGCCGACCAGCTTCGGATACTTGCGCAGATCGGCGAACACGCGACCGGTGAGCACACGCTCTGGCGAGAACACCAGGTGGAAGTCCGTGCCTTCCGTCAGACCGGAGACCTCCTCGATCAGCGGCTTCCAGCGGCTGCGGGTGGTGCCGACCGGAAGCGTGGTTTCGTAGGAGATCAGGGTGCCGGGCGTGAGGTGCTGGGCGAGCGATCGCGTCGCGCTGTCCATCCAGCCGAAGTCGGGTTCCCACGTCTCGTCGTTGACGAAGAGCGGCACGACGATGACGACCGCATCGGCGCCGGGAATTGCGTCACCGTAGTCGGTCGTGGCCCGGAGCGTGCCCGCCGCTACCGTCTCAGCGATCTTCTCCTGGAGGTGCGCCTCGCCCGGAAACGGCTCGTTTCCGGCGTTGACGATGTCCACGATCTTCTCGTTGACGTCGACACCGACGACCTGGTGACCTTTGGACGCGAACTGAACTGCGAGGGGCAGTCCGATCTTGCCCAGCGCCACGACAGCGATCTTCACTCGCGGTTCCTTCCTTCAGGACCATCGGTCTATCTAGCGGCGGCGCCGCGGTGTCGGGCCTCGGAGCCGTTCCTGGCCCGAGCGACGTCAGACGGTGATCGGAACAGTCGTTCCGTCGGCGGCCGACGCCAGCACAGCCTCGGCCACGGCGACAGTCGCGTATCCCTGGCGCATGGTGACGATGTCGCTCTCCTTGCCGAGGACGGCATCGCGGAACGACTCGTGCTCGACCTGCAACGGCTCGCGCTTGGAGATGGCGTACCGGATCACGTCGCCCTCGGAGACGCCACGGAACTGAGCGACGTCTTCCCAGACGGTCTTGACGACACCGTTGGCGTAGAACGTCAGGTCCGCCAGCAGCGTGTCCGCGATGAACGTCCCCTTCTCTCCGGTGACGACCGTCAGTCGCTCCTTCATGGGCGAGAGCCAGTTGACCAGGTGGTTGCTCACCGTGCCGCCCGAGAGGATGCCGGTGATGGCCACCAGGTCCTCGTGCTCGCGGCCGCTCTTATACGCGGTGCGCGCCGACACCGCCGTGAACTGCTGCTGCGTGACCCACGCCGTCAGGTCGATGTCGTGCGTGGCGAGGTCCTTGACCACACCGACGTCGGCGATCCGAGCGGGGAAGGGTCCCTGTCGTCGGGTGGCGATCTGGTAGACGTCGCCCAGCTCGCCGCCGTCGAGCCGCTCGCGCAGCGACTGCAGCGCGGGGTTGTAGCGCTCGATGTGCCCGACGGCGCCCACAAGACCCTTGGCCTCGAACGCGTCCGCCAGCGCTCGAGCCCCCTCGGTGTCCTTCGCCAGCGGCTTCTCGACCATGGCGTGCACGCCGGCCTCGGCGAGGGCGAGCCCTGCTTCGGTGTGGAACCGCGTGGGGGCGGCCACCATCGCGTAGTCGATACCGGCCTCGATGAGGGCGTGGACGTCAGGCAGCACGGGGAGTCCGCCCGCGACGCCGTGCGGGTCGCCACCGGGGTCCGCGACCGCCACCAGCTCGACGCCGTCGAGCGAACGCAGCACGCGAGCGTGGTGGCGGCCCATCATGCCGAGGCCGAGGAGGCCTGCTCGCAAGGTAGCCATCAGGCACCTGCCTTGACGACGGTGTTGACCGCGGTGACGATGCGATCCAGGTGCTCCTGCGTCAACGACGGGTGCACCGGGAGCGAGATCACCTCGCGAGCCGCGCGCTCGGTCTCCGGCAGGTCCAGCCCGGGCGCGAACGGCGCGAGCGACTCCAGCCGGTGGTTCGGGATCGGGTAGTAGACCCCGCTGCCGATGCCGTGCTCCTCACGGAGGGCCTTGACCACACGGTCCCGGTCCTCGACCACGCGGATCGTGTACTGGTGGTAGACGTGCGTGGCACCCTCGGCCACCGGGGGCACGACGACGCCCTCGAGGTTGGCGTCGAGGAACGCCGCGTTGCGCTGCCGATCCGCCGTCCAGCCACCCACCTTGCCCAGCTGGACGCGACCGATGGCGGCGTGGATATCGGTCATGCGGGCGTTGAACCCGATCACCTCGTTGGCGTACTGGCGCTCCATGCCCTGGTTGCGGAGCAGCCGCACCTGACGTGCGATGTCGCCGTTGGCGCAGGACACCATCCCGCCCTCGCCGGAGGTCATGTTCTTCGTCGGGTACAGGGAGAACATCGCGAAGTCGCCGAAGGTGCCGACCTGCTGGCCGCCGAGCTCAGCGCCGTGGGCCTGCGCCGCGTCCTCGAAGATCTGCAGACCGTGCTCGGCCGCGAGTGCTGACAGGCCGGCCATGTCGGCGGGGTGCCCGTACAGGTGCACCGGCATGATCGCCTTGGTGCGGTCCGTGATGGAGGCGCGCACAGACTCGACGTCGAGGCAGAACTGATCGGGCTCGATGTCGGCGAAGACGGGCGTCGCACCGGTGAGCGCGACCGAGTTGCCGGTCGCGGCGAAGGTGAACGACGGCACGATCACCTCGTCGCCCGGTCCGATCCCCGCCGCCAGCAGTCCGAGGTGCAGCCCGGCGGTGCCCGAGTTGACGGCGACCGACTCGCGGCCTCCCGCCAGCTGCTCTCCGAACTCCTTCTCGAAGGCGGCGACCTCGGGGCCCTGCGCGATCATGCCGCTGCGCATGACGCGGTCGACGGCGGCGCGCTCGTCGTCGCCGATGATCGGCTTCGCGGCCGGGATCAGGTCGTTCACGCTTGCTCCTCGTCCTGCGGCACCAACGTCTCGCCGCGCTCGATATAGATCTCAGACGTACGTGGGCACTCCCAACGTCCGTCCCCGACAGACACTAGGGGAAGCCCGGCCCGGCCCACCCACTTGATCCGGCGCGCCGGAACTCCGGCCACCAGTGCGAAGTCGGGCACGTCCTTCGTCACCACGGCGCCTGCTGCCACGGTGGCAAACCGGCCGATCGTGACCGGTGCCACGCACACGGCACGGGCGCCCACAGACGCTCCTCGGCGGATCGTCACACCGACCGCCTCCCAGTCGTGGCCGCTCTTCAGCGAGCCGTCGGGGTTGATGGCGCGCGGAAAGGTGTCGTTGGTCAGCACGACGGCCGGGCCGATGAAGACACCGTCCTCCAGGACCGCCGGCTCGTAGACGAGGGCGTAGTTCTGAACCTTGCAGTTGTCGCCCATGGTCACACCGGTGCCCACGTAGGCGCCCCGGCCGATGACGCAGTTCTCTCCCAGCACGGCGCTCTCGCGTACCTGAGCCAGGTGCCAGACGGACGTACCGTCGCCGATGGAGGCACGAGCATCGACGTCCGCCGACTCAACGATCCTGGTACTCATCCTGGCCCTTCCCTGGCGCAGCCGTGTCCGGATGGACGCCGCAAGCGTAGCCGGGCGGCCCGCAGGTGGCGCGGGCGCCGACCTGTGAGTCGCGCCACCCCTCCGTCGCTCGGCCTCGCCCACCCGTCCGCACGAAGGAGATGGTGGGTATCCTGACCGACGTCCATTGGCCGCCCGGTCGGGGACGAGGAGGGTGAGAGTTGGCAAGGTCGGCCACGGATACCGCGGATGAGGTGCACGTCTATGAACCTCATCGCGCAGGCATCCCTCCACTCGTTCCCTATTTTCGCGGTCTCTGGGCTCGCCGGGAGTTTGCGGCTGAGTTCTCCAAGTCCGGCATCCGGGCAGCCAACACGCAGACAGTCTTCGGGCAGCTCTGGCTGGTCCTGAATCCGCTGCTGCTCGCGCTCGTCTACTACTTCCTGATCGCTGTTCTCCGC
This sequence comes from Pseudactinotalea suaedae, assembly GCF_009733815.1. Classification (GTDB taxonomy): domain Bacteria; phylum Actinomycetota; class Actinomycetes; order Actinomycetales; family Beutenbergiaceae; genus Pseudactinotalea; species Pseudactinotalea suaedae. The sequence goes on from NZ_WNXY01000010.1 coordinate 22,652, forward strand.
GGCGGGGACTCAGGTGGCCTCCCGCGGCTGGCCAACCTGACAGGCGGCCTCTTCCTCTTCACTTTCGTGGCGGGAAGCATGTCCTCCGGCGCCAGCTCGGTGACGGGCGGCGGGCGGCTGATCATGAACATGAACTTCCCACGCCTGCTCATGCCGTTCGCTGCGGTCAGAACAGCATGGTTCAGGTTCCTGCCCACCCTTCCGGTCTACGTCCTGCTCCATCTGCTGTCCGGTGCGGGTTGGTCGTGGACGATGCTCCTGTCCGTCGTGTTCCTGGGGTATGCCGTCGTCTTCGCCATGGGGATCGCTGCTCTTCTTGCGACGCTGCAGGTCTACTTCCGGGACACCTCGAGCTTCCTGCCCTACTTCAGCAGGATCTGGCTCTACGTCTCACCGATCCTCTGGGCGGTCCACGACACCGCCGGACAGTTCGGCACCTTGATGGCGATCAACCGGATCGTCAATCCTCTCTACTCGATCGTCGGCGGTTGGGTCGAGCTCAGCCTCAACGGCGTGATGCCGAGCCCGACGACCTGGGTGATGGGTGCCGTCTGGGCCGTCGTCATGTTCGTCGTCGGATCGCTGCTGTTCATGTCTCGGGAGCGTGATTTCACTGTCCGCCTCTGATAGCACCTACGACGACGCTGAGATGGACATCGCTCACTCAGCTCAGAAGCCGAGCCCGGGCGAGCCCCCGGTCGTCAGCGTCCAGGACGTCTCAATCACCTACCGCACGACGTTCGAGAAGGTTCCCACTCTCAAGTCGGCGATCGTCCGGCTCGGCCGTGGCGAGCGCGCCGTGCATGTCGTCGAGGCGCTCAAAGGCGTCAGCTTCGACGTCACACGCGGCTCGTCGGTCGGAATCATCGGCGCGAACGGCGCCGGCAAGTCCACCTTGATGAGGGCGATCGCCGGTGTCTTGCCGCCGTCATCCGGTCGTGTCGAGGTGCGCGGTCGGATCAGCGCGCTGCTCGCGCTCGGCGTGGGGTTCAACTCCGCCCTGACCGGACGCGAGAATGTGATCCTGGGCGGTCTTGCGTCTGGCCTGAGCCGCAAGGAGGTCGTAGCGCGCGCAGAAGAAGTTGCTGCGTTCGCCGAGATCGGTGAGTTCATCGATGTGCCGGTCCGGACCTACTCGTCCGGGATGTACCAGCGGCTGGCGTTCTCCGTCTCCGTGCACATGGACCCCGACATCCTGCTGATCGACGAGGCGCTCTCGGCCGGTGACGCCAGCTTCAAGGTCAAGGCCAACGCGAAGATGGCAGAGCTGATGAAATCGGCCCGTGCCATGTTCCTCGTATCGCACTCGTTGAACGCTGTACGCGAGATGTGCGACGACGCCCTCTGGATCCACAAGGGCAAGCTGATGATGCACGACACACCTGATGCCTGCATCAAGGCCTACACGAAGTTCCTCGAGGTCGGAGAGAACGCCTTCACGCTCGAAGATCTATGAGCGGGCGAGCGGACGTCGCCGTGCTCACCTCGGGGCACGACGCAGCCGATGCTCGCCTCCACCGAGAGACAGCGGCTCTGCAACGGCGCGGGCTCGCCGTCGAGGTTCTCGCGCTGGGTGCGAGCTCGGACGGGCCGGCTGGCGCCACCGTGCGCACCTGGAAGCGCGGCAACCCGGTGCAGCGAGCCGTCCACGCCGCGTCGCTCCCGTGGCGCACCCGCGCCGGCACCGTCATCACGCTCGACCCGGACATGGCGTTCATGACCGTCCTGCATCGCCTGCTCGGTCCCGGGCGAGGCCGCCGGATCGTCGCCGACGTCCATGAGGACTACGCGGCGCTGCTGGGCGACCGCGCGTGGGCTCGCGGCATCGCCGGTCTGCTCGGTCGGGCGTGGGCGCGGCTGGGCTCGTGGGCGGCCGCTCGCGCTGACCTCACTGTTGTCGCGGACAAGCATCTCCTCCCCGCGGCGCCACGTCGGATCGTGCTCAGCAACAACGCCGACCTCAGCTTTCTCCCCGCACCTGCTGACCCTGAGCCGCAACCGCGCGCCATCTACATCGGCGACATCCGCTCCAGCCGCGGGCTCGACGCGATGATCGAGGCGATGCGCGCAGCCCCCAGCTGGACGCTCGATCTCGTCGGCCGGGTGAGTACCGCCGCCGCTCGTGAGCTCCTGGAGCGCGTCGAGGCCGATCATGACCTCGGTGGCCGAGTGCGCGTGCACGGTCAGCTGCCTCCCCGTCAGGCGTGGCAGCTGGCGCAGGGCGCGTGGGCAGGTTTGCTTCTGCTTGAGGACACACCGGCGTTTCGGGAGGCGGTGCCCAGCAAGCTCTACGAGTACACAGCGGTCGGACTCGCCGTCGTCGCGACGCCGCTCCCCCGGGTCGTCGAGCTCCTCCAGACGTGGGGCAACGGCGTGGTCTGCGCGTCGGCGGCCGAGGTCGCCGAGCAGCTGCGCTCGTGGGCCAGCAGCCCTACTGATCTCACGTCGCTGCACGAGGCGGCACGCAGCTGGCGTGCCGGGACACCCGATGAGCCGACCGAGCTCGCCGCCTTCGCCAGCGCCGTCAAGGCATTGAGCGTGAAGACGTCATCATGATGACGATGCCTCACCTGCTGCTGATCGCGATGTACTTCCCGCCCTCGCGGGCCTCCGGCGTGTACCGCGCCCTAGCGCTTGCCAACTACCTGGCGGCGCACGGCTGGCGAGTGACGGTCATCACCGTCGACGAGGCGTACTTCGACGAGGTCACCGGCTCCGCCGATCCCGGTCTGCTCGAACGGATCCATCCCGAGGTTCGGGTCCGTCGCGTGCGCATGCCGCGCGGCCACCTGCAGTCGGACCTCCGCAACGTCGGGTGGTGGCGCGCCAACTTTCCCAAGCCAGCGGCCCACATCGATGGGCTGGTGGGCAAGGTCTTCCCGGACAAGTACACGCGCTGGATCCCGGGCGTCGTGGCCGATGCGCTCCGGGTGCATCGTCGCGAGCGCATCGATCTCGTGCTCTCGACGGGGAATCCCTGGAGCAGTTTTGAGGCAGCGCGCCTGATGCATCGCGCCACACGCATCCCGTACGTTCTCGACTACCGCGACTCCTGGACCCTGAGCCAGTTCACCGAATCCGACGCCTTCCCGCCCGGACATCCTGCCCGCGCTGCCGAGGCGTCCGTGATGGCGGGCGCGGCTGCTGCCGTGTTCGTCAACGAGCCCATGCGGCAGTGGCACGCCGAGCGCTACCCCGACGTGGCTGACCGGATGCTGGTCCTCGAGAACGGCTACGACCCGGACCTGTTCGACGCTCCGCCGTTCCGACGTCCGGACCCTGCTCAGCCGCTACGGTTCGGCAGCGTCGGCACGATCACCGAGGTCTGGCCACACACGGAGGCCTGGCAAGGCTGGGAGGACGCACGCTCCGCACCCGAGCTCGAGGGTGCAACCTTCGACCTCTATGGGCACCTCGGATTCTTCCCGCAGGCGGTCCCGATCATCCGCAAGCTGCTCCCCGGACCCGGGTCCGGGGTGGTCTGGCGCGGCGCTATCAGCAAGACCGATCTGCGTCGCGTGTACGCCGAGATGGATGTCGTCGTGATCGCGATCCCGTCGTCGCGGTACGTGACCGCGGGGAAGGTCTACGAGGCGATGGCGACCGGCAAACCCATCGTCGCCATCCACACCCCCGAGACAGCCGCGAGCGACCCGCTCCGCGGCTACCCGCTCTGGTTCCCGGTTACCGAGCTCTCGATCGAGGCCGCAGCGGAGGCATACGTCGCGGCTGCCCGCGCGGCTCGTACTGTCACTGCGGATGACCACGCCGCCGCGCTCGTGCACGCGGAGCGGTACCGTCGCGCCAACCTCCTAGAACCTTTCGAGCTCGAGCTGCGGAGGCTCACCCATGGCTGAGTCAGACCCGGGACGGGAGAGCGCGCAGCTGGTCGTGGTCACACCGTGGTTCCCGAGCTCCAAACACCCCTTCGCGGGTGTCTTCGTGGCTGACACGGTTCGCTCTCTGGGCCACGCGCTCGACGGCTCCCTGCCGCCGGTCGTCCATGTCGACAACCGACTTCCTGAGGACTGCACACCCGCCGCCTGGGAGCGCTACGGCGACATCGACGTGCTCCGTATCCCTGTGCCGACGCCGCCCGGCACGAGCCGGCAGCAGATGGGCCGAAACCAGCGGAACGCGCTGGTGGAGCACGCGCGCGACCTGATCGAAGGTGCGGATGCCGTGCACGCCCACGTCGGGATCCCCGCGGGCTGGGCTGTGGCTGGCGTCGTCCGGCCCGAGACGCGCCTGGTGGTGACCGAGCATGCGACCTATCTGGCACGGGAGCTCAGCCATCCCGCCGGTCGTCAGATGTACCGCGAGGTCCTGGCGGGCTCTGCCCACGTGCTGGCGGTCGGTGACGCGGAGGCGCGCCGCATCCGCCGGACGTTCCCCGAGCACCGCGCCAAGGTGGCGGCGCTCGGCAACCCCGTGCGGTCGCGAACGCTGCCACTGCGCCCATCGACCCCTGGATCCCTCGACCGCTGGCTGTTCGTCGGCAACCTGATCGAGCGGAAGGGCGTGCTGAGGATCCTGGAGTCCTTCGCACGTTGGCACGAGGACCACCCCGACCGCACGACGAGCCTCACGTTCGTGGGTGGCGGGGAGCTGGACGAGAAGCTGCGCGAGCGCGCACATGAGCTGGGCATCGCTGACGCGGTCAGGTTCACGGGTCCAGTTGCTCCCGAGGACCTTCCTCCGCACTTCTTGGCCGCCGATGTCCTGGTTCACCTGTCGACGTTGGAGACCTTCGGGCTCACGCTGGTCGAGGCCGCGTTGACGGGGCTCCCGGTCATCACGACGACGTCCGGTGGTCCGGAAGAGACGCTTGCCGAGGCTGCGTCTGCCGGACTGGCCAGGTTCGTAGGAATCCGACCGAGCGTCGCCGATGTCGTGGCCGCCGCACGCGTCCTGGAGTCGTCTGCCCCAGGGGCCGATGCGTCGCGCATCAAGGCAGACCTGCTCGAGCGGTACGGCGAGGAGGCGTTCGGAGCTCGGCTCCTTGCCGTCCTCGACGGGGGGCCTGCCGCGCCGGACCTTCCTGACGACGCTCCCACGCTCGTGGCGCTGGCCAACTCTCCGCGCGCGTACCGCCGGATGCACCAGCTCGCACTGATGGCGACGCACGCCGGCGTCCGACTGATCCAGGCCACGGACGAGGCGGGCGAGCGCGACGCCTGTGACCCTCGTGTCGAGGTTCTCGACTTCAGCGGGACGATGAGCAACGCGCCCTGGCACCTGCCCGAGCGTGCGCTCATCAGCGACCTCCCTGCATGGCTGCTTCGCCGAGTCACCGATGTCGGTGCCTTCGCCGCCAAGGTGATGGGCGGCGGCTCGCGAGAGGAGACGTGGCGGCGCCGCGCGGAGCGGGTCCAGGGTCGCCACACCCGCGTGGCTCGGGCTGTCCACGACCGCGGCTTGTACCGATTCGGCTACTCCTACGTCGACCCGTGGTACTCCGGCTGGCGATGGACTGACCGGATCATCGATCGGATGCGTGAGCTCCCCGTGGTTGCGGTGGCGATGCTCGACACGACGACCCGCCCGGTCGCCTGGCGGCTCGCGCGCGAGTTCCCTGACGTGCGAATCCTCGGAGTGCCCAGCGTCCAAGACCTGTGGTCGATGGCTCAGGAAGATCCCGACAACCAACCGCGGAGCGCCTGAGCCGCCGCACGGCCGTCGTGCACGGCGGACGCGTAGCGGCGACCCTCGTGGCCGATCCGCGCGCGACGCTCGGGATCGGCAGCCAGACCGCTGACGACGTCCTGGACGTCGTCTGGCGTTGCCTCGACGATCGGCAGGTCGAGGCCGGTCGTCGCCCTGACTCGATCGCGCACGTCCGTCCGCACATGCCCGACGACGACCCGCCCAGCCGCCATTGCCTCGCAGGCTGCCACGCCGTAGCTGCCGATCCGGAACTGGTCGAGCACGATGTCTGCGGCCTGGACCACCTCGGGCATCTGATGCGATCTCACCTGGTTCGCACGGTGGTATCGGATGAGCCCCGCCTCGTCCATGCGTCGCATCACCGGGTCGACCAGCTCTGACCCCTTCATCGGACCTCGACTGGGCACATGCAGCACAGTGGGGACCATATGCGGGCTCGGTGCGGCCAGCTCGCTCCACCGAGCGGCATCGACGACAACCGGGCACCACGTCGCACCCGGCACGTCGTCGAGAAGATCGGGTGTCGAGACGAACGTGGGACCGTCGAAAGCGGCGAAGACTGCAGCGACCTCGCGAGCCCTGTGCTCTCGTAGGACCAGATCTGCGAGCACTCCTGGCGTGAACGGAGACCACGGCTCACGGTCGGCGTGGCGTGAGGGCAAACGCACGTCCGTCCCATGGGCGATCAGCGCAATGGCGAGCCCCGCATCTCGCAGGGCCTCGACTTCGGCACCTACGTCGCGATGAAAGAGGACACCGAACAGCGGTCTGCCAGCCTCGAGGAGTACATGGGAGAAGTTCGTGCTGACCCACGCCAGCTGCTGTCGAGCCCAGTCGCCATCGCCATCGGCAACGACAGGCGAGATCCGCTGGTCGGTGGGCATCAGCAGCGCGCCGACGCCGACCTCGACGCAGACCGCGCTGGCGCCGGCGAGGTGTGAGGTGACTGCACGCGACCACGCGTACCCCTGACCCGCGAAGTTCGCCGGTGCCACCAGCAGCCGTGGTTCGCCGGGCGCCACGGCAGGCCGGTCAGAACTCACCCGTGGTGCGCCCTTCAGCAGCCACCTGGTGCGCAATGCTGCCGATCGCGCCACCGGAGGGACCTGATGGGCGAGCAGTCTGGCCCGCACCCGAAGAGGCGTCGTCACCCTCGAGATCCGAGACAGGGCCTGGCGCAAGCGCATGCTCCACGGAGAGGATGGGATGGTCTCCTAGACTATCGGGGATGTCGAAGCCCGAGGATCCCCCGCGTCCTCACTTGCTCTACATCGTGTGGGGATTCCCGCCCAGCCGCGGAGGCGGTGTCTACCGGGCGCTGGCGACGGCCAACGAAGCCGTGCGTGCCGGCTTCCGGGTGACGGTGCTGACCGCCGAGGAGCAGGTGTTCCGACGGTATACGGGCTCAGACGAAGGTCTGCTCGAGCTGCTGGACCCTGCCGTCCGGGTGAGGCGCATCCCGTTCCGCTGGCCCGTGCGGGAGGTCCCGGTCACCGGTGACGGCTCGTTCCGGGACACCCTGCGACGAGTACGACGCAAGGCCATCGCGCTCTGGGGCCGCGTTCCCTTCCCGGAGACCAACTACGGCCACTGGCGCCGACCGCTGACCCAGGCAGCGTTGACGATCCATGCTGAGGACCCGGTCGATCTCGTCGTGGCCACGGCCAACCCGAACGTCACGTTCGCCGCCGCGCACACACTGGCCCAGCACGCGAAGATCCCGTCAGTTCTCGACCACCGGGACGCGTGGCTGCTGGACGTCTTCTCCGGCGCGACCGTCAAGCCAAGCCGATCGCGGGAGGCCCGCTGGGAGCGGCGCATGGTGAGCGATGCGACAGAGCTGTGGTTCGTGAACGAGCCGATCCGCGACTGGCACCGGCAGCGCTACCCCCAGTCCGCCCCGAAGATGCATGTGGTGCCCAATGGCTGGGATGGCGAGGCCGTCGGCCACGTCACGCCCCCCAGGCCGCCCGACCACTCACCCACGTTCGGCTATCTCGGGACCATCAGCGCCAAGGTTCCGATAGCACAGCTTGCTCAGGGCTGGGAGCTGGCGCAACGGTCCCTGCCCGACGGGTCACGGCTGGTGCTGGCGGGTCACGCCGGCTACTTCTCCGCACCCGACCCCCGTGTCACGTCGGCGCTGGACCACGCGGCTGCCCTCGGGATCGAGATCCGCGGACCCGTACCCAAGCGCGCGGTCTCATCCTTCTACGACGAGATCGACATCCTGGTGCTCGCGCTCGGAGACGGGCGCTACGTCACCAGCGGCAAGGTTTACGAGTACATCGCCACGGGTCGCCCGATCGTGGCGGTGTTCTCACCGACCAGCGCAGCAACCGCAGTGCTGGCCGGATATCCAGGGGCGGTCCAGTCGGTCTCGACCGAGCCGGACGACATCGCGGACGCGCTGGCGGATGCGGTTCGTGCCTGGCGCGACACCGACGCGACCGATCTCGCCGAGCGACGGCTGGTCGCCCACCGTTTTCGCCGCGACCAGGTGCTCGCCCCGGCGCTGCGTCGCCTTCGAGATGCTCTGCCAGACAACTGAGGGTCCGTGGCGCCGCACGTGATGGGCGGCTACTTTCGCTCGAGGCGCAGCAGCAGCTTGCGTAGCCGCCATGCCAGAGCCGCCTTCGCACGTTGACGCGGCTCCTTGCGCCAGGAGTAGCGAGGCTTGCGCCGAGCTGTCTTGGTGCCGGCGGTCACCACAGGGCTGGCAAGACGCGGACCACGCGCAGCGCGTAGTGGCGGCACCTGAGCTGCGGCGTACTCGGCCGCGACCATCTCCAGCAGCCGCGGCTCCGTGGCAGCCCACACCGCCGACTCCGCGCTGTTCGCTGCGTTTCCCCGCATCCGTTCGTCGCCCAGAACAGCACGGATCGCGCTCGCGAGCGATTCCGCGTCCCCGTCGACGAACGCCTGACCTAGCCCTTCCCGTTCGAGGTATTCCGCCGCTGCCGTCCCCGCCGTCGCGACCCCTGGCAACCCGGCCGACAAGGCGTCGAACAGCTTGTTCGGCATCGCTAGTCGGAGATTCTCGGACGTGTCCGGGCTGTAGAGAATGGCCGCGACGTCAGCGGTCGTCAAGAAGTGCTGGAGCTGGCCACGGCCCACATTGCCTGTGAAATGGAGCCGATCGCGGACTCCCCGGTCGGCTGCGGCCTCATCGAGCAGGTCATGCAAGTTGCCGCGGACGGTGCCGACGAAGGCGAAGTGCAGCTCGGGCATCGAGACGAGCAGCTCCACGGCAAGCAAGGGGTTCCGATTGGCCGACACGTTCCCAATGTGAATGGCCAGGGGAACGTCGGCACCCAGGCCGAGGCTCGATCGAACGTCCTCGCCGGGGAACCGGGTCGGCACCGCCAAGCTCTCGATGACCTCGACGCGCTTCGCCCCATAACGCCGCCGGAGCTCGTCTGCGATGCCCTCACCGACGGTGATCACCAGATCGACCTCGGGGATGAAGGTTCGCGCGATCTCCTCCCACTCCTCGACCTGGGTCGGATCGAGATAGTCCACCAGGCTGAAGAGCTCGTGCGCGTCGAAGATGACACGCGTTCCGGGCAGTGCGTGCTTGGCCCAGATCACCGGCGGCAAGGCGTCGAGATCTGCAGCCCAGAGGATGGGAGTCGGCTTCTCCACCATCAGCCGGGCCGCGTCGTACCAGTCCTGAGAGAGGATGTTGGTGTCGTTCCAGATGGGCCGCGTCGCCGGGACGGGGATCTCGAGCATTGCCCGGTGCACGTCACGCATGCGTCCGTCCACGGTCCCCGGCTCGGCGAGCGCGAGCGTCTTGGCGGCCGCGTTGATCTTCGAGAACAACGCGAACCGGCGATTCCTGAACGGCGTGCTGACGAACCCCAGCGCACGGACGACGTCCTCGTCGGCGTTGTGGACCGAGCGCATCTCGACACCAGCCGCACGCAGGGTGTCCGCCATGCGCACCGTTCGCGTGCTCGGGACGGGCATCTCGTAGACATTGATCGCCGGACGCTCGGAAGGACTTGAGGGCAAGAGCCGGTCGAACGCCTTGGCACGGTGCACCAGGGACGGCAGGTCGGCCATGGCCTCCTTGAGAACCCCGCGTCGCTCGTACCTCCTGGCGTGTGCAAGAGCGCGCTCGACCACGGCCGGGTCGGACGCGACGCCCGAGCGCACCGCCGCAGCCGCGCGTGCGAATGCGTCCGCGACGTCCTCAGGCTCCAGACTCGATGCGGCGAACCACAACGGATAGTCGGCCAGCACGTCCCGGACGGCGTTCTCAGGTCCGTGTACCGAGACGATCGGCCGGCCCGTGGCCATGTACTCGAACACCTTGCCAGAGGTGATGTACTTCGAACCGCCGAAGGTGAGAACGAGGGCGTCAGCTCGCCCGTACACCGCTCCGACATCGGCCTTCGGCACGGGCCCGTGATAGCTGACACCGGAGCTGGATGCACGGGCGATCTCCGCCGCCAGGTGTCGATCCGGCGTGGGGTAGAAGCCCAGGTAACCGTGGAACTCCAGCACCGAGTCACCCATGGCCGGGTCGTTCCCCCGTGCCGTGGTGTAACCGTCGAGGCACTCGCGGAGCGGCACGGACGGCGTACAGGTTCCGAGGAAGGCGAAGCGAACCTGGTCCCGTCGCATCGGAACCGCCAGGCCCTCGAGAACCTCTCGGTCGTACCCGTTGGTGACGACCCTCGTGCGTCCGGTTATCGCTGGGTAGACGTCCTCGTGCCACACCCTCATCGCGTCATTGACGAACCAGACCTCGCTCGCGTGCGCCACGAGGTCTGCCTCGACGCGGGTGACGGCAGAACCACGGTCGAAGATGCGCTCATCGGTGAACTGCTGCAACGACCAGGAGTCGCGGTAGTCGAGGATGTAGGGCACGCCGTGCGCACGCTGCAGCCGCCGACCCACCGAATAGGTGACGAAAGGGCCTCCAGAAGCCAGCGTGACATCGATCGGGTGCTGAGCATGAACGGCCTGCGCGGCGTCCCACAGAGGTTGTTCCCACAAGCCGTAGGTGCTGTTGGGGAACGCAGCAGCCAGGCGCGCCTGGAACTGCTTGCGCCACGCTGCCGGGTCTACGGCCCGGAGCTCGTCCCACCTGTGGAGATCCGTTTCTGCGGCGCCGAGCTCGAACGGGACGCGGACGACCTCGATCGCCGGGTTCACGCCCTGCAAGGTCGTCATGTCGACGCCGGCGTAACGGCGAAGGTCATCGATGTCGCAGGCGAGCACCGTGACGCGCCATCCGAGCTCGACGAGAGCGTTCGCCGTTTCCATCATGCGGAAGACTCCGCCGCTCTTGGCCGGCGGGAAGCCCCATGCCACGTACAGCGCATGCCCGGGCGTGAGGTCGTTTGGGTGCTGGGCAGTCATCAGTTCTCCGTCGGCGCCGACACACGGTGCAGCGTCAGCTGTGGGTAGGTGACATGCGAGGGCTGCTCCAGCGGCATCCCCAGCATGCTCTCGTACAGGTCACGCAGGCTCGCCTCTGCACCCTGCCACGAGAACCTCTCCTCGTCGCGCAGGATCCCGATCCGCTCCCGGTAATAGCGGAGTCGACGGATCACCTCACCCACGGCCAGAGCCACGTCGGTCGGATCCTCGGTGAGGTGCACCGCGCCGATGTCGTGCTCACGGACGAACTGCTGCTGTGCGGGACAGTCGCTGACGACCACGGGCAAACCTGCATGGATGTACTCGAACAGCTTGTTCGTGAGCGCGACGTCGTGGGAAGGGAACCGCTTGAGAGGGATGAGGCCGATGTCGGCGGACGCCAGGTAGGAGATGACGCGGTCCGGCTCGACCGGGGGCAGCAGGTGCACCCTGTCACCGACCTGGAGCGCAGCCGCACGTTCTCCCAGCGATGACGTCACCCGCGATGCGTAGGTGGTCGACACCACGGCGACATGAACACCAGGCATCGAGGGCATGGCATCGATGATCGTCTCGACTCCCCTGGCGGGGGTGACCACCCCGCTGTAGACGAGTAGCGGAACCGAGTCGTCCAGATCACATGCTGACCGGACCCCGCCTGCCGGATCCGTGGGTGCCTCCGACTCCTGCCAGGGAGCGTTGAGCGTCACCACCGTGGTCGACACGTCCGGATATCGGTTGCGGAGCTCGTCCTCGAGGATCGGGCTCACGGTGACGATGGCATCGGCCAGCGGGGCGATCTCGCGCTCGAGATCAAGCCAACCGGCTCGTTCGGTGGCGTCACGCGTGCCGTACAGCGACAGGCCGGCGATGAACTCGTGGGCGTCGTAGATCCACCTCACGTCAGTGCTTCCACGCTCGCGGCACGCTTCAACGGCTGCGGCTGCGACCGCGATCATGTGGACGTCATGAGCGTGGATGACGTCCGGCTCGAGCGCGACCACCTCGTCGACGAAGGCCTCGAGATAGTCGAGCGCTACCGGCACGGTCTGCCGCCAGGAGAGAACAGCCTCGACGTCAGGCTGTGGAGGGTCGGCCGGCTCGACTCGCCCCTCGTCTCTGTGGCGCCACTGCATCGGCAGCCGGATGACGGTGACCCCGGCCATCGTGTCGACCGTCCGGACGCCGGCCGGGGCAGTGCCTACGAGAGTGACGTCGAGTCCTAGACGTGCGACCGACACGGCGGTCTTGCGCACCCGCGTATCAACGGTGATCTGATTCCCGACGAGCATGACGACCCGTGGTCGCGCGGGTGCCTCAGCACGATCCCCCGAGTCCAAGACACATCCTTCCGCCACGAGCACACCGACCGAGGTCCAGCAGCCTCTCCACCCGAGCCCCGCCGAACGATGCCATTACTGTAGGCGCAGAACGATCTTCACCAGACTAGGGAGTGCCCACGTGCCACGTGTCGTGATCATCAGCGGCACGGTCGACGACGATGCGTTGACGACCGCGTGCAGCCACTTCGCCGACCCACGATTCACGGTCACGATCATCGCGCCCAAGTCATGGGCGGCGAAGAGCGTGTCCCCCGCGCCGGCGACCATCGTGCTCGCTGGACCGGGCCGAGATCACCTCACGGACCAGCAACCCCGAGCACTCGCGTCCGAGAGCTGGAAGCTCTGGATGCGGTATCGGGACGATCCCACCGCCAAGAAGGCGGTGGATCAGGCGGATGTCATCGTGGCTCTCGACGAGACCGCCATCTACACGGGTTGGCGTCTTGCGCGACAACTACCGACCCGAATCGTCTCGACGTCCGCGGCAACCGCGCGAGGTGAGTTCGACGCGCATGCAGGTGCTGCCTAGAGGTTGGTCAGAGGTGATCGCGTCGGTGCGCCCGCCCGGGCGACGCGCCCTCGCAGCGACCATCGCCGTGCTCATGGTGGCGGGCGCGCTCATCGTCGCCCAGCCACCCCCGGCGGCCGCCGCCGCGCAGATCTCGCTGACGGGACGTGGCTACGGCCACGGAATCGGGATGAGTCAGTATGGCGCGCTGGGCCGCGCGCAGGCCGGGCACGGATACGCCCAGATCCTCGCTGCGTACTACCCGGGGACGTCTCTGGCGACGGGGAACGACTCGCAGGCCGTTCGCGTCCTGGTCACGAGCGACACGGACGGCCAGGCGAGCGTTCGCGCGGAGACCGCCATGACGGTGACGACCGCGCGCGGCACGGCCGCACTGCCTGGGTCGTTGTCGGGCGGCGCCCCGACGCAGTGGCGTCTACGCACCGTCGCCGGGACACTGGTCCTGGAGGGCCTGGTGGGCACCACATGGCGTGCCCATGGGACACCCGCGATCAGCAACCTGTTGTCCGGTGCCGCGAGCGCGGATCTGGCGGCCGCCGACGGCACCATCCAGCTCCAGCTGGGCAGCAGGTTTCGGGAGTACCGGGGTGCCGTGCGGGCGGTGCTGGGCACTTCTCAACGCACCGTCGTCGTGACGACCTACGCGTCGTACCTGCCGTCGGTGGTGGCCTCCGAGATGCCGACGTCGTGGCATGCGCAGGCCCTCGCCGCGCAGGCGGTCGCAGCACGGTCCTATGCCCTCTTCGACCAGCGATCGAAGTCGGCAGGCGCAACGTACGACACCTGCGACAGCGTGCAGTGCCAGGTGTTCAACGGCGAGGCGGACTACTCCGCAGCGGGCGCGCTGGTGCGCACATGGCCCACGGCCTCGACCCGGACGGCCGTCGCGGCGACGGCCGGCCGCTACGTCCGCGACTCCGCCGGCCCGGCCTTCACGCAGTTCTCCGCGAGCAACGGGGGCCACTCGGTCGCCGGGTCACGGCCCTACCTGGTGGCGGCTACCGACCCCTACGACACGTACCCGACGTGGACCGTTGAGCTGACGAGCTCGCGACTCGAGTCGGCCTACCCCGCCATCGGTAGCTTCCGCACCCTGAGTGTGGCCAGAGATGGTCGTGGAAGCTACGGCGGCCGCGCGCAGACCGTCGTCGTCTCCGGCACCGGTGGATCGGTGAGCGTGAGCGGTGCCGCCTTCCGCAGCGCGTTCGGTCTCCGTTCGACCCTGTTCGCCGTGACGATCAACCAGCTTCCTTCGCTCCCCCGCGACCTCGACGCGAACGGGACCGCTGACCTGTTGGCTACCACGGCCTCCGGTCATCTGTACCGCTGGATGGGGAGAGGCGATGCCACCTTCCTCCCCCGGACGCTGATCGGCCCCGGTTGGCAGCAGATGGGCGCCCGGACGATCACCACAGGGCTCGGCGGGAGGTCGAGCACGGAACTGGTCGCCGTCGACGCCAGATCCGGGCGCCTCTTGCGGTATCCATCAAACGGCACGGGGAGGTTCGCCTCCCCCTCGGTGATCGGGTCTGCGGGATGGCAGACCATGGACGCGCTGCTCAGCGGGCTTGGCTGGGACGGGCCCGGAACCAACGGAGTGATCGCGCGCCACGCATCGACAGGCGCGTTGTACTACTACGTGCTCGGCAGCAACGGCACCTTGCGCTCTGCGGGCCGCATCGGCGTGGGCTGGAACACCATGTCCCACGTCCTGTTCGCTGGGGACTGGAACGGTGACGGCGGCCCTGACGTGATGGCGGTCGACCAGGGCGGACGACTCTGGCTCTACCCCGGCTCCGGAGCCGGGTCCTTCCTGCCACGCCAGCAGCTCGGGCACGGCTGGTCGGGCATGTCCTCCTTGGTCGGCGGGTCAGACTGGAACGGTGACGGCGTCCTCGACCTCTTGGCCACCGACGGCACAGGACGCCTGTGGCTCTATGCCGGCAACGGCACCGGCGCTTTCCGGCCCAGGCAGCAGATCGGTGTCGGTTGGTCGAGCTTCTCGCTGATCACCTGACCGTCATCTCGCGCGTGGAGTGCGCTGAACGAGTTGTCCGGTACGCTGCGCTGCACCATCCGAGAAAGGGCTCGCTGTGGCTAGGTTCCTCCGCATCCTCGTAGCTGTCGCCCTAGCCGCAGTCATGTTTGCCCCTGGCGCTCCCGCCAGTGCCTCGGACGACAATGACGAGCTGCTCTTCTACCGCACCGACGGGCTTTTTCGATACCACGACCCGACGAGCTCGGGGTTGCTGGGCAGCGCGTTTCTCGGCGGCTCCAACTACACGCGGAACTGGGACGTCATCACCGCGCTGGATCTCGATGGCGATGGCCAGGACGAGGTTCTCTTCTACCGCACGGACGGCCTGTACGCCTTTTTTGATATCCGCTCGGACGGCAGTCTGGGTAGCAAGATCCGTGGTGGCAACAACTACACCCGCGGCTGGGACTCCATCGTGGCCATCGACCTCGATGGCGACCGCCGCGACGAGCTCCTCTTCTACCGAGCCGACGGCCTCTACGCCTTCTTCGACGTCACCAGCACCGGCGGCACCGGAACCAAGGTCCGCGGCGGCAACAACTACACCCGCGGCTGGAGCTCTATCGCCGGTATCGATCTCGATGGCGACAACCGTGAGGAGCTGCTCTTCTACCGCACCGACGGCCTCTACGCCTTCTTCGACGTCACCAGCACCGGCGGCACCGGAACCAAGATCCGCGGCGGCAACAACTACACTCGTGACTGGGACGTGATCGTCGCGATCGACCTCGACTTCGGACAGCCCGCCCGGCCAGTGACCTTCGGTGACGGCAACTGGCGGATCGGCAGCTCGCTCCCTCCGGGTACATACCGCACTACTAGCCAAGTGTTTCCCGACTACTGCTACTGGGAGCGGAGCGCCGACTTCTCAGGCGGCATCAATGCAAACGCATTTACGACGGTTGGTCAGATCGTCACGATCGAGGCGGGAGATGCGGCTTTCGAAAGTGACGGCTGCGGTACGTGGACGAGCAGGATGAACATTCTCGGGCGACGCACCACTGCCACGCTTCCCGGAGGCGCTTACTTGGTAAGCACCGATGTGTCTCCGGGACTCTGGGTCAACTCCGACTCGAGCGACGGCTGCTATTGGGAGCGTCTCTCCGGCTTTAGCGGTGATGGGTCGGAGATCCTCGACAATGACTTTACGGACAACACCGCCTACGTTGAGGTGCTCCCGAGCGATGTCGGGTTCTTCAGCGAGGGTTGCGGGACGTGGACCTGGCTTGGCTAGACCGAGCCGGGCCCCATGCCAACTAGGCTTGCCGATGCGGGCCAGGTGCTCGTGAGCCGGCCCTAGGAGACTCATTGCTCGCGTTGTGGCGTACGGTGCGCCGCTTGCTGGCGACGCTGCCGGCAGGCACGAGCCGCTTCGTCATCACCTTCGCGGTGCTGCAGAGCGCGCTCGCGATCCTCGACGTCGCGGCGATCGGTCTGCTCGCCCTGATCCTGGCGCCGATGCTCACCGGGGCCACGGCCACGTTGCCGGTGCTCGGTGAGATCAGCGAGCCGACCCAGTTCCGCAACGTGCTGCTCGCCGTCGGCGGCCTGATCATCGCCAAGAGCGCCCTCGCGATCGTGCTGCAGCGGTGGGCCACGTCGCGCTTCGCCCAGTTCGAGCAGGTCCTCGGGGCACAGCTGCTCGCCGGCACCTTCAAGGCGCCGTGGACCGAACGCCTCTCTCGCAACGCGAGCGACATCGTCCGCTCCACCGACGTCGGGGTCGGTGCCACCGTCTCGGGGGTGCTGATCCCGTTCTGCCAGCTCGCCGGTGAGGTCGTCACGTTCGTGGCCGTGCTCGGCGTCCTGGTTGTCGCCGAGCCGATGCTCGCCACCGCCACCGTGCTCTACTTCGCGGCGGTGGCTGCCGGCCTGTACTTCTGGGTGCTGCGCCGCGCCGTGCGCGCCGGCCAGGACAACCGCACCTACTCCGCGCGCGCCGTGCGGCTGATGAGCGAGATGGTGCACGCGCTGAAGGAGATCACCCTGCGCGGCCGTTCGGACGAGCTGGCCGAGCTCGTCCTGAGCATCCGTTCGCGCTCATCTCGCGCTCGTGCCGATCAGAGCTTCCTCGGCGCGATCCCCCGCTACGTCCTCGAGGCCGCCCTCATCGGCGGCCTGGGCATCGGTGCGGCGATCGGGTACCTGACCCATCCCGACGACGGCGTCGCAGGAGCACTGGCCGCCGTCGCCCTGTTCGGGGTGGCCGGGTTCCGCATCGTGCCCTCGCTGACCCGGTTCCAGACGATCCTCGCCCAGACCGGGGCGAACATGCCGTTCGCCGATCAGGTGCTGGCGGAGATCGCTCGCAGCCGCAGCTACACCGAGCCATCGCGGGTTCCCAGCGAGCCGCTGGCGGAGACCAGCCGCACGCTCCGGCTCCGCAACGTCACCTTCTCCTACCCGGGTGCCGGCTCGCCCGCCGTCGAGGACGTCGACCTCGAGCTGCCCTTCGGTCAGACGCTCGCCCTGGTCGGGGCATCCGGCTCGGGCAAGACGACGCTCGTCGACCTCACGCTCGGGCTGCTCGAGCCGAGCTCGGGAGAGATCCTCATCGGCGACCAGCCGCTCTCGCGCGTGCTCGCCGACTGGCGCTCGCGCGTGGGCTACGTGCCGCAGGAGGTCGCGCTGTTCGACGCCTCGGTCGCTCACAACGTCGCCCTGACCTGGTCGGACGAGAACATCGACGAGGGCCGCGTCCGCAGGGCGCTCGCCCGCGCTCAGCTGCTCGACGTGGTCGAGTCGCGCCCGGAGGGCATCCACGCCCCCGTGGGCGACCGCGGTCTCGCGCTCTCCGGTGGGCAACGGCAGCGTCTGGGTGTGGCACGCGCGCTGTACACCGACCCCCTGGTGCTCGTCATGGACGAGGCCACCTCCGCACTCGACACCAGCACCGAGGCCGCGGTCACGGCCGCGATCCGCGAGCTCGCCGGCGAGATCAGCGTGATCGTCGTCGCTCACCGTCTGGCCACGATCCGGCACAGCGAGCAGGTGTGCTTCCTGCGGGACGGCCGGCTGGTGGCCAGCGGGACGTTCGCCGAGGTGGTGGCCGCAGTGCCCGACTTCGCCGAGCAGGCCGCGCTCGCCGGCCTCGCGAGCGAGCCCGATGGCTGAGCGGCTGCCGCGCGTGCTCGGACGCGCCCCGCGCATCGCCCTGCTCCTGAACAAGGAGGAGGCGACCGACTCCCGCGTCCTCAAGACGGCGGCGAGCCTGCGCGACGCCGGCGCCGAGGTGCGGATCGTCTCGGCCGCCCGCCCCGGGCATCCCGCGGGCACCGCACGCGCGAGCAACGGCGGCAGCGGCCTCGATGTCTACCGCGTCTCCGACCTCGACCTCGTCCGGCTGCTGCCGTGGCTCGCGGCCGCGGTGCGGCGGTTCCGGGGCGCGGCGGCTGCGCACCGGGATGCAGCAGCGGTCCCGCCCGCTGCCCCGGCGGACGCAGCGGTTCCGACGGAGCCACCGCCCCGGCCACGGCCCACCCCGAAGGCGCTCCTCGCCGACGCCTGGATGCGGCTCTACCAGGCGCTGCGGTTGAGCTGGTACTGGTTGGGGGCGGTGCGCCACCTGACCGGATGGAAGCCCGACGCGGTGCACGCCAACGACGGCAACACGCTGGCGCCCGCCGTGATGCTGCGCGCGCTGGTCGGGTCCCGGGTCGTGTACGACTCCCACGAGCTCTGGCGCCATCGGAACGTGCGGCAGGACCGGCTGCTGGCACCGGCGATGGAAGCGATGATCGAGCGCCTCGGTGTGCGCGCCAGCAGCGGCGTGATCACGGTCTCGCCCTCGATCGTCGAGTGGCTCCGACGGCGCTACCGCCTGGCGCAGCCGCCGACCCTGGTGCGCAACATCCCGCACCGGCGCGGACCCGTGCCCGCACCCCAGAACGGCCGGCTCCGTGAGCTCGCCGCCTTGCCGAAGGACACCCTGGTGATCGCCTACTGCGGCGGCGTGACCACCGGACGGGGGCTCGAGGAGACGGTCGACGCCCTGGCCGAGCTGCCTGGACACGCTCATCTCGTCATGCTGGGCCCGATCGCCCCCGCCTACCTGGACGGCCTCCTGCGCAGGGCGCGGGAGGCCGGCGTGGCCGAACGCGTGCACGCCGTCGGGACCGTGCCCAGCGCGGAGGTGCCCGAGGCACTGGCCGACGCCGACGTGTCCGTCGTGTTCGTGCGACCGATCTGCCTGTCCTACCGCTACTCGTTGCCGAACAAGCTCTTCGAGTCGATCCACGCGGGGCTGCCGGTGGTCGCTGCGGACCTGCCCGACACGGCCGCCGTCGTGCGGCACTACGGCGTGGGTGAGGTCTTCGGTCCGGAGCGACCCGACCAGCTCGCCGAGGCGATCCTGCGTGTGGTGTCCGAGGGTGAGCAGTACCGGACCGCATCCCGAGCGGCAGCCGACGACCTCGACTGGGAGAACGAGTCCGCTGCGCTCGTGGGTCTGTACCGTCGCGTCCTGGAGGGCGATCGATGACACGGGCTCGGGTGATGATCATCAGCTACTCGCCGCTGCGTCGCGATGCGCGCGTGCTGCGGCAGATCCGGCTGCTGGCCCCGCTCCACGACGTGACGACCGTCGGCTACGGCGAGGCACCCGAGGGCGTCGTCGAGCACATCCGCGTCCCGGACGAGATCATCTACTGGCACAAGGACCGGCGGCTGCTGGCGCTGCGTTCCTACCAGCGGCTCTACGACACCATGCCCATCACGCGCCACCTGCGCGCGCGGCTCCCCGTGGGCGAGCACGACGTCGTCATCGCCAACGACGTCGATACCGTCCCGCTCGCGATCGGGCTGCAGCCACGGCACGGCGTGCACGCCGACCTCCACGAGTACTCCTCGCGGCAGCTCGAGGAACGGTTGAGCTGGCGGGTCGTGGTGGCGCCGTTCCTGAGGTGGATCGTGCGCACCTGGGTCAGGCGTGCCGACTCGGTGACCACCGTCTCCCCCGGGCTGGCCTCCGAGTACTGGCGCGAGTTCGGGATCGACGCCCAGCTGGTGATGAACGCACCGCCGCTGACCGATCTCGCACCGACCCCGGTGCGTGACCCGGTCCGGCTCGTGCACGCGGGCAACGGGGTGCCCGAGCGGCTGGAGACGATGCTCGAGGCCATGGACCTGCTCCGCACCCCGGCCACGCTCGACCTCTACCTCATCGACCAGGGCAACGGGTACGTTCCCGCGCTGCGTGAGCGGTACGCCGACAGCGACCGGGTGCGGATCCACGACCCCGTCCCCACCGACGAGATCGTGAGAACGCTGAACCGCTACGACCTGGGCGTCTACGTGCTGCCGCCGATCTCGTTCAACTTCCGCCACGCGTTGCCCAACAAGTTCTTCGACTTCGTGCAGGCGCGCCTCGGGGTGGTGATCGGCCCGAGCCCCGACATGGCGGCCCTCGTCCGCGAGCACGGGCTGGGCGTCGTCACCCCCGACTTCACCGCTGAGACGTTCGCCGCAGCGATCGATGCGCTCGATCCCGAGCAGATCAGCAGCCTGAAGGACGCGAGCGATACCGCCGCGCGGGTGCTCTGCGCCGAGAGGCAGGTCACCGTCTGGGCGGACGCGGTGGAGCGCCTGCTCCTCACGCGCCGGCCCAGCTCCGCGGGCTGATGGTGACGTCGGTCGCCATCACGTGACCTCCGCCGTCGGGATGGGTACCGTGGCTCCCGGACGCCGGAGGCTCGGCGGTTCCCCGGACGAGGCGCGCCGTACCCGGACATGACGACGGCGTGATCGCCTAGTCAGGCATGGAAGGGGCGACTGATGGCTGTCGCATGGATCGTTCTGGTGATCTCCGGTGTGCTCGAGAGCCTCTGGGCCGGTGCACTCACCCGCTCCGAGGGGTTCACGAAGCTCTGGCCCACGGTCGTCTTCGGGGTCGCGCTCATCGCGAGCATGGTCGGACTCGGGTATGCGTTGAAGTCCATCCCGCTGGGGACGGGCTACGCGATCTGGGTCGGGATCGGGGTGGTCGGGACCGCTGTCTACGGCATCGTCGCCCTGGACGAGACGATCTCGATCGCACGCATCGTGTGCCTGGTCGCGATCGTCGGTGGGATCGTCGGGCTCAAGCTGACGTCGACGCCTCACTGACGTCTCAGCGAGCCACCTCGGTGACCGCCTCCGCGGCGCGTTCGGCCGCGGCCGACAGCGAGCGGTGCTCGAGCACCCAGGTAGCCCGGCGACGGCGCTCGTGCTCGTCGTCGGGCGCCTGGAGCGCCTCGATCATCGCCGTCGCGACCGCGGTCAAGTCATGGTTCACAGCCCAGCCCAGCGCGTTCTCTCGGACCAGGTCGGCGGCCGCGCCGACGCCCGCGTAGATGACCGGCGTGCCGGTGCCGAGCGCGGCGAACAGCTTGGTGGGCATCGCGAAGTCGTAGCCATGCCCGGGCACGATGCTCACGACGGCTGCGCTCGCACCACGCAGCCACGCGGCGCTCTCCACGGCCGGCAGGCTGCCGTGCATGGTGACGACGCCGTCGGGCAGCGAGGCTGCCACCCGGCTGATGGTGGGCCACGCGCTCCCCTGCCCGAGGTAGACCAGCCGGGCGTCCGGGACCGCTGCAAGCACCTGCGGCATCGCTCGCGCGAAGACGTCGGCGCCCTGCCACTCCGAGGCGGTGCCGGCGTAGACGAGCGTGCGCGGTGTAGACCTGCGAGCGCCGTCCGGCCGGAAGATCGTGGTGTCGATGCCGTTGCCCACGGTGACCACCCGTCGCGCGCCCAGCTCGCGGACCCGGTCGGCGACCTCGTCCGAGACCGCCAGCGAGACCGCTGCGCCCCTGAGGACCCAGGACTCCATGGCGCGCACGACCGTCGCGACGATCCGCGGAGCGCTTGTGGAGGCGGTCGCGTCGGACCACACGTCCGCGGCGTACCAGGCATAGGGCACCCGCCGCAGGGTGGCGATCAGCCGCACCACCACACCGGTGGTCGGCGGTGGCTCGACCACGATGACGTCGGGACGCCGTAGCGCCAGCAGCCGGAGCAGGAGGGGGATGTCGAAGCTCAGGTAGGGCAGGTAGCCCCGCACGTAACCGGACCCGTCCCGCAGCACCGGCCAGCGCCGGACCCGCACTCTCGCGGGCGGCCGGTGCTGTCCCGGCGTCTTGACCGTGAGCACCTCAACCTCACCGCGCTCGGCGAGCGAGGCGGTCAGGCGCTCCAGCCGGAAGGCTGCCGCCGCCATCTCGGGTGCATAGATCCGGCTGGCGACCGCGCTGCGCACGTCAGCTCACGATGACAGAGGTGGGCAATGTGCCCCCTGGGATCGGTGTGAGGAATCCGCCGTACCGGTTTCCTGGATAGATCAGCACGGCTCCCGCCGCCGTCACCGCCACCATGTCAGCGGCGCCGTCGCCCGTGACGTCGTTGACGCCCACGACACCGCGCATCGTCGCCCACCCCGGCCCCAAGGCGACAGGGGGCAATGCCAGGCCCGGACCGTTCCCGTTGTAGAAGAAGAGCTTCCCGCTGTCGGCACCGCGCATGAACAGGTCGGGCGCGCCGCCCGAGTCCCATCTGCCCGCGTTGACGAGATAGTTCATCCCTGTGGCGCCCGTCGAGACGACGACGCGCGGGAGGAAGCCACCGGCTCCATTTCCGGGATAGAGCAACAGCCTGCCCGAGGACCGTTCGTGCGCTACCAGACCTGGTCGACCGTCACCCCGCCAGTTGCCGGCGCCCACGACCGTGACCATCCCTCCCCAGCCGACCCCGATCTGCGAGCCGGTGACTGCGAACTTGCCGGCGCCGGTGCCTCGGTGGAGCAGCAGCGCGCCGCCTGACGTGATGACCATCAGATCCGCTCGGCCATCTCCGGTCCAGTCCCCTGGCGCCACCACTCGAGCCCCGGCACCGACGCGAAGGCCGGTGTCTGCCAGGCTGACATAGGCGGTTCTGGTGTGCGTGTAGCCGTAGCGGAGCAGCCGGGCATCGCCGCGCACCGCTGCAAGTGCCAGATCCTCGCCTCCTCGCCCCCCGAGAGCCAGCACGCGCATGCTTCCCCAACCCGTGCCGAACGGGACGCGCTTCAGTGTCTCCAGACCGCCACGTCCGTTCCCTGGGTAGAGCCAGAGCCGGCCGGCGGCGTCGACCGAGACGAGATCGCCGACTTTGTCACCGGTTGCGTCGGGGACGCCGACGGTCTGCTGCGTCGACGACCAGGTTCGGCTCGTGAGGACCCGCGACGTGAAACGCCCTGCCCCGTCGGCCGGGTAGGCATACAGGTTGCCCGCCTTGTCCTGGGTCAGGAGCGCGGGGCGACCGTTGACGAAGTCGTCGGAGACGCTGAGGCCCGACATGGCGTTCCAGCCGACCCCGATCTTGATCGAGCCCTTGAACCCGCCCCGGCCATTCCCTCGATAGAGCCACAGCGACCCGTCGGGACGCTTGGCGATGAGGTCAGGATTTCCGTCGGAGTCCCAGTCTGCGGCACCTAACACGAAGGTGAAGATCTGCCAGCCGACTCCGACCTGCTGCCGCGCACCGAAGGTGCCGGAGCTGGTGCCCGGATAGAACCAGAGCCGACCGTCGGAGCCAACCAGCATCAGGTCAGACGTCCCGTTGCCATCGAAGTCTCCCGGGCTCACCGTTCGCCAGCTCGACCATCCGCTGCCGGTTGTCTTGACCGTCCAGGTCCCGCGGTCGACTGTCGATGCGAGCGACACGCGTGATCCCTGGGTCACGACCAGGTCGGCGAAACCATCGCCGTCGAGGTCGCGATCGAGCTGACGATCCCCGAACGAGCCGAGGTAGTTGTTGATCAGCGTCCGCATCTCGCCGAGACGGCTGTACATGTACCGCCCCGGACACGTGGTCTGCTTCGAGTCGCGGTGACCGTTGATCCTGGCGAAGGTCCCCGCGTCCACGGTCACCGTCCCACCGGAGGTCGTGATCCCGTGCATCGCGAGCTTCCACGCAGCGAGCCGCCCGACCGCGTTGAACGCGGCGCTCGGCACGGCCGCCGTGTCGAAGTTGCCCAGCAGCGAGATGCCCGAGAAGTTCGAGTTCAGACCGGTGGCGTGTGCGCCTGTCGGCGCCTGGTCGACCCCGCCCGCGCGGCCCTCCCAGATCCGGCCGAACCGGTCGACGATGAAGTTGTAGCCGATGTCGCCCCAGCCACGGCCCCAGTCCTGGGCGTGATAGGCGTAGATCGACCGCATCAGCGCCGGCACCTGGGCCTGGGTGTAGTCGTTCGCGTTGACCGTGTGGTGGATGTCGATCCCCTGCACCCGACCCTGCGACGGCGTCCACGTCATCATGCGCTCGTCGGCGCCCCACTGCGCGCGCGAGTAGATGGTGGGCCGGCTCGTGGCGGCCGCGGCCATGGTCGTCGCGGCCGTCACCTGGGCCGAGTCCGCCGTGGACTCCCCCGGGTCGACGACGGCCAGGTTCGGTGCGGTGGGCAGCGCCGTGTCGCTCGCGAGCCGGACCTCGACGGCGTCGACGGCGATCAGGGCCGTCGGCATCGTGCCGTCACGCGCCTCGGCGATCTCGGTCTCGTCGTCGCGGGTCTCGGTCGCCTCGACGTGCAGCGGCTCCCAGTCCGTCCACTCCTCGGCGGTGCGGGTCCGCATCTCGACGACGAGGTCGTCCGGCGCCGTGCCCAGGTCCCAGGTCACGCCGAGCACCGACAGCTCGGGAGTCTCGGACGACGCGTAGAGCTGTGTCGCGAGCTCCTCACCCGAGGCGTCGTGGTCGTGGCCCTCCTCCCCGTGGTCGTGGCCCTCCTCGTGGTCGTGCTCGTGATCGCCGGCCGAGGGCGCGTCGGTCGCGTCATCGGTCGCCGGTGAAGCGGACGGCTCGTCCGCGGTCGGCTCGTCGGTCGGCTCGTCGGTCGGCTCGCCGGTCGGTGCCTCGTCGGTCGGGACCTCGTTCGACGGCGGATCGACCGTCTCGTCCTGCGAGGTCAGGCCCTCGGTGGGCTCGTCGGTCACCGAGGCCGCCATCACGCTGCTCGCAGCGCTCAGGCTGGCCGCCCCCGCGCTCGACTGGGCGCCGTCGACCATGCCGGACTCGACCTCGGCAGGCTCCGTCGCGTCGGACTCGGTGGGGTCGGTCGGCTCCGGCTCGGTCTCGGCCTGGGTCTCCGTCTCGGTCTCGGTTGAGTCACCTTCCGTCGACCCCGCCTCCGGCGACTCGGTCTCGACGGCGTCGCTCTCGGCGAGCGCCTCGGCCTCGGGAGTGCCATCGGCGGGCTCGGCGCCGAAGCCGACCAGCTCGACCTCGGGTGTGACCGGGTGGGCGTCGTCAGAGACCGGCGCGACCACCGCTTCCGCGGGATCGACCTCCGCCGGCGCGCGCAGCACGGGAACCGCCGCACGGCTCAGATCATCGGCGGCAGCGGGCGTCGCAGTGAGCAGCGTCGCGACGAGCGCGACGATGGAGGCGGCGGGGAGCGAACGGCGCATGGTTGAACCTTCACATGAGGGGACTGCGGCCACTATGTCACATCATTCCCACCAGCAACAGGCGTCACTCGACCGCTTGTCCGGGCCTGCTGTGGCCGAGGTTGCGGACTCACGCTGCCACAATGACGCCATGCGAGGAGCCGACGTCGCCTTCCTCGTGCCCGTTTTCAACGAGGCACGGGTGGTGGGAGACGTGATCGCCGAGGCGTTGGAGCACGTCGGGCACGTGATCTGCGTGGACGACGGCAGCACCGATGGTTCTGCGGTCGCCGCCCGAGCGGCGGGGGCCACGGTGCTCCGCCACGCGACCAACCTCGGCCAGGGCGCGGCGCTGCAGACCGCGATCGATCATGCGCTCACGCTCCCGGACGTGACCTATCTCGTCACCTTCGACGCCGACGGCCAGCACCAGATCGAGGACGCTCTCGCGATGGTCGAGCTCGCCCGCACCGAGGACCTCGGCATCGTCTTCGGCTCCCGGTTCCTCGACGAGCGCACGCAGGCGGGGTTCCTCAAGAGGCTGATCCTCAAGACGGCGGTCTGGGTCACGAACCAGAGCACCGGGATGCGGCTGACCGACGCGCACAACGGCCTGCGCGTGATGCGTCGCGATGCCGCGGCCGCCGTCCGCCTCACCCAGAACCGGATGGCGCACGCGAGCGAGATCGTGCTCCAGCTCGGCCGCACCAACCTGCCGTGGCGCGAGTTCCCCGTCCACGTCCTCTACACCGAGTACTCCAAGGCGAAGGGCCAGTCGCTGCTCAACGCCGTCAACATCCTCTTCGAGCTCACGTTCCGCTGAGCAGACAAGGAGCAGCCCGATGGACATCCAGGACCAGCAGCTGGTCATCAAGGTCGTCCTGCTCATCGGCGTCGCGGTGGCAACGGTGCTGCTCACCCGCTCCACCACCGGGGCGCGGCACCAGGCGATCCGACGGGTGACGCTTGCCCTCTTCGTGATCGTGACCGCCGCGGTCATCATCCAGCCGTCACTGGTCTCCGGGATCGCCCGCGCCGTCGGGGTCGGCCGCGGCACCGACCTGCTGCTCTACGTGCTGGCGATCGCGTTCGTCTGGTTCCTCGCGGCGTACTACGGCCGCCAGCGCGCCCTCAACCGGCAAATCACCGAGCTCACCCGCGCGCTCGCGCTCGCCGAGGGTCGCCGCGAGAACACGCCGTGACCCTCCGTGACTGAGACCTCGCCGGCCGTCGCCCTCGCGGCCACGCTGCTGGCCCTCGCGCTGCTGGTCGCGCCGGGCTGGCTCCTGCTCCACCTGGTCCGCATCCGCGGTCTGCTCGCGGCGGCACTCGCCCCGGCCTGCTCCACCGCGGTGCTCGGCTGCGGTGCGATCCTCGCCCAGCTCGCCGGTGTGCGGTGGTCCCTCGTCGCGGCGCTGGGGGCGGCCGCTGCCGGTGCGGTGCTGGCGCTGGTGGTGCGCAGGTTCACGTCACAGGCTCCGGAGTCACCTCGTGCCAGCGCCGCAGACGTGGCTCTGATCGGCGCCGGGCTGCTGCTCGCCGTCGTCCCGGCTCTCCTGTCGACAGGCTCGCTGGACGCCTATCTGCAGCGCTGGGACGCCGTGTTCCACCTCGCCGCGCTGCGGTTCATCGAGGACTCCGGCTCGGCGTCCTCGCTCACGCTCGGCGCGCTCTCCTACGGCGACGGTGGCGCCGCGCTCTATCCGGCCGGCTGGCACGCGCTCGGCTCGCTGCTCCCGGGATCGCCGACGGCGGCCCTCACCATCGGCGCGTCCGTCACCGCCGCCCTCCCCTGGGTGCTCGGGTGCGCGGTGCTGGCGGCCGAGCTGACCCGGGTGCGGGCCCGCCCGTTCCTCGGGGCCGGTGTGGCGGGAGTCGCGGGACTGCTGGCCGGCCTGGTCACCGCCGCGCCGATGAGCCTGTGGATCGGTTGGGGCCACGTGCCGAACGCGGCCGGCCTCGCGATGCTGCCCGGCGCGCTCGCGCTGGGGCTGCGGCTGGTGCGTGCGGGCTCAGGCCGACCCGCCGGCGTGATCGCCCTGCTGGTGGCGCTCCTCGGTATGGGCCTCGCACACCCGAACACCGTGCTCGCGGCGGGCGCCCTGCTGCTGCCGGCACTGGCAGGGGCGGTGCTCCGCGCGATTCGGGCGCCTGCGAGCGCGAGCGGCCGCACCCGGGCGGCGCTCGCGCCCGGTCTCGCCGTCGTGGTGGTCGTGGGCGTGCTGGCTGCCTTCCTGCTCTCGCCGGTCGCGGCGGCGGTGACCGGC
Source organism: Pseudactinotalea suaedae (assembly GCF_009733815.1). GTDB lineage: Bacteria > Actinomycetota > Actinomycetes > Actinomycetales > Beutenbergiaceae > Pseudactinotalea > Pseudactinotalea suaedae. The sequence continues at coordinate 50,269 of NZ_WNXY01000010.1, forward strand.
TACGCGTCGAGCGAGATCGAGCCGGTGGGCACGGCCGCGCTGGATGCCGTCACCGGCTGGTACCGGCTGTGGCCGTCGTGGGCCGGGGTCGCGGTGGCCGTCCTCGCGCTCATAGGGGTCGCGCTCGCGCTGCGGCAAGGTCGGCGGATGCCTGCGGCGGTGCTCCTGGTGGCCTGGCTGCTCTACATCGACGCGGCCACCGGCGGGCACCTGCAGATCTCGCGCCTCTGGTACACCTCGCCGGCGCGGCTGTCGGTCGTGGTCACGGCGGTGGTGGTCCCGCTGGCGGCCGGCACCCTGGTCGCCGCTGGTGCTCGGTGGCGCGACCGGTTCGGCACGGTCGCGGCCGCCCTGGGTGCGACCGTGCTGCTGCTCGCGATCACTGTCCCGAGCGTCGCGGCGCGGACCCCCCGTACGGCGAACGTCTTCGACGACTCGCCGGGCAACCCGCCCCAGTTCGTCACGAGCGGTGAGCTGGAGATGATCGAGACTCTCCCCGACCTGCTCGACGGTGCGCTGCTCGGCAGCCCGTTCTCGGGAGCGGCCAGCGCCTACGGTCTCGCCGGGGTGCCCGTGACGTTCCCGGTGGCGGGCCAGGTGTGGTCGAGCGATCAGCGGCTGGTGATGGAGAACCTCGACCAGCTCGAGGCGGGACAGCTCTCCTCAGAGGTGTGCGAGGCCCTCGATCGCCTCGACATCCGCTACCTGTACCAGGACACCGAGCCGTATCAGGCCGACAACCGCTACGAGCCGCTCGACCGGATGAGCCCCGCGGGCGCGACGGTCGTGGCCGAGGCCGACACCGCACGCGTGCTCGACCTTCCGACCTGCCGGGACCAGACATAACGGAGCCGCGCCATCACGGTCACCCGGCTGGTGCGGAGGCTGGATCACGACGCCTGCGTCTTCCGGGTGCGGTGAACAACCACGCGAACCTCGTCCCAGCCACCCTGTCTGCAAGCTGGGTGGAGACGAGCACCATGCCAGCGACCACGAGGGGAACAGCGAGCAGGACGACAAGGTCGGCCGGAGGCTCGGTCAGCTGCACCAACCACCCCAGCTCGTAGGTGACGTAGCGGATGCCATACACGAGCACGGCATGAACGACGTAGATCGGGAGGGTTCGGGCTGCGAGGTAGACACCCAAGCGCGCCGCGGCGGGCCACCGGGCGAGCATCACGCTGACGCCCACGAGCAGTACCACTCCGGTAACGCTCAACGGCTTGCTCATGGGTAGCCCGCTGTACTGGGTCTCACGCAATCGGTCGGTCAGCCAGACACAGAGACCGAAGCCGATGACCGCCGGGGGAAGCAGATCCCACCACGGTCGAGCCCCGAGTCTGAGCACAACGGCCCGGCCGAAGGCGCCGATGGCGAACCAGATGCCGAAGCTGGCCCACCGATAGATGTTTGATGCCAGTGCCGGTGGGAACGACTCCGGTAGCACCGCTGGAACGAGTGAGGCGAAGAACCACACCAGGAACGCGCCGAGCAGCAGCCACCCGTAAGCCCTTCGCCCTAGCCGGCAGACCGTGAAGAACAGCACGAGGGTGGAGAGGTACCAGTACCCGTCGCCCCCCTGCAGAATGTTGGGCAACCGCCCGAGGATGGCCTCCCACGGATCATCCGCTCCGCGTGCCGCGATGAGCACAGTCAACGCGACCGACCAGATCAGGAACGGCCACAGGATCGCCGCGTACCTCGGCCGCAGCACGTCGCGCCAGCGTCGCTCGAGCGCATTGGCAGCCAAAAGACCCGACACCAGGAAGAAGGCTGGCATGCGCACCGGGATCAGCAGATCGGCCAGGCCGATCCACAGGTCCCACGCCCAGCCGGACAGCCCTGCCACCACCGCTGTGGCGTGATTGGCGACGTGATACTGCACCACGAGGACGATGGCAAGCGCCTTGGTGACGTCCACCCAGACGAGGCGGCCCTCACCAGCAGCAGCGGAAGGTGACCGTGCGTGGCGGGCTTGCGGTCCGATAGCCGCTCCGCTCATCAGACGTGCGGGGTCTCGGGAGGCAGGTGTTCGACCGGCGTCACGTGACGCCCTTCCTCGAGGTACCACTTGACCATCGTGGCGAGCCCGGCGCGCAGCGACACCGGCTGCTCGTAGCCGGTCTCGCGCACCCGGTCGGCGGCGAAGGAGGTCTCGGTGTCCGCCAGCTTGCGGATGCGCTCGCTCGTGATCGGCAGGTTCCGACCGGTCAGGCGAGCGATCAGGTCGAACGGCTTGGCGGCGATCAGCGCGGGTCGCAACGGCACGCGCCACGGAGGCACGCGGCGCACCAGACCGCGATAGACCTCGGCGAGGATCTCCGCCGACGTGAGGTCCGGCTGGTCGACGCAGTTGTAGATCTCCACCTCGCGCAGCGCCGGGCGCATCCACAGGTGCAGGATCGCGGCGACGATGTTCGTCACGAAGATCATGCTCTTGCGGTTCGACCCCTTGCCGACCGGCAGGAACCGGTGCCGTGCGACCTGGTGGATCATCCGGTACACGTTGGCGTAGTTGCGGGGACCGAACACCACAGCGGGGCGGATGACCAGCAGCCGCCGGTCCTCGCCGCCCGCCTGCCACTCGCGGTAGACGCCCTCGGCCTCGAGCTTCGTGCGCCCGTAGTCGTTGACCGGCTGAGGCGTCGAGGTCTCGTCCGGCCGCGGGCCGGCGTCCCCGTAGACCGCGACCGAGGAGTAGAAGCAGAGGTTGCTCACGCCGGTGGCGACCATGGCCGCGACCACGGCGCGAGCGCCGTCGACATTGACCGAGGCGAAGGTGGACGGCGTCAGCCCGAAGTCGTGGTGGGCGGCTGCCAGGTTGAGGACCGCGTCGCAGCCGGCGAGCACCTCGGTGAGCTGGGCGACGTCGCGGATGTCTCCGCGGACGTCCTCGACGCCGGCGGGCAGCGGGTGCTCCGGCGGGTAGAGGTCGTAGCTGACCACGTGGACGCCGGCCTCGACGAGCGCGGGGATGATGTGCGACCCGATGAATCCTGAGCCGCCGAGAACCACGACACGATCACCGACGTTCAGCTGAGTGCTCACGCCCGCCCTTCCCGTTCCTGCTTCTCGGTCCCGGCGATCGTAGTGCGCGCCGCCGGGCGGCCGGCCGTCCAGCGCGCGAGGGTCGCGCCGTGACCTGCGTCATCGCCCTCCACAATCCCTTCACCGAGCGTGCGCGCTGCTGACGCCACTACCCCCGGTGTGTTCTCTAGGCTCATGCCTCGATGACGCAACCTCGCCATGCCTCCTCGGCGTCCGTCCGCCGTCGTGACCTTCGCACGACCGGCGACCGACGCGCGCCTGCGGTCGACCGCGCCCCGAGCGCCACGGTGGCCCGCAGCGGCTCCGGCACGCCCCGTCATGCCGGCTCGAGGGCGAGGCACCGGCTGCGCACCGCAGCAGTGGCGATCGTCGGTCTGCTCGCGTTCTCCGGCACCGCCGTCGCGGCCACCTACAACCAGCTGCAGGGCGAGGTCGACGCTCTCGACGTCGGGGAGCTCATCGACCCGCCCGAGGGCGCTGACGCGACCACGGCGCCGCCGGTCGACCCGAACGCGGGGACCCCGCTGAACATCCTCATCATCGGCTCGGACAGCCGCGCCGACGGTGCAGTCAACGACAGCTTCGACTCCGTTCTCGCCGACACCCACATCGTCGCCCACATCTCGGCGGACCGCTCCCGGGTCGAGCTGGTCTCGATCCCCCGCGACGTCATGGTTGACATCCCGCAGTGCCGCACGACCTCGGGCACCACCGTCTACGCCCGGTTCGGGATGTACAACAGCGCGTTCGCCGAGGCGTTCGTGGCGGGTGGCGACAAGGAGTCGGCCATCGCGTGCGACATCAACCTCGCGCAGTCCGTCACCGGGCTGACGATCGACGGCTGGGTGCTCGTCGAGATGGGCGGGTTCGTCAAGATGGTGGACGCGCTCGGCGGCGTCGACATCTGCATCCCGGAACCGATCTCGGCACCCAAGGCGAACCTGGAGCTGGAGGCCGGTCAGCAGACCCTCAACGGCGAGGACGCGCTGGGGTACGCCCGTGCCCGCAGCGGCGACGGCCTCAGCGGTTCCGACCCCGACCGCATCGAGCGGCAGCAGCACCTGATGTCGGCGATGGTCGACGAGGTGCTCTCACGCAACGTCCTGACCGACGGGCCCGCGCTCTACCAGATGCTGCGCGCCGCGCTCGGGTCGCTGACGATGAGCAGCAACCTCGCCTCGCTCAACGACATGGCCGGGCTCGCGCTGAGCCTGCGCTCCCTCGATCTCGACAACGTCACCTTCATGACGACGCCCTTCGCCGAGTATGCGCCGGACCCCAACCGGCTGGTGTTCACCAGCGAGGTCGAGGTGATCTGGGAGCGGATGGCAGCCGACGAGCCGATCGTCCAGGTGGAGGAGGAGCCCGAGGCTGCCACCGACGGCGGCGAGACCACGACCGACACCGAGACCACCGACGAGCCCAGCAGCGACGAGCCCAGCACCGAGCCGACCACCGAGGACTCGGGCGCCGCCTCGGCAGGTGACCTCAACCCGGTGTGCTGAGCCCGTGCGCCACGCCATCCGCGAGCGCCCGCGCGGGCGCCGCCGTCCACCGGCGAGGCGCTCCCCCTCGGCAGCCGCTCCGGCTCGGCGCCGGCTCGAGGCGTCGCTGCGGCACGGCCGCCGCGTCCGCCGCAGCAGCACCCACGTCGTGATGGCGCTGGTGACCGGCGTCGCGCTGTTCGCGACCAGCGCTGCCGCGCTGACCTACCGCACCCTCGACTCGAACATCTCCTCCTACGACATCGAGACCCTGCTGGGCGAGGACCGCCCGACGACGAGCGCTGCCGCCGACCCGGAGGACCCGCACGCCGGGCGCCCGCTGAACCTGCTCCTCGTGGGCGTCGACGACCGCGAGGGAGACAACGCCCGCTTCGGCGGCGCCGGTCAGAGCGGCGTCCGCTCCGACACCGTGATTCTGGCCCACGTCGCCGCCGACCGCTCCCGGGTGGAGATGATCTCGATCCCCCGCGACTCCTGGGTCTCGATCCCCACCTGCCCGTTGCCCGACGGCACCTGGAGCCAGCCCACCGAGTTCAAGTTCAACCAGGCGTTCGCGCTGGGTGGCGCCACCGGTGACGTCGGGTACGGCGTCGCGTGCTCGATCCGCACCCTCGAGTCGCTCACCGACATCCGGATCGACGGTTTCGTGGCGGTCGACTTCACCGGGTTCATCCGGATGATCGATGCCGTGGGCGGTGTCGAGATGTGCATCCCCGAACGGATCGACGACCCGGACGCCGACCTGCAGCTCGAGCCCGGCCTGCAGGTCCTCGACGGCGAGCAGGCGCTCGGTTTCGCACGTGCCCGCAAGACACTCGGCAACGGCAGCGACACCGACCGCATCGGCCGCCAGCAGGAGCTGCTCGGCGCCACGATCCGCACCGTGCTCGACCAGAACCTCCTCACCGACTCCGCCTCCCTGTACCGGTTCCTGGACGCCGCGACGTCGGCCCTCACCACGAGCGGCGACCTGGGCTCGATCTCCTCGCTGGCCGGGATCGCGCTGTCGTTGCGCGACGTCCGAGCCGACGACGTCACGTTCGTCACCGTGCCCTGGGTCAACCGGGGCGACGGCGCCAACGTGCTCTGGACCGAGGAGGCGGACGAGCTGTTCGCCGCCGTCGCAGCCGACCGTCCGATCGAGGACGACGACGCCACCACAGCCGAGGAGCCCGCCGCCGATGACGGCACCGCCGACGCCGGCGGCGACACACCGGACCCCGGCACCGTCCCGACCGACCCGACCTCACCTAGCCTGGGCGGGTCCCACGACGAGAGCGAGAGCTGCTGATGGGCTCCGACGATCCATTCGACTTCGAGGCGCCCCCCGGTGCCCGCACCCCGCGCGACGCACCCCGACCGCCGTCGGGTGAGCCGCCGGCTGCACCCGGGCGGCGACCCGTGCGCCGGACGCCCTCGCGCGCCCGCACCGACGGTGCTGCCACGCCGCTCTCCGGCGAGCCACCGCGCCGCGTGCCGCCTCGCCGTGAGCCCGCCCAACCGGGCGCCAAGCGCCCCACCCCACCGCGGACCGGTCGAGGTACCGGACGCGCCGACGCCGGTGCCGACCGCCGGCAGGGCGGCGTCCCGCCGTCGTACGCGCCCGACCAGGGTTCCGCCTACGAGGGCGCGCCGCGGACCCAGGTGATGCCGGCCGGCGGTGGCGCCCCGCCACGATCGGTCTCGGCGAGCAGCCGCACCGAGCGGCCCGGCTCCCGCCCGCCCGACGCGCCGCCCACCACGCCGCGCCCCGCCAAGCCCCCGCGGCGCCGCCGCCGCGGCCGCCGCGTGATCGCGATCCTGCTGGTGCTGCTGGTGCTGGTGCTCGCATGGCCGATCGGCCTGATGGTGTGGGCGAACGGCAAGATCAACCACGTCGACGCGACCTCCGGCGGCCTGAGCTCACCGGGGACGACCTACCTGCTCGCCGGCTCCGACTCGCGTGCCGACGGCGTCCTGCGCAACGACACCACCGAGGGTCAGCGCACCGACACGATCATGCTGCTCACGGTGCCCAGCAGCGGCGCGACCTCGCTGATCTCGATCCCCCGTGACAGCTACGTGGAGATCCCCGGCCACGGGCCCAACAAGCTCAACACCGCCTACGCCTTCGGCGGCGCGCCGCTGCTCGTCGAGACCGTCGAGGCGCTGACCGGCATCGGCGTCGACCACTACGTCGAGATCGGCATGGGTGGCGTGGCCGGCCTGGTCGACGCCGTCGGCGGGATCGAGCTGTGCCTGGACTACGTGGTCGACGACAAGGACAGTGGCCTGGTGTGGGCCGAGCCCGGGTGCCAGGTCGTCGACGGCGACACGGCGCTGGCGTTCGCCCGCATGCGCAAGGCCGACCCGCTCGGCGACATCGGTCGCACGCAGCGCCAGCAGCAGGTGATCCAGGGGGTCACCAGCACGGTCGCCGACCCCTCGCTCGTCTACAAGCCGGGCGAGCAGGTGCGGTTGATCGAGGCCGGCCTGGGCGCGCTCACGGTCAGCAACGGCACCAACATCCTCGACATGGGCCGGCTCGCGCTCGCCTTCCGCGACGCCACCGGCGCCGACGGTGTGCGCGGCGCCCCGCCGATCGCGGACATGGACTACCGCCCCGGCGGTGTGGGGTCCACGGTGCTGCTCGACCCCGACCTCGCGCCCGGGTTCTTCACCTCGCTCGTCGACGGCACGGTCACCGACGAGGACACCCACACCATCGGCTGACCCCCACCCGGTTTCAACACGATTCCGTCCACCCCGGGTTTCAACACGATTCCGTCCACCCCGGGTTTCACCACGATTCCGTGCAGCTCAGGAGCGCAGGATGCGGGGACCCTCGATCGCCGGGCAGCGGTCCATGACGACGTCGAGACCCGCGTCGAGCGCGCGCTGCGCCGCGGCGTGGTCGATGACGCCCAGCTGCAGCCACACCGCACGGGCGCCGCGGGCGATGGCCTCGTCCACGACAGCGCCGGCGAGGTCGGCGTTGACGAACACGTCGACGACCGCGATCTCGCCCGGCACGTCGGCGAGCGTGGCGTAGCCGGTCGCGCCGTGCACGGGCTCCGCCTTCGGGTGCACCGGCACGATCGTCTGTCCGATGGACTGCAGGTAGGCAGCCACGCGGAACGCGGCGCGCCGGGCGTTGGTGGACAGGCCCACCACCGCCCACGTGGCCGGGGTCCGGATGAGGCGCTCGATCACTGCCGGGTCGTTGATCTGGCTCATGTCGCCAGCCTAGGCCGGGCAGCCGCCGTCGTAGCCTCGGAGGGTGAGCCGACAGCCCGGGCAGGTCGTCATCCTCAACGGAGCGCCGCGTGCGGGGAAGTCGAGCACCGCGCGTGCCCTGCAGGCCGCGGTCGAGGGGTCGTGGATCCACCTCGGCGTCGATGCGGTGATGGCGTCGACCCCCGAGCACCTGCTCCCGGGGATCGGGCTCCGCCCCGGCGGCGAGCGTCCCGATCTGGAGCCCGTGGTCGCGACGATGACGACGGCGCTCTACGGCTCGGTCGCGGTGCACGCCCGGCTCGGGCTCGACGTCGTCGTCGACGCCGCCCACCACCGTGACTACGCGACGCCGTTGGACACCTTCGCCATCGCCCAGCACCAGCTGGGCGACCTGCCGGTGCTCGTCGTGGGCGTGCGCTGCCCGCTCGAGGTGATCCGCGAACGCCGCCGCGCGACCTGGGGCGGTCAGGGATACGTGGGCAGCACGACCCTGGAGGACCCGGTGGAACGCTGGCAGCGCGCCGTGCAGGTCCTGCGGTGCGACCTGGAGATCGACACCCATGCCATGACGCCGCCGGAGTGCACCCGCGTCATCGGCGAGGCGTTGGGCCGCACGGTCAGAGTCAGGTCGTGATGGTCGAGCCCACCGGCAGGATCGGGCCCAGCGTGAAACGGGCGTTGCTCCACAGCGCGTACAGCAGCGGTGTCGCCGACAGCCCGATCGCGAGCGCCGGATGGAGCGTGAACAGCGCGGCCTGCAGCCCGAGGATCACGAGCGCGGCGACGCTGAGGTACCAGCGCTTCACGGCGAGATAGAGGCACGCGCGGAGCACGTCGCGCAGCCGCGCATCCGGTCGCTCGACGCCCGCGACCAGGGCGAGCACCGCCGTCGAGACGGCAAGGGCGAGCACGACCATGAGGAGCCCGCCGAGGAGCACGGCCCAGCGGCTGGTGCCGAGCACGGCGAGGTCGACGACGATCACCACCGACAGCGCCACCACCCCCGCACCGATCGCGAGGGAGCGGCGCAACGTGCGCCACCAGCCGGACCAGAAGGCCACGACCACGCTGCCGCTGCGCGCCTCGGTCAGGTGCCGGAACACCGCGAACAGCGCAGGCAGCGCCGGGACCGCTGCGACGGCGGCGACCGCGAGCGCGGGCCAGGATCGGCGCGGGTCGGTGGTGATCAGCAGCACCAGCAGCGGCGCCGAGGCGATCGCCAGGCAGAAGTTCGCGACCAGCGCGCCGGCGACCGTGCTGAAGATCGACTCCCACGCGATGCCCGAGATCCGCAGCAGCGGGCGCCGCTCGGTGACCGCCGTCATCCCTTCACACCCGTGGTCGCGATGCCCTGCACGAAGTAGCGCTGCCCGAGCATGAAGATGATGGCGATCGGCAGCACCGAGAGCACCGATCCGGTCATGATCAGCGCGTACTCGGCGTTGTACTGCGACACCAGCGACTTCAACCCGATCTGGATGGTCCAGATCTCGGGTGACCGCAGGTAGATGAGCGGGCCGAGGTAGTCGTTCCACACGTTGACGAACGTCAGCAGCGACAGCGACGCCACCGCGGGTCCCGACAGCGGCAGCACCACGCGGCGCCAGATGCCGTACTCCGAGAGCCCGTCGATGCGGGCGGCCTCGGACAGCTCCTCGGGGATCGACTCGTAGTACTGCTTCATGAGGAACACGCCGAACGCCCCGAAGGCCTGCAGCGCGATCATCGCCCACAACGTGTTCGAGAGCTCGAACCGAGACATCAGGATGAACTGCGGGATCATGTACGCCTGCCACGGCACCGCGATCGTGCCGACGTACGCCAGGAACAGCACGTCCCGGCCGGGGAACCGGATCTTCGAGAAGCCGTAGGCCGCGAAGCTGCCGGTCAGCACCTGCAGGAACGTGATGACCACCGAGAGCAGCAGCGTGTTGCGCAACCACGTGGTCATGTTGGCCTTGGTCCAGATGTCCAGGTAGTTCTGCCAGACGACGGGGTCGGGCAGCCACTGGATCGGCACCGTGAAGACCTGGGTGTTGTTCTTCAGCGACGACGTGACCATCCACACGAACGGCACCAGGATCGCCGCGGCAGCGACCAGCATCACCGCATAGAGCAGCACCCGGCCGACCATGTGCAGACCGCTCCGCCGGCCTGCGCGGCCGCGGTTGACCGGGCTGCCGGTGTCGGTGCTCGGCGGGTCGAGTGTCAGGGTGGCCATCATCGGTCCCTTCGCTTGTTCACCAGGAACTGCAGCACCGTGACGCCGATGCAGATGAGGAACAGCACGATCGCCACCGTGGAGGCGTACCCGAAGTCCCGCTCCACGAAGCCGGTGTCGTAGATGTACTGCGACAGCACCAAGGTGGCTGTGCCCGGGCCGCCGTTGGTCATCACGAGGATCAGGTCGAAGACCTTGAAGCTGCCGATCGTGAGCATCACGGTGACGAAGAAGGTCGTCGGGCGCAGCCCGGGCATCGTGACGTTCCGGAACCGCTGCCAGGCGTTGGCGCCGTCGATGCGTGCGGCCTCGTACAGCTCGCTCGGGATCGCCTGCAGACCCGCGAGGAACAGCAACATGTAGTAGCCCATGTCGCGCCAGATCGAGACCAGGATGATCGCGGGCATCGCCCAGTCGGTCGAGGTGGTCCAGCCCGGCGGGTTCGCGATCCCGATCGCCTCGAGGAACTGGTTGACCGGCCCGGCCTCGGGCGAGAACAACATGTTCCAGACGACGGCGATCGCCACGATCGAGGTGATGTAAGGGAAGAAGGCGACCGTGCGGAAGAAGGCCACCCCGCGCAGCTTCTGGTTGAGCAGGACCGCCAGTCCCAGCGCCGCCCCGAGCGTGAGCGGGATGTGGAAGACCGCGTAATACAGGGTGTTGAGCAGCGCGGTGTGGAAGGTGCTGTCGGCCAGCAGTCGCTGGTAGTTCTCCAGGCCGGTGAACTCGGCCGCCCCGAAGGCGTTCCAGCTCGTGAACCCCAGGTACATGAGGATCAGCACCGGGACCAGCGTGAAGGTGGCGAACCCGAGGAAGTTCGGCAGGATGAAGGTCCAGCCCACCAGGGCGCGCCGGCGCCTCAGTCGCCTGCCGGGGGCGCGGGGGCGCTCGATGGTCGTCGCTGACATGCGTGCTCCTTGCAGCGTGTGGCGTGGTATGCCGATCGGGGTGGTGCCGGCAGGTGCCGGTCACCACCCCGACGGTCGGATCAGCCCAGGACCTCGTCCTGAGCGCGGGCGATGGCAGCGGCGATGCCCTCGGCCGGGCTGATGTTGCCGGTCATGATCTCCGAGTGAGCGTCGTCGAGGATCGTCTGCAGCGGCGGCGTGCCGGAGTTCACCGGGGCCTCGGGCACCGGCTGCTGCGAGGAGAACGCGGTGCGGGCCACGTCGTCGGTCGGAACACCCTCGAGCCCGAACATCACCTCGGCCACGGCCTCGGTGGTGTACGCGGGCATGATCCCGATGGCAGCCAGCTCGCTCGCTGCCTCCTCGGAGCCGATGTAGGCCAGGAACTCCTTGGCGGCGTCGAGCTTGTCCTCGTCGATCGCGGCGTTGATGCCGATCGCGGTCGGGTTGCCCTGCGTGATCGGGGCGTCGAGCGTGCTGTCGTCCAGCTGCGGCATCGGCGCGAAGCTCCAGCCGAAGGTGTCGGCGTCACCGCTCTCCTGCTGCGCGAGCAGCGTCGCCACGTACCACGAGCCCATCGGCATCATCGCGACCTTCTGCGTGCCGAACTGGCCCTGGTAGGTGAGCGAGTTGGTCGTCACGGTGCCGTAGCTCTCCTGCGCGCCCGCCTCCTGCAGCTCCATCGCACGCTCGTAGAACGGCACCATGTACTCCCAATCGGCGGCGAGGAACTCCTCGTCGGAGCCGGCCTGGGCGTTCGCGAAGCCGGTCACCAGGCTCGTCCAGCCGTGCTGGTACGTGGCCTTCGCCTCGGTGCCTGCCAGCCCCTCCTGCAGCGCCATCGACGCGGCCACGTAGTCGTCCCACGTCCACGTGCCGTCCGGGATCTCGACACCGGCCTGCTCGAAGAGGTCCACGTTGTAGTAGAGGAACCAGGCGTCCTGCCGGTACGGGATGGCGTAGGTGGCGCCATCCACGGCGTAGGCATCGACGCCCAGGATGTCGCCGCTCAGCTCGGACGCGACGTCGCTGACGTCGACCAGCTGGCCGCCCTCCTGGTAGGTGGGCAGCGTCGTCACCGTCTTGAGCGGGTACAGGTCCGGCGCCGAGCCGGCGGCGAGATCCGCCGTCAGCTGGGTGTCGTAGTTCGCCGCGTCGTACTCGAGCACCGAGATCGAGACCTCGGGGTTCTGCTCGGTGAAGCCGTCCACGAGCACCTGGAACTCCGGGGTCGTCGAGAGCGACCAGCCTGCGAGCACGAGGTCGGTCGAGCCGCCCTCACCGCCGCCGTTCGAGCCACCGGAGCCTCCGCCGTCGTCGGAGCAGCCCGCGAGCACGAGCATCGCTCCTGCCAGTACGGCCACGCCTGCCTTCGTCGTTCGCCTCATTGCGTTGTTTCCTCCTGCTGGGGTCGAGGCCCGCGGATCGGGCCTGCTGTGCGGGTCCCGAGCTGAGACAGCTCGGCCGTGGTGAAGCTCATGCGCTGACGCCGACGGTCTCGACGGACACGGCGCCGCGTACCGGTGCGCCCGCGACCAGATCCGCCAGCGCGTCGAGCGCGTGGTGGGCGAGCCGCCTGGTCTCCGAGCCCAGCGAGCCGGCGAGGTGCGGGGTGACCATGACGTTCGGCAGCGCGAGCAGACCGTGACCGCGCGGGAGCGGCTCGGGCTCGGTCACGTCCAGGATCGCGTCGATCCTGCCGGCGGCGCACTCGCGCAGCAGCGCGTCGTGGTCGACCAGCCCACCGCGCGCGGTGTTGATCAGGGTCGCGCCGTCCGGGAGCAGCGCGAGCTCGGCGGCGCCGATCATGCCCCGGGTCGCCTCGCCGAGCGGAGCGTGCAACGAGAGGATCTCGCTGCTGCGCAGCAGCGAGGGCAGCGACACGAGCTCGCCGCCCGCAGCGGCCACGTCGGCCGCCTGGGCGTAGGGGTCGGCCACGAGCACGCCTGCCGGCTGCAGCACCCGGTGGATGAGCTCCAGAGTGCGTCGCCCGATCCGTGAGAACCCGACGAGCCCGATCGTGCGGCCGAGGTTGGACAGCTCCCCGTCGCTCACCGCACCCCACGACACCGGCCGTTCGCGGTTCGCCGCCGCGAGGGGGACCGCCCGCTTGCCGGCCAGGATGATCGCGGCGAGCGCGAACTCGGCCACCGGGATCGCGTTGGCGTCGGCGCCGGAGACCACCGTGATGCCGCGCGCGTACGCCTCCGGCGGCACCAGCGACCGCACGCTCCCCGCGGCGTGCAGCACGGCGCGCAACCGCGGCGCCCCGTCCAGCACTTGCGTCGTGATCGGCGGGCATCCCCAGGAGGTGATGAGCACCTCGACGTCGGCGAGCCGCGCCATCGTGGCGTCATCGAACCGGTCCGACCATGCAGGGTCACCGAGCACGGCGAGCGCGCGGAGCCGCTCGAGCTCGGCGCGACCGAACAGCTGCTGGTGGACGCGCCCGTCCATCACCAGCAGAACCTGCGGGTCGTCCATGACTCGATCTCACTCACCGTCGAGGGCCAGATGTTCGTTCCTGATCGTTTACGTGCCTATGATGCGGCCTGACGGTAAGCGAACAGGTTCGATCGTGTCAACACGACATGATCGAACATCCCTGACCGGCGTGGTGGACGGCACACTGTGGGCACGAGGGAAGGTGAGCGATGAGCGAGGACGGCACCGCGTCGGCCGAGAGCCGGGCGCTCGGCGCGTCACGACGCTCCGAGGTCCTCGCCGCGGTGCGCCGCCACGGCACCGTCCGGGTCGCCGAGCTGGCGGCCCAGTTCGACGTGACCCCGGTGACCATCCGTCGCGACCTGGCCGACCTCGACGAGGCCGGGCTCGTCACGCGCGTGCACGGAGGCGCGATCGTGGCCGCCGAGGGACCCCGCGACGATGCTCCTGCAGCCCGCCGCATACCTCAGCCGGGCCGCGGTGACGGCGCGATCGGCCTGCTGGTGCCCTCACTCAGCGTCTACTGGCCCGACATCGCGCGCAGCGTCGAGAGCGAGGTCCGCCGGGCCGGCCTGCGGCTGCTGCTGCGCGAGTCCCGCTACCGCGCAGCCGACGAGCGGCCCGATCTCGACTGGCTCGTCGACTCCGGCTGCCTCGGCCTGCTGGCCGCTCCCACGATGGACGGCGTCGGCGGCGAGCGCGCACGGGAGTGGCTCCGCGACGCCCCGGTGCCGGTCGTGCTCGTCGAGCGCACCGCCGTCGTCGACGACTACCAGCGTGCGATCGAGTCGGTGGTCTCCGATCACGCCCTGGGTGGCGAGATGGCCACGCACCATCTGGCGAATCTCGGCCATCGGCGGATCGGCGCGGTGCTGTCGCGGACGTCGCCGCACTTCGAGGAGATCCGGCTCGGCTGGGACCGCGCTGTCGCGGAGCTGCGCCTGGCGAGCGACGTCACCGTCGACGAGGTGCCCGAGCGCGCGAGCGAGGACTTCGACCCCGCCCTGGAGGTCGCGGTCGACCACGCGGTCGCGAACGGCACCACCGGTCTGCTCGTCCACTCCGACCCCGAGGCCGTGCGGCTGGCCCAACTGGCCACCACGCGCGGCCTGCGCATCCCGGAGGACCTCTCGATCGTCTCCTACGACGACGAGGTCGCCGCGCTCGGCACCCCGCCGCTGACCGCGCTGCGACCGCCGCGCCAGGAGGTCGGTCGGACCGCCGTGACGATGCTGCTCGAGCGTCTCGCCGACCCGGATCGTCCGACGCATCGCGTCGCGATCAGCCCCACGCTCGTGGTGCGGGACTCGACCGGCGCGCCGGTCACGCGTTGAAGCCGGGCTTCTGCGCGCGTTGCGCGCGCAGCCTCACACCCTTCTCGACGGCGGTCTGACGCAGCTGTTCCTGGAACGTCGCCATCTGCTCGCGCAGGCCGGCGCCCAGGTCGTCACCGCCGGCGGCGAGGATCCGCACCGCCAGCAGCCCGGCGTTGCGGGCACCGCCCACGCTCACGGTGGCGACCGGCACCCCGGCGGGCATCTGCACGATCGAGAGCAGCGAGTCCATGCCGTCGAGGTGCTGCAGCGGCACCGGAACGCCGATCACCGGCAGCGGCGTCACGGCTGCCAGCATGCCGGGCAGGTGAGCGGCGCCGCCGGCGCCCGCGATGATGACGCGCAGCCCCCGCGCGGCGGCCTGCTCGCCGTAGAAGATCATCTCCTGCGGCATCCGGTGCGCGCTGACGACGTCCGCCTCGTAGGGCACGCCGAACTCCTCCAGCGCCTTGGTCGCCTGCTCCATCACGGGCCAGTCGGAGTCGGAGCCCATCACGACTCCGACCAGGGGTTGACCGTTCGTCATCCGGCTTCCTCTCGCTCGGTCGGGCTCTCGCCCCGCAGGATCGCGACGGCCGCGGTGGCGCGCTCGCGACAAACCTCTAGGTCGGCACCGGTCACGGTGACGTGGCCCAGCTTGCGGCCCGGCCGGACCGCCTTGCCGTACAGGTGGACCTTGGCCTCGGGACAGCGCGCCATCAGCGCGGGATAGGCGCTCGCGGGGTCCTCCAGCTCGGAGCCGAGCAGGTTGACCATCACCGCCCACGGCGCGGTCGGTGCGGTGTCGCCGAGCGGGAGGTCCAGCACGGCCCGCAGGTGCTGCTCGAACTGGCTGGTGACCGAGCCGTCGATCGAGAAGTGGCCCGAGTTGTGCGGCCGCATGGCGAGCTCGTTGACGAGCACGCCCTCCGCCGTCGCGAACAGCTCCACGGCGAGCACGCCGGTCACGCCCAGCCCCTCGGCGACGGTCCGGGCGATCTTCTCGGCCTCGCGCGCGAGCGCGGGGTCGAGGCCGGGCGCGGGTGAGAGCACCTCGGCGCAGACGCCGTCACGCTGGATCGTCTCGACGACCGGCCACGAGCGCATCTCGCCCGAAGGGCGCCGCGCGACGAGCGCGGCGAGCTCGCGCACGAACGGGACCTTCTCCTCGACCAGGAGCGGTCCGCCGTCGGCCATCCAGTCGGCGACCTCGACGGCGTGGCTCACCACGCGCACGCCCTTGCCGTCGTAGCCGCCCACCGGGGTCTTGACGATGACGGGGCGGCCGACGGTCTCGGCGAACTCCTCGAGCTCGGCCGCGGTGCTCACGCGTGCCCAGCGCGGGCACGGCACGCCGAGGGCGCCCAGCCGTTCGCGCATGTGGAGCTTGTCCTGGGCGCAGGCCAGCGCGTCGGGGCCGGGCTGGACGCTGACGCCCTCGGCCTGCAGCGCGCGCAGGTGGTCGCCGGGGATGTGCTCGTGCTCGAAGGTGAGCACGTCGGCGCCTGCGACGAGGGCGCGCAGGTCGGCCAGCTCCTTGGGGGTGCCCACCGGGCTGTCCGGGAGCACCTGGGCGGCAGCGCCGTCAGGGTCCTCCACCAGGGCTCGGAGCCTGATCTGCAGCGCAGCGGCAGGCTCGGCCATCATGCGGGCCAGCTGCCCGCCCCCCACCACAGCGACCACGGGACCCACGGGTGGCAAGCCTAGTGGTGTACGGGGGCTGGTCAGCACTCCCCGCGTCGCCGGACCGCGCCCCCCGGGCGGCGCATGCGATCCTCGTCCTGTGGAACGGCTCAGGCACTGGCTGCTGGTGCGGCACCGCAGCAACTGGATCCAGCTGTTCCGGTTCGCGCTCGTGGGCGGCTCCGGCGTGCTGGTCAACCTGCTCGTCGTGGTGATCTGCAACAGGCTGGGCGCGCACCCGGAGGCGATCGCGGTCGATCTGCCGCTCACGGAGTTCAACGTCCGCTGGTACCACGTGTTCTCCACGACCGCCTTCCTCGTGGCCAACCTGTGGAACTTCCAGCTGAACCGGTGGTGGACGTTCCGCAGCGCGAAGCACGCCGCCTGGTGGCGCGAGTACCCGCCGTTCCTCATGGTCGGGTTCGCCGCCCAGGTCGTGGGTCTGGGCATCCTCACCCTGCTGATGCACCCCCACTCCCCCTTGGGACTGCCGAACGAGATCTTCGACGACTCCACCGGCCTGCGCACCAAGGTCTACTGGGCGCAGCTGATCTCGGTGGTCCTCGTGACACCGGTCTCGTTCGTCCTCAACAAGATCTGGACCTTCCGCCGCGTCCGCACCCGCGACGGCCGCTCCCTCGCCGAGGCCGCCCACCTCAGCCCCGAGCCGGGGCCAGCTCCCGGCGCCTCGGACCCGAGCGAGAACGAAGCTCAGCGAACCTGACCGGCGATCACCAGGCCGACCGCGCCACGACGTTGCCCTTCACGCCCCGTGGTCACTTCCGCAACGCCCCGCCCACCGCGGCGTTGCCCTTTACGCCCCGCGGTCACTTCCGCAACGCCCCGCCCACCGCGGCGTTGCCCTTCACGCCCTGCGGTCACTTCCACAACACCCAGCCCGCCGTCGCGTTGCATCCCACGCCCCGTGGTCACCTCTGCAACGGGCCTGCCAGCCGTCCACGACCTCGGCCCGTGCCGACCACGCACTGGCGCCCGAAGCGTTTGCACGTCCCCTGACCTCCAGCCACCAGGAGGTGAGGCACCGACGCCGATGCGCGGGCTCGTGCGCGCGAGAATGGCTGGGTCTGGCGGGAGCACGTGAGGAACGAGCGTGCGGATGGTTCTTCTCGCGCGCACGAGGCCGCGGAGCGGCCCCACGGATCGGCGCGAGCCGATCCTCCGCGCAGAGCCGTCAGCGGCGCCGCCGCCGCCGCCCCACCACCACCATCGACCCCGGCGGCAGCACGTCCATGGACTCCAGCCGCTTGGGGACGGCGGCGAGGAAGATCGCGAACACCGGCGGCCGCCGTTGCGCGAGGTCGAGCCGGCCGCCGTCGGCCTTGACGAGGTCGCGGGCGAGGCCGAGACCGAGCCCGGTGCCCTTGCCGGAGGTGACGTGGCGCTCGAAGATGCGGGGCGCGAGCTCGTCGGAGACACCCTCGCCCTCGTCGGAGACCTCGATGATGACGCCGACGTCGGGGCCCGACTTGGAGGGACGGGCGGCGACCGTGGTGGTGCCGTCGCCGTACTTGAGCGAGTTCTCGAGCAGCGTCGACAGGGCCTGGGTGAGCGCACCGGGGGTGGCCAGCACCTTGATGCCGTCCGGGTCCTCGAACCGCAGTGGCCGCCCGGCGCGCCGGAACGTCGGCCCCCACTCGCGCTGCTGCTGGTCGAAGACCTCGGCGAGCTCCAGCGGTTCGGTGGTGCCGCCGTCGGTGCTGCGAGCCGAGGACAGCAGGTCGTCGACGACCCCGACGAGCCGCTCCACCTGCTCGAGCGAGATCCTGGCCTCCTCCGCGATGTGCGGGTCCTCGGCGGTCATCTCGATCTCTTCGAGCCGCATCGTCAACGCGGTCAGCGGCGTGCGGAGCTGGTGGCTGGCGTTCGCGGCGAACTCGCGCTCGGCGACCATGCGCGTGGCCATCCGCTCCCCCGAGCGGACCAGCTCGCTGGCCACCAGGTCGATCTCCTCGACGCCGGAGGTCATGATCGAGGGCTGCGCGCGCCCGGCGCCGAGCTGCTCGGCGCTCGCGGCGAGGTAGATCATCGGCGCCGCCAGCCGGCGCGCCTGCCGGCCCGCGACCAGCGCGCCCACGCCGAACGCGACCAGCGAGGCGACCACGACCAGGATGACCACCTGCGCACCGCGCCAGAACAGGCTGCTGGCGGGCACCTCGACGACAACCAGGGCACCGGACGCCGTGCCCTGCCGGACCTCGTAGGTGTTGCCGTCGAACTCGTCCCCGACCGTGACCTCGACGCCGTCAGGTGTCGTCACGGTCACCCGCATCGGGATGTTGACGGTCTCGTCGTCGGTCCATCGCCTGAGGGACTCGTCGGTGATCTCGAGGTCGAACGTCAGCCGGGTCTCCACGGCACGCGCGACGCTCTCGGTCCGCAGCCGCAGGTCGGAGAGCACCGAGTCCTGCACGAGCACGACGCCGAAGATCGCCATCGGCACGCCCAGAAGCAGCACCGCGACGGTCACCGCCGCGATCGTCGCGGTGAGAACCCGCCTCCGCAGCTCAGTGCTCCTCGGTCTCGAACCTGAAGCCCATGCCGCGCACCGTCGAGATGTACCGCGGCGAGTTCGCGTCGTCGCCGAGCTTGCGGCGCAGCCACGAGACGTGCATGTCGAGGGTCTTGGTGGAACCGGTGGGGTCGGAGGCCCAGACCTCGCGCATCAGCGACTCGCGGGAGACCACCGAGCCGCCCTCGCGCACCAGCACGCGGAGCAGCTCGAACTCCTTGGCGGTCAGCGAGAGCTCACGCTCGCCCTGGAACGCGCGGTGGGCTGCCACGTCGACCTTGACGTCCTGGGCCGCGATCTCCTCGTCCTCGTCGCCGTCGCTGCCGGCCCGCCGCAGCAGCGCCCGCACGCGGGCGAGCAGCTCAGCTAGCCGGAACGGCTTGGTGACGTAGTCGTCGGCGCCGGCGTCGAGCCCGACGACGAGGTCGACCTCGTCGGCGCGCGCGGTCAGCACCAGGATCGGCGTGGTCATCCCCTGGTTGCGCACCCAGCGGGCGACGTCGAGGCCGTCCATGTCGGGCAGGCCGAGGTCGAGCACCAGCAGATCGGCCGAGCCGGCCTGGTCGATGGCACCACCGCCGGTGCCGTGCACGGACACCTCGTAGCCCTCTCGCGACAGCGCGCGAGCCAATGGCTCGGCAATGGCAGGGTCATCCTCAGCTAATAGGACTCGGGTCACTCGGCCATGCTAGTGCCATGCGCTGGGGTGGCGAGCGTCAATCCAGCCGCGTCGCACCGCCGTCGACCTGGCGCGCCCGACCCAGCCGCACGGGTCGCACGACGCCCAGCCCCTGGACCGCGACCGGCGCCTCGGGCGCCAGCGCGACGCCCGGCTCGGTGGCCTCCAGCAGCGCGGCGCTGACGTCGTCGAGCACGATCGAGCCGGCGACGGCGACGTCCGCCAGCCGGGACGCGAGGTTCACGCTGGGCCCGAACACGTCCCCCGACAGCGAGAGCACCCGCCCCCACACCAGCCCGCCACGCACCTCGAAGCTCTTGCCGTGCATGGCCTCCAGCAGCTGCAACGACACCTCGGCACCGGTGCGCAGGTCGTCGGCGACGAACAGCACCGCGTCACCGATCGTCTTGACCACCCGGGCTCCGTTCCCGGCGATCGTGTCGCGCGCAGCGGTCTCGAAGCCCTGCACGAGGTCGGCGAGCTCGCCGGACGACAGCCCTGCGGTGCGCTCGGTGAAGGAGACCATGTCGAGGAAGCCGACCGCTCGCTCCAGCGGCAGCTCGCCGGAGCCGGGCAGCTGGGGCGCGTGCGCCTGCGCGATGTCCCGGTCGAGCCGCCCCATCAGCGCCACGAGCTGCCGCCGCCACGTGTGCACCATCTGCTGCTCGAGCACCGGGGCCAGCGCGGCCAGCCGGTCGAGCACCACGAGTCGGGCCGAGGTGTCGTCGAGCTCGTACCGCACCGAGGCGTCCTCGACCAGCGCCTCCAGCTGCCAGAGGGCGAGCCGGTCGGCGCTGTGGCCCTGGGCGCGCACGAGCGTCTGGGCTGCGGGCAGCCCGAGCGTGCCCGACTCGACGAGCTCGGCCATCAGCGCCAGCGCGGCGACGTCACCCTCGGTGAAGTGCGGGTCGTCGTCGGGCACGTCCGCGAACCCGAGCGAGCGCCAGAAGCCGCGCACGATCGTCAGGCTCAGCCCGGTGCGCTCGGCCACCTGATCTGTGGTCAGCAGCGGCTCGTCGCCGAGGAGCCCGAGCGCCAGCGCCCGATAGGTCGACCCGCCGGCTGCGGAACCCTCTTGCTCGACCACGCTGTGAAACTACCGCCCCTCGCCCGCCGCTGCCCGGAGATGCTCGACGTCCCCGGCCATGACGACCCGCTCGGTGCCGCCCGGCTCTCGGATCACGAGGCCACCGCCGTCGTCGATCGCCCGGGCGGTGCCGGTCACGCGAGCCCCGCCCGGCAGGTGCGCGACGACCTGCGCGCCGATGCTCACGCATCGCCGCTCGACGGCGGCCCTCCAGGTCAGCGGGTCGCTCACCAGGGCCTCGGCGAGGCGGGCACGCACGGCCTCGAGGAGGTCCGACGCGGCGACGTCGATGCCGTACGCCTGCAGCGTCGCCGCCCACGGGACCGGCGCGGACCCGGCGAGGTTGACGCCGATCCCCAGCAGCACGCCCTGCTGGCCGGGCAGCACCTCGGCGAGCAGGCCGCCGACCTTGCGCAGGTAGCCCCAGCCCTCGATCTCCGACGTCGCGGGCAGCACCACGTCGTTCGGCCACTTCACGCCGGCCGGGCCGTGCGGCGAGGGGTGCGGCGGCACGGCGTCGGGTGGCGGGCTGCGGAGCTCGTCGATCACGTCGGCCACGGCGCACCCGGCGAGCATCGGGATCCACGGCCACCGCTGCACCGGCAGCTCGGGCCGCAGCACCAGGCTCGCGGTCAGCGCGGTCAGCTCGCCGGTCTCCCAGGTGCGGTCGCCACGCCCCCGACCGGCGAGCTGGCGCACGGCGCGCAGCCCGGACAGGTGCGGCCAGCCGGGCGCGTCCGCCGCGAGCGCGCGCAGGTCCTCCTGGGTCGACCCGGTCTCCTCGACGGTCACCACCGCCGAGCGCCCCGGGGCCGGCATCTGAGTCATCCCGCCAGCGTGCCACGGAACAGGCTCCGCGCTCGATGTCTCGAAGGCGCCGGAGCAACCGGTTGCCACGCCGTCGGACGCGGCGGCTGTTCCACCATCGCGACCAGCGGCACCCTCTACCCTGCTGAGCGTGACCACTTCCTCCACCGCCGACAAGCTGGCCGATCTGGACC
The DNA here is from genome assembly GCF_009733815.1 of Pseudactinotalea suaedae. Classification (GTDB taxonomy): domain Bacteria; phylum Actinomycetota; class Actinomycetes; order Actinomycetales; family Beutenbergiaceae; genus Pseudactinotalea; species Pseudactinotalea suaedae. Next base: position 71,908 of record NZ_WNXY01000010.1, read on the forward strand.
GACGCATCGCCGAGGGGCCGCAGGCCCTGGCGAGCGCCGCCGTCGAGAAGCAGGGCAAGCGCGGCAAGAAGTCCGCACGGGAGCGCATCGACGCGCTGCTGGACCCCGGCAGCTTCGTCGAGCTCGACGCGTTCGCCACGCACCGCTCGACCAACTTCGGGCTGGACAAGCGTCAGATCCCGGGCGACGGCGTCGTGGTGGGCTACGGCACGGTCGACGGGCACCAGGTGGCCATCTACAGCCAGGACTTCACCGTGTTCGGCGGCTCGCTCGGCGAGGTCCACGGTCAGAAGATCAGCAAGGTGATGGACCTCGCGCTCCGCACCGGGGTGCCGCTGATCGGGATCTCCGACGGCGGGGGCGCTCGCATCCAGGAGGGTGTCGCCGCGCTGACCCAGTTCGCGGAGATCTTCCGCCGCAACGTCGCTGCCTCCGGCGTGATCCCGCAGATCTCGCTGATCCTCGGCCCGAGCGCGGGCGGTGCGGTGTACTCCCCCGCGCTGACCGACTTCATCGTGATGGCCGACCAGACCTCGAACATGTTCATCACCGGACCGGACGTGATCCGCGCGGTCACCGGCGAGGACGTCGGCTTCGAGGAGCTGGGCGGCGGCCGCACGCACAACGAGCGCTCCGGCGTGGCGCACTACCTCGCTGCCGACGAGGACGACGCGTTCGACTACGTGCGCGCGCTGCTGCACTACCTGCCGGCCAACAACCTCACCGACCCCGAGACCTTCCCGACCGAGGTCGACCTCGAGAGCACCGACGTCGACATGGCGCTCGAGACCCTGATCCCGGACTCGGACAACCAGCCGTACGACATGCACGCGCTGATCGAGGCCGTGGTCGACGACGGCGAGTTCCTCGAGGTACAGGCGCTCTACGCCCGCAACGTCCTCATCGGGTTCGGGCACGTCGAGGGGCACCCCGTCGGGATCGTCGCCAACCAGCCGCAGACGATGGCCGGCACCCTCGACATCAACGCCGCCGAGAAGGCAGCCCGGTTCGTGCGCACGTGCGACGCCTTCAACATCCCGGTGCTGACCTTCGTCGACGTGCCGGGGTTCCTGCCCGGCACCGACCAGGAGTGGAACGGCATCATCCGCCGCGGCGCGAAGCTGATCTACGCCTACGCCGAGGCCACGGTGCCGCTGATCACGGTGATCACCCGCAAGGCCTACGGGGGCGCCTACATCGTCATGGGCTCCAAGCAGCTCGGTGCCGACCTCAACCTCGCCTGGCCCACCGCGCAGATCGCCGTCATGGGCTCGGGCGGCGCCGTCAACATCCTGCACCGCAGCACGCTCAAGCGCGTCGCGGAGGAGGGCGGCGACGTCGAGGCCGAACGGGCGCGCCTGACCAACGAGTACGAGGAGGCGATCGTCAACCCGTGGGACGCGGCGGCCAAGGGGTACGTCGACGCGGTGATCAAGCCTTCCGAGACCCGCTCGCAGATCGTCCGTGGGCTGCGCGCGCTGCGCACCAAGCGGGCGCAGCTGCCGGCGAAGAAGCACGGGAACATCCCGCTGTGAGCAACGGCAACGACGACGACGTCGCGGGCCTGCAGGGCGAGATCGGCGAGGTCGCAGGTCTGGTCCGCGTGGTGCGCGGCGAGGTCGACGAGGAGGAGCTCGCGGCACTGGTCGCGGGCATCGTCGCCGCCCGGATGGCATCCACGGGCGACGAGGTCGACGACGGCTCGCGGACCTCGATCTGGGCCGACCCGCGCCGTCGGTGGGGGGTGCCGCGAGGCACGCAGCGCGCGGCCTGGCGGTGGAGCACGCACCAGGCCTGGTGAGCTTCCCAGCGAGGCGGAGCAGCGCCGGCCGCGGAGTATCGTCTCGCCGATGAGCACGAACCCCCGCCCCGCCACCGCGGTCGACGCGATCGCCGACGCCTTCGTCGACGACCTGGTCCGCCTCAGCCCGATCAGCGCCACCGAGCTCGGCCTGCCCGGAGCCGAGACCGAGCTGGACGACTTCTCCCCCGACGGCCGGGCCGCCGTCGCCGACACCGTCCGGGGGACGCTCACGAAGCTGGCTGCCGCCGAGGTGGCCGACGACGTGGACCGCGTCACGGTGGCCGCGATGCAGGAACGGCTCGGTCTGCACCTCGAGCTGTACGAGGCGGGCGAGCAGCACGGCGCGCTCAACGTGATCCACTCGCCGCTGCAGGCGCCGCGCGAGATCTTCGACCTGATGCCCACGGCGACCGCCGCCGACTGGGAGCAGATCGCCGAGCGGATGCACGCGGTGCCCGGCGCGATCGAGAGCTACATCGCCTCCCTCCGCCACGCCGCCGACGCCGGTCACCTGTCGGCGCAGCGGCAGTTCGAGGAGTGCATCAAGCAGGCGGAGGAGCTGGCCGGGACCGAGTCGTTCTGGTCGACGCTGGCCGAGAACGCGCAGCCCGACGACGGCGCCCCCGCCGCGGCGCTCGCGGCTCACCTGGAGGAGGGTGCCGGGCAGGCCAAGGCCGCCTACGGCAGGCTGACCGAGGTGCTGCGCGAGCTCGCCCCGCGTGCGCCGCAGGCCGACGCGGTCGGGCGGGAGCGGTACAGCCTGTGGTCGCGGCAGTTCCTCGGCGCCACGATCGACCTCGACGAGACCTACGAGTGGGGGCTCGAGGAGCTCGCGCGGATCGTCGCCGAGCAGGAGGAGGTCGCGGAGCAGATCGGCGGGCCCGGCACCACGCCGGAGCGCGCCATGGAGCTCCTCGACGCCGACCCGGAGCGCCAGATCCACGGCACGGACGCGTTGAAGGAGTGGATGCAGAAGACCTCAGACGCCGCCGTGGCCGAGCTCGCCGGCACGCAGTTCGACATCCCGGAGCCGGTGCGCCGGCTCGAGTGCATGATCGCCCCGACCACCTCAGGCGGCATCTACTACACGGGTCCGAACAACGACTTCTCCCGACCGGGCCGGATGTGGTGGGCCGTACCCGAGGGCGTCACCGAGTTCGGGACCTGGCGCGAGACCACGACCGTCTACCACGAGGGTGTCCCCGGGCACCACCTGCAGATCGGTCAGACCGTCTACCGCGCCGAGCTGCTGAACACCTGGCGCCGGCTCTCGAGCTGGGTCAGCGGGCACGGCGAGGGCTGGGCGCTCTACGCCGAGCGGCTGATGGCCGATCTCGGCTACCTCGACGACCCGGGCGACCGCATGGGCATGCTCGACGGCCAGCGGCTGCGCGCGGCGCGTGTGGCGCTCGACATCGGCGTGCACCTCGGCAAGGACTGCCCCGAGCAGTGGGGTGGCGGCACGTGGGACGCCGAGAAGGCCTGGGGCTTCCTCGACGCCAACGCGAACATGGCCGAGGGCTTCCTGCGCTTCGAGCTCAACCGCTACCTCGGCTGGCCGGGCCAGGCGCCCTCGTACAAGGTCGGGCAGCGGCTGTGGGAGCAGATCCGTGACGAGACCCAGGCGCGCGAGGGCGCCGCGTTCGACCTCAAGGCGTTCCACCGCCGTGCGCTCGACGTCGGCTCGGTCGGGCTGGACGTGCTGCGCGAGGCGCTGCTGCCCTGACGCGTCCTTGGGTGGCGGGCCTCGCCTGACGCGACGCGACCATGCCCGGTCGAACCCGCCCACCGCCGTCGGGATTGAGGGGTGATGCCGAGACCGGGGCGTGCACGGCCCGGTCCCGGCGGTCGACCTCGGTCTCGGTCTCGGTGGGTCAGCGCACCGACGACGGCGACGCGGCCGGGTGCGTCGTCGCGGTCCTGGCAGCCGCGACGGTCGCGGCGATGACCTCGCGCCACGGGGTGGCGGCCACGCCGAGGAGCTCGGTGGTCTCGGAGCCGTCGGAGACGAACGGCTCGTCGTGCTGGTACAGGACCTCGCGCAGCCCCCGCATCATCGGGTCGACCAGCCCGAGCGCGCGCACGATCGCCCGGGGGTGCCGGCGCACGGTGGCGCGCGGCAGGCCCGCGACGTCCGCGAGGTCTCCCGCGACCTGGCGCAGCGAGCGCGGCGCAGCCGTGGGGACCACCCAGGCCCTGCCCCAGCCGTGCTCGGAGGCGATCGCCGCGGCGGTGGTCGCGGCGATGTCGCCGACGGCGGTCCAGCTGTGCGGCGCGTCGGGGTCGCCGATCACCCAGGCGGTGCGACCCGCCAGGAGCGGCATCACGAAGCGCTTGCCGAGGTGGGCGCTGTCGGTGCTGAGCGACTCGGGGCCGTAGTAGTCGGAGGCACGGATCTCGGTGACCCGCACGCGACCCGCACGATGCACCTCGGTCAGCTGCTCCCACATCCTGGCGCGGACGGCGCCCTTGCGGGTCGTCGGGCGCAGCGGGGTCGACGCCGTCATCGGTGAGGTGCCGGGCGCGTGGCCGTAGAGGTTGCCGATCAGCGCCAGGTCCGCGCCTGCAGCGGCGGCCGCGTCGATCGCGTTGGAGATCAATGGGGGCCACTCCTCCTCCCAGGACTGGTACGGCGGGTTCGTCGCGACGACGAGGCTCGCTGCGCCGTCGAGAACCTCGCGCAGGCGCGGGTCGGTGCCGGCGAGCCGGACGGCGGCGGCGCCGGGCACCTCGGTGCCCGAGCGGGTGGCGACCGTGACCTGGCCGCCGTCGGCGAGCAGTCGGCTGGTGACGGCGCGGCCGATCGGGCCGGCTCCGAGGACGACGTGACGGGACATGAGATGACCTTCCTGCTGATGGGGAGAACACCGTTCTCGGCGTTCGTGAACAGTGTTCTCTCGATGGTGCCCGTTTGTCAAGAACACTGTTCTCGGCTGTGGCATCCTGGGTGCATGACCGCCGCTGCCCCGCCGATGCTCACCGCCGTGCTCGATGTCGCGAGGCGCCAGCTCGGGGAGGTGGGGCCGGCGGCGCTGTCGCTGCGGGCGATCGCCCGCGAGGTCGGGGTGGTGCCGTCGGCGCTGTACCGGTATCTGCCAGGCAGGGAGGCGATCCTCACCGAGCTGATCCGGAGCGGGTACGAGCGGCTGGCCGGCGCGGTCACCGAGGCGGAGGCCGCGGTGCCCCGCGCGGACCACCTGACGCGGTGGCGGACCACCTGGCGAGCCACCCGCGAGTGGGCGGTGGCGCACCCCCATGAGTACGCGCTGCTCTACGGCACGCCCGTGGTGGGATACCGCGCCCCTACCGAGACGGTCGGTCCCGCCACCCGCGTGGTGCTGACCCTCGCGCAGGTCGCGGTGGACGCCCAGATCGCGGGGGCGCGCGCGCCGGCGTCCGAGGAGCTCGGACCGGAGGTCATGGCCGACGCGGAGGCGGTCCGAGCGCTGCTCCCCGAGCTCGGGCTGGCCGTCGAGGTGCCGATCGACCCTCGGCTGGTGATGCTGGTCATCGACGGCTGGACCACGCTGTTCGGCGCGATCTCGTTCGAGCTGTTCGGTCACTACGAGCGGTCGGTGACCGCGCGCGCCGAGCACCTGGACCTGCTCGCCCGGCGGCGAGCCGCGGCGCTCGGGATCGTCGCGCTGGGTGGTGCCACGGGGCGCGACCACGATGGTGAGGCACAATCGCAGGCGTGACGACGATCTCGGTAGCCGGGCTCGGCTACGTCGGCCTGTCCCTGGCGGTCCTGCTGGCTCGCCGCCACACCGTGCGGGGTCTGGATCTCGACACCGTCCGGCTGGAGATGCTGCGCCGCGGGGTGAGCCCGATCCACGACGACGACATCGCGCGCGCTCTGGGCGAGGAACAGCTGGACCTCAGCTACACCAGCAGCGCCGAGGAAGCCCACCGCGACGCCGAGTTCGTCATCATCGCCACGCCGACCAACTACGACCCGGTCACCAACTACTTCGACACCACCTCGGTCGAGGCGGTGATCGCCGACGTCACGCGCGTGAACCCGTCGGCCACGATGATCGTGAAGTCCACCGTCCCGGTGGGTTTCGTCCAGGATGCCCGCGCCCGGCTCGGCACCGACAACGTGATCTTCTCGCCGGAGTTCCTTCGCGAGGGCCGGGCGCTGCACGACAACCTGCACCCCTCGCGGATCGTGGTGGGCGAGGACTCCGAGCGGGCGCGCACCTTCGCCTCGCTGCTGGTCGAAGGCGCTGTCGACGACGACGTCCCGGTGATCTTCACCGAACCCACCGAGGCCGAGGCGATCAAGCTCTTCGCCAACACCTACCTCGCGATGCGGGTCGCCTACTTCAACGAGCTCGACTCCTTCGCGATGGCGCACGGCCTGGACACCCGGCAGATCATCGAGGGCGTCGGCCTGGACCCGCGGATCGGCACGCACTACAACAACCCCTCGTTCGGGTACGGCGGCTACTGCCTGCCCAAGGACACCAAGCAGCTGCTCGCCAACTACACCGACGTGCCGCAGACACTGATCAGCGCCATCGTCGACGCCAACAGCACCCGCAAGGACGTCGTGGCCTTCGACATCCTGGCCCGCAAGCCTCGCGTGGTGGGCGTGCACCGGCTGCTGATGAAGGCCGGCTCGGACAACTTCCGCGAGTCCTCGGTGCAGGGCATCATGAAGCGCATCAAGGCCAAGGGCGTGCCCGTGCTCCTCTACGAGCCGGAGCTAGGCGAGGAGGAGTTCTTCGGCTCCCCGGTGGTGCGTGACCTCGAGGAGTTCAAGGCCGCCGTCGACGTGATCGTCGCGAACCGCATGGTCCCAGAGCTCCACGACGTCGCCGACAAGGTCTACACCCGAGACCTCTTCGGCTCCGACTGACCAGGCGGGCCCGTGCCCGGCCCCTCCCGCAGCACCGGTGACTGAGCGCCCACCCTCCTGCAGCGCCGGTGACCTACCGCCCACCCACCCCCAGCGCCGGACTTACCGCCCACCCCCCAGCGCCGGTGACTTAGCGCCCACTTTCCGACCGCGTCGGTGACTTTGCGCCCACCGGGGGCCTCTGCGTGGGCACAAACTCACCGACGCTGCAGGGGTGTGGGCCCAGACGCACCGGCGGAGGGGTCGGGGACCGCCACCTGACCCCTGGCTGTCCACAGATGCGCGCTGATGCAGCGGTATCCACAGCAGGGGTCGGTGTTCCCGACGGACCTGGGCGCCTGGCGGGTGTGCTGGGGCATGCCTCGTCGACATGAGATCGCGCCACAGTTCTTGGCCGGCCCGTTCAGCACCGCAAAATTCGTCGAGCAGGGCTACTCGACGAAGATCCTGCGAGGTCAGCGGTTCCGCCGCGTGTACCCGCGCGTCTGGGTCGCCGCCGAGCACCCCATGACAGCGGCGGACACGATCGAGGCCGGCCGGCTGTGCATGCCGCCTCCCGCGCGGATGACCGACATCACCCGGATCCAGAGCCTCGGCCTGGTCCTGGGCTCGGTGACACCGCTGCACTTCGTGGTGGAGTCGGATCTGCACATCGACATCGCGGGCATCGTGCTGCACCGCACCGTCGCGATGCCTCCGACCGACGCGGTCGGGGTGACGCCGGCGGCCGCCTTCGTCGCGTTCTGCACGCATGCGAGCCTGATCGACGCGATCGCCGTCGGGGACTGGCTCCTTCACCGCGGCCACATGAGCAGGCACGAGCTGCACGAGCTGATCAGCGACCAACCCTGGCGTGCTGGCGCACGCGAGGTGAGGTACCTGTTCAACAAGCTGGTCCAACGCTCACGATCGATACCGGAGTGACAGGTGCGGATGCTGCTGCTGGCCGCCGGGATCGAGGGGCTGGAGGTGAACGCGCTGCTCGTCTCACCGGAGGGACGCCCGCTCGAGATCGACCTGCTCGCGCGTCGATGGAACTTGGCGATCGAGTACGAGGGCTCGCACCACCAGGAGGACCGCGGTCAATATCTGACGGACATCGAACGTCACGCCGCGCTGCGGGCGATGCACATGGAGTACACGCTGATCACCAAGGAGCATCTCCGCGACGCACAGGGACTGGTGCGCAGCGTCCACCGCCGGCTCCTGACCCTGGGCTACGACGGCGGCGAGCCCAGGTTCGGCGCCCGCTGGCGACGACTCTTCCGACCGGTGCGGGATCTCGTTCGCCGCACGAGCCGCGGCGGCACACCGCCCGCACGCCGCCAGAAACGGTGAGCTCGCACCCCACCCCACGGCGAGGAGCGGTGAGCCAGGGCCCACCGCGAGCCGCAGCGTGGGCCTTAACTCACCGCCACCGCAGGACCGTGGGCCCTAACCCACCGCCACCGCAGGGACGTGGGCACTAACTCACCGCCGCCTGCGGGCGGCTCGCGAGGGTGGGATCAGAGGGTGCCGGTGGGGGTTCCGAACGGGTCGCCATCCTCGACGGGAGCGTCCTCGACCGGGGTTTCGGTCGGCTCGCCGCGGCGCTCGACGCCGAGGGTCGCCTGGGTCAGCAGCGCCGCAACGGCACCGACCGCCACGAGCACCGGTGCGACGGCCGCGGTGATGGCGGTGATGGCCACCCCGGCGGTCAGCGGGATCTCCAGCACGCTGTCGCCGTCGCTGTTCTTGATGATCACCCGGCGGACGTTGCCCTCCCGGATCAGCTGCTTCACCTTCTCCAGTAGCTCCGACCCGGAGACGGTGATCTCCTCGTACCAGGTCTTGCCCTCGTCGTGCTCGGTCATGCTTGCGCTCCTTCACCGGACTCGCCTGCGGCCGTCGAGCCGCGCCTCCAGCGAGAACCTGTGCTCACCACTGTGCCGCACGGTCCGGGCACCGGCCACCCCGCCAACCCCCGCCCCCAGCCCGGGTCCGCCCCCGGGGTGCACGGGACCTAAGGTGCAGGCATGAGTGAGGAGCGTCAGTACCGACCACCCGCCAGCGAGTGGGTCCGCGACCAGGTGAAGACGATCGAGGCCACCGGCGACACCACGGGTGTGCTGGTGCAGGGTCGACCGGTCGTCGTCGTCGAGATCCTCGGCGCGCGGTCCGGGCTGTGGCGCAAGGTCCCGCTGATGCGGGTGGAGCACGACGGCGTGTACGTCGCCGTCGCGAGCAAGGGTGGGGCGCCGGAGCACCCGGCGTGGTTCCACAGCCTCACGGTGAACCCGGACGTCACCATCCAGGACGGCACCGAGTTCCACGAGGCACGTGCGCGCCTGGTCACCGGTGCGGAGCGTGCGGAGTGGTGGCCGCGCTGCGTCGAGGCCTTCCCGTCCTACGCCAGCTACCAGTCCAAGACCGAGCGCGAGATCCCGGTCTTCCTGCTCGAACCCCGGTGATGCGCCTGCTCCTGGCCTCCTCCTCGCCGGCGCGTGCTGCCACGCTGCGCGCCGCGGGTATCGAGCCGCTGCTGCAGCCAGCCGATCTCGACGAGGACGCGCTGCTGCGCGACGCTGCCGCAGCAAGCGGTTCGCTGACCGTGACCGACGCCGTGCTGCTGCTCGCCCGTGCCAAGGCCGAGGCCGTGGCGGCGACCGCCGCCGGCCGGAGCGCCGACGTCCTGGTGGGCTGCGACTCCCTGCTCGATCTCGACGGCGACCCGATGGGCAAGCCCGGGACGGCGGACCGCGCCCGCGCGCGGTGGCTGCGGATGCGTGGGCGGTCTGGGGTGCTGCGCACCGGGCACTGGGTGCGCACGCGCGACGGGCGCACCGCCGGCGCGGTCTCCGCCACCACCGTGCACTTCGCCGACGTCACGCCCGAGGAGATCGACGCCTACGTCGCGACCGGCGAGCCCCTGCAGGTCGCCGGCGCGTTCACGCTCGACGGTCTGGGTGGTGCGTTCGTCACCGGTGTGGACGGCGACCCGCACGGAGTCGTCGGGATCAGCCTCCCGCTGCTGCGGGAGCTGCTGATCACGCTCGGCGTGCGGTGGACCGACCTCTGGCACCCGGTCCGGCCTTGACCCTCTCATTGTCCGCCATCGACAATCTGGCCGGCAGACGGCCCTGAACCTACGGCACCGTTTGTGTGGTTCGCACAATTCGCGGCACCTAGCGTTGCCTCCCCTCACAGACTTCCTCCAGGCGGTGCGGCGTGGCACTGCGGTCCCTGAGACGGGTACTAGCGTGGGCCGACAGACCTCGCGGCGTCGCGCGCCCGGGCAGCCGCCCACCGTGACCGCCTCCCGCCGTGAACCCGACCCGACCGGCCCGCTGGACTGACTGGAGCAACTGGATGACGAGCACGATCCCTCCGGCACGGCCGTTGCGGAAGGTGCTCATCGCCAACCGGGGCGAGATCGCGATCAGGGTCGCCCGCGCGTGCCGCGACGCCGGCATCGCCTCGGTGGGTGTCTATGCCGACCCGGACCGCACCGCGCAGCACGTGGCGCTCGTCGACGAGGCCTACGCCCTCGGCGGTGCGCGCGCCGCCGACACCTATCTCGACGCCGCGAAGATCCTCGACATCGCGCGCCGCTCCGGAGCCGACTCGATCCACCCCGGCTACGGCTTCCTGTCGGAGAACGCCGCGTTCGCCCAGTCCGTGATCGAGGCCGGCCTGGTCTGGATCGGTCCGCCACCGGCCGCGATCGACGCTCTCGGCGACAAGGTCAGCGCCCGCCACATCGCCCAGCGCGCCGGCGCGCCGCTGGTCGCCGGCACCCCCGAGCCGGTCGCGGACGCCTCCGAGGTGGAGGCATTCGCGGCCGATCACGGCCTGCCGATCGCGATCAAGGCAGCGTTCGGAGGCGGCGGCCGCGGCCTCAAGGTCGCCCGCACCGTCGAGGAGATCCCCGAGCTGTACGCCTCCGCGGTCCGTGAGGCCACCGCAGCCTTCGGCCGCGGCGAGTGCTTCGTCGAGCGGTTCCTCGACCGCCCCCGGCACGTCGAGACCCAGTGCCTGGCCGACGCGCACGGCACCGTGGTGGTCGTCTCCACCCGCGACTGCACCCTCCAGCGCCGCCACCAGAAGCTCGTGGAGGAGGCGCCTGCGCCGTTCCTGACGCCCGAGCAGGATGCCGAGCTGCGCCGCGCCTCGATCGCCATCCTCACCGAGGCCGGCTACCAGGGTGCCGGGACCTGCGAGTTCCTTCTCGCCGTCGACGGCACCATCTCCTTCCTCGAGGTCAACACCCGGCTCCAGGTCGAGCACCCCGTGACCGAGGAGATCAGCGGCATCGACCTCGTGCGCGAGCAGCTACGGATCGCGGCCGGTGAGCCGCTGGGCTACGACGCGGTCGCCACCCGAGGTCACTCCATCGAGTTCCGCATCAACGGTGAGGACCCCTCGGCGAACTTCCTCCCGGCGCCCGGCACGATCGAGACGCTGCGCTGGCCCAGCGGTCCCGGAGTCCGTGTCGACTCGGGCGTGGTCGCGGGCGACACCGTCTCCGGCGCCTTCGACTCGATGCTCGCCAAGATCATCGTCACCGGCGCCACCCGCACCGAGGCGCTCCAGCGCGCCCGCCGCGCCCTCGCTGAGACCGAGGTCGCCGGGATGCCGACCGTGCTGCCGTTCCACCGCGCCGTCCTCGACGACCCGGCTTTCGCCGCCGACGACGCCGAGGCCTTCACGGTCTACACGACCTGGATCGAGTCGGAGCTCCTCGGACGGCTCGAGGTGCCCGCGGCCCGGCCGCCCGCACCCGCCGCCGACTCACCCGAGGAGCCGGAGATGGAGCGGGTCGTCGTCGAGGTGGGGGGCAAGCGGCTCGAGGTCGTGCTGCCTGCCGGTCTGGGGCTCGGGCTCGGCAAGCGCCGCCCGGCGAAGCGCCCCGTCCGCCGGTCCGCCGCGCGACTGGGTGCCCGCGCCACCGGCAACGCCCTCGCCTCCCCCATGCAGGGCACGATCGTCAAGGTTGCGGTCGCCGATGGTGACGTGATCGCTGAAGGTGATCTCGTCGTCGTGCTCGAGGCGATGAAGATGGAGCAGCCGCTGGTGGCCCATCGTGCCGGCAAGGTGCACGGCCTGGTCGCGACCGTGGGCCAGACCGTGAGCTCGGGCAGCGTGATCTGCCAGATCGACGAGGTCGACCAGGTCGATCAGGCCACCGCGTAGGTACCGCGGGCCGGACGCCCTTCCGTAGCGCTGCGCGCCGGGGCTAGGGTCGCGAGCGTGCCTCTGCCGACGACGGACCCCAGCCAGGTCGATCTCGACGCCCAGGGCGTCCTCGACTTCCTCGACGCCGCCGCGCACCTCGACCTCCACAGCATCGCGATCGCGCGTGGCGGCCGCGCGGTCGTGCGCGGCTGGTGGGTGCCCTATGCCCCCGAGCGCCGGCACCTGCTCTACTCGGTGTCCAAGAGCGTGACGGCGACGACGGTCGCCACGCTCGCGGCCGAGGGTCTCCTCGGTCTCGACGACCCGGTCCTGACGCACCTCCCGCCGGCCGCCCTCGCGGGCGTGCCCGAGATCGCCGACGTCTGGCACCGCGTCACCGTGCGGCACTGCCTGACGATGACCGTGGGGCACACCGCCGAGGCCTGGTCGGCTCCCCTCCGCGACGCCGACGAGCCGCTCCACGCCATCCTCGCGAGCCCTCCGGATGCCGGGCCTGGCACCGTGTTCGCCTACAACCAGGTGGCCACGTACCTGCTCTCGCGCGCGGCCGAGCACCGCGGCGGGGCCCCGCTCGACGTGCTCGCCCGCGAGCGCGTGCTCGCCCCGCTGGGCGCCTCGGACCTGGTGTGGGAGACCGACCGTGCGGGGCACCCGTGGGGATTCAGCGGCGCCCGGATGCGCACCGACGACCTGCTCTCCCTCACCCAGCTGTGGCTCGACGGCGGCCGGTCCGGGGATCGTCAGGTGGTGCCGGCCGCGTGGGTCGAGGAGGCCAGCGCCCCGTACCTGCCGGTCGAGGCGGACGAGGACTCGGACTGGGCGCAGGGATACGGTCAGAGCTTCTGGAACGCCCGGCACGGCTATCGCGCGGACGGCGCGTACGGCCAGTACGGGATCGTGCTTCCCGAGCACGGGCTCGCGGTCGCGATCACCTCCGAGATCAGCGAGATGCAGGAGGTCCTGGACCTTCTCTGGCAGCACCTGCTGCCCGCCGTCGGCCGCGCCGGTGCTCCGGGAGCGGACGAGCGGCTCCGCACCCGGCTCGCCGCGCTGAGCATCCCGCCGCTGGGCGTCACCGCCGACGCGCCCCAGCCGCGCGGCAGCCTCGCGATCGACCCCGCCTCCGACGTCACCGGTGTGCACGGCGTGCAGATCGACGCGGACGGCGCCACGCTCACACTGGTCCGAGACGGCGAACCGATCCAGGTCGAGGTGGGCGACGGCACCTGGCTCACCGCCACCCCCACCGTGGACGGGCGCAGCCTGCCGGTCGCCGCCAGCGGGGGCTGGACCGAGAGCGGCTATGTCGCCGAGATCCGCATGGTCGAGACCCCGCACTCGTTCCGGGTGGCGACCGGGCCATCGGGTGCGCTGCTGAGCTGGCGGCTGGCACCGCTGGGAGGCGGCGACCCGCTGGTGTGCGCGACCCCGTGAGCCTCCCCCACCCGGACCGAGCACCGTGACCGAGAGCGCTGACGGCTGGGTGGAGTGCCGGTGCGGCGCGCGCCACTGGGGCCGCAGCGGCGCAGCGGGTCTGCTGCTGACCGACGGCGCGCGCGTGGTGCTGCAGCACCGTGCGGAGTGGAGCCACCAGGGCGGGACGTGGGGGCTGCCGGGCGGCGCGCTGCACGCCGAGGAGACCGCGGTGGCCGGAGCGCTGCGCGAGGCGGCCGAGGAGGCCGGCATCGACGCCGGCCGGGTGCGTCCGGTCGCTACCTCGGTGCTCAGCCACCCCGACTGGAGCTACACCACGGTGCTCGCGCGCACCGATCCTGGGCTGCACGTCGAGGCCACCGACGCCGAGAGCCTGGAGATCCGCTGGGTGCCGATGGCCGACGTCGCCGACCGCCGGCTGCTGCCCGCGTTCGGCGACGCCTGGCCGGACCTGCGGGCGATGCTCGACGTCGACCTGCAGGTCGTGGTCGACGCCGCCAACGTGGTCGGCAGCCGCCCGGACGGCTGGTGGCGCGACCGCCGCGGCGCCGCCGAACGGCTCCTCGGCAGCCTCGAGACCCTCGCGGCGACCGGCGTCCCTGCCGCCTTCGCAGGCCTGCCAGGTGAGCGGTGGTGGCCTGCCTGGCACGTCGTGGTCGAGGGCGCCGCCCGCGGTGCCGAGACCAGCGGCACCGGCCGCTCCGCCGTCGAGGTGGTTCGTGCCTCCGGCTCGGGCGACGACACGATCGTCGAGGTGACGACCGGCCTGGTCCAGGGCGGTGCCCGCGCGATCGTCGTCACCGCCGACCGCGAGCTGGCGGTGCGGTGCGGGACGGCGGGAGCGACCGTCGTCGGCCCGGGGAGCCTGCTCGCTCTGGTCGCGCCGCCCAGCCCGGGTGCGCCCAGCCCGCTCGCGTAGGCTTCGCGCCATGGCAGCGCAGAACTCCGACCGACGGGCCTGGGGAGTCGGGCTCGCCACCTCCACCCATGACGGCCGCGTGCTCGACACCTGGTACCCGCGGCTCGGCCTGGGCGCGGCGCCGGACGACGTCCGCGGCCCCTACGGCACCCCGGCCGACCTGGCCGCGCTCGCGACCGAGTCGCCCGCGCGCCGCACCCGGTCGGTGGTCGTGCACGCCGAGATCGACCTCGACGCCGCCCCGGCGGACGCCTCCGACGCCTACCTGCGGCTCCACCTGCTCTCGCACCGCCTCGTCCTGCCCAACTCGGTCAACCTCGACGGGCTGTTCGGGGTGCTGCAGAACGTCGTGTGGACCTCGGAAGGGCCGTGCGCACCGGAGGACTTCGAGGAGGTCCGGCTCGCGCTGCTGGCCGGCTCGCACGGTCGACCGGTCACCGTGCACGGCGTCGACAAGTTCCCCCGCATGACCGACTACGTGGTCCCTGCCGGCGTGCGCATCGCCGACGCCGACCGGGTCCGCCTCGGCGCCTACCTCGCCGAGGGCACGACCGTCATGCACGAGGGCTTCGTCAACTTCAACGCCGGCACGCTGGGCTCCTCCATGGTCGAGGGGCGGATCAGCCAGGGTGTCGTGGTCGGCGCGGGCAGCGACATCGGCGGCGGCGCCTCGATCATGGGCACCTTGTCCGGCGGCGGCTCGCACCGGGTCTCGATCGGCACCGGTTGCCTGCTGGGCGCCAATTCCGGCATCGGCATCTCGCTGGGTGACGACTGCGTGATCGAGGCCGGCCTGTACGTGACCGCCGGGACCAAGGTGACGATCCGCACCTCCGCCGCGCCGCACCCCCAGATCGTCAGCGCCCGCGAGCTGTCCGGCGTCGACAACCTGCTGTTCCGCCGCAACTCGACCACCGGCGTGGTCGAGGCCATCGAGCGCAGCGGCTCCGGCGTCACGCTGAACGCGGCCCTGCACGCCCAGTGAGCGCACGCCGCGGTCGCCGCTTTCTCGGGGCGCTGGTGGGACTGACGTTGCTGCTGGCGGTGGCCGTCGGCGGCGTGGTGCTGCTGCTGCGCACCATCGACGTGCGAGGGCCGCTGGTCTCGCAGTGCACCGCGAGCGCCGACGGCGGCTCCGCGACCCTGTCCCCCGAGCAGGCGGCCAACGCTGCGCTGATCGCCGTGATCGCCGTCGAGCGCGGGTTGCCGGCCCGGGCGGCGACCATCGGCATCGCGACCGCGATGCAGGAGTCCCGGCTGGAGAACATCGACTACGGCGACCGCGACTCGATCGGGCTGTTCCAGCAGCGTCCTTCGCAGGGGTGGGGGACGATCGAGGAGATCATGGACCCGGTCTACTCGACCAACATTTTCTACGACGCGCTGGTGCAGGTCGAGGGGTATGAGGACATGGAGATCACGGACGCCGCGCAGGCTGTCCAGCGGTCCGGGTTCCCAGAGGCCTATGCCCAGCACGAGCAGATGGCGCGGCTGTTCGCCTCGGCGCTGACGGGCTGGTCGGAGGCCTCGCTGACCTGCCGACTGACCGCCGAGGACCCGACGGCGAGCTACGCCGTCGTCGATCTCCTCGCCCGCGACCTCGGCACCGCGACGGCCGAGCCCTCGGGCGACCTCACCCACCTCCGCCTCGACGGCGACCCGGGCCGTTCCGCCTGGGTGCTCGCCCACTGGGCCGTGGCGACGGCGGAGCTCACCGGGGTCCAAGAGGTCACGATCGGGGACCTCACCTGGTCACGCACCGACGGCAGCGACGCCGCCTGGGCGACGGCCGAGACCGCCGCTCCCGCAGGCACCGTCACCGTCCGCTGACCACCGACCGCTTTCAACACGATCTCGTCCACGGACAGGTTTCAACACGATTTCGTCCACGGACAGGTTTCAACACGATTCCGTTCGTGCACGGAATCGTGTTGAAAGCTGGGGTGAGGCGGCTCAGCGCTGCTCGAGCGGCACGTACTGGCGCTCGGGCTCACCGGTGTAGACCTGGCGCGGGCGGCCGATCTTGGTGGAGGGATCGGTGATCATCTCGCGGTACTGCGCGATCCAGCCGGGGAGCCGGCCGAGCGCGAACAGCGGTGTGAACATCTGCGTCGGGAAGCCGATCGCCTTGTAGAGCAGCCCGGTGTAGAAGTCGACGTTCGGGTAGAGCTTGCGCTCCACGAAGTAGTCGTCGGACAGCGCGATCTCCTCGAGGCGCATCGCGATGTCGAGCATCGGGTCCGACTTGCCGAGCTTCTCGAGGATCGTGTGCGCGTACTTCTTGACGATCGCCGCACGCGGGTCGTAGTTCTTGTAGACGCGGTGGCCGAACCCCATCAGGCGGACGCCGGCCTCCTTGTTCTTGACCTTGGTCATGAACGTGTCGACGTCGTCGTCGGAGCCGTGGATCTCGTCGAGCATCTTGAGCACGGCCTCGTTGGCGCCGCCGTGCGAGGGGCCGGAGAGGGCTCCGATGCCGGCGGAGACCGACGCGAACAGGTTCGCCTGCGCCGACCCGACGATCCGCACGGTCGAGGTCGAGCAGTTCTGCTCGTGGTCGGCGTGCAGGATCAGCAGCATGTCGAGGGCGTCGACGATGTCCTGGTCCGGCGTGTGGTCCTGGTACGGCAGCCCGAACGTCATCTTGAGGAAGTCCTCGACGTACCCCATGTTGCTGTCGGGGTAGAGCTGCGGCATGCCCTTGGAGCGCTTCGCGATGTTCGCGATCATCGTCGGCATCTTCGCCAGCAGCAGCACCGCGGCGAGGTCGAGCTGCTCGGCGTCGAACGGGTCGAGGGTGTGCTCGTAGTAGGTCGCGAGGCCCGCGATGCCCGCCTGCAGCACCGACATCGGGTGCGCGCTCAGCGGGAACGCCGTGAAGAACTTCTGGAAGTTCTCGTGCAGCAGCGAGTGCTTCTTGACCCGTGCGGCGAACGCGTCGAGCTCGCCGCCGGAGGGCAGCTCGCCGTAGATGAGCAGGTAGGCGACCTCGAGGAAGTTCGAGCCCTCGGCGAGCTGGTCGATCGGGTAGCCGCGGTACCGCAGGATCCCGGCGTCGCCGTCGATGTAGGTGATCTGCGACTCGCAGTTCGCCGTGTTCATGAAGCCCGGGTCGAGCGTGACGAGCCCGGTGTCTTTGAGGAGGTTCGGGATCAGCACGCCGTCGTTGCCCTCCACGGCTTCGACGCGGGGGAAGGAGAGCTCCTTCCCATCCACGCTGAACGTGGCAGGGCTAAGGGTGGCGTCCGACATCGGTGACCTTTCTGAACGTGGCGCAGATCAGCCTGGTGAGTCTATCTCGCCGTCACGGCGTCATCATCCGGCGGTCCACCCAGCCGCCGGTCCACGATCCGAGACGCTGACCCCTTGAAGGTTGTCATGGCTCCAGGTTGACCGTATCTTTGCTTCGTTGCGCGTGAGGCGGCCGATCCGTGCGCCGATCGCAGCGAGAGCTCCAGCGTGGCAGCGCTCGTCCCACAGCCCGTAGCAGGCGGGAAGACGAACGGCAGGACCACACATGGACCTCAGGCGAGCCACCCTCTACGACCCCTCCCTCGAGCACAGCGACTGCGGCGTCGGCTTCATCACGCGCAAGGACGGCCGCCCCTCCCACGACGTCATCAGCAAGGGCGACGAGGCGCTGTGCGCGATCCCCCACCGCGGTGGCCGGTCCTCGGAGGGCGTCGGCGACGGCGCGGGGGTCAGCGTGGACCTGTCGGTCGAGCTCTTCTCCGCCATCACGGGCCAGGCGCTGCAGGCCGGGCGTTTCGGTGTCGGCAACTTCTTCATGCCCACCGACGAGCAGGCCTGGCCGGCGGCTCGCCAGCTGGTCGACGACGTGCTCGCGACGGTGGGCGTCGAGGTGCTCGCCGTCCGCGACGTGCCGGTCGAGCGCAGCGTGCTGCGGCCGGCCGCGCTCGCCTACCAGCTGCCGATCGTGCAGTGGGTGTTCCGCGCCGCACCCGGTTGGGACCGCACCGACCTCGACCGAGCCACCAACGCCGCGCTGCTGCGCATCGAGTCGGCCGCCTTCGCCGACCCGGCGCTCGCCGGCCTCTACCCGCTCTCCCTCAGCGCCCGCACGCAGGTCCTCAAGGGGCGTCTGAACTCCGGTGAGGTGATCGCCTACTTCACCGACCTGACCGACGAGCGCCACTCCGTGCGCACGCTGTACTTCCACACGCGCTTCTCCACCAACACCGAGCCGCATCCGAGCATGGCGCAGCCGTTCCGCATGATGGCGCACAACGGCGAGCTCAACACCGACCGCAAGAACCGTCTCTCGGACGAGGCGCTCGCGAGCTCGCGCCACCGCAGCATCGTCCGGCCGCCCGGTCAGTCCGACTCCAGCCGCCTCGACCAGACCCTGCAGAGTCGAGTGTTCGACGACGGCCTGGGACTTCTCGAGGCGGTCGTCTCGTTGATGCCGCCCGCCTGGGAGAACGACCGCACGCTGCCCGCCAACGTGCGCGACATGCTCGAGTACTTCTCGCTGTACGAGGAGAAGAACGACGGCCCCGCAGCGGTGATCTTCAGCGACGGCGACATCGTCGGCGCGCGCCTGGACCGGCTCGGGCTGCGCCCGCTGCGCACGGTCGAGACCGACACCTACCTGATGGTCTCCTCCGAAGCGGGGCAGGTCGACTTCCCCGCCGAGGAGGTCACCGGCCGCGGCCGCATCGAGGCCGGCGGCATGCTCTACCTCGACCACCGCACCGGGATCATCCACCGCACCTCCGAGGCGCTGGCGGTGCTGGCCGCGCGCCGCGACTACGGCGCGCTGCTCACGCGCGCGCGGGTCAAGCTCGAGGACCTGGAGCTGCCGGGTCGCCTCGAGCGTGGCAGCACCACCCTGGGGTACGACGGCGACCTGCCGCTGCCTGCTCGGTATGTCGCCTACGCCCTCAACTCCGAGAGCTTCCGGTTCATGATGGACCCGATGCTCGCCTCGGGAGCCGAGCGCATCTCGGCGATGGGGTACGGGAACGCGATCAACGCGCTCTCCGACACCGAGGGCGGCATGGCGAAGTACTTCTCGCAGCGCTTCGCCCAGGTGACCAACCCCTCGCTCGACAGCATCCGCGAGGCCGACGGGATGAGCATGCACGTCGCGCTCGGCGCCAAGCCGGGCAGCGGCGCCGACATGACGCAGATCGTCGTGCCCTCGCCGATCCTGGGCCACCTGGAGATGCTGCGGCTGCGCGAGCAGCAGGTGACGCCGCTGCAGCGGTTCGACATGCTCTACACCCCGGCGCCGGGCGACGCCGAGGCGAACGCCGCGGCGATGCGCACGGCGCTGACCACGCTCTGTGACGAGCTCGAGCAGTTCGCGCTGTCCTCGGGAGGCATCGCCGTGGTCAGCGACCGCGCCATCTCGAGCACCCGCGCGCCGCTGCCGCTGCCGCTCGCCCTCGCCGCCGTGAACCGGCGCCTGATCGAGACCGGGCTGCGGCTGCGGGTCTCGGTGGTGGCCGAGAGCGGTCAGCTGCCTTCCTCCCACCACATCGCGGTGGCGCTGGGCTTCGGCGCGTCCGCGGTCTACAGCATCTCCGCGCGGCTGCGCGCCGAGCAGAAGTACCCGGCGCCGGCCGCTCCTGCCGAGACCGTCACCGAGACGGACCTCGCCGTCGAGAAGTACCGCAAGGCGGCCCTGAAGTCGCTCGCGAAGACCATGGGCCGGGTCGGCCTGTGCACGGTCGAGAGCTACATCGGCGGCGAGTTCTTCGAGCCCAACTACCTCGACACCCGTGACGAGGTGCTCGCCCAGTGCTTCCCGCACATGGACGCCCCCGTGGGCGGCGTCGGTTTCGAGCGCATCGCGGGTGCGGCGACCGCGTGGCACAGCCGCGCCCTGGAGGTCACCGAGGAGAGCCAGATCCCGCTGCTCGGCCTGTTCAAGGAGCGCGCCGAGGGGGCCGGCCACTCCTACGGGACGGTCGTGGTGCGCGGCTTCGGCGACATGACCGAGGAGCAGGTCAGCTTCGCGCCGCCGCAGACCGATCCCGCCCTCCGGCTGCAGACCCTCCACGGTCTCGGGGACGCGTTCGGGCTCACCGACGAGGCGTACACCTACGCCGGTTTCGACGCGCTCACCGACGCCGAGATCGACGCCTTCACGATCACGCCGGGCTACCGCGACTTCGTGTCGCAGACCCGCGCGGAGCGGGCGACCCGGCCCTCCGCGCTGCGTGACGTCCTCACGTTCCCGGCGGACGTCACCGGGCTGCGCACGGCGACCGAGTTCGCCACCGAGCTCGACCGGTTCGCGCTCGAGGGCAACGACAGCATCCTGGTGCGCGGTCTCGACATCGTGGAGACGCCGGACGCCGGAGGCGCGAGCGGGACCGACGCCGATGCGGCAGCGGTCACCCGGACCTTCCGGCTGCGGTTCACCGATGTCTCGGGACCGCAGCCCGCACGCTACGAGGCGCTGGTCGGCGCCCTGGAGAGCACCTACCCGCAGGACGTCCACGAGCACCACCTCGCCGGTGACGAGCTCGTGCTGACGGTCTCCGGCCGGACCGCGCGGTTCCTGCGGTTGCTGCGTCCCGCGCCCGCACCGGTCCCGCTCCCGCTGGTGCAGCCCGCGCACGAGATCACCCGCAGCCTCACCTCGGGGGCGATGAGCCACGGCGCCCTGGTCGCCACCGCCCACGAGGCGGTCGCGCACGGCACCAACATGGCCGGCGGGCTGTCGAACTGCGGTGAGGGCGGCGAGCACCTCTCGCGCTACGGCACGATCCGCGGCTCCCGCATCAAGCAGTTCGCCTCGGGGCGGTTCGGCATCTGGGCCGGCTACCTGGCCGACCCGATGCTGCAGGAGCTCGAGATCAAGATCGGTCAGGGCGCCAAGCCCGGCGAGGGCGGCCAGCTCCCCGCGCCGAAGGTGACCGTCGAGATCGCCGCGGCGCGCGGCGGCACGCCCGGCGTCGAGCTCGTCTCGCCGCCGCCGCACCACGACACCTACTCGATCGAGGACCTCGCCCAGCTGATCCACGACTGCAAGGCGGCGCGCGTCCGCGTGATCGTCAAGCTCGTCTCCTCCGAGGGGATCGGCACGATCGCCGTCGGGGTGGCCAAGGCCGGTGCGGACGTCATCAACGTCGCCGGCAACACCGGCGGCACCGGTGCGGCCCCGGTGACGAGCCTCAAGTACGCCGGCCGGTCCGCGGAGATCGGCGTGGCCGAGGTGCACCAGGCGCTCACCGCGAACGGGCTGCGCCAGAAGGTGACGCTGCGCTGCTCCGGCGCGCACCAGACCGGACGCGACGTGGTGATCTCGGCCCTGCTCGGCGCCGACAGCTTCGAGTTCGGCACCACCGCGCTGATGATGCTCAAGTGCGTGATGGCGAAGAACTGCAACATCAAGTGCCCCGCCGGCCTCACCACCAACCCTGAGGCGTTCGACGGCGACCCGCGCGCGCTCGCGCAGTTCCTGCTCAACATCGCCCACGACGTCCGCGAGCTGCTGGCCCGGCTGGGCCTGTCCTCGCTGCGCGAGGCGCGCGGCCGGGGTGACCTGCTGCAGCTGCTCGAGCACCCGGCTGCGGTCGGCAAGCTCGACGTGCGACGCATGCTTGCGGCCGTCCCCGAGAAGGTCGTGACCGACCCGGTCTACCTCGAGAAGGACTTCGCCACCGACGACGCTCTCATCGACCAGGTGCGGGCTGCGCTCGTGCTGGGCCGCCAGGAGCAGGTCAGCATCGACGCCGGGCAGCTGCGCAACTCCGACAAGACCGTCGGCGGGCAGCTGTCGATCGACGTCGAGCGGCTGCTCAACCACGAGCTGGAGCAGGACGTCCTCGCCGCGATGCCTGCCGTCGCGGCAGACGAGCGCGGCCGCAGCTACCTGCTCCCCGACTCGGTGCTGGTCACCACGACCGGCTCGGCCGGGCAGTCCTTCGGCGCGTTCTGCAACGACGGCATCTCGCTGACGCACATCGGCACGGCGAACGACGGCGTCGGGAAGTCGGCCTCGGGCGGCCAGATCACGGTCCGCACGCCGGGCGGGGGCAACCCCGGGCTGCCCGGCGGCAACGTGCTGATCGGCAACTTCGCGCTGTTCGGAGCGACCGGTGGCCGGCTCTTCGTCCAGGGCGAGGCCGGTGACAGGTTCGCCGTGCGGAACTCGGGGGCGACCGCCGTCGTCGAGGGTCTCGGCGAGTTCGGGTGCGAGTACATGACCAACGGCGCCGTGCTCAACCTCGGTGGTGCCGGCAAGGGGCTGGGCAACGGCATGAGCGGCGGGTTCGTCTACCAGTACGACCCGGCCGGCACGATCGCGGGCCGGGTGAGCGAGGACTCGCTGCTGGTGCTGCCCCTCATCGACTCCGAGCACGGGCCCTTCCACGAGCTCGCGGTCCGCACGATGCTGCAGTGGCACCTCGAGGCGACCGGTTCGCCGCTCGCCGAGCGGCTGCTCGAGGACTGGTCCACGGCGCGCGAGCACATGGTCGTCGGCATGCCACGCGCGCTCCTGCTGTACCAGGACGCCGACGCGATCGCCGCCCACAAGTCGCGCAAGGAGCTGCTGGAGGAGCTCAACACGGCGATCGCCGCCGACAAGCTGCGCGAGTTCAAGGAGCACTACCGCGACGGGACCCCGATCGCCGGTGGCCGGGTGCCGGTGATCGGCGGCACCGACGCCGGCGACATGTACGGCCTGCTCAGCTCCTACACGGTGCTGAGCGCGGCTCAGGAGATCGCGCTCGACCGCGTGGGCGGTGGCGCGGCGATCGACGACCCCCGGGTCGTCGAGACCGCACGCACCCTCGTGCTGACCGAGGACTTCTTCGTGATGCAGCGGCTCGTCAAGTACATCCGTGGGCACCTCGAGGTCTTCGAGGACCATGAGCTCGCGACGCTCGTCGCAGCCAAGCGGCTCGACGACTACCGGCGTTCGTTGCAGCTGCGCAACGTCCGCGGCATCGACGCGCCCGGCACGTACGGGTGGATCCTGTACCAGCAGAGCAAGAACAGCCGCCGCGCGCGTGCGGCCCGGTTCGACGAGATGCTCGCGACGGCGGCGCTCGACGACCTGGCCTCGCTCGCCGGTGCGCTCACCTCGAAGGTGGTGGCTCCATGACAGCCCTGTTCATCCCACCGGACGCACCGTTCAGCACCGCTCAGCAGAGCTGGCTCGGTGGCTTCTTGGCCGGGCTGGCCTCGGCCCACCGCGACGTCCCCGCCGGTCCGGCGCCCTCGCTCACGGTGACCGTGCTCTACGGCAGCCAGACCGGGAACTGCGAGCTGCTGGCCGAGGACCTCGCCGCGGCGTCGCGGGAACGCGGCGTGCTGGCGCAGGTGCGCCCGCTCGACTCGGCGACACCCGAGACGCTGGCCGAGACCGGGCATCTGCTGATCATCACCTCGACCTACGGCGAGGGCGACATGCCCGACAACGCCGAGCTGTTCTGGGATGCGCTGAACGACGAGAACGCGCCGCGGCTGGAGTCGCTGCAGTTCTCCGTGCTGGGCCTGGGCGACACCGGCTACGACAACTTCTGCGAGGCCGGGAAGCTCTTCGACATGCGGCTGGAGCAGCTCGGCGCGCAGCGGCTCGCTCCGCGCGTCGACTGCGACGTCTCCTACGAGGACGACGCCGCCGCGTGGATCGCGACCGCCGTCGACGCGCTGGCCAAGCAAGCCCCGGGAGGGGCGAGCGGACCGGCCGAGGGTGCGGCTGCGCCGTCGAGAACCCGCTCGAGGTGGAGCCGGAAGACGCCGTTCCCGGCCGCGCTGGTGGCGAACCGCGTGCTGTCCGGCCCGAGCAGCGCCAAGGAGATCCGGCACCTCGAGCTGGCGCTGGGCGACTCCGGGATCGAGTACGCCGCCGGTGACGCGCTGGCCGTGATGCCGCGCAACGACCCGGCTCTCGCGGAAGCGCTGGTCGCGCGGCTCGGGCACGACGCCGCGGCCGCGGTCGCCGGCACGAGCCTCGAGGACGCGCTGCTGCACGCCTGGGAGATCCGGACGCCGTCCAGAGACCTGATCGGTGCGCTCGCCGAGCGCAACCCCGACGGCGAGCTGGCCGCTCTCGTTCAGCGCGAGGACCGTGCGCCGCTCGAGAACTGGCTGTACGGCAAGGACACGCTGGACCTGCTCGACCTCAACCCGTCGCACTCCTTCGAGCTGGAGGAGCTGGCGCGGTTTTTCCGGCCGCTGCGGCACCGGGCCTACTCGATCTCCTCCAGCCCGCTCGCCAGCCCGGACCGGATCCACCTGACCGTGGCGTCGGTGCGCCACGGTGCCGACCGCGTGCGGGGTGGCGTGTGCTCGACGTTCCTCGCCGACCGCATCGGTGAGGGCGACGTCGCCGGCATCTTCCTGCAGCCCAACCAGGCGTTCCGGCTACCGGAGGAGGGCGACCGTCCGGTGATCATGATCGGTCCCGGGACCGGGGTGGCGCCGTTCCGGGCCTTCCTGCAGGAGCGCGCCGCGACGGGCGCTCGTGGCAAGAATTGGCTGTTCTTCGGGGACCAGCACCGCGGCAGCGACTTCATCTACTCCGACGAGCTCGAGGCGCACGCCTCCGCAGGGCTGCTGACCCGCCTCGACCTCGCGTTCTCACGCGACCAGGCGCAGAAGGTGTACGTGCAGACGCGCATGCGCGAGCAGGCCGCCGAGCTGTTCGCCTGGCTCGAGGAGGGCGCCTACCTCTACGTCTGCGGCGACGCCACCCGCATGGCGAAGGACGTCGACGCCGCCCTCCACGAGATCGTGGCGAGCCAGCTCGGCGCCGGCCCGGACGGGACCGACAGGTCTGAGCGTGCCGCCGAGTACGTCAACGACCTCAAGCGCGCCAAGCGCTACGTCCGCGACGTCTACTGACCCCCGGTTTCAACACGATTCCGTTCACGCCCGCAACCTCGGTTTCAACACGATTCCGTGCACCGGCGCCGCCCGGGGTGAGTGAACGGAATCGTGTTGAAACCGGAGAGCGGACGGAATCGTGTTGAAACCGGAGAGCGGACGGAATCGTGTTGAAACCGTCAGCGGGCGGTGAGGCGGGAGGCGGCGGCGGCGATGCGGTCGTCCGGGGCGGTGAGGGCGAAGCGCACGTGGTGCTCGCTGCCCGGTCCGTAGAACTCCCCCGCGCCGGCGAGGATGCCGAGATCGGCGAGGCGATCGAGGGTGGCCCAGCAGTCGCCGCCGTCGAGCGAGCGCGCCCACAGGTACAGGCCGGCCTCGGAGTGGTCGATCGTGAAGCCGGCGGCCTGCAGCGCCGGCAGCAGGACTGCGCGGCGGCGGCGGTAGACCTCGCGCTGCGCCGCGACGTGCGCGTCGTCACCGAGGGCCACGGCCATCGCGACCTGCACCGGGTACGGCAGCATCAGACCCAGGTGACGACGCATCAGGATGATCCGTGCCATCAGGTCGGCGTCGCCAGCCAGCAGCCCGGCACGGTAGCCCGCGAGGTTCGACTGCTTCGACAGCGAGTAGGCGGCCAGCAACCCGCTGTGCGAGCCTCCGGCGACACGGGGGTCCAAGACGCACGGGACGCCGTCGGAGCTCCAGGGCTCCTCCCAGGCCAGCTCGGCGTAGCACTCGTCGCTCGCGACGACGGCCCCGAGCGCGCGGGCGTTCTCGACGACCTCGCGGAGCCGGTCCACCGAGGCGACGGCGCCCGTCGGGTTCCCGGGTGAGTTCACCCAGACGAGCCGGACCCGGGCATCGCCGGCCCAGTCGGCCACGTCATCGGTCGCCAGCACCTCGGCGCCGGCGGCGCGGGCGCCGACCTCGTAGGTCGGGTACGCGGCTGCGGGCACGACCACGACGTCGCCGGCTCCGATGCCCAGCAGCGAGGGCAGCAATCCCACGAGCTCCTTGGAGCCGATCGTCGCCATCACGCCTGCCGTGGTGAGACCGTGGACGCCGCGGCGCCGGGTGAACCAGTCGACCATCGCCTCCCGCAGCGCGGGGGTGCCGACCACCGTGGGATACCCGGGCGCGTCAGCGGCCGCCGCGAGCGCCTCCTGGACGGCGGGCGGGGTGGGGTCGACCGGGGTGCCGATCGAGAGGTCCACGATCCCGTCGGGATGCTGCTTGGCCCGATCGGCGTACGGCGTCAGCCGGTCCCACGGGTAGTCCTCGGTGATGGCGATGAAGCCCATGTCAGCAGCCGCGCTGCCCCGCGCGGCCTACTCGCCCTGCGGCGGCAGCGCGGCGATGATCGGGTGGTCCTTGGCGATCATGCCCATCTTCGCCGCACCACCCGGTGAGCCGAGGTCGTTGAAGAAGTCCACGTTGGCCGTGTAGTACTCCGCCCACTGCTCGGGGACGTCGTCCTCGTAGTAGATCGCCTCGACGGGACAGACGGGCTCGCAGGCCCCGCAGTCGACGCACTCGTCCGGGTGGATGTAGAGCGAGCGTTCACCCTCGTAGATGCAGTCGACGGGGCACTCGTCGATGCAGGCCTTGTCCTTGACATCGACGCAGGGGAGCGCGATCACGTACGTCACCGGTTGGTTCTCCTCACGGTCTCCGCCGGGTTCAGCGGTTCAGCTTGTCCTGCGCCCTAGTATCGCAGGCATGACGTTCTGGCGAGCCTGGGAGCCCGGCATGCGCGTCGTCGTGAGATACCGCAACGACGAGGGCAGCTTCTCCGACGCCCTGGGCGAGCTCGTCCGGGTCGACGACGACGGCGTCGAGGTCGCCACCAAGCACGGCCCGGTCGCGCTCGCGGCCGGCGTCATCGCGCTCGGCAAACGCGTGCCGCCCGCCCCCGCGCCGCGGCGCCGCTGAGGCTGGTCGCCTCAGCCCTCGTCGGTCTCCGCCTCGGTCTCGGCCTCGTCGTCGGCCGACGGCGGTGCGCCGCAGACCACCCGGTTCCACGGGGAGTACTTCCAGGAGTAGTCCCGCGAGTACTCGGTGTTGACCTCGCCGTCGAGCGAGATCGTGCGGCTGATGTCGATCGAGAACCCCGAGGCGCCGCCGGACTCCGGCTTGCAGGTGTCCGACTCGTTGTAGACGGTGCGCGGCGAGGTGAAGGCGTACTTCTCGCTCGAACGGATGTCGACGTCCCAGTACTTCGTGCTCCACAGCCGCACGTGCACCCGGCCGTCGTCGCCGACCCACGCCTGCACCAGCGCGCCGTAGGGAGTGTTGTTGCCCCACTTCATGTCGAGCGAGGGGGCATACATCGTCGCCTCGCGCCCCGGTGGGTAGCGCTCGAACCAGCGCGAGTGCGGCTTGTGCTCGATGTCCTCCATGCCGGCCTCGAAGGCGGCGTTGAAGGTGGTCGTGGAGACCTGGGAGAGACCGCCGCCCATGGCGTCGGTGACGAACCCGCCCTCGACGACGCTCGAGCTGACGTAGCCGTTCTCCCGCGTGATCGGTCCGAGCGCCTCGATCAGCGAGAAGACCTCGCCGGGCCGGACCAGGGTGCCGTTGATGTGGGCGGTGCCGTTGACCAGGTTCTGGGTGCGCACCGGGTCGTAGGGGTAGGGCGTGGAGTACTCCCCCACGATCTCGACGACGCCCAGCGCCTCGGCGTCCGCCGTCGTGAACTCGGGTTCGGTCGCCGCGAGCTCGGCCACCGCCACGCGCGCGTCACCGGTGGCCACCGCGGCCTGGCTGACCACGCTCGCCAGCTGTTCGGGGTCGAGCCCGGTGCCGGTGACGGCGGGGATGATGGCGGGCGCGCCCTCCTGCAGCACGATCTGCGCGTCCTTCGCGGTCTCCCCCACCGACGGCACGGTCTCGGTGATGTGGTCGGCGAGGATCTGGCCGTCGATGGCGAGCGAGAGCCCCGAGGCGTCCGGGGTGAGCGTCGCGGCAGCGGCAAGCAGGACGGGCTCGAGGCTGGCCTCGGCGTCGTTGAGCTGGACCGTCACGGGGGCGGACAGCAGCGGCTCGACGATGTCGGTCATGGCGGCGGCGATGGCGGCGTCGTCGATCTGCGGCGTCGTCGTGGTCGACGGCAGCTCGAACGGCCGCTCGCCCGTGAGCCACTCCGCGGCGATCATCTCCGCGGCGGCCGGGACGTCGACCTCCATCCCGTCGGCGGGCTCGGTCGTCACGCTCGCGGCGCCGTCGGCGAACGCGATCACCCCGTCGACCGGCGCGAGGTTGAGATCGGTGGCCGCGGTCTCCACCGCCGCCACCAGGGCGTCGTCGTCGACGGTCACGACCGGCTCTCGCGCCCCCAGACCGAACACGTGCCCGAGCACCACCTGCGGCTCGAGTGTGAACCCGGTGAACCGGTCGACGGTCGCGGCGGCGTCGAACGTCAGCCCTGCCTCGGCGGGATCGATGCTCGAGCTGGTCTCGCCCATCCCGATCGGGATCGGGCCGCCGACGACGTCGGCCAGCTGGGTGTCGAGGACCTCGACCGCCTCGTCGGCGGTCAGTCCCGAGACGTCCACACCGGCGACCGTGGTGCTCTGCGGCACCTTGTCCCCCAGGTACCAGGCCGCGCCGACGTAGGCGCCCGCGAGCACGAGCACGCCGATCCCCACCCCGAGCAGCACCTTGCGTCCGCGCCGGCGCTTCTTGACGGGCATCGGCTCCGGCTCCTCGGTGATCTCCACCTCGGCGGGATCCTCGGCAGGTCCCCGGACGACGGTGGCCTCGGGGTCTGACTCGGTCTCGGCCGTCGACGGCGCACCGACGACGGCGGTCTCGTCCGCGCCCGTCCCGGGCGCCGGGCCCTGGGTCGCCTCGGGCTCGACGACGGCGGTCTCGTCCTCCGGGGCGGCGGTGGGCTGGTCGGGCGCGGGTCGCACCTCGGTGGCGTCGTCATCGGGGGTCGTCGACACCTCGTCGGCGCCGATCCCCTCATCGGGAGACTCGGCGCGGTCGTTGACTGATCGACGGAAGATCATGGGCCTCGGAAACTCTGTCGACGAGACCACGGGCGTGGCCCCCCTGCGGGCGATTCTAACGGCGGCGTGGCAGCAGGCCGTTCAGCCGTCCCAGCTCTCCATGCGCCCGTAGCCGTGGAGGATCGCGCCCTGGTTCTGGGCGCGCACGCCGGTGGCGACGACCTCGCCGCCGACCACGTCGTGGGTGCCGGCCTCGACCACCCAGAGGGTGCGTGCCTCCAGCCACGCGGTCGCCACGTCGAGGATGGCTGCCCCGCTGTGCTCGCCCGGATGGTTCGGGATCCTCGTCAGCTGGTCGAGCAACGGCCGCCCCGGGTCGCTGAGCCAGCGGGCCGCGGCGCCGCCGTCCGATCCCAGGATGCTGACGGCCCACGACGCCCCCACCTCGACCGCGTCGCGCAGCCGGCCGTCACGGTGCACCGTGAAGAGCACGACCGGCGGCTCGAGGGAGACCGAGACCAGCGAGCTCACGGTCGCGGCGACGTCGTGCCGCCCCGAGCGCGCGGTGATCACGGAGACGCCGGAGACCAGCCGCGACATCGTGCGGCGCAGGTCGTCGGGGCTGACGTCACCCATCAGGACTCGGCGAACCAGCGCCGGGGCAGCAAGGCCGGCAGCAGCAGAGCCGCCGGGATCGAGCCGATGAGCCAGGCGAGCCCGATCGGCTCACCCGTGACGAGCACGTCCCCACCCGGCCGGACGTACGTCATCACGAACACCATGACGACCGCCGCGACGCCGAACCCGACCTGCCCGACCCGGTCGACGAACGTGCGAGCGAGCACGCCGCCCGCGGCCAGTGCCGCGAACGCGGCCAGCAGCCCCCACGGCGGCTGCACCCGGTGGAACGTGGTTCCCACCGCGGCCACCATCGCACCGAGGACCAGCGAGAACACGATCATGGTCGGCCGGAACCACCGGCCACCCTCGACCCGCTGGGGCGAGCCCAGCAGGCGCCCGACGGCGGAACGCAGCTGGTCCGGATCGCCCCATCCGGGCGCGAGCCTGAGCCAGGCGGAGGAGTGGATCGGCTGCAGCAGCCCGTTGCTGAGGGCGTACCAGCCGGCGGCAGGCTCGCGCTCGCCGTGCGTGACGAGCTGCGGCACCTGGACCTGGCTGCGGTGGGCGCGCAGGGCGTCGAACAACCTCGGCAGCTGCTGGGTGACGTCGATCTCGACGTCGACCTGCGAGTCCGGCACCACGATCGAGGGCAGCAACCCCTCCGGCTCGGGCAGGCTCAGCGCGGCGCCGTCCACGCCTGCGCTCGGCAGGTCCGAGCGACTGCGCAGCCACTGCTGGGCCGCCCGGACGGCACTCTCGGGCCGCACCACCCACGCGACGAGGGCCGGACGATGCGTCGCCGTGGCCGCCGCCGCCATCGTCACCTCGTGGGTGCGGCGGTGGTCGGGGTGGCCGTAGCCGCCGCCCGGCTCGTCAAGGAGCACGAGGTCCGGCTGGACCCGGTCGATCACCCCGGCCAGCGCAGCGACGGCGCGCTCGGGTGCGGCCACGCTGAACGCGTCCGGCCCGGCGTCCGGCGAGGGAGCCGCCCGGATCAGCGGGGCGCCCTCCTCCCAGCGCATGCCGGAGTCCACGAGGCGAGGGCCGCCGTCGAGCGTGTCCAGGAAGAGGTGGTCGACGACGCCCAGCGCCGTGAGCGCCCGCTCGAGCTCGCCGACCCGGTACCCGGCGAGCTCGGCCGGGTCCTCGAGCAGGTGAGCCAGGTCGCTGCCGATCATCTCGCCACGCTCGCCGCGCGTGCACGTCACCAGAGTCACCTGGCACCGGCTCGCCAGCGCAGCGACCAGGGCACCGGCGGTGAGCGTCTCGTCGTCCGGGTGCGGTGCCACCACGAGCACCCGCCGGATCTCCACCTCGGGAGCCGGGGCTGCCTCGCCGCCGGCGACCGGCAGCGGGGTCATCTGGTGCTCGTCGGCGGTCACCGAATCACGCCCGTCGTGCGCGTGAGGCCGCCTTGCTGCGCTCGTTCTGGTCGAGGATCACCTTGCGGATGCGCACCGACTCCGGCGTGACCTCCACGCACTCGTCGTCACGCGCGAACTCCAGCGACTCCTCGAGCGTCAGCAGCCGCGGCGGGGTCAGGTTCTCGAACGACTCGGAGGTGGCGGACCGGATGTTGTTGAGCTTCTTCTCCTTGGTGATGTTGACGTCCATGTCCTCACCGCGAGAGTTCTCGCCGACGACCTGGCCCTCGTAGACCTCGGAGGTCGGCTGGATGAAGAACTGGCCGCGATCCTCCAGCGCGAGCATCGCGAACGGCGTCGCCGTACCGGCCCGGTCGGCGACCAGCGAGCCGGAGGTGCGGAACTCGATGGTGCCGGCCCAGGGCTCGTAGCCCTCGGAGATCGAGGACGCGATGCCGGTGCCGCGGGTGTCGGTGAGGAAGCGGGTGCGGAACCCGATCAGCCCGCGGGAGGGCACGAGGAACTCCATGCGGACCCAGCCGGTGCCGTGGTTGCTCATCGTCTCCATGCGTCCGCGACGCTGCGCCAGCAGCTGCGTGACCGCACCGAGGTGCTCCTCGGGGACGTCGATCGTCATGCGCTCGACGGGCTCGTGGATCTTGCCGTCGATCTCGCGGGTGACGACCTGCGGCTTGCCGACGGTCAGCTCGAAGCCCTCGCGGCGCATCTGCTCCACGAGGATCGCCAGCGCCAGCTCGCCACGCCCCTGGACCTCCCAGGCATCCGGCCGCTCGGTGGGCAGCACACGGATCGAGACGTTGCCGATCAGCTCGCGGTCCAGGCGGTCCTTGACCTGCCGCGCCGTGACCTTCGCGCCCTTGACGCGACCGGCCAGCGGCGAGGTGTTGATACCGACCGTCATCGAGATCGCCGGGTCGTCCACGGTGATCAGCGGCAGCGGGCGCGGGTCGGCGGGGTCGGTGAGCGACTCACCGATCGTGATGTCCTCGATACCGGCGACGGCGACGATGTCGCCGGGCCCGGCCTCGTCGGTCGGGACCCGGTCGAGCGCCTCGGTGCGCAGCAGCTCGGTGATCTTGACGTTCCTCATGGTGCCGTCGCGACGCGCCCAGGCGACGGTCTGCCCCTTGCGCAGGGTGCCGTTGAACACCCGCAGCAGCGCGAGCCGGCCGAGGAACGGCGACGCGTCGAGGTTGGTGACGTGCGCCTGCAGCGGCGCGCCCTCGTCGTAGGTGGGCGCCGGGATCCGCTCGAGGATGGTGGCGAAGAGCGGCTCCAGGTCGGGCGAGTCCGGGAGCTCGCCGTCGGCCGGCTGGGTCAGCGAGGCGCGACCCGCACGAGCCGAGGCGTAGACCACGGGAAGGTCGAGCACGGCGTCGAGGTCGATCGGCTCCTGACCGGGCTCGACCTCTTCCTCGAGAAGATCGGAGGCCAGTCCGAGCAGCAGGTCGGTGCTCTCGGCGACGACCTCGCTGATGCGGGCGTCGGCGCGGTCGACCTTGTTGACCACGAGCACCACCGGCAGCCGCGCCTGCAGCGCCTTGCGGAGCACGAAGCGCGTCTGCGGCAGCGGACCCTCGGAGGAGTCGACGAGCAGGACCACGCCGTCGACCATCGACAGGCCGCGCTCGACCTCGCCGCCGAAGTCGGCGTGACCGGGGGTGTCGATGACGTTGATCGTGATGCCCTCGGGGTGACCCGCGACCGCCGCGGCAGGCCCGGAGTAGGCCACCGTGGTGTTCTTGGCGAGGATCGTGATCCCCTTCTCGCGCTCCAGGTCGCCGGAGTCCATCGCACGCTCAGCGACGTCGGCGTGACCTCCGAACGCACCGGACTGCCACAGCATGGCGTCCACAAGGGTGGTCTTGCCGTGGTCAACGTGCGCGACGATCGCGACGTTGCGCAGGTCGGTGCGCGAGCTCATACAGGTCCTTTGGGGTCAGGGGCGAGGGCAGGGGCAAGCGTCCCACGTCGCACGGACCCCAACGAGATCTTACAGGTCAGAAGCCGGCAGGCCCGCCCTGGGTCGGACGTTCGCCGGGCTGGACGTTCAGCTGCTGCGCCTCGAGCTCCTCGTCCGCCTCGATCTCGGCCGCCGCCTGCATGAGCAGCGCGTCGCGCCGCTCCCGGCGGATCTTCTGCTCGTCCGGGTTCGGCACGGGCACCGCAGCGATCAGCCGCTGGGTGTAGGGGTCCTTCGGGCTCTGCACCACCTGCGCGGCCGAACCGAGCTCGACCAGCTTGCCGTGGTGCATCACCGCGATCCGGCTCGAGAGCATCTCGACGACCGCGAGGTCGTGGCTGATGAACAGGCACGCGAACCCGTGCTCGCGCTGCAGGTCGGTGAACAGCTCCAGCACGTGGGCCTGCACCGAGACGTCGAGCGCCGAGGTCGGCTCGTCCGCGACCAGCAGCTTCGGCTCGAGGCTGAGCGCACGAGCGATGCCGACGCGCTGCCGCTGCCCGCCCGAGAGCTCGTGCGGATAGCGGTTGCGCATCGAGCGGGGCAGCTCGACCTGGTCGAGCAGGGACTCGACGCGCTTGTCGAGCTCGGAGCCCTTGATGCCGGTGTGCAGCATCAGCGGCTCGCCGATCGACTCACCGATCGGCAGCCGCGGGTTGAGCGAGCTGCCCGGGTCCTGGAACACGATGCCGATCTGCTTGCGCAGCGGCATCAGGTCCTTGTGCGTGGCGCCGACCATGTCGAACCCGGCGATCTCGAGCTTGCCCTCGGTCACCGGCAGAAGACCGACGACCGCGCGTCCGATCGTGGTCTTTCCCGAGCCGGACTCCCCCACCAGCCCGACGACCTCGCCGGCGTTGATGGTCAGCGAGACGCCGTCGACGGCCCGGAACGCAGGCGTGCGGCCGCGCTTGGGGTACTCGATGACCATGTTCTCGGCCACCATGACCGGCTGTCCCAGCGGGGTGTCGCCGCCGTGGTCGCGCTCGTGCTCGGAGATCTCGATCGTGCTGTGCGCACCGAGGTGCGGCACGGCCGCGAGCAGCTCCTGGGTGTAGGGGTGCTGCGGGTTCGCGAAGATCTGCTTGGCGTCGCCGCTCTCGACGATCCGGCCCCGACGCATCACGACGATGCGGTCCGCCATGTCGGCGACCACGCCCATGTCGTGGGTGATGAGCACGATGCCGGAGTCGATCCGGTTCCGCAGGTCACGCATGAGCTTGAGGATCTCGGCCTGCACGGTCACGTCGAGCGCCGTGGTGGGCTCGTCGGCGATCAGCAGGCGCGGGTCGCACGAGAGCGACTGAGCGATCATCGCGCGCTGCCGCTGACCACCGGAGAGCTGGTGCGGGTAGGCGTGGAACCGCGTCTCGGGATCGGGCATCTCGACGAGCCGGAGCAGCTCGAGCGCGCGCTCCTTCGCCGCCGCCGGGCCGAGGTCGAAGTGGTTGCGGAGCGTCTCGACGATCTGGAAGCCGATGCTGTACACCGGGTTCAGAGCCGTCATCGGCTCCTGGAAGATCACCGCGATGTCGTTGCCGCGGACCCGGCGCAGCCGGTTGCTCGACATCCCGATCAGCTCGTTGCCGTCGAGCTTGGCGCTGCCGGTGGCGCGCCCGTTCGCGGGCAGCAGCCCGAGCAGCGACATCGAGGACTGGCTCTTGCCGGAGCCGGACTCGCCCACGACGGCGAGCACCTCGCCGGGGCGCACGTCGTAGGTGACGTCGATCGCGGCGGGGAACCACTCGCCCTCGACGTAGAAGTCCACGCAGAGGTCACGGACCTGCAGGATCGGCTCACGGCCGTCGAAGGAGCCGGGCTCGTCGGTGATGGGTGCGGGTGCGCTCACAGCTGCTCACCTTCCGTTCGGGAGGTTGCCCGCGCCGTGCTCGTCGGCGTGGGGTGGACGATCGCCTCGGCGATCGCGGATGGGACGATGCGGGGATGGACAGCTCCGAGACGTTCCGGTCCCGCCTCGCGCAGGGCCTCGCCGTCCTCACGGCCCTGGTTGCGGTCGCCGCGCTCGTCGCCTTCGTGGGCGAGGAGGGCCCGACGGCGTTGCTCAGCACGCTCGCGCCCGTCGCCCTGGTCGTGGCGGCGGGTTGGGCGCTGCTGTGGAACCCGCGGGTCGAGCTGACGGCCGAGGGCATCACGATCGTCAACGTCTGGCGCACCGTGCGGGTGCCGTGGCGGCGCTTCAGGCACGCCGACACCCGCTGGGCGCTGTCGGTGACGACCGACCAGGACGTCACCTACACCTCGTGGGCGGTGCCCGCGGGGAGCGGCTTCGGCGCCCGGCTGGTGCCGCAGCGCCAGCAGCACGGCGAGTGGGCCCCCGCGCAGCGCAAGCTCGGCTCCAGCGGCACCGCCGAGGCCGCCGCGATGGCGATCGCCGACCGGGTGCCCCGGCGCCCGGGCGCCGACGAGCGCAGCGCCGAGGTCACCGTGACCCCGAACACCCGGGTGCTCGCCGTGCTGGGCGGGCTGGCGGTGCTCGCCGCTCTGAGCGTGACGTTGGGCTGAGGAGGACCTGACCAGCACGATCACGCCGAGGCCCTGGCGGCCTGACGGGCCGCCCGCTGGTCGGCGCGCGCCATCTTGCGCGGCGACGGGATCTTCTTCTGGCGAGGGTCGAACGCGTCGCGAAGACCGTCACCGACGAAGTTCACGCACAGGGCGATCAGGATGATGAACAGGCCCGGCCACCAGAACAGCCACGGCCGCGTGTTGAACGCGCCCTGGTACTCGTTGATCATCTGGCCGAGCGAGACGTTCGGGGGCGTGATGCCGAACCCGAGGTAGGACAGCGCGGTCTCGAGCAGGATCGCCGAGCTCATCAGCAGCGTGACGCTGACGATGATGACGCCGACCGCGTTCGGCAGCATGTGCTTGAAGATGATCCGGCGCGTGCTGGCGCCGGCCACCCGAGCGGCGTCGACGAACTCCCGTTCGCGCAGCGACAGGAAGTCACCACGGACCAGGCGAGCGAGCCCGGTCCAGGAGATCGCGCCGAGCGCGAGAGCCAGCGGGATCGGGTCCGCCGAGCCGAGCTTCTTGCCGAGCACGGCCCCGATGACGATCACCGGCAGGGTGATGATCAGGTCGGTGAACCGCATCAGGACGGTGTCGGTCTTGCCGCGGAAGAACCCGGAGAAGGCGCCGATCAGGGTGCCGATCAGGGTGGCGACCGCACCGATCACGGCCATCACCACGAGCGAGGTCTGCACGCCCTTCATGGTGCGAGCGAAGATGTCGCGACCGATCTCGTCCTGGCCGAACGGGTGCTGGCCGATCACGAAGCCGCCCTCGCTCCACGGCATCTGCATCGTCGGGCCACCACGCGGGTTGACGATGTCGTTCAGCTGGCTGTGGTTGTACTGCCACCAGCCGGGGATCGTGACGGGTCCGAGCGTGAACCCGATCGAGGTGATCGCCATGATCGCGATGAGGATCATGACGACGAGACCGACCATCGCACCGGTGTGCCGGAAGAACCGGCGGCGCACGATCTGGCCCTGCGACATCCCCTCGACCTCGCGCAGCTCGATGGCGTTCTCGAGCTGGGGGCCGTCGTCGACGACCTCGCTCCTGTCGGTCGTGGCGGCGGCGGTCATCGCCGGGTCGAGCGACCCGGAGCCGGTCTCGCCGGCCTCGAACGGGTCGTCCTTGCGGTCGTTGCTCATGCGTTCACCCGGATCCTGGGGTCGAGGGCGGCGTACAGGAGATCGGCGACGATGTTCGCCAGGATCGCCAGGAACGCCACGATCACGAGATAGGCCATCACTGGATCGATGTCGTTCATGTTGAGGTTCGCGATGAAGAGCTGACCCATGCCGGGGCGGCTGAAGATGCGCTCCGTGATCAGCGCTCCGCCGATCAGACCGATGATGTCGACGGGGATGATCGAGGCCAGCGGGATCAGGGAGTTGCGGAACCCGTGCCGCATCACCACGGTGCGCTCGTTGATGCCCTTGGCGCGTGCGGTGCGGATGTAGTCCTGGTTCATCACCTCCAGCATGCTGCCGCGCGAGAACCGCGTGTAGCCGGCGAAGGAGATCAGCATCAGCGCCAGCGTCGGCAGGATCAGGTGGGTGTACTGGTCGAGCAGCTGCACCCAGAAGTTGCCGCCGAGGTTCGGCGCGCGGTCACCGATCGTCTGGATCGGGCGGTTGTTGATCGCCGGGGCCGCCATGTAGGCGGGCCAGTAGCTCATGACCTTGTCGAGGAAGATCACACCGGCGATCAGGAACGCCGAGATCGCGCCGGTCCGGGCGGACTGCTTCCAGTCCGGTCCCCGCCATGCCACACCGACGAGCGCGCCGACCAGGATCGCCGCCAGACCGAGCAGCAGCACGATGCCGTAGTTCATGTACGGCGTGAGCATCGAGTTGCTGAAGAGGTAGTAACGCACCGGGAAGTACAGGACCAGCCCGAGCGCCACGCAGCTCAGCGCGGTGTAGAGCGAGCGCCGGTTGCGCAGGCCTGTCGACAGCGTGGTGACCGTCAGCGCGATACCGAGCGAGGTCACCGTGAGGAGCACCCAGTCGAGCCTGGGCTGCAGCCACCAGTCGGTGATCTGCATGTAGCCCAGCACGAGGGCGACGGCGAGGGCCGCGAGGGCCCCGTGGATCAGCCGGCGCCGGAGGGTGCCGCCGACCGCGAGCTGCCAGAAGACGCCGGCGGCGAGCGAGATGCCCGCGATCAGCATCGGTGCGATCACCGGGTCGACGAGGAAGTCGTTGAACCCGATGGCACCCCACTGCTTGAGCAGCACTGCCACCCAGAACGAGGGCAGCGAGAACATCAGGAAGGCGAAGAACGTGATCAGGTAGTCAAAGCTCGAGTACTGGCGCAGGGCCGAGACGATGCCCACCGCCACACCGAGCACGATCGCCGCCACCGTGGCGAACGAGACCAGCTGCAGCGTCGAGATGATCGCGCTGCCGAGCAGGTCGGACACCGAGCGGCCGGTGTTCCACGACACGCCGGGGTCGCCGGTGACGAAGGCTCCGAGCCAGTCGAAGTACCGCTCCCACGGGGGCGCGTTCAGGTTCAGCTGCTCGGTGCGCTGCTCCATCTGGAGCGCGGCGCTCGGGTCGGTGCTGGTGCGCAGGTCCTCCAGCGGGTCGATGGTGAAGTCGACCAGCATGTACATCAGGAACGACGACACCAGCAGCAGTGCCAGCCCCATCAGGACGCGGCGAATGACAAAGATCAACATGGCGGGCTACCTCGCAGTCCACGGTGACAGGCCCGATCGGGAGTGTAGGCGAGATCCGCGGAGGCGGTCGCCGCTCACACGTTCGGGCGGTGGGCGAGTTCACGACAAGGGGGGCGCCGGAAGTCCGGCGCCCCCGCTCGTCGCTCACTCAGACTCGTGAGCTGAGCTGACTCAGCCCTCGGAGTCCTCTGCCTCCTCCGAGGTCGGGTCACCAGCGGTGTCACCGCTGGTGCTCCACTCCCAGAAGCCGTAGAAGACGGTCGGCGAGATGGTGATCGGGCTGATGCCGCTCACCGTGTTGCGGTAGGCCGTGACCGAGGGGAACTGGAAGATGGTGACGCCGAAGGCGTCGTTCACCAGGTGTGCCTCGATCTCGCCCAGCAGACGCTCCTGCTCGGCGGGGTCGGTCGTCACGCTCAGCTCGTCCTGCAGGGCGTCAACCTCGGGGTTGCTGTACCCGTAGAAGTTGTTGATCTCGCCGGTGCCGAAGTTGGCGTTACCGGCGGTCACAGCCG
The DNA here is from genome assembly GCF_009733815.1 of Pseudactinotalea suaedae. Classification (GTDB taxonomy): domain Bacteria; phylum Actinomycetota; class Actinomycetes; order Actinomycetales; family Beutenbergiaceae; genus Pseudactinotalea; species Pseudactinotalea suaedae. The sequence goes on from NZ_WNXY01000010.1 coordinate 110,574, forward strand.
TGCTGGTGGACTGCCAGCCGAACAGCGCCGCGTCGTACTGGTCGGTGTTGGCCGACAGCATGCTGCCCCAGTCGTCGCTACCGGCGTCGACGAGGTTGAACAGACCGGTCGGGTTGATCGTCTCCGACATGATCGCGAACTCCGCCTGACGGCGGGCGTTGCTCGCGCCGTACAGGACGCGGACGTCGATCGGGGTCTCGACCCCGGCCTCCGCCATGAGCGCCTCGGCACCCGCGACGTCGTTCTCCAGCGGGAAGGCCTCCGTCTGGCCGTTGGCGGCCACCACGCCGTCGTACATCGGCGAGCCGGGCACGACGTTGTAGGACTGACGAACCTCAGCCTCGGGGTTCAGCGGGATGATCAGCTTGTCGACGATCTCCTGGCGCGGGATGAGCTTGAGGAACGCCTGGCGAACCATGAGCGCGGTCTCGGCGTCGCCACCGTAGGTCGCGGGGTCGAACGGACCACCGTTGGTGACCTGGAGGTCGACGTGCTCGTAGGTGCCGTCGATCCCGGTCTCGACCGTGTAGTCGTCGCCGAGGTCCTCGAGCGCGGTGACGAGGTCGGCGGTGGCCTGCGGGGCCATCACGTCGATCTCACCGTTCTCGAGTGCGAGCACGTGCTGCATCGGGTCCTCGTTGTAGCGGACCGTGATGCGCTCCACCGAGGCGGCGTGCTCACCGGTGAAGTCGGGGTTCGCCTCGAGGGTCACGTACTGACCGGCGACGAGCTCCGTGAGCAGGTAGGCGCCGTTGGACAGGTACAGGGACTTGTCCTCCGGGAGGGTGTCGCCGAACGCGAAGCCCTCGTTCCAGAACTTCGAGATCTTGGCGAGCGCCTCGGTGTCGTTGCTCTCGATCGCGTCCTTGACGGCCTGCTTGGCCTCGGCTGCGTCGTCGATCTCGAGGGCATGCATCCCCACGACGTGCGCCGGGACGGCCGCACCCATGAGGTTGACCTCCCAGTCGGCGTAGTTGCGGTCGTAGGTGGCCGTCAGGGTCTTGTTGTCGTCGGAGACCTCGACCTCGGTGATGTAGCCGACCGTGGCGCTGGTGCCGTTGAAGTAGACGTTGGCGTCGACCTCGTCCTCGTTGACGACGTTGCCCTCTTCGTCGTACTCGATGTCCTCGTCCGCGAGGGTGTTGAGGTTGCCGCTCGTGGCGCCCCACTGCAGCAGCAGGTCGACCGCGTCGACGGCGGTGCCGTCGGACCAGGCGTTGTCGTCCGCGAAGGTGTACTCGACCGTGAGCGGGTCCTCGTTGACGATCTCGTAGGAGCCGAAGTCCTCGTTGGGGACGAGGTTCAGCTCCTCGTCGTAGTAGTTGAAGGACTCCTGCATCAGGTACAGGATGTTGGCGTTCGCCGTGGCGTTACCGGTGGCGGAGCTGGTGTTGTACTCGTAGAACGGCTGGTTCCAGCCCACGGTGACCGCGGTACCGGTCGCGATGCCGCCGTCGTCACCGCCGCCCGTGCCGCCGTCTCCACCCTCATCGGGCGGGGTGCACGCCGTGATGGCCAACGCCGCCGCTGCGGCACCCGCAACGATGGCGGTAAGGCGCCTGATCTTCAATGTTCCTCCTAGGAACGGCCTGGATGCTGCCCGTCCCGGACTCGTCCGGAATGGCCTGATGGGCCCTGGAAAGGCACGTAGTCGTGCCTGGGACACGGGCAGCATAGGCACGGGTGAGGTGGCTCACAGCGTCCCAGGGCGTGAGATCGGACGCATCGTTACCGAGTTGATACCGGAACAGGGTGCTCCGCAACATGGATGTAACCAAGTGAGCACTCGGGCAACCCGAGCCTCGACCTCGGCTGCGCGCACGGTGTCGTGCTGGCCGGCGAGCGCCATAGTGGTGGGCATGGACGACCTGCGTGTGGCGCCAGGGCCGGGGGCACCGGCGGGCCTGACGGTGCCCGCCCGGGAGCTGGTCGAGCAGTTCTCCCACGCCTCGGGTCCGGGTGGGCAGGGTGTCAACACCACCGACTCGCGCGTCCAGCTGAGCCTCGACCTCGCCACCACCTCGGCGCTGACCGACGTCCAGCGTTCACGCGTGCTGGCACGGCTCGCACCCCAGCTGAACGGCACGGTCCTCACGCTCACGGCATCCGAGCACCGGTCGCAGCGCAAGAACCGCACGGCCGCTCGCGAGCGCCTCGCGGCGGTGCTGCGCGCCGCCGTCGTACCCGCACCCGTGCGGCGGGCGACGCGGCCCACGCGAGGCTCGCAACGCCGTCGTCTCGCCGCCAAGCGGGAGCGGTCGGAGACCAAGCAGGCGCGACGACGCCCCCAGCCCGGCGGTCACGACTGACGCTCATCGGCCGGGCGATCTGCCAGCCCTACACTGACCACAGGCGCCCTGCGCCACGGACGGAGGGCAGATGGCGTCGACCCCGGATCTCGAGATCGATCCCTGGCAGGTGCGCGAGCCTGCGGTCTCGGCGGAGTCGTTGCCGGTGACCGAGTCGTTGCTCAGCCTGTCCAACGGCTACCTCGGGATCCGCGGGACGCTCGACGAGGTCGAGCCGCACGGTGCGCGCGGGACGTTCCTCGCCGGTGTGCACGAGACGCATCCGCTCTCCTACCCCGAGGAGGGGTACGGGCACCCCGAGGAGGGGCAGGCGATGATCGCCGTCGCCGATGCCACGCCGTTGCGGCTCGTCGTCGACGGCACCCCCCTCGACATCCGCACGATCGAGCCGGAGTCCCACCACCGGACGCTCGACCTGCGCACGGGGATCCTCGAACGGGTGCTGGTGTGGCGCACGCTCGCCGGCGCCCGGCTCGAGCTGCGGTCGCAGCGGCTGGTGTCGCTGCGGGAGCGTTCGCTGGCCGCCATCCGTTACCGGGTGCGGGTGCTCGACGGCGCAGCTCACGTCGTCGTGCGCTCGCAGCTCGTGCTCGGGGCCAGCCCGCCCGAGGTCGACAGCGACGACCCGCGCGTGGCCGATGTCCTCGACCACCCGTTCGAGCAGCTCGCGCTCAGCCACGGCGACGACGGCGGTGCGCTGAGTGCCGTGACCCGCCGCACCGGGATGACGGTCGCGGCCGCGGTCCGCCACGTCGTCGACGGCGCGGACGACATCGACACCCACGCCGCGGCCGACGACCACGTGGTCACGACGATCACCGCCGCGCTCACGGCCGGCCACGCGCTGGAGATCATCAAGACGTTCGGGCACGTGTGGTCGACGAGCACCACCGCAGCCTCGGAGCTCGAGGCAGCCCGCGCCGTCGTCGACTCGGGTGTGGACCGGGGCTGGGACGGCTTGGTCGCCGCCCAGCGCGAGGAGCTCGACGGGCTGTGGGCGGTGGCCGACGTCGAGGTCGAGGGCGACGACGAGCTCCAGCAGGCTCTGCGCTTCAGCATCTTCACGCTGCTGACCGGCACCGCGTGCACCGAGGGCGCGCCGGTGGGCGCCAAGGGACTGACCGGGCTGGGGTACAGCGGTCACACCTTCTGGGACATCGAAGGCTTCGTGATCCCGACGCTGTCGCTGCTGGTGCCCGACGCGGCCTCCCGGCTGCTCGCATGGCGCGCCTCGACGCTGGACGCGGCGCGCGAGCGCGCGCGGGTGCTCGGGCTGCAGGGCGCGTCGTTCGCGTGGCGCACGATCGACGGCCGCGAGACCTCGGCGTACTGGCCGGCCAGCACCGCCGCGATGCACGTCAACGCCGACGTCTCCCGGGCGTTCTGGCTGCACGGGCACGTCACCGGCACCGGCCCGGTGCCGTTGGGCGGACTCGCGGTGCTGGTGGAGACGGCACGGCTGTGGCTCTCGCTCGGGCATCACGACCTCGACGGCGTCTGGCACCTGTTCGGGATGACGGGGCCGGACGAGTACACCGGCGTCGTCGACGACAACCTCTTCACGAACCTGATGGCTCGACGCAACCTGGTGCGCGCCGCCGAGGTGTGCGAGCAGCTCTCGCAGGAGGCGGCAGAGCTCGGGGTGACACCTGAGGAGACACAGCGCTGGCGGGCGGCCGCGACCGCCGTCCACGTGCCCTGGGACGAGCGGCGCCAGGTCCACGCCGCGAACACCGGCTTCACGTCCTACCAGGAGTGGGACTTCGAGGAGAACGGTCACTACCCGGTGCAGGAGCACCACCACTACTCGACGATCTACCGGCACCAGATCCTCAAGCAGGCCGACACCGAGCTGGCGCTGTGGTGGTGCCGGGAGGACTTCACCGACGAGCAGATCGCGCGCGACGTCGACTACTACGAGGCGCGCACCGTGCGCGACTCCTCGCTCTCGGCCGGCGCGCAGGCGGTCGCATGCGCCAAGGCGCAGCACCCCGACCTGGCCTACCGGTACCTGCGCGAGTGCGCGCTCGTCGACCTCCGCGACCTGCAAGGAGACACCGAGGAGGGCCTGCACCTGGCATCGGTGGGCGGCACGTGGCTCGCGCTCACCGCAGGTCTGGGTGGCCTGCGCGAGGACCACGAGGACCTCGAGCTGGCGCCGCTGCTGCCCTCACAGCTGACGCGGATGTGTTACCGGGTCACGTGGCGCGGGCGGCTGCTGCAGGTGGAGACCACGCGGGCGGGCACGACCGTGACGATGCTGCGGGGCGAGCACCCCGTGGGCGTCGTGATCGACGGCGAACCGATGGAGGTCGCACCGGGCGCGCCGGCCAGCGCACCGTTGCGCGAGCCGACCCCGTTGCTCCCCGAGCCGAACCAGCCGACCGGGCGCGCACCACGGGCCTGAGCCTGGCGTGCGAGATGGCCGCGCTGCTGTGCGACGCCGACCTGCGGTAGCCCCCAGCCATCCAGCCGTGATCACCCCGAGCCGACCCAGCGACCGGGAGGGCGCGGCCAGGAACTCTCCTGGCCAGCGACGAAGGTCGCGGCGTACAGTGCGATCGTGGCCGACGACGACCCGATCACCACCAACCCCGCGCACTACCGCGTGCTGTGGGAGAACGACTTCGTCCGCGTGCTGGAGTACACCGACACACCGGGGGTGCAGACCACCCCGCACCGCCATCCGAACAGCGTCATGGTCACGCTTTCCGCCTTCGACCGACGCCTGGCCGCTGGCGACCGCGAGCTGGATGTCTCCCTCCCGGCAGGTCAGGCGGTGTGGCTGCCCGCGCAACGCCATTCCGGGCACAACACCGGCACGACGCCCACGCACACGATCTTCGTCGAGCTCAAGGGCGACGCGGCGGGCCAGCCGAGCGAGACCGTGGTGGGGCCTGAATCCGCATCGAGCTAGCCGTCGCTGCGCAGGTCATGCCCACTGCTCCAGCTCGGCGTCGACACGCGGGTCCGCTCGTACCCACACCTCGCCGGCGCTCGCGCTCTCGGGCGTGTCCACGATCTCGAGGCCCAGGGCCTGAATCACCGTGATCAGCTCTGCCCGTGCCGCACCGGCATCCTCGGTCGTCATGCTGTCGAACAGCACGTAGTACTGCTCCTCGTCGCTGGCGTACTCGACGTACCCGTGGTCGGCCCACGCCTTGTAGAAGGTGGTCAGGAGCGCGCGGTCGAGCTGCGGCATCTCGCGGACCTCACGTTGCCGTGCCTCGTGCGCCTCCTGCTCCTGCAGGTGGCCGAGCGCGGTGTTCACGACCGGTGCCTCGGACAGCACGCTCGCGCGGTCGGACTCCCACGGCTCGGACCGATCGAGTGCCGAGTAGCCGCTGTGGGCGAAGCGAAGGGCGTACTCGGTCATGTCGCTGTGACGCTCGTAGCGACGGTACGTCGTCTCTGGCTCCTCGCCACCCCGGCTCCGACCGATCACTCCCACCGCGGTCTCGATGACCAGGAACTCGTCGGTGAGCACCCGCTCGATACGAAAGGTGGTGTTCGCCTCGCTCAGGTGTGCTCGCACGAAGGTGTCGAACGCCGTCGAGAACGTCAGGTGGTCGCGATCGCCCATCGCGAACGTCGTCGTGCGGCCCTCGCTGTCGTGGAAGACGAGGTCTCTGACTGTCGACAAGGCTCGGCCCTTCTGCTCACTCGACGTCCCACGGATGGCCCGCGCCGACGTGCGCCGAACGCTACCAACGCCGCTGCTGCTGACGCCGTCCGAGACCTCGCCGACCGCGCCGGCGGGCACGTCACTGCGTGCGCGTCCTGTCCCACAGCGGATGAGCAGAGCGTCCTGCCGCCGCCATGCCGAGAAGCGCCTTCGCGGCGGACGACGGCCGCGCAGGAGCATGGCGAGCGCGTCGGCCCGCCCGAGGTGCGGGCACCGGCCTCACCCTGCACCGATGCGCGGCGACCCCGGAGCCACCCGTGCGCTGCCTTGTGGGCGAGCTCGTGCAAGCCCCAACCTTCGACCATGACGATCGACGCGAGCGGACTGCCCTGGTGGGCGACCATCCTGATCCTGCTGGTCGGCGGCGCCGTCGCGATCGCGCTGTCGGGGACGTTGTGGGCGTTGCTCCTGCTGCTGATGTTCGGGCGCTGGTGGCGGACACTGATCTCGCTGGCGCTCCTGGGGGCCGCGATCTGGATGGGCGGTCACCGCTGGCTGTGGCAGGCGATCGTCGAAGGCTGGGGATCGAACGTCTGGGTCATGGCAGCGGTGGTGGCGAGCGTGATCGGGATCCCGGTAGCGATCTTCATGCTCGCGACCGGCGCCGTCGATCGGGTCGGCGGCGACCGGCTACGCCGTGCGCGCCCCGGTCCCGACACCGCTCACGGCACCGGCAGACACTTCGCCGACTACGGCTCGGAGAGCCAGCAGTGGCAACGGGAGCTGAACCGCCGCGAGCCCTGACGGCGAGCAACCCTCGTTCAGTGCGCTCCTGCTGGGGCCTGCGCTGACGTCGTCGTCTCCGGTCGCCGGAGGACGAGAGCAAGGAGAATCGCGGCAGCGAGGGTGAGAGCGGCATTGGCGCCGATGGCGACGCGGAGCCCGGGCAGCAGCGTGGCCGCGGCGAACGCGGTCACGACAGCGGACATGACCGGCGTACCGAGCGCGATACCGACCTGCTGGCTCATCGTGACCAGGCCGGTCGCCAGGCCCTGCTGCTCCGAGGGGACACCCGTGGTGGAGGTGACGACGTACCCGACGATCGCGACGAGGTTGGCGACACCCCCGAGGAAGGTGAGCACGAGCAGCGGGATCAGCCACCCGCGGCTGTCGGAGACGAACGCCAGCGGCAGCGTCGCGGCGGCCTGCATGGTCAGTCCGGCGACGATCGCACTTCTGGAACCGAAGCGCCCGATGACCCGAGGCGCGACCAGACCGCCGAGGACGGTGCCGACGCCGAGCACGGCGAGGATCAGGCCTGCCGTGAGGGCGTCGTAGCCGAGGCTGTCCTGGAGGTACAGCGTCAGCAGGAACACCAGCGAGGTCTCGGTGGCGAAGGCGAGCAGGCCGGCGAGGTTGCCCCAGGCGATGCTGCCCCGCTTCAGCAGGGACGGCGCGATGAGTGGCTCAGCGGTGCCGGACTCGATCCTCAGGAAGACCGCGACAAGGACCAGCGCGGCGAGCATCGCACCCCACGTACCGGGATGCGCCCAGCCTGCGCGCCCGGCGGTGTCGATGCCGAGCACCAGCGCGACCAGAGCGAGAGTGATGGTGACGGCGCCCGGGACGTCGAGCCTCGAGCGGGCGCGAGAGGCAGGCTCGCGCAGGACGAACGGGCCGACGAGGACGACACCGAGGCTGACGACGACGTTGATGAAGAACGCCCACCGCCAGGAGACCGTGCCGGTCAGCAGACCGCCCAGGACCGCACCGGCGGTGAAGCCGGCGGCCATCAGCGCACCGTTGAGCCCGAGAGCGCGCGAGCGCGCCGGCCCCTCAGGGAACATGGTGGTCATCAGCAACAGCGCGGCGGGGGTGACCATCGCGGTCGCGATGCCCTGACCGACGCGGGCGATCAGCAGCAGCTCCGGTCCGGTGGCCAGGCCGCCCGCCAGCGACGAGATCCCGAGCAGGACGATGCCGCTCATGAACAGCCGCCTGCGGCCGAACAGATCGGCCACCCGGCCGAAGAAGAGGGTGAACCCCGCCGCGCACAGGGCGAAGGAGGTGACGGTCCACTGCAGCGCCGAGGTGGCGAAACCCAGCTCGCTGCCGATGTGCGGCAGCGCGACGTTGAGGATCGAGAAGTCGACGGCGAGCGTGAAGTTGGCCGTCAGGAGAACCGCCATCGCGATCGTCTGGGCGGGTGCGAACCGCTCGGTACGGGCGGCGGGCGTCGTCGATGTCGATCGCGGTGAGGTGTCGGTCGGGCTCATGCGTCCACGCTCGCCGGGGCCCTCGGAGGCAGCCAGATCCCTGCGCGACCGAGGCTGCGGGTGCCTACCACTGACAGGGACAGGTTCGGCGTCGACGGACGAGGGACACTGGTGAGCATGGAGCGACGCCCCATCGACACGTCCGCCGAGACCGATCGTCCGGTCACGGAGCTGGGTGACTTCCTGCGCTCGCGCCGCGACCGGATCACGCCGGGCGAGGCCGGTGTCAGCAGCTACGGTCGTCGGCGGGTGCCGGGACTGCGCCGCGAGGAGCTGGCCCAGCTCGCAGGCGTGTCGGTGACCTACCTGACCCGGCTGGAGCAGGGGCAGTCGCAGAACGCCTCGGACGCGATCACCGATGCGCTCGCCCGCGCGTTGCAGCTCGACGCCGACGAACGCGCACACCTGCACGCGCTGGCCCACCCGGTGCCGAGGAAGCGCCCCCGCGTCTCGTCGGAGCCCGAGGTCGCCAGGCCCGGTGCGGAGCAGCTGCTGCACTCGATGGGCGATGTGCCTGCGGTGATTCTGGGCCGCTTCAACGACATCCTCGCGTGGAACCGGGCCGGACACCTGCTGCTCGCGGGCCATCTCGAGCGGGACGCGCCCACCCGCGTGGACGACCGCCCGAACCAGCTCAGGTTGCTGTTCCTGGACGAGCACACCCGTGACCTCTACGCCGACTGGACCGAGGAGGCCGCCCACGCCGTCGCTTCGCTGCGGTACGTGGCCGGGCAGTTCGCCGATGACCGGCGCCTGGCCGAGCTGGTCGGTGAGCTCAGCATGAACAGCATCGCTTTCGCCCGGCTCTGGGCCGAGCACGATGTCCGGCTGTGCACCAGCGGGACGAAGCGGTTCCGGCACCCGGAGGTCGGAAGCCTCGACCTCCGGTACGAGGTGCTGCACCTGCCCGAGGGCAACGGGCAACGCCTTCTCACCCACACGGCCGCACCTGGCAGCGCCTCCGCCGCCGCGTTGCGCCTGCTCCTGTCGACCTCGTGAGTGCGCCGGCTGCCGGCCCCCACTAGGCCCCGGGCGAGGCCAGGAGGTGCGCGTTCTCCTGGTAGGCGGCGGTGAGCTTGACCTTGCTGAACCGCCAACCGCGTGCCGTGCGGACGGCCTCGTTGTCGTAGAAGCCGACGACCAGCCAGCGGTTGGGGCCACCGGCCGCGACGTCGTCGGGCACCCAGTGCTCGGCCCGCACGTGGGCACGAGCGGTGGCGTGGTCGCCGTCGATGGTGATGACATGCCCGGTGATGGCGTGGTGGGTGGCGACGAACGGCTCGAACGAGCTGCTCAGAGCGTGGGCGTAGTCCGCGAGCGACGCCTGGAGAGGCGGCATCCCGCCGAGGGATTCGACGTCCATGGTGAAGGGATCGGTGTGGACGAGCGGGGGCAGCTCGGAGAAGTTCTTGGTGTCGGCGATGTCGGCGTAGCGTCCGAAGAGCTCGATGATGTCGGCACGGTCTGTCTCGAGAGTCATGGCGGGATCCCTGGGGTTGTCGGTGTCCGGGGTCGGGCGGGGCTGGTGAGCCGTCCCGATCGGCTCGGGCATCGCCGTGCGCCGTCTCCCCGATGGATGAACGCAATGTAGGCAGTGCCTACTGATGTTGTCAATGCCTACACGGCGGCTATGGTGGGCCTGTGGACGCGCAGACGGACCGGCACCGCTACCACCACGGCGGCCTGCGCACGGCTCTCCTGGATGCCGCGGAGCGCAGCCTGCGCGAGCGAGGCGTCGCTCAGCTCTCGCTGCGCGACCTCGCTCGAGAGGTGGGCGTGAGCCACGCGGCCCCGCGGCGGCACTTCCCGGAGCGCCAGGATCTGCTGGATGCCCTGGCCGAGGCAGGATTCGGTCGCCTCGGCGAGGCGATCCGCCACGCGGTCGCGGACGGCGACCCGGACCTCGCTGCGCGAGTCAGCCGCGCGTCGTCAGCTTTCGCGCGCTTCGCGACGGAGAACCCCGCACTCCTGGAGCTGATGAATGCGACGAAGCACCAGCCGGAGAAGACCGAGCTCACATCCTCGGTGGAGAAGGCCTTCGAACCCTTCGTCGACCTGATTCACGAGGGCCAGGACCGGCGCCTCATCCACAGCGGCCCTCACGAGGAGATCGGCCTCGTCCTCTACGCCACGATCAACGGCCTCGCCACCCTGGTCAACAACGGCTCGGTCGACGCGGACCGGCTCGAGGAGCTCATCGATGCGGCGGTGCGCCAGTTCCTCCGGGGAACCGCACCCTAGGTCGCCTGCACCGACCGACTCCCGCGTCTGGCCCGGGCACGGGACTAGACGTTGAAGCGGAACTCCACCACGTCGCCGTCGACCATCACGTAGTCCTTGCCCTCGATCCTGGCCTTGCCGCGAGCGCGCGCCTCGGCGACGGACCCGGCGGCGACCAGGTCCTCGAAGGAGGTGACCTCCGCCTTGATGAAGCCCTTCTGGAAGTCGGTGTGGATCACGCCGGCCGCCTGCGGGGCGGTCCAGCCCTTGTGGATCGTCCAGGCCCGGGCCTCCTTCGGCCCGGCGGTCAGGTAGGTCTGCAGCCCGAGGGTGTCGAAGCCGACCCGGGCGAGCTGGTCCAGCCCGGCCTCGTCCTGACCGTTGTCGGCCAGCATCTCGGCCGCCTCGTCGGGCTCGAGCTCGACGAGCTCGGCCTCGAACTTCGCGTCGAGGAAGATCGCGTCGGCCGGTGCGACGAGTGCGCGCAGCTCGGCCTGCCGGTCCGGGTCGGCGAGCACGCCGTCGTCGGAGTTGAAGACGTAGATGAAGGGCTTGGTGGTCATCAGCCCGAACTCGCGCAGCGCGGCGAACGCCTCGCTGTCCAGCGCGCCCGCGGACGCGCTGAGCGGTGTGCCCTTCTGGAGCAGCTCGATCGCCGTCTGCACCGCGGCCAGCACCGCCGGGTCGGTCTTCTTGCCGCGGATCTCCTTCTCGAGCCGCGGGATCGCCTTCTCCAGCGTCTGGAGGTCGGCGAGCTGGAGCTCGGTGAGGATCGTCTCGATGTCCGAGCCCGGGTCGACCTTGCCGTCGACGTGGACGACGTCGGGGTCGTCGAAGGCGCGTGTCACCACGCAGATCGCGTCGGCCTCGCGGATGTTGGCGAGGAACTGGTTGCCCAGCCCCTCCCCCTCGCTCGCGCCGCGCACGATGCCGGCGATGTCGACGAAGCTCACGGTCGCGGGCACGATCCGCTCGCTCCCGAACACCTCGGCGAGGACGGCGAGCCGCGGGTCCGGCAGCGGCACCACCCCGACGTTCGGCTCGATCGTGGCGAACGGGTAGTTCGCCGCGAGCACGGTCGCGCGAGTGAGCGCGTTGAACAACGTGGACTTGCCGACGTTCGGCAGTCCAGCGATCCCGATCGTCAGAGCCACGGGGGTCAAGCCTACTGGCCTGGACCCGGCCGTCGGTTCGGGCAGGCGGCTCAGGGCCCGACGGCGGTACTCGGCCCGACCGCCGCCGTCACCGCCCCGAGCACCACCACGGCCGCCACGAGCGCGTCCGCCCTGCTGAACGGCTCCTGCAGCCGCGCCGTGCGGGCGGGTGCCCCGATACCCCGCACGTCCAGCGCGTCGGCGATCCGGTTGCCGCGCCGGATGCCGCCGACCAGCAACCCCATCGCCGCACGGGCGTACCCGCAGACCCCGAGCCGGGGTGCGCCGCGGCGGTCCAGCGGAGCCCGGCTGCGTCCGGCCGCGAGCAGCAGCTGCCACCGCTGCGGCATGTCGGCGAGCATCCGGTGCGCCGTCAGCACCGCGAACCCGCCCCGCGGCCGCAACGGCAGGTGCTGCATCGCGGCCACCACCAGCCGGGTCGGGTCGGTGCGGCGCCCCACCACCACCGCCGGGACCGCTACCACCAGCACGCGCAGCGCCAGCGCGAGACCAACCCGGACCCCGACGTCGGTGACGTCCAACGGTCCCAGCTCCGCGAGCACCGCACCGGATCGGCTCACCGCGTTCGTCATCAGCACCCCCAGCGCGAACGGCACGAACACCAGGTGCGTCCGCGCCAGCTCGGCCACGCCGACGCGCAGCCCGCACGCCAGCACCACCACCAACCAGCCGTGCAGACCGACCAGAGCGACGCCGTCGAGCACGAACGAGACCGCCGCACCCAGGACGAGCAGCAGCCCGAGTGGCGTCAACGGGTTCAACCGGCTCACGCCGCGGCCCCTCGGAGCCGGGCACGCGCCGCTGCCGGCAGCGGCAGCCCGGCAAGCACGAGGAGCTCACCGGCGAGCACCTCGGCCGTGGCGCCGCCACCGAGCAGGCGGCCGTCGCGGACTACGTAGACCCTGTCGGCGACCTCGAGCACGAAGCGCAGGTCGTGGCTGGTCAGCAGCACCCCGCGACCGGCGTCGGCCACGGCGCGCAGCGCCCGCACGGTCCACCGCACGCCGGCACGGTCCAGCGAGTGCGTGGGCTCGTCCGCGAGCACCACGGCACGCTCCCCCTGCAGCACGGTCGCCAGCGACAGCCGCCGCTGCTCGCCGCCGGAGAGCCGGTGCACCGACGCCTCCGGATCCAGCCCCAGCGCCGCCACCGTGGCCTCGACCACCTCGGCACCGGCGCCGTCGAACGCCACCTCGGCGGCGACCGTCGCCGCGAGGAACTGCTGCTCGGCGTCACCGAGCACCAGCGCCGGGCGGCCACCCGCGCGGTCGATGCTGCCCGCGAGCGCGCGCAGCTCACCCGCCAGCGTGTGCAGCAGCGTCGACTTCCCGGACCCGTTCGACCCGACCACCGCCACCACCTCCCCCGCACGCACGCTCACCTCCACGTCCGTGAGCACCGCGCTCTCGCGGCCGACGGCCAGACCCGTCGTCGCGAGGAGGCTCGCCCCGGGCGAGACCCGCCCGGGCGAGCCCGACGGCGGGAGTGGCGCTGCGCCGTCGAGCTCGGGACCCGGGAGGGTCGCCTCGAGCGACCAGGGCAGGTGGCAGCCCGCGCGCGCGAGCGCGGGCCCGACCTGGGACCAGACCCGGGTGGCGGGGCCGTCGGCGATCACGCGGCCGCCCTCGAGCGCGACGACCCGGCGCGGAAGCTCACCCGCGTCGGCCCACTCGTCGAGGCGGTGCTCGACCAGCATCACGGCAGGACTCTGCAGCGCGCTCACCACCGCCTGCACGCCGCGCAGCGCGCCGGGGTCGAGGAGCGCTGTCGGCTCGTCGAGCAGCAGCAGGGCGGGTCGCGGTGCGAGCGCGGCGGCGAGCCCGGCGCGTTGCGCCTGCCCGGCCGAGAGCGTGCCGCTGTCCCGGTCCCGCCACTCCCAGGCGTCCACGGCTCTCAGCGCCGCCGCCACGGCCGCCTCGATGCGCGGCACCGGCCAGGCGCGGTTCTCGCACCCGAATGCCACGTCGTCGAGCACGACCGGCAGGCACACCCCGGCGGCCGGGTCCTGCGGCAGCCACCCGACATCGAGCGGAGGATGGTCGAGCTCCGGGTCGCGACCGATGACCTCCTGCCCTGCCACCACCACGGACCCGGTCACGGTCCCGCCGGGCGCGGGGTCCAGGCCCGCGACCACTCGCAGCAACGTGGACTTCCCCGAGCCGGAGGGGCCGACCAGGAGCACCTGCTCCCCGGGGTCGACGTCGAGGTCGACCCCGGCGAGCAGCGTGCGACCCTGCGCGGTGCGGACCGTGAGGTCACGGATGCGCAGAGCGCTCATCTCAGGTCCTCGCGGGCGCGGGCTCGCGCGCGATCGCGAACGACTCGAGCACGCCGGTGCGGCGCAGCGCGGACACGAGCACGCGCGCGAGCAGGCCTCCCAGCAGCACGCCGGAGGCGATCTGCAGACCGAGCCGCAGCGCGAGCAGGTCGGAACCGAACCAGCCCGCCCGTGCGGCCGAGAACCCGAACACGAGCAGGGCGCCCAGCGCTCCGGAGACCGCATAGATCCCCCAGCCGAAGCGCCGGTACCGGGTGAGCGCGAACGGCAGCTCGCTCCCCACACCCTGCAGCAGCGCGGCGATCAGCAGCATCGGACCCACCGGTGAGCCGAGGAACACGACCTCGACGATGCTGGCCATGACCTCGGCCACCACGCCCGAGCCCGGTCGGCGCGTGATCGCCACCGCGACCGGCGCCACCAGCAGCCAGCCGCCGAGCAGCACGTGCTGGGTCAGGTCGCCGAACGGACCCGCGAGGACCGACAACGCGGTCCAGGCCTGCACGAGCGCCCAGTACAGGAACCCGAACGTCACACCGAGCACGACCGTCAGCATCACGTCGCGGGTCTTCCACCGCGCCCTCATCGCAGGTCCTGGGACGCTACCGGGCTGTTGGCGACGATCGTGGCGTGCGTGACGACGTGCTGGGTCGCCTGCGCCGCGGCGAGCCAGGTGTCGAGCATCGTCACGAGGACGTCGGCCAGGTCGCCCTGCAGGGTCGTGGCGAAGTGCTCCGAGCGCAGGTAGGTGCCCGCCTGCTTGGCCCGCTCGATCGCCGCCCACACCGGGGCGAGATGATCGCCCGGGCGAGCTCCGCCGTCGGGGTCGAACAAGGGGTAGAGCGACCACTGCGCCTGAACCGGCACGCCGGCGGGCGCCAGGTGCGGCGTGGGCGCCTGCGGCGGACCGACGACGCCGCACACCTCGCCGGGGCAGCCCCGCGAGATCATCACGGTCGCCACCACGTGGTGCCCGTGCGCGGACGCGGCGCCGATGAGGTCGCGCAGGTACTCGGCGATCCGGTGCTCGGGACCGCGGACGAAGGTCGACACCTTGTCGGTGTCGACCTCGAGATCGTGGGTCTCGACGGCGGAGATCGCCTGGGTGATGACGCGGACGTAGTCGTCGGCCATCACCGACAGGGTCACGCGTGCGCCGACCCCGAGAGCCGCAGCGGCGGCGATCGGGTCGGTCGGGTCGATCGGGTCGATCGGGGCGGTGGCGGTGCTGGTCATCGTGGCCTCACTCTCGTGCGGTCACGGGACGCGAGGTCGTCCGATGACGCCCTGCGTGAGCCTCCCTGCGCCGGCATGATCCGGATCAGGTTCGACGGTCGAAGGTTGGGAACCTTCCTCTCAGCCCGGCCGCTACCGGACTCCCGTGGTGAGGACCACGCTAGTCAGCGCTGCACGGCTTGACCACCGGTGTCCGAGGGATGGGCCGCTCCGCGGAGCCGGCACGGAACGGCTCGACCTGGCCCGTTCGCGGCGGAACGGCGCGGCTGAGCCGCGATGTCGGTGACGCGTGACAGTCTCGTGGACATGGAACTCCTGCCCCTGCTGCTCTGCGTCCTCGGGCTGCTCGCCGGCGCCGTGATCGGTTGGTTCGTGGGCCGCCGCACCGCCGGCGGCGGTGATCTCGAGGCGGTCCGTCACGCCGCCGAGCAGCGGCTCGCCGATGCTCACGCCACCGCCCAGCACCGGCTGGCCGATGTGCAGGCGAGCGCGGACCAGCGGGTCGCCGACAAGGATGCCGCGTGGCAGCAGCGGCTCGCCGACCTCGAGCGCGGTGCGGCGGAGCGGCTCGCGGAGGCGGAGCGGGTCGCGACCGAGCGGGTGGCGGAGGTCGAGCAGCGGGCTGCCGAGCAGCTGCGCGGCGAGCGCGAGTCGGCACAGCTGCGGCTCGCCGAGCTGAAGGCGGACCAGCAACGTCTGAAGGACGAGTTCACGGCGCTGTCCGCGCAGGCGCTCGCCGCCAACAACGAGGCGTTCCTGCGGCAGGCCGAGCAGCGGCTGAAGCGGGCCGAAGAGGTCAGCCAGGCCGAGCTCGCCAAGCGCGAGCAGGCGGTGCGCTCGCTCGTGGAGCCGCTCGCCAAGACCCTCGGCGACGTCCGCAGCCAGATGAGCGCTGCCGAGCAGGCGCGGGCCGAGGCGCACGGTGCGCTGGCCGAGCAGGTCCGCGCGATGCAGACGTCCTCGGACCAGCTGCGCACCGAGACCTCGCAGCTGGTCACCGCGCTGCGTGCCCCGCAGGTCCGGGGTCGATGGGGCGAGCTGCAGCTGCGGCGGGTCGTCGAGGCGTCAGGGATGCTCGCCCACGTCGACTTCACCGAGCAGCAGACCGTGCAGACCGATGACGGCGTGCTGCGTCCGGACCTCGTGGTGCACCTGCCGGGCGACAAGAACGTCATCGTCGACTCGAAGGTGGCGTTCAGCGGCTACCTCGAGGCGATGGAGGCCACCGACGAGGCCGTGCGCAACAAGCGCCTGCTCGCGCACGCCCGCCACGTCCGCGACCACATCGACTCCCTCGGCACCAAGGCGTACTGGGACGCGCTCAGCTCCACACCCGAGTTCGTGGTGATGTTCATCCCCGCCGAGACCTTCCTCAACGCCGCGCTCGAGCAGGACCCGACCCTGTGGGAGCGGGCCTTCGAGAAGAACGTCGTGATGGCCACACCGGCCACGCTGGTCGCGCTGCTGCGCACCGTGGGCTACACCTGGCGCCAGGAGAAGCTCGCCAGCGAGGCGCAGCAGGTCTTCGAGGTCGGCAAGGAGCTGCACAAGCGCCTCGGCACCGTGGGCAAGCACCTGACCGAGCTCAGCCGCAAGCTCAACGGCACCGTCGAGCAGTTCAACAAGCTCAACAAGTCGCTCGACGCCACCCTCATCACGCAGGTGCGGCGCTTCAGCGAGCTGCAGGGCCTCGAACCCGCGATGCAGACCCCGCCGCCGCTCGAGCTGCTCGCTGTCCCCGCCGCCAAGCCCGACCTGTACGCCGAGGACGAGCCGCCCGCCCGCCCCGCGCTCACCGCAGCCCCTCACGACGCTGACGCGGCCGATGCCGAGCGCCGCGCGGTGCTCGGCCCCGAGGAGGACGACGAGGTCCTCGCCCTCCTCCAGCTCAGCGACCTCGACCGCACCGACACCGACCGGCGCCGCAAGCGGGCGTAGGCCTGGGTCTGGGCCGCCCGCAGGACCGGGCAGAAGTCGCCACCCATCAGGGTCGATGGCACAAAACAACCGGTTGCAAGGCTGACCAGCGACGAATTCTGCCCACCGTGGCGCCGGTTCGGCTGTCCACAGGTGCGCCCTGATGCACCGCTGTCCACAGCACCCCGCCATCGGCTGAGCGGACGCCGCTCTCGTGGCGGCATCGTCGGCGGATGTCGATCGCAATCCCGCACCTCGTCCGGATGGGCGAGAACCAGATGAGCACCAGCGCGGTGTCGCGCCACGCGGCTGCAGGGCGCCTGGTCCAGTTCCTCCCGGGGACCTACCTCCGACGCGACGTCGTCAGCGACCCGCACTGGCGAGCCACCGCCGTCGCGGCCTGGCGGCCGGACGCCGTCATCGTGGGAGCGGCTGCCGCTGCCGCGACGTTCTGGCCGGAGATCGACGTCGGCGAGCTGGAGGTGGCCTGCCGGGCGACGGTTCACCGTGAGGGTCTGCGCTTCCTGCGGCGCGACATCCCGCCCGAGCTCGTCACGGTCTCCGGCGGTCTCCGGCTTACCCACCCGGCCCTCACGGCACTCGACCTGACGCCGGTGCACGGCGGCGATGCCATCGACCGCGTGCTGCGCTCTCGCCAAGCCAGGATCGAGGACCTGCGCGGCGCGCTCGCCGCGACCACCCGCCGACGTGGCAACCCCGAGCGGCGGCGACTGCTGCTGGAGTCACGGGCCGAGCCGTGGTCGGCGGCCGAACGGCTGGCGCATCGGATGTTGCATGCAGCAGGGATCACCGGCTGGCGCGCCAACGTGCCGATCTCGCTCGAGGGGCACCGCTACTTCCTGGACGTCGCCTTCACCGACCGGAAGCTCGCGGTCGAGATCGACGGCCGTGAGGTCCACAGCCTTCCGGACGTCTTCGAGTCGGACCGGATACGTCACAACGCCCTGGAGCTGGCGGACTGGATGGTTCTCCATGTCACCTACCGCATGCTCGTCGAGAACCCCGAGTACGTGCTGACGACCATCCGGAGGGCCATCACCCTGCGCGACCGCGCGCGCGGGAAGAACTCGTCGCGCATCGGCCGACATGGCTCATGACAACCGGTTGCCGCCACGAAGAGCGACCGATTCTGCCCACTACCGGGGCTGACACGGTTCGCGACGCGGTCGTGCAGGCATCCGACCACGGCGTGGGGCGGAGGCGCGCGGACCCGGGGCGCGGACGCGGGGGCGCGGCGTGGTCGCGACCTGCGGGAAGAACTCGTCGCGCATCGGCCGAAACGGCTCATGACAACCGGTTGCCGCCACCAAGAGCGACGAATTCTGCCCGCTACGGACCGCCTCCCGGCGCAGCCTCCCCGGCAGCCCGGCGGCGCCCCCGGCACCGGGCGTGAGAGCGGCCGGGTCCCTGCCCGGACCCGGCCGCTGCCAACCCCATTCTGCCTAGAGCGCCGAGAGGTCGCTCCGTTCGGTCACGCTGAGAGCGTTGACGATCGGGTACTCGTAGCTGCGGCGGTTGAGGAACTCCACCTCCAGGTCCCCGCCGTCGTGCTCGACCACGAGGACGTACCGGTCGGCATACAGCCCGCCCACGTCCTCCGCCACGTCGAGCGCCACGAGCTGGTACTCGCCGTCGACGAGCACGTCGAAGAGCCGTTCACGCTCGCCGTAGAGCTCGTCGAACTCCGCGAAACCGAGGGTGATCTCGTAGGTGCCGGCGGGGGCGTCGTCGAACACGTAGGAGAAGCTCCCTGTGCGACGCGATTGGTACAGGGCGTCCTCGGACGTCCCTCCGATCGCGTCAGTCGTCGTCTCGACCTCCGAACGCTGACCGACCCAGCCCCATGCGTTGCCCGCGAGCGCCTGGTCCGCGGACCAGGTGAGCTCGTCGGCATCGGTGTGCTCGGCCCCGCCGGCGTTGACGGCGACCTGGTAGGCCGAGACCACGAGGGTCACGGGCACCGTGATCGTCGGGACGCGGCCCGCGGTCGTCTGCACCTGGATGTTCGCCCCGTACACGCCGGGCTCGAGGCCGGAGGTGTCGACGGCGACCTCGAGGGTCGCGGACTCGCCCGGGGGCACCGTGCCCTCGGCCGGGTCGACCGTCAGCCACGGGACGTCCGAGACCGACGGGTCGCCGACGTCGATGAGGTAGACGCCGCCCGTCAGCTGGTCGGTCGCCCACAGCGCGCCGCTCGCATCCATCTCCAGCCCCGCACCCGGGTACTCACCGGTGTTCGGGAACCCGACCGTGGAGAGGGTCGAGCAGTCCTCCGGAGAGATCTGGTAGATCGCCGTGGACGCGACGCTCGGCACGAACCAGATCGTGTCCGACGTCGGGTTGTAGGCGATTCCGGCGATGCCGGGCTCGTCGGGCTCGCAGGAGGAGAGCGTCTCCCCCGGGTTGCCGTGCGAGAAGCCCGCCACCGTGTAGATGACGCCCTCGTTCCAGCCGCCGATGTAGAAGACGTCGTCGCCGGCGTCGTACGCCACGCCCCGCTGCGAGACGGCGCTCCACGGCGAACCGGTCAGCCGCCCCGTCTCCTCGCCCGTGGCCGGGTCGAAGCAGACGATCGCGTTGTCGCCACCGACGTTGACCTGGCAGAGGTCACCGGTGCTGGTGTTCTGCGTCAGGTCGCCGGGCCAGCTGCCGCCCCAGCTCGCGGGGTAGGACGCCTGCTCGGTCCCGTCCGTCGAGAACTGGTGGTTGGTCAGCGCCTCCGCGTCGGAGATCCACACGTCACCGGTGTACCCGACACCCCACGCGACACCGCCCAGACCCGGGTCCCACTCGGCGAGCACGTCGCCGGGTGCGTCGGGGGTGATGGTCCGGGTCCGCAGCGCGTCCTCCTGGTCCGCGGTGTACAGCCCGGCCGCCGTGGTGGCCTCGGTGTCGGCCGCTGCCGCCGCTTCGGCGACCTCGGTGACGGCGGTCTGCGCCTCGTCGAGCGTCGTGGCGCCCTCGGTCGGGACCATCGTCGTGGACTGGGCGCCC
Organism: Pseudactinotalea suaedae; assembly: GCF_009733815.1. Classification (GTDB taxonomy): domain Bacteria; phylum Actinomycetota; class Actinomycetes; order Actinomycetales; family Beutenbergiaceae; genus Pseudactinotalea; species Pseudactinotalea suaedae. The sequence continues at coordinate 130,625 of NZ_WNXY01000010.1, forward strand.
ATCGACAGCGCCGGAGCCTTCCCCTCGGTCTGGACGTTCCGCGGCAGCTCGCCGATGGAGTAGACCAGCGGGGACGAGCCCGAGTTCGTGACCGTGAGGTCCGCCGTCCGGCTCTCGCCCTCGGTGAGGACCCAGGAGTACGACGACGGAGCGACCTCGGCGATGCCCGTCTCGAGCTCCGGGGAGAACGTGTTGCGTTCGCCGTCGACCTCGATGATCACGTCCGTGGAGCGGGCCTCGTACCCCGGTGCCGAGATCTCGACCGTGTACGAGCCGAAGAACAGCAGCGCCTCGTACGCGCCCGCCTCGTCGGTGGTCACGACGACCGGGTCACCGCCGTCGGCCGGCGTGGCCGTCACGGTGGCACCCGCGACCGCGAGCCCGTCGTTGGCGTCCGTCACCACACCCTGCACGTAGCCGTGCGGCGGCAGCGCGTAGGTGATGGACAGCCCGGTGGAGATCGACTCGGAGTCGAAGGAGTACTGGTGGGCGACCGTGCCGTCGGCGTTCTCGATGCCGATGGTGGCTGACGCGCCCGCCGCCCGCGGGTCGTCCGCGGGGGTCAGGTCGCCGTACCCGAAGATCACGCGACCGTCCTCGACCAACGTGGCCGAGAAGCTCAGCCGCTGCGTGGCCGCGGCACCGTACGGCTTGACGTTGCGGTACTCGACCACGAACGCGGCATCACCCTCGACCTCGGTCGACGCGGTGAGGACACTCGCCTCGGCGTCCAGCTGGAGGTCGTCCCAGAACGGGTACACCGCCGCGTTCGGGGCTCCCGCCGCCGGGAGCGCCACGTTGCTGAACGCGGTGACCGGGGCCAGGAAGTTCAGGTGCCCGTTGCTCGACACGTGGACCTGCTCGTAGCTCTCCCCGTACAGGCTGAACGCGAACGGCAGGTCGATCGTCGCGGTCGACTCGTCGCCCGTGAGGTCGACGACGTCCGCGCCCTGCCGGTAGTCGGCCGCACCCACGGTGCAGTAGTAGCCGAACGCGTCGGTCACCGCCTCGAGCGTGACGTCGAGCGTCACGTTCCCGTCGACGGTGAGCTCGTGGGTGGCCGGCGCCGCACAGGCGCCCGCCGTGACCGAGAGCGTGTACGTGCCGGTGGGGACCTCGGCGAACGCGTACGTGCCGTCCGCCCCTGTCGTCACCGGCTCGATCGGGGCGTCGAGACTGACGCTCGCGCCCTCGACCGGTTCCCCGGTCCCGGCGTCGGTCACCGTGCCGGACACCGCGAAGGCGGCGGCCGCCACGAGGCTGAGCGGGACCGTGGTGGTCTCACCCGCGACCACGGCCACCTCGCTGGAACCCGGCTCGAAACCGAACGCCGAGGCGGTCACGGTGTAGTCACCGGCCACGACCCCGAGGGAGAACGCGCCCTCGTCGCTGGTGGTCACGGTGCGCTCGGTCGGTCCCTCGACCTGCACCGAGGCGCCGGCGAGCGCGGCTCCGGTCTCGTCGGTCACGGTGCCCGCCAGGGTGCCCGCGTCACCGATCGGCGCGGCCAGCAGCAGCGCCAGGGCGTCGAGCCTGCCCTCGCCCCACACGTTGTTGTCCGTCTCCGTGCCGCCGCAGGAGGTGTCGTCCACGTCGAGCGCGGTCTCGTCGAGCAGCGCCTGGGTGCCGGCGATGTCACCGACGAGCGAGGGCGCGGCGCTCCACAGCAGCGCGATGGCTCCCGCGAGGTGCGGCGCGGCCATCGAGGTGCCGGACATCGAGCCGTAGGTGCCGTCCGCGAACGCCGAGCGGATGCTCACACCCGGTGCGGCGATGTTCGGCTTGACCGTGCCGTCCTGACCCGGACCGCGCGCCGAGAACGAGGCGATCGCCCCGTTGGAGTCGAACGCACCCACCGAGTAGGTGATCGTCCGGCTGCCCGGTGAGCCGCTGGTCTCGCACGAAGGTCCGCTGTTGCCGTTGGACCAGGTGCCGAAGACGCCGGCCGCCTCCCAGGCAGCGATGACGTCCTCCATGAACGGGTCGTTCGTGGGGATCGTCGAGCCCCACGAGTTGTTGACGACGTGCGGCCGCATGCTCGGGTCGGGGTTGCCGCCCTCGGAGTCCGTCGGTGCGACGATCCACTCGCCCGAGGCGATCAGGTCGGCGTCGGCACACGTGGAGCAGCCGTTGGCGGCGATCCACTCGGCGCCGGGTGCGACACCGATCTGGTTGTCGCCACCGTCACCGCCGGCGATCGTGCCCATCGTGTGCGAGCCGTGGTCGTCGGTGTCGCAGGGCACGTCACCGCAGGCGCCCGCCACGTCGAACCAGTTGTAGTCGTTGGTGAAGGTGCCGTCCCCGTTGTAGCCCCGGTAGTGCTCCATCAGCGCCGGGTGGTCGCCGTCGACCCCCGAGTCGATGTTCGCCACCACGATGCCCTCACCCGTGACGCCGAGCTGGCTCCACACGTCGTCGGCGTTGATGGCCTGCACGCCCCACTCGACCGCGTCGAGGCCCTGCGTGCCGGCGACCTCCTCGACCGGGACCTCGCCGGGATACGTCGTCGTCTCCCGGATCTCGAGAACCTCGGCGCTGGTGGCCAGGGACTGGGCCAGCTCGAGCGTGCCGTCCTGCACGAGGATCGCGTTGGTGATCCAGCGCGGGGTGAAGCTCGCCCCGGCGGCCTCCAACGCCGCGATCGTGTCCGCCTGCGCGGCTGCCGCCGTCGAGGTCAGCGCCTCGTGCACAGCGACGCCGCGCTCGTCCCAGTCGGGGATGGCCGCGGCGCTGGTCAGGTCCGCCCGATCGGCGAACCTCACCCAGAAGTCGGCGCTGTCCTCCTCGGACAAGGTCGCCATGGCTTCGTCGGTGAACTTCTCGTCCGCCGTGGCGGGGACCACGGGGCCGGGATCCGCGAACGCTGGGACTGCACCCACGACCAAGGTCGCGAGCATCCCGGCGGTCGCGCATCCCGCAACGGCCAGACGTCTGGCTGAGCGTGTGCGCACAGTGCCTCCTGTCGATGGGTCCGGCCGGTCGCCGGGCACCAGTCCGCGCCCCAGGTGAGGGACACGCCCCACGCTGTCGCTCCGCGCCACCCACCAGCAAGGACGGTTCCCGGCCAGGTCGCGATCGGTTGGCGGTCGGTTCAGGGTCGGTTCAGGGGCAGGTCAAGGTCGGGTCAGCGACCGTGCGGGTGCGGCTCAGGGCCACCCCAGGGTGCGTCCAGGGACATCGGTGGTGCCGGGGTCCTTGACGGGGTGGCAGGGAGCAGAAAGGATCGACCGCATGACTCCCCGGGGGGGTGGAGGTCTGAATGTCCATCGATGTTGCGGAAACCGAGCAGGGCTACGTGCTCTGCGTCGGGCTCTCGCTCGAGGCCTGCGGTGAGGTCGCTCGTCTGGTCAAGGACCAGGCGGTCGTCGTCGCCGCAGCCGATACCGACGGGGCGCGAGCGCTGCTCGCCTCCGACCGGCCGCGCCACGGCGCGCCCGAACCGCGGGGCGAGGTGGCGCGTCCGCCGACGCTCACCCTGATCCAGCGGGGTCCGTTGCGGGTCGACCTCGCGGTGCGGGAGGTGTCGATCGCCGGTCGGCTGCTGCACCTGTCGCAGCGTGAGTTCGACCTGCTGGCCGCGCTCGCCTCGGAGATCGAGCGTGTCTGGTCGTTCGCCGAGCTGACCAGCCGCGTCTGGAACACGGGGTACCTCGGCGCCCCTGATGTCGTCACCTCGGCCGTCAAACGGCTGCGCAAGCGGCTGGAGCCCGGCACCGGGCTCGAGATCGCCTCGGTGCGAGGGATCGGCTACCGACTGATGGTGCCTGCCTGAGCTGGCCACGCTCCGCCGTCGGGTTGGAGGGCCCGACGGCGGAGAGTCGCCTTGGCGATCCCGCTCGCCTCAGACCGGGCGGAGGTCGAGCTGCCGGGGGCGCTTGGTCGACTGACCCGCCGCCTTGAGGTCGGCGCGGAGCTCGCGCGGGAGCGAGAACATCAGGTCCTCGGTCGCGGTGCGGATCTCTTCGACGTCGCCGAAGCCCCACTCGTCCAGCTGGGTGATGACGTCGCGCACGAGGATCTCGGGCACCGATGCGCCGGACGTCAGACCCACCGTGGTCGCGCCGTCGAACCATGCCGGGTCCAGCTCGCCGGCGTGGTCGACCCGGTAGGAGGCGCGGGCGCCGGACTCGAGGGCGACCTCGACGAGACGCACCGAGTTCGAGGAGTTCGCCGAGCCGACGACGATGACCACATCGGCCTGCGGCGCGATCTTCTTGACGGCGACCTGCCGGTTCTGGGTGGCGTAGCAGATGTCGTCGCTGGGCGGGTCGGCGAGCTGGGGGAACTTCTCGCGCAGCCGGCGCACGGTCTCCATGGTCTCGTCGACCGAGAGCGTGGTCTGCGAGAGCCAGATGACCTTGTCGGGGTCGCGGACCTCGATCTGGTCGACGGCGTCGGGGCCGTCGACGAGCGTGATGTGCTCCGGCGCCTCGCCGGCGGTGCCCTCGACCTCCTCGTGACCCTCGTGACCGATCAGCAGGATGTCGAAGTCCTCGGCCGCGAACCGGACGGCTTCCTTGTGCACCTTGGTCACGAGCGGGCAGGTCGCGTCGATCGTGTCGAGGTTGCGGGCGGCCGCCTGGGCGTGGACGGCGGGCGAGACGCCGTGCGCCGAGAAGATCACGCGGGCACCCTCGGGCACCTCGTCGGTCTCCTGCACGAAGATCGCACCGCGCTCGGTCAGCGACTCGACGACGTACTTGTTGTGGACGATCTCCTTGCGCACGTAGACCGGCGCACCGTAGTGCTCCAAGGCCTTCTCGACCGCCTCGACGGCTCGGTCCACGCCGGCGCAGTATCCCCGGGGGGCGGCCAGCAGGATCCTCTTGGCCCCGGTCGTCGTCGTGTCAGTCACACCGATGATTCTCCCATGCCGCGCCGCACGAGGGCCTGTGCGCTCCCTCACCCACACCGGACCTCCACGTCCACCCGGGGCGCCGGCACCCGGGCACCTCCGGCGATGGCTGTCGGTGTCGGTGCGATGAGGCACGCTAAGGGGGTGACCGAGCAGCCGAACGCCGAGCGGCCCGCTGCGAGCGCTGGGCCCGGTGCGGCCCGCGCGCCGCTGCCGAGCAAGGCGATGGAGACCACGGCGGAGAACCCGTGGCCCGTGCGGGTGCTCTCGAGCAAGATCGTCGACTACATCGCGCGGATGCCGAGCGTGTGGGTCGAGGGGCAGATCGTCAGCCTCAACGCCCACAACTCGAGCAACACGGCATGGGTGACGCTGCGCGACACCGATGTCGACATGTCGATGACCGTGACGATGCCCAAGCGGATGCTGGCCGGGATCCCGCAGGTCGGCGAGGGCTCGCACGTGGTCGTGCAGGGCAAGCCCGAGTACTGGGTCAAGCGCGGCACCCTGCAGCTCTCGGGCCGCAGCATCCGCGCGATCGGCGTGGGTGACCTGCTCGCGCGGGTCGAGCAGCTCAAGCGACTCCTCGCGGCCGAGGGGCTCTTCGACCGTGAGCGCAAGCGGCCGCTGCCGTTCCTGCCCACCCGCGTCGGGCTGATCTGCGCGCCCGCCGCGAAGGCCCGCGACGACGTGCTCGCCAACGCCCGCGACCGCTGGCCGCAGGTGAGGTTCGAGATCCGCGAGGTCGCGGTGCAGGGGCCGAGCTGTGTCGGCCAGGTCGTGCGCGCCATCGCGGACCTGGATGCCCACCCCGATGTCGACGTCATCGTGATCACCCGCGGCGGTGGCGCTGTCGAGGACCTGCTCCCGTTCTCGAACGAGGCGATGATCCGGGCGGCGGCTGCGGCACGGACCCCGATCGTCTCCGCGATCGGGCACGAGACCGACGCCCCGTTGCTCGACCTCGTGGCGGACTACCGCGCGTCGACCCCGACCGACGCCGCCAAGCGCGTCGTGCCGGACATCCAGCGGGAGCGCGCCGGTCTCGATCTCGCCCGGCAGCGGCTGCGGGCCGTCGTGCGGCACCGGATCGACGCCGAGCAGCACCGCATCGACGCGCTCCGTTCCCGCCCCGTGCTCGTGGACCCCACGAGCATCCTCGAGGTGCACACGAGGTCGCTGTCCTCGGCGCGCGAGCGCAGCCGCCGGGCCCTGACCGAACGCGTACGGGTCGCACGGGGTGAGGTCGACACCCTCCGGACAGCGTTGCGCACGCTCTCGCCGCAGGCCACCCTCGACCGGGGTTATGCGGTGCTGCGCAGCGCGGCCGGCGAGGTCGTGCGCTCGGCGGACCAGGTCGCCGTCGGGGAGGATCTGACAGGCCTGCTCGCGCGGGGCCGCGTCCATGTGACGGTCTCGAAGACCGTCGAGGCTGACGAAGGAGCCGAGGCAGTGGTTGGATTCACGTCGTGACCGCAGCAACCGACCCCGCCACGCTGACCTACGAGCAGGCTCGTGACGAGCTCGTGGAGGTCGTCGCACGCCTGGAGTCCGGCGCCGCCAGTCTCGAGGACTCGCTCGCGCTCTGGGAGCGCGGGGAGGCGCTTGCCGACCGGTGCCAGCACGTCATCGACGACGCCCGTGAGCGGCTCGCCACCGCACGCGACGCGACCGTCACCGTCGAGGGCGCCGACAGCGAGGAGGACTCCGAGTGAGCCACGCCCTCGTCATCGGTGAGGCGCTCGTCGACATCGTCCACGACGCCTCCGGGACCACGGCCGAGCACCCCGGTGGCTCCCCCGCGAACGTCGCGCTCGGGCTCGCGCGCCTGGGGCGCGACACCCAGCTCGCCACCTGGCTGGGGCGCGACCCGCGCGGGCACACGGTCCTCGACCACCTGCGGGCCTCGAAGGTCCACGTGGTCCCGGGGTCCGACGGCGCCGCACGCACCTCCACGGCGGCGGCCACCCTCGATGCCGAGGGAGCGGCCACCTACACCTTCGACCTGCTGTGGAACGTGCCCGAGGTCCACCTCGACACCGGTCTCACGGTGCTGCACGTCGGCTCGATCGGCGCCACCTTGCGCCCCGGTGCCGACGCGGTGTCCGAGATCGCGCTCGCCGCACGCGAGTACGCCACCATCTCCTACGACGTCAACGCACGGCCCTCGATCATGGGCGAGCCGGCCGAGGCCGAGGCGCTGATCGAACGGGTCGCCGCCCGCTCCGACGTCATCAAGGTCTCCGACGAGGACTTCCGCTGGCTGTACTCCCACCTCGACCCGTTCGACGCCGCACGGGAGTGGGCGCAGCAGGGCCCGGCCATCGTGGTGGTCACGGGAGGATCGGCGGGGTCGACCGCGTTCACCAGCAGCGGCCTCGAGGTGACGGTGGCCGCACCGTCGGTCACGGTCGTCGACACCGTGGGAGCGGGCGACTCCTACATGAGCGGCCTGATCGACGCCCTGTGGACCGCCGACCTGCTCGGCGCGGCCCGGCGCGAGAAGCTGCACTCGATCTCCGAGCAGGAGCTGCGCACGGCGATGGCCTGGGCGGGGCGCGTGGCAGCGATCACGGTCGCCCGGCCGGGTGCCGACCCACCGACCAGGCGCGAGCTGGAGCCGAGGTCATGACCCAGCAGCCACCGCTGACCCCCGCCGAGGCGTGGGCGGAGCTGGAGGCCGGCAACGCACGGTTCGTCGCCGGCGAGGTCGAGCACCCCCGCCAGGGCATCGACCGCCGCGCCGAGCTGAGCGGCGAGCAGCACCCGTTCGCCGTGCTCTTCGGTTGCTCCGACTCGCGGGTGGCGGCCGAGATCATCTTCGACCGCGGTCTCGGCGACATGTTCGTGGTCCGCACCGCGGGGCACGTGGTCGACACCACGGTGATCGGCTCGATCGAGTACGGCATCGAGGTGCTGCACGCGCCGCTGGTGGTCGTGCTCGGGCACGACAGCTGCGGTGCCGTCGCCGCGGCGCGGCACGCGCTGGTCACCGGCGAGATGCCCTCCGGCATGATCCGCGCGGTCGTCGACCGGGTGATCCCCAGCATCGTCACCCGTGTCCCCACCGGGGCCGGCGGTGACGGCTCGGCGTTCGACCTCGAGGTCCCGGGGCCGGCCGAGCTCGGTCGGCAGCACCTGCGCGGCACGGTGCGGATGCTGGCCAACTACTCCCACGCGCTGGCCGACGCCGTCGCGGAGGGCCGGTGCGCCGTCGTCGGTGCCGAGTACAAGCTCGCCGAGGGCCGGATCGAGGTCGTCGAGATCGCCGGTTCCATCGACTGAGGCTCACACCTGCCCGAGCAGCCGGCACGCGCCGACGAACGCCCCGAACCCGGCCACCGCGGCGGTGACGGCCAGCGCCGCCGGTGCGCCGCCGTCGCCCAGCAGCAGGGCCATGAGCACGGCGACGGCCGCGCCCACCAGCACCAGGGCGGCCCGGCTGGGGTCGATCGAGCGGTGAGGGGTCGAGCTCGGGTGCGCCATGGTTGACCTCCTGGTCGGCTGGGGTGCTGCGTCCAGCCTCGCCGAGCACACCCGGCCGCGGCATCGCCCCCACGGCGGGACCCGGCCTCCCACCACGGGCTGAGCGAGGCTGCGACGTCATCCCTGCGGTGGATCGTCGACCAGTCCGCTGTCCAGCATGCAAGATGGGGACATGCGACGCCCTCTCCCCACCCCCACCTCCGCCGTGGTCGTGGGAGCGGGCATCGTCGGGCTCTCGACCGCGTGGCACCTGCGCCGCGCCGGGCTCGACGTCACGGTGGTCGAGACCGACAGGGTCGCGGCGGGGTCGTCCTGGGGGAACGCGGGCTGGCTGACGCCGCCGATCACCACGCCGTTGCCCGAGCCCGCGATCCTGCGCACCGGGCTCCGGGCGATGTTCTCCGTCACCTCACCGCTCTACGTGCCGCTGCGGCCGGACCTGGACCTGGTCCGGTTCATGCTGGGGTTCCTGCGGCACTCGACGGCGGCGGCCTGGCACCGCGCGATGCAGGCCTACATCCCGCTCAACCAGCAGGCGCTGGCGGCCTTCGACGAGCTCGCCGAGGGTGGCGTGACCGAACCCACGCACGTCGCCGAGCCGTTCCTCGCCTGTTTCGCCGGCGCCGACGAGCACCGACTGCTGATGGAGGAGTTCGACCAGATCCGCTCCGCGGGACAACCGGTCACCGCCGACCTGATCAGCGGTGACGAGGTCCGGGCCATCGCGCCCGCGGTCTCGGAGCAGGTCGTCAACGCGATCAGGCTCGACGGCACCCGGTTCCTGCACCCGCCGCACTACCTGGAGTCGCTGGCCGCCGCGGTGCGCGGCCTCGGTGTGCGGATCCACGAACGCACGGTCGCGACCGAGATCTCGGGCGGGACGCCGTCGAGCCCCGGCGCGGTACGGATCCAGACCGACTCCGGTGAGGACCGCCTGTCCGCCGACGTCGTGGTGATCGCGACCGGCGCCTGGTTGGGCAGGCTGGCGCGGCCGTTCGGGGTCCGCATGGTCGTCCAGGCCGGGCGCGGCTACTCCTTCACGGTCCCGGTCGAGCCGATGCCCCGGGTGCCGCTGTACTTCCCGATCCAGCGGGTGGCGTGCACACCGCTCGGTGACCGCTACCGGGTCGCCGGGATGATGGAGTTCCGCCGACCGGGCGAGCCGCTCGACCCGCGCCGGATCGACGCGATCGTGCGCGCGGCCCGGCCGCTGCTGGCCGGTGCCGACTTCGACGACCGGCAGGACGAGTGGGTCGGCTCCCGCCCCTGCACGCCCGACGGGCTCCCGCTGATCGGCCCGACCCGCTCCCCACGCGTGATCGCGGCGGGTGGCCACGGCATGTGGGGCGTCACGCTCGGGCCTCTGACCGGCCGACTGGTCGCCGAGCTCGTCACGACCGGGCGGACCCCGGACGTGCTGCGCCCGCTCGACCCCCTCCGCTGACCGCTTTCAACACGATTCCGTACACCCACCGGTTTCAACACGATTCCGGACAGCCACGCGAACGTCCAGAATCGTGTTGAAACCTGGGTCCGTACGGAATCGTGTTGAAACCTGGCTAGGCGGTGAAGGTGTGGGTGCCGCCGGTGACCTCGTGAGTGGTGCCGTCGGGAAGGACGACGTCGGCGGGCACACCCTCCGGAGTCGTGATCTCGAGCGTGAAGGCATCGCCGTCGGTGCGCCAGGAGGTCTCGATGCGGCCCACGCGCGAGTCGTACCCGGCGCGGACCCAGTCGATCCCCTCCCCCGGGACCGGCTGGATCCGGATCCGTCGGTAGCCCGGCTCGGCCGGCCGGATGCCCGCCACGACCTGGTAGATCCAGTCCGCGACGGCGCCCAGGGCGTAGTGGTTGAACGAGGTCATCTCACCGGGGTTGATGCTGCCGTCGGGCAGCATCGAGTCCCACCGCTCCCAGATCGTGGTCGCGCCCATGGTGATCGGGTACAGCCACGAGGGGCAGCCGCGCTCCAGCAGCAGCTTGTACGCCACGTCCGCGTGCCCGTGCTCCGACAGCGCCCACGTGACGAACGGGGTGCCGGCGAACCCGGTGGTGACGCGGTAGTCCCGCTCGGCGACGAGCTCGGCGAGCCGGTCCGCCGCCCACGCGTTCTCCTCCTCCTCCAGCAGCCCGAAGCAGATGGCGAGCGCGTACACCGTGGCGCAGTCCGAGGTGACGCGCTGATCGGCGACGTAGTGCTCGCGGAACGCCGCGCGCAGCCGCTGCGCCAGCGCCTCCCACCGGGCGGCGTCCTCGTCGAGGCCCAGCTCGCGCGCCGTCCGGGCCGTGAACATGACGCTGCGGTAGAACGACGCGGTCGCCACCACCCCGGTGTCGGCCTTGGCGGCCGCCGGGTCGTCCGGCGGCGCGTCCGGGTCGAGCCAGTCCGCGAGCTGGAAGCCCTGGTCCCAGAGCCCGGTCTCCGACAGCAGCGGGATCACCGACTCGACGTGCCCGACCATGCCGGGGTAGTGCGCGGCGAGCCGCTCCCGGTCGCCGTAGGCGTTCCACAGCGCCTCGGGGACCCAGGCGGCGGCGTCAGCCCAGACGGCCTGCGAGGCCATGTCGAGGAACGGCAGCGGCTTCTGGATGAGGTTCGGCTTGAGGTTGTTCGGCACGATGACGGGAATGTAGCCGTGCTCGTCGTGCTTGCCCTCCTCGGCGAGGTCGAGCAGCCAGTTGTGCAGGAAGTCGGCCACGTCGAACTGGAACGCCGAGGTCGCGGCGTAGGCGGCGATGTCACCGGTCCAGCCGAGCCGCTCGTCGCGCTGCGGGCAGTCGGTGGGCACCGCGAGGAAGTTGCCCTTCTGCCCCCAGACCGAGTTGTGCACCAGCTGGTTCACCATCGGCTCGGAGCACTCGAAGTCGAACGTCGGCCGGATCGCCGAGTGGACGACGACGGCCTCGAGGTCCTCCGCGCTCAGCTCACCCGGCCAGCCGCTCACCTCGGCGTAGCGGAAGCCGTGGAACGTGAAGGTCGGCTCGAAGGTGTCGACGCCCGTGCCCGACAGCACGAACGTGTCGGTGGCACGCGCCGCCCGCAGCGGCCGCACGCCGAGCTCGTCGTTCTCGAGCACCTCGGCGTGGCGGAGCACGATCTCGGTCCCCGCAGGTCCGCCGGCGCGCACCCGGATCCAACCCACGAGGTTCTGGCCGAAGTCGATCAGCGTCTTGCCGGAGGGCGAGGTCCAGATCTTCTGCGGGGCGATCACCTCGTGGCGGCGCACCCCCTCGGCGACCTGCGGCGTGAGCCTGTCGGTGTCGAGCTCGGAGCCGGCCCGCACCTGCAGCGCGGTGCCGCCCCCGGAGCGCAGCCGGGCGTCGATGCGCTGCCCGTGGTAGATCGAGTGCTCGACGACGTCGCCGGTGCTCGCCTCCCAGTCCGTCGAGGTCGCGATCACCTGCGTGGCGCCATCGGCGTAGGTGATCTGGATGGCTGCGAGCAGCCCGATCTCCTCGCCGTAGTTGGAGTTGGAGTCGCCGAACCCGAAGTCGCCGCGGTACCAGCCGTTGCCCACCAGCGCCGAGACGGCCAGCTCCTCGCCGGCACCGGCGCGGACCTGCTCGGTCACGTCGTAGCGCTGGTACTGCAGCCGCCACTCGTAGGAGGTCCAGCCGGGTGCGAACAGGTCCTCGCTCGCCGGCGCCCCGTCGAGGCTCAGCTCGTAGATGCCCAGTCCCGTCGAGAGCACGACGGCGGAGCTCACCTCGGAGCGAGGCTGGTCCAGCCTCGTCGTGGTCCGCAGGACCAGGGCGGCGCCGCGGTCGGCATCGGCGGTGATGAACGTCGCGTCGCGGAGCAACGCGAGATCGTCGGCGACGGTGGTCGTGCCCAACAGGCTCTCCTTCGAACCAAGCGCAGCAGCGCTATTGAATAGTTTCAACTCCCAGTCTAGGCGGTGGCCGCAGGAGCGCGCGACCGTGTCGTCCGACGGATCGGCCCACCCGCCGCTTGACAGGATGGCCACCTCTCTGGTTCACTAGTCGAGTAATGAACCGAGGAACCGGGGTGAGCATGGTCGAGGAAGGGCGCGCGATCTTCCTGCAGATCGCGCAAGCGGTCGAGGACGCGATCCTCGACGGCTCGCTGGCGGAGGAGTCGCAGGCTCCCTCGACCAACGAGCTGGCTGCGTTCCACCGGATCAACCCGGCGACAGCGGGCAAGGGCGTCAACCTGCTCGTGGAGAAGGGTGTGCTGCACAAGCGGCGAGGCATCGGCATGTTCGTCACGGCGGGGGCCCGCGAGGCCCTGCTCGCCGAGCGGCGCACCGGGTTCGCCGAGCGATTCCTCGACCCCCTGCTGGCCGAGGCGAACGCGATCGGGCTCTCCCCCGCCGACGTCGCCGACCTCATCCGCGGGCGCACCGCGCCCCCCGACCAAGGAACCACACCATGACGGCAGCCATCGAGGTCGACCACCTCACCAAGCGCTATCGGGAGACGCTCGCCCTCGACGACGTCACCGTCGGCTTCGCCGAGAACACGATCACGGGGCTGCTGGGCCGCAACGGCGCCGGCAAGACCACGCTGATGTCGATCATCACGGCGCAGAACTTCGCGACGCACGGCACGGTGCGGGTCTTCGGCCGCGAGCCGTACGAGAACGCCGACGTGCTCTCGCGCATGTGCTTCGTCCGCGAGAGCCAGCAGTACCAGGACGAGTCCAAGCCGCACCACGCGTTCGCGGCCGCCAGGATGTTCTTCGCGAACTGGGACCAGCAGCTCGCCGAGTCGTTGGTCGAGGAGTTCCGGCTCCCGATGAACCGCACCATCAAGAAGCTCTCCCGTGGCCAGCTCTCGGCGGTCGGCGTCATCATCGGCATCGCCTCGCGCGCCGAGGTCACCTTCTTCGACGAGCCCTACCTCGGGCTCGACGCGGTGGCCCGCCAGGTGTTCTACGACCGCCTGCTGGCGGACTACGCCGAGCACCCGCGCACCATCGTGCTCTCGAGCCACCTCATCGACGAGATCGCCCACCTCGTGGAGAACGTCGTCGTGATCGACGACGGCCGGATCATCGTCGACACCGACGCCGAGAGCCTGCGGGGTGAGGCGACCACGATCGTCGGCCAGCGATCCGCCGTCGAGACCTTCACGGCGGGCCGCCGGGTGATCCACACCGACGCCCTCGGCAACACCCTGGCCGCCACCGTGCTCGGCGCGCTCACCGAGGCCGACAGGCAGGCGCTCGCACGGGCCGGCCTGGACACCGAAGCGGTGTCGCTGCAGCAGCTCGTGGTGCGGATGACGCAGCACGCGCACCAGGCCCAGACCACGACCACGAAAGGAGCCCCGCGATGAGCCGCGTCCTGGATGTCGTCCGCATGCACCTGCTCGTCAGGCTGACCTTCGTGACGCTGCCGCTGATCATCCTCGGCGGCGCCTTCCTGGTGACGCTGGGGGTGTTCGCGCTGATCCCCAGCGACGGCGTCAAGATCGCCGGGTCCGGGCAGGCCGCCCTGTGGTACTTCCTGTCGGTCGGCGCCATGGCGCAGACCCGGACGTTCCCGTTCTCGCAGGCGATGAGCGTGACCCGGCGGGACTTCCTGCTCGGCACCATGCTGACCGGCCTGCTCTCCAGCGGCGTCCTCGCCGCCCTCTACGTCGTCCTCGGACTGATCGAGAACGCCACCGGCGGCTGGGGCGTGAACGGCCGCATCTACTTCATCGACGACTTCGGGGGCGGCAACGTCGCGGTGGCGTTCCTGGCCTACCTCGTCATCGCCATGCTCGCCTTCACGATCGGGTTGACCTTCGCGACGATCTACAAGCGCTTCAAGCTGCTCGGGCTGTGGGCGGCCATCGCCGGGGTGCTGGTGGTGCTGCTGGTGACGGTCATCGCCATCACGAGGGCGGACGCCTGGCCCACCGTCGCGGAGCTCGTCTCCGACGCCGGTCCGCTGGGCCTGAGCGCGATCGGCGCGGTCGTGATCGCCGTGCTCGGGTTCGTCGACCTGCGCGTGCTCCGGCGGACCCAGCCCTGACCGACCGCGGTCTCCGACCGAGCAGGGACGTGAGCCGGCTCTCCGGCCCACGTCCCTGCTTCGCGCGCCGGCGCCGCTACAGGTCGGCACCCTCCAACAGCTCGGTGACGAGCGCGGCCACGGGTGAGCGCTCGGAGCGGTTCAGCGTGACGTGCGCGAACAGCGGGTGGCCCTTGAGCGCCTCGATCACCGCGGCGACGCCGTCGTGGCGCCCGACCCGCAGGTTGTCGCGCTGAGCGACGTCGTGCGTCAGCACCACACGGGAGTCCTGCCCGATCCGGGACAGCACCGTGAGCAGCACGTTCCGCTCGAGGGACTGCGCCTCGTCGACGATCACGAACGCGTCGTGCAGCGAGCGGCCGCGGATGTGGGTGAGCGGCAGCACCTCGAGCATGCCGCGGTCCATCACCTCGTCGACGACCTCGCGCGAGACCACGGCACCGAGGGTGTCGAAGACCGCCTGCGCCCAGGGGTTCATCTTCTCCGCCTCGGAGCCCGGCAGGTAGCCGAGCTCCTGGCCACCCACCGCGTACAGGGGGCGGAACACCATGATCTTGCGGTGCTCGTTGCGCTCCAGCACGGCCTCGAGGCCGGCGCAGAGGGCGAGAGCGGACTTCCCCGTCCCCGCTCGCCCTCCCAGCGACACGATCCCGATCTCGTTGTCCAGCAGCAGGTCGATCGCGATCCGCTGCTCGGCGCTGCGCCCGTGCATCCCGAAGATGTCCCGGTCGCCCCGGACCAGCTGCACCTGCTTGTCGGCCGTGATGCGACCGAGCGCCGAGCCGCGCGGCGAGTGCAGCACCAGGCCGGTGTGGCAGGGCAGGTCACGCATGTCGCCCGCACCGGACAGATCGACGACGGCGAGCCGCTCCTCGGTCCACAGCCGCCCCATCTCGTCCTCGGTCAGCTCGGCCTCCGCCATCCCCCGCCAGCCCGAGTCGACCGCCATCTGTGCGCGGTACTCCTCGGCGGCGAGGCCGACGGCGGAGGCCTTGACCCGCATCGGCAGGTCCTTGCTCACCACCGTGACGACGTGGCCCTCGGCGCGCAGGTTCGCCGCCACCGACAGGATCCGGGTGTCGTTGTCGCCCAGCCGCAGCCCCGAGGGCAGCACGGTCGGGTCGGAGTGGTTCAGCTCCACCCGCACCGTGCCGCCGCTGGCCCCCATCGGGACGGGCCGGTCGAGGTAGCCGTGCTGCTGGCGCAGGTCGTCCAACGCGCGCAGGGCGCTCCGTGCGAAGTAGCCGAGCTCCGGGTGGTGACGTTTGCCCTCGAGCTCGGTGACCACGACCACCGGGAGCACGACGTCGTGCTCGGCGAATCGCGTCAGTGCCTTCGGGTCCGACAGCAGGACCGAGGTGTCCAGCACGAACGTCCGTCGTCGGTCAGGTGCGTCCTCCGCACCGGGGATGTCCGACGTGGCGATCGGGAGCTGTGTCGACTTCTCGGACACAGCAGCGAGGTGCGGAGTGCTCAAGGACGGCTCCTATCCGGGTCGGCGGTCGCCGACACCGGCGATCACCGCGGGTGAGGCGGGAGGCGTAGGCGCAGGGCTGGCGCCGACATCGACGCCCTGGTGGGCGTCCGAGCGATGCTCCACGCTGCCTCCCGACGGGTGACGACTGCCTCCCGATGCCGCTCACGCTACGACTGCACGGGTCGCGACCCAAGCAGCGGCGCGCCCAAGATCCAGGAGTTCACCTGCCCGCAACGTGCGAGCCTTCAGCGGCCCAGCCTGCGCTCGCGCGCCGCGTAGTCGCGCAGGGCACGGATGAAGTCGACCTTGCGGAACGCCGGCCAGTAGGCCTCGCAGAAGTAGAACTCGCTGTGCACGCTCTGCCAGAGCAGGAACCCGCCGATCCGCTGCTCGCCCGAGGTGCGGATGACGAGGTCGGGGTCGGGCTGCCCGCGCGTGTACAGGTGCTCGGCGATGTGCTCGACCGTGATCACCTCGGCGAGGTGCTCCAGCGACACCCCGGCCTTCGCCTGCTCCTTGAGCAGCGACCGCACAGCGCCCGCGATCTCGTCGCGGCCGCCGTAGCCGATCGCGCAGGTGACGTGCACGCCCTCGACGTCCGCGGTGGCGTCCTGGGCGGCGTGCAGCCGCGCGACGATCTCGGCAGGCAGCAGGTCGAGCTCACCGACCACCCGGATCCGCCAACGGCGGGTGGCGGCCAGCGTCTCGACCGCCTCGGCGATGATCTCGAGGAGCTGGCTCACCTGCTCGGGCTCGCGCCGCAGGTTGTCGGTGGAGAGCAACCAGAGCGTGACGAGGTCGATGCCCACCTCCTCGCACCAGGAGAGCAGGTCCGCGATCTTGTCCGCGCCGGCGCGGTGACCCGCCGAGGTCTCCAGGCCGACCGAGCGCGCCCAGCGGCGGTTGCCGTCGAGCATCAGCCCCACGTGAGCGGGCAGGTTGCCGTTCAGGCCAGCGATGATCTGGCGCTCGTACAGGCCGTAGATGAAGCTGACCGGACTCTTCACGGCGCCCCTCTCACGTCCTACGGCAACCGCGGCCAAAACTATCGCGCGCCGCAGCCACTCGTCACCTACGCGGTCGTAAGTTACGCTGGCGTAGGTTCAGTTGAGCCCCATCCCTGCCTCACCGGAGCGTTCCCATGGCTCGCAGCCGCCACGAGCACCGTCCCGACGGCGCCCGGCCGCTCGCCTCCGAGGCGATCAGCGCCGCGCGCGAGGTCGGCGGCGACGTCAAGGACGCCGTCGAGGAGGTCGCCGAGGCGGTCAAGCCGCGCCTGCGCGGCTGGATCCACGCCGGCCTGGCCCCGGTCGCACTCGTCTTCGGGATCGCACTGATCGCGCTGACCCCTTCGGGCGCGCCGCGGGTGAGCGTCGTCGTGTTCGCGGTGGCCACCGTGCTGCTGTTCGGGACCAGCGCCGTCTACCACCGCGGCACGTGGAGCGTGCGCACGGCCGCCGTGCTGCGCCGCCTGGACCACTCCAACATCTTCCTCGTCATCGCGGGCACGTACACGCCGCTGGCGACGATGCTGCTGCCGGCCGGCACCGCGCGCACCCTGCTGATCACCGTGTGGACCGGGGCGATCGCCGGCATCCTGATGCGGGTGCTGTGGCTCGGGGCGCCACGCTGGCTCTACGTGCCGATCTACGTCGCGCTCGGCTGGGTGGCCGTCTGGTTCCTGCCGGCGTTCGGCCGCTCGGGCGGCGCCGGCGTGATGTGGCTGGTGATCGGCGGCGGCCTGGCCTACACGATCGGCGCGCTCGTCTACGGGCTGAAGCGTCCCAACCCGAGCCCCCGCTGGTTCGGTTTCCACGAGATCTTCCACGTCGGCACGATGCTCGGCTACCTCTGCCACGGCATCGCCATCGCGATCGCCGCGTTCTCCCTCCGCTGATCCCTGCGCCGCCCTAGGGTGGCGACCCATGGGCAAGAAGAGAACGAAGGCGGCGGCCGGCGCCTGGACCGCCGACCCGGTCGAGCTGTTGCGCGTCGGCCAGGACTTCGACCTCGCGTCGTTCGACCGCGCCGGCACCCCGGGGTGGGAGGGCGACAAGCACAGCGCCGCCGCATTCATGGCCGAGCGCGGCGAGCAGCTCTCCGACCTGCAGGAACGCCTCTTCGCCGACGGCAAGTCGGGCGGCACCCGCTCGGTGCTGCTCCTCTTGCAGGGCATCGACACCTCCGGCAAGGGCGGCATCGTCCGGCACGTCATCGGCATGGTCGACCCGCAGGGGGTGGCGCTGGCCTCGTTCGGCGTACCGACCGCCGAGGAGCGCGAGCACGATCACCTCTGGCGCATCCGCAGGCAGCTGCCCCCGGCCGGCAAGATCGGCGTGTTCGACCGCTCGCACTACGAGCAGGTGCTCGTGGTCAAGGTCGACCAGCTGGAGCCGCCGGAGCTCAACGAGACCCGCTACGAGGAGCTGGTGGCGTTCGACCGGGAGATCATCGGCAACGGCACCACCCTGATCAAGGTCGCGATGATGGTCTCGCACGCCGAGCAGGGTGCGCGCCTGCAGGAGCGCCTCGAGCGTCCCGACAAGTGGTGGAAGTACAACCCGGGCGACGTCGACGTGCGTCAGCGCTGGGACGCCTACCAGGACGCCTATGCGGAGATGTTCGCCCGCACCTCGGTGGACGAGGCGCCGTGGCACGTGATCCCGGCGGACCGCAAGTGGTACGCCCGGCTCGCGGTCACCGAGCTTCTCCACCGCGCCCTGACGGAGCTGGAGCTCGGCTGGCCTCCGGCCGACTTCGACCCGAAGGTCGAGCTCGAGCGGCTCGCGGCGACCTCACGCGCCTAGCTCAGTCCGACGGCACCACGCGATAGCGGCGGTGCTGCAGCGACGGCACCCGCTCGCGGACGGTGTTCAGCTGCTGCCGGGACAGGTCGACCACGAGCAGCTCGGGCGTCTCCCCCGCCTCCGACAGCCGCTCCCCGAGCGGCCCGACGGCGGCGCTGCGGCCGGTCCGACCCTCGCCGCTCTGGCTCGCGAGCAGCAGGTAGCTGGTGTTCTCCAAGGCCCGGGCGCGTGCCAGCACCTTGAGCTGGTCGGCCTTGCCCGGACCTGCCGCCCAGGCCGCCCCCACGGCGAGGACCTGGGCCCCGGCGTCGACCAGGAGCCGGAACGTCTCGGGGAACCGCAGGTCGTAGCAGGTCGCGAGGCCGACCTGCCAGCCGTCGACGTCGATGACGACCGGCTGGCCGGGTGCTCCGGCGTCGAGGACGTCGGACTCCCGGACCCCGAAGGCGTCGAAGAGGTGCACCTTGGTGTACGCGGCGCGGCGCCGGCCGTCCGGACCGAGCGCGATCGCCACGTTGAGCAACCGCCCGCCCGCCGGCTCGAGCGTCCCCGCGACGACCCACACCCCGTGAGCGCGTGCCGCCCCCGCGAGCGCATCGGCGAACGCGGCGTGCCCGTCGCCGAGGCCCGCGTGAAGCCGGGGCGCCCAGGCGAGCGCGTACTCGGGCAGCAGCACCAGCCGCGCGCCTGCCTCCGCCGCCTGCGCCACCAGTCCCACCGCGATTGCGGCGTTGGCCTCGTGGTCCTCGGTCGCGGCGTACTGCCCGACGGCGATGCGCAGGTCGGTCACCTCGGGCGAGGTCCCTGCTCGCCCGGCTCGGGCGAGGGGTCCGTGGCCGTCGCGGCCGAGGGCGCACCCTCGCCGTCGAGACGCCCGGTGTCGCCGTCCGCGTCCCCGCTCTCGGCCGCCAGGCGATCGGCCTCGTCGGCCTCCTCCTGCGCGGCACGCAGATCGACGCGGCGCAGGTGCTTGCTCATGCTCAGCACGAGCAGCACCACGACGATCGCGAGCACGAAGAAGGTGAGGAAGCCCTCGATGCCGGGCGTGACGGTCGCGTCGTCAGGGATCTGCTGATTGGCGGCGGCATGCGCGAGCACGGACTGCAGGCTCACAGCGCCTCCCGCACACCGGCGAACAGGTCGTCTTCCGGAATCTCGGTCGGCACGCGGCTCTGCGCGAGCTCGAACTCCTCGACGGACCAGACCGAGCGCTCCAGGTCGCGCGGCACGGCGAAGAAGAACCCGTCGGGGTCGATCTGGGTGGCGTGGGCCAGCAGCGCACGGTCGCGCTGACCGAAGTAGTCGGCGCACTCGATGCGGGTGGTGACCTCGCGCTCCGGCTCGTCCTCGCTCCAGCGCTCGAGCCAGGGCGCGAAGGGGGACTCCTGCTGCTGAGCCAGCAGCGCCTCGTGGACCGTGCGCACGCGCGAGCGCGAGAAGCCGTGGTCGTAGTACAGCTTCAGCGGTTCCCACGGCTCGCCGGCGGTGGGGTACCGGGCCGCGTCGCCCGCCGCCTCGAACGCCGCGACCGAGACCTTGTGGCACATGATGTGGTCGGGGTGGGGGTAGCCGCCATCCTCGTTGTACGTCGTCATGACGTGGGGCCGGAACTCCCGAACCACGCGCACGAGCGCCTCGGCGGCATGCTCGAGCGGCTCGAGCGCGAAGCACCCGGGCGGCAGCGGCGGGAGCGGGTCGCCCTCGGGGAGCCCGGAGTCGACGAACCCGAGCCAGCGCTGCTGCACGCCGAGCGCGGCGGCCGCGGCCGCCATCTCCCGGCGGCGCAGCCCGGGGAGGTCACGCTCGACCTCCGGGTCGTTCTGGAGCTTGGGGTTGAGAACGTCACCGCGCTCGCCGCCGGTGCAGGTGACTACCAGCACCTCGACACCTTCGGCCGCGTAACGCGCCATGGTCGCGGCACCCTTGCTGGACTCGTCGTCCGGGTGGGCGTGCACCGCCATCAAGCGCAGCGTGGGCTCGGCCACGAATCCTCCGTCATCCTGCTCAGGTGCGAGACTGGTCCACAGCCGGAGCTGGACCGGTCCTTCGTCTTCTCCAAGGATGACACGTGATGCCCCCCTCGCCCGCCGCCACCTCGCGGACCGAGCGCGCGCGACCCGCGGAACGCTACGGCGACAGGCCCTCCCGGCCACGCCGACGGGTGCCGCTGGTCGCGGTGGTCGCGGGCCTGCTGGTCGCCGCAGGGCTCGGATGGGTCTCGTGGGGCATGCTGCAGCCCAGCGCGGAGGGCGAGGTCGGGGTGTTCACCGCCGTCGACGACGGCCATGTCGAGCTGGTCCTCGAGGTCACCCGCCCCGTGGGCAGCACCGCGGTCTGCACGCTGGAGGCGGTCGGCTCGGGCTTCGGTCAGGTCGGCATCCTCGACGTCACCGTCCCGCCGGCCGACACGCAGGTGAGCCGCGTGCACCTGACGATGGCGACGACCGAGACCGCCAGCATCGCCATGGTCAAGCGCTGCGACCTCCTCTGAGCTCGGCTCAGGTGCCGTAGCTGTCCTCGACCCAGCTCCACCAGGCGTTCGGGTCCATCACCGGTCCGCCCATGGCGGTGACCGCGTCCGGCAACGAGTCGCCCTCGAGGAGCGCGAGGTCCGCGGCCTCGTAGACGTTGACCCCGAGCGAGTCGGCGTAGGCGTACATCGCGCCGCTCAGGATGTACGCGCAGTGCACGGTCTCGACCGGGGTGAAGTCGTCCTGCGTGGGGAACTGCCCGTCGAACGGGTTCTCCTCCAGGCACATCCGCACCATCCGGCCGACATAGGTGCCGCTCCTCGCGAACTCCCCGTCCCCGGTGAACAGTCCCTCGTTGTACGTGGCCCACCCCTCCATGACGGGCGATCCCGGCCAGGACTGCTGCGGCACGTTGGTCGTGTGCATGGCGTGCACGAACTCGTGCACGATCGTGTCCTGGGTGTCCTCCGGCCCGTAGAGGATGCCGTTGGGGCCGATCGTGAGGACGCCGCCGGCGTTCGTGCTCGGGCCGCCGACGGCGATCGAGGGCTGCACGTGCTCCCCGGCGTAGGGCCGTCGCTGCGGGAACATCGTCCCGGCGCGGTCGGCGATCCAGCCCTCGGTCTCGCCGATGAACCAGGAGTTGAAGCGCGCGTCGTCCTCGGTCACGAACGTCGTGAACCGCTGGGCGTTCGCGACGCCGGTCTCCCGCTCGAAGGTCTCGATGACCCAGGAGGCACCGATGTCGCCGAGGGGCGCCAACCGGTCGACGAGCTCCCGCTCGTCGGCGTAGCCCGCCATCACCGAGCTCTCGGTCACGACCGCGTAGAGCGGCTCGAGGTCCCACGGTGCCGCCGTGCCGACGATCTCCCAGCCGCTGATGACGCCGCTCGCGCCGTCGTCGGTGACCCGGATCGTCGCGGTGTAGATGTTGCTCGGGGCGTACCCCAGACCCGCGGCGGGGTGGTCGCTGCTCTCCGGGATGGTCGGTGAGCCGGCCGTGACCGCACCGAGCGTGACGCGCAGCGTGATCGTGTCGTCCTCATAGGAGTCGAGCTGCCCGGGAGCGACGGAGATCGCGCCCACCGACCACTGCAGCACGTCCATGTTGTCCCACCACAGCGACAGCTGGGTCAGCGCCTCGCCCTCGAAGAACCGCAGGAACGCGCCGCGATCACGCTCGGCGAGCGCCTCGTTCATCGCCGCGAGCATGTGCTCGCCGGTGAACGTGCCCGACGGCGAGGTGTTGGGCTGGCCGAACCCGTCGTCGGGCTGCTGCGACTGCCCGTCGGTGGGGCTCGGGTCACCGCCGGGGTCCCGGTCGATCAACGACGGCAGCGCGAACACCGCGACGACGGCGACCACCAGCACCGCTGCCACCGCCCACATCCACCCCGGGATGCCACTCTTCGGCGGCCGCGGCGGCGGCGGGAACTGGGGCGTGGGGTACTGCGGCATCGGGCCGTACTGGTAGCCGTAGTCACCGCCTGCCCGCTGGTGCGTGTACTGCGGGTCCGCACCGCCGGCCCAGGCCTGCGGCTGACCCTGGCCGGGCCACTGCTGCTGGAGCTGCTGCGTCTGCTGGGGCCATCCCTGCTGCGGCTGTTGCGGCTGCTGCCATGCCTGCTGCGCAGCCGGCTGCGCCTGGGGCGCGTGCTGCGGCGGCGAGCCCTGCGCCTGCTCGGGCCACTGCCGCTGCGGCTGCTGCCCGTGCTGGGCCGCGGCGTGCGGCTGCTGCGGTGACTGCCAGCCGGCTGCCTCGCCGGGCTGCTCGGATCCGTGCGGTCCTGGCGGGGTTGCCGTCATCGCCTCACGCCGCCCTCTTCCCGGGGTCCAGTGGACCGGTGCCTTCTGCCTGCGACCACTCGAGGCGGGCCGCCGCAGGCGCAGACTATCGCGATCGGCGCGCCGGTCGTCCAGGAGACCAGGGCGTTGTTAAACTGGTTCCTTCCACCCGCTTGGCGAGAGCCTGAGCGCAGCGCCCCGGCAGCACGAATCACCGGGCGAGGCGCAGAGCTGATCGCCGGCGGGTGTCGCCATAGGTCCGCACGCCTGCGGACCGGGCCGCCCACGAAGCGAACAGGAGTACCCGCGTGTCCGAGACGACGACCTGGCTCACCCAGGAGAGCTACGACCGCCTGAAGGCCGAGTACGACCACCTGACCGCCGTGGGTCGCGCCGAGATCGCGGACAAGATCGAGGCCGCCCGCGAGGAAGGTGACCTCAAGGAGAACGGCGGCTACCACGCCGCCCGCGAGGAGCAGGCGAAGCAGGAAGCCCGCATCCGCCAGCTCGACGACCTGCTGCGCAGCGCGCAGGTCGGTGAGGCGCCTGCCGACGACGGCATCGTCGAGCCGGGCATGGTGGTCGACGCGACCGTCGCCGGCGAGAAGATGACGTTCCTGCTCGGCTCGCGCGAGGTCGCCGGCGACACCGACCTCGACGTGTACTCGGCGAGCTCGCCCCTCGGCGCGGCGATCCTCGGCCACAAGGCCGGTGACTCCGTCGAGTACTCCACGCCTTCCGGTAGCAAGGTGAAGGTCAAGATCACCAAGGCGACGCCCTTCCACGGCTGACCCACCTCATCGCTGCACCCGGTGCCCCTCAGGGGCGCCGGGTGCTGCTGTCTGGGGCTGTCGAGGCGGCTGCGGGCTCAGCCCGGGAGGACCTGGTACCCCTCGGCGAGCAGCCGTTCGACCAGTGCCGTGCAGTGCTCGGCGCCGCGGGTCTCGATCTCGACGGCGATGTCCACCTCGTCCACGGCCAGGGTGGCGTCGGTCCGCACGTGCCCCACGCTGAGCACGTTCGCGCCCTGCGCCGCGAGCTCGGCCAGCAGCCGGGCGAGGTGGCCGGGCGTGTCCTTGGTGCGGACCTTGACCTGCAGGTACCGGCCCGCGGCGACCAGGCCGTGCTGCAGCACCCGCATCAGCACCAGCGGGTCGACGTTGCCGCCGGAGAGCACCACGACGACGGGGCCCTCCCACTCGCCGGGGTGGTTGAGCAGCGCCGCCACGCCGGCCGCACCGGACGGCTCGACCACGAGCTTGGCCCGCTCGGTGAGCAGCAGCAGCGCGCGTGAGAGCTCCTCCTCGGTGACGGTCTCGACGTGGTGGACCTCGCGCGCCACGATCCCGAGCGGGACCTCACCCGGGCAGCCGATCGCGATGCCGTCGGCCATCGTCTGCATCTGGCTGAGCGCGACCGGCCGGCCCTGCAGCAGCGACTCCGGGTAGGCGGCCGCGCCCTCGGCCTGCACACCGACCACGGTGACGTGATCGCCCAGCACCCCGTGCACGGCGGTCGAGACCCCGGCGAGCAGTCCCCCGCCGCCGGTGGGAACGATGACCGTCCGCACGTCCGGCACCTGCTCGGCGATCTCGAGCCCGAGGGTGGCTTGCCCGGTCACGATGTCGAGGTGGTCGAAGGGGTGGATCACGGTACGGCCGGTGCGCTCGGCCTCGGCCCGCGCCTCGACGAGCGCCTCGTCCACCGTGGTGCCGTGCGTCCTCACGGTCGCGCCGTACCCCTTGGTCGCGGCGACCTTGGGCAGCGCCGCACCGAGCGGCATGTAGACGATCGCGTCGATGCCCAGCGCCGCGGCGGCGAGCGCCACTCCTTGGGCGTGGTTCCCGGCGCTGGCGGCGACGACACCACGCGACTGCTCGTCGGGGCTGAGCCGCGACATCCGCAGGTAGGCGCCACGGATCTTGAAGGACCCACCGCGCTGGAGGTTCTCGCACTTGAGGACCACCCGTGTGCCCGCCAGCCGGGACAGGGCCCCGCTCTCCTCGATCGGCGTGCGGGACACCACGCCGGCGAGCGCTCGCGCGGCTTCCCGGACGTCACCGATCGTCAGGCCTGCTGCCACCGCTTCGTCAGCTCCTCGAACTCGCCCTTGAGTCGGTCAGGGATGGGGTCCTTGCCGTTGAGGTACTTGATCGCCGTGTTCGTGACGGCGATGAACGGCACCGCGAACAGCGCCCCCACGATCCCGCCGACCAGCGTGCCGGTCGCGACGGCAAGCAGCACCGCCACCGGGTGCAGCCTGAGCGCGTGGCTCATCAGCAACGGCTGCAGCAGGTTGCCCTCCACCTGCTGCACGAACAGCACGGCCACGAGCATGAGGACGGCGGTGAGCAGACCGCCGTCGACCAGGGCGACGGCGACCGCGACGCTCCCGGTGATGAGGGCACCGATGATCGGGATGAACGCCCCGACGAAGACCAGGATGCCGAGCGGGATCGGCAGCGGCACCCCCAGCAGCCAGGCGAACAGCCCGATGCCGATGCCGTCGACGAACGCCACCAGGATCTGGGTGCGGGCGTAGGACCCGAGGCTGATCCACGAACGCAGCCCTGCGCCGTCGACCCGCGCCCGGGCGACGCGCGGGAACAGGCCAACGACCCAGCTCCAGATCGCGCGGCCCTCGAGGAGGAAGAAGAACAGGCAGAAGAGCGCAATGAGCGCGCCGGCGGCGATGTGTCCCGCGGAGGACGTGAGCGAGAGCGCACCCGAGATGATCGCGTCGGAGTTCGTGCTGAGCTGCTGCTGCAGCTCGTCGACCCAGCCGCTCAAGGTCGCCTCGTCGAGCCGCAGCGGCCCGGTGCTGAGCCAGGCCAGCGCGTCGTCGAACCCGGCGATGGCCTGATCCCGGAGCGCGGGGAAGCCGTCCACGATCGAGCTGCCCGCGAGGGTGACGAGCCCGCTGACCACGGCGATCACCCCGACCAGGGTCGTCAGCACGGCGAGGACGCGCGGGAAGCGCAGCCGCACGTGCAGCCACCCGGTCAGCGGCGCGAGCAACGAAGCCAGCAGCGTCGCGACCAGCACCGGCACGACGACCGTCTTCAACCACACCAGGACGGCGACGACCACGGCCACGCCGATGACGATCAGCACCGTGCGCCACGACCACTCCGAGGCCGCACGGACGGCGGCCGGGACGGCGGAGCGGGACGTCTCATCCCGCACGGCGGTGCTCGCGGCGGAGGTGGTCAGCTGCGGGGGTCTGCGCACCTCGCGGACCTCGCGGGAGCCTCCCCTGCCGAACCAAGCCATGGGACGCAGCCTAGGTGTTCCTGCTCTGGAGGTGGTGCCGGCCGCACGTGGGTCCGTCACTCGTCCAGCCGCGCACGTCGGGCCGGCCTCCGTGAGATCACAGGTCGAGACCCGGCTCGACCGAGGTGATGACCTTGCGCCTCGCACGTGCGTACGCGATCTCGCGGCGTGTCGCTGATCCCACGTGGCCGCCCTCGCTCACGACACGGACCTCGTCGGCCAGGTCGATCCGCCTCAGGTGCAGCTCGCCCAGAAGCTCGCGCCTGGACGGCGTCAGCTCGTCATTGATCGGCTCGGGGCCGAGCACGATCACGCCCAGGGATGTCAGTCGTCGCCGCTCCGAGTCGAACAGGTGCTGGAAGCGCAGCGAGCCGCAGAGGCACACCACCGTGGGTCGTTCGACCGCGTCCATCCAGATCCCCTCACCTGACCAGTCGGAGGACGATGCTCGCATGCGCATGCGCGTGCCGGACCGGCCGCACACCCGAGGACGTCCCCGCCGAACGGACACAGGTCGATCTGACCAGGCCGAGCATGGTGCTCGAGCGATCACGGTCACGCCCGCGGGGCGCCCAGGTGGGAACAGGCACCCCGGGGGCGGCGTTGTCCTGGATGGCGCCGCGCCCGGCGGCGACCAGAGGTGGAGACTTTCATGATGTTCGGACGCTCGACGACGATGGTGACCCGCGAGCAGGCGCTCCCCGGCCACTCCGAGCGCCCTTTCGCCGTACCGACCACGCACGAGGTGCTCGGGACGCCGCTGCAGGGTCCTTGGCCCGAGGGCAGCAGGGTGCTGTACATCGCCATGGGCTGTTTCTGGGGCGCAGAGCGCATCTTCTGGCGCCTCCCCGGCGTGGTGAGCACCGCCGTCGGCTACATGGGCGGCTACTCGCCCAACCCGACGTACGAGGAGACGTGCACCGGCCGGACCGGCCACACCGAGGCGGTCCAGGTCGTCTACGACCCGACCGTGACCGACGTCGAGCACCTGCTCAAGGCGTTCTGGGAGAACCACGACCCGACCCAGGTCAACCGACAGGGCAACGACATCGGCAGCCAGTACCGCGGCGCGATCTACTGGACCGACCCGGCCGACGAGGCCGTGGTGCGCGCCAGCCGCGATGCCTTCAACGACGTCGTCCACGCGCACGGCTACGGCGACATCACGACCGAGCTCCGCTCGGCCGAGGACGCCGGGCCGTTCTACTACGCGGAGACCTACCACCAGCAGTACCTGCACAAGAACCCCGGCGGCTACTGCAACCACGGCCCGAACGGCATGACCTGCCAGATCGGCATCGTCCGCCAGGACCAGGTGCCGGCGCAGGTCGACGTGGCACCGCCGCGGGGCTGACGCTCCCCCGGTGAGTCGGCTGGGCCGGCGGCGACGCCGGCCCGGCCGAGCTAGACGGCGACGCGCGCCTTCTCGCGCGCGAACTTCGCCGGCAGGTTCGGGCCGTCCCACACCTGGATCGCCCGCCAGATCGAGGCCGCGACCGGCACCGCGAGCACGGCGCCCGTGAGGCCGGCGAGCACGGTCCCGGCGGTCAGCGCGACCAGGATCACCAGCGGGTGCAGGCTCAGCGTCCGGGCCATGACGACCGGCTGCAGGAAGTTGCCCTCGAGCTGGTTGACCGCCACGACGATCGCGACCACGACCAGCGCCTCCACCGGTCCCAGCGCCACCAGCGCGACCAGGGCGGCGAGCACGCCGGCCAGGGTCGCGCCGACCAGCGGGATGAAGGCGAGCAGGAACACCAGCACCGCGAGAGGCACCGCGAGCGGGACGCCGACGATCGCGAGCCCGATGCCGATGAACACGGCGTCGACGGCCGCCACGATCGCCGTGCCCCGGATGTAGCCGCCCAGCGTGGTGACGGTCGAGCCGCCGATCCGCTTGCCCCGCTCGTACCGGGCGCCCTCGAACGGCCGCAGCAGGAACTCCCAGATCTGCGGTCCGTCCTTGAGGAAGAAGAACAGCACGACGACGAAGATGAAGAACCCGGCGATGAAGTCGACCGTCTGCGTCGCTCCCGCGAGCGCACCCGATCCCACGGCGTCGGAGGCCAGCAGCCCCTCGAGCGAGTCGCGCACCGAGGTGATCTGCTCCTCCGTGATCTCGAACGGGAGGTTCTGGACGTAGGTCTGCAGCTCGTTGAACCCCTCGATCGCCTGGTCGCGCAGCGTCGGCCATTGCCGCACCACCGCGGCCGCCACGAGCCAGACGACGCCGGCCAGCACAGCGGCCAGCGCAGCGAGGGCGATCACCGTGGCGAGCAGCGACGGCAGGCCCCGGCGGCGCAGCACGCCGACCAGCGGGGACAGCGCGGCCGCGACCACGAGGGCGAGGAGCACCGGGATGACCACGAGTGTGAGCCGCGTGAGCGCGAACACGGCCGCGGTGAGCAGGGCCACCACGGCGAGCACCTGCAGCGAGCGTGTGCCCACGCGTCCGATCCCCTCCGACCACAGCGCGGATGCCTCCACCGGGGCCGCGGGCTGGGGCGGGCGCGCAGCGTCGGGATCCTCGCGGGGTCGCGACAGCTTTCGTGAACGTCGGCCGAACAAGCTCATGAGCCCCCTCCTCGTCACCAGGTGCAGGACCGCCGTCGGCGCTCGTGCACGCCCCAGGGTACGGGCCTGCGGACGTCGATCCCGGCCGAGCCCTTGACCGGTCCACCGCCAGGCCCTACGGTCTTCTGTCAGGTCGATTGACAGAAGGGGCGGCGATGTCGGGTGCGGAGCGGGATGCGACGGCGGCGCGTGTGCTGACCGCGGTCGCCGCGGCCGGTGCCGCGACGCTCGCGCAGCTGCGCGAGCCGACGGGACTCTCCCGGCAGACCCTCACCGGCGTGCTCGCGCGGCTGCGGGAGCGCGGTTGGCTCACCGACGCCGGCCCGGCCGACGGCGGGGCGGGCCGGCCCGCGCGCCGCTGGCGCATCGCTCCCCGCGCGTTGCTCGTGGCCGCCGTCGACGTGGGACCGCGCGCCGTCCGCGTCGTGATCGCCGGCCCGTGCGGCGAGGCGCTGACCGTCCGCCGGACACCGGTCCTGGACGACGACGACCACAGCCACGGCGACGGCGACATCTGGACCGCGGCGGTCGTGTCCGCGGTCCGCGCGGCCTGCGCCGACGTCGGCATCGAGGGCGAGCAGCTCGCGGCCACCTGCGTCGCCGTGCCCGGCATCGTCGTCGACGGCGACCGGGTGCGGCGCTCCGACATCATCCCGGCGATCACCGGCCTGGCCCTCGCGAGTCAGATCGCGGCCGGACTGGGCAGCCCCGTCGTGGCCGCGAACGACGTCAACCTCGCCGCGCTCGGCGAGCACCGGGCCGGGGTCTCACGCACCGCGGCCGACGTGGTGCACGTGCACGTCGGGCGCCGCAGCAGCACGGCGCTGATGATCGACGGACACGTCCACGACGGCCGCCACGGTGCCGCGGGCGAGATCGGGTCGAACCCCAGCCTGTACTTCGACCCCGTCGTCGAGCTGCTCGGTGCCGGGGCCGCTCCGCACGATCCCCGCTTCGTGAGCACCCTGCGCGCCGCGGCGGAGGGCGACCCGACCGCCGTCGGCCAGGTGCGGCACCTGGCGCGGGCGGTGGCACGGCTCGTCCGGGTGCTCGGCTCCTTCGTCGACCCCGACCTCGTGGTGGTGAGCGGCCCGGCCGCGCTGGCGGGCGAGGTCCTGCTCGACGCCATCCGCGCCGAGGTCGACTTCCCCGCGGACATCGCCCCCGACATCGTGCTCGGCGAGCTCGCCGCCCGCGCCACCCTGGTCGGTGCGATCGCGCACGCCCTGCGTCAGGCCGCCGTGGGCGACGCGTGGCTCGCGGCGGTGCTGGAGGCGCGGTCGCCGCAGGACCCGCTCGCCCCCGAGGTCGCTGATGCCGCCCGTTCGGCCGACGCGGCCGTGGTCAGGTCCGCGCACCTACCCGACCCCGACCGCGAACCCACCATCTCGGAGGTGCTGGCATGAGACGACGAGACGTGCTGCGAGGCCTGGCCCTCGCACCGTTGGCTGCTGCGGCGGCGTGCAGCAGCGGGAGCGAGCAGAGCACGCCGAGCGGCCGGGCCCGGATCTCCTACGGGGTCTGGGACCAGCTGCAGGTGCCCGCGATGCAGGAGATCATCGAGCTGTTCCAGCAGGAGCATCCCGACATCGAGGTCGAGCTCCAGGTCACGCCGTTCTCCACCTACTGGACGAGGATCCAGACCTCGATCACCGGCGGTGGTGCACCGGACGTGTTCTGGATGAACGGGCCCAACATCCAGCGGTTCGCCCACCACGGGATGCTGCTGCCGCTCTCGGGCCGGCTGACCGACGACGGCGTCGACCTCGCCGCCGACCACCCCGCCAACCTCGTGGACCTCTACGCCTACCAGGACGAGCAGTTCGGGATCCCGAAGGACTACGACTGCATCAGCCTCTACTACAACAGGGAGCTGTTCGACGCCGCCGGGGTCCCCTATCCCGACGAGACCTGGACCTGGGACACGGTGCGCGACGCCGTCCCGGAGTTCCGGGACACGACCCGGCGCCGGTACGGGATCTCCTCCGCCCTCGACCGGCAGCGCAACCTCTACCCGACGATCTTCCAGAACGACGGTGGGGTGATCGTGGACGGCCGGTCCGGCTTCGCCGACGAGGCCACGATCGGCGGCCTGCGGTTCTGGACCGACATGATCAACGCCGGGGATGCCCCGCACGCGATGGCCACGGCGGACACCGTCGGCCGCTCGTTGTTCCTGTCGGGACAGGTGGCCATGTACTACGGGCTGCCGAACGACGCCGTCGAGGCCTACGACGACCCGGCCATCCGCGAACGCACCCAGCTCACGGTGCTGCCCGCAGGGCAGCGGCGCGGCAACGTCATCCACGGGCTCGCGAACGTGGTCAACGCCCACAGCGCCTACCCCGACGCCGCGTACGAGCTGGTGAAGTTCATGGCCGGCCGTGAGGCGGGCGAGATCCAGGGTGCGAGCGGGACGATCCTGCCCAGCTTCGCCGGCACCGAGGCGGCGTACCTGGAGTCGAAGCCGGAGTTCGCGCTGAGCTCGTTCGTCGACCAGATCGAGGACTGCACCGCCTACCCGGTGTCCATGCAGACCAACACCTGGGAGAACCTGCAGAACACCTATCTCGCCGAGGCGTGGATCGGCGACCCGAGCCGAGACATCGCTGACGCCAGCCGCGCGCTGGCGACAGCGATGGACGACGTGCTGGACCAGGAGGGCTGATGGTCACCGCTACCCCCACGAGCGCCCGGAGCGAGACCGCGAGGACCCGCCGTCCGCGGTCCTCGCGTGCCACCCAGCGCATCGGATACGCCTTCATCGCACCGGTCGCCATCGGCCTGGCCGCGTTCTACCTCGTTCCGGCGCTCGCGACGTTCGGGCTGTCCTTCGCCGAGTGGGGTCAGTTCGGCGGCTGGACCTTCAACGGGTTCGAGAACTTCGCCACGGTCTTCCGCTCCGACCTGTTCTGGCGCGCGCTGCTCAACACGATCGCCTACCTGCTGATCGGCCTGCTCGTGCTGCCGATCGCGCTGCTGCTCGCGGCCCTGCTCAACCGGCCGGGTCTGCGCGGGGTCTCGGTCTACCGCACGCTCTACTTCATCCCGTTCGTGACGCTCCCGGTGGCGAGCGGCATGGTGTGGAAGTGGCTCTACAACGGCGAGTACGGCCTGCTCAACGAGTTCCTGGGGTTGTTCGGCATCCAGGGCACCTACTGGGTGGCCAACCCCGCGACCGCGCTCATCGCCATCGGCGCCGTGCAGGTGTGGACCCAGATCGGCTACTACCTGATCATCTTCGTGGCCGGCATCAAGGCGATCCGGACCGATGTCCAGGAAGCGGCGGAGATCGACGGCGCGGGTAGCGTCCGCCGGTTCCGCAGCATCACGGTGCCGCTGCTGACGCCGACGATCTTCTTCTGCTCCGTCATCAACGTCATCGCGACGCTGCAGATCTTCGACCTCATCTACGTGATGGTGCAGAGCCAGGCGGCGAACCCCGCGTTCAACGCCTCGCAGTCGATCGTGACGCTGTTCTACGACACCGCGTTCGTCGACAACGACAAGGGCACCGCGACGGCGCTGGCGTTCCTGCTGGCGATCCTCATCGCGGCGCTGACAGCCGTGCAGTTCCAGCTCCAGAAGCGGTGGGTGACCTATGACTGACGCAACCACGAACCCCGCCCCCACCCGCCGCCGCGGCACCGCCCGCGGCACGCGGCTCGGCGGCGTCGCCACGCACCTCGTGCTGGTGCTCGGCGCGGTGCTGATGGCGTTCCCGTTCGTGTGGCAGCTGCTGACGGCGCTGAAGTCGCAGGCCGAGGCGATGACCGTCCCGGTGCGGCTGCTGCCGCAGGAGTGGCTCTGGGAGAACGTCGCCCGGGTCTTCGAGGTGCTGCCGTTCGCCGAGCAGCTCGGCGTCTCCACCGTGGTGGCGATCGCGCGCACGGTCGGCCAGCTCGCGCTGTGCTCGCTCGCGGCGTACGCCTTCGCCCGGCTGGAGTTCCGGGGCCGGGAGCTGATCTTCGCCCTGTTCCTGTCGGTGCTCATGGTCCCGAGCCAGCTGCTGATCCTGCCGCAGTACCAGATCATCGTCTCGCTCGGTCTGCTCAACACCGTGGGGGCGCTGATCCTGCCGGGGCTGTTCTCGGCGTTCGGCACGTTCCTGCTGCGACAGTTCTTCCTCGGGCTGCCCCGCGAGATGGAGGAGGCCGCGCTGCTCGACGGCGCCAGCCGTTGGCGGATCTACTGGAACATCATGCTGCCGTTGGTCAAGCCCGCGCTGGCGGCCCTCGCCGTCATCACCCTGATGAACTCCTGGAACGACCTGCTGTGGCCGCTCGTGGTCAACACCGATCCCACGGTGATGCCGATCAGCGCCGGGCTGACCACGCTGCAGGGTCAGTTCAGCACCGACTACCCGGTCCTCATGGCCGGGTCCCTGCTGGCGAGCCTGCCGATGCTCGTCGTCTTCATCCTGCTGCAGCGGCAGTTCGTCCAGGGCATCGCCCTGAGCGGCAGCAAGTGAGAACCCGACCGAAGGAGCATGTCCCTGTGACCACCCCACCTGTCGTCGCGCTGATCGGCGCCGGCGGCATCGCCCGGCCCCACCTGGACGGCTGGCGCGCGCTCGGCGCCCACGTGCGGATCCACTCGCACGCCGGTGCCGAGCGGCTCGCCGGCGACGACCCCATGGCCGAGGCGGTGCCGACCTTGGCAGCGGCGCTCGAGGGCGCGGACGTCGTCGACGTCTGCACGCCGACCGACACCCATCCCGCCGTCGTCCGCGCCGCCCTGGCGGCCGGTGCCGACGTGCTGTGCGAGAAGCCGCTCGCCCGCACCGCGGCCGAGGCGCAGGAGCTGGTGACCGAGGCGGCGCACGCCGGCCGCAAGCTGATGCCCGGTCACGTGGTCCGGTGGTTCCCGGCGTACGAGACGCTCCACGCGCGGGTGGCGGCCGGCGACCTCGGCGACCTCGCGGTGCTGCGGTTCACCCGCACGGGCGCCCGCCCGCTGCAGCCGTGGTTCCAGGACGCCGAGCGCTCGGGCGGGATCGTGCTCGACCAGATGATCCACGACATCGACCAGGCGCGCTGGCTCGCCGGCGAGGTGGTCGAGGTGTCGGCGCAGCACAGCCGGCCGGGCGAGGTCGCGACCGCCCACCTGCTGCTGACGCACGCCTCCGGCGCCGTCAGCCACGTCGCGGGCACCTGGGGGCCGCCCGGCACCACGTTCCGCACCACGGTCGAGGTGGCCGGCACCGGCGGGCTGCTCCAGCACGACTCGACCGAGCACCCCGAGGTGCGGCTCGACGCCCGCGACGCAGCGGCGTCCACGGGCCTGCTGCCACCGATCGTCGGCGTCAGCCCCTACCACCGCGAGATCGAGGACTTCCTCACCTGGGTGCGCGGCGGCGACCAGCCGCGACTGGGCGCAGCCGACGGCGTCGAGGCGATCCGGATCGGCGAGGCCGCCCTGCAGGCGCTGGCCACGGGCGACCCGGTCGCGCTCTCCACACCCGACCCGACGACCGCGAACGAGGTGCCTGCATGAGCACGGACCAGACGCTACGCATCGGCATCATCTCCCTGGCTCACGGGCACGCGTTCTCCTACCTGAACGCGCTCGCGGCGATGCCAGGGGTCGAGGTGATCGCGTGCGACCCCGACGTCCCCGCCGACCAGCCCGGGCGCGGCGAGGCGGCCGTCGTCGAGACCGGGGCCCGCTGGGCGGCGAGCACCGAGGCGCTCCTCGAGCAGCGTCCCGACGGCGTCATCGTGTGCTCGGAGAACACCCGGCACCGCCGCGATGCCGAGGCCGCACTCGCCGCCGGCGCGCACGTGCTCTGCGAGAAGCCGTTGGCGACGTCGGTGGCCGACGCGGCGGCCCTCGTCGAGGCGGCCGATTCCGCCGGGCGGCGGCTGATGGTCGCGCACCCGGTGAGGTACTCGAGCGCCTTCGAGGCGCTGTCGCAGGCGGTCGCGCGCGGCGACGTGGGCGACCTGCTGGCCGTGACCGGGACCAACAACGGTCGGCTGCCCGGGCACGGCTCCTGGTTCACGGACCCCGAGCTGTCGGGCGGCGGCGCGGTCACCGACCACACCGTGCACGTCGCCGACCTGCTCGACGCGCTGCTCGACGGCGACCCGCCGGTCTCGGTGCTCGCGCGGGCGAACAGCGTGCTGCACGCCGAGGAAGGCGTCGAGACGGCGGGGCTGGTGCAGGTGACGTACGCCTCGGGCGTGATGGCGACGATCGACTGCAGCTGGTCACGCCCGGACGACTACCCGACGTGGGGCGGCCTCACCCTCGAGGTCGTCGGCACCAGCGGGTTGGCGGCGATGGACGCCTTCACGCAGCGCGTGGACGGCCACCTCAGCGGGCGGGGCCGGGCCTGGATCCCCTACGGCACGAACGCCGACGCCGCGATGGTCGCGGAGTTCCTCGACGTCGTCCGCACCGGCCGCGCGCCGCGGCCGGACGGCCGGGCGGGGCTTCGCGGCGTCGCGATCGTGCAGGCGGCCTACGCCTCGATCCGGACCGGGGAACGGGTAGAGGTGACGATCCCGACCTGAGGTGAGCTGCGCCGTCGCGACCGGGTTCTCCGGTCCCGACGGCGGCGGGTCAGCGGGCGTCGAGGACGTCGACGACGAACACCAGGGTGTCGTCGCCACGGATCCCGGCGCGGGGGTTGCCCATCGGGCCGTAACCCTCGTGCGGCGGGATGCTGATCAGCACGCGGGAGCCGATCTGCGCACCGACCAGGCTGGAGTCCCAGCCGGAGATGACACGGCCGACGCCGATCGGGAACCCGATCGAGCTGCCGCGGTCGTAGGAGTTGTCGAAGACGCTGCCGCCCCAGACCTGCCCGAGGTAGTTGACCTCGATCGTCTGGCCGGACTCGACGGTGGCGCCGGTGCCCTGCTCGAGGACCTGCACCTGCAGGTCGGCGGGCGGCTGGTTCGCGGGGAAGGTCAGCTCCGGCTTGTCACCGAAGGATCCGCTGGCGGTGGGAAGGGTGGTGGTCATGCGTTCCAGCCTACGTGGGTCCTCGGCGGGCGCCGACCTGGAAGGATCGGCGCGTGAGCGAACTCCCCCAGCTGCCGCCCGGACTCACCGCCCACCACCTCCGTGCGACCGACGTCGAGGCGTTGGCCGACCTGCTCGGCCGGATCCGGGAGCGCACGCGGGGGCACGGCGGGGCCGACGTCGACTCGGTCCGCTCGACCGCCGTCGGGATCGGGTCCTGGACCCGGCACCAGCTCCTCGTCCGGAGGGCAGACCTCGACGACGGCGTCGCGCTCGCCTGGGCGAGCGCGCACGACCGCGCGGCCGGGCGCACCGACCTGGTGCTGCACGTCGACCGGTCCCAGCGGGACGCCGAGGCGGTCGCGATCGCGCTCCTCGACTGGCTCGACGCGACCGCCGCCGCGATCGCCCAGAGCCGCGACCTGTCCGAGACACTGCTCGAGATCCTCGTCGACGCCGGTGACGAGGAGATGCAGGGCTGGCTCGCGCGCCACGGCCATCATCGTGCTCGGCGCTGGCTCAACATGAGTCGTCCCGTCGCGCCGGGTGAGCAGCTGCGCGGGCGCGAGGGCGTGGCCGTGCGTCGCGTGCGCACCCACGACCTCGGTGACGGCACCACGATGCCGGTCGCCGAGGACCTGCAGGCCGTGCATCGCGTGCTGGAGCGCTCCTTCGCGGACCACTTCAACTCCTACCGCGAGAGCTTCGGTGAGTTCGTGCAACGGTTGCGGGAGGACAGCGGGCACCGCTGGGACCACTGGTGGCTGGCGACCGTGCAGCACGAGGGACACGACCTCGTGGCCGGTGCGCTGGTCTCGACCGTCTCCCCGGCGGACGCCTCAGGGGTCGAGGGCTCCTACGTGAGCTACATCGGCGTCGACCGGCTGGCGCGAGGTCGCGGCGTCGCCAAGGCCCTGCTCGCGACCGTCATCAACGACGCGTCCGAGCGCGGACGCAACCGGGTGGGGCTGGAGGTCGACGCCGACTCCCCCACCGGCGCCGACGGTCTCTACCGCTCGCTCGGGTGGGAGACCAGCTACGTCACCGAGAGCTGGCAGAAGCGCCTGACCCTCAGCTGAGCGGCACGTGCTCGGCGAGCCAGCTCAGCTGGCGGCCGGTCTGGAACCCCGCACCGCCCTCGTGACCGTTGTAGGGGTAGATCTCCATCTCCTTGGGGCCGCCGTAGCGGTTGTAGGAGGCGTAGACGGTCGAGGGCGGGCAGGTCATGTCCATCAGCGCGACCGACCACAGCGACGGCGCCCTGCCCCGCTTGGCCATGTTGACGCCGTCGACGTAGGACAGCGTGCGCCAGGTCTGCTCGACGGCGAGCCGGTTGGTCGCCAGGTAGGCGTTGATCTCGCTGTAGGGCGAGGTGCCCACGAGCTCGACGGCGCGGCGGAAGTGCTGCAGGAACGGCACGTCGGTCATCAGACCCGCGACGTCGGGCACGAGCGCGGCGGTGGCGATCGCGATGCCGCCACCCTGGGAGCCACCGGAGACGACGACCCGGTCCCGCGCGACGCCCGAGAGCTCGCGGACCGCGTCGACGGCGCGCGCGGCGTCGGTGAAGAGCCGCCGGTAGTAGTAGGTGTCCGGGCTCTCCAGGCCGCGCGTCATCACGCCCGGCACCGCGGGCGGGTGCCCGACCGGGTCCGGGGTGTCGCCCGGGAAGCCCTGCGACCAGCCCTGCCCGCGGGAGTCGACCCGCAGGTAGGCGTAGCCGGCGCTGGGGAACAGCGTGGTCTCCCACGGGAGCCCGCGCCCGCCGGAGTAGCCGAGGTAGTTGACGACGACCGGGAGCTCCTGCTCGACGCCGGCGGGCCGCGCGTACCAGGCCTTGATCGGGTGCCCTCCGAAGCCGGCGAACGTGACGTCGAAGACCTCGACGTTGCGCAGGTGCGACGTGGCGGGCTCGACCCGCAGCGCCAGGTCGTGGCCACGCGCCTCGCCCAGCGTGCGCTGCCAGAAGGCGTCGAAGTCATCGGGCTCGGCGACGTCCGGGGCGTAGGACTCGAGGTCGGCGAGCGGCAGGTCGAACAGCGGCATGCGCTTACCGTAGCGACCGGCCGGCCCCACCGCCGTACACACTCGCCACCCTGTCCGCGGTAGCGGTGACTGAGCGCCCACCCTGCTCGCGCCAGCGGTGACTTAGCGCCCACTCCCGGGCTGCGGCGGTGACTGAGCGCCCACCGCGCGCCCCTCGGTGGGCCCTATCTCACCGCCCGTGCGCTGACGTGGGCGCTAACTCACCGGCGCTGCCGGAGATGCCCGCCATGCCGCTCCGCGTGTCCGTGCTGAGCCAGGCTCCCGCGCTCTGAGAGCCCACTCCCGCGCGGCAGCGGTGACTGAGAGCCCACCGCGCGCCCCTCCGTGGGCCCTATCTCACCGCCGCTGCACCAACGTGGGCGCTAGGTCACCGCCGCTCTCGAGCTAGGCCGCGCGCGCCCCACGCACGACGGCGGCCCCGCACCCGAAGGTGCGAGGCCGCCGTCGTGAACGAGGTGCTGTGCGGGTCAGTCGCCACGCAGGATCGCGAGGATCCGCAGGAACTCCAGGTAGAGCCACACGAGCGAGAGGGCGATGCCGAAGGCCGCCGACCAGGCGTACTTGCGGGCCACACCGTTGGCGACGCCGCGCTGGATCTGGTCGAAGTCCATGACGAGCGTCATCGCGGCGAGCACCACGGCGACCGCGCCGATCAGCAGGCCGAGGCCGCCGGTCCGCAGGCCCCAGCCCTCACCCACGCCCATGAAGCCCAGGACCAGGTTGATCACGGCGAAGATGCCGTAGCTGATCAGACCGATCGTGAGGATCTTGCGGAACTTGGGGGTGACGCGGATCTTGCCGCTCCTGAAGAGCGCGAGCGTGACGCCGAAGGTGATGAACGTCGCGAGCACCGCCTGGACCACGATGCCCGGGTACGCGAACTCGAACACCTTGGAGATCAGTCCCAGGAAGACACCTTCGAGAGCCGCGTAGCCCATGATCAGCGCGGGCGACGGCTCCTTCTTGAAGGCGTTGACCAGGCCGAGCACGAAGCCGCCCAGCAGGCCGACGATCATCACCGGCATCATGATCGAGGCCGGCACCAGGAACCACGCCAGGGCCGCCGCGAGCACGATCGTGCCGAGCACGGTCGCGGTCTTCATGATCACGTCGTCGTACGTGAGCCGGCCGGTCTGGGCAGCGGTGGCCGACGGCGCGTTGTACGCGTCCTGGACCTGCCGGAACTGCGCGTCGGTGGTCTGGTCGTACGTGCCGGGCGTCCCGTAGGGGCTGGGGGTGCCGTACGGGCTCTGCTGGGCATAGCCCTGGGCGTTCGGCTGGTAGCCGACACCCACGGAACCGGGCTGAGGCGTGCTCTTCCCGAAGTTCGCGCTGTTGCTGAAGTAGGGATTGGCCATCTGGACCTGTGTCCTCCTGGTCGTGGCGCCGGTGTGGCGTCCTGGGTTCATGCTACGGGTAGGAGCGCACGGCGCCCATATCCGACTGACCGTTTCAACGGAGATCAGGCGCCGCGTGTTCCCGGGAACGCACCGGTGGCGCGTCCGCGTCGTGCACCCCCAGCATGGGGACCTCACCCGTTCGGTGGAGCCGCACGCAGGCGAAGATCCACCGCTCGGGCGGTGTGCGTCCTGCGGCTGCGGCCTACCGTTGACAACGACAGGCGCGACGAGCGCAGAGGCAGGAGAGGACGCCGATGATCGAGGCCGAGAACCTCACCAAGCGTTATGGAGACAAGGTGGCCGTCGACTCGGTCACCTTCAGCGTCGAGCCCGGCAGGGTCACCGGCTTCCTGGGCCCGAACGGGGCCGGCAAGTCGACCACGATGCGCATGATCATGGGGCTGGACCGACCCACGTCGGGCCGGGTCACCGTGAACGGCAAGCCCTACGCGCAGCACCGCGCGCCGCTGCTCGAGGTGGGCGCGCTGCTGGAGGCGAAGGCCGTGCACACCGGCTCGAGCGCACGGAACCACCTGCGAGCGCTCGCCGCGACGCACGGGATCGGCATCAAGCGGGTCGAGGAGGTCATCGAGCTCACCGGGCTGACCGACGTGGCCCGCAAGCGCGTCGGCGGCTTCTCGCTCGGCATGGGCCAGCGGCTCGGCATCGCCGCGGCGATGATGGGCGACCCCAAGACCCTCGTGCTCGACGAGCCGGTCAACGGCCTCGACCCCGAGGGCGTCAAGTGGGTCCGCACCATGGTGCGTTACCTCGCCAGCGAGGGCCGGACCGTGTTCCTGTCCTCCCACCTCATGAGCGAGATGGCGATCACGGCCGACGACATCATCGTCATCGGCCGCGGCCGGATCATCACCACCGGTTCGGTCGACGACATCATCGCCGCCAGCACCACCGGCTCGGTCAAGGTGCGCAGCCCGCGGGCCACCGAGCTCGCCGAGGCGCTGCAGCGTGATGGCGTCACCATCACCTCGACCGACTCCGAGGTGATCACCGTCGCGGGCCTGCAGGCCTCCGCCATCGGCGACCTCGCCGCCGGGCGCGGGATCGCCCTGCACGAGCTGACCCCGATCAGCGCCTCGCTCGAGGAAGCGTTCATGACCCTCACCGCCGGTGAGGTCGAGTACCACTCCGAGGCGCCGGTCGCCAGCGCTGCCGCAGCCTCGTCGACTCAGGAGGCCTCCCGATGACCGCCGTCGCCGAACGGCGCGCCACGTCCGTCCCCCCGACGGCGCGCGTCACCTTCCTGGGTGAGCTCCGGTCCGAGTGGATCAAGTTCACCGCCGTCCGCTCCACCCCCTGGATCCTGGGCGCGACGGTCGTCGTCATGGTCGGCCTCGCGGCGATCAGCGCGTGGAGCTTCTCGTTCCTGCTGTCCAACCCCGAGGACACCGGCGGCCCGGGCGTGCTGCCCGACGACTTCGACATGGCGGTGCAGGCTGCCGTCGCCGGCTACATCATGGCGCAGATCGTGGTGGCGGTCCTGGGTGTGATGGTGATCAGCGGCGAGTACGCCACCGGGCAGATCCGTTCGACGCTCGCGGCCGTCCCGACCAGGCTCCCCGTGCTGGCGGCCAAGGGCGTCGTGGTGAGCGTGACCGCGTTCCTCACCGGCCTCGTCGGTGTCGG
Organism: Pseudactinotalea suaedae; assembly: GCF_009733815.1. GTDB lineage: Bacteria > Actinomycetota > Actinomycetes > Actinomycetales > Beutenbergiaceae > Pseudactinotalea > Pseudactinotalea suaedae. Next base: position 171,402 of record NZ_WNXY01000010.1, read on the forward strand.
GCTCGGCGCCCTGGTCAGCATCCCGTTGCTGTCCGAGCACGACGTCACGATCGACCTCGCGCGCGAGGGCACGCTGCTGGCGCTGCTCGGCGCGCCGCTGTACCTGGTGGCGGTCGCGTTGTTCGCCCTGGGTGTCGGCACGATCCTGCGGCACACCGCGGGCGGTATCGCCGTCGCGGTCGTGATCTTCTTCGTGATCCCGCTGATCTGGCCGAACCTGTCGCCGGACTTCTTCCAGGAGACCAGCCCGTACCTGCCCTCGCTGGCCGGCGCACGGCTGCTCGAGGGCGAGAGCGCGACGGCGGCTCTCTCACCTTGGCAGGGGTACGGCGTGATGCTCGGCTGGTCAGCGCTGGCGCTGCTGGGCGGGGCCGTGCTCCTGCGTCGGAGGGACGCCTGAGCACACCCAAGCGGCCGGTGCCGGCGGGAGATCTCCCGCCTGCGCCGGCCGTCGGCGTGCCCGCCGTCAGGACCGCACCGTTCACCGCGCTGCAGGCGCGGCGGCTCGGGCCGGTCCGCCGCTGGTTCGCCGAGCACCCCCGTGGCACCGACGTCGTCGTGGTGGCGTGGTTCCTGCTGCCCAGCCTCATCAGCCTCTTCTTCCCGATCCGGTATCCGGGTCTGCACGTGGCGCTCATCGCGCTCACGAGCGCAGCGCTGTGGTTCCGGCGCAGGTACCCGCTGCACGTGCTGGCCTGGACGCTGGTGGCCGCCGCGATCAGCTCCGCCTTCGTCCACAACTCCGGCGGCCACGAGTTCGCCGCAGCCCTGGCGATCTACGCCGTGGCGTCGTTGCGCCCACCCCGCGTGGCCTGGATCGCCGCGATCCTCACCGTTCTCGCGCTGTCCGCGACCGTCTGGTTCACGCTGGACTTCTACGTGGCCGCCGAAGCCGTCGAGGTCGACGTGGGCATGAGCGGCCCACCCGCCACGCGCACGCAGACGCTCGTCGGGGTGCTGTCGTGGATGGTCGTGGTCATCCTCGTGGCCCTGGCCATCGGCACCAGCGTGCGCTCGCGGCGTCTCCACACCCAGGACCTCGTGGACCGGGCCAACCGGCTCGCGCTCGAGCGCGACCAGCGCGAGCAGCTCGCCACCGTCTCGGAACGGGCCAGGATCGCCCGGGAGATGCACGACGTCGTCGCGCACTCGGTCTCGGTGATGGTGGCGCTCGCCGACGGAGCCGGCGCCAGCATGGACAAGCAGCCGGAGCGCACCCGCGCCGCGTTGGCGGAGCTGTCCCGGACCGGGCGGGACGCGCTGAGCGAGATCCGCTCCATCCTCGGCGTCCTCCGGACCGAGGAGAGCGAGGACGTCCCCTTCGACGGCGCCGCCCCGCTCGCGCCGACCGCGGGCGACCTCGACGAGCTCCTCGGTCGGTTCCGCGCGGCCGGGCTCCCGGTCGAACGGGTCGACTCCGGTCCCCCGCTCCCCCAGCAGCCACGCTTCACGCTGACCGTCTACCGCGTGGTCCAGGAGTCGCTCACCAACGTGCTGCGCTACGCCTCGGGCGCGAGCAGCGTGCGGGTCGAGATCAGCCGGGACGACGACGCCGCTACCGTGGTGGTCTCCAACGACGCCGGCACCGGCGCGGTGCAGCCCGGCAGCGGCAGCGGGCTGCTCGGCCTGCGCGAGCGCGTGGGCGCCTTCGGCGGCACGGTCATCGCCGGACCGCACGCCAACGGCTGGCGTGTGCACGCGACCATCCCGATCCCCCCGGAGGCGACATGACGATCTCGCTGCTGCTGGTCGACGACCAGTCGCTGCTGCGGATGGGGTTCCGCATGGTGCTCGAGGCCGAGGACGACCTCGAGGTCGTCGGCGAGGCGGCCGACGGCGCGACCGGCGCGTCGATGGCCACGGCGCTGCGACCCGACGTCGTGCTCATGGACGTGCGGATGCCCGGCAGCAACGGCATCGACGCGACCGCCCAGATCACGGCCACCCTCCCCGAGTGCCGCGTGATCATCCTCACGACGTTCGACCTCGACGAGTACGCCTTCGCCGGTCTCCGCGCGGGCGCCAGCGGGTTCCTGCTCAAGGACACCAAGCCGGCCGAGCTGGTCGAGGCGGTCCGCACCGTGCACCGGGGCGACGCCGTGATCGCCCCGCGCGTGACGAGGCGGATGCTGGAGCTGTTCGGCACCCGGCTGCCCGAGGCGGGCGCGAGCGCGATCACGCCGACCGACGCCCTCGAGGAGGACCTCGCCGAGCTCACACCGCGCGAGCGCGAGGTGCTGCTGGCGCTGGCCGCGGGGCTGTCGAACGCCGAGATCGCTGCCCGTCTGGTGGTGTCCGAGGCGACGATCAAGACACATGTCGGTAAGGTGCTGGGAAAACTGGGGCTGCGGGACCGCGTCCAAGCGGTGATCTTCGCGTACGAGTCCGGGCTCGTCCGTCCCTGATGTTCTGCAGATGGGAGGGCGTGCCATGACCGACGACGTCAAGCAGAGCCCTGTCGGCGTCCGTGATGCCGGGCCGGAGGACGCGGAGTTTCTCCTCGACATGCTGCTCGAGGCGGTGAACTGGACCGGTGAGGAGCGCGTCAGCCGCAAACAGCTGCTGCGCGACCGGCGGCTGGCGCACTACGTCGCGGGCTGGCAGCGCGAGGGTGACCTCGGCGTCATCGCCGTCGACCTGGGCGGACCTGCGGGCTTGCAGATCCCGGTCGGCGCCGCGTGGCTGCGCCGGTTCAACGCCGGCGCCCAGGGATACGGCTACGTGGCCGACGACATCCCCGAGCTGAGCATGGGTGTCGCGCCCGCGCATCGGGGCCGTGGCATCGGCCGCGGGCTGCTGCGCACGATCGCCAGCCGCGCCCAGGATGCCGGGAACCGCGCGATCAGCCTCAGCGTGGAGAAGGACAACCCCGCGGTCGCGCTGTACACGGCGGCGGGCTTCCGCACGGTCGCCGTCGGCGACGAGGACCGGGACGCGCAGACCATGCTGCTCGATCTGCTCACCTGGACGCAGCCCGAGCCACGCCAGTAGCGCCTCAGGACGTCGGGGAGTACACCACGCGCGTCTGGGCGCCGAGCAGCACCTCGAACCGCCCCAGCACCCGCCCGTCGGGGTCGAGCGCGTAGACCACGTGCGCGGAGCCGAGCCGGGCCTGGGGCACCTCGGTGAGCGTGGTGTCACCGGTGGTCGCGGCCGCCAGCACCTCGAGCTGGGTGTCGGTGTTGACGCCGTCGGAGAAGTACCGTGCGGCGTCGAGATCGCCCTCGTGCACGAGGTCCAGGAACCGCTGCGCAGCGCCGGTCGGTGAGGACAGCCCCAGCCCGGAGTCCAACCCCGGTGCCCAGGACGCGACGTCGGCCAGCCGGTCGCCGTCGAGCACCAGCGCGAACGTGACGCTCTCCTCGGCGGTGGGTCCCGCCGTCCGGGAGATGCGGAGCACGACCGCCACGGTCGCGACCGCCCTCCCGTCCTGGCTGCCCACCACCGACGGCTCGGAGGTGACGGCCTCGACCTCGGCGACCTCGCCGCCCTCGCCGCTGGTCACGCCGATCTCGAACGCCGTGGCGGCCGCGAAGTCGCGCGCCCCCTCGCCCAGGTCCAGCGCCTGCGTCAGCTCGGCGACCGCGACGTCCACGGTGGCGCCGTCGGAGACGATCGTCGTGTCCGTTCCCGTGGCGTCCAGCCCGTGCGCGTACACCTCGGTCAGCAGCGTCTGCAGGTCGGCGACCTGCGCGGCGGGGTCGGCGCCACCGGCCGGGGCGTCGTCGAGGGAGCCGACCGGGTCGGCGCTGGCGCAACCGGCGAGCAGCAGGAGCGCCACCGCCGCACCTGCTCGGGCAAGTCGTGTGCTCATCGCTCCCCTACAATCGCCTGGACTCACATCAGCCTAGGTGGCCGCCCCACGCACGCGAGTCACGTCCGGGTCGGCCCCGCCGCCACAGTCGAGCCCGTACCGGAGGTGCCGTGCCAGAGGTGCACCAGGAGCCGGTGAACGCACCGGAGATTCCGGGTTACACCTATGTCCGCCCGATCGGGCACGGCGGGTTCTCCGACGTGTACCTGTACGAGCAGGAGATGCCACGTCGCGAGGTGGCGATCAAGGTGCTGCGCACCGACGACCTCAGCGCGTCCGTCCGGGAGCAGTTCGCCGCCGAGGCCAACCTGATGGCACGGGTGTCCAACCACTCCAACATCGCCGCGATCTACGCGGCCGACGTCGACGACGACGGCCAGCCGTACCTGGTCATGGAGTTCTGCTCGGGCGGCAGCCTCGGCGCGTTCTACCGGCACTACCCGATGTCGGTGAAGGACGTGCTCACCCTCGGCATCAGGCTCTCGGGCGCGCTCGAGGCGGCGCACCGTGCCGGCATCGTGCACCGCGACATCAAGCCCGCCAACATCCTGCTGACCGAGTACGGCGTGCCGGTGCTGTCCGACTTCGGGATCTCGACGATCGACGAGGGGTTCCACGAACCCGCGCGGCCTGCCGGCGACCGCCCCGGGACCGGTGAGAGCTCGGTCGGCATGAGCCTGCCGTGGGCGGCGCCGGAGACGCTCTGGGACCCGCCGGTCTCCGACGCCCGGTCGGACCGGTACTCGCTGACGGCCACGCTCTACTCGCTGCTCGAGGGGCGCTCGCCACACGAGGTCCCCGGCGGTCCGAACACCGCGGCGCACCTGACCGGCCGCATCGCCAGCGGCTTCATCGGCGCCATGAAGCGCCCGGACCTGCCTGCGTCGTTGCGGGACATGCTGCGGCGCGGGCTCTCGCACGACCGGGCCGCCCGGTACGACTCCGCCGCAGACATGGGGCGGGCGCTCCAGGACATCCAGCGCGAGCTCGGCTTCGAGGTCACCCCGCTGGAGGTGCCGCGCGGCAGCGCCCCCGCACGGCCGCCCGAGCCGACCACGCGCGTGCTGCAGAGCCAGCCGATCCAGCTCCCCGAAGGCCACGCGACGCTCGCCCCCGTCGGCGACGGCGGTGCGCAGGTGGCTGCGCCCGTCCAGGAGGGTGGGGCTCACCCGGGCATGTCCGGCACGCACCCCGGCACGGGGGCGCCACCCGCGCACGTCGCCGCAGGCCAGGTGGGGAACGCGGGCTGGTCGGCGAGCCGACCCCACGTCGCGTCGGGTGCGCAGCCGGCGGTGGCGGCTCCCGCCGCACCGAGCACGGCGCCGCGGACCCGACCGAGCTGGAAGCTCGCCTACGTGGGCTTCGTCGTGGTGCTGGTCCTTGCCTGCGTCGTGGTCGCGTCGCTGCTGATCGCCCAGGCGAACGCAGGTCCGAGCTACGACGGGCGGGCGGTCGAGCACCTCGACTGGCGGCTCACGAGCACCGGCGTCTACGAGGTCGAGATCCCCGAGGGGCTCGCGGTCCCGGGCGAGGTCGAGGCACTGACCGTGGCCACGGGCGACGGCGCCACGCTGGAGGGCACCGTCTTCGCCGAGATCTCCACCGACAGCTCCGAGTGGCTCGACGGCGAGACCGTGCTGCTCAACCCGAGGGAGTCGGCGAACCTCGACGGCGCCACGACCCTCGACGCCGAGGAGCTGGCCGCCACGCTCGGGCTCGAGGTCGGCGCCATGCACAGCGGAGACGTCATCCTGGTGGCCGCACCGTACGGGTACTTCTCCAACACCCACCCCGACGTGGGCATCAAGGTCAGCGAGGCCACCCTCGTGATCATCACGATCACCGACGCCTACTGAGTCGGCGGGAGAGACGCCGTGCGCCCGTACCCACCGGTGCTGTACCTGAGCGGTCTCGGACTGGCGCTCGTGGGGCACCTGATCCATCCGCTGTCGCTACCGGACGCGGTCGGGGTGCGGGTGCTCGGTGCGGTGCCGGTCGCCGTCGCGGTGCTGCTCGGCGTGGCCGCCGAGCGCGAGCTCGTCCGGGCGAAGACCCCGGTCCTTCCCTTCCGTGACGCCTCGGCGCTGGTCACCACCGGCCCGTTCCGGCTCACCCGGAACCCGATCTACCTGGCGTTCACGCTGCTCGTGCTGGGCGTCGCGCTGGGCACCGCCAGCTGGTGGCCGGTGATCACGCTGCCGCTCGTGCTGGTGGCGATGACCTGGGTGATCCGCGGCGAGGAGCGCAGTCTCGAGCGTCTCTTCGGGGAGGAGTACCGGCGCTACCGCCACCGCGTGCGACGCTGGCTCTGAGGCCGCCGGCGCCGGTGGCTCAGCCGCTGCGCAGCCGGACGGCCCGCACGGCCCGGTCGTAGAGGTCGGCAAGGTCGGCAGCGCCGTCGGTTCGCGTCCAGGTCTGCCCGGCGATGTCCAGGCATGCGATCGCGCTCGCGACGATCGCATCGGCCGCCGGGTCCTCCTGGTCGTCCGCGTCGATGCCGAGCCGGCGCCGAATGTTCGGGACGAGCATCTCCTGCCACTGCAGGTGCTTCTCGATGCTCCGGGCGCGAAGCGAGGGGGTCTCGTACATCATCCTGGCGATCTTGAGCATCAGCTCGGGTGGTTGCCCGAGCGCGTCGGCCTCCCAGAACACCGTCCGGAGGGCGTCCCACGGAGCGACGGACAGCGGGATCGTCTCGAGGCGTTCGCGCACACGGAGGCCCTGCGCGGCGAGGTCTCCCAGGACGACGTCCTCCTTCGTCCCGAAGTAGCGGAAGAACGAGCGACGCGAGATCCCCGCGGCCGCCGCGATCTGGTCGATGGTGGTCTGCTCGAAGCCCTGCTCGAGGAACAGCGCCATGGCGACCTCGGTGATCTCCGCATAGGCCGCCCGCCGCGACCGGGTCCAGAGGCCGTCAGGAGTGCTCACGGGGGAACGCTACACGCCGTGCCTCGTTGGCACTCGATGCCAGTCTGACATACAGTGCAGCGACCACCCGATCGAAGGAGCCGACATGCCACGCCCGGACTACCCCAGCCAGACCGTCATCATCACGGGCGCCAGCTCCGGCATCGGCGCCTCGTTCGCGCGTGCCCTCGCCGCTCGGGGGGCGAACCTGATCCTGGTCGCGCGCCGCCGCGACCGTCTGGAGGCGCTCGCCTCGGAGCTGGAGCGGGCGCACGGCGTCACGGTGACACCGATCGCCCTCGACCTCACCTCACCCACGGCCGGCGCCGAGCTGAAGGCCGCTGTTCTCGCGGCAGGGTGCACCCCGACGAGCCTGATCAACAACGCGGGCTTCGGCACGTTCGGGGAGTTCCAGGACGAGGATCCAGCCCGGCTCGCGGACGAGATCGCCGTCGATGTCTCCGCCCTGGTCCAGCTCAGCTCGGCCTTTCTGCCCACCCTCGTGGCGGGCGGTGGCTTCCTGATCAACGTCGCCAGCATGGCCGCGTACACGCCGACCCCACGGATGGCCGTCTACGGTGCGGCGAAGGCGTTCGTGCTCAGCTTCACCGAGTCGCTCTGGGCCGAGCTCCGCGGCTCCGGTGTCACCGCGTTCGCGCTCTCGCCCGGTGCGACGAGCACCGAGTTCAACGCCGTCGTCGGCACCGATGACGCCACCGCAGGAGCGCGGATGCGCACACCGGAGCAGGTCGTCGCGACGGCGCTGGCCCACCTCGAGCGCCGCAGCCCGGGACCGAGCGTCATCGACGGCCGCAGCAACCGGGTCGCTGCCCTCGTGGGACGTCTGGCCAGCCGGCGTTCGATCGTCACCCTGATGCACCGACTGACCGGCCCCACCCGCAGGCGCACGGCCACATCGGCACCCGCGTGACCCCTGGTCCGGAGGCGTCTGGCTGAGGAGCCCGGACCCCTGCGTGCCCCCACCGGGGCTCGAACCCGGACTGTGCCGATTTTAAGTCGGCTGCCTCTGCCGATTGGGCTATGGGGGCGCCTGCGAGGGTATCCCCCGACCCGCGGGGCGACACGGTGCCGGGCTCGCGCGGCTGCCGGCGGGACGCGCCCCGGGGTGTGTCGTCGATGTTGCAGTTCGGTCAACATCGACGCAAAGCTCCCAACGTCGCGAGGTGCGCGTCTAGTGTGACGGGGCCGAGTGAGACCCATTCGGAGGCAAAGGAGCATCATGCGACGAACCGCACAATGGGCGGCGTTGGCCGCGGCAGGCGCCCTCATCCTGACCAGCTGCGCCTCGCAACGCGAGAACGACGACCCGACCGGAGACGGCACGGGCACAGGCGACGGGACCGGTGGTGGTGAGGAGGTCACCTTCACGTTCGCAGCATCCGCGGACCCGGTGGCGCTCGACCCCGCGCTCGCCAACGACGGCGAGACCTTCCGCGTCGCCCGGCAGATGTTCGAGGGCCTCGTGGGCACGGTCCCGGGCACCCCCGACCCGGCGCCGCTGCTCGCCGAGAGCTGGGAGGTCAGCGACGACGGCCTGGAGTACACCTTCCAGCTCGTCGAGGGCGTCACCTTCCACGACGGCACCGAGTTCAACGCCGAGGCCGTGTGCTTCAACTTCGAGCGCTGGAACAACTTCACCGGTCTCGCGGCCACCGAGAGCTTGTCCTACTACTGGCTCAAGGTGAACGGTGGCTACGCCGAGGACGGCAACGGGAAGTACGAGTCGTGCGAGGCCCCCGACGCCGCCACCGCCGTGATCCACCTCGCGTCCCCGCTGCCCGAGCTGGTCGCCGCGCTCTCGCTGCCGGCGTTCTCGATGCAGTCCCCCACGGCGCTGCAGGAGTACGACGCCGACAACGTGCAGGGCAACGCCGAGGCACCGGTGCTACCCGAGTACGCCTTGGGGCACCCCACCGGCACCGGGCCGTTCGTGTTCGACTCCTGGTCACCGGGTGAGCAGGTCGTGCTGACGGCGAACCCGGACTACTGGGGCGAGCAGGGTCAGGTCACCCGCGTCGTGTTCCCGATCATCAGCGACTCCACGGCCCGGCGCCAGGCGCTCGAGGCCGGCGACATCGACGGCTACGACCTCGTCGGGCCCGCCGACGTGGTGGCGCTGGAGGAGGCGGGTTACGAGATCGTCAACCGTGACGCCTTCAACATCCTCTACCTGGGCATGAACCAGGCGGTGCCCGAGCTGGCCGACATCCGGGTGCGGCAGGCGATCGCCCACGCGGTGGACCGCGAGGCGCTGGTGGCGGCAACGCTGCCGGAGGGGACCGAGGTCGCGACGAACTTCGTGCCGTCCTCGGTGGTGGGCTACAACGAGGACGTCCAGACCTACGAGTACGACCCGGCCGAGGCCCAGTCGCTGCTGGCGGAGGCGGGCTTCACCGAGGACAACCCGCTCACGCTGGACTTCAGCTATCCGACCAACGTCTCGCGCCCGTACATGCCGACGCCGGAGCAGGTGTTCGAGCGTGTCGCCGCCGACCTCGAGGAGGTCGGGATCATGGTCGAGGCCACCCCGCTCCCCTGGTCGCCGGACTACCTGGACCGGATCCAGGGCACGACCGACCACGGGCTGCACCTGCTGGGGTGGACCGGCGACTACAACGACACCTACAACTTCATCGGTGTCTTCTTCGCACAGCCGGGCATGGAGTGGGGTTTCGACAACCCCGAGATCTTCCAGCTGATCAACGACGCCCGCGTGCTGCCGGACCTCGAGGAGCAGACCACGGCCTACGAGGAGGCCAACGCGGCGCTGCTGGAGTTCCTGCCCGGTCTGCCGATCGCGCACCCGGTCCCGTCGCTGGCGTTCCGCGAGGGCATCGTCTACCCGGCCTCGCCGGTGCAGGACGAGGTCTACAACATGGTGGAGATGCCGGAGGAGTGACCTGACGGTCGGTCCTGAGAAGTCCACTCACGTCCTCGGCCGACGTCGCCCCGATCGGGTGACGTCGGCCGGTGACGGCCGATCCGGGGGTAGCCGTGCTCCGACTCATCGCGCGCCGTCTGGCGCTCCTGATCCCGACTCTGTTCGGGCTCAGCATCCTGCTGTTCCTCTGGGTGCGGGCGCTGCCCGGCGGGCCGGCGCGGGCGCTCCTCGGTGAGCGTGCGACCGACGCCGCCATCGCCGAGATCAACGAGCTCTACGGCTTCAACCGACCCCTGCACGAGCAGTACGCCCGCTACCTGGGGCAGCTGCTGCAGGGCAACTTCGGGACCTCGCTCACCACCCGCCGACCGGTGCTGGAGGAGTTCAGCAACCGGTTCCCGGCCACGCTCGAGCTGACGATCTGGGCGATCCTCATCGCCATCGTGCTCGGGATCGGGCTGGGATACCTGGCCGCCCGCAAGCACGGATCGGTCCTCGACAGCCTGGCCGTGGTGGTCTCGCTGCTCGGCGTGACGGTGCCGGTGTTCTTCCTCGCGTTCATCCTCAAGTACGTGTTCGCCGTGAGGTTGGGGTGGTTCGCGAGTACCGGGAGGCAGTCGAGCGACATCGACGCCACGCACTACACGAACCTCTACGTGCTCGACGGCGTCCTCACCGGCGAGCTCGACGCCGCCTGGGACGCGATCCTGCACCTCGCCCTGCCGGCGATCGCGCTGGCTTCGATCCCCCTGGCGATCATCGCCCGCATGACACGCGCGTCCGTGATCGAGGTGCAGACCTCGGACTACGTGCGGACCGCGATCGCGAAGGGCCTGCGCCCGACCCGGGTCCGCAACCGCGTGCTGCTGCGCAACGCGCTGCTGCCGGTCTCGACGACGATCGGCCTGCAGGTCGGCCTGCTGCTCTCCGGCGCGGTGCTCACCGAGACCGTGTTCTCCTTCCCCGGCATCGGCGGCTTCCTGGCGAGTGCGATCTACAGCGCCGACTACCCCGTGCTGCAGGGCTTCATCATCATCATCGCGGTCGTGTACGCGCTGGTGAACCTCGCCGTCGACATCTCGTACGGCCTCATCGACCCGCGGCTGAGGACACGATGACCTCCACCCTGCCGGCGGCGGAGCCGCCCAGCGAGCCCGGCGCTCCCCCCGAGCCCGGCGGCGCCGACGGCGCGCGCTCGGCGAAGGACTCCCAGCACGACGGCGCCAGCCTCTGGCAGCAGGCGCTGCGCCGGATGCGACGCAACCCGATCGCGATCGTCGGCGCGGTGATCGTGGCCGCCTTCGTCCTCGTTGCCGTGCTGGCGCCGTGGATCGCGCCGTACCCGGCGCAGGCCACGCCGGGGCGCGACCTCATCCGGCCCACGCTGATCCCCGGACCGTCGGCGGAGTTCCCGCTGGGCCTCGACCGGTTCGGCAGCGACGTGCTGAGCCAGCTGATCTGGGGCGCCCGCGCCTCTCTGATCATCGGCGTGGTCTCGACCCTGCTCGGGCTGTTCGGCGGCGTCGCGCTCGGCTTGCTCGCGGGCGCCTTCAGCGGGTGGGTCGACACCCTCGCCATGCGGCTCGTCGACCTGATGCTGGCGATCCCGTCGCTGCTGCTGGCGGTCTCGATCGCCGCGATCGCCGGCCAGAACAACTCCTCGATCATCATCGCGATCGGCGTGGTGCAGATCCCGATCTTCGCGCGGCTGCTGCGCGGCTCGATGCTGCAGCAGCGGAACCAGGACTACGTGCTGGCCGCGCGATCGCTGGGACTGACCCGCGGCACCGTGACGATGTCGCACGTGCTCCCCAACTCGCTGGGTCCGGTGATCGTGCAGGCCACCCTGGTGCTCGCGACCGCGGTCATCGAGGCGGCAGCGCTGTCCTTCCTCGGGCTGGGCGGTGGCCGCCCCACCGAGGCCGAGTGGGGGCGGATGCTCACCGGTGCGCAGGCCGAGCTCGCGCTCGCACCGCAGCTGGCGATCCTCCCGGGTCTGTGCATCTCGATCACCGCGCTGGGCTTCACGTTGCTGGGCGAGTCGCTCCGAGAAGCGCTCGACCCCCGGATGAGGAGACGGCGATGAACGCGGACGTCCCGGAGGCACCCATCGGTGGCGGCACCGAGAGCACACCGGGCACTGCCGCGCTGCTCCAGGTCCGCGACCTCGAGGTCACGTTCACGACCGACGCCGGGCCGACGGTCGCGGTCAGCGGCGTCAGCTTCGACATCCACCGCGGGCAGACGGTCGCCGTGGTGGGCGAGTCCGGCTCCGGCAAGTCCACCATCGCCGCCGCCGTGCTGGGGCTGCTGCCCGGCAACGGCCGGGTGACGGCGGGCACGGTGACGCTGCGCGAGCAGCGGCTGGACACCATGTCCGCGCGGCGGCTGCAGCCGCTGCGCGGGACGGTGCTCGGCCTCGTGCCGCAGGACCCCATGACCAACCTCAACCCGACGGCCACGATCGGCCGGCAGCTGATCGAGACGCTCGAGGACACCGGGACCGCCTCCGGCGCGCAGGCCCGCGAGGCCGCGACGGAGCTGCTCACCGAGGCAGGGATCGGGCAGGCGCAGGAGCGGCTGCGCGCCTACCCGCACCAGTTCTCCGGCGGCATGCGTCAGCGCACGCTGATCGCGATCGGGCTCTCGGCCTCACCCGAGCTGCTGGTCGCCGACGAACCGACCTCGGCTCTCGACGTCACGGTCCAGAAGGTCGTGCTCGACAGGATGGAGGCGCTGACGGCGGCGCGCGGCACCGCCGTCATGCTCATCACGCACGACCTGGGGCTGGCCGCCGAGCGGGCCTCCCACGTCCTCGTGATGTATCGAGGCAGGCTCGTGGAGTCCGGGCCCGCGCTGGAGCTGCTCACCCACCCCCGTCACGAGTACACGAAGCGGCTGCTCGCCGCCGCACCCTCGTTGGCCTCCCGCCGGATCCAGATCGCCAAGCAGGCCGGAGCCGAGGGTGCTGTCGAGGGCGCTGACCTGCTCTCGGCCACCGACGGGCGCGACCAGCACGTCACCGACGCCGGGGCGGCCCCGCTGATCCGGGTCCAGAACCTGCGCAAGGTGTTCCCGGGCGCGCAACGCGGGCTGTTCGGCCGCGAGCCCGATGTCGTCGCGGTCGACGACGTCAGCTTCGACATGCACCGCGGCAGCACGGTCGCCATCGTCGGGGAGTCGGGGTCCGGCAAATCGACCGTCGCTCGGATGCTGCTGCAGCTGCTGGAGCCGACGTCCGGTCAGGTGCTGCTGGAGGGCGAGCCGGTGCAGGCGCGCAGCCAGCGCGAGGAGATCGCGTTCCGGCGCCGCGTGCAACCGGTGTTCCAGGACCCCTACTCCTCGCTCGACCCGCTGTTCACGGTGTTCCGCACCATCGAGGAGCCGCTGCGGGCGCACCCCTTCGGCTCTCCCAAGGAGCGCGCCGCGCGGGTGTACGAGCTGCTGGACCAGGTGGCGCTGCCGCAGTCGATGGCGCGGCGCTACCCGGCCGAGCTCTCGGGCGGGCAGCGGCAACGGGTCGCGATCGCGCGGGCGCTGGCGCTGCAGCCCGAGATCGTGGTGTGCGACGAGGCGGTCTCGGCTCTCGACGTCATCGTGCAGTCCCAGATCCTGCACCTGCTCGCCGATCTGCAGGAGCGCCTCGGGCTCACCTACCTGTTCATCTCGCACGATCTCGCCGTGGTGCGGCAGATCGCCGACCACACGTGCGTGATGGAGCAGGGACGGATCGTGGAGCAGGGCCCCACCGACGTCGTGTTCGACTCCCCTGCCGAGGCCTACACGCAGCGACTGCTCGCGGCGATCCCGGGCCGCGACCTGGAGCTCGCGGTCCCCGGGAGCTGAGGTCAGCGCCTGACGGTCGGGAGCGGCGGGCCGCCGCCTGCGGCTGCCGTGAACTCGGCGCGCGGCGAGGAGAACGCCCCCAGGGCGACCATCTCGCGGCGGAACAGCAGCGCCGTCGTCCAGTCGAGGACGATCCGGACCTTGCGGTTCAGGGTCGGCATGGCCCACATGTGGTACGTCCGGTGCATGAACCAGGCGAGCGGGCCGCGGAGCTTGATCCCGAAGGTCTGCGCGACACCCTTGTAGAGGCCGAGCGAGGCCACGGTGCCCAGGTTCGCGTGCTTGTAGTCGGTCAGCGGCTGGTGGGTGATGAGCCGCGCGAGGTTCTGCCCGAGGTGTCGGCCCTGGCGCACGGCGTGCTGCGCGGTCGGGGCGCACGTGGCTCCCGGCTCGCCGGTGAGGTCCGGCACCGCCGCGCAGTCCCCGGCAGCCCAGGCGCCCTCGACGACGTTGCCCTCGGCGTCGACGACCTGCAGCGCCGCGTTCGTGCGCACGCGGCCGCGCTCGTCGAGCGGGAGGTCGGTGCTGCCGAGCGCGGGGCTGGCCTTGACACCGGCGGTCCACACCAGGGTGTCGCTCTCGAACCGGTCGCCGTCGGAGGTCTCGATGTGACCGTCCACGCACGACTCCAGCAGCGTGTTGAGCTTGAGCTCGATGCCGCGGCTGCGGAGCTGCTCGATCGCGTAGCCGCCGAGCTCCTCGCCGACCTCCGGCAGGATGCGCCCCATCGCCTCGACGAGCACGAAGCGCATGTCTTCGGGGCGGATCGAGTCGAAGTCTCGGCACGCGGTGCGGGCCATGTCCTCGACCTCACCGAGCGCCTCGATGCCGGCGAACCCGCCACCGACGAAGGTGAAGGTGAGCAGGCGCCGGCGCAGGGCCGGGTCCCACGTGGAGCTGGCGGCCTCCATCTTGCCGAGCACAGTGTTGCGCAGCGCGATCGCTTCCTCGATCTGCTTGAAGCCCATGCCCTGCTCAGCGAGCCCGGGGATCGGGAGGGTGCGGGCGACCGAGCCGAGGGAGGTGATGACGTGGTCGTAGGAGACCGAGTAGGAGTCCCCCTCCAGCGGCGCCACCTCGGCGACCCGGTTGGCGTGGTCGAGCCGGGTGACGCGACCGGACAGGATCGTGCAGCCGCGCAGGGTGCGCCGCAGCGGCACCACCACGTGTCGCGGCTCGAGGTTGCCCGCGGCCGCCTCGGGCAGGAACGGCTGGTAGGTCATGTAGGAGCGCGGGTCGACGACGACGATCGCGGCCTCGCGGCGCCCGAGGCGCTTACGGAGCGACAGGGCGGCGTACAGGCCGACGTAACCGCCGCCGAGCACCAGGATGCGGGGAACCTTCCGGGCCTTGTTCACGCCTCAATTTTAGTGGGATTCCGCGCTTGCGTAATGTGTCTTTGGACACCCGATCAGGTGCTGCGCGCCGTGATCAGGACGTCGTCGAGCATCGCCTCGGTCAACCGGCCCGTGAAGGTGTTCTGCTGCGAGACGTGATAGCTGCCGATGACCGCGACGCGGCGCTGGTCCGGCGTCACCACCGGGACCTGCACACCGTGACCGAAGGCCGGGCGCGGGCGCGGCACCGCCCAGCCGAGCGCGGCGAGAGCCGCGAAGGTCGCCTGCCAGGCGATGCCGCCCAGTGCGAGAACCGCCGTGACCGACGGCGTCGCGAGCGTGATCTCGCGGCGCAGCCAGTGTGCGCAGGTGCTCCGCTCGGTCGGGAGCGGCTTGTTGTCCGGGGGTGCGCACCGGACGGCGGCGACGATCCGCACGCCGGACAGCTGCAGCCCGTCGCCCGCGTGCACCGAGGTCGGCTGGTTGGCGTACCCGGTGCGGTGCAGCGCGGCGAACAGCCAGTCCCCGGAGCGGTCGCCGGTGAAGATGCGGCCGGTGCGGTTGGCGCCGTGCGCTGCCGGCGCCAGGCCCACGATCAGCAGCCGCGGCTGCTCCTCGCCGAAACCTGGCGCGGGTCGGCCCCAGTAGGGCTGGTCGGCGAACGCACGCCGCTTGGTCGTGGCGACCTCCTCGCGCCAGGAGACCAGCCGCGGGCACGCCTCGCACACGCTGCTGCGGGCGTCGATCTGGTGCAGGTCGGTGGCGGACGCTGCGAGCGTCGCGACCTGCCGCTCGCTCCGCGCGACGGGCGTGCTCGCGTCGGCAGGGTCACCCGGCCACCCGCTCCCCGGCGGCACCGGTGACGCGAACGGCACACCCGTGATCGGGTGCCGCAACGTCGACGGCACGGATCGCACTGTCATCTGGCCACGCTACCCCGGGCAGAACTCGTCGCACGTGGCACGAAGCTGCCCGAGCAACCGGTTGCCGTGCCGATCAGCGACCACTCGTGCCCACCCGCACCTGCTCGATGACGTGACGGATCCTCGTGATGGCCTCGTCCGGGGCGCCGGCGACCGCGGCTATCGCCGAGCCGACCGCCTCGGCGAAACCGGCCGGGGCGCCGGGCTGCCTCGCCGCAACGGCGATCAGACCCTTCTCGTTGGTGACCCAGCGACCCGCACGGGCGCAGATCGCGTGGGCCACCAGCAGCACCGCCCGCGAGAGCAGCAGCGCCAGGTAGGCGATGTCGCCCCGGCGCGCGACCTTGGCGGCGCCGCCGACCAGGAACTGTGCCTCCGCCAGCCCCTCCAGGAGCGTGGCTGCCAGGGCCGGCGGGTAGATCTGGTACGTGTCGTGGCGTGCGGTCAGCTCCCCGGTGGGGTCGGCGAGCACCCGGCTGAGCGCGACCTCACCCGGGTAGGCGAGGTCGGGGACGCCGAGCGGGTGCCCGGTCTGCATGTGGAAGGCGTTCTCGCCCGCGCTGACCCGCCGCCAGCACTCCTCGACGCGGTCGAGATCGCGATAGAGGAGATCCACAGGGGCGCCGTCGATGCGGAGCCAGGCTCCGCCGTCGACCCACGGACCCCAGCCGCCGTGCGCGGTGACCTCCGCGTCCGGCCCGGCGATCTCGCGAGCGAGGGCACCGAGCGCGTCGACGTCGATCGCGTGGCGGTAGTAGAGCCCGAGATCGGTGTCGGACTCGGCGGTTCCCTCGCCCCGGCCCCGGCTGCCGCCCAGCATGACGCCCACGATCCCCGGCACCTCGGTGAGCCGGGCAGCCAGGGAGTGGAGGGCGTCGTCGCCGAGGTGCACCTCGGGAGGCTATCGAGGCGGGATCGGAGTGTGTAACCTGAATGTTCACCACGAGCCGTTCGCATGGCCAACCGGACGTGGGAGTCGACCAGCTTCAACCATGCACCGGCAACGACGCACGGGTGGAGGGAGGCGGTCATGAGCGCTCGCACCGAGGTCGAGCTCGCCGCCACGGTCAACGGTCAGGTACGGGCCATGGACGCCGTGACCGGCGCGACGAACGCCCTGGACTGGCTGCGCGCCCAGGGTCTCACCGGAGCCAAGGAGGGCTGCGCCGAGGGCGAGTGCGGCGCCTGCGCCGTGCTGGTGGCCCGCCCCGACGAGCAGGGCGGGACCCGGTGGACCGCGATCAACGCCTGCCTGATCCCGGCGGCCTCGCTCGACGGCGCCGAGGTCGTCACCTCCGAGGGGCTGGGAACCCCGGGCGAGCTGCACCCGGCGCAGCGCGAGATGGCGGTGCGCGGGGGCTCCCAGTGCGGCTACTGCACACCGGGGTTCGTGTGCTCGATGGCGGCCGAGTACTACCGACCGGACCGGCGCGCGTGCGACCCCGGCCCCGAGCGCGGCCCGAACGGCTTCGACGTGCACGCGATGGCGGGGAACCTGTGCCGGTGCACGGGCTACCGGCCGATCCAGGACGCGGCGTTCGCGCTCGGCGAGGTGCCGGACGACGACCCGCTCGCTGCTCGGCTGTCCCGGCCCGCCCCTGCCCCCCGCGCCACAGTGCTCGACGGCGAGACCGCCTTCGTGAGGCCGGCTCACCTGAGCGACGCGCTGGCAGCGCTGGCCGAGACCGAGGGCGCCGTCGCCCTCGCAGGCTCGACCGACTGGGGCGTCGAGGCCAACCTGCGCCACCGCCGGGTGCCGCTGCTGGTCGCGCTCGACCATCTCCCCGAGCTGCGGACGTTCGAGGTCACCCCCGAACGGATCGAGATCGGCGCCGCGCTGACCCTCTCGGAGATCGAGCGCGCGCTCGCCGGCTCGGTCCCGTTGCTCGAGGAGATGCTCGGCCAGTTCGCCTCACGGCTGATCCGCAACAGCGCCACGCTCGGCGGCAACCTCGGCACCGGCTCCCCCATCGGCGACGCCGCGCCGGCCCTCCTGGCCCTCGGCGCGAGCCTCGTGCTCACCTCGGTGCGCGGCGACCGGGAGATCCCGATCGCGGACTACTTCACCGGCTATCGGCAGAGCGTGCGGGAGCCCGACGAGCTGATCCGGTCCGTGCGGATCCCGCTGCCGCTGCTGCCGCGCTCCAGCTTCCTCAAGATCGCCAAGCGGCGCTTCGACGACATCTCCTCGGTCGCGGTGGCGATCGCTGCGGACCTCGACGACGGCGTGGTGCGCGAGGTCAGGATCGGGCTGGGCGGCGTCGCTGCGACCCCGCTGCGGGCGGTCGCAGCGGAGGACGCGCTGCGTGGGAGGCCCTGGGACCTGGGCACCGTCGCCGCCGCGGCCACGGTGCTGGCGTCCGAGGGCACCCCGATCGACGACCACCGCGCGAGCGCCCGCTACCGCGCCGCGATGCTCGAGCAGAGCCTGCTGCGGTTCCACGCGAGCACGACCGAGGGGGTGGCCTCATGAGCACTGAGGGCAACGCGCTGGCCGACCGGCCGCGCTCATCGGTGGTCGGCATCGAGGTCCCGCACGAGTCGGCCGCGCTGCACGTCACGGGAGCGGCGCTCTACACCGACGATCTGGTGGGCCGCACCCCGGGGGTGCTGCACGCCTGGCCGGTCCAGGTGAACCACGCACACGCGAGGATCACGTCGATCAGCGTGGATGCTGCGCTGGCGGTCCCGGGTGTGGTCCGGGTGCTGACCCGCGCCGACGTGCCCGGCATCAACGACGCGGGCGTGAAGGAGGACGAGCCGCTCTTCCCGGACGAGGTCTGCTACGTCGGCCACGCGGTCGCGTGGGTGCTCGGCGAGAGCCTCGAGGCCGCGCGGCTGGGTGCTGAGGCCGTGGAGGTCGCGATCGAGCCGTTGCCGGCGATCGTCACGATCGAGGAGGCGGTCGAGGCGGCCTCGTTCCAGGGCACACCACGCACGATCTCCCGGGGCGACGTCGAGACGGGTCTGAGCACGGCACGCCATCGGTTCGGCGGTGAGCTCCAGATCGGTGGGCAGGAGCACTTCTACCTGGAGACCCAGGCAGCGCTGGCGGAGGTGGACGAAGCCGGTCAGGTGTTCGTGCAGTCGAGCACCCAGCACCCCAGCGAGACCCAGGAGATCGTCGCGCACGTGCTGGGTCTGCGCAGCCACGAGGTCACGGTGCAGTGCCTGCGCATGGGGGGCGGGTTCGGCGGCAAGGAGGCGCAGCCGCACGGTCTGGCCGCCGTCGCGGCTCTGGGGGCGGTGCTGACCGGGCGGCCGGTGCGGTTGCGCCTGACCCGGTCCCAGGACATGACCATGACGGGCAAGCGCCACCCCTTCCACGCCTCGTGGGAGGTCGGGTTCGACGACGACGCGAGGATCGTCGCCCTGCGCACCACGCTCACGGCCGACGGCGGCTGGAGCCTCGACCTGTCCGAGCCCGTTCTCGCGCGCGCCCTGTGCCATGTCGACAACGCCTACTGGATCCCGAACATCGAGCTGCACGGCCGCATCGTCAAGACCAACAAGACCTCGCAGACGGCGTTCCGCGGCTTCGGTGGCCCGCAGGGCATGGCGGTCCTCGAGGACATCCTCGGACGCGTGGCGCCGGCGCTGGGCGTGCCGGCCGACGAGCTCCGCCGCCGCAACTTCTACCGCGACGGCCAGAGCACCCCGTACGGGCAACCGGTACGCCACGCGGAGCGCATCACCCAGATCTGGGACCGTGCCCGCGAGACCAGCACCTTCGAGCAGCGAGCCGCCGGCATCGAGGCCTTCAACTCGGCGCATCCGCACCGCAAGCGTGGCATCGCGATCACGCCCGTCAAGTTCGGGATCTCCTTCAACCTGACGGCCTTCAACCAGGCCGGCGCGCTCGTGCTGGTCTACAAGGACGGCTCGGTGCTGATCAACCACGGCGGCACCGAGATGGGGCAGGGCCTGCACACCAAGATGCTGCAGGTGGCGGCGACCGCGCTCGGGGTGCCGCTCGATCTGGTGCGGCTGGCACCGACCCGCACCGACAAGGTGCCGAACACGTCCGCCACCGCGGCCAGCTCGGGCACGGACCTGAACGGCGGCGCCGTGCAGGATGCGTGTCGCCAGATCGTGGACCGGCTGCGTGAGGTCGCGGCGCCTCTGCTCGGGGTCGCACCGCACGACGTGGTGCTCGCCGACGGTCGTGTCAGCGCTGCCGGGGGCGGTGCGGAGCTGTCCTGGTACGAGGTGGTCGCCGAGGCGTACATGGAGCGTGTGTCGCTCTCCGCCGCGGGCTACTACCGCACCGAGGGTCTGCACTGGGATGCCGTGCGGATGCAGGGGTCCCCCTTCAAGTACTTCGCCTACGGGGTGGCGGTCACCGAGGTCGACGTCGACGGGTTCACCGGGGCGTACCGCACGCTGCGGACCGACATCGTCCACGACGTCGGCGACTCGTTGTCCCCGTTGATCGACCGTGGCCAGGTCGAGGGCGGCTTCGTGCAGGGTGCCGGCTGGCTGACCCTGGAGGACCTGCGCTGGGACGCCTCCGACGGACCGGCACGCGGCAGGCTCGCCACCCAGGCGGCCAGCACCTACAAGCTGCCCTCGTTCGGCGAGATGCCCGAGACCTTCCGCGTCGAGTTCCTCGAGCGGGCTCGCGAGAGCGGCGTGATCTACGGCAGCAAGGCCGTGGGTGAGCCGCCGCTGATGCTGGCCTTCAGCGTCCGTGAGGCGATCCGGCAGGCGTGCGCAGCCTTCGGCCCGGTCGGCCACAGCGTCGAGCTGGCGCTGCCCTCCACGCCGGAGGCGGTGTTCTGGGCGCTCACCGCGGCGCGGCAGGCTCAGGCGGCCGGGCGACCGGCGCCCCGCGCCGAGCCAGAAGCACACGCCGCCGGCAGCAACGGCCTGCTCGACGGTGTCCCCGCGACCCCCGTGCCCGCGGAGGGCTGAGCGATGCACTGGGTGGCCGCGGCAGCACGGCTGCACGCCGAGCTCGAGCCCTACGCACTCGTCACGCTGGTCGAGGTGCGCGGGCACGCACCGCGCGAGGCCGGCGCCAAGATGGTCGTCTCGGCCGCGGGTGCCTGGGGCAGCATCGGCGGCGGCAACATGGAGATCACGGCGGTGCGGCGAGCGCGAGCGATGCTGGCCGCGGGCGAGCGCGCACCGGAGCTCATCGAGCTCGGGCTCACCGAGCACGCGCCCTCCGAGCACGGCCGGCAGTGCTGCGGCGGTCAGGTGCGGGTGCTCGTGGAGCCGATCGGGTCGCGGCCGTCGGTGGTGCTGTTCGGGCTCGGTCACGTGGGCACCGAGCTCGCCCGCATCGTGTCGCGTCTCGACGTCTCGCTCCACCTGGTCGACTCGCGCCCCGACATCCTCACCGACGCCCAGCGCGCCGATCTCCGTGCCGGCGCGGCGACCGTGCACATCCACCACCCGCCGGCCCCCGAGACCGTGCTGACCGCGCCAGGCCTCGTGCCCAGCTCGGCCCACGTGCTCGTGCTCACCCACGACCACGCCGAGGACGTCGCCATCTGCGACGCCGCGCTGCGCCGACCGCTGGGCTCGATCGGGCTCATCGGCTCCCGTGCCAAGTGGGCACGGTTCCGCGTGCGGCTGCACGAGGTCGGCCACGACGACGCCGCGCTGGAGCGGATCACCTGCCCGATCGGGGTCCCCGACATCGCGGGCAAGCACCCCGCCGTCATCGCCGTCAGCGCGGCCGCCGACCTGCTGCGCGTGCTGCAGAAGAACGAACCGGGGTGGCCCGCGTGATCCACCCGGCCCCGGCGCCCCCGACCCACCTCCCGTACCCGGCTCCGGCCGCACCCCCACGACGAGATCGCACCTGCGGCGCGAGATCGCACGCCCGGGGGTGCGATCTCGCGCCGCAGGTCCGATCTCGTGGCCGCCGGCCGGCGGGAGCGGCCGCGTGAGCGCGACGCTGTACCGGGCGCGCGCGCTCGACGTGCCCGACGGCCCGCTCGGCGGCGCGGTTCTGCGCTCGGACGAGGACCTCGCGCTGCTCGTGCGCGACGGCGTCATCGAGGCCCGCGGCGGGTGGGCCGAGGTGAGCCGGCTGCCCGCGTCGCGCGAGGCCGCCACGGTGGACCTGCGTGACGGCGTGCTGCTGCCCGGGTTCGTCGACACCCACGTGCACTTCCCCCAGGTCCGGGTCATCGGAGGGCTCGGCAAGCCGCTGCTCGACTGGCTGCAGACCTGCGCGCTCCCCGAGGAGGCCCGCATGATCGACCGCGGGTACGCGCACGAGGTCGCCGCCGACCTGCTGTCGGGTCTCGCCTCCTCGGGCACCACCTCGGCGCTGGTGTTCGGCGCCCACGACGCGGACGCCGTCGACGTCCTGTTCACCGCAGCGGAGGCCAGCGGGCTGCGGATCACCGCCGGTCTGGTGACCGGTGACCGGCTGCTGCGCGAGGAGCTGCACACCGACCCCGAGACCGCGTTCCGCCAGGGTCTGGACCTGGCCTCGCGCTGGCACGGGCGGGGCCGCCTGCGGTACGCGGTGACGCCGCGCTTCAGCCTCGCCGCGAGCGATGCGATGCTGGCGAGCAGCCGGGCGCTGCTCGACGCCGTCGAGGGCAGCCTCTTCACGACCCACATCAACGAGAACGGGCACGAGATCGCCGCGGTCGCCGAGCTGTTCCCCGGCTCCCGGGACTATCTCGACACCTACGAGCGCCACGGGCTCGTGACGCCTCGCTCGGTGCTCGCCCACAACGTGCACCCCACGACCGCCGAGCTCGCCCGGCTGGCTGCCACCGGCGCGAGCGTGGCGCACTGCCCCACGTCGAACGCCTCGCTCGGGTCGGGGCTGTTCCCGATGCGCGAGCACGTCGAGGCGGGCGTGCGGGTGGCGCTGGGGTCGGACGTGGGTGGCGGGAGCGGGTTCTGCCTGCTCAAGGAGATGCTGCAGGCGTACTTCGCGCAGCAGCTGCTCGGCCCTGCCGGCCTGCCGCTGAGCCCGGCCGACCTGCTGCACCTGGCCACCACGGCCGGCGCGCAGGCGCTCGGGCTCGATCAGGTGGGCCACCTCGGCGAGGGCATGGCGTTCGACGCCGTGCTGATCAGGCCACCCGTCGGATCGACCCTGGACACCGTGCTGCGGCACGCCGAGGACGCCCTCGACGCGCTCGCGAAGATCATCGTCCTCGGCACCCCGGCGGACATCGCGTCGGTCTGGGTGGGCGGTCAGGTGGTCAACGGCTGCACGCCGACCCCGTTCACCCCTAAGGTGCCGCTGACGACCTCGCCCTGAGGCGACCCCCCGCACCCATCGACCAGGAGCACCATGGCCAGCAGCGAGACCACCGAGCCGACCGACGAGCGAGCCGAACCAGCCCGGCCCAGCTCCGCCGTCGACAGGTTCTTCGAGATCACGCGGCACGGTTCGACCGTGCCCCGAGAGCTCCGCGCGGGTCTGACCACGTTCCTGGCGATGAGCTACATCATCTTCGTCAACCCGAGCGTGCTCGGGAACGCCATCGTCATCGACGGCGTGGACAACGTCTTCACCCAGCTGGTCATCGTCACCTGCATCGCCGCCGCCTTCGGCTCGCTCGTGATGGGTCTGATCGCCCGCTACCCGTTCGCCCAGGCCCCCGGCATGGGCCTGAACGCGTTCTTCGCGTTCACGGTCGTCATCGGCATGGGCTACACCTGGCAGCAGGCGCTCGCCGCCGTGTTCATCTCCGGTGTGCTGTTCGTGGTGCTGAGCGTCATCGGCGCCCGCAAGGCCATCGTGCAGGCGCTGCCGATGTCCCTCAAGCTTGCGATCACGGCCGGCATCGGCGCCTTCCTGGCGCTGATCGGCATGCAGAACGCCGGCATCGTCGTCAACGACGACGCCACGCTGGTCAGGATCGGCGACTTCGGCAACCCCACCGTGTGGCTCGCGCTGATCGGTCTCGTGCTCACCGCCATCCTCATGAAGCTCAAGGTCACCGGCGCCATCCTGTGGGGCATCCTCGCCACCACGGCGGTCGCGATCATCTTCCGACTGGCCGTCTACGTCGGTGCCGATGGCTCGCCGGCCCCGTTCGGCGGGTTCAGCGACGGCATCCTCGCACTCCCGTTCTGGCCGGGTGACCTCGCCTTCCAGATGGACTTCGCCGGCCTGTTCAACCCGGCGCACCTCGACGTCAGTGCCGGGTTCCTGGTGACGTCGGCGATCACGGTCATCCTCACCTTCTTCGTGGTCGACTTCTTCGACGCCACCGGCACCCTGACCGGGCTCGCGCACCGCGCCGGCTTCGTCGACGACAAGGGCGAGATGCCCCGCGCCAAGACGCTGTTCTCGATGGACGGTCTCGCGGCGATCTTCGGCGCCACGATGGGCACCTCGACCACGACGGCGTACGTCGAGTCGGCCGCCGGTGTCGAGGAGGGCGGTCGCAGCGGCCTGACGGCGGTCACCACCGGTGGTCTGTTCGTGCTCGCGATGTTCTTCTGGCCGCTGGTCGGCGCGGTCCCCAGCGCCGCGACGTCACCGGCGCTGATCCTCGTGGGCGCGCTGATGATGGAGGGCGTCAAGGGCATCGACTGGAAGGACGTGGGCGACAGCGTGCCCGCCTTCCTCACGATCGTCGCGATGCCGTTCACCTACTCGATCGCGAACGGCGTCTCGTTCGGCATCATCGCCTACGCCCTGATCAAGGTGTTCACCGGCCGGTTCAAGGAGAGCAGCTGGCTGCTCTACGTGGTCGCGGCGCTCCTGATCGCGCGCTACATCTGGCTCGAGTAACCCGCTTCACCACGATTCCGTTCGCGCCGGGCAGTCAGCCGTCCCGCCGTGCCACGGAGAGCGCGATGCCGTCGAGGATGTCGTGCTCGCTCGTGGTCACGGTGGTGACGCCCGAGGAGGCGACGACGCGGCGGATCACCTCCGCCCAGACGAGCGCGCCGGCGCCGATGACGTCCACGCGCCCCGGGTGCATGTACGGCAGCGCGGCGCGTTCGCTGCGCTCCCTGCCGAGCAGGTCGTCGCAGGCGGCGAGCACGTCGTCGACGGCGAGCCGGGCGCCGTCGATCCGCTCGGGTCGGTAGCGGTCGAGCTCGAGGGCGTGCGCCGTCACGGTCGTGACCGAGCCCGCCACCCCGACGAGGGTGCCCACCCGGTCGAGCGGCACGATCGCCGCGGCGCGCTCGAGCGCCTCCCGGATGTCGGCACGGGCGGCCTCGACCTCCGCGGCGGTGGGCGGGTCCGAGGCCAGGTGACGCTCGGTCATGCGCACGCAGCCGACGTCGAGCGAGATCGAGGCCTCCGGGGTCGGTGCCGGCCCGCCCGGCTCCCCCAGCACGAGCTCGGTGGAGCCACCGCCGATGTCGACCACCAGGGCGGGGCCCGGATCGTCCGCGGCGAGCACGCGGACGGCGCCCGCGAAGCTCAGCGCCGCCTCCTCGGTCCCGGAGATCACCTCGGGCGGCACCCCGAGCCGCTCGGTGACTCCGTCGATGAACACGTCCCGGTTCCGGGCGTCGCGGGTGGCCGAGGTCGCGACGAACCGCACCGCCTCGACGCCGTGCTCGCGGCACAGCGCCGCATACCGCTCGGTCGCGTCGAGGGTGCGCAGCAGCGCCTCGGGCGCGAGCTCACCCGTCCGGTCGACGCCCTGGCCCAGCCGGACCACCTCCATGAGGCGCGTCACGTCGGTGAGGTCCGCTCCGCCGTCGGGACGCCTCTCGACGTCCGCGATCAGGAGCCGGATGGAGTTGGTACCGCAGTCGATCCCTGCCACTCGAGTCACCGTCACACCCTGCCATGACTCGAGATGCGCACCGCACGCGTGCGCGGATCCGTGCCGAGACGGTCAGCAGGTGCAGCGGTCGGGGCGCCAGGTCTCGCGGATGCGCTCGAGCGCCTCGTCGCCGATCGGGTTGATGCCCGGTCCCACCGCGAGGGCGTGACCGACCAGCACGTGCAGGCACTTCACCCGGTCGGGCATGCCCCCCGCGCTGATGCCCTCGATCTCGGCCACCTCGCCCAGTTCCGCCCGGCGGCGCAGGTAGTCCTCGTGGGCGGCCCGGTGCGCTGCGGCGAGCTCGGGGTCCTCGGCGAGCCGCGCCGTCATCTCCCGCATCGCGCCGCCGGCCTCGAGCGTGCTCACGGCCGCGACGGCGGGCGGGCACGTGAGGTAGAACGTCGTGGGGAACGGGGTGCCGTCGGGCAGCCGCGGCGCGGTGCGGACCACGGTCGGGCGGCCGCACACGCAGCGCGCCGCGACCGAGACGACGCCGCGCGGCTCCCGTCCCAGCTGCTCGGCGACGACCGCGAGATCACGCTCGGTGACCTCCTCGGCAGGCGTCGCCATCAGTCGTCGACCTCGCCGGCGACCTGCACCGAGTCCCACACCGTCAGGTACCAGGGCCCGGTACGTGGCATCGTCACCGGCCCGGGATCCTCGGTGTCGACGGGCTCCTCACCCGTGATCGTCTCGGGGTCGACGACGACGTAGGGCGTCTCCCCCGGCATCACGAAACCGAGCCGGTCGCGCGCCTGGGCCTGCACGTAGGCCTCGTCGTCCCAGCGATCGATCGCGGCCTGCAGCCCAGCCGTGCGCTCCTCGGTGGCAGCGATCGCGTCGTTGAGCTCGCGCAGCTGCTCCTGCTGCGCCACGTACGCGCGCAGCGTCGGCGCCAGCAGCACGAACGCCACCAGGATGACCACGAACAGCATCACCGCCCGGACCGTCACCTGCCTCGGCTCGTCGGCGCGCTCGACGACGGCACGCGCCGGCGTGGTGACCCTGCGTGGGGTGGTGCTCGGCTTGCGTACCGGCTTGCTCGGGGCCGCCGATCCACGCGCGGGGCGGGAGGTCGCGCGGACCGTCCTGGCGGGCTTGCGTGCGGTAGCCGTCGACGCCGCCGTGCGGGCGGCGCTCGCGCGCGGCGCGACAGGACGACGGGAGCTCACCGCTCCAGTTTCTCTCACGCCGGCGCCGAACCCGGGCAGGCAGGGCGTCGCGCGTCGCGGGCACACCTGCCCACGCCGGCACCCACCGCCCCCGGATCACGTCGCGGTGACGTCGAGCGCGCAGCCCGGGACCTTCGCCCCAGGAACCGGGCCCCTCGTCGACCTACGCTCGCGGACGTGACCCCTCGACCCGTCCACCTGCTGCTCTCCTCGATCGCCGCGCTCGCCCTGCTGAGCGGCTGCGTCGCCCCGCTCGGACCCGCGACCCCGGCTCCTGCCCCGGACGAGGTCGCGGCCGCGAGCGCGACCGCGGACATGGGCGTGCCCGAGCTGGCGGCGCTGCCGGTGCACGAGCTGGTGCACCTGCTGGAGTCCGCGCCGCTGGATGCACGGCCCGAGGTCATGGCGTCCGTGCGACCGCGCGAGGTGCTGCTCGCTGACATCGACGGCGCTCGGCAGGTGTCGGTGCCTGTACCCGCGGGAGAGTTCTACCTCTCGATCGCCCCCTACCGCGAGCACACCCACGAGTGCTACTTCCACAGCCTGACCACCTGCACCGGGGAGCTGGGCGAGACACCGGTGCAGATCAGGATCGTCGACACGACCACCGGGCAGGTGCTGGTCGACGAGACCCGGACCACCTATGCCAACGGCTACGTCGACGTCTGGCTGCCCACCGACATCACCGCGGACGTCACGATCGTCTCCGACGGCCGCACCGGCACCGCCCGGATCCGCACCGGACCGGACGACCTGACCTGCCTGACGAGCCTGCAGCTGATCTGAGAGCCGCCGCCACCGAGGCCCGCGGCACCACGACCCGTCCTGGGCTGCGACCGGCCATGGTGGTGCTCACCGGTCGCAGCACCAGGACGAACGAAGCAGAGCCCGCGAGGTGGTCACCTCGCGGGCTCTGCTGTGCCGGGTCGGGGTCACCTCACCGGCGTGCGGCGGCGACCCCCTCGATCAGACGGAGGGGCTCCAGCGCGGGAACGCCGTCGAACCGGCGTACACGCCCGAGCTGTCGAGCTCGTCCTCGATCCGCAGCAGCTGGTTGTACTTGTTGATCCGCTCGCCGCGGGCCGGGGCACCGGTCTTGATCTGGCCGGCGTTGACCGCGACCGACAGGTCGGCGATCGTGGTGTCCTCGGTCTCCCCCGAGCGGTGCGAGACCATCGCGGTGAAGCCGTTGCGCTGGGCGAGCGAGACGGCGTCGAGGGTCTCGGTCAGCGACCCGATCTGGTTGACCTTGACCAGCAGCGAGTTCGCGGCCTTGAGCTCGATGCCCTTGGCGAGACGCTCCGGGTTGGTGACGAACAGGTCGTCGCCCACGATCTGCACCTTGTCGCCGACCTGGCCGACCAGCTCGCTCCAGCTGTCCCACTCGTCCTCCGACAGCGGGTCCTCGATCGAGACCAGCGGGTAGTCCGCCACCAGCTGGGAGTAGTAGGCGATCATCTCGGTCGGGGTCTTGGAGCCCCCCTCGAACGCGTACGCGCCGTCGGCGAAGAACTCGGTGGCGGCGACGTCGAGCGCGAGCGCGATGTCGGTGCCGGCGGCGAAGCCGGCCCGCTCGATCGCCTCGAGGATGAGGTCGAGCGCGGCGCGGTTGCTGTCGAGGTTGGGCGCGAAGCCACCCTCGTCGCCCAGACCGGTGGCGAGCCCGCGCTCCTTGAGCACCGACTTGAGGTTGTGGTAGACCTCGGCGCCCCAGCGGAGCGCCTCCTTGAACGTGCCCGCACCGATCGGCGCGACCATGAACTCCTGGACGTCGACGTTGGAGTCGGCGTGGCTGCCGCCGTTGAGGATGTTCATCATCGGCACCGGGAGCATGTGCGCGTTCGGGCCGCCGACGTAGCGGAACAGCGACAGGTCGGCGCTCTCGGCGCTGGCGCGGGCGGCGGCCAGCGAGACCCCGAGGATCGCGTTGGCGCCGAGCTTGGCCTTGTTCGGCGTGCCGTCGAGCTCGATGAGCGTGGCGTCGAGGTGACGCTGGTCGGCGGCGTCGAGCCCGAGGATCGCCGGGGCGATCACCTCGGTGACGGCGGCGACGGCCTCGCTCACGCCCTTGCCGAGGTAGCGGGCCTTGTCGCCGTCACGGCGCTCGACGGCCTCGAAAGCACCGGTGGACGCGCCCGACGGCACGGCGGCGCGGGCGAACGACCCGTCCTCCAGCGCGAGCTCGACCTCCACGGTGGGGTTGCCTCGGGAGTCAAGAATCTCCCGGGCGCCGACGGCCTCGATCGTGGCCATGTGCGACTCCTTCTCAGATGGGTGTCAGGGATGAAAGATCTGGGTCCGCAAGCCACCCTAGACCCGCCGCCTGGGTGGGTCCGCGGTGGTGTTCGTCACCCGGTGAGGTGACGTGCGCAGGCGTCGCCTCAGGCGCCGACGCCGAGCTCCTCGCGCTTGGTCCCGAGCATCGGCTGCCACTCCTTGACCGCGATGATCTCGACGTCGGCGCAGGTCATGTAGGGGTCGGAGTCGAGGTACTGCTGCACACGCTCGATGGTGGCGTCGAAGAGCAGCGCGCCTCCGGAGGCGTCCTCGAACGGGCCGCCGAGCAGCAGGATGCCCTCGTCGACGAGGCCCTGCAGGAGCTCGCGGTGCCGGGGGCGCAGCGGCAGCCGAACGTCGTCGCCGTGGAACACGGTCTGGATGAGGATCATGCCTCGACCTTATCCAGGCACCTCATGCGCGGCTGGACCGTTCCAGATCGCGGGTGGCGGCGCGCAACGCCGCCTCGGCGTCGACGCCCTGGGCGTCGGCCTCGATGACCAGGGCGAGCAGCGCCGCCCCGAGGCGAGCGCCGCCGTCGGCGCTGTCCTGGGAGGGTGGCCTCGACGGCGTTCCCGCCTTGCGAAGTCGGCTCACGACCTTCTGGGCGCGGGCCAGCGCGGGGAGCGAGGCAGGGAGGTCGTCGAGCGGGTGCGCGCGACGCTTCTCGTCGGCCTTGATCGTCTCCCACTGGGCGTTGACCTCGTCCGGGGTCGTGGCCGCACCATCGGCGAACACGTGCGGGTGGCGGCGGGTGAGCTTCGCGACGAGCCCGCGGGCGACGTCGTCGATGTCGAAGCCATGGGAGGCACAGGAGGCATCTCCGTCCGAACGCTCGCTGGCCACGCGGGCGTGGAACAAGACCTGAAGCAGCAGGTCACCCAGCTCCTCGGCGAGCGCGTCGAGATCACCGGACTCGGCCGCCTCGGCGACCTCGTGCGCCTCCTCGATCGCGTAGGGCGCGAGCGAGGCGTGCGTCTGCTCGGCGTCCCAGGGGCAGCCGCCGGGAGACCGCAGCCGGTCCATGACCGCCACGGCGTCGAGCAGCGCCGCCCCGACGGGCTGCGGCTGCTCGGGCTGGGCGCTCACGCGGCGTCGGGCGCCGGCTGCTCGATCCACTCGAAGGCCTGCGGCGTGATCGCTTGGCCGTCCCAGCTCCCGTAGCGCGGGCTCACCTCGATGTCGAGGCCCGCGATGCGCTCGTCGAGCTCGGCGAACAGGTCGGCGGCGTCGGGGGCGGTCTGCATGCCCGAGCTCGCGACCAGGCTGCGGACGACGAGCAGGGTGGCGGCGCTGGGCTCGATGGGGTCGAAACCCTGCTCGCCGGCGATCCGGTCGAGCACGCCGGCAGCGTCCGTGGCGGAGACGCCGAAGCCGGCGCCGCTCGCGACGTCGAGGATCTCCTCGGCCCTGACCAGCTCGGCGATCGCCTGCGCGGGTGTCACCGGTCCGACGTGGAGGGAGAGCTCCTCGACGACCGTCGCCACCTCGTCCTCACCGATCACATGACCATCGACCGTCGCGGCGGTGCCGGGGGCGGGCGCGCAGCCCGCGATCAGGGCACCGGCGAGGGCGAGCCCGGCGAACGGTGCGAGGAGACGACGCGCGAGAGAGCGAACTGATCGAGCCACCCGCCCATCGTAGGGCCCACCCCCACCACCCGCTCTCACCCCGAGGCTGACCCCGGCCGCTCGACCTTTCTCGAGCCAGGCTTGCGGTTCGGGTGCCGATGACACTAAGGTCTGGTGATAGTTCAGGTCGAATCAACCTTAAGGACCGATGATGCGGGCATCGCCGGAGATCGCGGTCTCGACCGTGATCTTCGCGCTGCGCCACGACGAGCCGCACGCCGCCGGGGCGCCCACGCTGTCGCTCCCCCTCGTGTTCCGTACCCGCGAGCCCTACGACGGGCTCTGGGCGCTGCCGGGCGGGCCGCTCGGCGACGAGACCCTCGAGGACGCGGCGCGACGCACCCTCGCGGCGACGACCGGTCTGGCACCCGCCTACCTCGAGCAGATGTACACGTTCGGCAACCCCGACCGCTCGCCCGACGACCGGCGCGTGGTCTCGATCGTCTACTGGGCGCTGGTGCGCGCCGACGAGGTCGCGCACGCACGACCGCAGCAGAACGTGCGCTGGCTTCCCGCCGACGACCTGCCGAACCTCGCGTTCGACCACAACCTGGTCGTCGAGTACGCGCTCTGGCGGCTGCGCAACAAGGTCTCCTACGGCCGGATCGCGCACGCCCTCCTCGGCGAGACCTTCACGCTGCGCGAGCTGCGGGAGGTCCACGAGATCGTCGGGCAGAAGCGGCTCGACCCCGCCAACTTCCGCCGCCAGGTCGAGTCCGACGGCGCCGTCGTCCCCACGGACCAGATGCGCACCGGCGGCGCCCACAGGCCCGCGCGGCTGTACCGCTACAACACCGAGATGGAACCGGTCGACCTCGGTCCCATCGCCCGCTCGGGCGCCACCACCGCGCCCACGAGGAGCACACCCTGAGCACCCACAGAGCTCGTCTCCTTCGCCTCCGCTCCCCCGAACAACTCTGCGAGGACCCCGCATGAGCACCACAGCCTCGGTCGACCTGCGCATCCGCAGCATCGACGCCGGCCGCGCGCCCGGCAGCACCTGCTCCACCGAGCTCGGCAGCGGGCCCTGGGAGCTCGACTCCCGGGCGCCCGGCTACGGCCCCGGCGCCTCGCAGGCCGACCGCCTCCCGCTGGGGTCGCCGCGGCAGGGCAGCCTCCCGCAGCGGTACCGCGACGCCTCCCCCGAGGAGCTCGACGCCTGGATCCGCACCGCGCGCAGCGCGCTGGCGGACAGCGTGGTCATCCTCGGCCACTTCTACCAGCGCGAGGAGGTGGTGGCGTACGCGGACTACGTGGGCGACTCCTACCAGCTCGCCCAGGCCACCAAGGCGCACCCGGACGCCTCGACGATCGTGTTCTGCGGTGTGCACTTCATGGCCGAGACCGCGGACATGCTGTCCGGCCCGGAGCAGCGTGTGATCCTGCCGAACCTCGCCGCCGGCTGCTCGATGGCCGACATGGCGAACAGCGACCAGGTCGAGGAGTGCTGGGAGCAGCTGACCGAGCTGTACGGCACCGAGCCCGACGAGTCCGGCCGGGTACCCGTGATCCCGGTGACCTACATGAACTCCTCCGCCGCGCTGAAGGCCTTCTGCGGGCGCAACGGCGGCATCGTGTGCACGTCCTCGAACGCCTCGACCGTGCTGGCGTGGGCGTTCGAGCGTGGTCAGCGCGTGCTGTTCTTCCCCGACCAGCACCTGGGCCGCAACACCGCCAAGGCGATGGGGATCCCGCTCGAGCAGATGCCCACGTGGAACCCGAACAAGCCGCTCGGGGGCAACGAGGAGGGCGCATTGCAGGAGGCCAAGGTGCTGCTGTGGCACGGGTTCTGCTCGGTGCACAAGCGGTTCACGGTCGACCAGATCGCCCGGGCCCGCGCCGAGCACCCCGGCGTGCGCGTGATCGTGCACCCGGAGTGCCCGATGCCCGTGGTCGACGCTGCCGACGAGTCGGGGTCCACCGACTACATCCGCCGCGCGATCGAAGGCGCGACCGAGCCCACCACGTTCGCGATCGGCACCGAGATCAACCTCGTGCAGCGGCTCGCGGCCGAGAACCCGCAGCACACGATCTTCTGCCTCGACCCGGTCGTGTGCCCGTGCTCGACGATGTACCGGATCCACCCGGGCTACCTCGCCTGGGTCCTCGAAGGACTCGTCGCGGGCGAGACGCTCAACCAGATCTCGGTGCCGCAGGATGTGACCACCCACGCACGGATCGCCCTCGAGCGGATGCTCGAGGCCAGGCCCGCGCCCTCGCAGGGAGCCGCGCGATGACCCGGGTGCTCGTGATCGGGTCCGGCATCGCCGGGCTGTCGCTCGCGCTGGACGCCGCGGACGCCGGTCACGAGGTGCTGGTGGTCACCAAGGGCGAGCTCGGACACTCCAACACCCGCTACGCCCAGGGCGGGGTCGCGGCAGCGGTCTTCAGCGACGACTCGGTCGAGTCCCACATCTCCGACACGCTCGCCGCCGGCGCCGGGCTGTGCGACCCCGAAGCCGTGCGCGTGCTGTGCGCCGAGGGCCCGGACCGCATCCACGAGCTGATCGCCCTCGGCGTCGCGTTCGACATGCACGACGGCGAGCTCTCGCACGGTCTGGAGGCCGCCCACTCCTACCCCCGCGTGCTGCACGCCGGCGGTGACGCGACCGGCGCCGTCATCGAGGCAGCCCTCGTCGCGCGGCTGCGCGAGCGCCGGGTCACCATCCACGAGCACGCGTTTCTGCTGTCGCTGCTCACCGAGAGCGGCCCGGGCAGCCGGGTGGTCGGCGCCGATGTCGAGCTCGACGGCGGCGCTCGCGTCCGTCTCGACGCCGACGCCGTGGTCCTCGCCACCGGGGGCGCGGGCCAGCTCTACCCGTACACCTCGAACCCGCCCGCGGCCACGGGCGACGGCGTCGCGTGCGCCGCGCGGATCGGCGCGAGGATCGCCGACGTGGAGCTGTACCAGTTCCACCCCACCACGCTGGCGCGTGCGGGCAACTTCCTGGTCTCGGAGGCCGTCCGCGGCGAGGGCGCGGTGCTCCGCAACGCCGAGGGCGACCGGTTCATGACCGAGGTCGACGGCGCCGAGCTCGCTCCTCGCGACGTGGTGGCACGTGCGGTGTTCGCCGAGATGACCCAGCAGGGCGGCCTGCCGGTCACGCTCGACGCCACGGCGCTGGGTGCCGACTTCCTCGCCGAGCGCTTCCCCAGCATCGACGCCGCAGTGCGCGCCGCCGGGCTGGACTGGGCGCAGGAGCCGGTGCCGATCACGCCGGCGGCGCACTACTGGATGGGCGGGATCGCGACCGACCTGCACGGCCGCACCAGCGTGCCCGGGCTGTTCGCGATCGGCGAGTGCGCCCGCACCGGCGTGCACGGCGCCAACCGGCTCGCCTCCAACTCGCTGCTCGAGGGCGCGGTCTTCGGGCACCGCGCCGCCCTGGCCCTCGCCGACCGCGAGCCCTGGCCCGCCACCCCCCACCCCTCCGATTTCAACGCACTTTCGACATCCGTGGGACGAGAAGGTCTCACCACCCGAGACGATGTCGAAAGTGCGTTGAAATCGGGATTGGGGGTGAGCCGGGCGGCGATCCAGCAGGTGATGTGGGACGCCGTCGGGCTGGTTCGCGACGGCGAGAAGCTCGCCGACGCGGTCGAGACGCTCTCGGGGTGGCTGGCCGCGGCGCCGCAGCCCACCGACCGCGCCTCGCACGAGGACGCGAACCTGCTGCTGATCGCGCATGCCTGCGCGCAGGCGGCGCTGGCTCGGACCACCTCGGTCGGAGCCCACTTCCGGAGCGACGACCCCGCCACCGCGTCGGCGTCGCCCGTTCTGCTGTCCGTCTGAAGAGAGGCACGAGCAATGACCGAGACGACCGTGGTGACCTCCGAGCGCGTGGTGCACGCGCCGGCCGAGGTGATCTTCGAGCTGATCGCCGACCCGGCGCGGCAGCCCGAGTGGGACGGCAACGACAACCTCGCCGTGGCCGAGCAGGGCCAGCGGGTGCGAGCCGTCGGCGACGTGTTCACCGTGACGCTGACCAAGGGCACCCCGCGCCCGAACCGCGTGGTCGCCTTCGAGGAGGGCCGCGTCATCGCGTGGCGCCCCGCGCCCACCGGCGAGCCCGAGCCGGGTCACGAGTGGCGCTGGGAGCTCGAGCCGGTCGAGGGCGGCACGCTCGTGCGGCACGTCTACGACTGGACCAACCTCACCGACGCCAAGCGGTTCGACAAGGCCCGCTCCACCACGAGCGAGCACCTCGCCGCCTCGATCACCCGCCTCGCTGCCCTCGCGGAGGCGGGCGCGTGACCCAGCTCCTCCCAGCCGTCGTCGACGAGATCGTTGCTCGCGCACTGCACGAGGACGCCCCCTGGGGTGACGTCACCTGCGCGGCTCTCGTGCCGCCGTCGGCCACCTCGACGGCGGAGCTCACCGCCCGCGAGGGCGGCACCTTCGCCGGTGGTGCCGCCGTCGAGGCGGCGTTCCGGCTCACGGACGCGAGCATCGCGGTGGACCTGCTGGTCGCCGAGGGCGAGGCGTTCGAGGCGGGCACCGTGCTCGCGCGCGTGGACGGCCCGGCCGCCGGCGTGCTGCAGGCTGAGCGCATCGCGCTGAACTTCGCGCAGCGGCTCAGCGGGATCGCCACGGCCACCGCGGCGTACGTGGCGGCGGTCGCGGGCACCGGGGTGCGGGTGGTCGACACCCGCAAGACCACGCCGGGGCTGCGAGCGCTCGAGCGGCACGCGGTCCGCGCGGGCGGCGGCCACAACCACCGTTACAGCCTCTCGGACGCGGTCATGGTCAAGGACAACCACCTGGCGGTGCTGCTCGCGGCCGGTGCCGACCTCACCGAGACGCTGCGGGCGGTCCGGGACCGGATCCCGCACACCACGCGCGTGGAGGTGGAGGTCGACCGCATCGACCAGATCGAGCCGGTGCTCGCCGCCGGGGTGGACGTGATCATGCTCGACAACTTCACGCTCGAGCAGCTGCGCGAGGCGGCCGCGCTGATCGACGGCCGCGCGATCGTCGAGGCCAGCGGCAACGTGCGGCTCGAGACCGTGGCAGCCATCGCGGCCACGGGCGTGGACGTGATCAGCGTGGGCGCGCTGACGCACAGCATCCGGTCCCTCGACCTGGGGCTGGACATCGAGGTGCGGTGAGCCTCTACCTGGATGCGGCGGCCACCACGCCCGTGCGCCGCGAGGCGCTCGAGGCGATGTGGCCCTACCTGACCGGTGACTTCGGCAACCCCTCCAGCACCCACGAGCTCGGCGAACGGGCGGCGGCCGGGCTGGCCGACGCGCGCGCACGCGTCGCCGCCGTGCTGGGCTGTCGCGCCAGCGAGGTCACGTTCACCTCGGGCGGCACCGAGGGCGCGAACCTCGCGATCAAGGGCCTCGCGCTCGGCCGGCCCCGCGGGCGGCGCGTGATCACCTCCCCCATCGAGCACGAGGCGGTGCTGGCCTCGGCCGAGCACCTCGTGCGGTGGCACGGGTTCGAGAGCTCGCGGGTCGCCGTCGAGCACGACGGGCGGGTGAGCGCCGCTGCTCTCGAGGCGGCGCTGACCGACGACACCACGCTGGTGAGCATCGGCTATGCGAACAACGAGATCGGCACGGTCCAGGACGTCGCGGCGCTGTCCGCAGTCGCCCGCGGGCGCGGGGCCCTGGTGCACACCGACGCCGTGCAGGCGGCGGGGTGGCTCCCGCTCGACGTCGCCGCGCTGGCCGTCGACGCCCTCAGCATCTCCGGCCACAAGGTCGGCGCCCCGAAGGGCATCGGTGCCGTGTTCCTCAGAGGTAGGCACGCCGTCGTGCCCCTGATCGACGGCGGCGGCCAGGAGCGCGAACGGCGTTCCGGCACCGAGAACGTGGCCGGTGCGGTCGCGCTCGCGACGGCCCTCGAGCTCGCCGAGCGCGAGCGCGCCGAGGCCGCGGAGCGGGTGGGTGCGCTGCGGGAGGGTCTCGTCTCGCGCGTGCTCGCCGAGGTCCCGACGGCGCAGCTCACGGGGTCGGCGACCTCGCGGTCGCCGGGCCACGCCTCGTTCTGCTTCCCCGGCACCAGCGGCGAGGCGGTGCTCCTGGAGCTGGAGCGCCGCGGCGTGCTCGTGTCCTCGGGCTCCGCCTGCGCCGCCGGCCGGGACGAGCCCTCCCACGTGCTGCTGGCGCTGGGCATCGACGCCGAGGTCGCCGGGACCGCGGTGCGGCTGACGCTGCCGACCTCGGTCACCGCCGCTGAGGCAGCGCGGGCCGCTGCTGCGATCGTCGATGCGGTGGCCGCGGTCCGGGCCTGAGGAGCGTGCCAGGATCGGTGGCCATGGGACCTGATCTCCGCCGGCTGCTGGCCGAGCTTCACGAGGAGGGGCGGCGCCACGACGCCGCCGAGCCCGAGCACCGGCGGCGGCGCCGCAACCTGGAGCCCGATGCTGCCGAGTGGCTGTGGTGGCACGTGCAGGCCGTCGCCGCCGGCCGGGTCGTGGAGATCGGCACGTCCAACGGGTACTCGACCATCTGGCTGGCCGACGCCGTCGCCGCGACCAACGGTGTGCTGACCTCGGTCGACGTCGACGCAGCCGCCCAGGACGTCGCCGCCGCCCACCTGCTCCGGGCAGAGCTGACCGCTGAGCTCGTCACAGCCGATGGTGGCGCGTGGCTGTCGACGTGCTCACCGGGCTCGGTGGACGTGCTGTTCCTCGACTCCGACCGCAGCCGTTACCCGGCCTGGTGGCCGGCGGTGCAGGCAGCGCTGCGTCCCGGTGGTTCGCTCGTGATCGACAACGCGATCTCGCACGCGGAGGAGGTCCAACCGTTCGCCGACCTGCTGCGGGCGGCACCTGGCTGGGTGACCGCCCTCTCGCCGCTCGGCAAGGGCCAGCTGCTCGCCGTCGCGCCCAGCTGATCGGGCCTGACCGCAGGTCCAGGTAATTCGCTGGTGCGGTCGTCGTAGTGTGGTGACGCCTGCCGGCGCGACCTGCCGCAGGTGTCCGAACGAGCGAGGAGTGGCGATGACAGGCATCGCAGGGAGCGGGGTGGCCGCGCAGGCCTGCTCAGCGCTACCCGCCCCGCTCGCCCTCGGCAGGCCCTGACGTCAGGTGCAGGTCGGTGGGCGGGCCAGCGCTGCCCACCATCACCTGCACGCAAGGACGACATCATGACCCCGCTCACCGACGCGCAGATCCGCGCGTCCTTCATCAACGCCAGCCGCCGCGAGGTGGCGAACGCCAATCTCCCCGATCTCGCCGAGATCCGCTGGGACCGCCTCGACTACCTCGGGTGGCGCGACCGCAAGGCCCCGCTCGTCGCCTACGTGGTGATCGAGCTCGACGAGGGGCCGACCGGCATCGTGCTCCGCGCTGCCGACCGAGGCACCGGCCCACGCCGGCGAGCGATGTGCACCTGGTGCGAGGACGTCGTCGAGACCGAGGACGTCGGTCTGTTCACCGCACGACGCGGCGGGCCCGCCGGCCGCAAGGGTGACAGCATCGGCACCCTGCTCTGCGGCGAGTTCCGGTGCTCGGCGAACGTGCGTCGCACACCCACGGCCGCCGAGGCCGGTTCGGACATCGACGAGGTCCGCGAGCTGATCGTCGCCGACCGCATCGACGGCCTGCGCCGACGCTCGACCACCTTCGTCAGCGAGGTCGCGCGCACCCGCTGACGCTCGGGTCGGTTCCGATCGGGTCGCTCCCGGTCGGAACCGGCCACCCGCCGGACCCCGCGACGCTAGGTTGGCAGCGGCGGCAGCGCGGTGGCTCGGCGACCGCGCTTCGGGGGAAGGGACAGCGATGACAGCATCCGCACCACCGGTCAGGCTCAACGCGCGTGTCATCGGCATCTGCATCGCCGCCGCGCTCGGCGGGTTCCTGTTCGGCTTCGACACGGCGGTGATCAACGGCGCCGTCGACGCCCTGACCGAGGAGTTCGCGCTCAGCGCCGGGCTGTCCGGTTTCGCGGTGTCCTCGGCGCTGCTCGGCTGCGTCGCCGGCGCCTGGTTCGCCGGCGGGCTGGCGAACAGGTTCGGCCGCATCCCCGTGATGCTGATCGCCGCCACGCTGTTCCTCGTCTCGGCGATCGGCTCCGGGCTCGCGTTCGGTGTGATCGACCTGATCGTCTGGCGCGTCGTCGGCGGCTTCGGTGTCGGCGCCGCCTCAGTGATCGCACCCGCCTACATCGCCGAGGTCTCGCCGGCACGCGTGCGCGGGCGGCTCGGCTCCCTGCAGCAGCTGGCGATCGTCACGGGCATCTTCGTGGCGCTGCTCTCGGACGCGTGGCTCGCCAGCTCGGCCGGCGGCGCGGCCAACGAGCTGTGGCTGGGCCGTGAGGCGTGGCGGTGGATGTTCATGGCCGAGGCGGTGCCCGCGGTCGTCTACGGGCTGATGGCGCTGCGGCTGCCCGAGTCGCCGCGCTTCCTCGTGGCGCGCGGCGACCTCGACAAGGCGTCCCAGGTGCTGCTCGACTTCACCGGCGAGCTGGACGTCAACCTCAAGATCCAGCAGATCAAGGAGTCGCTGGGCGAGGAGCGCAAGCAGAAGCTGTCCGACCTGAAGGGTCGGGCGCTCGGGCTCAGACCGGTGGTGTGGCTGGGGATCCTGCTCTCGGTGTTCCAGCAGTTCGTCGGGATCAACGTGATCTTCTACTACTCGACGACGCTGTGGCGCTCGGTCGGTGTCGAGGAGTCCGACGCGCTCACCATCACCGTGATCACCTCGGTCACCAACATCGTGGTCACCGTGGTGGCGATCATGCTGGTGGACCGCGTCGGCCGCCGCCCGATGCTGCTCGCCGGCTCGGCGGGCATGGTGGCCTCGCTCGGGATGATGGCGCTCGCGTTCTCCAACGCCGAGCTCGTCACCGGGGCCGACGGCACCTCGACGGCGGAGCTCGCGGCTCCGTGGTCCACGGTCGCGCTGGTCTGTGCGAACGTGTTCGTGGTCGCCTTCGGCGTCAGCTGGGGACCGCTGGTGTGGGTGCTGCTCGGCGAGATGTTCCCGAACTCGATACGCGCCTGGGCGCTCGCGGTCGCCGCCGCGGCGCAGTGGGTCGCGAACTTCGCGATCTCGACCACGTTCCCGGTGTTCGCCGAGATCGGGCTGCCCTTCGCCTACGGCTTCTACGCGGTCTTCGCGCTGCTGAGCTTCGTGTTCGTGCTCACCAAGATCCCCGAGACCAAGGGCAAGGAGCTCGAGGACATGGACGACGAGATGGCCGTGCAGCGCCGCACCAAGCGCCCGCGGCCAGCCGAACGGTAGACCGGCCGACCGACGACGCGGCCGACCAACCGCCGTGGTGCGGCGGCTGCTCAGACCCCGGCGGGGACCGGGACCGGCGTCAGCACGTTGTCGATGACCTCGCGGACCCACGCCATCAGCGGCTCGCCGGTCAGCGGCTGACCGCCGACCTTCGCGGTCGTCGGTGCCGGGATCAGCACGGTGCGCACACCGGGCTTGAGCACGCTCCCCGGGTACAGCCGCTTGAGCCGCACCTGGCGGGAGTCGGCCAGCTCGACCGGGCCGAACCGCACGTACTTGCCCTGCTGGGTGATCTCCGCGAGCGAGACGGCGCGCGCCGCGACCCGCAGCCGGGCGACCTCGAACAGCCGCTGCACGGGCTCGGGCGGGCTGCCGTACCGGTCGTCGAGCTCCTCGGCGACGGCGTCGATCGCGGCGTCGTCGGCCGCCGCCGACAGCTTCGCGTAGGCCTCCAGCCGGAGCCGCTCGTGCTCGATGTAGGCCTCCGGGATGTGGGCGTCGACCGGCAGCTCGATGCGCAGCTCGGGCAGCTCCTCGGACTTCTCGCCCCGGTATCCCGCCACGGCGTCCGCCACCATCCGCACGTACAGGTCGAACCCGACGCCCGCGATGTGCCCGGACTGCTCGCCGCCGAGCAGGTTCCCCGCGCCGCGGATCTCCAGGTCCTTCATGGCGACCTGGATGCCGGCGCCGAGGTCGGTGTGGGCGGCGATCGTCTGCAACCGGTCGTGCGCCGTCTCGGTCAGCGGCTTCTCCGGTGGGTACAGGAAGTAGGAGTAGGCACGCTCCCGGCCACGCCCGACGCGGCCGCGCAGCTGGTGCAGCTGTGAGAGACCGAGCACCTCGGCGCGCTCCACGATCAGCGTGTTCGCGTTGGAGATGTCGAGCCCGGTCTCCACGATCGTGGTGCAGACCAGGACGTCGAACCGCTTCTCCCAGAAGTCGACGATGACCCGCTCCAGCTGATGCTCGCCCATCTTGCCGTGGGCCACCTCGACCCGGGCGTCCGGCACCAGCTCCCGGATCCGTGCCGCCGCACGGTCGATCGACTCGACCCGGTTGTGCACGTAGAAGACCTGACCCTCGCGCAGCAGCTCGCGCCGGATCGCGGCCGCGATCTGCTTCTCCGAGTACGGCCCGACGAAGGTCAGCACCGGGTGCCGCTCCTCCGGCGGCGTGGCGAGCGTGGACATCTCTCGGATCCCGGTGACCGCCATCTCGAGCGTCCTGGGGATCGGGGTCGCGCTCATCGACAGCACGTCGACGTTGGTGCGCAGCTGCTTCAGCGTCTCCTTGTGCTCGACGCCGAAACGCTGCTCCTCGTCGACGACGACCAGCCCGAGGTCCTTGAACCGCACCTCGCCGGTGATGAGGCGGTGCGTCCCGATGACCACGTCGACCGAGCCCTGCGCGACGCCGTCGCGAACAGCCTGGGCCTCCTTGTCGCTCTGGAACCGGGACAGACCCTTGACGACGACGGGGAACCCCGCATACCGCTCGCTGAAGGTGTCGAGGTGCTGCTGGACGAGGAGCGTGGTCGGCACGAGCACGGCCACCTGCTTGCCGTCCTGCACGGCCTTGAACGCCGCCCTGATCGCGATCTCGGTCTTGCCGTAGCCGACGTCGCCGCAGATCAGGCGGTCCATCGGCACCGACTTCTGCATGTCGGCCTTGACCTCGTCGATCGTGACGAGCTGGTCCGGGGTCTCGACGAACGCGAACGCGTCCTCGAGCTCGGCCTGCCACGGGGTGTCGGGCCCGAACGCGTAGCCCTGCGTGGCCATCCGCGCCGCGTAGAGCCGGATCAGCTCGGCCGCGATCTCCTTGACCGCCTTCCGGGCGCGGCCCTTGGTCTTGGCCCAGTCCGAGCCGCCCATGCGGTTGAGCGAGGGCGCCTCGCCGCCGGTGTACTTGGTGACCTGGTCGAGCGACTCGGTCGGGACGAACAGCCGGTCCCCCGGCTGCCCGCGCTTCGACGCGGCGTACTCGATGACCAGGTACTCACGGCTGGCCGCCGCGGCACCGGTGCCGACCGTGCGCTGCACGAGCTCGATGAACCGGCCGACGCCGTGCTGCTCGTGCACCACGAAGTCGCCCGCCTTGAGGGCGAGCGGGTCGACGACGTTGCGGCGCCGGGCGGGCAGGCTTCGCATGTCGCGGGTCGAGGTCCCGGCACGGCCGGTGAGGTCGGCCTCGGTGAGCAGCGCGAGGTGCAGCGGTTCGGAGACGAACCCCTTCCCCACGCTCGCGGTCGTGACCAGCACGATGCCGGCCGGTGGCTGCGCGGGGTCCTCACCGTCCCGGGCATCGGCGCCGGCGGCCGCCACCGACGCCACCAGGCGCGCGGGCACGTCGGCGGCGAGCAGCTGCTCGACCATCCGCTTGGCCGGACCGGCACCCTCGGTCACGAGGGTGAGCCGCCAGCCGGCGGAGGTCAGCTCACGCAGATCGGCGACCGCCTGCTCGATGTCGCCGCGGTACCCCTCGACGTCGCGGCTCGCGATCGAGATCGACGGGGCGTCGCCGTCAGCATCGGCCCAGTCGACCGCGTCTCCCGCGGCCTGAGCCAGCTCCGCGAGCTCGGTGTCGGTCTCGAACGCGCCGAGGGTCCACCAGCCCAGCCCGCGGCGAGCGGCGACGTCGCGGGTGGAGCCGAGGGTGGCGAACGAGGCCAGCGACAGGTCCAGCGGGGTCTGTGCACCGGCAGCGGCCGACGTCCAGGCCGCCTCGAGGAACTCCTGCGTGGTCGCGACGAGGTCGTGCGCGCGGCGGCGCAGCCGCTCGGGGTCGTCGAGGACGAGCAGCGCGTTCTCGGGCACCAGGTCCAGCACCGGGACCATGTCGTCCACGAGCGCCGGGGCGAGCGACTCCATGCCGTCGACGGCGATGCCCTCGGCGAGCTTGTCGAGCATGTCGGCGGCGCCGGGCAGCTGGGCGACCAGCGCCGCGGCGCGCGCCCGCACCGCGTCCGTGAGGAGGACCTCCCGGCACGGAGGTGCCCACACGCCGTCGTCGGAGATCTCGAGCGAACGCTGGTCGGCGGCGGAGAACCACCGGATCTCGCTGACCTCGTCGCCCCAGAACTCGATGCGCTGCGGGTGGTCCTCGGTGGGTGCGAACACGTCGAGCAGACCACCACGGACGGCGAACTCACCGCGTCGGGTGACCATGTCCACGCGCGTGTACGCCGCATCGACCAGCCCGACGATCACGTCCTCCATCGCGACCTCGTCACCGGTGCGCAGCGCCACCGGTTCCAGGTCTCCCAGCCCTGCCACGACGGGCTGCAGCAGCGCCCGCACCGGCATCACGAGCACGCGGATCGGCCGCGTCGAACCGCCGGCGCCGCCGGCGCTCGCGGAGTCGCCTCCCGCATCGGGGTGCGCGAGCCGGCGCAGCACCGCGATCCTGCGGGCCACGGTGTCGCTGCGAGGCGAGAGCCGCTCGTGGGGCAGCGTCTCCCAGGAGGGGAAGACGGCCACGTCGTCGGCCGGGAGGTAGGCGCGCACGGCCT
The DNA here is from genome assembly GCF_009733815.1 of Pseudactinotalea suaedae. Classification (GTDB taxonomy): domain Bacteria; phylum Actinomycetota; class Actinomycetes; order Actinomycetales; family Beutenbergiaceae; genus Pseudactinotalea; species Pseudactinotalea suaedae. Next base: position 214,644 of record NZ_WNXY01000010.1, read on the forward strand.
GCGCCCTCTCCTCGGCCTCCCGCCCGGTCGCGGTGACGACGACGAGCGGGCGCCCCCCTCGTTCTGCGAGGTCGGCGAGGATCGCGGGCCTGACTCCGACCGATGCCGAGATGTCGAGCGCACCGCGAGCCGGGACCGCCTCGATCAGCTCGGACATGCCGGGATCGCGCCGGAGCGCGGGCAGCAGGGCAGTCAGTGTGGAGGGCGTCTGGGGCATCGATCTTCTTTCAGGCAGCACCAATGGCCCGCGTCCACGGATCAGGGGGTGATCCGGAACGGGCGGGTTAGCCCCCAGTCTAGATCGAGATCCCCCCGAGCACGCCTGCCGCAGGCGCTCATCCGCCGCGATCGGCGACTTACGTTGCTTCCTGGGCCGGTGGGACGAAACAAGATCGGGGGGCCTGTCATGGGTAGCACAGACACGGGTGGCCAGAACTCGCGCAGCAGGGGCAGTCACAAGCAGGCGGTGTCGGAGCTCGACATCGTCGGCGGCGAGGAGATCCCGCCGCGCGGCGGCCGGCCGAGTCGCGGCCGGCAGGCGGTCGCGATCATGGTCGGGGTCCTCGTCGTGGTGGTCGGCGGCATCGCCGGCGTGCTCGGGATGCTGCAGCACCGCATCACGAGCCACCTCGAGTACATCGACGACCCGTTCGACACCCTGACCAACCGCCCGATCGAGGATGCTCCCGCCTCGGGTGAGCTCGCACCGCTCAACGTGCTGCTGCTCGGCTCGGACAGCCGGATCTCCGCCGGCGACCCCGGCCAGTGGGAGTACGGCGCGCAGCGCACCGACGCGATCATGCTCGTGCACATCTCGGGCGACCGCGAGTCGGTGCAGGTGATGTCGATCCCGCGCGACTCGTGGGTCCCGATCCCCGGCCACGGCACCAACAAGATCAACGCGGCCTACTCCTTCGGCGGGCCGCCGCTGATGATCGAGACGGTCGAGCAGCTCACCGGGGTGCGGATCGACCACTTCGCGATCGCCGACTTCGAGTCCTTCGCGGCGCTCACCGACTCCCTCGGTGGCGTCGAGATCAACGTCGGCACCGCGTTCGTGGGTCACGGCGTGCGGCTCGAGGCAGGTCCGCAGGTCCTCACGGGTGAGCAGGCGCTGGCCTACGTCCGCGAGCGGTACGAGCTGCCTGGTGGCGACTTCGACCGCGTCAAGCGCCAGCAGAACTGGATCCGAGCGATCCTGCGCAGCACGTTCGAGCGCGACGTGCTCACCGACCCGTTCGCCCTGACCTCGCTGCTCGAGACCGCGGCGTCCGCCGTCATGGTCGACGAGAACCTCTCCGTCGGCACGATGCGCAGCCTGGCGCTGAGCATGCGCGACGTCCGGCCGGGCGACCTGACGTTCCTCACGGTCCCGCTCGACGGCACCGGCTGGAGCGAGGACGGTCAGTCGATCGTGCTCCTGGACCAGGAACCGTTCGACGCGCTCATGGATGCCGTCGCCACCGACACCGTCGCCGACCACATCCGCGACAACCCCGGCCTCGACCTGCTGGGCGGCTCGGGCGACGTCCGCTGATCGGCCCCGCGCTGACCCTGCACGACAGGGTCAGCGCGGGTGTCAGCGCGGGGCGTGCAGCCGGTCCTGCGCGAGCACGAGACCGTTCTCGACGACGTCCCTGACGCCGTCGGCCGCCTCCTCGAGGGTGACCGCGAGGTCCTCGCGCTCGGACACCGCGAAGTCGCGGAGCACGAACTCGGCGGGGTCCTGCCTACCCGGCGGTCGGCCGATGCCGACGCGCAACCGGAGGTAGTCCTTGCTGCCGAGGGCAGCGCTGACGGACTTCAGCCCGTTGTGGCCGCCCTCGCCGCCGCCGCGCTTGAGGCGCAGCGTCGCGGGGGGCAGGTCGAGCTCGTCGTGGATCACGAGCAGCCGCTCCAGCGGGACGTCGTAGAACCGGACGAGCGCCGCGACCGGGCCGCCCGAGAGGTTCATGTACGTGCTCGGCTTGGCGAGCACCACCCGCGGGCCGGGTGCGCCGGAGGGGAGCACACCCAGCCTGCCGTCGAGCACCTGGGCGCGCGCCTTGTGGGTCACGAACCCGCCCGGGATCTCCCGGGCCAGCACGTCGAGCACCATCTGACCGACGTTGTGGCGGTTCCCCGCGTACGTCGGGCCCGGGTTGCCGAGCCCGACGACGAGATAGGTGCCGTCAGCCATGAGAGAACCAGGGTGCAGGTCGGGTCAGGACGCGGAGCTGTCAGCCTCGGCGTCGTCGTCGGTGGCGGCCTCGCCGGCCTCACCAGCGGCAGCGCCGGCCTCAGCAGCGGTCTCGTCGGCCTCGAGGTCCTCGGCCGAGGCGCGCGGGACGCTGATGACGACCACGGCGGTCTCCGGGTCGGTCTCGAGCTCGACACCCTCGGGCAGCACCACGTCGGAGGCGCGGACGGAGTCGCCCTCGACCAGGCCCTCGATGCTCGCGTTCAGGCCCTCCGGGATCGTGAGCGCGTCGGCGCGGACCGACAGGGTCTGCGACTCGACGGTGTGGATCGTGCCGGGCGCGGACTCGCCCTCGACGTGCACCGGGATGTCGACGACGACCTTCTCACCGCGGCGGATGAGCACGAGGTCGAGGTGCTCGATGGTGCGCTTGACGGCGTCACGCTGGACGTCCTTGGTCAGCGCGAGCTCGGTGCGGCCGTCGAACTCCAGGGTCAGCAGCGCGTTGGCGTTGCCCTTGAGCGCCAGGAACGTGTCGTGGCTCGGGACCGAGAGGTGGATCGGGTCGGCGCCGTGGCCGTACAGGACCACGGGGATCAGCCCGGCACGGCGGGTGCGGCGGGCAGCGCCCTTGCCGAACTCGGTGCGCAGGGTTGCCGCCAGCTTCTTGGTGTCAGCCATGGGAGTGCTCTTTCGTCGAGAGGAGGTCGGATGCTCCTCGACGTGGGACGCCGGGCGGACAGCGCCCGAGAGCGCTCCGCCACGTCGATCACGGACTGTCGGTCACGACCGTTCTGCAGATCCTGAGCTACGACCTGTGGCCTGTGGCCGTCCGACGTCCCTCGCCGAGGCAACGCCGTCCAGCATACCCGACCCTCGATGCCCACGGACCGACCTCGCCGGCGTTCGTGTACCATTTGGTACATGGCTGGCGTCCTCCAGATCACCGCCCTGTACGCCCCGCTCGCCCGGGTCACGGCTCGCCGACATCGAGCGCCTGACTGCTCCCCCGGCCACCGCCCCGGTGGCCCTGCGACGAGGCGCGGTCCGGAGCGCGTGGCGGACGTCACGAACGCGCGGGTGCGCTCATGAGGACCGTCGACCTGCCCGCCGGCCCCCTCGCCTACGAGGACTCCGATGGAGACGGTCCGGTGCTGCTGCTGCTGCACGGCGTGATGATGGACGCCACGGTCTGGGACCGGGTGCTCCCGCTGCTGCCGAGCGACGTGCGGTGCGTGCGACCGGTGCTGCCGCTGGGCAGCCATCGGATCCCGCTGCGCCGAGCCGAGATGGCCACCCACCACGGCGCGGCGAGGATGGTGGGCGACCTCATGGAGGTGCTCGACCTGCGCGACGTCACGCTCGTGCTCAACGACTGGGGCGGTGCGCAGCTGCTGCTCGCCGAGCGGCCCGAACGCGTGACGCGGGCGGCCCTCGTCGCGTGCGAGGCGTTCGAGAACTTCCCGCCAGGTGTACCCGGCAGGATGATCGCTGCGAGCGCGGCGATACCGGGCGCGATGCTGCTGACCGCACACCTGCAGCGCTTCCAGTGGTTCCAGCGCGCGCCCGGTGCGTGGGGTTGGATGCTGAAGCACCCCGTGCCGCGGGCGGTCATGGATCGCTGGTTCGAGCCCGCGCGCGTCTACCCCGCCGTCCGCCGGGACCTCCGCACCTTCGCGGCATCGACGCCGTCGCGCACGGAGCTGAACGCCCTGACGGAGCGGCTGCGCCACGTCGACATCCCCGTGCTCGTCGCCTGGGCGATCGAGGACCGACTGATGCCACGCGAGCACGGTGCTGCGCTCGCCGAGCTGCTGCCCCAGGGCTACCTCGTGGAGATCGCGGACAGCTATACGGTGGTGCCGTTGGACCAGCCGGCCCTGCTCGCCGGCGCTCTGATCGGCCTCCTCGAGCGCGAGAGGGAGGAGACGGCATGACCGATGCCGACGTCGTGGTGGTGGGCTCCGGCCCGACCGGGCTGCTGCTCGCGGGAGACCTCGCGGAAGCGGGGCTGCAGGTCCGGGTCCTGGAGAAGCGCACCGAACGCTCCAACCTCACCCGGGCGTTCGCCGTGCACGCCCGCACGCTCGAGCACCTGCAGGTGCGCGGCCTCGCCGAGGCGCTGGTCGCCACCGGCCACCCTGTCGACGGCCTGCAGCTGTTCGGCTCGGTGACGTTGCGGCTGACCGGCCTCGACAGCCCGTTCCCCTTCCTGCTCATCACGCCGCAGCTCCACGTCGAGCGGTTGCTCCTCGAGCGCGCGCTCGGTCACGGCGTCCAGATCGTGCAGGGCGCCGAGGTCACCGGGGTGGATCAGGACGCCGACGGCGTGCGGGTCACGAGCAGCGACGGCGCGGGCGCGAGGACCACCGTGACGGCGGCGCCCTTCGCCGTCGGCACCGACGGCTACCGCTCCGCCGTGCGGGACGCCCTCGGCCTGGACTTCCCCGGCCGGTCGGCGATCCGGTCGCTGATGCTGGCCGACGTGCGGCTGACCGACCCACCGGCCGACCTGCTCACGGTCCGCGGCAACAGCCACGGCTTCGTGTTCGTGGTCCCGTTCGGCGACGGCTGGCACCGCGTCATCGCCCGCGACGCCCGACGCGAGGTCGATGTCGAGGATCCGCTCGATCTCGAGGAGGTCCGGGGCGTGGTGCAGCGGGTGCTCGGCAGCGACCTCGGGATGGCGCAGGCGCGCTGGACCTCCCGCTTCCACAGCGACGAGCGCCAGGTGTCGCGGTATCGCGTCGGCCGTGTGCTGCTCGCCGGAGACGCGGCGCACGTGCACTCGCCCGCGGGCGGCATGGGCATGAACACCGGCCTGCAGGATGCGGCGAACCTGTCGTGGAAGCTCGCCGCGGTGGTCGAGGGTCGCGCCGAGGAGGGGGTGCTCGACACCTACCACGACGAGCGGCACGCCGTCGGGACGCAGGTGCTGCGCACGAGCGGCGCACTGATCCGCGCGGCGATGCGACGGCACCCGCTCACCCGGACGCTGCGCGATGTGGCGTTCCGCGCGGTGCTCGCGCTGCCGCCGGCCGGCCAAGCACTGAGCGGACGGGTCAGTGGGATCGCGCTGCGCTATCCCGCGCCGGCCGGCGCGCACGCCTCGGTCGGCCGGCGCGCGGTCGACGGCGGGATCGGGCTGGGCATCGAGGGCGGCCGGTTCGCGCTCGCGGGACCCGAGCCGCTGCTCGCGCGCCACCGCCCGACCCGGCTCCTCGCGACCAGCGCGGCGCAGGAACCCGCCCAGCTGGTCCGACCCGACGGCTACATCGCCTGGGCCCGCGATCCCGGTGACCCGAGCGATGCCGGGCTGTCGCAGGCGCTGCGGCGGTGGGGTGCGCTCACCTCGGGCGCGTGACGTTCGCCTCGAGGAACTCCATGACGGTCGCGTCGGCACGCTGACGATCGCCACCCAGTGCGAGGTCGAACAGCACACCCCGGCTGAGGGCGAGCGCCGCGTGCGCGATCGCCTCGGCCCGCTCCCGCGGTTGCCCGGCACGCACGTGGTAGTCGGTGAGCCTCTCGTGCCAGGCCTCGATCCACCGACGCAGCGACGAGGCCCACTCGTGACCGTGCATGGCGGCGGCGGCCAGCTCGAAGAAGAGCGGCCCGAACGTGGGCGCCTCGTCGGCGAGCCGCTTCCAGAACTCCCGGCCCGCCTCGAGCGGGTCGCGGCCGTCCTCGAGCATCTCCGCGAGGTACCGCTCCTGCGACGCCCAGGTCGCATCGACCACGGCGGCCAGCAAGCCCTCGCGGGAGCCGAAGTGGTACAGCAGCATCCGGTGGCTGCTGCCCACGCCGGCGGCCACGGTGCGCAGGCTGGTGTCGCCGACGCCGTTCTGGGCGAACCAGTCGACGACCCGGCTCAGCAGCTCGGCGCGCGCACTCACGACCGCCGATCGTACGTGCGGCGCGGCGGCCACCGCTCCGGTGGCCATCTCGCTCATGTACCATATGGTACATGCCGGACGTGCCCGATCGCGAGCCCACCGTGACCACCAGCTCCTTCCAGGTCGACGTCGACGGCGACGCCGTCACGGCGACCCGCTACCGCACCGGCGCCGCCACCGCTCCCCAGCCGACCGTGCTGCTGTGCACCGGGTTCGGCGGGACCCAGGACACGCCCGCCGTGGTCGCGGCGGCCCAGCGGTTCGCGACCGCGGGCATGACGGCTGTGACGTTCGACTACCGCACCTTCGGAGTCAGCTCAGGTCAGCCGCGTCAGGTCGTCTCGGTGAAGCGTCAGCTGCACGACATCCGGACCGTTCTCCGACGGCTGCGCCTCGACCCGGCCCTGGACGCGGACCGGATCGCCCTGTGGGGCACGTCGCTCGGCGGCGGGCACGTGCTCGCCGTCGCCGCGTCGGAGCCGGTCGCGGCCGTCGTCGCCCAGATGCCGTTCAACGGCTTCCCCCGCCGGGTCGAGGGCCGCTCGTTGGCCGGCTCCTTCGCCGTCCTCGGCGCCGCGTTCCGCGATGCCGCCCGAGGTGCGCTCGGCCGGCCGCCGCTGTACATCCCGGCCGTCGGCGCGGTGGGCGAGCTCGCGGTGATGGTGGGCGACGAGGCCGGCGACGCCGTCGCCGGGCTGGCCAGCGCCACCTGGCGCAACGAGGTCGCGCCGCGCGGCATCCTCGAGATGATGCGGTACCGCCCCGGCCGCCTGGTCTCCCGCATCGAGGCCCCGCTGCTGGTCACGGTGGCCGACCGCGATGCCGAGACCGTGGGCGAGACCACCCGCCACCTCGCCGACGAGGCGCCGGACGGGCGACTCCTCGGCTACGACACCACGCACTTCGGGATCTACCGGCCCGACATGCGCGAGCGGGTGCTGGCCGACCAGGCGCAGTTCCTGCGCGAGCGCCTCGGGATACGGACGGCGTGACCGGCCGCGGACCTCAGTCCGCGAGATCCCAGGTCACGGTCACCGAGGCGGTGACCGACTGCTGACCGGGCTCGATCGGCATCGCCTGTGCCTTGTCCATCGCCGCGAAGGCCATCCTGGGCGTCGGGCTGCCGCCTGCCGCACCGTCGACGATCGTGGTGACCCGGCCCAGCGCACGTCCCGCGCGAGCGGCGTAGGCCGTGGCGATCTCCCGGGCGTCGTCGAAGGCGGCATCACGGGCCTGGGCGAGCGCCGCCGCCGTGTCGGAGACAGCGAAGTCCAACGAGTCCATCGTGGCGTCGGCACCGGCGGCCGCGAGCGCCGCGTGCACCAGGTCCCCGGCGGCGGCCATCTCGTGCAGCCGCACGTGCAGCCCGAGCCGCACGTGCATCACGGTGGCCTGCACCTGACCGTCGTTGCCGGCGCGGTCCTCGCGCCAGATCGTGCTGCCGGTCGATCGGATGCCGCTGCGCTGGACGCCGCCCTCGAGGAGCACCTCCCGCATCCGGGCCAACGAGTCCTCGGCGGAACGCAAAGCCGTCGAGAGCTCCTCGGAGCGCACGTCCACGCCCAGCGCCGCGAGCACGATGTCGGGGGTGACGTCGACCGAGGCCGACCCTGTGACCGTGACGCCGTGACTACCCATCGTGCTCCTCGATCCGGTCAGGAGTTCCCGTCGAACAGGCTGGTGACCGATCCGTCGTCGAACACCTCGCGGATCGCGCGACCGATCAGCGGTGCGATCGAGAGCACCTTGAGGTTCGGGAAGCGCTTCTCGGCGGGGATCGGCAGTGTGTCGGTCACCACGACCTCGCGTGCGCCGCAGGCCTGCAGCCTGCTGGCGGCTGGGTCGGACAGAACGCCGTGGGTCGCCACCACGGTCACCGAGCTCGCGCCCTCGGCCAGCAGCACCTTGACCGCCTCGGCGATCGTGCCACCGGTGTCGATGAGGTCGTCCACCAGGACGCACTCGCGACCCTCGACCTCACCCACGACCCGGTTGGCCTTGGCCTGGTTGGGCCGGGAGATGTCGCGGGTCTTGTGCACGAACGCCAGCGGGCAGCCGCCGAGCTTCGCGGCCCACTGCTCGGCCACGCGGATGCGGCCGGCATCGGGAGAGACCACCGTGACGTTGTTGAGGTCGACGCGGCCGCGGACGTAGTCGACGAGGATCGGCATCGCCCACAGGTGGTCGACGGGGCCGTCGAAGAAGCCCTGCGTCTGGGCGGCGTGCAGGTCGACGCTCATCAGCCGGTTCGCACCGGCGGTCTTGAACATGTCTGCCATCAGGCGGGCCGAGATCGGCTCCCGGCCGCGGTGCTTCTTGTCCTGCCGCGCGTAGCCGTAGAAGGGCAGCACCGCCGTGATCGAGTTGACCGAGGCCCGCTTGAGGGCGTCGACCATCAGCAGCTGCTCCATGATCCACTGGTTGATCGGTGCGGTGTGCGACTGCAGCACGAAGGCCTCGGCACCGCGGACGCTCTCGGCGAACCGCACATAGATCTCACCGTTGGCGAAGTCGTACGCCGTGGTGGGGAGGACCTCGATGCCGAGCTCGGAGGCCACGTCCTGCGCCAGCTGCGGGTGCGCCCTCCCGCTGACGAGGACGAGCCGCTTCTCGCCGAGGTTGGTGATGCCTGTGGTCACTCGTCGACTCCGTGCTGCTCGGTCGGCGGCTCCGCGGCGGCGGCCGCCTGCGCCGCCGGGCTGTCGGGGAACCTGCTGGTGACCCAGCCGTCGATGTTGCGCTGGGTACCGCTGGTCACGGCCAGCGCACCGGGAGGCACGTCGCGACGCAGCACCGCGCCGGCGCCGGTGTAGGCCCCGTCACCGACCTGCACGGGCGCGACCAGCATGGTGTCGCCGCCGATCTTGACGTGGGACCCGATCGTGGTGCGGTGCTTCTGGCTGCCGTCGTAGTTCAGCGTGACGGTGGCGGCACCGATGTTGGTGTGCTCGCCGATCGTGGCGTCGCCGATGTAGGACAGGTGCGGGACCTTGGAGCCGGCACCGATCTCGGCGTTCTTGGTCTCGACGTAGGCGCCGATCTTGCCCCGCTCGCCGAGCACCGTGCCCGGTCGCAGGAACGAGAACGGACCGACCGTGGCGTTCGGGCCGATCACCGCGAGGGTGCCGTGCGTGCGGGTGACCGTGGCGCCCTCCCCCACCTCGACGTCGGTCAGGGTGGTGTCGGGACCGATGACCGCCCCACCCGCGACGACGGTCGCGCCGTGGAGCTGGGTCCCGGGAAGGAGGGTGACGTCCGGAGCCAGCTCGACGTCGACGTCGACCCAGGTGGTGGCGGGGTCGATCACCGTGACGCCGTCGAGCATCCACTGGTGGACGGTGCGCCGGTTCAGCTCGGCACCGAGCAGGGCGAGCTGGGATCGGTCGTTGACGCCCTCCACGAGGATCGAGTCCTCGGCGATGATCGCCGCCACCCGCTTGCCGGACTCCCGCGCGAGCGCGAGCACGTCGGTCAGGTAGACCTCGCCCTGGGCGTTGTCGCGGCCCACCGAGCCGAGGCCCTCGCGCAGCGCCGCGGCGTCGAAGACGTAGATCGAGGCGTTGATCTCGCGGATCGCGCGCTGCTCCGCGGTGGCGTCCTTCTCCTCGACGATCGCGGCGACGCCGCCGTCGGCGTCGCGGACGATCCGCCCGTACCCGCTCGGCTCGTCCACCTCGGTCGAGAGCGCGGTGACCGCGTTCCCGTCGGCCTCGTGCGCCTCGAGCAACGCCACGAGCGTCCCGGTGTCGAGCAGCGGCACGTCGCCGGCCAGCACCACCACCGCTCCCTCCACGGGGCGGTCGGTGGCCGCGTCGAGCGCGTCGAGCGCGCACTGCACGGCCCGGCCGGTGCCGGGGACGTCGTCCTGGTCGGCGATCACCACGCCGGGGTCGACCTCGGCGATGTGGGCCACGACCGCGTCACGCTCGTGGCGGACGACGGTCACCAGGTGGTCGGGGGCCAGGCCACGGGCGGTCGCCAGCACGTGCCCGACGAGCGTCCGACCGCCGATGCGGTGCAGCACCTTCGGCGTGGTGGATCTCATCCGGGTACCGGCGCCCGCGGCGAGCACGATGACGGCTGCGGGGCTTGTCACCGGGCCACTGTAGCCCGGCGACCACACCCGCGAGGACGGCGAGCGGCCTGGCGCTCGCTCGCCGTCCGCGCCGCCGGGCTACCCGGCTGCGACGTCGAGGACCCAGGTGACGCCGAAGCCGTCGGTGAGCATCCCGAAGCCCGGGCTCCATGCCGAAGCGGCGAGCGGCTCGATGACCGTGCCCCCGGCGCTGAGCTTGTCCCAGTAACCCAGGACCTCCTCGAGCGACTCGCCACGCACGGCGACGAAGAACGGCTGGTCGGTCCGCGTGCTCCCGTTCTCGCGGCGCGTCGTCCCTGCGTGCTCGGCGGAACCGCCGAGCACGCCCGGGATGTCGTAGGCCATCACGCGGAACCCGTCAGCGCTCTCGACCTGGCCGAAGACGACGCGGTCGGCACCGGGGGCGTGCTCCGGCATGCCGAGGTCGCCGTAGGTGGTGACCGCGAGGCGGCCACCGAACACCGACTGGTAGAAGCCGAGCGCGGCGCGGGCGTCGCCCCGGAAGTTGAGATGGGTGGTGGTCGTGATGCTCATGTCTGCTCCTGCTCGATGATCGCCGGGCGTCCCCCGGCACATCCCACTCTCGCCGTCGTATAGGTCAGGAATGGTCCTCGACCGCCGTAGCCTCGATCCATGACGGCGACCACCTCGCGGCTGCTCACGCTGCTGTCCCTGCTCCAGACGCGGCGGGACTGGCCCGGCTCGCTGCTCGCGGAGCGTCTGGACATCAGCCGGCGCACGGTGCGCCGTGACGTCGATCGGCTCCGCGAGATGGGCTACAGCATCCGGGCGACGATGGGACCGGAGGGCGGGTACCGCCTCGACGCCGGCACCGATCTCCCCCCGCTGCTCTTCGACGACGACCAGGTCATCGCGCTGGCGATCGCCCTGCAGGGAGCCACGACGTCCGGCGCCGGGATCGAGGAGGCGTCGATCCGCGCGCTCACCACCGTGCGGCAGGTTCTCCCCTCGCGGCTCCGCCACCGCCTCGATGCCCTCTCGGTCACCGCGATCGCTGGCCGCCCGGGGAGCGGGGCACCGACGTCGGTCTCGCCCGAGGTGCTGCTCTCCCTCTCCGCGGCCGTCCGCGCCCGCGAGGTGCTGCGCTTCGACCACGCCTCTCGGTCCGGCTCGGGTGCCGACGACGCCAGACCCGCGAGGCGTGTCGAACCGCACCACCTGATCACCTCGCAGGGCCGCTGGTACCTGCTCGCGTGGGATCTGGAGCGCGAGGACTGGCGCCTGTTCGGTGCGGACCGGATCGCGCCCCGCACGCCGACGGGACCTCGCTTCACACCGCGGGAGGTGCCCGGCGGCGACGTCCATGCGTTCGTCTCGGCCCGGTTCAAGGGTTCCGACGTCGATGCCTGGCCGTGTCGCGGCACCGTGATCCTGGGGCTTCCTGCCCGCGAGGTGCTGCCGTTCGCGGGCGACGGCACGGTTCTCGAGCTCGGACCGCAGCGATGCAGTCTCGAGGCCGGCTCCTGGTCCTGGGGCGCCCTCGCAGCCTCGTTCGGTCGGTTCGAGACCACGATGGAGGTCGTCGGACCACCCGAGCTCGCCGCCGCCTTCGGGGTGCTCGCGCACCGGTACGCGGCCGCGAGCACCGCACCGCCTGCCTGATCGCGACCGCCCCGCACCGGCGGCCCGGCGCTCCGCCTCCAGGATTCGAACCTGGACTGCACGGCACCAAAGGCCGGCGTGCTGCCGTTACACCAAGGCGGATCGCAGGTCTGTAGTCTGCCAGGAACCGCCAGGACCAACGTGTCGAGGATGAGCGGCGGCGACCCTGCCGACGATCAGCCCCGCTCGGCTGCCGGCGGCTGCGGGTCGTCCACACGGCGGAGCAGGTCGAAGAACGTGTTGCCCAGCACCACGGTGTACCGGCCGTCCTCGACCAGCAACCGGTGCAGCTCGGCGATCTCCGCCGGCCCCTGGTTCCACGCCAGGATGCCCGCCGAGACGAACCAGGGCCGGGTGCCGTCCCAGTCGGCGATGTAGTCGTCGAGGGCGGCCTTGTACTCGGCGCCGTCACCGGGCGCGTTGAGGTGTCCGACCACCGGCAGCGGCCCACCGGCGATGACCCCTCCGCCCTCCCACGACTGGAAGATGCCACGCAGCTCGGTGTTGCGGCGGTAGGACTCCAGCACCGTGCCGCCGATCGGGATCCAGCCCTCGTCGTCGCGGTTGTTGTACGCATAGACCAGATCGAGCCCGGTCTCCTTCAGGTACCGACCGGTCAGCGCCGTGTACGCGTCGAGGTCGGCCTCCGGCCACGACCCGCCGTAGGTGTAGCCGGCTCCCGAGGGTCCGCAGATCAGCAGGTCGTTCTCGGTCGCGGTCTGCTGGTAGTAGCGGTAGATCGACGGCGCCGCGTCCGCGAGCACCGGGCTGATCGTCCAGTTCGTGGGGGCCTCACCCCGCGCGGGGTCGTCCCACAGCGTGCGCATGTACCGCTGGCAGTACTGGAGGTTGTCCCCCTCGCCCACGGTCATCGTGACGTACACGGTGTTCTCGAGACTGCGCCGCGACACCCGCGGGGGCCGCGAGTCGATCCGAGCAGGGACGCCGCCGAGCACGCTGCCGTTGGCGAAGTAGTCCGCCGGCAGCACCTCCACGCTCTGGGTGGCCGCGAGGTCGACCCCGCCCCACTCGCCGGCGACGTCGTTGGAGAACCAGCCGAGGTAGGGCGTCGTCGCGCGGGTGTCCGCCATGATCTCGGTCAGCAGCTCTCCCTCCTCCCCGTTGGGGTCGAGCCACACGACCATCGCCTGGGTCGCGACGACGTAGTCGCGGAAGATCGTGAACGGCTCGACCCGGATGGGCGCGGTGGTCGTGGCGCTGACGACGTACTGGTTCCACATCTCGACGACCAGCTGCAGGCTCTGGGTCCCCTCCGGCGGCACCACGCGGTACACGAAGAAGTTGCCGCCGTCGGCGAACCGGTTGTTCTGGCCACCGACCGAGGAGCCGCCGCCCTCGAGCAGGTGCTCGGCCTCCTCTGGGCTGCCGGGCGTGAACGAGCTGACATCGACGCCGTCGGCGACGACTCGCACCGAGGCGACCGACGCGCCCCAGCCGTCGTTGTCGAACGCGTCGCCGAAGCGCACGTAGACCGCCTCGTCGCCCAGGTCCGGCGACAGGTCGAGGGTGTAGACGCCACGGTTCGACTCGTCGCGGACCTGCTCGCTCTCGCGGGCGACCTCGCGCCAGGTCACGTCCTCGACCTCGACGACGCGCGTCGGCGGCAGACCGGTGATGAGCCGCTGCTCGCAGTCCGGCCACAGCTGCTCCAGCTGCCACCGGTAGACGTCGACCTTCGACCATCCGGTGAACTGGCCCCGCAGGTCCTCCACGACGTCGAGCCCGTGGGCCTGCGCCAGGTCCGGCGAGGCGACGACGGCGCCGCGCAGCCCGGCCAGCGTGGTCGCGACGTTGATCGACTCGCGGACGTCGGGGTCGTAGACGATGGCGCCGGCGGCACGGTCGAGGTAGTCGTCCAGGAGCGAGAGCGGGTCGGACACCGTGCGCTGCGGGACGTCCAGCGCCTCCGGCCACGCGCGGTCTGCCTGGTCGTAGTAGAGGTAGAGCTCGGGTCGGCGCCGGTTCACGACGCCCTGCAGCGTGCCGAGCAGCAGCTGCTCGTCACCGGTGAGCGGCTCGATGTCGGCGATCTGCAGCAGCTTGGGTCGGGCGAAACGCGGCAGCAGGCGCCCGCGACGCCAGCTCAGGCCGCCTCGACCGCCGTGGCCGCCTGCGGTTGCCGGGGGCGCGGTCGGATCGAGCCAGACGGTCGCAGCCGACCCGGTCGCCAGCCCGGCTGCGGAGAGAAACGTACGTCGAGAAACCATCTCAGAGCTCACCTCGTGGTGTCGCGGTCATCGTTGACGCTTCTACGTTGCCCCATCGTCGTGGCGTCAGCTCACGATTTCTCATATGTTGAACATATTCTTTGATGTCAGTGCCGGCTGGGGCGGGTCTGGTCCCCTGAGCCGACCGGCGTCTGAGGCATGATGGCCGCGTGACCGAGACCACGCGCCGTCCACGCATGACGGGCAAGCAGCGGCGCGAGCAGCTGCTCACGGTCGGCCGCGCGCTGTTCGCCGAGAAGGGGTTCGACGCCACCAGCGTCGAGGAGATCGCCGTGCGGGCGCAGGTGTCCAAGCCGGTCGTGTACGAGCACTTCGGCGGCAAGGAAGGTCTGTACGCGGTCATCGTCGACCGCGAGGTCGAGCTGCTGATGGATGCGCTGACCTCGGCGCTCTCGCGCCGCGGCCACCCGAAGGTCACGGTCGAGGCCGCCGCGTTCGCGCTGCTGGACTACATCGAGGAGCACACGGACGGGTTCCGCATCCTCGTCCGTGACTCACCCGTGGCACAGGCGACCGGGACCTTCTCCTCGCTGATCGGCGACGTGGCCAGCCAGGTCGAGCACATCCTCACGGCGCAGTTCATGCGCCAGGGTCTGGCGGTGGAGCACGCCCCGATGTACGCGCAGATGCTCGTCGGGATGATCGCGCTGACCGGCCAGTGGTGGCTGGAGACCCGCACGCCCGGCAAGGCGGAGGTCGCCGCGCATCTGGTCAACCTCGCCTGGAACGGGCTGCGCGACATCGAGCCCGAGCCGGAGCTGTCCCGGACCTGGCAGACCCGCCAGGCCGACTAGCCTCAACGCCTCATCGGGGGCGTCCCGCCACCCAGCTGCGCGCCAGCTCGGCCACCCGCACGGGGCAGCCCGCCAGCGCCGGCTCCAGGCCCTCGGCCCGCACCGACATCGATCCGGCGGTCCAGTCGCTGGCCACCACGTGCTGACCGTCCCACCAGAACGAGGTGTACGGCCCGCCGTCGAGCAGGAGGTCGTAGCGGCGCGCCGCCGGCAGATCCAGCCCCGGGATCGCGATCGCCTCGATGCCGCGGTCGACGAGCTCGGCGTCGTGGACCTCCGGGTCCCCGTGCTCGTCGAGCTGCCGGAAGGCCACGCGCTCGCCACCGCGACGAGCGAGGTCGACGAGGATCCGCCAGCCGAGGTAGGAGGGCACGGCGCCGGCCTCCAGCAGCACACCGCCCACGCTCACGCCCGCCGCGTCCTGCACGCCCAACGTCACCACGCCGGTCGTGGCCTCGCTGAAACGGAAGCTGGTCCAGCCCGCCGGCGCCTCTCCCAGCCCGGTGACCTGCTCCGCCCGATAGATCGCTCCGCCGTCGAGCACGAAGGAGACGAACGTGGCGAGCTGACCCTCCCGTTCGTCGCGCAGCAGCACTCCGGTCTGCTGGTCGCCGTCATAGAACGCGTCGCTGTGCAGCACCATGTCTCCACCATGCACGCCCTCTCACGTACCCTCAACCTCCATGGAGGACGAGGTCGACAGGATCGTCGACGCCTGGCGGCGGGAACGCCCCGATCTCGACCCCGCACCGCTGCACGTGTTCTCCCGGATCTCGCGGCTCGCGCGGCACCTGGAGCTGGCCCGGCGGGCGGCGTTCGCCTCGCGCGGCCTCGAGCCGTGGTCCTTCGACGTGCTCTCGGCCCTGCGCCGCGCCGGTGCGCCCTACGAGCTGACGCCTGGGGTGCTGATGTCGCAGACGCTGGTCTCCTCGGGAACGATGACGAACCGGGTCGACCGGCTCGTGGCGGCCGGCCTGGTCGAACGGCACGGGCACCCGGGTGACCGCCGGGTCGTGGTGGTGCGGCTCACCGAACCGGGCATGACCGCCGTCGACGACGTGATGTCAGATCTCCTGGACCGTGAGAGCGCGCTGCTGGCCACGGTCGAGCCGACGGAGCGCGCGGCGCTCACGGACACCCTCCGCGCCTTGATGCGCCCCTTCGACCAGCACTGAGACCGGGCGCCGCGCGGCGACCTCAGTCGGGGTCCGAGACCACGCTCTCGACCAGGCGGGCGCCGAGGGCGGGCCCGCTGACGACGAGGACGTCGCTCGCCACCCCCGCGGCTGCCACGTAGGCTGCGATCTCGGCGGCGTCCTCGGGTCGGGCAGCCAGTGCCGCGACGGTCGGGCCGCTGCCGGAGACGATGGCCGCCAGCGCCGCGGTCTCCTCGAAGGCGTCGACGACGTCCTGCAGCGTCGGCAGCAGCGCGATCGCGGCCGGCTGCAGGTCGTTGACGAGGTGTCGTGCCACCCCGTGGGGGTCACCGGCCACGAGCGCGTGCATGAGCTCGGCATCGATCTCGGGCACCGGCACCGGGTCCGGGTTCTGGGCGTCCCAGGCCCGGAAGACCTCCGGCGTCGAGAGCCCCTGGTCCGACAGCGCGAGCACCCAGGTGAACCGGCCCCGCGCGAGCGCGGGCGTGAGCACGTCGCCACGGCCCACCCCGACCGCCGTCTGGCCGGTCAGCGCGAACGGGACGTCCGCGCCCAGCTCGGCAGCAAGCTCGCCGAGCTCCTCGCGGGCGAGCCCGGTGTGCCAGAGCAGGTCGCACGCGAGCAGGGCGGCGGCGGCGTCGGCGGATCCACCCGCCATGCCACCGGCGGTGGGGACGCCCTTCGTGATCCGCAGGTGGGCGCCGGCGTCGGTGCCCGTGGCGTCAGCGAGCAGCCGTGCCGCGCGCCAGGCCAGGTTCGAGGAGTCGGTGGGGACGCGGTCGGCGCCGCGGCCGGTGACCGTCAGCGAGATCGTCTCCGCCTCCTCCGCGACGACGTCCTCGTACAGCGTGACCGCCTGGAACACGGTGGCCAGCGGGTGGTACCCGTCGGCGCGCGCCGACCCCACCCGTAGCGCGACGTTGATCTTGCCCGGCGCGCGCACGTGCACGCTGCGGGAGGGCGTCATGCGCGCAGGTCCTGCTGCTCGGCGATCGCGGCGAACTGGGTGATGTCGAGCCGCTCCCCGCGCAGCCCGGGGTCGATGCCGGCGGCCCGCAGCGCGGCCTCCGCCCGCACGGGCGATCCTGCCCACCCGGTCAGGGCCGCCCGCAGCGTCTTGCGACGCTGGGCGAAGGCGGCGTCGACGACGGCGAAGGTCGCCTCGCGCGTCGCGGTCGTGGTCGGTGGCTCGCGCCGTACCAGCCGCACGAGCGCAGAGTCGACGTTCGGCACTGGCCAGAACACCGAGCGGCCGACGCTTCCGGCCCGGGTGGCGTGCGCGTACCAGGCGGCCTTGGCCGAGGGCACGCCGTAGGTCCGCGAACCGGGCGGTGCGGCCAGCCGGTCGGCGACCTCGGCCTGCACCATCACCAGGGCGCTGGCGAGCGAGGGCAGCGTGGCGAGCGCGTGCAGCAGCACGGGCACCGCCACGTTGTACGGGAGGTTCGCCACGAGGGTCGTCGGCTCACCGAGCGCCGGGTGATCGGCACCGATCGTCATCGCGTCGGCGTGCACCACCTGCAGGCGTGCCGCGGCATCGGGGGCCGCCGCAGCGACCGTGCCCGGCAGCGCGGCTGCGAGGCGGCCGTCGATCTCGACCGCCACCACGTCGGCGCCCGTGGCGAGCAGGCCCAGCGTCAGCGAGCCGAGCCCGGGGCCGACCTCGAGGACCCGGTCCTGCGCGGTGACCTCCGCCGCGCGCACGATCCGGCGGATCGTGCCGCCGTCGACCACGAAGTTCTGCCCGAGCGACTTGGTGGGACGCACGTCCAGGCGCTCCGCCAGCGCACGCACGTCCGACGGGGTCAGCAGCCCTGCCTCGGGGGTGGCCTGCTCGCTCGGTGTCACGCCGTGAGCCTGCCACATCCCGCAGATCGCGGCAGGTGGCGCCGGCGTGGTCGCCCGGCGTGGTTCTCGTAGCCGGGCGCGGTTCTCGTACGGTGCACGCTACGAGAACCGCGCTGCGCTACGAGAGCCGCGCGGGCGGCGGCTGGGTCAGCGCAGGCCGAGCTTGGAGGAGCAGTGGGGCCACTGGCCCCAACCCGAACGAGCCTGCAGGATCTGCGCCCGCTCGGTCTGCTCGGCGGCGCTGGCCTCCGAGGGCAGGCCGCTGCCGCCCACCGACTGCCAGGTGCCCAGCGAGAACTGGTACATGCCGTAGTAGCCGTTGCCGGTGTTGGTGCTGGGGTTGCCGCCGGACTCGCACTGGGCGAGCGCGGCCCAGACGTCACCGCTCACGGTGCCGCCACCGCCGCCACCGCCGCCGCCACCACCGCCGCCGCCGCCACTGCCGCCGCCGCTGCTGGCGGCCGGGGCGGGCTCAGGCTCGGGCGCCGGGCGCTCGGCGGTGCCGTACTCGATGACGCGGTCCTGCGGCTCGGTGGTCACCGCGGTTCCGACCAGCCGGCTGGAGGCGATCTCGCCGTTGACCAGGTACTCGACGTAGGTGAAGGTGCGCACACCCTCGGCGCCCTCGGAGACCACGCGGGACTGGTCCTCGTACAGCTCGTCGGTGGTGGTCTTGACGGTCTCGAAGTCGATGGACTCGGTGCGGCTGCCCTCCTGCGTGGCGATCCGCGTGATCGTCACGACCGGCGTGCCGTCGTCGGCGGTGGCGACGCTGACCTGGTCGTCGGCGCCGATCTCGATCTCGGCCCGCAGCAGCGCGGTCGCGAGGTCGGCCACGCCCTCGATCTCGACCGTGCGGCTCTCCCCGTCGACGTCGAACGTGACCGGGCCGTCGGCCACGAGCGGCAGGTCGAGCGCGAGCCGGCCCTCGCTGCGCGAGGCGGTCATGGTGGCGCTGCGGCCGCTCGCCGTGATGTCGGCGAGCGCCTGCGCGGTCGTCTCGCCCACGGTCCACAGGGTGACGGGCTCGCCGTCGAGCGTGACCTGGATCTGGTCGGCGTAGCGCACGACCACCTCGGCCCCGTCGGTCAGCGGCTCGTCGAGACCGGGAGCCACGAGGTCGTGCTCACCGATCGTGATGCCCTGGTCCTCGAGGATCCCGCCCACCGAGCCCGCGAAGGTCGAGACGCTCACGCTCTCGCCGTCGACGTCCACCTCCACCGTCTTGTGCGCGGTCGCGACGGCGGTGCCGCCACCTCCGACGGCCAGCAGGGCGGCGACGCCGACGGCCATCAGCTTGCGCCGCTTCCGGCGCGGCGCGGCTGCCGGTGCCTGCTCGGGCTCGCTCGCCGTCTCGGCGGTCGAGGTCTCCTCCGCGGAGGGCTCGACGGCGTCGGGCTGCTCGGGCTGCTCGGGCATGGTCGGGTCGTGGTCAGGTGTGCTCACGTCAGTGTCCTGGGGAGATCACGCGAGACGCCGGTACGGTCTCGCTGAGGGGCGCCGCTGCGGATCGGTCGGACCCGGGGCACGCTGGTGGCGCGAAGCCGTTGGCCACCGTAACCAGATCGTGACATCTCTGCCAAGCGCGTGTGAGTGGCATCACGCGAGTCGTGGAGGACCTGTGCGAGGCCCTCGCTCAGTACCAGCCGACCGACTGACTGTGACCCCAGGCTCCGCACGGGCTGCCGTAGCGGCCCTCGATGTACCTCAACCCCCACGTGATCTGCGTGGCCGGGTTGGTGCGCCAGTCCGAGCCGGCGGTCGCCATCTTCGAGCCCGGCAGCGACTGCGGGATCCCGTACGCACCCGAGGACGGGTTCTGCGCGTGCGGGTTCCAGTTGCTCTCCCGCTGCCAGAGCCGGTCCAGACAGCTCCACTGGTCCGAGCCCCAGCCGTAGGCCGCCAGCAGCTCCTGCGCGATCGACCGCGGGTCGGCGCCGGAGTAGGTGGGCATCGGCGCGTTGCTGCTCGAGCCGGAGGAGCCGGACGAGTTCGAGCCGGTGCCGACGAGGACGACCTTGTCGACAGGCTGGGCCGCCACCACGGAGGTGAGCTCGGTGCGCTGGGTGACCTCGCCGTCGGCGTAGGTCGCCTGGAAGGTGGTGACCACGGAGCCCTCGACGCCCTCGGTCTTGACCTGGGTCGTGCCGGAGGGCAGCCGGGAGGTGCGCTGCTCGACCGTCTCGAACGGGAGGGTGGTGACCTCGGCCTCGATGTGGGTGCCGACGCGCTCGATGGTGATCTCGGCGCCCTCGGCGGGAGCCTCACCCATCGGCGCGGAGACGACATCGTCGAGGTCGACGACGATGCCGGCGTCGATCAGGGCGTCGGCGAGGGCCTGGTTGCTCGACCCGGTGAGCTCGACCGTGGCGCCGTCGACCGTGACCGCGAAGTCGACCGGCTCGCCCGCCTCCAGCAGCAGCGGCTCACGCGTGCCGTCGCTGCGGGAGACCTGTGCCCACACGTCGTCGCGACCCGCGACATCCGCGATGTCCGCGGAGGTGTCGGCGCCGGTGGTGCTGGGGCTGCTGCTCGCGTCCGCGAACGAGAGCGAGCCCGCCAGCACCACGGCCAGCGCGCCCGCACCGAGCACGTACCGCAGCGGTCGCGGGATCGAGGCACCCGCGGGGGTGTCCGCGCGGTGGCTTCGCCGGGTTCCGGAGCGCACGCTCGGCACGCTCCCGTTGTCGGAGGGCACTGGAGGGGGTGTCCTTCGGTCTGGGGATGGGGCTCACCGGCCAACGTGGCCGATAGGGCACCGTAACCGATTTGTGATCATCCGGGAACCCGATCGACGTCCGCCTTCACATCACCTGCACAGTCGAGATCGGGCCTTCGACGGCGGCTTCAGACCCCGTAGAGCGACCGCGAGGTCTCGCGCAGCTGTCGGCACAGGGCGCCGAGGTCGTCGCCGCGGACCTCGGCGAGCCGCCGCACGGTGATCGGCAGCAGGTACGGGGCGTTGGGCGCGCCACGGTGCGGCGCGGGCGTGAGGTAGGGGGCGTCCGTCTCGACCAGCAGCTGGGAGGCGGGCACCACGGCTGCCGCGGCCCGGACCTCGTCAGCTGATCCGAACGTCACCGGGCCGGCGAACGAGAGGTAGTAGCCGCGGCGCGCGCACTCGGCCGCCATCTCCGCGTCGCCGGAGAAGCAGTGGAACACCGTGACGTCGGGGGCGCCGTCGCGCGTCAGCACGTCGAGGACGTCCGCGTGGGCGTCGCGGTCGTGGATCTGCATCGGCAGCCCGAGCTCCTTGGCCAGCGCGATGTGGACGCGGAAGGACTCGCGCTGGACCGCCCTGCCCTGCTCGCCGGCGCGGAAGAAGTCGAGCCCGGTCTCCCCCACCGTCCGAACCCGTTCATCGCGCGCCAGCTCGGCGATGCGTGCGATCGCGTCATCCAGCGAGCGCGCGTGGCGCGGCAGCGGTGCCGGCTCCAGCCCGTCGGGTGCGATCTCGCGCACGCCGGCGTGCAGCACCGCCTCGTTCGGGTGGATCGCGACGCCGGCCACCAGTTGCGGGTGCTCGTGCGCCCAGCGCACGCTCACCTCGGCGGAGTCCAGGTCGCAGCCGATCTGGACCACCGCCTCGACCCCGAGCGCCGCAGCCCGCTGCAGCTGCGCGGCGACTCCCGGGTCGGCGACGCCGGGCTCGAGCACCTCGGAGATCGACTCGAGGTGCGTGTGGTTGTCGACCACAGGCCCCGGCAGCGCCTCCGGCTCCGCGGGCCACTCCCCTCGCCTACGCCCCATGTCCCCTCCTTCGATTTCACCGCACTTTCGACGTCTCCCGATTTCAACGCACTTTCGACACTCTCCCGATTTCACCGCACTTCCGACCAGTCCCCACCCCAGCCTCGCTCGCACGAAAGTGCGGTGAAACCGGAGCGGGGTCGGAAGTGCGGTGAAACCGGTCAGGGGTCCAGGCGGGGGAAGACGCCGGTCGGGGCGGGCAGCGTCATGCCCGGGACGAGCTCGGTCGACAGCTCCGAGAACGGGACCACCTCGGGGAGGCCGAGGAGCGCGAGCAGGCGACCGGACGCCGTCGGCATCACGGGCTGGGTCAGGATCGCCACCGTGCGCACGACCTCGAGCGTCACGGACAGCACGGTCGCCATCCGGGCAGGGTCGGTCTTGCGCAGCACCCACGGCTCCTGCGCGGAGAAGTACCGGTTGGTCTCCCCCAGCACCGACCACAGCTCCTCGAGGTAGGCGCTGATCTGCTGACCGTCGATGTGCCTGCGCGCCGACGGCAGCAGCGGCTCCAGCCTGGCCAGCAGCGCCCGGTCGTCGTCGGTGTGCTCGCCCGGCGTGGGGACCGCGCCGTCGAGGTTCTTCGCGACCATGCTCAGCGAGCGCTGGGCGAGGTTGCCGAGCTCGTTAGCCAGGTCGGCGTTGATGCGGGTGACCACGGCCTCGTGGCTGTAGGAGCCGTCCTGGCCGTAGGTGAACTCCCGGCACAGGAAGTAGCGCATCTGGTCGAGACCGTAGGTCTCGGCGAAGACGAGCGGGTCGACGAAACCACCCTCGGACTTGCTGAGCTTCTTCCCCTTGTCGTAGAGGAACCCGTGCACGAACACGCGCTTCGGCGGCTCGATACCCGCGCTCATGAGGAACGCCGGCCAGAAGATCGTGTGGAACCGGGTGATGTCCTTGCCGATGATGTGCACGTCGGCGGGCCAGTAGCGGCGGAAGTCCGCGCTCTCGGTGTCCGGGTAGCCGACGCCGGTGATGTAGTTCGTCAGCGCGTCCACCCACACGTACATGACGTGCGCCGGGTCGTCGGGGACCGGGACGCCCCAGTCGAAGGTCGAGCGTGAGATCGACAGGTCCCGCAGCCCGGACCGCACGAACTGCACCATCTCGTTGCGGCGGAAGTCCGGCGCGATGAACTCCGGGCGCCCCTCGTAGAGGTCGAGCAGCCTGTCGGCGTAGGCCGAGAGCCGGAAGAAGTAGCTCGGCTCCTCGGTCCAGGTCACCTCCGTGCCCGACGGCGTCGCGACCCTCGTGCCGTCCTCGCGCACCTCGGTCTCGTCCTCGGTGTAGTACGCCTCGTCGCGCACGGAGTACCAGCCGGAGTAGGAGCCCAGGTAGATGTCGCCGTTGGCCTCCATCGCGCGCCAGATCGCCTGGCTCGCCTCGATGTGGTCGGCGTCGGTGGTGCGGATGAAGCGGTCGAAGTCGATGCCCAGGCCGCGTTGCATCGCCTCGAACCGGTCGGAGTTGCCGCGGGCGAAGTCCGCCGGCGTCATGCCGAGGCGATCCGCGGTCTGCATCATCTTGATGCCGTGCTCGTCGGTTCCGGTGAGGTGGCGGACGTCGTAGCCGTCGAGGCGCTTGAACCGCGCGAGCACGTCGGTGGTGATGTACTCGTACGCCGTGCCCATGTGCGGGGCGCCGTTCGGGTAGGCGATGGCCGTGGTGATGTAGAACGGCGGGCGCTCGGCGCCGTCAGGAGCAGGTGCGGTCATGGTGCGGCGAGCCTACCGAGCCGGCTGCGTGACACCGACACCGGGAGCCGCTGGACGTCGGACGTGGTCAGGCCCGCAGGTACCGCAGGAACAGCATCGGCCCGCCCGGCAGCGCGTGCGCCAGGCGCATCGGCAGCGTGCGGTGGGGCCCGCGCGCCACCCGCGAGGCGTCGCCGGACTCCAGCACCGGGCTGAGCGTCAGGCACAGCTCGTCGACCGCGTCGGCGGCGATCAGCGACCCGAAGAGCGTCGGTCCGCCCTCGCACAGCACGTGCCGGAGCCCGCGCTCGGCCAGCTCGGCGCGGACCGCGACCAGGTCGACCGCGTCCCGGCCATGGACCACGAGATCGGCCACCTCCGCGAGCGCGTCCCGCCGCTCGCGAGGTGCTGCATGGTGCGTGATGACCAGCGGCCGCTCCGGAGCGCTGGTGAAGACCTCGCTCGCCGGGTCGACGTCGAGCCGGTGGGAGACGATCGCCAGCGGCGGGTGAGCCGACAACCCGTTCTCGACGCGCCACTGCTGCGCCGGCCCGGCCAGCAACGCGCCGACGTACCCCTCCGCACGGATCGTGCCCGCGCCCACCATCACCACGTCGGTCAGCCGCCGCAGCAGCGTGAACACCTGCTGGTCCCACGCGTCGTTGAGCCCGCCCGAGCGGCCGTCCCGCCAGGCGGCGCCGTCGAGGCTCGACACGAAGTTCACCCGCAGGTACGGCACCGACCGGTCCGGCACGGCGTAGTGCTCCAGCAGCGTCGCGTCGTCGAACATCAGGTCGCCGACCTCAGTCGGTTCCGGGGTCGATGTTGTGCCGCAGGTAGGCGGGTGCGCGCAGCCCGAGCACCGCCTCGGTCATCCGTACGGCGTCCACGGTCTCCGGCACGTGGTGCGCGCGCACGATCCGGGCGCCGGCCTCGACGCACAGGGCCGTGGCGGCGAGGGTGCCCGACAACCGCTCCCCCTGCGGCCGGTCGATGCTCTCCCCCACGAAGTCCTTGTTCGACAGCGCCACCAGCATCGGCAGCCCGATCGCGGCGACCTCACGCAGCCGCCGGGTGATCTCGAGCGTGTGCAGGGTGTTCTTGTTGAGGTCGTGACCGGGGTCGATGACGATCCGGTCCTCGGCGATCCCGAGCGCCCGCGCGTGCTCGACGCGCTCGGTCAGGTAGGCGACGACCTCGCCCACCACGTCCTCGTACTGCGGCCCCCGGTGATGCCGGTGCGGCTGGCCGATCGAGTGGGCGATGACGATCGTCGCGCCGGAGCCGGCCACGACCTCGCCCAGCCCGGCCACGCGCAGACCCATGACGTCGTTGATCACGTCGGCTCCGCCGTCGAGCACGGCCTGGGCGACCTCGGGTCGATAGGTGTCGACCGAGATCACGACGTCGGAGCTCGCCCTGATCGCCTCGACGACCGGGAGCACGCGGTCGAGCTCCTCGGCCACGGGGACGTCGGGCGTGTCCGGCGAGAACGGGAGACCGCCGACGTCGACCCAGTCGGCGCCCTCCTCGACCGCCCGCAGCGCCTGCGCGACCGCGGCGTCCAGCGCGAACGTCGCGCCCCGGTCGAAAAAGGAGTCCGGGGTGCGGTTGACCACAGCCATCACGGCGGTGCGGCGGGCGAAGTCGAACGTGTGCGCCCCGATCCTGCGGGGCTGCAGCGCGGCGACCTCCGCCGGGACCGACGTCACGACCGCACCGCCGGCGCACACCCGCGCCGAGCTCGAGCAGTGGCGGGCGCACAGGTGCGCGTCGCTGTCATGACAGCCGCGTCAGTCCGCGCTTGAGGCCGCGGACGGCCTGGGCGATCCGCTGCTCGTTCTCGATCAGCGCGAACCGCACGAACCGCTCCCCGCCCGGACCGAACCCGACGCCGGGCGAGACCGCGACGTCGCACTCGTTGACCACGTGGGTGGCGAACGCGATCGAGTCCATCTCGGCGTACGCCTCAGGGATGCGCGCCCAGGCGAACATCGTGCCCTTCGGCTTGAGGATGTCCCACCCGATCCGTGCCAGACCGTCCACCAGCGTGTCGCGCCGCGACTGGTAGATCCCGGACAGCTCCGCCGGGTACTCCGTGGCCTCGTTGAGGGTGACGGTCGCAGCGATCTGGATCGGCTGGAACGTCCCGTAGTCCAGATAGGACTTGAGCTGGGACAGCGCCTTGATCACGTCCCGGCGGCCCACCATGAACGCCACCCGCCAGCCGGCCATCGAGAACGACTTCGTCATCGAGTACAGCTCGACGGCGACCTCGGTCGCTCCCTCGCACTGCATGATCGACGGCGGCTGCCAGCCGTCGAAGCACATGTCCGCGTAGGCGAGGTCGTGCACGAGCACCACCTCGCGCTCGCGCGCCCAGTCCACCAGGCGCTGCAGGTCGGCCAGCTCCACGGTGGTGGTCGTGGGGTTGTGCGGGAAGCTCAGCACCACGACGCGGGGCTTGGGCCAGCCGAGATCCCACGCCTCCATGACCCGGTCGATGTAGCCCGCGCCGTCGGTGCCGTCACCGATCGGGACCTGCCGTGCGTCGGCGCCGGCGAAGTACGGTCCCCAGATGTGGATCGGGTAGCTCGGTGTCGGCACGATGGCGGCATCACCGGAGCTGAGCAGCACCCACATGAGGTGGCTGAAGCCCTCCTTGGCGCCGATCGTCGAGATGATCTCCTGCTCGGGGTCGAGCGTGACACCGAACCGCCGCTGGTACAGGTTCGCCACCGCCAGGCGCAGGTTCGGGATGCCGCGTGAGGAGGAGTACCGGTGGTTGCGGGTGTTCT
This sequence comes from Pseudactinotalea suaedae, assembly GCF_009733815.1. GTDB lineage: Bacteria > Actinomycetota > Actinomycetes > Actinomycetales > Beutenbergiaceae > Pseudactinotalea > Pseudactinotalea suaedae. The sequence continues at coordinate 240,731 of NZ_WNXY01000010.1, forward strand.
GGGCAGCCTCGGCCAGCTTGTCGACGGCGATCTGCGGGCTGGGCAGGTCGGGGTTCCCGAACCCCAGGTCGACGACGTCCCGCCCGGCTCGGCGAGCCTCCAGCTTGAGCCCGTCGATGATGGTGAACACGTACGGCGGCAGGCCGTTGATCCGGCGGAACTCCATGACCGAGCAGGCTACCCGCCCGACGTTGCGTCATACGCTCGGAGGAAGCCCTTGCTCCCCACGTATGACGCAACCGGAAGGTCAGGCCGACGATGGAGCTCCACCCCCCGACCCACCGCGCCCTCCTCGTCGTCGACGTGCAGCCGACCTTCTGCGAGGGCGGCGCCCTCGCGGTCGAGGGAGGCGACGCCGTCGCGGCCCGGGTCGCCGCCTACGCGGCGACGCACCGAGGTGACTACGACGTCGTCGTCACCACCCAGGACTGGCACATCGATCCGGGGGCGCACTTCAGCGACCACCCCGACTTCGTCGACACCTGGCCCCCGCACGCCCTCGCCGGCTCCGACGAGGCGGAGCTGCACCCGGCGCTCGCGGACCTCGCACCGGACCACTCGGTGAAGAAGGGACGCTACGAGGCCGCGTACTCGGGCTTCGAGGGAGTGGATGTCGCGGGCCGCCCGTTGGCCGAGCTGCTGGCCGCCCACGCGATCGCGCACGTGGACGTGGTCGGGATCGCCGAGTCGCACTGCGTCAAGGAGACCGCGCTCGACGCCGCCCGGCTGGGGCTGCGCACCAGGGTGCTCACCGACCTGACGGTGCCCGTCTCACCCGACCAGGGCGAGACGGCGCGCGCCGCGATGGCAGCGGCCGGGATCGCCCTGGAGCGCTCCCGCTGAGCTGGGGTCGGCCTCAGCCGGCCAGCAGCAGGATGGCGACGACGACGCCGATGAGCGCGTACACGACGCCCCACCACTGCATCGGGATCCAGAACAGCGTGTGGATGTTGCGCAGCCGGCGCGTCACGGCCGTGGACTCCTGGTCGAGCATCATGTCCGCCTGCACCTGCGCCTCGGCCAGCGAGGAGGGCACGACACCCGGGGCGGGCTGGAAGCGACCGCTCGCCACCGCGTGGCTCAGCTCGGCCCGACGCTGCTCGACCCACGTCTGCGACTTCTTCGCGGGGTTGATGACGTTGAGGTACCACCCGAGGGCGAAGGTGGCCACGCCACCGAGCAGGACACCGAGCCCGATCATCGCCCCGTTCAGCTCTCCGTCGGTGGACACCAGGGAGCTCAGCCCCGTCCCGGCGAGAAAGCCGAGTGCCCCGAGAATGACCGCCACGAATCCGAACCCACGCCAAATGATCATGCGCGGAGACTATGTCCGGCCGCGGCACGCCCGGTGCCGCGGAGGTGGGCACCGCTGCCCATCGGCTCAGCGTTCGAGCCGGCGCGGCTCCGCGTCGTCGGCCTTCTCGGCGATGAAGGCGGCGAGGATCTCCCCGCGCACCGTCATCACCTTCTCCTTGACGGCCTTCTTCTCGCGACGCGAGGCACCGTCGTGCAGCAGCTCGGCGGCGTGCTGGAGGTTGTCGAGCGTGCGCGCCCAGTCCTGCGCGCGGCGGGTCTCCGCCGCGTCGTCGGCGCTGGAGCTCAGATAGGCGACCTGCTCGCGCAGCGCCGCGATCGTGGCGAGCATCCCGGCCGGTCCGCTGATCCGCTTGGCCAGAAGCTTGGTGACGGCGTCCTGGACGCTCTTGGTGATCTCGGGGTGCTCCCGGAGGTACTTGGCCACGATCGGGCCGGCCGTACCCACGATCGTCATGACCGTGCTCACGAGCTTGCGGTTGACCGCCATCAGACACCCTCCTTGGGCGAGGTCCGGCCACGATAACCCGCGCCCGGCGTCCTGGCCTCGAGCGCGCCCTGGTAGAGCTCCCTGCGGCTCACCCCGGTGCGCTCGGCCACCTCGGCGGCGGCGTCCTTCAACCGGCTGCCCGCCTCGACCAGGGCGAGCACATCACCCACGTGGTCCGCCGCGAGGGCCTCCCCCGGCACCACCCCGGCGACGACCACGGTGATCTCACCGCGCACCCCCTCCTCGGCCCAGCGGGCCAGCTCCGCCAGCGGGCCGCGACGCACCTCCTCGTAGGTCTTGGTGAGCTCACGGCACACCGCCGCCTCACGGTCGGGGCCGAACGCCTCGGCCATCGCGGCCAGCGTCTCGCCGATCCGGTGGGTCGCCTCGAAGAAGACCATCGTGCGGCGCTCGTCGGCGAGCTCCTCGAGCGCCCGACGGCGTTCCCCGGCCCGGCGGGGAAGGAAGCCCTCGAAGCAGAACCGGTCGGTGGGCAGGCCCGAGAGCGCGAGCGCGGCGAGGACGGCGCTCGGACCGGGCACCGCCGTCACCCGCACGCCGCTCTCGACGGCGGCCCGCACCACCCGGTAGCCGGGGTCGGAGACGCCGGGCATGCCGGCGTCGGTCACCACCAGCACGGTGGCGCCGCTCTCGGCCGCCTCGACCAGCTCGGCGGCCCGCGCCGCCTCGTTGTGCTCGTGGTAGCTGACCACCCGACCACCGATGCTCACGCCGATCCTGGCCGCGAGCGACCGCAACCGGCGGGTGTCCTCGGCGGCGACGACGTCGGCGTCGGCGAGGAGCCGCAGCAGCCGCGGTGGCGCATCCTCCGCATCGCCGATCGGCGTCCCGGCGAGCACGATCACACCTGGTCCTGGGTGTTCTGGCACGGGGTGAGTCTGCCAGCCACGCGGTCGGGGGCTCTCGAGGGCCGATCTCGGGACGTTCGTCCCGGCGACGACCCCGGAAATCGGGACCTCGGTCCCCCAGAGGGGCCCTGCAGACCCGACAGAATTCTTCATGAGGCCTCAACCACCACCACCACTTCTCGTGACAGGACAGAGCAATGACCACCACCCGCGCACACGTACCCGAGGCCACCACCGCCCCCGCCGTGATCACCCAGGAGTCGATCGTCACGAGCCCGCTCGCACGCAAGGTGCTGGCCATCGCTCGGATCGTCGTCGGCTTCTTCTTCCTGTGGCCGTTCCTCGACAAGACGTTCGGCCTCGGCTTCAGCACCCCGGCGGAGCGCGCCTGGATCAACGGCGGCACCCCTGCGCAGGGCTACCTGGACAACCTCGACCCCGCACAGCCGCTGGCCGGCTTCTTCCAGTCGGCGTTCTCGAACCCGTTCGGTGACGTGGTCTTCATGCTGGGCCTGCTGGGCATCGGCGTCGCGATGATCGCCGGCGCCGGGCTGCGGATCGCCGCGATCGGCGGCACCCTCCTCATGGCCTTCATGTACCTGGTAGCGCTGCCCTGGATCGCCGGTGGCACCAACCCGGTCCTGGACTCGCACTGGGTCGAGGCGATGCTGCTCCTGACCGCCGCCGTCACCCTCTCCGGCGACACCTGGGGCCTCGGCAGGTGGTGGGCGAGCACCGACCTCGTCCGCAGGTACCGCTGGCTCCGCTAGCCCCCTGGCTCCGGCCAGCACCGACAGCCCCCGACACGCTCCGTGCCGGGGGCTGCTTCGCGTCCTCGCGCGCTCTGCTCGAGCGGTGCTCGCCCCCACCGAAGGAGCCCGACGGCGGGCGGGCCGGGCGCTGTGTCAGGGTGGAGCTGTGGAGACCGGGTACGTCGAGCCGGACCGTGCCACCACCACGGCGCTGGTCGGGCAGCTGCTGAAGGATGCCGGTGCACCCGCGGATCCCGCCGCGTGGGAGTGGGTGCGCACGGGGTCGTCCTCGCTCGTGGTGCTCGCGGGTGAGGTGGCGGTCCGGGTCGCCCGTGACGGCGCCGCAGCCGCCGACCTGCACCGCAGCCGCGATCTCGTCGCGGCGCTGCCGCCGCTGCCGTTCGTGGTCGCCCGCCCGATCGGCGAGGTCGCCGAGCTCGACGGCGTCGTCGCCGCGGCGGCCGCCCGGGTGCCCGGGGCCGCTCGACCGCCAGGACCGGCGGACCCGGCCGAGCTGCGCGCCCTCCTGGACGCGGTCCACGGCCTGGACCCCACCCCGTTGCGCGCCCACCTCGCGCCGCCCCGGGCGTTCTTCGGCGGTGCCGACTGGTACTCGGTGCTGACCGAGCTCGCGACACCCCTGCTGCCGGTTCAGGTGCGAGACCGGGCGCGGGCCGCGGTCGACGCGCTCGCCGCGCTCGACCACCCGGAGCCCGCCGTCAACCACGGCGATCTCGCCGGGAGCAACGTGCACTGGGAGGGTGATCGGGTGGTCGGCGTCCTCGACTGGGACCTGGCGGCGCTCGAGGATCCTGCCGAGGACGTCGCCAGCCTCCTGACCTGGCACGGCTGGGAGCTCGGGCCGCAGGTCGTCGACCCCGCCACCCTCGCCCGTGCCCGGGTGTTCGGCGCGGTCTCGCCGCTGACGGTGATCGCCTTCTCCGTGCTGCGCGGCCGGCCCGCGGACGAGATCGAGCGGGTCACGGCACGCGTCGCGGCGCGACTCGGACGTGCCTGAGCCGCACCTACACTCGACGCCGTGAGGGGAGCCGACGACGACGCACGCGCGTCCGCGGACGCCGGCTGGGCTCCCCGCCCGGAGGGCGAGGCAGCGGCGGACGAGGGTCCGACCCGCGAGGTGAGCGGACCCTCCCCGGCCCAGGCTGCGCCGTCGGGCGTCACGACGGCGCCGGCGCGCCACTCGGCACGCAGCGCGGGCCGGCGCGAGCTGTTCGCGTCCTGGAGAGCGCCTGCGGTGGCCGTGACCGGGCGCACCCGCGCGGCGATCGAGTCCGACCTGCTGTCGCGGCTGGTGCGGCCGATCCCCGGCTCGGTGCTGGTCTCGTGGGTCGTGACGCTGCTGGTGACCGGTGTGGCCGCGGCGCTGCGGCTGCTCTATCTCGGCCGCCCCGGCCGGGTGGTCTTCGACGAGACGTACTACGTCAAGCAGGCGTACTCGTTGCTGGCCCTGGGGTACGAGGGCGATTGGATCGAGGAGAACGACGAGCAGCCCAACGAGCGTTTCGCCGCGGGCGACTACTCGATGCTGTCGGACGAGGCGGACTACATCGTCCACCCGAGCGTCGGCAAGTGGATGATCGCGGCCGGTCTGAAGCTGCTCGGACCGAACGACCCGGTGGCGTGGCGGATCGGCGCCGCTGTCACCGGTGCGCTCATGGTGCTGCTGCTGGTCCGGATCGCGCGGCGGCTGTTCGCCTCGACCACCCTCGGCGCGACCGCCGGTCTGCTGCTCGCGATCGACGGCAACCACCTGGTGATGTCACGGATCTCGATCCTCGACATCTTCCTGGCGTTCTGGGCGCTGGTCGCGTTCGGCGCGATCCTTCTCGACCGCGACCACTACCGACGGCGGCTGGCGCGCCTCGCCGCTGCCGAGCTCGACGAGGAGGGCCACTACCGCGATCCCTGGGGACCCCGCGTGGGGTTCCGGCCGTGGCTGCTGGTGGCGGGGGTGGCGCTCGGTCTGGCGTGCGGGGTCAAGTGGTCCGGCATCTACTTCGTGGCCGCCTTCGGCCTTGCGGTCGTGGCGTGGACGATCAGCGCGCGACGCGCCGTCGGCGTCCGCTACTGGGTCGGCGCCGGGGCGCTGCGCGACGGCGTCCCTGCCTTCGTGCTGATGGTCCCGGTCGCCGCGGTGGCGTACGTGCTCACCTGGCTCCCCTGGTGGCTGAGCCCGAGCTCCTACATGCGGCAGTGGGCCGCGACCACCAACGCGACGGCCGAGGTGCCGGAGCGCCCCTGGATGCCGGACTGGCTGAACTCCTGGTGGGAGTACCACCTGCGGATGTGGGACTTCCACAACAACCTCACGACCGAGCACACCTACGAGTCCCACCCGGCGGGCTGGCTGATCCAGTGGCGTCCCACGTCGTTCGCCTGGCGCTCGGTCGAGACCGCCGACGGCGCCTGGCAGACCTGCGGCGCGGACCGCTGCGCCGGGGCGATCCTGTCGGTCGGCAACCCCGTGATCTGGTGGGGAGCGGCACTCGCGCTCCTGCTGGTGCTGTGGGCGGCGATCCGCCGCCGCGACTGGCGCGCGTGGGCGATCCTCGTGGGGTACGCCGGCGGCTACCTGCCCTGGTTCGCCTACGCCCACCGCACGATCTTCACGTTCTACACCGTGGCGTTCGTGCCGTTCGTGGTGCTGGCGCTGACGTACGGGCTCGCCGAGCTGATCGGGTCCAAGGAGCTGCCGCGACGCGAGCGGCGGCCGGGGATCTGGGCGGCCGCCGCCGTGGTGATCGCAGCGGTCCTGGTCTCGGGGTTCTTCTGGCCGATCTGGACCAACCAGTGGGTGCCCTACTGGTTCTGGCGGCTCCACATGCTGCTACCGACCTGGGTGTGATCCCGGCCGGCCGCTCACTCCGGGGTGGGGCCCGCGTAGTCGGCGGTGTCGGGGTTGCCGCCCGTGCGCTCGCCGCGCTCCAGGCCCTCGATCGCGTCGATGTCCTCGGGCTCGAGCTGGACCGCGAGCGCGGCCCAGTTCTCGGCGATCCGCGACGGCGTCACGGACTTCGGGATGACGACGTTGCCCTGAGCGATGTGCCAGGCGAGCACGACCTGAGCGGGCGTGGCGTCGCGCCGCTCGGCGATCTCGGTGAGCACCGGGTCCTCGAGCATGCCCTTGCCCGCGCCGAGCGGGGACCACGCCTGGGTGGCGATCTGGTGGGCGGCGTTCCAGGCCCGTAGCTGCTCGATCTGCAGGTACGGGTGGCACTCGACCTGGTTGAGGACGGGCGTGACGCCGGTGGCGTCGATGATCTCCTGCAGGTGGGGCGCGTGGAAGTTGGAGACGCCGATCGAGCCGACGGCACCCTGCTCGTGCAGGTGCACCAGCGCCTTCCAGGTGTCGACGTACTTCCCCAGCGGCGGCGCGGCCCAGTGGATCAGGTAGAGGTCGATCGTGTCGACGGCGAGCCGCTTCAGCGAGGCCTCGTGGGCGCGCAGCGTCGTGTCGTAGCCCTGGTCAGCGTTCCACAGCTTGGTGGTGAGGTAGATGTCCTCACGGGCGATGCCGGACGCCGCGATCGCGCGCCCGACGCCGCGCTCGTTGCCGTAGATGGCTGCGGTGTCGATCAGCCGGTAGCCGACGCGGAGGGCTTCCTCGACGGCGGGCTGTGCCTCGTCGTCCGGCACGCGCCAGACGCCGTAGCCGAGCTGGGGGATGGTGGTTCCGTCGTTGAGGTCGACGTCGATCGGGTGGAGGTCTGCAGTCACTCGCAGCAGGCTAGAGCATCACCCGACCGGCCCTGGCCGCAGCGGTCTCAGTGCCCGGTCAGCGGACGATCGGCGTGGGCCAGGCCGCGGGCGTCCCACAGCGCACGGTGCGCCGGCAGGTCCTCGGCGAACGCCTCCCACGCGCGCACCTCGGGCACCGACCACGCGACCTCGGCGATCGCGGGCAGCCGCGGCAGCAGCATCGAGAACAGGTCGTCCTCGGTGCGGATCGTCTCGGTCCACAGCGCCGCCTCGACGCCGAGGATCGCCTCGGGTGGCAGGCCGGGGACGAGCGTGGCGGGGTCCCAGTCGTAGGCGTCGCGCACATCGACGTGCCCGGCCCAGTCCAGGCCGAGCTCGGTGTCGGCGTCGTACTTCATGTCGAGGTAGGCGCGGTTGCCGGGGCTGAGGATGACCTGGTGCCCGTGCGCGGCGGCGGCCACGACCGGGGCGGGGTCGGCGTTGGAGTCCCAGAGCTGCAGGACCGACCGCGGGTCCTGCAGTGCCGGAGCCGCCTCCTGCCAGAACACCGGCCGCTTGCCGAGCCGCAGCACCAGCGCCTCGACGTGCTGGATGAACGCCGCGTACTCCTCGGGGCTGAGCAGCCGGACCTCGTCGCCGCCGACGTGCACGAAGTCGCCCGTGGTCTGCTCGACCAGCGCCCCGACGGCGTCCTCGAGGAACGCTGCGGTCTCGGGCAGGTCGAGCCGCAGCGTCGAGTGCCCGACCTCGGTGCCGGTGTAGACCTCTCGTGCCAGGCCGTCGGGGTTGAGCGCGGGGACGGCGTGCAGCGCCGCCGCGGTGTGCCCGGGCAGGTCGATCTCCCCGACGATCGTGATGCCGCGCTCGGCGGCGTACGCCGTGAGCTCGGCGAGGTCGGCCACGCTCAGGTGGCCACCGGGGCCACCGTCGACCTCCGAGGTGCTGGCGCGCTCGACCAGCTCGGGCCGGTTCGGCACCTCGTAGCGCCACCCCTGGTCGTCGGTCAGGTGCAGGTGCAGCACGTTGAGCTTGTACAGCGCGGCGAGGTCGAGGACCTTGCGGAGCGTCGCCGGGCCGAAGAAGTGACGGCACACGTCGATCATGAGACCGCGCCACGGGTAGCGCGGCGCGTCCTCGATCTCCAGGGCGGGCACCGACCGGTCGGTCAGCTCGACGAGCTGGGTGGCGCTCGACCGGGCTGCGCTCGCACCACGGTGGTCGGCGGCGTCGGAGCTGAACCCCGTGTCGGCACCGACCTGCAGCCGGTAGCCGCCGTCGTCGCGGTTCCCGACCGCGGTCGAGGCGGTGGGCTCGGCGGGGCCCGGGTACGGCTCGCCGTCGAGCAGCTCGAGTCGGGCTGGGGCGGGGATCAGCGGAAGGCTCACGCGCCCAGTCTGCCCACACGCCGTCCGCATCGCCACCGAGCGTCGTAACCTGCAGACGTGGAGAACAGCTACGTCTTGCCAGGCCAGGAGTACTCACGCGACACGTCCTACATCGAGTCGCGGATCACGCGCGACGGCGCGGACGGCTGGCCGGTGGAGCCCGGTCGGTACCGGCTGGTCGTGGCGCGCGCGTGCCCGTGGGCCAACCGCACGATCATCGTGCGACGGCTGCTCGGTCTGGAGGACTCGATCTCGCTGGCTCTGTGCGGACCCACGCACGACATGCGGTCGTGGACGTTCGACCTCGACGAGGGTGAGCACGACCCGGTGCTCGGGATCCACTGGCTCGCCGAGGCGTACTACCGGCGGGTGCCGGGGTACCGGAAGGGCATCACGGTCCCGGCTATCGTCGACGTCCCGACGGGTGCGGTGGTCACCAACGACTTCGCACGAATGACCCTCGCTTTCTCCTCCGAGTGGCAGGAGCACCACCGCGAGGGGGCGCCCGACCTGTACCCGGAGGCGCTGCGCGAGGAGATGGACGCGGTGATGAAGCGCGTCTACACCGAGGTCAACAACGGTGTGTACCGCTGCGGCTTCGCCGGGTCCCAGGACGCCTACGACGACGCCTACGAGCGGCTGTTCACGGCGCTCGACTGGCTCGAGGACCGGTTGGCGACGCGCCGGTACCTGATGGGCGAGACCATCACCGAGGCGGACGTGCGGCTGTTCACCACGCTGGTGCGGTTCGACCCGGTCTACCACGGGCACTTCAAGTGCAACCGGAACAAGCTGATCGAGATGCCCGCGTTGTGGGCGTACGCGCGCGACCTCTTCACCACGCCGGGGTTCGGCGACACGGTCGACTTCGCGCAGATCAAGTCCCACTACTACGAGGTGCACACCGACCTGAACCCCAGCGGGATCGTGCCGGGTGGCCCCGACCTCAGCGGATGGCTGGAGCCGCACGGGCGGGAGGCGCTCGGGGGCCGGCCGTGGGGCGACGGAACCCCACCGCCCGCGCCGCGCACGGAGGAGCTCGTCCCCCAAGACGCCACGCCGCTACCCGGTGGGGTCGCGTCGGCCTGAGTCGGTCGTCGAGCACGACGAGGTCCGCCGCCGGCCCCGCGGGAGTACCGTGCCGATGGTGGACAGGGTGCGAGGGCGCTTCCCGGTCGCCGTGATCGGCGGCGGTCCGGCGGGCCTCGCCGCAGCGGCTGTGCTCGGCGCCGGAGGACTTGCTCCCGTGGTGCTGGAGCGCGGTGAAGGCGTCGGGACGAGCTGGCGGGGCCACTACGACCGGCTGCACCTGCACACGGCGCGATGGCTGTCCGGGCTCCCGGGACTGCCCATCCCGAGCGGGGTCGGCCGGTGGCCCGGTCGTGACGACGTCGTGCGCTACCTCGAGCAGTATGCGGCCCACCACCACCTGGAGGTCCGCAACGGGGTCGAGGTGCGACGTGTGGACCGTGACCCCGCCGGGAGCGGCTGGGTGCTGCGCTGCCCGCAGGGCGACCTCGAGACGGGCGCCGTGGTGGTCGCCACCGGCTACAACGCGGTGCCGAGGATCCCCGACTGGCCCGGGCTGGCCGCGTTCACCACCCCCGTCACCCACTCGGGTGACTACCGGTCCGGCGCTGCGTACGCCGGTCTCGACGTGCTCGTGGTGGGGGCCGGGAACAGCGGCGCTGAGATCGCGGTGGACCTGGCCGAGTCCGGCGCCCGGCGGGTACGGCTGGCGGTGCGACGACCGCCGTACCTGATGCCCCGCTCGATGGGGTTCCCACGCAGCTGATCTCGGTGGCGATGCGCTACGTGCCGACCCAGGCCGCCGACGCCATCGCCGAGCCGGTCCGCCGGCTCGCCGTCCCCGATCTGAGGGCGTGGAGCTGGCCGCTCCCCACCGGTGGTCTGTTCACGCGCGGGCGGGCCGGGGCGATCCCGATCCTCGACGTCGGCCTGGTCGCGGCGCTCCGCGCAGGCCGGGTCAAGCCGGTCGCGGCGGTCGCGGGCTTCGCCGGACGCGAGGTGCTGCTCGCCGACTCCGCTCGCATCGCGCCCGATGCCGTCGTGGTCGCCACCGGCTACGAGCGCGGCCTCGAGCCGCTGGTCGGACACCTCGGGGTCCTCGACGAGCGTGGTGAGCCCCTCGTGCACGGGGCTCGGACCACACCGGACGCGCCCCGGCTGCACCTGATCGGCTTCAGCAACCCCATGAGCGGGATGTTCCGCGAGTTCGGGATCGATGCCCGCCGGATCGCCCGCGCTCTGACCCGCGGAGGGGCGGCGAGGGTGGCCGCGCGCGCCTGAGGGCCGCGGGGTGAGCGGTCAGCGCTGGTTCGGCAGGTTCTCCAGCTCGTCGACCAGCGCACCGAAGGCCGACTCGTCGCGCACGTGCTCACCGAGCCGTTCGGCCGCCTGCCGGTAGCCGGGGTCGCGCAGCACGCGGTGCACGGCGGCACTGATCTGCTGCGTCGTCGCACGCCGCGGGACCGTGACGGCGGCGCCCCGGCGGGTCAGCCGCATCGCGTTGTCCGCCTGGTCACGCCCGTGCGGCAGGACGACCATCGGCACGCCGGCGGCCAGCGCCTTCATGACGGTGCCGTGGCCGCCGTGGGTGATCACGACGCTCACGTGCGGAAACACCTGCTGGTGCGGCGCCGACCGGACGACCTCGATCCCGGCCGGTGCGCGGATCAGCGCAGGGTCGACCGCGGGCCCGGTGGTGACCAGGCCGCGCAGGCCCAGCGCGCCGAGGGCGTCCGCGCTGCGCTGCAGCGCCTCGACGTGGTTCTGGAAGGTGGAGGACAGCGCCACGAGTGCGAGCGGCGCGTCCCCCGCGGGCAGCGGCCAGTCGGTGCTCGTCTCGGCCCACGCGGGGTCGTCGAGCACCGGCCCCACGTAGCGGGCGGACTCGGGCATGGTGCCGGGGAAGTCGAAGGCTGCCGAGGTCAGGACGAGCTGCCGGCTGGCGCGCTGGTGCTGCCCCCAGGGGGAGGTCAACGGCGGCAGCCCGTGGGCCTGGCGCACGTCGTTGAGCGGGCCGAGCGCGTAGCGCGCGAGCATGCGCGTGCTGGCGGCGGAGAGTCCACGATCGCGCAACCGCCCGAGCGGTCCGCGTGCCGGCGCGAGGCCGAGGCCGAACGGCGGCAGCCCGGGCGCCGGGAGCGCGTAGATGTTCGGCATCAGCACCGCGTAGGGCAGGCGGGCCGCCTCGGCGGCGATCATCGCGCCGACCGCGACGAACGAGGTGACCACGGCGTCGGGTTCCAGGTCGGCGAGCGCCGCATCCGTGTCACGGGCGTGCCCGGCGGCGGGGCCGGCGATCATCGTCTCGGCCATCCCTGCGGCCATCGCGGTGGGCGACTGCGGCCGCCAGTCCTCGAACAGCCGCGCCGGCTCTGACCAGGCCCGCCACCGGGCACCGAGCGCTGCCACCGCCTCGGCCATGGAGGCGTCACCGAGCACGGTGACCCGGTGCCCGCGGGCGAGGAGCCGGCGGGCGACGCCCAGCTCGGGCGGCACGGTGCCGCCGGCGTCCGTGAGTGCGAACAGGTAGTCCGTCACGGCGTGACCTGCGCCGCCAGGGTCGCCGGCGCCTGGATCCGGTAGGAGTCGGTCAACAGCTCGGCCACCTCGCCCCAGTCGGTCTGCTCGTCCACGACGAGCCCGATGACGTTGGCGCCCCAGCCGGCGCGGAAGTACGGGTGCCCGAGGTTCTCGAACGCGGCGACCTCGTCCGGCTCACCGTGGAAGACGATCCGGAACTGCTGGTCCTCGCCGCCGAACACGTGCGCGACCGTGCTCGCCCCGACACGCCACCGCTTCCCCACCCAGGCGCCCTCGCGGTAGGTCTCGGGCAGCCTGGCCATGATCGCCTCGAGGCGCTCCAGCAGCTCCGCGGGGACGTCGGGTCGATCCTTGCTCACGACCCAGTCGTACCATCCGGCGCCGACACCCGCAGCCCGAGCAGGGCGTTCTCCACGACCTCGGCCAGCGCGGGGTGGATCCAGTACTGACCGCGTGCCACCTCGTGGGCGTGCTGGCCGAAGCTGGCAGCCTGGATCAGCGGCTGGATCACGGTGGAGGCCATCATGCCGACGCAGTGCGCGGCGAGGATCTGGCCGTCGGGCGAGGCGTGCACCGTGAGGAAGCCCTCCTGGTCCTCGAGGGCCCAGCCGTAGGCGACGTCGCCGTAGCTCTGCGTCGTGGTGACGAACGGGACGTCGGCCGCCTCGAGCTGGACGGCGGTGGGGCCGAAGGAGGCGACCTGGGGGTAGCTGAAGACCGCGTGCGGCACGAACCGGTGGTCGCTGTGCTGCGGTGGCGCGTCGAGCTTGCCCAGCGCGACGGCGAGGTTGTGCGCCACCACGCGTGCCTCGTGGTTGGCGACGTGCTTGAGCTGCCAGGGCGAGCAGACGTCGCCGAGGGCCCAGGTTCTCGGCGCCGTGGTGCGCTGCTCGCTGTCGACGACCACCAGCCCCTCGGCGTCCAGCTCGATGCCGGCCTGCTCGGCGTCGAGCCGGTCGCCGTTGGGCGCCCGGCCCACCGCGAGCAGCACGACCTCGGCCTCGAGCACCTCGGTCTGCCCGTCGCCGTCCTCGACCGTGACGCGCCAGACGTCGCCCACCCGCTCGGCCAATCGAGGGCGGGTCGAGGTACGGAGGTCGCTGCGCCGTCGGGCCATCGCGGTGACCGCCTCCGAGACCACCCGCTCCTCGCCGGTGAGGAGGACGTCGGAGCGCTGCACCTGCGTGACCGCCACCCCGAAGGAGGCGAAGACGTGGACGAACTCGCACGCCACGAAGCCGCCCCCGAGCACGAGCATCCGCGGCGGCAGCGCCTCCAGCCGCATGATCGTGTCCGAGGTGTGCAGGCCCCGCTCGGGGTCGATGCGCTCCAGCCCGGGGACGTCGGGCAGAGCGCGCGCGCGGGAACCGGCGGCCACCACGACGAGGTCCCCGCTCACCTCGGTGCCGTCGGCCAGGCGCAGCGTGCGCTCGCCGACGAACCGTGCGTGCTGGTCGTAGACGGTCACGAAGTCCTGGCTCCGGCGATAGGCCTCACCGCCGTCCGCGATCGGGTCGATGCGCCCGAACACGCGGTCCCGGATCGCGGGCCAGTCGATGGTCGGCTCGGCGAAGGTGACGCCGAGCCTCGCGGCGTCGGCGGCCTCGGCGACCCGGTCGGCGGGAACGACGAACATCTTGGTGGGGATGCACCCGACGTTGAGGCAGGTGCCGCCGAACCGACCCTCCTCGATGATGGCGATGTCGAGCCCCTCGAGCTCGGGCGTCACGAGCGAGTTCCCCGACCCGGTCCCGATGATGACGATGTCGTGGTGCGGCATGGAACGACCCTAAGCGGTCGCCGTCAGCTCAGAATCAGCGCGATCAGGCCGAGCGCCGGCAGCGTGCCCTGTGTCAGCGCCGCCCGTCGGTACCGGCGACCGCTGCTGAGGAGGACCACGGCGGCGAGCGCCATCGACGCGGTCGCCACGACCATGAGGACGAGACCCGCAGGGTTCCCGACGACGTCGAGCACGATCCCCACGGCACCGACGATCGCGAGGAACAGGTTGTAGAAGCCCTGGTTGTACGCCAGCGGGCGGGTGGTCTCGGCGTCCTCCTGCGACCTCAGCCCGAAACGTCTCCAGATCGCGGGCCGGGTCCAGAGCACCGACTCCATCGCGAAGATCGCGACGTGCAGCAGCGAGGCGAGCGCGACGAGGACCACGGCAACGATGTGCACCCGCTGATGCTAGGGCCGGAGCACCTCCGCGCGAGCGCGCTCCGCCGTCGAGAACGGCGGGGTCCACTGGTCACCAAGGACGTCGAGCTAGGGGACTCCGCCGTCCTCGCTCCGCTGCGGCGGCTCCGCGAGTCACTGGCCTGCTCGACGCAGAAGGACCAGGGCGACAACCGTGCCCTGGTCCTTCTGTGGTGTGGAGCTAGGGGGACTCCGTCGTCGCTCGTCCCTCGCTCCTCCTCCCGAATCCACTGGTCATGAGATGACGAAGACCCCCGCCGAGAAACATGGCGGGGGTCTTCGTCAACTTGTGGAGCTAGGGGGATTCGAACCCCCGACCTTCTCATTGCGAACGAGACGCGCTACCAACTGCGCCATAGCCCCAGGTCGGCGACAAGAATAACACCTGGCCGCCACCGTGCTGACGGCGGATCAGCCCGCCGCGCGGCGTCGTGCGAGCACGGCCTGGACGTCGATCGCGGGCTCGACGGCGACCCGCTTCTCGGCCCGAGCACGCTCGTTCTCCTCGTTCTGGACGACGGCGGACGCATCCTCGGTGCCCTCACTCACCGGGTCCATGACCTCGGTCGGGGCGCCCATCACCAGCGGCGAGACATCGCGGCGCGGTGCCGACTGCTTGAGGGTGTAGGCGGGAGGCGGCACCGGGACCGGGGTCCAGCCCGGGCCGTCGTTGCCGTGGCGGGCGGTGCCCTCGGGCCGGATCGCGGGGGCGGACTCGGCGAGCAGGCTCGTCGGGTCGACGTCGACCCGCAGCTGGGGCTTGCCGGCCCGTCGGGCGTGCGAGGTGGCGCGCTCACGTGCGTGGGAGGCGATCGTGGCGAGCTCGCGCTCCCACCGTGCGTCGGCGGCGTTGCCGGCCGTCGCGGCTCGGCGACCGAGGACCACCACACCACCGAGCGCGAGCGTGGCGAGCACGGGCGCGACCACCGGCCAGGACAGCAGCGCGAAGCCGGCCCACAGACCCGCCGCCGCCACCAGCAGCACACCGGTCAGCGCGAGCCGGCGGCGCGCGGCAGCGGCCCGGCGGCTCGACGCCGCGGCTCGCGC